>JAEUTO010000009.1 GCA_016787785.1 Bacteroidia bacterium | reverse complement strand
TTGATTACTACCCGTAATTAACGCAGTAGGCTTAGCTGTATTTTGATAGATAGTTAATGTTTGCGTAGCCTTACATTTATTAATGTTATCGGTAATTGATAACGTGTAAGTAGCAACAACTGTATTCGTAGTATTTGTTGTGGTAAATACAGTTAAAGTATCATTTGGTAACTGACCAGCAGGAGGACCAGGGAAAGCCCAGCTAAACGCTACGTTTGTATTTGTACTTGTACCTTGTAATAAAGTACTTGGTACATTACAAGTTAATGTTGGGTTATTAGCCGCAGCGGTAATTTGTGGTGCAAATGTATTTTGAATAATAGACACTGGAATTTTTGTTTCACAGTTGTTTGTATTATCATGTACAATTACAGTGTATTGACCCGGTACGTTTGCAGTATAAGTAGCAGAACCACCTACAGTATAAGTTGGACCAACAAATGTTGGAGGTAAAACTGTATAAGATACAGGACCACCAGGAGTTGGAGCAGTTGTTACATTAGATATATTAATGGTTGCCAAACTTGTAGTAGAACAGCCAATTGTAAATTGTTGCGGACTAGTAATAGTATAAGTTGGGAATCCAGATGATGAAGTAATAGTAACTGTTTTACAAGTTGAACAACCGTTAAGATTGTTAGTTACACAATAAGTATAAGTACCAGGGGCACTTGAATTATAAATAGAAACTGTACCACCATTCGTAGCTGCTCCAGGAGAGAATGGAGAATACCAAGAGTGCGTCATGTTCGTAAGACTGCTTGTTGTAACACCTGTAAATGTTGCAGGTGAACCAACAGGACAAACGATGTTTTGTGCAAGCGGAGATACTGTTGATGTTGGTGCAATTGTATTTATACCAATGGTGAAGATCGAAAAAGATCCGCAAGCCGTAACAGGGTCTAATACACTTACTGTATAAGTTGCCGGATTACTAAACGTGACATTCGTTCCGGTCGCAGTTCCACTGAGACTTACCCAGGTATAGGTGACTGGAGCAGGATAATTACTTGCTGCAATATAATTGATAGTGGGATTACCGCAAGTTATACTTCCCGAACCGGTAACGTTGGTGATTGTTAAGGTAGGAATAGCAGGTGCTGAATTAATATTTACAGTAGCACTTGTAGAGCAACCAATTAAATCGGTAACAGTAACTGTACAAGGTCCTGTACCAATGGTATAGGTAGCTTGTGTTGTTGTAGAGTTAAGAGAGACCGGATTTGGCGACCAGACTATAGTTGCCGGTACCGAGGCAGAACCAGCTGCGGTACAGGAAGCAATTGCGATCGTTCCACCGCAAGGCGCCTGTTGCACTGAAGCGAAAACTTGTGGGGCCGGAGTAATAGTAACAGTAATTACGCGAATAATTGGAGCACATGACCCCGGAGGGTTCATAGTTAAAGTATAGTTACCTGAAATGTTAGTTGTATAAGTTTGGTTAGTATAAGCTGGGGTTGTAAATGGCGGGTTAACACCCGGGCCAGCCCAAGAATATGGCCCTAGTCCACCCGGAGCAATAATAGAAGCACCAGTTGCACCGCAAGTAGGTAACGTAATAGATGGGGTACCTGCAGCAAATGGATTACCATTACCAATAATGGTCATAGGCCCGCATTGTGCGTCAAAATAAACATATCCATAGTGACCACCAGCATCACAGTCAGTAGCAACAACGTCAATTTGAATATTTTGACCAATGTATGCAGTTAAATCAATCGAACTCACTTTCCATTTGTTATAAACTAATGAACCTGAACCGGTATATGGAGTACCCGATGGTGCATTAAAATACTGAGGTAAATTTGTTCCTGAAGTAGGGCATTGAGAACTTGGAGCCGAAACTGAGAAGTTTGGACATGTAATAACTGTTGGACTTGGTAAAGCACTTGCGTTGGTTAAGTTAATTTGAAACGCACCGGCAGAACAACAAGTGTGACCCGTTGAAAAAACTGAAATGAATGCAAATTGGAATAATGCATTACTTGAAGTAACAAGGAAAGTTTTCGATAACTTAGCAATGGTGTAGTTATTGATATTACTATTAATCCTGATAAAGTTGTTACCAAACATACTTGGAATGGTTGGGTTAACAGAGTTACCAGTATTTGGAGTAGTGCCAAACACAGAGTGAATTGGGTAGTTACCTGAAATAACAGGGTCAATATATCCTGAAGCAGGTGCCGTGATCAATTCACACTCAGTGGGATTGTTTAAGCAGCAACCACTTAAATTACACGAGTTACTTGGAAACTGGTTCAAACCAGAACTCACTGTCCAACCATTAATTTGGTTAGAACTGGTGATCTGACCAGCGGTAGATCCTTCAAAATCTTCATTAACGCAAGCAGCAACAACAGTTGATTTAGCGTTATTGTAACTTGAATTCTTATATTTTACGATTTTTGGTGTGATACCATATTTAGCATTAACGTAAGCACGTTTTAATTGCCACATTTTTACTTTAAATTCCTCACCTAAAAATCCGTCAGAAATAGCGTAATTTCTTGCAGCCTCTTCTTCAAAACCGGCCAATGAATCTGCCGTGAAGATGTAAGTGTGCATCGGAGGCGTAGTTTGCACTGTTTTGTTAATTTGCGCGTAACTTGCCTGGCAAGCTAAGATCAGTGCAAACACAAACAGTTTCATCATTTTTTGCATTTTTTTCATGTTTTAAAATTCTAATTTAAGTTTGTAAATATAACTCTTTAGTTTATTTTAACAAATTACATCAATATTCGTGCCAAAATTGAAAATTTGTTAAAATTCAAAGCGTTTTTTGCGTTTTTTTCGTGTTAAAATAAACTTACCTTTGAACTTTATACTATAATTATATGCAATTATTACAAAATAAGGTTGCCCTTATTACCGGCGCAACAAGAGGGATTGGACGCGGAATTGCTTTAAATTTCGCGCAAAATGGAGCAAATATTGCTTTTACCTATGTTAGTTCTGAAGAAAAAGCCAAAGCTTTTGAGGCCGAACTTCAGGCTTTAGGGGTAAAAGCTAAAGGTTATAAGAGCGATGCTGGCGACTTTAAGGCTGCTGACGAGCTGGTTACCAGCGTGGTAGCCGAATTTGGCACTATCGATATCCTGGTTAACAATGCCGGTATTACTCGCGATACGTTATTAATGCGCATGAGCGAGCAGCAGTGGGACGAAGTAATGAACGCCAATTTAAAATCCGTTTTTAATTTAACTAAGGCGGTTCAACGTCCAATGTTAAAGGCTAAAAAAGGTTCTATTATTAATATGAGTTCTGTTGTAGGTGTTAAAGGTAACGCCGGACAAAGTAATTATGCGGCTTCAAAAGCTGGCATCATTGGTTTTACAAAATCGATTGCGCTTGAATTGGGTTCAAGAAATATTCGTTCAAATGCAATTGCACCCGGTTTTATTGAAACTGAAATGACAGCTGCACTGGATGAAAAAGTTGTTCAGCAATGGCGCGATGGTATTCCATTAAAACGCGGAGGAACAACCGAAGATGTTGCCAATGTTACTTTATTCCTGGCAAGTGATATGAGTGCTTATGTTACCGGCCAGTGCATTAATGTTTGTGGTGGTATGCTTACCTAACGCAACTTAATCTTTTTAAAAAATTGCTTTCAAAAATTATAGTTAACAGTCCATGGTATTTTTTTTTATTAAGCTTTGTTTTAGGCTTGGTAGTTGCTCTTCTTTTATATTATAAGAATAAAAAAAATGCCGATGTTCCAAAAAATGTAACACGTCTACTATTTGGTCTACGTTTTTGCAGCGTTACTTTAATTTCCCTCTTCTTACTTTCTATCTTTTTAAAACAGCTAAAGAACGAAACGCAAAACCCTATTATTTTAATTGCCATTGATAATTCTTCTTCTATGGTGATGCAAAAAGACAGTCTGGAAATCAAAAAAGATCTCATTTCAAAAATTGAAGCACTCAAAAATAACATTTCAAAGAATTTTGAAGTAAAGACACTCTTATTTGGAAACAAAACTTCTTCTTCAAAAGAAATCCCCTCTTTTAACGAAAAAGAAACAGACATTTCTAACTTACTTTCTGAAATTGAGAACAATTTTTCCGATCAAAATATTGGCGCATTAGTACTAATAAGTGATGGTATTTATAACAAAGGCTCCAACCCTATTTACGCGTCGGAAAAATTAAACTACCCCGTTTATCCAATTGCAATTGGCGATACAAGCGAGATAAAAGATCTGGCAATTCAAAAAATAAATCATAACCAGGTGGCTTATTTAGGAAATATTTTTCCCGCTGAAGTTATTGTTACTGCAAAAAATTTTATTGGTAAAGATGTTGTTGTAAGCTTGTATCAAAATCAAACCGAAAAAGCAAAACAAACTTTAAAAATAAATTCAGATAATTTTTTAGCCACTTGTAATTTTACATTTAATGCAAATACAGTTGGCGTTTCTAAATACAATGTAAGGATAACTGTTTTGGAAGAAGAAAAAAATATTTTAAATAACCAGCAAACTTTTGTAGTAGATGTAATTGATAATAAAGAAAAAGTGCTGCTGCTCGCTACCGCCCCCCACCCCGATATTGCAGCCATTAAGGATGCTATTTTGAACAGTACCAGTTACGAAGTAGACTATGGGCTTGCGGCGGAATTTAAAAAGCCTTTAAAACAATACAGCCTTATTATTTTACACGGGCCTTTAACAAATCAAAACCCAATTATTAATGATTGTAAAATAAATTCAATTCCTTTTTGGATCGTTAATCCAACCTCATCAGAAAATTTGCAGGGCATAAAGATCAATTCAGCACTTAATCGTTTTAATGATGCGGAAGCTTTTATAAATCCTTCTTTTGGTTTGTTTACGATAAGCGATGAGCTAAAAAAATTCACCAAAGAATTGCCTGCTATAAAAACTTTTTTCGGAAATTACACAATGGGCAATGGCAGCAATGCTTTAATGCACCAGCGTATTGGTGTGGTAGAAACCGATAATCCTATTTTAATTTTTTCTGAAATTAATGGTTTAAAGAACAGCGTTTTTATTGGCGATGGTTTATGGAAATGGAAAATGCGTGATTTTGCAGAACACACAAATAATAATCTATTTAATGAGTTAATAAGTAAATCGGTTCAATACCTATCTGTTAAAAGCGATAAGAGTTTTTTCAGGATAATAGCTCCAAAAACATTTAATGAGAACGAAACCATAGAACTTGGTGCCGAAGTTTATAATAAAAGTTACGAGCTCATCACCGAGCCGGATGTGTCGCTTACTTTATCGAATGCCGAAGGAAAAAAATTCAATTATACTTTTAGCAAAACATCCAATGCGTATAAATTAAACTTAGGCCTTTTACCCTTTGGCGAATATAAATACGAAGCTAAAGTAAAGGTTAATGGCGAGTTGTTTGTAAAACAAGGCAGCATTTTGGTTAAGGAAATTGTATCTGAAAAAATAAATACTGTTGCCAATCATCAAGTTTTAAATGCAATGGCAAAGCACACAGCCGGTAAGTTATTTTACAAAGATCAATTGGACTTATTAGAAAAAGAGATCTTAAAAAATGAACAAATAAAACCTATCACTTACTCGCAAAATAACACTACTTTATTAATAGATCTTAAATGGCTATTTTGGTTAATTTTAATTTTTCTTTCTGTAGAATGGTATTTTAGAAAGCGTTACTCATCTATCTAAACTCAATTAATGTTAAAAACTTTTTATAGCCGTTTTCTGATGCTTTTTTGCATTTCATGCCTGCAATTTTGCAGTTTAACGCAAATAAAAGACGAATCTCCAAAAATAAATAAAGTGGAAAACGGAACTAAATTTAAAATTAACCTTCCCGAAGATCATTCGAGCGGGTATATTTGGCAGTTAGGCGAAAACTATGATAAAAGTCTTATAAAAGATCTTGGGGCGGTTTGGCATGGCAACGAAAAAGGAGTTGACTTCAACCTGAAAGCCTTGTCAGTAGGGCAAACCACGCTATCGTTCGTTTCCAGAAAATATAATGATACTGCAGATTATAAAATCTTTATTGTTAATATTTTTAACAAATAATTTTTATAGTCTCGATCCAAATACTATCTTTACGTTGCTATAAAACACACAACTAAACAAATTAAAAATGAGTAACCCAAACGTCGTTCGGTTTAACAACTCAAACCGACTATTTTATACCGAACTTAAAAAAAGAGTTGATTCTTACTTTAGAGACAACAAGATCAGTAAAAGCGGTAATGCCAATATGTACATTAAAACAGCATTTATGTTTGCCGCCTACTTTACCCCTTATTTACTTATTACATTAGGTGTCTTCGACAGCAGGTGGATCTGGTTCTTTCTTGCTGTAACCATGGGTTTTGCGAAAGCAGGTATTGGCCTTTGCGTTATGCATGATGCCAATCACGGCAGCTACAGCAAAAACACAAAACTTAACCGAATTTTAGGCTATGCCACCCTTAACATACTTGGAGGACACTCTTTAAACTGGAGAATTCAACATAATGTTATTCACCACACCTACACCAACGTTCATGAAGTGGATGAAGACATTGCTCCTCCCGGTTTTATGCGCTTTGAACCGCATGCTAAGCACAAATGGATCCATAAACTACAGTTCATCTACGCATGGTTCTTTTACGGTATGATGACCTTAATGTGGAGTACCACAAAGGATTTTAAACAATTAGCGCGTTATAACAAAGCTGGTCACTTAAAAACAGCCAATACTACTTATGCAACTGAATTAACGTTAGTAATTATCTCTAAGTTTATTTATTACGGTTATATGTTACTTCCGTACTTCCTTGTAAAAGAAATGACTTTCTTAAACTGGCTTTGTGGCTTTTTAGTATTGCATTATATTGCCGGAGTTATTTTAGCCATGATCTTCCAACCTGCGCACGTAGTTGCAGAAACTGAGTTTCCGCTTCCGAACGAAGAGGGTAATATCGAAAATCATTGGGCCGTTCACCAGTTAGCAACTACAATGAATTTTGCTACCGGCGATCCTGTTTTTTCATGGCTTGTAGGTGGTTTAAATCATCAGGTAGAACATCACTTATTCCCTACTATTTGCCACGTACATTATCCTAAAATTTCTAAGATCGTAAAGGATACAGCTAAAGAGTTTAACTTGCCTTATTTAGACAAAAAAACCTTCGCCGGCGCTTTGTGGTCGCACGAAAAACTACTTTATAAATTAGGCCGCGCTGCTTAATTCTTAACACAATTCTAACAAAAAGGCTTTACTAATAATAAAGCCTTTTTTGTTTTTATTCCAACCCTGATATTTCCAAAAAAACTGTAACTTCGGGTTGATTTTTAATCTCAATTATTTATGGAAAAATTTGATGTTACAATTATCGGAGCCGGCCCTGGTGGATATGTTGCTGCAATTCGTTGCGCGCAATTAGGCATGAAAACCGCTTTGATAGAAAAATATCCTGCATTAGGAGGAACCTGTTTGAACGTAGGCTGTATTCCTTCAAAAGCTTTATTAGATTCGAGCGAACATTTTCACAACGCCCTTCATAATTTTAAAGAACATGGCATTGATATTAATACTCCAAAGCCTAATATCAAACAAATGATAGAGCGTAAACGCGGCGTTGTAAAAATGACGGTTGACGGTATTAATTTCTTAATGAAAAAAAATAAGATCACTGTTTTTACAGGACACGGATCTTTCGTTACAAAAAACACAATCGAGATTGCAAAAGCAGATGGTTCTAAAGAAACCATTGAAACTGCAAAAACAATTATAGCTACCGGTTCAAAACCTTCTTCCCTTCCAGGAATCGAGATCGATAAAAAACGCGTGATCACTTCTACAGAAGCATTAGAGTTACAAGAGATACCAAAACACCTTATTATCATTGGTGGCGGTGTTATTGGTTTGGAATTAGGAAGCGTTTACGGACGTTTAGGAAGCAAAGTAACCGTTGTTGAATTTATGGATCGTATCATTGCTGGTATGGATGGCGCTTTAAGCAAAGAATTACAACGTGTGCTTAAAAAAGAATTAAGCTTTGAATTTTTAACCAAACATAAAGTTACCGGCACTAAAGCAACTGCCAAAGAGGTAACCGTTAGTGCCTTAAATAGCAAAGATGAAAAGGTTGAAATTAAAGGTGATTATTGTTTAGTTGCCGTTGGCAGAAAACCATACACGGATAATTTAGGCCTTGAAAAAATTGGCGTGAAAGTAGATAATCGTGGTAAGATAGAAACAGATGATCATTTACGCACAAACGTAGAAGGCATTTATGCTATAGGCGATGTTATTAAAGGTGCCATGCTTGCGCATAAAGCAGAAGAAGAAGGTGTGTTTGTTGCCGAACAAATGGCAGGCCAAAAACCTCACATCGATTATAATTTAATTCCTGGTGTTGTTTATACCTGGCCAGAAGTGGCTGCTGTTGGTTTAACTGAAGAACAATTAAAAGAACAAGGTAGAAAATATAAAGTTGGTTCATTTCCATTTAAAGCAAGTGGAAGAGCCCGTGCAAGTATGGATACAGATGGTTTTGTAAAAGTATTAGCTGATGAAACCACTGATGAAATTTTAGGTGTTCATATGATCGGTCCGCGTACCGCTGATATGATCGCCGAAGCAGTTGTTGCGATGGAATACAAAGCAAGTGCCGAAGATATTTCTCGCATGAGTCATGCGCATCCAACATTTACAGAAAGTATGAAAGAAGCATGTTTGGATGCAACCGGTAAACGCGCATTACATATTTAATACAGCATTACCTAAAGCAATAAGATCAAACTAAAATGCACGCAGGTAAAAGATTCACTTTAAAACAGGTTATATACTGGACAAGGAGAGACATCTATTTTTTCTTTGAATATTCTATAATTGTTACTGCCCTTCACTATTTTCTTGGAGTAAGGTGGTTAATAATTCCCTGGGTGGCTATTGGCTTAGTTGGTACAGCTGCCGCTTTTTTAATTGGGTTTAAGAATACGCAAACTTATGCAAGGTTATGGGAAGCAAGACAGGTTTGGGGCGGCATAGTTAATAGTAGCAGAACCTGGGGCATCCTGGTAAGAGACATGGTTCATGCTGATAAAAATGTTGTTCGCGAAATAATATACAGGCACATCGCCTGGCTTACCGCTTTACGTTTTCAATTGCGAGAGTATAGGGTTTGGGAAACCACAAAACTAAAGAGCAACATAGAATTTCAAAGATTTTTTATTGTGCCTGAGTACGAAACTAAAATGGAGGATGAACTAAAAAAATATTTATCTGCTTCCGATCTTGAATACGTTCTCACAAAGAAAAATAAAGCGGCGCAAATCATCGCCATGCAATCGGCCCATTTAAAAAAATTAAAAGCTGAAGGAAAATTATCCGAATTTGATTTTATTGAGTTAGAAAAAATGCTCGCTTCGTTTTATGAAGATCAGGGAAAATCAGAACGCATTAAAAATTTTCCTTATCCAAGACAATTTGCAACCATTAATCAAATGTTTGTTCGACTTTTCATCGCCATGCTACCTCTCGGAATTATACAAGAATTTGGTAAACTTACCGATGGTCCGGAAGATCTTTTTATTTGGGCAACCGTGCCATGTTCGGTAATTGTAGCTTTTGTTTTTCATTTGATGGAACGCATTGGCGAAGCAACCGAAAACCCTTTTGAGGGCGGCGCCAACGATGTTCCTATATCAGCTATTTCGCGTTCTATTGAAATAGATCTGCGCGATATGTTGGATGAAAAAGATCTGCCAAAACCGCTCACACCTGTAAACGATATATTATTATAAATGAACATACAAGACATATTTAAGAACAACCAAAATTGGGTTGCAGAAAAGCTGGCAGACGATAAAGATTATTTTGAGAATTTATCGAAAGGACAAACTCCCTCCATGTTATATATTGGCTGCTCGGATAGCCGAGTAACCGCCGAAGAAATGATGGGTGTTCATCCGGGCGAGGTATTCGTTCATAGGAATATTGCCAACCTTGTAAATAATGTTGACCTGAACGTTATGTCTGTAATTAATTATGGTGTAAGGCATTTAAAAGTGAAACATGTAATAGTTTGCGGTCATTATTATTGTGGTGGCGTAAAGGCAGCTATGCAAGCTTCTGACCTGGGAATACTTAACCCCTGGTTAAGGGGTATAAGAGACGTTTATCGCTTGCACAAAAATGAATTGAATTGTATTACAGATGAGGACGAACGCTATAATCGTTTAATAGAATTAAATGTGCAGGAACAATGCATCAACATTATTAAAACCGCTGCAGTTCAACAAGCTTACTATGAGTGGGGACTTGCCGTACACGGTTGGATATTTGATATAAAGACAGGTAAATTGAAAGATTTAAATATTAACTTTGATAAAGTATTAAGGAATATTATGGAGATCTATGATCTGAATCAAAAACCTTCAATTGAGAAAATATGATCAAAGTAGGAATTATAATGGGTAGCAAAAGTGATCTGCCAACGATGCAGGCTGCTGCAGATATTTTAAAAGAATTTGAAATAGAATTTGAAATAGATATCGTATCTGCGCACCGCACTCCCGAAAAAATGTTTGAGTATGCGAAAACTGCGCATACAAGAGGCATACAGGTTATTATTGCCGGTGCAGGTGGTGCCGCTCATTTACCGGGCATGGTAGCTTCATTATCACCTTTACCAGTAATTGGCGTGCCTGTAAAAAGCAGCAATAGTATTGATGGTTGGGATAGTTTATTAAGTATTGTTCAAATGCCTAACGGTGTTCCGGTGGCAACAGTAGCCATTAATGCCTCACAAAATGCAGGTATTCTTGCAGCTCAGATTTTAGGAGCTTCCGATAAAAATATCCTTCAAAAAATGATTGCCTTTAAAGAATCGCTTAAAGAAAAAGTGATAAAAGCAAGCGATGACATGAAAAGTACAAGTCCAAAAAAATATTTATAAAACTCATTAAAGTGAAAAAGTTATTTCTCTTCTCTATACTGTTTATCTTCATTTGCAGCTGTAAAAAAGAATACAAATGTCATTGCACTTCTCAAGCGCGAAGAGGCTTTGTTAGTGATATGGATTACAATTTTAAAGAAAAAAAGAAAGAAACCGCTTACGCAAAATGTGTTCAAAAATATAATGAAAGTGGGTTAGCGGGATCAGATGCAAATTGCGAAATACTATAATGGCAAAAAAAAATAATCTCATAAAATTAGGTGATGCCATTGACCAGTTATTTAAACAGGAAAAATTAGACGTAAAGATCTCGCAGTTTACTGTAAAAAATGGCTGGAAAGATATTGTAGGCGAAGTGATCGCTAAAAGCACAACAGAAATATTTTTTAATGATAAGATCGTTTTCGTGGGTTTAAATTCTGCCGCACTTAAACACGAACTCTCTTTCAGAAAAGAAGAACTTATTGCTAACATCAATAAATTTTGCGGTTATAAATTAGTAGAACAGATCGTAATACGCTAACATGAAAATATTTAAACTTATCCCGATCTTATTTTGTTTTGTTTCTTTTGCGCAGAATACCAGTGGTGAGCCTGGTCGAACCAAAGATTCTATCGCATTAAAAAAGATCTACGATTATTATTTAACTAAAAGTAAATGCTATTCTAATTTAGAATACCTGGCAACAAAAATTGGCGGACGTTTAAGCGGCAGTCCACAAGCTGCGCAAGCAGTAATATGGGCAAAAAAAGCCATGTATGAAGCCGGTGCCGATACTGTAATTTTACAACCCTGCATGGTGCCACATTGGGTGCGCGGTAAAAAAGAAAAATGCAATTTATCTTCAACAAAATTAAAATTAAACAAAGCTCTAAATTGCGTAGCACTTGGTAACTGTGTCGGTACAGGTCCAACAGGTGTTAACGCTCAGGTTATTGAGGTAAAGAGTTTTGAAGAGTTAGAAGATCTAGGATCGGTAAATGTAAAAGGTAAGATCGTTTTTTATAATGTGTTCTTCGATCAAACGCATGTAAGAACGGGCTCGGCATATGGCGAAACGGTTAAGTACCGTGGCAAAGGTGCAAGTTATGCTGCAAAATACGGTGCAGTTGGTTCTATTGTCAGGAGTATGACCTCTGTTGCAGATGATGAGCCACACACCGGTAATATGAATTATGACACAACATTAAGTAAAATAAAAGTTCCAACCTTAGCTATTAGTTACAAAGCAGCCGATCTTTTAAGCGAGGCGTTAAAAAAAGATAACGAATTAAAAATTTATATTGAAACACATTGCCAAACTTTGCCTGATGAACCATCTTTTAATGTAGTTGGACAAATTACCGGCTCCGAAAAACCAAACGAATTTATAATTGCCGGCGGCCATTTGGATAGTTGGGATAACGGACAAGGCGCGCATGATGATGGTACGGGAATTGTACAAAGCATCGAAGTTCTGGCAGTTTATAAATTACTTGGGGTAAAGCCCAAACATAGCATAAGAGCCGTTGCTTTTATGAACGAAGAAAATGGTTTAATGGGTGGAGAAGCTTACGCTAAATTTGCGAATGAAAATAAAGAAAAACATATTTCCGCTTTAGAAACAGATGCGGGAGGATTTACACCAAGAGGTTTTGGCGTTGATACTTCTTTTGGTTTATACAATTTAGTTGCCAAATGGAAAAGTTTGTTTGCGCCTTATTACGTAGAACGTATTGAAAAAGGTGGCGGCGGTGCAGATCTTATTGCTCTCAAAAAATTAGGCGTTCCGTGTATTGGTTTTGAACCGGATACGCAGCGTTATTTTGACATTCATCACACTGCGCAGGATACTTTTGATAAAGTACATAAACGTGAGCTTGAACTAGGCTCTGCGGCTATTGGCGCCCTGCTCTATTTGTTGGATAAATACCAATAAATAGCTTCTTTTTCTTCAAAAAAACTGCCCCGGATTTCTTATATTTGTATATAAATCTACTATCATGATTGAGACTATGACAAAAAGCGCTGAATTAATTGAGCTGGAAGAAAATTTCGGAGCACATAATTATCATCCAATTCCTGTTGTGCTTGAAAGGGGCGAAGGCGTTTTTGTTTGGGATGTTGATGGAAAAAAATATTTCGATTTTTTAGCTGCATATTCTGCCGTTAATCAAGGGCATTGTCACCCACGCATTATTAAAGCGTTAACTACACAAGCGCAAAAGTTAACATTAACTTCCCGTGCGTTTTATAATTCGCTTTTAGGCGAATACGAAAAATTTATTACTTCCTATTTTGGTTACGACAAAGTGTTACCCATGAATACTGGTGTTGAAGGTGGCGAAACTGCTATTAAGTTAGCGCGCCGTTGGGCATACGATGTAAAAGGTGTAAAAGAAAATCAGGCAAAAATTGTTTTTGCAAGTGGAAATTTTTGGGGAAGAACATTGGCCGCCATTTCTGCAAGTAACGACCCTAGTAGTTATAAAGGTTTTGGCCCTTACATGACAGGTTATCAATTGGTAGATTATAACGATCTAACTGCACTAGAAAATGCTATTAAAGATCCAAACACTGCAGCCTTTATGGTCGAACCAATTCAGGGTGAAGCCGGAGTTGTTGTTCCTGATGAAGGCTATTTAAAAGGTGTAAGAGATCTTTGTACAAAATATAACGTTTTGTTCATTGCCGACGAAGTACAAACGGGTTTAGCTCGTACCGGAAAAATGTTAGCATGTGATCATGAAAATGTGAAACCAGATATTTTAGTTTTAGGAAAAGCGTTAAGTGGTGGTATTTTACCGGTGAGCGCAGTATTGGCTTCTAATGAAATAATGTTAACCATTAAACCCGGCGAGCATGGAAGTACATATGGTGGTAATCCTCTAGCATGTGCCGTTGCCATGGAAGCATTAAAAGTATTGAAAGACGAAAAACTTGCTGAGAATTCTGAAGCGCTTGGAATTATTTTCCGTGAGGAATTAAATAAGCTAAAAGCAGAAACAGATCTTATTACAGCGGTAAGAGGCCGTGGTTTATTTAACGCCATTGTTATAAAAGAAAAAGATGGTAAAACAGCCTGGGAAGTGTGTTTGCAATTTGCCGAACACGGCTTATTAGCAAAGCCTACACATGGCGACATTATCCGTTTTGCACCACCATTGGTTATTACAAAAGAACAATTAATGGAATGTGTAGCAATCATCCGCAAAGTAATTTTGAATTTTTAAGCCCATTAAATTAAATGGTAACTTATAATCCTAAGGACTGGCTTAAACTCATCCTCTATTTTCATAAATCAGATACGTTTCGTATCCTGTTACCAGCTATCCTTTTATTAGGTGTTGTAACTGGTTTAATAAGTTATGTAGAGCAAAATCATTTTAACGAATTTTTACCAGGCAACCTAACTATCTTTCACCAGATCTCGGGTTTTATTATTTCATTGGTACTTGTATTTCGTATCAATTCTGCTTACGACCGCTGGTGGGAAGGCAGGAAGTTGTGGGGCTCGTTACTAAATAATTCAAGAAACCTGTGCATTAAACTGCACGCCTTAATTCCGCATAGCGATCTTGAAACAAGAAGACAAATTCAGAGCCTTGTAAGCAATTATGCTTTTGCGGTAAAAGATCATCTGCGTGGCAACACCGGTTATTTTGACATTGAATTTAGTGAGGAATTAAAAAAGGAGAATTTCGATAACGCTGCTCACAAACCAAATTTCATTATTAAACAATTAACCTGCTACGTTCTTAATATTTGTAAAAAAAATCCACAAACGCAAAATGATTATCTTATTGTTAGCGAAAATTTAGATGACATGACCGAGATCTGCGGTGCCTGCGAACGCATTAAAAGTACGCCTATTCCCTACTCTTACAGTATCTTCATTAAAAAAATAGTTTTTATTTATATCATCACCATGCCAATTTCTTTTGGTTTAACTACCGGTTATTGGTCTATACCAATTGTTATGATCATGTTCTATGCATTCGCTTCACTAGAACTAATAAGTGAAGAAATTGAAGATCCTTTTGGCACGGATGATAACGATCTGCCAATTGATGAGATCTCGGAAAAAATAAAAGCTAACACTAAAGAAATACTATTACATTGAATAATTTAAAATACGATTTTTCGCACACGGGTGATTTTGAAATGAAGGTCACTACCTTTTTTGGCCTTGAAGAAGTGCTTGCTAGAGAATTATTAAATCTTGGTGGTAAAGAAATAACCGAATTTAAACGCGGTGTTTCTGTTGTGGGCGACATTGGTTTTTTATATAAAGCAAATTTATGTTTACATACCGCATTAAAAATTGTTATTCCAATAGCAAAATTTGAAGCCAACGACGAACATGAGTTTTATGATAATATAAAAAAAATAGATTGGGAAAGATTTATTTCTGTCACAGACAGCATAATGATAGAAAGTGTTTTAAATTCTGAGATCTTCACCCATTCTTTATTTGCAAATCAAAAAGCTAAAGATGCTATTGTAGATCGTTTTCGCGAGAAAACAGGAAGCAGACCCGATGTAGATCTTATTAAACCCGCCTTTAAATTATACATACACATTTATAATAACGAAGTAACATTGAATTTAGATAGTAGCGGCGATCCTTTATACAAACGCGGTTACAGATCGGATATTAACGAAGCACCCATGAAAGAAGTTTTGGCTGCGGGTCTTGTTAAACTAAGTGGTTGGGAAAGACATTTAGAATTAATAGATGGTATGTGCGGTGCCGGCACAATTGCTATTGAAGCCGCCCTTTGGGCAAACAATATTCCTCCGGGTTACTATCGTTCTGATTTTACATTTATGAAATGGCGAAATTATGATGAAAAATTATATGAAACCATTTACGAAAGCAGCATTAATAAAATAAAAAATGCCGAAGTAAACATTATTGCTAACGATATTGATGAACCAACAGTAAAAAAAGCAATTACCAATACAAAGAATGCAAAAGTAGATGATGTGATCACGTGCGTTAACCAGTCTTTCTTTGACCTTATGCCAACGCGAGGTGGTGGTGTGGTTATTTTAAACCCACCTTACGGCGAAAGAATGGAAGTGCCGGAGATCGAAAAAATGTATAAGGAAATTGGTAATAAACTAAAAAAAGATTTTCAAAATTACAATGCCTGGATAATTACAAGTAGCCCGGAAGCCATAAAGAGCATAGGCTTGCGACCATCGAGAAGGATCCATATTTATAACGGTTCGCTTGAATGCCGTTTCTTAAAATTTGAATTGTACGGAGGAAGCAAAAAAGCTGTTAAGAATCCGGAGACAATGACGAAACGATAATTTGTCAGTTCGAACGGTGTCGAACAAAAAAACAAAACACATAGACATATAAGCAAAGCTGTCAATCTATTAGAAAAATTCTATGTGCCTTTTTAGTTAAATTTTAAGATTATGCTTTCACCAAAAACTTACCCTTCATTACTGGTACAACCGGGCATTGGTTTGGCGTTAAACAATATTTAATATCCCTTTCAAGATCTAATTTTGCCAGGCGGTTGCGATGCGATGAGTTAGCCAAATATTTTACAAGATCGTGTTTTGCTAATTTATAAAGATCTATAGCAGCAAGTGTAGAATCGCAATTACTATCAAAACCACAATTAAAAATTAGTTTATCTGCAATCGCTCCTGCTAATAAAGTATCTTCAAGGTTAAATTTATTTTTCCAGCCAGCGCAAACAAACAACACATCTTTTTTCTCCGCTTTTAAGTGGTCAACTACTGCATCTAAATTTAAAAAACTGGCAATAATAATCTTATGGGCTTTTTTTGCGGCTTCTATAGCTTGTGTGCCATTAGTTGTAGTTATAGCAATGGTTTTTCCTTTTACTTTAGAGTTCATATAGCCAAAAGGGCTGTTCCCCAGGTCAAATCCCTCTACAATCTCTCCGTTCCTTTCTGCTGCTACCATAAAACCGTTCTTTTGATACTCCAGGGCTTCCTCAACCGTGGCCACAGGTATCATTTTTAGTACGCCATTATAAAACGCAGTAGTAATGGCCGATGTAGCCCTTAACACGTCAATAACAACAACTACCGAATCCGGATTGTGAAAAAGTGGATAGGCCTGGGGCGTAAAACAAACTTCGATATTCATCGTTAAAAACAATATTTCTATAACAAACTTAATACTTTAAAATCACAATTAAAAAATTACCCTTAATTAACGCAAATAGCCGTAAAAAAACATAAATTTAGGGCATGGTAAATTTTATAAAATCTAAAATTGAGGCCTCTGTTAAACTTAAAACCTCTTTATTATCTAATACCGACATTTTAAACTCGGTAAACTCCGTTGTTAACGACATTGTAACCTGCTACAAAAATGGTGGAAAGGTATTGTGGTGCGGCAATGGTGGCAGTGCTGCAGATGCACAACATTTGGCAGCCGAATTAAGTGGTAGGTTCTATTACGACCGACCACCCTTATTTTCTGAAGCATTGCACGTTAACACCAGCTACATTACTGCTGTGGCCAACGACTATAGTTATGATATTATTTATAGTCGTCTTGTTGAGGCAATGGGCAAAAAAGGCGATGTATTAATTGGCCTAAGTACTAGCGGAAATAGTGGCAATGTGATAAAAGCATTAGAAAAAGCAAATGCCATGGGTATAACCACTGTTGCTTTCACGGGCGAAAGTGGCGGCAAAATAAAAGGTCTTAGCAAATATTTAATTAATATTCCAAGTTCAGACACACCACGCATACAGGAATGTCACATGTTATTAGGCCATACTATTTGCGAACTTGTTGAAATGAACTTGTTCCCGAAAAAATAAGCAATGCCTGCTCGTAAAATAATTTTTGTTCTGTGTTTTATTCTTGCTGCAACAGCAAGCGCGCCTGCACAAATCTCGGCAGGAAAGAGAGACAGCTTAAACAAAAAAATACGCGGCTCACACGATACATTAAAAGTTCTTATCCTTTGTAAGTTATCCCGCGCAATGGTTGGCAATAGTCCCGACAGCGCTTTGATATTGGCAGATAGCGCCTTTAAAATCGCAAAACGAAATAAATACGAACATGGCCTTGCCCAATCATACGCAAATATTGGTAGCGCACAGAACACAATTGGCAAATATGATATTGCCATAAAAAATTTCATCAGTGCTGCAGAACTTTTTGAAAAATTGAAGAACAGAACTGGACTTTCTAATGTACTTAATTCAATAGGCAATGCTTATCTGGGTATAAAAAATAATGATAAAGCGTACGAGTACTATTTAAAAGCATACGATATTGCAAATCAGCAACCTGTTAACGAGAACATGGTAGCTGTTACTTCATTTGGTATTGGTAGTATTTTAGTAGAACAGGGTAAAAGCGAAGAAGCTATCAGTTACTTTAAAAAGGCAGAGGCAAGTTTTAGAAAACAAAACATTTTAAATTATGCTGCCATGGCAGTTTCAATGATCGGCGAAACATATTTTAACGACTCTAATTATGTAGAGGCAGAGAAGAATTACCTGCAGGTAATTCCAATTTTTAGAGAAATGCATGACGATTATGGCCTTGCAACATCGCTCGCAAATATGGGCATGATAGAAATTCAAAAAAAGAATTATGCCAAAGCATCTGACCATTACAAAGAGGCATTAGCTATCAATTTTAAACGTAAGGCATACGCCAACATATTAACCAATGCAAAAGCGTTGAGTGAATTAATGGAGCTACAAAATAAGCCGGGCGATGCTCTTAAATATTACAAAACATATACACAGTATAACGATTCGGTTTTAAATATAGAGCGCAACAAGGCTTTTTTAGATGCTGAAACAAAATACGAATCTGAGAAGAAAGAACAAGAACTTAAATTAAAAAATTTAGAATTAGAGAAATCGCAGTTGCAATCCTCTCAGCGCGGTAAGTTGGTATACATCTTTGCCGGAGCTATGCTTATTTTTATTGTACTATTGTTTTTTGTATACAAACAATTCAGCGAAAAGAAAAAAGCAAACGTATTGCTAACAAACAAGAACGAAGAAATTGAAAAACAGAAATCCATCATCGAAGAAAAAAACAAAGACATTACTGATAGTATCAATTACTCAAAACACATTCAACAAGCCATTATTCCTTCCACGATAAAAGTAAAATCCACTTTAAATGAGTCGCTAATCTTTTTTAAACCAAAGGATATTGTTAGCGGTGATTTTTATTTTGTAGAGAAAATAGATAATTCAATTTATGTTGCCGTTATTGATTGTACGGGACACGGCGTGCCGGGCGCACTATTAAGTGTGTTTGCTTATTCCAATATCAAAAATATTATTTCTACCGGCAATTATCGAACCAACCCAGCAGGTATACTAACTGAGTTATGCAAACAATTCAAATCCAATTTACAGTCTCACACTATAAAAATAAATGATGGTGTAGATATGTCTATCTGCGTTTTAAATACCGAGACGAGAAAAATATATTATTCAGGGGCAAAAAATAATATGCTGAAAGTGACTAACGAAGGTTTAAAAGAATATCACGCCGATCGTTGGGGCGTGAGTGGTTCAAATGAAGACAAACAAACTGTATTTACCAATCACGAGATAGAAGCTAAAGAAGGTGAAAAATATTTCCTATTTACCGATGGTTTTGCCGATCAATTTGGTGGACCAAAAGGAAAAAAATTTAAATTAAAACAATTAGAAGAGTTGTTATTAAGAACGCACGAAATGCCTTTTGAACAGCAAAATTTTACACTAAGCCAAACTTTTGTTGATTGGAAAGGGAACTTAGAACAATTAGATGATGTAACCATAATAGGTTTCGGAATATAAATGATAAACACTGCCATCATATTAGCCGGAGGCTTTGGAACCCGTTTACAAGCAGTTGTAAATGATCTGCCAAAACCTATGGCGCCGGTAAACGGACAACCTTTTTTAAATTACCAGTTAAATTATTTAAAACACTATGGCGTAAAAAAGATCATTTTGTCGGTTGGTTATTTATCTGAAAAAATTAAGAACTATTACGGTTCAATTTTTAACGGTCTGGAAATTGAATATGTAGTAGAAGAAAAACCTTTAGGTACAGGTGGCGGCATTCGTTTAGCATTGGAAAAATGCACAGATGAGTTAGCATTTGTGTTGAATGGTGATTCTTTTTTTGACGTTGACCTTAGTAAATTTTACGATCATCACAGCATGCAAAACGCACAGGTTTCTTTATCTCTTCGAAAGGTAAAAGATGCAGGGCGCTACGGCACGATCGAAAAAAATACAGACAACAGAATAATTTCTTTCAAAGAAAAATCAGGCAATACAAACGAAGGAATAATTAACGGTGGCGTTTATATTATTGATAAAAAAATATATTTAAACTCTACGGCCCCTAACTCAAACTTTTCTATAGAAAAAGATTTTTTTGAGAAACAACTAAATACCCTTAAAATTTATGGATTTGAATTTGAGGGTTATTTTATAGATATTGGTATACCCGAAGATTACACAACAGCGCAAAATGACCTTAAAGGATTTAAATATAAATAAAGACTGGACCTTGTTCCTTGACAGGGATGGCGTTATCAATAAAAAATTAGATAACGACTATGTGAAACATTGGGTAGAATTTGAATTTTTAGATGGCGTTTTTGACGCCTTAAAAAAACTGGATACTATTTTTGGAAGAATTGTTGTAGTTACTAATCAACAAGGTATTGGCAAACATCTTTATCGTATCGAAGATCTTGAACTCATTCATAAGAATATGATCTACGAAATAACTTATTTAGGCGGAAGGATTGACAAAGTTTATTTCTCTCCGTATCTGGATTCTGAAAATCATCCTACCCGCAAACCTAATATTGGCATGGCTTTGCAGGCAAAAAGAGATTTTCCGGAAATTGACTTTAGTAAAAGTATTATTGTAGGCGATAGCTTAAGCGATATGGAGTTTGGAAAAAAAGCGGGCATGAGAACCATTTTTATATCTGAAGAAAAGAAAAAGGATGAAAGGATTGATCTGCAATTTAGATCGTTAATTGAGTTTGCTCATAATTTATAATACATTTTGAAAATTTCTATTATAACCATCACTTATAATTCGGCTGCAACTATTGAGCAGACCATTAACTCTGTGTTGGAGCAAAATTACATTGATGTTGAATATATTATCGTCGATGGTGGTTCAACAGATAACACTTTACAGATCATTGAGAAATATAAAAGTAAAATTTCAAAATTTGTTTCAGGAAAAGATGATGGTTTGTACGATGCTTTAAACAAAGGCATAGATCTGGCCACTGGTGACGTAATTGGCATTTTGCACTCCGATGATTTTTATATTGATAAAACCGTTATTGAAAAATATGCTGCTACATTTATAAAAAATCACTCTGATGCGGTTTATAGCGACCTGTTTTATGTTGACAGATCAGATAC
Organism: Bacteroidia bacterium; assembly: GCA_016787785.1. Classification (GTDB taxonomy): domain Bacteria; phylum Bacteroidota; class Bacteroidia; order B-17B0; family Aurantibacillaceae; genus Aurantibacillus. The sequence continues at coordinate 253,907 of JAEUTO010000009.1, read as the reverse complement.
AAATAAAATAATCCGGAAATGGAAAAGCGGCAACCATAAACCAACTTCCTTCCTGCATGGATGGATGCCGCCCCACCCTACTTTTTTTGTGAAGCGCGACATCTATCAAAAATTCGGAAAATTTAATTTAGAGTTTAAACACTCTGCCGATTACGAATTAATGCTACGTTTTATTCATAAACACAAAATACGCATCAATTACCTTCACGAATTCACGATAAAAATGCGTGTTGGCGGCCAAAGCAACGCTTCTGTTCAAAATCGTATGAATGCTAATATTGAGGACCGAAAGGCCTGGAAGATCAATGGTCTCAAGCCCCGCTTCTACACTTCCTACCTGAAACCCTTAAGGAAAATACTACAATTCCTATAAAATTAGCTTTAAAACCAACCGTTTGTTTTATAGATTAAATTTTATATATTAGTATAATCTTAAAATCAAACACATGAAAAAAATATACTCTGTAATTGCAGTTCTGGTTATTTTATTGTCTAATAATTTTTATAGCCAGTGTTCTCTTTACCCAGTTTCTTTAACTTCAAAAGTTAACAACAGTTCGTTAATTATTGAAGGAAAAGTAATTTCACAAACATCGTTTTGGAATGCGGAAAGAAATTACATCTTCACTTCCAATTTAATTTCTGTATCACAAGTATTTAAAGGTGCGTTATACACTTCAAACATTGAGATCATTACTGAAGGCGGACAAGTGGATCTTGACAGGCAAGTAGTAGATCCTTCATTACAATTAAGTGTAAACGATGAAGGCATTTTTACTTTAATTAATTTTAATCAGCCCGCACAATACGGCAAACCTGTGTTTCAGGTGTACGCCGATCAACAAGGTTTTATAAAATTCAATTTAGCGGAAAATTCAGCAACCGTTCCTTTTAGAAATTATACAGACATAAATAATGTTTACCAGGAATTTGAAATGCTTTTAGGAATTGATATTCCAGCGCATACAAATTCAAACAGCAATAAATTTACTTCTTCAAGTTCTGTTGCCGCTATTTCTGGAATTTCGCCTTTAATTATTACAGCCGGAACAAATAGTATACTAACAATTACCGGTAGTAGTTTTGGCGCAACACAAGGAGCCTCAATTGTTGAATTTAGAAATGCAGATGATGGTGGTGCAACTTTTATACAACCACATTCGTCACAATATGTTTCGTGGAGCAACACACAAATACAGGTAATTGTACCTACACGTTCATCTACGTTAACGGGCAATGGTACTGCCGGTACAGGCCAGGTAAGAGTAACAGTGGGAACTTCTACACTTAGCGCACAAACGTTAACGGTTAACTACGGAGAACTAAATGTGCTTGTTACAAACACAATAACTGCGCAGCAGGTTTTTAATACCCGTCATATCGACCTTAATACTATGGGTGGTATTAATTGGCAAATGTTTACCAGTTTTAATGCAAATGCGCCCGCAAAAACTGCTTTTTTAAGTGCCTTTCAAACATGGCGCTGTAACACAAATATTAATTGGTTATTGGGGCCAACCGTTACAACAAATACAATTGCAGCCGATGGCGTTAACGTAATTCGTTTTGATATTAATAACGAATTACCTGCGGGGGTTCTTGGACGTTGTACAAGTTATTTTAGTGCTTGTAGTATGGGACCAAATGTTTTTGTATACGTTGCTGAATTGGATATTTGTTTTGATGATCCTGCAACCAGTGCTATTACGTGGAATTTTGGTCCTGCACTTGCAAGTGGTGCACAGTATGACTTTGAGTCGGTAGCAGTGCACGAGTTAGGGCATGGTCACCAACTTTCTCATGTTATTAATACAAATGATGTTATGCATTATTCTATAGGCCCTGCGCAAAACAAACGTACACTAATTGCTGCTGATATTGCTGCCGGAAATGATGTAATGACACGCAACGTATCTCCCGGTGTGTGTGGTAAAGGAGCGCTTGTTGCGATTGCAGCATCAGTTTGTGCTGTTGGTTCACCGACTTCTGCTTTTAATTTAACGTCGCCCGTTTGTGTTGGACAAAATGTTACTTTAACTAGCGGTGCAACAGGTGGTGCGACTAATTTCACATGGACAATGACTGGCGGCACTCCTGCTACATCTACTCTACAAAATACAGCAACAAGTTATGCAGCACCTGGAATTTATTCGGTTACGTTAGTTGCCTTGAATGGTATTGGTTCATCTTCACTAACAAAAACAATTTCAGTACTTGCTATACCAAGTGTTGTTGTTTCATCAGCAAGTGTTTGTTCTGGTAATACCGGAACTCTATCTGCATCTGGAGCAACTTCATATACATGGAATCCGGGAGCTTTAGCTGGAGCAACACAAACTTTTAATTTGGTAAACTCACAGGTTTTTACGGTTATTGGAAGTAACGGAGCTTGTACGAACAGTTCAACAGGAACCTTAAGTGTTACTGCAACACCAACCGTTTCGGTTCCTAATGCAACCATTTGCTCGGGAAATTCTACCAATTTAACCGCTACCGGTGCAAGCAACTACACCTGGAATCCAGGTGCATTAATAGGACCTTCGCAAACCTATAGCCCTGCGGCTACGAGTTTTTATACCGTAACCGGGGCAAATAGTAATTGCCTTAACTCAAAAACATTTACGATAACCGTAAATCCTACACCTACAGTTGGAGCTTCTGCCAGCGCTACTTTAATTTGTGCTAGTTCTCAGATCACAACATTAACTGCCACCGGCGCCGCAAGCTATATTTGGAATCCTGGAGCATTTGCCGGCAACAATCTTCCAACTACGCTTACTTCCAGTACAATTTTTACAGTTACAGGAACAACAAATGGATGCGTGGACACTGAAACAATTTCAATATCAGTTTCTCCATGTACCGGCATTTCAAAAACATCATCCATAGAGAATCTTAAAGTATATCCAAATCCAACACAAGGATCTGTAACGTTAAATTTTGGAGAAGCTTTCAGTGGGCAAATAACCGTTTATAATGCTTTAGGACAATTATTAATTACACAAAAAATTAATGATTCTGAAAAATTAAATCTTGATCTTTCTACTTATCCTAAAGGTGTTTATCTGATCAAACTTTCACCCGTATCCGGAAAAGGAAATCATGTAAGAATAGTTAGAGATTAATTTTAACTATTGATCAAAAAAAAGAGCGATAAATTATTTGTCGCTCTTTTTTATTTCATGATCATGTCATACCGGTCAAGTCCTTTACCATAGCCCTCTTTAATCATTTTGGTAACAACAAATCCCAGTTTCTCAAAAAATTTATAGGTATGTTGGGAAGTATCTAAAGCGATAGAATGCTCGGGATAAAACCGTTTTATTTCTTCTATTCTATGCAATAAAAAGTGTTTTCCAATTCCTTTTTTATGTTGCGAATTTTCTACCATACCCCAGGTCATATTAACACGTTTATCATGTGTTACATAAAATCCACCGCAGGCAACAACTTTCGAGCCTTGTTCAACAACATAAAAATGTTCTTCTAAATTATCTTCATATGCAATTTCTTCTTTATCCTTCGCGTCTAACCAATTCTCCAAAAGAGCTAATTCTGTTGGCGCAAAGTACAAGTGCTCATTACTTTTAAAAATATTTAGGCAAGCAGTTCTGTCAGTTTGCTTGTAGTCTCTTATTAGCATCATTTCTTTAGCTAAAACTACTATTTTTACGCGTGTGTTCAAAATCAATTGTTGTAATGTGTTATTAGCCTTTTTCCAACTGAAAGTCTACTATTTTTTTTAAGGCCTCGTCAAATGCTATTTTCCCTTCCATATAGTCGTTCCAGTATAATTTGCAGCCGGCAACTGTTACTTTAAAATCAGGGAATTTTTCTTCAAATTTCATTTGTACGTAATAGGGTTCAAATTTTTTCCACTGAGATTTATAGTGTTTTTCTACAACATATCCTGTGGTATAAAAAAGAACATTGTGCCATACATTGACCAATTTCTTTACTTCTTTATCTTTTGCAAACAAGAATATTTGATCGCTTAATTTATCTACCAAAAAATGCGAAGCTTCGTGAAAAACAACTTCTGCAGCAAGATCGCCCTGGTTAGCTTTATTAGCTGTTGAGTAGATGATATGTTCAAAAGCATTCTTAAAGCTGTAGGCGCCGGCCCATGTGGCGTAGCAGGTAAGATCCACGCGCACTTTTTCTGCAGGTAACTTTGTTTGGTAAATTCTTTCCAGCTCGGGAATAATAGTAGTTTCCATTTTTATGATCTGGTCTTTGTAAGTGTTTAACCAGGCTTTATTTGTTGAATCTATCACTGGCCAATATAATTTAGTGAAATATGGTTGAAATTTTTTAAGTACCTCAAACGCTTCTGCCTGCCATTTTACTTTTAATTTAAATTTAGACCTGCCTTCATCGCTCAGATAATCCGAAAAATCGCTCATCGTGTTATCAAATAAAAGGTCCTTTGAGGTTAACGAATCGCGGTAATAAAGCATAATTGAATTTAATTCTAAAACTTCGTTTGCATTTAAACCAGCGTATTTATCTCTGAAAGAATAATAAGCCAAAGAATCGTTTGGCTTTTTTGTAAACTTACAACCTAGCGCCCTATTGTATAAATACAGATGTGCATTAAGTTGTTTACTGTTTTGAAAAATAAAATATTTACTTTCAAATAACTCTGTTTTTTTTCCAAAAGCACTTACACTTACAAAAAGTATAAGCATGGCGGTGGCTGTGAAATTTGCTTTCATGATTAAAGGTTTAAAATAAAAATTGAACGTTATAAAAAACCCCTTTCGTTATAAAACGAAAGGGGAGATCAAAATTACTTAGTTATCGAGGTTACCGTAATCTAATTTTTTTCTTTGTATTGCGAGTATCAACGTGCAAACCAAAACAAAGAAGGGTACATACATGATGGCTTTTGGAAGATCAAAGTGTTCCAAAATTATCACTGCTTTTCTTTTCAATCTTTCTGCGATCAAATACATGGCTGGCACTAATAATAGTGTTAAGAAAGTAGCAAAGGCTAAACCAAAAATCATGGTCCAACTTAAAGGTCCCCAGAAGACAACGTTATCGCCACCAAAGTGAATATGTGGTGAGGCATGTGCCAATAAACCTTCAAAATCGATATTTAAACCAACGGCCAGCGGAATTAATCCTAAGATAGCAGCAGTTGCAGTTAAAACCACCGGCGTCATACGCGTTCTTCCTGCATCAACTATAGCATCATATAAGCCCACACCTTTTGCGCGTTCTTCTTCTGCAAACTCAACCAATAATATACCATTCCGCACAACGATACCAGCTAAGGCCACAATACCAATACCAGTCATTACAATACTCATATCCATTTTAAATATAGCAGTACCTAATAATACACCAATAACGCTTAAAACAATTTCAGATAAGATAATGATAGGTTTACCAATTGAGTTAAATTGAATAACCAACACTAATAAAATAATTCCAATTGCACTTACCATAGCGCTTCCTAAAAACTCACCTGTTTCTGCCTGTTCTTCCTGTTGACCAGTAAATTTAACTACTACAGCACCGGTTGGTTTATAATCCTTGGCAACCTCCTCCAATTTTGCAACAACGTTATTTGGATTAAATCCTTCTAATACATCAGAAGATAAAGTGATAACACGTTTATTTTGTTTACGTTTAATACCACCATAAGTATTTTCGTAACGAATATCACAAAAAGCAGAAAGAGGTACCGAACGCAACATACCACCAGCGTTCATATCTCTGAACGTGATCTTTAAGTTTTTGATTTGCTCTACGTTGGTACGTTGATCATAATTATAACGCAATTGAATTGGGTACTCATCATTCGCATCACGGAATTTACTTGGATTATCAATACCAAATACGGCTTTCCTTATTTCCATCGCTAACTGTACAGTAGAAATTCCTTCTCTGTTTGCGCGTTCCCTGTCGATATCAAAAATGATCTCTGGTTTATTATCTACGAAATCTGTTTTAAGATCTGCAACTCCCGGCACATCTGACTCTTGTAAAAAACGTTTTAAATTCCTGGCGTTCTCAACTAACTCTTCAAATTTATCACCTTTAATTTCAATATTAATAGGTTTACCAACCGGTGGGCCGGCTTGTTCTTTATTAGCAGTAATTTCAGCACCAGCAATATTCCATTTTGTAGCCTGCAGTTCTTTCAAATATTTCATGGTACTAACGCCGTTCCTTTCACTAAACTCAACAAAGTTGATGGCGATCTTTCCGCGATTAGAATAAGAATTTTGATCTTCATCTTGCGGATCGGTAACACCAATTGTAACGTTTGTAATAATAGAAGATACAACCGGATTATTATCTCCAATAATGGCATTCACTTTTTTCTCAACCAACTTCATTATTTCATTTGTCTTTGAAGGATCTGTTCCTTCCGGCAGCTTCACGTACACAAAAGCATTATTTGGATCGCCTTGTGGGAAGAATACAACATTGGGCGAACGTACTTTCATTAAAAAAATTGAAAATGCAAATAAACCTAAAGTATAAACCAATAACATGTATGGGCGTTTTAAGCCCCACACTAATAGATTAGTATAACCGCGTTGAAAAGAAGGCCATGCTTTAGTTTGAAATTTAGAGATCACTTTGTATAGATACAAGCGGTGAGCAATCATAAACAAAGCAAAGAAGATCATTAAGTTTCCATAAGCAACACTTCCTGTTAAATAAAATACAATTGCAACAACCCCGTAAAGCAATAATCTTAACCATGCTTTACGATTGATCTTACCATAATTTTTAAATTCCTCGTCGTGCGATTTCATAAAATCTACGGCAAAAACAGGATTGATAATGTAAGCAACAAATAAAGAAGCCAATAGCGTAATAATTAAGGTAACAGGTAAAAAGAACATGAACTTACCAATTAAACCAGGCCAAAAAGCTAATGGAATAAAGGGCGCTAACGTTGTAATAGTACCACTTAATACAGGTAAGAACACTTCGCCGGCTGCCTGCTTGGCCGCTATCTTAATATCTTTTTTTCCGTTATCAAAGATCCGATGCGTATTTTCAATTACCACAATAGCATCATCCACCACAATACCGAGCGCCAGTAAAAACGCAAAGAGAACGATCATGTTTAAACTAAAACCAATACTAGGCATGAACATAAAAGCAATGAACATGGAAAGGGGTACCGACAAGGCAACGAACAAAGCGTTAGTTACACCCATGAAGAACATTAAAATTAATGTTACCAAAATAAAACCAATGATAATTGTATTGATAAGATCATGCAGGGTCAATTTTGTTTTATCAGATTGATCGGCAGTAATCTTAATATCAATATTAGAAGGAAACTGTGTTTTCTTAAGATCGGCAATTGTTTCCTTTATTTTATCCGAAGCAGAAATTAAATTCTCACCGGCACGTTTAATTACATTTAATGTAATAACGTTCTTTCCTGCAAGACGTGCGTAACTTTGTGTTTCAGCAACCGTATCTAAAACATTAGCAAAATCTTTTAAATATAAACGTGCTCCTGATTGAGATGATATAACTAAGTTCTTTAATTCTTCTATTGATTTAAATTCGTTCTTAATGCTTATTGTACGTTTAGTTCCATCCATTGGAATTTGTCCGCCACTAATAGTCACGTTCTCGCTGCCAATTGCGCGCTCAAGGTCTCCCATGGTCAACTGCATTGACTGCATTTTATACATGTCCAGGTTCACCTGGATCTCCCTATCCGGAGCACCAACCATTTTTACCTCTGTGATCTCTTTTAATCCTTCGATCCTGTCTTTAAGATCGTCTGCATATTCTTTTAATTTCTGAAGATCCATATCACCGGCAATGTTTATATACATGATCGGCAATTCAGAAAATGCTAATTCTTTAACAAAAGGCTGACGTGTTAATCCACTTGGCAGATCCGATTTTGATTCGTCTACCTTATCTTTAATTTGTTGTCTGGCTTTATCTACAGTAACACTTGTATTAAATTCAACGGTGATCAACGATACATCCTGCATGGAGTTACTCGTTAATTTTTTTACACCCGGAATTGATTTTAATTTTTTCTCCAAAGGTTTAGTAATTGTGTTCTCAATGTTACTTGGTGAGTTACCCGCATAAACAGTGCTAATGAAGAATTTAGGCACAACAATATCCGGAAAACTTTCCTTTGGTAATTTGTTGTATGAGCTAATACCTAATAAGGTAATAATGATAACACCGATATAAATGGCGGTCTTGTTATCAATGGCCCAACTACTTGGTTTAAATTGTTTAAAATCCATGTTTCAATTTATTAATTTGTTATTTCGACAATTAGTCAATTATAAATACTTTAATTTTTAGAGATTGCAGCAAATTGCCTAATTGCCACATTAACTAATTATTTACTTTTTAATTTGTATGGCATCTCCTTCGTTTAACCCATCGTAACCAGAGGTTATCAAAAGATCCTGATCTGTTAATCCGCCTGTAATTTCAACTCGTCCGTTATACTCACGCCCAAGTGTTACATTATGCTTTACGGCTTTATTGTTTTCAGCAACTAAAACATAGTGCTGTCCTTTAAGATCTTTTTGTACATAGTTAAGAGGAATACCAATTACTGGTTTTGCCGACATGTAATCATTAATTTTTATAATTGCTATTTGGTTTGGGTGGAATTCTTTTTTGTTATCCAATAATACCTCAACACCAAATGTTCTGTTCAAAGCACTAATGGCCCGCGAAGCATAATACACTTTTTCAACTAACGTATCATTCGTATCAGGAAAACGGATAATTACCTCATCGCCTTTGTGAACTTTAGAAGCATAGCTTTCTGCAAGATCAGCCTTAACTTTTAAATTAGAAAAATTAATTACACGAATAGCAGGCATTCCCGGAGCAGTTAACTGCCCAAGTTTAATGTCAACCGCATCTACAGTTCCATCAATTGGAGAAATAATTTTAGTCATGCGTATTTGCTCTCTCAAAGTGCTTATCTTTTTCTCCATGCTTTCTTTTTGAGATTTAGCCTGTAAGTATTGTACTTCGGTACCAATCTTTTGGTCCCACAATGCTTTTTGTTTTTCGTATAGCTGATTTACAAGTTCAGAAGAAGTTTGAAGATCGGAGATACTTTGTTGTAATGCACGTGCATCGGTTTCAGCTAATTCCTGACCTTTGCGAACCTCATCGCCTACCTTTACATTGATCTTTGTAATTGTTCCCGGCATTTCTGATGAGATAGAAACACTTTCTTCAGCATCTACCCTACCCTGAACATCAATGTATGTTTTGAAAATAAATGGTGCAATAGCAGAAGCTTCAACCAATACAAATTTTTTGGCTGAATCACCTTCCAGTTTTGAGATCTTCGTATTGATCTCAGCCAGCTGAGTTTTTAACTCTGCTTGTTTTGCCTTTAATTCAACAAGGCCTTCTTCTTTTGCGCCGCCGCAAGAAGATAAGATAAATACACTTACCAATATTGGAATAATGTAATTACGGATTTTTAGTTTTTGGATTTGAGTTGTAAATTGTGACATAACTTATTTTTTAATGTTTGATTTTTTAATTTATTTAACCAGTGTGCCAATTGCTTTTTGATAATCTATTTTATATACAAGCATATCGTAAACAGCGTTGTAATAATTTGTTTGTGCTTCTTTCAATGAAGTTTCGGCGTTAATTATTTCGCTATTTGAACCTACACCTTGTTTGAATTTTTCCTGAACTACGTCATAAACATGACTGGCCATTTCTAAATTCTTTTTTTGTATCAATAAACTGGAATAAGCGTTGTTATAAGAAATTGCAGCTACAGTAGCTTCTAATTCGCCGGCTTGCTCAACCATTTTAACTGAATTCTCGTTTTTGCGAGAGCTTATTTTAGCCTGTTGTATTTTGTTGTGACGTTGCAACCCATCAAAAATATTAAGGTTTAATGTAATGCCAACCAATGCAATTGGATACCATTGCTTCATTGCATTTGATTTATCAGTCTCAAAAATATTGGTCGTTGTTCTCATTGTGTTATACTGATAACTACCATAAGCTGCTAGCGTTGGCAAATAACCCCACTTTAAACGTTTCACATCAAGATCCAATAAATTTTGTTGTGCTTGCAACAATACGTAATCAGGGCGTTTCGAAACATCTATCTTTGAAATATTCAATTCTTCAAAATTTGTTACAACATTTAAACTATCAGTAAGAACAATAGGATCATTTACTTTATATCCCATTTGGAATTTTAGCATGGTTTCCGAAAGACCAATTAATTTTATGGTCTTGTCTTTTTCGGTCAGTAAATTATTGTACTGCACTTCCAATCTTTCTACGTCAATTAATTCCGCGAAACCTTGTTTGTTAAAAGCCTTAGTATCTTCATATATTTTTTTTAATCGCACAACATTTGCCTCTAACAATTTTATTCTGTCGCGGTTAATGATCACATTGTAATAGGCTTTTGATACCTGAGCAACGAGATCAGCTTTACTGCGCGTTACACTAATACGAGAAAGATTTATAAACTCTTTGGATGCCTTTAAACCAAAAATATAATCGCTGCTAAATAATAATTGTGATGCGCTTAATCCAGCAGATGCATTATATTTTAAACCAAAGCTTAAAGCTCCATAGGTTTCCGGGGGAAGTAGAGAATTAAATTTTGAAGCATCAACAATACTAACTGGTATATTAAAGTAATCTTTAAAATCAAAGCTACCTGTAATTTGCGGCAAACCTAAGCCGGCAATTTCTTTTCTTCTGTACTCGGCATTTTCCATATCGAGCTCGGCATTTAAATAACTCGGACTGTTCTTAATAGCAAACTCAATGGATTGTTGTAAACTAAAGTTGCTGTTGGTGGCTTCCTGGGCCTTTGCTGATGCGCACACAATTATGGCAAAAAGTAATGCGTATTTTTTTAGCTGTGTCATATTTTATTCTTCTTCTTTAATTTTTTTATAATTATTAATAAGCTTGTGGCCCTTAACAGTGCAAATGCCATAAGCGAACATATCCAGTATTAATTCTGAAGTTTTTGTAAAACTAATTTTTTCGAAAGAAAAATAACTTCCAAACATTACCATATCAATTTGTGCCATGCGATACCTTGCTGTAAATTCAACGTCAATATCCGAACGGTAAACACCCATTTCTTTTCCTCTTTTAAGATTGGTATAAACATTCCTGAAGGCACAGTCTTCTTTAAATTTTTGAAAACGCTTAAAAGCGGTTGGATAGAATTTTTGAAGGTCCATGAAAAAAATAGGGTTGATGTTTTGCATCATTTCCTTCATATTAAGAGAAATTAACATTATTTCATGAATAGGGTCTTTGGCATTTTGGTTCATTTCGTCAAACTGATTCTCTCTTTCCAAGAGCTCGTTCTCGCATAATTGGTTAACCAGATCGTCTTTTTCTTTATAAAACTGATAAATGGTTTTTTTAGACATACCAAGCTCTTTCGCAATATCATCCATAGTTACACGCTTAATGCCATACTTGAAAAATAAGGCTAAAGCTGTTTTCAATATCTTTTCTTGTGTTTCCATTTTTCTATTTCGGGGACAAAACTATGGAAACTTTTTTTGTCTTGCAAGTTTCCATTAAAAAATATTTTTTCGCATCTTTACACTTTAAATGGTAGATACAAAAAATAGCCGTTGGAAGAGATTTGGTGCCTTTTTGAGGAGCAAGTACCGCCTGGTTATCTTAAACGACAATACTTTTGGCGAGAAGATATCCTTGCGGCTATCGCCATTAGGGCTAATTACCGGAATTTTTGCCATAACCATAGTAATGACAACCCTTGTGATAAGCCTGGTTGCCTTTACTCCTTTAAGAGAGTACATTCCGGGCTACGGCACCGTGGCCGAGCGCAAGCAGATCCTGGATCTTAGTCAAAAAGCCGACTCGATGGAGCAAACTTTACAAGCAAGGGCGGCCTACATGAACAGCATATTAAATGTTTTAAATGAAAAATTTGAGACAAAAACCGAAAAACCGAAAAAGGACACAACCGGAAAATTTAGTAATGTAAATACAAAAGCAAGTGCCAACGATCTTGAATTTAGAAAAGATATTGAAGAAAATAAAAACAACTCCATTGCAACAAAACCGAAATATAAAGGTCTTAGCGATCTTGTTTTTTTTACACCCGTAAAAGGATTGATCAGCGAATCGTTTAATTTATCTGAAAACCATTACGGATTGGATATTGTAACAAAACCGGATGAGACCATAAAATCTACACTTGACGGAACAATTGTGTTTGCGGGTTTTTCTGCCGAAGATGGAAATATAATACAAGTGCAACACAGTAATAACCTAACCAGTATCTACAAACACAATTCGAGCTTATTAAAAAAGACCGGCGATAGAATAAAAGCGGGCGAAGCAATTTCAGTAGTTGGTAATACCGGCGAAAAAAGTAAAGGGCCACATTTACATTTTGAATTGTGGTTCGATGGTCAACCGATCAATCCACAGGATTTTGTTGCCTTTTAAAAAAGGCCTGCGCAATAAATAGCGTATAAAAAAAAGCGTAAAAACTTAAACCCGCTTGTGTCTCAAGCGTATCTTCCAAAACAAAAGACAATACTAAAATTAAAAAGTAAGGCCAGAATAATGGATGCAAATATTTTTTTAAATTATTTACAGGATATAAAAAACTAATTAGAAAGATCAGCAAACCAACCAGACCCAAAGAAACGGTCATCGTTATAAATTGATTGTGCGGCCGCTTGTACCAATCTTTCGTTAATGGCGACTGCGTTTCTATATAAGTTTTGTTTAATTCAGTTTGTACATCGCCAGTGCCAACACCAAAAAGACTATTTTTTTTAATTACAGACATTGCTGCTTTCCAAAAATATAACCGCATGGTTAACGAATGGCCGTTAACGTTGCGCTCGTTCATAAACTCATCATACTCCCAAACAAATTCGTAAATACGTTTGTGCAAAAAACTCCATTGTGGGTATTTATAATTTGTAATATTCTTTTGGATATTGATGCAGTCTTCGCTAGTCAATTTTGTGAGACCCGCAGAATCTTTATTTAAACCCTTGCTGGCCATATACCTTACCAACACCTGGTAACGCTGAATGTTATGCAGTTGTGGTTTATATGTAAAACTATCATTTGGAAAACGGATCTTCCATTCTTTTTGCAACTCGGTAGGCTGAATATTTATAAAAACATAATTTCCATTCTCTTTTTGCGTGAAGGAATCGTAGTTCAAATATATATTTCCGGTGGCACTAATTTTATGTGGAATATTATTCTCACCAGAAGCTGTTGTTAGCTGTGAGTTAAAAATAGAATTTAAAAAATTAAACCCATAAAACGCGCCAACCAAAATTATTACCATTGAAATAATTCGAATATGCATTTTTTGTTTGAACAGGAAAACAACTATGGTGAGGAAAGACAATATAGATAAATTAACCAGACCGGAAGCCAGACCCAGTGCATATAACACAAAGACAAAATAAAGTAATAACACAGCAAATAAAAATTTGTGCAGATTTTTTGCAGCTGTGCATATAAAATAAAAACAACAGGCAATAGCAACATTTAAATATAAACCTAAGCGAATGTGGCTCATAAATCTTGAAGCATTCCTAACTAACTCTGTGTTATGCAAGATATAATTATAAATGAGGCACCATATAGTGCTTACAAGAGAGCCAAGTAAAAAACAATACAGCGCTAGTTTAAACTCTTTTTCATTTATAGGTTTAGTGCTAAATAACAGCATGGGTAAAAACATCAAAGGTGTTAAGATCCTGATAGCAGTTAAACCAGATTCAAGATCCTGCGTGTAAGCCATACCAATAAGCTGTATAAGAAACAAAGACGTTATTATCCAGAATAATTTATTGGTACTCAACTGCGCCCACTTGCGTTTAAAACCACCTTCAATTATCCAGTTGCCCAGCAAAATAAATTGTGGCACGCTGGTTGGCACGGTTCCCATCATAATACCAAATGCAAGAGAGCAAAGTCCAAATAAAAATAAATATCTATGTATCTTTTCTGAAAACATGTGCGCCTATCAAAGAAACGAAAAAAAAGAAAATATAGTATAGTTAAAAGTGGAAAGTTTTGAAAGTTTAGAAGGTTATATCAGTGATATTAGGAAGCGTTCAAATAAAAAAAATCCCGCTTATTTTTAAGCAGGATTTTCACTTATTCTAATTTTGATTTTAATTTCCGAAATCTGAAAGGAATTTGATGCGCATTACCCTGATCTCTTCTTCCGAATAATCATTTTCGCCCAACTCTTTAAGCGCCTCGGCAACACTGTCTGATTTACTTTCTTTAAAATATTCCATTACCTCTTCCTGTTTTTCTTCATCAACAACATCCTCGATATAATAGTTGATATTTACTTTAGTTCCTGATTCAACGATTGTTTCAATCTCTGTCAACAAAGCAGGCAATGTTAAATTCTTGCTCTTGGCCATATCCCTTAAACTAATCTTCCTGTCGATATTTTGGATGATATAAACTTTTAAACCCGATTTATTTACAACCGATTTAATAACCATGTCAACAGGACGTTCTATCTCATTCTCTTCAACATATTTTTTAATGAGATCAATAAAAGGCTTGCCGAATTTTGCCGCTTTACCCGAACCAACACCACTTATTTTGGTCATTTCATCCATTGTTATTGGATATTGAATGGCCATTTCTTCTAAAGATGATTCCTGAAAAATTACGTAAGGCGGTAAGTTCTTTAATTTGGCAGTTTTTTTAACCAGATCTTTTAATAAAGCATATAACGTTTCATCAGCTGCGCCGCTTCCACCTTTTCCACCTGTCATTACATCATCGTCATGATCTTTATCTGTATTATTAAAATCGTGATCGCGGGTAAATTTAATACTATGTGGTTTTTTTAAGAAGGCATGGCCTTTTTCTGTAACACTTAACAAACCATAATTTTCGATATTTTTTACAAAATAACCGTTAACTACTGCCTGGCGTAAAATTGCCTGCCAGAATTTTTCATCTTTATCATGATCAACACCTTTACCCCAGCTTTCTAAATTATTATGCTTGTAAGTTTTTGCTGTTGCTGTTAATGTGCCCATTAACACATTGATCACATCTTTTAATTTATGTTTTTCTTTGATCTCAAGAACAGCTTCAATTGCTAATTCAAGATCTTCTTTCGCTTCAAATTTTTGTTTTGGATGACGGCAATTATCACACATGCCTGAACAATCAGGCTCGTGGAATTCCTCACCAAAATAATGCAAAATAAATTTACGGCGACAGCTGCTCGTTTCTGCAAACGAAGCCGTTTCTGAAAGCATTTGTTTACCAATTTCCTGCTCGGCAACCGGCTTATCTTTCATAAATTTTTCCAACTTCAAAATATCGTCGTGACTGTAAAAGGTCACACAATTTCCTTCCCCTCCATCTCTTCCGGCGCGACCAGTTTCCTGGTAATAACCTTCTAACGATTTTGGAATATCATGATGAATTACAAATCGAACATCTGGCTTATCTATTCCCATTCCAAAAGCAATTGTTGCAACAATTACTTTAACATCTTCCATCAAAAAATCATCCTGTGTTTTTGCGCGCTCTTTAGCATCTAATCCTGCATGGTATGGTTTAGCTTTTATTCCGTTTACTTTTAATGCCTCTGCAATTTCTTCTACTTTTTTTCTACTTAAACAGTAGATGATCCCGCTCTTGTCGCTATTTTGTTTAACGTATTTAATGATCTCTTTATTTACGTTTTGTTTTGCGCGAACTTCGTAATATAGATTTGCACGGTTAAATGACGACTTAAATAAATTAGCCGCCATCATACCAAGATTTTTTTGAATATCCTGTTGCACCTTTGGCGTTGCGGTAGCAGTTAAAGCCATTACCGGTACATTTCCAACCGCGTCTATTATAGGACGTAATCTTCTGTATTCGGGACGGAAATCGTGTCCCCACTCTGATATACAATGCGCTTCATCTATCGCGAAAAAAGAAATTTTAAATTCTTTAAAGAAAGCAATGTTGTCTTCCTTTGTTAATGTTTCGGGGGCAACGTATAATAATTTTGTTTTTCCTGAGAGAACATCTTTTTTAACTGTAGCAATTTCGGCTTTATTAAGAGATGAATTTAAAAAATGAGCAATGCCGTTTTCGTTACTAAATCCACGAATAGCATCTACCTGGTTCTTCATTAATGCAATTAACGGGGAAACCACGATAGCGGTTCCTTCTGATATTATTGCGGGCAATTGATAGCATAAACTTTTTCCACCACCCGTTGGCATAATAACAAAGGTGTCATTACCAGCTAATAGATTTTTAATGATCTTTTCCTGAGTCCCTTTAAAACCGTCAAATCCGAAGAAACTCTTAAGAGTTTCGAGAACTTCCGTTGTTTCAACTTCGCCAACCATGCTTTTCATTGATTAAAATGTGTCTTCTACTGAGTAAATAATTCAATTTCTACTTTAAAGATATACAATTTTTTTTCTAAATAACAAACCTTTTATCTCTAAAAGGCAATTTTATAGATGATAATGCCAATTTTTTAGATGTAATTTTTTGAGAATTACAGATTTTGGTTCATTTTGGGATAAAACCGGAGCAAAATAATAATGAAGATAAAAGAGCTTACTAAATTGAAATAAAAACCAAAACCCTGCTGATTTGCAAGAATATAAAAAAGCAATTTTGCAAAAACCGAAATAACATACAGTTGCACACCCCATTGTTTAAAATACCATAAGCCAACACAAGCAATAAAATTTGCTGCCACCAAAATACCATATATAGCAGGAATAAAAACGCCCAGTTTTTTTATTTGTGGTGAGAATACCTGCGGAAAGGTGAACACCACGGATAAATAACCGATGATACATATAAACGTTATGATCTTTGGTCTGCCCATTTTAATTGCTTCTTATTGCTTCTACCGGATCTAATTGTGAGGCGCTATAGGCGGGAATAAAGCCGCTTATAATGCCAATTAAAATTGAGATCGTAAAACCTAAAATAATATTGGTGCTCGTTAACCCTATATCCATATCAATGATGTCTTTGCCCAACGCTGTTAAAATATATGTGAGCAGTAATCCAAAAAATCCTCCTATGGTACTTAGCATAACGCTCTCGCCAAGAAATTGCACGAGAATGAAAAAATTCTTTGCACCCAAACTTTTTTGTATACCAATTAAATTAGTGCGCTCTCTTACCGAAACGAACATAATATTAGCAATACCAAAACCGCCCACTAAAATAGAGAAGCCTCCAATTATCCAACCCGCGGTACCTATAATATCAAACAAACCATCAAAGCCTTTGCTTATTAAACTTGTTTCATTAAGCGCAAAGTTAGGCTCTCCCATAGGTTTGAGTTTTCGTATGGCCCTCATAATTCCAGTTAACTCCCCCATCATTTCGGCGTTGGAAATATTTGGTTTTGCTTTGGCATATATAATAGGATCTGCATTTTCAGATTTTGGATCTAAAAAATAACGCGCAAAATTAAAAGGTGTTATTACCTGGTAATCAAAACTAATTCCCAATAAACTTTCGCCTTCTTTTTTGATCACACCAATTACAACGGCTTTATGGCCGGAGATCTTAATTTCTTTTCCAACAGGATCTTCATTGGGGAAAAGCCCTTCGGCAATGCTGGCGCCAATTAATGCCAAATGATAGCCGGCATCTGTTTCGTTTTGTGTAAAATATCTTCCCGACGTGAGGTCGAAATTCTTTATTTTATAAAAATCATGCGAAATACCTGCAACCACCGCGTTTTGAATACTGTTTGATTTGTATTTGATCGTACGTCTCTTACCCATCCTGTAAGCAATAGCCTCGGTGCTTTTGCATCTTTTTTGCAATTCATCTAATTCGTAATATTTTGGAACCGGGCGGTTGATGTATTTCCACCAGGGGTAATCGGGACCAAAATCCCATGGCCATTTTTGAATATACACCACGTTGTTACCTAAAGACTGTATGCTGCCACGAATATTGCTTTCTAAGCCATCTACGATCGTAAAAACCAAGATAATGGCAAATATACCAATGGTAATACCAAGCAGACTTAAAAACGACCGCAGCTTATTTGCAACCAGCGATTGCCAGGCAAAAAACAAACTCTCTTTAAATAATACCCATAGCATTCTTAATTAAAGGTACGATTAAAACTGTTGCTGTTTAAATTTATTGGATAAGTGGTTAGCACAAAGGATACATGACAAACGACTTATGACTAAAATCTGGTGACTAACGACTATTCTTCTTTTGTTCTTCCTGATGCTTAAGAAAGGCTTCGTGCTTTTTGCGTTGACGTTTGCGCATTAAATAAATAATAGATGATAGAATAAAGAAACCAAAAAAGAAAACAGCGCTGTCATTATCTTTCATAATTAAAAAATAAATAACTAAAACAATTCCAAGTACTACACCAACCAACCAAAGGCGTTCTAAAAAAATAAATGTTTTATTTTGCATGTTAGAGTTCATTGTTCTTCAGTTTTATGGTGCCGGTTACTTCTTTAATTTCGTATTTACTAAAATCCTGGTTACTTTTTAATCCTTTGCCCATGATAACCTGATCGGCCGTGGTTATTTTTATAAAAGCATCGGTATAAATTGTTTTATTGGCTTCGTCCCAAGTTAATTTTTCTGTTTCTAGTTTTTCGCCTTTTTTATTTACAACCTCAACGGCGTATTTTGCTTCCATTTTTTTTGTGAGGTCGTAGCGAATACCGTAATTTGCTTTTAGAGTACTCGAAATTTTTTCTTCGTTATCAAAAAAAGTTACAAAAACACCTTTTGGTAAAATTGTAAATGGCTCACTTACATTCTTTGTAAAAATAAGCATGCGGTTGGCCTTTAAGATAATTTTTAATTGCGCGCTGTCTGTAAAAAGTAAAGTAACGCTATCTCCCACTTGCGACGGGCTTTTTTTGTTACCCGGTAAGGCCATTACATCTTTTAGATCGTTTGTGCAAGAACCAAAAATAAAACCAATGGCTGCAATAAAAACTATCGCTTTAATTTTAAACACCTTTTAATCGTATCTGAATTTTTGAAACCAACGGTCAGAGAAAGTGAAACCAAAATTTATTTTCCAGTAATTTTCTTTAATTAAATTATTTCCTGTGCTCCCCATTTGCCCATATTGAGCGCTAACGTTAACCATAGACGAAAGGCGGCCAATACCTACCGGGAAGCCAACACCTGCACTAACAGCATAACTAGATACTACTGTGTTCTTTACAGAAATATAGCCTGTTTGATAATTAACCCCGAACCTATAATTTAATTTCTTGAAGAAGGCTCCATTACCAGCTGCAAATTTTTCCGGTACAAAATTTAAACCTAAAGCAACTCTATAATTATCCTTAAGCGAACTTGCATTGTCTAAAAAAATAAATTGCGACCAGTTAGTGATTGCAAAATCAGCGCAAAGGTTGATGCGTTCGCCTTTTTTATAACCAAAACCAAAACCTTGCTCTAAAGGCAACGTAATATTTGCTTTTTGATTGGCTTTGTAAAGAACAGTATCTCGTAATATTTCATCGCCAAAACCATTTAATATATAATTATAAACTGTGGCATCGTAATTTGCTTTAAAAGTATTATTCAATGCCATAAAATAACCAAAGGTAAATTTCACTTTTTGTGCTAATTGTCTCCTTTTTGTTGTGCCTTTTTGTTTAACACTATCAATTGTAATGGCGGTTTGCACACCAAAATTTCCGGTAAAGGCGCCAAGATTTAAAGTATTCTCGCGATAGGTATTGTTATAATTAAGTGAGTTTGGATAAACAATGCGCGAAGTTTGTTCTATACTTCCGAATATATAATTAGCATTAAAACCTAACGAAAGATCGCTTAATAGTTTACTTCCAAAATCTCTTAGCTTATAACTGCCCTTGCTTAAGTGTTTTAAAGAGTCATCTATATAAAGATGTTTCTTTCTGAAATTTACTAACCTGTTTTGAAAAGGTGCGATCCCATAACCGGCAAAAACTTTATTTAGTCCGCCTGTGCCACTGTAAAGATAATTTACAGAACCAATTCCAGCCTCATCTTCTGTATTTTTTAGATCGTAACCCACATTGCTATAAGGCATTATGCCAAAACAGGCGCCTCCATTGTTCCTAATTGGAAAGCCAAGTGCGGCGTAAGCAAAGTTGGCAGACCATTTATTTAAAGAAGAATTATTGCCGGTAAATTTTGAGTTAATATAACTACCGCCCACTTCAAGCGTGCTATATTTAATATATGGGTAAGCTGCCGGATTACCTGTGTTAATGAACATAGCCTGTGGCTGTCCGTTTCTTGCAACGCCGGAATCAGGCTTTAGGGCAATATAAGCCCCCCCCATACCTGCATTATGTGCAAACGTGCTTGGATTAATATCTCCTAAACCATAACGGGAATAAGGGCTAAACGTATTGTTTTGAGCCTTGAAAAAAGAAGACGAAAAAGCGATAAAAAAAATTAAAAAAAGTCTATTTTTCAAGGTTATAATTTAAAATGGTATTTAGTCCGTAAAGTAATATGTTTTGGTTGGCAAATAAACGATTTTTAAGTTGTTTGCCCAAATAATCGGCATCGCCACCGGTTAATACAACCTGTAAATTAGCATTATTTAAGAGGTATCTGTCAATTATTCCATCTACTTCGGCAACTGCGCCCATCAATGCACCGCTTAACATAGAATCTTTGGTGTTGGTGCCTATCAAATCTCCAAAATTTTTGTCCATTTCTATCGCAGGCAAAGCGTGGGTAAATTCTTTCATTGCCTTTAAACGCATAGGTAAGCCCGGCGATATGGCCCCTCCCAGGTATTCGTTATTGGCATTAACAAAATTGTACTTTATACAGGTACCTGCATCAATGGTTAAAACGTTTTGGTTTGGATAAAAACTGTAAGCCCCAACCGAGGCTGCAATACGGTCAGAACCAAGGGTTAACGCACTTTTATACAGATTTTTTAAGGGTATTGGGGTACTAGCTTCGAACAAAATTACGTGTTTGCCTTTTGGCAGTGCTTTAATGAATTCTGTATGCATGCCGGTAACTGAGGCAATTAAACAGTGCTGAAAATCAGGGATCTGTTTCAATCCTTCAATAAGGCCTTTTACCGAATTAAAAACGTAAGAATGCTCTAATTCCCCACCATTAAAAAGGGCTGCTTTTATCCGTGTATTCCCAAAATCTACAACAAAATTCATTCTTGTAAAGATATATTTTATATGGGATGGCCGATTTTAATTAAGATTTTTTTAGAAATATTTTGTGAGCTAGATTATTTATGTATTTTTGCAACCTCAAATGCTGGTGCCTTAGCTCAGTCGGTAGAGCAAAGGACTGAAAATCCTTGTGTCCCTGGTTCGATTCCTGGAGGCACCACAAAACCTAGTAAACCCAACGAACAAAAATTCGTTGGGTTTCGCTTTTTCTAGTGTTTATAGGCATTTCATGCCTTATCGTCAAATTTTTAATATCCTATTTAAAGCTCATTTATGCCTTTATGTGCAGCCAATGTGTAGCCATTGGTTTTCTAAAGGCGGTAGATCTCCACCAACTGTATTCAATTTCCTGCCAGTTATAAAAATGATTGTCGCAGACCCTAACTAATTTAATTTTTCAACGTTATAATAAAAAACCATGAGTGCTAAAATTCATTTTTATGTAAGAACAAACAGACCATCAAAAGATGGTTCACTTCAAATATTTATGCTTATATCTTTAAGCAGAACGCAGAGGCTCACAATTAGTACTGGCCAAAACATTCCTTTAAGAAAAGAATACAGGAATAAGTTAGATAAAGCCTTTATTCAATCATTAAGTTCAGAAAAACTTGAAGACTACTACTTTTGGGACAGATCAAAAGAAAGAGCAACAAAAGGCGATTTTAGCTGGGAAAAAATCAATCATCATTTGGATAACGAAAAAACTAAGGCAAACGATATCGTTCTCAAATATGAGCTAATGAAAAAGCCGCTTACGCTAACAGTATTCAAATCTGCGTTTTCAAAAAACAAGGGAACTGATAAATTCTACGAATATTTTACAGAGGAATTCAAATCGAGAAAAAACTTAATCGCTAATGAAACATATAAAGGTTATATGGCAGTCATTCGCAAAATAAATAAATTTAAGCCAAACCTTTCTTTAGCTGATATTGATTATAAATTCTTAGTTAACCTAGAAAATCACATGGCAAAGCCTGTTGCTGAAGGCGGTTTAGGTAATATACCAAGTACGATCTCTAAAAACATGAAATCTATTAGAGCCATGATTTGGATAGCGATTAAAAACGATGATTATTTAAGGGAAGCTTATCCTTTTGAAGACTACAAAATAAAGCACGTTGATCCTGAATTAACAACAAGAGATTATTGTGAACCTGATGACATTTACGCAATTGAAAGTTTACTATTCCCCCAAAGAATAAAAGAACTAAGTCCAGGAGAGGTAAAAGCAACAAAAAGATTTCTCTTTGCTTGTTATACTGGGCTTAGATTTTCAGATGTAAACAAATTAAATTCTAAACAACATATTTTCGGCAAATGGATACCAAGTCCGATAGATGGTCACATGGAATTTAAAAAATACATTGAACTAAGAATGACAAAAACAAGCAATCCGGTTTATATTCCATTAATTGATAAAGCCATTGAACTAATCAACGAAAGCAAGGAAGACAAGATTTTTGAAACTATCTCTAATCAAAAAATAAATAAACATTTAAAGTCAATAAATACTAAGGCGGGAATCAATAAAAAATTGTCATTTCACGTTGCTAGACATAGTTTTGCAACCACTTGCTTCCTATACGGAATACCTGAAAAAGTCGGACAAAAACTTCTTGGTCATAAAAATCGAAAATTTACCGCTGTTTATACCCACTTGTCGCAGAATAGATTATTTTATGAAATGGATAAGCTTAACAGAGGATTTAAAACTCTAAATATTCCGGTTGACCAAGCTGACTTTAATATGATTGACGTAAAAGAACTAATGCCTGTTTTACAAAATATGAACCAAGAAAAACTTGACCAAATTAAAGGGTTAATCAAACTATTAGGAAAAACAGGTTAATGAAAAATATAAGAAAAACAGGCTAAATAATTAAAAATAGCTTATGATTTCCCGAGGATTATTCAAGGAAATTCCTATGAGCATTACATGATAAACCTGTGAAAGGCCTGTGAAAAGCCTATGAATTATTTATGAAATGTCTAGGGAGTAATAAAACGCTCCCTAGATCTAATACAAAAAACAATTAATACTTAAGAATATGGAAAGCTTCAGTTTAAATTATGTCTTGAAAGATTTGAAAAAGCTTGACAAGGAACAGCTATTTGAGAAAATAAAAACACTTTATTATGAAAATATAAATCTTACAAACAAGATCTACGATTTAGAAGAAACGATATCAAAGCATGAGAAGAAGCATGGAAAGAAAAAGTTGAAGGATAGTGGCACACCCAACTATGCTGACTATAACAATAATTGGGTTATGGCAGAAAAGATAGTATTCATATTAAAGAAAAACAAAAAGCCTATGACCTCACTCCAAATTATTGAACAACTTTTAATCCTAGACCCCAAATTAAATGAAATTTATAAAGACAAAATAAAATCAATATCAAACTTTATTTATAACACTTTAAAGCTCGGATTCATTATTAGATCTCATAAAGCTATTGGTGGTGGATACAATTACTACGTTAATACTAAGTAGAAGTTAAATCTTAACGATTTTTTATACTCATAGTGTAGTCTAAGATTATATTTTAATTATTTTAATCGTTTGTTGTTCGGAACTATTTTTTATTTTCAAGTAGTAAACTCCATTTGGCAAACCACTAAAATCAACAGTCTGTTCTTGATCGGGTTTATTAATTATCTTAATAATTTGGCCTAGTGAATTCAAAACTGTTAAATAAAATCCGTCAACTTGTCTTAAAAACATCACGTTTAATTTGTTATTAAAAGGATTGGGATAAATATTAATATTATTAGAATTCCAATTGTCTTTTAATCCTAAAGTCGATTCATTAAGTTTCAAAACATAAATATTACCCATTCCTGACACTGCCGACAACGTGTCAATGCCTGCACTTAAATCAAAATCAACTTTATTAGTAAAAGTTCCAGTAGTATAAATAACATTAGCAACATCTACTGAAATTGCATAACCATTGTCAGACGTAATATCACCATAATTTTGAGCCCAAACAAAATTGCCATTATCATCTATTTTTAAAATAAAAATATCTTTGCTCCCAACAGAAGTTAAATTATTAACTGTAGAGTTAGGGTCAAAATCAATTGTGCCATTAAAAGAACCAGTCATATAGACGTAGCCTGATACATCTAATGCTATTGCATTGCATAAATCGTTTGAAGAACCCCCAATTGCTTTAGCCCAAATAAAATTTCCCGATACATCCAATTTTGAAATGAAAATATCAGTGCTGCCTCCAAAGGAACTTAATGTATAATTAGAACTACTAGGATCGAAATCCGCTAATGCCTGAAAATATCCGGTTGTATATATCTCACCCAAAGTGTTTGTTGTAATTGCCATTCCTATATCTGCTAAACTTCCCCCCAAATTTTTTGCCCAGACAAAACTTCCTGAAGCATCCAATTTGGATATAAAAATGTCACTAGATCCACTACTCGTTAAACTCGATACATTCGCACTTGGATCAAAATCTGCTGTGCCTTCAAAATTCCCGCACAATATTACGTCTCCAAAGGCATCGACTGTAATAGAGTATGCAATTTCACTTGCAGTGCCGCCTATTTGCTTAGCCCATAGAAAATTTCCATTAATGTTTAATTTTGCTACAAAAGCATCAGTCCCACCCACGGATGAAAGTGTTTGTGTAGCTGGTAATTGATTAAACTCGGATACACCGTTGAAAAAACCCGAAATGTAAACACCAGAAGAATTCACTTTGATTGAATAGCCATAGTCAGTTGAACTTCCGCCCATTTGCCTCGCCCAAAGAAAATTTCCCGAGGCATCTAACTTTAACACAAAAATATCATAATCACCAAATGAAGTTAAGTTATATGTTGAAGGATTTGGATCAAAATCAACTGTTCCCTGGAAAGCGCCAGTTACATAAACGTTATTTGCATTATCTAAATTAATAGAATATGCAAAATCAATGCTGCTTCCACCAATGTTTTTAGCCCAAACTAAATTACCAGTTTGATCTTGTTTTAAAATGAAGGCATCGTTTATCCCGTTTGAAGACAATGTATATGTGCCTTGACTCGGATCGAAATCTGAAATGCCAGCAAAATATCCGACTGTGTAAACATTACCATTTAGATCTGAAATTATCGAATTTGCCTTATTGGCATTTGTGCAAACAATACCTTTTGCCCAATCCAAATTAGGAGTTTGAGCGTTCATCAGGTTTGCTATAAATAAAGATGCAATAAGTTGTATAATTTGTTTCATAATTTTCATTTTAGATATTTATATAAATCTAGTAAGAATGTGTGTAACGCTAATTACCACATATTAATTTTATGTTACCAATTATAAATTGTGGTTTACCTCAATAACGAGACATTACCTTTAAACGTTCTCTTTTCTGCGTTTTCAGTAATTGAAATTATATAAAAATAGATTCCATCTGCGCACTCCTCTCCGCTTGAAGTATGGCCATCCCAATAAACTGTTTTGATTTTGGAGTTATCCGAATTGAGAGTTAGTTCGTCAATGGAATAAATTAAAACGCCCCATCTATTATAAACATAAACCGCATTTAATTTTGTTCCATAAGGCATCGTGAATTTCCAAACATCATTTACATTGTCATAATTAGGAGTAAAGATAGTTGGAATTACCAATGGCTTTATACAAGTATCGGGTAAACTGATGTAAATACTATCTTTCTTTACAAATGGACAATAAATACCACTATTACTATTATTAACTGTTACATAATAAAAACTATTGTTCTGTATTAGTGCTTTTGTAGTATTTGTAAATGTCGAAATAAAAGAACCCTGAGGTTGCCAATTATAATTTACATCATTTCCAGTTGGTGAATTGAAAACACTAAACTTCAAAGTATCAAATAAACAACCAACGGTTTCCGTTAATAATATTTGAGGGGTTAAATTGAAATTTGGTTTTATGGTCACTGCTGCGGTTGCGGTATTACTGAAACCACAGGCACTTTTAGTTAATGTATAGGTAATATTTGATACAGGATTTGCAAAGGGTAATGGGCAATTTGTACAACTTAATCCTGCGGTAGGTTGCCATGTATAATTAAAAAAAGAGTTGCTATCGGCACTCAGGGTAGTTGTGTTACCAACGCATATTGTCGCATTGTTTAAAGGCAAAATTGTAACAGGTGAATTATAAATTTCAAATACTACACTATCCTTTGTTATCGTACTGCATTGCTGTTTTGTTAAATAATATTTTACATTATTCGTTACCGTAATTACTGGATTAGGACAATTGGCGCAGCTTAAGCCCGTTGAAGGTTGCCATTGATAACTGGCATCCCATGTACTATCTGTACCTAATGTATATGTTGAATTTGCGCAAACGAAAATCGTGTCGTTTAATGCCGCTTTTGCTTTGTTAATTTCAACTACCGAAACATCATCAAGATAATAGTAAGCGAAATCTCCATAGGGTGCTCCCAAAGGTTTTATTTGATTTTTTACAGTATTTGCATTTGAATTAAAATTTCCTATTAGCATAAAATTTTCATCACCATTGGCTACATAACTAAATTGAATTTTTGTCCAGTTAATTGAATCGGAGTTAATTGTTGTTGTCTCAAAAGCAGGAACCTCGCTTATGAACTGGTTGACCCCCGGGATTGCATGATTAATAACCGAATCTTTTTTAAAAACAACCCCCATATTTGCAGATGTAAATCGGCTTAGTTCGGCTAGACTTGTGTAAAAAGTGATGCAATAATTTTTATTTTTGAGCAAAGTCTGCTTTAATTTATTTTCCAAATATTCTTTGTTGTCATTTTGAATAGCGTTTTGAAATATACCAATACCAAGATAACCAACACCCTTCTTCGGTACTTGATTTCCAATTGCATTTATTGGTGTAGTATATAATGTCGTTGTAGCACAAGAATTGAAGAGATCAGGGCTGCTAGAAAAAAAAGGTGAAAACCAGTCTTTACAAAGAGATATTGGATAGACGCTTCCATTTGGACAACTTAAATACTCTTCAGCAGAATAGTTTCTGATTAAATTCTGACCCGGCTGTGCTTCCAAATATACTGAAAAGAAAAAACAAAGACTCAAGGCAAAAGCCTTGGGTCTTTGTTTACAAAAAGTATAAATTTTAAATATATTTTTAAAAATTATCATTTACTGATAACTAATTTATCGGCTTTAATGATCTTACCATCTTTTACAAGTTTATAAATATATGTGCCATTTTTAAAGTCACTTACATTTACTTTTGTTAAAGTGATTAAATCAGTTTCTAATACTACTTGCCCAACAAGGTTAAAGATAAACAATTTTGCGCCATCTACGTCAGTAGAAACCGTAATTTCGTTACCGGCTGGATTAGGGTATACTAATGTAGATAAAGCTTCTTTGCTGCTATTCAACTCAGTATTACTATTGATCAACCTATTAGTGCTATTTAATACGGGTGGGTTATTCTCACATGGATTAAAAAACTCAGTTGTGTCATAGTGTTTCACTAAGGCTCTTGCCTGATAAACACTTGTGCCATCTGTAAACGGGCAAAGGGCTGCCAAGTTTTTTAAAATATTGATATGTGATATTGTAATTAAATTTTCATCTTTCATAAACAAGTGATAAATAGTATTGAAAGCTTTTTGATTTGTTTCGATTACACCAACAGGCACTAGAGAGGTATTTAAGGTTTTAGCTTGATTTAACATAGCTGTATTGCTTGTCACGGCATAACGTCCTACCAAACTATCCATTTTATAAAAACTACCAATTGCATTATTTGAATTTGTATTCATGAATACAGCGGCCCCATTAATATTTGTTGTATTAATAGCTGATTTACGAACTAGCTCAAAAGTAGTTTTGTTTGCAATAGTTTTATTAGCTAGATTATTCGAGCTAAAATTTGATGCGGTATTCATAATTTCAGGAACACCAGCACTTAGTGTTGGCGAAGAACTTGACGAACTGGTTTGCTGCAAACTCATTGCGCCCATTGGCTGTGCAATGCATTGCGCTACTCCCGTTGAACCATTAGATATCAATGAAAATGGGGTAGCCCAACCTGGGTTAGGAAACACTATGTTAGAATTAACCGCAGGGCAAAAAGGATTACTTGGCCCAAATGCACCCGGATAATCAATAGTAGAGCCAGCAGAATTATTTTGTGCATAAGTATCAGCACCATTTGGTGATGCAACAAAGTCGCCAAAAATATTCTCCGCACAACTAGTATTATATTTAATTGGACCGACAGTTCCACTATTATCTAAGAAAATTCCAAACAAACATGGGGCGGTTGGATTAGAATTTAAATTATTCCGGTAAATACGGCTCGGACTTGACCCTTGAAACTTCATAGCTGAACCTGCACCTTTAATATTGTTTTCACAGAATAAATTATTATTTCCAACATTGGTGAAAATTCCAAAAGTATTAAAACTATTGGTGTTAGTAGGCGATACATTAAGTAAGTTGTACTTAATATCCCCTTGATGCGTATTATCTAACCAAATGTTTGCGTTAAAACCTGCACCAACGGGAGTTCGTATTGTTATCGTGTTATTTACAACCGCAGGCGAATACGTGTTAATGCAATAAACACCATTCACTTTACCTGTTGAATTGCTATAACCAACATAATATTTGGCTGTAGCAGGGCTGCTGATCTCGCTGATATAAGCATGGTATGTTACTTTTGCTTTAACCGCTACAAACGGATAAGTTGAAATGCTGTTAGCGAAATTTAATTTAATAGTGTTATTGTTAAACGCATATAGATCATATAGGCAGGTTGCAAAAACATTATTTAAGATCTGTACCGTTTGTGTGTTAGTACAATTCCAGTTTTCAACTTGTAGGCCATATTGAGTGATGCTTGTAAACTGATTATTATACACATTTAACGTTCCGTTATTAGCAGCATATACACCATTGGTTGAATTAGTAAAATTGTTGGTATAAATATTTAATCCAGTACCTGTGCTGTTTGAACCAATAACAGCTCGTGGCGTAGAATTATTATATATAGCAGCGGTTGAATTACCATATAAATCCATCGGCGGA
The DNA here is from genome assembly GCA_016787785.1 of Bacteroidia bacterium. Taxonomy (GTDB): domain Bacteria; phylum Bacteroidota; class Bacteroidia; order B-17B0; family Aurantibacillaceae; genus Aurantibacillus. The sequence goes on along the minus strand of JAEUTO010000009.1, from coordinate 224,651 downwards.
TTTGAACTTATCCACTGAAACCAATTATTATAAGAAATTAATCTTGAATTACTATTGTATTCACCAATTCGTAAATAATCAAATATGTTTGTATATGAACTATTTATAGTAGGAGTTGTGGATGCATCTCCAATAGTAATATTTCCATTAAGGTTACCAGCAGTTATCAAAAGCGAGGCTGATCCAAAATAAACACCAACTTGTCCTCTTGCTGTATTTGGTAAACTCATAATAGTTGATCCTTTCAAATAACCTGTATTATATGCAGCTAGAGCCGCATTACTGAAGTTAGGTAAACTTGTCCAACGATTTCCACTTGTATAAACATAATTGGCGGGTGGAATATCTCTTGAAGTAAAAATTGAGCCTGTTAATTTATATGAAGCAAGTTTTGGCCCAGTTATAATCATACCATAAACGTTTCTATTAAAAATTGTATTGTCAACCAATAATCCGTTGTGATTATTCACTGTTGCATTAATTGTAATGGCTCCAGAGGCATCTTCAATAACCGAATTAGTTACCGTCAATTGCTTAGTTGATAATATACCTTGCCAGTTCTTATCGCAACCATGCCAATAGCTTTTGTCAATTGTTGCAGCTTGGTTCTGATTAACTATTGCATTCTCACCAAAATAAATATTCGTGCTATTAAAAACTGTATTTGGGGCTGTTATGTTTAGATAACCATTTACAGAATAACCACCAGAAATTATTCCTGTGTTTGGAATGGCAATATTTGTGCCACTATATGTACTATTTGGTACTAAACTGCTCCATGCTATTGAGTTTGCAGACCCAAAAGGTACTAGAGTTATATTATTGAACTGTATTGCAGCGTGACCCGGATTTACACAACATACTCCTGCTTCAACTGTTACATTCGCCGTACGTTGTGGGCAACTACCCCCAATAATTGTATATGTTGTAGTGACAGTTGGATTTACTACAATAGGATTTCCTGTTAAAGTGCCAGTTGGTGACACCCAAGTATATGTATTAATACCACTTGCGCTTGCAGTCAACGTGCTATTTTGACCCGCACAGATAAATGATGGTGCTGCACTAGCAGTGATTGTTCCACTTGGAGGCAAAATAACAGTTACGAATGTGGTAGTAGTTGCACACCTTTTTTGCGTCCCTGTACCATATTGAGTTGTATACTGCCCTGTGTATGTCCCCGCCGCAGTATAAGTTTGGCAAGAAAACCACTGATAACCATTGGTAAAGTTTACAGGCTGTAAACTTGCTGTAACTGGTGTATTTGTATATGAAATTAGAACATTTTGGTAAAGAGCATTAGCTGGAATCGTCGTATATGTAAAACATACTTGATTACCTGCGCAGGTAGGATTTGGTGAAAGTGAATACCCTCCTGGAATATCACACATAGAAGTAATAACAAGGTTGTAACAACCAACAGTCCCTACTGGCTGATTTGCAGGGTTTGGATAAGTAGCGTTGTCCCATTGATTTATTGTATATGTTGTGCCTGAAGCGTATGGAAAAGGTATTGGAGTCACGGTTAAATTTGTAGTTGTATTTACAACAGTGTAGGTTGGATTTCCTCCGCTTGCATATACAATGTAATAGTATGGACCACCATTACCTAGAAAAACAGGAGTGTTAGCGCCAGCATTGTAATCACCATTCACAATAGCGAAGGTGTTTTGACAGCAAATTGTTAGATTACAAACACTTGTTGTACCTCCGAATGCTGCATCCAAACACCAAGCATTTACATTGTTTGTTGGATAACTGCTAAAATTGGGGTCATAATGATAAAAATACCCGACACCGCATATCAATGAAATTAAACTAGTTGAGAAATTTGATGTTTGACTTGTGTTTAAGATTCTACTTAACTTGATATAGTAAGTTTGTCCAACAGATAAACCACTTAAAGGCAGTGATAGAATACTATCTGTACTTCCCGATAATACATCTGTACCTATCGAAGTGAGGCCCGAACATGTGCCACTAAAGATATCTACCCTGTTAATTCGATAATTAATATTGTTATTATTATTCAGTAATGTAAACGTTTCTGAAGCTTTACCTGCCACAAATTTGAAATAACCTTCAGTATTTGTATTTAATGTTACAGATGGCGAATAACCATCGTATAAACTTACAGCTGTAGCACAGGTCGGCCCTGCATTTTGTGCCTTCAAACTTGCAAAACCTAATAAGGCTAGCATAAATATGACGAGTTTTAAATTTATTTTTCTCATGTTTTCCATTTTAATTTTTAAAATTTAGTTGATTTAATTAGGTTTTATAAACCTTTGAGATAATTTCTTATCTTTTTTGTTTTAACTATCCATCCATAATAAAAAGAGTTTTAAAAAGGTTAATACTTTTAGAACTATTTATTTGGAGATTATATTTTAATATTCTCATAAATCTAAATTGAATTTATTTTAAAAATTGCTTTTGTTTTTAATTGGTGCTGTAAGATCGATATGTGGTAAATTTATTTTCCAGCATTTTATTTAAACGCTTGGAGGATTCAAACTCAAAAATTGTTTTAAAGATTTTTTCATTTTCGAGATCCTCTTCTTTATATTTTTCAAAGATTTGATTTAGGTACAAAACATCTAGTTTAAAAAGACATTGCTTCAACTTTTCATTCAATTCTAAAGTCCCAATAGGTCGGTGTAAGTAGTGTTGCCCGCCATTTTTTCGAGCTAATTCAACTATGCTAAATAAGAAATTCAATATCACCCATTGTTTAAACTTTTTACAGTCCCATATCAACTTTGCATTAATTATTTCAACACGTCTAGTTTGATTATAAAACATAAACGTTTCAAAAAGATTAATTTTAAAATTGTCTTTGGTGTGTACTTCTATTATGTAAAGATCTTCAATAGTCAAAGAGCAGTTCTCATTTTTCATCCATTCGTGCCAAAAAGGACCATACGACTGTATAAGATGCTCCAATTTTTTCATCGCCTTTTTAATACTCATTTTTGATCGTTATTAAAGAAAAAATTCAATTTTAGATTCAGTATGCAACAAAAGTAATTTGTTTGAAAAAATAAATACTCACCATTTTAGGTAGTTTTTTAATCAATATTTATTTTTATTTTCGCTTATTATATCCTAATAGCTTTTATTAATTACCTAATCATACCAAAACGAGATAGTAATGGAAAAAATTAAAATAATGATTGCTGAAGATCATCCAATTTATAGAAATGCTCTAGTTGAAGAGTTGAGTATTGATAATATCGAGATAATAGGTGCAGCTGAAAATGGGCAGGTATTAGTTGATATGGTGAAAAAGCATATACCCGACATTGTTATTTTAGATCTTAAAATGCCTGTTTTAGAAGGTAGTGAAGTTCTTAAGATTTTCGCAAAAGATTTTCCGTCTATACGAACGATTGTATTAAGCCAAGATTATAGTGATTTTTTAGCCGCAGATGCTGTCGTAAATGGAGTTTCAGCCTATTTGTCAAAAAACCACGGTGTACCCGAATTGATAAAAGCAATTAATAGTGTTTACTCTCATAGATTTTATTTTAATGAAATTATATCGAAAGAAATTCTTGAGCAATTAACAAACGATAAAAAAAAACTTTACTATTTGATTGAAAATGTAAAATTTTCTGAAAAAGAAATTGAGTTACTTAAACACTTAGGTGAAGGGCTTTCTTTATCCCAAATAGCCGCCAAAATGAATATTAGTCAAAACACTGTGAATAGCCATAAAAAAAATTTATTTAACAAAACGGAAAGTGATAATATAGTTTTGCTTATAAAATTTGCGATAAGACAAGGAATAGCTAAAGGCTAACTACGTTTAAAGACGTAGAAATATACTACACTTTTAATTAGTTTTTATATAATCATATAATAGCATTTCTTCCAACCGTTAGGAAAAAAGCTGTTTTCTTTATTATTTTTATAGTTTATATTTAGGGTATAATCTTAAAATTAACTACTATGTTTACAGGAAATGAAGATCAACGTATTACCCTTACAGAGGGTAGCCAAATGACCAGAAATTACAGAACTGCCAACGGTGGCGGTGGAGTTTTAATCTTAGGGCATTACTTTGGCAAAAAAATTTTAACTGATATTTTAGCGCAGGAGCGATGTGTAGGAATTAGAACTTACTATGCACTCACAGAAGCAGGCACAAAAGAACTTGTAATCGTGGGCGTTGATGCTAACGAAAATGATTTGGTTAACGGGATCATTGGTGACAGGTCGTTTATCTGCCCACCCCGTTGTGGAAATAATAACGCCTTAAATAGCTAATGGATTTAGAACGCTACGGGATTTTAGAAAAATTTTCAGCTTATAGCGTTTGTGTACCAGCCTTTTTGTGCATACTTAAATTTAGAGCCCTTAATAAATCTTTATGGGCTTTATTTTTTTATCTGTTGTTGTGTATGTTAGCCGACTATTTGAGTTGGGTCTACAACGGCAGCAACGGTAATTTTGTGCGAAATGGCTTTACTCTCTTTGAATTTATATTTGTTGTTTTTATATATTATGAGCAATTGGAAAATACAAAGCTTAAGTTAGCGACATTGATAGTTAGTTTGTTGTTTATAGTTTCCTGTGTTTTTATTCTGACTTTTCAAAAAAAATATAACAGCACTGATACAACTCTTGGCTCTATTGAATCTGCAATAATTTCGATTTTAGCCAGCAGCTATCTATTGATATTCTTGCTTGATCCAAAAATTGTTAGTTGGAGTAAACACTATTTTTATTGGATTAATCTCGGTTTCCTATTATATTTCTCAAGTGGAATATTGTTGTTTTTAACTTTTAATTTTCTCAAAACTTGCAAGCCTTCAACGCTTTATTTGATTTGGGGAATACACTTACTTTTAAATACGATTAAAAATGTTTTATTTGCAACGGGAATATGGATGAAGAAAAATACACAATAATAATTATAGCAGGCTGCCTTGCCCTTATCTTTCTTGTTATGTTTCTCTATGTCATTACAAGTGTGTATAAAAGCAGAAACCTGAAGATTGAGAATAAACTACGCCTTTTGGAAAAGCAAAAGCAAATTGATTTATTGACGGCTATTTCCAAAGCAGAGGAAAAGCAAAAAATTGAAATTGCTGGGCAATTGCACGACGAGATCATACCCATTGTTGCGCTCGCAACAAGTAATTTAAATAGTCGTATTACTGAGTTTGAAAAGCAAGGTCTTGATCTCTCCGGTATTCGAGTTGAGATTAAATCTTTTTCGCTATTACAAGAAAACATCAGAGAGATTATACATAAAATTGTACCGCTGCTGTTTACCTCTTTTGGTTTATTAAAAGCTATTGAACTTTCAATTAAACAAATGAATGAGAACCCCGTTAATCAAGGAGTAGCAGAGTTTCATAATAACACTATATTTTCGGGTGAGTTGCCATTTTCAACGAATGACCAGTTGACTATTTTTAAAATTTGTAGAGAGGTTTTAAATAATTTGGCAAAGCATTCAGAATATGCTTATTTAAAAGTCTCTTTGGAAGAAGTAAAAGACAGTTTTATCTTGTTATTTTTACACGATGGTAAAGGGGTTACTAACGAAGAGATTGATTTATTGGAAGAGATAAGTACAGGAATGGGATTAAAACTATTAAAGAGCAGGCTTATTTTATTAAATGCCGAACTCATATATATTAAAGATGATGAAGTGTCAAGCATTCGCTTGATAGTGCCAATAAGCAAATGAAAAAAGAAATAACGATAGGAATCGCAGAGGATCACCCTCTACTAAGGGTTGGTTTAGTTTCAGCTTTAAAACCGCATAAAAATATAAAAATCTTGTTTGATGTTAGTAACGGAAAAGAGTTATTGGAGAATTTAAAAGTAATACGGCCTGAAATAATATTGTTGGATATTGAGATGCCAATAATGAGAGCGCAGGATGTTATGCAAAGAATTAACGCAAAATATCCTAAAATAAAAATTGTTATAATAACTGCTTTCTTTCAGAAAGACTATATTATTGAATGTTTTAAATTGGGAGCGAAAGCATTTTTACCAAAAGGCGATGAAGTTGAAAAGGTATTAGAGGTAATAAATATTGTACATGAAAAAGGTATTTACATAGATACCGAAATATCAAAAGTATTAACGGAAGAGCTTCAAAATAGCAATAAAAAACCTTCTAATTTGCGTCTAACTAAGAAAGAACTGGAAGTTTTAAATTTAATTTGTCAAGGAACGAAACGTAAAGAAACAGCAGAATCTTTAGGGGTAACTTTAGATACCATCAATTATCACATGAGTAATATTATGCGTAAAACCAATACTGATAATGTACAAAGTTTAATTAAATATGCAATTGAAAATAAATTAATTAACAATGCCTAAATCTAGTGTATTTAGAATTAATATCAGATGACAAATAAGATAGTCAAAGTTTTAACTGCCAGAGAAACGCAAATTTTAAAATTAATTTGTCAAGAAAAGACAAACCTTGAGATAGCAAAGAAATTAAAGATAAGTGAATACGGGGTCGATTATCATAGACGAAACCTTTATAAAAAAACTGGAGCCAAAACAATAATCGGTCTTTTCAAAGTTGCAATAAAAAATAATATTGTAAAGTTATAGGTAAAATTACCTATAAAAAGGTAGGTAATTTTACCTATATTATGCTTTACTCAGAAACTAAGATTAATACTCACACATATTTTATTATTTTTGAATCTTCATGTCAAAATTTATTCTTTTCCTTTTTGCATATATTCCTATATATATAATAGCGGCTTTGAAAACCATTGATCCGACTTTTGTAAATTGTATTGGTTACTTTATTGGATTTAAAAAACTTTTATCTAACAATATCCAACCATTTCTACTTATTATATTAAGTATATCGTTAGTATGTTATTTCAAAGCTTACGAAAGATCAGCTCTAAAAGCCACAGGTACTCCCGTATTTAAAATTAAATCAATTACATCCCAAAATAAAGAATACATAACTTATCTAGGCACATACATTTTGCCATTTATTGCTTTAGAAACTAAAACTATTTTTGATGTATTAGCTTATATATTTCTGTTTCTTACGATGGGATTTATTTATGCAAGAACAAATTTAATATATACGAATCCAATGCTTTTGTTTTTTGATTACGAGATATTTGAGGTTATAGATTCCGATAATGACAAATTAATATGTATTAGCAAACATAAGCTAAATTCCGGCGATGAACCCATAGGTGTAAATCTTGGAGAAAAAACATTTTTAATAGCAAAATGGAGAAAAGAAAATTAAAAACACTAAACGAACTTGTAGGCGATTACTTTGAACAAACAGATTATTCTGCTGATATGTATTTTATTATAAAAGACTTAGATAAAAAGTTTGTGCAATATAAAATAGAGCCAGACGAAGACTTGAAGAAAGAACTTATCGAAGGGTTCAATGACCAACTCGAAAAACTCGCTACAACTAAAAGTATCTTTAAAATTGTACCCATATTAGATGACAATGAACATGGAGATTATGTCCTTTATCTAGACAATATAGGAAATAACCGAACCGCAAAAGAAATTTTTTCTTTTTCTAAAAAGGATGTTCAAACTTATTCTACTGAACATGGTGACTATGGTTCAATTTTCGGCTTTCTATTAGAATTATACGACGGAAAAAAGAGAATAAAAATATTTAAGAAGAGTATTGCCACAAACGCAATTACAAAATCAAAATATATTAGCATTTTCCCAGGAGTCGATCATAAGTTTACGAATTTAAAAAAAGATGCTGTTTATTTCAGTAAATCAATTGATGTAATTAATATTGAAAATGACATCGTTGTAAAAAATTATGGTGTATACGAAAACAACTTTGGTTTTAAAGATGTGTTAAACAAAAAGGCGGCTGAAAGTTTCAAATTACTTCTAGCAATAAATGGTTTTTTCTTTACCGATAATGCGATTAATCGATACGCAAAATTTAATGATTCTACAAAGAAAAAAATAATCAACTGTTTAAACAACAATCCAATCTTAGTAAAAGAAAATTTTAAAGGCATAGTAAAACAGGCCAAAAAGGACTTGAAATACGAATTTAAAATGACGTTAGATGATCGAATTAAAATTGACACTGTAAATGATATAAACAATTTAATTTCAATTTTAAATAGAGATATAAATTACAATACCCCTGCCAAAGAAGTTTATCTTACTAGAAACAAAAAACTATTACGCAGGTTTAAACATAAATAATTTAAACAACCACTTATTAAAGTTTAATATGATAAACGCAAACAAAGAATTATTAAATTCATTCTATTCTAATAATTTACAATATGTCGTTCCATTCTTTCAGAGAGCTTATGTTTGGGATGTAGACAACTGGGACATCCTTTGGGATCAGATAAACCGAATCGCTGATAAAACTCAACCAAACCCGAAAAATGAACACTTTATTGGAACTCTAATTACAAAACAGCGATTGTCCAATGCTATAGGCGAAGTGAAGCTCGATTTAATTGATGGTCAACAACGCTTAACTACGTTCTCGCTAGTGCTAAAGGCAATTTCTAAAATGGCTACTGGCGCAGGGACTTATAGTAAACTCAAAGAAAAAACCAACGAACTTGTAGTTTTTGAAAACTCTAAAGGGGAAAAGTTCTTAAGAATTGAGCATTCTAAAAATGATAAAGAATATTTTGAAGCCATTATGTTTGATGAAGATATTGATAAACTAAATAATCAAGATCATAAAATTCTTAGATGCTATCGACACTATTTAGCTAAACTTAAAAACTTCGATGATGCTCAACTTGACACATTAAAAACAGTAATATTAGGAAATGTGCCAGTAATAAGTATGCTTCTATCTGCAAATGACGATGAACAAGAGATATTCGATACTATTAATTCACTTGGAGTACGGCTCACCACGGGCGAATTACTTAAAAATTTTATTTTTTCAGATGTAGCAGTTAGACCTGAATTTGACACTCTTTGGGAGCCCGTATTTGAAGATGACGAAGAACAAATTATATTCTGGAATGAGCAAAAAACATCGGGCCGTGTTAAGAGAACAAATATTGAAGTACTACTGTATTGCTATTTGATTATTCAAAAAAAATCTGCGGTTGAACTGGAAAAACTATTCAGCGAGTATAAAAACTGGCTGAACTTAAAAGATACAAAAGAAAAATTAGCTTTCTTGAAAGATTTGAAGGATTACGCAAGTATTTATTTTGAGTTTCCAGAAGGAACAACTTTAAATGAGTTAAGCTTTTCGCAAGATGAAGAACGCTTTTTTCACATAATTGAACATCTCGAAATTACCACCGTTTACCCACTAATATTATACATTTATAAGCATGTGTCTGATAAAAAAACAAGAGTTCAATTGTTAGGCATATTGGAAAGTTATCTTATTAGACGTAATATTTGTCGTGCAACAACAAAAAACTACAATAACCTATTCATTCAAATAATAGGAAAGCTATCAGATTTAGGAAAAGTAACTGTTACAAATTTAAAAACAATCCTTACAACATTTACTGAAGACACAAATAAATTCCCGTCGGATACTGAATTTGCGGACGCTTTTTTAACGCAAGGGTTAAGTAATGCAAATGCGAGAGAGATATTGTACTGCATTTCGCTATTTCAGATACATGATCCAAAAAATGATATTAAGAAACTCAGTTCTTCTAGTTATTCAACAGAGCATATTATGCCTCAAAAATGGACTACACATTGGTCAAAAAAGGGAATGTCGGATCTCGCAAAACATGCAAGAGACAAGAAGGTTAAAACATTAGGCAATTTGACCCTTGTAACAGGAGTTTTGAATAGCAGTATGAAAAACTCTGCTTGGTCTGATAAAAAGAAAGCGCTAAAAGAGCATTCTAAGCTAAAAATCACAACAGACTACATCAATAGTTCATCATGGGACGAAGACAAAATTGAGGCGAGAGCAAAAGACCTCGCTAATATTGCTTTAAAAATTTGGAAATAATAATGACTTTATACTCTGAGCAACTATATCAAAATAGCCGGATATAATGAAAGGAATGACAAAAAAACAAGAAAATCCACCGAAAAACGGTGGATTTTCTTATTTTTACAATAAATATTACACTAATTTTTTTCAACAAAAATATTAATTGTGAAGATAGAGAGACAATTACAAGGCACACTAAATACAGTTTTTACAGAGGTAATTAGAGAATTAAATCTTGAAGACAGAATTGAGCCTTACACCGTTCAAGAAGATGGAAGAGCAGATATTACTTTAAAACGTAAAGGAGGCAAAGCTATATTTTTTATAGAATTAAAAGATCCAACTGCAAAGGATGGGAAAAGTGTTTTTGACAGTTCTGTCTTGCTTAGAGAAGTTGCAAGAGCTCAAAAACTAGATATTAGATATTTTGGGAATTGTAACTTTCTAGCCTGTGCTTTTTTTGATAGTGATAAAATTTATGAAAGAGCTGCGGTTACGGAAGGTTTTTTCACACAATCGGAAATTGCGAGACTTGGAGTAAATTATTCTCCAAGCAAAGATATTCTTTCAAAACTTAAAAGCATAGCTACATTTTACGTTGAAAGAGCAATTGAAATTCTTGATAAAAAGCCGATTACTTTTAGTCCATTAGATGAATTATTTATTTTCAAAATAAACAAATTAATTCAGGCTTATGGTATTTCAATTACAGAACAAGTTTGGGAAAGATATAAATCAAATAAGGATTTTAAGAAGAAAATACAAAACTATACACAAAGTCAACTTTGGAATATCCCTCAGACTTATGAAGAAATTGAAAATCTTACACATATTTCTTTATTAATGCTAATCTCCAAACTGATATTTTATAAGGCGTATGTAGATAATCAACTTTATCATAGGTTACATCCTATGAAAATTCCTTCTGAGATAAATACACCTGCTAAACTAGAAAATCATATTTGGCAGTATTTTACCGAATTCAAGGAAATTACAGGAAATTTTGAACTATTGATTGGAGAAAGATCGGATATCATTTTTCAAATACCATTTGTTTGTGAATCTGTAATAGAATTAATTAAAGAAACTTTAGAAACAGAAGGTCACTATGATTTTAGCGCAATACCATTTGATATTATCGGTAGGATTTTCGAGGAACTGATACGAGAAGATGAGCGACATAAATTAGGTCAATACTTTACCCCACCACACGTCATTGATTTAATAAATTCATTCGCTATTCAACACTATGATGATTTTGTTTTAGATCCATCTTGCGGTTCAGGAACTTTTTTGGTAAGGGCTTATGAAAAAAAACGTGAACTAAGTAAAGCAAATAAAAAAGAGACTCAGCATGAGGTTCTGTTAGACCAAATATACGGTAATGATCTGTCTGGATATCCTGCTTATCTATCAATGCTCAACTTGGCGATACGTAATACAAGGAAGGCTTCGTACCCTAGGATAGTCAACCGGGATTTTTTTTCAATAACGGCAAATACCAAGTTAGAATTGCATAATCAAAGCGGAAAAAAAGAAAGAAATTTTTTGCCAAAATTTGATGCAATCGTCGGCAATCCCCCATATACAAGGCAAGAAGACATTGGAGCTATGAATGGTACCTTCAAGAAAGAGCAGATAATGAATATTGTAATGTCAGAATGCGGGTTTGAACCTTCGCAAAGAACTTCAATATATGGTTATTTCTTTTATCACGCATCAGTATTTTTAAAGGAGAGAGGGTATTTAGCTTTCATCGTTCAAAATTCTTGGCTAGACACTGATTATGGCATTGATATGCAAAAATACTTTTTAAGAAATTATGAAATTGTAGCAATACTTGATAGCGAGGTTGAGAGATTCTTTCCTTCCGCTTCTGTAAATACATCAATCGTAATATTAAGAAAACAGTCGGACGAAGATTTACGTAATGAAAATGTTGTAAGATTTGTTTACTTTAAGCAGTCCCTCTACAAAATAATTGAGGAATATGGTAGTACAGATGAGTTAAAGGATATTATTTTAAACGAAAATAAAATAAACGAAAACGAGCAATATAAAATAAATTGCTTACAACAATCTAAATTAAATCAATTTACAAAGTGGACGCAGTTTTTAAAAGCTCCAAAAGTATATTTTGATATTATCGAAAAAGGATTTTCAAAATTAGTACCTCTAAAAACTTTTGTTGATGTTAAGTTTGGAATCAAGACTGGTGCTGACAATTTTTTTATAGTAAAAGAATTAAGTCAGAAAACTGACGAACCAAAATTAAAAGCTGCGCTGAATAGTAATAGCGGTATTTCTTCTTTTAAAGAAATGAAGAAAGAAAAGTTGAAACTTGTTGAGAATGGATTCAATGAAATTTGGCTTGTTGAAGAGCGGTATATTGAGAAATGTTTGGCGAGTTCAAAAGATAGTAAAACGTACGAACTGGACATAAAGAACCTACCACATTCCGTGTTATTAATAAACGACCAATATAAAAATATACGCAATGATGCGCCATTTTTATATGAATACCTTAAACATGGTGTGAAGGAGGGAATTAACCAAGTCCCTTCATGCGCATCGAGGAATTTATGGTATAGTTTTATCCAAAAAGCACCGCCTGAAATTGCCTTTAATAGTATTATCAGTGATTTTGGTAAATCTTATTTAGGTAATGTTTATCCAAAGGCAGATGGATTAAAGTCAATATATGTGAAACAGAAAAAACATATTCTCCCAATTTACTATTTCCTCAATAGTACGCTTTCATGGTTATTTCAACAATTTATTATACGAACAAACTTTGGAGATGGGGCTGGAGATATAAAAGTTTATGAACTAGAAGATATGCCCGTGATGGTAGATTTTGAAGTTGATAATGAACTTGTTTTAGGTGAAACTAGAAATTTCAAATTTGAGCTTGGAGAAACAAATAATATAAATGATGTTAGTAAAAGTCGTGTTAAACTAGATTCAGCTATTCTTAAAGCTATTGGCTACACAAATAAAAAAGAGCGAGATGAAGTTTTATTAGATCTATATAAACAAACAGCGCAATTAATTTCAGCACGTTTACAGAAAGCTCAAAGTATGAAGAGTATCAAGACTCAGCGGAATAAAATTGAATTCTCAGTTTATCTCGATCAATTAAAATTAATGCTTCAAGAAGGTAAACATCAAGCCAAAGCAACGATAAAATTTGTAAGGGAAATTGAAAAACTCACAATTGAAATTACATCTGATACGAAACTTCAAAAGAAAATGGTTGAAACGTATTGGAAAGAAAAGTTTGGAGAATCACTCAACGAAAAAAGTATTGCTAAAAAGACACAAACGTCACTATTTTAAATATGGATTATTACAAAAGTAATGCGCTTTACGAACACCTTACAAATATAAATAATCCAAAATTTACTTTTTGTAGTGGTAATATATGGCAACTGGTATATGGGGATTCAAATTCAAATCCCAAGCTTTTAGTATTACTCATTGGAATAAAACAAAGTGAAATCGGCGGTTTGTTTGATCCGAATCAATCGGCATACCGGAATCTGAAATATGTATCAGATAATTCTAAGATACCACTAATCGTAGTTCAATTTATAAATGATGTACCTGAAATCGAGAATGTATATGTTCTAAAAGATGACCACCATTTTATTTCGATTTCGCTTATAGAACTAACTGAAATTTTCAAAAATAATGGATTGCCAATTAAAGCCAGTTCAACAGCAAAGTATCTTAATGATAAGTCCTCAAGTGCGTACCATAATTGGCAAAGGAATAGTTTAGGTTATAATATTACAGTTACGGATATCGACCTATGGGAAATTCAAAATTTAATTCCTCAATCCGTATTTGAATTAAAAAGATCGTATATTAATATGGAAAGTTGGAAGCCATACACGGATGATTATGCAAACTTTAGATTACTTGCTAATCTAGTAATACCTATAGGGATTGGTTTTAAAATAATTTACAACAAAAGAATTAAAATTCCATTTACTGATATTATTGACCCATTAAAAATATTTGATGTAGGTATTAATCCTACTTTAAGCATATCTAATGGCGTTTTAGTCCCACTTAATGAATTTACTAAATAAAGCATTTATCAAGCATCTTTAAATTAATAATTGAATGAAAGAAAACGATTTTTTTGAAAAACAAACAATATCTTCTAAAATTAAAGCAGGTATTGTTTCGGAATATTTCCCCTCTTATTGTAAAATAATTTCTAAACGAAATACTCCAAAGTATATACGATATATCGACCTTTTTTCAGGGCCAGGAATTTATGATGATGGAAATCCATCCACCCCAATTTTAATAGCTAATCATTGTAAAAACGATTCCTATTTAAAACAAAGTGTGCGAATGATTTTTAATGATATGTTATTCTCTAAAGAGTTAGAACATAATTTTAAAAATACTTTTGAAGAAAACACGTTTGCTCATAAACCTTTTTTCGGAAATAAAAAGGTTGGAGAGTGTAAAGAAATTACAGATTTTATAGTGAAATCAACTCATAATGGCGCTTTAAATGAATTACCTTCTTTATTGTTTATTGACCCTTTTGGTTACAAGGGAATTGAAACAAAAGTGCTAGCTGAATTTTTAAAGAATTGGGGGAATGAAATTTTTATTTTTGTTAATACAAAACGTATTCACCCAGCATTAATTAATGACAAGTTTGATGATTTGATGGCAGATTTATTTCCTACAACACTAGACCAGTTGAGAAATAATAGACTATATAAATCCTCAGTAGCAGAAAGATTAAGTTTAATAATAGATAGTCTTGGAAAGGAATATGAATCTTTATTAAAAAGTAAAATTTACTATACTGCTTTTAAATTCCAAGAAGAGGATAGTGATGGAACAAGCCATTATATTTTGCACATCACAAAGGGATTAAAAGGGTATGAATTAATAAAAACTATTTATAACGATTTCGCAAACATAGGGACTATCTTCGACGGAGTAAATACTTATACATTTGATGCGAAACAGTTTAACAACCCTGTATCTGAGCTATTTGATTTAAACTCTCTAAACATTGATAAACTTAAAGAGGAAATTTATAATGATTTCAAAGGACAAAAGCTTTCCGCTCAGGACTTGTTTGAAAAACATCATTCCCAAAATTTATATAGCCGAAATCATTATACAAATGCTCTCAGAAGGATTGTGGATGAACAAAGAGCAACTTCCGAATTTACGGACGGCAAAACTCATTCTAAAAATGTGCTAATCTCAAAATCATGTATAATAACATTTAATTAATATGGCTAATTCTTCAATTGAATGGACAGAATTGACTTGGAACCCAACAACTGGATGTACTAAAATTTCAGCTGGTTGCAAATTTTGTTATGCGGAAGTCATGACAAGAAGACTTAAAGGAATGGGACAAGTTAAATACAAAGATGGCTTTAAAGTAGTTAAAACACATGAAAGCACTTTAGATATACCTTATACATGGAAAGGGTCAAAAATTGTATTTGTAAATTCCATGAGTGATTTATTCCATGAAAAAGTACCTTTGGATTTCATTAAGGATGTATTTAAAGTAATGAATGATAATCCTCAACACGTTTTTCAAGTATTAACTAAGAGAGCAGATAGGCTTCTTGAGTTGCATAAAGAGTTTAAATGGACACATAATATTTGGATGGGAGTTTCTGTTGAAAATGACATTATGACCACCCGAATAGATTGTTTAAGAAAGACTAAGGCTAAAGTTAAATTTTTATCTCTTGAACCATTAATAGGCGGATTGCCGTCGTTAAATCTTAATAAAATAGACTGGGTGATTGTAGGTGGCGAAAGTGGGCATAAGCCAAGACCAATGAAGCAAGAATGGGTTATTGATATTCAAAAACAATGCAAAAAAGCGAAAGTGCCGTTTTTCTTTAAACAATGGGGTGGTCGAAACAAAAAAGAGACTGGCAGAGTTTTAAATGGTAAAACATATAATGAAATGCCAAATATAATTGAGTTAAAATAAATTATGGAACCATTAATTTACTACCCGAATTTTGAGCCACCAGATGAAACATGGTTAAAGTTTGCCTTGTTGTATTTTGAGAACTTTAAACCGATTGTCCCGTATAACAGAAGAAATTTATTAACTGATAATTTCAGAAACATTCAGGATAATACTGATTTGATATCGCTTTACGCTCCCGACCATGAAGAAGGTTATAGAGCTTCTTTAACAGCTATTGAAGAAGCAACCAAGATTCTTGAAAACAGCTATGATAGAAGTCCATTATTTAGACAAACTAATATTCGTAGAAAATGGGAAAATTCCACAAATTGGAACTATTTAATTTATCAAGAAAAATTTTCGTACGAATGGGTTAATTTTTGTCGAGATAATAATATTGGGCAACAAGTTGATGAAGGACTATTAATTCCTGAGGAGCTTGCATTTTTATACATGACATATTTAGCAAAGGAAATAGCTTTCAAAGAATCTGCTGCAATAATAACTGACAACCAAAGATTTGATAATTTTACTAATTATTCTCGCTCTACAACACCTCTGATTAACTCAAGAAATAAATTCGCTAAAGGAATAATTAATATGCTAGTTCCAGTTAATTTAACTGAAATTCCAATAAATCGGATTATTGAATTTAGAAACAGAAACAGGGAGCTTATTAGTGCGTTCAATAGAGAGTTATCAAATATTCAAAATAAGATATCTGAGGGAAGTTCCGAACGGGACTTTATAGACAATTACAATAGCGTTTATTCAGAATTAAGTAGGAACGTAATATTGCAAGGAATTGGTGTAGCAGCAATACCTTTCGCCGCCTACGTCCTTATTCAAAATCCCAATACAACATCTCCTGAATATATAAAAGAAGTTTTAGGTTCAATTAGCATGGTATTAGCTGGTGGATACACACTTAATGCGGCATTAAGAGACAAGGAAAGTAGAAGGTATTGCAAAAAGTATATTGCAAATTTAGAAAGGTTGCGATAGTAAGTATGAAAGAGATTAATAAAATTGAATTTGAATAATTAGTCAAAATGGCAAAAATTTTAACAACTAAAGGATCAGCCGCAGCACTGGAAGATTTGATTCGCAAAGCGGAAAAGGATTTGTACTTAATCAGTTTTTCGTTCATTATCAGTGAATCATTTATAACCAGGTTGAAACAAGCCGCAGAAAAAGGTGTTACAATACATTTGGTATATGGCAAATACATTAAAAGCGATAGTAATGATATTGAAAACATCCAAAATTTAAAAATCTATCATTTTAATAATCTACACGCTAAGTTTTTTGCGAATGAAGTTAAGTGCATAATTGGATCTATGAATTTTTCTGAGGCGTCAGAAATAAACAATACTGAGTTAGGAGTTTTGTTAAGTGAGCAAAATGATAAAGATGCCTTTGATGATGCAATGCTTCACTGCGAAGACATTATAAAAGGAGCTAAACTGGAACTAGACAACTCAAAAAAAAGAAATAAAAATTACACTAATAAAACTACAGACTTTAATACTCCCGAAACAAAATTCGAGGGTAATAAACCTAAAAACAGAAAATCGTTTAATAGTATGCCTTTAGGTTATTGCATTAGAACTGGGCAAAGAATATCACTTAATCACGAAAGGCCATTTTCACCTGAAGCATATAAAGAATGGGCGGAATGGGGAAATGAAAATTATGGGGAGCAATTTTGTCATTTTTCTGGAGAAAGATCTAACGGGTTAATTTCAAAGGCAAATCCTGTATTACCTAAATATTGGAAAGAATATCAAAAAGTAATTTCATATTAAAAATCATTAGTAAAAATTAAAAAATGGGAAAACATCTTATTACGATTTTGCTGTTTTTTGCCTCAATTGGCTACGGGCAAATAGGATTGATTAATAATGAAACGTGGCTTTATAAATTTTCAAAGACCGAAAAATTTCCTAATAAGTGGACAGAAACATTTTCGCCGTTTGGTTCAGATAAAATAATTTATTCTATCTACTACGCTTTAAACGGAAAATGGGAATATGTAGGTAATATTACGACGAACACAGGCATGAAAAGTATGAACATCTATTTCAAAAGCGGATATCGTGTAGCGTACGGAATAAAAGAAGAGAAACCGACTGAAATTGTCTTCGAGAAAAATAAAGATTGGAACGTTGAGTAGTTGAATAAGAAAAGAAAATTCTATTTTTCAAATATCCGCATCTCCCCACCTTGGTTATATCTGCCATACTGAGTTGCAATGCCTCTTTGTGGCACTTCAATAACAACATCCACATTATGCTTGTGTTCCATTGCGCCTTTGTGATTGCCATCTTTGGTGGTTTGATAAACGTAAGTAAAATTAACCTCGGGATTTTTTCGTTCTAATTTATCAAGATCTTCAGGGGTAAGACCTGCCTTATTAACGCTGTCAATAAAAACATTTTCATAACCCTTTAAATTAGCCGGTAAATAATCGGCAACGAATAAATTTGGATGCGCTACGTTTTTTTCTTGTAGCTTTTGTTTTAACGTATCATCAAAACCTTCTTCATAAGCAACGTATAACACTTTACCATGATTTCGGGCTAAATATCCTGCAAAATCAATTGCTAAATATGATTTACCAAATTTGGGCTTCCCATAAATCATAGCGGTAAAACCACGGGAAGGATTACCAATAAAGCTTAACCATTTGCCAGTAAAATTAAGCTTGTGGGTTTTAAGATTAATAACATCCTGGGAATTTAAAATAGTATTTTGCGGTGGTTTTTTTTCAGTTCTATTTATTATTGTATGTTCATCAATGCCGTTTAAGTTATCCTTACATCCACATTCTTTTAATACACCCTCTAAACCATTTAATTCTGCCTGAGTAATTGGTAAACTTGGATTATCACCTTTTTGCTTTACGAATCTTTCTAATGAATTTAGAATAACCTTAATGTGCTTATAGTATTTATCAGCAGTCGTTAGTTTTTTTGCTTCGATAGCACTAACAATTCTGTTATAAAGGCTCTTTGCTTTTTCTTTGGTCATTTCTTTACCCTGTAAACCTATATACGCTTTTATAAAGCGGATAGAATTTAATACTACTTCACCGCCACCGATCTTTTTATATTTTATGAGATCATTTTCAGGAAAACTAAACTCAATATTTTTTTTATTGGCTTTATTGTATTTATCTACTAAAAATTGTTGAATGTATTCGATCAGTTTCCCATGTTTAGATGTAATTCTAATTCTTCTTTCAACGATGGCCTTTTGTAAAGAACGAATAAAACTAAGCACCTGTTCTTTTGTTTTTGTTTTGTTATTTAGGGATGCGAAGCGACGTATAAAAGCAGTTTCAGGGCTAATGAGTTCAACATCTTTGCTTTTAAAGGTTGGTTTATCTTTGCTTCTCTTTTGTGCTGTCACTTTCGGTTCAACGGAGTACGGTTTGACTGCCGCACGTTCGTTATTAGATTTTTCCGTATGAATAATGTTTGTTTTATATGTTTTTACGGGTAAAACGTCTTTTGATTTTTCAGAAGCATCTATGAATTTGGCCAATACTTCAAAGGTCAGATCAAATTGTTTTTTAAAAGTACCGTAGGACTTCCAGTCCGTTCCGCTCTTTGTGGCTTTCTCAATAAGCTCATGTCCTTTTTTTAAAGCAGGAGATAAATTCTCTACACCAATTTTTGCTACTGTCGCAAAATAATTTTCGCTTGTGATTTTCATAATACTATTTTTATAATTAATGTATATGCGGAGAACTCAATAAAAACTGAACAAACTCTTGTTTTATTAATTCAAAGCTTGGATAGACCCCTGTATTCTGAAAATCATTACATGGGTTCGTGGATGGATATTTGTCTATTACAAGTTCAGCAAATTCAGAGCATTGCTCGTAAGACAAAACGTTACATACCGTTTTCCAACCATTGATATTTGCGGCAACGCTTCCACTATTAAAATGAAACCTTCCTTGTTGCTCGCTGTATTCTAATCTATAATAGTCCATCGTTTTAAAATTTTAAGCTGCCAATCTCATTAACTCTAATTCCAATTCTAACTCCACTTCAACTGCCATCGCTAAAAGAGCCAACTCTTCCTGTTCCTCCACTTCTTTTTGGCTCAATAAAACAATTGGATTACGGGCTTTATGTGCTGCATTATCTTCTTTCTGTATGCTTTTAAATTGTGCCATATCTACCAATAAGGAGTCGTTAAATTTGGCTTGCAGAATATTTAAAAGATCTTTCAGGTTTTCATCTTCAATATTGGCTACCATTTTATCAGCAGTCTTATTAAAATTATTACCGATCACTAATTTTAAAATATCGCTATCTAAAAACACATCGCCACCTCTTTGTTTGGAAGAAGGAACAATGATCTTGAAAGTATCGCCAGTACTAAAAATAGAAGTGCCATTTTCGGTTGTAATTCCTTTACCGGTCACTAAACCTTTAATAATTTTTTCTGCTCTTGCAATGGGAACAGCCACTTTATTCTCCATACCATTTTCATCCGCTTCCCAATATTCCGGCATTAATATTCCTTTTTTTGTTTCCCCGTTGTTTGTTGTATAACTCACTAGCTTACCATTAAAACCAGCGAAAGCCTGTAATAAATTTCCTGTGACGATGTAACGCACCCCACGGGATTTACTGCTTGCTTTGATGGCTTGCTCCCAATTCGTCAATAATTCAGAAGTACTTAATTCTTCAACATCATGGCTTGCACCAATAATAGCATTTACATCTTGTGTATAAGAAGCAGGAATAGCAATGTATTTATTGGACGAAGCCAAAGCGAAGCGCAAACGAATGTTACTTGGTGCGTAAGGATTTTTCTTTTTCTTATCAATAATAAAACCTAAGAATACAGAGGCTATTTTTATATCACCCTCTGAATAAGAACTGATAGGATAAAGGGTATTTCTTCCAACATAAAAGAATTTAAAAATGCTGTTAAGGTATTGTAAACGGTTTCTGTTTTGTATGGCTAATTTTTCTGACTGTTTTAAACTGGCTCCGTTCAATTCTTTGGTTCTTTCTTTTTCATAGATCAGGTAAGCACCCCTACCTTCTTTTTCCAAGATTTTTATTCCCTTCTTTTCTTTAGGAATATCTTTAATTAGCTCTTCATAATAAGCTTCGTTATCCTTTAAATCTTTTTCAAGTTGGGTTTTAAAAAACTGATCGGCTTCTTTAATAATGTGTTGCTGCAATTCTTTTGGGTTAAGTTTTAACTCATTGCTCAAACTTTCTTTTATTATGTTTTCCAGTTCCGTTTTTGTAAAAGGTTTACGTAAAATATTTGCTTCAACCTTCTCTAAAAAACTATCTGTTCCAAATTCGCTATCACCACCCTTGCCCATGCGAACTACTTTTTGTGAAATCATTTCTGCTTCTAAATTCATAGCCTCAACCTCCAAATCGTACTCGCCAATTTGTTTCAGGTATTCAACGTAGTCAATGTAATTTTGCGAGATCTCTGTATAGAACTCTGCTTGCATCTTGGTAGAAAGAACAGCCACACGCCCTGATACTTTATGTGCAGCTTCTTCTAGTACTTCGCCATCTTCATTATCGGTCTCCTCTAATTTTAAAGGGTCGTTCAATAATTTATTGATCTCAGGATTATCCTGTAAATATTGTGTGACTACCTTATCGCCATACTTATTTAAAAAATCAGGCACATCTAAGATCTTTGTGCTTTGTTTTTGATTAGAAGTCGTATTGGCATCTAATGATTTTAATTTCTTTTGTAACATCATCATTAAACGCTTTTCGGCAGGGATGGCACTCATCACATAATCGTATATCGGTGGTAGAATTTGCCCGGTGCGGTTGATACGGCCACGTTTTTGTACCTCTGTATTAATATCCAGTTCTGCCTGTAAAACAATCATTACTCTTTGTTTTACATCCTGCGCTTTTACTTTTTTAGTTACAATAGCGTGAGCGGATGCACCTGTTGCGCCCGACTGATTTATTAATAGCACGTCGATTTCATTATTATTAAACTGGCGAAAAGCATCGTTTGTATTAATTCTCGTGCGGCCCAATACTACCCCTTTATTTGTTTTGGTGTTTATTTGCACCTCGTATTTTCTACCCGTTACTTCGGCAACATTGTAACCTGCGTTTTTAAGTTTCTGAACGATGATATCTATTGGCGAAATAGAAATCCCTGAACTCATCTGCTTAATTTTTTTTGAGATCGCTAAAAATTTATCTCTTACTTCGGGAGCAAATTCACTCAAGTCAAATTTTTTAAACTCTTTTTTACCTTCAGGTGTGGTAACTGTATAACGCAAAATGCCATCTAAACCCCTTTGCAATACTTCTGAAAAATCCGCATTGATGGTATCGCCATTGGCAACTGGTAAGCCTGCTTCGTTTTCCATTTGTTCAATAAAACTTCCCATTGTAGAAGCAAAAGCAATAACTGGTTTTTTACCTTCTTTTAATCGCATGACCGCCCTATCTGCAACTGCTTCTGCTTTGATAGAAAACAACATTTGATTAATCACCTGAAACACTTTTGAGAAGTAAGGCATATTATCTACCCCTGCCTGAGAAGTACCGCCCCGTTTTGTAATTTCTTTTCCTTCGGCAACAACAATATCGTCCATCTCATCTACTAGGCTGTCTACATTAGTTGATTGAAAAGAAATAATGTCACGCAAGATCTCGGTAATATTATCTGCAATGGCTTTGTGTTCGTTTTCTAATTCATCTAATGTGAGATAATTTACTTCCACGCCTTCAAAACTTCTTTCCCTACGAAGCATTTGTCCTTCTTTTACTAATTGAGAAGCTAATACTTCCTGCAATGCAACTCCTCCCTGGCTAATGGCTTGTACTAATTCATCCCTGTTCATATTCGCATCCCGTATAGCAGTTTTCATAGCATAGATTGGCATATTGTCGGGACGTTTAGCGAATGTGGCTGATAAGAAAATAACGCCTTTAGCACTACTCACAATTCCTTGCAAGTATTCACCTGTTTGTGACGAACCCGAAGCGTTATGACTTTCATCCAAGATCATAATATTTCCTTCTGCAATAGCTCTTAAAAAATTTGGCTTCTCGGGTTTGCGGTCAGGTGAATTAAATTGTGTGTAGGTTGCTAAGACAAAATCCGCATTAGCAGGAATACGCTGATCTTTAAAATAAACTTGTTGTTCGGCAGCGGACAGGGCTTGATGAATCACTTCACCGTTCTCATCTTTAATGTCTGTTTTACTTTCCCTGCCGTTCACAATAAATGGTACTAAATGAGAAGAACCGATAGCGGAAAGATCGCGGTAGATGTCAGAAAACAAATTGGGTTTCTCGGTAATAAAAATGGGTTTGTTTCCTTTTAATACAGCGTATCGGATCATAGCGGCAGCGATACGACCTTTTCCAATTCCTGTCTGGTCGCCAATAATCATTCCTTGCTCTCTTGCTTCTATATTATAAATGGCCATTGCAACCGCATCGGTTTGTTCGGCAGAAAGTGATTTACATAAATCCAGTTTTGAGCTGTAACCTAAACGTTGTCTTACAAACTCATCTATATCTCCACCCACTTCTTGCTGAATGAATTTTAAAGCCTGACTTGTCTCGTATTCCATCGAATCAGGAACAACGGTATTTAAAACTACGCAGCTTTCAGAAGCAGGTAAATAAGGTGCGCCAAGATCTTCTTCATTATTGTTGAGCTTTTTTAATTCTCGTTCCAACTCTTTGGCTAAATCTTCAAGGTCTGTATCAGAGGATGCTTCTGCTTTTGTTTTTTTATTTTTTGCTGCTTCTAAAATTTCTGCGACACCAACTCTGTTTCCTGCTTTTACCAATTTATTCAGATACGTGTCTAACTCTCCTGCCGGGAATTTTATATAGACATGCGCTTCGCCTTTATTTTGAAACTGATGTACCTGTAAACCAATGACCCGTTGTATTGGAAACGTATCTTCATTAAATGAATAATAATGATCGTCAATGCGAATCAATAAAAGTGCATCTTTATATTTTGGTTTTAAGCCTGCGAAATTTTTAAAGGCTGTTTGAGTTTCAGAATTTTCTTTAGCAGACGTTGTTGTATCTGCAAATTCAAATGGCAATGGTATTTTCATAGCATCAATTACTCTATCATATAATTCATCGAATCGACTGACTGGTTTTTCTAATCCTTCTTGAGATGAGATTACCTCTACATCATCTAACCATTTTATCGCTTCTTCAATTGTATTTATGGGCAAAACATCCTCACCCGCATCACGTCGATCATATTCCGAAGCGCTGGCAGCAAATTCAATTAATTGCTTTTCGGTATACTCTTTACCGTCATAAACATATTTTTTTATTCTTGTTGGCGATGAAATTGGCGCAACACCGTTTATTTTCTCTTTGCGGCCATTAATTAAAATCAATCGGGTATTAAAGCTTGTGCCTTGTCTTGAATACAATTTACTGCCATTGATGGGAATGACATCCATCACGTTAAAATGTGAATACAAATAATTCAAGAAAATACGGTTAGCACCTTTTTGTACTCTTCCTTTTTCATCATATTTTGTATGACCGCCAATGATAATAGCTGCCTTGCCTTCATCCTTCATTAATTCTAATGCACGAATCGCCATTAAATGATCTAAGGTGTCAATAGAAAAATTATCAAACTCTATGGTTTTGTTTAATCTGCCAAACGGAGGATTAGTAATAACGGCATCAAATTTTTTATTCCAGTTCACTTCACGCTCAATTGAAAAAGATTTGGTGGCATCTTCTTTGTCCACACTTCTAAATCCTTGAGTTTGTAAATGCAGGTTACGGGTGGTGTCAATTTCATTTACCCTGAAATAATAAGGGTTGGCGGCAATGGTTAACAAACCATTGCCTGCGCTTGGTTCAAAAGCAATTTTATCTTTTTCATCTTCAAACTTATCTACGCCACAAAAAATACCTGCTAAAAAACCGATGGGTGCGGGTGTAGAGTATTGTTGTAATAAAATACTTTGTGATGTTCTATGCGACAAATTAACCTGCGTTTCATACAGGCGGACAATTTTTTTATAACGCTCAACAATAGATAATTGTTTTGACTGCGCTATACTTCTTGCTGTAATAACTATCGCTAACTCGGTTAATTCTTTAACCGTATTCTTATCGTAAATTTTAAAAGATGCTCCAAGTTTTTCTAATACGGTTTTATTGCCAATACTTTCCATTTCTATCCGGCGAAGTACCTGTATTAAGAATTGCCTGTGGTTGAGGGGCAATAGAGAAAAATTGTTTGTTGGGACATTTTCCAAACCTGATAAAGCCCCTTCATCAGCAAATGAATAATAATCTTCGCTGGAGATTATCAAATGATCCAGAACTTTTATATCAAACAATCTTGCGGCTTCTTTTAATTTATTTGTTAGGGCAATATCATCTTGGCTTGGCTTTAAGTTGCCGCTTGGGTGATTATGAGAAATAATAATGCCGCCACAACTTGTTTTAACGCCTACTGAAATAATTAAGCGAATATCAGCGAGAGTAGCAACCAAACTGCCTTTAGTGTGCCTGTAATAGCCTAGTAGTTTATTTTGAGGGGTGAGATAAAGAATAATAAACTGCTCTTGTAAATCCAGTTCTCCTTCAGGAAAAATTTGTCTCAATATTTTTTCAGCATCTTTAGAGGAGCTGATCCTTGACATCAATTTACTATCCTTACCTCTGTGATACTGAACTTTTATTTCAGGAATGGTTATTTCAGAAATGTTGCCTAAAACAATTTCAGGCTTTTCAGTATAATAAGCAGTTGATGGTTCGTATAACTTATCATAGTTGTCATCGCCACCATGCCAATCCTCCATTTTCTCCCACTCAATATCATCGAGTAATTCGTCCATGCTATTATACCAATTGGAATCTCTATGAACACCAAGTATTTTAACAGCACCTTTTCTTTTTTCCAACCCTTTAGCAAGAATTTGATTGACATAAGTCTCAGGAAAACCAGCGGGTTTTTTAAACGTAATAATCTTGCCCGATTGTTTAACCGTTGCAATTCGTTTTGCTTTGGTGTCGTATAATTTCGGTCTGGCCATGATATTAGTTTTTTAGAAAATAGAGTAAGGGCAACGGATTATTTTTTTAAAACAACTACCGCTCTATTAATTAAATGACGACGAGAAGTATTAATATTCCGGTACTAATGACTGAACTTCCCATAAAGAAATTCCGCCAGCGTTTTGTTCGGTTATTTTTTTGTTGCAGCTTTTTATAATCAGTTTGCAATTGATTTCCTTTTTCAATACTTGAATTGAGTTGAACTTTTACTTCTGAAAAGCCAGTTTTATAGGTATTGACTTCGAGATCTTTTAACTGGATAGTCGCTTCGTATTCTTCGACTACTTTATTTTGCAAACTATCCCTGTTTAAAAGAAGCGAATCCAATTCCTCTATCTGCACTTTCAAACTATCATATTTCTCACCCGTATAATGATAACCACCGAAAGTGTATTTGTCCATTACTACCATCTGATCCAATGGTGGCTTATAGAGTTCGCCTTTATTTAAAACAGTAATGGTTTGAGATGCGCTGCTAAGTGCCGTGCCAATAAACAGACAAAGTAAAAAAAGTGCTTTTTTCATTTTTGATATTCTTTTAGGTTAGACATGATTTTATTGATGTAGGCATTTTGTTCTTCACGAGTGGTGTTTTTCCAGTCGTTTTTAAGTGTAGAATTTAGCTGCTGCCTCTTTACAGCTATTTTTTGTTTCTGTTGCAATAACAGTTTTTTATTTTGCCGTATGCTTCGGATTAAGCTATCTTGTTTTGTCTGTATTTGATTCAAACGAAAGTTTAGCTTTGCTTCTATCATTAAAAGCGAATCCCGCTCTGAGTTAAAATTAACGATGCGTGTTTCTTCTTCACTCATTTTATATTGCATTCGTATAAAGAAGATGATGCCTAATACAAAGCTGATACAGTTCATGAAAAAATTGATTTTGTCGGTCGGGATTGTTTTTCCAAAGAATGTCATAGGATGTTGAGTTTTTCGGTTTTACTTTTAAATAATTGTTTAATTATGGAGGATGAACTATACCCTATCAGGGCAGAATCCAAGACATTGTAATTAGTCATGACTTCGGGCAAGCCGCCTACCAAAATAAAAATGGCGATAAAGGCAAAATACCAGACTGGTAAAAATTCTCCAAAGAAGGTTTTGCATTTAAAGTCTTTGAAGCGGACATTTTTTAATTTCACAACTGCGTGTAATAACAAACCCAAAAGTGCATAGAACCAATCCGCCATAGTAGTATGCGGAAAGATCTCGTGATAGATGTCGATGATCGTTTTCATGATATTAATTTTTTAAGTATTCTTACTAAAATGTTTGTTTAAAAAATAAATGGCCGCTGTTAATGAAACTGCCCCTGTTACTCCATAGGCAATCCAGCGTTTTGTTTGACGTTTGATGGAGCGCAGATCAATCAGTGTATAAGTAAAAAGATTACCGTATTTTGATTTGTGCCGCTCGCAGAGTTGCATAAACTGGATGAACTCTTCATTTTTTTCAAATACCTGACAACCTGCACTCCATTTACCTACTTTTTTTGTTACCCCATGAATAGAAGCCCTATGAATGTTTACACCAAATAATCCTGTTGATTCTCTTCCATTATTAAAGTCCAAAACAGCATTACGGTCATAGTCTCTTAAAACTGTAACAGGTTTTGATTGCACCAACGCTTTGTACTGGCCTTTGTGCAAACCAATACGATAGGCATTTACATACTGGCCTTGTTTTAAGATCGCTGTTCCATCAACCTGCAAAGGATGGTTTAACCAATACGTACCGGGGTCTGTTGTAATGGTATAAACAGCTTTTACCCATTTGTTTTTATCGTCTTTGAAAATGATGTATAACTGATCGTCAAACTTATCCGAAGTTGTTTCAGAGTTGCGAATACCAATAATGTTTAACTGGTATGGTTTTCTATAAATAATAAAACCATTTCGTGCAAGTATGGCGATCAGCTTCTGAATCATTTTGCAGCTTTCACTTCGTTACTATTTAATAAAGTATAAGAGAAACGGTTTTTACCAGTTACCAAAACCGATTGATCGCAGAGTTCTATAAAGTCCAACCAACCATTATTGATTACCTGACAGCCTGCACTCCATTTGTCAACCATCACCGATGGAGAGGATAAAGAGGCGTGATGGATGTTGGCCTTGATAACTTCAAAAACTTCTATTACACCTTTACCAAAAAAATCCAGCTTCGCATCCAAATTATTATCCCTGTAAAAAGAAATTTTACCAATTTGTTCTAGGGCTTTATATCCTTTGTGTTTACCAACTTTGTAAACATTAGGATAATGTCCTTCTTTCATAATGGCACAGCCTTTTACATTTAAAGGATGCAGTAGCCAAAATTGCCCAGGATCTGTTGTTGCAGAAAAACAACGCAGCGTATCATCACCATAATGGTCTTTGAACAACACACAAATGGTATCGTCAAATGCATTTGACTGGGATAGGCTGTTACGAATACCAATAATATTTAATTCCCACACTCCTTCTTTTAGGGCAAAGCCCTTGCTTTTAAAGACAGCTTTTAGCTGCTCTATTCTTGGTTTATACATGATGTTATGGTTTTAAAGGTTAGGTAATGAGCTTTGTGAATTCTGCTAAATCAATGTTTGTTTTTATGCCTTTACTTTTTAATGCCGTTGTTGTTTCTTTACCAAACCATCCATCAGCACCGTATTTTGGTAAAATCGCTTTACCGTATTTTTTTATCAAGGCGGTTTGCATTTGTTTTACTAATGCCCCTTTACTACCTTCTTTTAAAGGAAATGTACTATCGGCTTTTGGTGCGCTTGCTGTTTTTGTTTTTGGTGGATTAGTGGTCGGGTTTTCCAGTTCCGTTAAATCTGTTTCATCAGAACCTGCTTTTGGCTTTAAGTAAAGAAATGCGCCAGTACCTAAACCTAAAATTGCCAAGGTTACTATTGCTGCAACAACTAATCCGTTTCTTTTTTGTTTCTTGGATTTTTCTTTGAGCTTTGCCTTAGTCTTTTGTTTTGATTTATTTTTTTTCTTTGCCATCGCTTTACTTTTTTGGTTTGTTTTTAATGATGTCCGCCCATGAAAAATCAAAAACGTCCAGTTCATTCATTAGTTCCACTTCCAAAGGCTTTGCATATAATTTGTAATAGGCAATCCTAACAATCTGCCATGCCTGTTGTGTTGGTATTTCAGTCAGCACTTGTCTTACGGCTTCTTTATCGGTGGCAGGCATTCCCAATATTTTGTAATCAAATCCTGCTTTTAATCTTCTAGCACATGAAACAGCGGCAGTAGCATCAAATATTTTTTTCTGTCCGTTTTTTTGAACTTTAGCAGCGAGTATATTTTGCATCTCAGCATACTCGGTATTCGTTAGTTCATCTGTCAGATCTTTTACTAAATTGCCGCCTTTAGTAATGTTTTTATATTCCTTTTTTACTTTTTCAAACTCATCCTTGCTTGGCAATTCCACAAAAACCTTTCTAACATTTTCCACATCCGTACCCCACCAACCATCATTATCGAAAGCCATTTTTAAACGTTTGGCAAAATTTTGTGTGCTGTTATCGTTTAAGGATAAGGACTCTGACTTATTTGATTTTCTCTTTCTGTAAATAGCCCTGCCCGAAAAAAACAAGATCGTAGTAACCGCCAAAGCACTCAAGCCATAAACAGTACCCCGGATAATTGTTTTATCCGCGTCGTTTAGAAATGATGTACTCTCCTTTGCCATTTTTTTTCTTAGAATAATTTTGCTTTGATAAGTGCCAGTTGGATCGGGTCATTAACAACCGCAGCTATTTTTTTTATCTCTGCTGTTTTCAAGTGTTTTAAAATCACCTGCACAGCCTTTATCTTTTCAGAAGCTTCTTCTACTGAATCGGCATCAATGATGATCTCTTTTTTATACTTTGCCATTGCTTTTAATATTTAGTTTATTCTACTTCTGTTTCTGTATCGGGAACTGTTTGGGGTTTACGAGCGATGTAATTTTTTACAACCTTAATGGCTGATTCGATGCTGTTGGGATTTGTTGCAAAGAGATCCAGCAAGTACATGATACTCGCTAAATGTGTCGTGCCAACTTTTGCTTTAATGTCCTTTAAAAGCAAAAGGTGTTTTTCTTCTTCAATGGTTAGTGTTCTTTGATTGATCTCTTCAATTTCTTCTTCTTCAACTACCTCATCAGGATTGCCATCACCCGATAAGTTCTCATCAGGGTTGAAGGCCTGTCCACCAAAAAACTGTTTGATAATGCCTGCAAGAGGTAAATTCTTCTTTACATATTCACTCTCCAATATTCCTTCTAAGGCATCGGCAGCTTTTTGTTTAAACTCTCTATCCCTTTTTTCACGGATGAGTTTAGTTTCACGAGCTGCTTTTAGCGCCGCTTCTTTTTCTATTTCTAGTTGTGTTCTTAGCTGTAAATTCTCTTCTTTGAGGGCTTCGTAATGCCGATCCTTTTCCCATTTCTCTTTTAACTCACTTTCTGTTTTTACTGGTACAATGCCACTTAACTCTCGGTTTTTTGCTTCCTGCAAAGTTTCAGGACTGATGTGAAGAAAAAATTTATCCGAACTTTTTTGGTTGTAGTGATACACAAAAATTTTAATGATCGTTGTTTCCTCATTTATGTAATCCTGATAATCGTCCAATTGAGCAATGTCATCTGTTTTGGGTACAACCGCTAATTCATTTACATACACCTCGAATAATCTTGGCTGATTTATTTTCTGAGCATTGGTTAACATCAGCAAAATAGTTGCAACTACTTTCGGCTCATATTTTTCATGTTTTATGCTTGTATATCCCATAACTTTATTTTTTAATGATGTTGCGGTATTACCTGAATGAATTGAATGAGTTGAGGATCGCTTGATTTATTTTTGATAGTGATCTTTCCCCTGTGTTCGTATTGCATTTCGTTGATGGATATATCGGTTAGATCATTTACACCAAATTTGCTGCTGACCGTAAAATCCAAATTGGGTTTTATCAAGTAGTAGTATTCGTTATTGGCTTCAATCGTTAATGTTTGATCTCCATCAATCTGAAGTTGTCTCCAACGGGTGATGTAGTTATTTTCATAACCTAATTCACGCATCCGTCTTGGGATAAAATCTAATGCAAATGCTACGGTCATTTTTCCTGTTTTAAGTCGTATTGAACATATAAGATCACCTCATAAGGAAGTGTCGGTAACACTTCGCCCAAATCGTTGAAATATTTTTTTGAAATCGTATCCTCGTAATAGCAATCCATCATGGCGTGCTGAATCGGAATATTTGTTTTGAACCAGGTGTATTGTTTACCCCATTGCGATAGATTTCGTTTTACTATTGTCGGATAAATGACCCGTTCCAAGTATTGCCTGTAATCGTTATCATCAAGTTTGGCTACCTGTGAATAAAACACATCTCCTTTTTGCGAGTTGGATAAAGCAAGTGTTCCCACTTGTTTGCCCATGCCATTAAATCGTTTTTCAAGAAACAGGTTGCAGCTTAATAATAATCCCGTTATGCTTTTTACATTTTCAGGATGACGAAATTGAAAATTAATTTTTTGTAAAGTTTTGGTTACATAAACTGTTTTCAATTTGATAATGCTATTTGCTGCTCTTTCCATGACTTATTGTTTTATGTTACGATTGATTATCTATCACTTCACTATACACATATAGCTTGACTTTGTAAGGTGTGAAAGGTGCAGAGCCGTGTGTGGTATCTTTATAATCAATTTCCACTTTACGATTACCCGGCAAAATATCTTCTCCTAATTTTATGATGCGATCATTTACCGAAACATTTAATCCCTGCATGAGCAATTTGCTTTCATATCCTTCAGGAAAAACTTCCATCTCGTTGATCTTAATTTTTTGAGAGCCTCGGTAATAAAGCAGTTCGTCATAATCGGAGATCAACGAAATACCTAAGATCTTGCCTGCGTGCTTATCCACTTCAAAACTTTGTTTAAAAATTTGGTCTGGTGCGCTGACAACTACCTCAACGGATTCTTTAATTATTTTGCTCCTGTATGCCATCTTTAATTATTTTTTGCGTTGAATTTTTATTTAAAAGAGTTCGGTTATTTTTAGGTTTTATTTTTATTTTAAACCGAACTCTTTTTTTATCTTTGTTTTACCTTAGTGTGGAGTTCAGAATTATATTTTTTATGATTTATGGGCGTACTTTTAAAAAAATTTCTGAACTCCCTTTAAGGCCTATTTCTAAGGGGTAGTACCTGTTCCGTCTAAAGCAACGTAAACAGCGGTGTTCGGGTCAACACCAAACATGGTTCCCAATTCAATTGTAAACTCGATTAACTCATCGTCTTTAATTAAACGAGGGTTATCCAATTTAAAATAGCCTAAGTTGCCTGTATGGTTGTTGTCGGTGATAAATTTGCGCATGATGTTTCCATCAGGAATAATTTGTTTCTTATTCGCTTTTAATGAAAACTCTGCATTCGCTACTGCCGGAAATAGGGTAAGACTTTTGAAGTCCGTGGCTTTCGTTCTGTCTTTATCATTGATATCTAATGATAAACCTGCTAATACATAGATGCCACTTACTAAGAACACAAAGTTTTTTGGCAGTTTTGCGTTTGAGATATTACGCAATCCTACTTCTTTGTCGTCCTGTGTTTCAAATAATTTAATTGTTTTGCTGTTTACGGGTTTAATCGAATAGATCGAATAATCCGCTAAACGTAAATCGCCTTTAATCAGCGAAGTCTTTACATTGTCAGGCACTTCTTTAAAGAATTTCTCAAATTCAGCTCTTGAGCCTCTTGAAAAACTGCTTTTACCGGAAACTTTTTTGAAAAATTTTACTTTTTCTGCCGTATTCATGCGTCCCAACAATTCGCTTACTTCTCCCATCATGGCATCGTCTATGCCCATGAGATCTCCAACGTTGTTGTACTCACTTTCCATAGCTCCTCTTATTAAGTCGTCCATTGTTTTATTTTTAAGTGATTTGTTTTTTATTCTGATAACTATCAGAATCATTTTTTTTGAGATAAAAAGTTCCCTACACATCCTTTTATGGGTTGCGCTGTACCATTTAAAAATGAATAAGGAACTCTTTTTTACTTGTGTGTGATTTTCAAAAATGCTATCTCTTACATTCCAGAAAAATCAGGCTCATCTCCACCTTCGATAGGGGTTGTAAAATTGCGGGTTGCTGCATTGCCTCTGCGTTTATAAAACGTGTTAGCGGATGCGTTCAACTGTTTTTCTACCTCATCGAGTGCGTTGATGTTTGCCTCTAAGCTTCCAAAACCCTCTGTGCTTTCTTCGCTGATCTGTCTTGCGTTATTTGCCTTTTTAGATGGTATTAATTTATCTATATAGGTTTTTTGCAAGATGCTGTCTTTAAAAGAGAGCATACGGTTTTTAGCATTGGTTGTTTCTGTTTTTAAATCAAAACCTGAAACGCCACTACTTTTGTCAGGGATCAGATGTGATGTACTCATCATCCCTAATCCCAAAGGGGCAAGCCATGAAACACCCTTATAGTAACCTACACCGGTTAACGCCAGTCCGATTAAGAACGAGGGTTTACCAATGGCTGCTCCTAAAAGTCCACCGCCTAAAACCGAGATGCCAACCTCTGCTAAAGTTCTTATTGCGGTTTGTTTCACATCCCCTTTGGGATTGACCTCAAGTATGGATGTTGACTTGTTAGTCTTTGCCTTGCTTGCCATGTTGTTTGTTTTTATTTTTCCGTTTTTTTAGATCTTATTTGTTAGTGACGATCTTCTGTTTTTTTTGCCAACTTTTATTTTTGTACTTCAAACAACGTGTTGTCATAAAAAAACTCTTTGCGGAGAAATGTGTTTATCTTAATTTTTGAATTTTAATGTGTTGATGTTTGTGTGAATGCTGTTTATTCTTTTTGTTTTTTTTCTTTTTTGGAAAACCCGTTAGACTTCCTTCGCTTTTTTTCTTTTTTTCGTCCTTGTTACTGTAAGCCACGATCGCCCAGACTACCAAACTAACTGCTACTACAGCAATTGCTCCTGTTGCAACAGGGTTAGCCTTTGCCAAGGTTTTTAATTTTGCAAAGCCTGTTTGGGTTGCTTTGGCATTGGTGTTTGCTTCTGCTCTTGCAGACTGCGTTACAGCAGTTTCATCAGCTGTTGTACCTGAACTGTTTGCATCGGTGGTGTTACTCGTTTCGGAGTTGGTTTCAGTGGCATTGCTGCCTGAACTGTTATCCTGTCCGTCTTTGGCATTAACAGATGTGTCTTGGGTACTTTGATTTTGTGAAGTTTCTACAAAAGGTGTTTCAGTAGTTGGTGTTTCTGATGAAGATGTATCTACTGATGGTCTATCCGCTGATCCACCTTCATCGTTTCCGTTACTTTTTTCTGAATTGCTTTTTGCTTCTTCCTGCTTTTTTTTACGCAAACTGCCTATGCCTTTTAATAATCCGGCAATGGCTGTCATTACACTTGTTGCCGCAGCGATGGCTGCGCCTGTAGCTGGTTCGCCTAATCCTTCAATGCCTTCTACTCCCTGCATTTCTGAATCGTAGCTTTCGATTCCTAAAATTTGAGATAAGTCGTCATTTAAGGTGTACTCGTTTTGATCGATGGCATTTAGTCCTGCCAGTACTTCTTTGTTTTGATTGCCTTTACCCGTAAGTATGGCATTTTTAAAATTTTCTTCTTTACCGCCTGCACCATAAAAGATTTTTTGCAGACGGTTTTTTACTCCTACAAGGCGGTTGAATTTTTCCATATCAAAGCCTTTGGCTTGGGCTTGTTGATTGCTCAAATACCCATAGCGCAATGTCTCTGCTACTTTAAAAACGTTTAATTTTAACGAGGCTAAAATTCCTGCACGTAATAATGCGGTAGCCGGATTAACTCTGTTAACTGCGTGTACGCCTTTACGTATTTGATTATAGACTTTGCTTTGTGCTACTTTTTGAACGGTCTTTTTTACAGCACCGCCCACTTTTTTGGCAATCTTGGTATCCTTCAAGCGTTTTCCTAGTTCGCCCATGTCTTCATAACCTGATAACAGGTCTTCGGCATCTATGCCGCTTATTTGGATGGATGATGTATCATCATCAATGCCGTCTAAAAATTGTAAATCCATTGCTTTGTCTATTGTTTCTATAAATGGGACTTCATAATCGAAAGAATCTGCTACACAATCCATCGTGATATAACTTCCATCTTCTAATGGCACGATGGGATAAATGTGTTGGAATCCGTTTTGCTCTTTGTACTTTGCTATTCTTAACGTGTGCGGTATTTTAAACTCACACAAAACACAGGAAATAAATACGGTATAATCATCACAATCAACTCCTGCTTCCCTGTCAAAAAAACTTCTTCTTGGACTGCGTATTTGCTCTTTGCCTTTTACGTCCTGATTGTAACGAATATGGGTGTAAATCCAATCCCATAATTCAGCACAGATGCCTTCTGCGTTTCTGCTTTTTAGCGTTCTGCAAAAGTCTTTTACCTGCCATTGTGATCTTGCTATGCCAATTGGCAAAAACTCAATGGTGTCTTCTAGTTTAGAGTTACGTTTAATGTCTTCGTTTTTCCCTGTGGGTTTACTGAAGTATTTTTCGTACTCTTTACCGGATTGAATATGTTTATATTTATTACTCACGTTTTTCTTAACCTAGATGGTAATGTCTTGTGTGTCTGTGTATGGTATGTTTGCTCCTAATACAACCGCACTTGTTTGAATAGTAATTTGTAATGTGATAGGGTATTTTTTGTCCTGTGCTTTTTTTACCAACTCTGCGGCTAAAGGCCCCAAACTAAAAAGCTGAACAGGGATTTGCGTAGTGAGAAGATTGAATTGAGATAGTGGTTCGATGTTATACGTTTTATCTATTACTTCAGAGCTTCCAATAACTTTATCCTTAAAAGAAATTTTAACGAAGGGATGCTTAACAGTTGCTCTGCTGTTAGATGGGTTTTTAACTTTCACATCTACGTCAATACGAATGCTTGAAAAATTGACACTAAAAATCTTTGCTTTGATTTCTGTAACAATGTTGTTTCCAACTTTCGCAACTTTGCTTAATCCCCAGATGGCCAAGCCTACTATTCCAATTAGTGGTACGATCAAAATATTCATCCTACTTATTTTTTTGTGAGTTATAAATGAATTTTTCTATTTTTTTTAATCTTTCCGCTAAACCATCAATTTGCCTCTGAAAAATCTTCGTTAGGTTTTCAAAAATGGTTGTGTGCGTGTAGAGTTCTGAATGAAGTTTATTTACCCGCTCAACCATGTGTTTAAAATCTTTATGCAGATCTTTTAAAAAATAACCGATCAGAATAAAGAGCAAACTAATTAAGCCCAGTAAGATGCTGTTGATGATTAATAATATGTCTGTGGTGTTCATTTATCTTCTGCTTTATACTACAAAGGTCAGAAGACTATGGGAGGTGGATTTTAAGAAACGCCGTAAAGCGCCTAATAGCGTGTGATTGAGTGTGAATGAGTGTAAAAACGCCGAAAAACGTTGAGAACCGCCGAAAAACGCCGAAGAACCTTGTAAATAATTGATTTTCAATAGACACTAGATTCAGTTGAAAATCTCTTTTTTAAAAATAGTGCATAAAAAAACCCTTTCTTGTGAAAAGGGTTTTAGGTGTGGAGAATTTTTAAATTGTAATAGGGATGCCGGGTCTGATAATTTTCCAAACGTATTCAAATTCCAGTTCTTCATAAGCACAAAATTCTTTTATAGTTATATACTTGCGTTTTAATTTCATCGCATCCTTAACTGTAAGCAAATACTGTTGTGCTGTATTGTATCTATTACAACCCATTAATTGCTGAACATCTTGTACGGTTATGAAAATACCACCTACCATTTTTTTGAAATTAATTTATATAGCTCTGCTTCGTTTTCAAACGGACAATTATCTTCCCAATGGCATTTTAAAATAAATTTTGCACATTCCAAATTACCTTCTGAAAACAAAATGACTAAAGCATTGAATGTTTGCCATTCTACTAACTCATTTAGTTTTTCAACTAACTGTTCTCGGTATTTTCTTATACCTAAAACTTCTGCTTTTGGGTTAGCAAAAAGTGTTTTTATTTCTTCATCGCTTAGATCTTTAAATGCTTTTTTCATTTTACTATCGCAAATGTATAAGCTCGGTTTTGTATATGTTTCGCTTGGGCGATTACCTTCAACCGATAGGTAACGGTTATAAGCAGCGTGGTTGTCAAAAATGTTTCTGTCCATGATTTCTAATTTTTATTGGTTTGAATTTTTTGTGGATTTTAAATAGGCTGTGATTGACCAGAGAGGAACCATACATTTGCCGGAAGTACCGTCAATATATTTTGCAAATAGTTTTTTCTCCCTAATAAATTTTCTAACGGTGCAGTGATGCACGTCTAATTGCTCAGCGGTATGCTGAATGCTAAAAGCTCTCGCTTCTTTTTCGATTTCTTTCAGTTCTTTGATTTCACTCCGCAGTTCAGCTATTGCTGCGTGTAATGCTTCTAAGTCTGAAACTTTAACTGTGGTTACAACTTCCATGATTTCTAGTTTTTATACTACAAATCTCCGACGGTAGAAATCCCGAAACTGGCCATTTTTGAAATTTCAACCGTTAAAAAAGTAAGTATTAACAAGCATTACAGAGGTTAGACGATAGCTTTAATGATTTAGAACGATCATTCCATTTAATTAAAATGCAATAATTTACAATTGAGGGATAGTTATTGACAAGGCGAAATTTCGCAACTAGGTAACTTGCGAAATTTGGATTTGATTACACAAAACAAAAAAAGCCACAACAAGGTGGCTTTTATAAAATTTGTTATTTTATTTTCAGGGGTTTTGAGGGGGGAAAAATAAATATTGGCTAACTGTATATTCGTGATATTTGATTAACCAAACTATGGAGGGAATCAGAATGTAAAAACAACGTTCAGAAGTGACGTATTTACCAGTAATCATGCCAATTTCGACAAGATCTCCAATAAAATTAGTTGTATAGTTTTGTTCCATTTTAAAAAAAGGATAATTTTCTATTACTTCTTTTGGCGTATACCAACTATGGTTACTATCATAATAAACCTGATACTTATATTTCATATATACTGGTCGAATAACCATCTCCTTGTTCTTGCAGGTTTTCATTTCGTAATTATAAATGATGTGAGCTTGCAAAACTTCAAAGGATTCCTGCAAGATTTCAACTTTCTTAGTGTTCCTGTTTGAACGGCCACGCAATAAAAAAGCATCTACTAAGGTTCTTAACTTCCTCTCAGTTATATTATTCTTAAAGCAAAAATCTTTGTACATGAGTACTATGGCTTCTGGGTATAGCCATACAGGATCTTTTGTGTACATAAAGCTGGGTTACTTATACACTGATTATAACGCACAAAAGTGAATTGTAGTTTGGTTTTAACATAATTTTTTTACAACTGGTAGGTTTTTAGTGATGGTTGGAAACAAAAAAAAATTGTATATTTGACTAAATAATTCTGCACATACAATGTGTAGCCAAAACATTGAAAAAAATAAAAAAATCAATGTTTACAAAGGAATTAGGGGTGTAGTTCAGTTTCTGGAGGCACCACAAATGAAAAACGGAAACCCTTTACTAGCAATAGTTGAGGGTTTTTTGTTGAGGTATTTTCCCCACCATTTCCCCGCAATAGCTAAAAATAGGCATATCCACAACTTTATGGTTAAAATCTAAAGCTATGTTTTCGTAAAGTGTCACTCTAAAATAATGAATGCAAAAAAATTACGTTTGTCTTATCATTGGATTGTAACTTTGCCATTTTTAATAATTTGTCCGTTTTGCGAAACAGTATAATTAAACAAACCCGAATTAAAAACGCTAAGATTTATTTCATTGATTCCTTTAGTTAATTTTTGCTCATGAATTTTCTGACCTAGAGAATTATAAATTATTAATTGGCTATCATAAATCTCGTTTTCAATATCAATTTTAAATAATCCGTCGTTTGGATTTGGATAAATGGAAAAATTTAAACTTTCGTTTAATGTTTCCTCTAAACCAACGCCACAAATACTTAAACAAATAATTCTTACTCTTTCGTTTTGAGGATCACATAAAAATAAATTTCCTTTTTTATCTAAACTTATCCCCTCAACACCTTTTAAATTTGCATTTATCGCAGGTCCACCATCACCCGAATAACCATAAGTTCCAGTCCCCGCAATTGTTGTAATTATACCCGAGGCATTTACTTTCCTGATTCTATGGCCAAAATACTCACCAATAAAAAAATTACCCAAAGAATCGACATCCACTGCCGCGGGGCCATTTAATCCTGCTGATGATGCAGGTCCACCATCTCCTGAAAAATTATTTAAACCATTGCCAGCAATTGTAGTTATTACCCCTGTTGTTGATATTTTCCGGACGCGAAAATTTTGACTATCTACAAAATAAAAATTGTCATCCTTATCAATTGCAGGTCTTCCCGGATAATTTATTTGAGCGTTAATAGCAGGTCCACCGTCTCCTGAAAAACCAAGTGTACCAGTTCCTGCAATAGTTGTAATAATACCTAGTGTATCAATTTTTCTTATTCTTTGATTATAGTTATCGGTAATGTATATCGCACCTTTTGAATCCAAGACTATACCGATTGGCCCGTTAAGTTGGGCATTAATAGCTGGTCCACCGTCCCCTGAAAAACCAGCTGCACCTGTCCCAGCAATAGTGGATATTATTCCTGAAGGAGTTATTTTTCTTACCCTATTGTTATAAGAATCCCCAAAATAAAGATTCCCAAATTTGTCCATAACTATTTGAGATGGCGAGTTTATATTAGCATTAATAGCAGGTCCACCATCTCCTGAAAAACCAACTGTACCAGTTCCAACTATGGTTGAAATTACACCTTGAGAATTAACTTTTCTAATAGTTTGATTACCCCATTCAGAAATGTATAAATCATTAAAATAGGCTTTTACGCCATAGGGATGGCTGAGTTGGGCATTAATGGCCGATCCTCCATCGCCTGAGAACCCGCTAATTCCATTTCCAGCATAAGTGTTAATTATTTGCGCAAATAAAATTTTACCAGCGACAATAAAAGCAAGAGTTAAATATTTTTTAAGCATTATTTTTTATTTTATTTAAAGATACATTTTTTATAATGATTCATTACAATGCCATTTCGTGCTATTATAGCGTCACTATTTCTCACTATTATAGTTTGGAGACATGAACTATACGCTATGCCCTTTCCGAATGTTAGGTTTTGTGAATATGTAATTGAAAGATATAAATTGTTTGTATTTTTGAATGCAAACAACTTTGGGAGTTGACGTTATACGAATATATTTCTTTAGACATTGATGCCAGAGCGAACGAACTGTGGGCAAACGGTTTGTTTATCCAAGGTTATAGAGACCAACTTCATAGTTATAATTTGTATTTTCTGCACGGCTTCTATGTTGAGGTAACTATGGATAACAAAGACATGGTTATACAACATTTAACTCCTTTCAAAAAGGGCCGTCCTTTGAAAATATTTCGTAACCCGCTAAAATCCAAGCTTGCTTATTATCATTTTCCATAGGCTAAGCTATTTATTTAATTCGGTGCGACGAAGTTCTTTAAATAATTTTTTAAGTGATGGCAGATCGTTTAAAGGATAATCGATGCCCATGTTGGAATAGAAAACAGAACCATCGTCTACGATAACGATATCAACTTTCTCTTTTGTAAATACAGTTATTCGGTGTTTTGATTTTGATTCGACAACCTTAAATCCGTATTCTTCTAAAACTTCTTTTGTTAATTTTGGTTCCATTGCTTAAAAGTAAGAGATTTGAAGATAGGTTTTTGCTATGAAATGTAGATTTTTTTTATTTAAATGACTAAGAAATGAAAAATGCAATTTTTGAGTGCTTACTATCTGACGTTTTGTATTTTTGGTATATAACTTAGATATTATTTTCTAATTTTCTCTTGTTTCTGAGTAATGCCAAAAAAAATTCTGCTATAAACAATTGATAACTATTTCCGCAACGGAAATCCGGGAATTTTCTAAGTGCTGTTTTGTGAAAACTTTCAAGAAAAATGAAATTTTAAGTCGACCCGGCATAGTGCCTAACGAACTATTTTTTCATTTGCAAAGGATTAGTTAGAGTCACTGTAACAGACCATGAAAGTATAGAACATAGCATGGAATTTATTTTGTAAATTTAAATAATGAATTCTGAGACAAAACAGGTAAAGAGCTTATTATTAAAAGATAACTTTCTTTTGCGGATAATCATAAAATATATTTTTATCCTCTACTATTTTATTTTATCATATTTATGTAAATCAAAAATTTCAAATTATATAGTTAATGGTACTTTAGAGCAATTTTATAACTGCTCTTTGCCTAATGCAATTTTCGCGTTGCAATAAAAAATTATTATAATTTATACTATATTTATTCTTAGTTATGAAAAAAGGCTTCAAAAAAATATTTCTGGTTTCGCTTTTTAGTTTCTTGAAGTTCATCTATTACGGTCAAACATGCAAAGAGTCACAGGATGTTAAGATTCATTTAGAAAGAAATTTTGAAGCCAAAACATTCGACTCGATAGAACATTTCCTTAAAAAAATTCCGAAAGATAAAAGTATCTGTTATCAGGAATATTTATTATTCAAAATAAGGTATTTGTTAGAAACCAAAGCTTTTGATTCGGTTAGTGTACTATTTGAAAAATTGAATAAAAGTTTAACAGAAAATAACAACAATACTAAATGGATAAAAACTCAGGAAATTTATTTAAAAGGACGCTATTATTATGGAAAATCGTATAATGATAGCGCTTCTTATTATTTTCTTAGATCGCTAGATTTTGCTAAAGCCCAAAAAGACACAACTCTTCAAATTAAATCATTAAATAGCTTAAGTAACGTTTTTGCAAATCTTTATCAATATGATAAATCTATTGATTATGCCTCTGCAGGGCTAAACTTGTGTAGAAAGAAAAATGAAAAGGCTTCAGAGATTCTTCTACTTGGAAATTTAATTTCATATTATGGAAAATACTACCTGAAAACCGGGAAAAAAATTATGCTTGATAGTGCAGAAAGTGTTTCAAAAATTCTTGTAAGGGAAGCTAAAAAACAGAATAATATTTACGGGCTATTAAAAGGTTATTCAGGCTTAGGTAGTTGCTATTTTCAGTATGAAGATTATAAAAAGACGTTGGCATATAGTGATAGTATTATTTTTATTGCCAAAAGTGGTAAGTTTCCAAAGCAGATGCTTCAGGCTTATGGCAATATTTGCGATTCTTACCTTGCGTTAGGCAAATTTACATTAGCTAAAACAGCTGCTGATTCTGCTTTAATGTATGCTTTGAAACAACGAGATAAAATTGCTATTTCGGAGGTGTATTACAAAATGTATGATTGTGAAAATGAATTAAAAAACTATGAAGGTGCTTTAGAATATTACAAAAAATATAGTACAGCAAAAGATAGTGCCAATGCTGATGAACAATTTTCGATAGTTAACGAATTAGAACAAAAATACAACAAATTCGAGAATGAAAAGATCATTGATGACCTCATTAAACAAAAAGAAATAAGTGGATTACGCATAAAA
This sequence comes from Bacteroidia bacterium, assembly GCA_016787785.1. GTDB lineage: Bacteria > Bacteroidota > Bacteroidia > B-17B0 > Aurantibacillaceae > Aurantibacillus. The sequence goes on along the minus strand of JAEUTO010000009.1, from coordinate 182,063 downwards.
ATATTAATAGTTGGCTCTGCTTTAATCTTTATTTTAATTATTTTCATTGTTTTTATATTTCGTCAACGAAATTTGAAACAAAAACATATGCTTTTGGAAACTGAACAACGTTTAAATCGTGCCAGAATAAATCCACATTTTTTCTTTAACTCAATAACAACACTTCAAGGTATTGCATTAAAAGAAAATGACGGAAAAAAAATATTTAGCAATCTTTTTGTTTTCTCAAAGCTAATGCGGGAGACGTTAGAAAGCACTTACTCTGATCTGGTTTCAATTAAAAGAGAAATCGTTTTTCTGGAAAACTATATTAGTTTGCAAAAACTAAATAACCAAAATAAATTCTTGTTTGAAATAAACATTTCTGACCAAATAGATGAAGAGAATATTTTAATCCCAGCCATGATAATTCAGCCATTTATTGAGAATACTATTGAACATGGTTTTAGTGAGCTTAAAACGGGAGGGCTTATCTCATTGAGCTTTGACATTCTGGATAATGAGCTTTTAATAACAATAAGAGATAATGGAAAGGGATTTCAGAACAGTGGTTCAAAAAAACAAAACCATACATCAAGAGCGATGCAAATTACTACCGACAGATTAAATTTAATAAACAAACTTCATAACTCAAATGCTCGCTTTTTATTAAGTTCAAACTCGCCTGTTGGAACCTTAGCAGAAATTTTCTTACCTTTAGATCTAAAAAATGAAAGTACTGGTAATTGATAATGAGCTAAACATCAGAGAAAGTCTGGTTTCTGCATTACGCGTTTTTTGTCCACAGATAGAGGAAATAGAGGAAGCGGATGGAATAGAATCGGGAAAAGAAAAAATACTATCCTACGAACCCGATTTGGTTTTTTTGGACGTAGAACTTGGAACAGGTACAGGCATGGATCTTTTATCACAATTACAAAAAATAACATTTAACATTATTTTTGTAACGGCACATAATAAATATGCTATAGATGCCTTTAAGTACAGCGCTATTGACTTTTTATTAAAGCCAATTAATCCGGAAGAACTTATAAGAAGTGTTAATAGAGCAGAAAAGAAAAGTAACGCTGAGAATTTAATAAAACAGTTAAGTATCTTAAAAGCAGAGTACTCTAATACTTCTTTACAAGAGAAAAAAATTGTACTAAGCGAACAAGATTCTATTCATATTATAAAAAGCAGTGATATTATGTATTGTTCATCTGAGGGAAACTATACTACTTTTTACACAAGCTCAAGTGATACAAAAATTGTTATCTCAAAAAATATGAAAGTGTTTGAAGACATGCTTAGCCCACTTGGCTTTTTGAGAGTTCACAATTCATATTTAGTTAATATCAATAAAATAGAAAAATACGATAAGGGTGATGGCGGTTTCTTATTTGTTAACGGTGGTATTAAAATACCGGTTTCGCAAAGAAAAAAGGAACTACTAATGGCCCTGTTCAAGAAAATGTAAAATAGGTGTATTTATTATTCAAATAAAAACTTGTTTTTTTAGTAGAATCTGCTGGTTGTTCTTTATCCTTTTTCTTTTTTTCTTTCTTTTCACCATCAAAGGCGTTATCGATGCCTTTATCAATCTTTTTATTTACGTTTTTCTCAGTTCTTCTCTCGACCCTCTTTTCGGTGCGTTTAGCAGCATTCTTTAGAGATTTTGGTATTTGCGAATAAGAGGTGATAGCGCCAAAAATAAATAGTAGTAATAAGAGGCTTAATTTAAACGATTTCATTTTTTTAAGTTATAGATTAATATTTCAAATGTAATTTGTAATCTTTTATAAAATATGGCATTTGTATAGATGCCGTGTTCTCTTAAAAATTTGACAACTTATTTTAAAAAAAAGAAATCTTGAGTTTGACTTTTAATTGGGGCTAGTGATCTGAAGCAAAATTTACGCCAAAGGTTTTAAAATTATTTCGATTTGTACAAACGCACCTATCTAATTAAAAATTGATCTTTTTTAATTGTCATAATAATTTTAGCCGAGAAAAAAGGGAATACGAAAAAAACTAATTACAATCGGATTTTAATCTATAGAGTTCGTCTTTTAAGAATACTACAGCGAATTTTTATTTTACCTTCTAACGATCAATTACGGTACAATTCTTGAATGTTAAATTTTAAGTATACAATTAATTTACTAATCTAATCACCTTAAAATAAAACATCATGAAAAAATCAATTTTAACGATTGCCATTGCAGTATTTTCAAAATTACTAATGGCCCAATGTTGTCCTTATGTATTTAGCTTAACCGTTTTACCAGCGCAACCAATCTCAAGCTCCAGCAATGTAAAAATTGTTACAAAGGTATCTACACCAAATCAGGGGAGTTTAATTTATTCGGGTTATACAGTTAATGGACAAACTATAAATATTAAAAGTTGTTATTGGGATGGTTTTGCAACCTCACCACTTTTAATATACGATACAATCCAAATTGGTAGCTTGCCCAATGGAGTTTACTCTGTTGTGTTTACAGCGTATTCTTCTCCAACAAACCAAAGCTGCATAAAAAATGACAGCAACACAGTTACAACTACTTTTAACGTGGGCGAAATCACATCAATTGTAAATAATATAAAAACAGACCGTGTTAAAATTTTTCCAAATCCTGCAAAAGACAAGTTATTTATTGAAAATATAAATCAAACAACAGAAGTTATAGTGTTAAATGAATTAGGCAATGTTGTTTCGACATTAATTTCTGATGAGTATTCTATCATAGACATTAGCAGCTTAAAACAGGGCATATATGTATTAAAATTGGTTAATGGTGAAAAAATTCATTACTCAAAACTCTTGAAGTATGAATAATGCGTTACATCTCCAGGATTCAAAAAAAAGTTTATGTAAAAAATTAAAAAAATTAAAATGAACTATTTTTTACTTCGTTTATTTGTATCAATACCAATGGTATTCGCCGTTGGGTTTAATTTAAATGGGCAAAATAATAATAGACTTTCAATTTTAGATCATCAATCCCGATATATTTTTAATGTCGATTCCCTTGAGGGTTTTGACGATAAGGAAGCAGGATCAGCAGCCCTATCGGAAGGATATTATGGAGATGAATTCAAGATCAGAATGTACCATTACAAAAGGGACTTTGTTAATTCTAAATACAAAATAAAAAATAAGGTAACGGAATATAAAACTCTGACAACGATTAATAGCCGGGCTGCTGCCTGCATAAATGAAGACTTTGAATCTTCTGTAGCCGCAATGATAACAACTTCAAATCAAATTGCAGGATGGGCCGTGACAAGCGGCACCAATGCGTTACCCAATAATGCCTGCAGTATTGGTGGTTGTTGCCCCGGCCAACCGGTAGATTGTGAATTAATCCAATGCCCAACAGGTGGTTATATTGATCCTGTTATCGGATCGTGTTATCCTATCTTTTCAGTATTTGGAAGCAACAATAATAATGGCAATTCAGTAAATCCAACATTACCACAAATGAAAGGGGATAAAATTATTAGAATAAATAATAATTTTCCCCAATCCAGTATTGCCAGATTATCGAAAACAATTAATGTAACGCCTTCCAGTGCCTTATTTCAATTTGCATATATATCTGTTTTAAGTCCAGGTCATCCATGCTGCGGATCAACTGCATTTTTTATAAAAATAACTAACCTAACCACAAACTCCGTTCTGGCATGTCCATCTGTAAACATCTTTGCTCCTGCGCCTGGCTGCAATAGTGTTAGCCCGTCAACACAATATTACTTAGCGGGAGGTTTGTGCGGCGTGAACCCAAACAACAATAATAATCAATCTTTTTTTAACAAATGGACAATCAGCGCTCTAGACCTCACTTCGTTCGTAGGAAATAATATAAATATTGAGATAACCGTTACAGATTGCGCCACCGGCGCGCATTATGGATATGTATATTTTGACGCTCAATGTTCTCCATTGGATATTATAGGTAACAACACACTTTATTCGCTATCAACACCAAGTATTGTTTTAACGAGTTGTGCACCCAACAGCAATACTGTAATTGCGCCGCCGAATGTTGGCCCATATACGTGGACATCAACGGCAATATCCATACCACCAAATTTATCTACTCCCAGTCATACCAACACAGGCTTAGTTTCAAATCAATCTGGTACCGTAGCATTAATTATAACACCTCCTGGAATATGCAGCCCAATTGTTAAAGTTATTACACTGAGTGTTTCAACTGCCCCGGCAGCTAACATTCAAGTAAATCAACCTTCCTGCACAAATTCTGTTGCAACAGTATCCTTAACTATCAATTCTTCCAATACGATTAGCCCCTCTATAATTTGGAATCCGCCGGGAACTATATCCAGTAATTCTTTAACGAATACCAATCCACCAGCCGGATCCGGAAGTGTTACAATAGCTGATGCCTTTGGATGTACACTCGTACTTAATTATTCTATTACACCTTCTCCCCTAAACCCAATTATAAACTCTATAAATGTAATTCCAACCAAGTGTGATTCTGCATCGGGTATTATCAATTTATATGTACTTCCTCTAACTACAACGTTTAGTTGGTCTCCAACAGTTTCTAACACCTACTCTGCCTCTAACCTATTAGAAGGCGTTTATTCTATAACGCTTACTAATCAGACATGTACTACATACACACAAATACCAATTCAAGCAGTAAATAAAGCAACTATATTAAATGTTAGCACCACTTCAAGCAATTGCGACGCTGCTACCGGCGGCGCAACAATTACAGCACAAAACACAAACAACATTTATGTTTGGACGCCACCCGTCTCTACCTCATCAATAATAAACAATGTGCCAGCAGGAAATTACACTGTTAATATAAATTCGGGAGGATGCGGAACAACATGCGTTGTTGCCATTTTAAATCCTCAAGCACCTCAAAAAATAGAAATAATAAAGCAAGATAACATCTGTAAAAAAAATAATGGCGCTATTTCCGTTGTTGGTGTTACCGGAGGCTCTCCGCCCTATTTATACTCTCTTAATAATACAACTTATTCTACAATAGAATCGTTTCACAATTTGACGGCTGGTGTTTATTACATTTATGTTAAAGATGCCAAGGGTTGTGTATACATGCAAACAGAAGCAGTTAAAGACGTTGAAGCAAGATCGAAAATACATTACAAAATAAATATTACCGGCAACTGTGAAGAAACATACAACATTTTAATTGATAGTATTGTAGGTGGAGTGCCGCCATACTATCTGAGTGTGAACGGTTCGCCATTATTCTATTCTCATACAATAAACGATCTAACTGAATCTGAATATGTATTTAATGTTTACGATGCCAATAATTGCATCACGCCAAATTATATTACAAATAAAAACTCAAAGTCAAAGCCTGTTATTTATTTACCTAACACTTTTACGCCAAATAACGATGGTTTAAATGATTCCTGGGTCCCATTTATTGATTGCGTAATGGAATATCGCTGTATGATCTTTGACAGATGGGGTATTTTGATCAAAGAAATGAACACTACTGGGGAGTCGTGGGACGGCATTTTTAAAGGAAAAGAACTGCCGATTGGCGTTTATAGTTACATAATTGATGTTACTGAATTTAGCAGTAAGGCAAAAAGGCTTACGGGACATATTAACCTCATAAAATGATCTAAAAAAAAGCGTAGTTTGTCAATCAAAATAACTCAAAAATTTTCTTTATGATTGCACGAAAATCTATTGTACAGTTATAGATATACTCGTTTCCGGCTTACCTTCTTTTAAAGTTACACCATCCTTACCTTTAACATTAAGTTTAACAATGTATGTTCCGCTTGCCATGTACTTATGCGTTACACTTTTATTAACCGTATTTGTATCAGCAGAGCCATCTCCAAAACTCCATTCAAAATAAGAAGCGTTTTTTGAACAGTCTGCATCAAACGTAACAACATCACCCGCATTAATATCAGATGGATAATGAGTAAAGCAAGCGTTTGGCGGCTTTGAACATTTGTTAAACGCTATCACAACAAAAAAAAGGACAATTATTTTTTTCATATATACTATTTACTTATTCGTTTATGTGTTCATTAAAATATTCTAAAGCCTTATTTATGCCTTTATCATCAACTCCGCCTTCCCATTCAAGAGAATCGGCATGTACAAGTTGTTCGTTTTTATAATGGTATTTATTAAACGTTATAATGGAACTTTCCTCTGCTGAAAATTTTCCGATAGTAATTTTCGAATTAGGTTCGATCCTGCTGGTGTATCTATAGGTTTGATTGTTTGTAAGTTCAATCGCTTTTGCAGAATTATTTTTGCCATGAACAATAAGAAAAAGTGTTTTTTTATTATCCATGTCGCCGGCAATTGAAGTAATTACACTGTCTGTTTTTAGAATTAATAACCCCGAGGTGTCAAAGATTTTTACTTTACCAAATAAATAAAAGTACTTAGCCCTTTCTGCTAACAGCGAATCGTTAAATACTAATTGGGCCTCATCATACTCAACTACAGGCAGACCTCCCAAATTTAGATCTTCTTTTGATACTTTAAAAGGTGTTTTTAAATCTTTTGCTCTTTCTATTAGCGACAAAATCGACTGTTCTACCCCGTAGGTTTGACTAGTTTTTGGAGGAGGAACATCCATAAGCGTTTCAATCTTTGAATTGTTTTGCCAGCAACTGCTCATAATAATTATGCTACAAAACAAAATTGCACATCTATTTTTCATTTCTATTCTTTTTAATTTCACAATACTCTTTTACTGCCTTTAGGGCGGGGTATGAATAAGCAGATGCATACTTCCATTTTTTTGTATGATAATGAATAATTTTTCCCAATGGGAATTTATTTAATATAATCCCTATAAACAATAACCTTCTGTTTTTTATAGCGTAGATTCGCTCAACCAATTTGTCATCTACTATTAACTTTGTATAGATGCGATCATAATAGAACGTTGTCTCTATATCTAAAACCTCGTAACAATCACCTAGTTTTACATCGTCCACAAAAGTCAATTGCCTGATCTCATTTTCCAGTTTCTCTCTCCTATCTATGTTATTTAGTCGGTTGTTTCGCTTGATAATTCGTATTATTTTTCTGTCGAAGTCATTTAATTCGGAACACTCTGTTTTTTTTGTATAGACTTCCTGTAGCGTGGGTTGATCACAAAAATAAATAGTTGGAACTTTATTTTTAAAATAAGTTAGTAATTTATTTCTATAAGCTTTATAACCCAAAGAATCTTTATTTAGCTTTTTATCCTTATAAAAATAGTTATGCAGATATTCGGCCTGTCTTCCATGAAATGATTGGTTTAAGGCTAGAAGTTGATTGTTTTGGTAAGTGACGTTATACTTCGTAAATAGGTAAAAAAGCTGAAGAGCTTCCTGTGATTGGGTTGCGCCTATACTGTTCACTAACGAATCAACTATCAAATACCAGTTTCTTTTTCCATCCCAGCGAATGCTATCCATTAAGTAGTTAACGCAGCTATCCACCTTGCTTACAGGCTTTTCATGTATAAAGCTAAGTTCATAAACATTTTGAATTCTATGTAAATTCTTTTCATTTAAAATCTCCGGGGATTTGCATGGCGTATTATTTTTTTTAAAGAGATCTATTTCCTGCTGAAGAACTTCCAGGCTAATTTCCTGCGGCAGGTTTTTGTAATAATATATTTCCGGATTCATTTTTTTACATTGAAGAATAACTTCTCTTTCAAAATCTTTTTCAAGGCTGGCTTCTTTAACAGGTTCCTTCAAAAAATAGGTATTAAGAAGCACTACTCCTCCGTTGTTTTTTATCGTGTAGCAAAGTTGTTGAAAAGGAGGGAAGTAATTGTCTGTTCTTGATTGCGAGCTACAGCCAACAAACAATAGATAGAACGCTTCTTTTGTTTTGGTTTTTGCAATGTCTTCAAGTATCTTATACTTAGCCGTGCCATTTTCCTGACGATACTCATAGACAAGTAAATCTATTAGCAATGAATCTACTTTGTTTTTTGGAATTTCATGAATAAAGGTAAGTTGATAAGGAAATTCTATTTTCTGAGAAGTCTCTTCATTAAACAGAACATTATTTTGAGAATCTATAAAACTGATGTTTAAAAGTTGTACAATCCATAACAGGGTTTTAATGAATGGCTTCAAAAAACTTATATTTCTGGTGCTATTCATCTTTGTCGCCACATTTTTTTCTTTGAATTTTTATAAACCCGGGACTAATTGTACTGGAGATGAATTTTAAATAGTTAAGGTCTTCGGGTTTGTATTTTTTGCCCGCCGGTAAAATCCCTAATTGTATTTTATAGCTTTTTTCTACCGATCCTTCGCTAGTATTCATCAAAACACCTAAGGTAATTTCGCCTGGAAATTTGGCAGGAACTTCTCTGCATAAATTATACTTTCTATCAACAACAAAAGACATTTGACCAATGGTCTCTGAAATACTATCTAAAGCAACTTGATAATGTGAAAAGCCACCATACCTATTTAAATCACTGAAGTAATTAATAGTTTCGATGATCTTTTCGTCCTGAAAGCGGGAATCTATTTTGTTCATGAAATAAGTTTGTGACTCTTCTGTTGTATCTGCGGCACAAAAGAAGCATAAAGGTGCATTATCTTTCAGAATTTTTTCGGCTATGGGGTCATATTTATTTTTGTTTAAGTAGTTGGTTAATTTTCCTTTGAGGTAATAGGTATTTATTGCTTTTAAGCCTCCAAATCTTTTTATAATCCCGTTCATTGGATTTAAGTCCCCTTTAAATTCATTCGGTTTTCTCACAGAAAATGTATATAGATAACAATAGGCCGATTGCGTTTTTAGTTGTCCAATGGAGTCAACGGTAAGCTTGATAGACGTTGTATCCATGTTTCGTCTTTTTAATACTAGGTTTTCTATTTTGTTCACCAGCGTATCTAGTCGGTTTTGTGGTGGCTTGTTTAAGAACTCAAATTTGTAGAAATTCTGATACATAAAATTTATGTTTTGATCATTGATCTGGATCTTTATAAAGCAATCCTTTTCTGCTTTTTTAATGCCATTTTTATTAGCTTGTGATATATAAAAACAACTGGAGTCCATTTTAGACTTATACTTCTCTCTAATAGATTCATAAATTAATGCATGATATAGGACGGGATGGAATCCGGCGGTATAAAAATTTTCTAAATAATATTTGTTTAAGGCTTTATAAGCAGCCTGTCGGTTTATTTTTCGCGCCATATGCGTAAATTCATTTGGCTTTGAGTAGTCGATATATCTGCAACAATAATTAGCAACAAACAAAAAGGATTCTGGTGTTCGTAAAGCAACTACTTCCTCAACCAGAGAATCGAGCGCTGACGAATTATCGGTATTTTGAATTTTTTTAATTATTGTTCGCAAGTTACCATCTGCATGTTCAATAGATTTTAATTGTTCTAATGACTTAATTTGGTTTAAATTTCTATCTGTTATGTACTCGTACTTTCTTTTCTGACCTAAGAAGGTCAATTGGCAAAAAATAAAAGTTATTATTAGTGTTGTTATATATTTCATGTTAACTCATTCGTTATTTACTCAGCACCATGTATATAAGTTTCCACCCTTTTGCCATCTATTAATTCGTATTCTGCCTGAATAATGTGTACCAAAGTTATTTTATGCAGTATAAAGATAAAAATGTTAGTTTCGATATTTTACCTTTTATTTCAATAATGTAACATGGCCGGTAAGATTTTTAACTTTACCCTTGATATTTTTAGCACTTATTTTCCAAACGTATACATCTGTTTTACATTCTATTCCCTTATAGGTTCCATCCCAGGATGAAAAAAGATCTTTTGTAAAAAAGATTATTTCGCCCCAACGATCATAAATTTCAAGTTTATATTCAGTAATACCAAAACCTTTTGGAAAGAAAGTTTCATTTATACCGTCACCATTTGGTGTAAACGAATTAGGGACGTAAATGCCCAAATCATCAAATACGGTAATTGTTTTTTGAATTGTATCAGAGCAACCCCAGGTATTTTCAGTAATAAGTACTACAGGAAACGTACCGCTGTTTTGAAATGTATATGAGGTGTTTTTGTTGGGAGAATAAAGAGTATTCAGATCGTTGATAAACCACTTCCAATTAATTTGCTGATCACCATAAGATGCATTTAAAAATTCAACTTTTTCAAATTCTGCAATTGGCTTTGCGGGAACAAAATCAAAATCGGCGATCGGTTTGGGGTATGCGTTTATAATTAATGATGAAAAATTAATGCAGTTGTTTGTATCTTTGCAACTCGCACTTAAAGTGTAATTGCCACCCGCTGTGAAACATTTATTAATTGAGTAACCTTCGAGCGTTTTATTATCTAAAGCAAAATTGCTTTGTATAATTGCAGCACCGGCACTAATAGTTTCTAATGACAATAAAGAGCAATATGGCGCACACAAATTATTTTTGCTAGTAGATAATTTAATTTTGGGTAACGGTGATACAAAAACACTTAATGTATAAACTGAAATGCAATTATTTGAAGCGCTTGTTATTAATGTATATGTGCCAGCAACATTAGCTGAATAGGCTGCTAAAACAACATTTTGACCAGTTTGAGAAAAATTATTTGGCCCTGACCATAAATAATTGATCGCATGTATGTTTGCATTTAATGTTGTTTGTTGATTTTCGCAAACAAGAACCGGAGTCAAGGTACTAACCTGCAGGTTAACTGGTAAAGAAATTTGAAAAGCAGCGGAAGCAGAACAACCAAACTGATTATTTATGGAAACCGAATAATTACCGGGGCTAAGTCCAGTAATTAAACTTGTTGTTTGATTACCTATGCTCCATAAATAAGAATATGAACCAATTGCACCTGACGCAAATGCCTCTGCACTGAGCATAACCCCGTTATTTGCACAGTTGATTGATGTGGTATTAACATTTACGGACATAGTGTTGATTTGAGAAATAGTGAAAGTTTTACTGATTATACAATTACTGCTTGTGGATATCGATAAAGTATAAACACCGGATGCAAGATTTGTTGCTATTGGGGTTGTTTGGCTTGATGGCGACCATGCATAACTAAATTGACCTTGACCGCCAAGAATTACCGCTGTTGCAGTTCCGTTGGAATAGCAGTTAGATGGACTTATATTAACGGAAATTGAAAATGACGGGTTAACTAAAATTGTTTGTTGGATAGTATCTGATGAGCAGTTAAAATTGACAATCATTTTAACTGTATAAGTGCCAGGTGAAGAAAAACTATGAATTGGATTATTTAAAATGGAATTATTTGCAGAGCCGCTAGGCGGGTCTCCAAAATCCCACATTATGCTTGTAACAGTATTCGAACTTGCAAAACATACATTTGCGCCCGTTGTAAAATTTGGAACAGAAAATTGGACAGAATTACAATCAATAGTATAAGTAAATGGCGGGATAATTTGGGGTTGATTATAACTACTAGACATAAAACTGGGAAATCCATTGAAGCAATAGTTTGGAGCTACTGATACACCGGAGGAAACATAGTTGCAGTTTGCAAGAATCGCATTAGGATTATTAATTACACCCAAAACGGTAAGTGGTGTGCGCGCTACGTATATTTTCCCATCTTTTGCCAATTGGAGAGATCGTAAGATAGAAAGGTTACCAACTATTACTGTATCAACAATTGAATCTCTTGAAGCAATGATAGCCGAAGCTGATGTAGCACACAAATTCCATTGAGAAATCAGGTTTCTGCCATTTGTAATTGTATTTCCTATTCCGTATAGTTTTGAGTTGTCAGGCGAAAATTCACAATAACCAAGTCCATAAGAACTGCTTAACGTCAGAGGATTTGAAACGATTCCATTTGCAGAATTAAAATCGAATATTTCAAATACTTGTTGCGGTACACAAACGGCTATTTTTTTTCCATTAGGTGAAACTTTCATTTGCCCCATCCAACCATGAGTCCAGTTACTATGGATAGTTCCAACGGATGAAATTACAGGATTAATGTTAAGACCTGAAGAAGATAGCAGATAAGCCTGAAAATTATTATTGAAAAATTCATGCGTTAATATCCATATATCAACCCCATTACAATGTTTAGTTGCTGTTAGCTTTTCACTCATTAAATTAGTGGTAGTATTACCGAAAAGATGACTGTTTTTAACCGTAACTGAACCATTTCCGGAGGCTAAACTCATATCCACTATTGAGTAACTTAGGCCAACATTGTTTAAAAAGCTCAAACCTGCCTGATGAAAAACGTAGTACAGAGAGCTACTTCCTGGTTGTTTAATTATCAAAACGGGTTGGGTGCTGCTTCCTCCAGCCATCCCTGTTCCGTTTGCCATTGGCACGTGTAACTTATTATAAATCGTTAGGGCGTTTGCATAGAAGAGCAAATTTCCGCTACCATCAGCAATGCTAGCCGAACCCTCTCCTGCAATCATGGCGCTATTAAACATTGGAGTTGGAGGACCGGACATAAAATCTAATGCGGCTTTATTACCAAAATACCACTTTGAAGTTTCGTTTTGCGAAGAAACAACCAAAGTGTTAATTACTAAAGCTAAACTAATTATAAACTTAGATATTTTCATGTACAATCAACGACAAAAAAAATGCCACAAATGGCAAAATGTTGCATCTTTTAATAATCGCTCTCAAAAAATAAAATTACGCCAGCTTTAAAACAAAAACCGATAATACACAAGCTAAATTTAGAAATTAATAAACCGAAGTTGTTTTTGCCAGCTTTAAACGCCCAGTATTAATAATAAGGTCCATACTTTAAAATTAAAGTTTAACTGGATTAATAATTAGATTGAGGTGGATTAGTTTTTTTGCATTTTTTTCATTCTACTCATCTCCATGTATAAATGTTTCAACCCACTTACCATCTTTTAACTCCGAAATGGTGCAGTCCACTTTTTCAGCAAATCTAAATTCCCTGTGGCAAGTTGACTTAGAATAAAGAATAATTCTTCCATTTACTGTTTTATACCCCTCGGTATAAGTATCTAATTCATTTATATGCTTCGTAATTTGCCCAACGAATACTTTATTCTCAAAGTCAAAGTCTGTTATAGACATTTTACTCAATAATGTATCTATTTCAAAGGACTGTTTTTTGTTATTGTAAATAAAGAAATCCCAACGCTCGTCATTTTCATTTTTCTTTGTTCTAAAATCTTCGTATCCATCAAAATTGTAATCGCCAAATTCTTTTTTTGTTTTGTATAGTATTGAAGAATTTATTTCGCTGAATTCGTAATCAAAATACTGATAATAGCATGTATCTATATGGTCTCTTTTTACCCGGTTTGAATCCATAGGTGGATAATATCCGTTCCAAGGATTGTACCAGAATTGTGAGGCAATCATGACATTTACTAAGTTTTTGCCACTCAACGTATAGGCATTAACAAAACTACTTCCAATATAGTGTTTACCACTTTTAACATGAGGGATGGTGTCAAAAATAGTTCCCTGCGCTATCTGTTTTTCATTATTAAAGCTCAGATTGGCTAATCTGCTTAGCATGGGTTCCCGCTCAAATTTATTCTTGGCAGGAACATAAACATAAAATTTGCTTATTTTACTGAAGCCACTAAAAATTCTAAAATCAGGATAACCATCAAAATTATAGTCTGCTACTTGTATGCTATCAATTCCTAGGTAATTATCTTCCAACGTATTTTCTACAAAAATTCGCTCAAACACAAGTTGTTCTAAGCTATTAAACACCTGTATGCTTTTGCAAATGCAACCTTCGCATTCAGGGCAATTTGCTAATGGACTAGGATCAAATTCAAACCTAAAACCATTTGCTGTTTTAATAATTTTAGTTGAGTCTCTCGCTTTTACAGCTTCCAGTTCAATCGTTAAGGGGGCGTAATCATCCGACTTAAAATAGGAGTCATCATAACCACAAAGTAATTTTAATTTAAGTTGCGAAACAGGTATAACTTGTGTTTTAAACTTCCCACCATTTTTATTACCATCTCTATCCTCTATTCTTATATAAAGTTTATCCTTTTGTATAGATGAAGAATTTGACCAAAACGAGCTAAACAAGTAATGATTTCGAGCAAAGTTAAAGTGCTTTCTGTCATTTTTATTTGGTGCTTTTGTACTATCATTTTGCCAGAAGAGAACCGTTTTAGATATTTTTTCATTATCAGTTGGAACCGGATCTACAACAGAGTTTAATCCATTATATTGAATTCCTTTTTCGTTAACAACAAAAATATAAAGTCCATTAATAGTTTGCTTACTTGTGCCAGAAATTGGATTGATACCTACAATACTAGCGGTGCAATACTGACAATGTTGGGCTAAAACGCTTAATCTTGCTATGATAAATAAAATTAATATAAGCATTCTGTTTTTCATCTAGTCATTCCATTGGAACATAAGTAAATACTTGATTGTTTGTTAGCCACATGAGTATAATTTAAAGCACTGCCTTTTAATTGCACACGGTCGCCTGTTTTCATTTTAAGTCTTAACAATTGTCCTTTCCTAACATGCCTGATCTCATTTTTTTTGTTCCAATAGGTTAAAACAACAACACGGTCTTTTGCGCAATTATTCTTTACCAGTACAATATCACTTTCAGCACTTCTTTTATGCAAACTGAGTTGTAAGTCTGTGATGCGTTTAACAGGAATCCTCATCTTTTCATATTCAACATAAGTATTAAACCAGGCTGTATCATTTGTAGACTTAAAATCCCTTGCTTTTTTAGAGTTAAAATCAGGGGCAAGAATAAAAACTACATCTATTAGCGAATCCTTAGTATTCAAATTACAAAAACTAAACGAAGTGCTTAAGCCATAATAAGTTCCTGTAAGACCTTTTGAATCGCTAATATAACAATGCAATTCATAGGGTTTGTCTACCAATTTATTATTCTGGTATATCCCCAAGGAATCTTTCCAATCTAACACATAATGGTTAGTAGCAGCATCTTCAAGAATAAGGTTGATACTAATTTGCAAACTATCAAACTTAGAAGCCTGATTTGTAGTATTTTGTTGCGCAAAACATTTGAAGCACGATAAAAAAAGAGTAATTCCGGCCACTTGTTTTACTATTTTCATTCTTAAAGTTTAAAAAATTATTTAAGATTTTATTTCCCATAAGTTTATGTCCAACTTTTTTAATTGAACCAAGTCTTTGCCTTTCATTTTCTGTTTGCCATCTTTACTGTAGTAAATCAAATTTTCATTGATTAAAATAAATTTGCTTTGCTCTTTAAAAAGTGTCTTAGCTCTATATTTCCGTAACAATTTAGAACCTTTATAGATTTTACCCGTTTCACTGTTCAAATAATATTTATTTAAGTGATACAAAGGGTCTTGGTCAACATAATCTTCAAACACAAAAGGTCTTTTATATACTCTGCCCACTTCGCGCCAGTTATTATCCTGTTTTAATTGGAAGTTATTTGAAAAAAAAGCGTCTTTTTTTGAACAGAAAATTATAGGTTCATAGTAGTATTCACAATAACCTAAACCAGATGAAACATGTTTGAATGTTAATTGAATGGTATCTGCGCTAAATCGTAAGGGTTGCCTTTGATATAAAATATTCTCTAATTCAAATCTTTCCAAGTGATAAACAAGTCCATTATTATTTGATATAACCAGATCTAAATAATCGTAAAAATCAATTCTTCCAAATTCCTTTTTGTTTAATGAGTCATCTTTGGCATTATGCACAAAATCAATCACTATCTTCCCATGGTTCTCACCTTGGTAAACTCTTGTTATTTTTAAAGTTAGCTTAGGCAAAACATGGTCTATACTTTTTACCTTGTACACATAATCGTTTTGCCCCAGCCCTCTGAGGCTAGTAAGAATTAAGAAAGTTATTATACCACTTTTCATTCAGCAGAATTAATTATAACAACTCAAATTATAGTTCTTCTCTATTAGATGCATTAATTGTCATTTTCCATAATAAATACTATAATTTTTTTGTAGGAAAAAATATAAAAGCGGTTTTTACTCTTGTAAATTGTAATTACTTGTCGCGGATCAAAGTAAGGTCTATCATGCTCTTCTAAACTTAACTTATAAACTCTCTTGCGCTTGTTATGTATTTCAGCTATGTAAATGCACGTTGGGTCGTAAGTACTCGGTTCTGTGCAAAACAGAAAATAATTTTTTCCTTCATTACTCGTGTAAGTAATTGGACGGGCGCCACGGTTATCAACCTCAAATCCAAATATGGTATCTGAGTTAACGCGATTGCAAGTGTCTGAAAACACAATGTGGTTTTTATTGATTGACATGTAATAAGTCATGCAGCTCTTGTTTTCTGTAACTTTTACAGTAACAACGCCATTTGAAAGTAAACTATCTCCTATGCTTTCATCCTGAATTGCAACGATGCGATTCTCCTTTAAACAAAATAAACCTAAGTTATCTAATAAGCCCTTAACTTCTTGATATTTATTGTTCTTATAGATTGCATAAGCAATGGGAGTTGAGCTGTATTTTTTATTGTTTTCCATATATAACAAAACCGAATCATTTGTACGAATTACATCTTGTACTCTATAGTTTTCAGGATATAAAATAGAGCCATATAGTTCAACTTTAGTAGTTATAGATTCCCGGTGATAGAATTCTTTTCCTCGCTCAAATAGAAAAACAAGTAAGAGATAAACAAGGAAGCTATATGGCAGAGCTAAAACTGCCAAATTGCACCAAAAGAATTTTCTGTTGGTTTTGTACTTAAATAAATCGTAAACTACTTTAACCGTCCATCCAACAAAAAACAAAACAGAAAGTATGAACACAAAAACAGCAAAAGCCAACATATCACCAACTCCTCCCCAACCCTCATTTGACTGAGCTGGAAATAGCTTGACCATTACCCACACTAAACCAATGGAAACTAAAATTCCAATAGGCAGACTCAGCAGGTTAAATAATAGCCTTTTACTCATTTTGCTAATTAGATATTTTCTTATGTTCCAGCGACAATTAGCTTACTACATAGTCAAAATTATATTTACAGAAATAAGCACCATCAAGGAATTTGAAAGAAACTATGTAATAGATTATTTCGGCTTTAATTAACGTTCTTATATATTACTTTGTTGAAATATTGAGAATTTACTACTTTTCTATTTATTAAATATTTTTCCTTACTCTTACTAAATACAAACCTTTTTCTGTCAACTTTCTCCATAAAGATTCCAAAGGACCCATTCCCATATATTTTATAAAGAAATAACCAAGTGCTAATTGAATGATAATAACTGAAATTCCAAAAAATAAAAACTGAAACATATTAAAACATCCATAATATTTAAGTAAATAAAATACCAGTGTGCAAATAATAGTTTGGATAATGTAATTTGTAAAAGCCGTTCGACCTACATTTATAATTAATCCGATAATACCTTTTAAGAACTTCAGCCGACTACAATATATTAATAGCGAGCAATAACCTAACGCAAGAAATAAACGAGCAGTAGTTTCAATACTTTCTGAACTAAAAACATTCCAATCAAAAATTTCAATAAGTTCATTTTTTGTTGCCACCCTCCATTGAAAAAGAAAATAATACATTATAATTGCAACCGGAAACCCAAGTAATATAAATAAGGTATAAAATCTTTTCTTTAAATTACCCTCAAAAAAACCATATTTGAGTAAAGACATGCCCAATAACATTGTGCCAATACTCTCTAAGATATACGTATAGACACCAATTGAAAGACTTTCGGTAGACCTATCTATATTACTGTAATAGATTTTTGATAAATCAGAAGTATATAGTAGAACTTTTGCTCGTTTTTCAGATTCATACTTTTCTATCATTACAGAATCAAAAGGCGGAAAATTTTGTAAATAATTTTCGAAAGATCTCTTCTTTTTTTCTATATCCAAAGAAACAGGTTTGTTTGAAGAATTTAGCACCAGAGCTTTTTTATAGCCTTTGTAGTTCTCATAATTTGTATAATAATCTTTTGAATTGATAAATATATAATAACCAAGAACAAGAAAAGATAAAATCAACAAAACTCTTGCACTTAAATCTCTAAAAGTAAATAACATTAGTCCACAAATTGCATACTCTAATAAAATACTTCCGGGCCAAAGCAGGATATAAGCGTGTAACAATCCAAAAATAAGCAACCAAAACATTCTTCGTGAAAAAAGGTCACTTTTGTTAATCAGTTCTTTCGACCCTGAACGAAAAAAAAGTAGGATGCCTGCTCCAAATAAGATTCCAAATAAAGCCCGCATTTTCCCGTCAAAAAGTATAAATATAATTTCGTAAATACTTGCCTCTGAAATAATTTTTCCATCTAATGAATTTTTGTATAAGATGTCATGAAAGTTAGGTATATATACCATCATATTAATGAAAATCATTCCTAAAACAGCAAAGCCACGTATTAAATCGATTGATGAAATTCTATCTGGTAAAGGTGCCACTTGTATACAAAAGGAGTTAAGAGAATATGAATAAAGATCACTAAAGAGTTTTACTCAATTTTATCTATATTTTGCCTTCATAAAATTTATTTTAAGGAGCTTAATTTTCTATTTAATTCCATTAGAGCATTTGCAATTTGTTGCAATCCATCCCACTTATCGGGTAAATAATGCCATGTGTAGTTTGTTATACATCCTTTAAAGCCTATTGTTAAGGTATAAATTTCTCCATCTCTGTAGTCGCCCCAATCTTCTTCAATGTAAGGGCAGATCGACATTTTTTTAATCAAATCTAAAATATGTTGAAAAGCGTCCTTCGAAATCATTCCTTTTTCTAGGAACAGTGTAGGCTCCGGCATTTCTTTTTCTAATGGCCCGCTATATATTTTTAGTCTGTCTAAATCAGATTTCCAAGTATAGAAATACCAATTTACTTGATTTTGAAACAATTCTAATTGCAATACAAATTTATTCGAAAAAGCAGGATTAACATATAGCTGAATGTAGCGATGTCTGTCATTAATCGCTTGCCCTTTTAACAATTTTGCAATTGCTAGTTCCTCAAATGCATTCCATTTATCCTCTTTAGTATTGTACACAGCGATTAAAGCATACCTATTAAGCTACTTATTTTGTATTTCACCCTCTAAATAACACTTAAAACTAATATCTAAAGAGTAACCATTTAAATATAATGCTAGGTGATTGGTTATTTTTTCACTCCACTCTTGGGTTTTTTCGTTGTATTCTGATTCTATTAAATGTTTTTTATCCCATTTGGGTCTCATGCCAATATATTCATCGTTTGCATCAGTATCGTAACTTTGCCAGGCTATATCTTTTATTTCACCAAAGCCCGGAAGCTCTCTAATGTCAATAGGCACCCAAATATTCAGCGGATCGTCTTCCCCAGGGTTTTTGTCGAAATTAAGTCTCACTTTACATCCATCTGCTAAATGAAAATAATAGTCATCTCTGTCCTCTTCTTTTATTGGATTTTCTAAAACCAAATCAAAATTCAAATAATTTTTATACCAGGTAATTAGTTCTGATTTTAGATTTTCAGGTATTGGATTATTAAAATTTCCAGGAACGTCATATAGCCATTTATTTTCATTGTCGGGAATTTCCAGTGAACCAAAATTGATTCTTAGTTTTATACCCTTTATGAGTTCTACCAAATTAGTTGCACTATTTATTGTCTTAAATTCTAATGAGTAATCTTTAAAATACCCATTTGCACTTCTTCTATTGTCAGAACCTAATTGAATGCTTCTGAACTCGATTTTTTTTAGTTTAACAGCCATGATTAATTTTTTGTTTATGCTTTATTGATCTTAATTATTACTTACTATTCTCATCACACGGTGATCCTCCGGTAAAAATTGCACTCTAATTTTGTCGTTAATATTATAGCTTTTATAAATTTCGTATCTTGGCAAGTGTATTGTTGCGGTCTCGTAGCAACCAATTGGTTGCCTTAAGCCTTCTGTTTGTTTTGCTAAAGATTCAAGGATTTTATCGCTTGCACTCTTAGCTTTAGAGACAGTATCTGTGTTGTACAAAACTATTTTCTTTGTTGAATCAGTAAAAAAACCAACTTCCATGTAATAATTGGGGCTTAACCTTTTACTGGCTTTAGTTTCATACAATTTAGTAATCCAGGCATTTACGGTGACACCTCTTTTATTCAATGCTTGTTCCGCGGTGGCTTCACGCCGCCACAAAAACAAAAACAAACTAGTAACTAGCACTGCACATAAAAGCATACCATAATAGAAATATTTTACAGGAATTACTTTTTTTTGAGTCATATCTGAACCTTAAATTTTCTTAATGCCTTCGGCATCCTCAGTTACAGTTTAAACTGAGGTAAATATTTATTTTAGATTATCTTAATGCAACTTCAACCCGGTCTCTGATCATACTTCTACATATATCTTCTATAATTTTCAGATTCCATGTTGAATTAAAATAATAATTAGCAGCTGCCTTACCTCCGTCAAAAATTGTAATTGCACCGTTTTGATATTTTACATCCAATCTATCCCATGGTATAATGGCACCCCTGGATAAAAACTCCGGCTTAATTTCAACACCCTTGTTATTTATTTTAAGATTTCCATGCTCTAATGTTTCACCTGAACAGATCAAAGAAAAACTTTGGTTATAAATATTGGACATTATGGGGGTTAACGAATTAAGTAAATCAAAATATACTTTTTCAAGTACTTCAGGTTTACCCTGAGAAACCATATGAGAAAAATTAATTTTTATACATGCACCATTTTTATCTTTCAATTCAACTTTATAATATGATTTAACAATTCTATTGCCGGCTACTTTATTTGTTCTGCCATATAGAATAGCAACGATGTTGCTAGCTTTTATAACTTTTGAGTTAAATGAAATAGCATCCTTTGAAATTGTTATCTTCCTTTTAAATAAAGCGAACTGAAACGCCCTATATTCTATTTCCTGAGGAATTAATGTAACTTCCATTAATAAAATATTTACAAACAGATTACTCTTTAATTAATCGAGTGGTAATTAACGCGCTGTTACTTTTCAATTCCAAAAAATAAATCCCTTTTTCATACTTACTAATATCTATTTGATGTTTACCATCAGAGATCGTTTGCTGTAGAATTTGCTTTCCCATTATATCTCTAAGTATTATTTGGATATCGGCGATAGCGTCAATTGTATAAATGCCATTTGATGGATTGGGATAAATTTTAAAATATGTGTTTGGTCCGGCTTTTTCAACTAAGCCACTGCATACTGAAACAGTGAGTGTAATAAGCGTTCTGTTTACGCTCGTGGTGCATGTTGATGCTTCAACGTAGTATGAATAAGTGCCCGCAGTTAAAGTAGGTGTTATATAACTATTTCCTATGGCTAAGGAACTTGTTGAATTTGCTGTGGGGTACCAAGTTAATAAGCCTGTGCCAGAAACAGACAGCGAGGCTGTTTGACCGACACAAATTGTTAAATTAGAATTTGGCGTTGTATTGGTTGGTGTAACAGGGGGAACACAGACCCCCATTTTATGAACAAAAGCATCAGTACCACCTATGGCAGTTTTGTTATCTACTCCAGCATCTGGATTAAAATCGACAGTTGTTTGAAAATTTCCTGTAGTATATATGTTACCAGTGTTATCTAAAGCAATTGCATGAGGTTCATCTGCACTGTTGCCACCAAAGTACTTTACCCAAATAAAATTACCATTAGCATCTAATTTGTGTATATAAATATCATCTGTACCTGAATTTGATGTTATAGAAAAAGTTGCCAAACTTGGGTCAAAATCTGCCGCATCTTTAAATGTACCAGTGGAATAAATATTGTTTAAATTATCTACTGCAATACTATTTCCGTAGTCAGCAAACGAACCGCCCATTTTTCGTGCCCAAGTTAAATTGCCATTATTTGTATACTTAGCCACAAAAATGTCACTGCTGCCAGATGAGACAAGGGTATTTGTTGCTACTGTTGGATCAAAATCTGCAGAACCGTTAAATTGCCCAGTAATTAATATAGCCGAATTATTATCTGTTGTGATAGAATTGGCAATATCTGCACCAGTTCCACCTATATTTACTGCAAAATTAAATGTGCCTGAATGATTTAATCTGCATAAAAATACGTCGTTACTTCCGCTAGAATTCAATGTATACGTTGCTACACTTGGATCAAAATCAGCTATTCCTTGAAAATATCCTGTAAAAAAAACACCAAGACTATTGGTAGTAATACCTAATCCGGCATCTGTCCCAGTACCTCCAAAACCATTTGCCCAAACAAAATTTCCTGATGCATCAAGTTTGGAAACAAAAATATCAGCACCTCCAAATGAGGTTAAGTTTGCAATTGACGGGCCTGGATTAAAATCTGCTGTTCCGTTAAATTCTCCAACTGTAATAACCTCTCCTGCAGATGTAGTTGTTATTGAAATACCTTGATCTGTTGATGTGCCTCCCATATTTCTTGCCCACAAAAAATTACCATTATTATCTAGTTTTAATACAAAAACATCAATTCCTGATGCAACTAAAACCGAAGTAGATGGACCTGGATCGAAGTCAACACTTGATTGAAATGCCCCTGTAATTAGTAAATTACCGGATGGGTCGATTGCTATATCATTCACATATTCAGCAAATCCATTGCCAATTTGTTTGGCCCAAAGGTTATTACCATTCGCGTCAATTTTTGTAATATATACATCGGTTACGCCTGAGGATGTCAATGCCATAGTAGCAGGACCAGGGTCAAAATCTATAGTATTTCTAAAAGCGCCAACCGCGAATACGTTGCCTGTTGCATCGACTGCTACTGATTGACCATCTTCAGCAAAAGTACTTCCATAATTGTGTACCCATTGGAATACCGGAATTTGAGAAAAAGTTTCTGTGCCACTTAATAATACAAGTAAAAAGCAAATTGTTGTTAACTTATTAAAATGCTTTACCATTATTTTAAACATACTTTTCATAGCTAATACAGTTTTAAGGATAAACTTCTGAAAAAAAGACTTTCTATTTATACTAAATGTATAAATGCATCCTGGAAACTAAAACCCGCAGCGAATTAATAAAAAATCGATTTTTTTAATAACAAACACTTTGCGCACATTTATAGAATTATATTTAAATGAAAAGAATTATATGCTAATTTTAAAAAATACGGTTTTTAACACAGTTGTGTTAAAGTTTTTATCTCTTTCTTTGTTCCTTTTGAGCCAATCAGGCAAAGCTAACGATGGTGTTTTTTATGCATCGGGTGGCAACTTGATCCCGCTTCATGAAACTAAAATTGCGCTTAGTAAAGAGGTTTTGAAATTTTACGTTAAGGATTTTAATAATCTGTATGTAGATGTATATTTTGAATTTTACAATCCTGACGAAGAGAAAAAACTAATTATTGGGTTTGTAACTCCACCGGCCAATGGTGATATATCTGAATTTGAAGAGCAACACCCTAATATAAATAATTTTACCGTTTTGGTAAACAACCAAAAATTACGTTTTAAAGTTAAACAATTAAAAGAAACTTCATTTAAAACTGATATGTCAATAAATGCAGTAGATTATGTTTACTATTTTGAAGTTTTCTTCAAAAAAGGCTTAAACATTATAAAGCATACCTACAACTATAAAGCAAGCTCCAGTATTGAAATATACAGAGAGTTTAACTACCAACTCACAACCGGTAAAAGATGGGCTAATAAGAGGATTGACAATTTTGAATTGCAAATACATTTAGACAATGGGATATTTTATATCCCATCTTCGCTCAATAAAATAAACAAGAAACTGGAGTGGAAAATTAAAGGATCGGGAGTTTTTAAGCAGGGTACCGAGAAGCCTTTTATAGACTATGGCACAATACCTTATAAATTTATACATTTAAATAGTGGTTATGTATACTTTAATGAAACAAACTTTGCGCCCGACTATGATTTTAATTTTGGCGAAAATGCATGGCATTCGTACTCCTACAAATGGTGTAACAATTCTGATTCATGCTCGGCAAATAAATTATTAAGTAAAATAGCCCCCTACTGCAATTTGAAACCCGATTACGAAATGAGTCAAAACACACTTGATGATTTTACTGGTAATGAATTAAAATTATTGAAGAATTATTTTTACGCTCTACGAGGATATAAGTTTAAAACAAAAATTATATTTGATTTTTATAGTAATTTTTTCTGGTATGTTCCCATAGAAGCATTAACTGAAAACGCAATAAAACTTAGCGCAAGCGAACAAGAATTTATTAAAAAAATAAGCGATTACGAAAAATTTAAATCAAAAAAATAAATGAATTTTTGAAAAAAACCCACTATTAATTGGGGTTTTAATTCCATTTTTTATAAATACAATTACTCTTTTAAAACTTTAATAGTATTGGTTATGTTATCGTTTGTTAGTCTAATAAAATAACAACCGTTTGATAAGTGTGTAATGTCAAATTCTATTTTGTTATTTTCTGTATTAACGGAGTAAATTATTTGCCCTAAAATATTGAGTATTTCTATTTTTTTACTTGAATTGTTTTTTATAGAAAAATCAACCGTAAACAAACCACTACCGGGATTTGGATAAACTTTGCCAATTGTGTGTGCTCCGGTTAAATCTTTTTCAAAAATATTTAAACACGCATTTACACTTTGAGTAACGGTTGCCATGTGAGTGCAGCCGCTAGCGTTTGAACCTGTAACGCTATAAGTTGTTGTTATAGTGGGTGAAATAGAAATGCTTGAGCCTACCCCTCCTGGCGTGTAGGTGTAATTAATAGCCCCGTTTGCCGAAAGCGTGGCGCTTTGGCCTGTACAAATTAAACTCATATTACTAACAACAGTAACCGTTGGGTTATTATTTACAGACGTGATAGACATTGTAGTAGTTTCTATACAACCATTGTTATTTACAGTAAGTGTATACGTTCCAATATTTAAATTGCCTGCATTTGAAATGCTTGGATTTTGAATTGCCGATGTAAAACTATTTGGGCCCACCCAACTGTATGTTGGAGCCGCTGTACCCGTAATTCCGGCAGTTAAATTTATATTCGCTCCAAAACAAACAGGATTTGCCACAGCTGCAGTTGGACTTAAAACTTCGCAATTCTTAAACTTTATCAAAAAAGCATCATCGGTACCTCCGTTAACTGCCTGATGACTACCAACAGTAGCTATAATAGTACCAGTACTTGTGTTGGTTATTCCAGCTATATAAACATTTCCGTTGGCATCAATGCAACATCCATATCCTTTGTCATCGCCAGTACCCCCATAATAAGTGCCCCATTCTCTAATTCCATTTGAGTTAAACCTAACGGCAAAGGCATCAATTCCACCACCCAAAGTCAATTGATGACTTCCGGCTGTTGCAATAACGGTACCGGTATTTATAGTAGTTTCACCAGAAAAATAGGTTTCTCCGCTAGAATTAGTTACACAGGCAGTTCCAAATTCGTTTCCACTACCGCCATAATAAGTACCCCATTGTCGTACGCCAAGATTATCAAACTTAACTAAAAAAGCGTCAGACATTCCCCCAAATGTAGGTTGATGACTGCCAATTGTTGCAATTGCAGAACCTGATGCTGAAGAACCAGATAAATAAACATTCCCACCATTATCAATACCAATTGCTCCACTATACTCATTTCCGGCACCACCATAATAAGTCCCCCATTGCCTAACGCCCGTGTTGTCAAATTTTACTATAAAAGCATCAGTTAATCCTCCACTGCTATTTTGATGACTACCAACTGTTGAAATAATGTTACCCCCTCCACTTGTACAATACCCTGCAAGAAATATATTACCAAACATATCAATCTTACAGGCAGTGCCTATATCAGTTCCATTTCCGCCATAGTAAGTACCAAACTGCCTAACACCGCTACTATTAAATTTTACCAAAAAAGCATCGTTTATACCGCCGGCAGTTGTTTGGTGGGCACCTGTAGTGGCAATAATTGTGCCGCCAGAGGATGTTGTTTGTCCTGCTAAATATATATTGCCACTAATGTCAGTATTGCAACAAAGTCCATACTCATTTCCAGTACCACCATAATACGTTCCCCATTGCCTTACTCCATTGCTATTAAATTTCACCAAGAAAGCATCTAAAGAACCTCCGCTGGTTAATTGGTGGCTACCTGCCGTTGAAATAACTCCACCGTTAGTTGAAGTGGTGACACCGGATATGTATACATTACCTAAACCATCAGTTGCTACTGAGTAACACCATTCATCAAGATTTCCTCCATAGTAGGTTGCCCATAATCTTGTACCATTAGTATTAAATTTTGCCAGAAACGCGTCATTTGGCGGGCCGCCAAGATTGGTTTGATGGCTTCCTGCTGTTGCAATAATAGTTCCTGAACCAGAGCCAGTATATCCTGCTAAATAAACATTATTACTTATGTCAGTGGTACAACTTCTTCCATAATCCGCGGGACTGTCCCCGTAATACGTGCCCCATAGACGTGTAACCGGGTCAATTATTAATTGCTCGGAAGGATTATAATTCTCTATATCAAATGATAGAATATTATTTTTTAAAATCCATTTGGCCTTTAATTGGCAATTGTTTTGGTATACAATTGGAGCGCCTTCCAGAATATCGCACAATGGAGTTTTTAAAATTAAAGAGCCGTCTTCTTGAATTGAGATAGACTGTGCGCCCTTTATTTCGAGTTTTATATCCTTGTAATTGCCGCCTGGCATTATTATATAATCGTATTTCAAATTTCCAGACTTTTGATAGTAGTGAAGGTTTATCTTGTTATAAATATTTTTATACCACACTCCTTCATAACTCTTTACATTTTGTATGCCCTGCGGGCAAACATCCAAATAATAATTGGCATAACCTTCTAAAGGGTTTTCAGTACTCACGATGGTTTTATTGTTAATGTTTACCCAACTTATGTCCAATCTATAAATAGTTCTCCTATCTGGGATTTGTGTAAATCCCTCACTTCCATTTTCGTTATGAAAAGGAGAATCTTTCCAACTGTCTGTTCTGCTTACTTGATAAGATATTCCATCATTTCGCAAATGAAAATCCATTCCTTTGGCATGGCCACCAAACAAAACGTCTGGTCGTAACTTATTGTTTTGATCGTGAACCTGCCCTTTATTTTCAGTAAAACTTATAACGGGTTTATTCTCAGTTTCTTTTTTTTTGGTTTTAGTTGCAAATACAACTTGATTTAGAAATAAAACTAAGGTTAATCCCAAAATTTGTTTTGATCTTTTCATACGTATGATTATTGCTTAATAAACCTATTAGTGTAATGCGTCTTACCATTAAATATGGTTACAAAATAAAGACCACTTTCTAAATCATCTAAAAATATTGAAGTATTGCTTTTGGGATATAAGTACGTTTCATCAAAAAGTTTTTGCCCTTGTATATTATACACTTCAATTTTATAAATTAGATTATTATCTTCGATAATAAGAAAATCATTTGAGGGGTTGGGATAAAAAGTATTTGTACTTGTGTTTTTATTTTCTGGTATGCTTACCGTTGAGCAACTTTCATTTAGGTTAAATAATTTTTGCAAACTATCAATAGGCTCTACATTATCTGACTGTTTTGTTTTTAAGGAAATATTCAAAGAAGGATTTCCATGAATATCATTTGGATTGGCCACTTGCATAAATGCAAATAAAGAAGATGAATTATTGCAACGCGTATCTGCTCCTATAACCTTAGCTCCCTGCATGGCCGCCATCAATCTGCAAGCCAAAGATCCACTGGTGTTTCTGAACCGGGCTTCCATACTATCTAAAATTTTTTGCCCAACTAGTATATTACCCTGTATAGCATAATAAAATCCGTTAATATGTCCATTAATATGGTTTTTATAATTAATACAAGTGCTCCCAGTATGCGAAGCGGAAGAAGGGCTGTTTCCGTTAAAAGCTACAATGCCATATTGTTTAAATTGCGGATTGTTATTAGCATCGTTGGCAACTAACCAATTTATTATTTGTACGGGTGTTTCGCCCAAACGCATACGAGTACGCGCGTTGTCCTGATTTGCCTGTATAAAATAAGATTGCGTATTTACAACACCCGTATCGGGCAAAATATCGGTTAAAAAGGCCGGATCGTTTATACCAGCAAAATATAAATCTAAACACGATGCACCAGCACTACCAATTTGCCTTGAAGTAGAATCAAGACCTACAATTGAAAATGTATCCTGCCCAATTGCTCTATAACCTGCAAGCGATATCCAAACAATGCCGAAAAATACGCGATTAATTTTAAAAATTTTGTTTACTAAAGTTTTCATTGCAGCGTATAAGCCAAGTAAAGATACGACTGAATATTTGTGAACTTTTTAGTAATGTATAAGTGAATGCTTAGGATTAAAAATCGTACTCTTCTTATAAAAAAACGATAGTGCGAATTAAAATTAATTTTCACAACTTTATAGCGTTTAATTTTTATTATAAAATTTGAAATATCTAATACCTATACTTTTAACATTTCATACGGCATGGGCACAGAATGGTTAGGAAATAGAAAATGTTCTTTTAAATAATTTAAAACAAATTGAAAAGTGCACTACTAAATCTGATAAACACGCTTTAAGGCATTACAACCAACTTTTTTGTTCGCAATTACTTCAATAAGCGATCAAAACGTATCAAATACCAAGTTACTTAAATTTAATAAAGTTAACCAGGTATTATCAATGCCAGTTGTTAATACCGAGGGGAAAGTAAGTACAAAAAAAATTATTTATAAATATGATGGGGATTACTTTGTTAAAGCAAATAGTCCATAAAAATAAAGCGCTATTGAACAAAACAGCTTAACGCAAAGATTACGCTTTGCCAATAGCTCATAAACATTGTAAGTAAAATGAAAATAATAAATTATTTCTTTGTAAGCCTTTTATTAATAATACAAAGCTCAAGTGCTCAAACCTTCGACTTATCGGATAAAATTTTAATCAAGCATTCTATATCAAAAGTTCTTATCAAAAAAGTACAGCCGTTGTTTGATGAAGGCAATTTATTTAAAGGTAATAAAGTTGATTTAAATTTAGGTTATGACAAAAGCAGTCGGCTAATTCTTATACAGCAAAGCTCTGATAGTATTACAAAAACTACCAATATTTATTACAGCAGCCAAGTTCCATTTCTTTTTATTACGAAAACAGAAGTAAAAAAAAGTGATTCTATGGTGATTGAATTTTTAAATAAGGAAATACTGATAAATGATAGTTGTGTATTAAATGGGAATTATTACAAATATATTTCCGACGATGACTTAAATTGGTATTTAAATGCACTTTTTAATAAAGGAGGCGATATTGACAAGTATGCCACCACAGGACGGCAAGTTTTTTTGATAGAAGAACTCAAGGGAGGCCATGATTTAACAGAGTCTCAAAAACAAAATTTTCTTGCCAGCATCTTTACTTCCTATGCTGTAGCAACCGACGAGATGGATTCTTTAAGTGGTCATGTTCGCATGTATAGATATGACTATAATTCATTTTCCTACACAAAAAAAGATATACTAAACAACTACTTTAATTCTATCGAAGTATTTAAAATTGTTGGGAAAAGAATTGAAATAGAAGACTTTTTTGGGAATGAAATTAAATTTTTGAAAAAAAGAAAACCACATTCAGTAGTCTTATATCTTTTTAAGAGCATGAATTTAACGTTAAGCATAATTGATCCAAAACATTCCTGGAAGTAAGAAGTAGATCTTAACAAAATATTTTCAATTACCAATTATTTTAGTAGTACTTTTTTCTCAAAGAACTTATTATCTTTTTGTAATCTTAAAATGTATAATCCTTCTTCAAGATGCGGAATAGTTAAATTTTGCTCGTTAGAGAGAATCTCCAAATTATTTGCTGAATAACACGTTCTTCCCTGAATGTCAAACAACTTAAAATCGATATTTGATGGAAAAACCGAGGTTTTAAAAATAAGTGTATTCTCTGGACCAAATTTTTGATCTACAGAAACTCCATCTAATAATTGATTGTTTTCCAAAATTGAAGTTGGAGCTTGACCAACTTCTACTTTAATATCGTCTAAATAATATCTTAGCGAACCAACTGCATTTGGAACTACGTCAAATAAAATTGTATATCCGCCACCACTATATCCTGCAGGTATGTTAATGTTTTTTAGTGACCATTGTGCATTATTATTTTGGAAGGTTCCTAAAGTTAAAACTTGAAGGTTATTTTGGTAAAGTTTAATTGTAATATCATAACCGGTTAAATATGAATTAAGCCAAAAACTTACATATTTTGATCCTGCGGGTAAGCTAAAATTTGGAGACTCGATATAATCACTTGCTCCTAATGATAACATGGCTGAGCCGCTAACTGGTGTTACTGAATTTTGTGAGGTGGTTACTGTACCATTTGTGACCCAGCCAACTAAAGGTGCTTCAAAATCTTGAGTTATAATGGTTTGAGAATTCATTGCTATTGAATTCAAAAAGATGCCGAATATAATTGCCTTTTTCATGGTTATTTTTTTTAAATATTTTATTAAATGATTCTAAGTTAAAAACTAATTTTTAATTATTTTAAAATTGATATATTTTTCGTCGATCTTTAATTTTACAAAATAGATTCCATGGATATAATTCTCAATATCTATAATATTTTGCCCGAAACTAAGAACCTTGTTTATTATTATTTTTCCAAAAATATCAGTAAGAATAAGATTGCTTTGTTCGTTTGTTTCAATAATAAATTTTCCACTATTAGGATTCGGATAAATTTTGTGTATTGAATTTAAAATGCTGGACGACAATGTATCAAATCCTGTGCAAGCAGAAACGGATTGTGTGATACTCACCAAGTTGCTGCACCCGTTAGCATCGGTTCCATTTAATGTGTAGCTTGTTGTAATGGTAGGTGAAATTGCAATAGTTGAACTTGTAGCCGTTGTATTCCAGCTATAGCTTGTTGCGCCGCTGGCTGTTAGTGTTGCTGTTTGCCCGACACAAAGTAAACTTGAGTTTGAAACTACGGTAACGGCGGGGGTAGGATTAACTGTTACAGAAACAGGGGTTCTTGATATACTGGGAGCGCAACCATTAGCTTCGGCATAATATGTATAGCTACCGGCGCTTAAAGTTGGAGTAGTAAACGAATTACCTGTAGATATAATGTTAGTGCTTGTTGCAGTGGCAAACCAGTTAACAGTATTGCTTGATGTTGCCATTAATGTTGTTGAGCTCCCTGCGCAAACTATTTGATTCGAAATTGGTGTTATGTTTGAAGGCGCTACCGGTACAAAACATGAACTTAATTTTAATACATACGCATCTTCAGCTCCCTGAGAAGATAACGTGTATGTTGATACATTCGGATCAAAATCAGTTACACCCTGAAAAGCACCAACAACAAAAATATTACCGGTTTGATCCAACGATACTCCGGAAGAGGATTCGTTTAAGCTGCCGCTAATCGTAGCCATGCCAATAAAATTTCCTGCCTGATCTGTTTTTAAAACATATCCATCATAACCTGTAGCAGACAATGTGTATGAAGGTGGACCTGCATCAAAATCAACTGTTCCTTGAAACGAGCCTGATAAATAAACAGCGTTACTTCCGTCAAGGAAAACATCCAACGCATTTTCATCAGCTGTTGAGCCAATTTGGTTTACAAATACAAATGATCCGCTTGCATCTAATTTTAATAAGTAAGCGTCGTTACTCAAGCCATTTGCGGTTAATGTATTTACTGATAGGTTCGGATCAAAATCTACTGTATTAATAAATGTACCTACGCAATAAACATTTCCAACTGCATCTGCCGCTATGGCATCACCTCTGTCTAGTCCCGATCCACCAATCGATCTTGCCCATATAAAATTGCCTGCCGCATCTAATTTAGAAATATAAAAATCCCAGTCTCCGTTTGATTGTAAAGTGTAGGTAGCCGCACCCGGGTCAAAATCTACTATACTTTGAAACATTCCAATACTCAGTACATTACCTGATCCATCAATGCTAATATCATTGCATACATCCGATTGATTACCTCCGAATGATTTGGCCCAAACATAGTTACCCGCTGAATTTAATTTTAGAATAAACGAATCATGCAGTATTCCGATAGCGGTCAAATTTTGTACACCTGCGTTCGGATCAAAATCAACGGTTGATAAAAAATTTCCAGCAACATATATATTTGCAGTGGCATCTAAAATTATAGAATAGGCCTGATCTGCGCTACTTCCACCGATTTGTTTGGCCCAAACAAAATTTCCTGTTGAATTTAATTTTAAAATAAAAATATCGTAATTTCCATTTGAAGCGAGGTTTGAAACAGAAGGCCCAGGATCAAAATCTACCGTACCCTGAAAAGCACCTGTAATGAAAACGTTTCCACTTGCATCAAGATCTATTGACCGACCATGATCCGTCGATGTTGATCCGAAAGAACGTGCCCATAAAAAATTTCCATTTGCATCTGATTTACTGACATAAACATCCTGCCCGCCATTAGATGCAAGTGTATAAGTAGCGGGACCGGAGTCAAAATCTACAATACCATTAAATGTGCCAACTACATAAACATTACCAATAGCATCTATTTTAACTTTTCTGGCTACATCCTGACCTGCGTTACCGCCAATAGCAGTTGCCCATTGAAAGGCAGGTGCCTGAGCAGTAATTGTAAATTGAGTTAAAAGTATAGTTATTAATAGGTATAGTGTTTTTTTCATTTTTAACGGCACTATTTTTTAATCTTTAATTATCTTGGCTACATGACTTTCTGATCTTGACATTACTGTAACAAAATAAACGCCTTGAGATAGTCCTGATACATCAATTTGTGTTTGTTCAATAGTACTGTCTATTAAAATAATTTGTTTACCCAGTATATCGGAAATAATAACTTTATCAATCGGGTATTTTGCTTCAATATTAAGAGTGTTACTTACAGGATTTGGAAAAATTTTAATTGTATTTAAATTTTCCTGAAATGCATTTTCAATTCCTGCACATGTACTAACCGTGAAACTAATTGCTGTTCTTGAAATACTTGTTGAGCAAGTTATAGCTTCCGCATAATAGGTATATGACCCAACAGCTAAAGTAGGTGTTGTAAAAGCAGTGCCTGTCGCCAAGCTTAATGTGGAGGTAGGTGAAGCGTACCAATTGATTGTGCCAAGCCCATTTACTTGTAAAGTTGTGGAATTATTAGGTGCGCAAATTAGTTGATTTGCCAATGGTGTAATATTACTTGGAGCGGAAGGTACCATACACATTTTGTGTATAAAAGCACCCATATTTGCTCCAGATGCCAACGTATATGATCCAACGCCTGTATCAAAATCAATGCCGTTTCCAATAAATTCCCCAACTGTGTAAACATTACCAACAGCGTCAACTTGAACAGAATTACCCTTATCAGATAAACCAGCTCCTATTCTATCTGCAAAAACAAAATTACCGTTGGCATCTAATTTTGAAATGAAAATATCAGATTGACCAGCAGATGCAAGGGTAAATGTCCCAACTCCGGGATCAAAATCACAAACATTTTCAAAATATCCTGTAAAATATACATTGTTCATTAAATCCGTGGTTATTGAATAGGCTTCTTGATCGCTAGTGCCGCCAATTTGTTTAGCCCATACAAAATTACCGTTGGCATCTAATTTTGAAATAAATGCTTCTGTAGAAAATCCAATAGCATTTAATGTAAATGTTGTTGGCCCTGGGTCAAAATCACAAATATCTTGAAAATAGCCACTTGTATATACATTACCTAAAGCATCTATGGCTACATCAAAGACCTCTTCATAATCAACGCCACCAATAGTTTTACCCCAAACAAAATTACCACTACTATTTAATTTTAAAACAAATATATCATCAGTTCCAGCTATAGAACCTACTGTGAATGTACCAGGACCCGGATCCATGTCAAAATTTGTTGCACGAAATACCCCACACGCATATATATTACCTGTACCATCCAATGTAATTGAATTACCAACACAGTTATTGTCAACTTTTAGGTGCTTTGCAAAAACAAAATTGCCTGAAGCATCTAATTTAGAAATAAAACCATTGTCGTTAGTATTGTTTGTTAGTGTAAATGTTCCTACCCCCGGGTCAAAATCAACCGTATAGTTAAAATAGCCGGTAGAATATACATTGCCTGCGGCGTCCACATCAATTGAAGTTGCTTCATCCAGGCCAACACTACCCATTGATTTTGCCCACAAAAAATTACCACTTGAATTTAATTTTGCAATATAAATATCTTTATCGCCATTGGATGTTAAATTAAATGTACCTACCCCTGGATCAAAATCACAGGTGCCTTCAAAATAACCACATACAATTACATTACCCGACGCATCTACAGCAATTGATTTTGCATAATCGTAAGATGTGCCGCCTAATCGTTTGGCCCATAAAAAATTACCATTTACATCTAGTTTAGAAACAAAAATATCGTCAAACCCAATTGCAGTCATTGAAAATGTTCCAGGTCCCGGATCAAAATCAGTAGTACCGGAAAAATTACCAACGGTATGCACATTGCCGGAAGCATCAACTCTTACTGAGGATGCAGAATTAAAAGCCGTTCCCCCCATTGCTTTTGCCCAAACTAAGTTATTTGTTTGCGAAAACGAAATGATAGCCGAAAATAATAGTATAAATGTTAGAGAAATTGTTTTCATGTTGTAATAAAAATTGGTAACGAACGATTATTGTTTAATTATTTTAAAGTTATTGTGTTTAGTATTGTTTTGCACATTTATAAAGTACAGTCCCGCGGCGTGATCAGAAATATTAATCTCGTTTAATCCCGCAGCTAAATTTTTATATAATAGTATTTTGCCTACTGCATTTGTAAGTGTTAATTTACATGACTCCTGAATGTCAATAATAAAAATGTTGCTTGTAGGATTTGGATAACTATTGAACTGCAGCACGCTTGTTTTCAATTCGTTTATACCCGTACAATCGCTAACGCTTTGTGAAATTACTGCAGAACCGTTACATCCATTAGCTGCACCCGTAATGGTATATGTTGTATTAACTGTTGGGGATATAACAATATTGGAACCAGCACCTCCCGGATTCCAGCTATATGTGCTTGCGCCGCTTGCACTTAAAGTTGCCGACTCGCCTGCACATAAAACTGAGTTAGTACTAACAGCAGTAATAGTTGGAGTTGGAAATACTGTTACTGTAATTGGTGTTCTCGACAAACTTGTTGTACAGGAATTAACTGCTTCAACATAATAAGTATAATTTCCTGCTGTTAATGTTGGTGTGTTAAATGAATTTCCTGTTGCTAACAAAGTACCACTACTTGGCAAATTATACCAATTAATTGTTCCCGTTCCTGTTGCAGTTAAACTGGCAGAACCCGCAGAACATAAAGAAGAATTAGCTGTTGTATTATTTGGTAATGCGGGAGGAGAACACTGATTCATTTTATGAATGTATGCATCTTCTAAACCTAAAGAAGTTATATTTAATGTGGCGGGCCCTGGGTCAAAATCTACGGCGCTTCCGCTATAAAAATAACCACAACTAAATACATCGCCTGCCGAATTTACAAGAACGCAATTTCCCCTTTCGCTGTTAATGCTACCAAATGATTTTGCCCAAACAAAGTTGCCGTTGGAAGAATTCAGTCTTGAAATAAATATGTCTTGTTGTCCAATTGTTGTTAACGTGTAAGAGGCAAGACCCGGATCAAAATCAGCAGTACCTTCAAACCTTCCGGTTAGATATAATCCTCCTGCATTATCAACGGCAATATCATAAGCTCTGTCTATTAAATTGCCTCCAAATTTATTGGCCCAAATAAAATTACCCGTTTGATCAAGTTTCACACAAAAAATCTCCTCATCAGTTGCACTGGCTGCCAACGTGTATGTGCCAGGCCCTGGATCAAAGTCTGCATCACTGCTATAAAAACCACCGGTAGAAAATATATTACCTGAAGCATCAATCGTAAGCCCAGTAGAAACTTCGTTGCCTGAACCACCCATTTGTTTTGCCCACATGAAATTTCCTGTGGCGTCTAATTTCAGAAGATAAATCTCATTATTTCCATTACAAGACATTGTAAAACTACCAGGCCCCGGGTCAAAATCCATACTAGAACTGTTAAAATCGCCAAGGAGTATGGGATTACCAGCGGCGTCGCATCTAACAGACACTGCATAATCTGTAGCTGATCCTCCTACACTTTTTGCCCATTGAAAGGAACCAGCGTTATTTAATTTTAAGATAAACGCGTCGGAACCACCATTTGAGTTCATTGTAAAAGTGGGTGCCCCAGGATCAAAATCAGTTAAATTATTGAAAGTGCCCGTAGAATATATATTACCTGATCCATCAACTTCAATAGAATTAAATAAAGATTGAGAGCTTCCTAATAAAACTTTACCCCATAAAAAGTTACCGGAATTATCGAGTTTAGTTATAAACCCCGAACCATTTGCATTGCCAGATACAGTAAATGTACCAACGCCGGGATCTAGATCTGTTACGCCGTAATGTTGGCCACAAACATATATGTTACCACTCGCATCTAGTTTAATATCTTTTCCTCCATCATAAAATGTTCCACCAATACTTTTTGCCCATTGCAACGTACCAGCACTATTAAATTTACTCACAAACGCATCCGAACTACCTGCCGAAACTAAACTTACAGTTAGCGGTCCTGGATCTGCATCTATTGTTCCATTAAATGTTCCAACCAAATAAACATTATCAGAAGCATCAATAGCAATTTTATCTGTTGTACCGTATAGGGTGCCTCTGGCTGCATTTTTGGCCCAAGCGAAATTTGCAATCTGTCCAAACGAAGAAACTGTTAATAGTGCTAGAAAAATAAAGCCACTACTCTTGATGCGTGCAAGCTTATTGTTGATACCGTTCATAAAATTTTAAATTATATTCAAAGCAAATTTCCGTATTTATTATTGTGTTTAACTAATGAATGTATAACTGATGGCATTAGATAAAAAAACGCATTTGTTTTATAAAATTTCAATGCGTATAGATCTTAGCTTGCCATTTTCTCGAATTTTTAATTATTAAGCCCAGGTTTTAATGTATTCAAGGCGTTTATTTAAACGCTCATTTATTTACTTGTTTTCAGGTAATCTTTACACAAAAATTAAAATGAGAAAAACTGTTCTTATTATTTGGATCTGTGTTTTTATAAACACTTGTTTTAATGCACAAATTGGGGGTTTACTCAATAAAATAAATACTAAAAGTGGGAAAGAAGAAAACGTAAAATATAGTGCGGATGTACTTAAAAACTATATCTATTATTATGAAACGCTGATTAAATCTGATCTTTTAGACACCGAAACCGCATCAGAAAAACAAAAAGTGGCTGCATTACTCAATTCAGATTCTGCCAAACAAATTTATAACTATGTAGAAAAAAACGTAAAAAAATACGCCGATAATCAAACCGTTGCTGAAAATTATACATCCGCCTACTCCAAATTTAACTCAGATTTTGAAAATTTTATCATTTCCAAAATAAATGAAAAATTAAAAATTACCTATAACGAAACGTACGAAGTAAGAGAAAACGAGATCTTTTGGTTTAAAAACGCATCCATAGCAATTAATTGTGTTAGAAAAGTTTATACAGGTACAACTAATTTAGATGAACTTCTTAAAAATATAGAAACAAAAAAAAGTGAGTATGCACAAGCACTTATTAAAACTAAAACTATTAGTTGCGCCGATCAACTAAATTATTATAAGCAGATACGTTTTTCGGAAGCAAGCAATGAATCTACCTGTAAAAGAGGTAAAGAAACTCTCGATTCAGATGTTACAGAAAATGGAGTTTATATCTATTATACCGGAGAATTAGCGCTTCACTTATGTAAAATTTACGTTGATGGTAAAGAGGCGGGTACGTTAACAAAAGACGATATAGCGGCTAGTAATAATGGAAATATGAAACCAGACAATGGTTGGTACAAAATTCAATTGCTTCCAGGCTTAAAAGAATATAATTCAAGATCGATAGCAAGATTAGGAGCATTTATTAAAAATTATGGCTTGCATAAAAACTCAGAAATAGTAATTAAACATTCAAACAACTCAGGCAAGTTCACGTATAATATTTCAAAATATCAAAACACAATAGCAGACTATTATACTCAAATAAATAATGCCCAATTAAAATCAGTAAAATTAACTGATACCAAGTATAAAAACGTTGTTATAGAAAATGAGACAATTGAAGCTTATAATAAATTTAAAACAACTAATCCGCAGTATGATGATGGAGAAGTAAAAAAGGTTGCCGTGGCAGGTAATAACTGGACAGTTTATAAAACAAAAGCAGGCGAAATAGATTACCAGCAAACCGACGCTTATTTTATTTTAAAGGGAAAAGATGGCAAGTGCTATGAAGATTTTAGAAAAATAAGAAAAGTTTACGACCCTAAAACAAAAGCTTATAACCCAATTAAATTGGTTGGTGGGCCTGATAAAAAAGAGATATCATGTGATCTAATAAAATAACAAATATGGATGAACCACAAAAAAATTCGCAAGCAAAGCGGGCAATAAACCAAGTAAAAGTTAGCGCCATAAGACAAATTGGCAATGTGTTGCTTAAATCTTTAACCGCATTCTTATCTCGGTTTTTAGGAAGATATAGATAAAAACAATATGGAACCCACAAACCGAGCAGCGGTGACCTATTACCGCACCTTTCAAAAAGCTTTAGAAAAAATTGCGGAAATTGATCCGGCAGTTAAATCAGCAGCATACAAAAGTCAATTATCTCAGCTAGAGTTAAACCTTAAAAATATAAAAAAAATTGAGCCAGGTTATGATACTTCAGGCTTAGAAGCAGAAATTGAAAAGTATAAAAGTACAATAAACTCTCAGGATAAAAGTAAATCACTCGACAAAGATCTGTTAGCCTTAAATAAAGGACTCGACTATTTTGAAAAAATACTAAAAGAGACGAAGCTTAATTTTGACAACATTGATCTTCAGGTAAAATCAGCGGTAGAGCCTATAAATCGTGATATTGCTATTTTCAAAAAAAATCATCCTGATTATAATACGGTAGAGCTAGAAAATAAAGTCTTTGACTTTCAAAACAAGTTTCGTGAAAAACTTGAGGGAACGAAATCGAAAAATAGCGATATCAATGATTTAAAGAAAGATCTGGAATACGTAATAAAACTTCCAAATTTAGGATGGCAGGATTATGAAGACGATGATTTTATTTATGGCTCCCACAATCCAACAGGTAATCCATATTTGCCTGACTACATTTGGTCGCAAGCGGGAATAGATAAACTACAGTCTATTTTAGATTCCTACCCGGCTAGGTTGACCGAGTTTTTAGCAAAATATGATTTAAACGAATTAAACACTTTATACACAACAAAAAATGATGGCAGCATAGAGCCCGCCAATGAAAACTATCATGACCATAAAACTAATACACTAATTTCTTTTTTAAGAGATTATGTTAGAAAAATCTCCTCAGAATTGAAAGAAGCTAAAAATGAACTCGCAAGTTTTCAAGAGACAGGAGATTTTATTGTAGAAAATTATTTCAATAAAAAAATTCATGCATTAAGATGGATACATCTTTCAAAAGTATTTGTCAAGCATACAAAAATAGCAGAAGTCGCTGATAAGTTTCAAGAGGTGTATGATGCTTATGGAAATGTCGCTAACTATAAAGAATTAATCAGACAAAATAGTGTAAAACGCGCTAAGTCTGTAAAAATGCCAAAAGCCGCTAAACATGATACAGAGATTGAAGCGTTAGCTAAAACTGCTTTCGAACACAAGGGATGGAATGAGGAAGTATTAAAAGTAAACTTGCTGGGTCAAGATTGGCGACTAGAAAGAAATAGTGAATGGATAATTGGAAGAGTTTACGATGTAGCTATTGCTGCAAAACAAAAATCAGGTATCTGTATGTTATACATTGCCACCATGCGCCAGGAAGATGTTGGTGGCAGGTATTCAGCTCCTTTTATCTCATCATACAGTAGTAAAGCAATTGCTGAGGAAAATATTTAAAGAAACAAAAATACAACATGAAAAACATAATAATATTCATCAGCGCATTAGTTTTTAGCACTAATGTAATTAATGGCCAACAGCCTATTTTTCAATGGGTAAAAAGTTTACCAACCGGAACGGTTGTAGTAAATGATGTTGCCATTGATATATCCGGCAATCAATTTTATGTTGGCACATTTAAAGGTTCTAATATTGATTTTGATCCCGGCGTTGGTACAACTACACTCTCTTCGTTTAGTCCTACTTTGGAAGATCCCTTTATATTGAAACTTAATTCAAATGGAGTATTTCAATGGGTTAAAACGTACAATACCGGCACAGGATCTGGAATTAGTCAGTTAATAGCAGTTGATGTAGATCCTACTGGTAATTTGTATTTGCAGGGATATTGCGAAGACATAGCTTTTGTAGATTTCGATCCAGGTCCAGCTACTTATACAATGCAAGTTTCATATGATACACATGTTCTTAAGTTGGACAATAACGGTAATTTTTTGTGGGTTAAAAGAATTCGTCGTGTCACCGGAGGTCCACTAAAATATATTCAAGATATTAAATCTGATGCAAGCGGGGTTTATGCAACTGGATGGTTTGAAGGTTCTGTAGATTTAGATCCATCTCCCGCATCTGCAGTGGTTACAGCGTCTGCTTTACCACTTAATTACTCGAGTTACCTCGTTAAGCTAGATGCATCCGGAAATTATGTCTGGGGAGGATCTCAACTTATTGCTAATGGATCAGGAGCTGAATATTGCGGAAAAATGTCGTTAGACCCGAGTGGTAATTTAATTACCTGTGGTACTTTTAAAGGCATTTTAGATTTTGATTTAGGACCCAGTACATCAACATTTACAAATACTGGATCAACATATAAAACGTATGTAATAAAACGGGCAGCAAATTCAGGAAATGTCTTGTTTGCAAAAGTATTCGATGCAGACAGAAGAGCAGGAGTCGTGAGCTCTGCTGATAATATTGGCAATATTTATGTGGGAGGTACTTTTTATGGAACGGTTGATTTTGATCCAGGAGCTGGTACAACTACATTAACATGTGCCAGCGGCACTCTATTGCCAAACGGATACTTAAGTAAACTGGATGCTAATGGTAATTTCTTGTACGTAAAAAGTTTATCAAGCAGCAACGCAGATATTGACGTGACAGACTTAAAAGTTGACCCAAATGATAATACTTATATGGCAGGTTATTTAGCTGGTTCAGTTGATTTTGACCCATCTCTAACAGGAACAATGAATGTTTTAGGTAATAATGGTGCTGGATTCATAAACAAACTAGATGTATCTGGTAATTTTGTTTGGAATAGAGTTTATGACTCGAATCCAGGAACAGGTTCGGAAAATATTTATAATATTGCTATTGACAACACTCTAAACATATATGCTGTTGGCGTGGTTAGTAATGGTGGTATTGTTAATTTTGATCCTCCAGCATTGGGTACCAATACATTGTCTTTTGCTTCACCATACAGTTTTTTACTTAAACTAAGTAACTGTTTATTACCCACTAATAATACTCCAATTGTCAACCAAAACATTTGTGCAAATACCAGTGCTATTTTACTAGCAAACGGAACAGGAACAATTAATTGGTTTACAACTTTAATTGGAGGCTCATCAATAGCGTCTGGAAATTCCTATACAACTCCGGCCCTTAGCACAGGTAACCATACCTACTATGCAGAATCTAGTAATTGTACAGCAAATGGAAGCCGTATTCCAATTACAATTACTGTAAGTTCTTGCTCTGGCATTAAAGAGTTTAATGAATTATTAAATGTTTTGGCTTATCCGAATCCGGTAAAAGAATTGCTCACAATTCAACTAAATGAAAAAGCAACTGTGTGTGTATTCGACAATTTCGGCAAAATTGTATTGCAAAAACAACTAACTGCAGGAATTAATACTGTTGATTTAGAAAATTATTCAACAGGTATTTACTTATTTAAACTACAAGCAAATGATAAAACAAAAATGCTAAGAATAGTAAAAGACTAAAACTGAATTAAATATTCACAAAAACAAATGCTTAAAATAAAAAATCATTTATTTCACACGACCATAGGTTTGATTTTAATTTCAAACCTCTATTCTCAATCCTTTAAAGACCAAGGAATATGGAATGATTTTCATAAATTTAATTTAGGAAAAATTGTTTTTTCCGAAAAAAAAATAGTGGACAATTCACCTGATCCTAGCTTGGTTAAAAATTCTTTTAATCTACTTACCCCAATTAAAGGAAGGTTATATGTAAATAAAAGTTTAGCAAACTTATGCGCCGATGCAGAAAAAAGCGGAAAATATCCTGTGGGTTGTTTTGATTATACATTACATCCAAAAATATTATTAGTGGGCGTTATTAAAATAAATGGGATCGAACACCGAGAATTAATTTGGGACGCACCAAATCCGAAGGCACAAAAAGAAGAATGGACAACATGGTGGTATAATTTCATTCCGGAATTAGAAAAGCCTTGGGGTGATTTTAGAGAAAGTTCTCCTGAATATACATTTGGTCAAATCATTCAATCATTAAGTCCGGGAAACCATAAAATAGATTTAGAATTTTTGATCAAATCGTTAGATGCAACAAAAGACCACGAAATTTCTATTGCAAAAGGTTCTATAAATCTAAATTTCACTGAAACTCAGAAAAAAATATGGCTCTATAAATTTAAGACCGAAACTCAAAAGAGTGTTTCATCTTCAATCGACAACAGGTCAGATTATGTAATGGTAAAAAATGAATGTGGAAATAAAATAGAATTTTCGATAGAACCATCTGGTGTAAGTAATGATTTTATGGCAGGAAACTCCAGATCAGACTATGCAATGAAAGAAGGAGATAGAATAAAATTAAAGTACGGCGGGGTAATATACACTCATAAAAAAGGAAATAAAGGCCCCGTTTATTTATGTAAGTAATAATTAAAAAAAATGAAAAAAATAATTTTATCCATGAGCTTAATGTTATTCTTAGGTAATAACTTAATAGCGCAAACAAAAACCCGTCCAAGCCGAGATGAAATAATGAGCGGAAATAAAAATATCGAAACCATTCTCGATAAGCCATTTATTTTTACACGCGGGGAACTGCAAGTGAGCGGTAATGATGTTACAAGTAAAAAGGCGTTTCAAGAAGCTATTGTAAAAAGTGACGCCGTAGTGAAAGAATACAATGAAGAAGTAACTAAGTTTTTAGCAACAAATCCAAGCCCCGTAACATATAAAAACAAGTTGAATGCCACCTTAAGTAAAGCAAAGGGATTAGATAGCGATTTAGCTTTAACCGAAAAGGAATTTAAACAAGGTAATTCTTTAGGCGGTGTTTACTATTTACAAAAATTATATTTATACAAAGGTTATTTAGAGGGAGTTACCCGTATTTATACTGAAAACCAAACATTAAAAGATTACCTGACATCTGTTAGCAATGCAATTAACTCTTACGGTTCTCGCGAAAAGTTTATGGATAAGATGGTAGAAAATCAAAAAGCGATGTCTAAAAATTTAAAAATGATCCCTGCACAACAAAGTAATCCTAAAATTGAGGCGATGGTAAAAAAGAACTACGAAGCGTCGTTTAAAGGTTTCACGGTAACTAAAGTTAACATTACCTACTCTACTTGGATTGTTGATAAAAACGAATTGGATATTCCTATTTGCAGAAAATTAAGCGTGTGTGTGGCTGTAAAAAATGCGAAGGGAGAATGTGGTATTGGCAGCTCAAATGTTAAAGAAGATTACATGGGAGGCGGTTCTTATGGCGAAGCTTACTCTTATCTACCATCCGATCCAATTATGGTACCATGTGAAAACATAAAATAAAGAAGATGAAAAAAATAATAGCGCTAACTATAAACTTATTCGCATTTTGCGCAATAGCTCAAAAAGAAATTGTACTGCCCGAAGATTCTACCAAACGTACGTGGGATTTTTTTAAATATTTTACGCCGCCCAATCCCGGTAGTTTAAATGAAGTAGTTGAACCCGAAGGTTGTTTAAAGGGAGCAGAGGCAACTTACAAGGAATCCTTTAATCGTTTTGATAAATTATGGAGTGATTTTAACAGCGGAGCAAAAAGCAAAAAAAAGATCAAACAATCTGAAAAAGGAACCGAAAATCAATGCAATAGTATCACGCGCAACGCAAGTTCCTACTATACTTCTATCAACACAACCAGTGACAAATGTGTAATGGCCAGGTATTTTTTTACTATTAAAGGGTATAAGGAATATTGTGAAAAAGCAAAAGAACTATATCCATCAAACTCATCAATTGCCGGCTCTTATGAAACAATCTCGGAGATTGTTTCAAAATTGGGAGATAAGGAGAATCTAAAAGCAATTGAAGAAAAAACAAAAGCCGATAAGCTAGCTAAAGTGGAACCACCACAACCCTATGGCTCAAATCCTGAATGGGAAAAATGGTTTAAAGATTATTTTTTGAAAGAATACACAGGTTACACATTTATCAAACAATATCTCAGATCAAAAGAGTGGTCAATACATCGTAACGAGTTAACATCAGTAATTATAGATAGGCAAATAGCAAGCACAATAGGAGCTAAAAAACCTGATGGAACATGTGTGCTTATTGAATTAGCACTTTATCAAGATTATGCTGAGGGCAAATACGGTAGCTCTTATTTTTTAAAAGCTGCCG
Source organism: Bacteroidia bacterium (assembly GCA_016787785.1). GTDB lineage: Bacteria > Bacteroidota > Bacteroidia > B-17B0 > Aurantibacillaceae > Aurantibacillus. The sequence continues at coordinate 137,349 of JAEUTO010000009.1, read as the reverse complement.
AAGCGCAACAACAAATTTTATGTGAGAAGTTAAAATAAGGTTGCATTTCAATAAAAATTAAATCTGTGAGATTAAATCCTATAGAAATGTGTAATGGCACTAACGGAAAGAAAATGATCTATATTAGGTCATTTTCTTTAATAAGCAATAATTAAGGTGAACAACTTCTCAGAAAGAGCCATTGAGACCAATCTAACTGTCACAAAGATATAACGTGAGTATTTTCGAGACCAGGCCACTTATTTCACTAGTAATAAAGAGATTAGGCTGGACAGGCGATCTAGATCTTCAATAAAATGATTCGAGATTTTGTCTGGAGGGACCACATCAAGCAGAATAAAAGCCCTGATTTATCAGGGCTTTTTTATAATCTGTCAAAAGATTTATTATGTTTTGTAAGAAGGTCATGAACGGTTGTCCATTTTATCTCAGGATAACGATCGTTATCTATTAAATTTAATTCTGCACGTTTATCCATCATATTGCGCATATATTGCATGCCCTGCCAGGCAGGATAAAGTTCGTTTTTACCGGGCGAAATAGTACGGGCTATTTTTATTAATATCCCAAGTAAGCCTAAACCACCAGGCCTAAACAAGCTATACTTCGTTGCCGTGATTTGACTAACCACATCTTTAATTTGTCTTGCTGTGATAAGATCACCTGCTATTCTTAAGTACCTTGGCGTTGCATGATCGATAGCAACGTTGGCCGTAAATTCGGCAGTATTATCAATTGTAGTAAAGGCCAAGCGGTGATCAGCATTTCCCCAATACAAAATGCGTTTTTGTTTAAAAAGAATAAGTGGCATCTCGTCCAGCAGCAGCTCTGCAAACGCGCCATTAAAAACCGTTGTAGCAGAAATAGGAGTTTTATCCAGATATTCATGAAATTCTCTCCGAAGATCGAGATTACGATTTTCGCCATTTAAAAACTTAGTAAAATCTAATGAATAATCAGAAGGAATAAAACGAGGAACTTTTGCGGCTATGGCAGCATCTAACAATATTTTTTGCGCATCAATAATTACGTTCCTTAATCCGGATAAAGCAGAAACAACGCAAGAAACGCCTGCACATGCTTTTGCTATTTCCGTTTCGCTCCAACTTTCCAGTTTATATATTTCTATATCGGACTTATTAAACTTTTTTAATTTTTCGCTATTAGTTTCAGGTCTAACGAGTATGCGAACTTTGGCATTTTTCTTAATTAGTGCGTTAACAATTCTTTCACCTAAATTACCTGTTGCGCCTGCTACTAAAATTACTTTCTCCATTGTTGAGTTTGTTTTAATATGATGGGTTGCTATTGCTTTTCTTTGTAAAACAACAGAAGTTTTAATGTTTACTTTTACCTCTGTTATTTAGCCAAAATTTTTGATATACGTTATTTGGATCATATTCCTTCGCCTGCTTATCACTATTAAAATAGCGTTTGCCTCTTGGGTCATTTCCAACACCAGCCAGGTAAGCCCAATTGCCCCAATTACTGCATACGTCATAATCAATCAGTTGTTGCTCAAAATAGGCTGCTCCATAACGCCAGTCAACCTTTAGATCATTACACAAATAACTTGCTACATTTTGTCTGCCACGGTTGCTCATAAAACCTGTTTGCTTTAATTCAAGCATATTCGCGTCTATAAAATCGTTGCCGGTTTGTCCGATCATCCATTTTTGCAAAAGCTCTTTATTAAATTCTGCAGCTCCGTTTTCGCTGTTCTTTATTCCTGTTTGCAAAAAGTATTTGTTCCTGTACTTTTTCATCATAAATCTAAAATAATCCCGCCATAACATTTCAAATACCAACCAATAAGTAGAATCATTTGCTTTAAATTGATCTTCGAATTTTTTTAATTCATTATAAATTTCTCTTGGCGATAAACAGCCTAAGGCAAGCCATGGAGAAAATTTGGTTGAATAATCGCCTCCTAACATTCCGTTTCTTGTAGTCTTATAAGTGGAGATATGCCGGGTTTCAAAAAAATAATAATTTAGTCGTTTGTAACCTTCGTTTTCACCGCCCTTGAATTTTATAGTGGCCCGTTTATCTGTAACCGGTATTTCTAAACCCAATTCTTTTAGCTGCGGTAATTGAATTGGAGCAATAGCAGGTGATTTAATTTTGAGTGGCTTTTGAAATATGGGCCGGATAGACGATTCGTGCTCTACTTGTCGTTTAAAATTAGTAAACACATCCGGAATGTCTTTTATAGAAAAAGGCAAATCCTCCGCATGATAGAGTGTGCTTGTGCTAAAGCTTTCGAACGAACAATGAAGTTTCCATACTTCTTTTTCCACTAATGCTTCAGTCTGTTTTTCTTCATAAGCCACTTCCCGCTTGGCAAAAATTTTAGTTACTTCAAACTGTTTAACCAGTTTACACAATTCAATTTCTGGTTTTCCTTTTACAATAATTAATCCCGATCCAAGTTTTCGCAGGTTCAAATCCAGATCTTTTAATGACTCCAGTAAAAACTGAGCCCGGAAATTTCCTGTTTTTTTAAAGCCGAATTCTGTTGTCTTAAAATGATCGTCATCTAAACAATAAACAGGAATAACCTCATCACTTTGTTCTATTGCACGAACAAGCGTTTCATTATCATGCAAGCGCAAATCAGTTTTAAACCAAACAATTGAACGTTTCATCACAGATTGTTTATATTTCTTAAGTAATAATCGGCTTGTACTAATAATTCAGCTTTTATATCCGGTTTCATTTTCCGCCAAACATCATACATCATAGCAATGCGCGGGTTGGCAGCTAATTTATTCTCATGCCTGTTATAAAAATTCCAGTATAAACTATTAAACGGACAAGCTTTATCTCCCGTTTTTTTTGCTTTATTGTAATAACAAGTTTTACAATAATGGCTCATTTTATCAATATACGCCGCTGAACTTACATAAGGTTTTGTACCAACGATCCCGCCATCTGCAAACTGGCTCATGCCCCTGGTATTTGTTATCTCTACCCAATCCAAAGCGTCAATATAAATTCCTAAATACCATTTATCTACTTCGTCGGGATGAACTCCTGCTAATAATGCAAAATTTCCGGTGATCATTAACCGCTGAATATGATGTGCATATGCATAATTCAATGACTGACCAATTGAGTGCTTTAAACAACTCATTTTTGTTTTACCCGTCCAATACCACTCGGGTAATTTATTTTGATGATCAAAATAATTAAGAGAAGCATAATCCGGCATCTTAAGCCAATAAATACCCCGCATGTATTCTCTCCATCCAATGATCTGACGTACAAAACCCTCCAACTGATTGTATTCAATTTCATTCGGACGATTTTCCCATTCTTTGACAGCTTTATTAATAACTTCAAGAGGGGAAATTAACTTACAATTTAATGAAAAAGACAAGCGCGAGTGATATAAAGACCAATCCTGCGGCGTCATCGCATCCTGATAAGTGCCAAAAAGAGGAAGGCATTCTTGTAAAAAAAAGTCTAATAGTTGCAGCGATTGCTCGCGGTTTATTGGCCATATAAAATTTTCTGGCTCAATTGTGCCTATTGTTTTAACGTCGGTTTTATTTAAATCACTAATTATATCATTTACATTATTGCTAAAAACAAATGGCGGGCTGGCTTTATGTTTAACAGGCAATTTCTTCCGGTTAGCGTCATCATAATTCCACTTGCCGGTTAACGGTTCAGAGCCTGTCATTAAAATATTATGCTTCTTACGCATATAGCGGTAAAAACTTTCCATCAGAAATAATTTCTTTCCTTCAAAAAAAATACCTAATTCACTTCGTGATGTTAAAAAATGCTCTGTATCAAAAACAGTAGTTGATATGTGAATAGAGGCTGAATACGTTTTAATTATTTCATCGAGCCGATATTCATCAGGTAATTGATATTGAAAATGGCTAAAAGCGTATTTTTTAATTAAGTGATCACAATTGCCCCGAAAAGAATGTCTATTTTTTTTGTCATTTAATTTTATATAAACAACCTGATATCCCTTACTTTTTAATAGCTCGGCAAATTCCCGCATTGACGCAAAGAAAGCCGCTACCTTTTGAATGTGATGCCAAACATAATCCGTCTCAGAGCGAACCTCCATTAAAACATAGGTCACATTTTCGTCAACATTTTTAAACCATGAATGGTTTATGTTTAGCTGATCACCTAATATTAAGCGTAAAATTTTTATATCTGATGTTGTGACGTTCACTATTATTTTATGCTGTTTGATCTTTTACTCCTGCATTTGTCGCTGCAATATTTTACCTCGCTCCAGTTCTTTTCCCATTTTTTTCGCCATGCAAAAGGCTTGTTACATACCACACACAGCTTAGATGGCAGGTTTTCTTTTTTTACACCTTTCATGTAGCGTTTAATTTAATACGTTGGCGTTTCCACTCAATCGAAACAGGAGAGCCTTCGGCGAGAAAAACGGAATGTGGTTGAACATTATTTAAAAACGAAAAGTGGTTGCCATACATTTTGTCAAAATCACAATTTATCTTGTAGTTGGTAATTTTATTTATATCCCAACGCGCATGGTGTATTTTATACTCTTCTGTTTCGAAATTGTCAATTTTTGTATAACCAAAATAATGCTCAAGTATAAATTCCTCAAAGCTGTTCTTTTGCATTTTAAACTTTTCTACCGAAGATTCAACATAAATACTATTCCACTCTTTATTAATCTGCCATTGATAATGTATTTTCTTTTGCGACGCGTTTTCTGAAATAAAATTTTTGGTTGGAATTGTTGTATAATGTTCTTTATATAATTTATTTGCTACCCAGGCTACCGCTTTATACGGAATAGTTTCGTTAATAAATACAACACCACGTTTGATCCTGTCTCCCTCTTTTCGTATTACGTAAAATCTAAGGTTAATTTCTTCAAATGTACCCAGGATTGGAATTGGTATTTTAAACAATTTAGTTCTCTTAAACATAAAACCCACCAAACTAACATAGGCCAAGCCATTGTAGAGGTCGAGCTCGCAACCCGCTGGTAAATATGACTGCAAAACATTTGTTGGAACTACATAATTTGCCATCACAATATTTTCCCAATTAGCGTTTAAAAAGTTCATCTATTTCTTTTATTTAATTCAAAACCCAAATGCTTCCGTTTAGTATGCTTGCAAAGGTTACCCATAGTAAATAAGGAATTTGTATTAAGGAAGCCGTTTTATTGATCTTATAAAAAGTAATTATCATTAGTATAATTGAAAACCAAATAAAAATTATCTCAATAAATGCCAGGCCTAATAATTGAAATTTAAAAAACAAAAAACTCCAGCAAAAATTTAAAACCAATTGCGTACAAAAAATTAGTATGGCTCGTTTTCTTAAAACAGGATTAGGAGCTTGAAGTATTAGGTAAAACGAAATGCCCATTAAAATGTATAGCAGCGTCCACACCGGGCCAAATAAATAATTGGGCGGATTAAATACCGGCTTATTAAGTGTTAAATACCAGTTATTAACGCCCGATGCGGTGGCTATTCCACCAATTGCGCCAACTGATAATGTAAGTGCAATACAAAGTATAAGTTTAACCGCTTTATTCATTTTATTTTTTTTAGTGTAATTTAGAATTAGCCAAATTATTAAAGCAATTCCTAATCGCTGTGTTCAGTTATTATAGCCTCTAATTCTATGCCAGGCTTTGCATAACTTAACCGTTCCAAGCGTTGGGTTTTATGATAACTGTCTAAACCCGAACAAGTAACAGTGTTTGCTTTCTCAAGATCAAGAAATGCATCATCATACAAGCAGTTTTTTGGAAAATACAAATGCTCTATTTGCCCGATGATCAAAATTGTACCATTGATGGTAAGATCTAACCGCTCTTTGAATTGTATACCAAGTTGAACATTACTTTCCTCAACATACGGCGCCAAAAAACCATCCTTATAATTTTCTTTTAATCCAACAGCTGCAAACTCTGAAATTTCCTTTGGATATCTTGCTGATGTCTGATGTCCCCTTTTATAAATTTTTTCATTCAAATGATTAATAGTGTAACAACCGGTTTCGAGAATATTAGATAAGGTATGCCTCTCAACAGAGTCGGGCCTTACAATAAATGCTATCAATGGCGGCGTAGCGCCAATATGGGTAATGGAATTAAAAACCGCTAAATTAGTTTTGCCTTTTTTATCTTTTGTCCCGATCAAACAAACGCTTTTAAACCCCCCTGTAGAATTAACCAGATTGGTTCGTTGCCGTTTTTCCATTGCCATCAGACTCTCGTAGGTAATGTGTGTTTCCATATTTTCAGTTTTTAATTGTGCTCATTCCGCCATCAACCGCAAGAACCTGACCTGTTATCCAAGCTGACTCTTCTAATAATAAAAAAGTAATTGCGTTAGCAACATCAATGGGATTGCCCACCTGACGGAGTGGGTTTCTCTTTTGCATTTGTTCCATTTTTTCGGGCGTATTAACAAACTTATCTCCCAGTGGCGTATTTACCAAAGAAGGTGCCACACAATTTACCCTGATCGCTGGCGCCAGCTCAGCTGCTAAAGCTTTTGATAACCCTTCGAGTCCACCTTTAGCCATTGAAATAGATGAATGAAAGGGCAATCCAATACTTACGGCAGCAGAACTTATAAACACAATTGATGCATATTTGGATTTTTTTAAATTGTTTAAATAAGCCTGTACAAAGGCAATAGCGCCTAAGCAGTTTATTTGAAGATCTTTTATGAATTCTGCTGGCGTAATCCTCGCAAAAGGCTTTAAATTTATTGTTCCCGGAAAATAAACAATGCCATCAATAGTATCAGCAATATCAGGTAAAGCAGAGAAGTCGTATTTTTCAACTTGATAAAATTCATCATAGGAATCGCCTTTATCTTTTCTGCTAATGCCGATAATTTTATGGCCCTTATCTTTTAAAAGTAAGGCTGCTTGTATGGCTATAGTACTGGAAGCCCCTGCAAATAAAAAGGTTTTACTCATTTTCTTTTGGATATTTTATTATTTGAAATAGTGCGTTGTAAATTACTTTTGAATCTGTTTATACTCTTAATTCTTTTGTATGCATGCTTTGTTTTGCAACTCTCCACACGTTTTCGCCACAATTTATAGCTGCTAAACCGCAAATTCTTTTTCATGATCGATTTTACCGCAGCTTCGTTTAAACCGAACTGAATTTTAATGGCGTCAAAAGTAGTTCTGTCTTCCCAGGCCATTTCTATTATACGATCAACATCACTCGCGTTTATAGTGAGTGGAATTTCTTCCTGAACATTAAGATATGCCAGTGGCGACGGCAATCCACTATAATAACAATGCAGATCATTTTCTTTCTCCATTACTTAGCGTTAAAAAGTTCATCTATTTTTTTGTGGCGGTAGTTAAATATTTCTTTTAACTGCTTTTTTACAAAAAGTGTATTTACTAACCTGCCAATAAAGCCAAAGGGTAATTTGTAGTGCACTATATCAACCATTTCTACACCATCATCAACCTTTCTAATAAAGTGCTTGTGATGCCAGAATGTGTATGGCCCAAAGCGTTGTTCATCCACAAAATAATAATGGTCTTCAACATGACTTATTTCGGTAACCCATTTAAGTTTAACTCCAAGAACAGGTGAAACATGATATTCAATTATCTGCCCGGCATACATTTTATCAATAGGTTTTACTTCATTTATTACAGTAAAATTCATGTAAGCAGGTGTTATAACTGCAAGGTTTTTGGGTGAGCTTATAAAATCCCAAACGGTAGACATATCGCTTTTTATATGCTGAGTACTTTCTATTTTATGGAGCATAAGTAATTTTTATCAAATTTCGGTTATTTTATCTTGTTTAACAAATAAATCATTTTATTAAACAAATAAATTGTACTTTTGTTGAACAAATGGTTGAAAAAAAGGTCTCAGTTTTTAGAAAAGAGCATTTTAATGCCGCTCATCGCCTTAACAATCCGATGCTAAGCGCCGAAAAGAATAAAGTTGTTTTCGGAAAATGTAATAATGATAATTATCACGGACACAATTATGAATTGATCGTTAAAGTTACGGGTGTTGTAGATGCTGTTACCGGATATGTGATAGATCTGAAGATGTTAAGCGATATAATTAAAACAGAGGTAATTGAAAGATTTGATCATAAAAATTTAAATCTTGATGTGAGCGATTTTAAAGCGCTTAATCCTACCGCCGAGAATATTGCTATTGTGATCTACAACATTCTTCGTGCAAAGATCGATACTAAATATGAACTAAAGATTGTATTATATGAAACAGAAAGAAACTATGTTGAATACCCTGCATAAAAAGGAAATTCTAGTTAATGAAAATATGATAGAAGAAATTGGCAATGAACACATAAGCTCATCGCTTGAAACACCAATGTTGGCGAACGCTTTTGACTTAAGTGATGATGAGAAAATAAAAAAAATTGAAACTCATTTTAAAGAAATAATGGAGACATTGGGCCTTGACCTGAAAGACGATAGCTTAAGTGGAACGCCACACCGGGTGGCAAAAATGTATGTGAAAGAGATCTTCTGTGGATTAGATCCTGCCAATAAACCTTCGATAAAATTGTTTGATAATAAATATCAATACAATCAAATGCTTATTGAAAAGAACATTACTTTTTATAGCAATTGTGAGCATCATTTTGTGCCTTTCTTTGGCAAAGCTCACCTTGCTTATATATCAAATGGTAAGGTGATTGGTTTGTCAAAATTAAACCGCATTGTAAATTACTATGCCAAGCGGCCGCAGGTACAGGAGCGTCTTACAATGCAAATTGCCAACGAACTAAAAAATATTTTGCATACAGAAGATGTTGTGGTAGTTATCGAAGCCAGGCATTTATGTGTTTCTTCAAGGGGAATAAAAGATGACAGCTCATCTACCGTAACCTCATTTTATGGTGGTAAATTTAATGAAGAGCAAACAAAAAACGAATTTCTTAATTATTTAAATATAAAAATTTAAGTAGCCATGATAAACCCCATTGATAAAGACAAAGTTGCCGAAAATCCCGGCCTCCTTGCCTATCCGCACACCATCGGAAGCATAGTAATTAAACCAGAAGACCTTGGTAAATTAAAATCAAAAGCACTTTCAGCTATGCGTGAGCAAACCGACATGCACTTGTTGCAGATCCAAAAGCAGGTTGAATTATTGGTGACCCAGGCAAACGAGATAAAACAACGTATTGAAATAAGCGAAAAAATATATACCGCCGCAATTGCCTTTGAACCATTAGTTGGCCACATCTATCATCTTTATAAAAAAGGTAACGAATTTAAACTATTGATGATAGCACCTGACGAATGGGGAAAGTCAAGATCAGAAATGCTGGAATATGTAAATTCAGCTCGCTTATTAAGTGATCATACATGGGAAGTTATTAATAACTTTAAAGGTTTATTTGTTTAAATTAGCAACGTTTAAAACGCAAGATGAGACTATATCAGATTACAGAATTAGAGCAGTTAACCGGTATTAAAGCCCATACAATTCGAATATGGGAAAAAAGATATAACCTTATTGAACCAGACCGCACGAATACCAATTACCGGAGATACAACGATGAGCAAGTAAAAAAGCTGTTGAACGTTTCCACACTATTATCTAATGGTTACAAGATCTCAAAAATTGCCGAACTCAGCGATAAAGACCTACACTTAAAAATTCTTGAATCTCAGTCGAGTAAACAGGAAGATGTGATCTGTGCAACCTTTATTAATGACCTGTTAAGCGCAATGATAGATTTTGATGAGCAAAACTTTGAAAAAACGTATTCGGCAGTTATAAACAGATTTGGCCTTTTTGATGCCATGTTAAATGTTTTTTATCCCTTATTGAATAAAATAGGTTTATTGTGGTCTGTAAATGACGTTAGTCCTGCGCAGGAACATTTTGCATCCTGCCTCATCAAAAGAAAAATAATGGCTGCTACAGACGGATTGCCGTTTGCGAAACACAAAAAGAAGAAATTTCTTTTATTGTTAATTCCCGGCGAAATGCATGATATAAGCCTGCTATTCGCCAATTACATAATACGTTCAAAAGGTCATGAAACCATCTATTTGGGACAAGATGTGCCGTACGAGAATATCTCATTAGTGTTAAAACAAATAAGGCCTAATTTTATTCTGACTTTTTTTACCGTACCACAAGATCCAAAAACCGTTTATTCTGATCTTAAAAATAATCTGCAGCTTGGTGATGGCAATAAACTGATAGTAAGCGGCCAATCTGCAACCACAGAGTATCTGCAGAAAAAAATGAATGCCGAGGTCATATACCATCCAAAAGACCTTTTAAACTATTTGTAGTATAGCTACACCGCAAATCAACATTCTGTTTTAGATCCACCACTAGCGGATTTTAGTTTTTATTGCATTCCCAGAAATGCCCATGCTACTTAATTTTTGTTAAATACTATTGTATTGATACTATTAGTATTCATGAAATATTTGAAAATCATTATGTTTAACTATATTTGTATTTTATTAAACAAAATAAAAAACATACGCATTCAAATTGAAGACAATTGGCATCATAGGATCAGGTATTAGCGGGTTAAGCGCGGCTGCTGTTATGTCACTTGAAGGACATAAAGTAATGGTCTTTGAAAAGAACGAACAACTTGGTGGACGCATGCGCCAATTTGAATCGCAAGGTTTTGTTTTTGATATGGGTCCAAGTTGGTATTGGATGCCCGATGTTTTTGAACGTTTTTTTGCTCGCTTTGGGCACAAGACTTCAGATTTTTATGAGCTTGTAAAACTCGATCCGGGCTTTCAGGTAATTTATGATAATGAAGAGATCATAAAAGTGCCGGCCAACTGGGATGAACTTTTAGATCTATTTGAGCAATATGAAACTGGTAGTGCCAATAAACTTAAAAAATTTATGGAAGAAGCCGCTTATAAATATGAAGTTGGCGTTAACAATCTAATTTATCAGCCGGGTTTATCCTGGAGTGAACTAATTACCCCAACAACCATAAAGGGTGCGTTGCGGCTTCAGCTTTTTTCATCGTTTAGCAAACACGTTAGATCATATTTTAAGAATGAAAAATTAATTTCATTAATGGAGTTCCCGGTTTTGTTTTTAGGGGCCATGCCTCAAAATACACCAGCACTTTACAGCCTGATGAATTATGCAGGCTTGAAACAAGGAACGTTTTATCCAATGGGTGGATTTAAAAAACTGGTAGACGCTATGGTGCAGATCGGAAAAGATCGTGGGGTTGAGTATTTTACTTCTGAACCTATAAATGCGATCCGCAGCCAACAAAATTCTAAGATAGAGCTAAGTACTAATACAAGGAAGATCATTGTAGATGGTATGATTGCAAGTGCAGATTACAACCACGTAGAAAAAAAACTACTGATCGAGGAACACAGAAATTATTCTGATAAGTATTGGGAAAGCAAAATCTTTGCTCCCTCTTGTTTGATATTTTACATTGGAATTAATCGTAAGTTAAACCGCCTGGAACATCATAATCTTTTTTTTGATGCAGATTTTCCGCTGCATGCCAAAGAAATTTACACCGATCCAAAATGGCCAAGCAAACCATTATTTTATGTTTGCTGCCCTTCAAAAACAGATCCATCAGTTGCGCCGGAAGGCATGGAGAATTTATTTATACTAATGCCTATTGCAGCAGGACTTGAAGACAATGGCTCAATTCGCCAGGAATTCTTTTCCATTCTGATGAAGCGGCTTGAAAAATTTACGGGCGCTAACATTGTAGATAATATTGTATTTACCAAAAGCTATTGTGTTAAAGATTTTGTTGCAGATTATAATTCATACAAAGGCAATGCTTATGGACTCGCTAACACACTTATGCAAACAGCAAACCTTAAACCAAGTATAAAAAATAAAAAAATAAAAAACTTTTTTTATGCAGGTCAACTTACCGTTCCTGGTCCCGGTGTGCCGCCTTCTATAGTATCCGGGCAGGTTGCAGCTCAGGAATTAATTAAAAACCTAAAAGCAGGATCATGAAACAGCTATTTGATAATGTTTCTGCTAAGTGCAGCAAATTGGTAACTCAGGAATACAGCACAAGTTTTTCTCTGGGGATAAAATTTCTTAATAAAAAGTTACATGACCCCATTTATTCAATTTATGGTTTTGTGCGCTTTGCCGATGAAATTGTAGATTCATTTCATGGTTACGATAAAAAAGTATTACTTGAAAAATTCAGGAATGAAACAATTTGCGCAATTTCTGAAAAAATAAGCCTTAACCCCATCTTAAATTCGTTTCAAAAAGTAGTACACGATTATAACATTGAATGGGAGTTAATTGATTCGTTCCTTATAAGCATGGAAATGGATCTTGAAAAGGTAAGCTATGATCAACCAAATTATGAGAAATACATTTTAGGTTCGGCAGAGGTTGTTGGCTTAATGTGTTTACGCGTATTTGTAAAAGGAAATGACGAGCTATATCATAGCCTTAAACCTTTTGCTAAAAATTTAGGATCTGCATTCCAAAAAGTTAATTTCTTAAGGGACGCAAAAGCCGATTTTGAAATTTTAGGCCGCATTTATTTCCCGGGTGTAAAGATCAATTCATTTGATGCCCAAAGCAAAAAAAATATAGAAGAAGATATTGAAAAAGATTTTAAACAAGCTTTGCTTGGTATAAAACAACTTCCGCCAGATTCAAGAATGGGAGTTTACCTGGCCTATTATTACTATAAAAATCTCTTCAATAAAATCAAATCATTACCCGCACACCGGATCTTAAACGAAAGGATTAGAATACACAATGCGCAAAAATTTGGCTTGATGTTTGAATGTATGATACGCCACCAATTAAATATGTTATGAGAATTTTACTTAAATTTATTCTTTTTCTCTTAGTACCATTGTCAACGGTAGCTGCGAATACTGACATAGTAAAGATTAGAGAATTATACTACAAAGCGTCTACCAATAGGGCAGATGCGGAAACATTTTATAAAATGATGCAAGCTAACTTAAAGATCGAGCGCTCACTCTCTGAAGGCTATAAAGGCATGTCTTACATGATCAAGGCAAATTTTGATTTTAATCCTTACTATAAGTTAAGTTATTTTATTAAAGGCAAAGATCTACTAGATGCTGCGATTGAAAATGATCCAAAAAATGTTGAATTGTGTTTCCTCCGCTTTTGCGTACAGACAAATGCCCCTGCTTTCCTTGGATACAGAGGAAAAATATCGGAAGATAAAAAAGTTATTATTACCGGTTATAATAACCTGGAAGATCTGGATCTAAAAAACCGCATAAAAGAATACATGTTGAGTTCAAAATCCTGCTCAAAAGAAGAAAAAAAGATATTTAGTTAAATGGCAAATTGGATCGTAAATATTATAATAATAATTATTTCATTTGTTGGAATGGAAGGCGTGGCTTGGCTAGCGCACAAATACATTATGCATGGCTTGTTATGGAGCCTGCATAAAGACCATCATCAACCGAATGCAAATGCTAAATTAGAGAGGAACGATTCTTTTTTTATCATATTTGCCACGCCTGCTATTATTTGTTTTGCTATTGGCTACGATGATTTTTCCGTACCATTTTGGATGGCCATTGGCATTACGCTTTATGGCGCCGCTTATTTTTTTATTCACGATCTATTTATTCATCAACGTATAAAAGTACTGCGGAATGCGAACGCAACTTATTTTAGAGCGATAAGAAAAGCGCATAAAGTTCATCATAAACACTTAGGAAAAGAGGATGGCGAATGCTTTGGTATGCTTTGGGCACCCTTAAAATATTTTAAAGAAGTTCGGAGAAATGCCAGCTAATTTAACATATCTTTTTATTGACTTGGGAGCATTTATAGTTCCCTTTCTTTTTAGCTTTCATCCTAAAATAAAATTTTATAAAGAATGGCGTGCTTTCTTGCCGGCTAATTTAATTATAACCGTTCTATTCCTGATATGGGACATTACGTACACAAAAATAGGTGTATGGGGTTTTAATGATCATTACCTAATAGGATCCAAACTATTTAATCTGCCCATCGAAGAAGTGTTATTTTTTATTTGTATACCCTACGCCAGCATTTTTACATATCACTGCTTCAAATTATTCTATCCAAAAATATTGTCTTTTAGTGTTAGCACAATTTCAGTTTTCTTAGTGGCCTTGCTGCTTGTTGTTGGCATTTTTAATATTTCAAAAATATATACAAGTGTTACATGCATTACACTTGCCGTAGTAATATCCGGTTTTTCGATAGCCAGGGTAAAATGGATCTCAGCCTTTTATTTTATGTATGTTGTTATATTATTACCTTTTTTTATTGTAAATGGTATTTTAACTGGCACAGGACTTGACTCCCCGATAGTATGGTATAATGATCAGGAAAACCTCGGAATACGAATGTTAACTATCCCTGTTGAAGATGTCTTTTATGGCATGTTGTTATTACTGCTAAATACTTTTGTATTTGAAAGCTTTAGAAAGAAGCATGTTTAAAAAAAGGATTCTAATATTTCCATTTGATCTTATGTCGCACTACCTGCGCTGCATAGCCCTTGCAAAGCAATATAATGATCATGAGATATTATTTGCTTATTCGGAAAAATACGATCCGTTTGTAAAAAAAGCAGGATATGGCTCTTTTAAGGTAGAAACTTTTAATGCGGAGGAAGTGATGAAGTGCATTATTAAATTTGATTTCTCCTGGTTAAATTATGCTGAAATAGAAAAGGTGTTTTTATCACAGATTAATGCGTTAAAAGACTATAAACCTTATCTTGTTATTGGCGATACTGCACCGAGTTTAAAAATGGCTGCGGAGATGGCAGGCATCAAATATATTTGTTTAATGAACGGATATATGTCAAAATATTATGATGGCGTTAGGCCGGTTTCAAGAACCCATTATAGTTATGAATATGTAAATAAATTGCCCCCGCGAATTGGTAATTTTATAACAAAGTTCGCAGAAGCTGCTTCGTTTAAGGTCGTACATAAACCATTTCGATCACTCAGAAAAAAATACGGACTAAGAGTGATACATGATTATTTAAGTGAACTCGAAGGCGACGAAAATCTTATCTGCGATGAAATGTTTTTATTTCCCCAAAAAGGTCTACCCCAAAATTATAAGATCATAGGACCTTTACTCTATTCAACCAATTTAAAAGAAGATGAATTATTAAACACTTTAGATCCAAAAAAACATAATATTTGTGTTTGCCTTGGTAGCAGTGGCACATGGGAAAATCTTAATTTTTTATCAGAACAAAAATATGCTTTTGTAAACATTATTGTTGCTGGTGATATTAATCGCACATTAACAGGCGCCCATATATACCATAAAGATTTTATTAATCTAAACGAGATCTTACCCACTTGCTCATTTATGATCTGTCATGGAGGCAACGGTACTATTTATGAAGGACTAAAACACAATATATTTATGCTTTGCATAACGAGTCATTTTGAGCAGGAATGGAATGTTAAACGTCTTGAACAATTAAATTTAGGGTTATTGATAAACGATTCTCCCGCTAAATACGTTGATGAAAAATTACAGGAAATAGCACACGTAATTAAATAAAACGTTTTTTTCTTGCTATCAAGCTACTCGTTTGAACTTGATCTTCGTATTAGTCCTCCTTACTCCGGCAATTTACTTATTCGCCATACCGTTAAAATAATGCGTACTAATTTGAGTTAGATCCTGCTAACGAAACCGGATCATAGATCCCTGTATCTACAGGTTTGATGCTCATTACAGGAATACGCGAGTGATTGACCACTTTTTTAGCGAAAGCGCCTAAAAACATACTCTTAACATGCGACTCATGATCCGTTAATACAACAACAAGATCTGCCTGAACCTTTTTAGAATACTTCATAACCGATTCTGCAAAATCCTTTCCTTTAGCAATATTAATTTCATAAGGCAACGAAGCTTTGATAACTGCTTTTTCAACCGAGGCGATCTTCACTTTGAATTTGTCAAGATCGGTATCAGTTCCTTTCTCAATAAATCCAAAAATATTTATTTTAGCCGCATACTGTTTGGCAAGCTCAATTGTTGAATCAACTTTTTGCCTCGAATAAACGCAATCATCAATTGGTAAAACAATATGTGTAAAACCTATCTTTTTGCTATGTGCTTGAATTGTAATTACAGGGCATGGGCAAACTGTTACTGTTTTGTATGCATTACTACCCATAAAAAACTCGTCAAACCCACTTGCACCATGTGTTCCCATTACAACAATGTCAATTTTCTTTTCTTCAACGGTTTCTATTATTCCGGAAGTTGTATGTCCACCTTTACAAATTGGCCTCACATCGATCCCGTACTTCTTTTTTAATTTTGCAGCGAGTTCAATCAATTGTTTCAAAGCAAGTTTTTCTACCGCTGCATAATCGTTTATTATTATTGCCGGATTGTAAATATTATAAACAGTATCTGATATTTCGACCATGTGAAGTAAATATAGATCTGCTTTGCATAATTGCGCCATAAAAGCAGCTTGTTCTACGGCCAATAAACTGGTCTTAGAAAAATCTGTTGGTATGAGAATTTTTTTTATCTGAAATTTTTTCATGAAAATTTGATTTATTTTTTTTGGATCACCGATTCGTAATAGATAGGATCGCCGTGCAATGGTTCGATCTCTCTTTTGAATTTTTCTATCAAAAGTTCTTCGTCAATGGTAACTGGTTTATAAGCTTTCGCTACTTTTTCCATCACTGCAATAAACGTTGTTTTAAGATTTGGGCTTAGATAATGGCTATTAGTATGAAGTTCTTTTATTGCCCAATCGTAGGCATCCTTTGTTGATGTTTTATCTTTGTCCATTATCTGAAAGATAATATCCGAAACGTTAAAGGAATAATCCTTACAGCGAAGTTCTGCCATAACTATATTATGAAATTTCTCACGCTCTTCCTTTTGAACCTGTCCGTCAGCACAAGCAATTGCATAAGCGAGTTCGCCTATAGCGCAGTGTAAATTTTCTGTTGGTGTCATGTTTTTAAGTTTTGAATTTATATGATCCAAAATTCTTAAATGATTTAGCTTTTACTTATGAGGCCAATCATTGACAGCAATGACATTCATCATGATGGATTTAAGGGGCAAGCCTGCTAATAAGCCATTTATCATTTTCGTGATCAAATGTGTACTTTATTCTATCATGCAAACGGTTAGGTTGACCCTGCCAAAATTCATACGAATTTGGTTTTAAGCAATACCCGCCCCAAAAGGATGGATACGGCACTTCTTTTCCCATACACTCCGTATCAAATAATTTATAATTATTTTCAAGGGTGAATTTATTTTCGACCTCACAACTTTGCGCAGAGACCCAAGCGGAAATTTGACTCCCTCTAGGGCGTTCTTTAAAGTAGGCTTGAGAAACTGCGGGGTCAATTTGCGATGCAACACCATCGATCCTTATCTGCCTGTGAAGCTGCGGCCAAAAAAATAGTATGGAGGCATTCGGATTTTCATCCAGATCTTTTCCTTTTCTACTATTGTAATTTGTGTAAAACGTGAAGCCTTTTTGATCAAAATCTTTTAACAGAACAGTTCTTGCCGTGGGGATACCCGATCTGTTTGCGGTTGCAAGTATCATTGCGTTAGGCTCTTCAACTTTCGCATTTAATGCTTCATCAAACCAAACCTTAAATTGTTCTATTGGATAGCGGGAAACAAATTTTTCATCCAACAATTCGCCCTCGTAATGAGTACGGAGTTTACTAATATCATTTTCCATAATTATAATTTTTTAATATTACGAGTTATAAAGATCAGTTGATCTGTAAATGAGTAGCAATTATGTTATGCAGTTGTACTAAAAATATTTTTATCCGGTGTTTTATTCCAATAACGTTCATCAAATGCCAGGCAAATGTTCCTTAAGAAAAATTTTCCGTTTTCAGAAAGGGAAACTTTATTACGATCAATGCTTATTAATTGATCATTAATTAATTCAGATAACCTACCCATGGTCTTATCAAGTAGCATTTGATCACAAAATGTAGAATTAAAATCACTTTCGTGTCGACACATAAAATTTAAGATGTGTTGCCTTATAAGCATATCTTTGTTGCTCAGCGCATGTCCTTTACTTATTGGTAATTTTCCGTTTTCAATACTTTGTTGATATTCCTCAACCGTTTTTATATTTTGCGAGAAGGCTGACCATGTGTCACTTATAGCCGAAGCTCCAAGTCCAATTAATAATTTTGTATCACTAGTTGTATAGCCCATGAAATTGCGATATAACCTTCCTTTCTTAAATGCAGTTAGGAGTTCATCATCTCCCAGGGAAAAATGATCCATGCCAATATCAATATAACCAGCAGCCAAGAAAATTTCTTTTCCGGTTTCATATAATTTTCTTTTTTCTGAAGAAACAGGAAGTTCTTTTTCAGTATATTTTCTTTGTCCTGGCTTTAACCATGGCACGTGTGCGTAACTATAAAAAGCTATTCGTTCCGGCTTTAAGTCAACTATCTTTTCAATGGTAGATCTAATCGTATCAACTGTTTGAAAAGGTAAACCGTACACTAGGTCTATATTGATTGATCGGTAGCCAATGTCTCTCGCCTTTTGCATCACCACTTTAACTTCTTCAAAGGTTTGATATCTATTAATGGTTTCTTGCACTTTATGATCAAAATCCTGTACACCAAAACTTACACGCCTGAAACCTAAATTGTATAATGTTTGAAGGTGCAGCTCCGTGGTATTTCCAGGATGACCTTCAAAACTAAAATCTGCGCTTTCACTTATGTTACACGTGCTTATAATACTACTTAAAAGATAAGCTAAATTCTCCGCTGAAAAAAAAGTTGGAGTGCCGCCACCAAGGTGTATCTCTTTTATTAATGGAATGTTTTCAAATTGTGCCAGATATAAATGCCACTCCTTAATTAACGCATTAATATAAGGCATTTCAACCCTGTGATTTACAGTGATTCGGGTATTACACGCGCAGTAAGTGCATAGACTTTCACAAAAAGGTAAATGAATATAAAGGCTAATGCCATTTTTATTATTTATTGTGAATGACTCTTTCACATATTTGAACCATGCTTCTTCGCTCAAGTTATTTTCCCAATACGGCACTGTTGGGTAACTGGTGTAGCGCGGCGCAGGAATATTATATTTAGAGACCAAATCCATGATTCTTATTTCGTATTTATCAGTTCTTCATTTTTTAATTCAGCAAGAAATTGATCTATTATACCTTGCTTTACGTGCGACATTACAACAATCTTATACCACTCAGGCCTTAGATGATTATCAGGAACCAAATGGTATTTTTTTGCAAGTGTATCGCTAATACAATTTGCTCTTATAGTTACAATATTTAAATCCGGATTTCTAAAATATTGAATATTTAATTCGTTTAGTTTTTCACAAAGGAAAGTGGTTCTGTCTATTAAATGATGCATTTTTACACGCCATCCCGCAGAACCGTGTATTCTTAATATCATCCAAACACAAACGGCATTTGCCCCGGAACGACTGCCACATAATGTAAAATCTTTTCCTTTTACATAGCCCGCTTCATTAGTACATACATATTTTAAATACCCTTTCCTGATCAAGAAAATACCAGTACCATATGGCGCCTGTAACATCTTGTGCCCGTCAATCGAGAAAGATGAAATGTTTCTATTTTTAAATGTATACGAACTGCCACTTTTGGTGAAAGGATATATAAAGCCCCCATACGCACCATCTACGTGCAATTTATAGTTAATATGTAAAAGATCTAAAAAAGATGTTATTTTATCTATGTCATCCACCGAACCGAACATGGTGGTTGACATGTTCATATTTATAATAAAATATTTTACCCCTTTTGATAGCGCCTCTTCAATTTTTTTTTCAAAATCTTTAATTAATATCTCACGCGACACCGGATCTACCATTATTTCCACTCCCTGTAGATTTAAGAGATCTAAGGCTTTTGGGATTGAATAGTGTGTATCTGCAGAATAAACAACAGCTATCTCATTTAGTGTTGCATTATAATTTTTAGTATAAAAATTTCGATAGATCCATAGAGCTTCAATATTTGCCTCGGTGCCGCCGCTGGCTACATACCCATCATAAGAGCCAGGCTCTGCTTCAAATATTTCTTCAGAGCAAATTTTAATAAGATCTTTTTCGATCTCATGTGTGCCGCTGAAAAAATCTTCATGTTCATCGCCAAAAGTATGTACGCCAATATGATTTGGATTTGCTATTAAGGTAGATAGAAATGGAGCGTCTTTTAGAAAAGCTGCATCATCGTAAAATATTTCAGTATCTAAAAAAGTACCTGGAATGCCCAGGATCTTTTCAGTTCTGTAGTTTGTATTTTTGCTTAAAGCTTCGAATACTTTACTTTTTATTTGCGAGTATGAATATTTTTCCCAGAACATATTACTTTTTATGACAACACTCTATTGATTTATGACAGGCATTAGTTACAACAGCGTTTTCTTCAGAAATTTTTGGACTGATATAGCTTATACCTAAATTTAAACCTCGTAGTATTAATAAAACTGCCATTATTCCAACCATAACCGGAACAGCCTTTCGCATAGTACTTCTTGCTTTTGAACCAAATAGATAGCTTGCTGAGCTGATAGCGAACATAAAAGGCAAAGTGCCAAGGCCAAATGCAGCCATAAAAGCCATACTTTTTAGAATACTACCGGTTGCCACAGATCCTGCAATAGCGATATAAACAAGTCCGCAGGGTAATAGGCCATTTAGCAACCCAATACTAAAGAAAGATCGTATGCCACTTTTTTGAAACTGCTCTGCAATTTTATTTTTTAATTTGTTTAATCCGGTATATACCTTGCTAAGCAATCCAGACCTATTTATTATTTTCTTTGGCATCAAAAGACCTGTAAGTATAAGTAAACCCAATAAAATAGATAACTTTTGCTGGTACCCAAATAAAGCAAGGCTTTGACCTATTGCACCAAAAACCAAACCAAAAATTGAATAGGTTAAAATTCTCCCAAAGTTGTAGGTAAGTATTGCGGTAAATTTTTCAAGTTTTGTTTTATTGTGTACCGGCAGAGCAAGGGCAATAGGTCCGCACATGCCGATGCAATGAAAACTCCCTAAAAAACCCAATGATATGGCAGCTAAAATAAAACTCATTTAATAGTTATGATTGCATCTTTATAATAACTTTTTTTATCGTTTTTCCAGGAAATGCACATTTTATAAACGCCTTTACTTAATATGTTTTTACTAATGGCCTGTTCACCTTCCTGATCAAATTTTAACTCAATTTTTTTGTCTTTTGTAGAATCAGAAGGCCTAAAAAATAAAATTTCGCCTTTAAAATCTTTTTTTATTTCATTGCGTAAATATTCCAAAACAATAAACTCATCTAATATTTCGTAATTGATGGTTACTGCTAATTGTTTTTCATTGTTAACGGCGTCTATCCTGTCCTGATATGCCAGTTCCTGTTCGTAATAGTTTTTTGAAACTAATTCGTTCTTATTATTAGCACTTATAAATACCAAACTCACAATAAGAATTACAAAGCCGATATATACTATTGTTATTTTTGTTCCCCAACTCATTTTATGTTATTTTAAATTTATGCCGTTACAGGTCCTAAGAAATTTGTTTTTACTGTTTTTATTAATTTGCCGTTACTGTAAATTCCGATCTTCAATTCTGTTTTTCTTTTTTTGATATCGCTTTTATTTAAGAACAGAAAAAAGCTCCCCTGGGTAACATCTTCTTTTTTTACTTGAAGTTCTTTACCAATTATTTGAATAGTTGCATGCGCATAGCCTTCCACTTTTATAGTAACAGGTAAAGCCTTGCGTGTTTTGTTAACGAGTTTAATTGTAAACAAATTACTTACCTGGTTATTCGGCTGTTCCTGATATAACATACCTTTTGCGCGAATAATAGTTGCATCATAATCCGATCGGCTTACCAACAAAAAAGTTTCAACACTTATCAATAAAATTAAAACTGCGGTATATGCTTTCATTCTATTTGTAAAAGCGAGTTTAACTTTATTTTTGATTCCGTTTTCAGAATCAAATCGTATCAATCCCTTTTCAAGTCCAACGCTTTCCATCATGTGGTCACATGCATCAATACAAGCGGTGCAATTTGTACATTCAAGCTGTGTTCCATTTCTGATATCAATTCCGGTAGGGCAAACTTTTACACATAGATCACAATCGATACAATCTCCGCCTACACGCGTCTCGTTCTTTTTAAATTTATGACGATTCTCACCCCTTAAATAATCATAAGCAACAACAATAGAATTTTTATCTAATAAAACTCCTTGCATTCTGCCGTAGGGACAAACAATAAGGCAAACCTGCTCCCTGAACCACGAGTAGATAAAAAAATACACTCCTGTAAAAATTAAAATAGATGTAAAACCACCAACGTGCAAACTTATTGGCTCAGTCATGATTTTTAATAATTCGTCAATTCCAATAATGTAAGCGAGAAAAGTATTTGAGATCAAAAATGACAATAAGGCAAACAAAGTATATTTTGATACCCGCTTCATTATTTTTTCTCCATTCATTGGTGCTTTTTTCAAAGCTCTTTGATGTGGCGCATCGCCATCGATCCAATATTCAATTCTACGGAACAACATTTCCATAAATATCGTTTGTGGACAAGCCCACCCGCAAAACACACGTCCAAAAATAACGGTAAAAAGTGCTATAAATACAATAAAAATGAGCATTCCAAGGCCGAAGATGAAAAAATCCTGAGGCCAGAATATCGTTCCAAATAAAATAAATTTTCTTTCAAGTATATTGATTAAGAACAATGGCTCTTCGTGAACCTTAATAAAAGGCAGTCCGAAAAATACAAGAAGATAGATATAACTTAAATATTTCCTATAGTTGAATAATTTACCAGAGGGCTTATTTGGAAAGATCCATTTTCGTTTGCCATTATCATCGATCGTACCAATATGATCACGAAAAGATTCAGAATTATCTTGTACGATTTCCATTTTTAGGACAGTTCTATTTTAAGGTATCTTTTTTTACTAGAAGCGTATCGCTAACTACCAATGTTGAATCGGTAGCTTCTTTTATTTCTTCTTTATAAAGATCGCCTTGTGGTGCTTTTGCTCCTGCAGGATTTGTACCCTTTAATGTTCTTATAAAACTTGCGATTTGCGCCATCTGCATTGCAGAAAGATCATCCTTCCACGACTTCATTCCTTTATCTACCCATCCATACTTAATTGTTTTAAATATGTCTGCTATGCTTCCGCCATGTAACCAATATTCGTCGGTTAAATTCGGGCCAACTGTTCCCCTGCCGTCTTTCCCATGACATGCTGCACATGTAGCTATGAATAATTCTTTTCCGGCATCTACATCAGCCCCGCTCAATTCTTTAACAGTTGTTTCATCAACATTATTTGCCGCGGTCTTCATATATTCTTCCAGATCTATTTTTGCCTGTGCGATGGATTTATCGTACTCAGCCTTTTGAAGATCACCAGTACCCAATACGTGAAAATTTATTAAATAAACTACACCAACGCCGATGGTTAAGTAAAAACCGTATTTCCACCAAGGCGGAAGATCATTGTTGAGCTCTTTAATACCATCATAATCATGATCCAATAAAATATCGTGTTCTTTTTCAATGTCAACAGAAGCGTTTAATTTTTCTAAAATTGTTTTTGTCTTAACCTTTTTAGCAACAACCTTTTGTTCTGTTTTTATAAAACTCATTATTAAATAATAAAGAATTAATATAACCACAGCCTCAAGAAAGATAATAGATATCATGCTATAAAATGTAAACATATCAAGGCCGCCAATTAGCCAACTGTTATCAACATTGGTTTTACTCTGTGCTTGTAAATAATAGCCGGACATTAAAAATAAAACTACCGTTGTGATTTTTGTATTATCCTTTTTATCATTACTGTCTCCCTTTTTATTGAACTTATTTAATATATAATCACTGCTAGCGATATTTTTAAGCGCTTGTGTAAGCGCAATCACTACTATCAGCAATACAATAATTAATGTTAAAAGCGTATTAAATAGTGCATTTGAAAAATAACTTAAGCTATTTGATACGTTTGCATCTTGTGCAAAATTGATTATTGGCAAAAATAGCAAAACCAAAAAAATGAATTTGTTTTTATTTTTGGGCGTCATCATAACCTTTTGTTTTTGGAGTTAATAAATCATTTGAAGAATTCAAAGGCAATTGAGAAAGCGTATCAAAATACTCTTTGCTACCCCTGATAATATAGTAGGCCACGCCGATAAAAAAAACAAAGAAAATGATCAATGCAGTTAAGGGATAAATGCCCACACCTGTCATACTTTCAAGATAATTTATAAATTTCATAAAAGTTTTTTTTAATTTTTTCTTAATGTATCTTTTTGTTGATTCTTAATATCAGTTCCCATGCGCTGTAAGTACGCGATGAGCGCAACAATCTCTCTATCTGGCAAAGTCTGTATTCCATCTTTATTTAAATTCTCGGCAATAACCTTAGCTTGCTTCTCCATGTCTTTTGCAGCAATATTTTCAAAGCCATCAGGATATGGCACGCCTAAACGTTTCATTGCTTTAATTTTTGCAACTGTTGATGAAACATCTATTTGATCATCAAACAACCAGGGATACGACGGCATGATTGAGCCTGGTGACATGGAAGTAGGATCTAACATATGGGTGTAATGCCAACTGTCTGGATATTTACCGCCAACCCGTGCAAGATCGGGTCCTGTTCGCTTACTTCCCCATTGAAACGGATGATCATAAACAAATTCTCCTGCCTTTGAATACTCTCCATAACGCGCGGTTTCACTTCTGAACGGACGAATCATTTGTGAGTGACAGGTGTAACATCCTTCCCTTATATAAATATCTCTACCTTGCAACTCAAGAGGTGTATATGGCTTAACACTTGTAATTGTAGGGATGTTTGATTTCACTAAGAACGTTGGAACAAATTCAATAATACCACCTATCATCACCACAACTAAACTTACGATCATCATTTGTACCGGCTTGCGCTCGATCCAACGATGCCAATGTTCATTTTTGTGCTCTGAAACATCTTTTGCCAGAGCTGGTGCTTCTGCATCTTCATTTGCAAGGAAAGATCCTTTTTTTGTGGTTTTAATTATATTATAAACCATTAAAACAACACCCACTAAATATAGGGTACCGCCAATAGCTCTTGTCGCATAAAATGGGATCATTTTGGTTACTGTATCCATAAACTGCCATTTTAATTGCCCCTCTGGTGTAAATTCTTTCCACATTAAACTTTGCATGATACCACTCCAGTACATTGGCACAGCATATAAAACTATTCCTAAAGTGCCTATCCAAAAATGGGCGTTGGCCAATTTTTTTGAATAAAGTTCGGTACGAAACATTTTTGGAATTAACCAATACAAAATACCAAAAGTTAAAAAACCATTCCATCCAAGAGCGCCAACATGAACGTGGGCTACGATCCAATCTGTGTAGTGTGAAATTGCACTTACATTTTTAAGCGACAGCATAGGGCCTTCAAATGTTGCCATACCATAGGCTGTAACAGCCACTACCATAAATTTTAAAACAACTTCCTCACGCACTTTATCCCATGCACCACGTAATGTAAGTAAACCATTGATCATGCCGCCCCATGACGGAGCAATTAACATTACAGAAAAAACCACTCCTAATGATTGAGCCCAATCTGGTACTGCAGTGTACAATAAATGATGCGGCCCAGCCCAGATGTAAATAAAAATTAAAGACCAAAAGTGAATGATAGATAAACGATAAGAATATACCGGGCGATTTGCAGCTTTAGGTAAAAAATAATACATCATACCCAGGTATGGGGTGGTTAAAAAGAAAGCTACGGCGTTATGGCCATACCACCATTGAACCAGCGCATCCTGAACACCTGCATACCATGAATAAGACTTCCAGAATGAAACAGGAATTTCAATTGAATTAACGATGTGTAGCATGGCAACGGTTACCAGAGTGCCAATGTAAAACCAAATAGCAACGTATAAATGGCGCTCCCTTCTTCTTATAATTGTTCCAAACATGTTCCAACCAAAAACCACCCAAACAAGAGTAATTAATATATCAATTGGCCATTCTAATTCTGCGTATTCTTTACCGGTTGTTTTTCCGAGCGCAAGAGATATTGCTGCTAACACAATGATCAATTGCCATCCGAAAAAATGAACTTTGCTTAAAAAATCACTAAACATACGCGCTTTCAATAAACGCTGCAAAGAATAATAAACCCCCATAAAAATTCCATTACCAACAAATGCAAAAATTACAGCATTTGTGTGTATTGGTCTTACCCTGCCAAACGTGGTGAAAGGTAAGTTCAAATTTAGGGCGGGAATGCATAATTGTAGCGCGGCAAGTAATCCTGCTACCATACCTACTACTCCCCAAACCATTGTGGCATAGGCAAACCATTTTACAATTTTGTTGTCATACTGAAATTTTTGTAGCTCCATAACTATTTCTTTTTTTCTTTATTAAGGGGTTCAACGGGTTGTTTTACTTCGTTTTCAAAAAGTATTCTCACTGATGGCGTGTAATCGTCTTCGTATTGATCGGTTTTAACAGACCATATAAAGGCAAATAAAAAACCGATTGCTATTAGGAGACTTGCGAGTATTAGTACAAAAATTACGCTCATTTTTTTAGATGGTCAAAGGTATTTTAGTTGCGTCAGTCGAAGAATGAGGATAATCAAGTTGTAATATGATATATATCAGTTATTATTCTCATTCGTCGTTTTTGATCCGAATTTTTTGAGCTTATAAGCCAATAGCGAACTCATTCCGGTAGTAAATAAAACAATGGTAACAGAGCTCACGGGCATTAATATCGCTGCAATTACTGGTTGAAGTCTATCCTGCACCGCGAAATACAGACCAACTATATTATACAAAATGGATATAATGAAACTTAAATTGATAATTACCTTATTATATTTACAATAACTTAGTAGCAGATCAAAATAACTAAAACTTTTTCCGCTCATAATTACGTCGCAGGCAGGTGAAAAATTATTTACATTATCGGTAATAGCTATGCCAACATTGCTTTGTTGCAAAGCTCCCGCATCGTTCAAACCATCGCCAACCATAATGACCTTACGCCCCTTATCCTGCAAATTTCTTATATACTCAAGTTTTTGTTGGGGCGATTGATCGAATAATAGTCCGGAATTAAAATTATCTTTCAAATTATTTTGCTCGGCATCATTATCGCCCGAAAGCAGCGAA
Source organism: Bacteroidia bacterium (assembly GCA_016787785.1). GTDB lineage: Bacteria > Bacteroidota > Bacteroidia > B-17B0 > Aurantibacillaceae > Aurantibacillus. The sequence goes on along the minus strand of JAEUTO010000009.1, from coordinate 110,067 downwards.
AGTTGGTAGCGTTTTTTTAAAGATCTAAATACTGTTGTTAAGCCGTTTCTATATTTAGCTTTTATAGTAAAACTGCCAAGTACATCGCCATTAATTTTTATGTAAACTTTACTTCCATTTTCCTGATCGATCCTCTTCTCTTCTTCGACATAAACTGCAGATCCAATAATAACTTGGTTCCCCAGAACATCACCTTCGATACCAAATCCAGGCCTTACTTTAAACGCTTTTACCGCAAGTATTTTAGAAGCAGGCAATGCTTGCATTACAGCTTTACTAAAAGGATGACTGGATTGGCTCGCCAGAGACCTAACTATTTGTTCTTGCTCGAAACTTAATTTCACACCCTCATAAATAAACGTAGATCGTTCTTGCCTAGTGATAGTGCCTGTCTTATCAAAAACAATTGCATCAGATAGCGCAACCTGTTCAATTACATTCGCATTTCGTGCGTAGAAACCAAATTTTTGAAGTACACGCAACATATTACCATTTGTAAAAGTTGACGATAATAACAGTGCGCAGGGGCATGCCACGATCAAAATAGAAGTAATAGAATTCCAAAAATGAGAAACATCATTTAAATACCAATAAATGCCGGTTAGCAAGGCAATGCTAAACAAAACAATTGTAAAATATTTACTTGTACTGTGAATGAATGACGTACTTTTTTCCTCGTTTTTTTGAAAAGCGTCGTTGTTCCAAAGCTGAGTAAGGTAACTTTGAGAGACATCTTTAACAACTTCCATCTCAATAGCGCCACCTAATTGTTTACCACCGGCGTAAATGATCTCTCCAATATTTTTTTCGATGGGTAGCGACTCGCCTGAAACGAAACTGTAATCGATCTTTGCTTTACCAAAAAAAAGTATGCAATCAGCTGGAATGATCTCTTCACTTCTTATCTTTATACGCTGACCAGTTTTTAGCTCTGAAACAGGTATTTGTTTTTCCTCGCCACTCTCCAGAATCAGAGAAACACTTAAGGGGAAATAAGAAGTATAATCGCGATTAAATGATAAGGTGTTGTATGTCTTATTTTGAAAAAACCGACCAAGCAACATAAAAAACACAATACCCGTCATAGAATCCAGATACCCGGCGCCAGTATCTGTTACTATTTCATAAACGCTCCGCCCAAATGTAATAAGTATGGCCAGCGCTATAGGCGCATCAATATTGAGGAATTTTTGCCGGATACTTTTCCATGCCGATGTAAAAAACTCTGATGCTCCATAAAAAAAAACCGGAAGTGATAAAAATAATATTAAATAAGAGAATAATAGTTTTAGCCCTTTCTCCTCTACTTTGCCAAGCGAAAAATATTCTGGAAAGCTTAGGAGCATAATATTACCAAAACAAAATCCTACGATTCCTATCTTATAGATCCGGCTTTTATCATACTTTCTTATCTTTTTTTCTGAAATGTCATTTAAACTCAAATGTGGTTCATAACCAATCAAAGTAAGAATTTCAGCAACTTTTCTTATCGACGTATTTTTATGATCAAATACTACACTGACCTCTTTCTTTAAAAAATTTACTTGCGAGCGAACAATGTTTTTATCAAGTTTCGTTAAATTCTCCAACAGCCAAATGCACGAACTGCAATGCATTTGAGGTAGATAAAAGGTCACATGACTTTGATGTGCATCTTTGAAATGAATAAGCTTTAGTTGAATTTGTTCATCGTCTAAAAAAGCAAATTTATCATTACGCATCTGCGTTTTTTGCTTCTGCCCCGGATGAGCCTCGATAGAATAGTAATTACATAATTCTACTTTATTCAAAATTTCATAAACGGTTTTACAACCCTGGCAACAAAAATATTTGTGTTCAATATGAATGATCTCATCATCACAAGATTCTCCACAATGGTAACAAATAGTTTTGCTTTTTATTTCCTTTTCCATGGTTGACAAAACTAAAGACTTCTACAAAAGCCAAACATGACCTAGATTTGAGAGTAAGATGATATAAATCAGTTATTTTTTTTCAACAACAATACACTTTCCTGAAAAATCCCCCTTATTGAAACCACATTTAAAGGTAACTCCAGAAGTACATGCAAGAAACTAAGCAAAAACAAACAGCTAAAACCAATTTTGTAGTCATATACATAGAGAGAAATTGAAGTGATCCAAAGTGCAGTAATGACTACAAGGCGTGCTTTTGGAACTTTATGCCATTTAATAACGTTTGTTTTGGAAAACCAATTGAGATAGTGGTACGTGTATGCGAATGCTATGAAGCGCATAAGGAGGATGCCAGTTCTAGAAAAATAAATATTTTCGATCATATTATCCTTGGCTATTTCGATATTAAATAGATATTTTAGAGAATAAAAATTAATGGCCTCGAAATTGCTGTATGACCTTAAGCTATAATCTGAAAACAGTCTGTCAGTTTGCCCCGGAAGAACAAGAAATAAAATAACCGGGCATGCCAACATTACTGCAAAAGAGATATAACCACTTCTACTTTTTGTTTTTAACGCACCGTAGAGCACAAATAACGCTGTAAAAACAAAAACATGTATTAGCGTTGGAAGAAAGACCGAAAAAAATAAAAAGAAATTATCGGCGATACGAAAACTAAGAAAAGCTAATAATAAACCAACTATTCGGAAATACACATTTTTGGTTAAAGCAAATAATAAACCACCCACAACAGCCAGGTAGATATAATGATTTATATCGTTTCCACTGGTGTTGCTTTTTAGATTTAATAAAGGTGCTATTACCGGCAGAGCAATTAAAATGCCTAATAGTAAAAAAAACCATCCGTCATATTTTCCTTTCGAATAATACTGCCTGTCGTGTAGCCAGCTAATTTCCGTTAAATAATGAAGTGGGCCTAAAATAGCATAAGCAAATAAAAATAATTCAAAGGGCATAACAATTGCTACAACGCAACTCATCAACATCAAAAAAATGTTGAAATAATTTATCTTGTCTAGTTCGCTTAGTTTCATCATTTATTTATTGGCACAAATTAACTATCTGTACTTTTCGTATCAAATGACTACGGTCATAAAAGTAATCATCCAATAATTTTATACAGACCGTAAAAAACAAATACCAGACCTGCCGTTGTTAATCCATACATGGCAAAGGCTATCGATTGATTTGAATGAAAATTAATGCAGGTAATAATAAAACCAACAATTATTAATAAAAATCCGATCAGCAGAAATTTCCTTCCTTCCTTTGCTTTTTCTGCATAATGTTCTGATTTTAGCTTTTTAATAACGGCATAAACCATCGCTTCGTCATCATGCGTGTTTAGCAAGATCTTATGTATCTCATTATAGTCAATACCTTTTGAGTAGCATTCGTTGGCAATAACCATAAGATTTTCCCAGATATCATTTTTCTTAATCGGCATGATCTAAATTAAAAAAAATTAAAGCCTTTGAAAATGACCTTGGTCATTATACCTAAAAATCAAAAAAATTATTTTGCTTTTAGAAAATGTTCCACAATATATTTCAGCTCTTTATCACTAATTATACCAATATTCAACCATTCCCTGCAGCCATTCTTATAGATCATTAATACGGGAAGCGCGTCAATCTCAAACTCGTCTTTAAGTTCTTTATCTCTGTCTGTATTGATCTTCAGAACATTTAATTTTAACATGTTCTGTTTTGAAATTTCCTCAATAGCCGGCCTCATTCTTTGACACACGCTACACCAATCTGCTGAAAAATATACCAGAACAAGTTTTTCCTTATCTGCTACACGCTTGTTGTATTCTTTGAGCGTAATAACGGATGTATCCTGCATTTGCGCCTGAGCAGAGAAAAATAAAGTAATTAAAATAATAGAATGAAAAATAGCTTTCATTGGATCTGCTTACATATGCTTGCTCAAAAAACTATTTAATTCGCTTTTAAGTGAAGCGAAAATAGTTTCAAACGATCTCATGTTATCTCTAACAACTTTATGATCTTCTATACTTCTATGATCGGCCGCTGTTTCGTTTTTATTGATCTCGCGCCTGATTGCGTCTTCGCTAATATGTATCTCGTGATTTATATTATCTATATGCTCTTTTTGAATGATCAATTGATTCTGGAAATGTTCTACCTGAGCCAATAGCTCTTTTGAAGTGTTTTTCGAAGCGATCTCAGCCAGACGATTATTCATTGCCTTGATCTCAATAGTATAAAATGATAAGCTACTTGCCCATTCTTTGTTTTCTTCGTGTTGCGTGTAAATCTTCTCCGTTGTTTTCATGTGACTCGTGTTTAAATTATGATAGCAAAAGTCGGTAAAATGGTCAGAAAGCCCTCTGAGTAGCGTCAGAACAGGATATGACATTGGTCATGTTCGCTTAAAACCCGGCTTTTTACATTTACATTATAAATAGCTAAATTTACCTTGAAAAATTCAATAGGAACCAGGATGGAAAGTAAGGAAGGCATCGACGCTCTTTTTTTGTATGCCACAGAAGGTATATTCATAACAAATGAAAAAGGCGAAATTTTACGCGTAAATCCGAGCGCGCTAAAACTCTTTGGTTATACAGAAAAAGAACTGATAGGAAAAACCGTTGAAATATTGATCCCGAAACGATTTTCAAAACACACAGAACACAGAGAAACATACAACCAAAACCCACATCCACGATCTATGGGTAGTGGAATGGATCTTTTTGGGTTAAAAAAAGACGGCACCGAAATGCCTGTAGAAATTAGTTTAAGCCCTTATACAACGAATGAAGGAAAATTTGTTGTAGCTTTTATTATAGACATTACTTTACGTAAACAAGCCGAAGAACGATTAAAAAATTATTCGGTTGAGTTAGAAAAGCAGGTTAACAATAGAACGCTTATTTTAGAAGAGGCCGTGCAGGAATTACAACAAACCAAAAAAGAACTGCACAATGCTCTTGATAAAGAAAGGCAGTTAAATGAGTTAAAATCACGCTTTGTTTCTATGGCCTCCCACGAATTCAGAACCCCTCTCACCACCATGATGTCGTCTTTATCATTGGTATCTAAATATAGGGACAATAACGATAAAGAAAATCACAATAAACATGTTGGTAAAATAAAAACCTCTATAAATAATCTAACAGATATCCTTAACGATTTCCTTTCTATAAGCAAACTTGAAGAAGGGAAGATTGAGAATATGCCGGAAGAATTAAATTTGAAAGCATTTATAGCAGATATTATTACCGAAATGTATACTATGGCAACTAATGGCCAAAAAATTACTTACACACATGCAGGCTTAGACATTACTTCACTTGATAAAAAATTAATCAAAAATGTGATGTTCAATCTTATTTCAAATGCGCTCAAATTCACACCTGAAGCAGGCCTGGTTGAAATAACTTCAGAAGCCTCGGATACTTCGGTTAAAATTTCAGTAAAAGATAATGGTATCGGCATTTCAAAAGAAGATCAAAAACATTTATTTGAACGTTTTTTTAGAGGACATAATGCAACACACATTCAAGGTACCGGTTTGGGGTTAAATATAGTTGCCAAATATGTTGAATTAATGAATGGCTCGTTAGATTTTGAGAGTATTGAAAATAAAGGAACAACTTTTACCATAATAATACAGCAATAAAAATGAAAAAAATTCTTTTAATAGAAGACAACAAGGATGTGCGGGAAAATACCGCAGAGATATTGGGCTTGGCCCAGTATAACGTTGTTACTGCCAAAGACGGCAAAGAAGGTGTAGAACTGGCTCAAAAAGAAAAACCTGACCTTATTATTTGTGATATTATGATGCCTGTGTTAGATGGGCACGGTGCATTGCATCTACTTTCCAAAAACGAAGAAACAGCAAGTATTCCTTTTATCTTTTTAACAGCAAAAGCTGAAAGAAGCGACTTTAGAAAAGGGATGGAAATGGGGGCTGATGATTATTTGACAAAACCTTTTGATGAAGTTGAACTTCTAAATGCAATAGAAAGTCGTTTAAAGAAAACCGAGATACTTAAGAAAGAATTTACAAAAAATATGGCAGGCATTAATGATTTTATTAATCAAGCCAAAGGAATAGACTCTCTTAAAAAACTTTCTGAAGAAAGGGAAATTAGAGCTTATAAAAAGAAAGATGATATTTATAAAGAAGGCGGCATTCCAAAAGGAATATATTTTATAAGTAAAGGAAAAGTAAAACTTGTTCAGGCAAGCGAATCTGGAAAAGAACTAATTACTGAGTTATATAAAGAAGGAGATTTTTTTGGCCATCTATCTTTACTTAAAGACGAAAAATATACAAGTTCAGCCACTGCTCTTGAGGATTGTGATATATATATGTTACCTAAAGAGGATTTCTTTTCATTGATCTACAGAAACGCGGAAGTGTCAAAGAAATTTATTGAGATATTATCCAATAGTTTATTGGAGAAAGAAAAACAACTCGTAAAACTTGCATACAATTCGGTTAGAAAAAGAGTGGCAGAAGCTCTGGTAAAACTATCGGATAAATATAAAAAAGAAACCGATATTAAATTTAGTATGAATGTTTCGAGGGAAGATCTTGCTAATATTGTTGGAACTGCTACCGAGACTGTTATTCGTACATTGAGCGATTTTAAAGAAGAAAAATTAATTGAAATATCGGGAAGTACGATCTCTATCCTCAATTATGATAAGTTAATTAACTTAAAAAATTAACATGGAACGAGAAAATCACTATGCAACCGTATCAGAAGCAATTAATGAACTGAGAAAAAAAGGATACACAACTGATTTTAATTTAGAGGAAAATTGCATTGTTTGTCACCCTGAAAAATTTTTGCCGGAAGAGTTTGAACTTGTTGACGTTTATCGATATGAAGGCAATACTGATCCTGCTGACGAAGCAACGGTATATGCCATTGAATCCAAATCGGGTTTAAAAGGGGTATTGGTAACCGGTTATGGCACATCTACCGATACCATGAGCACGGCTATACTCGAAAAACTTCGCACTAAGAAATAACTATTTCATTTTTCATTCTAATCTATAAGCTAAGTTATTTGTACGTTTTGGTCATTGACTCCGGCGTGCAAATAATAAAATCTCCGCTTCCAAAAGTTTTTTCATCTAATTTAGAATTATCCTTTTGCTCTGTTGTAGAGATAACTAATATCTTTAAACCCGGGTTTTGTTGCTTTAAGTACCACGCTATTGCCTGATGATAATTGCTATGATAAGCTCCGTTATAATGAATAAACGTTTTTCCTTTTGACCAATTCTTTAAAATAAAATTAGCCATTGTTGCATCCTTATACGCCTGAGATTTAGGTAAATTCTCGCCCCCATGTCCACCGGCGTTTTCAAAAATTTCCTTATAACATTTTAAATTGCCATCGTATTTGATAGGAAAAGGTGCGATCCATTTTTTAGCCTCCACATCAATACTATCAAGGGCTTTTTCGCCACGCGAATAAACCATATTTGCATAACGGCGCGGAATATTGCAGGCAATGAATTTAAGGTGTTTAGTTTTAGCGATATCTAAAAGGGGTTTGTAGTCTGTAGCGTAATTATTCCAAAGTTTTACCTCTTCTTTCATTGTCTTTTCTGAAGTTCTTCCGGCTAAATATTCATCAAGGGCCACCTGATCATCTGCCTCAAACATCTCGGCACCAAGAACAAGGTTTTCCTTTTTATCGTCATAAAGATCTTGTGTTAACTCTCTTTGCAGCCAGTGCGACATTGGATTGTCGTGAAGTTCGCCAAAAAGAACGATATCAGCTTTTTTGGCCTCTGCAAGAAGCTCATCATAAGTAGTCTTTATTCCTTTTGAACTATAAAGCACATAGGCCATTTTATCCAGGTTAACGCCGGCAAAACTCATTATTAAAAAGGCAGTGCAAGCTAAAAGTAAATTTTTCATAAGCATTTGTTCAGGCAAATATAAGGTTTACAAAATTACCTGGTTTGATCTTTGAGGGTCATTTACAGCAGGGTCACTATCTGGAAGCTTTTTAAAGCCACATTTGGCCAATCAATAGCCAGAGTAACAGCAAAATGCAGGTATAGGATAGTCCTGATAAAGGTCATAATCACTCCTGACCTCCCTCATTCTTTACCCATTCTAACCTCTCTATTTTTGTATTGTATTCATTTAAATAAGATTAATGGAGGTTATCAATCAATATCACGAAATAGCTGCAGTATTTATTGCCAGAGTCTTTTTAGGCTGCCTTTTTCTATTTCAGGGATATGACGCAGTTTTTAACATTAAGGTAAAAAATGTGGTAGCCAGTTTCCTGGTAACTTTCGAAAATAAAAGTGTTCCAAAATTTTTAATTGTTTCCTCATCCTGGTTTACTTCTTATACAGAACTTGTTTGTGGCGTGTTTTTAGTTCTGGGTCTTTTTGAATATTTGGCCCTGTATCTGTTAGGACTTAATTTAATTATTGCAGCCATTGGTTTTGGAATCAACACGGCTATGTGGGATACGCGTCACGTTCTTCCAAGAATGTTATTACTACTATTTCTATTAATCGTTCCTCAGAGTTGGAACTTATTGTCTTTAGATCATTTAATTTTTAACCTATAAAACCTAAATCATGGAAACATCAATCAAAGCAAAACAAACAAACAGCAGTTTAAGTAACACAAAAACAAGCACAGGTTCAATGTCTAAATTCTGGGAGAACGCTGAGTTTAACCGTTTCGGTATCATCTCAATGGCGATACTTTTTATTGGATGTATTGGCGGATTTGCTGCATCGTTCGGAGCTAATGGCGATTTTATTAAACTTGGAATGATCGTGTTTCCAACCATTATAGCATTGGCACTTATTTTGGCAGTTTCGCCTATGAAATTAATTATATATGTATGCAGCCTTGCCATTTTAATGGATGTTGCAGTTCTTATTTTTAGCTAGAGAGTCTTACAGTCATGAAAACAATTTTAGTACCTACAGATTTTTCAACGGTTTCTGAAAACGCTGTTAACTATGCGGCTGAAATTGCAAAAGTAACGAAAGCTAAATTGATCTTATTTCACGTTTATCATATGCCCGTTACAGCAACCGAAGTTCCGATAGTGCTGCCAAATGTTGATGAACTTGAAAAAGATTGCATGGAAGGGTTATTGCAGATTTCAACCAGACTACATTCAAAACTAAGCACTACCAATATTGAGTGCATTGTTAAATGTGGTTTTCCGGTGGATGAAATCAACCAATATACTCAAAATTCTAAAATTGACCTGATTGTTGTGGGCATGAAAGGTGCTGGATATTTAACTGAAAAACTTATTGGTAGTGTTACCACATCTCTGATACAAACATCCAATTGCCCGGTACTGGTTATTGATGAGAAGGTGAAATTCAGAAGCATAAGAAAAATAGTGTTAGCCTGTGACTACAACGAAACAGAAAACAAAAAAGTACTTGAACCCATGAAAGAATTTGCACACTTGTTCAAATCTCATGTTTATGTATTGAACGTATTACGTAAATCAGAACCGGTTGAACCTGTAACCGAAGTAGTATCTGATTTTATTAAACTTGAACACACCCTGGCCGATACTACTCATTCGTTCCACTATCTGTCCAATGAAAAAATAATAGATGGTATAAATGAATTTGTTAGCGAAGGTAAAATGGACATGGTTGTTATGATTCCTCGCAAACATTCTGTGCTGAGGAATATTTTTAATGAACCAAATACAAAAAAAATGGCTTTTCATTCCATCGTTCCGTTATTGGCCATACATTAAATTAGACCTTATGAAAAAAACGCCCAATCAGCAAAATAGAAAATTAACATAAAAACGAACTATGAAAATAACCATAAACGACAGCAGAAAGATATTTGCAATTCAGGAAGAATTCAGCAAATTATTCCCTTATCTTAAACTTGAATTCTTTGCGAAGCCGCACACCGCAGGTGGCGGATCACCGAAAAAACAAATAAAGCATAACAGCAAAACGTTAGGGGAATGCCGGACAATTCATAATAAAGGAAAAATTACCATCACGCCTAATATGACTGTTTCGGATCTTGAGCAAAATTTTGGAGATGTATACGGCTTGGGCGTCCAGGTCTTTAGAAAATCAGGTAAGGTGTGGTTAGAAACTACCGTTACGGATGGCTGGACATTAGATGAACAAAACAGTCAGGGTGAATCGCTGAGTAAAGTGCCGGTTAAAATTGATAATGATAGGTGAGTTTTTTTGAGTGAGGTGATATTTGAAACAAACAGAATAATTTTCGTCAATAAAAATGTTTAACTATTAAAATCTAACAAAATGAAAAACGAAAAAACAAACAAAAGTGAAACTTTTACGCCGAGCTTGTTTACGGATATTTTCGACAATGCAAAATTCTTCGGCAAAAATTGGATAGAAAAAGAATTCGGTCAGTCGCTACCGGCTGTAAACATTAAGGAAGGCAACAAAGAGTTCAATATGGACTTCGTTGCACCTGGTTTCAAAAAAGACGATTTCAAAATTAGTGTTGATAATAATGTGTTAACAATTAGTGCTGAAAAGGAAGAAGAAAAAAAAGAAGAAAATAAAAGGTTTACCAGGAAAGAATTTTCTTATCATTCTTTCTCACGTTCATTTACTTTACCTGAAAATGTAAACGCTGAAAAAATAGACGCAAAATATGAAGCTGGGATCCTGAATTTAAGCGTTCCTAAGTTGGTTGAGACAAAATCTTTGCCGAAGAAGGAAATTAAGGTTGCTTAGAGATAAGTTCCCAAAAGCCCAATCTTTGTTCCAGGATTGGGCTTTATTTTTTATAAATTCTAAAACAAAACACAATGAAAACAATCATAGCAGGAACGGATTTTACACCCGCTTCAACAAACGCTTGTGAATACGCAGCATTTTTAGCACAAAAACTAAATTGCAAACTAATTATCTTTAATCTGTTTGAAGCGCCAATTATTCACTCCAACGTTGGTTTATACGGGATCTCATATACTGGCCAAAAAAATGAAAGCCTGCAAAGAACCGGCAAATTTGTTAAACAATTGCAAAGCCAGTTCCCGAAAATATCTATCGACTACTTTGTTACGTTTGGTGGTTTTAAACGCGAACTCGAAAATTTTATCACCGAACACCAAATAGAGGCAGCCGTTTTAGGTCTTGCCACTAAAAGTAAAATTTCAAAATTTATATTCGGCAGCCACGGTGTTGAACTTGCCGGAAAAATCAACTGTCCGGTTATAATTGTGCCATCATCCTATAAAACCCATAAATTATCTAAAGTAGTATTAACAGTTGACAGTAATGAGAAATTACAAAGATCTACGTTAAAGGGTTTTGAGAGATTTATAGAAAATTCTAAATCAAAACTTTCTTTGTTGCATGTAAGAACTGAGGATGAATTATTTCATCCGATCAAAACAACACTAAAGATCAACGATAAAGTATTGCCTATCGAAGAAAAAAGATCAAAAGATATACAGAACGGTGTAAAAAGGTATTGTGCAATAAACAGTTGCGATCTGGTGGCTATTATAAGCAAAAAGCACTCTATATTTTATGACCTTTTTATTGAATCGCATACTAAAAAGGTTGCATTTGCAGCCAAAGTGCCTGTAATGGCAATTCATGAATAAATTCATTTAAATGATTTGCCTACAATTTGTCTTAAAAGATAAAAAAACAACTGATTTCAATTTTTATGCGGTTGTAATTAATAAATTTTTGACATGTTGACCTTTTAGCGTTTTTTCTTTTATATCAGAAATTGGCAAACGAATTTCAGCTTGCGATTTGGTTGTAATACAAAAAGGGATCACTAACGGTTTCCCAATTCCCAACTATATTCCAATCATTTTTATCTATAACACTGACAAAGATCATTTTTTTAGTTGAGTTCTGTCATTACTATGATCAGGTGCAGCAGTTATTTTTGTTCATGAATTTCTTTAAACAAAAAACCACCTGGTCAAATGGCGAATTATGGTTATATAAGTTTTGTGCCGCATGCGGGGGAATTATTATTGGGACATTTTTTTATGATTTTCTTAGTGGTCATTTATTTGAATTTGTAGCAGCTTTTTCGGCCACCGTTATTTGGGTTATTTATTTATGGTCTAAAAAAATGAAACAATAATATCATGAAATCAAAATTTCTACAAAATTTCTTATCCGAAACCGGCGATATTTCACGATTTACGGCGCGTTTTTTTGCAGAAGCTTTTAGACCGAGATATGAATTATCAGAATTTTTAAAACAGTGTTTTTTTATAGGATATAAATCTTTGCCTTTGGTAGCAATAACTGCTTTTATTATGGGCCTGGTAATTACAATTCAATCTCGCCCTACTCTTGTTGAATTTGGCGCAGAAGCGTGGCTACCAAAAATGGTTTCAGTTTCGCTCGTTCGGGAAATAGCACCGGTTATTACAGCATTAATTTGCGCCGGAAAAGTAGGCTCCGGAATAGGAGCTGAACTTGGCTCCATGAAAGTAACAGAACAAATAGATGCTATGGAAGTTTCCGGAACAAATCCCTTTAAATATTTGGTTGCAACAAGAGTTCTGGCAGCTACATTAACAATTCCGATCTTAGTCGTTTTGGCAGATGCGGTTTCTCTTTATGGCGGATATCTAGGTGCAAATATACATGGCGTTGTTAGCTGGGACTTATTTTGGAATCAGGTTTTTGATACACTTGCTTTTAGCGATATCATTCCATCAATTCTTAAAACTTTCTTTTTTGGATTTGCAATTGGTATAATTGGATGCTACAAAGGCTATAATTCAAATAAAGGTACAGAAGGGGTTGGTCGTTCTGCTAATTCAGCAGTTGTAATTTCCTCGCTCCTTGTTTTTATTCTTGACCTATTAGCTGTACAAATTATCGATCTTTTAAAATTAACATGATCGCACAGGCTCAATTAAATAACCGTATTGATACTACTAATGACATGCCCGTTATTCAGTTAAGCCATGTATATAAATCGTTCGGCAGCAATCGTGTACTGCAGGACTTTACGTTTGATCTTAAAAAAGGTGAAAATGTTGTAGTATTGGGAAAATCCGGTTCCGGAAAATCAGTATTGATAAAGTGTATCATCGGACTTATTAAACCAGACTCTGGTACAATTAATGTATTGGGTCAAAACATTCCAGATTTAAATCACAGTCAATTAGATAAGATCCGTGCCAAAGTTGGCTTTTTATTCCAAAGCAACGCGCTTTATGATTCTATGACTGTTCGCGAAAATCTTGAATTTCCCCTTCGGCGACACAGGGCAAATATGACAACTAATCAAATTGATGAACTCGTTCGGGAAGCACTCAATAGCGTAGGGCTTGAGCATACGGTTGATATGACTCCTTCTGAACTTTCAGGTGGCATGAAAAAGAGAATTGCCCTTGCACGAACGTTGATCTTAAAACCAGAAATAATTCTTTATGATGAACCTACAACTGGTCTCGATCCAATTACCGGAAAAGAGATCAGTAATCTAATGTGCGAGTTAGCAAAAAAATATAACACATCTTCGATCGTTATTTCTCATGATCTTAATTGCGTAAAAATTGTTGCAGACAAGATCGTAATGCTAATTGATGGAAAGTGCTACGCACAGGGAAGTTATGAGGACCTTCAAACCTCTGATGATGAAAAAATCAAACTATTCTTTAAATGATGAGCGAAGGCACGAAAAATATCAGACTCGGTTTATTTGTAATTATAGCAACAATATTGCTTATAACTGCATTTTATTTTATTGGAAAAAAACAAAATTTATTTGGTGACACCTTTAGAATTAATGCGAGATTTCACAATGTAAACGGTTTAATGCAAGGGAATAATGTTCGCTACGCTGGTATAAATGTTGGCACCGTAGAGTCGGTAGAAATAGTAAGCGATTCAACAGTTGAAGTGATAATGCTTTTAGAAAAAAAGGCGCAACGCTTTATTAAGACCAATGCATTGGCAAGTGTTGGAACGGATGGCCTAATGGGTAACAAATTAGTTAATATTAATTCAATAAATGAACCTGCACCAAATATTAGCGAAAATTCCCGTCTTCAAACCCTTAGCCCAATAGAAATGGACGAAATGGTTAGAACGTTAAATGTTACAAATGAAAATATAAAAGTAATTTCTTCAAACCTCCGCAATATAACAGACAAAATAAATAGCAAGAACAGTTTGTGGAATTTGTTATTAGATACAATAGTCGCAGAAAACGTTAAATCCACTGTAGTTAATCTTAAGTTAATGAGTAATCGTGGCCTACTCATAACGGGTGATCTCTCCGGCATGATGAATGGGATAAAAAAAGGTAAAGGTAGTATTGGCGCATTAGTTACCGACACTGTACTTTCTTCAGAGATCAGTCAAACCGTTGTGAAATTGAAACGCCTGAGCGATACTGCTGCAATAATAACCGGAGACCTGAGTCAAGTAATAAAAGGGATCAAGCAAGGTAAAGGTACTGTGGGTGTTCTCCTTAATGACACTTCGCTGATTTATAATTTGAATAAAAGTATGGAGTCTGTAAAATCAGGCGCTTATAACTTTAACGAAAATATGGAAGCTGTAAAACATTCCTGGCCTTTCAAAAAATATTTTAGAAAAAAAAGTAAACAAATATCTAAAAAATAATGTTATGAAGAAACGGGGTAATATATTTGAAAAACTGGCGCACCAGGTAACAGCTTTTAGCGGCTCAACCTTGGCATTTATGATCGCCTTTTTAATAATACTTGTTTGGCTTATCACCGGGCCATATTTTAAATTCTCCGATACATGGCAATTGGTGATTAATACCGGAACCACGATCGTAACTTTTTTAATGGTATTTTTAATTCAAAGAATGCAAAACAAAGATTCGCGAGCTATACATCTTAAACTAAATGAATTGGTAGCAGCCTTAAACGGCCCGAGCAATAGGCTAATAGATGTAGAAAATTTAAGCGAGCAAGAATTGGAAACTCTTGGAACCTTTTACAGTAAACTATCCGAATTGGCAAAAAAAGAAAGTATTTTATCTGTATCACATTCCATTGAGGAGGCTGTTGAATTGCATAAGACGAAATACAAAAAAAATCAAAATAGCGCTGAGCTAAAATAGACCATGCTGGCTAATGAGTTTCATTTTAATACAAAAACGAAGATATTGCTTTCATGTGGCGCAATAGGTTCTTTATTATTCGTTTTTTCTTTTATTATTGAGGGTGCCGTAAGAACAGATTACGATACGTTTCGTTACCCCGTAAGTTCTTTGTCAATAGGAAATTGTGGCTGGACACAGGTAGCCAACTTTATCACTTCTGGTTTATTATTTATTGCTTTTGCGGTTGGGTTAAAACTATCCCTAAACAACTACAAAGGCAAAGGAGTTTTGTTAGTTGGACTGGTTGGTGCAGGATTGGTCGGTGCAGGTCTTTTTACCACTGATCCTGTTTATGGATATCCTGAAAATCAACCCTTGTTGTTAGCGCAATATACACTTCGCGGACATCTTCATGATCTTTTTTCAATTCTCGTATTCATATGTCTGCCATGGGCGTGCTTAGTTTTTAGAAAATATTTTATTACTCGTTCTCAATTTGGATTGGCAAAATACTGCACTTTTACCGCAATTAGTGTTCTTGTTACATTCTTTTTGGCAGGAATTGGTTTTAAACAAACCCCTTATTTAGTTAATATTGCAGGAATCCTTCAACGTTCATCGATCATTATCGGTTGTCTATGGATAGTTATATTTGCAGTGTATTTATTGAAATCTAATTCACAAAAAGTGGACCGAAGTATTAATTAAATAAAATTTACAAAAGAGTAAGAGAGTTATGGAAATTGAAACTTTATTATTATTTGCAATCCTTGCTCTTTTAGCAGAAGTTATTGGAACCGTTGGCGGTTTCGGATCGTCACTTTTTTTTGTGCCTATTGCGGGCTTTTTTTTCGATTTCCACTCAGTATTAGGTATTACCGCCTTATTTCATTTGTCAAGTAATATTTCAAAGATCGCACTTTTCAGAACTGGTTTCGACAAAAAACTCATCATTACTATTGGAATACCCGCTGTACTATTCGTAATAGTAGGCGCATTTTTGACGCAATATTTCGACAGCAAATTACTGGAAATATTTCTTGCTATATTCCTTATTGCAATAAGTGTTATTTTATTGATCTTTAAAAACCTAAAATTAAAGCCCACGTTGTTTAATTCCATAAGTGGCGGCGCTTTCTCTGGAATAACGGCGGGTCTTTTAGGTTCAGGCGGCGCAATAAGGGGATTAACGCTTGCAGCTTTTAATCTTAAAAAGGAAATCTTTATAGCTACCTCCGCAATTATCGACCTAGGTATAGATCTAAGCAGAAGTGTGGTTTATTTTTCAAATGGTTACATGCATAAACACGATCTTTATTTGGTACCCATTTTACTTGTTGTTGCTATTGTAGGCACCTATGTTGGCAAAAAAATATTAAAACGATTTTCGCAAGAGCAGTTCAAATCTATTGTACTTTTTCTTATTCTACTTGTTGGATTGGTAACATTAGGTAACCAAATCCGAAATATGATATAGATCAGTATCTACTCTAATTGCCGTCATAAGATGCCGCCGGAGTGAAGCCTACTTTTAAAGAAAATAATATGTACACAAACTTACTTGTAACAAAAGCTTCCGGAGAGAAAACTCAGTTTTCTGAAAAAAAACTAAGAATGTCGCTGCAACGTGCAGGAGCCTCGGAAGAACAAATTAAATTTATCACAAAAGAAGTTGGTAACAAAATATTTGAAGGCATCTCAACAAAAGAAATTTACAAACTAGCTTTTACACTTTTAAAGGAAAGTTCACGGCACCTGGCAGCACGTTATCATTTAAAACAAGCACTAATGGAACTTGGCCCCTCAGGTTATCCCTTCGAAAAATATGTTGCCGAGATCTTAAAATATCAGGGATACCAAACTAAAGTTGGAGAAATAGTTCAGGGGCAATGTGTAACGCATGAAATAGATGTGATCGCGGAAAAAGGAGATCATTGTTATATGATTGAATGTAAATATCATAATTTACCCGGCATATTTTGTGATGTAAAAATTCCTCTTTATATACAATCAAGATTTAAAGATGTAGAAGCCCAATGGATAAAAATGGCAGCCCATGTAACCAGGTTTTATCAGGGTTGGGTTTTTACAAATACAAAATTTTCTATAGACGCGGTACAGTATGGGAAATGTGTGGGTTTAAATTTAATCGGATGGGACTATCCGGTAAAAGGTAGTTTGCGCGAACAAATTGACACGTTGGGTTTATATCCTATTACCTGTTTAACATCGCTCACCAAAGCCGAGAAAGGACGTTTACTTGAAAAAAAGATCGTTCTGTGCAAAGAGATATATAATAATAAAAAGCTACTCGAAGCCAGCGGCATAAAGCAATCACGAATTTATACGGTAATGAAAGAGGCCGAGCAATTATGCGCCCATCTGTTCAAAGAAAAAGAAACAAAAAACAGCATAATAAATGAACATTAGCATTATTGTAGAAGAAACACGTGCGGTTGAAAAATGTTTGGTGGAAAACTGAATTTAGCAATACCGAAAACAAAATTAGTATTAAAAAATATCTAGCTAAATGAACAAAGAACAACAAACCAGTCTCACTTTTCTTGGCGCTGCCGGCACTGTAACCGGATCAAAGTATTTATTAAAAACGCCAACAAAAAACATCTTAATAGATTGTGGATTGTTTCAAGGCCTTAAAGACTTGAGACTTCTTAACTGGAATGTGTTACCGGTAGATGTTTCTTCTATTGACCTTGTGATCTTAACACACGGGCACTTAGATCATGTTGGTTATTTGCCCTTACTAATAAAACAAGGCTTTAACGGAAAAATATTTGCAACCGAACCTACGGTAGAAATAACAAAACTAATTTTGCTCGATAGTGCAAAAATTCAAGAAGAAGATGCAGAAAGAGCGAATCGCAACAATTACAGTAAACACAAACCGGCAAAACCGCTTTATGATACCAAAGAGGCCGAAGCTGTTTTCCCGTTTTTTGAAAGTAAGCCATTAAAAATACCAATTGAGATAACTAATGATGTTTCGTTCCAATTTAAATATAATGGTCATATACTTGGCGCCTGTTTCATCGAATTAAAAATAAAAAATAAAACTATTGTCTTTTCCGGCGACATCGGTAGGATCAACGATCCATTGATGTACGAAACTGACTATCCGGAAACAGCCGATGTGATCGTTATGGAATCAACCTATGGCAACAGGTTACATTCAGAGGACCCAAAGCAATTATTAGCTAATGAAATAAATAAAGCCGAATCAAAGCAGGGCACAATTATCATTCCAAGTTTTGCCGTTGAAAGAACTCAGTTAATCATGTTCTTGCTATGGCAACTTGGAAACGAAAAAAAAATACCAAAAATACCTATATATATGGATAGCCCCATGGGGAGCCATGTATTAGAAGTATTTCATAAAAATCTCAAATGGCATAAACTATCATTAGTTGAATCGATTGAGATATGCAGCCAAATCAGAATAATTAAGAACGAAGTTGAAACTGAAAAAATACTAAGAGATAAAACCCCAAAAATAATTATAGCTAGTAGTGGCATGGCTACCGGCGGAAGGGTTCTATCCTATTTTGAAAAATATATCGGAGATGCAAAAGCCACCATTCTTCTAGCAGGTTACCAGGGAGAAGGAACACGAGGGCGCGCGCTATTAGACGGCGCAAAGGAAATAAAAATGCGCGGCAAATTATGGAAGGTAAACGCCTCTATCTCTTTAATAGAAGGATTATCTGCACATGCTGATCAATCTGAACTTATCCATTGGCTTTCAAAGGTGAAAAATAAGCCTGAAAAAATATTCATTACGCATGGTGAAAAGATAGCTGCTAAAACACTAATTGAGAAGATCAAGGAGAATTATGGATGGCTGGCGGTTGCACCACAGCTAAATCAAACGTCAGTCCTTTTCTAAATAAATTTTTTAATGATCAACTTCATTTACACTTATGATGCTGATCATTTTTAATTATACTATTAAGCAAGATTTTTGTGATGTTAAACTAAATTATTTTATCTGCTTCTTATGATAATAAAAAATTTTTAAATTTTACTCATCTTAGTGAGCTTAATTCTACTTACTTCTTGCGGTTTTAACAGCTCATTAATATTAAATCAAAATAGTTCGCAGAAATAACAAATTTGCTTGTAATGGAAACAATAGAATTAGAGAAATCAGTTGTGAGTATTGATGATAATATTATCCATATTCATTTAAAGTCAGGTCAAGAAATTGAATTATCCGATGCCGTATTTATTGTTGAAGCGATGGGAAAACTGGGCAAAGGAAGAAAATTTCCAATTTTGATAGACGCGGGTGAATTTAGCAGTGTTGACAAGGAAGCCAGAATATTTTCAGCTGCTGCGGAAAGTAATTTGTATACCTTGGCGGATGCGATCGCTTACTGTAACCTCGCACAAAAACTACTAGCAAATTTTTACATAAAGTACAATAAACCTACAGTACCAACACGTGTTTTTCCAACCAAAGAAGAAGCTATTGACTGGCTTAAAACATTTTTACCATCAAAGGCCTAAAATCACCAAAAAAAATACTCGAAATTTCCAATTTATTTTCTGCTAAGTGAATTAAACAAAATAATTTGCTCAGTTGTAAGCTATTAACGTTTCCAACGATAAATCTCATACTAATTAAGCGTCATATTTATTTAAACTATTTTATTTTTCGCTTGTTAGTTATAAGAATATGTTTACCGATGCAATTGTTCCTTTACTTTCGTTAATAGCTTTAGAAGTTATTCTCGGCATTGATAATATTATCTTCATCTCTATTCTAGCCGATAAGCTTCCCGAAGAGAACAGAAATAAATTAAGGATCTGGGGACTGGGCCTTGCTATGCTGATAAGACTTGTCTTGTTAGCCGCAGTTTCATGGATCCTTAAACTTGATCAAGTTTTGTTCACTGCTTTTGATATTGATTTTTCAGGAAAAAGTCTCATTCTCATTGCAGGTGGTTTATTTTTATTGTATAAAAGCACAAAGGAAATACTTCATAAAACAGAAAATGTTACGGATGAAGCTGCAACTATGAGATCCAAAAGCGGAAGTTTTAAAAAATTATTATTAGAAATAATTTTACTGGACCTTGTGTTCTCTATCGACTCCATAATCACAGCCGTAGGCATGGTTCAGGAATTGTGGATTATGTACGTAGCAGTGATTGTAGCTGTTACAATTATGTTGTTTGCTTCAAAACCAATTAGCGCGTTTATTCAGAAACATCCTTCGTTTAAAATTCTTGCAATATGTTTTTTAATGATGATAGGAATTACTCTTATTGCAGAAGGTTTACATTTTACAATACCGAAAGGATATATTTATTTTTCAATGGCTTTTGCATTTTTGGTTGACATAATTCAGTTGAAAAAAATGAAAAATCGCCATTAATTATCAAAATTTGTTAAATAATTCCGAACTATCCTTTTTAACAGTCTAAAATTTACCACGCAATCTTTATTTTGTATCTTTATTAGAACAAATAAAAGATTTCTATTATGAAAAGTATTTTATTTATCCTGTTAGCAATTTTTGGCATCAGTGCTTTTGCGCAAGACACACTTTATACCACGAAAGGAAAGATTATTACCGGCCAGGTTAAAGAAATTACACAACACGAAATTAAATACAAAAGAGCCGCAAATCCTGATGGCCCCTTATATGTTGTAGATAAAACGGATATTGTACTTATACATTATAAGAACGGCAGCAAAGAAGTTTTTGAAAACTCCGGATCTGCTGCTACAAGTGTTTCTTCAGATGATAATTCCGATCCGGTTTATGTAAATACAAGGCCGCGGGTAAATATTGTAGTTGGTGCTGCGCCACTTTACGCTTTTGCAGGCGGTTGGGGCTGGGGCTGGGGAGGTTGGGGCTGGAACAGACCTTACTATGGTGGGTATTATAGAAGTTACGGACACCACTGGCACCATAACCATCACAACTATTTTAAACATTACGGACGCAGAGGCGGCGGTCGCAGATAATTAATATATGAAGAAAATTTATTTATCAACCTTATTGTTATTTATTAGCCTTGCGGGTTTTTCGCAAGACACGCTTTTCACACAAAACGGAAAGACAATTCCTGCTAAAGTTCTTGAAGTAAGAGCAAACGAAGTTCAATATAAAAACTTAACCGAAAACACGCAGGACCAATACTCTGTGATTGATATTTCGAAGTTGAAATCTATTCGTTACGCGAATGGTTCTTACGATACCTTTTTAGCAGATAGCACTTCAAACAATTCTAAATTAGCCGATTCAAATAATAACAATGAGCAGGAAGCCCTTCCATCGCCAGATCCTTTATCTAATAAAAGGATCGCTAGGAATCAAGCAATAGCTGACGCGGCTTATATTGGCCTTCGCGTTCTGGGCTTTGCTTGTAGGGTAGCTTTGGAGATAGCCCTGCTTGGCTGCGGCGGAAGTCACGGCGGATCTCACGATCATCACAGTTCCGGCACCTATGGTAAAAGAGGCAATTAATCTCGATTTCAAATAATCGCTAAAAAGCCACACTTAATAAATTAAAGTCGGCAGCCTATAAAAGCTACCGGCTTTTGGTTTTTAATCAGCCCACCTTTGAGGTATAAATTAAAAATCAATGAAAACCAAACTCTTTTTATTTGCAACAGTTACCACGGTAATATGCACAGTTTTATTCACTGCTTGTTTCCAAACAAGGCCTAAGATCAATACCATTAACCCGGCATTCGGAAAATACATCTCTGGCTATACTTCCGGAATGGTTTCGCGAAAATCTACGATCCGAATTGAGCTTTCACACGGGATGAATGAAAATAAAACGATAACTGCCGGTACGGTTAATAAAATGAGTATTTCAACCACGTCAATTGCACAGGATTCGGCGGCACTTTTAAGATCATTGCAACTACCTGATTCAAATTTATTAAAGGACGCTTTTACCTTTGAACCAAAAATAGAAGGAAGAGCCGTTTGGATAAGTGATAAAGTAATAGAGTTCATTCCTTCAGAAATTCTACCAGCTAATCAATTTTACAATGTTGATTTTAAATTAAAAGAGGTTGCTAAAGTAGAAGATGGCTTAGAGCATTTTAATTTTCAGCTATCTACCTTCCCTCAAAACATATTTGTAACTATTGATGGGTTACGCAGCTATGATGATTACAATATAGAATGGCAAAAACTAACAGGCAAAATTACAACTTCAGATTATGAAGATACAGCATCGATAAGAAAAGTTTTAAGTGTAACGCAGAATGGAAAAGCTATGCCTGTAAAGATCAACTACAGTTATAACAACAATGAATTTTATTTTTACGTAGATAGCATTGAGCGAAAAGCAAAAGCTGGAAATCTTATAGTAAATTGGAAAGGTGAAGAAATAAAAGCCATCAGTAACGGCAGCCAGGAAATAAAGATCCCCGCTCTTGGTGATTTTTCAATCTCCGATGCACGCGTGGTTGATAACGAAGATCAATCCGTTGAACTAAGTTTTAGCGATCCGATTGATTATAACCAAAATTTAAAAGGTATTATCAATATACAAGGCGTAGACAATCTTACCTACGCTATTGAAAACAATGTGGTGAGGATCTTTTTGCCTAATCGCGTTATTGGTGAGAAGTTGATTACCGTAACAACGGGTATTAAAAATTTTAAAGGCTATAAAATGAATACAGCTTTTACGAAAAGTTTAACCTTTGAAGAACCAAAACCTTTGGTGCGTATTAAAGGTAATGGTAGCATTTTACCCAATTCAAACGGATTGATCTTTCCTTTTGAAGCCATTAGTTTAAAAGCTGTAGATGTTCGTGTAATTAAAATTTTTGAGAATAACGTTCACCAGTTCCTTCAATCAAATAATTTAGATGGCCAGGATGGTTTAACACGCGTTGGAAAAGTTGTTGCCGAAAAAACAATTAAATTGGATTATAATAAAAAAACAAATTTAAAGCAGTGGAACAAACACGTTATTGATCTTGGAAAATTAATTACACCCGATCCCGGTGCAATTTACAGGGTAAGTATAAAATATTCCAAAAAATACGCTGTTTGTGATTGTGAAGGCGTTAATGAGGAAAGCGAAGGAGAAGGAGAAAATGAGAATGACGAACAACCCACTGATGTTGCAACAACAGAAGAAAAAGATAACTGGAACGACAATGACGCATACAGGTACAGTTTTGACGGCGGTTATGATAACTGGAGCTATTACAACGAAGATTATTCGCCCTGCAACAGTAATTATTATTATGGAAAAGCAGTAAGCAGAAATATTTTAGCTTCAGATATTGGCTTGATATACAAACTGGACGATAATAAAATGTCGCACGCCTTTGTAAGTAATATGATAACAGCAAAACCAATTGCGAATGCTACCATTGAATATTATGATTATACAAAACAATTAATTGCACAAGGTACAAGCGATGCAAACGGCATGTTAGATCTACCTCTTAAACGTAAACCATTTTTAATGTTAGCCAGATCAGGTAAACAACGTGGCTATTTAAAATTATTAGATGGTTATGCAAATTCGCTTAGCAAATTTGACGTAGAGGGTGAGATCGTTCAAAAAGGTATTAAAGGTTTTATTTATGGCGAGCGTGGCGTCTGGCGTCCAGGCGATTCGCTTTACATTAACTTTATTATGGAAGATAAAGAAAAACGTTTACCTGCAAATCACCCGGTTAAATTTGAATTGCAAGATCCTAACGGAACAATTGTTTATCAAACAACTAAAACAAAAAATTTAAATGGCCTTTACGATTTTCGTACTTCAACAGGCACGGAAGCTTTAACAGGTAACTACACTGCTATTGCTAAAGTAGGTAATCGTATATTTTCAGAGAATTTTAAAATTGAGACTGTAAAACCAAATCGTTTAAAGATCTATTTCGACAAAGAAAGCGACAGCATCGCCAAATTATCCGTAAGATGGTTACATGGTGCCGTTGCTAAAAATTTACACGCTTTAGTAAATGTCAGCGTTAACCAAACAAAAACTACTTTCGAGAAATACAAGTCTTATGAATTCGATTCACCTATAAGAAATTATTATTCGGAAGCCGAAGCAATATTTGACGGCAATTTAAATGAAAAAGGCGAAGCTGCTCTCAATACTTACATTAATGTTGGACAAACCGCTCCGGGTATGTTACGCGCTACCTACATTTCCAAAGTATTTGAAGAAGGTGGCGATTTTAGTATTGACCGCTACTCTATTTCCTACTCGCCTTATAAAACTTATGTAGGTTTACATAGCCCCGAAACAAAGAGTTTTGATAACACTTTACAAACCGGTAGCAATTATAATTTTGATGTGGTAACTGTAAATAATAAAGGCATACCCGTTACAACAAGTAATCTGCAGGTAAAAATATATAAAGTGCAATGGCGTTGGTGGTACGAAAAGGGAGAAGATGAATTAGCACAATATATTTCGCGTGCAGGAACAATTGTTTTAAAAGATACACTTATAAAAACAACTGAAGGTAAAGGGTCATTTAAATTTCATGTGCAATATCCTGAATATGGCCGCTATTTAATTACGGTTACAGATCTAAAAGGCGGTCATCAAACCGGAAAAGTTGTAACTATTGATTGGCCTTATTGGAGTCGCGCTAACCGTAGCAATAACGAAAATGCCAACATGCTTAATTTTGCCTGTGATAAAGACAAATATGTATCTGGTGAAAATGTGAAATTATCTTTTCCCTCACCGGCAGAAGGTATTGCTCTGGTAAGTATTGAAACAGGAAGTAAGGTGGTGAAAAAATTCTGGATCGCCACCAAAAAAGGAGAAACCGTTCACGAATTTGCAGCAACAGCCGATATGTCGCCAAATGCATACGTTCACGTAACATTAATTCAACCACACGCTAATACAAAGAACGATCTGCCAATTCGTATGTATGGTGTTGTGCCAATCTTAGTGGATGAACCTTTAACACATTTAGAACCCGAAATAAAAATGCTTGATGTAATAAAACCGGAATCTTTTACGAACATAAAAGTAAAAGAAAAAAAAGGTAGAAAAATGACTTACACATTAGCTATGGTGGATGAAGGATTATTAGACCTTACCCGTTTTAAAACGCCTCAACCCTGGAATACGTTTTATGCCCGCGAGGCGTTAGGTGTAAAAACCTGGGATATGTACGATGCCGTTATTGGTGCTTACGCTGGAAAATTAGAAAAACTTTTAAGTGTGGGTGGTGATGGTGACGCTAATGCAGGAAAAGGTGTTAAGGCAAACCGTTTTAAACCGATGGTAAAATTCATGGGCCCCTTTACTTTAGAAGCAGGCCAGGAAAAAAATCATACAGTTGAAATTCCAAATTATGTTGGCTCAGTAAGAGTAATGGTGGTAGCTGAAAATGAAGGTTCATACGGTAATGCTGAAAAAGCCGTTGCAGTAAGAAAACCTTTAATGATCTTAGCAACTTTACCACGCGTGTTAGGTCCGGGTGAAAATGTGTATTTACCTGTAGATATTTTTGCAATGGAAAAACATGTTAAAGATGTAAAAATAGAAGTTGAAGTAAATGATTTTCTGGAATTAGATGGAGCTAAACAACAAACAATGCATTTTACTCAGGTTGGTGATGAAGTCATCAATTTTAAATTGAATGTAGCGCAAAAAATTGGAATCGCTAAAGTAAAAATTACTGCCACCAGTGGAAAAGAAAAAGCTGTGCAAGAAATTGAGTTGGATGTACGGACACCAAATCCGAAAGTAACAGAAGGAACTGAAATGGTTTTAGAACCCGGCAAAGAATGGGATACTGAAATTAATTTTAAAGGTATTGCAGGTACAAATAAAGCAACGATTGAGTTCTCTAGTATTCCATCAATGGGATTAGAAAAACGTTTAGATTATTTAATTCAATACCCTCATGGTTGTATCGAGCAAACAACATCATCAGTATTTCCGCAATTGTTTGTAATGAATTTAATGGACATGAAAGAATCTCAAAAATTAAAAGTGAGTAATAATATTAAAGCAGGCTTAAAACGTTTGCAATTATTTCAAACTGCAAATGGTGGCTTTTCATACTGGCCGGGTGAGGGCTATGACAGCGAATGGGGAAGTAATTATGCAGGCCACTTTTTAATTGAAGCGGAGAAGCAAGGTTATAGTTTACCCGCCAATTTAAAAACAAAGTGGGTAAAATACCAACAACAACAAGCGCGTAACTGGGCAAGCAACAATGGCATGTACACGCACCCTCATGGCAACGAAACCAATGAAGTAATACAGGCCTATCGTTTATTTGTTCTGGCGTTAAGCAATAATGCAGAAATGGGCGCGATGAACCGTTTACGTGAAGAAAAAAACCTTTCTTCTACCGCAAAATGGAGATTAGCCGCAGCTTACAAATTGGTAGGTCAAACAGAGGTTGCAACAAAATTGATTGAAGGTTTAGCTACCACGGTTCCCAATTATAAAGAACTATCATACAGTTACGGATCACACACACGTGATGAAGCGATGATCTTAGAAACATTAAGTTTATTACACGAAAAAACAAAGGCCGGCCCATTAGCAAAACAAATTGCTAAAAATTTAAGCTCGCAAACATGGATGAGCACGCAGGAAACTGCTTACAGTTTATTAGCTATGTGCGAATACACAGGTGTAAAAGAAAATAATGGCGAGATGAGTTTCTCTTATACTTTAAATCGTGAAGAAAAAAATAACAGTTCTAAAAAATCGCTTTACCAGGTAAAATATTCAGACGCAGATCTTGCGCAAAAAGGAATTGTCTCTTTAAAAAATACAGGTAAAAGTACATTGTTCGCAAAAGTAATTATAGAAGGCGTTCCTTTGATCGGTGATAAAACGGCCTCAGCTAAAGACCTAAAAATGGAAGTGAAGTACAAAGACATGAAAGGAAAAGAAATTCAACCTGATAAATTAGTGCAGGGAACAGAATTTGTAGCCGAAGTAAGTATTTCAAATCCGGGCACAAAAGGATTTTTAAAAGAGATGGCTCTAAACCAGATCTTTCCTAGTGGATGGGAGATCCATAACAGCCGCATGGATGAAACCGCTACAACTAACCCCGCACGTTACCAGGATATAAGAGACGACAGAGTTTATAGTTATTATGAGTTGGCAGAGAATACGCACAAAACATTTGTGATACACTTAAACGCAACTTACCTGGGCAAATTTTATTTACCAACCGTTTATAGCGAGGCCATGTACGATAATATGATAAACGCTAAAGTACCCGGCCGTTGGGTAGAAGTAGTAAAAGATGCAGGCGTTGTAGCTGCAAAATAAAATTTAAAAAATGAAGAAAGGAGGTGTAAAAAATGAGCAAACAAAATAACGGATCAAACAAAGGAAACGATCAACGTTCTAATGTAAAGAATCCAAATAACCAGGCACACAAGGCTGCACAGGATAACAAATCCAATCAGCAAAACTCAAATAACTTGGCTTCTAAAGGTAAAAAGTAAAAAAGAGTTGTTCTGCGGGCGGGTTATAGTTTTCCCGCCTGCATTTTTATTTTACAATTCTTCCAGCATTTTCATTACTTCCGGACGTTTGCGCGTGGAAACCGGAACAGAGCAACCATCGTTCATCATTAAATAACCACCGTCTGTTTTTACAAATTCTTTAATGTATTTGGTATTTACCAGATGAGATTGATGCACGCGGTAAAAGCTCTGGTCGCACAAAAGATCCTCAAAATCCTTAAGTGTTTTTGTAACCAATAACTTTTTTGAATTGCTAAAATAAAATTCTGTATAGTTCACATTACTTTCGCAACGAATGATATCATTAATGTTTACAATATGAATTTTATCCTGTGTATGTAAAGCTAAACGTTCATGGGGCCTGGCATGGTTCTTTAAAGAATCATTCAGTAGTTGGTATTTTTCGTTCTCATTAAGTTGTTGCGCTCTGTATTTTTTTAAAGCAGCCACCAGTTCATCAGGGTCAACCGGTTTTAAAAGATAATCAATAGCAGCATAGCGAAAAGCCTTAATTGCATGAGCGTCCGAAGCGGTAATAAAAATGATCTTAAAATTTATTTCTTTTAAAATATCTAAAAGATCAAAGCCACTGCCATCCTGCATTTGAATATCAAGAAACAAAATATCCGGTTTTGTTGTCTTAAGCAATTTTGCACCTTCTACTACTCCATTTGCCTCACCAATTATTTCTATATCCTTTGCATATACCTGCAAATCTTTTTTCAGCGTTACGCGGGCCTGCTCAATATCGTCTATTATTATTGCTTTTATCATTGAATGCTAATTTAGAAAAATGCGCCGAATTAAACTAAAAAAACTTACCACATAGAAACATAGAAAGTCATAAATTCAACGATTGATGCATAAGAGAAACATAGGCTTTGCTTCGTCGTTGACGAAGCAACTATGTATACTTTTAGGCATTAACCCTATCGTTTTAATTATGTGTCTATGTGGTTTAATTTTAATATTTTTATGTTAGAGGTATCCTGACAATTACTTTCGTTCCGGTAGCATTATTCTGTTCATCGTAAAGATCAATGATCTCAAGCGACTTGATTTCAGAATCTTCTTTTAAAAGATCCAATCTTTCTTGCGTAACAATCAAAGCTGTAGACTTGTGATAGGTTTCCTTACTTATTTTATTTAATTCTTCCGCCTTGGCTCTTCCAATACCGTTATCGGTTACTGAACACACTAAAATATTATTCGTTTCACTAAAGTTTACTTCTATAAAACCTTTTTTGCCATCAATATATTTTAAACCATGTTTAATAGCATTCTCAATAAAAGGTTGCAACAACATGGGTGGAATTTTGACATAATCTTTTTCAAGACTCTCATCCACCGTAATTTTATAATCAAACCTATCGCCGTTACAAAATTTCTCTATCAGTAAATAGTTTTCCAACGTATTCACTTCTTCTTCCAGCGTAATACTTGCATTGCGTGAGTTATCAAGGATCTGGCGCATCAGGCGTGAGAACTTGGCAAGATAATAACGCGCCGCCTCTTCGTTATCAGTTCCAATTTGAGATTGGATAGAATTTAAAGCGTTAAAAATAAAATGCGGATTCATTTGCAAACGCAACGCTTTTTGTTCCAACTCCACAACTTCTTTCTCAAGCAGTAATTTTTTTTGCGATTCATCGGCTTTTGCTTGAATAGTATTAACACGCCATCTGAATACAGCTAATACGATTCCAGAGGCGGCCAAAAGAATAATAGTAATAAACCACCAGCGTTTCCAAAATGGTGGAGAAATATGAAATTTAAACGTTACAGGTTGCTTGTTCCAAACACCATCTTCATTACAGGCTTTAACCATAAAGGTATAATCGCCAGCGCCAAGGTTTGAATAGTTAATATTCCTTTGTGCCGTTACCGGCGACCATTCTTTATCAGAGCCTTGCAGTTTCCATTGGTACTTAACAGCATCTGGATTACTAAAATTAATTCCGGAAAAATCAAAACTTAAATTATTTTGATCATAGGGTAACTGAAGATCAGAAATTGTATTCCAGTCGCCCATAAAATTTTTATATTCTGTTTTCGAAATAGTGGTATTAAATAACTTTACGTCTGTAATTGTTGTAACAGGTTCGTTCTGGTTCTTCACCAAATTTGATGGATCGTATTTTGTGAGTCCGTTAATGGTACCAAACCAAATTGCTCCGTTAGCATCGCTAAACACAGAGTTCTGGCAGGTTTCAATGCCAGTAAAACCTTCGCCTTTACCATAATGTTTTATTTCTTTTGGTTTTCTTTCATTATCCAAAAAAATATGATCGAGTCCTGTTTCGGTGCCAACAAATAAATTATTGTTCTTATCGCAACTTAATAAATAAATATTGGAGGAGGTTAAACCATTGTTGTGGTCGTATCTTTTTAATTTAAGATCGCCCTGATACAAAGGAAAACAAAGTAATCCATCGCCACCGGTTCCTGCCCACAAATAACCATTTTCATCTTCTGCAAAGCAGCGAATAGAGCTTGCAGGAAAATTTTCTTTTCCCGCAAAAACAGGTTTTTTGATCTTATCATTCTCAATAAAACCGATGCCATTATTTTCGGTAGCGTACCAAAGCCTGCCTTGCTTGTCGTAATGTAAAGCAGTTAATCGTGGATGAAGCAACCCTTCTTTAACTGCAAAATTTACCAACAACGGCGAACCTTTTAGGATCAGTTTATATAAACCCGCGCCGGCCGTCGCTATCCAAAGATCTCCGTTCTTATCTTTGACAATGGCACGAATATATTTTTTATTTAATTCGTCAATTGCTCTAAACGTAAATCCATCATTTGTTACAAAAACGCCTTGCCCATCTGTTCCAAAGTAAATATTTCCGTTGTTGTCTTCATTTATGGCTTTTACCTTTACATCTGCGAAACCCTTTGCTGCATTATAACCGGTAAAACGCGAACTGTCAAATACCGTTACACCCTTATCTGATGTACCAACCCATAACCGTTGTTTGCTATCGCGGAAAATACTGTAAATAAAATTACCTCCTAAGCCGGCCGTTTTATCGTACACTGTAAATTGCTTCCCAAAATAATTGCAAACGCCGCCACCGGAAGTGCCAAACCAATAGTTCCCGCTTTTGTCCTGGATAATACTCCTTACGTGATTATTACTTAGGCCTTCATTTTCTGTGATCCACGAAAAACTCTTTGAAACAGTATTGTATTGCGCCACACCGTGATTTAATGTTGCCAACCAAACATTGTCGCGCTTATCAAAATAACAATCTAAAATAGTTTGTTTGTACAATTCAAGATTAAGATCTATCCTAAAAAACTTGTTTCCATCATAAACATAAACGCCATCCCCATAAGTTCCTATCCATAAATTTCCTTTTGCATCTTGTTTAATAAAGGGAATAGAATTATTTGTAAAGCCGTTCGACTTATCAAACTTTATTTTTTCAAATACATTATTGCTTCCGGTTATTCTATAAAGGCCCTCTGCGTTGCCATACCAAACATTATCATTTTTATCAACTAAGATAGAAGTGATAACAGTTCTTTTGTCTTTTAGTAACTCCGATACATTGGTTATTCCCGTTTCATCCAAAAAAAGAACACCCACATTTGTAGCCAGCCACTTTCTTCCTTTACTATCAAAATCAATTGCTTTTATGCTTACCTGCGCCGAATCGCCAACCAATTTATACTTTTTAAATTCCAGTCCATTATACATACAAACACCATTCATGGTGCCTATCCACAAATTATGTTTTACATCCTCTTTAATACATGAGATATAATTATTGATCAATCCATCTTTTACAGTATAGGTTTTAAAATTAATACCATCAAAAGAAGTAATTCCGCCGCCCTGTGTTCCCATCCATAAATAACCGCGCGAATCCTGCAGCAAAGAATAAACCTGCGATTGTGCAACACCATCTTTTACCGAATAATTATGAAAGTTATACTGCTGAGCAATGCCTGCTAAAGAAAGGGCTAGAAATAAACAGAGATATGTAATAGGTTTTTTAATAAAAAGTGGAATTTCAATTAATCAAAGATAAAAAACACTTTCCACTAAAAGTGCAGCGAATAATAAAAGCCTCAAAATTTGCCATTTATACCCTCTACTTTTGGCCTATAAATGATAAGGAAAGCCTTTAATACCTTCAAACAACATAAAAGCACCATAAAAAAATGGAGAAACAGGTCATTACTGGTTTTCGCCATCATTTTTACAATATGGTACATTAATTGCCTGCCGGATGAGCTATTTAATAACAGCACTTCTACGGTTCTGCTGGATAAAGACGGTAATTTACTGGGCGCCAAAATATCAGCGGATGGACAATGGCGTTTCAGTGCCGGCAAGACAATTCCAGCAAAATTTGAGATCTGTCTCTTAGAATTTGAGGACAGGAATTTTTACGGACATTATGGAATTAGCGCAAGAGGTATAGGCAGAGCTATTTCGCAAAATATAAAATATAAACGTGTTGTTAGTGGCGGTAGTACACTTACCATGCAATTGGCACGTATCATGAAAAAAAATCCGGCCCGTACCCTGCGCGAAAAAGTACTAGAAATGTTGCTTGCTACCCGAATGGAAATAAGATTTGATAAAAAAGAGATTCTAAATTATTATACCGCCAACGCACCGTTCGGTAACAATGTAGTTGGTTTGGAAGCTGCATCCTGGCGATATTTTGGCAGGAATTCGAATTCTTTGAGTTGGGCAGAGAGCGCAACGTTAGCCGTTTTACCAAATGCACCGGGTTTGATTTATCCAGGCAAAAACCACAAACGTTTATTGGATAAACGCAACCGGTTATTAAAACGTTTGTATGATATAAAAAAAATAGATGAAACAACGTATCATTTGGCGCTTTCAGAACCATTGCCGGATAAGCCTTTGCCATTGCCACAACTCGCACCGCATTTATTGGCCAAATTAATAAAAGAAGGATATAAAGGAAAAACCATACAAAGTACACTTGATAATAACTTGCAACAAAAAACCGCACAACTTTTACAAATACATAGCGAACGTTTACAGGAAAATAAAATTTTTAATGGCGCCGTTATTATTACTTCTGTGAAAACCGGAAAAGTTTTAGCTTATATAGGAAATACAAGATCGACAAATAAAGAATATAGTAGCGATGTAGATTGCATTAGCGCACCAAGAAGTACCGGTAGTATCTTAAAACCTTTTTTATACGCAAAATGTTTAGAGGATGGATTAATTACACCAAACATGTTGATCCCGGATATTCCAACACAATTTGGAAGTTTCTCGCCAAAGAATTTTACGAAACAGTATGACGGTGCTGTTGCCGCTAATAAAGCACTTGCAAGAAGTTTAAATATTCCCATGGTGCGTTTGCTAAATGAATATGGCCTCGAAAAATTTCACCGCGACCTTAAAAATTATGGTATAACTACTTTACACAAACCTGCAAAACATTATGGCCTCTCTTTAATACTTGGTGGTGCAGAAGCACGACTGGATGAATTAAGTAAAGCCTACACGCAAATGGCCCAGGAATTAAAATTTGGTAAAAGCAAACCCATTTTATTGGTTACAGAAAAAAACAAAAAATTAGACAAGAAAAATAAAGAAAAAAATAATTTAAAATTAAAAACCGATAAAGCATCCATCTATAGTACCTTTCAGGCAATGGTAGATGTTAATCGCCCGGATGAAGACGGCAACTGGCGGGCTTTTGCTTCAGCACAAAAAATTGCATGGAAAACTGGAACAAGTTTTGGTTTTAGAGATGCCTGGGCTATTGGCATTACCCCCGATTATGTTGTAGCGGTTTGGATAGGTAATGCCGATGGCGAAGGTCGACCGGGATTAACCGGAATAAAAGCTGCAGCACCTTTATTGTTTGATGTATTTGCGCAATTACCGCGATCTTCATCCTGGTTTGCAGAACCCCGGGATGGTATGAGCAAAATAAATATGTGTAGCGAAAGTGGTCACCGAGCTTCTGACCTATGCGAAAAAACCGAATTGGTTTGGATGCCAAAAAATTGTTCAAATACAACCGCCTGTCCTTATCATCAGATCATACACCTTACAAAAAATAAATTGTACAGGGTTGATAGCGAATGCGAGAACGTTTATAATATGAAACATGTTACCTGGTTCATTCTTCCGCCTTTAGTGGAGAGGTATTATAAATTCAATCATCCCAATTACAGGGTGCTTCCTGATTTTAAACCCGAGTGCCTGGCAAAAATATCTGACAAGGCTATCGCCGTTTTATATCCAAAACCAAACAGTAAAATATATGTGCCAATTGAGATCGATGGAAGAACGGGTCGCACTGTTTTTGAAGCAGCGCATCGGAATGTAAACACCAAAGTATTCTGGCATTTGGATGATGAGTTTATTGGAGAAACAAAAGAGATCCATCAGTTGGCGTTAAATCCATCCATTGGCAAACATAAATTAATGCTAATTGATGAGAATGGGATATCATTATCCATGAAATTTGAGACATTGGGGAGAGACAACTAAAATTTTGCCCATCTGTTTACCCAGTTAAGCCCGAAAATTAACAATTCATAAAAAATTTCCTGCTGGCATTAAACTTGAACGTAAAAATAAGTAATAAACAAATATTGTAATTAAAAACGTTCATTATGGAAACTACACAGGTATATTCAAAAGACAAACACTTTAAAAAAAGTGATTCATCAATTTCAACAATATCGATTAGCGTCGGTGCAGTTGTGTCGATAGTTTTAATGGGGTATTTTTTACTCTTAAGGAATTTTGCTGTGGAACAGATCTTTTATTTAAGATTGTTAAATCTATTTTTCCTTTTAGCCGGTATCCTTGTTGCAGAGTATTTTTGCAGCAGTAAAATAGCCCACAAGGTAGATTATTTAAGAGGCATCCGTGTTGGAATTCAGGTAACACTTGCCGCAACTATTCCATATGTTATTTTTATAGCCTTGTATTTAAAAATGGATCCTGCGTTTGTAACCTTCATACAAACAAATTCCAGTTTCGGTAAATTTTTAAACCCCGTGGTACCGTGTATTGCAGGAATTGTTGGAATTGAAGGGATTGTTTCAGGTTTTGTTTTAACATATGTAATAATGCCTTATTTTAAACGAAAATAATGAACATGTTTTTTAGAACAAATTAGTTAGTACGATGGTTCAGTTTAAAAATTGCGATCATAAAAACACTACTCGTTCCTACCGATTTTTCAGACGCTGCTTTATGAGCATGTAACGAAATTTCTTTCTAGTCACTTTCAATTTTAGCAATAGTGCCGGCAGATTTTCTAATAAATATCTCTATCATATTTGCAACAAAGTCGTTACTACCGTTACTTAATTGAATAAGTTCACTTAGATCGTAGCTATAATGTTTTTCGACAACCGATTTATTATTTTTTTTTGAGTGCTGCATAAAAGAAGTATCTACTATTTATACGTTTACACAGCTATTTAGTTTGTACCAAACTATTAAAACTGAAAGTATTTATCGAAGTTTAACAACTGCTTATCGGTAACAAGGCATTGGCATTTGTTTTGCATCGATTAAATTAAAACCACGTATTATGATGTATCAGATATTAGATCTTCCTCCAAATATGATAGGCTTTAAAGCTGAATGGAAGGTAACAAAAAAAGACTTTGAGGAGGTGGTAATACCCTGTGTTGAAAAACATGTAGAAAAAATGGGGCAAATAAATTACATGTTGGTATTAAAAACCTCGGTGAGGGATTTTACTTTTTTTGCATGGATAAAAGATGTGTTGATGGGATTAAGACATATTACCAAATGGAATCGCGCTGCTATCATAACCGATTCAAAGCTCATTAAATTTTTTACAATGATCTTCAGTTTTCTTGTACCCGGAGAGTTTAAGGCATTTCCCCACAAAGAAATAAAAAGGGCTATTAACTGGGTATCAAAAGGCATACTGATATAAGCCACACTACGCTTTTTTTAGAATCAATAAAGATGGTACATGTGCTAACCACTCGGGTTCGTTCTCAATAAAATAGTTCCATGCACCAAGACTTAATAAACCAAGATCTTTGTTTTGTAAAAAATCTGCCGTCAGGTTCTCTTTAGGATAAAGAGCAATATGGTTTGGCGCATGATGTTCAATGGCTCTTATCGTTTCTTTAATCGTTAGACTCTGCTTTATTTTGTCATAATAATCTATTATCATAATGCGTGAAGCATTATTATTGATCATTTTTTGCGCGTAGTTCATTAAAAATTCGTCTTCGTTGTTAAGCATTATAATAACAACATCATCCACCTTTTTTAATCCTTTGTCGGCAAATATTCCCAGTTCCATTTTTACAGATCTAACGATGGCATTAGTTCTGTTATCAAAACCATTATTACCAATTATTTTTTCGTTACCAGCCAATGTATTAAATAATTTTTCCGGATTAATAATTGTTGTGGTAATACCAATTATTTTTCCTAAAAAACTTCCTTCATACATAGATTGACCCATGCCAACAATTAAAAGATCGTAATCGCCTTGATTGGCAGTGTCAATTATTTCTTTTTCAAAATCCAGTGTCGGTTTAAATTGAGTTTGTACTGCAAGATTGTATTTATTCGCTTCGCGCTTAATAGGTTTAAAACTATCTCTTTCTACTTCGCGAATATTGTATTGATGCAATTCATTACTCGGCTCAAGATGCAAGGCAGATATTAAACAATTGTTGGCAGTTTTACCAACAAGAGAATTCACTATACGAATCATACTTTTACCGCGTTCTGAATCGCCAAAAGAAAATAGAATTTTATATTTGTTATGTTTTTGTACCTCACTGGCCAAAACATCCTCTTTTTTATCTTTGAAAACATAATTAATAAGATCAAGCGCAGGACCGGTCATAAAAGTCGTAGCTAAGGCCATAATCACCATCATAGCAAAAATAGAAGGCGGCAATATGCCAAGATCGAAACCAATATTCAAAACTATCAACTCCATTAAACCGCGGGTATTCATTAAAGCACCTATCATTAAACTATCCTTCCAGGATTGCCCAACAACTTTTGCTGCGACAGCGCTTCCGAAAAATTTACCAATAACAGCAACAGCAACTATCAACCCGCATGTTTGCCAAAGGTCAACGTCATTCAATAAACCAATTTGCGTTCTTAGCCCTGTGAATACAAAAAATAAAGGAAGTAATAATACCAGCGAAACATCCTCAACCTTTTCGATAAATACGTTCCTGAAATGCAAATTTTGCGGCATGATTGCGCCAGCCATAAAAGCGCCGAACAAGGCATGTATACCTATCACTTCTGTTAAATAGGACGAAATAAGCAGTGTTGTAAAAAAAATAGCTACAACGGGTTTGCTAAGCGTATCCTGATGCGAATAAATATCTCCTAACCGCTTTAAAAAAGGTTGAACAACTTTTAGCATTAAAAAAACATAAGCAACTGCCATGGCAATAATATAAATAGAACTTACAACCGAACCAGCTTTTACAATAGCAATAACTGCTGCTAAAATACACCAGGCAGTAATATCATCTGCCGCGGCGCAAGTAATTACAATTGTGCCAATGCGTGTTTTGGTAAGTTGCCTTTCCTGTACAATTCTTGCCAAAACCGGAAAGGCAGTTATACTCATGGAAATACCAATAAATAGTGAGAAAGATAAAAAATTAATATTTTCAGGCGCATAAGTTTGATAGATAATATAGGCCAGACCCATGCCTAAAGCAAAGGGGAAAATAATACTTGCATGGCTGATGATGACAGCCTCGTGCGCTTTTTTCCTCAACGTCTTTAGATCAAGTTCCATTCCTACAATGAACATAAAGAGGATCAAACCTATTTGGCTAATGAACTGGAGATTTGGCAAAGATGATTTTGGAAATAAAAACAAAGAGAATTCTGGAAAGAACATGCCTATAAATGAGGGGCCTAAAAAAATGCCGGCAATTATTTCGCCTATTACGGTGGGTTGTCCGATCTTTTTAAAAATAAAGCCAAATATACGCGCCGCAATTATAATGGTAATTATTTGCAATAAAAGAATTGCTAAAGGGTGCGTAACGTTGTGATGTAGCGTATCGGTGATCTGGCCAATACTGTTTGATTTTGGTACAGTTTGAACCTTTGTAATTTTACCTGCCTCAAGAGGCGTACCTTTTAAAACAATAAGATACATAAGGCAAAAAAAACCGCCGACGGTAAAAACATAAAACAACATGTTTTTAACACTACTCATACGCGCTTTATTTTGTATTGATTTTTTGCTTTTACAAAAGTACGCGCATTATAAATAGTAACGCAAAGAAGGTAATTCTTATGTAATAAAAGGCAAAAAAAATGTAACGAAATCCTTAGATTTTAGAATGACCTGATCTTTTGTTTGAACTCCTCACGGTAAACTTCGCTTAACAACAAATTTTCCTGCGAATTAGGTTTTAAACTGATGCTTGTAGTTATTTCATCAGAGGTAAAATGCAGTACAGTTTTAAGCGCAATAACATCTTTTTTGTTAATACGGCAAAACTTCGCGGCCGGAAGAACCGAAAGGATCTGCTCGAAACCTGCATTTTTGATAGTAGTTTTAGCGCCACTGCTCAAATACACAACCTTATCGCGGCTGTCGGTTTCAGAAGAAGTAATATAGAGAATGTCATTAAAATTTAACACTGCCCTACCCTTATCTGTATTCCATAGGGCCTGCTTCTTTTGTGTTTCTCCCTGAGAATTTAAACTATTCAAAGCTTTTGCTATTGCTTTTTCGAAACGTTCTTTTTGGATAGGTTTCCTGATATAATCTATGGCGTTAATATCAAAAGCTTCTGCCGCAAATTCTTTATGAGCAGTTGTAAAAATAATGAGTTTATTTTTTAAATGAGTTGCAACTTCCAAACCACTGACACCAGGCATTTGAATATCTAAAATACATGTATTAAAATCTAATCGCTGTATTGCTTCGAGGAATTTCTTTGGATCATCAAATGCTTTTACAACCTCAACATTTGAGATCTGTTCACACATAACTTTTATATAGCTTAGTGCCGGTAGTTCATCATCCAGCAGCAAGCATTTTAGCTTTGTATTCAAACAAATTTAATTTTAGGTGTGAAATAAAAACATCATTCTCTATAAACTGTTCCAATTTGTAACAATCCTTATAAATAATATCCAAACGTTTTTGCATACTTTCTTTTCCAAGGCCACTATTTGGCTTTTTAAGATTTGGTTTTGAACTGATCTTGTTGGCAACAGTTAATGCGAAAAAATCGTCTTTCAATTCAAATGTAATGGAGATGAACGAATCAGCACTTTGCAAGTCGGCATGCTTAAAAGCATTCTCAATCAAGTCAACCGATATCATAGGCGCCAGCAATTCCTGGCCGAATAAAGGATGTTCTTCGTTAATTCTGTTTTTGATCTTAATATCAAATAACGGACTTAATTTCAATTTGTTTATTTCGATCAAATTCAAGGCAAAATCCATTTCTTCTTTCACACTAACAAATTGTTTGTCGGTTTCATAAAGTATATAATCCAACACATTACTTAGTTTATCAAGCGAAAAGTAGGTTTGGTAAGCATGTGATTGAATAGAATTTAAAATATTTTTGAATAAATGCGGATTGATCTTGTATTTGATCCCTTCAAGTTCAAAGGAATTTACTTTATTTTCAAGAATTTTAAGATCAGATTGGAGCTTTTGGTGAATTTTATTTAACCGCTTGGCTTTGATCCATAAATAAACAATATAGCCCATTAATAAAAAAATAATGCTACTAAAGAATAATATGGATTTGGATATGAACATTGTAATTACAAATTTACCAAGAAAAATTAACATTTTTCTTGTAAGTAATTGCGATTTGCTTCGTCTAAACTATTATTAAAGCCATTTTAGCTAAATTTAATATTATGAAAAAGCATTTTGTATTGTTTTGTTGTGTTTGTATTTGTAAGATCGCACCTGCACA
Source organism: Bacteroidia bacterium (assembly GCA_016787785.1). Classification (GTDB taxonomy): domain Bacteria; phylum Bacteroidota; class Bacteroidia; order B-17B0; family Aurantibacillaceae; genus Aurantibacillus. Next base: position 70,619 of record JAEUTO010000009.1, on the reverse strand, counting down.
AAGGATAGTTCTAATAGAACAGTTCACCAATTCGGGTTGTCCGCCCTGCGCCGCGTCCACTCCACCGGTATTTAATTATGTAAATAATAACCCGGCTGATGTGGTTGCTATTGGTTATCATACATCTTATCCCTACAGCGATAGCATGTATTTTGAGAATCCGGTGGAGTCAAACGCCCGTGTTTCTTATTATGGTTCTTTTGGTGTGCCGCAATCTTTTGTTGATGGAAATTATTACAGCAACTCCTCGTCTAGTTTTATCCCCGTTATGGCTAATACTATTAATACCAGAAAAACCATTGCAAACAAATATAACATCAGTAATGTAAATACTACAATAAGTGGAAATAATCTTAATACAAAGATCGTTTTCGAATCATTAAGCGCTTCAAATGTAAACGATACATTACGTGCTCACATCGTTGTTATAGAAAAAAATGTGCTTAAAAGTTCTTACGCAGCTTCCCCCGGTGCAAATGCAGAGACCAATTATGAATATGTGATGCGTAAAATGCTACCAGATCAAAGCGGTTCGTTCTTAGTTAACCGCAGCATAAATGGAAAAGACACAATCACATTTAACTGGCCCATGCAAAAAATTAAAAATAATACACAAGTAAGGATTGTTGCCTTTGTTCAAAATAAAAACACGAAAGAAGTGTATATGGCTAATATGTTCTCCACAAATCTTTCAACAGGAATAGCCGAAAATAATAATGAACAATGTTCTTTACAGGCATACACAGATCCAACGCTCAAAACACTTACGATTTCATCGGCTAAATTAAAAAATACTGCAAACATTGCTATAATAGATATATCAGGTAAAAAGGTTTTCTCCGAAAACATAGAGCCCGGCGAGATAGTTCATTTAAGCACATCTGCGTTTAATACGGGAATTTACTTTATACGTTTAAACGACGGCATTAATTTATTATCAAAAAAAATAATAATTGAGTAAATTACTTAATTTTACTGTGTCTAATCCTTTATCATGTCATTAAGCATTTACGGTAAACTTCCTTCTGGCGATCGCCTCCAGCGCATAAAAGCATCTCCAAACTATAAAAATGGCGCTTTTCAAAATATTTCTAAAACAAATGCTATGGCAGAAGATGCCTCCTTTTGTAAGACTATGAAGGATTTTTTTAACAAACCTAAAACAGTTACCCCAGCTTCCACTCTGCCATCCGTTAAAACAGATCTCAAAAAGTTAACTTCAGATAAGCCAACGATAATATGGTTTGGCCATTCGTCTTACATTATTAAAATAAATAATAAAACAATTTTAGTTGATCCCGTTTTTAGTGGCAACGCGGCGCCGGTTTCTTTTATGATAAGAGCCTTTAAAGGTGCAGATGTGTACTCGGTTGATGACATGCCCACCATTGATGTCCTGATCCTAACGCATGATCACTACGATCATTTAGATCATAAGACCGTTATTAAATTAAACGCAAAGGTTAAAAAAATTGTTTGTTCACTTGGTCTTGGTTCGCACTTAGAACATTGGGGCATTTCAAAAAACAAAATTACAGAATTAGATTGGTGGGAAACTTATTCTGATAATGATCTTAGTTTAACAACAACACCCGCAAGACATTTTACCGGAAGAGGAATAAAAAGAGGTCAAACACTTTGGTCGTCTTTTATTTTAAAAACGGAATCGCACAATTTATTTTTAGGTGGTGATTCGGGTTATGATAACCATTTTAACGAGATAGGAGAAAAATTTGGTCCATTTGATGTTGCGATCCTTGAATCTGGACAATACAACAAATCATGGCCAAACATTCATATGATGCCCGAAGAAACGGTGCAGGCAAGTATTGATCTTAAGGCAAAAATATTATTACCGGTGCATTGGGGAAAATTCTCTTTAGCCATGCATGCCTGGAACGAACCAATTGATCGTGTGCTAAAAAAAGCACATGAGTTAAAGGTAAAGGTTGTAACACCAATGATCGGTGAACCGGTTATTCTTGGAAGTTCTTTGCCTGATAGCTTATGGTGGAATTCTATTTAGAAAATATCTGTTGTTTAAAAAAGGCCTTTCACGAAATGAAAGGCCTTTTTATTTGATGTTGGCATTATTACTTAGCCAAAATTTTAAACTCTACCCTACGGTTTAACTTGCGCCCTTTAGCTGTTTCATTACTTGCAACCGGTTGTGTTTCGCCAAAACTTTTTAAAGTTACCTGAGCTTCGCTTACACCTAATTTAGTTTTTAAATATTTCGAAACTGCCTCTGCACGTTTATATGCTAACTGATCATTGTATGCTTTTGCACCAACGTTATCAGTATGGCCCGAGATCTCAACTGTCATAGAAGGATACTCTTTAAATAATTTTACCAAACGATCTAACTCGTAATTCGATTCTTTTTTTAATTCAGCTTTATCAAAATCAAAAAAGATATTGTTGATGGCGATCGATTGTCCCGCCTCAATTGGCGTAATATAAAGATCCTGTGTCATTTCTTTATATTCTGGTAATTTATTTAAGTCGATGTTTGAGTTCACCGAAATAAAACCCTTTTTTTCTGCAAGGTAACCATAGCTTGTTCCTGAAGGTAACACAATGGCGTATTCTCCGGTTACAGGATTAGAAACAGCGATGCCAGATTTTCTTCCGTCAGTTAAATTTTCAAAGAAAATTCTTACATCCGAAACGGGCTGGTTGGTTTTACTGTTTATTACTTTTCCTTTTACCAAAACAACAGGTGTTGGTTTTAATGTTTTTACAAGGGCTAATGAATAAAGGTCATAATCACCCGCCGTTTCACTTTCGGTAGTAAAATATACTTTGTTACCTGAAGCGGATACTGAGAAAAAAGACTCATCATGCGACGTATTTACTACAGGACCAAGATTTTCAGGTATAGACCAGTTTGTCCAGGTATCATCCAATCTTCTTGTCATGTAAACATCGCTTCCACCATAACCTGTTAAACCATCTGATGTATAGTATAAGGTACGGTCATCGGCAGCTAAGAACGGCGCGCTCTCGGCACCGCGACTATTTACCTGGTGTCCAAGATTAATTGGTTTTGTCCAGGTACTATCATCCTTCATCGTACTTACATAAATATCAAGTTTACCATAGGTGTCTTTTTTAATTTCTTTAGCCATCAATAAATATTTCTGACTATTGGAAAGGTAATATGCAACAAACTCGCTGTTATTAAAATCATCTTCTATTTGAATCGTTTTTGGAAAACTCCAACCTGTTGCAGTACGATGACTCATAGAAACACCCTGACGCATCGATCCATCAACACTATAAGCATTTCCTAAAAGTATAGTGTTGCCATCCGGCGAAATTGAATTAATAAAATTGGGAAATTTATTATTTAAAGGTGCACCGATATTTTTTGCCTCGCCCCATGCGTTTGCTTTAGCATCCCAGTCTGCATACCAAATATCTTCATCATCATCTTTCCCCCCCACATTGCCCGGATCGCGGTAACGGCTAAAATAAAGCGTGTTACCATCCGGCGAAACCAACGGCCCCATTTCAGGATATTGACTATTTACGCCACCGGTTAATTTAGTAGCAACCATTCCTGATTTTACAATGTCTGACTCACTTAGTTTTATTTCCATAGGTTTATCTGATTCTAATAAACCAATAGCATCAATTGCAACAGGAACATCTTTAACGGATTGAAAAATAATTTTTACAGCTGCAATTTTAAAATCAATTGCCGACGCATCTATATTCAATAAACGGCTTCCGCTTAATCCTTTTTTAAAGGTATAAGCGATAACCTCTTTTTCATGGTCCAATGAATCGTAAGCAATAATCTTGCTTAAATAACCGGGATGATTTGATTCTCCTACTAATATATATTTTGCTTTCATTGGTGTTAAAAAGTTAACTTTAATGAATTCTGTTTTTTCGCCGCCACCTTTTGGCTCCCAGGCATTAGCATTTTTACCGCTGCGGGGCAACACATTTGGTCGACCCAAGACTTGCTTAGCAGAATATTCTTTTGTGCCAACCTGCGATGAATGTTCAACTACTTTATAAGCCCATTGAACGGTTTGAGAATTAACAAAGAAGGGTAGAATAAACATGAAGAGGATAATAACTTTTTTCATAAACAATTTTTAATTGTAATATGGCAATTGTTATTCCTGAGTAGTACGTGCGGAAACTGTGGAAATCCTCACTTCCCATAAACCACTTTGGGAAGTAGTTCTACATAATGTAGACTAAATGCCCCTATTGTCATTATGTAGTATTTTATCCTTTATGAAATTAAAACTCTAATCGATAACTCAATAAAGGCAATAAAGGTGTTTGATACCAATACTTCACGCTTCCTGTTTTCATATCAAAATATTGCCCGCCTACATTCTTACGGTTAGTTGTATTTTGAATGTCTAACGCCAAAGTACTTGTTACATGCTTAAAATTACGTTTCATACTTATGCGAATATCTAACCTATAATAATCAGGGTTTTTATTCTCAAATGTTTTTTGGGTATCGTACTTCGTTTGTCCAGCCGCTATAGAAGCCGGCAGGTCAATTGGTGTGTAGCGATAGCCGCCAACATAAATTGATTTAATATTAAAACCAATAATGCGGTTTTTTCTTTTTTCAGATAAGGTCCACTCTTTACCCGCTGTAAATGTTACAGCATAATTTGTGTTAAAACGGGTGTTATACCAAACATCGTTTGCGGCTTTATATTCTGAATTATATAAAGAACTTGATAAAATATAATATAGATTCTTATGCAGGAAACGCTCATAAGTCAATTCCAGTCCGTAATTTCTGCCAAGACCCTTATTAACTAAAGGATCAGTATTGTAACCGTCTGTTGCATTTAACATAGAGTAGGTACTTGTTTTATCAATACTCACTGGTACATTAAATAAATGCTGGTAATATATTTCTGTCTTTATGTGCGAGAAATCATTAATGATCCGATCGTATCCCAAAACAATATGATGCGCTTTGCTCAACTGTAGATTTTTGTTAGGAGTAGAAAAAGTACTGAACTCATCCTGCTTTTTTGCGAAATAAACACCGATTGGTTGTAATTGACTGTGCAGACCGTAACCCATGGTAAGAATATTTTTTTGAGTAAACTCATATTTTAAAGATGCGCGTGGTTCTACCGAATTAGAATTATTTAAAAGCAATTGAAAATAATGTAACCCAACGTTACTTGTTAATTTTGGGGTTAACTTATAATTCCACTGAAAAAATGCCTGAGCGGTTTGCGTGCTGCCCTTTACGTTTATGCGTTCAATTAAAACAGTTGAATCGCCCATATCGCTTTGCGAAAGATTATAACCTAACTGATTTAAGATAAACCCACTCCTAACATTGCTCTTTGCGTTAATTTTTTGCGTGTATACCGTAGAAAGCGTAACTTTTGATTGCACAAAATTTTGTTCGTACTCCTTTGTAAAACTCGTATAATCTTTTCCTAATTTATGCTCAATATCCCCATTTTGTGTTCCCGAAAAAACCAAAGCTGTTTTTAAATAAGACTGATTGCTGAATAATTTTGTATTAGTTAATCCTATAGCACCCGTATTTGCATAAAATTTAGAATTGTAGCGCAACCATTCGTCCTCCTCCCATTTTAAGGAATCTTTTTTTGCATAAGAAGTTTGATCGCTTATGCCACCAAATCCAAACATGCTAAAAGCGCCGATTTTTTTAGTCGGCAAATAAATATTAAAAGAAAGATCCTGAAAGTTAGTGATCGCATCTCCTAAGGGAATGCCTATTTTGCCCAAAACAGACAAAGTAGAATAGCGGTAATTTATTAAATACGACCCATCATATCCTTTTTTAAACGGACCTTCAGCTGCCACGTCGGCACCTAAAACACCGAGTTGAAAGGTATATTCTCTTTTTTGATTATTACCTTTTCTTAATTTAAGATCAAATACGCCTGAAAGTGCATTCCCATATTCTGCTGCAAACGCACCAGTGGAAAAATCGGAATTATTTAAAAGCTGTGAACTTAAGATCGAGATTCCACCGCCGGAGGTACCAACGTTTGAAAAATGATTTGGATTTGGGATCTCCACACCTTCCATACGCCATAATAAACCGTTAGGTGAATTGCCACGGATAGAGATCATATTATTACCATCGGGCCCCGATATAACACCTGCAAAAGCCAATGCCATACGTGCAGGATCATTTGCAGCCGCTGCAAACTTTTGTGTTTCTTCAACAGAGAAAGCTCTGGTGCTCACGGTTGACATGTCATTTAAAGGTTTATTCTTTTGCACCTTTGCAGTTACCTCCACTTCATTCATTTGTTTAATGTCTTCTTCAAGATTTACGTTAAGCACTAACTCCTTTCCTGAATTCACAGAAAGATTTTGAAGTGTGGAAGGTTTGTATCCTAAATACGTAATGTTTAAACTTTGTTTACCAACCGGCACATTAATAAAAGTAAACTTACCATTTTCATCTGTGGTTGTAACCATTGCAGGATCGATATTTATTACCTGTATAACAGCTCCTGGTATAGGTGTTTGCGATATTTTATCTACTACACTACCTCTTACGGTTTGAACAAGTACTTGCGAATTTAATGCGCACACAATGCCGCTCAGCACGAGTGCTAAAATCATTTTAATTTTCATTATCTTTTGTTTTAAATTTTTTAAATATGGGTTACTTTACCTGACCCGCTGATGTTTACTGTAACAATTGGGTTACCCCTGTATTTTATATCACCACTACCAGATATAGAAGCGTTTAGAGTTTCGCTCACGTTTACGGTAATATTTCCTGAACCGCTGATCTGTGCATCCATTGCTGCTGAGTTAACATCTTCAGAACTTATGTTACCGGAGCCACTTATACTAAATCTTCCCGTTTGAACAGAACCTGAAGCGATCTTTATATTTCCGCTGCCGCTGATATGTGCAGTAAGCGTGTTTACATTTAATGCCGAAGTGTTAATATTTCCTGAGCCATTTATTTTAATATCCATACTACTTGCACTAAGGTTACTTTGAATAGTGATATTACCACTGCCGCTTAAAAAAACTGATTGAATATTACCTATATGCACGATCATCTTTATTTTATTATGATGCCACACACGCTTTTTGTAATCTATAACCAAATTACCATTATCTACTTTTGTGTCTAATACTTTTAAGATATTGCCCTGTCCTGTTATTTCAATACTAAAGGTTGAATCGCGAACGAGTTCCACATCTGCATCACAACGCAGATCAATTCCTATAAATGCGCCGGCGTTCCTGGTTTCACTGATGTTACTTCCTTTTCCGTGAATTCCCCAGATCCTTCCTTTGTTACAAGCCTGTATACTCAAAAGGACAATTATTGCCGGTATCAAAAATTTAAATGTTTTCATTTTGTTTGTTTTATTGTTATATACTAGAGACATTTCATATTAACCTTACCCCTACTTCTTATTAAATTAATTATAGCTAAAAATGATATTTAAATTGTGTGATAACCGGAATTTAAATTTCATGTCCCATCCAAGGACTTGTGTCATTGTGCGTTGCTTAACATTTTTTGTATTCAGTAATGGCGGAAACTTCAGCGAAGATGCGCTGGCAGATATCTGCAATAATTTAAGCTTTTTATTTGAAGCAAGAAGTGCTTTATCGGACGAGTTTTTTAAAACTACAAGAGGGCCATTCTGCGCCAACATATTTGTGTGCAACGCAAAAATAAAGCTTGTGCTAAAGATTATCTGTTTAAAAATTTTCATATTAAATATGATCCTGATCTTTTGAAATTTCTTTAACTGCTATGTTGGATACAACATAAACAGTTATAGCTAAAAGAAAAAAAATTGTAAGCTTCATAAATTATCTGCCTTTATAACTTAAAGACAATTATGAAAACGTTTACCCCTAATAAAAAGTAAAATATTTAGAAAAAACGTATAGAGATTTTTCCGCCCACCCAGCTTTTAAAATTAAAGCCATCAGAAGAAGTATTATTATAAAATGGGTTTGGTGCTATGTTACTATAATTAGTTTCATAATCCGATGAATAAGTGTCTGACACATATAAATTAAGCGTTGGACCAACAGCTACTGAGAATTTCTTTTTAAATTTATATTCAATGCCCCAATATAATTTATACAATTCGCTTTCGGCAAATCTAAACTGCCCTTTACTTACATGATTGGCAGTTAAAGTAACATCACTACGCAATTTATTTTTAATTTTAAAGGAAGTTCCCAGCCCGTAACCAAAAGACCATAAAGGCTCGCTGCTTCCGCCATCAATGCTAATATTAAAAATATTGTAAAATTTAGGAACACCTGTTCTGAAACCGATGTTTGCCTTAAAAATTTCATCGCCCGATATCTCCAATTGATGTACGCCTGTTTTCACGAAACTAAAAACGCCAATAGGCAATCCTTTACATGAATCGGAAATATTTACTACAGCTATTTGCAACCCTTTTTTTACAAATTTGGCGTGATTTATAAAGCCTGCAACTTGCGTTCCTTCTAATTCCTTAGCGTGATTTATAAAGCCTGCAACTTGTATACCCTTTACTTCGCGCAATGCGCAATTTACAAAACCTGCCCCCTGTATACCCTCAACTTGTTTTGCGTAATTTACATAACCAGCCAATTGTGCGCCCTTCACTTTTCCTAAATTAGCATTTACAAAACCCGACGCGCTTACACCATTCAGTTCACCCAGATTTATGTTTGTAAAACCCGCGGCCTGGAAACCATTCATGCTTTTACCCGTTACGTTAAAAAAGCCTGCCAGTTGTGCGCCTTTAACTGTATCACCAACTAAATTAAAAAAACCTGCCAGTTGTACGCCATGTACGTACTCTTTATCCACATTAAAAAAACCGCCAATCTCCAAAGCATCTACACCTCGCGCATAACCGCCAAAAATATTGAAAGAGTATTTATTTGCAACATTACCCGAAAGCTTGTGATTGGTGCCAATGAACGGAATAAACGATACCTGCATATTTCTGTGCAAAGTATCTTTTACATTTAAAGTATTTATATATGCCGAAAATTTATTAGCGATCCTAGCAGTGTAATTCTCAAGCTCCTTCAGTTTTTGTTTCCATAATACTGAATCTTTTTTTGTTGAATCAACCGGACTAAGATTGATAAAGGTCATGCCATTTGTTTGCAGATTGGCCAGGGCAATAGAGGTATCTTTATAATTTTCTTTATTAATAATAATGCTTTGATTTTTTATTGGGATCAACATTGAATAATAACCATAATCATCAGTGGTTACCGATTGCAAAGTTGTTTTATCGTAAATAGTAACATTTGCTAATTTTTTATCGGTTGTTTTATCGTATACATAACCTTTCAGCTCTGTTTTCTTTGGATTTTTTTCTATGCCCCTTTCTTTTAAAATAATATAATTATTTTTTGCCTTATAAGAAATAGAACCTGGAAGTAATAATGCCAAGGCTTCGCGCACCGTTTTGTGTTTGATATTTATAGATACCGGTGGAAGATCATTAATGATATTAGAGGAATATGAAAACACCAAACCGGTTTGATCGGCTATTTTATTTAAGGCTACAACAACCCTTTCGTTATTAAGCAATAAAGATACTTCCCTTTCCAGAGGAGGATTAGCTGAGAAGCAGAAAACCGAGCTCAGCAAAAAACTAAAAAGAAAAATAAACCTTTGCATGAGTTTGTTATTGCACTTTGGTTTTGCTTTTAAGAACAACAGAGCTATCCCGCTTCTCGATTTCAAGATCCAGCGTTTCAGCAATAATACTAATAACAACATCAACAGGCTCGTTATTAAATTCAACCGATAATTCTTTATTTCCTATCTGTTCGTCATCAAGATCGATATTTACATCGTATACATTATTGATCTGTTTTATAACTTCATTCAATGGGGTTCCGTTAAAATTGAAGGTCCTTGAACGGTAACTTGCTATAGTTTCTGCAGGCTCTAATACACCTTTTACAAATTGTTTGGTAGTAATGTTATAAATAGCTTTTTGTCCCTTTTTTAAATTCAAGCCTGAATCCGTTGAAGTATAAAATTGCACTTCGCCACTTTCAACTGTTACTTCAATTGTATTGTTTCCCGGTAAGGCTTTTACGTTAAAAGCTGTACCAATGTCCTTTATCACTACATCATTAATAACAATTTCGAAAGGTTGTTTTTCGTTATGCACTACCTCAAAAAAAGCTTCGCCCTTTAATTCTACACGGCGGGTATCTTTATCTGCAACATAACTCAATTCTGAATTTTTATTGATAAAAACTTTACTGCCATCTGGCAGGGTATCCAAAACTGTTTTATTTAAAGCGGTGTATTGCATTGGGCGAACGTCGTTCGGATCAATAAAGAATTTTATTACAAAACCCAACGCAACAAGTAAGATCAATGAAGCGGCAACACGCATAAATGTTGCACTTTTATATAAGGGAATAATTTTTGCTTCTCCCGAAATACGTCCATCTAATTTATTCCAGGCAGCAGCAGTATTTACATCATATTCAATTTTTACATCATTAATGGCAGAAAATAGTTTTTTACTTAATTCAAAATAGTCGTTGTTCTCCGCAGATCCATTTTTCCACGCTTCGACTATGGCAATCTCCTCCGCGCTTGCTTCTCCTGAAAGCACTTTTGCAATTAAATCGTCTCTATTTTCCATGTTCGCTATATCAACAATTAATTAATTAATAATAACCAAATTAATACGTGCAAATGATCTTTTAATCTCTCTCTCATGATCTTTAAAGCCTTGCCCATGTGGTTCTCTACTGTTTTTACAGAAATGTTGAGTTGTTCAGCGATCTCTGAATATTTTAAATTCTCGAAGCGGCTCAGTTTAAAAACAATACCACATTGCTCGGGTAAAGAAGCAATGGCGTCGTTTATTTGTTTGCTTAGTTCTTTCGCCTGTAGTGCTTTAGAAGCATCATCAAAACTCGCATCTGCTGTCTTTTTATAATCTTCGGCATATACACTTTTTATTTTTCCGTGTCTTATCTTATTTAAACAATCGTTATGCACAGCCCGGTATAGGTAGGACTTTACAGAACTATTTATTTGTATTGCCTCTCTTTTATTCCAAAGATTATAAAACATGTTTTGTACCACTTCCTCCGATTCGTCAATATCTTTAATTATTGAGCAGGCATAATTGCATAAAGGTTTATAATATGCCTTAAACACTTGTTCAAACGCATTTTTATTGCCTTCGCTTATTAACTGCCAATATTGTTGTTCGCTTTGCTCCAATTTTTCGGGAAAATTCCCTACAAAGATACATTTTAACCCAAACCACAAAAACGAAAGCTGATAATTAGCCCAAAGCTTTGTGTTTATGAGGCTTTTGCAAAAAACAATATGCCCTAACAATTATAAGACAATCGGAAAAGAAGTTACCCCTATTGCTCCAAAAAATATTTTTTTGCTGGTTTTTAGGCTTTAGCTTGTTTTACTAAAAGCCTTTTTGATATACAGATAATCGATATAATACAACACTTTTATAGATATCATGTTGTTTTGGGCGGTACTAAAAGAACCTCTAAAATTATCATAATAATCATTATTGATCTGGTTCTCGCGCTTTAACACGGAGTTCTTCCAAACAATATTTAGCTCACTACCAGGAGCAAACTGCCAAAAATAAACCATGTCGATGTTAAAGGCGTTGAAGTTAACGTTATGATCATTTTGATATGCATAAGAATTTAGATAACCATTGTCACCTAATTGATAATACTCACTATACCTTGCTTTTGACCAGTAATGTCTTAAACGAAATGACAAGGACATTTTATTCGTGAATTTGTAAACACTTGTAAAAGTATTACTAACGGTTTGCGTATTGCGACGTCCAAAAGTTATTGTATCACTATAAGGATCATAATTTACAAAACCTATATCATCTGTTTTTAAATTATTAGCGGCTTCATAAACAAAAGATAATTTGTTACTTGCCCTGTAGCGTGGTGTTACAGCCAGGTTAAAATAATTCCTGCTGTTCTCATTAAATATGCGGTAGTTGGTTGAAATATCCAGTGCAAATGGTTTGCGATAATCACTTGAAATAAATCCACCGATATTGTAATTTACAGGAAAAGTGTAAAACCTTCCAAAAATACGCGGCTCATAATAATCGTAAGTTATAATTGGCTCAAGACCATAATTTAAACCGCAGGTAAAAAATTGTTTTGTGAATGTTGTAGTATGATTACCATAAATCCCAAAATTCCAGAAAGCATCGGGCACATACATACGTTGGTAGGTAATATAAATGTTATTATAAATGTTATTCACCTTCCAAAAAGGTTTGTAAATATTATAGTTAAGGTCTAGGCCCGTTTCCATATTATTTGTAAGTAATAAAATACCAAGATCGTTGGGATCATATTTATCTGTGTTAATAGAATTATAAATGTTCCATTTAAAATTACCCCCACTTTTTCCAAAATCGAGCTTTGCACTATAACCCGTGTGAGGTTTAGCGCTATCAGGAAACAAAAGATTGCTTGTTACAGCGCTTCCTCCTATTGTATAGATATTTGCTTTATCATTAAATCTAAACCCCGCACCCGTAACATTGGCGTCATAAAAATGCCCTTCGCGTGTAACATTTGTATTTATAAAATTAACGAAAGAATTATTTTTTAGCGCCTGATCTAATACGACAATGTTATAATTGGTAATTGGCGAAGTTAATATCGTACGCGTATTTTCTAATGTATCGTGCGCCGTAGCATAAGTGCTGTTTGCCAGCGAATTAAAAACACCTATACCTAATTTATTACTTGTTCGACCCGAGAGTTTTGTAGCATTTAATAATTGTGTCTGCGCCGGGTTCTTAATTATTTTTTCACCATCTCTTAGTTCTGAATATACTGCGTTATAATTTAAAGGTGTTCCGCCAACACGTCGAGAATAAAATAACCCGCCTTTATTGAAGAGCTCAGTACCTTCGGTAAAAAAAGGTCGGCGTTCCTGGAACTGCACCTCAAAAGGAGAAAGGTTAAGCACTTGGTTGTCTGACTGAACCTGGCTAAAATCCGGCACCAGCGTCATATCTAAGGTGAATGCATCAGATAAACCATATTTCACATCCATTCCTCCGCTCAAATTATAGGTTAGGTCTTTTACCGCAACATCATTATAAGGATAGTGATTGATTATACTCGCTATATATGGCGAAAAAGATAAACGCACCGGTGGTTTAATATTCTTTAAACCTGTTAGATCGCCAAATTGTCTTACCAGGGCACTGATCTTAGGGTCAATCGGATTCCAAAAAGAATTTTCGCGCAACCTTCGCACTTTGCGAATAAAATTAAGTCCCCATGTTTGAATTTCTTTTTCAGCAAAACGTAAAGCAGAATAAGGGATACGCATTTCAACCGTCCAACCTTTGTCATTTATCTTAACAGAACTCATCCAAACCGAGTTCCAATCAAAATCCTGGCTGTCGGTGCTATAACGCGCGTCTATTTGCGTACCGGCAGAGGTTACAAAAAAACCATAAGCATTAATGTCATCATTATAGGTGTCAAAAAAAACACCAAATAATTCGGCGTTTGCTTCATTATCACGCGTACTTAGTTCTCTTAAAATACTATCGGGTGATGTGTCATACAAATTAGCACCAATATATAATGCTACATCATCATATAAGATCTTTACTTCTGTTTTTTGCTCAGTTGGCTGTCCGGGGTGTAGGTCGCGTTGAATAAAGCCATCAGCTATTTCCGCTTTTGCCCAGCAGGTATCATCTAACACGCCATCAATTTTTGGACTTATAGTTGTGCGAACAGCATTCACAGATTTTTGCTGAGCAAAAATGCTATAAAATGAAACAAAAATTAGAAGTATAACCTGGGCTTTTTTCATATTTCCTGCACTAAATTACGTATTGGGTTGTGGCTGTATATCCCCCTTTTGAGGTGAAAATCCTCTTTGAGCATTTAATCGTACATATTTTAATAAATTAACGGTATTATCAGGCAAAAAACGGGGAGAATTAATAAGGAAATTCTTGAAAAAAATTCTAATATTAATGTATCTTTAGCCTTCAAAACTTATTGCAGAATTAATATATGTGGAAATATTTCTCAGGGATCTTATTAAGAAATAAATTAGCGTTTACAATAAGTGTTGTGCTCTTAACAGCTTTTATGGGTTATGAAGCTGCAAAAATGGAGCTTTCGTATGAATTCGCGAAAATTTTACCGGATACCGACAGCACGTTTATTGAATACCAAACTTTTAAAAAACGTTTTGGCGAAGATGGTAACGTAATGGTAATGGGTTTTGCCGACAAGAATCTTTTTCAATTAGAAAAATTTAAAGACTGGACCAAATTAAACAATGATCTTAAAAATATACAGGGTGTAAAAGCTATTATGTCGTTGCCAACCTGTTTCAGGCTGGTTAAAGATGATAGTTTAGAGAAGTTTAATTTTGTTCCGCTCATTCAAAATCCAATAACAACACAACAAGAAGTTGATAGCTTCAGGAAGGAAATTTTAAATATGCCTTTTTATGAAGGTATTATCTATAATAAAGAAACAGGTGCAAATTTAGTTGCCATTACTTTTACCAAAAAAGATCTCGACTCAAAGCGTCGTTTGGATATGGTGAAAGAGATAAAAGCCCTTGGGGACGAGTTCTCAAAAAAATATAATGTAGATGTTCATTATTCGGGCATGCCATACATTCGCTCGCAGTTAATGACGAAAGTAAGAGCTGAGATGACACTGTTCTTAATTCTTGCTGTAATTGTTACAGCTATTATTTTGTGGTTATTCTTCAGATCTTTTTCAACTGTTATCTTTTCTTTGATAGTTGTAATAATGGGTGTGGTTTGGTCTATCGGTATTATGTACATGTTTGGGTACAAGATCACCGTTCTCTCGGGTTTAATTGCACCGTTGATCATGGTTATTGGTTTGCCTAATTGTATCTTTCTTATTAATAAATATCAAAGTGAATTTTTGGCACATGGCAATAAAATAAAAGCACTTGCCAGGAGTATTGAAACTATTGGTGTTACTTTATTTTTAGCCAATATTACAACAGCTATTGGTTTTGGAGTGTTATATTTTACAAAAAGCTCTATGCTGGTTGAATTTGGTGTTGTTGCGGCTATAAGTGTTATGGCAACTTATTTAATTACCTTAATTCTAATACCGGTAATTTTAAATTACTTACCTACTCCAAAACCAAAACATACCAAGCACCAGGAAGGCAAACGCATTAATAAAATATTAGATATCATTGATATGTTGGTGCAAAAACACCGCATGGCTATTTATCTTATTACAACCGTTATTACAGTTATTTCTCTTTGGGGAATGATGTCGATAGACATGAATGGTTATGTAGTAGATGATCTTCCTGAGAAAGATCCGGTTTATACCGACCTTAGTTTTTTTGAAAGTAACTTTAAAGGTGTATTACCTTTTGAAATAAGTATTGATGCTAAGCATCCAAATGGCTTAGTTGAAAATAATGCGAGGGCTATTTATAAAATAAAGCGTTTACAAAAAATGCTTGGCGAATACCCGATCTTCTCAAAACCATTGTCGGTTGTTGAAGGTCTTAAGTTTTCTTACCAGGCGTATAACGATGGTGATCCTAAATTTTATTC
The DNA here is from genome assembly GCA_016787785.1 of Bacteroidia bacterium. Classification (GTDB taxonomy): domain Bacteria; phylum Bacteroidota; class Bacteroidia; order B-17B0; family Aurantibacillaceae; genus Aurantibacillus. The sequence goes on along the minus strand of JAEUTO010000009.1, from coordinate 54,993 downwards.
ATTACCAAGCATTGGCGATCTTAAAACACTTACGGCTTATTCAGGTTCGTTAAAAGGACAAGGTAACCGCCTTCAAACATTTATGGATACCAGTAAACAGGTTACACGTGTGAGTTACCAGGTAGCCGATGTAGGTTCTAAAAAAATGAAATTGCTCATGAAAGAACTGCGTCCTAAGATCGATTCTATTTTTGACCCTAAAGAATATAATGTAGTTACAACAGGACATAGTTTGGTGTTTTTAAAGAACAACGATTATTTACTTTCTAATTTACTGGAGAGTTTATTAATAGAGATCATTTTAATTGCAATTGTTGGGATTGCCTTATTCCGTTCGGTAAGAATTATTGTACTGTCGAAAATACCATGTTTAATTCCGCTAATTATTACGGCTGGTATCATGGGCTTTTTAGACATACGTTTTAAACCGTCTACTATTTTAATTTTTAGTATTGCCTTTGGTATTTCCTCCGATGGCACTATTTATTTTTTAACCAAGTACAGACAGGAATTAAAAAAAATGAAAGGCGCTGCAGAAGCTATTTCGGCGGCCATACATGATACCGGATTAAGTATGGTATACACATCTATTATTTTATTTTGTGGCTTTGCCATCTTTGCCGCTTCGAGTTTTGGTGGTACTGTAGCTTTGGGTGTTTTAGTATCATTAACCTTATTAATGAGCATGTTCACCAATTTAATTTTGTTACCGGCCATTTTACTTTCTATCCACACCAAAAAAACCAAGAAGGAAATTACAGAGGCACCTCTTATTGATATTGATGAGAATATTGAATAAAAATGAGTAAGATCCCCTTTACTACCATCGATTGGACAGCCATTGAAAAAGTTGAACACAAAGGCGAAACAGGAACTTCCTATTGGCAAACCTTACAATTTGGTGGCCTGCGTATTCGCATTGTTGAATATACCGAGGGTTATCTCGCTGACCACTGGTGCGAAAAGGGTCATGTAGTACATTGTCTTGAAGGAGATTTTATTACCGAATTAAAAACGGGAGAAAAAATATCACTTTCAAAAGGAAAAAGTTATGTTGTATCTGATGAATTAAGTTCTCATCGCTCGTTCTCAAAGAACGGAGTAAAATTGCTGATCGTTGACGGTGATTTTTTGAGAGCTTAAGCTGCTACCTCCGTTTTAAACTTCCCCGCTTTCTTCTCGTGCTTTTTAACTTCAAATATTATTAATGGTACAATAAAAGCCGCAGGGCCCAACCATAAAACAATTGGTGGCGCCGGGATTATAGCTGAATTATTAACAACAAATGCTGTAATGGCACCAATGTAACTGCCCAACATGCCACCTATATGCGCTAACAGCCAATAATTGCGGTACACAAGTTTTTTTCTGAAACGCTTTATAGTAATATAATTTCCGCGAACACCACTAATACCAAATACCAAACTAATAACAGCAAAGGCTATGTTTTCTTTAAAAAATAAAACAGTACCAACTATTATAAAAGCAACGTGCGCGAGTCCAAAAAATATTTCAATTGCCCAATCAAATTTTGTTGGCTGCTGATCTAAGTGCAGTTTTTTTAATTTTAAAGAACGATAGGCCGTTAAGCAGGAATAATATGTAAAAAAGGCAACGCAAAATAAAAAAGGATTTATGTGCGCTATTGACATATAAATAGCGCTTACAAATATCACCGTCATAGCCCAAAAATAGATCTTGCCTATTGGTTTATGGATCTTTACTTTGTTGCGAAAAATAATAGCAAAGAGTCCGCTTAATAAGGCCAGCGAACCGGCAATAATATGGATGATAAGAATAATTTTGAATGTCATAATGTTTTCTTTTTTTACAAATGTACTTTCACATAACACCCAATGTCAAATTAAAGGGCTGAAATGCAAGACTTTGGGACAACGGTAAACTTTTGGGACGAATGACAAGGCAAAGAAAGAACATTTTGGGGCAAATTGGTAACTACACCATGTTTTTGAGTTTTTCGAGTACAGAATTTCCATAATTCCTCGACACCGATACAAAGTAGCTATCCTTATTAAAGTACAATTTATAGCCCGCAGCATTACCCTCCACATTTTTTACATTCTTAAGGTTCACAACAAAAGTACGGTGGCAACGTACAATAAAGTTAAAATTTATCTGCGACTCTATTCTTTTAAGACTGCTACGGATAAGTTGTTTTTTTATTTTTTCACCTTCAGTAAAAACGATGTTCGAATAATTATCAGCAGCCTCAATGTATAAAAGTTGTTCGGGAAGGATCTCTAATTTATCTTTTTCATTCTCGGCAACAAAAATTATTTTAGGAACAATTTTTATTTCATCAACAAGGTTATCCGGCATATTTGGAAGCGGCATTTCCCGAGGAATATGATCTTCAGTTTTTTTTATTTCTTCAGGATGTAAATGCTCATTTACAACAGTTGCTTTTTCCAAATTAATTTTTAAAAGTTTGTTGTGTTTTCTCAAAACATGCAGCGTTACCGGAAAAATACCGATCAATAAAACAGACGCAAACGCAAATAAAAAACCATTCCAGGTAAACGGCATGATGTAGAATAACCTGCCGTATATCATATTACCAAAAGCAATACATAATAATATAATAAGTATAACTACTATTTCCTTGCCTATTGTCCAGCTATCTTCAATAGGTTTCTTATGAATAATTTGCGCAATAATAACGCTTACAAAAATTGGTATTACAAAAGATACGGCACCAAAGCCAATTAATTTTAATTCCTTTTTATCGGTTTGCCAGTGTGCAAGGTCAAAGGGTTCGAATACAATTAAAAATAATGCTACAAAACAACCAACGAAAAAATTTGTGATAACGGCTCGCTTATCAACCTCGGATCTTGGAAAGGGCTTATTTAAAAAAGAAAGAAGCATATTTATGTACAGCACCTAAAATACCTAAACAATTTGAAAAAGCAGATCTAAAATCTCTTTTTCATCCTTAATTAAAGGCGTTTCACCGATTTTCGTATTTCGGCTATTTTACCAAAATCTTGAAGAATTGTTAATAAGTATAATTTTAACTATTTAAAAATCAATTACTTATGTAAGTTTTTGCAAATTAATCCATTTTGCAATATATTTGTTTAAATCTTTAAAACGAATAAAATTTAAATTCTTCAATACGCTCAACAATCCCTCCATCATTTGCAATTCGTTTAATTTTTTAAAATTTATAGGATTCTTAGAATTGCAAATACGTTTGGGAAAATGTTTTGTCTTGAAAAATTTAAAACAATATAAAGAAATAAGCAGGTTTGAGTCACACCCTTTTTCTCAAAACTGTTTAATTAAATAATATAAAAAGGGAAAAAATAAAAAATAAAAAAAATGGAAAAAGGAACAGTAAAGTTTTTCAACCAAACAAAAGGATTCGGATTCATTAAAGTTGAAGGATCAGGAAAAGAAGTATTCGTACACGTATCTGGCATTAAAGAAGAAATTCGCGAGAACGACGAAGTTGTGTTTGAAATTCAAGAAGGCAAAAAAGGATTGAACGCTGTTAACGTTAAGTTAGCATAATTCTTTTTTAGTTAATTAAATAATTGCGCTTACATAATTTATAAATATATAATATCAGTACACAATTTTAATTAACAAAAAACCCTCTCATTACTGAGAGGGTTTTTTTGTGACTCGTATTTTAAACCGTCATTATCTCTTTTTCTTTTTGTTCAATATGTTTATCAACTTTTGCAACGGATGCATCGGTCAATGTTTGGATCTTTGTTTCACCGCTCTTAGCCTCATCTTCAGGCAAGCCATCTTTTTGCAATTTTTTAATTTGCTCCATACTGTCTTTACGCACCGTACGAATACCAACCTTTGCATCTTCGCCAAAACCTTTTGCCGTTTTGCTTAATTGTTTACGACGTTCTTCTGTTAATGGCGGAACCATAATGCGAATAATGATACCATCATTTTGCGGATTAAAACCAAGGTTGGCAGCCTGTATCGCTTTCTCAATTGGCGTTAACATTGATTTTTCCCATGGCTGAATAATAAGTGTGCGCGAATCTTGCGTATTAACACTTGCCGTATTACTTAACGGTACCATACTACCGTAGTAATCTACCTGGATATTTTCTAGCATCGCCGGGCTTGCCTTGCCAGCTCTAACTTTTTGAAGTTCAGCTTCTAAATGGCTAATGGCTTTGTCCATTGCTATTTTTGCGTTTTCTAATACCGAATTTATATTGCTCATAACTTTATTTTTACAAAATTAATTTTTTATTGCTTCTTTGGTCTCTACTTTAAAAAGTTCTATCAAATGTTTTACAGTAAAATCAATTTCTTCTTTGGTAGTGTATTTACTAAAACTAAAACGTACCGATGGTCTTTCCATATCGCTGCCAATGCCTCTCAACACATGACTTCCCTGGTTGCTACCACTGCTACAGGCACTTCCTCCACTTGCTGCTATTCCTAAAATATCCAGATTAAACAATAACATTTCCGCATCAGGATGTTTAGGGAAACAACAATTTAAAACAGTGTACAACGATTTCTCGTCAGAGATCTCACCGTTAAAAGCCATGCCCGGTATATTTTTTTCTAACTGCTCGCGCATGTAATTTTTCAAACCTCTAATATGTTTTTGGTGTTCTTCCATTTCATCAAAACAAATTTCTAGTGCTTTTGCAAGACCAACAATACCATAAACATTTTCTGTACCGCCGCGCATGTTACGTTCTTGCGCCCCACCGTGAATAAATGGTGAAATTTTATGCAAATGATTGATGTATAAAAAGCCAACACCTTTTGGTCCGTGAAATTTATGTGCAGCACAGGTAACAAAATGAACTTTTATATCACGAAGGTCCATTTTATAATGACCCATGGTTTGCACTGTATCACTATGAAAAATGGCTTTGTATTTTTCACAAAGTTCGCCTACTTCCTTTAAGGGCAAAAGAGTTCCTAATTCGTTATTGGCATGCATCAAAGAAACCAGGCTGCGCGAATTGTTTTTTAAAAGTTCTTCAAGATCGGCAAGATCAACATTTCCTTTCTTATCTAATTTTACCCAACTTACTTTTATCTTACCTGCTTTTTCGAGCATTTTTAAAGTATGTTCTACCGCATGATGTTCTATCACACTTGATATTACATGCTTAATATCGAATGTAGTAATAGATTGGTTAATGGCCATGTTATCAGCCTCTGTACCGCCTGAGGTAAAAAATATTTCAGCCGGTGTAACGTTCAGTAATTTAGCAACCGTTTTGCGCGCATTTTCAATTGCCGCGCGGGTCTTTCTGCCAAAGGCATGAATAGAAGATGGATTTCCGAAATCTTCCAGCATCAAAGGCATCATAGCCTTTAATACATTCTCATCTAATTTGGTTGTAGCGGCGTTATCTAAATATACTTTCATTTATCTGTAATTCTAATTCTTAATAATTTCTTTGATATCGGAAATAATTTTATTTGCCAAACTATCTGCTGTAGATGCTGATTCGCTTTCGCTATAAATTCTTATAATAGGTTCGGTATTACTTTTACGTAAGTGCACCCACTCTTTATCAAATTCTATTTTTACACCGTCAATACTATTGATGGGTTGTTTTTTATACTTTTCTTTTACTTTAGCTAAAACCTTATCCACATCTATTTGAGGCGTTAACTCAATTTTATTTTTAGAGATAAAATAGCCGGGGTAAGACTTACGCAACATTGAAACGGTTTTACCGTATTTTGCAAGGTGCGTTAAAAAAATGGCGATGCCCACTAAAGCATCTCTACCATAGTGTAATTCCGGCAAAATAATTCCGCCGTTACCTTCGCCGCCAATAACAGCTTTTGTGTCCTTCATCATTTTCACCACATTTACCTCGCCAACAGCCGAGGCAGAATAGCTGCCTCCTTGCGCCTCAGTAACATCGCGCAATGCACGGGTACTTGATAAATTACTTACTGTATTGCCTTTTTTATTTTTCTTTAAAATATAATCTGCAACCGCTACCAGCGTATACTCCTCGCCAAACATTTCTCCATCTTCGCAAACAAATGCTAAACGGTCAACATCGGGGTCAACAGAAATGCCCAAATGCGCTTTTTGTTTTTTAACTGCCTTACTCAGGTCAGCTAAATGTTCAGGTAACGGTTCGGGGTTATGTGCAAAATTTCCGGTTGGGTCGCCATGAATAACGGTGATGTTTTTTACACCTAGTTTTTCTAATAATGCCGGCACAACAATTCCACCACTTGAGTTGATAGCATCTACAACAATTGTAAAATCTGCCTTTTTTATGGCAGCAATATCAACATAAGGCAGATCAATTATCTTTTTGAAATGCGTATTTATGAAATCAGAATCAGTTACATAAGTACCAAGATCACCAACTTCTGCGTAATTAAAATCTGTTTTCTCGGCCAATTTCAAAATATCCTGTCCATTTGCTTCGCTAATAAACTCGCCTTTTTCATTCAGCAGTTTTAAAGCATTCCATTGCTTTGGATTATGACTGGCCGTTAAAATAATGCCGCCGTGCGCTTTAAATTCTGTCACAGCCATTTCAACGGTTGGCGTTGTACTTAATTCCAGATCTATCACGTTTATACCAAGCCCAATTAAGGTTCCTGAGACAATATTTGAGACCATTTGACCGCTCAGCCTGGCATCGCGGCCAATAACAACCGTTATTTTTGTTTTTTTAGGGTGGTTATTTATAACCCAGGTTCCGTAGGCCGATGTGAATTTTACAACATCTAAAGGCGTTAAACCCTCGTCCGGTTTGCCGCCAATAGTACCTCTTATACCCGATATGCTTTTTATTAGAGTCACAATAAATAAAATTTTGAGTCGTAAAGATAAGAAAAGTGCTGCATCTATAAAATCAATTTAGAGACCGATAGTTAACAAAATTTGTTCATTTTTTGTTTAAAATACTGCCTTTACAAGCGTTATTATTACGAATTTTAGCCATACTCCGCGTTAATGAGCAGTAAAGGTCTATTTATAGTTATTTGCCTTCTTTTGATACAAAAGTTGGGTTTTGGCCACGAAACAGCCGAGCAAAAATACTATTTGGTTAACGCTAATTTTGAAATTGTAGATTCGGTAAGCAGCTCTGAAATAAATGCTGTTATTGAAAATAAACAACGCCCAAATCCGTTATTAAGTTTCTTTAAGAACAAGCAAAAAAAAAATAAACGAATAACGGCCGCCATTTTAGCTTTTCCTTTTCCATTTGGCATTGTTGGTTTGCATAGAATTTATTTAGGAACGGCACCCTACGTGCCTGTTGCTTACATTGCAAGTTTAGGTGGCGTTTTTGGTGTGTTACCATTTATTGATTTTTGTGTGTTGGTATTGGATAAAGACGAAACAAGATACATTGATAACAAAAAAGTATTTATGTGGGTAAATTAACCACAAACAATTATGTGCGGTATTGCCGGAATAATTCTAAAACAAAAAGCAGGTTTTGATCTGAATAAAAAAATTGCGTTAATGACCAACGCCATCAGCCATCGCGGACCAGATGGTGAAGGTTTTGTTTTAGCAGGCGAAGATACGATCACACCACATTTTAATGTACAACAACAAAATTACCAACGCAAAGACCTCAACTATATTCCAAAAAAAAATTTAGAAAGCGCTGAGGCGAATTCTTTTTTAGCTTTTGGTCATAGAAGATTATCTATAATTGATCTGAGTGATACCGGTCACCAACCCATGTGTGAGCAAACTGCAAAGACCTGGATCGTTTTTAACGGCGAGATCTATAACTATTTAGAGATACGGGCTGAATTAAAAAAACTGGGCCACGCGTTTATTTCAGAAAGTGATACGGAAGTTATTTTAGCTGCTTATAAAGAATGGGGCTTTAAATGCGTTGAGCATTTTAATGGCATGTGGGCCTTTTGCATTTACGACAGCGAAAAACAAATATGCTTTGCCTCGCGCGATAGATTTGGTGTTAAGCCTTTTTATTTTATTAACGATAGAACGACCTTTTCTTTTGCAAGCGAGCAAAAAGCCTTTGTAAAAGCAGGGCTGATCACTTCAAAAATAGATCAAAGCGCATTACATGCTTATTTAATAAACGGTTTACTTGAAACCGGGCCGGCTAATTTTTTTGAAGGCATAACTGAATTAATGCCGGGGAATAATCTGGTATATAATTTTAAGTCACACGAGATCGCAACACACACTTATTATAATTTAACCGAGCACATTACTTTAAAGAATGATGGGTTAAATGAAAACGAACTCATTGAAAAAATTTCTGATACCTTTGAGAACTCAGTAAAACTGAGACTTCGCAGCGATGTAGAAGTTGGCACCTGTTTAAGTGGCGGCGTTGACAGCAGCGCGTTAGCAGTTACAATTTCGGAAATAACCAAACAACCCTTATTTTGCTTTACTTCTATTTTTAAAAATAACTCTATTAGCGAAGAACATTTTGCAGATGTTGTTGCAGAAAAAATTAAAGCAAAACATTTTAAAGTTGAACCAACTTTGAATGGTTTTTTAGAAGAGGTAGATGATCTGATCTATTCGCAGGATGTGCCTATTTGGGATACCAGTACTTATGCACAATACAAAGTAATGCAACTTGCCAAACAAAACACTATTAAAGTAGTTTTGGATGGACAAGGCGCCGATGAACTATTTGCCGGTTACCACCACCATTTTTTAGCTAAATGGAATAATTTGTTTTCGCAAGGAAATTATGTGTCGGGTATGAATGAGGTTATTGCAAGTAAAAAAACAATTGCGAACCCTTTACAATTTTATTTAAAGGAAAAAGCAAAACAAAAGAATTACTTCAATAAAAAACATTTCTCCTTATTCTTTAAAACCGACTTTATAAACTCAGGCGAAACAAAAAATCCTTCGGTTTATTTTAACTCGGTTAACGATCAGTTAGCCGATGATATATACCACACCCGTTTAAAATCCTTCCTAAAGTGCGAAGATCGTTGCGGGATGTGGCACAGCGTAGAAAGCCGCACGCCTTTTGCGGATGATGTGGAATTAATTAATCTGTTGTTTTCTTTTAACGGTAATAAAAAAATAAAAGATGGCGTTTCAAAATATCTATTGCGCGAAGCTGTAAAAAATAAATTACCGAAAGAGATCTACGCACGTTACGATAAAAAAGGTTTTGAAACGCCCATGCAGCAATGGATGCAAAAATTAAGGCCACAACTCCTCTCAGAAATTAAAGCAGCTAATTTTGAATTTGTAAATTATACCGATCTTGAAAAATCGGACAGCAAAAACGCTTTCCACAATAAATTATTCTTTAAATTATTTGTGTTAAGTCGTTGGCAAAAACTGTTTGCTTAATTATGCATTGGCTTCGAATCGCCACCTTTGTTCTCTAAAAAGCAATACTGAATACCAAAGCCCATACCAAAACCCTGACCTTTCCATTTTGTAATAGCAATGTATTTATTAAAATCGTCGTTGTTGGTAGTTAGCTTATTGTAATTGGTAAACGGGGCGTAAATTTTAAAATTGATACCAAATCTTCCAAAATAGATTCTCGGATTAAGATATAGCGAAACATAACTACCACCTCCCGAAATAATGATATTTAAACTATCGTTAGCTTTATATTTAAACGTAGAGTAACCAACATCAGCTCCTAAAACAAGATCGAAGTGTTTTGTTGAAACGGGGTGATAATTTAACATCACCAAAATATCGTTTGTTTTTACTTCGGGTTTTATATGTGTTACCGAATCGCGGTCGGTAAAATATTTATTGTTCTTATAACGAACGCCTACTCCAAAATTTTTATGCAAACCGTATTCAGCCGCCAAACCAAAATTGGTATTGCCTGCCTTATCTTCCTGTACGGTATCGCGCTCTCTGTTGGGATCTTTTATCTTGATCTTAAGAACGGTGTTATAAATTTCGAAACCTGTATTTACTTCGGTTACCAGGGCTCCTTTGTAAAAGGATTGGGCGTTTAAAACAAGCGAGATAATAATAAGCAGGCTACTTAAGTATACTTTTTTCATAAAATATTTGTTCAAATGTGGGTTTTATACCTATATGTCGTTTTAAAAACCAATTACCCTACGCCAAAAACAATTTATTTTGAAAGGATCTTAAACTCCGTACGTCTGTTCTTAGCCTTGTTCTCAGGCGTATCATTCTTCACTTTTGGCTTAAGATCAGCATAACCCTTATATTTTAAGCGGGCTTCAGAGATCTTACTGGTGGTTATCAAATAATTGTAAACCGCTTTGGCCCTGTTCTCAGATAAAGTAATATTACTCTTTCTAATACCATCGCTATCTGTGTGGCCACCCAATTCGATCTTTAAACTTGCATTTTTTGTAAGAAAAGCGCCCAATTTATCCAACTCTGCTTTACTTTCGGGTTTTAGATCCCATTTGCCAACATCAAAGAAAACGTTTCGCAATTCTACCACACTGCCTGTATCAATTGGGTCTAAAGGAATGTCCAATAAAAAAGGTTTCGAGAAATCGGTTTCTTTACCTTTTAAGCTAAAATTATCGCTGTAAAATAAAAAGCCATCTTTATTCACATTCACCAAATAATTTTTGTTGGCGGTTAGGGTTACAAAAAATTCGCCATTTTTTTGGGTATACGATTTTGTTACCGATGCTTGTGTTTCAAGATCTACCAATTCAAAATTTGCCTCTAACGTTTCTTTTGTTTTTGAATTATATACTTTTCCCTTAACATAAGTGATCTTCTCAGGTCTAAGGTCTTCCGGAAGATCGAATTGGTATATATCCAGATCACCGTAACCACCTGTTCTGTTACTTGCAAAATAAGCGATCTTTCCTCCCGGATTCACCAACAAACTGTTATCATCTACAAAAGAATTTATTGGGTAACCTAAATTAATTGCTTTACCCCACTCACCATTTGGCTGACGCTTGCTCATAAAAATATCAAGGCCGCCCATTCCTGGATGCCCTGCGCTGCTAAAGTATAAGGTCATGTTATCTGGATGGATAAAAACAGATTCTTCCGTTTCGGTGGTATTTACATTTGGGCCCAATTTAACGGGCGGTGTAAATTTTCCATCATCAGAAATTTTACTTACATAAATATCATACTCTTTTGCCGCACCGCGGTGAAGAATGCCGCGTACAAAATAAAGTTCCCTGCCATCGCTGCTAAAACTTGGCTGCGATTCAAAGTTGGCGGTGTTAATTGCCGGGCCCGCATTCCGCGGCTTGGTCCATTTACCATTTACTTTTTGAGAATAGAAAATATCACAACTGCCATAACCCTTTCTATCTGGTGAGCCGTAATCTCCGGTCTCATCACTGCAGGACGCAAAGAACATTACATTACCATCTGCCGAAAGCGAAGGCGCACCTTCGTTACCCCAACTATTAATGACAGTTATTGGCGTTGCCGTTTGCCAAACATTCGATACGTTATTACTAGTAAAAAAATCTTCGTTAAAAAAACCGGGCATACCTTCGCGCGGCAAGCCACGCGTAAACAAGAACTGCTTTCCATCGCCGGTAATTGCCGGAAAATATTCGCCATACTCTGTGTTAATTCCCGGGCCGGCATTTACAGGGTTAAAAGGTTTTGGATTTTTTACTGCATCTGCTCCAAAGTTTGCATTGGCTAAATATTTTTGCGCGCTTTCTTTTGTGTTTGGATTAATGCGTTCGAACTTCAAAAAAGTTTCAAGACTTGTTTTAGCATCCTGGTACTGGCCAATTGCTAATTGCGACAAGGATAAAAAATAAAAACTGTTAGCAAAAAACTTTGGGTTAATTTCAATAGCGCGTTTAAAATATGTTATTGCTTCGGGATGCCTGTTAGTTACCTGGTATAAATTTGCCAAACCTAGGGCTGCTTCAATAAAATTCTTGTCCTCATCTAAAGCTTTCTTAAAATATTTTTCGGCATCGTCATCCTTCTTCATTTCGTAAGCCTGCTTTCCTTCTTCCAGGTACTTAATGGCTTTTTTGTTAGTGCTCGTGTATTGGCCCGGCGCCATTTGTCCAAACGCACAGCTAAAACCAAAAAACAGAATTAAAAAAATATGCTTAAAATTTCTCATTTAGAATTTAGAATTTAGAATTTGTTATAATCCAACCCAGGCCCTTAAAGTTTGTTTTTGTTTTTCGCTTAGTTGTTGTTGTAAATTGATTTGGTTTTTACGCGTGATCTTAATTTTCTTAGCGACTGCAGTTAGGGTTTTAACTTTGTATTTACCAGCTTTTCCTTTTGGGCGGTAGATCTCAATGGTAACCTTATCGCCTTCTTTTACAGTTTCGTAATAATTGGTAATGGTCTCTTTAATGTTATCCATCTTTAATTCTACACCATTTAGTTTTGCTAACTCGTCGTTTATTTTAAAACCCATTTGTTTACCAAACTCATCCATCTCGTCAACACCGGCAATATACAAACGGCTAGTTTTTTCGTTAAAGTTAAGATCGGTACTACCTAAAGAAAATTCGTAAGCCACCAACTCTTTTGAGAAATCAATGCCTATCTTATCTAACACATCCTTCATGGGCAATGGCGTTGTGCCCGAAACATGTTTTCTTAAGAACTCACCAATTTGTGGGTAGGTAAACTTTTCAATATCATTAAAAAGATCTGCGTCATTAAAAGATTTATTTTTTCCATACTTGGTTGCAAGATCTTTCATTAAATTTTGTGTACCATATTTTCCATCGCTGTAGTGGCGCAATAAAATATCCAAACACATGCCAATTACAGCACCCTTTTCGTAAACGTTAGAATACTGTACATGAATTTTTTCTTCCAACACATGTTTACTCATATAGGTAAAACTCATGGTATCGTTATAACTTGTAATGCTGTTCTCATACTTCTGCATCATGGTACCGATCAACTTATCAATATCGGTAATGCCGCCTTTTGTTTGAGCGTGGTGCGCGGCGTATTCTGTCATGCCCTCATACAACCATAAATGTTCGCTCATTACTGGTTTAGAGAAATCAAAATCACCAATTTCTTTTGAGTGAATATTTAAGGGCGTTACAATATGAAAAAATTCGTGCGCTGCCACATCTCTTATCTCTTGCTGTAAACTAAGACTGTCAAATTCCTGCAACACATAAAAAGAAGAATACGAATGTTCTAAAGCACCGTTAGATCCAGACTGCGTGGCCTTATCAATAAAATAAAAAAGAAATGCGTATTTGCTTACCGGTAATTCTCCCCCCAAATAATCTTTTTGCGCATTTAATAATTCGCTCAATGTTGCGGCAATAAAGCGCGCGCTAATTTTTTTGTTGGGCGAATAATTGGCTACGAGCACTTTTGTATTTGCCACTAAAATAGTTGTTGTATCTGGCAACGAATACATTATCGGAGAATCAACCAGATCATGATAATCAAATACAGAGATAACATCTTTGGTATCCCCCAGCTTTATATCCGACAAACCGGTTGCAGGATAAAAGCCTTTTGGTTTTTCGAATTCTAAAATAAAATTCTTGTTAAGCATGCCTTTAATAAAACCAAACATGCTGTGTGTGTTCATAGCAAAGTTCTTGCCGTCTTCAAAATTTGTTCCACCCGGTTCAAAAACAACTTTGTCTTTAGTGTCAGGCAAGTCTGTCTTATCCCATGTATCATCTACATCGTAAGTAATTTTATCAATAGAAGCGGCTGGAGAGATCTTATATGTGTTCACATCTACTTTTGTTACTTTAATGGCTGCACCATTCTTACCAGTTACTTTAAAATTAGAAATGAACCTTCCAAAATTGTAAACTTCGTAAGTACCCGGTACCATGGCAGGGAAAGAAAATTCAATTTCGTTTTGCGCAATAGTTGGCGGCGTAAGCGTTACCGGCACTTTATCATTCACCACCTTTGTAAGGTTAATGTAATAACGGTAATTATCGTCGGCAATTATTACACTACTCAACAAAAATGACACAACAAGAATTAAATTCCTCATAAAAATTATTTTAGTATTAATTTAAAATTAGTCCAACGGTAACGTTTCCAAAAAATGCCGAAAGTAATTAAAGCCATACAAAACCATAATGCAATTTCGATGTAAGGGTTACTTGTTTTTTCTGTGAAAACAGAATAAGGTTTTATGACAGAATCTTGTGAATTTACTAAAACAGAGCTAACGATGTTGTTGGCAAAATGTATGCCGAATGCCAGTTCAAGTCCCTCATCCAAAAGCGTTAAAGCGCCCATGAACAATGCAAAGAAAACAAAATAAGTAAGCATTATTGGCCAACCATAAGCCTGTACCTCCGGGTTACTCATATGTGCTAAGCCAAATAACAAAGACGTTATTGCTAAAGGAATTATACCGCTTTTAAATAGTTGCGATAAACCCTGTATCAAATAACCTCTGAAAATTACTTCTTCAATGCCGGTTTGTATTGGCATAAAAATTACCATCAATACTAAAGAAAATAAAAAGCCGGGCATTTGAAGATCAAATACCATGTTACCAGGACTGGAAAAATATTTTACAGCAACTGCTGCTGAAACTAAGATTCCCCAAACAACAAAAGCAAACCAAAAACGGTTGAATCTGAATTTTTGAAAACCTGTTAAAACGCTGGTCAGTGTTTTTTTGTGTAAAAATTTTATTCCGGCATAAAAACCAATGGCGCCAAAAACAAAAAGACCAAACTGAATTAACAAAATTATATTGCGATCGAGTTTTACCACATCGCTGTTAAATAGCATGTTCGAATTTTCGGTTATCTGTGTCATAGTTGCGCCATTCTCTAGCGCGCGTGAAAGTAAAGGAATGGTTAAAATGGCGCCGAAACCAAGATAACCAACTATCATTAAGATAATTGTAAAAACATACATCCCAAAAGTATTATTACCGGTAACCATGCCCGATAATAAATACAAATTATTAAATGGAAGGTCTTTTTTGGGCGTATCTTGTTCTATATTATCCATTAAACGTTAAAAAGAGGCAATTGATAGGTTTTTAAAATAAATTTACGGTCAAATATATCGTATAAATATATCTAAAATTTAGTAATCTCAATCATCAACAGTCTTAAATAACATGAAATATTCACACATTTTAATACCTACACTTTTCCTCATTATTTCCTGTTCTGAAACAAAAAAAGAACACCCGCTTACAACAGAGGCTGAACTAGGCGAAGCCTTATATTTTGATCCCATACTTTCGCGCGATAGCACTGTAAGCTGCGCCAGTTGCCATAAGCCCGAGTTTGCCTTTGCAGATAATACACCAGTGAGTGTTGGTATTTATCATAAAAAAGGCAGCCGCAATACGCCATCATCTATGAACCAAACAGAGCGAAACGCCTACTTTTGGGATGGCCGTGCCGAAACCCTCGAAGACCAGGCCCTTGGCCCGATTGAGAACCCCATAGAAATGGACCTACCCATATCGATTGCCGTTAGGCGCTTGATACGCCATGAAAGATACAAGAACGCTTTTGTAAGTATTTACGGTAAACTACCCGACGCAAAATTGCTGGCGCAGGCTTTATCAGGATTTGAAAAAACGCTTGAAACCAACAATACCGCATTTGATAAATACATGAATGAAAGCGACACCACTTTATTTACCGAAAGTGCCAAAAGGGGTTTAAATTTATTTAACGGCAAAGCTAAATGCTTTGATTGCCACTTTGGTGTTGACTTTAGCGGCAACGATAAATTTAAGAACATTGGACTGTACAACGGAAAAGAGCTAAACGACAAAGGCCGTTTTGAAATTACAAAAGACCCAAAAGATCTTGGTGCCTTTAAAACACCGGGCCTGCGCAACATTGCACAAACCGCACCTTACATGCATAACGGTATGTTTAAAACATTAGCGCAGGTAATAGAACATTACGACCAACCCGATAAATTTGTAAAAGGCGCCATTAACCGTGATACCAGTATGAACAAGCCTTTAGGGCTTACTGAAACAGAGAAAAAAGACATTGAGAATTTTATGCTGAGTTTAAGTGATGAACGGTTTTTGAAGAAGAAGTAATTTCAAAAATTACTCAAACTTATTTCTCTTTTAAAGATGTTATCCAAAGCAGATATCTTATTGGAGAACAATTTAATTTTTTGTTTGTTCAATTAACTATTACACCACCTTATACAACACCGGCTTACTAGGACTGGCATCATTCTCAAAAGGAGCAATTTGTAAATTTAAAATGTAGGTGCCGTCGTAAACTTCGTTGGGCACATAAATAAATTCGGTAATGGTTTTGTGTAGTTGTGTATTGTTTGGGTAATTCCAAAAAGCATGGTGCCCTTCTAATTTGCCGCCGTCCTGCTCTTTATCTATGCTGGGCATATCTATCAATAAATGCATCACACCAATTTCATTTAAATACTCAATAGCTTCTTTTAAAACATAGGGCGGGTTGGTATTGCTATAATGCATGCTTAATTTATTCAAACCGTTGCTTAAGGTCCTGATGACAATAGCTTCAAACTTGCCGCTGTCTTTTAATAGAGTTTCTAAAGCTCTGCGTGTAATTACAAAATCACCGTTATCTAATTGCTCGGGTAAAACAGTAACTACCTCAGCAATGAACATAAAGCGGTCTAAATTTTTATTAATGGTATAAAATTCTTTGCTAATGTGGCCAACGCATTCTGTATGCGTGCCATTCCCATGCGGGTTAAAGCTAACGTTTCGGAAGTTGACGCTGCCACCTTTGTTCACATCCCCTACCCAATCGCCCATTACTACTGGTTCTAATTTCATAGGTTCTACATACCAGGCGCTGGTGCAATCTTTACCGGTGTGTAAGGGAATAGAAATATCTATGGGTTTAAAAAAGTCAACTCTGAATTCTCTACCTAAATGAAAAATAGTTGCGATCATTACTTAATTCAAAATTTATAATTCAAAATTTAAAAGCTATACCGCAACTGCAGCTTTGATGTGTGGATGCGGATCGTAATTCTCCAAAGAAAAATCTTCGAATTTAAAATCAAAAATAGACTTCACCTCCGGATTTATTTTCATAACTGGTAAAGGCCTTAAGTCGCGTGACAACTGCAATTTAGCCTGATCGATATGGTTAGAATACAAATGTGCATCGCCCAAAGTATGAATAAACTCACCTACTTTTAAATTACATACTTGCGCTACCATCATGGTTAACAATGCATACGACGCAATATTAAAAGGTACTCCCAAAAAAATATCGGCACTGCGTTGGTATAACTGGCAACTTAATTTTCCATCGGCCACATAAAATTGAAAGAAAGCGTGGCAAGGCGGTAATTTCATTGTATTAATATCGGCAACATTCCAGGCACTCACAATTAAACGACGAGAGTCAGGATTTTTTTTGATCATGTCAATAACCTGCGTGATCTGATCAATATGCCCACCATTTGGTGTAGGCCAGTTGCGCCATTGGTAGCCATATACGGGACCAAGGTTTCCGTTTTCATCTGCCCAATCGTCCCAAATACTTACGCCATTATCTTTTAAATATTTAATATTTGTATCGCCTTTTAAGAACCAAAGCAATTCGTGAATAATACTTTTTGTATGTAATTTTTTAGTGGTGCATAATGGAAAACCGTCTTGTAAATTAAAACGCATTTGATAACCAAAAACACTAACGGTGCCTGTTCCGGTACGGTCTGTTTTTGTGGCGCCAACATTTAAAACATGTTGCATTAGATCGTGATACTGTCTCATACTACAAAAATAAAAATCCCCCGGTTTAATAACAGGGGGATTTATAAAAAGTTTTTAGATTTTAACTACAATTACCGTATAAGATTTATATAGCCCATATACTCTTTATAGCCTTCGCCGTGCGTTCCAAGCACTTTTATCTTGTAAATATAAGTACCAACCTCGGCATCTTTGCCTTTTATTGTACCATCCCAGCCTTTGCTGTAATCTCTTGAAAAATACACCTGGTTACCATTGTGTGCAAATAGTTCCATTATAAAATCGTCTTTAGAAAAACCAATGCCCTGCGCAATAAAAAGGTCATTTTTACCGTCACCGTTTGGTGTAAACGTGTTTGGAATGTACACAACATAATCATCTATCACTTCAACCAATTTAAATACTGTGTCTGCACAACCAAGATCGGTAATAGAGATAAGCATTACGGGATATTTCCCTACTTCAGAAAAATAACGAATAGGATTTAATGTATTGGAAGTTGAATCGTAACCGCTTTGCCCTGTACCGGTAAACATCCAGGTTTGCGTTACAATTGGACCGTTTTGCGCGCTTGGGAAAAAGATAACCTGGTTACTGGCAACTGTAGGCTGTTCGGGCAAATAACGAAAATCTGCCTTAGGGCTCGGATTTACAACGATCGGATCTAAGTACTGAAATTTACCGGAGCAACCATTTGTACCTTTGGTTAAGATATTGAGTGTATATGTTCCCGCATTAGGAAGGCAATAATAAAAACTATCCGCTTCAACCGGTGAAACACCATTTCCAAAATCGTAGGTCACAGAAACCGCATCTGTACCGATCTTTGCATTATAAAAAGCACAGAAAGGTTCGCAACCAATAGCATTTTCCATACGCAGATCCGGTATTGGCGGTTGTTTCACATTAATAGTAAATGTGTGTGCAATTGTATAAGAAGGACAAGCAATATCGTAAGCGTAAATATTATAGATCACTGTTCCAAATGGAACAGCCGTTTGAATGCTACCTGTTGGAGAACTTAAAAAACTTCCGGGATTCCATGTATAGGCATAGTTTGCTGAGCCGCCATGAGAACCAACTTTAAGTTTAACACTATCACCCCTGCAAATTGTTGTATTGGTTGGCACTAAGGTATATTGAATAGGTGTAGAAACATTCACCACAATTGTTTCGGTTGTTGCACAAAAACCAATGGATGCTGTTAAGCTGTAAGTACCCGAATTAGTAAGATTTACATTTGGAATAACAAGGTTTTGTGTGCTTGCAATAACGCCGCTTGCATTTTGCCAGGTATAAGATGTTGCGCCAGCAGGGCCCGGAATAGTTAATACTGAATTATAACAGGCAAACTGTGATGTAGGTAACGTGAAAGAAATTACCGGGTTAACAATTAAGTTTAAGGTGTTTGAGTTTGTACAGGTTAAGAAACCATTTGTGTATTGTGTTGTAATTGTATAGATACCCGCTGCGGTAACAGGTGTGTTGTAAATAGTTGCATTAGCAACAGCAGCGGTGTAACTAGCTGGTCCATTCCAAAAATAAGACACAGCACCAATTGAATTTGCTTGTAAAACATTTGTTTGTAAAGCACAACCATTCATTATTGAATTAACGGTTATAGAATTAATTGCTACAACAGCTAATTGATTTGTTCCTGTGTTTGTGCAACTTACAGAACCAATAGAGAACATGGCTGTGGAGGTATATACGCCCGCGCCATTGGGTTGTATATTGACAATTGAAGTAGACGCTAAGTTTGAAGAGAAACTATTAGGTCCGTTCCAGGAATAAGAAATAGCGCCAACCGCACTTGTAGAAAGTGTAGCTGTTGCATTTTGACAAATATTTGCAGGAATAATTACATTTACAGCAGGTGTGGCAACCACCGAAACGTTAGATACACCTGTAGTAGCGCAGGTTAAACTTCCATTACTAAAAAGTGCGGTGGCAGTATAGTTGCCTGCACTGGTTGGTAACACACCCGCTACGGTTGCGTTTTGAATAGCCGATGTGTAACTGCCCACTCCCGCCCATGAATAAGATATGGCAGAAGCAGCATTTGCCGTTAAATTTATATTAGCACCTTCGCACACAGTAAATGTTGGTGTGACGTTAACTGTGCTCGTACCCACCACATTTATTTGGTTGGTAGAAGTATTTGAACAGGTAACCGTTCCAATTGAGAAGAAAGCTGTAGTTGAATACACCCCTGCGCCAACTGTTTGAATGTTTGGAATGTTAGGTGCGGTAATGTTTGAAATAAATCCGTTTGGTCCGGCCCAGGCGTAAGATAAAGCGCCGGGGGCAGCTGCTGATAAGTTAAGCGTTGTATTCTGACAGATGTTTGCAGGATAAGTAACCGTAATAGTAGGAGTTGGTACAACTGATACATTAGAGACCGCAGAAGTAGTGCAGGTTAAAAAACCATTCGTGAAAAAGGCTGTTGCAGTATAGTTACCCGAAGCGGTAGGTAAAACAGATGTAACTGTTGGGTTTTGCAATGCAGAAGTAAATACGCCCGGACCATTCCATGAATAAGAGGCTGCGGATGTAGCACTTGAAAGCAAATTTAAATTTGCGCCTTCACATAAGGTAAATGTTGGTGTTACTGTTACAGGATTAGTTGCAACTACAGAAATTTGATTGGTGCCTGCTGTTGCGCAACTTACAGTTCCAATGGCGAAAGTAGCAGTTGCAGTGTAAACGCCCGAACCAGCAGGTTGAATATTTACGATTGAAGGCGATGCAATGTTTGAAGTAAAAGTATTTGGTCCAGACCATGTGTAACCTATAGCACCTGTAGCACTGGCAGTCATGTTAGCAGTAGCATTCTGACAAATATTTGCAGGAACAATAACACTTACAGTAGAAATAGGAACAACAGATACATTGGAAACCGCAGAAGTAGTGCAGGTTAAAACGCCATTGTTAAAATAAGCAGTTGCAGTATAATTACCTGAACCAGTAGGAACAATATTATTTATAATTGGGTTTTGTGTTGCTGATGTATAGCTTGCAGGTCCATTCCAGGAATACGAAACTGCAGAAGTTGCACTTGAAGTTAAATTTAAATTTGCACCTTCACACACGGTAAAGTTAGGAGTAACTGCCACTGTATTGGTGCCAACAACGCTAATTTGATTCGTACCTGTAGTGGCACAACTCACTGTTCCAATTGCAAAAGTTGCCGTGGTTGTATAAATCCCAGAACCGTTAGTTTGAATACTGGAAATAAACGGAGCGGCAATATTTGAAGTAAAAGAATTTGGTCCTGCCCAAACGTACGACAAAGGCGCAGGAACAGTATTAGCCAACAAATTAGCTGTGGCATTCTGACAAATGTTATTTGGCACAGTAACTGTTACCGGCGAGGTAGCCACAACTGACACGTTTGAGACAGCACCGGTTGTGCAGGTAATAGAACCATTCGTGAAAAGAGCCGTGACAGAATAATTACCGGCATCTGAAGGTACGATCCCGGCACGTGTTGGATTTTGCAAACCGGAAGTATATGTTCCCGGGCCTGACCATGAATAAGAAACTGCTGGCACAGCGCTGGCGGTTAAATTTAAATTAGCACCCTCGCATAATGTAAAGTTTGGTGTGATGGCCACAGTATTAGTTGCAACCACGTCAATTTGCATGGTGTTTGTTTTAGCACATGCGATGCCATTAAAGTTAATATTTGAACTCACCGTATAAATTCCTGACGACGTAGGTTGAATCGTATTGATAGATGGGTTTTGCAATGCCGATGAATAAGCCCCCGGCCCTGTCCAAGCATAAGCTGTAGCGGTTGGCATGGATGATGTTAAGTTTACTGTGGCGCCTTGACATGCATTGCTACTTGTGCTTACCGTAATTGAATGATTTGGCGCCACATTCACTTGCGTGGTTTGTGTACCCGTGCAACCATTCGTGTAACTTGCTGTTATTGAGAACGTGCCAATATTTGGAGTAGTGATATTTGGAACAGAGATAGAAGTTGTAGCAAATGTGGATGTTGGAGACGCAGGTCCGGTAACACTAAACGAACCACTCCCTGTTGGATTTATTGTGAAGGTTGCGTTACTTCCGTAACAAAAGTTAGTTGGTGTTGTAACCGAAATTGGAATAACGGGATTGATCGTTAACGTAAATGTTGTTTGATCTGCAATAGGTACAGCAGAAGTATTTAAACCCTGTGCCTGTACTGTATAAACCTGATTAACCAAAGAGCTAACTGTGAACGAAGGGCTTGTCTGTACAATGGCGCCAGGATAAAGTGTATACGTTCCGCTGCTTGCATTAACCCAGGTTCCTGTAAAAACCGCTAACTGTCCGGGGCATGCCGTAAGGTTAGGGAACAATAATGGGTTACACGACATGCCTGCGGTACCGGTATTGGCAAATGAAACGGGTGTATTTACGCCACTTGGATTGGTAATTAAAATAATAAATTGTTGTCCTTGTACTACCGGAATAGAAGGTTGAAAATTGCAAAACGAACCACCCGGAGGAACTGTTCCCATGCCTGTACCACCAGAGCCTGTGCAGTTCCAATTACACGCAACGGGGGGCAAGGTGTTATTAAAAATATCGTTACATGCCGTTGGCGAGTATGGCCACATGATCCAATCATAATTTCCAGCTTGAGGAAATGCTGAACCAAAGGCACCAAAAGAAAAACCTAAATTTCCGGATGAAGTAATGTTTATCATTAACCATTGCGGATTGGCAACATTCGTAAACATACAACCTGCGTTTACAGCTTGTGGATTACCAAAGGGGTTACTGATATTTAAACCCGGTGTTAAACCTGTTCCTGCACTTGCCGAAAAACTAAAAAGAGAATTGGTGCAAAGATTTTGAGTATTAGCACAGGCAGCCGGATTTTGAGAATAAAAATTACGCTGTGATCCTACGATCAACATACAGATGATAACTATTTTAAAGAAAATTTTATTCATTAAATACTAAAGTATTTTCTTTCCTAAAAGGTTTTAACAAACTGTGCAAAATTGACCACACAAAGTTATGCATTTTATTGAGAAGAAGGCTGTTTTCCCTAAGCAAAACCGCGGTTTTACTCAGTTTGCAGCCACCCGAACACGAAAATACCCCTCTGTGGGTATAAAAGAAAATCCCTCCCGTTTTAGCGAGAGGGATTCACATAAATTGTATTGTGACTATTTCATTAAAGTAACGTGACCTACATATTGTTTGCGTCCTTCATTATTAGCTCCTGTTGCAAAGATCTTATAAATATAAACACCGTCTTGTGCCGCAACCCCTTTAACAGTGCCATCCCAGCCTTTAGTAACATCTTTAGATTGGTAGATCAAATGACCCCAACGATCAAATATTTCCATACTGTAACCTGTTGCTTTAAGGCCTAAGCCTTTTACGTTAAACACCTCGTTATTTCCATCACCATTTGGCGTAAACGTATTTGGGATGAATACATTAAAGTCTTCAACAATATCAAGGAATTTAACCACAGTGTCAACACAACCCTTATCGGTTCTTTGAATTAACATCACAGGGTACTTACCCGGCGTTTCGAAGATACGTTGTGGATGTTGTACGTTAGCAGTATCATAACCATTAACACCGGTTCCACTGAACATCCAGTTAATACTGGTTATTGGGCCGTACTGAGACATTGGGTTAAAAGTCACCTGGTTATTACTTGTAGTAACTACATCCGGATCCCAATTAAAATCCGAACGTGGTTTTGGCCAAACAACAATTGGATTAGGATAATCGTAAACACCTCTACAACCATTTTTACCTAACGAAGAAATTTTTAAATTGTAAATGCCCGGCTCTGTAAGACAGTGGTAGAAACTATCTGCCTGCATTATTTGTCCGCCACCAAAATCAAAAGTCGTTACAGCTGCTTCATTTTGCGTTTTAGTGTTATAAAATAAACATAACGGTTCACAGCCTTGGTCTTTTCCTAATTGAAGATCCGGCATTGGAGGTTGACCAACAGTAACTGTAAATGTGTAGAAAACTGTGTAGTTAGGGCAAGCAATATCGTACCCAGCCAGATTATATACTGTTGTTCCTAAAGGATGGCCATATTGTACACTACCGGTAGGCGAGCCCAGGAATACTCCCGGCGTCCAAACGTAAGCGTAATTCTGACTACCACCTGTAGATCCAACAATTAACTTAACACTGTCTCCTCTACAAATTGTTTGATTTGGCGGCGTTAAGGTATAAGCTAGTGGCGTTAACACATCTATTTGTATTTTTTGAGATGTGATACAAGGTCCTAGTTGAACATTTAAAGTATATGTTCCTGATTGATTCGGCTGAATTGAAGGAATAGTAAGGTTTTGAGAGTTAGATGTAAATCCTGTTGAACCAACCCACGTGTAAGTTGTTGCTCCCCCCGGACCTGCAACATTCAATAAACTGTTATAACACATTTGTCTGTAAGCATCCATTGTAAATGTTATGATAGGATTTACAGTTAACTGCACTGTGTTTTGATTGTAGCAAATAAGCGAGCCGTTATTGTAAGAAGTGAACACAGTATAAATGCCCGTAGCGGCTGATGTTGGAAGATACAAGGTAACGTTAGCGCCTTGTGCATTATAACCATTCGGACCAGACCATGAATAAGTAGCAGCACCTTGTGAAGCTGAATTTAATGACGCATTACTTGGCTCACAAACGCTCACGGTTGGTGTAACATTAACTGGATTAACTGGTACAACCGATATTTGATTTGAACCGGTAATTGTGCAACTTACAGTTCCAATTGCAAAAGTTGCAGTTGAAAAATAAACTCCTGCATTGGCAGGTTGAATATTTGGAATTGATGTTGCCTGTAAATTAGAACTAAAGTTGTTTGGTCCTATCCAAGAATAACCTACCGCACCTGGTGCTAAAGCACTGATGTTAGCAGTAGCAAACTGACAAAGATTGTTTGGAACAGTAACTGCTACCGGTGACGTTGGAACTACCGATACGTTTGTTACCGCATTCGAAGTACAAACTAAAGTTGTTACAGGGCTTGTAAAATAAGCTGTTACACTATAGTTACCTGAGTTAGCGGGCATCAAATTTGGAATGCTTGGATTTTGTATCACAGATGTAAATGGTGCCGGACCGGTCCATGAATATGAAGTTGCACCTGGCGCATTTGAAACGAGACTTAAGTTTGCCGCCTGACAAAGTGTGAAGCTTGGCGTTACTGCAACTTGTGACACAGGCACAACAGCCATGTTTGTTGAGCCGGAAGCCTGACAGACCCCTCCGTTAGTAAATGTATTTGTTACTGTTACAGAATATGTTCCTGAATCATTTGGTACAGGGCTTGCGATAGAAGGATTTTGGGTGTTTGCATTGTAACCATTTGGCCCTGTCCATGCGTAAGTTGTTGCGCCCGCAACAGTGCTGTTAACAGATAGTGTTACCGGTAAACCCTGGCAAACCGGACCGTTATTGGTGACAGTTGCAATTGTTGGTGTAGCATTAACTATAACCTGTGTGGTTTGTGTACCCACACAACCGGCAGTATTTGTAAACGACACAGAGTAAACCGTTGTGGCCATAGGATTAGCCGTAACGTTTGGACCGCTTATAGTATTTAATGTTGCTGGCGGAGCCCATGTATATGTTGGTGCGCCGTTAGCTGTTAAGTTCACAGAATTACCGCTACAAATTGTACCGCCTGTAATAGTTATTGGGTTTAAAGGAGTGGTTGTTACTGAAACTACTGCGCTACCGGTTTTACAACCTAAATTATCTTTAACAACTACAGTGTAACTGCCGGATAAAAGATTTGTAGCAACAGACGTGCTTTGAGCTGTCGGTGTCCAGGTGTAAGTATATGCAGGATTACCGCCTAAAACAGTTACAGTTGCGTTTGAAGTTGGACAAGATGGTGTACTCATTGCTGTAACTGTTAAGCAAGGACCCGTTTGATAGAACATGCCACACATATTTATTGAATAACAATCACCAGTACTTGTAAGACCATAGTTTGCTGTAGTTTGTCCGTTTACCGCAGGTGCACCAGGTGCTTGAATATAATCCCAGCATTGTTGTGAAGCAACAGGATAAGTTGCATTATTTACAAGACTGTTCATGCGGATATTTGGAGCAGAGATCTTTTGAAGATCGCCAACAACCATAAAATTTGAAGTGCTCGTAGGATTACCACAAACATTAAAACCAGAAATAACATTGTTAACTGTACCACCAATACCAACTAAACAACCGTCGGCAATGACTATACTTCCCGTAATATTTAAAGCGGGGTCTACATAAACGATAAATAAAGTTGCACCGTCTGTATCTTTAGAAGGAGCCTGAGGCATAACCGGACAACCACTAAGAGAATATGTACCGTTTCCTGTTATGATTGATGTAACGTTAGCACGCGATGTCCAAGTGCCGCCATAGCCCCAGCATTTATCAGTGTGGAAACCTATCTGTGTCATTGCAAAAACCTGACTAATTGCAGAAGGATTAGTTATAGTAGCATTAAAATTTCCTGAGCCTGTTGCACCAGAACCACCAGCATATAAGAAGGCTGCCTGAATAATTGCACCTGCAGGAATGCCTGAAACTACAATTGGACAAGGTTGAGTGGTACCTGTTCCCGGAGGAACACCACCAAATACCCTTTTATGCAATCTCGCAGAAACCTGTGTAAACCCTAATCCACAAGCTGTTTGCGTGTAAGTAGTAGCAAGAGATCCATTACCATTCATTACGCTATTGTTCGAATTTCCCCCTTTTGGTCCGCTTGATGTTGGAGGGGCAATATAACAAGTAGGACAAGGAGTGCCCGGCAGCGGATTGGTGTATGTTTGCGCAAATACCGAGACATTTAGCAACAAACAAACGAAGAGAAATTTTATGGAGTTTTTCATTAGGGTAGATGTTTATATAAAGATATTGTTTCAGAGAGCGCTTAACAAATTATTCCCTCATTTTAAGGGGCTATTCACGAAGTATGCGAAGACACGTTTTTTACTTAAACCGTTTTAATTCACAAAAAGCCTGTGAAAGTCAGTTTTTAACACTTTAAAAAGAAACAATAGAATGTCATTAAAATAAAAGATCCCGCCCGTAAAAAACGAGCAGGATCTTTATAAAAATTTTAAAATATTTACTTCATTAACGTAACATGGCCAACGTATTCTTTGCGTCCTTGTCCATTAGCTCCAACTGCTCTGATCTTGTAAATATAAACACCATCTTGCGACTGAATTCCTTTTACCGTTCCATCCCACCCTTTCGTGCAATCTTTACTAAAGAATAAAGAATTACCCCAACGATCGAACATTTCCATACTAAAACCTTCCGTTTTAAATCCTAAACCTTTTACAATGAACATATCATTTAATCCATCACCATTTGGTGTAAATGAATTTGGAATGTAAACATTAAAGTCTTCAACAACTTCAATATTTTTGATCACTGAATCCACACAACCTTTGTCTGTTCTTTGGATCAACATGATAGGATAAAAACCCGGATTTTCGAAAACACGTTCAGGATGTTGAACATTCGAAGAATCGTATCCACTAATTCCAGTACCAGAGAACATCCAGTTCAAGCTTGTTACAGGGCCGTATTTAGACATTGGATTAAAGGTTACCTGATTGTTGCTGGTAGTTACTACATCTGGCGTCCAGTTAAAATCTGAATGCGGTTTTGGCCAAACAACTATTGGCATTGGATGATCGTAAACACCTTTACATCCATTCTTACCTAAAGAAGTAATTCTTAAGTTATAAGTTCCCGGTTGATCAAGACAGTAGCTAAAGCTATCCGCCTGCATGATATTAGTGCCACCGAAATCGTAAGTTGTAATTGCCGCACTATTTTGTGTTTTAGTGTTATAAAATAAACATAACGGTTCGCAGCCTTGCTCTTTATTCAGTTGAAGATCTACCATTGGCGGTTGATTAACTGTAACTGTGAATGTATGGAAAACAGTATAGTTAGGACAAGCAATATCATAACCTGCAAGATTGTAAATAGTTGTTCCCAAAGGATGACCGTATTGTACACTACCTGTAGGAGAACCTAGGAATACACCCGGTGTCCAAACATATGCGTAGTTCTGACTTCCACCTGTTGATCCTGCAACTAATTTAACGCTATCACCTCTACAGATAGTTCTGTCTTGCGGTGTTAAAGTAAATGATATTGGATTTAGTACATCAATATCAATTTTTTGCGTGGTAACACATGGCCCTAACGAAACATTTAAAGTATACGAACCTGATTGATTTGGTTGGATACCCGGTATTACAAGGTTTTGAGAATTAGATGTATATCCAGTAGAACTTGTCCAAGAATAAGACGTTGCACCTGCAGGACCAGCTACATTTAATAGTGAGTTATAACACATTTGTTTATATGGCACTAATGTAAATGTCAATCGTGGATTAACAGTTAATTGAGTTGTATTTGTATTGTAACATATTAAAGCACCATTATTATAAGAAGCGGTAACCGTATATATACCCGTAAGAGATGGCGTACTGAAGTACATTGTAGGGTTAGCAGCTGTTGCACTAAAACTATTTGGACCAGTCCAAGAATAAGTTGCTGCACCATTTGAACTTGCAGATAACTGTGCATTTGCGGGCTCGCAAATACTTATTGTAGGCGTCACAACAATAGGATTAACAGGCACCACGTTTATTTGATTAGATCCGGTGGTAGTACAACTAACAGATCCAATTGCAAACGTAGCCGTTGAAAAATAAACTCCCGAAGAAACTGGTTGAATGTTACTAATCGTAGTAGCTTGTAAATTAGATGTAAAGTTGTTTGGACCAACCCACGAATACCCAATAGCACCAGGCGCTAATGCGCTGAGATTTGCTGTTGTAAACTGACATAAGTTATTTGTCACGTTAACAGCAACTGGCGACGTTGGAACAACCGATAAATTGCTTACCGATGTCTGGAAACAAACTAACGTAGTGGTAGGGTTCGTAAACAGAGCAGTTAAACTATAATTACCCGAATTAACCGGCGTTACATTACTAATAACCGGACTTTGAGCAGTTGAAGTGTAACCTGCAGGACCAACCCAAGAAAAAGCTGTAGGCTGTAAAGGTATAGTCGTATTTAAGTTTAGGGTGGATCCCGGGCAAAGCGTGTAATTTGCACTGGAAGGCGTAGCCGTATTAATAATAACTGCCACTAAACTTGTATCTTTTTTACAGGTTAATGTTGATGTAAATATTAAAGGCGTATTTGGTGCAGTGGTAAAAACTGTACTTGCCAAAGCCTGCGTATAATTGTAAACAGCAGATCCGCTGTATGTTCCGGCATTTAATGAGCTGGAGTTTACAATGGATGGTGATTGCGTATTTGAAGCAAAACTATTTGGACCTAACCAAGAGTAAAGAGAACTTACAGTCTGACCGGCTGCAGCAACCGTAGGGTTTATTGGTGTTAATGAAAAGTTTAAGGTTGTGCCTTGACAAGCTGGTGCATTTACGGCAAATACCGAAATTGTAGGTGTTGGATTTACCATAACTTGCACTGTACTTGCGCAAGCGCCAACTGTACCATTTGAGCCAGCATAAACAGTGTAAATACCACTAGCTAATGAAGTTGGGTTGGGAGTATATAAAAATTGTGTAGTTATTACAGTACCCGGACCCGGGGTTGTCTGGGTCATATAATTTCCAGTAGTTGGTGTTGGAACTGGGTTAACAGCCGTTGCTGTTGAATTTACAACACTACTAAAGCCGCCCGGTCCTGTCCAAGAGAAAGTTAAAACACCTGTAGCTGTTGTTGTTATTTGAGCTGATAAACTTAATGTATTTAATGCAGGTGCTGAACGAGAGCACATTGCATAGCTTTCATTAACAGTTGGTTTTATACCTGGGAGATAATAAACGGTTACACTTCCATTTCCATTTTGAGCTGCAGGTGCACATAATGAGCCTGCTGGATAAAAACTTGATCCGCCGCCGCCGCCGCCGCCGCCGTTTGCACCGGTACAACAACCGTCGTTTCCGCCGCCGCCGCCGCCGTAATAACCGCCGCCGCCGCCGCCGCCAGATGCAGTTTGCCACGGACCACCTTGACCGCCAATACCTAATGCTCCGGGAGAACCTCCGGGAGGAGTTCCTGCCCAAGGTGTGCCACCAACACCACCAGCAACTTGTGTTCCGCCACCGCCACCAGAACCATAAGTATTACATCCTGGAGCGCCGTTATTGCAATTTGCTGCTCCGCCGCATACCGAACCTGAACCGCCGCCAGCACCGCCGCCGCCACCGGCAACTAATATTCTGTTTGCTAAAGCGAAAGGTGCTACCCTAACATCCGAAGCACCTCCACCTCCAAATGATGCATAAGCCGCAGCGCCAGTAGAGGCTTGACCAGTACCACCACCATTAAAACCGCCTGAAGCAGCTCCCTGAGTTCCGGCACCACCTACCATAATTTGAAATACCTGACCGGGTGTTACTGCATAAGTTGCTTGTATTGCAGCTCCTAAACCGCCGCCACCGCCACCGCCTCGTGCACCCCTAACAACAAATGTAACCGTAGTTACGCACAGGGTACTTGGAACGGTAAATGTTTGAATTCCACCGGTAAATGCGAAATTTAAAGATGTGGCAGATGGAGCGATTGGTGCCAAAACTTGCCCACGAACACTGGTAAATGCCACTATTACTAATAAAGATATGATAAACTTTTTCATAAGATTTCTTTCAACGAATTTATATTTAAGCTCTCTTTTTTTCATTTGTTGTTTTCTTGATATTAGTTAATCTAAAAATTAACTTATCACTGATAAACAAAGGTAAACATTAAAGCCCTGATCGTTGCTTTTTTCAGTAAGTCAAAAGGGGGGTTTACTCAATCAAATCAGGCCTAAAGTTTAGCTTTTGAATTTTAACAAATAGCTTCTACTGCCCTTTAAATCGATAATGCCCGATTATGGTATAAGAAAAGAGCATATCCTCAATGGTATTGCCGCCTCCAATGTTATGGGCAACAAGATAACGTTTACCATCAAGTGATCGCTGGTCAGTAATAATACCAATGTGAGTAATACCGCTCATTACCTTTTTATTTTGAAGGTTCCAGGTAACCAGATCACCGGGTTTATAATCTTCAGCATTCTCCGTTACTGTTAATTCGGCTTTTTTATTTTTAAAATAGGTCATTAGATTGGGCACCCTTCTGTGATCGATATTGGTATCCGGTGCTTTCAGCTTCCATAATTTAGGGTAATTCTTAAAGTGTTTCACCATATCCTCATGCACTTCTTTTTGGAGATCAATTCCAACACCCCGATAGGCCCTGATAACAAGGTCGGTGCAAACACCAGTGTTTGCCGGAACGTCTCCATTTGGATATTTTATCTGAACATAAGCAGGAACATAGGTTACTTTTATTTTAGTTTGGTTTACCGCCTGAACAACCAGTTTTTGAAAAAAGGAGCTTTCTTGTTTGAACGAAAAAATCGCAAAAAAAAGGCAAAAAAGAGCAGTTTTGTATGATTTTGGCATCATTTTAGCATAAAAATACTAAATTTTTGCGAAAGGCCATTTTTAACTTATTGCCAAATTTTAAACTTTGTTGATTTTAAAAATTTTGTACCTTTCCAAACCATTTAACTTAAAACTATGAAGGGAATTATTTTAGCAGGAGGCTCTGGCACACGTTTACATCCACTTACTCTGGCAATGAGTAAACAAATGATGCCCATTTATGATAAACCAATGATCTATTACCCTCTGTCGGTTTTAATGATGGCAGGCATAAACGAGATCTTAATAATTTCTACACCACATGATCTGCCCCATTTCGAAAGACTTTTAGGAACGGGTGAAAGTATTGGTTGTAAATTTTCTTACATCGTACAAGAAGTGCCAAACGGTTTAGCTCAGGCATTTGTTTTGGGCGAAAAATTTATTGGTAACGATAAAGTTGCTTTAATTTTAGGCGATAATATTTTTTATGGCATTGGTCTTGGTGGTGCATTACGACAAATAAATAATCCTGTGGGTGGTGTTGTTTTTGCATATCATGTAAGCGATCCCGAACGTTATGGAGTTGTTGAGTTTGATAAATCATTTAAAGTACTGTCTATTGAAGAAAAACCAAAAGAACCAAAATCAAATTACGCTGTACCGGGTTTATATTTTTATGACAACACTGTTGTACAAATTGCTAAAGACCTAAAACCTAGTCCGCGCGGGGAATACGAAATTACCGATGTGAATAAAGAATATTTAAAACAGGGCAAATTAAAAGTTTCTATTATGGATCGCGGAACTGCATGGTTAGATACAGGAACTTTTCCTTCGCTTATGCAAGCCGGCCAATTTGTGCAGGTTATTGAAGAGCGGCAGGGATTAAAAATTGGTTGTATTGAAGAGGTTGCTTTTAAAATGGGTTATATAAATAAAGAACAATTGATAAAAGTTGCCACGCCATTAACTAAAAGTGGTTATGGCACATATCTGTTAGATGTTGCAAAAAACTCTTAATTTTTTTTCGTGAATAATTATCAGGCATTATTCGATCTTTTCTTAAAACATTTAGAGGATCATCAATCGGGTTTAAATTCACGGTCGCCAAAAGAGCTTTATGAGCCCGAAAATTATATTTTATCTCTTGGCGGAAAAAGATTGCGTCCTCTACTCGCGCTAATTGCCTGCGATCTTTTTGATAAAGACCCAAAGCTCGCTTTAAATTCAGCACTCTCTGTTGAGCTCTTTCATAATTTTTCGTTGATACATGACGATATCTTAGATGCTGCTCCTCTTCGCAGAAATAAAGAAACGGTGCATGTAAAATGGAATACCAATATTGCCATTTTAAGCGGTGATGTAATGCTTATAAAAGCAAAACAAGTTTTGGAACATTACGACTTTAAAGAATTCAAAAAACTAAATGTGCTTTTAAATAAAACGGCTATTGAAGTTTGCGAAGGACAACAACACGACATGAATTTCGAGAACAACGAGCATGTGCATGTAACAAACTACATTGATATGATAACGAATAAAACCGCGGTATTATTGGGTTGTAGCTTAAAGATGGGTGCTATTAATGCCAATGCAAAAGAGGAAGATCAAAATAATTTATACGCTTTTGGAAAACATTTAGGTGTTGCTTTTCAATTAATGGATGATCTTTTAGATGCATTTGCTACAGATCCAAAAAAATTCGGGAAACAAATTGGTGGCGATATTATAGCAAACAAAAAAACATTTTTGTATTTAAAAACACTTGAGCTTGCAAACGAAAAACAGAAAAAGGAACTTAAAAAATTATTAAAATTAAAAGATCAAACAAAAAAGATAGAAGGTGTTCTGGCTATCTACAATGCTCTCAACATTAAAAAATTATGTCAGCAGGAAGCAGACAGACACACGTTGCAAGCGATTGATCTTTTAAACAAAGTAAATGCTAACTCTTCAAAAAAGGAAGCGTTAAAAAGTTATGCTAAAGAACTTTTAAATCGCCAGGCGTAATATGACCTACCAGGATTACAAACATATTATACCAATTCAGTTACGCTTTAATGATATTGATCGGCTTGATCATGTAAATAATGCCTGCTACTTAAGTTTTTTTGAATTAGGCCGTGTAAACTATTTTAATGAGGTTTTAAGCAACGCCATTAACTGGAACGAAAAAGGCTTTATCACTGCAAGAACTGAAATAGATCATATTACACCGCTTTATTTGCTAGACGAAGTGTATTGCTGTACCAAAATAAAAAAACTTGGCACAAAAAGCATGACGATAGATAATGTGATCTTAAAAAAAGAAAACGAACAGTTAATTGAAGCTGCTAAAGGCATTGGCATTTTAGTAGCAATGGATTATTTAAAGAAAATAAGTATTGATATTCCTACGGAATGGAGAAAACTAATAGAGGATTTTGAAAAATAATTTTTTACAGATCGTCAAGATCAACAATATTCAACAATCTTCCTCCAAAAAAATAGATCTTGTTTTTCATTACTATACTTTGTTCCACTAAATTAAGTGTAGCAAGCAACTCAAAATTCTTATTTATTACGTAAGTGTTCTTATAATTAAAGATCACTGTTTTGTCCTTATATACTTTATCGCGTTTAAATAATTCTGTGAAATGGTATTCGTACTGAACGTCAACTTTATCCACACCATAAACTTTATTATTCTCAGTTTTAAAATAAACAACATTATCATTAATAAAATTCAATGGTACATAATACCCTTCTTTTTCAACATAATACTCGTCACCATTAATAAACTCCACAAAACGACCATACTTGTGATCGTCGAGCGGAATAAGGTTCTCAAACGACTCGTTGTTGGAATTTGTTTGTATAATATTTTTTTTATCAGCTAATAAATACGATTGTTTTTGTGGTAAAAAATCAATTAAGTTCTCAGACGAGGTAAATTTGCTTTGAGAGTTGATCTTTCCCGTACTAGCGTCAATATTCATTACAAAAGGTTTACCGTATAGAACATAATTATCTTTGAATTGGCTAAGCCCTAAATTAATTAAAGTAATTGCAGAACCACTTTTAGTAATTATCATTTTAGAAGTAGGTAATTCTTTTAGATCTAATTCCCACAATAATTCGCCACTTGCTTTAACAGCAATTATTTTTTCTTTCCCTGCAAAATAAACCACATCCCCATCTATAAGAATATTAGATCCCAGATGCGTTAATAAATTGTCTTCTTTAGTTGTTTTCTGAGACGAATTTATTTTTTGAACATTTTCTTTATGAACAACAGAGTACACCAATGTTTTTTGATTTTTTTCTGCGGTAACAAGCGGATGCGACCAAAGTAAACCTGTATGAATATTAATGGCATGTAGCCCATTTGCAGCAATGATAATGGTTGTATCGTTTAAATATTTTACATCCATCCAATCTTCCTTGTGTGATAGGTTAGCTTTCCAGTAAACAGCGCCGTTTAATAAACTTATGCAGTTTAGTTCATCGGGTTTTTTGGGATCATCATATGTTAGGCCTGAGCTATTTGCAGGAATGGCATACACGATCCGGTCTTTAAAATCATAAACCTCAAAGCCATGTTTCTTGTCATAGCGACTGGTTTTTGTTTCGTTCGAAAAAAGCAAAAAATCGCCGGTTAAATTCAGATCAAAACGCAGGCTTTCGTATAACCAGTTAATTGAGTCGGTAGCGCAATTTAAACCTGCAATAAATCCTTTATTAATGTATAACCTACCGGAAGGATCTTTTTTGCGCGTAGAAAAAATTAATTGATTAGAAGCAGTATCAGATTGGTAATCATATACAGGTGAGCTTAAGCTAAATGTTTTAGCGGTAATTGTTTTTATACTTGTTGCTGAAATACCAAGATCTTTAGTAAAAGATTTGTAATAATTCATTTGTGTTTGCGCGACACCGTAAAAACCTATGCAAACAAAAAGAAGTAAACTAAAAATGTATCTCATAAAATTATTTTAAAAATTAAACTCTTAATCCAATTATCAGAACATCGTCTACCTGCTCCAGATCACCCTGCCAATCGGCAAGTTTCTTATCGAGATAGTTCATCTGTTCTTTAACTGGTTTGGTGGCAATCTGTGTCAACAATTTCCTGAAGTTTCCAACCATAAATTTTTTGCCTTTTGGTCCGCCAAACTGATCGGCATAGCCGTCACTAAACACGTATAACTGATCGTTCTTTTGCAGTTGAATGGTAACGTTATCAAAATTCTCTTTCTCTCCTATAAACGCTCCAATAGGAAATTTGTTTGCACTATACTGAATTAATTCTCCATTTCTTACAATATAAAGTGGGTTGTATGCAGCAGCGTATTGCAATTCCAATGTGTCATAATTAATGCAGCACAGAGTTATGTCCATACCATCTTTAGATTGTGTGCCTTTATTACTTACGTGCAGCGTATTTATCACACCTTCGCGCAATTTGTCTAATATTTCAGATGGCTTAATTATATTCGTATTGCTAATTATATCCTTTAAAATATTGTGTCCCACCAAACTCATAAAGGCCCCCGGCACACCATGTCCGGTGCAATCTACGGCAGCAAAGTAAGTAAGGTTATTTTTCTTCTCTACCCAATAAAAATCGCCACTAACAATATCTTTTGGTTTAAACAATACAAAAGAGTTTGGTAGAATTTGATCTATGATACTATTTGGTGGCAATATTGCTTCCTGAATTCTTTTTGCATAATGAATACTGTCCGTTACTTGTTTGTAAAGTATTTCCAACTCTTCATTTTTATTTTCGATCTCCGACTTTTGGCGCACAACTTCTTCTGTACGCTCCATTACCTTGCGCTCCAAACTACGTTCGTTCTCTGCAAGGTCATCCCTCATTTTAAGCAATGCATGCCCTAAAGTATCGT
Organism: Bacteroidia bacterium; assembly: GCA_016787785.1. Taxonomy (GTDB): domain Bacteria; phylum Bacteroidota; class Bacteroidia; order B-17B0; family Aurantibacillaceae; genus Aurantibacillus. The sequence goes on along the minus strand of JAEUTO010000009.1, from coordinate 19,011 downwards.
CCTTACTTAATGGCTTGTAATTAGCGTCAAATTTTCCGGCACCCGTTTCTTTAGCAAACTCTGTGGTTTGCTCCATCGAGTGAATAAGGTCGGTTAGCGCGACGCCCATTTCACCAACTTCATCGTTTCTTGTTTGAATGCGTTCTTTAGGCAGGATACCAAGACCCATAGAAAGCAACATTTTCTTAAGCACCTGTATTGGTTTTGTAATAGAACGCGTAGTGTATAGGGCAATAAATATTCCACCAATTACAAGCGTAATACCAAGCAATTGTACAAATCCCTTTAAGAATTTAAAAGAATCGAACATCTCGTCTTTTACTTTCTCGGCAGCCTCTTGTTTAAAAGCAATTAATGAATTAAGGTTACGGTAAATGGTTTTGATGTTCACCTCAGAATCTTCGTAAGGCAATCGCGCCATCATATAAATGTTTGGGTCTTCGTATGCTTCTGCAGAATTTAACTGACCAATAATTTCGTTTTGATAAACTTTAAATAACGTTTCTACTCTGCCAAAAATTACGCGTAGCTGTGTTTTCTCATCTGTAGACCATGTTTGCGATAAAGCTAGTAGTAACTTCTTCTTCTCAGGATACTCTACCCGAATGATATTTTTTAATTCATCTCTAAATTCAATATCATTAAAACTTTTATTGTAAAACCATTTTGAAACATTTGTGTGCGAACGCTGTAATAAAAGGTTTAATTCTTTTAACTCGGCAACACTTGGTGTTACCTGTCCTACCACTGTCTCGGTTTGTCTCTTGCTGTCGTTTAAAGTAAGAACCGTTAAAATAAAGGCTACCATTGTTAAAACAATAAATGAGCCAAATCCTAATCCAATTTTTCTTCCTATCGTGAATCTAATTGCCATTAGTCTATTTTAATATTTAACTCTTTACATTTCTTTTTAAACTCTTCTTCCTTCGCTTTATCGTTCAGCATTTTGTAAATACTGTGAAGCGCTTCAACTGCTTTCACGTTTTTATTATCAACTTTATAAACTTTAATAATAAATTGCTCGGCCTGTTTTGCAAGCTTGATAATATTTTCCTGCACAACATCAATCTGCGAGAAGTCTGCCCCGTAATCCAGACCCTTACCTAAATTCACGGCCTGATTATAGTACATAATGCCGAGGTTAATGTTTGCCGAAGGATTCTCTGGCTGAATATCTAACACTTTTAGCAGAGCAACTTTAGCAATGTCTTGCGCAGCGGTATTTTTGTTGTCCTTATTAAAAATATCAGAGTATAAACTTCCAACAGCTAAATAATATTCTATATCTCTCGCGGTAAAATTTGTTCCCGGTTCTGCTATCGCAAAATTTTCTTTAAACCTGTTATAGGCAACCAGACTGCGTGTGTAATTAACAGAATCCATTAGCAAAAATTTAGACAGGTTAAAATAACCGGCTGCAATATTTGAAATTAATTTTTTATTATTAGTAGCAAAGGTCTCATCTGGTTTTAATGCACCAGATGTTTTAAGTGAAGAAAGAATGGTATCGCGTAAAGAAGAATTTAATTTCAGTTTGTCGGTGCGTTTGTATATTTCAAAATAAATATATGCGCGTGTTGTCCAGGCCACAAAGTCACCTTTTGTTTCAGGATGAACGATAACACTGTCAATGGCAAGCTTGGCCATGTCAGCATTTTTAGATTGCAGTAATTGTTGGGCTCGGTTAAGCTTATCATTCTGCGCAAAACCATTTACAACACACAGCAATAAAATGCTATATGTAAAGGTTTTTACTATGTTGCGCCATTTGCTCATTTTAATTTGTTTTAATTTTACTCAACATTAATTGCTAGTGCTTTAAAATCATCATTTGTTTTCAAGCCGGCTTTTACGGCATTATTTTTATTGTATTCAAATTTTAATTTATTATCAATTACTACAAAATTTATACTCGATCCTGTTTTGCAGGCATTAGGACTTTCGGCAACGATCAAAGTACCTTTTGATTTGTTTTTAGAAGAAACATCTGCTACCGTTTTTGAAACTTCGGGTAACAAGTAAATTATTTGTGCTGCAACAGCTGCATCAAAAGTGTAAGAATTTTTAACCTCAATATCCTGATTACCTACCTTTTTTTTGCTTGCTAAGGTTTTTAATTCTGAAATAAGATTTTCGTTCTTACCAACAACATAAATTACAAAATTGCCAGCCTTCTTTTTGTCAGACCATTCAAAATAACGCGTAAAATTATAAAGGAATACAGCCTTGATCTTTGCGTTGGTATCGTAATTAGATGGTTGTTGAAATCTAAGTGAGATAACGCAAAATAATAGTACCCAATATTTAAAACTTTTGGCCAGTTTTTTAAAAATTTATCTAATTTACAAATATAATTATTGCTTTTTAATAGCTTTTATTGTTATTTTTATATTTTAGTCTTAAAATCGTATCACAATTGAGTGCCAACAACAAATACAGCAGTTACTCTGATAACGATTTAATTAACGTTTTTTTAGAAAAAGATGATAATAATATCGTTGGGATCCTTTACGAGCGTTACGGACACCTTGTTTTAGGTTTATGCATAAAATACCTTAAGAACAAAGATGAGGCGCAAGATGCAGTAATTCAAATATTTACGGGTTTAATGAAAGACCTTAAAAAGCACAAAATTGAGTTCTTTAAAAGCTGGTTATACGTTTACAGCAAGAATTTTTGCCTCATGGAACTGCGTAAAAGGCAGAGTATGCTTAAGAAAGAGCTGGAATTAAAAGAAAATGTGCACTTAATTATGGATTTTTCAAATCCTGAGCATCTCAATGAAAAAGAGAAGCAAATTGTGATAATGGAAAAAGCTATGGAACTGTTGAATATTGAACAAAAAAAATGTATAGATCTCTTTTATTTAAAGAACAAGTCATACATCGAAATTGTTGAAATTACTGGTTACACAGCAAACGAAGTAAAAAGCCACATACAAAATGGCAAAAGAAATTTGAAATTAAAAATGGAAATACTAATTAATGAAGACCCCAACAAATAACGATAATTTAGATCAACTTTTTAATAAAGCAAAAGCGGGTAAGCAAGGTTTGGATGACTTTGAAAAAGATGCTATTGAGGGTTTTGATATGTTAGAATCTGAACAGGAAGCTAGTGATCTTAAAGCTGCTTTGGATACACGTATTCAAAAAGAACTGTTTGCTAAGGAAGAAGAAAAAAATCCAAAAGTTTATTGGTTTGCCGCTGCAGGTTTGATCTTAGTTATTGGTTTAACTGTTTTATTTATCCGAAATAATAATGAATCGCTTTCTAACGGTCATGATGTTGCTATTGTAAATAATGTTCAGGAAAGTGAGAAGAATGTTTTGCCCGACAGTAAAGTAGAATTAAAAGAACAAGCCATTGCACCTCCAACTGAAGCAGTAACTGTTTCAGACGAAGAAAGCCCAGCAAAAAAATCTGAAGGAAAATTAAAATTAGCTAAATTAGACGAACAAACTCAGGCCGCGGAAAAAGATATGGTGGCTTCTGATGGCAAAATTGTAGAAGATGAGAAAGAAGCAAAGCCAAGAATGATAGTTGCTGCTTCAAAAGGACCTGTAGACGTTAAACAGTTTGAAAAAGAAAAATCTGAAAGAAAAAAAGAAGAAGTTGCTGATGAAATTGTTGCAACGGGAAGTGGCACAAATTCAAAAAACAATGCAGCCGGTGGTTATTTAGATGATCTTGCAAAAGGTTCAAAAGATAAAGAAGGCGAAGTTTTTAAATCGGTTACTACTAAATCATCACCTGATCAAAAAATAAAATCAGCTGAGACAGAATCAACACCAAAAAATGAACTTGCATTTGGAAGTCCGAAAGAAAAAGCAAAAAAAGCGGATAGGGATGATAATGATGCTGAAGAAAATTTAAATCAACCTGTGGCAGTTAACATGGATAAGAACGCTACAGTTAACAGGGAAGAAAAAGCCGGAAAAAAATCAAAAAGAGCAAATAACAAACAAAGTTCTGCGGGTATGGTGGTTGGAAACAACGATTACAAACCAGGCTCGCCAAATACAACAACAACAAAAGATGCTATTGTTCTTGAAACTACCTCTGGTAATACTGCGGCAGCTGAAACGCAAATAGAAACCATAGCATGTTATTACACCGGTGGCGAAAGTGCAGTTACAACTGATTTGAGAGCTAAATTAAAAGGTAAAGATATAGACCAAAAATTTGACGCAACACTTTTTGTGAATGAAAAGAAAGCTGTAGAAAAAGTGGATTATATAAATTCTTACGATCTTACTGCAAAACAAAAAGAAGAGGTTACTAAAATTTTAAAGACCTTATGTAAATTTAATTTCTCGGTAAATCCAGGCGCAAAAGGTTTGTTTCCTTATAAGGTATTGTACAGACCATAAACTTTCTACGAATACCAATCATTACGAATTTACGAATCTAATACTTCGTGTACGAATTACTAATAGGTACGAATAATACGAATCTAACCGCCTATTCAAGATTCGTAAGTTCGTATAAAATTCGTAATTCGTAGAATTGTGAAATGATTATTTTTTCGTCAACTCCTTAAACACATCTTCCATCTTTTGCTCTTCTTTATTTAAGGTTAACACACTTAAATTATTAGCAACGGCAAAATTAAAAATGTCTTTACGCACGTCTTCTTTAGAGGTAGAAACCAATTGCCAGGTATTGCCCTGTAAATGACTTACCTTTTCGATATTGGTTATTTTATGAAGTAATTTTTCTGACACTTCTTTATCAAACTCAACAGTAATAATTTGTTGGGTAGTATTTTTTTGAAGATTCTTTGTTTCGTCATTCGCCACAATTTCTCCTTTGTTAATGATAATTACACGGTCGCAGATAGCTTCTACTTCCTGCATAATGTGTGTACTTAACATTACTGTTTTTTCTTTTCCTAAGGCTTTTATGAGTCCGCGAATTTCCTCCAGTTGATTTGGGTCCAACCCCGTTGTAGGCTCATCCATGATCAATACTTTTGGATCATGAATAATGGCCTGCGCTAAACCAACACGTTGCCTGTACCCTTTGCTTAAAGCCCCAATTTTTTTATTCTGTTCTAATTGCAAACCGGTCATGTCTATCATTTCCTTAACACGGTTCTTACTGTTTTTTATTTTATAAATGCCACCTACAAATTCTAAAAATTCCTTTACGTACATATCCAAATACAATGGATTGTGTTCCGGTAAATAACCAATTTGTTTTCTTACTTCTAAACTCTGTTGCGTAATATCAAAACCACAAACCTTAGCTGTACCTTCTGTTGGAGGAATATAGCAGGTCAATATCTTCATCATGGTGCTTTTTCCCGCACCATTGGGACCTAAAAAACCAACTATCTCGTTACTTCCAACTTCAAAAGAAATATTATTCAGCGCTTTTTGAGCGCCGTAAAGTTTACTTATATTATTTACTAGTATGGACATTCTATTTCTGGTTTCGTGTTCTTCTTTGCCTGTTACAATTATTTATTTTCCCTAAACACGTTGGTCACTACCCAACCTTTTCCCCAATCTGCAACTTCTGCTTCCGACCAAAGCTCAGGAAAGAAAATTCTTTTTTGAAAACGTGGCGGTAAATATTTTTGCCAGTTAGTACCACCTGTTGCAGCAATATCTTCGGTGTTTTGTTGAAGGTATTGAACGGCAGATTTGTAATGTACCAACGGCCAGTTAATATTTACATTAACATCTAGTTCTTTTAAAGCATTAATAACTTTCAAACTTTTCTGATCAGCTTCCGGTAGCGATTTATACTTAGCCCAAATATTTTTTGTTTTATACTCGTTAGCTAATTTAATAAAATCCTGCCCGTATTTTTTTTCGAATTGTAGCAATGTCAATGTTTTTTTACCAGTGCTTAATTCCGTGGCGCCCTTATTCCAGTAAATGTGATTAAACATTTCTTCAATAGATGGGTTCTTATCTTTTAACGTTGGTCGTACTTCTTTATCAACCAAATTAAAGAAATCGGTAGAGCAAATTTCTATCTTACGGTATTGCGCACTCTGAAATCCACTGGCAGGAAGTAAAGCCATGCGATAACGCAGAAATTGTTCTTTCTCCATCCCATTGATCATGATCTCAAAAGATTTTGTAAGTGCTTCAAAATAACGGTTAATGCGCCCTACTCTTTCAGCAAAAAAATCAGGCTCTAGTTTATCTTTCCAACCAACTAGTTTTCCATTGGGTAAAATATTTGGTCCATTGTTTCCAATTTGCTCAAATTCGTGCAAGGCCAATTTAAAATATAATTCGGTAATTTGATGATACATGATAAAGATCTGCTCATCGGGGAAATCCGTTTTTGGATTCTGAAGCGTTAATAACGTTTCTACCTGGGTATAATCCCAATAAGTTAAATAGTTAGATAATAACAAACCATCCAAATAACTATTTATATCCTGACCCATTTGGGCATACTTATCTTCCAGTAATTTTATTTTCTCTTCCGTTTTGATATCTATTGCCATAACTATGTGTATTTAAATTTTGTTTTGCAACCTGTAGGCCTTTCAAAAATACTCATTTTATCTATTAATTCCTCTTTTATTCATTGCCTTTTGGTAAGCGCTGGCATACTTTAAATGTTCTTCGTAGGTGCACGAAAAATCAGAGTAGCCATTCAATTCAGGCTTGGCACAAAAGAAAATATATTTGTGTTTTATGTGGTTTAAAACTGCATCGATAGATTGAATGGAAACAAGGCAAATTGGACCCGGCGGCAACCCTTTATTTTTATAAGTATTGTAAGGCGAATTGATCTCTTTATCTGCATCCAAAACGCGTTGAACATCGAAATTTTTATTGGCAAATTTTAAAGTAGGATCTGCCTGCAACAACATGTCCTTGCGTATACGGTTAATGTATACACCCGCAATTTTTTCCTGCTCACTTTCAATAGCACTTTCTGATTGTGCAATTGAAGCCAATGTAATTATTTCGGGAACTGAGAAACCAATTTTTTTTGCCAATGCTTTGCGCTTTTCGCTCCAAGTGGCATCGTACGTTTGTTTTAAAGCTGCAATAAATTCATCTATGCTGCTTGCCCATCCAATTTCATAAACTCCCGGGCGAATCAAAGCAAAGGCATTATCAGGATCTAATTTAAAGTCATCGTGCAGTTTCTTTTCATCACTTAAATAATTCTCCAGATCCTCTTCGTTCAATTCGAGTTTATCATCAACATACGCAACAAACTCTTCCAAATTATGAATTTGAGAATTGAAGGTGAGTTTTACTTTTTCCTGCTTGTTGTACTTAATAAGATTAATGATCTGGCGCTTGGTCATGCCATTGGTAATGCGGTATTTGCCAGGGTGGATATTTTTATCCAGATCCATTTTCTTTGCAAGGAATTCAAAAGCCTCAAGATCGTCAATAATATTGTCGGAGTTAATATCGTTTATTACATCTTCAAATGTATCATTGGACTCAATATAAACGTAAGTGTAATTTTTGTCTTTTAAATGAATGGCGCCAGCAATATATTTTTGGTAAATAAAGTAGCCGCCTGCTGCTAATGCAAGAATCAAGATCAGACTAATTATTTTACCTCTTCCCTTTTTACTCATAACAAACGTTCAATTTGTTCTAATGCCATTTTTGCCTTTTGGTTCTTAGGATTTTTCTTTAAGATAAGTCCTAAATATTTTTTTGCCGAATTTTTATCTTTTATAAAAGCATAATAACCTGCTAAATTTAATAATAATGGTTCATAATCCGGATCAATCTTTTCAGCATTTTTATAAAGTCTAAATGCCTCTGCTGGCTGGCCCTGGCTCAATCGTATATATCCCAAATTCGTCATTGCCGAAACATGTTTCGGATTTTCTTTCAGAATAAAAGAAAATTGCTCGATCGCGTCGTTAAAATTGTTTAAAGCCGCTAAAGTACTCGCTAATTTATTCCTGAAATCCAGGTTATATGGGGCCAGTTTAGCGGCCTGTTTGAACCATTTAACCGAACCGGGCACATTATTGGTGTTATAATACGATTCTGCAATTCGGTAACAGGTCCAGGCATCTATGTTATCGTATGAAACTTTAGTAAATAAAATATTAAAACACTTTTGCTCTCCTGCCTGATTAACATAGCCAATTACTTTTTGAAAATCCTGCTTAATAAAATTTAAATGTATCAAAGCTCGTAAATTAGTGAACAGATCATTTGCTGTTCTATCTTTTAATAAAGTGGTTGCAGAATCTAAATAAGAATTATCCTGATCAAATTTATCGTATTGGTTAATGTAAGCCTGGGCTTTTGTTAATGCACTTGGATCTTTCTCATTAATAGAATATAAACCTACAAAGGTTTTAATTTTGTCCTTTTCAATTTTAGAAATTGGTTTGCGTATATAATGATCATGCACCGAAACATGGGGAATATCTGTAGAACCTGTTGCAGGCATGTGACAAGAAACGCAATTTAAAAACTTGGAAGTTGAGTGGCCTTGTTTTGCATTTCGGGCTAACACAACATTTTTTTCAGAACATAAAAGAACCGACTTTCCATTTGAATTATGACAGCCATTGCAAGCTTCGTTAAAAACACCGGCATTTGTTTCCTTCACGCTTACATGCGGGTTATGGCAGGTAACACAGGTTAATGCGCCTTTATATGGTTTAAGAGTATTGACGACTGAGCTTGTTGAAGTTACTTTTTCATAAGACTTAATAAAGCAAGCGCTTTGTTTTAACCTATCGGCATGCGAGGCCATTATAAAATCCTCATCGGCATTTTTATATTTTGGCAGGAAAACCGAAATGTAATCACTTAATTTTTGCCCGGGTTTAAAATCGTAAAACGATTTGCCTTCTTTTAAAACCGCATTACCTTGTAAATGGCAGCGCTGACAGAGATCAAATTGCCTATCAATAGATAATTTTGCTGGATTTACAATCGTGTAATCAATTAATCTGGAGGTATCTACCTTTGTTCCTGACTGTCTTTCTGCAACGTGCACAGAACCCGGACCATGACAGCGTTCACAATCTATACCGGTTGGAATACTGGTGTATTTGTTTTCTGAACCTAAAACAAAATTTGGATAGCCGTTATGACAACTCATGCATTCCAAACCTATCTTTCTAGTAAAATGTGTATTTACGCCATTTTCAAAACCAGGAGGAAGATCCCAATGTTTTTTCTGTGTATAATAGGTCATTGGCATTTGATTGATATAACCATTAACCGTTTGCAAATGCGAATTGGTGTGTTGGCCCGAACCAATAATGTAATTAACCTGTTCTGTTCTCGAAAAAACAGTGTCACTTTTTTCTAAACGAAATTCATTAAAAAATAAACTATCCTTATCCCAAAATGCATTGTAATGCATGTTAGAATATTTATCGTAGATGCTGGACTTTGAAAAATCGGCAGAAGATTTTTCTTTGGTAGCAAGTCCCAACGACTTACCCATACCGGTTTTAATAAAAGTGTTGTAAATATTTTGATGACAAAGTTTGCAGGTATTCATGCCAACATATTTGGCAGAATCGGAATGATTTAAATAAAGTGATGTATCTTTTTTTGGAACTTCTTCTGCGATCTTTGCATGTGGCACATCACAAAATTTTAATAGCCCAATTAATGCAATAGCGACTGATAAAAATATATGTACTTTTTTAGGCACCGGTATTTATATGTTGGAGGAACCAAACATCTTCAAAGGAATTAATACCTTTTTTATGCCATGCTTTTTTTAAACCACATTTTTCAAAACCCGCCTTTTCAAATAAAGCAAGGCTGGCCGAGTTAGACTGGTTAACGTTAACATAAATCTGTTTCAGATGTAGCGTTGCAAAACAATAAAATTTCATCAGTTCAATGCACTCCAGAGCAAAGCCGTTACCACGAAATTGATCATGAATGTAAATGCCCAAACCACAACGTGCATGCTGTGGTTCAAATTCAAAAAGATCGATAATGCCTATAGTTTCGTTTGTATCTGCTTTGCAGATCATTAAACGCAATTGTTTATTTGTGTAGATATCCTGGTAAGCTGTATTTACAAATTCATCCAAAACTGCTTTTGAAAAAGGTGTTTGCGTGTAACTCACTTCCCACAAGCTATGGTTATTCTCCCAACGGTATAAAATGTCGGCATCTGATGGCTCTAAAGCTCTTACAGAAATATTTTCTCCTTTTAAAAACATCAATCTTTATAATAAGGTAAACGTTGTTCTTTTATTGTTTGGTGCAATTGTTCAACAGTATAAAAAGGTAATTCTAAAAAACCGTTATGAAGATCAAAATTGCTAGAGCTTGCAAATTCAAAATACTCGTTCTCATTCATGCGCTTCATTAAGTCAAAATACAACTCTTCTTCATTATTTGTAACAGCATAAAAATGCTCGAAAAATAATTTTATAGGCGATAAGCAGGTTGCTTCGTATTGTCTTACAGGCCCGAAATTGGAGATCATTTCCTGCAACATTTCCAATTGATGGTCGAAACTAAAAACAGGATTCTTTTTTAATTTTATAAAAACGCTTTCGATCTTTTTTTGTGAGATCGTTTTCAGCAATGCTTCCGAAGAAACATTTAACTCATGGCCTTTAATGGTCAACGAATTATAATTGCCATTTATCATTAAACCAATGTGTGGCGGCACCCTGTTTGCATGCAAAGACACAAGCCATATATCTTTATGAAGGCTTTCTTCACGAAGATCAACAGTGCTTAACTTTATGTTTACAGTTTCAACGATCATGCTATTTCAATGGTGCCATTAAACACTTTTACCGCAGGGCCAATTAACCAAATATTATAAAAATTTTGTTCCAGTACTCGTTCAAATGTTACTTCCAAATTTCCACCAAGTGTTTTTATCAAACAATTATTCTTGCCATTTGAGATCCCTTTTATTGCGGCAACCAAAGCAGCAGCTGTAACACCTGTACCGCAAGAATAAGTCTCATCCTCTACCCCTCTTTCGTAAGTGCGCACAAAAAGTGCATCATCCTTTCTCTCAATAAAATTAACGTTGGTTCCTTCTTCTTTAAACCGATCGTTATATCTTATCAAAGCGCCGTTCTTTTTCACATCAAAATTTTCAACATCATCTACCAACTTTACAAAATGTGGCGAACCTGTGTTTAAATAAAAAAAGTCATCACCTATCTCGACCGTTTTTACATCCTGCATTTTTAAGGCTACAATTTCGTTCTCATCAATGTTAGCTTCATGCAAACCATCAATAGCTAAAAATTTTGCCGAATTTTTTATGATACCTAATTGTTTTGCAAACGCGGTAATACAGCGTCCACCATTACCACACATGCTGCTTGGATTGCCATCGCTGTTATAATACACCATTTTAAAATCAGAACCTGGTTCAAGTTCCAGTAACATTAAGCCATCTGCGCCAATACCAAATCGACGATCACATACTAATTTTACCTGTTCGTTGGTGAGCAAAACGTTATTCTGACGGTTGTCTATCAAAATAAAATCATTACCTGTGCCCTGGTATTTATAGAACGAAAGTTGCATAAATAAAGTTTAGTTAATTTTTGCTAATAGATCTGAATCAACAACTCTTTCAAGAGATCTAAAGTCGGAACCGTAAAAAAGTTTGTAAACCTGGTCAGAACTTTTGATGTAATACGATTTATCTAGTTCGTAAAGAGATACGTTATTGTAATCCATGAAACCATATAGCATTACTTTGTTCTTTGAAAATCTATATCCTTTTGAATTTAACGGCGTTTTCCAAAACTCTATAAAATAAAGATCAGATGTATTGTCTTTAACCCCCGCAATATCTGCGGCCAAAGAATCATTTGCTGAAACTGTAGGGCTAATTCGAATGATCTTTACATTTTTAATAGATAGCATCTCATCAGTAGCAATATTAATTTCAGAGTTGTCTCTAATAAGACTATCCACTTCTGAATAATTTACTTTGTTCGTTTTTCCAAGATTAATTTTAAAACGTTCTTTATCTTTCTTTTTCACTTCATCTTCATCATCGGTATTTTTTACAGGCTGTTGGACAACTGTAATTTGCGATTTTGCCGAATCTTTCATTTTATTAAAAAGATCGTTTATTTTAAAAACAAAAAAACCAACGCCCACTAAAAGACCAATTGATAATCCAAAAACAAAAGTGGGTATTTTACGACTGAATCTCATTTAATTTTCAAGAGTAAATTTAGCATTTTTTTTGTTGCGCCGGTTAAGGATTGTTAAAAAGAATGCAAAAACGTAACAACGATATTAACTTTGCGTTATTAATCTTAAAAACTAAAAAGAAGTATGAAAAAGTTGTTGTCAACCATGTTTGTGGCGTGTTTAGGTGGATTAATATCCTTAGGTGCCGCCCGTTATTTTTATTCAGCGGATAAAAATAGTGTCAGTCAAATAACAAAACCATTTCAGCAACCTAACGTTAAGCTGGCTAACTACATAGAAAGTCAGGGAGCTGCGCTTACTACAGATTTTACAAATGCTGCCGAAAGATCGGTTAACGCCGTAGTTCACATAAAGACCACCAGCGAACAGGTAAATAATTTAAACTACGATCCTTTTGCCGAGTGGTTCTACGGACCACAAAAAAGGCAACAAAATTATAGTATGGAAGGAAGCGGTAGCGGTGTTATCATAAGCGATGATGGTTATATTGTAACCAACAACCATGTGGTTAGTGGTGCCGATAAAATTGAAGTAGTTCTTAACGATAAGAGAACTTATGTTGGCGAAATAATTGGTGCCGATGCAAGTACGGATGTTGCCTTAATAAGAATTAAAGAAAAAGGACTTCCATTCTTACCCTATGGTAATAGCGAAACTGTAAAGGTTGGCGAATGGGCTTTAGCTGTAGGAAATCCTTTTAACCTTGAAAGTACTGTTACAGCCGGTATCATTAGCGCAAAGGGAAGAAGTAATATTTTAGATGTAAATAAACGCCCCATCGAATCGTTTATCCAAACAGATGCCGCTGTAAACCCGGGTAATAGTGGCGGCGCCCTGGTTAACGTAAGCGGTGAATTAATTGGCATTAATACGGCCATTGCTTCTAACAATGGTGCTTACCAAGGCTACTCGTTTGCAGTACCGGTGAATATCGTTAAAAAAATCGTGAGCGATCTGGTAGAATTTGGTGTCGTACAGAGAGCTTATTTTGGCGTAAGCATCCGCGATCTTGATTCTAAATTTGCTGCCGAAAAAAACATTAAGCTTTTAAAAGGTATTTACGTAAATGGTGTAACGCTTGGCGGAAGTGCTGAAGACGCTGGTATACAGGAAGGTGACGTGATCACTAAAATTGAGAATGCCAATGTTGGAAGTGTGAGCGAATTACAAGAGCAATTAAGTAAATACAGACCGGGCGACAAAATTAATGTTGTTACAACAAGAAATAATAAAGAAATGAATATGGCCGTAGTTTTAAAAAGTTTAGACAATACAACCAGCTTAGTTAAGAAAAGCGAGATCACAAAAAAATCACTTTCGGCCTTAGGAGCTGATTTTGAAGAAATGAGTTCGGAAGACCTTGCTAAATTCAGGATCAATAATGGTGTAAAAATTAAAAAACTTTCCGTTGGAAAATTATCTCAGGTAGGTATAAAAGAAGGTTTTATTATTACCAGTATTGATAAGAAAAAAGTAAGCAACACGCAGGATATAACTAACTTATTAGAGAATAAGTCAGGCACAGTCTTGATCGAAGGTTTTTATCCTAATGGCGCCCGCGCCTATTATGGATTTTCATTATAAATCAAAGGTAAATGCCAATAAAAAAGCGGATCTTAACGGTTCGCTTTTTTTGTTCCTATAAGAATGGAATCTAAGAAATTTTCATACTTTTGATAAGCCAAAATATCAATTTGAAGTCAAACGATCCCATATTAAAATTAAAAAAAAGGATAAAGGAACTTGAGAAAGAGAATAAGGTATTAAAAAAAAAGAAAGATGTTTTTTTTACAGATAAACCAACTGTAAAAGCTCCTAAAGAAATAAAACCACTTTTTGATGCCGCCTCTTTAACGGTTAAAAAATATTTTGAATCCTTTAAAGCTAATCCAAGCTTATCTAAAATTGAAGTAAATGGGCAACGTTACATTTTAATGCGTGCAGAATCTTTAGCAAACGATTTTTTTAAGAACATCATTAAATTATATGCCGACAGGCCTTTACCCGAAGCAATAAAAATTGGCAGGAATTTATTATTTGACATGGCTCACCTGATTGGAATGGAGGATGCTAAAAATTTTCATTCTAAAATGAAATTAAAAGATCCTCTTTCGAAATTATCTGCAGGGCCGGTGCATTTTGCATATACTGGTTGGGCACTTGTTGATATCCTGGAAGAAAGTAAACCAAGCCCCGACGAAAATTTTTATCTTAAATATAATCACCCTTTTTCGTTTGAAGCTGACTCCTGGATAAGATCAAAAGAAAAAGTGGATTTTCCTGTTTGCACCATGAATGCCGGTTACTCTTCGGGTTGGTGTGAAGAAAGTTACGGTATTAACTTAACAGCAGTAGAAGTTACCTGTCGCGCAAAAGGTGATAAGAATTGTACCTTTATTATGGCGCCGCCCAATAAAATAAATGTATACCTACAAAAAGAATCAGTAAAATATAAAAGAGTAAGAAAATACGATGTACCGTTATTTTTTGAAAGAAAAAAGGTAGAGGAAAAATTAAACAATGCCTTAAAGGAGAAAGAAACACTTTTAAAGGAAGTACATCACCGCGTAAAAAATAATTTACAGATCATTACCAGTTTATTGCGCTTGCATGCCGACAAAGAAAATAACCTTCATTTTTCGGAACTGGTTGCAGAAAGCCAAAACCGCATAACTTCTATGGCTTTAATTCACGAGATGCTGTATGCAAACTCAAATTTTAGTAATATCAATCTGGCCGAATATTCTGCCTCCATTTTTAATCAATTAAAAAGTACTTATAATGCCAAACTTGTGAAACTTGACCTGTCTGTTCCAAAAGATTTTTCATTTGAAATAGATAAAATGATCCCGATAGGATTAATAATGAACGAGATAATAAGCAATGCATTTAAATACGCCTTTAAAGAAAATAAAGGAAAGATCTTCATTTCACTCAAAAAAAACACCCTAACAATTTCAGATAACGGTAAGGGATTACCAAAGAACTACGATAAAAATGAGAGAGATAGTTTTGGGATACAATTGATACATTTATTAGCAGATCAAATAGATGCAAAATTAACCATCGACAGAAAAAAAGGCAGCGCCTTTACTTTGCATTTTAATACGGCTATTAAAAAAACCGATAATGCAGATCGATAGTTGTATCTTTAAGAAATTATGCCCTCAGAATTTACAAATACAAACTTAAGCCGGTTCAGGTTAATAGCCTTACTTGAAGGAATTTCTTATCTGGTGCTTTTGTGCGTTGCCATGCCCTTAAAATATAAATTTGGTTTTGAAGCGGCCGTTAAATACACCGGCTGGGCGCACGGCGTCTTGTTTATAGCATACATTGTTTTACTTTTAAAAGTTTGGAAACAGTATAACTGGTCTTTCAAAAAAGTTGTATTCGCATTCATTGCTTCGCTTTTACCCTTTGGTACTTTTATTTTAGATAAACAACTGAGAGAAAATAAATAATTTTCAGAATTTCTAACCACAAAGAACACAAAGTTATTTCACGAAGAACGCAAGGAAAATTTTTTGTGAACTCCGCGCCTTCTTAGTAGCATTTGTGGTTAAATATTTAAACATGCTACCCGGAGCATTTGCATATAGTGTAATCCTTTTTCTCTTGCGACTTTAATATTGTGTTCCGGAATTAGTTCAGGGTTCTTATATAAAGCCAGTGCTTTTGTAATACTCTCTTCACGTAATAAATGTAGCATTGGATAAACAGAACGATTTGTATAATTTGCCGCATCATCTTTTTCTGCTCCTTCAAAACAATAGTCGGGATGAAAACTCGCTACTTGATAAACACCTTCGTAACCTTCACGCTCTAATAAGTCCTCTGCCTTATCAACAAGATCTAAATACTCATCAAAGTCAGCATACGCTTTTCGAAAAACAATAAAGGTTGTTTCTATTTCTTCATTACTATCCAAATAGTGCATTTCTTTAATTAATGTTTCAAGACTGGCTTCAAGATCAGCGTTGGATACAACAACATAGTGAATACTTTTTTTAAGTAACACTTTAGCAGCAAAAGGACAAAAATTAAGATCAATAACCACCGACTTGATCCATTTTTGAGTTTGTTCTATTATTAAACTATCGTTCACAATAAGTTTTTTTCAGGTAAATGTGCTCAAAATTTCTGAAACAGTTGAAATAGTTTTTTTTAACGATTTCTGTATAGCCCGTCAATACAGCATTTTAACATATTTTATATTTCTGGCACGGTTGTTGTGAATGTGGTTCGGATAACAATCAATTTAAAACAACGATATATGAAACCAACTAAAAAGATCATCATCATCCTTTTAACTTTTATCGCAGCATTTGCAAATAAAAGTATAGGACAAGTGGAATTTAAATCCACATACATTTTCACAAGCGATTCGGTTTCGGGTTTTGATGAGACTGCTGCATCATCTGCCGCATTAGCAAATGGATGTTATGGTAAGGAATTTAAAGTATTCCTTTATAACCAAAAAAGAATTTACGTAAAACAGAAATATAATTTAAAAACAAAAAGTTCTAAGAACCTTTCTGTTTTTCAAAATCCTAATTCGTTTAAAACATCTTTGCTTCCTCCTGGCGGAGCGTGTAACAATGAAGATTTTGAATTAGCAGCTTCACAAATAAATGCGCCTGGCGCCGTTCAGGGATGGACATTGCAATCAGGTTCATACAATGGCGGTTGCGTGTCTCCAACTTTTTTTGGTAATAATACCTATACTGTATTTTCCGCCCCAACCATCGATCCAAAAATACCTGGACAGATTTCTTCCTATTTTGATTCACAAGTAAACACAACTCCTGCGGGAAATAGTTTTTTAAAATTAAATGATGCAACCGCCGGCGCAAAAGCGGCGCAAGCCTCCAAAGCATTTATAGTAAATCCAAACAATGCTTTATTTCAATATGCTTATTTACCCGTTATTCAGGATGGAACGCACGCCTGCTGCGATCAACCGGGTTTTAGTATTAAAGTTACAGTTACAAATACAGTTACAAATACCTCTACTGTTTTAGCTTGTCCAAATATTTCTGTAGCTGTGCCGGGTGCAGGTTGTTCATTTACAGTTCCTCCTGGAGGACCTGTTTTTGTTCCTGCTGTAGGCGGTGGATCGTGGGTTTATTCTAACTGGATTGCTTCTGCTATCGATCTTTCAGGATACTTAAATAATCTTATTCAAATAGATGTAACAGTTGTTGATTGTGCTTTTGGCGGACACGGTGCTTATATTTATTTTGACGCGAAATGCGCTCCGATGACAATTATTGGTAATGGTATTCCTTTTCCTGCGGGCACGCCATCTATTACTTTACCTACTTGCGGCGCAACTGGTGCTTCTATCATTGCTCCAGCAGGACTAGGGCCATACTCATGGGCTGGTCCGGGCGTTAATCCTCCGTACACAACTCCTTCCATGACCAATCAAACTTATACTACAAATATTTCAGCTAATTATACTTTAACAATGAATCCTCCGGGCTCGTGTTTTCCTATCATTCGTGTGATCACCGTTTCTATTACTCCCGCGCCACAAGTATTTGCATCAGTTGCTCAGGCACCTTGCGGCGGAACAGTTGCCGTTGCATCTTGTACAGCAGCTGGTTCGGCCTCGGTACCTGCAGTTATTACCTGGTCGCCTAACCCACTTTCTTTAAACGCATCCACAACACAGGCAACCTATCCTATTGGCACCGGTCCATGTACAGTCACTGTTACCGATCAAATTGGTTGTTCTGCAAGTGCTACTGTAAACATTAATGGCGCACCACCTGTACCAACATTAACCATTACAAATGTAACGGGATCAGGAAGTATAACCTGTGGAAACCCAACAATTAATTTTATTGCGGCAAGTAGCTATACGTATGGTCCGTTAACTTATACATGGGTTAGTTTAAGTGGTACTGCCAGTGGAACAAATGTGAACTTTAGTAATCCTGCGCAATACACAGTTACTGCAACCGATGCCTTAACAGGATGTAGCTCGTTCTCGATCTTTGCCATTGGTATAAATACAACTGCACCTACATCAACGGTTACACCTCTTGCACAAAACATCGTTTGCCCTGTTGGTTCACCCGCAACATTTACAGGTGTTACAACAAGTACAATGACGAATATAACACAATGCTGGACATCTCCATTTTCACCGGGAGCTGCTTGTAATGGTGGTACAGTTTCGATTTATAATTCAACTGCGCCAGGCACTTATACATATTGTGTAACTAATAACATTAATGGTTGTTCGGTTTGTAAAACTGTAACGATTACTTCTTCAAGTGGATTCCCTACTTATACTATTACAAGTCCGCAACAATTTACAATTGGCTGTTCTACAACGAGTTTAGCAACCATAAACATATCTAACGTAACAACCGCTCCAACACCTGGCGGACCTGTATCTTATACAGTATTACCTCCAACATTCGCTGGTCCGGGTTATACTGTAGGTGGTTCTGCTACCTATACGGCAAACGTACCGGGTCAATACACTGTAATTGTACATGATAATACAAATAACTGTGAAACAAAAATTCCGGTGTCCATTATTCAAAATACATTTGCACCACAAATTACCGCTGCGGCTAATAACCCAACATTAACTTGTAATGTACCAAGTACTTTATTACAAGGTACAAGTACAAATACTAATGTAGCATTTAGCTGGGCTTTCCCGGGCCCACCTGCTGGTCAGTTACCAAATGATACCTTAACTGTATTTACTACAACAAATACTACGAATACAGTTGTTGCTACTTACACGTTATCAATTACCGATAACATTAATAAATGTAAGGCTACGCAAACATTAACTATCTATCAAAATACAGCTAAGCCTACTGCGTTAATTACGGGTAGTAATCAA
>JAEUTO010000013.1 GCA_016787785.1 Bacteroidia bacterium | reverse complement strand
AAAATAAAAACGGGACTTCTCAAATTTTTATTGAAAAGTCCCGCTCAGTACCCGGGACGGGACTTGAACCCGTACATCCGTGAAGATACAGGATTTTAAGTCCTGCGTGTCTACCAATTCCACCACCCAGGCATTTCCCTTGCGGGAGGTGATTAAAAAAAGAGCTTTTCAGCTCTTTTTGAGCGAAAGACGGGTCTCGAACCCGCGACCTTAACCTTGGCAAGGTTACGCTCTACCAACTGAGCTACTTTCGCTTTTTCCCTTTTGGGGAGTGCAAATGTACTGATAATTTTTATTTACCAAAACTTTTTTTGCGGAATTATAGAAATAAAGCAAAGATCAACCTCCCACCAATTTCTTTATTTCATTCAATTTTAGAAGTGCCTCAACGGGTGTTAAGGTATTAATGTCAGTTCTTAAAATATCTTCTTTTATCTGCTGCAACAATGGGTCGTTCAACTGAAAAAAACTTAATTGCATATCATTCGATTTTTTTGGATTGTTTTTTTCCTGTCCATTAACTACCAATTCGTCACCATCTGCAAATTCAAACTCATGCTCTTTTTCTAATTTTTTTAAGATCTCGTTTGCACGTTCTACCACAAATTTTGGCATACCGGCCATGCGCGCTACATGTATCCCAAAACTGTGCGCGCTTCCGCCTTCGGCCAATTTCCGTAAAAAAATAATTTTGTTTCCACTCTCTTTTACCGAAACATTAAAATTCTTTATGCGTGGAAAAAAAGTACACATATCATTTAACTCATGATAATGTGTTGCAAATAAAGTTTTTGCTCTGTTCTTTGGCTGGTTATGAATATATTCTGCGATGCTCCAGGCTATAGATATACCATCGTATGTAGAAGTTCCTCTGCCGATCTCATCCAATAAAATTAAACTTCTATCGCTTAAATTATTTAAGATACTTGCTGTTTCATTCATTTCCACCATAAAGGTAGATTCGCCTGAACTAATGTTATCTGTTGCGCCAACGCGCGTAAAGATCTTATCGATGATTCCTAAAGTGGCAGCATCCGCCGGAACAAAGCTCCCGATCTGTGCCAGCAAAACTATTAAAGCCGTTTGCCTTAATAAGGCCGATTTACCGCTCATGTTAGGCCCGGTGATCATCATGATCTGGCAACTTTCACTATCCAAAAAAACATTGTTGGTAACGTATTCTGTTCCTACTGGTAATTGTTTTTCAATAACAGGATGTCTTCCTTCAACAATATTTAAAGCGTGATCATCAGTGATCTGTGGTTTATTATAATTGTTTTCTGAAGCCAGTGTTGCAAAGCCACAAAGCACGTCCAGCTTGGCAAGTAAAGAAGCGTTTAACTGTATCGGTAAAAGATAATCACCAATGTCGCGCACCAAAGCATCAAATAATTGTTGCTCTAAAGACATTATTTTATCCTCAGCGCCTAATATTTTTTCTTCGTAAACTTTTAGTTCGGGCGTAATATAACGCTCTGCATTTGTAAGCGTTTGTTTACGGATCCATTCTGCCGGCACCTTATCTTTATGCAAATGAGTTACTTCTAAATAATAACCAAATACAGAGTTGTATGCCACTTTTAAAGAGGAAATTCCTGTCTTTTCAACTTCACGCTGTTGTATTTGCAACAAATAATCTTTGCCGCTAAAAGCAATGTTCCTTAATTCATCTAACTCTGCATTTATACCTTTATTAATGGCATTGCCTTTTAATATATTTACGGGCGCATCCTCATTCAATTCGTTTTGTAAACGTTCGCAAATTAATTGACAAGGATTTAACTGGTCTGCAATTTTTTGAAGTGTTGGGTTTTTTGATGCCGCAATTTTTTCTTTGATCTCGCTAATGATCAACAACGATTTTTTTAAATGCACCAATTCTCTTGGATTGGTGCGCAAAGCAGCCACTTTAGAAATTAACCGTTCAAGATCGCCAACTTCTTTTAACAGCGCAGCAACTTCATAACGGTTCTCAATATGGGTCACAAAATACTCTACTGCAGCCTGCCTTTCTTTTATAGCATCCACATTTTTTAACGGCAAGGCCAACCAGCGCTTTAATAAACGCGAGCCCATTGGGCTAACTGTTTTATCAATAACATCAATTAAACTTTTTCCGTTCTCATTATTGGAAGAATATAATTCTAAATTGCGAATAGTGAATTTATCGAGCCATACATATTGATCTTCATCAATTCGGCTGATCTTATTAATGTGTTTTAATTTATCATGTTTGGTCTCTCCTAGATAATGCAGGATGGCACCGCAGGCACAAATGGCAAGATTTTGCCCTTCAATACCAAAACCTTTAACCGAGTTGGTCTCAAAATGTTTTGTTAAACTTTCGTAACCAAAATCGTAACTAAAGGCCCAATCATCCAAACCAAAAGAATAAAAACGATCGCCTAATAATTCGTTTAATTGATTGCGTTTATTTTTTTCGTAAAGTAATTCGTTAGGCTTAAAATTCTGAATTAATTTTTCTAAATAAGTTATAGAACCCTGCGCCACTAAAAACTCACCGGTTGAAACATCACACAGGGCAAGGCCTCCCTGGTCTTTATCAAAATGAATAGAAGCTAAAAAATTATTTTGTTGGTGATTTAATATCTTATCATTAAAACTTACACCTGGCGTTACCAGCTCGGTAATACCGCGTTTTACAATGCCTTTAACGGTTTTAGGATCTTCTAACTGATCGCAAATTGCTACGCGATAACCTGCGCGCACCAGTTTTGGTAAATAAGAATCTACCGAATGGTGAGGGAAACCTGCCAGCTCAATATGAGAGGCTTGTCCGTTAGCCCGCTTTGTTAACGTGATGCCTAAGATCTTGGAGGTTTTAATGGCATCCTCTCCAAATGTTTCGTAAAAGTCACCCACGCGAAATAACAATATTGCATCAGGGTATTTAGCCTTGATAGCATTGTATTGTTTCATTAAAGGGGTTTCTTTATCTTCTGTTTTTGCCATAGCGCGGACATTAAAGATACAAGTTCCATGCGCTATTTAGGGTACTTACTTTTTAACAGAAGAAGCGAAATTGTTAATAGAAAAGATTAAAAAATCCATAATTAATAGTTCTACATTTTTTTGGGCGTGTCCCTTCGGGTCGGGCTATTGCGGGCTCCGCTTCGCTTCGGCTGGGCGAGGAAAACCTCGCCCGAGCTAAACCCTTCATTTCCCTCACGCAAATTGTAAGTATCTGCGTTAGGGATGCGGAGGGCTTGGTGCGTAACGAAGTGGAGCACGGGAGCGAAGCGTACCCCACAGCAGCCCGGGCCGCTTCGTTGGGCTCAGCGCAGGCTGCGGCAACGCCCAAATAAAAGCGCTTCTTATAAATGGTTTAAAAAAAAATCCCAAACCTTTAACGTTTGGGATTTTATAGTATTTGAAACTGATTGTTTTTATAGTGCCTGAGAAAATCCATCACGGATCTTATCTGCTTTATAAATACCACCGTATAATTTATCTTTAATTTTGCTGAAAGATTCAATTGTATATTTTACATCTTCCTGTGTATGTGTTGCTGTTGGAATTAAACGCAAAATGATCATACCCTTTGGAATTACCGGATACACTACCATTGAACAGAAGATACCAAAATTCTCACGAAGGTCAATAACCATGTTTGTTGCTTCAGGTATTGAACCGTTCATATAAACCGGTGTTACCATTGTGTTTGTATCTCCAATATTAAAGCCTGCATCTACCAATCCTTTTTGAAGGCTGTTAGCGATCTCCCAAAGCTTGGTTCTGTATTCAGGATGTTTATTTAATAATTCCAAACGTTTTAATAAACCATATACCAAAGGCATTGGTAACGATTTTGCAAAAATTTGAGAACGCATATTGTAACGTAAAAAGGTAATGATCTCTTTTGTTGAACTAATGAATCCGCCGATCAAAGCAAATGATTTTGCAAATGTTCCAAAATAAATATCAATACCATCATTGCAACCTTGGGCTTCTCCGGTACCACCACCTTTAGGCCCCATTGTGCCAATACCATGTGCATCATCAACAAATAAACGGAAAGAGAATTTCTTTTTCATTTCAATGATCTCTTTCAATTTCCCTTGATCGCCACGCATACCAAAAACACCTTCGGTAATTACCAAAATAGCACCGCCTGTAGTTTCGGCCAGCTTAGTGGCACGCACCATTTGTTTTTCAAAATCTTCAATATCGTTATGTTTAAAAACATAACGCTTGCCCATGTGTAAACGCACACCATCTAAAATACAAGCGTGACTTTCTGCATCATAAACAATTACATCATGGCGATCTACAATAGCATCAATAGCCGAAACCATTGCCTGGTAACCAAAATTACAAAGTATGGTATCTTCTTTTTGAACTAATTTCGATAAACCTCTCTCTAATTCTTCATGGTAGTCAGAATTTCCACTCATCATACGCGCGCCCATTGGAGCGGCTAGCCCAAATTTTGTTGCACCTTCAATATCCGCTTGTCTAACTTCAGGATGATTTGCTAATCCTAAATAATTATTCAAACTCCAGTTCAATAATTTTTTACCGCGAAAATCCATATGCGGGTTAATATCACCCGTTAATTTTGGAAATGTAAAATAACCGTGAGATTCTTTTGCGTGCTCGCCAATAGGACCTAAATTCGCTTTAATTTTTTCGAAAATATCTTTCATTCTGCTTGTTTAATTGATGGGTAAAGTTAAGATTTTTTTAGCTCATTTTTAATTGAATTTTCAATATCCGCTAACATGTTGCTATAGTTGGCTTTAACAAAGGTTTTGCCCGTAACTTTTTCGTATAATTCAATATAACGGTTGCTTATTTCAGTCAACCATTCGTCGCTCATCGTTGGAATTGTTTGCCCTTCTTTACCCTGAAAACCATTCTCGATTAGCCACCGCCTTACAAATTCTTTACTTAATTGTTTTTGTTCTTCACCTTTTTTCTGGCGCTCATCATAACCTTCTTTATAAAAATAACGTGATGAATCGGGCGTATGAATTTCATCCATTAAAGTGATCTGACCGTTATATAGCCCAAATTCATATTTTGTGTCAACTAAAATCAGGCCCATTTTATTGGCAATTTCTTGCCCGCGGGCATATAATGCCAACGTATATTTTTCTAATTGCTCGTAATGGTCTTTGCTAACAATGCCTTGTTTAATTATTTCTTCGCGACTAATATCTTCGTCATGTCCTTCGGAAGCCTTGGTAGTAGGAGTAATGATAGGCTGAGGTAACTTGTCGTTTTCTTTTAAACCTTCTGGCAAAGTAACGCCGCACAAAGTTCTTAAACCACTTGCATAGGTTCTGGCGGCGTGTCCGGCCAGATAACCGCGCACCACCATTTCTACTTTAAAAGGCTGGCACATCTTGCCAATACTCACATGCGAGTGAGGCGAAGAAATTAACCAGTTAGGAATAATATCTTTTGTAGCATCTAAAAAATGTGCTGCAATTTGATTTAATACCTGCCCTTTATATGGAATTCCACGAGGTAACACCACGTCAAAAGCACTAATACGATCACTGGCGATCATTACCAGTATTGAGTTTCCGATAGTATATACATCGCGTACCTTGCCTTTGTAATATGCGGTTTGATTTTCGAATTTAAAGTTTGTTACGTCTAATGTTTTAATACTGCTCATAGTGTTCATATTACTATTTTTAATTATCTAATATTGTCCAGGTAACTAAACCTTCTTTTGTAAATTTAAATGATTGTACTTTTCCGCCCAGCGCCTCGAGTGATTTTGCCACTTTTACTTTTGTAACACCCGGACATAAGAAGAACATAAAGCCGCCGCCGCCTGCGCCACTTATCTTTCCGCCTGTTGCGCCGTTTTTTAAGGCTGTGTCGTAAATAGTATCAATTAAAGGGTTGCTGATGGAGTTGGCCATTGCTTTTTTATTCTTCCAACCAAAATTTAAGATCTCTCCAATTTTATTTATTTCGCCACGCAATAAACTATCTTTCATTTGATGCGCCTGTTCTTTTAAATTGTGCATGGCATCTACCGATTTTTCATTTTTATCTTTTACATTTTGCACCTGCTCGTTGATGATAGTGGCAGACAAACGTTGCGTTGCTGTAAAATATAAAAGCAAATTAAACTCCAATTCATTTACAATTTCATCTTTTAAATGCAATGGGTTTACAATAACACGGTCGTTGTTTAAAAACTCCATGTAATTGATACCACCAAAAGTAGCAGCGTATTGATCCTGTCTTCCGCCACTCATAGCAAGATCTATACGTTCAATTTCATAAGCTAAATGCGCGATATCGTATTTTGCCAAGGGTAATTTTAACCATTCTACAAAAGCGCCGATCAATGAAACCACAATGGTAGAAGAGGTTCCAAGGCCTGAGCCTTGCGGAGCTTCGATATAGGATGTTAAGCGAAAGGATAATTTATCAAGGTTAAACTGTTTTACCAAACGGTTGTAAACGCCAATAAATAATTCAAAGCCTTCAACCAATTCTAGTTCTTTTTTGCTTTCTAAAATAATGCAGCGATCTGTGCCGTCGTAGCAAAATTCTATTTTACCATTGCTTAAAGGTTCTAGCGACGCATACGCGTAAAGATCAATAGTTGCATTTAAAATGGCACCACCATAAATATCAGCGTATGGACTAACATCTGTTCCTCCGCCCGCTAAACCTATTCTTAAAGGTGCCTTACTTCTGATTATCATATTTCTTTGTACGTTCTGTACCTTCTTTGTGAACCTTGTGGTTACTTTATTTCATGTTTATAAATTGCAATGGTACCTCATAATCGCCTTTACGACAAAGTGCAATTACAGCCTGCAGGTCATCAATTTTTTTTGCACTTACGCGAATAATATCATCCATTATTTGAGCAGTAACTTTTAATTTACTGTCTTTAATATCTTTCATTATTTTTTTGCAGGCTTCTTTTTCTAAACCCTGCCTAACCTTGATGTCTTTTTTTATCATTGGTCCGCTGGGATAATGCTCTTTACTTTCATCTAACCCACGTGGATCGAGTCCCTGTTTGATCATGCGAGAATGAATAGCATCTAAAATCGCATCCAAACGCATATCATTTTCGGTACTTACGTTAATAAGCAGGTCTTTTTTATTTAATTCGATCGTGCTTTTACTGTCTTTAAAATCCCAACGGTTAAGTATGTCTTTTTTAGCTACATTTACTGCGTTATCCAGTAGTTGGGCATCTAATTTGCTGGCTATATCAAACGAAGGCATAAAATTTAATTTGAATCTAAAATTAAGTATTTGCTTTTGAAATTAAAGAAAGAAAAGATTATTTTTTGAAAATTTATCAGCTATATTTTTTGATTGTTGTTTTACTTCTTTTTGCCTGTAAACCAGATAAAGAGGCAAAAGGAGATCAGATTGAAAAGCGGCCTGATCCCGTCTCAAAACAATCGCTTAGCCGTCTTTTAAAGAACAAAATAAATGTTGATACTTCTTATCTTGAATTTGTATTTAAGTGTTACGACCTTATTGATGTTCAAAGCCTTGACAGCTCCATAAAAGTAGATCTTAAATATGCAGGTACAGATAATTTTTTAAAGACCAACGTGTATGATGGCCTCCGGAAGGCCTATTTTCCCTGCGAAGTAGCCATACGAATTTATAACGCACAGTTTTATTTAAAGCAAATGAACCCTGATTATTCTTTGATAATTTTTGATGCAGCACGTCCGTTTCATATACAACAATTGATGTGGGACAGTCTGGATATGCCTCCTGA
The DNA here is from genome assembly GCA_016787785.1 of Bacteroidia bacterium. Taxonomy (GTDB): domain Bacteria; phylum Bacteroidota; class Bacteroidia; order B-17B0; family Aurantibacillaceae; genus Aurantibacillus. Next base: position 285,919 of record JAEUTO010000013.1, on the reverse strand, counting down.
CATAAAATATGCTTATTTATCGCCGCCATTTTCTATCTCGTTGCATAATTATGGCTGTGCTGTAGATCTTTCTATCATTGATCTTAAAACAAATAAATTACTAGACATGGGAACAGAATTCGATCATTTTGGCAAACTGTCTCAACCCGCTTATGAATGGCAATTTTTAAAAACAGGTGAGTTAGCGCAGGGAGCATTTGAGAACAGAAAATTGTTAAGAAAAGTTATGCAACTGGCCAATTTTTTCCCAATCACAAGCGAATGGTGGCATTTTAATTTTTGTAACAAAGAATTTGCATCCGTAAATTTCAAATTGATTAAGTAACTTTGTACCATGAACTTTGAGCTTACATCTGAATTTCAACCTACCGGCGATCAACCCGAAGCTATAAGGCAATTGGTAGAAGGTATTCGTTCAGGTACAGCTCACCAGGTTTTGTTGGGAGTTACAGGTTCCGGAAAAACATTTACCGCAGCTAATGTTATTCAACAAGTAAGCAAACCAACTTTAATTTTATGTCATAATAAAACGTTAGCTGCGCAGTTGTTTAGCGAGTTCAAACAATTTTTTCCAAACAATGCTGTAGAATATTTTGTAAGCTATTACGATTATTATCAGCCCGAGGCATTTCTGCCTACTACAGGAACGTACATCGAAAAAGATCTTGCTATTAATCAGGAAATAGAAAAATTACGATTGAGTGCAACCTCTGCTTTATTATCCGGCAGGAGGGATGTGATCGTTGTTAGCTCTGTGAGTTGTATTTATGGTATGGGTAATCCTTCTGATTTTAAAAAGAATATTATTCCAATTCATGTTGGCCAATTGGTTTCGAGAAATAAATTGTTGCATCAATTTGTAGGCTCACTTTATTCACGAACAACCGGTGAATTTGACCGCGGCACTTTTCGTGTAAAAGGCGATACGGTAGATGTGAATTTGCCTTACGCAGATTATTGCCTGCGTATTATGTTCTTTGGTGATGAAATTGAAAGCATTGAAACCTTTGACAGTGCTAACAATCATGTGATCGAGAAATTTGAGTCCTTTAGTGTTTATCCCGCAAATATTTTTGTTACTGCACCTGATACGCTGCAAAAAGCCATGCACTTTATTTATGAAGACATGCAAACGCAGGTTCAATTTTTTAATAAACATGGCAGAACACTAGAAGCAAAACGTTTAGAAGAACGCGTAAATTTTGATCTGGAGATGATGCGCGAGTTAGGGTATTGCAGCGGTATTGAAAATTATTCGCGTTATTTTGACGGACGTTTACCTGGCACAAGACCATTCTGTTTGATAGATTATTTTCCGGAAGATTTTTTAATGTTGGTTGATGAGAGCCATGTATCAATTCCGCAAGTTGGCGCGATGTATGGCGGCGATCTTAGTCGTAAAACAAATTTGGTGGAGTATGGTTTCCGTTTGCCTTCGGCATTAGATAATCGTCCGCTGAAGTTCGAAGAATTTTTTGCCATGCTTAAGCAGGTAATATATATAAGTGCCACACCTGCAAATTTTGAATTAGAGCAAGCTGGTGGCATAGTGGTGGAACAATTGATCCGTCCGACAGGAATTTTAGATCCGTTAATTGAAGTAAGACCTTGCTCTAATCAAGTCGATGATCTGTTGGATGAGATCCATAAAGTAGTTGAAAAAGACGAACGTGTTTTGGTAACAACGTTAACCAAACGTATGGCAGAGGAGTTAACAAAATATCTTACAAAATTAAATGTGCGCTGCCGTTATATACATAGCGAAGTGGATACTTTGGAGCGGGTAGAAATTTTGCGCCAATTACGTGTAGGCATGTTTGATGTATTAATTGGAATTAATTTATTGCGCGAAGGATTAGATCTGCCGGAAGTAAGTTTGGTGGCTATTTTAGATGCTGATAAAGAAGGCTTTTTAAGGAATGTAAGAAGCTTAGTGCAAACTGTTGGGCGTGCTGCAAGGAATGTTAATGGGCGCGTAATTATGTACGCCGATAGAATTACAGATAGCATGAAAGCAACCATTGAAGAGACCGAGCGCAGAAGAAAAAAACAAATTGAATATAATTTTAAACACAATATTACTCCAATACAAGCTGGTAGAAAACAATTATTACAACCAACTTTTAGTGGTACAGAAGTTACCATTGATGGCAAATTGGTAAAAGTATATGTTGAACCTGAGGCCTATGATATTGCGGCAGATCCGGTTGTTCAATACATGAGCCAGGATGAATTAAAAAAACAAATTGCAAAGGCAAAATCTGCCATGTTGCGTGCTGCTAAGGAAATGAATTTTAATGAAGCTGCACGTTTACGCGATGAAATGTATTCGCTAGAAAAAATGTTGGAAGGCAAAAATTCCTAGTTTATTGTTTCGGGTTTCTAGTTTTCACTGATGACTAAAGTCTGGCGACTAACGACTAGCTTGAGTTCCACGCCATCACAAAATCATCCATCACAAAATCATTACCAATATCAAAAACTGCAGTTGATTCAATTTTAAAGCCGTTCTTAAAATAAAAGTTAATGGATTTATAATTTTTACGGTTAACCGTTAAACTTATTTTTTTTGGTTGAATGAGTTTTTTTAGTTCCTCTAGTATAGTTGTACCAACACCTCTGCCTGCTTTCTCTTCTAAAACGTAAAATTTGTTTAGCATCCAATGATCTTTACCTTCAGGCGTTATAGACAAAAAGCCAATGTTATCATTATTTACAGTTATAAAATAGAATAGTTGCTTTTTTTCGTTTACCTGTTTTAAAAGACTTTCGGTATTGTACATGTTCCCTAACATATAATCAACCTGCTCTTGCCCGATAATAGACGGGTAATGTTTTGCCCAAATTATTTTAGCCAGGTCTGCAACTTTTTCAATTTCGTTTACCTGAACTGCTTTTAATAAAATGGCTGAATCTTGCATTTTTAATTGTAACTTTGTTATGTGGCTAAATTAAGCAATACCATCAACATTGAGAACCGAAGGGCTAAATTTGATTATCAGTTTTTAGATACTTTAGTTGCAGGGCTGGTACTGAAAGGAACAGAGATAAAGTCTATCCGTGAGGGAAAGGCGGGACTTTCAGACAGTTATTGTTATTTTAGGAACGATGAATTATTCGTGAAAAATCTCCATATTTCCGAATACACCGATGCCTCTTTTTATCAACATGAGGCTTTGCGGGAACGGAAATTACTTTTAAGCAGGCAGGAATTAAACAAACTATTAAGAAAAGTAAAAGACCAGGGGCTAACGGTTATACCAACACGTTTGTTCATTAACGACAAAGGTTTTGCAAAAATGGAAATTGCTTTAGCCAAGGGGAAAAAAGTTTTTGACAAGCGCGATGATATTAAAAAGCGTGATATTGAAAGAGAAATGAATCGTAAGTTTTAATTATTAAATTTTGAAAAATGGAAAAAATTAAAATTCTTTTTAAAGCTGTTTTGATCTGCACAGGCCTATTCTTTTCCTCTTGTGGAAAGGGTTACGAGGTAAGGGTAACCAATTACAATACAGAACTTTTAGATACAGTAATTGTTGGCAAAGAGCCGGTAATTTTTGTCAAAATAGAGCGACAAACAACAACTGAGTATAAAAAAATAGATTCAGGCGATCAGTCGATACGTATTATCACCAAAACCAAAAAAGAATATACATCAACTCTTTCTGTTCCTAAAAGAGGCACAGGAAAACGTACTATTCAAATAGACGGATTGAACAGGATAAGCGTACTTGAAGACTGATTTTTAATATAAAATGGAAGAGGTAAAATGGAAAATGTAGTAACCCTTTTTCCATTTGCCATATTACATTTTACATTCTAATAAGCTCTCACATTCTTACCTTCCATATAATTTACAAAGGCCTGATTACTTACTTTATTTCCACCCGGAGTAGGGTAGTTGCCGCTAAAGTACCAATCACCCAAATTATCAGGACAAGCGCTATGCAAGCCATCCAGTTTTTGATAAATAAGAACTAATTCGGCTTTAAGATTTTTAGGTTTTATTAATTCTGCAATTTTATCCGAGATCTGTTCTGCAGAAAAATTTGCGTAAACTTCTTTCACCAAATTTACTTGCTCTTCTTTTGGTTTTTCTACTTCTTTTTTGGTACGCTCATAAAGATCCTTAATAAATGCGTCTTTGCCTTGCTGTTTTAATAATGCAATTGCCGCTTCAAAGGCAACAAATTTGCTCATTACCGCCATGTCAATACCATAACAATCAGGATATCGTATTTGTGGGGCAGAGCTAACAACGATTATTTTTTTAGGCCCTAAACGATCCAAAATACTTAAGATACTTTGTTTTAAAGTAGTACCTCTAACAATACTGTCATCCAAAATAACCAAACTATCTACACCTTTTTTTACAGTGCCATAAGTAATATCGTACACCAAATTTACAAGACTGTCGCGGCCTTCATCGGCAGTAATAAATGTGCGTTGCTTGGCATCTTTTAAAACTACTTTGTGAATGCGCGGATGCGTTGCTAATATTTTTTTTAATTCTGGTCCATTTAAATCCCCATTTAGTTTTAAGATCTCTTCTGCTTTCCAGGTATTTGTGTGATCATCCAAACCTTCAATTAGCCCGCCAAATGCCACTTCGGCGGTATTTGGAATGTAACTGAAAACAGTATTTTCAAGATCGTAGTTTACCGACTTTAAAACACTCTGGGTTAAATTTCTTCCTAATTGATTTCGCTCTTTATAAATATCAGCATCGTTACCGCGGCTAAAATAAATGCGTTCAAACGAACAGGATAATTTTTTTTGAGGCTCAATTATTTCTTCTTCGGTAAGAGTTCCGTCTTTTTTTATGATAATAGCGTGACCAGGTTTAATTTCTTTTACATTTTCAAAAGGCACATTAAAAACAGTTTGTATAACCGGTCTTTCGCTTGCAACAACAATCACTTCATCATCTTGATAAAAATAACCCGGTCTGATGCCGTTTGGGTCGCGTAATACAAAAGCATCACCATGACCGATCATACCACACATAACATAACCACCATCCCAACGTTTGCTGCTCTCGCGTAAGATGCCGGCAACGTCGATATTGGCCTGTATCAGCTTACTTATCTCGAAATTCTTATCATTTTGTTCTTTGAATTTTTTAAATAAACGGTCGTTATCTTTATCTAAAAAGTGACCAATTTTTTCCATTACGGTAACCGTGTCGGCCTTCTCTACAGGGTGCTGGCCGAGTTCTACCAAATGCGTAAATAATTCATCTACATTGGTCAAATTAAAATTTCCGGCAACAACGAGGTTGCGGCTCATCCAGTTATTCTGGCGTTTAAATGGGTGGCAACTGTGTACACTATTCTTGCCAAAAGTGCCGTAGCGCAGGTGGCCCAGCATTAATTCGCCCAAAAACGGAATGTTCTCTTTTTGCCAGTTGGCGCTTTTGTATTCTTCGGGATGATTGATGTTTGCGTTAACAAATAAATTATTTATTTGCCCAAAAATATCCTGTGTAGCCTTAGGTTCTATTGATCTTAAGCGATCGAGGTATGTAGTGCCCGGTTTAGCATCAAATTTTATGGTAGCAATGCCGGCCCCGTCCTGCCCGCGATTGATCATTTTTTCCATCACCTGGTAGAGTTTATGCAAACCATATCTTGCCGAACCGTACTTGGTTTTGTAGTATTCAAGCGGCTTTAGCAACCTAATAAGTGCAACGCCGCATTCGTGATGTATTATATCGCTCATATCAGAACTGCAAAGTTAGCCTTTTGATTTGGTAATTAACAACAACAATTTAATAATTATGACTGCCTACCCAACGTTTTTTTTAGTTTTTACGTACTAATGTGTATATTTGGAATTACTTATTTTTGAACTAAAACGTTAATTTATTATGTTAAAAAGAAAACTTATTTTAGTTTTTAGTTTATTACTGTTATTAAATGGCTTAAACAGGCTTAAGGCCCAAGTGGTTACATCAAGCGTAGGCATTGTTTTAAACGAATATTCCGCTACCAATTTCTCTGGTGTTATTGATAATTTTGGAAACCAAAGTGATTGGGTTGAGTTAAAAAATGTATTTTCTGCGAGTGTAACATTAGCCGGTTATTGGTTGAGTAATGATAGATACAATTTAAAAAAATGGGCCTTTCCTTCAACGTTTACAATGGCTGTTGGAGCTCACAAAGCGGTTTGGTTAAGTGGCAAGAATGTTACTGTGAACAATAACTACCATGCTAATTTTACTTTAGATCAGTGTAAAAATCAATGGTTGATTTTATCAACTTCACAGGGTGTTGTAAGGGATTCTGTGTTCGTTCAAAGAACCATGGCCAATCATACCAGGGGGCGTATAGATTATGCAAACATTGGGATAGGCGCTTGGCGATTATATACTTCTAATTCTTTTACTTTAGCAAACCCGCAGCTACCGGGCAGTTACTATAAGGATTATTGCCCAACACCAACATTTACACCCGCTACTACGCCCTTGGGAAGTACTGTTTGCGCGGGTGGGTTCTACCCTCCCTCATCTCCCATAAATCAGGTTGATATATTTCTGGGTGGCGCAGCCGATTCTGCGGGCAGTTGTTTTGAGGTGCACTACACTTTGGATGGAAGCGTACCAACCATGACTGATGCGTTGTATTCGTTTTTAACCCCAATTATTATTGTAAATACCGCTGTTGTAAGGGCTGTTACCTTTCCAACAACATTAACCCCTATTACCACGTGCACGGCAGATTATCTACCAAGTTTTTGCGAGACCAATACTTATTTCCAGGATCAGGAGCATAATACTTTTAGTTCCGAATTTGGAGTCGTTTCTTTGTCGGTTGACAAGGCAGATACCAACTGGCTCAACTCCGGAGGCATAAATCCCGGACCGGTCATACACGTTGAATATTACGATAAAAAAGCCCAGGTTTCTGAAGGATATGCTCAAATAAACAGGCCGCCTAATGAGGGTTGGTTAACTGCGCAAAAAGGTTTTTTTGTTACCATAGATGACCGACGCGGTTTTGGCTGTAATTTTGAAGGGGACATATTTAACGTTGCAGGTTTAGGTACTACACCTCGGCGATCATTTTATACTTTGCATTTGAAGGCTGGCGACATTGAAAGTTTTTCATCTGTTCCATCGCCAACCAATGCAGGTATTGCATTTGGTACCGGTATAAGAGATGTATTCTACCAATCACTTGCCGCAAAAAATAATTTAAATGTTAGTCCGTTACACATAAAGCCGGTTGTGGTCTTTAAAAATGGCAGATATCAAGGAGTTTACGATCTAAGGGAGTGTTATGATGTTGAATATGAAAAATATTACAACCATCAATCGCCCGATTCATTAGATATGCTTTTTTATCACAACATTGATGGTTCTGTAAAAACATTCTCAAATAACTTCAAGACAAGTGTTTATGATTGGATAACTACTCAACCAATGAATAACGCTTCGCGCTATGCCACAGCGATGAATCGTTTGGATAAAGCAAGTTTTATAGATTATATGGTGCTTAACAGTTACGCTATGAATAGCGACTTGTGGAATTATAATATTGCTTACGCTAGGGGTGGACAGCCAACTAAACCAGGAAATAAATTTCATTATTACATGTGGAACATGCCGGCGATATTTAACTTTACATCAGTAGCAACAAACACTTATGTTAACACTAGTTTTATGACATCGCCTTGCGCAGTGCATAATGCAACTTATGCTGTAAGTCCGGGTGGTGGTAATGGCCATGGCATGATGTTGAGAGCATTAATGAATGCAAATACAGGAAACTCTTCTTTCCAATTAGATTATAAGAATAGGTATCAGGATCTTTTAAACGGGCCTTTAAAATGCGAAAACATTTTAGCGCATTTTGATTACGTAAAAAATTTATACTTAAAGGAAATGAAGTATCATGAAGATCCTGCGTCAACACCGCAAGCCGGCGCTTTTAATTCTACGATCGATCTTTGGGATACTTTAACAGCAGAGCTTAGAAGGAATATTTATAAAAGGTGTGATCTTTACAGGTATTCGTTTAACACTGTTGGCTGTTATGGGATGACGGGTCCTTATGCAATTACTGTAGATGTTGAACCCGCGGGTTCAGGTAATGTTATACTTAATACGCTTCCGCTCGCCAATTATAAATGGAGTGGAAATTATTATGCAACTGCTTTAATGTCTTTTAAAGGAATTCCAATTGATACTACTTTTGTTTTCCATCATTGGGAATTTAAGAACCACACTCCTTTAAACTCAAGACCCTTAAGTATGGATTCTATTTCTATTGCATTTAATCAGCCTGATGAAGTTATTGCTGTATTCACCGATAAAAAGAATGACGTTATTATGCCAACAGGATTCTCTCCTAACGGTGATGGAAATAATGATATGTTTAGCCCTGTTGGAAGCGCCTTATTTACAAAAGATTTTGATTTCCGCATATGGAACAGATGGGGTCAGGAAGTATTCCGTAGCACCGACCCTACAGTTGGATGGGATGGCTACTATAGTGGACAACAGGCTATTACAGGTGTTTACGCATATTTAATAACATATAAAAATATATTTAACGAACCTAAAATTTTAAAAGGTAACGTTACATTAGTGAGGTAGCACCTAGTATAAAATTCTATGAAAAAAATAATATTTATTTTTAGCTTATTAATGGTTGTTTGTAATGTGAATTTAAAAGCACAGGATATACACTTTTCTAATGTTAACGAAGCGCCTTTATTTAATAGCCCTGCCAACACCGGTTTTTTTAATGGTTATTTTAGAGCAATTGCCAGCTACCGTAGTCAGTGGGCGGCTATGAACAAGGCTTTTCAAACCATTGCAATATCTGTTGATGGAGGTTTATTTAAATCAAGAAGGCGTAAAGCTTTTTTAGGAATGGGTTTGACCGTTTTTAATGATAAAGCCGGTTCTGCAAACTTGCAAAAAACAAATGCGTTATTAAATGTGAGCGGCATTATTAAAACCGGCAAAAAAAGTGCGTTTAGTGTTGGTATTGCCGGCGGCGTTTCTGCAAACAATGCTAATTACAGCAAACTTACATACAGTTCTCAGTTTGACGGTAATACGATCGACAATACACTGGTAAGTGGCGAAACAGTAGTATACAGACAGTTTACAACTACTGACATAGCTGCAGGAGCAGCCTGGGAATATACCAGCGTGAAGATCGATCAGGATCATGACGATGCCTCATCAATTAAAATTGCGGTTGGGGCTTTCCATTTAAATAAGCCTGTTCAGGATTTTGGCCCTGGTTCTGTGTACCGCATTCCTGTTAAATTAACTGGTCAGATCATTACTCACTTTGATTTCGAAGACACTAAATTCTCTTGTACACCAACATTTTTATATAGTCGCCAAGGACAAGCATGGCAATTTATTGTTGGGTCGTATGTAAAATACCGCGTAAAATCAGGAACAAAAGTAACCGGACAAAGAACCGAGAATGGAATTGGCATTGGATTGTTTTATCGTTCAAAAGATTCTTTCATTCCTTCATTGATCTATGAAATTGGCGACATTGCTTTCTTTACTTCCTATGATGTAAATGTTTCAGGATATCGTGCTGCAACTAAGTATGCCGGTGGTTTTGAAGTTGGTTTCCGCTTTAATAATTTAGCAAGTTCTTTATTTGAATCGCGTAGCGAATTTAAATAGAACAGACCTTCCTTAATATTTGAAATGAAAAAAAAGTCTTCAATTGTTATTATTACAATTTTACTGATTCTTTCTGTTGTTTCTATTTTCATCTACAAATCAAAACATAATTCAACAACGGTTGATGAAGATGCCAGAAATTTTAAATTCAAAGATACTGCCGCCATCACTAAAATTTTTATTGCAGATAAAGAAGGCGATAAATCTATAATCACCAGAACAGCTAAGGGCTGGATCGTAAATGATAAATACAATTGCCGGAGCGATGCTATTATTAATTTAATGGAAGCGATAAAACAAGTTGAGGTAAAAATGCCAGTTGAAAAAGCTGCTAAGGAAGGCGTTTTAAAATTTATGGCTTCTACCGCATTGAAGATAGAGATATACACCGGTAACGAATTAGTTAGGCAATATTACATCGGCCACGAAACGCCCGACTCAGAAGGATCGTACATGCTTTTAACTGATCCCGGTTCAGGAAAAAATTATCCCGATCCATTTGTTTGTTTTATTCCGGGATTTAAAGGCTATTTGCAACCGCGTTTTATTGCAAAAGAAAACGAGTGGCGTGACAGGATCGTTTTAAATTACATTCCGCCACAATTAAAACAGATCAAGGTGCAACACTTTAATATGCCAGATTCATCTTTTACAATTGAGCTTAATAGCACTACATCATTTTCGCTTAAAGACGCTAACAATAGCGAAATTGCTTTTGATGAAGCAAGAATGAAACAATATCTGGCTTACTATCAAAATATTTCATACGAGGCGCTTATTACAGGAATGAATAAAAAACTGACCGATTCCCTTTCTGCAAATAAACCATTTTGTGTGATCAGTATTACCACAACCGATTTTAAAACCAACGAATATAAATTCTATCATAAACAGCCAAACGCCATGATAACTCCCGAACACGGGGTTACCTATCAAAACGATCCCGACAGGTTATACCTGCGTTTTGCAAACGATAAAGAATGGGCGTTAATTCAATACTTTGTTTTTGGTAAATTATTGATCACACCAAACTATTTTACACCACCCGGAAGTGTTAAAAAATAGTTTAAAACTAAAGCTGGTTTTAGGCTTTTATTAGGCTGCTAACTTTAATTTTGTTGATTAAATCTAACTATTATGAATTTTGTTGTATCAGCATCTACTTTATTAAAACATTTAAAATCAATTGGTGGTGTTTTAAATTCAAATAACACTATTCCAATTTTAGATTGTTTTTTATTCGAGATCAACAAAGATGAGTTAGTGCTTTCCGCCAGCGATATGGAAACAACAATTACAACTTCATTAAAGGTTGAATCTAATGAAACAGGAAGCATTGCCATTCCAGCAAAAACTTTATTAGACTCGCTTGCTAATTTACCTGAACAACCAATTTCTTTTATTTTAGATAAAACAAAACACTCTATAAAATTAAAAACCGAAACAGGTGACTATAATATTTCAGGACAAAATGGTGATGAGTATCCAAAACTCCCTGCACTTGAATCTCAATCATCTATTGTTATAAAAAGCGATGTACTTGCAAACGCAATTAACAAAACAATTTTTGCTACTGGTAATGATGATCTCCGTCCGGTTATGAGTGGTGTGTTTTGCCAATTCACTGAAACAAATTCTATTTTTGTTGCAACCGATGCACACAAACTGGTACGTTATACGCGTAACGACGCTAAGGCGGGCGCTTCTGCATCTTTTATTATGCCTAAAAAGCCGTTGAATGTTTTAAAAAGTTTATTGGCCGGGGTTGATGATGCCGTAAAAGTTGATTTTAATAAAACGAACGCTTTATTCAGTTTTGGAAATGTAAATTTAGTTTGCCGTTTAATTGATGGTAAATATCCAAACTACGAAGCAGTTATTCCAAAACAAAATCCAAATAAATTAACGGTTGACAGAAGCGCATTTTTAGGCGCTTTAAAACGCGTTTCCGTATTCTCTAATAAGGCAACCCACCAAATACGAGTTAAGGTTGCTGGAAGCCAATTACGTGTTAGCGCCGAAGATCTTGATTTCGCTAATGAAGGCCACGAATTATTAACCTGTACTTATGTGGGCGAAGACATGGAAATTGGATTTAACTCACGCTTTTTAATGGAAATGGTTAGTAATTTAGAGTGCGATGAAATTACTATTGAAATGAGCGCTCCAAACCGTGCGGGAATTATTTTACCAAACAATAAAGCCAATCCTTCTGAGGATATTTTAATGCTGGTAATGCCGGTTATGTTAAATAACTAATTTTTTCTTACCTTTAGTCGATGAGACTAAAAAAACTTATAACAACTAGCCTGTTCTTAATGACAGGCTTTTTTTATTTCGCGCAAAACGGTGTAACAATTGTTGACAGTATCAAGTCAAACAACATCATGCGAAAATTTAGATTGTATGTACCAAACAGTTATACAGGCCAGGCCGTGCCGCTAATATTGAATTTGCATGGTTACACATCTAATTCTACTCAGCAAAAACAGTACACCAACTTTATGCCCATTGCCGATACAGCAAAATTCTTAATGGTATTTCCTGACGGAAAAGCACCTGCTGGAAATCAATATTGGAATGCCGGTTTTGGCGGAACAGAGAACGATGTTTTATTTATGAGTGATCTTATTGATTCTCTCGATCTTTTTTACAACATCGATCTTAATTCTGTTTACAGTTGCGGTATGAGCAATGGAGGAATTATGAGTTATTATTTGGCCTGTAATTTAACAAATAGGATTGCAGCTATTGCCTCTGTTACAGGTAGTATGTTAAATACCTGGTTTACCTGCGCACCTGTACGACCTTTTCCGGTAATGGAAATTCACGGTACCGCCGATGGAACGGTTAATTATAACGGCGATGCTACTTTTGCGCCAATTGACAGTGTTGTAAAAAAATGGCGCGTTCATAATAATTGCAATACCGCACCCATTACTTTTTCGGTGCCAAATATTAATACCAGCGATAATTCAACAGCGGTAAACTACAAATATGTAAATGGCAATATGGGCGCAACAGTTGAACTTTATAAAGTAACCGGCGGAAGCCATTCATGGCCGGGCGCTTTTCCCGTAATTGCAAATACCAACCAGGACTTTAATGCAAGTGTTGAGATCTGGCGTTTTTTCAGGCAGTATAAGCTCAACCAGTTCATACCAAATGTTGGTGTGCAGCAAAATTATTTAAAGAATAATGTAAGGGTTTATCCAAATCCTGTTACTGAAAAATTATTTGTGGATGGAGTTTCTGAAACAAAATTAGAAGTGACAGACCTTTTAGGAAAAATAATTATTGCTGAAAGAACTGCAAACACAATTGATGTGAGTATTTTAACCAGCGGAATTTATTTTTTGAACATAACCAGCGGTACAGAGCAAACCGTTGTAAAGTTCATTAAAGATTAAAGGTCTAAATAATCCGGTAACATAACTGCCTGATTCAAACTATTAAATGTAACATCGCTAACACCGTTGCTGATCATTAAATATTTTGCTTTTATAATTAGATTGTAGCGCAACGCTTGTTCAACCACAGTTTTGTCTAACTCAATATACGGCGCTTTACATTCAATAACTACAACGGGCACCAACTGTTTGTTGTAAATAACAATATCGTAACGTTTTTTGAGCTCGTTTAAAATAATTTCTTTTTCAATAGAGATCAAAGAAACAGGGTATTTTTTTTCGTGTATCAAGTAGTGGATCAAATGTTGTCTTACCCATTCCTCAGGTGTTAAAAGCAGCCATTTCTTTCGTACTTCGTCAAAAATATAGGTTTGACCCTTTTGCTTTTTGAGTTTGGTATTAAATAATGGATATTTTAACGCTAAGTTCAACTATTGACAAATATTTTTTAAATATATTTACATTAATTGATTTTTAAGACAGATTTACTCCACAAAATACAAGCATCGATGAAATAGCCGTGTGCCAAATCGGACAAAAACAGATCAAGATACATCGCGTATTCCATATGACAATAAAAAAACAGTAAATATCTACATATGAAAACAAAAGAAGAAATTGTAAATAATTGGTTACCACGATATACTGGAAAAAAATTAAGTGAGTTTGGATCGTATATCTTACTCACCAATTTTGGTGGCTACGTTAAGTTGTTTGCCGAATGGAATAACGTTGAGGTGGAAGGCCTTGATAAGCCAATGCAAACTGCCACCTGTAATGGCATTACCATTATTAATTTTAGTATGGGCAGCGCCATGGCAGCAACAATAATGGACCTGTTAACAGCCATTCATCCGAAGGCAGTTTTGTTTTTAGGTAAATGCGGTGGTTTAAAAAAGAAAAATAATATTGGTGATCTTATATTACCAATTGCAGCAATAAGAGGCGAGGGAACTTCGAACGATTATTTGCCATTAGAAGTGCCGGCGCTGCCATCTTTTAGTTTACAAAAAGCAATTTCTTACACTATTCGTTTAAAGGGATTGGATTATTGGACAGGCACTGTTTATACCACTAACAGAAGAGTTTGGGAGCACGATGAAAGATTTAAAGAGTACTTACGCGAAATAAGGGCAATGGCAATTGATATGGAAACCGCTACCATTTTTAGTGTGGGTTTTCATAACGAGATACCGGTAGGTGCATTGTTATTGGTGAGCGATCAGCCCATGATACCTGAAGGCGTAAAAACAGAAGAGAGCGATAAAAAAGTGACCTCCGATTTTGTAACTAATCATTTAGAGATCGGTATCAATTCTTTAAAAGAACTTCAAAACAAAGGCATTTCAGTAAAACATTTAAGGTTCGAGTAATTTTGACATCCCCTTTTCATAATCAACCGGCGCAGTTTTATATTGACGGCATCTTAAAAAACGATATTGCTATTTTAAGTAAAGCCATTACTATTATCGAATCGCAAAATGAATCTCATCACGCACTGGCTGAAAAAATAATAGATGGGATCGTTTCAAAAACAGGAAATTCTTTTAGGCTTGGAATCACTGGTGTGCCAGGGGTTGGTAAAAGTACGTTCATAGAAAGTTTTGGGAATGAAGTTTTAAAACACGGTCATAAATTAGCTGTATTAGCAATAGATCCATCAAGCGATAAAACCAAAGGAAGCATTTTGGGCGACAAAACAAGGATGGAAGAATTGTCTACCAAAAAAGATGTTTTTATTCGTCCTTCGCCCAGCAGCGGTAATTTAGGAGGCGTTGCAAGATCAACTTATGAAACAATTTTATTATGCGAAGCAGCAGGCTTTGATTTTATTATTATTGAAACAGTGGGTGTTGGGCAAAGCGAAATCTCTGTAAGTAAAATAACCGATTTCTTTTTATTATTGATGTTGGCCGGAGCTGGTGATGAGTTGCAGGGTATTAAACGCGGTATTATGGAAATGGCCGATGCACTCGTAATTACAAAAGCAGATGGATCTAATTTAGAAAAAGCAAAAATGGCCAGATCTGAATATGCGCACGCCATGCATTTATTTCAGGCATCGGATAGCGGCTGGATCCCAAAAACGCTGGTTTGTTCAAGTACCGAGAATAAAGGGATTGTGGAGGTATTTAAAATGATAGAAGAGTATAAAAATTTTACAAATACAAATGGCTTCTTCAACCAAAAAAGGAAAGAACAACAATTCGATCTTTTCTTAAATACGATCGATGAGCAACTAAAACACAAATTTTATTCCGACCCGGAAATTAATTCTGCTATTGAACAATTAAAAGCAAATAAAAAAGCTCAAACTATTCAACCCTTTTCTTTGGCAAAAAAACTACTCGAAGATTTTTTTAAAAGGAATAAGTAGCTTTAATAAAAGATAAATAATTTACGTTATACAAATCAAACAATAATTTTAAATGAGTCGGACTTTTAAATATTTGTTTTGTATAGTATTCTTGAGTGGCTTTACTTTAGCCCAAACGAAAGACTCTTCGGTTTTTAAATTAAAAAAGAAGGTTGTTTTTTTTGATGTTGGACTTTCTCCTTACCCTAGAACCAATGCATTTAGCGAATATGGTCGCACCCCAACAGTTAAATTATTTCCATATTATAAAATTGGTTTTGGCTATAATTTTAGGGTGAAAAATCAATTTTATTTTACGCCAAAGATCTCCTACATTTTTCAGGAAGCGTATTTTAGCCTTAGCAACACAAATTATCAGCCATTTAATTATGTTGCATCAACCACCACAAATACATATGTAACGGGAGGTAGGGTAACTGAATTTTATTTCGAATCGTATTCGGTTAAGACCTCCTTCATTAATTTAGACCTTGATTTCACTAAGTTATTTTCGCCTTTTAAAAACGAGAAAATGAAATTCCTTATACTTTCAGGCTTCGCTGTGAAACACGGCGTTTATCAAAATTACACACAGACATATAAATATGAAAGAGATAGCCTAGCGTCTACTTACACACTACTTAGATCTGACATTAACGAAACCAAAGGTAAAAGGTTTTCAGCAGAAACTAATTTTCAATTAATGCTTGGAAGTGGAATTTTGTTAGATAAGAAATATTGTCAACATCTTTTTGGTGTAAAAGTTGATATAAACCTTAGTGATCGATTTTTTTTCAATAGGTGGAACAAAAGAATTCTCTTTAGGGCCAATTATACTTTAAATTTCTAATTATTATTATTTCTAAAATCGATTTAGGCTATATCCAATGAGGCTTTCAGGGCTTTTTAAGAGTAAAATCATTCTCATTTTTAATTATTTGTCGGATATATTTGGCCTTAAATTTTTTATCTTCACCTCACTAAAAAAACGCTCATGAGAAGAATATTTACTGCCCTTATTTCTTTTACTTTTTTAATTTCAAACGCTAACGATCTTTTAGTTGAGAACCCATTTTTGCGTTCCTTTAAAAAAGCTTACGCTCTATATCCCTCCGTTCCAAAAGGAATTTTAGAGGCTATTTCTTTTACACAAACACGTTTTCATCATTTGGATAATACAACAGAACCAAGTTGTATAGGCTATCCAAGAACCTACGGTGTAATGGGCCTGGTAATGGATGGTAAGAACTATTTCCGAAATAATCTAGGCCGTGTTTCACAACTCTCGGGCATTTCCGAAAATGAAATTATCGCCTCACCCGAAAGTTCAATACTAGCGTATGCAAAAGCGTTTAATGCTTTACAAATACAAAAAAATATTTTTTCTCGCGACCTAAGTAAATACACTGCTATTTTAATTGAGTTAAGTGAATTACCGGTTAGCGATGATCTTCAAAATAATTTTGCCCTGAATGCGCATTTATATCAACTTTACTGGTTCATGGCTAATTCACAGTTTCAGGACTTGTATGATTTTCCTGATCATAAAATAGATCTTCAAAAGATGTTTGGAGACAACTACACTATTTTAAGTTCAAAACATATTTCTATCAATGAGACTTCTGTAGTAAACGATAAAGGAGAAGCATATAAACTTACTTCTAACGCAAACATCATGTCGCCAGATTATCCTTCAGCGCTTTATAATCCTGCGGCATCTTGCAATCAAAGCAGCAGAGCTGGTACTCAAATATCCGCAGTTACTATTCATTTTGTTCAGGGATCTTATGCGGGTTGTATTTCCTGGTTTCAAAATTGTTCTGCAAGTGCTTCGGCACATTATGTTGTTAGAAGTTCTGATGGGCAGGTAACGCAAATGGTTTTAGAGAGTGCAAAGGCATGGCATGTGGGTTCTGAAAATCCTTACACTGTGGGTATCGAACATGAAGGGTATATTAATAATATTTCCTGGTTTACAAACGCTATGTATAACTCTTCTGCTGCATTAACAAAAGATATTTGTTCTAGTAACACTATCAATCCTTTACGCACTTATTATGGTCCAGGTTGTAGTGGTACAACGCAACAATGTCTTCAAGGAAGTTGTGTAAAAGTAAAAGGACACCAAATGAATCCTAATCAAACCCATAACGATCCAGGGCCATTGTGGAATTGGGCAAAATTTTATAAACTCATTAACAATACGTATTCTATTACTGCAACTTATACAACATCAACAGGTTCTTTTTATGATACCGGTGGATCAGCTGCCAATTATGGAAACGACGAACGTAAATTTTGGTTATTTACCAAAGCCGGTACCACAAATATTACGTTGAGTTTTACCTCTTTTAATTTAGAAAGTGGTTACGATCATTTGTTCATTTACAATGGTGGATCCATAAATTCTCCATTGGTTGGACAATACTCGGGAACAGTAAATCCTGGACCGGTTACTTCAGTAAATGATAGCGTACTTGTTGAGTTTAGGAGCGATTGCGCTACAACCGCTGCCGGCTGGGCTGCTAATTTTGTAATGAATGGAACAGTTGTTGCAACACCGGTAGATAATATTGCGCCAACAACTATAGTTGCAACTACTAACGCTTGGAAGACTGCCGCATTTACAGCTTCAGTTACTGATGTTGATAATATAGGAGGGACCGGTGTAGAAAAAGGATACTACCAGGTTATCGATTTTAATGGAACAGAGTGGCGCGCCAATTATACCAAGGGATTTTTAGCAGATAATTTTGATAACGCTATACATCCCGAGTGGACCCAAACTGTTGGTGTTTGGACCGTATCAGGAAATGCTCTCGTGCAAACAGATGAAACAAGCCCAACCGCAGGTAATACAAATATTTATGCGGCTTTAACACAATCGTTAAGTAACCGTTACTTATATCAATTTTTAGGAAAGTTTGAAGGTGCCGGCACTGCACGTCGCGCTGGTTTACATTTTGCTTGCGACAATCCATCGCTTCCAAATAGAAATAATTCTTATTTTGTTTGGTTTAGATTAGATGATCAAAAAGTAGAGATCTATAAAACGGTTAATGATGTTATAGGCACGCCTAAAGTATCTTTAACACATACATTTTCGGCAGGACAATGGTACGATGTGAAAGTAATTTTTGATAGAATCACTGGAAAAATTTCCGTTTATTGGAATAATGGCTTAATTGCAACCTGGACAGATACCTCACCTTATCAGAATGGCAGTTATGTTTCTTTTAGAAGCGGAAACAGTAAGTTTAGCATTGATGAAATTAAAGTTTACCGTTCCAGAGCGGCAACTGTAAATGTAAATGTTGGTAGCGGTTTAGCAAACGAATTACGTTATCAAAATACAAATCCTACTTTATTTGCCGGAAAAATTAAATCCATCTGTCAAGATACTGCCGGTAATTTATCATCCATTTATTTTCATGATATAAATGTGGATTGGACGGCACCAACAAATACTGGGTTTGTAAATGATGGACCTGGAGCAGACATAGCTGTTGTAAACACAACAGATTCGTTAAGGGCAAATTGGGGCGCTTCGTTAGATTCTAATTCATCAATAAACACCTATTGGTATAGTATTGGAACTAGTCCCGGCGCAACTAATACAAAAACATGGACCCCCAATTTTGCTGCTACTGCAGTTACAGCAAACACCTTAAATCTCGTTCATAATACTATTTATTATTTTAATGTTAAGGCAGAAAATGGCGCAGGTTTATTTAGCAGTGTAATAAGCAGTAATGGACAAAAAGTTGACACGACAACATCAACTATTGGTATTAAAGAAAATTCAGATCTTATTAGTTTGGAAGTATTTCCAAACCCTTTTACTAACCAGGTAAGTTTTAAAATGTTGAATCCACAAAATTCAAAAATTAGAATTACACTGATTGATGTTTTGGGAAGAGCGTTAAAGGCAATTGAATTAAAAGAAGAAAGTGGTAAGATCGAACAAAAATTCACCGTTTCTGATCTGAATTTAAAGCAGGGAACTTATTTTTTAAAAGTGGAAATTAACAGTAAAGCATTTTATAAAAAGCTTTTAAAAGAATAGCTTTTGGCCAAAAAAACCAAAATTCCCCATTAAGAAAAAGAGCAGATCTCTTTTATTTGATGTAAATAACTTAAAATCAAATAGTTAGGTTAAATATAGAAATAGATATTTTTTTACAAATAATCCTTTCTTCTTACCAAAAAATTATTTTCTTTGCATGAAAATAAAACGGTAAAAATTTAAAGATAAAAGCATGTATTGGACATTAGAATTAGCGAGTTGGTTAGAAGACGCACCATGGCCTGCAACAAAAGATGAATTGATTGATTTCGCGATGCGAAGTGGTTCGCCTATGGAAGTGATAGAAAATTTACAAGAGATGGAGGACGAAGGAGAAAGCTACGAAACAATTGAAGAAATTTGGCCGGATTATCCTACAAAAGATGATTTCTTTTTTAACGAGGATGAGTTTTAAATATTCAAAAGCCGCTTAAGAGCGGCTTTTTTTTTGAAACAATTATAAAGTATATTTAATGAGTTAAAATAACTGAACTTAAGTGTACAATAAGCAATTACCTTTTTTCTTAATTTCTATTTCAGCAATACTGGGCTTAACCTTACCTGTTTTAATTCAGGATGGGATGTTCATGGATGGAATGCTTTACACCTGCGTTTCAAAAAATTTAGCAAACGGTATTGGTAGTTTTTGGTTTCCTGTTTTTAGTAAGTATGGTTTTGGCGGTTTGCAAACGTTTCATGAGCACCCACCCTTGATATTTGGTATACAAGCTATTTTTTTTAAGCTACTTGGTAATGGCATGTACACCGAAAGAATTTATGTTCTTGTTACACTTTTTACAACTTGTTATTTAATTGTTTTAATTTGGAAATACATTAACAAAAGCTCAAATAGCGCACAACTTGGTTGGCTGCCGCTTATTCTATGGATAAGTATACCCGTTTGTTTTTGGTCGTTCACCAATAATATGCACGAGAACACAATGGGCATTTTTGTTTTGACCTCGCTATTATTGTATTTAAGATCAGTTAAAGAAAACTCTTTTTTGTTTTTATTTTTTTCGGCGATATTTATTTTTTTAGCCACCTTCTCAAAAGGTATTCCGGGTTTTTTTCCCGTAGCAGCGCCATTTATATACTGGCTTTGTTTTAAAAAAATAAATGTAAAGCAATTAATTTTTCAGTCATTTATTTTACTTCTTGTGCCGGTTTTAATTTACGCTCTTTTACTTTGTTTTGATGAAGCAAAAGAAAGCCTCACAAATTATTTTATTAAACGCGTGTTGCATAGAATAGGAGAGAACCCAACGGTTGAATCTCATTTTTATATTTTAGGAAGGATATTTATTGAACTGCTTCCGCCGATAGGGATTACATCAATTTTGTTTTTTATGTTTAGAAAAAAAATTGACTTGCAAAATGAAACGAAAAGGCTGGCATTATTTTTTACACTTATAGGTTTTGCGGGCGTGGTTCCATTAGCGCTTACAATGGTGCAAAAAGGATTTTATTTTATTCCCTCCCTACCTTTTTTTGCAATTGGTTTTGCTTTATTTATTTCTGAACCATTGACTGTCTGGTCTCAAAAGGTTTTAAACAGTAAGGCAAAAAATGGAATCACTATTTTTTCAGTTCTTTTGTTTAGTGCAGTTATCATTATTTCAGTTTCTAATATCGGAAAAAAAAGCAGGGATGCTGAAATGATAAATGATGTGCAAGAATTTGGAAAAGTTATTCCGGAATTTTCTGCAGTAAGTATATCTGATCACCGATGGAACGACTGGCCGTTACAGTGTTATTTGATAAGGTATCATAACATCAGCATCGATCCGCAACATCCGGATAATGAATTCAGGATCATTGATAAAAACGCAGAAGACAATACGGTTTTAAATTATAATAAAGTAGAATTACCTACTTTACAATTTGATCTCTACAAAAAGAAAAATTAATCGATAGACTTACGGTTAAAAATAATATAACCGATGTGAAAGAAGAAAGAGAATGAATTGTCGTTCTGGTCATAGTAATTTACGCCAAGACTAATTGGTCCGATAGGACTGTTATAAACAGCCGCCGCGAGACCGGAAAAATAACGATACAAGAACGGTGTACTATATTTTGAACCACCATCACTTGTTTTTAAAATAGATTCTATCGGTTGAAATAAATATGCTTCTGTACGAATATCAACGTTTTTTATTGGCGTTACAATTACCTTTAAACCACTTGCCAGGTATTTATTTGCGCGATAGGCATCAATAAAAAAGGTCTGACTCTCGGGAGTTGGATTAAACGCGGGTGTTGACAAAATAGTTGCCTGATAATTACTAAAAAAACTTTGGGTAGAATAAACTGCCTCGCCGAAAATGCCTACTTTAAAACTTTTTGCTGTTTTAAAGTATTTATCTACAGTTAATTTTAATTGCAACCAGGCCGGCTGTGTTACATTTTTGTAAGTTGAGGTATCAATGCTGGTGTTGCCCGGCAAATGACTTTCTCTGCCTTGTAAGTAACGTGCACGCACATTTAAAAAAGTTCCTTCAGTAGCGTACATTTTTCGGTTCAAAGTATTTATGGTGTAGTTCGTTTGTAAATAACCATAGTCAAAATAGGTTTTATCCGTTGTGTCCAAACGTGTAAACACATCACTTTGATAATATTCATTGGTCCATTCGGTATACCCTGCAGCAAAATTCGCCTGCGAAATATTTCCTACTGGCACGCCAATTTTTACTTCGCCATACGTATCTTCCTGGATCAAAAAAGCAGGAGTTAAAAAATCATAGAAGAGAACGCTACTACTGTAATAATCCCAACGCGAGTAGGTAAAAGATGGTTCAACGTAGAAAGGATATTTCCCCGGAAAATCAAAACGTATGTGCGAATGAGTTCCTGAATATAATTTTCCCAAATAACCATTGGCATAAAAACTGGTTCCTATTTTACCCAAGCGATTGTATTGTATCCCAATGAAAGCTTCACTTATGGGTCGGTTAGACAGTATGGCGCCTGCATCCACATAAAATGGTTTTTCTTTTTTTCCGTTTAATTTTAAAGTATATTTTTTAGTTACAGAATCAATTGTTGAGATAGGAAAAATATTTTTTATTTTATCATCACCTGCTAAACGGAAATAACGTTTTTTTAATTGATCAATTGTAAATGGTTTATTCTTGTAAAAAAGACTTTTCGAAATAAATTTTGTTTGGTTCTTTGTATATCCATTCACTTCTAAATTATCGTAAGCAATATTTTCAAGCTTTTGATAGTCTCTAAATCTGTTACGCTTTTCTTCAAGATCTTTTGCAAATACCTGTCGATCAATTTGTTTTTTTATTTGTGGAATTGCTCTTAACGTTGCAGAATATCCGCTATCTATCAATCTTTGTGCGTTATCAAAATTAAAAATACTTACGTCGCTCCATGGCTCAATTAAAACACCGTTCTCGCAAACAGGATCAAAATTAGTTTGGTTCATTAATAAATTTCTTAACTGCATATACAAATTATCGTCATCGGGTGGTAGATTTTTTTCGGCAACATTTGAACCAATAATAAAATCAGGATTGAAGTCATTATACATAACATCGGTTGGAAAATTATTATACAACCCACCGTCAAAAAGTAATTTTCCGTCAATTGGAATTGGACGTAAATAAAAAGGATAACTCATACTCGCTCTAACTGAACTTGGAAGGTCTCCCTTTTTAAATATTACAGATTTTTTATGTTCAACATCAGACGCAACACAACGGTATGGAACGAATAAACTATCAAAATTATTATTTACAGAATTAGATACGCCGGTAAATGTTTCCATCAAATAATAATCTATAGGAATTGAATTGATAACGTTTGTAGGTAAATTTTTAAGGTAATGATCCCTTAGATCTAATTTAAATGTGAGCCAGGACGCATAATCATCTCTTTTTTTTACCATGTATTCATATTTGGCAGGCAGATCTCCTTTGGTTATACTCTGAAAAAAGGTGGTTTTAACCAAAATCTCTATTTCTTTCGGCGAATATCCTATAGCGTAATAAGCTCCAATTAAACTGCCAATAGAAGTGCCGGTAATATAATCAATTGGAACGCCATTTTCTTCTAAAGCCCTTAAAACACCAATGTGAGAAAGGCCACTGGCGCCGCCACCACTTAAAACCAAACCAATTTTTTGAGCTTTTAAAGGGCCATTTGTAAGTAAAAAGAGTAAAAAAATTAGAGTATTTATGGTTTTTTTCAAGAAAAAATGGCAAAATCTTATAGGTACAAAAATAAACTTTATCTAAAACAGTTTCTATTCATAAATATAAATAATTATCTTAGCGGTTGTACTTTTTTTAACTGTGGTAAAATTTATTCTTTCAAAATTTTTTTATGGCATTTTGGTGCTTTTTGGTGTTATCACCACCATATTCTTTTTATTTAATGTTCTGCCCGGAGATCCAGCTACGATCATGCTTGGCCAAAGAGCCAGCAAAGAGGCTGTAGAGGCTATACACCGTGATCTTGGGACAAACAGACCCATAATAGTGCAATACAGTCATTACCTTAACGATCTTTCTCCCGTATCTGTTCATAATTACAAGAACAGCAAGAGTTTGTGGTTCTTAAATCCTGAAAAGTACTCCTGGGTCTCAATGTTTACAATAGGTGCAGAGAAAGTTGTTGTTTTTAAATGGCCTTATTTGCGACGAAGTTATATTACCAAACGTGATGTTACCGAGATCATTAAGGATACCTTGCCCGAAACGGCTGTGCTGGCCTTTGCCGCCATCATTATTGCATCGGTAATTGGTATATTTTTTGGAATATTGACTGCAACCCGTAAAAACTCTTTTTTTGACAGGATAGTGTTTGTTTTAGCCACTGTGTTTGGCATGAGCGCCCCTTCTTTTTTAGTGGGTTTAATTGTGGCCTGGCTATTTGGCTATGTTTTGTCTAAATACACAGGGCTGGATCCCTCAGGAAGTCTTTACGATATTGACGTTTGGAACGGTGAAACACTAAAATTAAAGAACCTCATATTACCCGCTATTACACTGGGAATGCGCCCTTTGAGTATTATCATACAGTTAACCAGAAGTTCATTGTTGGATGTATTGTCGCAGGATTACATACGAACCGCCCGGGCCAAGGGCTTAAGTTATCGGAAGATAATTGTAAAACATGCACTTAAAAACGCCCTAAATCCTGTGGTTACTGCCATTTCGGGATGGTTTGCAGGCTTAATGGCAGGTGCGGTTTTTGTAGAAAAGATCTTTAGCTGGAAAGGTATTGGTTATGAAGTTGTAGAAGCTTTAAGCAAAAATGACCTTCCTGTTGTAATGGGTGCCACTTTAATTTTTGCGACCATATTTGTTGGAATTAATATTGTTGTAGATATTATTTACGGTATTCTTGATCCGCGTGTTAGAGTAAAATAAAATTAACATGGGCAGAAAAAAAATAGTAGCCGGTAATTGGAAAATGAATACCAATTTAAATGAGGCACTTGATCTGATCAGTGAAATAAAAAAAGGATCGGAACAATTTTACGGAGTTGAAAAAATAATTTTCCCGCCATTTACTTTTTTAAAAAATGCAAACGATAGTTTAGCAACTACAACTGCTTTTTTTATTGGCGCTCAAAATTGCAGCGAACACAGCAAAGGTGCTTTTACTGGCGAAGTTTCAGCGGAGATGTTAAGCTCTGTTGGCTGCAAATTTGTTTTGGTTGGACATAGCGAAAGAAGAACTTTTTTTAAAGAAAGCGATGAACAATTAATTTTAAAGATTCAGAACGCATTAAAAAATAATTTACATGTAATTTTTTGTTTTGGCGAACAACTTGAAGAAAGAAAAGGCGGTAAACATTTTGAGACCGTAAAAAAACAACTGGAAAATGTTTTAAAGAATTTTTCTGAAAGTGAATTAAACAAAATGTACTTAGCTTACGAACCTGTTTGGGCAATTGGTACCGGTGAAACCGCTACGCCGCAACAAGCGCAGGAAATGCACGCTTATATTCGTAAAATTATATCTGAATTATTTTCATCAGCTTTAGCACAAAACACTCCAATTTTATATGGCGGCAGTTGCAATGCGCAAAATGCCAGAGAATTATTTTCGTGCGCAGATGTTGACGGAGGTTTAATTGGCGGTGCCAGTTTAAAAGCCGCGGATTTTTGTAAAATAATTGCTTCGTTTTAATGAGTTATTTAAGCTACAATTTTATTGTTAGTCCTACCGAACCAGGTTCTGAAATTTTAATGGCAGTTATCGCTGATCTGGGCTTTGAGAGCTTTGATTTTAATGACAAGGGATTTACCGCTTACATTAAAGAAGAAGATGCCGCAGGAATTAACCTAAGCGATCTTGTTTTTGATGATTTTACTTTTACCTGCGAGGTCAAAAAAATAGCCCTCACTAACTGGAATGCAGAATGGGAAAAGAATTTTGAGCCCGTGATGGTTGACGATCTTCTTTTTATACGTGCACCATTTCATGAAAAAAATAAAAATTTTAAACATGAAATTGTGATCATGCCAAAAATGAGTTTCGGCACAGGTCATCACCAAACAACCCGTCTGGTTTGCAAAGCCATGTTTGAGACGGAGTTTATGAACAAACGCATTTTAGACATGGGCTGCGGTACAGGCATACTGGCAATTTTAGCGCAGTTCCTGGGCGCAAAAGACATTTTGGCTATTGATATAGACGCGTGGAGTGTGGAGAACAGTATTGAGAATTGCGCTACTAATAATTGTAAAGAGATTGTCGTTAAAAAAGGAGATGTTGATCTATTGGAGAATGAACAACCTTTTGATATTATTATTGCCAATATTAATAAGAATATTTTAAAAATGCATTTACCGGTTTATTCAAAAAAATTAAAAACAGGTGGCAAACTATTTTTAAGCGGTTTTTTTATTACAGATATGGACGAGTTAAAAGAAGTGGCTGCCAAACAAAATTTGAAATTTAATTCTTATAAAAATGAGAACGAGTGGGCCATGATGTTATTGGAGAAAGTATAAAAATTCAAATGACCATAAAAAAAGCCTGCATGTTTTACATGCAGGCTTTTTTGTTTCAAATAAACTCTATTTATAAAGTCCCATTTTAACAAGCTCCTCTAACATGATACGTTTCCCTTGATATAAAACTGTTACAAAGGCATCATCTTGCCCTGCTTTAATTACCTTTTTATTATGGATCCAGGCAGCTTCTAGAGTTTTAAATGTGCCGTTAATGGTCATGCGGGTAATGCCATCACCTAAAAGTAATTTATCAATTTTACCTAAACCTTTTAAGTGTTTGAATTTATAATTCTTTGGATTTTTGTAGGCAGCAACTTGTACTTTAAATTCTAAGCCTTCTGCAGATATCTTACCGTATGCTGCAGAATATTTACTTATTTTTTTCTGCAATAAAGTAATTGCTTCTTTATCAAATTCATTTGGTAAAGCCTTACCCGGCACAATCGCTGCAACCGGAATTGTATCTTTTGGCGTTTCAAATTTAATGTCTACAACCTTTTCTGTGTATGCAGTAATTTGCGCAGCATCAAATTCAAATGTTTTTGGCTTCTCGTCTTTGTATGAATAAATAATTTTGTATGATTGGCCCGGAGGCATTGAGATCATATAATTACCGGTAGCCGGAATTGTTTTAACAACATTAAATATTGCGTTGTTCTTAGAAGTAACTTCTACTTTTATTGTAGACTCTACGGGCGCGCCATCAAAAGTAACTTTACCTTTTACAAATAATAACACAGGTTTTTTAGCTTCAAAGCCAGTCTCTACTAAATAAATATCATTTAAACCTTCGCCACCAGCTCTTCCACTGCTGTAATAACCTCTGGTTCCATTTGCAGCAAGTACAAAATATTTATCATCATCCGGCGTATTGATAGGGAAACTTAAGTTCTCAACTTTTTTGAATGAAGAATCGCTTGGTTCCATATAAGCCCTGAAAATATCATGGCCACCACTACTTTTTGGCCCGTTAGAGCTAAAGAATAATGAAGCGCCATCAGGATGAATAAATGGAGAATCTTCGTCGTACTTTGTGTTTACCGAGTCACCAAGGTTAGTTACATTCCCCCAGGTAGAATCTGCCATTAATTTAGCTTTGTAAATATCCCTGCCACCAAATCCGCCCGGGCGATCACTTGTAAAATAAAGTGTTTTGCCATCTGGCGATAATGAACAATGTCCTTCTTGTGAAATAGTATTTATTTGCCCTTTAAGTTTTGTTGGAAAAGAAAACGTCTCACCAATTAAGTTACTTTGATAAATATCACCATGTCCTTCAGCATCATCTTTATAAATAAATAGAATCTGTCCGTCCTGACTTAAAGAGATTGCAGCATCATTTGTTTTTGAGTTAATATTTTCAAGAGAAACAGGTGTTTGCCATTGATCATTTGCTTTAACCGACATGTAAACATCTTCCAAATAAATACCATGCACCGAATCAGGGATCATTAAAACTTCATTTATTTTTCCACCTTTACTTTTTGCGCCGGTATAGGTAAACACCATCATCGATTCATCTGCCGAGATGGTTGGTACATACTCTTCGTCCTTACTGTTTATTGGCGTGCCAACGGTTGTAATTTTTGCTTGTGTTGCATTTGCGGCGTAATATTTTGCGTTCTCAATGTATTTTTTTAAAAATTCGGCCTGAGGTTTTTCTTCTGGTTTTGTACGTTTGTTGGCAAGAAATCTGTCAACCATTACCAAAGCCTCATCAAATTTGTAATTGTAATGCATGGCACGCGCAAGATCATATTCAATAATGTCTACTTTTGGATTTTTATCATAAACTTCCTGCAACAAACGTAAAGCGTCAGGATATTTATCACTACGGTAAAGCGATGTTTTACCATACACGTATTTTACAAATTCTTCTTTTGGATGACCTTTATGAATATTTTCAAAATAGGGCAATGCCATTTTGTAATTTTTTTCTTCATAAAGTAAAAATGCGTTAGCCATTGAATCCTTTTCAGATTTTCTCCATCGGCTGGTATTGGTTGTTTGAGAATAAATCGTGGTTACGCATAACACGAACAAGTATATAATAATACGTTTCATAAGTTACAATTTAGAAGGTCTGGTTTTTGCTTTGTATTAGGCATTAAATATAGAAAAAAAAACCAATTAGACAAAAAGTATTCTCACCAGTTGTTTACAATAGTCTATTGAAAATGTCATTTTTTATTGAAATTTTCGGCAATTAAGCCCGAAAAACTGTCAAAAACCCCAAAATTAGCGGCTATTAGCTCTTTTCCAAATAGCCAGTTTTTGCCGAGTTTAAAATCGGAAACCTTACCGCCAGCCTCTGTTACGATCAGAGCACCCGCAGCAACATCCCATGAATTAAGGTTATATTCAAAAAAAGCATCCACTCTTCCACAAGCTAAATAACAAAGATCTGCGGCGGCGGCACCAATTCGTCTTATGCCGTGTGTGCTTCTCATTAATTGCTCCAAAGTTTTAAGGTACGGATCAATTCTTTGAAAATTATAAATTGGAAAACCCGTTGCGATCAAACAGTCTTTTAATTCTTTATTTGTTGAAACTTTAATTGGTTTTTCGTTTAAAAATGCACCGCCGTTTTTAACAGCGTAAAAACATTCGTTACGACTAACTTCTAAAACAACACCTAAAATAATTTCGCCTTTATGCTCTAACGCAATGCTTACCGCGTAACATAAGATACCATGAACAAAATTAGTTGTGCCATCCAAAGGATCAACGATCCAATTATATTCTTTTTTTTCTGATAGTGTATTTTCTTCAACAATAAAACCGGCTTGTGGTAAAATGGTTTGAAGCTCTTTTACAATAATAGCTTCGGCCGTTTTGTCCACATAACTCACAAGATCATTAAGTCCTTTTACTTCAACTTTATCGAGTGAAAAACTTTCTCTTTCTTTTTGAATGAAGGCACCGGCTTTTTTTGCGGTTGCAATAACAGAGGGCAAAACAGAATTTAATTTTTCAAATTCCATTATTTAAATTTTAAACTCTAAACGGCTACCATATTTAGTTTCGTTAAAGGCGCCCTTATCATAAACCAAATGGCCATTTACAAAGGTTTTTTCGATGCTGCTTTTAAACGTATGCCCTTCAAAAGGACTCCATCCGCATTTGTATAAAATATTTTGTTTGGTAACCGTTTGCGGCTTGTTTAAATTAACCAAAACAAGATCTGCAAAATAACCTTCTTTAATATATCCTCTTTTTTCTATCCTAAAAAGATCGGCTACATTATGACTCATTTTCTCAACGATCTTAGGCAAGGTTATTTTTTTAGCGTGATAAAAATCAAGCATAGCTATAATACTGTGCTGTACTAAAGGCCCGCCACTTGGTGCTTTTAAATATGGTAGATTTTTTTCTTCAAGCGTATGTGGTGCATGGTCGGTTGCAATAACATCAATAGTACCATTTAAAACTGCCTCAAAGATCTTATCTCTATCGTAAGAGGTTTTTACTGATGGATTCCATTTTATAAAATTGCCTTTTGTTTTATAATCTTCATCGCTAAACCATAAATGATGTATACATGCCTCGGATGTAATGCGTTTTTGTTTTAAAGGAATTTTATTTGTGAACAAGGCTAATTCTTTAGCAGTAGAAATATGCAAGATATGTAAACGTGTATTATGTTTTTTAGCAAGTGCAACGGCCATAGAAGATGACTTGTAACAGGCTTCTTCGTTGCGAATGATAGGGTGAAAATAAGGCTCAAGATCTTCGCCATACTCTTCAATAATGCGTTTTTGGTTTTCTTTTACCAAGGGATCGTACTCGCAGTGCGTTGCAATAAGCGCATTTGTTTTTGCAAAAAAACCTTCAAGTACTTCCTGATGATCAACCAGCATATCGCCAGTAGACGAGCCCATAAATATTTTTAAGCCGCACACTTTAGAGTAATCTACTTTTAGCGTCTCTTCTAAATTATGGTTTGTTCCACCCATAAAAAAAGAATAGTTAGCTAAAGAACACTCTGATGCACGTGTATATTTTTTTTCTAGTTCTAAAACAGTAGTTGCTTGAGGGTTGGTGTTGGGCATTTCCATGTAAGAGGTAACACCACCTGCAACTGCAGCTTTTGCTTCGGTATAAATTTCGCCCTTGTGCATTAAACCCGGTTCCCGAAAATGCACCTGGTCATCTATCGCGCCGGGTAATAAATAAAGACCTTCACCATTGATCTCGGTATAAGTTCCTTCTATTTCAATATTCCTGTCTATTTTTTCAATGAACTGATCTTTGATGAGAACATCAAAAGGACCAATTTCTCTTTCGTTAACAAGCGTTGCGTTTTTTATAAGGTACTTCATATTACAAAGTTATAATTCTCCCAGCTCAACTAAAAATTTTTCGATCTTTACTTTTGCATCTTTTGCCGTGCAGTTATAGTTATTGAACAGAACAGAAAAAGCAAGATCTTTACCCGATTTGGATTTAACAAAACCGCAATAGCCTCTGGCACGATTAATATAACCGGTTTTAGCGCGCATATTGTTCTCTATTAATTTTCCCTTGCCAATATTACTCATACTGCCACTTTTACCGGCCACAGGTAATGAGTTGTTAAACATTTTGTAAAGTGAACTGTCGTTATAGATCTTATTTAAAAGGCTTGCCTGAAAATTTGTTGTTACAGTATTTGCTCTTGATAAACCACTTCCATCTACCATGTAAAGTTCTGTAACATCCAAACCTTTTTTTTGCCAGAAATTTTTTACCGCATCAATTCCTAAATACATACTGCCCCGGCCAACACTTCTTAAAATAGTTTCGCAATAATGGTTATTACTTTTTAGGTTGGTATAAAAAATTATTCTCTCGAGTGAAGGAGAAAAATGTGTATACAGAAGTTGTTTTGTAATTGTACTATCGGGGCGTTTATAATTTGATTCGACCAATTTGGCATTGTATTTAATGCCCGCTTTAGCTAATGATATCGAAAATTTTTCCGCACATAGCAAAGCCGGATCGGGTAGGGCAGCTTCTACTTCAAAATCTTTTTTATTTGGCGGGATCTTTCCGCTGACTTCTTTTGTGTAGCTGAACGGATCGCCATAAACGAAAGCGTCATCTTCGGTACCTTTAGAAATTACATTTGAATTAATGCAGATTGTATTATTACAATAAGCAGGAATGGTTTTTTCTACCGTTGCTTTGCTACCCACTTCTTTACTGGTATAAATAATTTTAAATTTATTATCGTTGTAAGATAAGCCGCAGGGGGCAACACCAAAATAGTTGTTTATATCGGCCCAGATCCAATTGCCGGGTATGGTTCGGTCAAAAAAACTTGCATCTCCAATTATTTTTCCTTTTATCTCTTTAATGCCTTTTTCTTTTAAAGCAACCGCCCATTTATCAGTAACCTGAATGGTATCTTTTTCTTTCACGAAATTTTCTGATTGTAATGTTGGGTCGCCGCTGCCATAAATAATTATGTCACCACTTATAACGCCGGTTTCTTTTATAAAAGTACCTGTGTAATATATTTTGGTTGTATACCGGTAGCCCGCCCCCAATGTGCCTAATGCAGCAGCGGTAGTTATTACTTTTTGTGTGCTTGCCGGCACAACAGATTGATGCGAATTTAATTCAGAAACAATTTCTCCGGTTTTGGTATCTATTACACAAAAACTAAGTGTAGCACTTTTAAGATCCTTATCAGCTTTCCAACCTTCAACAACCGCGCTTATTTGTGCATTAATACATAATGGCAACAAACAAATTAAAAGTAATTTATAATAACGTTTTACCAAATCTCTACGCGTTTATTTTCGGGGGTAAACATTTTATCACCTTCTTTAACGCCAAACGCTTTGTAAAATTCAGGCAAATTGCTTAACGGTGCAAAAGCTCTGAAATATCCCGGTGAATGGTAATCGACAGTTATTAATCTTTTTAATTCAGCGTCTCTGCAAACACCTTTCCAGCCTTGAGCCCAGGCAATAAAGAAACGTTGCTCACCTGTGAAGCCGCCCATTTTAACTGAAGGCTTTCCGTTTAAAGATTTTTGGTAGGCATAATAGGCCATGGTTAAACCGCCCAGGTCGGCAATGTTCTCTCCTTGTGTCATACTGCCATTTACTCTCATAGAATCAATGGCAATGTAATTATTAAACTGGTTTACGATAAGCAAAGTTTTTGTTTTAAAATTATCGTAATCTTGTTTTGTCCACCACATTTTCATATTACCATCTGCATCAAATTGCGCACCCTGATCATCAAAGCCATGTGTTAATTCGTGGCCAATAATAGCGCCCATTGTGCCATAGTTTGCAGCATCTTCAGCCTCCGGATCAAAGAAGGGAGGTTGCATGATTGCTGCGGGGAAAGTTATTTCGTTAGTAGTTGGATCGTAATAAGCATTAACGGTAACTGGGGTCATTTGCCACTTAGTTCTGTCAGCAGGTTTTTTAAGATCTTCAAGATTATCTATCACTGCATGTTTTACACCGCGGTTATAGTTTGCCCAATAATTGTCGGTGGTTATAGTCAGATTCGAATAATCCTTCCATTTATCAGGATAACCAACTTTCCTAATTAAAAGGTCTAATTTTCTATTGGCTTGTTTTTTAGTGCCGTCATCCATCCAGGTTCTTGAATTGATCCGTTCACGGTAAGCCAATATTAAATTATCAATAAGCGAATTTACTTTTGCTTTTGCCTTTGGCGTAAAATGTTTTTTTACGAACTCTTCAGAAACTATATCGCCAATTACTTTATCCATAGTGGCCTGAACGCGTTCCCATCTTGGTTTCATTTTTGGCGCACCGCTCAAAACTCTTCCTCTAAATTCAAAACTCACTGCTTCAAATTTGCTTGACAGAAACGGTGCAGATTCCATAAGCAATTGCGCTTTTGCGTATAGTTTCAAAGTTTCAAATGGCGTTGTGTTTAACAACTCACTTAATTTATTAAAATATTTTGTTGTAGCAACAATTACAGTATCGGGATGTTGGACATTTTTTTGCTTAAAATAAGAATCCCAGTTAATTGTTGGTGCTAATTTTTTCAAACTAGCCGGGGTAAAAACGTTATACAATTTTTCAGGATTTCGCATTTCCAAACGGGTAAGTGCGTTATCAGCTATTTGTTTTTCAAAAGTAAAAACAAGCTTGGCATTATCGTAAGAAAGGTTTTTTTCAACGCCGGTTAATTCAAATAAATTAGAAAGGTATTTATAGTACTCCAATCTAATAGATTCGAATTGCGGATTGTAATAATAATCCCGTTCGCCGAGACCTAATCCTGACTGCGACAAGCTGTATCTATTCTTCTTACTGTTCTTAGCATCAATACCAACGCCGCCGGCAAAAAATAATGATACCCCGTCAAAATCCATGTTAGATTTTAAAGCAATAAGTTCATCTACTGTTTTAACGGCATCAATTTTAGCTAACTGCTCTCTTATGGGAGCGAAAGCTAATTTATCTGCATATACAGAGTCCATAGCGATATTATAAAAGTCTCTTAATTTTTGCGCGTTAGAGTTTGGCGCAGCCGCTTTATTTTTTGAAGCATTATCCAAAATAACTTTTATGTTTTTCAGATTATTATTATTTATCTCGTTAAAACTCCCGTAACGAGGGTCGCTTTCAGGGAGCACAAATGATTTTTGCCATTTACCATTGCAAAAAGTATAAAAGTCGTTACGAGGGTTAGCACTCGAGTCAATATAGGAGAAATTAATACCCGCCTTTTGTGATAAACAGTTTAGCGCTTGAAGTATTAAAAAGGATAAAATGGCTTTTTTCATTTCAATAATTTGTTTGAATTTGAGATACGAATATAACTATTTTAGTTCAACAATTGTAAGGTCATCAATATAAACCAGTAAACTTTTAATGTTGTTGTATCCCATGTTGATCATGGCGTCACGGTATTTTAATAATTGTTTAAAATATTTTTTGTTATTTTCCCTACCTGTTTTATAATCAATGATGGTGGTTAAATTCTCTTCAAGTATGATCCTATCAGGCCTAAGTACTTCACCACTAAACGTTGCTATTTCCATTTCTATTTTGTAATTTTTTTCAGACTCAAAATAGCTCCTTAATTCAGAATGATTTACCAGCCTGTTCAACTTCTCTTTTATAGGCACGATCTGCGTTGTGTTGATAATACCCTCTAAAAGCGCCTGATTTATTGCTGCGTCTACTTGTTTGTTATTATTGATCTTGGAAAGGATCCAGTGGATAATAATGCCCATTTCTTTTGCTTCAAGAGAATCTTCAGAGTTAAGCAGGTGCGCTGCTTTTATTTGTATAACATTGTTTGATGTATCAAATTTCAGCGCATTCAAATTAAAATGTTCCGGACTTTCTTTTGATTCTTGTAGTTGTTTGTTGTTTGCCAGGCCGATCTCGAAATAGTTTGTTTCTTTTGGCTTTAAGTTGTTGGTAAGGTAACTCTCTATCCAATGGCTAATAAGTGTTTTGCTATTATTTGAGTAAGCTGAAATAATGTGAAGTCTCTCTGAAGCACGAGTAAATGCGACATAAAGCAAATTCAAATTTTCTAGGATCTGTTCCTGTTCTTCTACAGCAAATTCTTTTTCGAGACCTGCATTTTTTACTTTAGAGGAAAGATTAAGTGCCGCTACAGGTAATTTTATTTTAGCGTTATTTAATTCTACCCAACTATCATTAGCTCTATAAAAATTGCTGTTACAATAGGGAACGATTACCACAGGAAATTCTAGTCCCTTGCTGGCATGAATGGTCATTATTTTTACCGCATTCGTATTTGCGGGAATTATTAATGATGCTTTTTGGCTGCGTGCTTTCCACCATTCGCAAAAAGAAGAAATGTTTGAATTTTTAGTGATAAGATATTCATTCACTTCATCCAAAAAGAACCGGATATAGGGATAGCCATTTTTATTCAATGACAGAGCGTTGATAATTATTAAACAATGATCGAAGAGATTGTTCAATGAGAGGTCGTGGTCGGGCAAGTTAATGTTAAAACTCTTTAATACGTCAAAGAGTGAAATATTCTTAGCCAGTTTTTGCGCACTTGTCGTAAATTCTTTGTTGCTTATCTGTTGTGTTTGCTGCAAATAATTAATTACAGCGGTAGCACTAACTTTATCCTGGATATTAGAAAGATAATTTAAGTAACTAATAATTGTATTTATTTCAAGATTATTTTTTAATAATAAAGAGTCAGATGAAACTATTGGAATTTGGTTCTGCATTAAAAAATCTGCAATATTGTTGCCGTGTGTGTTTTTGCGTACAATAATACAAATGTCTTTATATTCAAATTTAGAATTGAGTGCATTTTGTATCTGCGCTTTAATAACGCTAAAATTCAACTCGTCAAGCTCTTCCCGGTTTACTTTCCCGGTATTTACTGTTATAAGCCCAGCCCCTAAGTGTTTAACTTCCTGGCGTTGATCTTTATATATTTTTTTGTGAGAGTCGCTTAAAAGATCATCACTTAATTTATTAAAAAGAGCGTTATTAAAGTTGATGATCGTAGAAAGGCTTCTATAATTGGTGTCCAGTAAATTCTCTTTAAAATTGCGGTTCAGGTTGTCGCTTCTTTCTTCTATCAAAAAATTACCGGTTGCATTTTCTATTTCAGGTAGATCGATAAATTGTTTTACATTGGCATTTCGCCACCTATAAATGCTTTGTTTGCCATCACCAACAATTAAATTAAACCAACCGTTTGACAATGAATTATCAATGAGGGGCAAGATGTTATGCCATTGCAGGGTGCTTGTATCCTGAAACTCATCCAATAAATAATGCTGATATTTTTCTCCCAACCTTTCGTAAATGAACGGCGTTGGTTCATTATTAATTAAGTCAAAAATATTCTTATTGAACTCACTTATAAATACCAAGCGTTCTTCTTGTTTTTTATCGTTGCTTATTTCTTCTATTTTTTTTAAAAGTAGCAAAGGGTAAATTTGGGTGCTTAATAATTTACACAGACTATAATAAGAATGATTTTCTTTTATAAAATCAATTAGTTCTTTTGCAATTGAGGTTAATTGAGAGCTAATTGACTCTACTTTATTTTTGTTTGGTGTTTCTTTATTGGCCCATACATTTTTTTCAATTGCATCAATGGTTCTGCCTTTAACAGTGGTTTCAATATCCACATTTTGATTTGCACATTTTTTAAAAAAACTTTGAGGCCCGCTGCCTTTATAACTAAAATCGTTATCACTTAACCCATTTTTAGAAATAAGATCGATAGCTTTTTGCCCTTCGGTTTTTAAATGCGAGTTGTAATAACTTATGTAAGCAAATAATTCTTTCCGTATTTCTTCAAGTTCTTGCGGACTAAAGTGTTTTAATTTTTGGAGGTAGCTGTCGGAGTTTTCTTTCTGTAAAAGCTTTGCAAATTCTTTGATCGCTTTTTCGGGATCCCAGCTGGCATTTTCTTCGGCTTTATTTAAAACAAACTCTTTTAATAATTTGCTTACATATTCATCTTCGCCAATTTGGTTAAACAGTGTGGAAATAACTTTGTCGTAAAAACCTTCCACGTCCATTTCCAGATTAAAATTAACAGGTAGTTTAAGATCGTGTGCAAAGGTCTTTACAATTTTGTGCGTAAAGCTATCAATGGTTCCAATAGAAAAATCGGAATAGTGGTGTAGTATCTGGCTTAATACTATTGCTGATCTTTGTTTTAACTCTTCGGGTTTAACTTTCAGTTCATCACATAAGAGTTTTCCAACAAAAGGTAGTTGCGTTTTATTGGCAATTTGATCCAATGCATCGAGGATGCGTTGTTTCATTTCTGCAGCTGCTTTATTGGTGAAAGTAACAGCAAGTATGCGTTTGTAGTTACTGTTTAGTTTTTTTGGATCGGCCAGAGATAAGCGCAAGTATTCTTTAACAAGCGTAAATGTTTTTCCGCTTCCCGCACTTGATCTATAAACTACAAAATTTTCCAAGTCAACTACTTTTTATTTAAAGG
Organism: Bacteroidia bacterium; assembly: GCA_016787785.1. Classification (GTDB taxonomy): domain Bacteria; phylum Bacteroidota; class Bacteroidia; order B-17B0; family Aurantibacillaceae; genus Aurantibacillus. Next base: position 248,484 of record JAEUTO010000013.1, on the reverse strand, counting down.
TAAGGATAATGAAAAAAAAAAGGCTACAAATTTTGCAGCCTTTTAATACGATTTAAGAACAACGATTATTCTTCGTCTTCGTCTGGATCTTTGGTGGTATTGTTTCCGCCACCTTTAACCGGAGTTTTAGGAGCATTAGGATCAACAAAATCCCAATTTAAGATACGGAAAGCGGTTCTACGGTTTAATGCGTGTAAAGCTTCTTTTTCTTGTTTAGTTTTTGCTTTTGCAATAACATCATCACCAATTAATAATTGAGTTTTGCCATAACCTTTAGCTTGTAAACGAGCAGGGTTAATGCCTTTATCTTTTACTAAATAATCAACGCAAGATTGAGCACGGCGTTGTGATAGATCCTGATTTTTTGCAGCATCACCACGACTATCTGTGTGTGAGTTTAACTCAACAACTGTTGTAGGGTTATCTACTAAAGTTTGATATAAGAACTGTAGTGAATCTTTTGACTCAGGCAGTAATTCTGCACTACCCAAAGCATAAAGAATTTGCGGCATACGAATGAAAGGTACCACCGGAGCTAATTCAAAATCAGCAATAAAATCTTTAGATGCACCTAAACCAACAGTTGTAACAACACGTTGATCTTTAGAAGCTAAATAACCTTTTGTAAAAGTTGGTGATTTAGTAGTTTTATCAGTTGCAGTTGAAAGTGTATAAGTTGTTTTTTCTTTTAATTTAAATGTGTAGTTACCATCTTTTGGAGTTGTAAATTCGTTTATAGAACCATCGCTACCAACTATTTTTACTTTAACTAATTCAACAGCTTCGCCTCTTCCTGCACCCGTTCTGTCATCACCTTTGCTCATTGCCATACCTTTAATATTGAAATTTAAAGGAGGTAGGTTAAAGCTCCAGATATCATCACTTCCTTTTCCGCCTTCACGGTTAGAAGTTAAATAACCACGTTGTTTTTTACCTTCAAATATAATTCCGAAATCATCGTAAGAAGAGTTGATAGGGTATTTAAGGTTTTCTACCGCTTTAGAGAATTTTCCATCAGCACCGGCTTCAGCAACAAAAATGTCCAAACCTCCCATTCCCGGGTGGTAATTTGATGAGAAATATAATTTTTTACCATCATCCGAAACTGTTGGATACATTTCGTCTCCTTCTGTATTAACAGCAGGACCAGCATTTGTAGGTTGACCCCAAACATTTGCTTTTGCATCATAAGTACATCTCCAGATATCAATTCCGCCATATCCGCCATTCATACGAGAAGCAAAATATAAAAATTTACCATCAGCAGTTAAAGTTGGATGACCAAATTGTACCGTATCATTATTAAATGGCAAACGTGTTGCAACACCCCAGGTGCTACCTTGTTTTTTTGCCATGTATAAACCGCATTTTACTTGTTTGTTCTTTTCTTCAGGGCAACGAGTAAAGAAGATCATGTCACCTTTTTTGCTTACCCAACCTTGTCCTTCGTTAACCGGAGAAGAGATAGCAGGAGGTAATAAAACAGGAGTTGACCATTTACCGTTCTTATCAATTTTTGTTTCGTAAAGATCTGAGTGGTTTGAACCAATGTTAACCTCTTGAGAACCTAAAGCACCTTCTCTGCGAGAAGTGATAACCAAAGTTTGGTTCTTTTTATCTGCAAAGCTAGGTGAGTAATCACTTTCTTTAGAATTCATTAACGACATATTCTCAATCTTATAACGTTGAGGAGCGTCTTTCCATTGCTGCGCTAATTCGCATGATTTTACTCCAAGGTCAGCTTTCTTAGCGTTTCCGCCTTTTGCTTTGTAATTGTTATATTCAACAATTGCCTCAGGATATTTCATCTGGCTTTTTAAAACTTCAGCTAAGTGTAAATAAACTGTAGGATCATCATAATTAGAAGCGATTGCTTTTTGATAAAAAGTCTCTGCGCCTTTATAATCGTTGATCTCCTGAGCTGCATAGCCTGATTTATACATTATCATTGGCTTTTTATCTTTAGGAGCGCCTGCATATGCCTGTTTATACATGTTTATGGCGTTATAGTACTGACGAGCTTCAAAAGCTGCATCTGCCTTTTTAAGCAATTTTTGCGAGAATCCGTTTGCAACAAAAATAACCAGAGCTGCTGCGGTTAAAGTAAACTTAGTAATGTTTTTCATACTTTAATTATGAGTTTATAGGCTGCTAATATAATAAATATTATACAAATCGTTAAAAAAATTAAATTTTTTTGAGGAAAAAGACCAAATTTGAGCATTTAATGTAATAGATTTACCCATTAATCTTTGCTTAAACAACTTTCATCAATAAACTCAATAATAACAAGCGTTTGGCGGGCATTTACTTACATATTCCTTATTGCAGGCAGGCTTGCAGCTATTGCGATTTTCATTTCAGTACAAATTTAAAAGATAAAAACTCGCTCGTTAATTCACTTGTTAAAGAGATTGAGTTGAGGTATAACTATTTAAAAAACAATAAGTTAGAAAGTATATATTTTGGGGGTGGAACGCCAAGTTTATTAAACAGAGCAGAATTTGAAGCTATTTTTGAAGCCTTAAACAAGCGTTTTAGTTACGATAACGCTTCCGAGATTACCATAGAAGCCAATCCCGATGATATTTCTTTAGAAAACCTAAAAGAATGGAAATCATTAGGTGTCAATCGTTTAAGCATTGGATTGCAAAGTTTTAATGACCAAGAATTAAAATGGATGAACCGTGCTCATAACGCCTCGCAATCTGTAAGTTCTGTAAAAATGGCTCAGGACGCCGGTTTTAACAACATAACCATCGATCTTATCTATGGCAGTAAATTCCAGGATCTTAAAAGCTGGGAAAACACAGTCCTGCAAACCGTTAGTTTAAACACGCAGCACATATCTTCTTACAATTTAACAATAGAAAATAAAACTGTTCTGGGAATTCAAAACGCCAAAGGAAAAGAACCTCCGGTAAATGATGAGCTGAGCAGCAAACAGTTTTTATTGATGTCGGATATTTTGAAAGAGGAAAATTTTATTCATTACGAAATTTCAAATTTTGGTAAACCAGGCTTTTTTGCAAAACACAATAGTAATTATTGGTTGCAAAAAGAATATTTGGGTCTTGGTCCTTCTGCGCATTCGTTTAACGGAGCATCCCGGCAGTGGAATATAAAAAATAATTCACTTTACATAAAAGCAATTTCACAGAACGCAAACTATTTTGAGAAAGAAGAATTGAGTGTTAACGATAGGTATAACGAATATGTTTTAACGCGTTTGCGTACCATTTGGGGTTGTAATGTTGAAGAAATCAAACAACTTTTTGGAGAAAAGATCCATACTCATTTTTTAAAAAAAATAAACGAAAAACAGAACGATTTTGAAGAGAATAAAGGCGTTTATACTTTAACTGCGCAAGCGCGTTTGTATGCCGATGGCATTGCTTCTGATTTTTTTATGGATTAAAATGTTTACTTTTTTTCCTTGTAAAAATTCTCTATCAAGCCAACGCTCGCATCAATACTATTCACCAACCAATCAAAATAAATATCAATTTTTTCATCTTCGGTTAGTAGATGATCGGGTACTGTTTTTCTGATACGGGTGGTTAATTCATATAGACATAATGCAGCGCAAACACTCACGTTAAAACTTTCTGTAAAACCATACATTGGTATTTTTACAAACTCATCCGCGTTATCAAAGATCGTTTGCGAAATCCCTTCTATTTCTGTTCCAAAAAATAAAGCCAGTTTTTTATCTACCGGTAATTTATCAATTGTACAATCATCTTTATGCGGCGTTGTTGCAACTATTCTGTAACCTTTACTTTTTAATTCTTTTATAGCTTCGAGCGTATTATTCTCATGCCCTCTGTGTTTATGAATGTTAAGCCATTTGCTACTACCCATATCCACATCCGCGCTCATTTTCATCGAATTTCTTCCTTCAATATAATGTATATTTTGTATGCCAAAACAATCGCTGCTTCTTAAAATAGCTGCTGCATTGTGACCCTGATAAACGTCTTCCAAAACAATTCTCAGATGATCGGTGCGCTGACCTAATACTTCATCAAAACGTTTTTTGCGACTATCAGAAATAAACCCGGTTAGATAATTTATCAATTCTATTTTTTGTGCTTGTTCCATTGGTTTCGACTGCAAAGAAAAAATAAATTCTTTAATTAAAATACAATTCTTTATCTTTGCCTTGCAATTGGTTCTTTTTTAAACCCGCCTGACTATAAAAATGTCATTCGGGCAAGCAAAAGATTAATAGGGAATAGCGTGCAAATCGCTAATAGTACCCGCTGCTGTGAGTCCTTTTGGAAATAAAACATTCTAAGCCACTGTTAAAACGGGAAGGCGTTTTATTAAGGATAAGTCAGAAGACCTGCCAAATGTACAATGTTTACGGCTTTCGGGAGGTGGAGCCAAGGACGCGCAAGAAGTATCAAAAAAATTGATCTTAAAAATACATAAGCATTTTGCTTGTGATCTTAATTATATTAAGGTTATACTGGCTTGTTTGTTTGCGAATTTAAATTGTTTCGCGCAACAAGATACCGTGGCGTTACAAAATGTTGAGGTGATCGCAAAAAAAAGACAGCTTTCACAAATAGGAAAAAAAACAGAGCCAGTCGATTCTACGATCAAAGAACAGTTTAAATTTAATTCAATTGCAGAGGTGTTAAGTTTTAACAGTCCTGTATTCATAAAAAATTACGGGCCCGGGCAAATTTCAACTACCGCTTTTAGAGGAGGCAACGCTTCGCAAACTGCCGTTTTATGGAATGGCTTCAATCTTCAAAATGCGATGCTTGGCCAATCTGATCTTTCTTTAATGCCTTCCTTTCTTTTTGAAAATATTGAGGTGGAATACGGCGGCTCTTCATCTCTGTGGGGAAGTGGTGCCGTTGGGGGAAGTATCCACCTTAATAATAAACCCTTATTTGATCAGGGTTTAAAAGCCTCTACCAATTTTGGCGCCGGAAGTTTTGGTTTAAAGAACATATCTACAAATGTAACATTTAGTAACAGCAAATTTATTACCTCAACAAAGATCTACAATAGCAGATCGGCAAATAATTTTAATTACGTGGATACAACAGATAAGGAGCATACTGTTAAACAACAAAAAAATGCTTCATATGATTTTCTGGGATTAATGCAGGAAATAAAATTTTTGATCAATGCAAAGAACATACTATCTGTTAACGCCTGGATAAATGCTAACAAGCGCCGTTTGCCTTCTTTTGATCTGCAATCCGAAAGTAAAACATACCAGCGCGATGATGCTGCAAGGGTAACAGCCAACTGGAGTTTTATCAACTCAAATTTCAGGTCAGGGTTAAGAGCGGGATTTTTTGAAGATAAGATAAATTATACCGACAGTTTAACTTCTCTTTTTTCGAAAAATAAAACGCAAACGATCATTGCAGAGAATGAAAATTATTTAACCTGGCATCAACACCATCAATTAAATTTTGGCTTCAATTTTTCTTCAAGCTCTGCCTTCACCACTAATTATGAATCAACAAAGACATTAAGCAGGGCTTCGTTTTTAGCAGGAAATAAATTTTCTTTTTTAAACGGTAAATGGTTAACTTACGTTTCGGGCCGCGCCGAGTATTTCAGTGTTGGTACTTTGCCTTTAACAGGAAATATTTCGACAGAATACAATCTTACCAAACATGTTGTTTTAATGGCAAGTACCGCTAAGGTATATCGTCAACCCACTTTAAATGAATTATATTGGTTACCCGGCGGCGACATAAATTTGAAACCAGAACAAGGATATACCTGTGAAGGCAGCGTTAATTATAAAACGCAAATCAATGCTTTTTCAATATTCATTTCCGGCGCAGCATATAGCAGGAAAATTGATAACTGGATATTATGGGTGCCGGGAGTAAATGGAAACCCTTCGCCAATAAATGTGCAACAGGTTTGGAGCAGAGGAACTGAAACAACCTGGAAAATTAACTACTACAAAGACAAGTTCTCTTATAAAATAAACCTTGTAACGGGTTATGTGCTGTCAACCGTTGAAGCCAATTCATTGGAAAACGATAATACCGTTCGCAAACAATTAATTTATACGCCACGTTATACGGTTAACGCAACTATTTTAATAGGTTATAATAAAACCGCATTAACTTTTTTCAACCAATACGTTGGTTATCGTTTTACAACAAGTGATAATTCGCAATGGTTAGATCCTTACCAGGTTTCATCATTACGTTTAAATTATTCCGTTGATACAAATTTGGCAGAATTTATACTTTACACTGCCTGCAATAACTTATTGAATAAAAATTATGCTGTATTACAAGGCAGGCCCATGCCATTAAGAAATTATGAAATTGGAATAACAATTAAAACAAAAAAGAAAAACACATAAAAAAAATAAATATGAAAAGAACAATTACTGTTATAGCTCTAGCTTTGAGTCTTTTTACAATAAATGCACAAACAATTGTAGCCGATTTTGAAGGCTTACCACTCGCAACAAATTCGGCTTATTCAAGCACAACAGGTGTGTCATTTACAACTGGCGGAGCATCTTTCCAACACAAATACAGCGGTTATTGGAGTGGTGGATTTTCTTACACCAACAAGTACGATTCCTCAACGGTAGGATTTACAAATATGTATGGTGTAAAACCTTTAAAAGGATACAACAACTCAAACATTTATGTTATTGGGCAAGATAAAGGCGTTATTAATTTAACCGCACCATCTAACACCGTTGGCGGTTTTTATATTACCAACACAACATACGCTTATAAATCTATGAAACTTGGCGATTCGTTCGGCAAAAAATTTGGGGGCGTAACGGGCAACGATCCCGATTTTTTTAAAGTAACGGTTAGAGGTTACAAAGGGGGTGTTCTAGTAGCAGACAGCGTTCCGTTTTATTTAGCTGATTTTCGTTTCGCTAATAATACTTTTGATTATTTAGTAGATACCTGGCAGTGGGTAAACACCTCCACTTTAGGAAATGTTGACAGTCTTAAATTTTTTATGTTCACCAGTGACAATGGTTCTTTTGGACCAAACACCCCCTTGTTTTTTGGCATGGATAATTTTACCAATACACAATCCAGTGTTGGTTTGGCTGAAAATAAAACGAATTTTAATTTAAGTGTTTATCCAAATCCTTTCAGTTCTATCCTTACAATACGATCAGATCTAAAAGCCGAGGGAACTGTTGCATTAATGGATGTTGCAGGTAAGATCATCTATTCACAACAAGTAAATGACATGCAAACAGTTTTGGATGTTCATGATTTACCAAATGGAATTTATTTTTTAGAGCTGAGTTCGGCTGGTCAAAAAACCATGAAGAAGTTAATTAAAAACTAAAATTATTTTGAAGGCGCATTAAGTGTATGCGCCTTCTTTTTCATCATGAAAAACATCATAGTCATAAGTATTTTTTTATCGGTAACGGTTTCTTGTGTTAAAGATAAACCGCAGGATAGTGTTCAGCCGCAAGTGCAATTAACGAATGCAAAAAAAGTTTACATTATAAACGAAGGTAACTTTGGTTCAGGTAATTCTTCTATTTCCTTATACGATACAGGTAACGATGCGGTGATAGAGAATTTTTATCAAACGCAAAATACTGCTTCGCCAGCTATTGGCGATGTAGCCCAAAGTTTAACTAAAATTAATGGTAAATTTTATTTGGTTGTAAATAACTCGGGTAAAATTATTGTGTGCGACGATCAATTTAAAAAATTAACGCAGATCACTAAACTAACCTCACCTCGTTATATTTTACCTATTACAAATCAAAAAGCCTATGTAAGCGATTATAATGGTAACGAAATAAGCATCATAGATCTTAACTCAAATACAAAGGTCGATTCTATTGCTTGCCCTGGTTTTACGGAAGAAATGGCATTAATTTATAACAAGGCTTTTGTAACTAATACCAAAAGAAATTATACTTACGTTATTAATACCGTAAATAATACAAAAGCAGATAGCATTGATGTGGGAACAAATGCAGGAAGTATTGTGATAGACAAAAATGACAAAGTGTGGGTTTTAAGTAGCGGCGATCAAACAAATACTATTGCCGGGAAACTATCAAGAATAAACCCTATAACAAATCAAATAGAGATCTCTTTTTCATTTAATGTAAGCGAATCGCCCTTTCGTTTATGTTTAAATAAAACAAAAGACACCCTTTATTTTTTAAGTGGCGGCATCTACCGCATGGCTATTTCAGATAACAACCTTCCTTCAGCAGCATTTATAGCAAAAGGCACAAAAACGTTTTACGGCTTGGGTATTAATCCTAACGATCATACCCTTTACGCTTCTGACGCATTGAATTTTAACCAAAAGTCAAATATCTACATTTATAATACCGACGGGAGCCAGAAAAAATACTTTAAGGCCGGATTAATTGCCAACGGTTTTTATTTTGAATAAAAATGGTCATCTTTGACCGGTGACAAAAGCCATTAACATAATTTCTTTTGATGTTCCTTTTCCTGCAAACTACGGCGGGGTAATTGATGTGTATTATAAATTGGTTTGGCTAAAAAAGATGGGTGTAAAAGTTCATCTCCATTGTTTTGCATATGGGCGAGACGCTTCGAAAGAATTAGAAGCTTTGTGCGAAAAAGTATATTATTATCCGCGCAAGACGGGAACGTTATCTTTTTTATCTTCCCTGCCTTATAACGTTAAATCAAGGCAATCGGTAGAATTAGAAAGAAATTTATTATCAAACGATTTCCCAATACTTTTTGAAGTATTGCATACTTGTTATTTATTGAGCGACGAACGTTTTAAGAACAGAAAAAAAATATACCGCCACAGTAACATAGAACACGAGTATTATTTGCAATTATCCTTGTCTGAACGAAATGCGTCGAAGCGATTTTATTTAAGAACCGAGGCGGGAAAATTAAAACGCTTTGAAAAGATCGTCAATTTTGCAGATATTATTTTGGCCGTAAATGAAAATGACGCTGCCTATTTTAAACATAATTACCCAAAGGTAAAAACAATGTATCTGCCAAGTTTTCATCCAAACAATGAAGTGAAAATAAAAAACGGCAAGGGCGGTTATATTTTATATAACGGTAATTTAAGTATTTCCGAAAATTACGAATCCGCTTTATGGCTTATCAATAATGTATTTTGTAAGGTGCTTCATAAGGTTATTATAGCCGGATTAAATCCACCTGAATTTTTAAGGAAGAGTATTGACGGGTATACGCATATTGAACTAATAGAAAATCCACCAGCCGAAAAAATGGAAGAGCTGATAGTGAATGCGCAAATTCATTGTTTGCATACCTTTCAGGCAACAGGTTTAAAATTAAAATTGCTTAACGTTTTATTTACAGGAAGGTTTGTGATCTGTAATCCAAAAATGATCGTAGGTACACATATTATTGGAGGAGACAAAAGCGGTATTTTTATAAGTAATGTACCCGAGCGTTATATCGAGCTTATAAATAATTTAATGGAATCGGAAGTTAAGCCCAAAATTATCGAAGAAAGGAAAAAAAGCCTTGAGGTTTATTTTAACCAGGTTAATATTAACAAATTGCTGGAAGTAATTTAAACCAACACCAACGGAATTTTAATTTCGTGCCGCACACTTTCAATTGTGCTTCCTAATAAAATATCTTTTATTGTACGGTGGCCATGGGTTCCCATTATAATAATATCACAATTATTTTTAATGATCAGTTGTGGGATCGCCAATTTTGGAATACCAAAGCCTAATTGTATTTCTGTTGTAATATTTTGCGCTTCTAACTCCTGCTGGTATTTTTTTAATTTTTGATAATCTTCTTCACGTTCAAAGTCAAAAGAGTCTTCACCATAAACCATGGCGTTGGTGCTTTCTAAAATGTGAATTAAAATTAAGGTAGAACTTTTATCACCTAATTGCAGCGCTTTATTAATGGCTTTATTATCACTTGGGCTAAAATCTACAGTTACAGCAATACGTTTAACACTGGCCTGGAAATCCAGTTTTAAGGGCTCTAATTCATCATGAAAACCTCTGCGTTTATTTTCTTTTTCTTTTGTAATAAAAGGAACAACAGTAATGTAGATCAACATTAAAAAACAAAAGATACAAATTGGTACAATGGTAAAACTTATCAGAATGGGAGAACTGCTTGTAAATAAAAGATCGGCAATTTCGCTAAAAACCAATTTTACATTCAACGAAATAATTGTGAGCGCCGCGATCCACGATAGTATTTTTTGCCACAATGGAATTACGTAATCGCCCATTTTCTTTTTATCACTTACAAAATGAATGAGTGGAATAACAGCAAAGCCTAATTGTAAACTCAAAATAACCTGGCTAAGAATTAATAGTTTTCCGGTAGCGCCATCACCCAAAATTAAGATGGTCAAAAAAGCAGGCACAATAGCAATTAAACGTGTTAGCAATCTTCTTATCCAGGGTTGTAAACGTAAATTTAAATAACCTTCCATTACAACCTGCCCTGCTAAAGTGCCTGTAATGGTAGAACTTTGTCCTGCTGCAATTAAAGCAACAGCAAATAAAATAGGAGCAAGTGTGCTGCCCAGCATGGGCGCTAACAATTGATGCGCATCCTGTATCTCGGTTACGTCATTTTTTCCCTGCTTGTGAAAAGTAGTGGCGGCTAAAATTAATATGGCAGCATTTACGAATAAAGCTAAGTTCAACGCAACAGCGCTATCAATGGTATTAAAACGTATTGCTTTTTTTATTTCTTTGGGTGTTCGGTCAAACTTTCGGGTTTGAACCAACGAGCTATGTAAATATAAATTGTGGGGCATTACGGTTGCGCCAATAATACCAATAGCAATATAAAGCGCTTCATCGTTTTGAATGAATGGAAATAATCCACCTGCAATTTCTGAAACTTCCGGCTTTGCAATTAATAGTTGAATAAAAAATGAAACACCTATCAAAAGAACCAGACAAATAATAAAGGCTTCTAATTTGCGAATACCTTTATTTAATAAGAATAATAAGATAAAACTATCCAGCACGGTAATGCACACGCCGGTTAAAATGCCAATGCTGGGAAATAACAGATGTATCCCTATTGCCATGCCAATTACTTCGGCCAGGTCGCAAGCAGCTATTGCTATTTCCGCAAGAGCATATAAAAATAAATTAATAAATCTTGGATAGGTTTCGCGCGATGCCTGTGCAAGGTCTTTACCACTTACAATTCCTAAACGCACACAATGGCTTTGCAGCAATAAGGCAATAATGTTGCTCATTACTAAAACCCATAATAAACTAAAACCAAATTTACTGCCGCCGGCAATATCGGTTGCCCAGTTACCCGGGTCCATATAACCAACGCTGATCATATAGGCAGGACCTAAAAAAGCCAGGAGCCTTTTTACGCTTCCACCGGTTTGAGTGTTTACACTCGAATTTACTTCCTCTAACGACTTACTCATTTTTTTATCTCCACTAAAATGTTAGAAGCTACTTTATTGCTAAAGAACTGACTGTTATTTTTATTGATCTTAACTTTAAATGAATTATCAAATTCATTTATCTCTTCTACTTTTAAAACATCTCCAATTTTTAAGCCTATTGATGTAAGGTGTTGCAAAAAGGTTTTTGAATGCTCGCAAACACCAACAAAAGTAAATTGGCCTTTTATTTTATGTTGGTTTAACGGAATGGCTTTTACAACATTCAACTGTCCGTTAGCGTCCGGTATTGGATCACCGTGTGGATCGAACTTTGGTTTGCCTAAAAATTTATCAAGCCGCTGAATTAATTCGTCACTGTTAATGTGTTCTAACTGCTCTGCTATTTCGTGTACCTCATCCCACTTGAACTGTAATTTGTCAACCAAAAAAACTTCCCACAAACGGTGTTTACGAATTACCTTAATGGCAGTTTGTCTTCCTTTCTCGGTAAGCTTAACGCCCTGGTATGGGATGTAGTGAATTAATTTTTTTTCTGCCAAACGTTTAAGCATGTCGGTAACAGTAGCCGCTTTATTATTAAGATGATCGGAAATTTGGTTTGTACTAACTTCCGACTCTTCAAATAAATGACTTAAAGTATAAATAGCTTTAAGGTAGTTTTCCTCTGTTAACGAAATTATCACGCACAAAAATAATAAATTTTAGTGTACTAAACAAAAATTTAGACTAGCCTAAATTTTAAGGTGACGTGTTTTTTTTGATTTTTTATAAAATAATTCATCCCCCTTTTAGCGTGAATTTTGCTATTTGACGAACGTAAGAATCTGATTTATTTATCTATAAATCAACAGTTTATATCAAAAAATTAGTTTTAACCTATTTGGCTGTGACGCTTAAAATACTAGCTTTGTTTTCTATTAAATTAAAAAATGAAAAAATCTAAGATATTATTTTTAGCGGCTTTGCTTGGAGCATCTGCTTTGTATTCGCAAAAAAAAGAAACTCCAAAAAAAGAAGACGAAAAAAAGCAACCTGAAAAAGCACCTTTTTTAAAGTCAGAAACTTATTCTGCCTTAGCTTTTAGAAATATTGGCCCGGCAGTTACTTCCGGTCGTGTAATAGATCTGGCGGTAAACCCTCATAATAAAAACGAATGGTATGTTGCAGCTGCCGCGGGTGGCGTTTTTAAAACTAAAAATGCCGGCGTAACTTTTGAACCCATTTTTGATGGGCAAGGTGTTTATTCAATTGGCTGTTTGGCTATTGATAAGAACAATACCAACATTGTTTGGGTTGGTACCGGCGAAAATAATAATCAGCGTGCCGTGGGTTATGGCGATGGTGTTTATAAAAGTGAAGATGGTGGTAAATCGTTTAAAAATGTAGGTCTAAAAAAATCAGAGCACATTGGCAATTTTGCGATCGATCCAAAAAACTCTAACGTAGTGTACGTTGCCGCATATGGTCCGGTTTGGAACAGCGGCGGCGAGCGTGGTATTTATAAAACAACAGATGGAGGCAAAACATGGAAACAGGTTTTAAATGTTAGCGAGAACACTGGTTTTAACGAAGTTCATATCGATCCCAATCATCCAAATATTTTATATGCATGTGCACACCAACGCCGTAGGCACGAGTGGACCTACATTAGCGGTGGACCTGAGAGCGCTATCTACAAAAGTACAGACGAAGGCGCTACCTGGGATAAATTAACCAATGGTTTACCAACCGGTGATGTAGGTAGAATAGCATTAGCGGTTTCGCCGGCAAATACGGATATTATTTACGCGATGATAGAAGGTCGTGATAATAAAGGCACCTATAAAAGTACCGATAGAGGAGCAAGTTGGGAAAAACAAAGTGGCACTGCCACCGATGGAAATTACTATCAGGAAATTATTGCCGATCCAAAAAACCCGAATAAATTTTATGTGATGGATACCTGGGCAAAAGTGACGACCGATGGTGGAAAAACATTTAAAGGTATTGGCGAAAAACACAAGCATGTTGACAACCACGCTATATGGATAGACCCAAAAAATACAGAACATTTTATTGTTGGCTGTGATGGCGGTCTCTACGAAAGTTTTGACAATGCAGCTAATTGGGACTATAAAGCTAATTTACCCATAACACAAATTTACAGGGTGTGTGTAGACAATGCAAAACCATTTTACAACGTATATGTTGGTACGCAAGATAATAATACACTTGGCGGGCCGGCGAGAACTATCAGTGCAAGTGGCATAACCAATGCAGATTGGTTTGTTACGGTTGGTGGCGATGGTTTTCAAAGTAGAGTAGATCCAAAAGAACCAAATATTATTTATAGCGAATGGCAATACGGTGGACTGATCCGTTTTGATAAAAAAACAGGCGAGCAAGTAGACATTAAACCAATTGAGAAAGATGGTGAACCAGCCTACCGATTTAATTGGGATGCACCTATCATTATCAGTAATTTTGATAACAAGCGAATTTATTTTGCAGCCAACAAAGTTTTTAGAAGCGATGAAAGAGGAAATTCATGGAAAGTAATTAGTCCGGATCTTACGAGAGGAATAGACAGAAATAAATTGGCGGTAATGGGAAAAGTGTGGAGTGTGGATGCTGTTGCAAAGAATGCATCAACCTCTATTTTTGGAAATATTACTGCTTTAACCGAATCGCCAAAAAATGAAAATGTAATTTTTGCAGGAACCGATGACGGTTTAATTCAGGTTACAAATGATGGAGGCAGCAGTTGGACAAAGATCGATAACATTGCAGGTATTCCGCAAATTTCGGTGAGCAATGTAAAAATGCAGCCATTGGTAAATTATTTACTGGCTTCGCAACATAACGAAAATGTAGTGTATGCTGTTTTTAATAATCACCGCCAGGGAGATTTTAAACCTTATTTGATTAAGAGTAGTGACAAAGGCAAAACGTGGACTAACATTAGCACAACACTTCCTGAAAAAGGCTCTGTATATAGCGTTGCAGAGGATCATAAAAATCCGGATCTTATTTTTTGCGGAACTGAATTTGGTTTTTATTTTAGTTTAGATGCAGGAAAAAATTGGGTAGAGTTAACTTCCGGCTTGCCCGAAGCGGTTTGCATAAAAGATATAACTATTCACAAAGAAGAAAATGATCTTATTCTAGCTTCTTTTGGACGCGGCGTATTTGTTTTAGATAATTATACATTGTTACAAAATATTAAAGCAGAAGATCTTAATAAAACTGCTGCTATTTTCCCAATTAAGAATGGGGTTGTGTTCCATCAATCTTCGCCGTATGGGCATAAAGGAAAATCGTTCCAAGGAGAATCTTTTTTTACAGCACCAAATCCTGAGGTGGGCGCAACCATTTATTATTATTTAAAAGATGATTTTAAAAGTATAAAGGACAAGCGTAAGGAAAGCGAGAAAGAAAAGATAAAGAACAATAAGGACGTTTATTATCCAAGTGCCGATAGTTTGCGTTTGGAAGATGCGGAAGAAGCTGCATATGTTTTAGCAACCATAAGCGATGAACTTGGTAACGATGTTCGCAAAATAAACTTGCCAGCAAAAAAAGGTCTCGCGAATTTTGTTTGGAATGGTAGATATGATATCACGTCGCCAATAAATTTTAATGAACCCGATGTATCTAATCCATATTATTCGGCAGATGAAGGCCCTGTTGCTGTTCCGGGAAAATATTTTGTTAAGCTGGATAAAGTATATAATGGATCCGTTCAAAATTTGGTAGAAAAAACTGCTTTTACAATTTCAACGCTTGACCAATCAACATTGCCTTTGCCCGACAGGCAAAAATTGATGGCCTATAATAAAGAGTTAAGTGAGTTTAGAAGAGTGGTTTTAGGAACGGCCGATTATTTTGGATTATTAAACGAAAAGATAAAGTATCTTAAGAAAGGGGTGCTGAATGGCAATGTGAATGCAGTAAGTCTTTTAGCCGACATCAATACCTATGAAACAAAGAAAAAAGCTGTAGAGATTGCGTTAAATGGAGATGAAAGTCTTGCCAAACGCGAGTTTGAGACGCTGCCGGGCTTTGTAGGAGCTCTGGAAGGTATTGTTAGCGGAAGTTGGAGCAATTCTTTGGGGGCTACACAAACAATGACAGATAAGTTTGTAAAGTTAAAAACAGAGTTCAAGCCAATTTACGCTTCAATTGTGGAGTTAAAAACGTTGGTAGAAACTATAGAGCAAAAGGCCGAAAACCTGAAGATACCATCAACGTATGGTAGATTACCAGTTTTAGAAAAGTAGGTTAGGAATTGTGTTAAAAGCGCCGATTTTTGTTTTTTGTTGGTAATGAGAAGTGTTATTTAGCCCTTCAGTACCAGCAAAAAGAGCCTTTTTTTCAAAATAATAGATTAAATCTTTGCCAACACCGAATAAATCAATATCTTTGCCATCCTTAAAAAAACGAAAAAATGCCAAAAATGAAAACTAATTCCAGTGCTAAAAAGCGTTTTAGCATTACTGGAAGCGGTAAAATTAAAAGAAAGCATGCTTTCAAACGTCATATCTTAACTAAAAAAGAAAAAGACCGTAAACGCGGTTTAGCTAAGAGTGGTTTAGTAAGCAAGCCAGATACGAATAACGTGAAATTCATGTTAAATATCTAAGCGTAAGCTCTTTAAAGATTATCGAGATCGGTTAATTAAACAAGTGTTTAACCCGAATTTTAGTAAAAAAGACTCGTAAAAGAGCACTAAAATTCAAAATCAAAAACAAAAAGAAATGCCAAGAAGCGTCAATCACGTAGCCAGCAGGGCTCGCAGAAAAAAGATCCTAAATTTAACCAAAGGTTATTGGGGTGCTAGAGGTAATGTTTGGACAATAGCCAAAAATACTCTCGAAAAAGGTTTAACTTATGCTTACCGCGATCGTAAAAACAAAAAACGTACTATGCGTGGTTTGTGGATACAACGTATCAATGCAGGAGTTAGAGAACATGGAATGAGTTATTCAGAGTTCATGGGTAAATTAAATGCTAAAGGTTTGCAATTAAACCGTAAAGTTTTAGCAGATCTTGCCATGAACCACCCTGAAGCTTTTACAGCGGTTATAAACCAGGTAAAATAAGGGAATTATACAATATATTGAGTAAAAAACGCCCCAGTTTTGGGGCGTTTTTATTTAATAGAATAATCATAATATATGTTATGCAAATAGCTGCTATGTCGAGTTTTTTCGTATATTAGCTTAAATTAACGTTGATACCCAAACAAAATAGGTTTATTTGCGTTATAAATTATAGAACTCGATCCACAATAAAAAATGAGAACAATGAAAGCAAAGATCAAAAAAGCGGCAGAGGTGAAAGGAAGCACGTACTTAGTAAAACTTCGTATAGATGCGAGGACAGTTATTACGGTTAGAACAAAAGAAAGTTTAAAGAACTGGAAAACAAAATATCCAAACGCAGTAGAATTGTCATAATGATGAATGTAGGATCCTAAGAAAATTCTACATCCATTTCTTTTTCTTAAAATAGATTATCTGCCCTATTATTATCGTTAACATTATCCCCCAAACCGTCCAATATCCGTAAGGTGATTTTAATTCAGGCATAAATTCGAAATTCATCCCATACACTCCAACAATAAAAGTTACCGGAATAAAAATACTCGACACGATCGTGAGCATTTTCATAACCTCGTTCATCCTGTTGGAGTTAGTACTTAAGTATATATCCATAATACCGCTTAATAGATCTCTGTATGTTTCTACCGTGTCTATAATGCGTGTGCTATGATCCTGTAAATCGCGAAAGAATAGTTGCGTACTCGGGGTAATAAATTCAGATTCAGATCGCAATAAATTGCTAAGCATATCGCGCAATGGCCAAACCTGTTTACGCAAATAAATTACTTCACGTTTTAATCTATAAAGCTCTATCAACGATTCGCGTTTAGGTTCGTTAATGATCTCTTCTTCGATATGCTCAACCTTATCACCTATTTTTTCAATAGCATCAAAATAACAATCCACCACGGCATCCATTAAAGCGTAAAATAAATAATCTGCACCAAGTTTACGCACACGTCCCTTAGCCTGTCTTAAACGTGTTCTAATGATGCCGAAAGCATCCCCACTATGCGGTTCCTGAAAGGAAATAACTGTATTATCCAAAAGTATCAATGAAAGTTGTTCGGCATGCACTTCTTTATCATACATGATCATCTTTAGAATAGAAAGAATGTAGTGATCATAATCCTCAAACTTCGGGCGCTGATCAATATGAACAATATCCTCCAGCGTTAAAGGGTGAATGTTATACAATTTGCCAATTTTTTCTATCAACTCAATATTATGCACGCCTTCCACATTTATCCACTTCACCATATTATCCTTTACATGCGAAAGACAATCGGAAAGATCATAAAAATCATCTTCAAAAAACTCGGCTTCATTAAACTCGATCAACGTAATTTTTATGCGACTACCTTTTTCTTCCCCATTGTAAATCATTGTGCCCGGAGGCAAACCAACATCATGGGATTTTGTAATTTTCCGTTTTTTCTTTTTACCCATCGGTTTCGGTATCTAAGTTTTTATTTCCTTGTACAACAACAACAATCTCTCCTTTAATAGGTTTAGAAGAATAAAAAGTAATTAGCTCACTAATAGTTCCTCTTTTTGTTTCTTCAAATAATTTTGTGATCTCGCGCGATACGCTTGCTTTTCTATCTTCACCTAAATACGTTTTAAATTCTTCTAATAATTTTAAAAGGCGAAAAGGAGATTCGTAAACGATAAACGTTTTTTCTTCTTGCGCTAATAATTTCAAACGTGTTTGCCTTCCTTTCTTTTGCGGAAGAAAACCATAGAAACTAAATTCGTTGCAGGGCAGCCCGCTATTAACCAGCGCCGGCACAAAGGCAGTTGCGCCGGGTAAACTTACCACCGTTAAATTGTTTGCAATTGCTTCGCGGATCAATAAAAATCCCGGATCAGAAATGCCAGGCGTTCCTGCATCAGAAATTAATGCAATATTTTTTCCGGAATTTAAAGATGAAATAAGTTCTTCTAATATTTTATGTTCGTTATGCTGGTGATACGACTTTAAAGGCTTTTCAATTTGTAGATGCTTCAATAAAAAAGAAGAAGTACGTGTATCTTCTGCCAAAATAAGATCGGCATTCTTGAGCGTATTAATAGCACGCAAAGTAATATCTTCCAAATTACCAATTGGTGTGGGTACTATAAATAACTGTCCGCTCATTTAACTTTTGAAGTTAAATTTTTGAGGCTTGATAAATAAATTGAAAATGAATAGTTATTGATAGCTAATAGTTAATAGCCTATTTAAAACTCTGCATATCACAGAGCTTTTTGTAAGTGCCATTTAATGCCAGCAGTTGTTGGTGGTTACCCCGTTCAATGATCTCGCCCTGGTTCATTACAACGATCTCATCGGCATTTGCAATGGTAGATAAGCGGTGTGCAATAACTACAGAGGTGCGGTTCTTCATTAAATTGGTCAAAGCTTCCTGCACTAGTTTTTCACTTTCGGTATCTAAGGCTGAGGTGGCCTCATCTAAAATTAATATAGCCGGATTCTTTAAAATGGCGCGGGCAATACTTAACCGCTGACGCTGGCCACCGCTTAACTTCCCGCCCCTATCGCCAATAATGGTATCATACCCATTTGGCAATTGTATGATGAATTCATGCGCATTGGCAATTTTTGCAGCTTCTATTAAATCCTTTTCAGTAACGTTTTGCATGCCAAAAATAATATTGTTCTTTACCGTATCGTTAAACAAAATACTCTCCTGTGTAACAACACCAATATGTTTGCGTACACTTTCGGTTGTAAGATCTTTAATATCGGTACCATCAATTAATAACGCGCCTTTATCGCTTTCGTAAAAACGGGGTAACATGTCTGCCAACGTTGTTTTGCCACTTCCACTTTGGCCTACTAATGCAATAGTTTTGCCTTTTTCTATTTTTAAATTAATATCGCGCAGCACATAACCGTCATCACCTTTGTGATAAGCAAACCATAAATTTTTATATTCTATTTCTTTGGTAAAATTTAAAATTTCTTTCGCGTTTGATT
Organism: Bacteroidia bacterium; assembly: GCA_016787785.1. GTDB lineage: Bacteria > Bacteroidota > Bacteroidia > B-17B0 > Aurantibacillaceae > Aurantibacillus. The sequence continues at coordinate 229,026 of JAEUTO010000013.1, read as the reverse complement.
TATCTTTGATCACATTATCTGCCAGTAAAATTTTATCAATACGTTCTTCGCTGGCTACACCTTTTTGAATATTGCTATACGAAGTTGTAAGCTGTTTAATAGGCGGTATTAGTTGCGAAGCAAGTATAAAGTACATTAAAAATAAAGGTCCGGTTAATTCGCCCTTAAAAACCATGCTGCCGCCAATAAATAAAATAAACATTAAAATTCCTGTAACTACAACTTCTGTTAAAGGCGAGCTAAGGTCGGTTTTACGATAAACTTTTACAGATTGTTTGTAATAGGTTTCATTAATGTTTTCAAACTTTTTTTGCATTGGCCCCATGGCACTAAAGGCTTTTATCACCTTTAAACTTCCCAATGTTTCTTCTATAACACTTATTAAGCCACCAAGTGTTTCTTTACTTTTTCGTGAAGCACTTTTTAAGCTTTTTCCTAAAAGAGCAATGAATAAAGCTGCAATGGGTAAAAGCAATAAAATGTATATGGTTAGTTTTGTACTAACTACCAACATTAAAGTAAACGAAATAATTATAGTTAATGGTTCCCTAAAGATCATCTCCAGCGTTTGCATAATACTCCACTCAATTTCCTGCACATCTGATGTCATGCGGCTCATAAGATCACCTTTTTTTTCTTCGCTGTAATAACTTAAAGGCAGATCCATTGCCTTTTTATACATTTTGTTGCGAAGGTCGCGAACAACGCCATTACGTATTGGTGCAATAAAGAACATGGCCAGGTATCGGAATAAGTTCTTAAAAAATGTCATAACAAAAACGATCACGCAAATAATAATAAGCGCCTTCATTTTTCCGCCTTGTGTTACAACCAGGCCCATTAAATAGTAATTAGAAATATCCTTAATGTATTCAGAAGACAACTCAAATTTTGGCTTCCCTTTTAACAGAATTAATCCAGTTTCAATTACATTGGTATCTTCAAACAATAATTTTAAGAAAGGCATTGCAAGCGTAAGGCTTACTGCGCTAAAAATCGCAAAAAGAATATTAAAAAACACGTTGGCAACAAGGTAGCCCTTATAATTTCTGGCGTATTTTAAAACAGAAAACAGCTTTTTCATACTAACAAAACGCGAATTTATTTGAATTATTAGCGAAGATACTACAAAAAACTCAGTACATTTACAGTATGGAAAGCCTTAGGCAACAAAAAGTAAATAAATTACTGGCAAAAGAACTGGCCGAGATATTTAGAAGTGAATCACGCTCACTTTTTGGCGGCGGTTTTATAACTGTAACTACGGTGCGTGTTAGCCCTGACTTAAGCTCTGCAAAAGCTTACTTAAGCATTATGGGCAATAAGGACAAAAAAGTTGTTTTTAAACTGATACAAGACCAAACCTCTGTAATACGTAAAAAATTAGGATTAATTGTGGGAAAACAGTTACGAATTGTGCCCGAATTAATGTTTTATATTGATGATTCTTTAGATTACGCAATGAAAATAGATGCACTTTTAAAGAAGTAGATCCTGGATTTTTCATTTTACATAGCCAAACGTTATTTAGTCTCAAAAAAATCTAACAATGCAATAAACATTATTAGTTGGATCAGCATTATTGCCATAGCTATTACAACTGCCGCACTAATTATTATTCTTTCGGCCATGAACGGTTTAACCGGAACGGTTGCCAATTTGTACAATGTTTTTGAACCCGACCTAAAAATAACTGCCGTTAAAGGAAAATATTTTGATGCGAATGATAAATTAATTTCAGAAATTAAAAGTATCGATGGTGTTAAAATTATCTCACGCACATTAAGCGACAAAGCCTTATTAAAAAATGGTGATAAGCAAGCATTAGTAACCATAAAAGGCGTTGATGAGAATTTTAATAAAGTGGCCGAAATAGAAACTTCTGTTGAAGATGGGGTGTATACTTTGAACGATTCAAAAAAGAGTAATATTCTTTTAGGAAGAGGCATTGCCAATCAGCTGCAAGTAAATATTCGTGAGTTTGTAAATGAGCTAAGTATTTTTAGTCCCGTTAAAGGCAAATCGGCAAGTCTTAACCCCGATGATAATTTTAATCAGGTGTATTGTACGCCAACAGGTGTTTTTTCACTGAATGATGAATTCGATTTTCAATTCGCATTTGTAGATATTGAAACAGCAAAAAAAGTGTTTGAAGAGCCAAATAAAATAAGTGCTATAGAAATATTGTGTGAAAATGAAAAATGCGAAGATGTTCAAATTGCTTTGCAGGAAAAATTAGGCGATAGGTTTTTAGTAAAAAATCGTTATCAGTTAAACGATGTTCTATTTAAAACGTTGGAAACTGAAAAACTGGCCACTTTTATTATTTTGGCTTTTATTTTAATAATTGCCACTTTTAATATAATTGGTGCACTCACAATGCTTATTATCGAAAAAAGAAAAGATATTAAAACCCTGCACAGCATGGGTGCCAGCACCGCATTTATAAGAAATATATTTATGCGGGAAGGATTTTTGATTACAGGTATTGGTGCTGTAATTGGTTTACTGATTGGTTTGCTTGTATGTTGGTTGCAAATACAATTTCATTTGGTAAAGTTTGGCGACGAATTTATTATTCCTTATTATCCAATCGATATTCAGGTAAAAGATTTTGTTTGGATCTTCGGATTAATAATGCTGATAGGATTTTTTGCAGCGCTATATCCGGTGCGTGTTTTTACAAAAATGGATCTGGTTCACTAAGTGATTAAAGACTTAGGATAAATGATCTATGATGATCAGTCTTTAATCTTACATCATTAATCTTCAATCCTTCATGATTCCCACCACTTAGCTTTAATGCCAACGTAAACGCCATTCTCTTTTATTTCTATAGGATATAAGTTGATGGCAAATGCACCGCCTGAAGTTGCCCGGCCGGTTTCAAGATCAAATGAATAGCGGTGTAAGGGACAAACGATCTCGTTTTGTTTTGTGCAAAAACCTTTGCTTAAACTGGCGCCGTTGTGCGGACATTTATCGCCAAAAGCATAAAGCCCTTTTGAAGTTCGGGTAACACAAATTTTTTCACCTTTAAATTCAAAATTGATAAAGGTATTTGGCTGAAGATAATCTTCGGCGCGCTCTTCTTTCTCAAATATTTTAAACCAATGATAACTCAGAAATTATAAATTTTAAATGATATCGCTCATGGTGTAAATTCCTTTTTTGCCGTTTAAAAATTCAGCGGCAATAACTGCGCCTAGGGCAAAACCTTTACGGTTGTGGGCTTTGTGCATTATTTCGATATCATCAACTTCTGATTGGTATTTTATAATGTGTGTTCCGGGAACCTCACCTTCACGAATATCTTTTATAAATAAAATATCTTCACCTTTTTTATCAATGCTCCAGTTTGTTTTTTTATCTATTTTTTTTAGGATCTGTTCCGCTAAAGTAATTGCTGTACCGCTGGGCTTGTCTAGTTTGTGAATGTGATGGATCTCCTCCATACTTACTTCATAATCATTGTACTTATTCATAAGCTCAGCTAAATACGTATTTACTTTAAAAAATAAATTAACTCCTAAACTAAAATTTGTTGCGTGAAATAACGAACCATTCTTTTCGGTACATAATTTTTTTATTGCCTCAAAACTATCATACCATCCTGTGGTGCCAACTACAACAGGAACCTCAGCGTTGATACACCTTTTGATATTATCGAGAACAGTGTGGGGCGTGCTGAACTCAATTATAACGTTGGCCTTTTTAAGGTCTGCAGCTGTAATTGTATCAACGTTATCTTTATCAATTTTAAGCACAATGGTGTGACCTCTTTTTAAAGCAATGGCCTCAATTTCTTTTCCCATTTTGCCATAACCAAATAATGCAATGTTCATATAATTTTATTTGAAAGTTAATTTAATAGATAAGCCAGCAGCCATTTTAAAACCTGAACTGGTTCTGTAAGTATTTTGCCAGGGAGAGATATGCATACTCACATCATCGCTTACATCAAAGCTTCGTAAATGTGCATCTACATTAGCATCAATAATATTTATCAAATAAACAATGCTAAAACCAATAACTGCAAAATCTCTAAATTTTCTATAATACAATTTTTGTGTTTGCAATTGGTCTCCGGTGAAATTTGTTAAGCTGGGAATAGTAGTGGAATCTTCGTCGTAATAAGCCCTTACATTAGTTCTGTATAAATTATATTGTTTATTGTTGGTTAAGAACATGTAACCAAAACCACCAAGGCCTGCATATACAATAGGAATTTTCCAGTATTTTTTATTGTATGCTTGTCCCAAACCGGGTAAAACAGCACTCATGATACTTGCTTTACGCGCGTTTGAATAGATCGCTTTTTTTTCGCTTTTGGTTTGTGTGGTCGTATCTTTACCCAAAACGATAGTGTCATTTTGCGCAGAAACAGAACGAATAAAAAAGAAAAAAATAATTATGATTTTTATTCTGATCAATTATTTTACGATGTCTTTAATAAAAGTATTTCCCAGCTCATTATCCATTGATTTGTCAAGATCTTTCATTAATTGATTAATGTGGATGAGCTCATTTGTATCGTTGATAGGTAAAGTATTTACGCCGTTCTTTTCTAAAGCCTCCAGAACTTGTTTAACTGTAAGTTTACTTTCAGTTATGCCTGGTTGGTAAACAATTTCTTTGTCCTTATCGGTTCTCATTTCAATAAAAATTCCGGCAGATACGAATTCGTTTATAATGTTCCTAGCCAAACGTACAGGTAGATCCAGCTTAAGAGCAATATCAATTGCTGTCATTGGTTTTTCACCATTATAAAATCCTTTTGCAACCAGATTGCCGATCATTAAAGCAATTACTTTTTTGTATCGCACACTTAGTTTAGTTATTTCGTTCTCTAGTTCATAATGATCAACGTTCTGGTTTGCGAACGCAATTTCTGCGCCAAATAAAACAACATACCAACTATACTGCACCCATATTAAAAATAATGGTAATGCTGCAAAACCTCCATAAATGGCACTTAAAGAGCTGGCACCAATTTGAAATTTTACATAAGCCCATCCAAGTAATTCAAATAAAATTGTAGCCACCACAGCGGCAACTGCAGCCGATCTAAAGTTTACTTTTGTGTTAGGTAAAACCAGGTATAAAAAAGTAAACACACCGGTAATTAATGAATAGGCTAATAATTTTATTAAGATCGTTCCAAAAATACCCATCATGCCAATGTTGCCAATTTTAGTTTGTATAGCAACTATTAAACCGCCTGAAATAATAAGTAATAACGGGCTTACTAGCATCACCGTTAAGTAATCGGTTATTTTTCTTACCCAGCTTCTTCCTTTTTTTATTTCCCAGATCTCGTTAAAGCTGGTTTCCATGTTCACTAATAATTTTAAAACACTCCACAATAATAATACTATACCAAAACCTGCAATGATACCGCCTTTGGCATTTGAAAGCATAGAGTTGGCATAAACGAATGCGTTTGTAAGAATGTCGTTGTATTGTGGGTATTCTTTCAGGATCTGTATCTGCAGATCTTTTTCTAATCCAAAACCTTTTGAGATCGCAAAGGCCAACGCAAGAATAGGTACAATAGAAAATAAAGTGTAAAAAGTTAAGGCTGTGGCTTTGGTTAAACATTTATCCTGGTTAAAGCCTTGAACTGCTAAAGAAAAAATACGTAATTGTCTTATTAAAAAACCTTGTCTTTTATCGACTTTATCAAGACGGATATGCCAGAGTTTTTCTGAAACAAAATGCCTTGAGTTTTTAATAAGTGTAAGTATATTAGCCATATCAAACAAAATTAGCAAAATAATTAAAGAGGAATGAATATTTAAATTATCTTCATGCTGAATTAACTTTTTATAGTATTTGAGTTCCAACAAAAAATATTTTTTTCAGGCCCTTGGCCCATTACTGGCCTTGGTTTTTTGGTTTTTTATCGACTTGGATAAGAACAACCACCAGGTTAGTTTAATGGCCGGTGTGGCTATCTGGATGGTTGTTTGGTGGTTCTCAGAAGCAGTTAATCTTGCCGTTACGGCCCTTGTTCCGGTTTTAATGTTACCGGTGCTAGGCATAAGTGATTGTAAAACGGTCTCGCAACAGTATACGGATAGTATAGTATTCTTATTTATTGGTGGTTTTATGTTGGCTTTTGCGATAGAAAAGTGGCACCTTCATAAACGTATCGCATTAAAAATTCTTTCTGTTGTTGGCACCAAACCTTCTACCATTTTATTTGGGGTAATGATCTCAACTTATTTGATCAGCAACTGGATAAGTAACACAGCAACTACTATGATGCTTTTTGGTGCCGTTTTTGCATTGGTGCATGAAACAAGGGAATATATTGAAAAAAATTCGGGCAAGTTTGCAGCCGCTTTATTATTGGGCCTGGCTTTTTCTGCTACCATTGGCGGTATGGCAACTCCTGTAGGAACACCGCCTAATATGTATTTTTTTAAAGCATATAAAGAAGCTTTTCCATTAGCAAACGATCTCAATTTTTTAAAATGGTCTGCTATTGGTTATCCAATTTCTTTAACTTTTTTAGCACTTACCTTTTTTGTGCTTAATTTTTATTTTATAAGAAAAAAAGTTGAATTAAAAATTCACAAAGAATTTTTTCAGGATGCCTACAAAAAACTCGGTAAGTTTTCGTGGGAAGAAAAGTGGGTATTTGCAATTTTTATTTCCTGCATATTAATGTGGTTTACGCGCGCTGATATTGATTTTGGGAGCTTTAAATTTAAAGGCTGGAATCATATTTTTGTGGTTCCAAAATATGTGGATGATGCTTTTGTTGCCATCCTTGCAGCATTAGTTTTATTTTTAGTTCCGTCAAAAGCAAATAAGGGCGAATCTTTATTGATATGGGATGATGCAAAAAAATTACGTTACGATATTATTTTAATGTTTGGTTCAGGCTTTGCATTAGCCTACGGTTTTGAAGTTACGGGCTTAAGTCATTGGTTGGCCGAGAGTTTAACGGTGCTAAAAGGCGTTTCTCCGGTATTAATTATTTTAGGAATATGTATCATTGTTACAATTATCAGCGAATTTGCTTCTAATATTGCCAGTATTCAGTTAGCTATTCCGGTAATGATAGCTTTGCAAAAAGACCTGGATGTACCGCCTCTGTTGTTAATGATGCCCGCCACGTTTGCAGCATCTTTAGGCTTTATGTTGCCTGTTGCAACAGCCGCAAACACTATCGTTTTCGGAACAAAAGAGATCCATATAAAGGATATGTTAAGAGTTGGTATTGTTTTAGATATAATAGGAATTCTGCTTATCACATGTTTATGTTATTTGTATTTGGGTTAGAAAAATCATTTCTTTGTGTAACTTCGTCCTCTTAGTGCCTTATTGGTAAACATGATCGTTGGAAAAAATATTCGAAAAAAATTTGGTGAACTTGAAATTCTAAAAGGAGTTGATCTTGAAATAAATCAGGGTGAGATCGTTTCTATTGTTGGTTCTTCGGGTGCGGGTAAAACAACACTGTTAACTATTCTTGGTACGCTCGATCGAGCCTCTGAAGGTGAAGTGATCATTAATAACGAATCTGTTTTCAAACTCAACGAAAAAAAATTAGCAGCTTTCCGCAATCAAAATATTGGTTTTGTTTTTCAGTTCCACCAATTATTACCCGAGTTTACAGCCATTGAAAACGTTTGTTTTCCCGCAATGATCGCTAAAAAAAGCAAAAAAGAATCTGAAAAGCGCGCGCAGGAATTACTTGAACTGTTTAATTTAAAAGACCGTGTTAACCATAAGCCATCAGAATTAAGTGGTGGCGAGCAACAACGTGTTGCGGTTGCCAGGGCACTTATCAATAATCCAAAAGTTATTTTTGCTGATGAACCAAGCGGAAACCTTGATAGTGTTAACGCGAAAGAATTACACCGGTTATTCTTTAAATTGCGCGACGAATTTAACCAAACCTTTGTAATTGTTACACATAACTCCGAGCTGGCCGCCATGGCCGATAGAACCTTGGTAATGCGTGATGGCAGGATCGTAATTTGATGAAAAACTATTCAAATTTGCCCTTATTTTATTTTGAATTAATATTTATTTTTATCTATATTTAGTGCTATGATTAAAGACTGGACCAAACAGGAAATTCTTGATATATACAATACTCCTTTATTGGAATTGATCTCAAAAGCGGCTGAAGTTCACAAAGCCTATCATAAAATAGGTGAGGTTCAGGTGAGTTCTCTTTTATCTATTAAGACGGGGGGCTGTCCTGAAGATTGTGCTTATTGTCCGCAAGCGGCTCGTTATAATACCGAAGTAAAGATCCATAAATTAATGGACGTGGCAGAAGTAAGTGCCTGTGCTGATAATGCAAAAAAAGGCGGCGCTAGTCGCATGTGTTTAGGGGCTGCTTGGCGTGAAGTGCGTGATAATAAAGATTTTGATAAGGTGTTAGATATGGTAAAGACCATTAACAGCAAAGGTTTGGAAGTATGCGCAACTTTGGGAATGGTAACTGAGGAACAAGCAAAAAAATTAGCAGAAGCAGGATTGTATGCTTACAATCATAATATCGATACTTCGGAAGAGAATTACAATAATATTATTTCCACGCGAACATTTGATGATCGTTTAGATACCATTAAAAATGTACGCAAAGCAGGCTTAACAGTTTGTTCCGGCGGTATCATCGGGATGGGAGAACGTGTTGAAGATAGAATTGGCATGTTGCATACGTTAAGTATCCTTCGTCCTCAACCCGAAAGTGTTCCAATTAATGCATTGGTTGCAGTTGAAGGAACGCCAATGGAAGATCAACCACCCGTTCCAATTTGGGATATGGTGCGTATGATAGCCACTGCAAGAATTGTATTACCAAGAACCGCAGTGCGTTTAAGCGCTGGTCGCTTATCTATGAGTATGGAAGGGCAGGCACTTTGTTTTATGGCAGGTGCAAATTCTATTTTTGCCGGGGATAAATTACTAACCACTCCAAATCCAAAATATAATGAGGATATGGAAATGTTTAAGATCCTAGGCTTAACTCCTAAAAAAGCGTTCGCTGATAAAACCGTAGAAGAAGAAATATCACATTAGACATGTCTGGTAAAAATATTCCAAACCATTTGTTTAAAGCACTTGCAGAGCGAGAACAAAAAGGAATGTTAAGAAAACTCACCATCAACTATCCTTCCATAGATTTTTGCAGTAACGATTATTTAGGATTTTCAAAACTCGGATTACTTACCAAAAAACTCGAAACCTCAAACCCGAAACAAGAAATGATTTTCGGCTCAACCGGCTCACGTTTAATTAGTGGTAACTCAATTTTTGTTGAAGAGGCCGAAAAGCAGATCGCCTTATTTCATCACGCTGCAAGTGCCTTAATTTTTAATTCGGGGTACGACGCTAATCTTGGCTTGCTTTCAAGTGTGCCGCAAAAAGATGACCTCATTTTATTTGACGAGTTGATCCACGCTTCCATTTATGATGGAATTAGATTAGGTTACGCAACGCATTACAAATTCAAACATAATAACGTAGATATTCTAAAAGATCTAATTCAAAGGCATCTACAAAGTTTTAAAAATATTTATATTGTCGTAGAAAGCGTTTATTCTATGGATGGCGACCTTGCTCCTTTAATTGAAATAACAGAATTAATTAAACCGTTTGAAAATGTTTTTTTAATTGTGGACGAAGCGCATGCAATTGGTGTTTTTGGAAAGCAGGGCAGGGGATTGTGTAATGCATTAGGAATAGAAAATAACTGTTTTGCAAGGATCTACACTTATGGTAAAGCAATGGGTTGCCATGGTGCAGCAGTTGTTGGCGACGAATTATTGCGTAATTATCTTATTAATTTTTCGCGTTCATTTATCTACACTACTGCTTTGCCAAATCATAGTGTAAATGCAATACTGAATGCGTATCAATTGTTAATTGAAACAGATCAAAAAGATGTTTTGCAGAACAACATTTCTTATTTTTATTCAAAAACCAAAACTATTAAAGCAATGATAAAAAGCCAAAGCGCTATTCACAGTCTTGTTGTTGGTAGTAATGAAAAAGCAGATCTGTTAGAGAAAAAACTGGCAGTGAAGAATATTTATGCGAAGGCCATTAAAAGTCCAACCGTAAAAGAAGGCACCGAGCGGGTTCGCTTTTGTATTCATGCGTATAACACAATACAGGAAACCGATCTTTTGATCGAACAAATACATGGTACTTTATGAATAAATATTTTATCACAGGCATCGGCACAGGTGTTGGCAAAACAGTTGTTGCAGCTATTTTAACCGAAGCGTTAAAAGCAGATTATTGGAAACCGGTGCAATGTGGAACGGAAAATGGAACGGATAAAGATACAGTTGCCAATTTACTTTCCAACCAAACCAGTACTATTCATATGGAGCAGTATTGTTATAAAGATCCTGTATCACCACATTTGGCTGCATCCTTAATTGGCGATAAAATAGTAATGGAAACAATGGAAATACCCATGACCAATAATGACCTCGTTATTGAAGGTGCGGGTGGCATTTTGGTTCCATTGAACGAACAATATTTTGTGATTGATATGGCTACTTTTTTTGAGGCCGAAATTGTTTTGGTTATACGAAATTATTTAGGCTGCATTAATCATTCTTTACTGAGTATTGATTATTTGGCAAAAAACGGTTTTGAAATTAAAGGCCTTGTCTTAATAGGAGCGTTTGACAATGCTGTGCGATCTGCAATAATTAATTACGCTGAGTTACCTATTATTGCTGAACTTCCTGAGGTAAACGAAATATCTAAAGAAAGTATCTTAGGCTTAGCGCAAAAAATTGATATGAGTTTATTCACAAACTAAATGAGCATTTCTGAAAAAGATAAGCAATTTGTGTGGCACCCGTTTACACACCAGCTAAATGCCAAACCCGCAATTAACGTTGTAAAAGGTGAAGGCGTTTATTTTTTTGATGATAAAGGAAATAAATATATTGACGCGATCTCGAGCTGGTGGGTTAATTTGCATGGACACTGCAATCCTTATATTTCAAAAAAGGTAAGCGAGCAACTATTAAATCTTGAACATTCTATTTTTTCTGATTTCACGCATGCTCCGGCAGTTACCCTGGCAGAAAGACTCTTAGGACATCTTCCAAAGAACCAATCTAAGATATTTTATTCTGACAATGGCTCTACGGCGGTTGAGGTTGCATTAAAAATGACCTTGCAATACTGGCACAATCAAAAAATAAATAAAACACTTTTTATAGCTTTTGAGAATGCATATCATGGCGATACTTTTGGCGGCATGAGTGTGGGCGCCAGAAATGTTTTTAATAATGCTTTCGAGAATTCACTATTCAATGTAGCACACATTCCGTTACCAACACAAGAAAATATAAATGATTTGAAAAACACAATTCAGTTGTGGTCTGAGCAACATGAAATAGCAGGCTTTATTTTTGAACCACTTGTGCAGGGCGCTTCAGGAATGTTGATGTACGACGCGGAATTACTGGATGAATTATTAGCTACTTGTAAAGAAAATAACATTGTTACTATTGCCGATGAAGTTATGACGGGTTTTGGCCGGACCGGGAAATTTTTCGCAAACGATCATTTAAACAATAAAGCAGATATTATTTGTTTAAGCAAGGGCTTAACAGGAGGCTATATGCCATTAGGCGTAACTAGTTGCGCGCAATTTATTTACGATGCATTTTTAAGTGCCGACAGAACAAAGACCTTTTTTCATGGACATAGCTATACGGCAAATCCTACAGCCTGCAGTGCGGCCTTAGCAAGCGTTGATCTTCTCGAAAAAACTGAAACATGGCAACAAATCAAAATGATAGAAGAACAGCATCTTCAATTCAAGAAAAAGATGGAAACTAATTCTAAATTAAAAGATGTTCGCGTATTAGGAACCATTATTGCTTTTGAATTAAAAACGGAAGAAAATACGCATTATTTAAACAATGCTTCTCAAATGATTAGCGATTTCTTTTTACAAAAAGGAATTTTGCTACGACCTCTTGGCAATATTTTTTATATCCTACCTCCATATATAATTACCAAAGAGGAGTTGAAATATATTTATGCCGCGATAGAAGAATTTTTAAAATAAAAAAATTACTTCTTATTAAACGATTTATCTAATTGCCAGGTTAATAAACCGCTGCCAATACCCAGGATAATCCCTCCTAAAACATCTGTACCATAATGCATCCCTAAACGCATGCGTGAGTAGCCAACAAATCCGGCATAGGCAAATGCAGGCGCAGTTACATACCATTTTTTATAACTTAAACTAACAGCGGTTGCAGTTGCAAAAGCAGCTGTTGTGTGCCCGCTGGGGAAAGAGTAGGGGCCAGCATCATCCCTTTTAATAATATCGTTTGGATATTCGTTATAAGGTCTGGTTCTGTTTACTGCGTATTTTAATCCTGTAGATGCAGCAATGGCAAAACCAATTGTTATGGCACTTTTATAACCATTGCGCATCATTGTTTCATCTTTATTAATATAGCCTTGGGTCCATATGCCAACTACACTTGCAGGCATCACTGGATATACAGAAAAGGAAACGCCTTTCATGGTTTTATCCCAACAGGGCATATCAGTTTGGTTAACGGACTTTAAAATTCTATAATCAAGATTTTGACAATAAAAAGATCTGGCAAAAAATAAAATAGATATTAAAAAAATTTTTGCCATCAATTTATTTTTAAAGCAGCATGCCTGCTATAGTTGCAGAAAGATAACTTGCCAGCGTACCGCTTATTAACGCTCTTATTCCTAGTTTCGCAAGATCGGGGCGTCGTTCTGGCGCCAACGCACCAATACCTCCAATTTGCATACCAACCGAGCTGAAATTGGCAAAGCCACAAATGGCAAAGCTGGCGATTATAAGTCCTTTCTCGCTTAAAGGCTTTGCTAAATGGTGCGTCATTGTATCAAAAGCAACAAATTCGTTTATGGTTAATTTTTGTCCCATTAATGTGGCAACCTGTTGCACGTCGTCCATTGGTACACCCATGCACCATGCTAATGGATAAAATAATTTTCCAAAAATATAATCGAGCGATAAATGTACGGTTGTTAATTGTCCGTTAACATATTCACTCCAATGTATAAAACCAAGGCAATAATTAAGCAGGGCTATTAACGCAATAAAACCAATTAACATAGCAATTACGTTAATAGCAATTTTCATTCCGTCGCCGGCACCGTGAGAAATTGCGTCAATTAAATTAGTGTGTTCTTTTTTTACCTCCAGTTTAACAGTGCCTTTTGTAACAGGCTCTTCCGTTTCAGGAAAAATAATTTTTGAAATAACAATTGCTGCAGGCGCAGCCATTAAGCTGGCAGTTAAAAGATATTCTGCCCGCGCGCCCATGTTCACGTAAACAATTAATATGCCGCCGGCAATACACGCCATGCTACCAGCCATAGACGAAAGTAATTCGCTTTTTGTCATGCTTGGTAAGTAAGGTCGTATCATTACCTGCGCTTCTACCTGGCCAACAAATGCGCTGGCAACGTTACTTAATGCTTCGGCGCCACTGGCGCGCATAACAAAATTCATTACTCTTGCAATTAAAGCTACAACTCGTTGCATAATTCCAATGTGATATAAGATAGCAACGAGTACACAAACTAAAATAATTGTAGCGGTTACACTAAAAGCAAAAACAAAAGTATGTGGCGCGCCGTAAGAAACAGAAGTGCCATCATGTTTATCAACCATTACACCACCGTAAACAAAAGAGGCACCCTGTACGGCGAACTGTTCTATTTTCCCCATGCCTCTTCCTAACAACGAAAAAAAATTGGTAATGAATGGGACTTTTAGAACCAACACAGCAATTAAAAGTTGCAACGCAAGGCCGCTGAAAACCAAACGTAAATTGATCGCCTTCCTGTTGTTCGACATCAGAACCGCAATACCAAAGATCACAATAATGCCTATAATACCTGTAAACCTATCCATGTTTAAAAACTAAGCCAAAATACTAAAATATAAATTGTAACCAAAGCGAATGTTATTAGTTATTTATATAAAAGGAGGGAAAAATGGTTAACAAAATAATTTTCTGTGTTTTAGTAATGAGTCTGCAATTGACCGCCACACGCCAAAAAATGTATTTACAAAAAGCGCTGGATCTTAAAATGGTAAAGGCTCAGGTAAAAAGTTTAGGCGGCTATCAAGGCTATTGCATTAAAATGGACCTTAAAAATTTAAGTAACGATTCGTTAATTATAATAGTAGAAGCAGGGAGAAGATTAAATTCTATTGACGAAATGAACCAGGATATTTTAATTACTCGCGAAGAGATAATTGCGATGAAAAAAATGGAGAATAAATCTTTTGATGTAAAGGGATATTGTTGCCAGGCCTCTAATCATTCGCCAATAGCTGGTGCAAAGTACGATGTAAATAAATTAGCAGATAGCAGTTTGGTGAGTCTTGCAAAATATTTAAATGCATCAAAATTTGATAAGGATATTGAGCAGCAAGCTATTTGGGCTATTAGCGATAAACAATCTACCGCAAACGTTGCATCGGCAAAAGACTCATCTTTTTTACCTTTAAAACAATTGGTAGCCAATTTAAAGGGAGAGAAATTGCCCTGGTACTCGATGATCACTAAGACAGTTCTTTTTGCCGGTGGCAGTATGCAAACTTTTCCTTTATATCTGAGAGGAAAAATGAATTACTCTAATGAAAAGGAAGATTATGTTTCACTATATGTTTTTAATGAAAAAGGCTTGCCGGTGTGCGAAATCAAAAGTCAGTGGTTGTTACCTTGCTCAAATAAAGAGTATGACTTGAACTTGCCGGTGAAAGGTTTGGCAAAAGGAAAATACTTTATTGAACTGAAAACTCCTGAAAAGCAGTTGGCTAAACAGGAGTTTGAGATATAACATTTAAGAAGTGAGATATTTGAAGTAAGAATTAGTAAATCTAACTTCTGAAATCAAAAATCTAAGATTTAAAAAGAGGGTATTTCACCATCATGGTATTTACCTTCTTTTTAATTTTTGCCAATTCTTTTGGATTGTCTTTGTTTTTCAAAACCTCATCAATAAGGCCAACTATTTTTAAACACTCTTTTTCTTTTAAGCCGCGTGTTGTAATTGCAGGTGAGCCAATGCGAATGCCGGAAGTAACAAATGCAGATTTATCATCAAAAGGAACCATGTTTTTATTTACAGTAATATTTACCTGCTCCAATGCAGCTAAAGCTTCTTTACCTGTAAGGTTTTTATTTCTAAGATCAATTAAGAACATGTGGTTATCCGTACCTTTTGAAACGATGTTGTAACCAAGATCCATAAAGCCCTTTGCCATTGCCTGCGAATTTTTTACAAGCTGAATGCAATAATGCATGTAATCATCTGTTAACGCTTCACCATAAGCAACTGCTTTTGCGGCAATAACATGTTCTAACGGACCACCCTGAATACCAGGAAATACGGCCATATCTAACATCGCGCTCATCATTTTTGTTTCGCCTTTTGGTGTTTTTTCGCCGAACGGATTCTCAAAATCTTTACCCATCATGATCATGCCACCACGAGGGCCACGCAATGTTTTGTGGGTTGTTGTTGTAACAATATGGCAATGTGGTAACGGATCGTTCAAAATTCCTTTTGCTATTAAACCACTTGGATGAGAAATATCTGCCAATAAAATAGCGCCAACCATGTCTGCAATTTTGCGCAAGCGTTCGTAATCCCAATCGCGCGAGTAGGCGCTGGCGCCGCAAATGATCATTTTTGGCTTTTCTGCTTTTGCGGTTGCTTCCAACGTATCGTAATTGATCAAGCCGGTTTCTTTTTCTACACCATAAAAAGTTGGGCGGTATAATTTACCCGAATAGTTCACAGCTGCCCCATGCGTTAAATGTCCGCCATGCGAAAGATCTAATCCTAAAATAGTATCGCCGGGTTTTAAGCAAGCAAGCATAACCGCAGCATTTGCCTGTGCGCCGGAGTGCGGTTGCACATTTACCCATGCTGCACCAAACAATTCTTTTGCGCGATCTATTGCCAGTTGTTCAACCTTATCTACTACCTCGCAGCCACCATAATAACGTTTAAAGGGTAAACCTTCAGCGTATTTATTGGTCAACACACTGCCCATCGCTTGCATTACCTGATTGCTCACGTAATTTTCGCTGGCTATTAATTCAATGCCTTCTGTTTGGCGGTGTTGTTCTTCTTTAATTAATTTAAAGATGGTGCTGTCTTTTTTTATCATGATGTTGTAGATTTTGGATATAATTTTTCAGAGGCAATTAATATTAAACAAATTATTGGCGACTGCGCTATGCCAAGCAGCCAACGGCTAAGGGTATATTCATCATCTTGCAAATGCCCATTAATAAAATACCCATACGTCATTGCTATTGCCGCTAAAGATAATAAAATGAGATAAGAGTAAACAAGAAATTTCAATAATATTTTTTTCTCTGTAAGATGTTTTAGTGCCATGTAATTGGCAAAAAAGAAAAGAGTAACCCAGAATAATGATAAAAAGTACTTTGAGTAATATAAAGTTTTGTAAGAAAACGAATTGAAGAAGGACATAACCGAAGGGATTGGCAAATCGGTGTGATTATAATATTTTTGAAACATGATATTGTTGAGGTTCACAAAAAAAAATTCGCGAAAATAGCCAAGGCAGCCAAAAACAAGAAGAAAAAAAATTATTTTTTTAGCATTCATGCGGCTTTTGAATTTTTAACGGAGTACTTATTTACCCAAAGTATCCAAAGCAAAAAGATAAAAGAATAGATCAAAAACGTAAAAGTATAAGTATGATTAAAATTGAGGAATTGCGGGTAATAGTTTGCTATTAAAACAAGAGCAATTACCCTTAAAATATTTAAGATGTGAATGGCCAAGATGCCTGAAGGAATATACCAAAGTTTGTCTTTGATCCTTCCCGGGTAAGCAATGATAAATACAGAAAACAATGAGAACAAAGTTATTGCATTGCAATTAGAGCCTATCCAAACACCATTTGACCCGTCTATTCCAATTACCTGATAATCACGATCTTGAAGAACTGTAAACGTCTTGTACCCAATGCCTTCTAATAAAAAATTAACGGAATGAATGATGGAGCCAATAAATTTTTGATCGTAAAAGGTGTATTTTTTTACAACAAATTGGTATATAATGTAAAGGAAGAGATACAGAAAAGCGGCTGTAAAAACGAATTTAATAAAGGCATTTTGTTTAAATACAGCCCTCATGAAACCGGCAAACTTAGATTATTGATTTATTTTTTTTGCGCGCATCAACTAATTTTTTTGCGCCGTATGCAGCACCCGCTGCTATTAAAAATGTGATGCCACCGTCAATAGGTACGCATGGTGGAGGCCAACAACCGGGTGATCCAGAGGGAGGAGGTGGTGGAGCTGCAAATAAAACCTGGCTACCAAATAGTACTAGAAATAATATGAGAGTGGTCTTTAAAATCTTCATTTTCAGAGTATAAATGTATAAAAAAAAAATAAATCAAACAAGAATATCTTTTAAAACTTTATATTTGTTAACTAAAACCAATAGTGGCTACTTCCCCAACAAATACTAAAAAGCAGGCAATTGTTTCCCAAAAAGATCTTAATCTCTTGCTTCGTATTATTAAAAGCAATTGGTGGGTTCCTTTGATCATTTTACCTATTTTTTATGTTATTGGCACATTTTACGTTTACAGACTAACCAATATTTACCAGGCCTCCACGCAATTTTTATTAAAAGTAAACGATACTTACTACCAAAATAACGTATTAAACGATGCAAGTTTTTATTCCTACGGTTCTTACGTAGACAATTTGAACGAGCAGCGTATCATTCAATCATATGACCTTTCGAGTCAGGTAGTCGAAAAACTTTTAAAAGACATACAAGTATCTTATTTTATTGTTGGTAAAGTAAGAACTACCGAGCAATTTAAGAATGTACCTTTTAATATTGTTGCAAACACTATCAACCCCGGCTTTTATGAACAGATATTTGATTTCAAGATCATTGACTATAATAATTACGAAATTAGTTACGAGTTGGATGGCACCAAGCAGGTAAAAAAAGGGAAATTTGACGAAGAGTTGATAGATACAGACCTAAGAATTAGTGTTAACCGTACCTACATATTCACAGAAAAAAAAGTTGAGTCATTTAAGGAGATTTTTTACCAGTTTAGTATTCATAGTAAAGATTATTTAATATCTAATATTCAGGGAAATCTCTCAATAGAAAATCCTGAATACACTAATATTTTGATCGTTGGTTTGCAGGATATCATTCCAGAAAGAGCAACCTTAATATTGGATACCCTCAATAGTGTTTATTCTGCAAGCAAACTGAAAACAAAGTTTGAATTGAATGAAAGAACAATTACTTATATAGATAGACAATTGAATGAGATCACATTTTCTTTAAAAAGCATAGAAGATACTATGCAAAATTATAAGGAACGTAAATCGATCATTGACTTGAACTGGGAACAGGGCGATTTTTTAAGTAAAATAAGTAATTACGATGGGCAAAAATCTCAATTGCAATTGCAAACCGTTGCCCTAAGCGATCTAGAAAAATATATTATCGAAGATAAAGATCCGCAATTTTTACCCCCTAGTGTTTTTATCTTTGAAAAAGCTGGGTTTCTAAATACGGCCGTAACCGATCTGTATAATAAGCAAATTGAATTGAATAGAATTTATAATGTAGCAAAAGAAACTAACCCTGTAGTAGCAGATCTAAAAACATCTATTAAAAAAACCAAACAAGATCTACTTATTTACATAAACAATACGCGCAAAGCAACTAATCAACAAATCGAAAGCGTTAATAAAGAGATCTTAAATTATATAAACGAAGCAAAATTAATTCCCGGAAAACAGCGCGATATATTGAATATACAACGCCGGGCTTCAGTTAGCGAACAACTTTATAATTTCCTTTTAGAAAAAAGAGCTAATACTAAAATTGCTAGGGCCAGTATTGTGCCGGATATAAAAATTGTTGAAACACCAAGGAATATTGGCGTTGTATCGCCAGATAAGCCGGCCATTCAAAAATCATTTCTGTCTTTTGGTTTATTACTCTCTATTTTAATTATTGTTTTGCGTGCTTTCTTTTATTCAAGAATTAAATCGGTAGAACATTTAAGGGAATTAACCGAACTACCTTTAATTGGTGTTTTACCTTATGTTAAAGAAGAAAATAACGATGGTATAATTGTTGACTATAGTCCAAATTCAGTAATTTCAGAAGCATTTAGAAATTTACGGACCAATTTGCTCTACGCCAATATTGGTATCGATTCTAAAACATATCTGGTTACTTCTTTTTTACCTGGTGAAGGAAAAACGTTTACAAGTGCTAACCTTGCTACCATTTTCGCAAAAAGTGGTAAAAAAACGGTTTTAATCGAGTTAGATCTACACAAACCCAGGATCTTTAAACGTTTTGGTTTGCCGCCACAAACCAAAGGTATAACTACCTGTATTTCGGGCATGGATAAATATGAGGACATTATCAGCGAGACCCCGATAACTAATTTATATTGTATCTACGCCGGACCCGTGCCTCCAAATCCTTCAGAATTTGTATTATCGCAACGCTTAAAGGAACTAATTGACAGAGCAAAACAGGATTTTGATTTTGTGATCATTGATACACCTCCAGCCGGTTTATTATCAGACTCAATTTACCTGGTACAGCAAGTTGATGCTACTATCTTTGTTTTAAATACAAAATCAAGTTCAAAACGTGTAATTACCTTTATGGAAAATGTGATTGAGGCTAACAGTCTTAAAAATGTTTTACTAGTACTTAATGGTATTTCCCGACTTGGAAAACGCTACTATTACCAGGGCTATGGCTACAGTTATGGTTACGGATATGGATATGGCTATGGTAAGGGCTACGGTTTTAAAAAGTAATTTTCTTATTAACATTCATTTTTTTGCAAGTTAAAGGCCTAATTTTAACATAATTAGCCCATCCTTATTGTTATTTTAATAGAATTTTCTCATCTTTGTTATATACTTATTGAGTAGTTTTAGTACTCATTTATGATCGAAACATTAATATCCTCAAAAACCAGAATCAAGCTTTTGCTCAAGTTTTTCTTGAACAGCAAAAACACTGCCTATTTAAGAAGTCTCGAAGAAGAGTTCGGCGAGTCTACCAACGCCATTCGTTTAGAATTGAACAAGTTCGAAAAGTCAGGTTTTTTACGATCATTTGCCGAAGGCAATAAAAAAGTATTTACAGTTAACACACAACATCCTTTATACACAGACCTCAACAAGATCATTTTAAAAATGGTGGGGCTTGAATATGTTATAGATTATATTTTACAACGTATTGGTGATCTCGAAAAAGTGTACCTGGTTGGCAATCTATCAAAAGGACAATCAACCGATATAATTGATCTTGTTTTAGTAGGCAATCATTTAAATAAGAATTTTTTGATAGAACAGATAGAAAAAGCCGAGAAAAAAATTGACAAAAAAATAAGGTACATACATTTTACAGCCGATGAGTTTGATCTTAATAAGATCAAAGAACCCGGAATGCACCCGCTTCTGTTGTGGAGCAAAGAATAATGTTTAACGCTTAAAAGCATTAAACAAAAAATTAAATTAAAAACTCAGTGTGACTGAGGAGGCGAAGCTGTGAATAAAATAACGGTTAACTCAAATAAAAAAAACTGGCAAGCAGTTTATGTAAGTTCAAGGACCGAAAAAAAAATAAGCGAAATGCTTATCAATAAAGGTATTGAAGCATATGTGCCACTGGTAAAGACCATGCGCCAGTGGAGTGATCGCAAAAAAATGGTAGAGTTGCCATTACTTAACGGATATGTTTTTGTAAATATTACAAGTATAGAAAACGACAAAGTTATGCAAACCAAAGGTGTTGTAAATTTTGTGAGAAGTGAAGGAAAAATTGCCGTTATAAGAGAGATAGAAATTGATCGGCTAAAACAATTAGTAGCCCTTGGCTATCACTTAGAGGCTAACGGAATAAACAGAGAATACAAAGAAGGTGATAAAGTAAAAATAACTTCCGGCGTTTTGAAAGGAATTGAAGGTTATGTGGTTGATGCAGGAGAAAATAAGCAAATTGAAGTATTGCTCGAAAGTATAGGGCAGTGCATAAGAGTTAAATTACCAAGCGAATTACTGATAAGTTTATAGATGTAAAATGCAGGACAAAGAAAAAGATAATAAATACTGGGATATAGTAGTTAAACCTAAATCGTCTTTCTTTGAATTAAATTTGAAGGAAGTTTGGGCCTATAAAGATCTTATTAGTTTAATGGTAAGGCGGGACATTACTTCTGTTTACAAGCAAACAATTCTTGGTCCCTTATGGATGTTCATACAGCCCATTTTTATTACCATCATTTACACTTTTACTTTTAGTGCAAGCGCTGGCCTTTCTACAGATAATATTCCTCCTGTTTTATTTTATTTGATAGGGCAAACATTTTGGGCCTATTTTTCTGATTGCTTAAATAAAACATCCAACACATTTATTTCAAACGCTTCGGTTTTTGGTAAAGTTTATTTTCCACGTTTGGTAATGCCCTTATCCGTCATAATTTCCGGGCTTGTAAAACTAGGCTTGCAGGTAAGTTTATTACTTGTAGTGTATCTTTATTATTATTTTACAACCACAGGGCAAATACAACCGCAATGGCCTTATTTTATTTTACTTCCGGTATTTGTTGTTATTATAGGCTTCTTTAGTTTAAGTTTAGGTATCATATTCTCTTCATTCACTACTAAGTACCGCGACTTTACTTTTTTGTTAGGCTTTGCGGTGCAGTTGTTAATGTTCTTAAGTTTTGTAACATTTCCTGCTTCCATGTTCAGTCCATTAAAACAAAAGCTTTTAATGTGTAACCCTATAGCCACATTTATGGAAGCAATAAAATTTGTATTAACAGGTCACGGTACATTCTCAGTAAGTTATCTTTTATCTGCGCTTGTAGTAACCATTTTATTATTCTTTTTTTCAGTCATAATTTTTAATCGGACCGAAAGATCCTTTATGGATACTGTTTAATTTTTTATGAGTCACAAAGTCATACAAGTTTCAGATCTGGGCAAACAATACCGCCTTGGTCAGGTTGGTACGAGCAGTATTGGCGATGATCTAAAAAGGTGGCTTTATAAAGTGAGAGGAAAAGAAGATCCTTTTTTAAAGATTGGCGAAGAAAATGATCGCACAAAAAAAGGAAGTTCAGAATATGTTTGGGCATTAAAAGACATTTCGTTTTCGGTTGAGCAAGGCGATGTGTTGGGCATTGTTGGAAAGAATGGCGCCGGAAAATCAACACTTTTAAAAATATTATCCCGCACAACTTCGCCAACAACAGGTGAGTACAAAATAAAAGGAAGGGTTGCCAGTTTACTTGAAGTTGGAACAGGGTTTCATCCTGATCTTACAGGTCGCGAAAATGTTTTTTTAAATGGCGCTATACTGGGCATGACAAAAGCCGAAATAAAAAAGAACTTTGATGAGATACTTGATTTTAGCGGTGTTGAACGCTATATTGATACACCGGTTAAGCGCTACTCTTCGGGTATGTATGTGCGTTTGGCTTTTGCAGTAGCAGCACATTTAAAACCGGAGATATTAATTGTTGATGAGGTACTATCTGTTGGCGATCAGGAATTTCAGGATAAATGCCTAGGTAAAATGCGCTCAGTTTCAGAAAGTGGTCGCACCGTTTTATTCGTGAGCCATAATTTATTAGCCGTTAAACAACTCTGCACAAAGGGCATCTATTTAAAGAATGGTAAACTATTAAAAACCGGAACTACAAAAGATATAGTTGAAGAGTATTTAAACGACGGCAAACATTTAAAAAGCGATGGAACCATTCCTAACGATTTTTACAGGGAGATAAGTACCGGCGAAGCTTTTTTCAGGAAGATCACATTAACAGATCTAAATGATAATTCATTATCAAGATTTGCGTTTAACCAACCTTTTAAAGTAAAACTTATCTTAGAAACTATTAAGCAGATCAAAGATGTTGTTATTAATGTCAACATTACAACATCTTTAGGCGAACCAATATTATTTTCGGTAGATAGTAAAAATTCAAAATATTTAACCCGCACATTTGATGAGGGAAAACACGAAATTGACATTGCTTTTGATCTAAAGCTTTTGCCTAATAATTATAAACTAACAATTGGTTTATACTATTTTGAAGATGGTGTAACAATAGATTGGCTCGAGAATATCTACCAATTTAAAATAGATAAGATCAGTTATAATACTAATGAAGATTATCCCTGGGATACTGTTCACGGATACATTGAACCTGAAACAAACTGGAGTTATAAAAAAATATAAATCAATATAATAACATGGAAATAAAAAATAGTAAAATTCTGGTAATTGGCGGCGCAGGCTTCATTGGGAGTTTTGTGGTTGCAGAATTGCTAAAAGAAGACGTGGCTGAAGTAATTGTTTACGATAATTTTGCTCGCGGTAAAAAAGAATATTTGAATGAATCACTAAAGGATAAACGTTGTAAAATATTTCCCATCGGTGGCGATATTCGTGAAACAGATATTTTAAATACCGCTATGCAGGGTATGGATTACGTGATCTGTCTTTCTGCCATGTGGTTATTACATTGTAAAGATTATCCACGCACAGCTTTTGAAGTAAATATTGCAGGTACGTTTAATGTGCTTGAGGCTTGTGTAAATAACAAGATCAAAAAATTAATTTGGTCGTCATCAGCATCTGTTTATGGTGACGCTGTTCAATTACCCATGACGGAAGAACACCCCTTCAATAATAAGAATTTTTATGGCGCTACCAAAATTGCTGGCGAAGCCATGGCCACTGCGTTTAACGACCGTTACGGTTTAAAAGTAATAGGCTTGCGTTATATGAACGTATATGGTCCGCATCAAGATCAAACAGCTGCGTATACAGGTGTTGTACCCATTATGCTGAATAAAATTGACGCCAATGAGGCACCTATAATTAACGGCGACGGTAGTCAGGCCTACGATTTTATTTATGTTGAAGATGTAGCGCGTTGTAATGTAGACGCTTTAAAGAGCAACATTGATCACGGATTTTATAATGTTGGAACAGAAGTTCAAACGTCTATAAAAAGCCTTTGCGATCTGATCTTGAAATTAAAAAAATCTGACCTAAAAGTAACTTACAAACCATACAGTGCAGACGATGCACGATCGTTGGTTCAAAATAGAATAGGCTCTGCCGTTAAAGCCGAAAAAGAGTTAGGCTTTAAATTTAAATACTCTTTGGAGGAAGGCTTGCTTAAGTTGATCGAGTGGAGATCAAAGAACTAGTATTATTTATTATCTTGCATAAATTATGAAAGAGAAAATAAAGAATTTATTGAGGAACAAAATATTTCTTTTTTGTTTACCAATAATTATTTACATAATAATTTTTGGTGGTGAGTATTTATTTGATATAATTGCGGGAGACGGTGATGGAAATATCACTATCCCATTATTTGTAAAACTTAAGCCATTTTTACGCCTCATATTATTCCTGTATTTGATCTTTAACATCTTTACCATTTTATTTAAAATGTCTATTGGACAGTTTATATTTAATTTTGGTTTTGTTATAGTGGTTTTATATGGTTTCGAATTTTATCTTAAAAAACAAGATATATTCCTTAAAGGACCGTTTGATTCTGGCTATTATTATAGCAACTTATCCAAGTATGAAAATTCTTATACGCCACCCAAAGATTATAAAAAGAAATATGTTACCTGGGGCAATTCTACAAAGAACAACAAATATAACTTTAGAGATGATTCAATAATTTATCCAAAACCAAATGGCCTCTTTCGTATCATGGTCCTAGGTGATTCCTTTACCTGGGGCGCTGGATTGGCAGAATCCGAAATGTATACCAATAGGTTAGATTCGATGCTTAAAAAACAGTTCGGCGATCAAAGTATTGAAGTTGTGAACTGTGCTTTGGCGGGTTCGCCTACCGTAAGAGAACGCAATATATTGAGACAATTAAAAGACACGGTTCAACCAGATCTTATCCTAATAGGTTTCTGCTCAAACGACCCCCAACCACAAAGTGAAGACTACAGCATCGAAAAAGAAAAATTTCAAAAAAAGTGGGGCAACAGATTAACGAAAATTCAAAAAGCTGCAGATTTTGTTAGGCTTAATTATTTTGGTGAAGTGCTAATAAATTTTATCTATCTGATGCAGGAAAAAATGGGGAATATTCCATCAGGCACGGTGGCGTTAGGTAGGGTTTATGACAAAAGTTCTAAAGAATGGAAGGATTTTGAAAAAGCTTTAAAGGATATAAAGAATATGTCGGATTCGTTAAATTGTCCAGCGCCAATAGCCGGTATATTTACCCAATTCAGATCCTTTAACGCTGGCGAAAAATTAAATGAAAAAGAAATGGAACAAGTTAACACATCTAAGTCATGGATAAACCAAGCCAGCGACGCGTATGCTGCTGCTGGTTTTAATACGATAAATTTTATTCCAATTTTTGAAGACTTGGCAAAACAAAACAAAATAAAATTAGATGAAATAAAAGTAAATCCACTAGACGGGCATCCAAGTGCAAAAATGAATAAAGTATTTGCCGATGAGTTATTAAAAAAGATCATTCCGGTAATAGCTCCAAAAATGGATTCTTTAAAAAACAGCAAAACAATAAAATGAATATATTAGGAATTTCAGCTTTTTATCACGATTCAGCAGCCTCGATTATTGTTGACGGAAAAATTATTGCTGCAGCGCAGGAAGAGCGTTTTACAAGAAAAAAACACGACGACGGTTTTCCCGTTTTGGCAATTCAATATTGTTTAAGGCAATCGGGCTTAACTATTGATAAATTGGATGCGATTGTATTTTACGACAAACCGCTTTTAAAGTTCGAACGTTTGTTGGAGACCTATTACGCGTTCTCGCCAAAAGGTTTCAGATCATTTTTAATGGCAATACCGGTTTGGTTAAAAGACAAGATGTTCCTCAAAAAATTAATTCGCGATGAGCTAAAAAAAGTTGAGGTTTATGATAAGAAAAAATTAAAATTATTATTTCCTGAGCATCATCTTTCTCACGCAGCCAGTGCATTTTATCCTTCTCTTTTTGAGGATTCTGCCATCCTCACAATTGATGGTGTTGGCGAATGGGCAACAGCCTCTATTTGTCATGGTACCGGAAAGGATATTAAAATATTAAAAGAATTACGCTTTCCGCATTCACTGGGTCTCTTATATTCTGCAGTAACTTATTACGCCGGTTTTAAAGTTAACTCAGGCGAATATAAATTAATGGGTCTTGCTCCTTACGGCGATCCTACAAGCGCAAACATAAAAAAATATGTCGACATCATTAAAAACACTTTGATAGAAATAAAAGAAGATGGAAGCATTTGGTTGAATCAGGATTATTTTAATTATGCAGTTGGATTGCGAATGGCTAAAGACGATAAGTGGAATGAATTATTTGGTTTTCCTCGTCGCGAATCTGAATCTGAGCTACAGCAACACCATTGCGATTTTGCTTTAGCAATTCAAATGGTAACGGAAGAAGTAGTTATCAAAATGGCCAAAGAAGCAAAACGATTAACGGGCTCAAAAAATTTATGTATGGCAGGTGGTGTTGCACTTAATTGCGTGGCCAACGGAAAGTTACAAAAAGAAAATATCTTCGAGAAAATTTACATACAGCCTGCATCCGGCGACGCAGGTGGCGCACCAGGATCTGCTTTAGCAGCGTATCATATCTATTTTAATAAAGAAAGAAAAGTTGCAAAAGGGTTAGATGGAATGAGCGGCGCTTATCTCGGTCCTGAATTTTCTGAGATCGATATTCGCCTGGATGCAAAAAAATATAATGCTACTTATACTTATCATAAAAATTTTGAGGATGTTGCTAAAGAAGTAGCAAAATTAATTGCCGATGGAAACGTTATCGGTTGGTTCCAGGATAGAATGGAGTTTGGTCCGCGCGCCCTGGGCAACCGAAGCATTATTGGTGATGCGCGAAACGAAGAAATGCAAAAGAAACTGAATTTAAAGATAAAGTATCGTGAAAGTTTCAGACCATTTGCGCCATCGGTATTAGCAGAAGATGTAAAAGAATACTTTGATATTGATAGCGATTCACCTTACATGCTTATTGTGCAACCTGTAAAAGAATCGCGACGATTACCTTTGCCCGTTAACTTTTCTTCCCTCCCTTTAAAAGAAAAATTATATTACAAACGTTCTGATCTGCCTTCAATTACACATATCGATTTTTCGGCACGTATTCAAACTATTCATAAAGAAACAAACCCTAAGTATTGGGAGCTTATTAATGAATTTAAAAAATTGACCGGCTACGGTGTAATAGTTAACACAAGCTTTAATGTGCGCGGCGAACCAATTGTTTGTACACCTGAAGACGCTTATAAATGTTTAATGCGAACAGAAATGGATTACCTCGTAGTTGGCAACTTTATTTTCGATAAAAGAACGCAGCCCGAATGGAAAGAAAAAGACAATTGGCGCGAAGAATATCAATTAGATTAATTTAAAACAAAAACAACATGGATTTTTTAACAGACCTTTGGAAATTTTTAAAAGCGCGAAAAAAATGGTGGCTTTTTCCCGTAATTTTTATTCTCTTGCTTTTGGGGATATTTATTGTATTAGGCGGAGCCTCAGCTGTGGCGCCATTCATTTACTCATTATTTTAAAATTAAATTATGAATAGAGAAAAAAAATTAGAATCGCTTTTAATTATTGCGGCGGGCTTTATTATTTTATTTTTTGTTTTCAAAATAAAATGGTTTTTGCTGGTAGCACTGGTAGTTGCCTTTTTAGGGGCCATGTCAAACTTATTTGCGAATGGTGTAACTTGGCTATGGTTTAAGATCTCAGAAATTTTAGGATGGATAAATGCAAGAATATTACTCTCAGTTCTTTTCTTTCTTTTTTTGTTTCCGATTGCACTTTTAATGAAAGCAGTTGGAAAAGGCAATGTTCAATTAAAGAGAAATAAAACTTCATACTATTCCGAAAGGGATCACATGTATAAATCAGAAGATTTGGAAAACACCTGGTAAGAATTAGTGGCAAAACAGATCATTAAATATTTTTTCCTTTTCCTTCTTAACCTTATTGTACTGAACCTGGTTATTTATTATGCCTTATTAAAAGACCAAAAAACTCCGAAGTTCCAAGCCTTTAATTGCGGCACTCTGCCAGAAAAATTTGAGTTTTACAAGTTTAACAAGGAAAAATATAAAATGCTTTATTTTGGCGATAGCCGAACCTATACAAATATAAATAATCTTCAACTAGATACACTTTTAAATACCAGTTCCTATAATATCGCTATGTGGGCTAACTGGTTTCCAAATCAGTATGCATTTTTGCAAGACCTCTTACCGGAAGTTCCTGACGGCACAACTCTAATATATTCACTCGGACACCAAAATTT
Source organism: Bacteroidia bacterium (assembly GCA_016787785.1). Classification (GTDB taxonomy): domain Bacteria; phylum Bacteroidota; class Bacteroidia; order B-17B0; family Aurantibacillaceae; genus Aurantibacillus. Next base: position 200,562 of record JAEUTO010000013.1, on the reverse strand, counting down.
TTATTTTGGAGAAGTTCAGGACTCTTATCCAATAAATGCAGAACGTGCAAAGGAATATTACACCTGGGGCTTTACAATTGAAGATCTTAAAAAGCCTTTAAGACAAAGCCAAACCATTCCTTCTCCAAACTTGTTAGTTTGCCATGGTGAAGTAAATAATTGGTTCTCTAAAAAGTTAAAAAAATTTCTGGCTGTAGTTTTCTCGGGAAATAAAAAAACAAAAGAGATTGCAGAAAATTTGCAAAGTAGTCAGGGCATTGTAGCTACATCTTCTTTTGATAAATTAAAAAACAATCTCGCTAATGACCCCGAAGTAGAAAAGATTGTGGATTTTAAGCAACGAGATACCATTACTTCTTACGAAGTGTATTGGCGTCGCGGAAACTATTGGAGGGTAGAATTAGATAGTCTTTATTTTAGAAATAAGCAACGTCAGAACATTCTAACAAATTTAAAAGAAATGAAATTTGAGAACTGGCAAAAGTTTACAATTGACGAACGTTACTGGAAAAATTTTCAGGCGATAATAGCTTTACTAAAAAAACATCAAAAAAGATTGAATATTATTTTTAATGAGGTGGTTGAGGCTCCAAATCAATATCTGGTTAACAATAGAAGTGTTTATGAAAAAGTTATGGATACCAAAGTTAAAGGATATATTCAGCAAAACGGGTTTCAGTACATTAAAGTATATGCAAACGATCTGCCCGATCATTATTATTTTGACTATAACCATCTTAACAATAAAGGATGCTGTGTTTATTCTGCAAGGCTTGCAGATACTTTAAAAACACATCTCAAATAACAAATGCTATTTAATAGTATAGAATATCTTGTTTTTTTTCTGGCAGTGTTGGCTTTTTCATGGGCTACAGTTAAATTGCCGGTTTTCCGTATTTGCATACTTTTATTAGCAAACTATTATTTCTATGCAAGCAACAACTATTGGCTAATAGTTGTTTTTTTTATTACTACGCAAATTGACTATTGGTGTGCTATATTAATTGAAGATGCGAATAGCGAAAAAAGGAGAAAATTATTATTATATGTTTCGGTTGTAACCAATTTATTAATACTCGGATTTTTTAAGTATTGTAATTTTTTTGCCGACACTGTTGTAGATATTGCTCGCCTTTTTGGCGTTGAACTCGGATGGACCAGTTTGAATATTGTTTTGCCTCTGGGGATCTCGTTTTACACGTTTCAAAGTTTGGCCTATACAATTGATGTTTATAGAAAAGAGATCAAAGCGGTTAGATTTTGGCCAAAGTTCTCTTTCTTTATTTCATATTTTCCGCACATAATTGCGGGGCCTATTATCCGACCTCATTATTTTTTACCACAATTAGATAAAAAGCCAACCTTAAATTTCGCTCAACTTGAAATGGCCCTAATGTATATTTTTAGAGGTCTCCTTAAAAAAATTGTATTTAGTGATTTTATTTCAAATTTTGCCGATCAGGCTTTTAATGACCCCGGATCTTGCGATGTTTTTTCAATTTGGTTAGGCGTATATGCTTTTACATTTCAAATTTATTTTGATTTTAGTGGCTATAGCGATATTGCCATTGGCTGCGCGCGTTTGATGGGATACGAGATCCCTGAAAATTTTCATCGGCCCTACATGTCAAGAAGTGTTACGGAATTTTGGCGTAGATGGCACATGTCACTTTCTTTTTGGTTGCGTGATTATCTATATATTCCTTTAGGCGGGAGTAGGGTTAATAAAGAATATAAGGTGTATCGCAATCTCATGTTAACTATGTTACTTGGGGGCCTCTGGCATGGTGCGGCCTGGCATTTCGTGGTTTGGGGCGGCTTGCAGGGATTATTTTTATGTATTGAAAAATATTTTGGTATAGGCAATTATAAAGCCGATGACACAAAGCTAAATTTAAAAAGGCTATTTCAGATCTTCCTTGTTTTTCATTTTGCGGTTTTTTCATGGATCATATTCAGAGCCGAAAACACTGAAAGACTGTTAGAGATCTTTAAACGTATGTTTACGTTCGATCAGGATATTGTTATTTATTACGGAACAGCCGTTGCGGTTGTAATTATGTTAATAGGTCTGCTCAATCAATTTGTTGATGAGTATACAAGTTTTACAAAACGTTATATAAATAGCCCGATCTATTTAAAATCATTATATTATTCTATTGTTGTAATGGCAATGGTTTTTTTTAGTACAGACGAGGTAAAACAATTTATTTATTTTCAATTTTAAATTATGGAATTAAAAAAACGAAACATTCCCATCTCTCTTCCTGTTACAGGCGAAGAAGAATGGCAGGCAACTAAAGAGCCGTTAATGACAGGTTGGTTAACCTCTGGCCCTAAAGTAAGCGAATTCGAAAAATTATTTGCCGAACGCCATGGTGTTAAACATGCTTACGCGGTTACAAGCGCTACTACCGCTTTACACTTAGCGTTGGTGGCCCTGGGTGTTGGCCCGGGCGACGAAGTCATTGTACCGGCTTTTACATGGGTAAGTACAGCTAACGTTGTTTTGTATTGTGGCGCCACGGTTGTTTTTGCGGATGTGGATCCGGTTACGTTTAATATAGATGTGAACGATCTTAAAAAGCGCATTACTCCAAAAACAAAAGCAATTATTCCTGTGCACTTATTTGGTTTATGCGCAGATATGGATGCAATAAAAGCTATCGCTAAAAATATTCCGCTAATTGAAGATGGTGCTTGCGCAGCAGGCTCTGGCTATAAAGGCACGCCTGCAGGAGCTTTAGGCGACCTGGGTTGTTTTTCTTTTCACCCACGCAAGTCGGTTACAACCGGCGAAGGTGGAATGGTAACAACAAATAACGATAAATATGGTGAGCTGGTAAGCATGCTTCGTAATCACGGCGCATCTATCTCAGAAGAGCAAAGGCATAAAGGCCCGAAGCCATATATTTTACCCGATTTTAATTTAATGGGGTTTAATTATCGTATGACTGACTTACAAGGGGCCGTTGGGGTTGTGCAAATAAAAAAACTGGATAAGTTCATTGACGAAAGAGAAAAATGGGCGAACTACTATGATAAAGAACTTGCGGGCATTTCTTGGCTTCGTACACCTCAATTCGACAAAACTATTTATAAACATGGTTGGCAGAGTTATGTAACTTTTGTGGATGAAAAAATTTCACCCATTAGTCGTAACGATCTGATGGAGTACCTTCAGAAACATGGTATCTCTACACGTCCCGGCACACACGCCGTTCACATGTTAGGTTACTACGCAAATAAATACAACATCAAGCCTTCAGACTATCCGGGCGCGCAGGCTGCAAACGACCACTCTATGAGCATTCCACTTCACAATAGAATGGTTGCTGACGATTATGAGTACATCGTAAACATATTAAAACAAATTAAATAGTTCATGTGTGGCATAGCTGGCATATTTAATTTAAACGGCGAGAACGCTTCTTTAAAACTAATTAAAGAGATGGCTTCTCGTATTGCGCATCGTGGGCCAGATGCTGAAGGCTTTTTTGTAGAAAAGAATTTAGCGTTAGGCCATAGACGTTTATCTATTTTAGATACATCCGAAAAAGGAGCGCAACCTATGTTTTCAAAAGATAAAACATGGGTAGTTATATTTAATGGTTGTATTTATAACTATTTAAAATTAAAAGACGAGCTTGTAAAAAAAGGTCACAAATTTATTTCAACAACAGACACTGAAGTGATAACAGAAGGCCTTTCTGCTTATGGCCCCGATTATTTTCAGCGTTTCGATGGTATGTTTGCTATCGCAGCATGGAACACAAAAACCGAAACACTTTATTTAAGCCGCGACCGTTACGGAATTAAGCCGCTTTATTACTTTATAAAGAATAAAACTTTATTATTTAGTTCAGAGATAAAAGCTTTTATGGGTCATCCTGCTTTCAAAGTAGAGTTAAATCCAGTTGCTTTGAACGAATATTTTACTTTTCAAAACATGTTTACATATCAAACCCTTTTTGACGGTGTAATTATGTTACCTCCTGCAAATACGGTTGAAATAAAACAGGGTGATGTAAAAACCTTAACGCATAGTTCTTGGTGGGATTATGATTTTTCAGAGCCCGATAATACAATGAGCTTTGATGATGCAAAGAATGAAACAGAACGATTATTTAAGATAGCTGTTGAACGACAGATGATCTCTGATGTTCCGGTTGGTTCTTATTTATCAGGTGGTATGGATTCTGGAAGTATCACGGCAATTGCCAGTAAACACACAAAGCGCTTAACTACATTTACCGCCGGTTTTGATATGAGCAGTGTTACAGGTGTTGAAGCAAATTATGATGAACGACGCGATGCCGAATTAATGGCCAACTATTTTAAAACTGAACATTATGAGCAGGTAATAAATGCCGGCGATCTTTCATGGTCTTTACCGCGCGTGGTATATCACCTGGAGGATCTGCGGGTAGGTATGAGTTATCCTAATTATTATATCAGTCGTCTTGCGAGTAAATTTGTAAAAGTGTGTTTACAGGGTACCGGTGGAGATGAACTATACGGTGGTTATCCATGGCGTTACTACAGAGTGTTTCAGTCTTTAGACCAACAATCTTTTTTTAATAACTATTATGGTTTTTGGCAACGTTTGGTAAAAGACGAAAGCAAAAAGGAATTATTTACTAATGCTATTTATGATAAAATTGACATCAACGAACCGCGACAGGTCTTTGAACGTGTTTTTACCTTTAATCCTAAGTTAAAATATGCAACGCCTGAAGAGCATATAAATAACAGTTTATATTTTGAAATAAAAACATTTTTACCTGGTTTATTACTCGTGGGCGATAAATTGTCGATGGCTAATGGATTAGAAGAACGTTTCCCGTTTTTAGATAACGATCTTGTGAATTTTGCGCAAAAGATTCCAGTTAAACATAAACTCGGCAATTTAGAGTTAATGAAAAAAATTGATGAGAACGAAACTGGTAATAAGAAAAAGGTGTACACGGAATTTGACGATGGAAAAAATGTATTAAGAAAGGCAATGATGGATTTTATTCCGGAGTCGATCATTAACAGAAAAAAACAAGGCTTCTCTGCACCTGACGAAAGCTGGTATAGAGGGGAGAACGCAGCTTACATAAAAGAACTTTTATTAAATAAAAAAACTGTTTCTTCAGAATTCATCGATCCTAAATTCGTTGAAAAGATCGTTAACGAGCATACAAATCAACGTATAAACCACCGTTTACTTATCTGGTCTTTTATGAATTTTGAATGGTGGTGTAGATTATTTTTAAATAACGAGCAAATAGAAAATTAACAAAACAAAAAAATGAAACCTAATTTTATTATTGGTGGTACTTCTGCAGGCGGCACTTCTTTTTTAACCGCGGGAATTATAAACCATCCTGAGATTTATCTTCCAAAAGAAATGAGACCCGAACCTCATTATTTTTATAAATCGTGGGAATACGAAAAACCATTCAGTTACTATGAAGACAAATACTTTAAGGATGTAAAAGGTCAAAAAGCAATTGGCGAAAGATCTTCGTCTTATATGTTTGGAGAGAATGTTGCTGAGCGTATGTATAAACATTTGCCCGATATAAAATTGATCTTTATGCTAAGGAATCCGATAGAGAGAGCATTTGCAAATTATCGCTATACGGTATTAGAAGGCTTGGAAGAGTTAAGTTTTGAAGAAGTTTTAGAACGGGAACCGGAACGTATTAAAGCACAACAAGGAATTTGGGCTGAGATACAGCCGCATAATTATACAGGTAGAGGGTTTTACTATGAGCAATTAAATAAATTCATGCAATATTATCCGAAAGAAAAAATGCTGATCTTAAAATCAGATGCTTTTGGTAAAAACCCGGTTGAAGATTTTAAACGTGTATTTCGTTTCTTGGGTGTGGATGAAAATTATAAAGTGGAAGTGCCACCATCTTTCACCAGTTTAAGTGTTAAAGATAACGCGCTGCAGGTTAAATTACGAGCCTACTTTCAGGATCGGTTTGATCTTTTTATTGAAACAATAAGGATGAAAGAAGACGCTTCAATTCATATTCAAAATGAGCAAGATAAAAAGCATTATGAATTGATGAAATCAAATCTGCTCGATAGAAAAGAAGCAATGCCTGAAAGCTGCAGAACATATTTGCAAGGAGTTTTTAAAAATGATATTGAGAAATTAAAAAGTATCGTTGATTTCCCCGTTGACGATTGGAAGTAGATGGAATCGAATTTAATTTGGATAACAGGCTTAGCGGGTAGTGGTAAAACTACAATCGGCAAGGCTGTGTACGAAACGCTTAAAAATAAATACGTTAATACAGTATTTTTAGATGGCGATCACTTTCGTGAAATTACCGGTCAACTCTCATCTCACACCAGAGAGGGAAGGATGATAGTTGCCATGCAAATTGCACGAATGTGTAAATTTCTTACGGATCAGAAAATAAATGTGGTATGTTCAACAATTTCTCTTTTTAAAGAAGTTCACGAATTTAATCGAGCAAATAATTCGAAGTATTATGAGTTTTATATTCACTGCGATATGGATGAGCTGATAAGAAGAGATCAGAAACAACTTTACACAAAAGCGCTTAAGAAAGAGATTGAGAACGTAGTTGGGGTTGACATTGCTTTTGATAAGCCTGCTAATTGTGATCTTGAAATTGATAACACACAGCAAAATAATTTAGAAAAAAAGGTAAGTTCAATAATTAATCTTATAAAATAAAAAAATGAAACAAGGTGATTTTACAGAATTAGCAAAAAGCTACATCAACCGTCCGGCATACAGCCTGCAAATTATTAATGCCATGCTTAAATACATGGATTATGACAAGCAGAAAGATTTTAAGATCGCAGATGTTGGCGCCGGAACCGGAAAACTAACAAAAGTGCTTTTAGACATGGGCTTAAATGTTCCTTTCGCAGTTGAACCTAATGATCAAATGAGAGAAGAAGGAATTATTTATACAAATGGTAAACCAATTAAGTGGTTAAAAGGAACGGGTGAAGTAACAAATCTTGAAAGCAATAGTGTAAACTGGCTTACAATGGCATCGTCTTTCCATTGGACAGATCCTGCAAAATCGTTACCTGAATTTGCACGCGTGCTAAAACCGGGTGGGTATTTTACCGCAATTTGGAACCCTAGAAATATTGGAGCTTCACAATTACATACTGAGATTGAAGACATTATTTACCAGATCGTTCCAAGTATTCAACGTGTTTCTTCCGGTTCAAAATCACATACTAAGAATTGGGATGAGATACTTATCTCTACAGGTCATTTTAAAGATGTTATTTTAATGGAAGTTGATCATACCGAGGTAATGAGTATTGAAAGATACATGGGCGCGTGGCGCTCTGTTAATGATATTCGTGCTCAGGCAGGTGAAGAGAAATTTAACCTAATACTTCAAAAGATCGAAGATAAAATAAAGCACCTCAAAGAGATCAGTGTGCCATACAAAATGAGATCGTGGACAGCCCAAAGGGTTGGATAATTTTAAGTGAAAATTCAGTCAATTTCTTTTTCTTCTAAGGCAAAAACACTCGAAGAGTTATCGCAAGTGATAACTACTGCGAGTGTATTGCCAATTTATACATTTAGTGTATCGGAGTATAAAAACTCAACAGAAGCTATTATTACAAACATTCAGAGGAAATTTAAAGATCAACTTTTGGTTGTCCGCTCATCTTCAATAAATGAGGATGGCGAAGATATTTCAAATGCCGGCCATTTCGAAAGTATACTGAATGTGCAGAATAATGAAATAAAAATAAAAGAGGCAATTGACACTGTAATTGGCTCCTATAATAAAGAATTTTCTGGCGACGAAGTTTTTGTTCAGCCCCAGCTTACCAATATAACTAATGCAGGAGTTGCTTTTACTTCTGATCTTGATACGCTTGCACCTTATTATATTATTAATTTTGATGAGAGTGGAAGCACTGATTCGGTTACAAGCGGAACGGGAAAGAATTTAAAAACATTTATTTATTTTAAAAATTCGCCTATTGCGTGTCCCGACAAAAAAATAAATAAACTTATTGTATGCTTAAAGGAACTCGAGGAAATATTTAATTTTCCTCATCTGGATGTGGAGTTTGCTTTTTCAAATGACCAACTTTATATTTTTCAGGTAAGAAGAATTAGTACAAATAAAAAAGAGGATCTGTCGGGTATTGATCTAAACGAAACTTTATTAAAGATCCATAAAAAAATAACCAAGCTTTCCGCCGCACACCCAAATTTATTGGGAGATAAAGCAATTTACGGAGTAATGCCGGATTGGAATCCTGCCGAAATAATTGGCCTTAAACCAAAGCATCTCGCGGCTTCGCTTTATAAAGAAATTATTACCGATAGTATCTGGGCTTATCAACGCGATAACTATGGATATCGTAATTTACGATCACATCCTTTAATGCTTTTATATTTAGGTGTACCTTATATTGATGTGAGAGTAGATTTTAATTCGTTTATTCCAAAGGAGCTGGATGAAAAAATTGCAAAAAAACTTGTAGATCATTATTTAACTAAACTCAAATCGTCACCTGTTCTTCACGATAAAGTGGAATTCGAAATTGTTCATTCTTGCTTTTATTTCAATCTTCCTGAAAAACTCACAAAAGATCTAAAACCAGCTGGTTTTAATGATGAAGAAATAAACTCTATTGAAAGATCTCTTCTTTCAATTACTAATAAGATCATTGATCCGGGTGTTGGCCTTTATAAAAAGGACCTTGCTCAGGCAGAAAAATTAAAAGATAAATACGAGAAAATAGTTAACTCGCAACTATCATTAGTTGATAAAATATACTGGTTACTGGAAGATTGTAAGCGTTACGGTACATTGCCGTTTGCCGGTGTAGCAAGATCGGCATTTATTGCGACTCAATTTTTGCGATCTTTTGTTGATCTGGAAATTCTTACTAAAGAAGAATATAATTTATATACAGGATCTTTAAATACTGTTACCAAAGATCTGAACAACGATCTGAACCTCTTCCTTTCAAAAAAAATTACAAAGCAGGAATTTTTAAACAATTACGGCCATCTGCGTCCCGGAACCTACGATATTCTGTCATTAAGATATGATGAAAATTTTGAGAATTATTTTTCAAATAGAGAGCCGTCATTAATAGAACATAACAGTTTTACTTTCTCTAAAAAACAATTAGATAAAATAGAAGCATTGATAAAAAAGCAAGGCCTTTCAATTTCAGCTAATTTGTTAATAGAGTTTATAAAAACTTCCATTGAAGGTAGAGAAAGTGTTAAATTTTTATTTACCAGATCTCTTAGCAAAGTACTATCTCTGATCGAAGAGCTTGCTGTTAAATATGGCATCAAGCGCGAGGACTTAGTATATATGGATATAAAAACATTTATCGATCTTTATGCTTCTCTGGATTACAGGGATGTGAAAGAGATCTTTGAGCGGGATATTGAAAAGAACAAGCGTACCTATCGTTATACAAAAGCTGTAAAACTTCCCAGTCTTATTTCTGATCCAAACGATGTATATTTCCATTTCCTTCAGGCAGATGAGCCAAATTACATTACCCTAAAAAGTATTTGTAGCCAAACAGTTAGTCAGGAGAACGTAAATAATGAGATTTTAGATAACAAAATTATATTTATAAGATCTGCCGATCCCGGCTTCGATTTTTTATTTACAAAAAATATAGGCGGATTAGTTACGCAATTTGGAGGAGCAAATTCTCACATGGCCGTTCGTTGCGCTGAGTTGGGAATACCCGCTGTGATAGGCGCGGGCGAAACTAATTTTAATGCATGGTCATCGGCAAAATTATTGGAGGTTGACTGTTTAAATAAAATTGTGAAGATCATTTCTTAAAAGATGCTATTTAACTCAATAGATTTTATTTGGTTCTTTGTTATAGTAACTACATTGTATTTTGCTATTCCTCATAAATTCAGGTGGTTTATGCTTCTTACAGCAAGTTGTTTTTTTTACATGTCCTTTATTCCGGTTTACATTCTTATTCTATTGGTAACAATTGTTATTGATTATTTTGCCGGGATCTGGATTGAACGTTCAGAGGGAAAGAAAAGAAAAGTATATTTAATAGCAAGTATAATATCTACCTGCGCGGTTTTATTCGTATTTAAGTATTTTAATTTCTTTAATGCAAATATGCAACGGGTTGCTGATTTTTTCCATTGGAAATATCCTATCGAGGCATTAAGCATCATTCTTCCAATCGGGCTATCCTTTCACACCTTTCAAAGTTTAAGTTATGTGATAGAAGTGTATCGTGGTAACCAAAAAGCGGAAAAACATTTTGGCATCTATTCATTATATGTAATGTTCTATCCGCAATTAGTTGCAGGGCCAATTGAAAGGCCGCAGAATTTACTACATCAGTTTTACGAGAAGCATAATTTTGATTACAAACGTGTGACAGACGGTTTAAAATTAATGGCCTGGGGTATGTTTAAAAAGGTTGTTATTGCCGACAACCTTGCAACATATGTAAACCAGGTTTATGGTAACGTTCATGGCTACAGTAGCTTTCCTTTAATTATTGCAACTATTTTTTTTACATACCAGATCTATTGTGATTTCTCGGGATATTCAGATATCGCTATTGGTTCTGCACAGGTAATGGGTTTTAAATTAATGAATAATTTTCATCGGCCTTATTTTTCAAAAAGCATTTCAGAGTTTTGGAAACGTTGGCACATATCACTATCTACATGGTTTAAAGACTATGTTTATATTTCTATGGGAGGAAACAGGGTTTCAAAACCGCGGCAATATTTCAATCTTTTTATAACTTTTTTAATAAGTGGTTTTTGGCACGGTGCTAACTGGACATTTGTAGCCTGGGGTGCGTTAAATGGATTTTATCTTGTATTTGCAGAACTCACAAAAGAAATCCGTGCAAGAATAAATTCTTTTATTGGTTTAACAAGAATGCCCAAATTTTACAAGTTATGGAACGTTGCAATTACTTTTGGACTAATAGCATTGGGTTGGGTGTTTTTTAGGGCTTCAAGTATCGGAGACGCACTATATGTTATCAAAACAATGATCTTTGGTTTTATAAATGATTTTAAAGATGTCGTTGCAAATGAAAATAATGCACGGTTATCGCTGATCTATTTATCGAAAGGAAAATTGGCTTTATTATTTTTTGTACTTCCAATAATAATAATGGAAACTATTTACATGATCCAACGTCGCAAAAGCATCAGGTCATTCCTTTCTGCTCAGCCAGCATGGTTAAGGCTTGGTACATACTACCTGCTATTAATAAGCATTATATTTTTTGGACAGTACGATGCTGATAGGCAACAATTTATTTATTTTCAGTTTTAAGGATGATCCGCCTTTTTTCACGAACCGTCTTTATTCTAGCTCTTGTGGCATTGACATACGCAGCTTTTATGTATAAAATAGATCCTTATTTTATTGTGAAACCTGACTATGAAAATAAAACTTTACCATACAATCCAATGTATAATTATAATCTTATTAAGCACTACAGTAAACTCGATTATGGATTTTTAGGCTCTTCGGCAGTTAATTATTATCCCATCGATAGTTTTTACACAACTAAAAATAGTTCTTTTTCCATGGGTATCGAAAGTTCAAACATATACGAACACATTGCTTATGGTAAAGTACTGGCTTCAAAACAGCCAAAAGAAATTGTGTTTTTTATTACTTTTTATGCGCTTAATCCTTCAAGAGGCGCCCAGAATTATTTTCATCCTTTTGCGGTAACACAAAATAATTTAGTGGTTGATTTTATCGATCAATATTTTAATAGCGGTGCTTATTTGGATGCAGTAAAATATATAAAAAAAGAAAATCACAGCTCATGGGCAAAAGAATTTAATCCAAACGGAACAAGAACTCAACATGTTTATCTCAACGATACTTCTTATAATGCAGAAAAAGTATTGGCAGATTATCTGGCCTATATGTATATCGATCCAAGATATTACGGAAGCAAAACATTTGAGAATCCTGCTGCCCTTAAAAAGGGAATAGAAGCTATTAAAGATTTTCGCGACTATCTAACGACAAAAGGCATTAAAATGAAACTCGCTACAGCGCCCGAACACCGGATGAACCTTGCACTTATTTATTATTCAAACTTAGGGAAAACATACGAGGAATTTAGGCGTCAGTTAGCCACCGTGCAGCCATTTTACGACCTTAACCTTGATACTGCACTAACCTCTCATAACGAGAATTTTTGGGATACTCATCACGTTAGAAAAGGAATACAAGTTATGAATGATCTTAAAACAGATACATATTTAGTTAACTCAAAAAATGTTGATAGAGACCTCGCCGTTCTAAAACCATCAGATAAAGAAATGTGGAAACTAAAAAAAATGTTCTCTGAATATAAAGATTGGAAAGACCAGGTCAAGCAATTGAACGCCGATCTTTCTATTACACCATCCATTGCCCCATAATACAGAATGAAAAAAATTGCCATTACCCAACGGCTAATTGAAAATGAAACTTACGCAGAAACACGTGATGCTCTTGATATTAGATGGGCAAATATTTTTAAAGCATTGAATTATTTGCCAATAGTATTGCCAACTGACTTTGATCACTCGGTTTATTTTAGTGAAATTAAAATTGACGGAATTATTTTGAGTGGAGGGAATGATCTTTCCAGTATTTCAAAAAATAATACTTCTATAAAAAGAGATGAACAGGAAATAAAATTAATAAAATATGCAATTCAGAAGGAGATCCCTGTATTAGGTATTTGTAGGGGGATGCAATTAATGACAGATCATTTTGGAGGAAAACTTGAAAAAATAACAAACCACGTTGGTAATAAACACGCAATAATTTTGGATAGAGCTTCTCGGTTTTACAAACCACTAAAAAATTGTAACAAAGTTAATTCTTATCATAATTATGCGGTAATTAAAGTCCCTGATGGATTTAATGCCTTGGCGATTGCAGAGGATGGAAGCATTGAAGCCATGGAAAATAACGAAAAAAAACTTCTTGCAATTATGTGGCACCCCGAAAGGAATGAACCAATAGAGCATACGGATCTTGATCTTATAAAACTATTTTTTAATGATTAACAAAGTAATTAAAATTGCAAAAGATGCCGGAGCCGCTATAATGAAAATATATGCAAGTCCTGACTTTGAAATTACTAATAAAGAAGATGATTCGCCTTTAACGAAGGCAGACCTTGTAGCTAATCAAATTATTTTAGATGGGTTAAGGTCAGTTTCTGAATTCCCTGTTTTAAGTGAGGAATCATATATTGAATTTTCTGAACGAAAAAATTGGAAAAAATTCTGGATGGTAGATCCTCTGGATGGAACAAAAGATTTTATTGATAAGAACGGAGAATTTACTGTAAACATTGCGTTAATAGAAGATCATCAACCCATCTTAGGTGTTCTTTATGCGCCCGCAATAAATTTGTTGTATTACGCAGAAAAAGGAAAGGGTGCGTATAAGAACGGCGTTTTAATAAGTAATAAATCTACGCGAAGCAATTTAATAGCCAGTGATAGCAGACATCATTCTACAAAAGAAACGATGGCTTTTTTAGAAAAGCATAATATTACAGATGTACAAAAATTTGGTTCGGCAGTGAAATTCGGAAAAATGGCCGAGGGCGTAATAGATATTTATCCTCGACTTAATGGCACAAAAGAATGGGATACCGCCGCTGGGCATATTATTTGTAACGAAGCAAATTGCAAGTTGATAGATTGCACAACCGGAAAAGAAATTGTATACAATAAAGAGAGCATAAAAAATAACCACTTTATAGCCTCTCGAAACGATCTAAATTTATTTTAAAATGAAAGTAATAATATTAGCAGCAGGAGAAGGAACGAGATTAAGGCCATATACATTAGACAGACCTAAGTGCATGGTAAAGTTCAACAGTAAACCAATTATTGATTCAATCATTGAAAATTGTAAAAATGTTGGTCTCAAAGATATTACGATTGTAACTGGTTATAAGGAAGAAATTTTGAAAGATCATCTCAAAAATGAGAAAATTAAATTTTGCACCAATCAAAAATTTAATACCACAAATATGCTGGCCTCACTTTTTTGTGCAGAAAGCGAAATGACGGATGATATCATAATTTCTTATGCAGATATCATCTATAAACAAGAGATACTTGAGTTACTTGCAAATGATAAAAGTGATTTTTCGGTTGTAATTGATAGTAACTGGAAGGAACTTTGGTCGATAAGAATGGAAAATCCTTTGGCAGATGCTGAGACACTAAAAATAAACGCAGCCGGAAATATTTATGAATTAGGAAAAAAGCCTCAGTCCTACGCGGATATTGAAGGGCAATATATTGGATTGATCAAAATAAAAAAGGATGCTTTGAAAAAAATAATTGCTTATTATCATAATTTAGATAAAAGAGCCATTTATGACGGGAAGAATTTTGATAATATGTTCATGACAACTTTTATACAATCTATAATAGACAATTTAATGCCTGTAAAACCTGTTTTTATCAAAGGTGGTTGGATAGAGATAGACAGTGTAGAAGATCTTAATAATTACGAAAAGGCTGCAATTAAAATTTAATAATTATGACACTAAATAAAAAATATAAGATTTGCAAAGTATGTATTTACGATGAGAGAACGCCTGCAATTTCTTTTGATGAAAACGGTGTTTGTACTTACTGCAAAATGATCGATGGCCTAAAACAACAATTTAATACTGGCACCCCTGAAGGAGAAAAAAAATTCATGGGAATAGTCGAACAAATTAAAAAAGATGGCAAAGGCAAAAAGTATGATTGCATTGTTGGTGTAAGTGGCGGTACCGATTCTTCATATATGATCGTAAAAGCTGTTGAATGGGGTTTAAGGCCATTAGCAGTGCACTATGATAACACATGGAACACTGCAATTGCAACTCAAAATATTACAAAAGTGTTGAGTAAATTGAATGTAGACCTATATACTCATGTGGTAGATAATAAAGAATCCGATGATATTTTTCGCTCTTTCTTTTTAGCAAACGTTTCAGAAATTGATGGCCCAACGGATATTGCGTTAGCCGAAACTATGTATCGTGCAGCATCTAAGTACGGTGTTAAATATGTGTTAGAGGGCCATTCATTTATTGCTGAAGGCGTATCGCCTTTGAGCAGCGCTTATGTTGATGGAGGATATATAAAAAATATCCATAAACAATTTGGAAAAATACCGATGAAAACGTTTCCTAATATGAGTTTTATGTCTTTTATGAAATGGATATTACTAAAACGCATTAAAAAGATTCGCCCGTTGTGGTATATTAATTATTCTAAACAAGATGCGCGGGCCTTTCTTGAAAAAGAATATGGATGGGAATATTACGGTGGCCACCATCTTGAAAATAGAATGACCGCATTTAACCACTCGGTGTACTTTCCTCAAAAATTCGGTATCGATCAAAGAAATAATAGTTTATCTGCTTCGGTTAGAGCCGGACTAATGACTCAGGAAGAAGCGCTAAAAGAATATAGCACACCACCGCATTTGGAACCGGACCTTATACCTTATTTTAAAAAAAGGTTAGGTTTTTCTGATGAGGAATATGAGAGAATTATGAAAGGTGAACGAAAAACTTATCGAGATTATAAGACCTACAAAAAAAGATTTGAAAGGCTAAGACCACTTTTTTACTTGCTTGCAAAAGCAAATTTAGTACCTATGAGTTTTTATATAAAGTACACTTCTAAAACTGAAATGTAATAAATGATCACAATTATTAATTATGGACTAGGTAATTTAGGGTCAGTACAAAATATGTTGAAACGTATTGGTACCCCTTGTATTATAACCTCAGACATAAAGGAAATTGAGGCAGCCCAAAAAATATTATTGCCCGGTGTCGGCGCTTTCGATTCGGCTATTCAAAAAATTGACGAACTGAATTTACGTTCTGTATTAGTACATAAAGCAAAAGTAGACAAGGTGCCATTTTTAGGTATTTGTTTAGGAATGCAATTGTTGACGAGGGGAAGCGAAGAAGGCGTATTAAAAGGCTTAGACCTTGTACCGGCAAAAACAATTAAATTTGAATTTGATCAAAATTCTAATTTAAAGATCCCGCACATGGGATGGAATTTTGTAAAGATAAATACACCAAGCAAATTAACTGAGAACTTTTCTCCTGAGCATAGATTTTATTTCGTTCACTCTTATAAAGTTGTTTGTGATAACAACAACAACTCTATACTTAAAACAAATTATGGTGGTGATTTTGATGCAGCTATCCAAAACGAAAATGTATACGGAACGCAATTTCATCCTGAAAAGAGCCATAAATACGGTATGCAGTTATTAACTAATTTCTCTAAGATATAATGTTACTTATCCGCTATATACCTTGTTTGCTTCTAAAAGATAACGGGTTGGTTAAAACGGTCAATTTTAAAAACCCAAAATATGTTGGCGACCCTATAAATACAGTAAGGATCTTTAACGAAAAGGAAGTGGATGAATTGATTTTTCTGGATATAGAAGCCACTCCAAAAAACAGAGAACCAAATTATAAATTATTGGCAGAGATCGCCAACGAATGTTTTATGCCTTTAGCTTATGGTGGAGGCATAAAAACTTTTGAGCAGGCGCAAAAAATTTATAAAATTGGAATTGAAAAAGTAGCCATTAATAGCGCTTTGCATTCAAACCTTGACCTTGTAAAACAAATTGCAGAAGTATACGGTTCACAAGCAGTAATTGGTGTAATAGATGTAAAAAAGAATTTTTTTGGTAAAAGCCAGGTGGTTTCAAATTCAGCGCACGACAAACATAAGTATACGGTTGAGGAATGGGTTAAAAAACTTGAGGAGGCTGGAGTAGGAGAGATACTTATTACCAGCGTAGACAACGAAGGTACATGGAATGGGTTAGACATAGAATTAATAAAGCGGGTTACTTCCATATCAAAAGTGCCTGTTATTGCACATGGCGGAGCAGGTAATATTGAACATTTGAAAGCAGGTATAAACCAAGCGGGTGCTAATGCTATCGCGATGGGTAGCATGGTGGTGTATCAAAAGAAAGATTTTGGTGTGTTGATCAATTTTCCCGACAGGAAAATACTAAACTCGGTAAGTGAAAAGTAAGCTAAAAATAGCTTGTGTTGGAAACATGAATAACAACATGTTTGCTCTTGTCAGACATTTAAGAAAACAAGGGTATAATGCCGAATTGATACATACAGTTGAATTTGATCATTTTAAACCAGAGGCCGATACTTTTGAAAAAATAGATCAGAGCTATATAAAAGAGTTCGATTTTTTTAAGTCAGACTTACTGTATACAGACAAAAGAATGGTGAATGATTATTTTTCAGAATATAATTTTGTTATTGCCTGTGGCTATTCGATTGCGTATTTAACTTTTTGTAAAGTAAAGATTGATGTGGTGTTACCATATGGAGCGGATCTTTATGACCTGCCTTTTTTTGAACCGAGTGCTCTTAACAATGAATATTCTAACAAACAAAGAGCTGCATTAGCAGAAAATCAAAAAAAAGGAATTGAAGATGCAAACGTTGTAATATTTGATTATACAAACGATGAATTTGAAAAAATAATTGAAAAGTTCAATTTTAAAGGTACCAGGTATAAGCTCACTTTTCCTTTTATTTTTACACATGAGTTTAATAGTGAGAATACTGCGCATCTTCGTAGTAAAGGGAAATTTACCGGGAAAATGACCGAGTTAAGAAAGGACTTTAATTTTATTGCATTTAACCATATCAGGCAATCTTGGAAAAACCATTTAGATATTTGGAGTTATAAGGGCAATGAACGCATTTTTAAAGCATTTGGTAATTTTTTAAATTCAAAAAATGCAAATGCGTGTTTGATTGTATTTGAGTATGGTCCGGATGTTGAAGAATCAAAATTACTTATAAAGGAACTCGGCATAGAAAAGAATGTGGTTTGGTTTCCCATCTCTGAAAGAAAAGAAATACTAAATATGATAAGTTTTGCAGATGTTGGAATAGGTGAAGTTGGAGATCACAGTTGGTTCTCTTACGGTGCAATTTTCGAATTTTTATGTATGCGTAAGCCGGTTATTCATTTTAGAAAAGATTCACTTTACGTTGGAAAGGTTGACAGTCTTTACCCTATGTATAGTGTCGCCACAGAGGAAGAACTTTTTACTGCTTTGAACGATTGTTATACTAATAAAGATAAGGCCATCACCCTGGCTACAGAATCACATAACTGGTTCATCAAACACGCAATTAATAAACCGTTAGATATTTTAATTTCTCAAATGATTAAAAAAGATCTTATTTTCAATTCGGTTGATCGTCAATTGACAAAATTTTCTTTATGGTTAGAATCTGTTTTATTTTTTATTAAATTGAAACTTAAATTAACTTGAATATCGCAATAGCTACACCGGAATTTGTTTCTGAAAAAATCTTTGACGGAGGCCTTGCAAATTATACTTATAAACTTGCCAAATGGCTTATTTCGCAAGGGCACACAATTACCGTTTATTTAGCTGTTGAGGAAAATCAGAATGTCGAAGAGCTGCAATTTGAGAATATCAAGGTTATTAAAATAAGTAATAAAGATTATGCGTGGTTAACCGGTTATTACCTTCAAAGATTAAAATTAGGTTTTTTGTACAGCGATAAACTAAAATATAAGATCAAGTTTTGGCAAAGATCTTTTGCTGTGAACAAAAAAATTAAAGAAGATAATAAAATTAAAAAAATAGACATTATTCATTACCCTCACTTAGGTGGTTTTGCTTATCATAAACCAAAAAAAACGCCTTCAATAGTCCGTATTTCAAGCTCAACAGATCTTTGTAGAAAGATGGGTGGTTACGGAAGCAGCGATCTCCAAATAGATATTCAGGTTAAATTTGAATTGGACGCTATGAAAAAAGCGGATCGTGTTTTTGGTCCAAGTAAAATGATAGCTGCAATGACAGAACCGCAGATCAATAAAAGCATTAGCATTATTGAGACGCCTTATATAAAGCCATTGGGCGAAATGGATAACAGTATTTTTGAAACCACGTTAAAAGGTAAAAAATATATTTTGTTTTTTGGCTCCATCAGTTTGATTAAAGGTGTTGGTACTATCGCAAAAATGATAAAGCCTTTACTTGAAAAACATAAAGATCTTTATTTCGTATTTGTTGGAAAACAGATCAGCAACATGATCAACGGAGTTAACCTTTGGGAGCATTTGTTAAGCAATGCTGGCGAAGAAAAGAACAGGATAATTTACATTCCATCGCAACAACACCAAACACTTTTTCCAATCATTCAAAATGCCGAATTAATAACACTGCCTTCGCTTACCGATAATTTTCCCAATACTTGTATTGAGAGTATGGCCAATAAAAAAATTGTAATTGGCACAAAAGGCAACGGCTTTGATCAGTTAATAGAAGATGGCAAAAATGGTTTTATTGTTGAAGTTGATGATCACAGTGCTCTGCTTAAAACGATAGATAACGTTCTAAAGCTAGATAGTAATACAAAAAAAGAAATTGAAAATAAAGCAGGCCAGCGAATTGAAAAATTACACCCGGATATTGTTTTAAATCAGCTAGTAGATTTATATAAGGAAATAATTAACGAATACAAGAACTAATGTGTGGTATAGCAGGATATATTGATCTTAAAAGTTTAGCTAACGAAACTGTTATTAAACAAATGACCGATGCTATCTCTCATCGTGGTCCTGATGGATCTGGGCATAAACTATTTGATAATGTTGCCCTGGGCCACCGTCGCCTTTCCATTATTGATCTGGCATCGGGCGCTCAGCCAATGAGTGATATCTCGGAAAAATTCTGGATAACTTTTAATGGAGAGCTTTATAATTACAAAGAAATTAAAAAGCAGCTAATTGATCTGGGCTGTAAATTTAAGACCAATTCGGATACTGAAGTAATTATTTATGCCTATGAAAAATGGGGTGAAAAATGTTTGCAGTATTTTAGAGGTATGTTCGCCTTTGCAATTGCCGATCTTACAAAAAAAACACTATTTATAGCTCGCGACCATTTTGGAATAAAACCACTTTATTATTATTCTTCAAATAATATTGTTGCTTTCGGAAGCGAGCTGCAACAGTTCAAAGACCTACCTGAATTCGACAAGTCCATTGATCTAAATGCTATTGATCAATATTTATGGCTTCAATATATTCCTGCCCCGTTAACTATTTTTAAATCTGTAAAAAAATTAAAAGCCGCACACTATATTACAGTTGATTTTAACGGTAAAATAAGTGAACAGCAGGAGTACTGGGATTTAGATTTTAGCAAGAAACAAGTTAAAACACAAAAAGAGTGGTTAGAAGCAACTGACGCAGTTATTAAAGATTCTGTTAAAGCACATTTGGTAGCAGATGTGCCTTTTGGCGCATTTCTTTCAGGTGGAATTGATTCCACCTTGGTGGTTGGTTATATGAGCCAAATGCTCGATAAAAAAGTAGAGACCTTTAGTATTGGTTTTGAAGAGGAGCAATACAACGAATTGAAATATGCTGATGTAGCCGCGAAAAAATTTAATACTAATCACCACACCGAAATTGTAAAACCAGATGCTCTTGATATTTTACCTAAATTGGTTAAGCATTATGGTGAGCCGTTTGGCGATAGTTCGGCAATTCCTACATACTACGTTTGCCAGTTGGCACGTAAACATGTTACCATGGTTTTAAGTGGAGATGGTGGTGATGAGTGTTTTGCAGGGTATAATTCATATACAAATTATATGAAATACCTACCTATAAATGATCGCGTGGGTATAAAAAAACTTATTTATCCGTTGCAGGAAAAATTGCTACCTGGCCGCTATCCTAAAAAAGATACACTTGAAACCTGGATAGCGAACATGAGTTATTTGCAAAATGATTGGCGTACAAAATTATGGAAACCCGAACATCATAAACATATTTCAACTTTGCCTGAGGGCTTTGAAGCGCTTTATTCCCGGACAAAAAGATATTCCACGGTTAATAAAGTTCAGTATATAGACATGAAAACCTATATGAATTTTGATATACTAACCAAAGTGGATGTTGCAAGTATGATGCACAGTTTGGAAGTTCGAACGCCTTTAATTGATAAAGCGGTGTGGGAATTTGCGGCAACCATTCCTGAAGAGTTTAATATAAATAACAAGTCTGGCGAGTGGCGCGGGAAATTATTATTAAAAGAATTATTACAAAAGAATTTCCCGACTGAATTTATTCATCGTAAAAAACAAGGATTTGGCGTTCCAATTTCGAAATGGTTTGCTCATCAAGGAGAACTTGATGTATTGTTGCAGGATAGGATCTTATCAAAAAATTCTTTGATAAATAGTTATTTCGATCAGAAAGCTATCCGCGGTTTGCAGGATGAAAATCATAGCGGTGCGTTGTGGCTCATCTTATTTCTTGAAGAATGGCTTGCGCAGTTCAATAAATAATTGACGTTACATAATAGTGAAACTTAAAATTGTAATTTTCTTAACAAATGTTCTTAACTACATTTTTCTTCCATTTGCCAAACTAAGAAAGAAAAAAGGAACTGTTTTGCATATTTCTTATATGGTGCACATTCCATATTATACTGTTAAAATTCTGAGAGAAAATGGCATAAAAGCCGATTACCTTGCTATTGATGAGCCTGGCAAGTGGAAGGCAGATTATAATTTTAAACAATCTTACGGACATTTATCGGCTAAAGAACGACTACGCGAATTTATTTTTTTTTGGAAAGTAGTATCCAGATATGATATTTTGCATTCTCATTTTATGATGACCTTAAGTACTTATGGTTGGGAAATGAAATTTTTTAAACTGCTGGGTGGCAAGTGGGTTGTGCATGGAAGAGGCTGCGCTGAAAGAGAGCGTGAACTTAATATGCAATTGCATCCAACAATGAATATTTGTCAATCTTGCGATTATAATGCGCGCATTTGCAAAGACCCTGTAAATGTTTTCAGAAGAAAATTAAGTAAAGAAAAAGCAGATCATTATTTTGTTACTACGCCCGACATGAAAGATTTTGTGCCGATGGCAGAGCATATGCCCTTTTTTTTTCCGCCCATTAGCTTACCCGAAGTGCCTGAAAAAAAAGACGGAATTTTTAGAATATTACATGTCACCAATCACCCGGGAATTGAAGGTACACAATACATTAAAGAAGCAATTGATAATCTCATAAAAAAAGGATATAAGATCGATTTTGTGCATTTGAAAGATATGGATAATGATACCGTACTTGAATATTATAAAACAGCTCATCTTTCTATTGGTAAAATGAAAATGGGTTATTACGCTAATGCGCAAATTGAAAGTTTATATTTTGGCGTTCCGGCTATTACTTACATTCGAAAGGAATTTGTTACTCCCGAGATCCAAAATTCCGGTCTGATACTTTCAGATCTTGCGAACCTTGAAGAAACAATAAAATATTACATCGATCATCCTGCCGCGTTGAAAATAAAAACAGATCTCGCGCAGCCTTCGGTATTAAAATTACATAACAATAAAAACCTGGCCTTACGTTACAAACAGGTTTACGATCAACTTCTTGCTAAAAACTAAAAAATGAAAATTTTAATTACCGGTGTAAGCGGATTATTAGGAAATGAGCTGGCTAAATTGCTTTGTGAAGATAAAACAAATAGCGTGTATGGGCTTTCACGTTCAGCGGCAAAATTAAATTTTCCAAACTACACACATATTACTGTTGATCTTAATACAAATGGATTTACAGATAGTTTGCCTAAGGATATCAATGCTATTATACATCTCGCGCAATCGGAAAAATTTCGCGACTTTCCTGCAAGTGCCGAAGAAATATTTAATGTAAATACGTTAAGTACTTTAAAATTACTCGATTTTGGAAGAACAATAGGCATTAAGAGATTTATTTACGCGTCTTCGGGCGGTGTGTATGGCAATAAGGATGTAGGTTTCACAGAAGAATCACCGATAATGGGTAATGGCGATCTCGGATTTTATCTTTCTTCGAAACTTTGTGCAGAAATTCTGGCAGATAATTATTCCGAGTTTTTTCACGTTGTTCAACTTCGGTTTTTCTTTATGTATGGAGAACTTCAAAATAAAGGTATGTTAATTCCACGTCTTTTAAATTCTGTTGTAAATAAAATCCCGATCACACTTGCAGGAGAAAACGGCATAGTTATAAATCCTGTTTATATTGGCGACGCGGCCCAGGCTGTTTGTAAAGCACTATTAATAGACCACTCAGATAAGATCAACGTGGCAGGAACGGAGAATATTTCGCTAAAGCAAATTGCAACAACAATAGGCTCGAAAGTAAAAATCGATCCGATCTTTGAACATTCAAAAAATGAGGCTAAGAATTTGATAGGAGATATTACTAAAATGAAAAAAATGTTACATGTACCGCAAACAACATTTGAAAAAGGAATTGAAAAATTAATTGATCATGGAAAAAAATAATAATACTGAAACAAGTTTTAAAGACAAATGGGAGCAAAACCAGGATCTTGCATTTTCTGAAACGTTGCGCGAAGGATCTGAAGTTCAAAACTGGATCCTTAACAGGAATGGATGGGCTACCAAAAAAGAATTGAAGCAGTTCCTAAGTGATAAAAGATCTATTTTGGACGCAGGATGTGGAAACGGAAGGGTAACTGCTCTTTTAAGAGAATGTTCAGACAGCACCACTCCCGTTACAGGCATTGACCTTGTAGCCTTCGATGTGGCTGCAAACAATTTAAAAAAATACGAAAACGTAAAAACGCATAAGGCAGATCTTTTGGAAGATAATTCGCGTTTCGGAAAATTTGATTTTATATATTGCCAGGAAGTATTGCATCACACAAATGATCCCGAGAAAAGTTTTAAAAACCTTGTTAATAATAATTTAGCAGAGAAGGGTTGCATTGCTATTTATGTGTATCGAAAAAAGGCTCCGGTTCGTGAATTTGTAGACGATTATATAAGAGATAATATAAAAGGACTTTCTTATGAAGATGCTACAAAAGTTTGCGACCAGATAACTGAACTAGGAAAAGTGTTATCAGACATGAAAATTAAAGTAAAAGTTCCAAACGTAGATGTTTTAAAAATTGAAGCAGGCGAGTATGATCTCCAAAGATTTATATATCATTTTTTCATGAAGTGTTTTTGGTCAAACGATCTGTCTTTTGTAAATAACTCGGCAATAAATTACGATTGGTATCACCCGCAAAATTGTGAGCGTTATGAGTTGGAAGAAATAAGGGAGTGGTTTAATAATGCGGGTCTAAAAATTACGCACGAGTTTGCCGACCCATATGGTATTACAATGCAAGGTATTCATAGAAACAAATAATGAAAAAAGAATTTTCAATACAAGGTTACAGAAGCATTATCGAAACAGCGCTGTCTTCGGGCTATTCCTTTATTTCATTTGATAAAACACAAAACGGTCAAGAGAAATTTTGTTTGTTACGACATGATATTGATGCCGATCTTGAAGCCGCAAAAACAATTGCTGCTGTAGAGCATGGGTATTCTGTTATAGCTACCTATTTTGTTATGTTAAGATCGCCGGTATATAATTTATTTGGCCGACATAATCACAGGTGCATAGAGGAAATACTAAAAATGGGTCATTCTCTTGCGTTACATTATGATGAAGCGTTTTATCCGGATAATAAAAAAGAACTACAGGAGTTAGTTGAATCGGAAGTATACATCCTTGAAAAAGCTTACGGTAATAAAATTAACGCCGTTTCTTTTCATCAACCAGGACCTAAAATTCTTGCAAACGAAATAAAAATAGAAAATTTCATTAATACCTACGATAAGAAGGATCTTGAAGGTATCTTTTACATCTCTGATTCTAATATGAATTGGAAAAACAATGATATCTGGGATCTGCTTGAAAATAGCACGCACAATAAAATACAACTACTTACCCATCCCATGTGGTGGGTTGGAAGCGGACAAGAGAACACACATAAATTGTGGGACAAAGCTCTGCTGGATAATTTTAACCGGAGTTTGGATCAGGTAATTGGCACCGAAGGTGCTTTTGGAACACCAAGGAAAATTAAAAAATTAGATTTACTATGAGATATTCTGGAAAGGAGTTATTGAAAAATCTACCTGACAAGCATAAAGTTGATGGTGATCTTAGTGAAAAGCAGTTTGATAATATAAAAACAATATTTGATGCTGATGAATTTTCACTAACCTGGTTAAATCCTTCACGGACTGATGCAGAACAATTAATAAAAAACACCTTGTCTCAGTTGATCATTTGTAGTCTTGATTTTGACAGTTCTAAATTTAAGGATACAAATAAGTGTTTCGTTAAAGTTGAGTCACCAAAATTAGTTTTCTTAAGAATTGTAGGGCAGTTCTTTAAAGCTCCCGTGGAATATGGCATACACAAGAGCGCAGTTATTCATCCAGAAGCAGTTATTCATCCAAAAAGTTATGTCGGACCAAATACATACATAGGTAAATGTGTAATTGGCGAAGGAACAATTATTTACGGTAACTGTTATCTCTATGATAATACAAGAATTGGATCAAATGTTGTTATTAACGCATGTACTGTTATTGGTGCAGATGGGTTTGGCTACGCAAGAAATGAAAATAATATTCTCGAAAAATTCCCTCATATTGGAGGCGTTTTAATTGAAGATAATGTGGAAATAGGCGCAAATACTTGCATTGACAAGGGAACGCTTGGTGATACAATTATTAAAAAAGGGGTGAAGATCGATAACCTTGTGCATATTGCCCATAATGTTCTTGTTGGAGAGAATACAATGATCATTGCAAATTCGATGATCGGTGGTAGTACAATAATAGGTGCAAACTCATGGATAGCACCTTCAGTATCGCTAAGGGATGCAATTGTGATCGGCGAAAACGTAACAGTTGGAATGGGTTCTGTTGTAACTAAAAATATTCCTACTGGTCAAACATGGGCCGGATCGCCTGCTAAAGAATTATCGAAATTAAAAGAGCAATTAAAAAAAGTAGATGAGCTTTAGTACGGTATTTATCAATAAATGAATTTAAAACAACATAAGTTTGCGATCTTCTTAATGGTTGGAAATGTTGAAGGTGGAGGGGGCGTAGAACGATTTTTTATAAATTTTGTTCAATTCAACAAGAATAATGAAGTTGATATTATTACAACACGTGAGAGCAAAAAAAACATTTTAAAATTATGTCCGGGTTTTCCGGAAAACAGGATAAAATCTTTTCCGGTTATTAATAACAGATTTAGTTATGCCATTAGCACATTCTTTATTTCATTAATTTTAAAAAAGAACAACTATTCTCTAATACATATTGCAAATTTTGACAGTTATTATGAACCGATCTACAGGTTCATGACCAACAAAAAAAAAGTGAGTTTAAATATTATTGATTGTCGTTTTAACCCTGAATTTTCTGACATAAGATATGATAAGATCAAAAAATTTATAAGCTCCGGCAATTTAACGGCAATATTCTCCTGGTATAAAAATGCAAAGGAAGCAGTTACGGGGCTGAACAAGGTTATTTTTTTTCAGCCAGCAACAGTTTGTTTTACTGATTACGAAAAATTTAAAGCTCAAAAAAAGCGTAATGTGGTTGTTTTCGCAGCCCGCCTTTCTTCTTTTAAGAGACCCGATCATTTCTTAAAAGCTGTAAGTATCTGTTTGACTAAAAATACTGAATTATCAAAAACATGGGAATTTATGCTTTGGGGAGATGGAGAGATGGCCAGTGAGGT
Source organism: Bacteroidia bacterium (assembly GCA_016787785.1). GTDB lineage: Bacteria > Bacteroidota > Bacteroidia > B-17B0 > Aurantibacillaceae > Aurantibacillus. Next base: position 173,818 of record JAEUTO010000013.1, on the reverse strand, counting down.
GAATAAATTAATTTCAGACCTACATCTTGAAACGAAAGTAAAAACCGGTTTCTCAAAAGACATGAGTGAAATATTTAATACTTCTTCAATTTTTGTATCCACGCAAATGTATGAGAATTTCACTTCCCTGTCCATGCTTGAGGCAATGGCATCTGGCAATGCAATAGTTGCTTACGATCTGGGTCAAACCGATTTTTTTGTGAAGGACGGTATAAATGGTATTCTGGTAAAGAATGAAAGCCCGGACGAACTGGCCGTGGCTTTGGAACGATTGATGGTAACACCGGATTTGCTTAAGAAATACCAAAATGAAAGCGTAAGTCTTGCAAAAGAAACGCATACTATTGAAAATTTTTCAAACGAACTTTTTTCGTTTTGGGAAACAGCACTAAAGCAAAAATGAAATTAGAAGTAACCGATATGGAACAAAAATATATTATTCCAAATGGTGCTACAACAATATGGTATGGACAAAAGAACTTAAATGTATTTGGTAAATTACATTATCTAAAGATAATTTTAAAAGCAAAAAAAGAAATAAATGAATTTTATAGCAAGGCCTTAAAAGAAAAAGAGTGTTATTACGGCCCTTTTAAAGGGGAGTTTGGGCATTTTCTGTTGCACAATCTTCCTTTCCTTTCTAACCTTCATAAAAAGGGAGTAAAGATCCATTATTGCGGAATGGAATTGCACAAAGGCTTTTTAGTTGATGAAAAGGGAAATTCAATCATCCATAAATACTATCCGTTAAGAGATTTTTTTGCTGAAGTTCCTTCCAGTTCAAACGAAACAATTCCGCCCGCTGATGTACAAAAGGATATCGAAGCGTTTTACCTTATTGCAAAAAAAAGTGGAAGAGCTTTTTTGGATATTGCCGATAAGAACATGTATTGGTACGTGTTTAGAAATTGGCAATTAAAAGAAGGCCGGCAATATGTTTACAATATTAAAAAGGTTTACAAAACCGCTAACGAAAACTCTTGCGTTATTTTTCCAAGAAAAAAAGGAAATGCTGTAACACTCAACAATGGTGGACCCTGGGACTATATGAAAATAGCAAAATTGGTGGAACCATATTTTGACAAAGTTTATATAACCGGTCACCCTAGTATGAGTGCAGAAATTGAGTCGGATGGTAAAGTTGAAGTTTGCCTATCTACCGATAATAGAGTTGTAATAGAAAAATGTTGTAATGCTAACTTAATAATTAGCCAGCACTCGGGTGCAGTGCATATTGGTTGCTATACAAATACAAATGTATTGCTAATATTTAATGGCGAACCACCTATACTGGGTTTGATAGATACTTTACGTTTTCGGAAAAATTTAACCCAACAACCTTTACATTACGCTTTTAATGAGCAACAAATACTTGATCACATAAAAACACTATCTTTAAGTAAGTAAAATGATAAATTATTTAAATTCAATTTTTGAAGAAATAAAAGACCTAAGGGTGCTGATAGTTGGCGAAACTATTGTTGATGAATTTGTGGATGTATCCTACGAAGGACAATCTATGAAATCGTTTTGCCCTGTGTTTAAATTAGAAAGCGGAAAAACTGTCCAACAGGGCGGTGCACAAGCCATTGCCAACCACCTTTACGATTTTGTAAAAGAAGTTAAAGTTATTACTAACACAAATAATGAGATCGTAAAAACCCGTTACGTTGATGTTGGCGATAAAAAGAAACACGTTGAGATCAATAAATTTGATATAAAAGATTTTAAAGATGTAAAGGTGAACACGGCAGATTATGATGTTGTTATTGTAGCAGATTTTGGACATGGCTTTTGCGACAAATTGGAAATAACGGATGGTTTTCACTTAATGTGCCAAACCAATTCGAATAATTTTGGATTTAATCGTATTTCTAAATGGAAGAATAAGAAAAAGAGAAGTGCCTGCATTGATTTGCGCGAGGCAAGTTTACAAGTCAATGAAAAAATCGAGAATCCAAGCCCCGAAGACATTTTGAAGATCTTTAATTATGAATTGAATTGCGATAATTTATTTATTACTACTGGTAAAGCAGGATCAACATTTACCAATGGTAAAGCAGTTGAAACGCATCCTTCTTTTAAAACACAAGTAATTGATACAATAGGAGCCGGCGACACATTTTTTGCATTTGCTTGTATCATGTCGCATTTGAATAAAGAAAAACAAAATTTATATTTACCATCCCTTGCCGCCAGTTTGTCTACCACCTGGCTATGTAACGAAAAATCAGTAACAAAAAAATTATTATTAGACCATGCCGCTAAATACTTATAAAGAAAAATTTACAGAGTTTTTAAACTCAAAGCTCATTGACGATCAAATACTGGATGCCGTTAAAATGATACGACAACATAAGCGTATATTTTTTATCGGCAACGGCGGATCGAATTCAATCTGCTCGCATTTAATGGAAGATTTTGCGAAAGTTTTAAAATACGAATCATTTGCTTTTACCGATCCGGCTTTGATAACATGCTTTTCAAACGATTATGGTTACGATAAAGCCATGGTTGAATGGTTAAAGGTGTATTATAAGCCTAATGATATTTTAGTTGCAATAAGCAGCTCAGGTAACTCTGCAAATATTAATAACGCAGTTGATTATGCAAACACAGTCAATAAAAACGTTATTACGCTTTCTGGTTTTAAGAACGACAATAAGTTGGTTAACAAAGGAAAAATTAATTTTTACCTTAACGCAAATTCTTACGGAATAGTAGAGTGTTACCACCAAACAATACTTCATACCATCTTAGATATTATTAATGAAGAAAATAAATAACGTACTTATTACCGGTGTTGCCGGTTTTATTGGTTCAAATTTGTTGGATTATCTGCTTTCTAAAACCACCTGGAAAATTACAGGTATAGATAATTACAGTACTGGTAATAGGAAAAACATAGAAGCGCATCTTAACGAAGCGCGTTTTTCATTTATTGAAGGCTCTATTGAAGATATTAAAAGCCTTAAACCATATGATTGTATTTTTCATCTAGCGGCTTTACCAAGAATACAACCAAGTTTTGAATTTGTTACAGAGCATATTTCGGCCAACTTAACGTTTTCTATGCATCTTATAGAATTAATGGTGAAAGAAAATAATTTTCCGAAATTTGTATTCAGCAGCTCGAGCGCCGTTTATGGCACTCCGGAAAAAATTCCAACGCCGGAGTCTGAAAAAATAGATTGTTTGAGTCCTTACGCCTTCCAAAAATACGAGGTAGAAAAATATCTCGAGTTGTTAAGCACCCGTTATCCTTTAGATTATGTTTGTTTGCGTTACTTTAATCCATATGGCCCGCGAAGTTTTAATCCTGATAATAAATTCAATGCTTATAGCAGTGTTGTTGGAATATTTTTGTACAGGCATAAAAACGGGCAACAACTTTTGGTAACAGGTGATGGTTCTCAAAAACGCGATTTTATACATGTGTATGATCTTGCAAAAGCTAATTACTTGGCAGCGGTAAATCCAAATATATTAAATACAGCATTTAATATTGGCAATGGCGATACATTAAGTGTTTTAGATCTGGCTAAACAAATTTCTTCTAACTACGAATTTATTCCAAAACGCGAGGGAGAATCTGATATTACTTTTGCGGACGTAACCAAGGCTAAACAAATGCTTGATTGGTTTCCCGAACACGACATAAAGGATTTCATAAAAAATAATATTTAAATGAAAGTTGGGTTTACATGTGGTGTTTTTGATCTTTTTCATGCGGGACACGTGCTGATGTTAAAAGAGTGCAAAGAAAATTGCGATTATTTAATAGTTGCCATTAATCGTGCTGAAAATATTTCACAAGCAATTAACCCTGGTAAAAAGGCACCTGTATTTTCGGTTAAAGAACGAAAATTAATTATGTCGAGCTGCAGATATGTTGATGAAGTATTAGAATACAATTCGGAAGAAGAATTACTTGACATTTTAAGATCCAAAGATATTTCAATAAGATTTTTGGGAGATGATTATAAAGGTAAACCAATTACAGGTGCAGATCTTAAAATTGAGATCTATTACACAGATCGGGGCCACGGTTTAAGTACCAGTTTTTACCGGTCAAAACTTACAGAAGGCAACAAATAATGCTTAATTCTTTTCTGTTCATCATTCCATTAACTCCAAAATCACATTTATCTCCTCAGCGACTGGCGTTGCGGAAGCTGTGTTTTAATACACTAAATAATCAATCCTATTCAAATTGGAAAGCAATAGTAATTGGAGAACTTTCAAATGAAGAAAAACTAAATGAAAAATTTATAAAAATAGACTTCGAAGGACAAAAGGAAGAAAAATTACAGAAGGCAACAGAATACATTTTGGGTAGTGATCTAAGTTATGATTATGTAGTACGTTTGGATGATGACGATATGTTTAATCCCTCTATCCTAAACGATCTTAAGGATAAAAAATTCGATCTTTGCGTAGACAAGTATCATTCTTTTTGGGATGTTTCAACAGGCCTAATTTCTCAAAAGATAATGTATTGGTTCCCCAATAGCTGTATTCAAAATAAAGAACACGCATTTTCAATAACAGGTTCTTTTCCTCCCGGAGATTATAAACGATTTAAAGAACGCCCTTTTTTGATCGAGAACGAGCACAACGATTTTCACCTTTATTTTAATAAAGACCATACTATCATTTTTTCAAATAAAAATTCGCCGATCTATTTACGTAGTTTAAGTCCTGATTCTATCACATCTTTGCAGGCAAATAATTACGCCGACTACCTTGATAATTTTGGTTATTGGAAGAAAAACAGTTTAAGCCCATTCTTTTTCCTTAATACAATTAAAATAAGCTCAAAAAAAGATAATATCAGAAAGAAGCAAAATTTTTGGTTCTTCCTGAACTCAATTAAAAACTCAATTACCGCTAATAGGGTATACAATAAAATTGTTATCAATAAAAATGGAACATGATCATGTAACTGAGTGTAAAAGATGTATCCTCACATCAAAAAATGTGAAGAATATCACATTTGACATAGACGGCATTTGCGAATATTGCAGGTACTACGATAAGGTCGTATCAAAACTTGGATATGCAACTCAAAAAGCACTTTGGATCAAAAATAAGATCGCTGAGATCAAAAAAAGTGGAGAAGGTAACGCGTACGACTGTATTTTGGGTGTTAGCGGAGGTATTGATAGTTCTTATCTTGCCTATTGGGCTAAGGAAAATGGGTTAAGGCCATTAATTGTACATTTTGACAATGGGTGGAATAGTGAACTAGCTACCGAGAACATTCGAAATATTTGCGAGAAACTTAATTTTGAATTAAATACCCATGTAATAAATTGGGAAGAGTTTAAAGAATTGCAACTGGCTTATATAAAAGCAGGGGTGATAGACATTGAAGCGCTAACCGATCATGCGATTATGACCACTATTTATAAGATAGCGGTTAAATACAGAATTAAGTATACGCTTAATGGATTTAATTTTGCTACAGAGGCAATTATGCCCCGAGGTTGGGTGTTTGATAAAGCTGATTGGGAAAATATAAAAGATATATACCGGAAATTTGGGAATGGCAAAACAATTAAAAGTTTCCCTCATTTAAATTTTTATAAAAGATTGTATTATCATCTTTTTTTAAAATTAGAATCGATACAAGTGCTTAATTATATACCCTATACTAAGCAAATGGCAAAGGAGATAATAACAAACCGTTTTTCATGGCGCGATTATGGTGGCAAACATTACGAATCGGTTTTTACTAAATTTTACCAGGCATATATCTTGCCCACGCGCTTTAAAGTTGACAAAAGATTAGCGCATCTTTCGAGTTTGATATGCAGCGGCCAAATAACAAAAGAAGAGGCACTTGCCGAAATGAATAAGCCTTTGTATTCCGAAAATGATCTTAAACAGGAAAAAGAATACGTTCTGAAGAAACTTGGTATGGCTGAGGCAGAGTTCGATAAACTAATGTCTTCACCCGCCAGAAAACATGAGGATTTTAAAACAGAGAAGATCTATTGGAATAGATATTTTAAACTAATAAAGATCTTGAAATTAAAGTTTAAATAGCGTTGTTAGATAAAAAGAAAGATATACTGCTAATTTCTTACGTATTTCCCCCGCACTACGGAATTGGAGGTAGGCGTTGGGCAAAACATGCAGATGGACTAACCAAGCTAGGTTACACTGTTCATGTTATTTGTGCTAAAAATCCATTCAAAAAAACATCTCTTTGGTACGATGTAGTTAAAAATAATCCCAAAATTATTTTGCATCAATTGCCAACATGGTATCCAAAAGTACTAGTTGATTTTGAGCATAATTTTTTTCAAAAGATACTTTATAAATTTTGGGTCACGGTTCTTCCACTTTTTACAAAAGGATCTTTTCTAGATAGAACCATATTCTGGAAAAGACCCATGCTAAAAAAAGCCACCGAAATAATCCGAAAAAATCAAATAACGCATGTAATATGCACCGGCGGACCATTTGGCGTAATGCGTTTTTCAACCTTATTGAAAAAAAAGTTCAATGATCTTTTCCTGATCAATGACCTTCGCGACCCCTGGACATGGGGACCTAACTGGGGTTTCCCGAGTTTATCAGATAAAAGGATGGCGCATGAAAGAAAAATGGAATTAGAAACCATGAAGCGATCGGATATCATATCTGTACCAAGCGACGACATGCGTGATTACTTAATTTCAAGGTATCCAGAATATGCTGATAAATTTATAAGGATCCCACATTTTTTTGATCCTCAAGAATTAAAACTTATTGCCCATCCTAAAAAAGAAACGAAGATCGTTAGATTTATAATGTACGGTAATATTTATCATAATATTGAACCGTTTATAAAGAAGACCATAGAACTGTTTGCAAAATACGCTTCTGAAACTTCTTTAGATGTTTACACAGATAAGTTGGAATATGCTAAAGCTTTTAAAGCCGGAGGCGCAACAAATGTCACTTTTCACGGTCAAATTCCGGCTACCGAACTATTTAGCAAATTTGGCGAATATGATTTTGTATTTTTATTAAACCCAAAATATAATAGGAATAATATTTCAACGAAATTCTATGAGATCATCTACACAAAAACACCTATTTTTATTTTTTGTGACGATGGCTTGGGCCCGAAGTTTTTAGTGGATAATCATCTTGGTATTCACTCAGATCTTTCAACAGTAGACGAGAAATTTGAATCAATAGTAAAGAAAAATTCTAAATTCGTATATAATAAGGAATATGATATTAAAGAATATTCTTTAGAAAACATAGTACAAACAATTGCTACACGCTTAAACCAGGAGGCTACATCTTTTCAAGACAATAAGTTAAAGAATGTACTCCTTACGTTTGACTATGAACTTTTTCTGGGTTCAAAATCTGGCACAGCTAGGAATTGTATCATAGAGCCAACCAACAATATCCTTAATCTATTAAGTAAATATAATATTACAAAAAGTCTTTTTTTTGTGGATACAGTATACTTAATGAGGTTGGCGGGTATTGATGATGATGAGGGCGCAAAAGAAGACTACAAATTAATTTTTTCTCAATTAGTGCATATCCTTAAAAGTGGTCACTTTATATTTCCGCACATACATCCACATTGGTTGGAAGCTAGCTACAATAAAGACTCTAAGCATTGGGTGCTAAATGATATTGATAAATACCGATTTCATAATATTACAAACGAAGAAAAAAGCCTTTTGTTCAACATCTCAATTGATTTTATAAAACGCATCCAGGAAAGTGCAGGTATAAATTATCATATCGATTCATACAGAGCAGGTGGATGGTGTATTCAACCTTTTGAGGACTTTAAGCCATTTTTTGAGAAGTATAATATCAAATATGATTTCTCAGTACTCTCAAATTTTAAATTATTGAACCAAAAATTCTTTTATAATTTTTCAAATTTTCCAAAGGCAAAAATTTATAAATTTGATTCTTCCATTGAAAAAGAAGATAATGCGGGAAAATTCACAGAATTTTCAATCACAAATATAGAATTGTCGAATAAAGAGAAGATCCAGAACAAACTTTTTCTAAAAGTTCTGTATAAATTGAATTATAAGAATTTTGGTGATGGGTTTGCTTTAGTGAAGCCCGAAGACAAAACTAACATTAGCGACTCGTTTGTTAGAAGCAGTAACGCCAATATCGAAATGACATCAATAGAGCTGTTAACGATCCCTAAACTAAAATTATACAAAAAATATACCGAGAACAATTCGTTTGTTCATTTTATTACCCACCCAAAAATGCTTAACAAGCACAATATTTTTTGTTTTGAAAAATATTTAAAATTTATTTTAAGAAACTTTAGAGTTGAAACAGATTATAAAAAAATGATAAATGAGCCTTGGCCAAAAGGATAAAGTATTGATCATTTGTTATTCCTTTCCACCACACCCTGGTATTGGCGGCCGAAGATGGGCAAAATTCTCCAAAACGTTATCAGCAAAAGGTTATGAGATCTTTATAGTTGGTGCAAGTAATTTTTCTAACTCAACTTCATTTTGGAGCAAAGATGTAGAGAAAGAAAAAATAAAAATAAAAACTTTTGAGTTTAAATTTCAAAAGATCATAAAATACCCAAAATCAGTTTTAGAAAAATTTGTCAGAAAAATAGTTTTATCTGTTATAAATATTACAAAGTATAACGCAGACATCATTACATCACTTCCAAACAAAAATGTTTGGAACGGTATATCGGATTTGATTGAAAAAGAGAAAATAAAAAAGGTAATTGTAAGTGGCGACCCGTATCTGTTTTATTATGCAAGTAAACTAAAAAAGAAGCTTGATTTTGAATTGACTTTGGATTACAGAGATCTTTGGAACGACCATACCTTTTATGATACTAAGGTCAAACTTTCTGCCAGGCAAAAACAATATTTTGAGTTGGCCGAAAACTTTGCTGTAAATAATTGCGATAAAATAATATTTGTAGATGAGTATATAAAATCGGTTGTCGAAAAAAGGATCACGTCAAAAACTGTATCAACTTTTGTGATACATAACGGTTTTGATAAAGATGATCTTGCAGCTGGGGTTAATGAAAAAACTCAGAATGAGGTCATAAATGTCTTTTTTGCCGGCAGTATCTCTTCAGATCTTAACGCCGCATTAATTGAGTTTGTTTCTGCTTTTGAAAAATTATCTAAAATAGATTCCAGTCTTTATAATAAATTCTTTATTTCAATATTCGGCGAAATGGATCATGCTTTGGTTCGTAAAATTGCGGAATTTAAACTAGCTAATTTGAATATTGAAAACAAAACGCTAAACATAGGCGAATACTATGAACAACTGAAGAAAATTGATATAGGGTTGGTTATTTTATCGGATGAATATAAAAATTCCTTCGTTACGAAATTCACAGATTACCTTTTTTACGAAAAGTATATTGCGGTATTGGGATTTAAGGGATATTTTACGGAGTATGTCGAAAAACAAAACATTGGTTTAGGTTTTGATGCTAGTGATCCGGTTACTTTTTTTAAGAACCTGCGCGATTCATATAATAATAGAAAGATAATCTCAGCAAATGAAAAGGAAAAATTCGATCTTCATGTTTTGACACAAAAATTGATCAGGGAGGTAATCGAGAATTAAGATGAAACAACTTATCTTTAAAATACTTGTAAATAATTTTATTTCAAATTTCTTTATAAGAATATTTGGACTAGAAAAAACTATCTATCACAGTTCTAATCCTTACCATGTTTTTAAAACTACCAGTAATAAATCAACCCAGGAAAACGCTGGCTATTCGCTGAGGCCCGAGATAAATGAAGTTCTTGAGAAATCTAAAGTAGACCTTGAAGCAACTGTGAATGAATACTGCGTTAAAGAAAGTAAGATACTTGATATTGGCTGCGGACCAGGAATGTATCTTCAACTTTTCAAGGAAAGTTCTTTCGAATTATACGCAACAGACATAAATCGGTCGATGTTGGAGGAAGCACAAAAATTAGTTCCAAAGGCCAATTATATTCCCGGAAATTTTATGGAATTAACGTTGAACATAAAATTTAATTTTATTTATTGTATTGGGGTTTTAATATATATACCAAAACAAGATATTGAAATTTTTTTTAAAAATATCGCAGATACATTAGAACCGAATGGAATTTTATACCTCAACTATCCACATGCTATTAGTTGGTTGGATACAGTGTATAATGACCTTACTTATATTCAATATTCTCCTAAGGCAATCGAAAAATTTATTCAACCTTATTTTACTATAATTAAGCACGAGCATGCGTTTGATGGCAGAAAAATTGGGTCGTACGATGAAAAACCTTATAAAAGTTTAAACCCAAATACAGATCGCACATACAAAAATTCGTATTTACTAATTGCAAAAAGGAAATAACGTGGGCTTGTATTCTTTGTTAACTAATAATATTTTCATCAATAATTTTTTAATTGCTACAGGTCTTGATGCAAAAAAAGAAATGTCTTTGGGCCAATGGCGGTCTTTTAAATATAATACGGATAAGTCGCTCCAGCAGAACGCTGGCTTTTCGCACACAGTAGAGGTGGATGAGGCAATCGAAAAAGTAAAAAATAAACTCGTTGAATGGTTAAGAACCTATGCTCCGGTTAATACCGAAGTTTTAGATATTGGATGCGGGCCGGGTGTTTATATGAAAGTGCTTGCCAATGATTATAAAATAAGTGGCGTTGATGTTAGTGAGGAAATGTTGGAGAGAGCACATGATTTACTACCGGAGAGTAAATTCTACCTGGGGAATTTTTTAAATATTTCTTTTGAACAAAAATACCAGGCAATTTATTCAATAAGCGTTTTGGAATATATTCCCGTAAGTAAGATCGATGCCTTTTTTAAAAAGTGTGCGCAAATAATGAATGATAAAGGTTTGTTAGTTATTCAATATCCACATGCTTTAAGAAGGATCGACCTCTTCTATCCTGATAGAAACTATATTAACTATTCGCCTGCATTTATTTCGAAGAAAGTATCCAGGTATTTCACGGTTATTGAAAATAGACAAAGTTACGATGGACGGGATACTTGTGAATTTGACAGTAAACCTTATCAAACAGAATCAAAGAACTTTAAAAACGGATATTTGTTGGTTGCGATAAAAAAATAAATCGTGAAATTATTAAAAGCAAATGAATTCTTTTCTCTTAAAGCAGTTAATAAAGATGCTTTGCCTTTTTGTTTTCAACCCGATTATTTGAAATTAAATAAAGATATTTCGATCCTGCAGCAGAATGATATTTTTGCTCCGGTAAAGACCGGTAAAAATAAATTTTTAACCAGCATTCAATTTCAGTTCCCACCAGTTAAAGGTTGTGGCGATTTGCCAAGCGAGGATGACGAAAAGAGTTTTTGTGAGGAGGCCGTAAAATATATTTCACAAAATAAATTGGCTCACCGGATCATTCAACCTAAGAACTATGCTTTGTTCAGAGTTAAGCCCGAAAAAAGTGTGTTCTGCGGTTTTGGTACCTATAAGGTAAACCTCGAAAACAAAAACGATAGTCAGTTACTTGCAGCAATGCGCATAAAATACCGTAACTCCATTCGCCAAATCGAAAAATTAAACGTGGCGCTAAAGTTTGGTAGTTCAGAATTATCCACTTTTTTGGAATTGCACAATGAAACAATGGATAGGACAAGCGCCCACAAGGAGGATAATGACACGTTACTAAAGGAGTTAACAGCGTTGCCGGATAATACTTTGTTGGCAACAGTTTACCTGGATAATAAAATTCAGGGTGGTGCATACGTTGCGTATTCGAAATATGGTGCTTATTATTTCCATGCTGCATCTGTAACTACGCAAGAAGGGTCGGCAGCAAATAAATATCTACACTATAAAATAATGTGTTTAATGCGTGATAACGGTGTAAAACAATATGATTTTGTTGGCGCCCGTTTAAGTGACATAACCGGAACTAAATTGGAGGGCATTCAGAATTTTAAAAAAAGGTTCGGAGCCGAACTTGTTAAGGGGTACTTATGGAAGATGGATCTTGATAAAACAAAATGCAGGACCTATGATAATTTGCTAAAGATCAAATGTAAATTAAAAGGAACAAAATTTCCGGTTGATATTATTGACCAGGAGAAAAATAAAAGAAGCATTTTATGAAAATTTACATTCTTATAGGAACGCGGCCAAATTTTATTAAGGTCACGCAATTTAAAAGGTGCGCTAAATCTCTATATCCGGAGATGGAAATTTCTATTATTCACACCGGCCAACATTATGATGAAAAAATGGCTGACGTATTTTTTAAACAGTTTAATTTGGTCCCAGATCATTATCTAAATATCGCACCTGCTTCAGCTAATAAACAAATCGCAGAAATAATGGTAAAGCTGGAAGATCTTGTAGATAAAATTGGCAAGCCTGATCTTCTGCTTGTGCCCGGTGATGTTAATTCAACAATGGCCGGAGCTTTGTTCGCGAATAAAAGCGGCATCAAACTAGGTCATATAGAAGCAGGCTTAAGAAGTTTTGACAGAACAATGCCGGAAGAGTTTAACCGCATTGTTACCGATGAGTTGACCGATCTTTTTTTTATTACCGAGCCAAGTGGAGCAGAACATTTAAAAAATGAAAAACGCGATGAATCAAAAATTCATTTTGTTGGAAATACTATGATAGACACGATGGTTGCTTATGAAAAAGAAATTGAGGCTTCCCCGGTTCTGTCAGATCTTAAAATAAATGGTAGTAAATTTGTTTTAATGACCATGCATCGTCCGGCAACGGTTGATAATAAAACCGAATTTGAAAAGTTAATAGAGTTGATCGATCATGTTTCTATAAACTATAAAGTGGTCTTTGCCATCCATCCGCGCACAATTAAAAACGCAAAAGAATTTGGCCTGCACAGTAAGATCGCAAATAATAAAAATTTAATTTGCACCGAACCTTTAGATTATTTTGCTTTCCAAAAACTGGTGAAGAACTGCGCTTTTATCTTAACTGATAGCGGAGGCATTCAGGAGGAGTCTACGTTTCGTCAAAAACCGTGTTTAACGTTAAGGCCAAATACCGAGCGGCCTGTAACTGTTACCGAAGGCTCTAATACGCTGTTGTCTTTTGACATTGAAACCGTTAAAAGTTATATTAGTAAAATAGAGAATGGAAGCTACAAAAAAGGGAATATTCCTCAAATGTGGGATGGAAAAGCTACCGAACGCATTCTAAAAGTAATAGCAAATAACACGTGATCTTTTTTTTAACAGTAAACGAAGCACCCTCCGGAATATTTTCTTCGCAAGTAATTGATGTTGTAAAATTCCTGAACAAAAATTTTGAAACGAAGGTCAGATTACTGGCCTTTATTTCATTACGGGCATATTTTGCTAATAGGAAAAAAATTAAAAACGAATTGCCCGATGCCATTGTTTTGCCCATGTACCCAAAAATGCAGAATTGGAAAAACAATAAATTTCTTTTAAGCTTATTTTGTTCTACTTATAAAACTGATAAAATAATAGCAAGAAGTGTTATAGCAACTAAATTAGCTTTAACAATGCGCGATAAAACAATAAAAGTTATATATGACGGTAGGGGGGCAATTGAAGCAGAGTGGCGAGAGTACAAAGTGATAACTGATGAGAAACTACTAAATTCAATTTCGACGTTTGAAAAACAAGTCATCTTAAATTCTGACTATAGAATTGCAGTTTCAAATGCTTTGGTAGATCACTGGAGATCCAATTTTTCTTATAGCGGAACAAAACACGTAATTATTCCCTGCACAATTAATGCTAATTTTGAAGGAATAAAAATTTCTGCAGATGCTATTATCAAAAGGAGAAAAGAAATGGGTTTAAATGCCCAAGATAATGTTTTCGTCTATTCTGGTTCTGTCGCAGGTTGGCAATCATTTAATTTACTGTCTTCGTTTATTGAACCACTCTTAGAAAAGAGTGCGTTAAATAAGATCGTATTTTTTTCTCCTGCAGATCCAAATATTAAACAATTGCAAAAACTATTTCCAACACAAGTTATTTGTAAGCATTTAAATTCTAATAAAGTTCACGAATATTTAATGGTTGGCGATTATGGATTATTGATAAGAGAAAATTCGATCACCAATAAAGTTGCTTCGCCACTTAAATATGCAGAATATTTAGCTAGTGGTTTAAAAGTTATTTTATCAGAAAACCTGGGCGATTACTCGCAATTATCTTCTCAAAAAAATTTGGGAATTATTTTTACTAAGTTTGGCGATACTACAATAAAACCAACCATTTCCGAAAAGCAAAAAATTTCGGCCGAAGCAATTCAGTTCTTCTCAAAACAAAATTATAAAGAGCAATACAAAAAATTAATTTCCGCCTGACAATTCTTTAAGGCAGCTCTTTTAGATTCCCAGATCCTTCTTACGCTTAACTGCTTTTTCTTTCATGTTAAAGATCTCAATTAACAAAGCAAATGCTAAAGCTATGTAGGCGTAGTTTTTATTCAGCTCAACATGATCTTCTTCCGGCACCGAAAAATTATAACTATCAATAATTCCTTCAGCAAGTAAGATGCCTCCAATTGCTAATAAAAAAGTTAAGGCTATCATCTTAATGCCCTGGTTCTTATTTATGAAGTCTGCAACATATCCGCTAAATAAGATCATAAGTATCATACTTATTACAACAGCGCTTATCATTATTAATACTATGCCACTTACGCCAACTGCTGCGAGAATACTGTCGAAACTAAAAACAAAATCAATAACTACAATTTGTAATATAATAGCATTGAACGTGCTTTTTCCTTTACTGGTATGTTCTATTTCATCTTCATCGGTATATATCTTCTCCATGATCTCTTGCCAGGTTTTTATAAGAAGGAATATACCACCGCCAACAAGAATCAATCCCTTACCGCTAACACCCCAATCGCCAATATGAAAAAGTGCTGCCTTTAATCCAGCGATCCATCCAATAAATAATAATAGTATGGAGCGCACAACCAGCGCCAAAGTAAGCCCAATGGTACGGGCTTTTTTTTGTTGCGATACCGGCAGTTTGTTTACAGCAATAGAAATGAAGATAATATTATCTATACCTAATATTATCTCTAAAACCGAAAGGGTAATTAAACCAATAAGACCTTGTAACGAAAATAAGGCGGCAAAATCCGCAGACCAACTGTGCATTTTTTTAAATTTCACACAAAGATATTTAAATTTTGGCTAAGTCTCTATTAAATTTTATTGCTGATAATCAAATAGTTATAAAAATTTAACAAAATATTTAGTACTATGTAACACAAGGTACTAAAATAATTCTGTATGTTTGTATCACCAAATAGCTATGGTTTAAAAGTACTGAATGTAAAATAATATAAAAATTTAAAAATGAAAACAAGAAATAAAATAACAACGCTACTACTAATGGGAGGATTATTAATGATCTCGTTAACTGTTAAGCCAAACACAAAAGCAGGAATAAATCCTGAAGCAATTGAAACAGAAAAAACAATTAAGGATTATTTTAAATTTCCACAAATTGTAATTCCTGCAAACGAATCTCAAAAAGTGGAAGTACTTTTTACTACGAATCAAAACGGGCACGTTGATTTTGTTTTAGCAAAAACAATGGATGTTAATTTAAAAGCTGAGATCGAAAAACAGTTCTTAAAATTAAATCTTACCAAATTAAAGAACAATGTAGTACATAGTGTTACACTTAACATTAAAACAGTTTAATATAGTATTAATAAAAAATTAGAACAGAACATGGGAAACTCAGAGAATACAGAAAAACCCGATGGGGGAGTTGAGAGGGCAGCCAGCGCGCAAGCCCAAATGAGAAAAGGTGTTCTTGAACTCTGCATACTTTCTATCCTATCGCAAGGAGATGCTTATCCAACAGAGATAATTGATAAGCTAAAAGATACAAAGTTAGTAGTAGTTGAGGGAACGTTATATCCATTACTCACACGATTAAAAAACACCGGATTACTTGGTTACAGGTGGGAAGAAAGTACCAGCGGCCCACCGCGAAAATATTATAAGCTTACAGAAATTGGCGCACAATATTTAAAAGAGCTCCAATTATCCTGGAGCGAACTGGTAGAAGCAGTTAACAAAACAATAGAAAAAGGAAAAAATAACATTTAAAATATTACACAATGAATAAAACAGTAACCATAAACATAAGCGGGATCATTTTTCATATTGAAGAAGATGCCTACGATAGCTTAAGCAAATATCTTGCAACCATTAAAGGTTATTTTAGTAAGACCGATGGCGGAAACGAGATCATGAGCGACATTGAAGCCAGGATAGCAGAATTATTGCAAGGAAAAATTAATGCAGTAAAACAAGTTGTATTAATGGCAGATGTAGATCATGTAAAAAGTATAATGGGTAAGCCGGAAGATTTTGGCGAGAACCAATCTAAAGAAGATGATAAAAAGGAAGAAGAAACAAATTTCTCCGGCGAAAAAATTAAACGTCGTTTATTCAGAAACCCCGATGAAAAAGCAATTGGTGGGGTTTGTAGCGGTTTAGCTGCTTACTTTGATATTGACATTGTTTGGGTACGTTTAGCAATGTTCTTATTAATATTTTTTGGTGGAATTAGTTTATGGGTATATATTATTTTATGGATAATTATTCCTGAAGCAAAAACCACTGCCGATAAATTTGCTATGCGTGGCGAATCGGCTAACATTAATAACATCGTTCAAAATTTTAAAGACGAAGCACAAGACGTAAAACATCGTTTTAAAAATAATGAGATAGGCAATACTTTAAGAGGGAATATTTCAAGAATATTAAATGGTTTCTTTAACATTTTTGGAAGATTGATCGGATTGTTTCTTGTGTTTTTGGGCTGTATTTTTTTATTCGCCTATGTTACTTCTTTTGTTGGTATTTCGGCTGCAGGATCTAATGTTGAATTATCAAACTGGAAATCGGTCATCTTTAGCTCATCCTCCGATTATGCTTTTGCTCTTTTAGCTTTTATAATTGTTGCAGGTATCCCGGTTTTTATGCTGTTGTATTCAGGCATAAAATTATTATTCAAGATCAGATACAGCAATCGTTGGTTAAACTTAAGTTTAGGAATTACATGGGTGGTTGGCATAATTTTAGGTTTGTATGTAACAATTTCTACAACAAAACAATTTAGCGAAACATCAAGAGTGAAAGAAACTACTGAACTACATGGTACAGGAGATACATTAATTGTAAAATTAAATCCAGCTATGTCAACTTTAAAAGCGTTTAATTTCGAAAATGCGGACGACCTGGATACGCATTATGGAAGAAATAATAGTGGTTACCAATTTGGTGAATTAAATCAAAAGTTAACAATAATTGGTCATGCAGATCTTGATGTGGTTGAAAGCAATTCTGATAGTATCGAATTGGTTATAAATTATACATCAAGAGGTTTAACCAAAAAAGAAGCTAACGAAAATGCAAAAACAATTAAGTATAGCTATACACAGGCGAGTAATGTATTAATTTTTGACGAAGTATTTTCTGTTCTTGAAGGTTCAAAATTCAGAGCGCAGGAAGTTGACATTAAAATTAAATTACCAAAAGGCAAAGTTATTTTCTTTGATAAAAGTGTAAAATATCTTTTAAACGATATTGAAAATACAACCAACACATGGGATGGCCATATGGTAGGTCGTAGATGGCAAATGACAGACAGAGGCTTAATTTGTATTGATTGTGAGGGCTTAGAAGAAAATGATGAGGAGGAGGAAGGAGAAAGCGTTGCCAGAACAATTGTAATTGAAGATGGAAAAGTTATTACAGACGAGTCGAAAACCTTACATAAGGATGTAACGATCAATAAAGATGGTATAAAAATTAATGGAAAAGATGCAGAGATCAAAATTGACAAGAACGGTATCAAAATAAAAACGCCAAAAGAGCCGGCAGAACCGAAGGAACCTGCTGAGCCTAAAGAACCAAAGGAGCTAGGCACAAAAGGAGCTAAAAGTGATAAGGGAGAAAAAGGTGACAAAGGCGTAAAATAAATTGCCGTTAAAGACTGTAACTTTTTGATAAGTTAATCCGTCTTGGTATTAATAATTAAAAAACTTGAAAATGAAAAAATATTTATTCATCCTGCTACTGCTATGCGTATTTCTAAGCAATAGCAATGGGCAAACAGATTTTGAAAAGGCTGCACGCATCGATCTGATGTTGAGGGTGCACACAAAAAAGAACATGTTCTCCGGATCAGTACTAATCGCTAAAAAAGGAAAAGTACTTTTAAGCAAAGGTTATGGTTTGGCAAATACTACTTCTACCATCTCAAACACGCCAACTACAAAATTCAAACTGGCATCTGTTTCTAAACAGTTTACAGCTATGGCTATTATGATCTTGCAGGAAAAAGGAAAATTAAGTACAGAAGATAAACTTATAAAATATATTCCCGATTATCCTAATGGCGATAAAATTACAATACATCATTTACTTACACACACTTCTGGCATTCCAAATGTAACAGCCTTACCGGTGTTTGATAGTATTAAAGGTAATCCGCATACTTTAGAACAGGTAATTGCATTAACCAAAAATAAACCTTTGGAATTTGAGCCCGGTTCTAAATTCAATTACAGTAATTCAGGATATATTTTATTGACCTACATTATTGAAACTGCTTCCGGAAAAAAATTCGGAGACTATATGAAGGAAGCAATTTTTGATCCTTTAGGAATGAAAAACTCCGGCTTATATCCTTCAAACGGCATTTTAAAAAATGCTGCAACAGGTTACACCGAGGCCAATGAAGGTTTAATACCGGCACCTTATATAGATATGACAATACCCGCGGGTGCTGGCGCTTTGTACTCAACCGTTGAAGATCTTTTTTTGTGGGATCAGGCTTTATACACAGAGAAATTAGTAAAGAAAGAAACAATGGAAAAGATAATGACAGTATATAAAGATAACTATGCTTACGGTTGGATGGTAACAAAATATAAAGAACATAAAAAGTTCTTTCATGGTGGAGGTATAGAAGGATTTAATACAGTGATCAATCGTTTTACAGATGATGAATTATGTATTATTATTTTAAAGAACGTAGACAATTATCAATTATTTAACCCAAATAAAATGGCCACTGCAATTATGTTTGATGAAAAATTTGATCTGCCTGTTGAGCATAAAATGATAACGTTAGATAAAAGTGTTTATAAAAAACTGGTAGGAGATTACGAATTAGAACCCGGATTTATTTTAAGCATTACAACTGATGGTAATAGCGTTTTTGCACAGGCAACAGGTCAGGACAAGAATGAGATCTATCCAGAAGCAGAATCCAAATATTTTTTAAAAGTGGTAGATGCTCAACTGGAATTTAATAAAGATGATAAAGGAAATATTAATTCAGTAACACTATTACAAGGCGGCGCAAAAATGCCCGGCAAAAAAATAAAATAATATCTAAGTATTACTATTTAATAACGCTCGCTTCATGTAGTGCAAATTAAATAGAAGTAATATTGTAGAAAATTAATAGTCAGTTTTTTTCATGTGTACCAAACCGCAATCCCTTGCTGCAAATTAGGGTTGCGGTTTTTTTTAAGCCAAACAAATGAGAACCAGAAATTTATTTATAGCTGTTGCGATCATAAGCGTATTTGCATTTAAACCAACTAAAAATTGGTTCAGCGAAAAACATACAACCTATACTTTTTTTTATACTTCGGCTGATCAAAAAAATAAAAAAGAATATGTTGGTGTGCTGGATAACGGTGTAAAATTTGTAAAGACCTTTTTTGATGAGCCCTTTAAAAAAGAATTTACAGTTTATGTTCACCCGGATAGAAGGTCGTTAGACACAACCTGGCAAAGAGATTTTAAAATGCCTGAATTCAGGTCAGAATGCTGGATGGTAGCCAGCGGTATGGCAACTAAACTGGATATTATTTCTCCTGTTACATGGGATAAAGAATCGTGCGAACATAAATATTCAGAAAAAATAAAAACACAAGAACTAATTAACCACGAGCTATTTCATGTTTTTCACGGACAATTAAATGCCAGTCCTGATTTTAGTGACGTTGATAATATTGATTGGTTTGTGGAAGGCTTGGCAGCTTATGCATCTGGCCAATGCGATAGTTTAAGAATGGCGCAGGTTAAAAAAGCACTTGACGAAAACAAAGTTCCAACTACATTAGATAAATTCTGGACGGGTAAATTAAAATACGGTCTATCCGGTTCAGTCGTAAAATATATTGATGTGACTTACGGAAGAAAAAAGTTGCGATCACTTTTGGGCTTTAATAAGAAACAGCAAATTCTTAAAGAACTAAGTTGTAGTGAAGAGGAGTTATTAATGAAATGGAAAGAGTTTATGCTTAAGTAACTATTTCTTCAAAAACATCAAATTTCGTTTCAAGCCTTTATACTTTGTGCGTTTAACTGCAGAGTTTTTAAAAATGGTATTAAAGGTTTCTTCGGTAATGTCATTCCATTCGGCCTCCGTATAATTAAGCAAGCCGTTAGTGTTTTTAAACTGATCTTCTTTATGTGCTGTACTAAAACTATTCCACGGACAAACATCCTGGCACACATCGCAGCCAAAAGCCCAGCCATCCATTTTGTCTTTAAATTCGGTGGGTATGTTTTCTTTTAATTCAATGGTCAAATAGCTTATGCATTTACTTCCATCTACAATATATGGCGCTACTATTGCATCGGTAGGGCAGGCATCAATACATTTAGTGCAGGTGCCGCAATAATCTTTCATTGGCCCATCATACTCCAACTCTACATCAATAATTAATTCGGCAATAAAAAAGAAAGAGCCTTTTTCTTTATTAATTAAATTAGAGTTCTTACCAATCCAGCCTAAACCACTTTTTGCTACCCATACTTTATCCATTACCGGGGCACTGTCTACAAATGCGCGTCCGGAAATAGTTCCGATCTCTTGTTTTAAAGAAAATAAAAATTCATTTAGCTTATCTTTTATCACTTCATGATAATCTTTTCCAAAAGCATACTTACTAATTTTTGGTGACCCTTCAACTTGCTTTTGTTCCGGATAATAATTGTATAATAAAGAGATGACTGATCTTGCACCATCAACCAACAAACGCGGATCTAAACGTTTATCAAAATAGTTTTCCATATAGCCCATTTGGCCATGCTTATTTTCCTTCAACCAATTTTCAAGTCGCGGCGCTTCTTCTGCAAGGAATTCTGCCTTACTTATCCCACAAAAATCAAAGCCAAGCCGTTTTGCTTCCTTTTTTATGAAACCTGAATAGTTATTTGCCGTTAAACCCAATAGAGCAAAGGTATTATAATTAAAATGCGCTTAAAACGTTAAAATCTAAATCGTTAAACATGCCTTTTTATTATTTTAACAATTATTTAATCGACAAAGTTTGGTTTTTGACCGATTAATTCCCGATATTTGCACCGGATTAGAAAAACGTATGTAAAAAACTGAAATTCAATTGATTACATACAAACATCTGATTAACAATATAATAACAATATAATAATAGAAAACAATGAAAACATCAAACCCGTTTATCGACAACATGGTAGAGACCCAAACACAGTATTTAAATACCTGGATGGATTCTGCAAAAAAAATGCAGGCTGCAATTACCAACGGTAACATTACTAACGAAGGACAAACTATTTATAAAGAATGGTTAGAGAAGCAAATGTCAATTTTAAACGGAATGCAACAATCATCTGCAAACATGTTTAACTCAGGTGAAAATAATCCACAGGAATTTTTCAAAAATTGGTTTAACCAACAATCTGCCGCTGCAAAGCAAATGGCTGATTTTAATCAAAGCATTAATAACAGCTTTCAAAGTTTTGGTAAGCCCGCACAAGATTATATGAGCAATTTTGGTCAAACAAATACTGCTTTTACAAACATTTACAATTCATGGATGAATACTTTAAATTCATCTTACGACGCAATGTCAAAAAACATGAATGGTGGTTTTAATAAAGATGTTTTTTCAAACTTTGTTCAAGGCACTCAAACTTATGCTAAAATGCAAGAGTTCTTTCAGCCAATGTCTGAAGCAATGAAAAAAGGTCAATTTAATATGGAAGCTTTTAAAAATTACTTCACGCCTGATAGCTACAGTAATTTAACCAAACAAATGTTTGGCAATTTTTACACCGGTGCTTCTTTAAAAGAAGTATACGATAACGGTATGAAACAAGTACAAAGCTTTTTTACAAACAACAATAATTTAGCTAAAGAATATTATGCACAAGTGCAAAATATGTCTAAAGAATTTCCAAATGCATTTGCAGGAGATGCTTCTAACTTAGCTAACTTAAAGGAGTTCTATAACAAAGCACAAAATGTGTTTGGTAAAACTTTTGAGCCGCTATTAAAATTAGCTAATCCAGGAAAAGAAAAAGAAAATGTTGAAGCTACAATTGCTTTAATGGATAAAATGACTGAGTACAGCATTAAACAATCTGAATTGCAAATGCAATTACAAGCTACTACTCAAAAAAGTGTTGAGAAAATAGCGCAACAATATGCTGATAAATTTAAAAACCCTGCAGATCTTTCTAAAGTGCCTAATGCACAAGAAATGTATAATGAGTGGGTAAAAGTAAACGAGCAATTATTTACTGAGTTATTTGCTACTGACGAATTTAGCAAAGTAAAAGCAGAAGCTTTAAACTTAAGCATGGATGTTAAAAAACATTTTGAAACTCAATTTGAAAATGTATTTGAAAATTACCCTTTAGTTTTTAAATCAGAAGTTGAAGAAATGCAAAAAGCTGTTTACGATCTAAAGAAACAAGTTAAAGAACTTCAAAACAAATTGGCGTTGCAAAACACTGAATTATTTGAAGAAGAAAAAAACTCTAAAACAAAGAAAAAATAGTCCTTATAGCTAAGAACCCTAAAAGCCGTCCGTTTGTGTGTTTGCAGGGCGGCTTTTTTTGTTTATATTAGTGATACAAAATTTAAATTATGGAAACAGATATCATAAAAGAAATGGCCGATATTAGCCAGAAAATTTTGAAGAGTTACGATACATTAAAAAATATTGATAGTGTAGAGATTGCCACCTCTCCAAAAACTGCAGTTTATAACGAAGATAAGTTAACCTTATACCGTTATAACCGCGATACTGATCCAACATTTAAAACACCCATCTTAATTGTGTATGCTTTGGTAAACACCTACAAGATGTTGGATATACAACCAGACCGTAGTTATATTAAAAATTTATTGAATGCAGGTTTTGATGTGTATTTAATTGATTGGGGATACCCAACCAAGGGTGATAGGTATTTAAGCATGGACGATTATGTAAATGGTTACATAAACAATTGCGTAGATTATATCCGTAAAAAAAATCGTCTCGATAAGATAAACATTTTAAGTATTTGTCAGGGCGGTACGTTAAGCGTTATTTATTCTTCCCTGTTCCCAAACAAAGTAAAAAATCTTGTTACGCACGTAACACCAATAGACTTTAGTACGAACGATGGTCTATTATTTAAGTGGAGTAGGGATATGGATTTTGATAAATTGGTGGATGCCAATCATGGTTTGGTTCCCGGTGATTTTTTAAATCAAGGTTTTGATATGTTGAAACCCATGATGAAAGTTCAGAAACAACAAACCTTAAACAGTAGTTTAGATGATAAAGATAAACTAATGAACTTTTTACGCATGGAAAAATGGATCAGCGAAAGTCCCGACCAGGCGGGTGAATGTTTCCGTCAGTTTATGAAAGAACTTTACCAACAAAACAAATTAGTAAAAGGCGAATTAGAAGTTGGCGGTAAAAAAGTAAATTTAAAGAACCTTACTTCTCCTTTGTTAAATATTTATGCTACCGAAGATCATTTGGTTCCTCCTGCAGCAACTATTCCATTGAATGACCTTGTAGGGAGCAAGGACAAAGAGTTATACAGCTTTAAAGGCGGCCATATCGGCGTATTTGTTGGCAGTAAATCTCAAAAAGAATTAGCGCCGGCAGTTACAGAGTGGTTAAAGAAAAGAGATAAATAGTAGTTAAGAAATAAAAAAAAGCCGCATAAATTAGTTTATGCGGCTTTTTTAAAAATTCAGGAGTATTATTTAATAAGCATAGTCGCTTAAATACTCATAACCTTTCGTTAGCTTTCCATCTTTACAAATGGTAGCACGGCCAATTACATCATCCGGATCTTCGCCTATAATATGCGGCAAAGCACGTTCAGTTAGGTCTTTTCCAAAATCATCACTGGCATCGCGCGGTAACTCGCAAGGTAAATTATCAACTGCCATAATACAAATAGTATCTTTATTAAATGGAAGATCTTCTTTTCCACTCACAATATTATAGCCATAAAAAGGCTGGCTAATGGTGCTTGAACGGAGCGTTGTTGGCACAGAACCATCCAGATCGCAGGTAATATCGGCAATAACAGAAATATGAAAATCTGGTTCTTTCATATCTTTATCGGTGAACATTTTAGGAGAACGAGGATCCCAATAATGAGACGAGATATAAAGATCTGTTACTTTTGTAAAAGCCGGAAACTTAGATGTAAAATGTTCGGGATGTTTAAAAAAATCATTCAGATCAAAGTTATGATCATCGGGTCTTTCTACATAATCTCTTGGGTTTAGTTGGCAATAAACCGGTTCACGAAAAGAGGCCATTAAAAACTCTTCCGGAGTAACTTTTCTTATTCTTAAAGCGCTTAAAGTTTCAATTACGCCATTGGCCACACGGCCGCCGCCGGTAAGGGCAATTTTAATATTGGGTAATTTTACGCGTTTTAATTCTTCTTCCATTTCAGCACGATCGCGACAAAGATTTGCAGGCTTTAAACGGAACAGATCGTATTTTAAACCATAACCTAAAATACCGTTATAGGCACCCACAACGCCGGCATAACGGCCAAAACCAATAATACGGTTATGGTTCTTATCTGTCAGCGTTTCATAATCAATCATCTGGATCTTCTTTTCTAACATGGCTTTCATCAGTTTTTGGTTATGAGCCTGTTTTTTTATGGTATGTGAAAAGAAAAAATATTTTTTATTAGGAATGATCAATTCAGGTGGAACCTCTTTAACACCCATTAAAATATCACAATCTTTAAGGTCTTCCTGTAAAGTTACACCAAAAGAAACATACTCATCGTCGCTGTAGCACCTTATTTTGCTCGGCTGAACAACAATTTCAACGTTTGGGTATTTTCTTGTAAGATCTGCACAAATGAGTGGGGTAAGGGGTACGCGCTTGTCCGGCGGACTTTTTTCTTCGCGTAACACGCCTATTTTAATTCTTTGCATTCTATTTTGTATTTTTACAAAGATAACATTTATGCCATTTTTAAGACCAGTTTCACTTATTATTTTTTTTGTTTTTTTTTATGGCTCGTATAGTTTTTCGCAGCCATTAAAAGAATCCATTCTGGTTAGAAAATACACTCCTGCCCAATTAAAGGAGGATGCCGAGATACTAAAAAAAATTACTCTTGCCATGCATCCTGCTATTGGTATTTATAATAGCAGAACCTTTTATACCAAATTATTTGATGATTTTATCAATGGTTTAAATGACAGCCTGAATGAAAAGGAGTTTAGGATAAAAACAAAGCTTTTGTTAGATGAGATCCATTGCGGTCATACCGAAGCATTACAATCAAAAGCTTATTATCGAGAAATTGTAAAACAGAACCATAATTACTCACCTTATTTTTTTATTCCTATTAAAAATAAGGTATTTGTATTAGCAAGTTTTAATAAGAAAAAAGACACGCTTTTAAAAAAGGGAACAGAAATAGTGGAGATAAATGGCATTGCCGTTGATTCTATGTTGAGGTATTGCAAACGTTTTATCAGTACCGATGGCTTTAACCAAACAGGTAAAGATCATTACATCCAGTCAGGCTTTAATTCATTTTATCTATCTTTGTTTGGCAGGCCCGATACTTTTACCGTTAAATACATAGCCGGTAAAAATATTAAAACGCTTAAGTATGCGGCTTTCAAAACCAAAACAATTCCTAATATTCCCCTGGGCTTAAAGACGGACAGTTTATACACCCGTTACCGACTTGCAAAAATGCAATACAAATATTTAGATGATAAAAATAAAACGCTTCATTTAAAAATAGCGGGTTTTTCAAGAAGACGCAGCAATAAAGCCTACCGTAAAATATTTAGAAAATTAAAAAAGAATAAAACAGAGAACCTGATCATCGACCTGCGCAACAATGGTGGCGGTAGTTTAGAAAATAGCTATAATTTATTGACATATTTAATTGACAGCTCGCAAAAACAAACCTTGCGAACACCATTAAAAAGTTATCCATACAAAAAATATACAAAGGGAAATATATTCTTTAAGTTAATGCGGTTAGGCTTCTCTGTAATAGCAAAAAAAAGGACCATTAACGACACAGATAATTTTGTATATTCTATAAATCCACGAAAGAAAAATCATTACGATAAAAAGATCTTTGTGCTTATAAATGGCGGTTCATTTTCAGCTTCTTGTCTGGTAGCTGCTTATTTGAAAGTAAATAAACGTACTGTATTTATTGGCGAAGAAACATCGGGCACTATAGAAGGCTGTAACGCAGGTATAACGCCATACTATACATTGCCAAACACAAAAACAAAAATCCGCATGCCTGTTTTCAGGATCGTTCACGACGTTTCTCCTACAATAACAGGCCACGGCATTATGCCGGATTATCCAACTGAATATAGCATGAAAGATATTTTAACTAAACGCGACCTGGACATCCTAAAAGTAAAAGAATTAATAAATAAGTAATATGAGAAATTTTTTAAAGATCGGCATCCTGCTTTTAATTACAAATGTTGTAATAGCACAGGGTAATTTTATAAATGATAGTCTGGATAATTACATTAAGCGCGAAATGAAACGTTGGCGGTTGCCGGGCATGTCTATTGCTATTGTAAAAGATGGCAAAGTTATTTTTATGAAAGGTTACGGTTATTCTGATAAAACAAAAAAAATACCTGTAAATGAGAACACCGTTTTTCAGATCGCTTCGTGCAGCAAAGCATTTACCGGTACATCATTGGCATTATTAGAGCACTATGGTAAGTTGAAATTAGACGATAAGGCAAAAAAATATCTTCCTTATTTTAAAATGAATGAAGAATGGCTAACAAATCAAATAACCATTCGTGATATGTTATCACATCGCATTGGTTTTAGCACTTTTCAAAGCGACTTTGTAAATTTTAATTCTACAAAATCGAGAAAAGCTTTATTAGAGAATATGGCAACTATCACCCCTAAATATGGTTTGCGTGAAACCTACGGATATTGCAATATGGGCTTTGTTGGCGCCGGAGAGATCATCCCTGCTGTGTGTGATACAAGTTGGGATGATTATTTAAAATACCATTATTTTGTTCCTTTAGAAATGAAAAACACGTCTACTTATCAAAAAGATTTTTTTGCAGCAGCCAATGCATCAAAAGCATATACGATGGTTGATACTGCCATCGTTGAGGTGGCGGCCATGAAACTGGATAATCTTGGCCCGGCAGCATCTATTTCTTCAACTGCAAGCGATATGAGCAAATGGATACAAATGCAATTAGCATATGGAAAGTATAACGGCAAACAGATATTACCCGCTGAGGTAATTGGAAATACCCGTGTATCAAATAGTATAGTGAGCGATGGAGAGGGCAATGGTAATAATTTTGAAACATATGGTTTGGGTTGGTTCTTAAAAGATGAAGGCAGTAAGAAAGTTGTACTGCATGCCGGCGGTGTTAATGGTTTTTTAAGCAATACAGTTTTGGTTCCTGAAGAAAATATGGGTTTTGTTGTTCTTACAAATAGCGATGCGCAATATTTTTATGAAGCATTGACAAAAGTTTTAATTCGTGATATTACAAAACAAAATTTTGTTGATTATAGCAAAAAGTATTATAGCTATTTTATGGATAAAACAATACGTGAACTGAAGGACGTTTACGATATGCGAAAGCAGGTGGCATCCTATAAGACAGGTGCTAGCGAATATAAAAAATTGGAGGGCACGTATTATAATGCGCAGTATGGTAAAATAACGGTAACTGGGAAAGATAAATATGCCGAAATAGATTTTGAGTTTCATCCCGACTATAAGGCAAAGGTTCACTTTTTGAGCCCAACAACATTGATGATCGAGTATAAAGATCCTACTTTAGGTATCCAGGAAATAAAATACAGTGAAAAAACAATTGAAATAAAAGTAAACAGATCTTTGGATATGGACCCTTATTTGTTTACAAAAAAATAGAACCGGTTTATAGTGGTTCAATAGCATTAATCATTTCAAACAATTCTTTTTCTGTTTGCGGACTCATTAATTGTTTGTTTTCCTGCCAGGCATAAATAATGTAAAAGTGATCTTCTACTTTTGTTTGATAACGGATCACATCAAACGATTTTTCGTTTGCTTTTTTGGCATCCGCAAAATTTGATTTTTTCTTTTCAAAGGAGAAGAACTTATTTTTAGTTTTATCAAATTTCTGAACATCGGTAAAAACCAAAGAGCCCACAAAATTACGTTTGGTAGAATCCAATCCCGCTTGGGTACTTGGGTAAACAACAACATTCATTTTGCCATCTTTATGTTGTTTGCTAAATTTTACACCGGCGCAATGACATAGCGCGTTGCCGGCTCCTTCCCAGTTTAATTTATCTCCAAACTCCTCTGCCACCCAGCCAGCAGGCGGTGTGTATTTAAGTTTAAGGGGCTTTGATTTAACGGTTTCTTGCGCAATGCCAAAGCTTGCAGCTGTAATTAAAAGAGTTAGGAATAGTTTTTTCATGCCGTAATATTTTGATGAGTTAAATATAGTAAAAAACTATTTTACCACTTTAAATTGTTGTATCTTTGTTATGTTCTTTGAAGAAATACTGTTTTGTGATATTTTAAAATTTATCATTCAACATTTCAAATTTCAAATTGGGCCCGACCGGTTTTGACAGTAAGCGCATCGGATAGGTAAGCATGTAGAGCGTTGTAAGACGAGCTCTTTAAACTGAACTTTCAAAACTTTTATTTGGCGAAGATAACTCTTACGCTATGGCTGCTTAATTTAGAATTAAGTGTCCTTTGCTTTCCAGGGAGCTAAGTTGCTCTGCGCCTTGGGTAAAGCATCATAAATGTGCAATTTGTTTTACAAATGTTACTATGTAAAACAATATTAGTAACTAAGTTAAAGATTGGTTTGATATAACGCCTGCCTTTAGCCTACAACCAAGTTATAACTAAACGTGTAGAAAGCTTATTTTTTCCTTATTTGGACGAGAGTTCGAATCTCTCCGGGTCCACGTACTAAAGCAGAAATGAAGTCCCGCCGAAGGCGGGACTTTGTTATTTTCGGAGGTTTGAAAGTTTACTTTCATAACTGCAGAAAATGACAAAGGCCTTTCGAAGAAAGGGCTTCATTTCTATTTTCTGAGTTGGCCCCATTGAGATCAGCGCAGCTAATCTCTCCGGGTCCACTAATAAATGTAAAAATCCCGCCGCAAGGTGGGACTTTTTTTTTATGACGCGTTGAAAGTTTTACTTTCAAAACCGGAAGAAAAAGTAAAAAGCATTTTGCTTTGTAAAATGACTTTAGCATTTTGACTTATGGTTAGGAGAGTTCATAGCGAAGCAATAATCTCTTTTATTCATATTTGTTTTCGAAAGTGGATTTAGAAAACAAAAAAGCCCCTGAGTATAGGGGCTTTTTTGTTCAGTAGCTGAACGGCGCTGAGTTCGTGAAATAAATTTTATACAAATTTAAAAAATGCTAATTTCCATGTTAATTGTTACAACAAAGTAGTGGGGCAAACATAATCCGTAATTTTAAATTTGCCGCTTTCTTTTAAGGCGTTAAATCCTCCTTTTACATTAACTAGATTTCTAAAACCTCTGGCTTGCAAAATTGAAATAAATACCACTGAACGATAGCCACCGGCGCAATGCACGTAATATGTTTTTTTAGGATCTATCTTTAACATACTTTCATTGATAAAATCGAGCGGCGCATTTTCAGAATCTACTAAATGCTCACTATTAAATTCACTTACTTTGCGTACGTCAAGAATATTAACTGTTCCGGATTTCATACTGCCTGATAACTGGTCTTCGTTAACTGAAAGAATTTTATCCTGTTCTTTTCCAGCGTCTAACCAGGCCTTAAAGCCACCTTTCAAAAATCCAATCGCATGATCGTAACCAACACGCGCTAGACGTGTAACAACTTCTTGCTCTCTTCCTTCATCAGCAACAATTAATAATGTTTGTTTTACATCCGGAATTAATGTGCCTACCCATGTTGCAAAACTTCCGTCTATTCCTATATTGATTGAGTTAGGAATAAATCCGTTTGTAAACACATTCGCATCACGTGTGTCAATGATCACAGCGTCTGTCTCGTTAGCAGCAGCTTCAAACTCTTGAACCGATAATTCTTTTGTGCCCCGTTTTAAAACAGCATCAATACTTTCATATCCTTTAATATTTAATAAAACATTTTGCGGAAAATACCCCGGAGGTGTTACAAGACCTGTTAATATTTCTTTAATAAATTGCTCTTTAGTTAATTTTGGATTGAGCGCATAGTTAACCTGTTTTTGATGTCCCAATGTATCAGTAGTTTCTTTGCTCATATTCTTTCCGCAAGCACTTCCCGCACCGTGGTTTGGATAAACAATTAATTCATCACTTAAAGGCATAATTTTTGTGCGTAACGAATCAAATAAATAACCTGCCAGTTTTTCTTGTGTAAGGTCTGCAATAACATGCTGTGCCAAATCCGGTCGTCCTACATCTCCAATAAATAAAGTATCTCCTGTTATAATGCCATGTTCGTTACCATTTTCATCAAGCAGCAAATAAGTTGTGCTTTCCATAGTATGACCAGGAGTGTGGATCACTTTTATACTATAATTCCCCACTTTAAAAATTTCATTGTCTTTTGCAACTGTTGCTTCGTAGCCAGGTTTTGCTGTTGGACCAAAAACAATTTTTGCGCCGGTTTTTTTAACCAGATCTAAATGACCACTTACAAAGTCGGCATGGAAATGTGTTTCAAAAACGTATTTAATTTTGGCATTGTCTTTTTTTGCCCTATCAATGTAAGGCTGAACTTCTCTTAACGGATCGAAGATCGCTGCTTCGCCATTGTTCTCTATGTAATACGCAGCATGTGCTATGCATCCGGTATAAATTTGTTCTACTTTCATAAATTTTATTTTATACTGCAAATTTCGCTAATGATTAGATATGTAATTGTAACTTTTGTTCCATAAGCACATGATTTTGATCATTTATAGCAGATATATTTATATTTGTGGCCGACACTACATTAGTTTTTATAATTTTAAATATGATAAAGAACGATTCTATATTCAGCGACCCTGAACTAAACTCAGAAATTGAAAAGAACGCAAAACGAAAAGTAATACCAAAAGGTACCGTTCTTATAAAGCCGGGTGATGAGATTATTTTTATTCCTATTGTAGTAAAAGGAAGTATAAGGATTATCAGGCAAGATATGGATGGTCAGGAAGTTTTTCTTTATCATCTATATCCGGGCCAAACCTGCGCCATGTCATTAACCTGTTGCCAATCCGGTAAAAAAAGTATGATAAGAGCGGTTGCAGAAGATGATGCTGAAATAATTCAAATACCGATAAGGTTAACAGAGGATTGGTATAAATACCCGGAATGGAAAGCTTACATCAGTAACAACTATAACAACCGTTTTGCCGAACTCATGCAGGTTATTGATCTTATCGCTTTTAGTAACATGGATAAACAATTGTTACATTATCTCGAAGAACGATCCAAAGCCTTAAATACAAGAGTGCTCGAAATAACGCACCAGGAAATAGCGGATGAACTGCACGCTCACAGAGAGGCCATTAGCAGGTTGCTTCGCACCATGGAACAAAAAAAGATGGTTCGCTTAGGACGAAATAATATTGAAGTATTAACTACTCAGTAAAATGATCGACAGTTTTTAATGACAAAGATCATGCCCTTATCCAACATTTGTTACAGTTCTTTTTTTTTAAACTTTATACTATTGTATTAAAAATAGAAGAGTATGAAAAAAAATATGGGAACCGCAGATAAGATCATCAGGATACTGGTGGCTCTGGTAATAATTGGCTTGTACTTTATGAACCAAATAAGTGGCACATTGGCTATTGTTGGGTTAATTTTATCTGGTGTATTTATTTTGACCAGCTTTATTAGCTTTTGTCCATTATACCTGCCATTTGGCATCAGCACACGCAAAAAGGATTAGCTAACTAATTAATATAGTTTAAAAGCAGGTAAACCAAATTACCTGCTTTTTTATTTTAAAAAATTTGCAGTTAATCCAACAAATGTTCCTAACCCAGCCTTATTGATTTCGGAAATTTGTACTATAAATGAAAAACTTAGTAATAAGATATAAGGCAGAATTAATAGGTGTTGCCCTTGGTGCAATAGGAGGTTGGAATTACTGGTATTTTGTTGGTTGTGCCTCTGGCAGTTGTGCTATGGCATCAAGCCCTGTTAACAGCACTTTGTATGGTGCATTTGTGGGCGGTGTTTTGGTGAGTATGTTTAAAAAGACAAACAAAGACGAAAGTAAAAAAAGTGTATGAAAACTATAGAAGAATTAATTAGTTCGGGAAAAGCCACAGTGGTGGATGTTAGAACGAGGGCTGAATTTATGGGCGGCCATGTTAAAGATAGTATTAATATTCCCTTGCAGGAATTACCGGCAAGGTTGGAAGAATTAAAAGAAATGGAAAATATTGTTTTATGCTGTGCTTCAGGAAACAGGAGTGGGCAAGCATCCACTTACTTGAAACAACATGGTGTTAATTGCGAAAATGCAGGTTCCTGGCTGGATGTAAATTGTTATTGTTAAACTATAAATAAAATGATACAGAAAATAAAAAATATGCTTGGCATAGGACCAAAAGTTAATTTGGGAGAATTGATCGCTAACGGCGCAATCATAATTGATGTTAGAACACGAGGCGAATATTCATCGGGTCACGCAAAAGGCTCGGTCAATGTCCCTCTCGATCAGTTACCTGCTTATATGCGAAAAATAAAGAATAAAGAAAATCCAATCATTACTTGTTGCGCGTCAGGAATGAGAAGCGCTTCCGCTAAAAGTTTTTTAAAAGGCGAGGGATTCAAAAATGTACATAACGCCGGGCCATGGTTTACTTTAAACAAACACTGCAAATAATGTTAAGTTATGTTAGAGAATTTAAAGAATAGATTAATAAAAGGTTGGAGTTTAATGCGCTTTATAAGACTTGCTTTAGCTCTGATAATAATACTACAAGCTGTTGCCAGTTCAGAAATACTTTTTACTGTTTTAGGAAGTTTTCTTCTGTTTCAGGCAATTTTTAACTATGGCTGTTGCGGAGCCGGTGGATGTGATATAAGTCAAAATGCAAGGAACCCTAAGTCATCAGGCATGAAGGAAGTAGTAACTACTTTTAAAGAGGTGAAATAAAAATTAAAATGATCGTACCAGAAATAATATATTCGACAACAGCTAATAAATGCGCACGTTGCCACAAAGGAAAAGTTTTTGAAAATAACAATCCCTATAGTTTTAAGAACGCTTTAACCATGAAGGAGTCATGCTCTGAATGTAATTTGAAATATGAGCGCGAACCTGGCTTTTTTTACGGCGCACTTTATGTGTCGTACGCACTAATGTCGGGTATTTTTATTATTTGGTTTTTAGCCGATTTGCTTTGGATACACATGGACCCGGTTACGTTAGCAATAGTAGTCGCATCAACCATGTTGGCTTTGTTTCCTGTGATTTATAGATCGGCAAGAATTATATGGCTTAATTTCTTTATACGTTTTGACAAAAAATACTCAGTCAAGAACGAAGTAAACAACCATTCAAAAAAATTTGAACGCAAAAACGCTTACAATTAAAAACAAAAAATGAAAACAAAAATAATCATAGACAACATGAAATGTGGTGGATGCGCGAGCTCGATTAAAAAAGGCTTAAGGTCATTTTCAGAAGTGTCTGAAGTGGCAGTAGATGTTGAGAACGAATCGGTAGAAATAACTCATAAGGATGATTTTCCGATCGAAAAGTTAAAAGAGAAATTAAGCGCGATGGGTTATCCGGCGAAAGGAACACTTGAAGGCTTTGATAAGTTTGCAGCAAACGCAAAATCTTACGTGAGTTGTGCTATTGGAAAAATTTCAAAAGAAGATTAATATGTCAACCTTTAAAGAAATAATTAGTTCGGAGAAACCGGTTTTGATTGACTTTTATGCAGAATGGTGCGGGCCGTGTAAAATGATGGCTCCAATACTCGAGCAATTAAAGAAGATGATTGGCGACAAGGCTACAATAATTAAAATAGATGTTGATAAGAATCCCGAAGCCGCAAATAAATATCAGGTGAGGGGTGTGCCAACGTTAATGGTATTTAAACAGGGAGAAGTGAAATGGAAGCAATCCGGCGTAGTGCCAGCTGATCATTTAAAAAAAATTTTAGAACAAAATAGTTGAGCTATGGAATCAGAACATTTTTATGAAGTGTCGGTAAATTGGAAAGCCGACAGAATAGGAACTCTAAGTTCACCGGTTCTTGAAACAACAATTGAAGTAGCAACCCCGCCTCAATTTTCAAAAGGGATTGAGGGAGTTTGGTCGCCCGAACATTTGTTTGTTGGAGCGGTAAATAGTTGCTTAATGACGACGTTTCTCTCCTTTGCAGAAAATTCAAATTTGCACTTTGAGAACTTTTCTTCGAAATCGGTTGGCAAGCTGGAAATGGTTGAAGGTAAATATATGATCAGCGAGATTACATTAATGCCAATAGTAACCATAACAGAAAAAGCCAGCGAAGAGAAGGCAAAACGTATATTGAAGAAGTTAGAAAACAACTGTCTTATTTCTAATTCAATCAAATCAAAAATTAGTTTTAAAACGGAAGTGAAAATTAAATCCTAGATCATGAAAATATTTTCTTACATCGCCTTGTTGTGTTTATTGGCTGGTATATTTTCCTGCCAAAATCAAACCAATATCGGCAATACAATAAATAGTTCTATTACAGTTGACGAGTTTGAGAAAAAACTAACCAACGGTGATGCGCAATTAGTGGATGTACGAACACCCGAAGAATTTAGCCAGGGATATTTAAAAGGCGCGGTGAATTATAATATCAATTCTGCTGAATTTGAAGATCAAGTAGCAAAACTCGATAAAAATAAACCGGTTATGGTTTATTGTCTTTCTGGTGGCCGTAGCTCATCGGCCGCTGATGTTATCGCAGGCAAAGGTTTTAAAGAAGTGTATAATATGCAAGGCGGCATTATAAAATGGAATGCTGCCAACAAACCAATTTACAATGAATCGGCAAATAATGCTTCGAATGGATTGTCAATTGAAGATTTCAATAAATTCCTAAGTTCAGATAAATATGTTTTGATAGACTACAATGCAAAATGGTGCGAGCCTTGTAAAAAAATGGCACCAATGTTAGAAGCTTTTGTTAACAAGAATAAGGAAAAAATTATACTTGTAAAAATAGATGCCGATGAGAATAAAGATCTTTTAAAACAAAAAGGCATCGAATCGTTACCGGTATTAGAACTTTATAAAAATGGTAAGCTTTTATGGAAGCATAATGGTGAAATTGATGAAACAACATTGATAAACGAAACTAAATTATAATAGCTATGAAAGATTTAATAATAGGCAAACGCGATGCTTTAAGTAATTGGATCAGGCAGTTTGCAACTATAATTGATCTGGAAAAACGGATTTATAAATTACAGGAAGGTTTTTTGGGAATATTTAAATGGGGCGATTTTAGGCCTTTACCAAAAATAGATTATGTGCTTGTATTTAGGAGCCTATTTGCCAAATGTGAAGCCTGTTCAATTGAAGAGAATGCGAATAACCCAAACGCCTATTTTCAGGTTAGCCTTGTATATAATAGTAATCGAAGAATTATTGTTCAGGAAACAAAAAACAAGGAAGAAGCTTTTACTCTTGCGCGCGAAATAGCGATGGGCTTAAGAACAAAGCTTAAAGATTCTGCAACAACATTTGGAAAAAGTAGTTGGTTGATTTAATTTAAATAAAAAATAAAAAATGAAAATGAGTATGACCTCCATCTTGTTACTAGTATTGATAGGCCTTGTTGCTGGAGGTTTAGGCGGGATGATTGGTCTTGGTGGGGGAATTATACTTATACCGGCACTAATTTTAATAATGAAACTCGATCAGCAAACAGCTCAAGGTACAAGTATTGCTATTATGTTGCCACCAATAGGGTTATTTGCTGTTTATAATTACTATAAAGCAGGATACGTAAACATAAAGTACGCTATGATAATTGCCTCTGCATTTATGGTTGGCGGTTATTTTGGTTCGATGCTTGCGTTAAAACTTTCGCCCGACCTTATGAGAAAGGTATTTAGCGTAGTACTCGTTGTAATAGCCATAAAAATGCTCTTTTCGGGAAAAACTGCTGAATAAACCTTCAAAGAATGTTCTGCAAATCGGTCTAACGGATTTCTCGGCTACACTCAACTTCTTCCGCCATAAAAATTCTTTAATGGTAATGAGTTCTTCGTTTAAAAAAATATGAACAGCATCGAACAATTGCTCTTCGTCAATTTGATCTTTACTGTCAAACGATCGCTGTCTTTTTACTTTGAGAATTTAATTGTTCGGGTACCCGTTTGCGATCCATTTTTGGATAGCGTTGATATCACAAGATGATATTTGACCCCCGGATTGAGGCATCGCGGAAAATCCGGGCAAATGTTTTATGCTTCCTAATAATTTATTATTTGCCAGAGATGAAACTAGTCCATTATAATTAGACAAATCAAATCCGCCACCGCTGTTAGCCGAGTTATGACATCCTACACACCAAATTTGCATTATACCTTTAACTCTGCCCGCATAGGTAAAATTAATTGTGTCGCAGTTTTTGCAATTGGAAGAGTTACGAGCACCCATATTTATCCACAGCTTGATCATATTTACATCTTTTGAACTTAATTTTGCATATGGCTTCTCGGGCATTGAAGGATTGTTTCCTCTTATAGTATTATAAATTTCACTGTTTAGCGGATGTTTGGCTGTTATTCCTTTCATAATGCCTTCGTAATTACTAAGATCGTAACCAGCTCTTTTATCTTTTGAATTATGACAACCGGACATGGTACAATTAGAAACAAAAATAGGAAATACATCCTCCTGAAAACAGCCATCCGGCCCAGCCTGATCTTTAGTACAAGTTGTAAGTAAAAAAAAGCTAATGATAAGCAATAACGTTACTCTAATTTTCATGTCAGTTTAATATTAATTATAAAAGAAGAATGGCAAAACAGTATCATTATTTTTTCAAAATGTATTTTCATTATCCAACGGATACACCTATTAGTTTTCCAATTCCAAAGGTGATGGCGGCAGCAACAAGTCCAAATAACACTTGCCTAAAGCCTGAGAACCAAACACTTTTTCCGGTAAACAATGTAATAGCGGCGCCTATCAAAAACAGACCGCAAGCACTCAACAAAGTGCTAAGCAGAATAGCTTTTATGCCATGCAGAAAGAAGAATGGAATAACTGGTATTACAGCCCCAATAGAAAATAAAATAAACGATGTAATTGCAGCTTCCATAGCAGAACCTTTTAAGTCTTCTGGATTGATGCCTAATTCTTCTTTTATTAAAACGTCATGTGCACGATCTTTGCTTAACATAATTTCTTTAGCCATTTCTTTAGCCTGAGATTCTTTAATGCCTTTTGACAAGTAGATCAAGGCCAATTCACGCTCTTCGCCTTCAGAATTTGTTTCAATTTCATCCATTTCCAGTTGCATTTGATTCTCGTAAAGTTCCTGCGAACTTTTCACAGAGATCCATTCGCCCAGTGCCATTGATAGGGCGCCGGCCAAAAGTCCGGCAAGACCTGCCAATAATACACCCGTTTGACCACTTGTAGCACCAGCTATTCCCATCACCAAACTAAAATTTGAAACCAAGCCATCGTTACCGCCAAGCACTGCAGCTCTTAAAGCATTTCCTCCAACAGAGCGGTGCCTTTTTTCGAAACGCGCTAAATTAGAACCGGAGATTTTTGAATTACTATTTAATATGTTTTTTAAAATAGTAACATGTGCCGTATCCGAAATGGAATTGGATGTATTGCTTTTTTTTCTGGCCCCCGCTATCGAACTTGAAATACTTTTTTCTGTATCTAATAAAACGCCTAGCACATAATTATAGCCAAATATTTTGCCAATCGTTTTTAGTATCTTAGCTCTGTTAGACGGCTTTGGTAGTTGAGACTCATCCATTTTATTCTTTTGCAAAAATGCCAATGCGTGCCCCTTTTCAATCTCACTCATTTGCCTAAACACGTTAGCAACGTTTTCATCCTCTTCGTGCTCGGCAAGCAGTCCATATAAAAAGGATGCATCCACTTCTGTTTGTATGTTTTTTAGATCGATCATAACGGTGTATTTTAAATTGAGTTTCTAATTAAATGTAAACATGTTTTAGATAAAAAAGTTATTCTGATTTATTTTTTAATTGCATTAATAGCGAGTAAGCACCTTTAGTTACAACCGGAAAGGCAGTTAACGCGTCTGCACCCGCAGCTGTGATCTCGGTAAAGCCATTTTCTGTACTTCCTGTTAAAACCTCTATTAATTGGAAGGTAAGTTTATCTTTTTGAATAAATACAAAGTCTTTTCCTTCAAAGCTAACAATTGCCTCAGTAGTGGTTGTTAATGCGTTCGCTAGATCAATTTCAACTTCTGCATTCATGTACATACCAGGCAAAAGGGTTTTGTCATAGTCTTCAAAGTGGCAATGCACATCAACACTTCTATCTGCTGATAGATCCTGACTAATTAAAATGATCTCGCATTTGTGTTTTTTATCAGGTTGATTATTATTGAATGCAATAAGTTTTTGGCCAATCGAAATCTTGCCGAGATCTTTTTCAAAAACTTTTAAGTTTAAGTGAATGTCTTCGGGATTAATTAATTCAAATAGCACATCGGATGGATTAACATATTTACCTATGTTTACGTTCACTTTTGACACGAAGCCATCAATAGACGAATAGACACTTATTGTTCGTGATAAGTTAGTTTCATTTAGCTCCAAAGGATTAATATTAATTAATCGCAACTTTTCTCCCAATGCACTCACTGATATTTTTTGTGTTTTATACTCCATCTCTGTTTGCTGGAAAACCTTATCGCTACTTGCTTTACTTATATTTAATTCTTTTTGTCGGTTGTATTCGTTCTCAAAATAAATTAATTTTGATTTTGCTGTTAAATAATCCTGTTGCAATTGTATGTATTGCTGGTCTTCCATGGTGGCGAGCACTTCCCCTTTTTTAATGCGCATACCCGGCAGCAACTTAGACGATTTTAGAAAGCCTCCAAATGGTGTGCTTACAGAAACCATATTTTGAGGCGGCACGTCAATTTTTCCATTTAATTTTAACGTGGTTGAAATTTGACGTTTTGCTAATTTCTCTGTTTGAATGGCAGAATTTTTGTACTGTGCATCGGTAAGAGTAACAAGCGTTTCATTATCTACTACTGTGTCTTTTATTTCGTTAGTGTTTGTTGAACACGAAAGCATAAACAAAAGTGCTGCTAATATGATTATTGTATTTTTCATTGACTCTACTATTATTTTGTAAATAAATAATTAATTTGAATGATAGTTTCATTTAAGTTTCTAACTGCATCAATGTAGCTAGACTGAATATTAATTGCCTGATTGGTGAGCATGACCCAATCTAAATAATTGATATCTCCGTTAGCAAATTGTTTGTTAGATGTTTCAAAAATTATAGAGGCGTTTTTTAGTGCCACAATTTCAAAATAATCTACAGCAGCTAAGTTTGATTGATATTTAATTAGCAAAGACTGATATTGATTTTGAAGCTGTTTTTTTTCAAGCTGGTAAAGGTTATCGGCGATCGTTTGATTTATACGAGCCGCATGTACTTTCGATTTTTGAGCACCAAAAAATAGCGGGATACCTAATCCCAACTGTATAGACTGAAACCGTGTTGAGGAGGTATAGGTCCTATTGTCTGAACCCGTACCTTTCATGGTCATATTATAATAGCCTATACTTAAATCAGGTAGAAATTTTGCTCTCTCAAGCTTTCGAGAGAGTAGGGAGATCTTTTGTTGCTGTTCGATAATTTTAATTGCCGGATGCAGATCGAGATTTGCATTAACAGTTTTCGCCTCAAATGTTAATTTTAAATTATCAGCGCTCGGCACAAAATGAGTGGAGGTATTAAGCACTAATTCAAACTGTAATTTTACAATTTCGAGATCTTGCCGCAGCTGTTTTAGTTGAATGGCTATGGCGCCTCGCTGAGATTCAGCAGTGGTTTTTTCCAGAATATTGCTTTCGCCTTGCGCTAATCTCATAAGCGTTTTATCCAAAAAAGCTGAATATAAACTATCGTTCTTTACTAGCAGTTTTTCTTTTTCAGTTAGGTACAGAAAAGTGTAAAAAACGTCGTAAACTGTTTTTTTTGTTTCTGCTTCCTTTAAAGCTACGTTTATCAGAGAAGTATTCCATTCTTCATTAAACAAGTTCTTTTGATGAAGATAAACAGTTGGAAAATTAAAGGATTGCGAGGCACCGAAACGGTTATCGGTGTAATAGCTATTAATTTGGCCGTACTCACCAAAAACGTTTGCTTGCGGAATATTTACTGACGTTTTAATTAATTTTTTCTGATAAGAGGCTTTTAACCTTTCATTTTTTATAGTTAAATTATTTTTAAGGGCGGTATCAATGGCAGTTTGCAAGTTAATAGGCACCTGAGCTTTACTGTTATATGATAGCGCAAAAAGAGAAGCAAATAAAACAGCAAACGTTTTTGATTTACTACCTGAAATTGCTTTTACACCTGTTTCAAAAAGTATGTAGAGAACAGGAAGTACGAATAAGGTCAGAAAAGTAGCGATCATTAAGCCGCCGATTACAACGGTAGCCAAAGGTCTTTGAACTTCTGCGCCGGCACCATTACTAATTGCCATTGGCAAAAAGCCAAGCGATGCCACAAAAGCCGTCATCATTACCGGACGCAGTCTCACTTTAGTACCCATTAATACAATGCGA
The DNA here is from genome assembly GCA_016787785.1 of Bacteroidia bacterium. Taxonomy (GTDB): domain Bacteria; phylum Bacteroidota; class Bacteroidia; order B-17B0; family Aurantibacillaceae; genus Aurantibacillus. Next base: position 132,664 of record JAEUTO010000013.1, on the reverse strand, counting down.
TGTAAATTTTTCATGCCCTCTTTTTTAAGTCGGTTAAATTCTGCGATAAGTACGATGCCGTTTAAAACTGCAACACCGAATAAGGCAATAAATCCCACACCCGCACTAATACTAAAGGGCATTCCCCTCAGCGCTAAAAAGAATATGCCACCGATCGCAGAAAGTGGAATAGCTGAATAGATCAGTAATCCATGTTTAACCGAGTTAAAAGCAAAAAACAGTAAAAGAAAAATAAGGATCAACGAAACGGGAACTGCTATCATTAACCGTTGCTTTGCTGCATTTAAATTCTCAAAGGCTCCTCCATATGTTACGTAATAGCCCGAAGGAAAAACGATCTGTGTTTCTACTTTTTGTTGCAATTCGTTTACAATAGTTTGAACATCCCGTCCTCTTACATTAAAACCTACAACTATTCGCCGTTTTGCATCTTCTCTTTGAATTTGGTTTGGCCCATTTTTAACACTAACATCGGCCAACTGGTATAATGGAATTTGAGACCCCTGTGTTATTGGTATCAGTAGATTTTTTACATCTTCAATGTTCTTTCTTTTGTCGGTATTTAATCGCACTACAATATCAAAACGTTTTTCTCCTTCAAATAATTGACCAGTAGTTTGTCCGGAAAAAGCAGTATTGATTACCTTATTAATGTCAGATATGTTTAAGTTGTACTGCGCAATAGCAGCGCGATCATAAGTAATGATTATTTGTGGCATGCCTGTTACAGGCTCTACATATAAGTTTTTTGCGCCATCTACCTTACTCGCAATTTCGCCAAGCTTTTGTGCGTAGGCCGCAAGTGTATCCAGATCCTCACCAAAAATTTTACACACCACGTCTTGTTTAGCGCCTGTCATCAATTCGTTAAATCGCATTTGAACAGGAAACTGAAAGCTAAAAGTTGTACCTAAAATAACTTCTAGTTCTTTTCCCATTTTTTCTGCGAGTTCAGAAAATGTTCTTGCTGACGTCCATTCAGATTTATCTTTTAAAATGATCATCACGTCTGCAGCATCAATTGGCATAGGATCTGTTGGAACCTCGCCGCTTCCAATTTTGGTTACAACTTTAATAACCTCAGGAAATTTTTCCTTTAAAATGGCTGCTGCTTTTGTTGCACTTTCTATCGTTGTATTTAAATTGCTTCCGGGTAATACACGCATTTCAAGTGCAAAGTCTCCTTCTTCCAATGCAGGGATAAATTCTCCGCCTAGCGTCGTAAGGATTACAATAGCTGTAATAAATAACGCAACAACTGATGAGACAACCATTTTTGGATAACGAAGTGCTTTTGCCAAAGCATTCTGATATCCTCTTTCGACCCAAGCCATCAACCTATCAGAGATATTTTGTTTGTGCTTTGTTTTTTTGCTTAAAAATAAAGCACTCATCATAGGAATGTAGGTTAACGATAAAACAAAGGCACCTAAAAGCGCAAAAGCAACTGTTTGCGCCATAGGCTTAAACATTTTTCCTTCAATACCCTGCAAAGTAAATATTGGTAAATAAACAACAAGGATAATTACTTGTCCAAAAACGGCACTATTCATCATTTTACCCGCAGATAGTTTTACTTCTGTATCCATGTCGGATTGATTTAATTGATCAACACCTTTGAATTTTTTTCCATGAGTAAGTTGATGCATAACGGCTTCCACTATGATAACGGCTCCGTCTACAATTAAACCGAAATCCAACGCCCCCAGGCTCATTAGATTTCCGCTAACACCAAACGTGTTCATTAAGATAATTGCAAATAGCATTGCCAGTGGAATTACAGAAGCTACTAACAGACCTGCTCTGAAGTTTCCTAAAAAAAGAACCAATACGAAGATGACAATAAGCGCTCCCTCCAATAGATTTTGCTCTACTGTGCCAATGGCATTGTTTACCATTTTAGTTCTGTCTAAGAATGGTTCAATAACAACACCTTCAGGTAATGTTTTTTGTATTTGAACAACACGCTCCTTAACGCTTTTAATCACGTCGCTGCTGTTAGCGCCTTTCAGCATCATTACAACTGCGCCGGACACTTCCCCTTTGTCATTAAAGCACAGGGCACCATAACGGGTGGCGAATCCTATTTTTACTTCGGCTACATCTCTTATGAAAAGTGGTCGCCCGCTTTCTGTTGCTTTGATCGAAACGTCTTCTATATCTTTGGTACTTCCAATTAAACCTTCACTTCGTATAAACAAAACCGTTGGCCCCTTTTCAATATATGTTCCGCCAGTATTCTGGTTGTTCTTTTCTAAAGCACTAAATACATCTTGTATAGTAATATTGTACGATTGCAATTTATTCGGGTCAATTGCAATTTCAATTTGCTTTAGCTTGCCGCCAAAACTACTTACTTCGGCCACGCCTTTGATACCTAATAATTGTCTACGTACCAACCAATCCTGAATGGTTCTTAAATCTGTTTGGTTGTATTTTTTTTCATAACCTTCTTTTGCCCGAACTACGTACTGATAAATTTCACCTAAACCTGTAGACACGGGGCCAAGCTCGGTAGTACCGATACCGAGCGGTATTTGTGATTGTATTTTTTGCAAACGCTCGGCAACTTGCTGCCTTGCCCAATAAATATCTGTTTCATCATTAAATACAATAGTAACCAGCGACAAGCCAAAACGTGAAAAACTCCGGATCTCTTTTAAACCTGAAATATTTGTATTGGCTTGCTCAATGGGAAAGGTTACAAGTCGTTCTATATCCGTAGCGCCAAATGATGGTGCAACTGTTATAACTTGCACCTGATTATTAGTAATGTCAGGTACCGCATCAATAGGCAGCTTCGTTACTTCATAAGTCCCGTAACCGATAAGGGCAACTACAAAAAGCCCAATTATGAGTTTATTCCGGATAGAAAACTCAATTATTTTATTTAGCATAATTTTAAGTTGAATTATTAATTAAAAAAAAAGCGAAATAGTAAACGCACTAAATAGCGCATTCAGTAATTCAAGCAATTAAATTATAATTAACAAGCCTTTGGCGGTTGCCAAATCGAAGAAAGGTAAGAGGAAGACAAAAACTTCTCTTTGTAATTTGAATAAGAATTTTTTTCTGAGCGCAGAGGTTTAATGGATAGATTTGAAAAATTATCGGGAATTAAAGAAATTGCAATGCCGCTTGCGCAAATATTATGGGTTTTGAAAGGCAATTTCATATCCTCGTCATGGTCGGCATCGTTGTCATCTGCATGAATATAATGCATTTCTATAAATCCGAACAATGATAATTGCGCGTCTTTATCCTTATGTTCAAAAAAGTGCTTAACAAATAAAGGTAATTTCATCAGTTGATTTATTTCGGTTGATGAAATCAAGAAAATGGATAAGATAAATATGGAAAATAGCTTTTTGATATAACAAAGATACAAAATTTGGCAATAATTATAGTTAAATTTATGTAAATGCTATTGGTATAGGTAATTACTGGATTTATATTGGTCAATGCTTCCTAATAATAATTAAGTTTCCAGTATGTTTTTTAGTTCCCACATTTACAACCCTTTTTTTATGTTTATTTGAGAAAGTAAGGCGTTTTGTATTTTTTAAAATATTTCTCAAGCCGACGATTGTTTTTTCAAACCATGTCTAAACGAAGTCGGGAATAGGGGTCACTGTCTTCACTAACAAAAGACGAGATGCGAAGTAATGATTTTTGTACTTTTACTTACAGTTACAAGGGATAAGCGGAATTAATATTTTTTTGATTTTTTTATGTAAAAAAATCATCCTTCCCGATCTCTTTTAAATATTGATCCTGTTATTTTTTCTCTAATCAATCAATTGTTGAGTTTAAAAAAATTGTAAGTGGTGTTATCTTCAACTTGCAACCCATTAATTTTTAAAATTAATTGATTCTAATAAATAACACCAATGATTTTTTCTTGTCAGTGATGTGGGTAATCTAACCTACTTTATTTTTCAATAAAAATATGCCCTACAAATTCATGATGTTTGGAAAAAACATCAGTTAAACTAACTTTCCAAACATAAACATCGCTTTGCACACTGCTTTCACTTCCACGTACATTTCCGTTCCAGCCTTCGTTGTAGTGTTTTGTTCCAAATATTTTTTCGCCCCAACGATCATAAACTGTCAATTCAAACTTATCAGTATTCCAACCTGTTCCTTTAGGTAAAAATATATCATTTAAATTATCGTCATTTGGTGTAAAGGTGTTTGGAGCAAAAAAAGTAAACTCAGGCTTGTAGTCTATTTTTAGCATATACATATTTGTACATCCAAAATCATTTTTTGCAGTTAAATACACGTACTGATCTTGCTCGGTTAAAAACGTAAAAGACGGATTTGTTTCATATAAAGTAATTCCATCACCAAAGTACCAACTATAATTTGTTGCATTCGTGGATTGATTTGTGAAATTAATAACTGTTCCGTAGCTACCGATTTCTGTTTTATCCGCAACAAATTGGGCAACTGGCGTTGGGTAAATCTGAATGGAATTTGACAAGGTCTGCGAGCCAACGCACCCATTTATAGTTATATAATTTATAGTAACAGAATAATTCCCCGCTTGAGTATAGCAATTTTTTGGCGAAGATAAATTTGAAACGTTAGTGTTCCCAAAGTTCCACTGATAAGATTGAACCAGGCCAGACGAAAATAGAGTTGCATTTGAAAAAGTGACACATAATGGAAAACAACCGGAGTTTTGCGAAGAAATTATATTTGAAGCAGGAATCGGGTAGCTGGCGATTGAGATGGTTTTCGAAATTGCAGAAGAACAACCATCAGCTACGCTAACGGTATAGATCTGAGATCCCGATACAGAAACATTTTGCACCGGGCCAATCAGCGATCCGGGTTGCCAAACATAATTATAGTTGCCACTTCCACCACTTACGCCTGCACTCATAGTTGCCATGGCGCCACTGCAAACACTTGCATTTGGGCTCACAGATAAATTTAAAAAACTGGCAATGTTTACTGATGCATTTTGAATATTTGAAACGCAACCATTTGCATCGGTTGCGCTAACCGTATAAATTGATGTTGTTGTTGCCGTTACGCTAATAGTATTTGATGGCGAAGATGAACCGTTCCAGTTATAAGTTATTGGCGAGGCGCCTCCGGCAATTGTTGCCGATAAAATTCCGGGCTGGTTGTTGCACAATGTAATTGAGTTTACGCTTAAACCAAATTGCTGTGGTTGCCCAATTAAAACTGATGAAGTGGCATTACAATTATTTGCATCTTTTATAAATACTGTATAATTACCCGCAGTTAAGCCATTTGCAAGGGAAGAATTGCCGCCAGATGGACTCCATGTATATGAATAAGCAGGCGTACCACCATTTGGCAAAACACTAGCGGCGCCATTCGCACCACCAAAACATAAAACATTTGTCGAAGAAACAGCTGCAATAATTCCCGATGGTGGTTGTGTAATTGAGGTGGTCGAGCTATATGTACAATTATTCAGATCTTTAATTAATACTGTATATGTTCCAGCACTTAATCCACTTGCCATAGACGAATTGCCACCGGCGGGGATCCAGGTATACGAAAAAGCTGGTGTGCCACCATTTGGCGTAACACTTGCAGCACCATTGGCTCCACCAAAACATAAAATATTTGTTGATGATATTGCAGTCGTAATACCCGCCGTGGGTTGAGTGATTGAAACTGTTGAATTAAATGTGCAGTTGTTTGCATCTTTTACTGTAACACTTACTATTCCTGCTGCTAACCCGTTCGCAGTGGCTGCGTTTCCGCCTAGAGGGCTCCATGTAAATGAATAGGCGGGTGTACCGCCATTTGGCGATACGTTCGCGACTCCGCCAGACGCCCCAAAACACAAATTATTTGTCGAAGAAACTATTGCACTCAATGCTGCTGTTGGCTGCGTAATAGTGGTTGTAGCAGTTGAAATACAATTATTAGCATCCTTAACGGTAACTGTGTAGATTCCAACAGGTAAACCTGAAGCCGAAGATGCATTGCCACCAAGGGGCGACCAGGTATAGGAATAGGGCAAGGTTCCTCCAATAGCATTTATAGTAGCGCTCCCATTTGACAGACCGTTGCATGTTATGCTGTTATTATTAATAGTAAGCGTTAATGAACTAACGGTTGCGATGTTTACGGTCTTAGTTTGTAAACAACCGTTAGATGATTGAGAACTAACAGTATATGTTCCTCCGCATAAATTAGATGCTGCACTCGCATTTCCTCCAGAAGGAAACCATGTATAGGTATAGGGCCCTATGCCCCCCGTAACGTTAATGGTTGCGGAGCCATTACAAATACAACCGGAATTAGAAGAAAAAGCAGTTGCCGTAAACGAAAGAAGAGGCGAACATGCGTTGTTCATTGAATTTATCCAATTATTATTTGCAGCGTTATTTGCAAAGCCAGGCGTTTCGTTTCCAGCAACGCCCACCATTGTCCAGTTTAGCTGGTTAGCTGGATTATTGTCAACCGAATTATTCATTATTGCTACATTGCCACCCGCTCCGCCGGCAAAATAGATGATCGTGGAGAGATTATTATTTCCCCAGCTAACTGAATGTAGTAAAGTGCCTGAAGCATCTATGGTCTGGAATGAATCGTCGCTATTGGCCATGGAAATCGGACCCCAGTTACCACAGTTTGTATAACCCGTACTAGGGTAGGTTGACACAGCTGTACTCGGAATACTCGTATGCCTTTCCAACAAAGTACAATCGCTTATTGGAATTACAAGTTTACAATTTCCATCAGCCATAGAAAGATCAATTGCGGGTATCAGTGCATTTTGATCGGCATCATTATAGATCAGTATCATGGTTCCGATTGGTATGCAAGACCAAAAAGGAATGTTTTTTAACCTCACACAACCTGATGCAATTCCGGTGCCACCACCTGTAGCATGATTTCCATTATTATCATCGATGATATGGTCTCTAAGATCCATACAAGGTATAGCACTACAGGTTGGTGTTCCAATAACCAATAACTCTACATATTCTTTTGATCCCGAAGGCCCTTGCGAGACTTCATTAATTACCAGTTGCTGACAAAATGATGTATTATAAACCAAAGCAAACGCAAAAATCCAAAAAAATAAATTTGTTCTCATTTCATTTAAAAAAATTACAAAATTTTTGTGGTTTCGGAGTTATACAGAACTGTATAAAACTTCAAGGGTGTTCACTAAACAAAATTATCCAAATTCAAAAAGAAGAATAGTAATTAAATGTTATTCTTTTGTGAAAGAATTGTCCTTCAAAATTTACTTTATAACATTAAAAATTCAGACTTTTTTGATTCATGTTATAATAAGTGGCGTTTAACCTTAAATAACCATGCTTTTCAATATTAGCTTGCTGTTTTTCCAATAATTCAAAATTTAAAAATTCCAAAAGATTGTTTGTTGGTTTACCATTTGTATATTGTATCAAAGGTCTTACCAAAGGATAATCACCGTATTTTATTCTTTGGTTTTCATACGGAGAACATGCCGCACTTTTGTCAACATATAAATTCATCGCCCACACTTTATTGGTTGGTTTTCCATTCATGTCAACTATTGATCCAACATTCACGTAGCCAATAGAACCCTTTTGCTTATGCACTGTTTCAATGATCTTAGAATTTCCGTCAAGTTCAACATAATTTTTTGGAAATTTTTTAATGCCCAGCTTATCCTGTAAATAATACCGGGTACCTGAATGTTTGTCGCGCCCGTATATGGTTATAGATAGGTCTATACCGCCTAATTCTTTCCAGTTACGTATAGTGCCATCTAATATTTTAGATAATTGTTCTAAAGATAAACTATCAATTCCAGTTTCCGGATGAGTAATAACAGCAACTATATCCTGCGCTATAATAAACGGAACTGGATAAACGCCGTTTTCTTTGGCTTTTTTTAATTCTTCTTCAGTTATTACACGCGATGCGATCGCAAGATCGGCTTCATGATTAATTAAAGCTGCAATTCCATGAGAGGTGCCACCTCCAGACACGGTAATTAAAAGATCAGGACGGTTGGCTTTGTATTCAGTAGCAAAAAAATTCAATAAATTCACCTCAGAATCAGAACCTTTAATGATAATATTTTTTTTCTCGGTTTTATTTGAATTATTGCAACTTAATAATAACGAAGTAATAAAACAGAAAGTTAATAATCGGAAATAAGCGATAGTTCTCATATCACAAAAGAAAAGCATAGATCTTAACCTTAATAGACAATAGAATTATCCTTACGTTAAATTTAGTACTCGCCACCAATTTTTCTATTGTTTAAAACAGGGTCTTTTATAACGGGCAATTTTTTGGGTGCTATATTTTTAAAAGGATTATCCGACAGACTTAATAAAAAAGATTTTATATCCGCCTTTTCTTTTGGCGATAGTTGTAATGAGTCGAACGGCAATGTTTGGTTTTCAATTTTTTGGCTACCCGCTGAGCTGCCACCTTTATTGTAGAATTCGATCACCTGGTCAAGAGTTCTGTAAGCCCCATTATGCATATATGGGAAAGTGTGCTCTATATTTCTTACGCTGGGCGTTTTAAACGAAAACGCATGAATGAATTTTTTCGTAATTAGAATTCGTCCGCTATCACTATCTATCTTTTTTGAATCTGGCTTTGAAAAAGTACCAATCACTTCAAATTCATTATCGTTGAATACTGGTGGTACAAGTCCATTAAATAAAGGCAAAAAATGACATGAGCCACACAATGCTTTCCCGGCAAAAACATTATAGCCGTTTATTTCTTTTTTATCCAAAGCGCTTTTGTTTCCTTTAAGATATTTATCGAATCTGGAATTCATGGATACCAGGCTTTTTTCAAACTCTGAGATTGCTTTTAAAACTGCATAAAAAGTTATTGCCGTATCTGCGGTTCCTTTGAAGGCTTTCCTGAAAAGGTTTTTGTAGTCATCACTTTGCTTTAACTTATTTATTACATCTTGTGGTATCGAGTTCATTTCATTTTTTGCATGTAACACATCGCTTACCTGGTCTTCTAACTGAAGAGATCTGCCATCATAAAAGAAATTCTTTTGATACATAACATTCAATAATGATGGAGTGTTTCTTTTTAAGGGCTCTGCCATATTATATTCAGAATTTTTTGCAATGGTGTCTGAAAAAGCAAATTCGGGTTTGTGGCAGGAGGCGCAAGCTCTTTTATTATTTCCGGATAACAGGGGGTCGAAAAATAGATTTTTTCCTAATTCTACTTGAGGCGCAACGTTTGCAGAATCTGAAATATTAACAGAAAAGTAATAGCGGTTAAAAAAAGCATCGCCAAATAAGTTCTTTTCACCGAAATTGATGGCATAATTTACCGGCGTATTGGATAATTTTAACTCAGTGCGCATTTTGTTCAATAACGAATAAAGTGGTTTAACGTAATTAACAATAAAATGGAGGCGATTAAAGGAGTCATAATTTTTATTAAGGGCTAAATACTTTTTTGAATCAGAGATAAGTTTTTTCACGTCACCCAGAGACGCGCCCTTTAACCTCACATCTTCGATCCCTTCAAGCACTTCCTCTATCCCATCAAAAATATAGATACTTTCATTGATATTTTCTTTGGTAATAGCGCAGTCATAACCATTAATGTTTAAACTGATCACTCGCAGTAATTCCATTTGGATCATATCAAAATATTGTTCGATTCTTGGAACTACACTTTTGTACTTTTTCCTAGTCTGAACGAGCGTTTCCTTGAGAAGTTTTATTTCGTAGAGTATTTCTTCCTTTGAAAGACCCTGCTCATTTAAAAAAAAAACCGGTTCCAGTAATTGAAAACCGTGTGGTTCGAAAACCTTGTTACCGTTTTCGGTATCGTGTTTTTTTATTGGTGGGCCGTTGATATAATATTTTGCGTAAAAAGGTGCTACATATTCTATAACTGTTTCTATGTACTTGTAGTTTTTGCGCGAAAGCGAATAATAGTGCTGTTGTAAAGAGATAGGCCTGTTTTCCGAGACTACTTTCTCCAGACTATCTATATTTTGAATTAATTTTTCAAAACGGGTTTCAATAATTATCCCAGTGCTTTGTGGTTTAAGATCAATAAACGAAAAGCTTAGAAATATAGCTTCTAAAGCAATGAATTGAATTCCCGTAATACACAGTAAACGTTTGTTCTTACTGCTTAATGAATTTAATAGTCTCCGAATTACCAACAGTTTCAATTTTTATAAAATAAATCCCTTTGTTAAAAGAGTTTGAATTAATATAGTGTTTATTAATTCCTTGTTCTATTGTTTCTGAATAATCGTAAACAATTTTGCCATTAATATCGCACACAGAAATTTTCACTTTACCATTATCACTATTATTAAATTGTATCGTAACATAATCCATAGTAGGATTTGGATAAACTGAAAGGAAAATGTTTTCTTTATACTGATCGTTTAACGAAGTTATTAATGATGGGCGTGGACAAATAGGCGCTTTAATATAATAAATACTTGGTCTTGGTAAAGAAGCGCTTGCTACCGGATTTAAATTCCTTTGAAAATTATTCACTTTAAACGAAGCAGCATAAGTGTAGGCTGTGCTTGGGTTATCTATTGTTGTAACATAATACCAATCGGCTTGCGTTCTGTTTTGATTTATATCCATTATTACGTAACCATGCGCGGAAAGATTTGCATATTTAATATGTCCATTGGCAGCCATGATCGCAGCAGCCCCTAAAGGAATACTCATGCCCGGAGAGGTAACACTTGGGGTAACAAACTCCACGCCAGCCGAACCGCCACCTGTACTGCTATTGTATGAAGCAGTTGGAAGATCGTTTGCCCATGACGAGTGAATATCACCAGTTATGACTACCATGTTTGAAATATTATTAGTAAGCACGTGGTTATAAATATTTGTTCTTTGTGCAGGATAGCCATCCCACTGATCACCATTAAAGCCATTGCCAAAAACCGCTAGGGGCGCCATCATTACCTGCTGTCCCAACACCTTCCACTGTGCCGTAGATGAATCCATTTTGTTTTTCCACCAGTTAAACTGTGTTGTTCCTATTAGTTGTCGTGTGGGGCTTGTTACTGTTGCTCCTGACGTACCCGCTTGCAGATCGCGACCTTCAACCCTCGTATCCATCATTATCAGATCTACAAGATTACCATATTTTATTTTTCTATAGATCTGGTACGGGTTGGTAGTTCCGGTTACGCGTACAGGCAACCATTCAAAAAAGGCTTTTTGTGCGCATTGCTTTCGGGCATTCCAGGGTCCTTCACCAGCCTGGTGATTTTGCGCACCATTCATCCAGGCGTCGTTGGCAAATTCATGATCATCATACACAATTACAAACGGGAATTGTTGATGTAATCGTTGAAGGTCCAGATCCAACCTGTAAGTTGAATAACGCATGCGGTAATCTGCTATAGAAATAATTTCGTTTGCAGGCGACCATGTTCTTGTTGGGGTGGCAGGATTGGGTGAATAGCCTCCGGTATTATATTCGTAAATATAATCTCCAAGTGCAAGCACTGCGTCAAAATCTTCGCGTGCTAACAGGCTTGCATAAGAATTAAAAAAACCCGCCTCAAAATTAGCACAGGAAACCAGCGCAAAACGCAAACTATCTGCCGCGCCAATAGGTGTTGTTTTTGTCCGCCCGCGCGGTGAGTACTTCCCATTGGCTTTAAATTCATAAAAATAAAATTTATTTGGTGTTAGCCCGGTTGCATCTACTTTTACTGTAAAATCTTTTGTAGAATCGGTTAGCAATGTGCCCTGATTTATAACATTTACCATTCCTGTATCCGTCGCAATTTTCCAGTCAACAATAATAGATTGATTGATTTGATTCGTGTCAGGCGTTACACGTGTCCAGATAATTACGCGATCGCTCATCGGATCGCCCGATGCCACCCCATGATAGAAAGGTTTTAAACAGGGTTGTAAAGTAATTTTATGATTGTTTTGTTGGTAAAGATCTTTCACCAAAAAAATACAAATTAAGAGAAAGAGTTTTTTCATTTTTATTCTTTTATAAATTTCTGATTAATTAAAAAATCATGCGTACTCAATCTCAAAAAATACATTCCGCTGTTTAAGTCGCTTACATCAATTGTTTGTTCTGCATTTAAATGCAATGAAGATGGTGTCTCAAATATTTTCCTTCCGTTAATGTCGATTATTTCCATCATACAATTTTCTTCTTTAAAAGAATCAAAGTATTTAAATTTTAAAGTAATTTGGTTGTTTGCAGGATTAGGGAAAATATTTATTTGGTGGTAAACATAATTATCAAACAAGTTCGTAATTGAACAAATAACATTATATGAACCAGAGAGACCATTATTTACCGCTGTTCCGCCAGCAACATTACTCAATGGTGTAATTGTACTTTGAGTGCAGCTTGGTACGAAAATTTTAATTCTTCCGCCGCCACCGCCACCGCCGGTTGTGCCATCCGAACCATTGCCACTCGTTAATGCTTCTGTTCCACAAAATGTAGCGCTGTAATTACAGCTTACCCCTGTCCCTTTTTGTCCGCCATTTCCTCCATTCCCTCCGTTGGCAACTAACGTTCCGGTAATTACCGCTTTAGTTTGAGATTCTAAGTAGATACCACCACCGGAACCACCGCCTGCGCCAGAACCACCACCTGAACCACATGATAAAGTAGCTTCACCGCAATCATCGCATCCATCTGAACAACATTTTGCGGTTACGCCACCATCTCCACCTTTGCCACCGTTCAATCCGTTCTCTCCCGCAGCGGTAATAGAGCCCGAGATCAATAACGTGTCGGAGGCTACCAGCATTACCATACCGCCCCCATTTCCACCTTTACTTCCCTGAATTCCTGCAATAAATGAACGGCCGCCACCACCGGCTCCAGCACCACCTGAACCAAGATCAATATCATTTCCTGTAGCAGAACCAACACTATTAAGCGCAACACCACCCGCTCCGCCATTTCCGGGAATAACAGCATAAGCCGTTGAAACGTTTACACCTGTTGCAGTATAAGAATTTGTTCCATTACCTCCATTAGAACCATTTCCACCTTTTCCTCCGTATGTTCCGCCAGAACCACCACCTGCGCCACCGCCTGATCCTATCATACCACATTCATCATTGTTATTTAAACATTGTTGTTTTGGCCCTGAACCATTTGCGCCCGAAGCACCTGGAACACCGCCACCTAAACCTAAACCGGCAACGCCTTGTTTTCCACCTTCAACCGTAACGTGTCCAGTATTATCTTTATTGTTACAGCCTGTCAATGCAATTGCGTCGCCTGTAATGCTTGTTACACTTGATCCGCCAACCCCACCTAATCCTCCGGGATAACCTGATGCATTAGCGTTGATAGTACCATAAATAAAAACTTTTTGCGCATTTACTACTAGCTTACCGCAGGTTCCTGAAGAATAGCCTTGTACAAAAACAGTTATGCCATTTGGAATTACAAATTTGCCAGATACGTTATAAGTACCAGTCATAATAATATTAGAAGAAATGATCAGATCACCGGTAACATTGTTAATACTACATTGTGGGTACAAGTGGAGAGAGCAAAGAAATGCAAAGGAAAAAAAGATGCTGTGTAATAGTGTTCTCATGTTTTATTTATTAAAAATTATTTTTTTGTGAATGGTTTTATTATCGATCATAATTTCAAGAAAATAAATTCCGTTTGTTGGCTCATTTTTAAAATGAACCTTCACTTCATTTACCGATATTTCGTTGGCGTAAACTTCAATCGTTCTTCCCTGCAGATCCAACATTTTTATTGGTTCTATTTTTGATCCTGAAAATGTTCTGATCACAAACACTTCGTCTTTATTTTTGATCAAAGTTGGGTAAACACTTACTTCCGATGCAGGATCATAATTAGGAAGGGAAGTTATATTACACGGAGGTATATTATTTGGTGTGACATTAACAACAAACGTATCTTTAATACAAGAGCTGGGATCATAAGCAAAATAAGTTGTAGAGAATGGCGGGCTAACAATAGCAGAATCTAAAGTTGTTCCTAACGGAAACCAAAATACAGGCTGAGGCCATGATGGTTTTAAAATTGCACTTTGACCCTGGCAAATAGTTAAGGTTGTTTTCTTACCAGCATTTTTTACAATAGTAAATCCATCATAAATTGAATTTGTACTAGTAATGAATTTAGCGTCCAAACGATTATCATTTACTTCTATCAACATACTTCCTAATAACGTGTTACTGTAACTATAAAACACTGGATGTGGCCAACCGCTTGATGTACCGCTGGTTTGGCCCGAACAACCAACAACAGAATATACAGCACCTTTATGCGCTTTATTTATTAACGTCTGCTTTTGGTAAGGACAGGAGGAAGGAAAATTTCCGCTTGTATTGTCTTTGATCATACTTGCATTTAATTGGCTGGAAGTTCCATAATGTCCATCAACTAAGAATGAACGCTCATAGCAATGGCTGTGGCCATTTAAAACAAGATCAACACCATTATTTTCTAAGATCGGAATTATATTTTGTCTGATCTCGGGAAGCTCACCATCTAAAAAATTTGGATTGTCAGAATTATGACTTCCTTTTGTATATGGAGGATGATGCCAATAAGCAATTACCCATGGTAAAGTATTTGCTGCCAGATCGTTTTGTAGCCAAACTGCCATAGGGTCTGTAGTTCCTCGCCCAACACTGTATGAGTCTAAAACAACAAAATGAATGTTTCCATAATTATATGAATAATATTTTTCTGTTCCTGATGCCAACCCACCTGCTTCGCCCAAAGTTGGTAACGTAAAAATATCCAAATATGCTGGTGGAGGCGAAAATGGAATATTATTATTGTAATCGTGATTTCCCGGAGCAGGCCAAACGACGAATTTTTTTAATTCAGTGGCATATAAACCATTTGCAAATACACTGATTTGATACTCGCTGTCATATCCACCGTTGTATGCATTATCACCAAGCCACAACCATCCATCAATGTGGTTATTTCCAACGTAATTTAAAAAGCCTGTTTTAGCATTTGTATTTCCCGTACCGGCATCGCCAATTACCCAAAATTTATATTTTCCTTTAGAACCAATAACAGGGCTTGTTTTAAAAGTCTGACCGCTACTAGCACTTAATAAAGTAGCGGTGCTTGTACCAATCATATAATAATATAAGGTTGATGGATTTAAACCTGTTATTTTTATTTCGTGATCGGTAATCAGCGAAGCGTTAGATACCTGGTTCGTTATAGTACTGATAGAAGTACCGTACCATACTTTTGAATCACAGTTAACGTCGGTTCTCCATTTTAAGATCATACTGTTAGCTGTTCCAATTTGAAGGTAGGGTCCACGAACGATATTAACAGGAGGCGCAGTTGCGATACTAAAAGGAGCTGTTTGTGAAGCAGCACAAACAACTCGCGACATCAAAAAAACAAATAATCTAAATTTACTCATATCACTGGCGAAACTAGAAAAGAATTTTAAGTTGTTTAATATGCAAAGGTTACCATTGCGTTACCTATTGATTGCTTTTTTTGCAACAAAAGATTTACTTATAAAAGGTGATTCGCAATTTGTCTCATATTTTTTGGCATTTAGCGTGGTATAAAATGATTTTGGCGATATTAATATTAAGTATAACTTAATTTCTCTTTTTGATAATAAGGCAGAACTAACTTAGTCGTATAAATCTAAAGTATGTTCACTACCATTCGCTCAAAATTATTAGCAATATTTTTGTTATTCGTGTTAATAACAGTAATAACCTCAGTAATAATTTTTAATTATTTCGAAAAGAATAAAGACTCACTTTCAAACATTACCCAGAATGCAGAGAGTGCGCATGTATTACTTTTAAAGGACATCAAAGTAACACACGAGTTTTTTGAGAACGAGACGATTAACCCGGTTTTTTTCGAATCACGTAAAAGCAATTTGATCAATGCACATAATAGAATATGTAATAATATTGAACAGGCATTAAGCGATCTTAATACCCTTCAGAAAGTGAATAATTTCGGATTAAATGATTCAATCATTGATCTTAAAATAGTATTTTCCAAATATGAAGTACTCACCGCCGAAATGTTCAGGCAGATACTTATCAGGGGATTTAAAGATTACGGTATTGAAGGAAATATGCGAAATTTTGCACATGATCTTGAAAATTACCAGGCAGAGATCGGCTTAGTAAATATATTACAACTTCGCAGACACGAAAAGGATTTTATTATTCGTCAGGAAGAACCATATATCGCGAAGCATAATAAATTAATAAGCAATATTAAGGATGATCTTGCAATTAAAAATGATATTAGTTCCGACAAAAAAAGTAAAATAATAAAAACGCTGAATAGTTATTCTAACGAATTTAATAATCTTACAGTATATGAGAAACGGCTAGGTTTAAAGAGTGGATTAGGTCTTAAAAAACAAATTGATGATATTTCAAATAAGATCGAGATTTCTTTGGCTGCGCTCGTGGAATTTTCCGCGCAAAAGGAAAAACTTGCTTTGGCTCATATAAAACTAGTATTCCTTGCAATTGGTTTTGTTTTTATTTTGATAGGTGTTTTTTCTGCATTAACAATTTCTAAAAAAGTTTCAAGGTCGATAACACATTTAAAACAAAAAATAGATGAGTTTGTAAAGAGCGATTTTACTGCAAGGACGATACTTCCTATTAATAATTCCTCATATGAAATAGATGTTTTGGCAACAAATTTCAGCATTATGGAACAACACATAGTTAACCAAATGACATCTCTTAAGTTATCAAATAAAGATCTGGAAATGCTTTTTTATGCTACCTCACATGATATCCGCAATCCATTAATAGCGGTAAAAGAGCTTACTAATGTTGCTTTAACAAAAGCATCAGACCCTGAAATGAAAGGGTATCTTTCTCAAATAAACCAATCATGGGAAAAATTAATTGCTACAACCGATGAACTTGGTATAATAACGAATGTAAGAAGCGAGGAGATAAAACCTGAGTCAATAAATCTCGATGAATTAATACGGTCTGTATATTCCGAATTAAGATCCCTGAAGGATGCGGATAATATTATTTTTTCTCTGGAGATTAAAACCAAGAACCAATTTTTTTCTTCGCCTGCACTGGTAAAAGCCATATTCAGGAATTTAATGGAAAATAGTATCAAGTATGCAACCAAAAGATCAAGTTTCAGTTTTCTGAAAATTTCGGTTGTCGATCAAAATGATGACATGTTAAGAATCGAAGTTTCGGATAATGGGATCGGAATAAATAAACAATATCACGATAGAGTCTTTGATATGTTCTTTAGAGCAAATAATCTTATAAATGGCACAGGGCTTGGGCTTTATATTGTAAAGTGTTCGGTTGAAAAACTTCATGGTGCAATCGGTATTGAGAGTGATGAAAGTGTTGGGACAACTTTTACCGTATTATTACCAACAAATTACAAAAAGAAAAATATTAAAGAAAGAATACTTCACAACCGTGAGATCTCTGAGCTGACCAACCTAACTTTAAATTAGGGAAGAAATTTTCGCGAAAAGCATATTGATTAGTTAATGATAAATTAACATAAACAGACACGCGGTTTTTTACTTTCATGGATATATAATTTATCTTATGTCTTTAATACTTGTGGTTGTAATAATATTTGCGACTATTGTATTTATCCTTTTTAGATTGAATAAGGGCAGGCGGATCTTACCAATGCAAATCGCAAAAGTAAACGAGTTAGTCCAATACTTTAATTCTACCAGAATTCAGATAGATTGTTCTGTTCACGACCTGGACTATGGAATTTCAAAGACTTCGGAGACAATATCATGTAGTGTTTTTGGCATATCAGCATATAAAAATAAAGTTTTAAATGAAAGATATGAAGACGCTATAATTCTGTTTGATGCAGACTCAAACCAGTTATTTGACGTTGAAGAATTTATCAACAGTGGCTTGCTTCCTAAAATCATAGTTAACGAATTGTCTGATTTTCTTAATTTAAAGCCAGAGACGTATGAGTTTAGCGATAATAGTGATCTAGCAACTGATTTTGTTTTGCTAAAAACAGGAGTATGGTTAGGTGATAAAATTAACGGAAATGTTGAATTGATGCGCGGGCACGCACCTGCTTTTGAGTCGTGGTCAAACTTAAGGGATGGTGTTGAACAATTAGAATTTGTGATTACACAGTGGCTCGAAAATGAAGCAAAACAAGAAAGAAAAGTGATCAAAAAGTCTAAATAACGCCATTGATAAATTTACTGAATGTAAATAAATTGCGAAATCAACAACTTTATTCTTAATACTAAATTAAACTTGCAATGGTATTATTTACTTATAAATAATATTTAGAATATTTTAAAATAAATTCAGAAACTGTTCTTTGCTAAAAATATAGAGAAATGAACAGAAATTTATTTATCACATTAATTACATTTTTAGTAATTAAAATTAGCGCACAAAATCCTGGTTTGGTTATCAGCGAATTTTTTCCGAATCCGGCCGGCACAGATAGTTGCCACGAGTTTGTAGAATTAATTGCAACTAAACCAATTAATTTTGGTTTAACACCATATACTATAATAGTTAATAATAACGGAAACGCAACAACCTCCGGTTGGATCGCGGGTGGCTCCATTACTTATGCTTTTGCCGTAACTTCAGGAACAGTAGCAGCGGGCAACGTTGTATATGTTGGCGGAAGTTGTATGGTGCCGGCTGGGCAGAAATTGAGAGTTATAAACGTAAAAAACACGAATGGGGATGGGGGGATAGGAACAGCTGCTGCTGCAGGCGTATTTGGAAATGGAGGAGCAAATGCAGATGGTGTTGCCGTTTTTGATCTTCCCGTGGCGGCAATAACTAGTTCATCGGTTCCAAAAGATGCTTTGTTTTTTGGTACGAGTTTAGGAACAGCCATTGTTAATGCAGGCGTTGACGGTTATCAAATGCCAGTTAACGATCTTTATTCTGGTGGTAAATTAAATACGGGAAATTTTTTCACAACAGATCCGGGTCCGGATGTTATTACTGCCACCGGAATTTTTAATACAACAAATAATACATGGACTCAGCCTAGAACTTTTTCAGTAACGCCTTTTGCTTCGCAAACAAACGCTAGCAGCTCTGTTTCACTAACCACTTCTGCTGCTCCTGCAACTATCTCTTTTTTGAGTAATGATACTTCGGTAGTTGAAAGCAGTTCTTCAGCAACTATCTATTTAAAACAAACCGTTTCAAGCACTTCAATTAGTGCTGTCAGCGTTGTAGCATCGGCCTGGTCAAATGCAACCAGTAGTGATTACACGATTGCCGTTGCTACAGTTACATTTGCTGCCAACGCACCGGTAAATACAACTGCCTCAGTTTCTATAAATCTTGCAAATGATGCAATTCTTGAAAGTGCAGAATATGCAATATTAAAATTAGTGCCACAAATGAATGCCACTATTGGATCAACAAACCAATGCACTTTTTATATTTTAGATGATGATAAAGTTGCACCTGCTGCGGCCAACACAATTAGTTTAAATTTATTGGGAAGCTATCAGAATTTTGTTTCAGGCTCTAATTCAGCCGAGATAGTTGTACATGATCCAAGCACACAACGTTTATACATTGCAAATAGTATTGGTGGTAAATTAGACATTATTGATTTTATTAATCCTTCTACACCAACACTAATTGCCAGCATTAATATCACTACCTATGGAAATATTAATTCAGTTGCAGTTAAAAATGGTACCGTGGCTTGTGCCATAGAAAATAGTTCAATAGCTATTGGAGGAACAAACCCACAAGATAGTGGAAAAGTAGTTTTCTTTGATAAGAATGGGTTATTTCTTAAGCAAGTAAAAGTTGGAATGATGCCTGATATGATAACCTTCAATCATGCAGGAACAAAAGTTTTTACAGCGAACGAAGGGGAACCAAATGATTCGTATACGTCAGATCCTGATGGTTCGGTGAGTATTGTAGATATTTCAGGTGGCATTGCCGCTTTATCACAAACGAATGTAGCGCACGTAACTTTTACAGTTTACAACGGACAAGAACCAGCACTTAAATCACAAGGCATTAGAATATATGGGTTAGGGGCATCTGCATCGAAAGATTTTGAACCCGAATATATTTCTATTGCAAAAGACGATTCAAAAGCATGGGTTACTTTACAAGAAAATAATGCTATAGTAGAAATAAACCTAACTAATAACGCAATTAACTATATTAAACCACTTGGCGCAAAAAATCTAAATTTATTAAACAACGGAATAGATGCTTCAAATGTTACAAAGGGAGTTAACATTGCTAATTTTCCAATAAAAGGTTTGTATTTACCCGATGCAATTGCAAGTTACTCTGTTGGCGGTGTAAATTATTTAGTTACAGCTAATGAGGGTGATTCAAGAGCGTATACCGGATTTTCAGAGGAAAAAAGAATAAGTACATTATTACTTGATGCTACAAAATTCCCAAATGCCACAGACCTACAAAACAATTCAGTTTTGGGCCGTTTAAATGCAACGGATAAGTTAGGAGATACTGATAATGATGGAGATATTGATTCAATTTATGTATACGGTGGACGATCCTTTTCGATCTGGAATGCCAATACAGGAAATTTAGTTTATGACAGCGGCGATCAAATGGAATTAATTACTTCAACAAATTCTTTTTCTGTAATGTTTAACGCAAGTAATACAACTATAGTAAAGAAAGACAGAAGTGACGATAAAGGTCCGGAGCCGGAAGGAATTGCAATTGGTGCAATAGGCACAAATACCTTTGCGTTTATTGCTGTTGAGCGTATTGGTGGCATTATGGTTTATGATATTACTAATCCAGCAGCACCTGTGTATGTAACATATGTAAATAACAGATCTTTTGTAAGTAATGGTCCTGATAGAGGCGCAGAAGGAATTATTTTTATTCCACAGGCACAAAGCCCAAATGGCCAACACCTTGTTATTGCCGCTAACGAGATCAGCAGCTCGCTTTCAATTTACGGTATTCCTGGCTGCTCTTCTCCTGTTTCAAGTTCTTTGAGTGTTGCTGGAAGTACAACAGGATTATGTTCTACAGCCGGACCGATAATTAGCGTCCCATTTACTTCTGGTTTAAATTATCAGTGGAGTAGTAATGGAACACCAATCGTTGGTGCAACATCAAATACAGTTATGGCAACTGCCAGCGGTAATTATTCTGTTGCTATAACCGGTGGCACAAATTGTTCGGTTAGTTCTTTATCACAAAGTGTAAGTGTAAACCCTTCGCCAACAATTAACGTTGTTAGTTCATCGAGTTTGATATGTGTTGGACAAACAGCAACTTTAACAGCAAGTGGCGCTGTTACATATAGCTGGACAAGTGGACCAAATGCAGCGTCGTACACAGTTAATCCAACAACAAATACAACTTACACAGTTGCTGCTACGGGGGTAAATTCGTGTACCAATGTAACCAGCTTTGTACAAAACGTTTCTTTATGCACAGGTAGTAATGAAATAGTTTCGTCAATAGATTTCAATCTTTATCCGAATCCAGCGCGTAACGAAGTGAATTTGCAATTCGCAGATAATTCGCTAAAATTAATAGAGGTATATGATATATTAGGAAAGAAAGTTTATTCAACAAAAATTTCTGATAATAAAAACCTTGTAATTAATGTTACTTCTTTTGATAACGGAATTTATACACTATACATTCAAAGCGATAATTTAAACGTTACTAAAAAACTAATAGTAGAATAAGTTCTAACAATTAAAACACATTCAATTAACCTGCTCTGTTTATTCGGAGCAGGTTTTTAATTTTTTAATAATTTACAAGTAATATTTTAGAAATGTAAGATGATCAAATTTGTAAAACTGTTTTAATGAAAACATTCTACAAAACCATTGTTCTATCCGACATTCACTTAGGCATAAAGGCCAGCAAAGCAAAAGAAGTAGTTAACTTTTTAAAGCACCACAAATGCGAAACACTTATTTTAAATGGTGATATCGTTGATGGCTGGCAGTTACGAAAGTCGGGCAAATGGACAAAGCAACACAGTAATTTTTTTAAGCATATTATTAGCCTTACAGGTAAAAAGAAATGTAAAATAGTTTATTTGCGCGGCAATCACGATGATTTTCTGGAACAAATAATGCCCTTACGTATTGGCAATTTCTCTATTCGTAAATACTACATTCATCATGGTGTAGAAAAAAAATATTTTGTCACTCATGGTGACCTTTTTGATAACATCACTACAAAACTAAAATGGATCGCCAAACTTGGCGACGTGGGTTACACTTTTTTATTATGGTTAAACCGGCATTACAATACTTATCGCGAGAAACGTGGCTTACCTTATTATTCTTTGTCGCAGGTAGTAAAGGCAAAAGTAAAATCGGCTGTTTCATTTATTTCCGATTTTGAAAATGAACTAGCGAAAGTTGCGAAGGCACGTAGATGCCACGGTATTATTTGTGGACACATCCATCAACCGGCAATAAAAACAATTAATGGTATCGAATATTTAAACTCAGGAGATTGGGTAGAAAGTTTAACAGCTTTAGTTGAAGATAATGAAGGCAACTGGAAAATTATCTATTATCAGGACTGGCTATCACAATTAGTTCCTAAGGTTAAGAAAAGTAAAAAAGAATCTATTAAAGAAATTCTGCCGCAAGGCGTAACAATAAATAAACATGCAGAACAATCCTAAAAAATATATTTTAGCCGTTCAGGGCGAAGGTAGGGGTCATATGACGCAAGCAATGAGCATGTACGACCTGCTTATTGAACAAGGGCATACCGTTTGCGCGGTTTTACTTGGCTCAAGCGGTAAAAGAGATATACCAAAATTCTTCTTCGAAAAAATAAAATCTCCTATTATACAGTTGCAGAGTCCAAATTTTGTAACTGATAAAAACAATAAAAGCATAAACATTACCAAGTCAGTAATTCATAATTTTAAAAAGATCAAAACCTTTAAACAAAGTTTAAGAACCATTGACGAGTTAATGAAAGAACATCAGCCTGATGTTGTCATTAACTTTTTTGACCTACTGATTGGTTTGTATTATCGGTTTTACAAACCAAAAATAAAAATGATCTGCGTGGCACATCAGTACATTTATTTTCATCCTGATTTCGAATTCCCGGAGAAGCGCTGGCTGGATAAAGCATCTATAAAATTTTTCACAAAATTAACTGCAACCGGCTCAAGCAAAAATCTAGCACTTTCTTTTTATAAGATACATACAAATAATGACGATGTAATTGTTGTGCCACCACTTTTAAGAAAAGAGATCTTTGAATTAGAAACAAAACACAATGATTTTTATTTGGTATACCTGGTAAACAATGGCTATTTTGAAGAGTTGCTCGAATGGCATAAAGCAAATCCTGAAATTGAATTGCATTGCTTTACAGATCAACCCGCTAAAATATATAGCAATTATAGCTTTGATAAAGAGAAGTTATTCGTTCATGCTATTAATGATACGTTGTTTTTAGAGATGATGAGTAAAGCCAAGGGGTTAGCTAGCAGCGCTGGTTTTGAAAGTGTATGCGAAGCTATGTATTTAGGTAAACCAGTTTTAATGGTTCCTATTCAGGGTCATTATGAACAGTTTTGTAATTCAAGAGATGCTTACAAAGCTGGTGCCGGTATTTTCTCCGACAAATTTGATCTTAGTAAGCTGGCTAATTTTTCGCTCACCTACGACAGAAATAACCCCTGGTTTAAAAACTGGGTAGCAAATGCCAAACACAGGATCTACAGCGAAATTATAAGTATTTAATATGCCAAGAAAATTATTGTTTATTGTGAACCCCAACGCGGGTAAAAAAATTTCTGAGCGCTTAATAGATACGATCCGAAAAGAATTTCCTCAAAACATTTATTACCAAATAGTAATATGGAAAGATAAAGATCATTTTAAAGAAGTTTTGGATATTTTGCACTCGCAGGATTATACAGATGCTGTAGCTGTTGGTGGCGATGGAACGGTTAACCAGGTTGCAAAAAGTTTGTTGGGCACAACTATTTCTTTAGGAATCATTCCTGCAGGCTCCGGTAACGGTTTAGCCAGAACTCTTGGTATTTCTATGGATGTAGAAGAAGCGATAAAACAGATCGCGAAAGGGAATAAAATAACAATTGATCACGGAACCGCTAATGGTATACCTTTTTTTTGCACGAGCGGTATAGGGTTTGACGCACATATTGGAAACCTGTTTACCAAATCCGTAAAACGTGGTTTACAAAGTTATGTCAAGATCACTATTACCGAATTGTTTAAGTATCGTGCAAAAAATTATTCCTTAACGTTCAATGGACAAACTATTGAAAGAAAAGCTTTTTTAATTACCGTTGCTAATGCCGGGCAGTATGGAAATGATTTTTACATCGCACCCGAGGCAAAAATAAATGATGGCTTGTTTCATGTCGTGATCTTAAAGCCTTTTAATGTTTTTCATTTGCCTGGATTGATGATGAAGATCCTTGGTAAAAAAGCACACTTAAGCGGAAGAATTGAAACGTACGTAACAAGTAACGTTGTTATTAAAAGGGATGTTAAGGATACAATTCATTTTGATGGAGAGCCAACTGTTGAAGACAAGCATGTTGTTTTTGAAAACACGAACTTGTCTATTACCGCAATTACAGGAGACGGTTTTAAAGGTTAATTTAATATTATCAAATAAATTAATCATCACCTTCGATGAAATAATCTTAATAATTTGATTAAGTATAAGTAATGATATCCATTTGATCGCCGAAGTATTTTTGTGACAAATCAAAACAAAAACAAAATGAAAAACTATTTACAAACTTTTTTACTTGGCATATTTACTGCCGGAACAGCATTAGCACAAACATCGGTAACGGGACCAAGCAGTTCTCAAACACCGTATCTTAACCCAACAATTGCAAACTCTACCATCACTTCAATTTTTACTGCGACACAATCAATTGGAAATTATACAGCTTCAGGGTTATTTGATGGTGCAGGCGCCTGGGATAATGGAAACGGTACTTTCTCAATGTTGATCAATCATGAGATGGGCAATACTGCAGGTGCGGTGCATGCCCATGGCTCAACAGGAGCTTTCGTTTCAAAATGGATCATAAATAAATCTACTCTTGCTGTTGTAAGTGGTACCGATCTAATTCAAAATGTAAATCTTTGGAATGGCACTTCTTACACTACGTATAACGCAACTACTCCGTCAACCTTAGCTGCATTCACTCGTTTTTGTTCAGGTGATCTTCCTTCGACTTCTGCCTTTTGGAACGTATTTACAGGTTTAGGAACACAAGAACGCATTTTTATGAATGGGGAGGAGTCTGGTGCAGAAGGACGTGCAATGGCACATATTGCATCAGGACCGAACGCCGGAACTTCTTATGAGTTGCCATTTCTTGGTAAATGTTCAATTGAAAATGCAGTGGCAAATCCGTATTCGCAAAATAAAACGATTGTTGCAACTTTAGATGATGCTACACCGGGGCAGGTTTATTTTTATATTGGAACAAAAACCAACAGTGGAACAGAAATTGATAAAGCCGGTTTAACTAATGGCAAATTGTATGGTGTTGCTGTTGCTGGATTGTTAACGGAAGTGAGTGCGAGTTTTCCCGCAGCGAACACAACTTTTTCTTTAGTTGATCTTGGAAACGTTTCTGCAATTACAGGCGCTTCGCTACAAACATTAAGCACAAATTCCGGTGTTACACAATTCTTGCGTCCGGAAGATGGCGCTTGGGATCCGTCTAATCCAAATAATTTTTATTTTGTAACCACAAATGGTTTTACTTCTCCAAGTCGCTTATGGAAATTGAGTTTTACAAGTATCACGAATCCTGAATTGGGCGGAACAATAACAGCGTTATTGGACGGTACAGAAGGACAGGTAATGATGGATAATATTACCGTAGATAATTCTGGTCATATCTTCATTCAAGAAGATGTAGGTAACCAGGCACACAATGGAAAAATGTGGCAATACACTATTGCAACAGATAACTTAGTACAAATTGCGCAACACGACCCGAGTCGTTTTATCACCGGTGGACCAAATTTTTTAACACAAGATGAAGAAGCTTCAGGTATTTTTGACGCACAGTCAATTTTAGGTCCGGGCATGTTCTTGTTTGTTGATCAGGCGCATTACGCAATTCCAGCACCGGTTGTTGAAGGTGGACAGATTCTTGCTTTGTATAACCCATCAACAGCAATTGTTAATCCTGAAATCAATCTTCAAGGTAATTCAACAAATATCATAGATGGTTCAACAACAACTTCAGTAGGTGATAATACAAATTTTGGTACTGTTGGTATTGGTTTCCCACAAACAAAAACTTATGTTATTCAAAACACAGGCTTGGGTAATTTAGTGATCACGCAATTGGGTTTTTCGGGTGCTAATGCAAGTGAATTTACATTTGTTGGTGCGCCAACTTTACCTTTGACCATTGCTCCTGCAACATCACAAACATTAACTGTTCAATTTGCGCCAACAGCGGCTGGTACTCGCTCAGCAAATATTCAAATCGTAAATACCGATATTTCTGAAACATGGTATGATTATAAAATTGATGGTAACGCAGTTGTTACAACAGGAATTTCTTCAAACAATGTTTTAGCTGAATCAGTAACGTTATACCCAAATCCAACAAGAGATGAGGCAACCGTAAAAGTTGTTACCGAGAACGGTGGAAAAGTTATAATAAATGTTTATGATCTTCAAGGAAGAAAAGTAAAATCTCCGGTTGAAAAAAATATTGATAAAGGAGAAAATGCAATTGCATTAAATACTATCGACCTTAAAAACGGATTATACTTTGTTGAAGTGGTTTCAGGAAGTAAAACTACTAAGATCGAAATGGTTGTAAGCCATTAATTTCTTTTAATACTAAAAAAGTTATAGGCTGGGTGTGCATAAGCATGCCTGGCCTTTACTATAGAAATGCTGTCCTAATAAATGAAAAAAAACATAATAACGTTCACTTCTTTCCTGATTGTAACATGCGTTACTTTTTCGTTTAATAAGAAAAGCGATGCTACTGGTTACATTACTGATTACGAAACAAAATTATCCATTTTCAAAAGCAGTCAGTCGCTTTTAGTGGCATGTATTGAAAAAAGCGACTTAAGTTCTATAAAGGACTTAGAGAAAATAAGATCACAAATAAATCAAACACGCCTTACTTTAAAAAGCATGGATTTTTGGTTTCGTTACCTTGAACCCATCTCTTACAAAAAAATTAACGGCCCCTTACCGGTTGAATGGGAAACAGAAGTTTTTGAAAAATTTGAAAAGCCATACAAAAGAGAGGGCGCAGGTTTAACGCTAGCTGCACTTTACCTTGATGAAAAAAATATTGATAAAAATGTTTTATTGGATCTCATTCGTTCATCTATAAATGCAACACGGGTTTTTGATGCAGATTCTATTACAAATAAGTTAAAAGAACATCATCACTTTTTTTTATGTAACCGGTTATTTTTGTTAAATCTTGCGGCCATCTATACTACCGGCTTTGAGTGCCCCGAAAGTGAAAAAGTAATCCCCGAATTAAGAGCGATGCTGGAAGCTGTTAACAAAACATACAATTCATTTAACTCGAGTTTTGTAGCAACGCCAATACCAGATAATTATTTGCAATTGTATAACTCAACGGTAAATTTTGTAAATAAACAACCTTCAGATCCGCAGCAGTTTGATCATTATACATTTATAAAGGAGTATATCAACCCGCTATTTACTATTAATCAACAATTGATAAAAACTTACAATGTTAGTACTAAAAGTAATGTTGATTATTCTCTGAATAAAAACAGTACCTCAATTTTTAGCAAGAATTTATATATAGGGCAAAACCCGAAAGGAGTTTATTTACGGGTGCAAGATCAAAAGGTACTTTCTGAAATAGAGAAGATCGGAAAATTATTATTCTATGATCCTATTCTTTCGGGAAATAATTTGCGAAGTTGCGCTTCCTGCCATAAACCTACCCACTATTTTACTGATACATTAACAAATACTTCATTGCAGTTTGATGGTAAGAATTTTTTGCCGCGTAATTCGCCCTCACTTATTAATGCTCAGTATAATCATCTGATCCTATTAGATGGTAAACATATCTCGTTACAGCATCAAACAAAAGACGTTATTACAAATCCAATAGAGTTGGGAGCTAGTGAACAAGAAGTATTAAAAAAAGTGCTAAGTTGCAAAGACTATAAAAATGCTTTTGAAGAATTCTTAAAATACACACCCGCGGAGAAAGAAATAAGTATAGAGCACATTTCATCAGCCATAACACTTTATTATGCAAAATTTAGCAAATATTATTCGCCGTTTGATGAGGCCATGAATAACAAGGAGACAATTGACGAACCAATAAGAAAAGGGTTTAATATATTTATGAGTAAGGCGCAATGTGCTACCTGCCATTTTGCGCCACAATTTAACGGTGTAAAGCCGCCATACGTTAGTTCTGAGTTTGAAGTTTTGGGAGTGCCAAAAGATACTACTTACAAGGAGTTAAGTTTGGATAAGGGTAGGTTTGGTATAAATCCCGCAAGCGAAATGGAAAATGCTTTCAGAACAGGAACCATCAGGAACGCTTCGAAAACAGCGCCTTACATGCATAATGGAGTATTCAGAACTTTGGAGGAGGTTATAGATTTTTATGATGCAGGGGGTGGCGTAGGAAAAGGTCTTCGTGTTCCAAATCAAACCTTGTCATCTGATTCATTGCATTTGACCAAAGAAGAAAAAAGTCATTTGCTTACTTTTATTAGATCGCTGAATGAAAAGATAGAATTTGAAACCCTACCGGAGAAGTTACCTGTATCAAAAATTAAAAGTTTAAATAAACGAAAAGTTAGCGGCGAGTATTAAAAGTCTTATGAAGTACATTAAATTAATTATCGGTTTTATTGCTATGTTTATTTTGATCCAATGCAGGTCACAAAAAAAAGTACAATACGAATTGCCCGAAGCTATGCTTCCACACGTAAAAGTATTTTATAAAGCACAGTGCGAAAAGGGGCAGACCTTGTACTATCTTAATTGTGCTAAATGTCATAATTCAAAAATAAAAGGTAAAGAGCTAATACCTGATTTTAAGCCCGAACAACTAACCGGTTACACCCTACGTGTAGCAAACGCGCAGCATGAAACAAATATGCCTGATACATTGGTAACAGAAGAAGAACTTGGAATTATTATGACCTTTTTGGGCTATAAGAAAAAAAATAACCCTATTGTCCCTTGCTGTAAAGGCAAGTAATGCTGTTTGCCGGAACAGGGAAAGCTAAGTCGGATAAAATAAGATCATTTTTTGACTTAAATTAATTGATAAGTTACTTTTTCTGGTATAAATTTGGTGTAAAGTAATTTATATTAACACTATTATAATTAATATGAGTAAGCTAAATTCATTCACATTTATTACCCTCAATGGATTTTATAAAGGCCAAAACGAGGACACAAGCTGGCACATTCACGGTGGCGAAGCTACCAAGTATTCAGAGACAGCGTCGAAGTCTGGTAACATATTACTTTTCGGAAGAAGAACGTATGAAATGATGTATAGTTTTTGGCCCACAACTATGGCAGCAGAATCATTTCCTATAGTTGCTAAAAGTATGAACACTGCACAAAAAATTGTTTGTTCAAACTCTTTAAAAAAAGCTGACTGGCAAAACACAACAATTATGAGTGGGGATATTATTAAGCAGATAACGCAATTAAAAAATACTTCAAAAAAGGGGATAACGATTTTAGGTAGTGGAAGCCTTATTACTCAATTATCAGATGCCGGTCTTATTGATGAGTATACAATTATGCTTGATCCAGTAGCTTTGGGAGAAGGCACTTCACTTTTTAGCGGATTAAAAAATAAGCTTGATCTGAAGCTCACTTCCAGTCGCAGTTTTGAAAGGGATAATATTTTGTTGCTTAACTACGAAAGAAAAGACTAGAACTATGTATTCATGCCGTTATCCAGTATCTGTCCATCCTGCATGGTAATGGTTCTATCAGAAGCTTTTGCAAAATCGTTATCATGTGTTACCGCAATAATGGTTTGTCCAAATTCTGAAGTGAGTTGTTTAAATATGTCAAAAACAATTTGTGTATTCTTACTATCCAAGTTACCCGTTGGTTCGTCTCCCATAATTATTTTAGGATCATTTATAAGCGCTCTTGCTATTGCAACACGCTGCTGCTGCCCACCCGAGAGTTTTGACGCTGGTTTTAATGCCTGGTCTTTCAGCCCAAGGATCTCTAATTTTTTATATGCCCTTTCCTCAATTTCCTCTCTGGTGTAATGTCCAAGTCTCAAAGCAGGGATCATTACATTTTTTAGACAAGTAAATTCGGGTAACAAGTAATGAAATTGAAAAACAAAACCGATCTTTTCATTTCTAATTTCAGCTAAAGCGTTTTGCGTTAAACCGCTCACTTTTTTTTCATCTATCCAGATCTCACCGTCATAATCCGTATCCATAGTTGATAGCAAATAGAGTAGGGTAGATTTGCCACAGCCCGATTTGCCAACCAGGGTTAAAAACTCGCCCTTATAAGCGTCAATAGAAATATTATTTAGCACCCTGAATTTTTCAGGCTCATAAAAATATTTCCCAACATTTTTTGTTTGTAAAACTAATTGCCTACTCATCATTTCCTGAAGATTGAAACGGGATCAACATTTGCTGCCTTGCGCGCCGGAATATATCCTGCAAAAAAGGTTACCAGAAATCCAAAAGTTAAACCCTTTAGATATTGGCTTGGTTCAAACCGAATAGGGAAGAAACCAATATCCCCGCCAACATATACATGCGAGAGTATACTTACCAGAACTGTAGCAAGTGTTAAACCAAACGCTATCCCTAAAAATCCAATTATTAAAGCTTGTTGAACAAATATTCTTACTACATCGCCACCTCTGAAACCCATCGCTTTAAGAATAGCGATGTCATTTATTTTTTGTGTAATGGTCATATTTAGAATATTATAGATACCAAAACCTGCCACCAATAAAATAGAGAATGAGATAACTGTAATAATGATCTTTCGCATGTTTGCCGCAGCCATTAAAGTTTCGTTGGCGGCTTTCCAATCTTCTGCCTTATAACCGGTTATTTTTGAAAACAACTTAGCGTAGATAGCAGCATTATCGTAATCTTCAATATTAATATTTATATCGGTTATGTAACTTGAGTTTTTTTGCAATAATTGCTGCGCTAAACTAATATTGATGTATGATTTCGATTTATCAGTAATGGAATTATTAGTTCTGAATAAACCAACCACTTTCATTATTTTAAGTACATTTTTGGAAGAGGTAATGCTGATATTGTCTCCTGTTCGCACATTCATTTTTTCGGCGATACCAACTCCCAACAAAATGCCGTTTTGTACATTTTTGAGATCATCGGCATTACCTTCTACCACGAACGATTTGATATTAAACATTTTGTTGGCCTCTTCGATATTGACACCTGTAGACAGGCCACTGATCTGCGATTTGCCGTTATTATAAAATACATTTACGCTGGTTTGTGCTGTTACAACTTTTACGTTGTCCTGACTTTTCAATAATTTAATAAGGGCATCCGGATTTACCAATACATTATTTTCAGGAACTATCTTTGGATTGATAATAACCGATTCTAATTGCCTCTGACTGTTTTTTACAAGAGGTATACTTGTTTCATCATCTTTAAACAAACGAATATGTGAAACATTCTTAAAAATACTTTCTGTAGAAATTCGATCAAAGCCTTTTACCATGGAGTTCATAAATACAAAAATGGCAATGCCAATAGTAACACCTAATGCAGCAATCGTTGTTAATTTCTTATTGGTAACAATATAAGAAATAGAGATCTCTGAACTAATATTATGTTTGTGTTTCATGTTTATTTGATTTGAGAAACTAAAACATCAGTCTCTTTTAACCCGTCGGTTACTTCAACCCATTCACTTGAAATAAAACCGGTTTTAACTTCAACAGGGTCGTTACTGCC
Organism: Bacteroidia bacterium; assembly: GCA_016787785.1. Lineage (GTDB taxonomy): Bacteria > Bacteroidota > Bacteroidia > B-17B0 > Aurantibacillaceae > Aurantibacillus. The sequence continues at coordinate 100,665 of JAEUTO010000013.1, read as the reverse complement.
TTTTAGCATTACCTTATTCCCAAAATCCAAATAGCTGCGTGGGATAACAAAAGCTTTTGTCTTGTTGCCAATGATAATGTTTGCCTGCAATTGTGTGCCAGATATTTTTAATTCAGGTTCTTTCGTAAACTTCACTTTACAAATAAAAGATTGAGATGATTCCTCAAATGCGGGTAATATTTCAGAAACCAAACCTTCATAGTTTAATCCTTTTGTACTGTTTAATTGAACAATGGCTTTTTGCCCTACTTTAATTTTAGAAATATTGCTTTCGTCAATATTTAACCGGGCATATAATTCATTTGCATTTCCAATTACAGCTATAACATCGCCTTTTCTCACATAATCACCTGTTTCCTTTAATTTTTTGTAAACCTTACCGCCAACCACTGCTTTTATATTGTTGTTACCGCTATAAAAGGAGTTGATGTTTTTTTGCGATTCCTGAGAGATCAATTGCTGCTCGGCTTGTTGTTTTTGGAGCTTATAAGCCTGTTGTAAATTTAACAGATTGGTTTTTGAATTTTCTAATGCTAGCGCAACGTTCTCATATTCAAGTTTTGAAACGCTATTTGTTTCGAGCAGCTTTTTGTAACGAGCAAATTGAAGTTCATCTTGTTTTACTTTTTCTTCGGCTAGCGTAATATTGGCCTCCGCTTGTTTCAAAGCCGGAGCGTTATTAGAAACATTAATTTGCGAAATGCCTAACAACTCTGTTGCTGATCTATCGCTATAAATGGTTTGTTGATTATCTACAATAGCTAATACATCCCCCGCGTTTACAATCGTGCCTTCTACGAAATTTAATTTTACCAAATAGCCTTCCGATTGGGCTGTTAGGTTGTATTTATCATTAGGCTCCAAAATACCCGAAGCAAATACCATCTCAGTAATGTCTTTATATTGCGGACTTACTTCATTTGTTTTTTTACCACAGGATGATAAAATGATCAGGGCAAAACCAATAGCAATTATTTTTTTCATTGTATTGTATTATTGATGTTAATTTTTGTTTCTGCATATTTTAGTCCAGCAAAAGCTGCACTATAATTTAATTCGGCATTTATCTTATCTGTAAAAGCGGTCAGTAAAATATCTGTAGAAATAATTCCCACATTGTATTGGTTTATGCTTTTTTGATAGTTTATTGTTTTCAATTCGTTTATTTTTTGTGCCGTATGATAGCTAGAGAGAGCCTTTTGATAGTCGAGGTCTAGCTGTTTGTTGCTAATTTGATTTTGCAGGCCCGAGTGCATATAATTAATAGTTGCAATATTATAATTGATCTTTGAAGTATAGTTAGCGCTTAAACGGTTTACGTCAAAAGGAAAAGGCATAGTAAATTTTATACCAATATATTGTGAAGTAAAATTGTTGGAATTGGCATCAGTAAAACTGCGATTGCTATTTTGTTGCCAGGTTTGATTAAAGATAAGCGACAAGGTAGGGGCAAAAGCGTTTAAACGGTTTACATTTAGTTCACTTTTTAGATAAGCAGATTGCAGCTGGGATTGTTTTTCGATCAACGAAGAGGGTCCGGTTTTAACGCTATTGGAAATGCTATTACCAACAGATTCGTTGATCTGTAACTTGCTTTCAGATGCGATATCACATAGGATCTTAAGGTTATTATAATTTTGATCAAGAGATAATTTTAATTGAACTAATTTGTCTTGAATGTTCAATAAGTTAATGGATGCATTATTCATATCTTGCTCACGGATAATACCCTGGCTAAATTTATTTTTCGCAATCAACAGAATTGAATCAGCGGCGGTAACACTTTGTTCTGTGTTTTTAATTTGGTGTTGCAATGAAACAACATTATAGTAAGAAGCAGAAATTGATTCAAACAAGGTTTTTTTGGCAAGCAGGTTATTTGTCTCGGTTAGCTGTTTGTTTAATTCGGCGCTTTTAATTCGGGCCCAGGCAGAAACATTGATAATATCTAGTTGTGGCGTTATTCCGTAACTGGTTACATATTGTTGGCCTAAAGATACTGACCTTAATGTGCCAGCTGGGCCACCAAATACTTCCGCTGGAAGATAGCTCACCGGGAGTATAGTATTGTCTGTCCAGGCTGCAGTAAAAGGACTTCTTAAATTGATCGTATTTCCTATTGAAGCAATTTTTGTCCACTTTGCTGAAAGACTTTGTTGATGTCCTGTTTTAATTGTAGCACTGTTCTTCTCGGCATATTTTAATAAAGAATCAAGTGAATTAAATTGAAGCGCTACCTGAGCATTTAAATTGGTAAGGGCAAGAAAAATTATTATTGAAAAAAAGAAGTTGTATTTGTTTTGTTTGCTCGAATACATTGTCAATCAATTTTTAGCCAAAATTAGATAGGTAAAAAATGATAACCAGGTAAAAAAAGGTGTAATGGACAAAAAAGTGGGTGAAATGGACAAAAATGAGGTTAACTGTTTTTAAGCCATTTTAAAAATAAAGGCGTTTTTTCTTTACTTACGATAATTTGTTCGGTAAATGGCACCGAAAGATTTAAGGCCAATTTTCTTGCAAAATGCTGCGACACATCTCTTACTGCTTTACGATTTACGATGAATTGGCGGTTTGCTCTAAAAAAATCAGGCATTTCAAAAAGTTCAATTTCTTCAAGTGTTTCGTTAATGGAATGGACCTTAGAATTAAAATCAAGGATCGATGTTATTTCGTTCCTTATAAAAAAAACTGCGATGTCCTCTAGTTTTATTGGAATGATCTTATCTTTTGAATGAACCAAAATTGATCTGCTGATTTTTTGAGAAGATTTATGTTTAAACAGCTCCAGGAGTTCAGTCATCAACGGATTAACTTCCACAACAGGCGCATTTAATCTTTCAAATTTCTCAATGGCTTCCAATATGTTTTTACGATTTACAGGTTTTAAAACATAATCAATACCGTTCGCCTTAAAGGCTTCAATGGCATAATTGTCATAAGCTGTACAAAAAATAACCGGCGATCGCAGCGGTATAGCTCTAAAGATCTCGAAACTCAAGCCATCACCTAAATGAATATCCGAAAAGATCAAATTAAAATCGTTATGTTGTGAAAAATATTTTTTTGCTTCAGCTACGGAGCTAAGAATTTTTACTACTTCATAATTATCACGGAGTTCCGTGATTACAGAAGCCAGATCTTCTGCTGTAAATTGCTCATCTTCTATAATTACAATTTTCATTTTTTTATCATAGTAATTTTAACCGAAAACTCACTATCTGTTTCTTTGACCACAATTTCACCGATGTTAAGCAATTTATACCGGTCATTTAAATTTTTTAAACCGGTTTTTGGAGAGTCTTCCAATACAAATTTAACCTGTCTGTTGTTGGTTACCTCCAGATAATTATCAAAGGTACTAACCGTTATGTTCAAAGGCGCTTCTGTGGTAAAAGTATTGTGTTTTATAGCATTTTCGATAAGAGAAAGGATAGAAAAATAAGGAACCGCGTAGTTTTCCATATCAACGGTAACATTAGTTTTGTACTTCAAAGCTTCGCCAAAACGTATCTTGTTTAGCGCAACATATTCATTGCATAAAGTTAGTTCCTCCTTTAACGAGATTGTTTTTCTGTTATTATTTATACTGGCTCTTAAAAATTCCGATAAACGAATAATATACTCCTCTGCCAATACGGGCTGTTTTTTTATAAGTGCTTTTGCGGTGCTTAAAGCGTTAAATAAGAAATGAGGATTGATCTGATCTTTTAATAATTTGTATTCTGCTTCAAGATTTGCAAGTTTTAATTTAGCGTTCTCTAAGGCAAATTTATTTTTGTTCTCTTTTGTAAGGATGAGATCGGATAGGACAAAAATAATGGTGTTAACGGCTAAAATATTTATGAGGCGAATAATCTCAACATTTAACCGATCGATTTTTAATTGAGGATCAACAATAGAAAAAACAATAAAACTAACGCCATACATTAACCCGCTTATCAGAATAAGTCGTTTCCAGGTTTTTGCCCATTGCTGCTTAATAAAGGTTAAAAGCGCAATATGAAACATCCATGCAAACGTTATGGCGCAAGTTACACCAGTCCAAAGAACAAAAAAATTAAAGTGGTGTAAACCGTTGGTTAAAATAAAAACAGGGGTTATAAGCATTAAGCCCATTATGGGGGCAGTGCCAAAAGCCGTTTTAATTAATTGTTTGGTAGGAACAGATTCCATTTAATAAAAGTAAGAATATTTGAACAATTTCTTATTAAATGAATATTTAAATTTCTATATTTATGTACGTATGAAAAAAATTGTTCCTTTTTTTATCCTATTATTTTCTCTTCTAACAATTACTGCGCAGGACGACGATGTTTTGCTCACGCTTGGATTGGATTCTGTTTTTTTAAAAGTAAAAGATAACGAGCCGGGTGGTCATGTGTTCATTCAAAAAGGAAATCAAGCGCTTTATGCACTTTCTTTTGGTTTAAGTAATTTAAAGACAAAAGAAAAATTTACAGAGAATTCAGTTTTTAACATAACAACTGTTACAAAAACATTTATTGCCTACAGTATTTTAATACTACAAAAGCAAGGAAAGTTATCAATTGATGATAGTCTTGCAAAGTATTTTCCCGAGATTAAAAATAAAGCCACTGCAGGTAGAATAAAGATCAAGCATTTATTAAGCCATAGTTCCGGGCTTCCGATCGTTGCCACAAAAACAAAGGATACAATTATTTTTATTGATAAGCCGGATTTTGAACCGGGAAGTAACTACAGGTATTCGGGAGTTGATTATACTGTTTTGTGTTCGATCATTGAAAAAGTTGGTGGTGAAAAATGGCAAACATTTATTCAAAAAAATATTTTAGAACCAAGCGGCATGATCGGTACTAAAATAGTGAATGCTAATAGTAAGGAAAAACAAAATAGCCGCGGTTATAAAAAAGTAAATGGTAAATATGTGGAGTGTAACCAGCCAACTTGCGATTTGAGATATGCTTTGTGTAATAGTGTATGGGCCACACCGGGTAATTTGCGAAAATATATATACGCTATTAAAGAATGCGTTTTTTTAGATTGCGAATCACTAAAGCCGGCAACTCAAATTTATAAACCTGAAAACTGGAGATCAATCAGAGCACCTATAGAAGGTTTTTCCTGGACCATACACGAAGAAAAAAATAGAGATACGTATATAGAATCTGCAGGCGCAGGCTCTGGTTTTGCTACACAATTAATTCTTTATCCCAAACAGGACATAATTGTGATTTGGATGAGCAACAATGACGTATCCTATTCAAGTTTGATCCTTCAGAAATTAAGACAGAGAGCGTATGTAAAATAAAAAAGAACCGCTCGTGAAAGCGGTTCTTTGATTTTGAATTTAAGCTTAAAACTAAAATTAACCCATAAGCTTAAGATCAATTTAATTTGTTATTACTAAATATTTTGATGCAGACCAGAATTTTTCAGGATCAGTGATCATTAAACTATTGAACGTTTTGCCTGTTTTATCCCACGTGTATGAATCGGCAGGATGCGTTGTAATTAATTTAGCATTTTTACTGTTAACCGGTATGCTCGTTGTTTCAGTATAATCAATCTTAGTGAACAAACTGTTGTCAATATTAGAATTTAATTCAGAAGTTCTTCCTATTCCTAACAAGCCACCTTTTTTATCGATCAGATCAACTTTTTGAAAATATTTTGACTCGCCTACAACATAATATGCTGTGTGTAACTGCGCTGTTTTTTCGTTGATGGTTTGTGATTGCGCCATATTTTGGCTTGAAAGCGTATCAACCGAAGTTTGTAACTGAGCTACCTGCGCATTAAGTTCATTTAATCTTTGGTTTAGATCATTTAACTCAGCGTATTTTTGATTTAACTGATCGTTCAATAACTGAATTGTTTTTTCCAATTGCGCATTCTTTTTATCAGAACGGTTCAATTTGCGACTCAATTGCGCTAATTTTTTGTTGTTGGCATCCATTAACTCATTAATAGCCTTTATCTCAGCATTAATACGCGCTTTTTGATCTGCCTTAAGATCTCCTTTATTGGAATTCATTAAGATAATATGTTGTCTTGTGCTTACCGAATCTAAATTTCTTTCCACTTCATTAAAAGAGGTCATAAAATCATTTACAGATGTTTCACGCTCGTCGATCACCGCTAAAAGTGAATCTCTCTGACGTACTACCGTTTCATCTTTTTGTGGGTCCTTACATGCTGTCATTATAATTAATGATGCTGCTGCAATACAAATGTAATTTTTCATAATAATTTATTTTTAATTTTTGTTTTATGTTTATATCACAATATTTTTATACTGTGTGTAAAACATATAGAAAACTTAATGCCAAACTCCCTAATACTAAATAGCTTATTCCCACTGGGAAATGGATAAATCCCAAGGGTCAAAAAGGGGAAACAATTCTACAATATGTAAATAGCGATGGGTAAAGTACACAACACGAATTTTAATATGCCTGTAAATCAACAGAAAAAAAATGGCATAATATTTTCTCTTTAAAGGGCAGTAATCTTAAAATTATGAACGCTCTCGAGATCAAAACAATGAAAGGACCAAACATCTGGTCAAACTATCGCCATAACCTTATTGTATTAAAACTGGACCTTGAAGGATTGGAAGAGAAACCAACAAATAAGATCGAGGGTTTTTTAGAGCGGATAGAAAGAATGATCCCTTCGCTTTTTACGCACCGTTGCTCTCAAGATTATGAAGGAGGCTTTTTTGAACGTGTTAAAGAAGGTATCTGGATGGGACATGTAATAGAGCACATAGCCTTAGAGATACAATGCCTTGCCGGAATGAAATGCGGTTTTGGAAGAACCCGTTCTACAGGGGATTATGGCATATATAATGTAGTTTTTTCTTACGAAATTGATTCGGCTGGAATATATGCCGCAGAAGCTGCAGTGAGGATAGCAGAAAAATTAGTGAGCGGCGAAGATTATGATATCAATGAAGATATTACACAATTAAAGAAGATAAAACTAAGAAAAGGTTTTGGTCCAAGTACTTTTTCAATAATCAATGAAGCAAAAAAACGCAATATCCCTTTTCGAAGTATGGAAAACGGATCTCTGATACTATTCGGTCAGGGCGTTAATCAAAAAATGATCCGCGCATCTATGACATCCGATACAAGTAGTTTGGGAGTTGACACCGCGGGCGATAAGGAAGAAACTAAAAAGATACTTTCTAAAGCATATATTCCTGTGCCTAATGGAAGCGTTGCATGCTCTGAGCAAGGATTAAAAGAAGTTATTGCAGAGATGGGTTTCCCTGTTGTTATCAAACCAATTGATGGTAACCATGGAAGGGGAATAACTACAAATATACAAACAATGGCACATGCTGTAAAAGCATTTCAGATCGCTAAAACAATTTCGGAAGATATAATAATAGAAAAATACGTTGAAGGAGATGATTATCGTTTTTTACTAATAAATTATAAGTTAATTGCAGTTGCAAAGCGAACTCCGGCAATGATCATAGGTGACGGTGTTTCTAATATTCAACAATTAATAGATCAAACAAATGCCGATCCTAATAGAGGAGAAGGACATGAGAAAGTGATGACTACTATAAAGATTGATAAAATTACAACTGCAATTTTAAACAGAAAGAATTTAACGCTCGAACACATATTGCCCATTGGCGAGATCTTATTTTTAAAAGATACTGCCAACATAAGTACCGGAGGAACTTCTACTGATGTTACAGATAATGTTCATCCTGCCAATATACTAATGGCAGAACGAGTAGCAAAATTAATGCATCTGGATATCTGCGGTATTGATGTGGTAGCAAAAGATGTAAGCAAACCTATTCATTTAAACAATAACGGCAGTGTAATTGAAGTGAACGCTTGCCCCGGTTTTAGAATGCATCTCAATCCATCAAAAGGTTTGGCGCGCAATGTAGCCGAACCTGTTATAGATATGCTTTTTCCAAAAGATAGAGCAGCTCGCATTCCAGTAATTGCAGTTACAGGCACAAATGGAAAAACAACTACTACACGTTTAATTGCTCACATTGCAAAAACTGCAGGACATAAAGTTGGCTACACTACAACGGATGGTATTTATATACAGGATCAAGCAATTCATTTCGGAGATTGCACGGGCTATCAAAGTGCTACAACAATTTTAAGTGACCCTACAGTAGACTTTGCTGTACTAGAATGCGCGCGCGGAGGTCTTTTAAGATCAGGATTAGGTTTCGATCATTGCGATATAAGTGTTATCACAAACATTTCTGACGATCATTTAGGTTTAAAGGGAATTAAAACACTTTCTGAAATGGCAAAGGTAAAATCTGTTGTTGCAAAAAGTACGTTTGATACCGGTTATTCCGTCTTAAATGCAGACGATGACCTCGTGTATAAAATGGCAGAGGAGCTGGATTGCAACATCGCCTTATTTAGTATGGACATAAATAATGAACGAATAAAAAAACATTGCGAAAATGGTGGGCTTGCAGCAGTTATTGAAAAAAATTGTTTAACGATCTGTAAAGGTGAGTGGAAAATAAGGATTAGCAAAATTGAAAGCATTCCATTAGCATTTAACGGAAAAGCAGAATGTATGATAAAAAACATATTAGCTGCCGTGCTTGCGGCTGCTATTCAAAACTTTAAAATTGAAGATATTCGCAACGCATTACAAACATTTATTCCTTCACCTGAACTAACACCCGGTCGTATGAATATTTTTAAATTCAGGAATTTTGAGCTGATGGTAGATTACGCCCACAACACCGGCGGATTTATGGAATTAAAAACATTTTTGGATAAGACCAGCGCTTCTATAAAAACCGGAATTATAACAGGAGTTGGAGATAGAAGGGACGAGGACATTCGCAAGCTGGGTAGCTTTTCAGCTAAGATGTTTGATGATATAATAATACGACATGATAAAGATACGCGTGGGAGACCACAACATGAGATCACGGATCTTTTGATTCAAGGGATTAAACAAGAAAATGAAAATACACCTATAACTGTTATCTCTGATGAGTTGGAGGCGATACAACATGCTATCGATCATGCTCAAAACGGCGCTTTCATTGTTTTATGCACCGATGATATACAGGAAAGTATAGATTATATTCAAAACAGGGTTAAAGAAGAGGCCGAAGAACATAAGGCATTTGATCTCGTCATTAATAAAACAAGGTCTTAGATCAATAACTGATAAATTCCGGACGTGAAACGGAAAATGCCCGAACGCGTAAAGTAAAACTTGTTACAGGATTGTATTTTAAAACATAATTTCCACCCTCGGGTAAAAATGGGTAAAGACCCACAGAAATTTGAAAGGTACTGCTTAAAAGATTTTCATTACGAACCATTACACCAACCGAATAAGATTGATACAACCTGCTTTGTATTAGCCTATTTACCGGATCGCCGATCATCCCCAGCCCTGTCATCAGGATAGGCGCAAACCTAAATCCTACAAGGTTGTACGGTAAGTAAGCTACTGTTTCCGAATTTAAAACCATTTTTGTATTTCCGGAAAGACTTGTTCCCGCAAAACCATACATTTCTTCAGGCGAAAGTGTGAGTGTTTCTTTTGAGATCTTATTTTCTCCGTGTACTAAATTGTAATTAAAAAATTGCCTGAAAAACCAACGGCCCCTTCGCGCCAGATCACTAAAATAATATAATTTAAAATTTGTTGTAATGTCATTTGAAACATATTTATTAAAAAAGATACCGTGACCCAGAGTAGCTGATAAATAACCGAAGTTCTTAAGGTGTTTAGCACGAGCAATTTCAAAACCGGTGTAATATCTTAATTTTCCAATTTCTTTTTTATAACCACCATAAATAAACTGCAGGATCAAGCCCTCCGGTACATCTTCCGTTGCTCCAAATCGATAAATAAACTTTTCCTTATAATATTGTTGTACCGCAAAGCCAATATTTCCAACTACTGCATGAATGTTTTGATTTCCCATTTCTTTATCAATCGTAAAAGGCGGCCGTTCAATAAATGTTGTATTATAATATCTTAGTCCGGTAATTATATTAGTGCTTTGATTGAACAAACTTTTTTCATCGCTTAATTTAAAACTCCTTCCAGCCCAAACATCATAACTCATCATATTAAGTTCTACACGTTTGGGTAAAGAATCAATACTATCATTGTAAACATAATAGCGCCAGTATCTTGTTGCACCAATACCTCCGGCCCATTTAGACAATGGAGAGAAAAAACCGCGGTCAAAGCTTACGCCGGTTTGTGTGCCACTCATATCCGTTCGATATTGCAATTGCGCCGAGATATAAGTGTTATCGATATTAGCAATATTATAAAAGCCATTAAATTCATAATCACCGGGTTTTCTGTATCCCGCATATTGTTCAAACTGCTGGCCAACACCAAAAAGATTTTGATTTCTGAAACGGATATTTGCTGATACATCTGTTATTAAAACAGGCACTGTTATAGGCCATTTATCCTGCACAATTACATTTACAATTACACTATCTTTATTTTTGGTTTCTGTTATAAAAATTCTTGCATCGTTAATAAAAACCGATTGTCTTAAGATCCTTTCGGTTTCACTTAAAGAAAGCGCATCAATAGAATCATTCTTTTCAAACAGTAATCTATTTATAATTATCCAGTGCCTTGTGGTAATGTGCAAACGGTTACCTGCTTTTTGCATAGTATTCGTATTCCTTGGCATTGTGTCGTTTACTGAGTGGCCAAAGGGGTCATATACGGTGATCCTTATGTCATTAATGATACGCCCTTTATATTTTAAATAAGGGTTCACATTTTTTTCCTCTTTAGAAGCAGGCTGGGTAGGATATTCTTTAGGTTCCGGATCTACAAAAACGGCATCGTACATCCAGGTAGTAAATTTATGCTTATATGCAAAGTGTTTTATTTTTTTGTAGAAACGCAATGAGTCTTTTTGCCCGCTATTTCTTTGCTGAGCAAAATTGGTTAAGAATAGAAAAAAAAATAAAACGCAGTATATAATACCACGTTTTATAATAATATCCGATCTAATTTTAGTCATAGTGTAAATTGTGATTTACACGAGTTTTGTAGTCGAAAGAGAGAAGCTAATTATTAAATTCGTTACTAAGTTCTTTAAGTTTAAAAATGGAAACCTAAGCCTAAAGTTGATAAGCCGGTAGAAAGATCTAAGAATAAACCTACTTTTGAACTTAAGTGGGCTTCGGCACCTATGTGAAGATCGCCATAAAGCGGACTTGAATAACTTCTAACTACTCTGTCGCCATAATAATCACTGTCCCAGGTGGTAGTTCTGTAAGCTACTCCTAAAGAAGCAGCAGCATAGAAGTCCCATTTTTCTCCGGCGTTCAATAATTCGTCAAAATAATATGTTCCTTTTACACCAATAGGTACAACGGTTTCTCTGTAATAGTAGTTTCTGTAAGGGTAATGATCATTGCCCCAATACCTGTAGTGCCTGTGGCTCATAACAGTAACAAAAGGCGCTAACGTGAAGTTTTTAAATACGTCAAACTCGTAATTTAGACTCAATGCAGGGGAATAACCGTAATATCCAATTCCAGCTCCAACATTTAAAGTCCTTCCGAACTTTTCTTGCGACCTTAGGCCACCTGTAAAAAGGGTTACTAAGATCAATGATAGGATAATTTTTTTCATGTTTTTTTATTTTTAATTGTTTTTAATTTTTATTTAATAGAAGATCTTTTATTTAAGAACTGAGATAGCATCCAGCTTGTTTTTTGTTGCTCTCCTAAATATTTTGTCATTAGGTCGGTTGTAACAATATCATTATGGTCGTCAGCAATTTTTGCAATTTCATTTTCCAATGCTCCTAATTCTTTCAGGTCGTGTAACATTCCTGTAACACATTTTTCCTGATCGCCGCTGCCGGCTTTTTCTTTAATAGAAGAGGTTTTAAGCATTTGGGAAGCCGTTAATAATGGAAAACCGCCGAGTGTTAAAATGCGTTCTGCAATTGCATCGATCTTTTCGGTGGCATCGTTGTAAGCAACTTCAAAAACTTTATGTAATTCAAAGAAATTTTCACCGTTTACCATCCAGTGTGAAGATCGAATATTGAAATAGGCTATTTGGTAAGCCGCTAAAAGATCATTTAATTTTTTTAGCAATTTAGCGTTACCATTTTCTTTTGTTTTCATAGACTTTTTTTTGAAATAATATATGACAATAATATGCCAAGCAATTAACCGCCCCGGAGTACTCAAATTGGGGAATAACTTTAAAAGTGTGTAAGTGTTGGGTATAGATTTCCCCTGTTTTCGATTTTAGGTCATTTATAAGACTGCTAATGTCTGGAACAGATTTTTCATACAAGAAGTATCAATTAAAGATTGATACGTAAACATGTACTATGTATAGATCGCGCCTCGTTATTGTAATTACTTTATTATTAAGTTTTACGTCTTATTTTTCTCAAAAAAAAATGAGTAAAAAAGAGTTTGTAAAAGATTCCATTTATATCATGCGGGTGAAATTGGTTAGGCCTCAGATCAGGATCGATAATAGAAACCTGTTTTTTAGCGGCCAAACGCTTAATTTAAATGGATTTGATGCGGGTGTGTTGTTGAAGGATAAATTGCGTTTAACATTAGGATACTACATGCTAAACCACAACCTAAGTGCATATTCAAAAAATGAAGATAATGTAGAATTTAAGCGCGAGCTAACATTACAATACGGGAGTATTAACACAGAATTTATTTATAAAAGTACGCGGTTTTTTTCGTTAGGAATGCCACTGGAATTTGGTTTTGGTAATAACCGACTTCAGTATATTAATTCTTCAACCGGAGAAATTCAATCAAAACAATCTGGTTTTTTACTTGTATCTGATTTTGGTTTATCTGCTACGTTTAAACCTATACGATGGATAGGGATAAGGGCTGTGGTTGGTTACAGGAAAACGCTGTATAACCAGGTAAAAGATTTTAGGTTTGACAGCTTTTTTACTTCTGTTGGTTTAAACGTTGATATTCGTGAAATTGTAAAGGATATACAAATGTATAAACTTAAAAGGCGTTATAGAAAAAACAGCAGTTCTGTTGCTACAGCGGTTGATCTCATAACCGATTAATTATTTATCACTTTTAAATATCAAACGTAACGAAGAATCTTTTGCTATAAAATTCCATGTCCAGTTCATAAAAGTTAAAAATTTATTTCTAACACTTAGTATTAGCATTAAATGTAAGAACATCCAAAAGAACCAGGCAATGCGGCCGTGAAATTTTAATTTGGGTAGATCTACCACTGCCTTAAATTTGCCAATTGTTGCCATCGAACCAAGGTCTTTGTACTCGTATTCGAGCAGGGGTTTATTATTTAAACCGGCTAAAAAATTGCGTGCAATATTTTTCCCCTGGTTAATGGCCACATTTGCTAATTGCGGGTGGGCGTTTGGATAGTTGGAAGTTACCATGTAAGCAATATCACCTATTGCATAAATATTGGAATAATCTTTTACGCGGTTAAATCTGTCAACAATGAACCTGTTCTTAATAATTGATTCGTCTTTTAAACCTTTAATAATATTACCTGTTACACCGGCTGCCCAAATTACATTTCGGCTTTTAATTTTTTCTCCGTTATTAAGAGTAACGTTTGTTCCATCATAATCGGTCACAAAAACTTCTGTTTTTATTTTCACACCCATCTGTTCCAAATAATCTCTGGAGGCTTTTTGAGACTGCAGGCTCATACTATTTAAAGTATTTTTACTTCCCTCTAAAATGGTAATTGTTAATTCCGAAAAATCAATAGTTGGATAATCTTTTGGTAGAATATACTTTTTCATTTCCGCAAAAGAACCTGCCAGCTCTACTCCCGTAGGACCTGCCCCAACAATAATAATATTTAATAATGCTTCTTTTTCTTCAGCAGTTGCACAAATAAATTTTTCAAAACTTAATAGTATTTCATTTCTGATCGTGATTGCTTCCTGCGTCGTTTTCATTGAATAAGCATTTTTGCTTATTTGTTCATTACCAAAAAAATTGGTCCTGCAACCTGTGGCAATAACAAGCTCATCGTAATTAAAATTTCCTTCGGTAGTTATTATTTGGTTAGATGCCGGGAGTATTTCAGTTACTTCAGCCAAGCGCACCTGTACATTTTTTGAACGCTGAAATATTTTTCGAAAAGGAAAGGAAATATTTGCAGGCTCCAATCGGGCTGTTGCCACCTGGTAAAATAAAGGTTGAAATTGATGATAATTTAACTTATCAATAAGGATCACATCAAAAAACTTGTTGTTTAATTTTTGGGCTAATTGAATACCAGCAAAGCCTCCACCCAAAATTATGATTTTCCTTTTTTTCATAAGCAGATCAAGAGCTGGTCAAATTAAAGTATAAATATCCTCAAAAAATTTAGTATTAAAAAGAATTCGATGAAATTTATAGCTTATGCAGCGGCAGATCTTCTAAAGTTCTTGCTTGGTATATTTAATTCTTCCCTGTATTTAGCAACAGTTCTTCTGGCAATAGAATAGGTTTTTTGCATTAATAAATGTGCTATTTGTTCATCACTTAATGGATTATTTTTATCTTCCATATTTACACACTCCATTAAAACTTTCTTAACTTCTTTGGTGCTAACTATTTCTCCATTTGTAGTACTTAAACCTTCGGTAAATAAGTGTTTCATTAACAAGGTGCCATATGAAGTTTGGATATATTTGCTAATAACAATACGCGAAACAGTTGAAATATCGGAGTCAATCTCTTCGGCAATTGTTTTTAGTATCAGCGGCTTAAGATCAGCCTCGTCACCAGTAAGAAAAAATTTCTTTTGATGTTTTACAATAGCTTTAGCAACAGTGATCATTACTTTTTCGCGTTGTTGTAAAGCTTCTATGAACCATTTAGCCCCTTCAACTTTACTTTTTATAAAATTTGACGCTTCTCGTAAGCTTTTGTCTTTTGATTTTGCGTAGCTATTTAACATCTCCGTATAATCATCACTTATTTTAAGTGGAGGATGTTTTGCTGAATTTAAGAAGAGTTCAACTTTATCTCCTTCTACCATTACCGTAAAATCAGGTTCAATAGTTATTGCTTTTCCTGAAGTTTCTTTTGAACTACCAGCCGGACAAGGATTTAATCTTTTGATCTCAGATAAAGCATCTTGCAGCTCTTCGTTACTTATTTTTAATGTCTTTTTAATCGTATCAAAATTCTTTACAGATAATTCATCCATATGCTTTTCCAAAATATATATGGCATTATATGTGTCTTTTGTTTTTTCTTTCTTTGCATTTAGTTGAAGTAATAAACATTCTTTTAAATTTCTTGCCCCAATACCAATTGGATCAAGTGTTTTTATTTTATTTAAAACCGCGTCAAACTCATCTGCCGAGGCAGGTTGGCTAACAAAAGAGAATTCGTCTGCAATGTCTTCCAGCTCACGTCTTAAATAACCATCATTGTCAAGCGTGTTTATTAAGTAAACACCAATTTCTTTTTCTTTCTCGGAAATTGGTAATAAGCCTAATTGAGAAATTAATGGTGCTGTAAAATCATGGCTTTCTAAAAAAACCTGTTCTCTTTTCTCATCATCTTTTACATGGTTGTTGGCTTCATATTTATAATCGTCTAATGAATCTCTATCCATGTAATCTTTGTAATCATAATCTTCACCCAATTTGCCTTCAGAAATATGATCTTCGTTTACGATCTCTGCTTCATTATTTTCCTGAGGATCCTCGTCCGTTGTTTCTTTTTCAACTGTATCAAATTCCAGAGCCGGGTTAATAGCCATTTCGTTTGCAATGTGTTGCTCTAGCGCAATAGTTGGTAAGCCCAAAATATTAATGAGCTGAATTTGCTGGTGCGTTAACTTTTGAGTAAGTTTTTGCGTTTGTGATTGGATAATAGCCATAATTTTTTGTTTTTAAATTAAAGATCACACGCGTATTTACAGGGTCTTGCATGTTTACACAGCTACAATAGAAATAATAGTGCCGAATTTTTTTCTTACAACCAATTAAATGAAAATCAAGCCATTACAAAATATGTTAATTGGTTGTTTTTTGGGGAACTGAGAAACAAGTTCCCCAAAAAAAATAAATTTGGGGAATTGCCTCTTTAGCCTTACTGTTGCAAGGCCTCAAAATGGGATATGGTTACGAAAGTGAAGTTAATAGGGCTGGCATCATAGTTGCGTTGGTTTATTAAATAAACATTTGCTCAAATTAACCCTCAGAAAAAAGAAATGATGAGTACGGAATAAAAGAGCGTGTTTTTAAGAAAGAAAAGTAAATATCCCGGAAAGAAAATCCATAAAATAACGATAAAACAAAATAACCTGTCTCGTTCTAATGACCAATAGAAAAGATATATTGATCTCATCACAAAAGATGATTAGATAATAGATGAAGAATTAGATCTGATCAACGTTTAAACCCATGATGAAGAAGATGAAATGGATGAAGGGCAAGAAGATACAGAAAACGAATAAACACAGAAAATGACATACGATCCATATATTAAAACCGGTGCAGAGGTAATATTTTACGTTGCCTTGTGTATACTAATTATTGTATTAATACTTAAGAAGAAAAAACAAATACGCGTAATTAAAGAGACAATACCTCCACATGAAGAGGACGATACAACAAAGTAAATAGCTGGTTTCAAATAATTTTGAAATTTCTGGCTGGAATTACTTTTTCCTTTTGATAACTATTAAGGATATCCAGAAGTTTTTGCCTTAGGGGTAATTTCACAATTTCATCATAAGTAAACCACTTTACTTCTAAAGAGTGCTTATCAGCAATTGTTTTTATTAGCTCTTCACCAACAATTGTAGCAGAATAAAACAATGCTAAATAGTTGTCGAGAAATCCATGATTGTATCTAAAATAGAAGATGCCATTAATGGTAATGTTACAGCCTGCCTCTTCCTTAACTTCTCTATGAGCTGCCGTTTCAGGGCTTTCATTTAATTCAACTTTACCCCCGGGTAAAAACCACTTACCTTCCCATTTTTTAGCGGCTTCTTTGATCAACAAATAACGCCCTGCTTTTTCTATTAGAACAAAACTCTTTAATATCATACCCACTGCACATAAATAATTATGCCATTGCAAAGAATCATTTTTTTGCAATTACTCATGTCGATAGTCATATGGCAAGGTGCTTGCATATAAACGGATATTTAAAAAAAATTATGCGTTCATTTTCAAAACGTCAGGTCATTCATCCGGGGGATAAAACCGACTTATTATACTGGGCAAAAAAATGGGGCGTAAACGTGCGTCAAATTAATGATGCCATACTTGAAACAGGTAGTATAAATTTAATTGATATTAAACATGTATTGAAGAAAAAGGGAGAAATTCCCAGCTTTTCGTTTATGATTCATAAACTATTTACCTGGCGTTTAAACCGTTGGGGTGTAGAAAAATTCCTACAACTTTTTTAATTGTGGACATATTACCTCTGTGTTAAAAAATAAAACCCAGTAATAGCAAGGGTTTTGACTTTGGTACAATTTTAGCACATAAAAACATAGGAATTTGGGTAATTTGTCACCGCCTTTAAAAACACAACTTATACATATATACAATTTCCAAACTAACCTCCTTAAAACGGACCAATTACCCCTAATAAAAAAGATCCTTCTAATCGAAGGATCTTTTTTTTATTTCATACTGTAACCTATGAGCACTAAAAAAGGCAAACATTAATGTTTGCCTTTTTTTATGTTTTAATCTTAGTCGATTAGATCACTCTTAATAACCATAAGATCAATAAAATTACGAATATAACAGCAAGTAAGTGAAACAATCCACCAAACCCGTAACCATCAAATAAGAACCCTATTAGATACAAGATCAAAACAATAATGATCACAATCCATAATAAACTTAGCGCATCACTATCTGATCTGGAAGAAGATGTTAATCTCTTTTTTACTTCCTGTGTATAGAACTTGGAAGGCATTATTTTATCTAATTGTTTTAAAGCAAACGCCTTTCTGCTAAAATTATTAGTCGGTGCCGCTCTGGTGTAAGATTCATCTGTAGTTTGAACCACGATAGGTTTTGTTACCGCTGCAGTAATTATTTCTTTTTGTTCAAGCTCAGAATTTGTTGTAACATTAAGCTTAGAATTTATTATTGGTAAGCTTTCTACTTTTTCATGCTTTATTGAAGCTGTAGATTGCTGGCTTTTTAGATTACCTCTTTTGTGAGAATGGCTAACATAATAGCCTTTATTATATTTTCGTTTTGTTACAGATGTTTGTCTGCCGCAAGATGAAAATATGAAACTAGTAATAATTGCAAGAATAATAATTGGTAATAATTTTTTCATAGGTTTTGGGATTTATTTGGTTTGTATTTTTTGTTTGTTTATTTTTTTTCGAATAACAATTGGCAATTCGCGCAAAACACGCATAGCGGAGATTTTTTTCCTGCACTACTCAATAAGATGAGCGATCTACATCTTGGGCATTTTGCTTTTTTATTTAATGCTATATGGTGTTTGATATTAAAGATTTTTTTCTCCTGCTGTTTTAGTAACAAGGATAATGTATGTGGCATGTTATGTTTGTTATATTTAAGAATACATCTAGTAGTGTGCAAAATACATGCCACGAAACTTTAATGAGTATTAATAGGGAACATTAACAAGGAAGGAGGAGATGGATTTATCAAATAGTTGCATTATCCCAAGCAAGTTCTTCTTTTAAATTCCGTCCCCTCCCTATATGATGAGTGAAAGATGTCTTATAGTTGTAAACCCTATGCCAGCCATTTTATGCGCCTTTTAGGGTGTAATATCCAAAAAACGAGAATTATGTTGCCCCGTTCTGTGGTTTTATATTCCCGGTTACATTGTGTGTTGTTATATTTTTATG
This sequence comes from Bacteroidia bacterium, assembly GCA_016787785.1. Classification (GTDB taxonomy): domain Bacteria; phylum Bacteroidota; class Bacteroidia; order B-17B0; family Aurantibacillaceae; genus Aurantibacillus. The sequence continues at coordinate 81,804 of JAEUTO010000013.1, read as the reverse complement.
TATGGCAATCGCTTTGCAGGAATACAATCATGAAAAATGAAATGATGAAAAAAATATTACTAATACCAATTGCACTATCTGCACTAATAATAGTGTCGTGCTCTGAAGAAAAAAAATTGATGCGTAAGGCCAGCAGCGCAGTAGAGGTGTACGATTACGACAAAGCATTATCTTACTACGACCAGATACTGACGAAGGATAGCAACAATTTTCACGCGAATGCAGGAAAAGGTGTTGTGCTGTCAGAATATATAGGAAAATATGATAAGGCAATTCCTTACTTAGAAAAAGCATTAAAGAAGAGCCCCGATAAAACTTCGATGAAAATTACGAACGACCTGGGGAAAAGTTATCACTATATCGGGAATTATCCTCGCGCATTATATTTTTATGGGAAATCAATAAATGAAAATAACGAAGACAATCCTGATTATGATATTTTTTTAGCAAAACGTATCGCCGATTGTAAATATGCGTTAGATCATCCGGAAGTTAATTCGGCAGAGTATCAGTCAACAAAAAATGTTGGATCTGTAATTAATACAGATATGCCAGAGTACGGGCCTGTTTATACACATGGAGAACTGATCTTCACATCGAAAAGAAAAGATACTAAAAATGAAAAGAAGAATGGGTTAGATCGACGTTATTTTGAAAGCATGTACACATCAAGCTACAGTAACGGTGTTTTTTCTACACCTAGAAGATTTACCATTCCTGACCTCGGAAAAGATTCGCATTTTAGAAAGGGCGGAGAATCTGTAGTATCTGCATCTGCTGATGGTAAAACATTATATATATTTAGGGGCGGAAAGCTATATGAAGCAAATATAAACGACTCAACAAAAGGCGAACATAAATTATCAAACACAATTAATTTTTCTCACCTGCAGGGTCACGCTTTTGTTTCAAATGATGGAAAGATGTTATTGTTTACCAGCGAATCTGAAAAGGGTAGAGGTGGAACAGACATTTACAAATCTATCAAAAATGAAAACGGTAATTGGTCTGATCCTCAATTGTTGCCATACTTTATTAATACTGATTATAACGAGGACGCGCCATTCTTAACAGCAGACGGTACTTTATTCTTTGCATCTAACGGTCTTCCCGGTTATGGTGGGTATGATGTTTATAAGACGCATTACGAAAATGGTGAATGGACGCCGCCTGAAAATTTAGGTCAACCAATTAATACACCTGGCGATGATATTTATTTTGCTCTTAATCCAAATAGTTCAAAAGGTTTTTATTCTTCTAGCAAGGCCGGAGGTTACGGAGATATGGATATTTATCACGTACATTATGTTTCTAAAGAGGTTCCTAAGTGTAAGGTAATAGAACCTATGTTCGTAATTAATTCAACACCCGATCCGGGAAGCGAACTGTCATACAACTTTGCTTTAACTATTCCAGAGCAATATAAAAATAATGTAAGATCTGTTAGTTGGAAAGTGAACGATGAGTTATTGCCTCAAACTACAGATGCCATTTCATACGCTTTTGCTGGCGCCAACACTTATAAAGTGTTTGCTAAAGTGGTACTGTATTGCGACACCTGTCCAACATTAGTAGCCATGTGTACTGAGAAGGAATTGATAGTGGGACAAACCATTCTTGCCAGTAATGCAGCGCCTGTAAAAGAAATAAAAACGGATGAACCTAAACAAGTAAAAACCAGTAACACAGCTGCTGTTGGAGAATTAAGTAACGAACAATTAGGACTTTTAGGTTGGAACAGAACACCCGGTTATTTTAATTATAACGAATCGACCTTACGGGATGAAGCTAAAAAAATGCTCGATCAGAATATAAGTGTGTTAAAAAGCCATTACGACCTTACTTTGGTAATTAATGGTTTTGCAGATTCAAGAGGAGCTGAAGTATATAACAAGAAGCTATCTCTTAAACGCGCAAATTCGGTAAAACAATATCTTATTGAGAACGGTATCTCAAAACGTAGAATAACTGCCACGGTGGGATATGGGGAATCGATGATAATTAATGGATGTACTGATAATGTTGTATGCAGCGAAGAACAGCACCAGGAGAACCGCAAGGTTGAATTTAAAGTTTCGGGTAATAATAAATTAATAACCAATGTTTCTAAAAATTAACAACTGGTACAAGTTTTACATATAGATTAAGCAAAAGCTTAAAAACTAAATAGAACAGAAATTATGGAAGCAGTAAATAATACAAAAAAAACATTAAGCACTTTGGCAATTCTTATCGTCGGTTTAAGTCAGAGTTTTTCACAAAACCTTGTAACTAATGGTGGTATGGATGCTAAATGTATTCCAACAGGTTATGGACAAATAATTAAAACAGAAACCTGGAGTAATGCAAATGGCGGCACGGTAGATCTTTTTGACAAGACCAAATCATCTAAATGGCACAAGGCAAACGCCATACCGGAAAATTATATGGGGTATCAACCTGCAACAGGAAGTGGACAAAATTATGCCGGCATTATAGCTTATTATGACGATGGAAGTAATAATAGCACAGATAGTTCAAATAACGCAATATTGCATTTAAAAGATGGATATAAACGCTACACAGAATATTTACAAGGTGAATTAGCCGAACCATTAGTTGCAGGTAAAGTTTACCAGGTTTCATTTAAAGTTAGTTTGGCAGAGAAGAGTGGGCGAGCAGTTTCGTGTTTAGGCGCATTATTAACAACAAACAAGATAGAGCAAACGTCTAATTCTTTTATAAATCAAAAACCACAATTTATTTCGCATAGGATAATTTCCAATTCAACAGATTGGGTAACTATGTACGGTGCATATATTGCAACAGGTGGCGAAAAATTTATTACCATTGGTTGTTTTAAGGATGGCGAGAATTTCCAGGTACAAAATTGCGTGAACCCGTTACAAAATGATTCGCGAAAAGCTTATTATTATGTAGCTGATGCAGCTGTTACCCCATACATTGCAAAGCCAGATCTGGACGCAATAGTATTAGGAGTTGACTACGTTGAATTAATGGATCTGCGCTTCGAATTAGCCAGTAATATAATAGATCCGAAATATTATAATGAATTGGATGAAGTAGCTTCATGGATGGTGAAACATCCTGAGATGACTTATTTTGTGGCAGGTTACACCGATCAAACTGGAACTGACGCCATCAACGATCCCTTATCAGTTAGCAGGGCGTCGGCAGTAAAAAAATATTTAGTAAGCAAAGGTGTGAAAGAAAGTAATCTTATTACAGAAGGCTTTGGGAGCAGTAACCCTGTTGTGGATAAAACAAAAAGCCGTCGAAACAGACGTGTGGAGGTATATTTGTACTCGGTAAACACAGTGCAAAAATCATAATAGCGAAGTTATAGCAAATGTAAAAGGCGTGTAAGTTTTACCTACACGCCTTTTACGTTGAGATTATTTGGCCAAAACAGAGTTATTACTTAGTGGTAAGGAAACAATAAACGTAGACCCTTCATCTATTTTGCTACGAGCGGAAATAAAACCATTGTGCTCTTCAATTATTTTCTTGCATATGGCTAGCCCAATACCCGTTCCTTCAAATTCATCATTAAAATGGAGACGTTTAAAAATGCTGAATATCTTCTCAGAATCTTTTTGATCAAAACCAATGCCATTATCTGTTACGTGTATTCTGCAATATTTTTCTCTGGTATTTTTTTCAGCTTTATTCCTTTCAACACCTATTTCAGAACTTATTCTAATAATAGGCTGTATATTGCTCTTCGAATATTTTAATGAATTGCTGATAAGATTATGGAATAAAGAGTGCATTAACCCTGGATTAACGGTTAATAAAGGTAATGTCTCAATTAAAATTTTCGCTCCTTTTTCTTTTATGCGACTATCTAATTCAGCAACCACTTCAAGTAAGATGGTGTTTAAATTTGTTTCAACAAAAGAACTTTTATCGGCAACGATCTTTGACAATGCTAAAATGTCTTTAATAAGTACTCTCATTCTTTCTGCAGCACTTTGTATTCGATTAATATACATATCCGCTTCTTCATCGATCTTTCCGGTATATTTTGACGATAAGCGATCGCTAAATGTAATGATCTTGCGCAGCGGTTCCTGAAGATCATGAGAGGCCATAAAGGCAAAACGGTCTAGTTCCTTATTGGCAGACTCGAGGCGTTCTATATTTTGCAGTAATTTATGATTAAGATCTTTTACCATTTCTTCTGAGGCTTTCCTTTCGTTTATCTCCAATTCCAAATTTTTATTGATGGATTTTAATGTTTGCTCCTGCAATAAAAGTTTGTGATTTTTTTTATAGAGATCTACAAACACACCAACCTTTGCTCTTAAAAGGTCGGGGTTAATTGGTTTGTAAATATAATCTACTGCACCGCTTCGGTAACCTTTAAAAATATTCTCATCGCCAAAATTATTTGCGGTAATAAATATTATGGGAATGTGTTTCAATTTCTCGCGTTCATAAATCAACTCAGCGGTTTCAAAGCCATTAAGATTGGGCATCTTAACATCCATTAATATTAGCGCAAAATCAAATTCAGACAATAAGATCTTTAGCGCCTGCCTTCCGGAATTTGCTTTAACAAACTGGTACCCATCTGTGCCAAGGATCGCTTCAATAGACATTAAATTGTCTTCACGGTCGTCGACTAATAATATTTTTGGAGACATAATTTTTATTTATAAAACCAAATACGCATTAATGAAAGTAGTTGATCAATTTTTAAAGGTTTTGTAATATAATCCGATGCTCCGGCTTCAATGCATTTTTGCCTATCTCCCTTCATCGCTTTGGCTGTTACCGCAATAATTGGCAAGGTGCTATTTTTATGCTCTCTACGTATCTTCTGCGTAGTTTCATATCCGTCCATTTCCGGCATCATAATATCCATTAGCACCATATCAATTTTTGGATTTTCGTTTAAGATATTGATAGCCTCTTTCCCTGATTCGGCCGTAATAGCATTAATATTTAAACGTTCGAATACCGTAGTTAAAGCAAAAAGATTTCTAACATCATCATCAACAACCAATATATTTTTTCCGGTTAAGATGTCTTCTTTCATCCGTATATTCTCAATGATCTTTTTCTTTTCCGGCGCCAACTCTTTATGGTTGATGTGTAAGTGTAGCACTGTTTCTTCCAATAGATACTCTATCGAATTTACGCCTTTTGTAACAATAGTATTTGAGTTATTATTTATTTTCTGAATTTCCGATGATGTGAAATCCTTTGCTGAATAAACAATTACCGGTGTTATTTTTTTCTTTACCTCAGTAACCTTTGAAAGTAATTCGGGACCGGAAATATCAGGCAACGTATAATCAAGGATGATACAATCAAAATCATTGTTGCTAATTAATTTAATAGCTTTTTTTCCCGTGCCGGCGATGGTTACTTCAACTTTATCTCCTTGTAAAACTTTTGCGATCTGTGACGAATCTATCTCATTATCTTCCACAACCAAAACATGTTTAATGTCGTTTTCGCCAAAAGATATAATGTCCTTAAAAAGTTCATTTAACGATTCGTTCTCTAATGGTTTTAACAAGAAACTTCTTGCACCCCGTTTTAATGCAAGGTTTTTATTTTCTTCACCTGATATTAAATGAATTGGAATATGCCTGTAACTCAGATCGTTCCTCAAAAGGTCAAGCACTTTCCAACCACTGGTATCAGGCAGTTTCACGTCAAGTGTAATGGCAATTGGCATAAAGCGATTAATAAAATCAAACACTTCAATATAACTTATTGCCACAATTGCTTTCATGCCATTTGCATGCGCTTTTTCGATAAGGATCTTTCCAAAACGAAGATCATCTTCAACAATAAGAATAACTTTATCACTTGGTTGAATATTATTTCGGTCATCACCTGTCTCATTTATCATTTCACTTACGATGTTCAGTTTCTTAGAATCCTCGGTTGCGATGTTCAATGAGCTTAGCAGTTTATCAAGGTTTTGATTTTCATCAGCTAACTGAAGTTGTTTGTAAGCTGGATTTGCCGACGTTTCAATGCTTACATGACCCTGAATGTTCTCCACCGGAAGATACAATGTAAACGTACTTCCTCTACCGGGTAAACTTTCTAATTCAATGGTTCCGCCTAATAGCTCTGCTAAACCACGGCTAATAGATAAACCTAAACCCGTTCCACCATATTTACGCGATGTAGAACCTTCAGCTTGTTGGAAGGCTTCGAAAATGATATTTTGTTTTTCTTGTGGAATACCAATGCCAGTATCAATAATAGAGAAGGCTACAACTTTTTTAGCATTATCGAGACTGGCCATCATACCTTGTTTCCAACCTTTGCCTTCGGTTATACGTAATTTAACTTCGCCTTTCTCGGTAAATTTAAATGAGTTGGATAATAAATTTTTTAAGATCTGGTTCAAACGTTGAAGATCGGTTTCCATTAGATCTGGAAGTGTACTTTCTGTTTCGATAGAGAATTTTAGCTGCTTTGCTTCTGAAATTGGTTTGAAGGTTGTTTCCACAAACGAAGCAATTTCTGTAAAACGAACCGTTGAGAAGTTTGCCGAAATAAATCCCGATTCGATTTTTGATAGATCGAGGATATCATTAATTAATTGGATCAAATCATCACCGCAAGAGTGAATCGTTTTCGCATAACGCACCTGTTTGTCATTTAAATTTCCTTCCGCGTTTTCGTATAACTGTTGTGCAAGAATTAATAACGAGTTTAGCGGTGTGCGCAGCTCGTGCGACATATTTGCCAGGAACTCTGATTTGTATTTTGAAGTAAGTGTTAATTGCTCGGCTTTTTCTTCTAGCGAACGACGGGCTTCCTCTACTTCTTTATTTTTAGCTTCTACCTCGTCTTTTTGTTTTACGAGTAATAATGCTTTATCCTGTAACTCATCATTTGTTCTGCGTAACTCTTCTTGTTGAATTTTTAATTCACCGGCTAATGATTGAGATTGTGCTAATAATTCTTCGGTTCGTGAGTTAGTTTCAATTGTATTTAATACGATACCTATCGACTCTGTTAACTGACTTAAGAAATCTAAGTGAGTTACACTAAATGTATCTAACGACGCTAATTCGATAACAGCTTTTACATTGTTTTCAAATAGTACCGGTAAAATAATTAGGTTAAGAGGTTTTGTTTTTCCTAGCGACGAATTGATTTTTATATAGTCGCCCGGAACATTATTTAATAAGATTCTTTCTTTTTCAAAAGCGCATTGCCCTACTAAACCTTCTCCAATTGAAAATTCTGTTGGGATACTTTTAGTTGGCTTGTATGCGTAAGAAGCAAATAATTTTAATTTTGCGCTTTGCGATTCTTCATCACCTTTTAAAATATAAAAGGCGCCATAGTGTGCGTTTACAACTTGTGCTAATTCTGAAAGAATACGTTGTGTTACTGTATTAAGATCTTTTTGACCTTGCAACATTTGCGTGAATTTAGCAAGATTTGATTTTAGCCAATCTTGTTCCTGGTTACGTAAAGTTGTTTCACGCAAGTTGGCGATCATCTGATTGATCGTATCTTTTAACGCTTCTACTTCACCTTTTGCGTCGACACGAATGTTACGTGTTAAATCACCTTTTGTAACTGCAGATGCAACTTCAGAAATTGAACGTACCTGTGTGGTTAAATTTTCTGCTAATTGGTTTACATTCTCAGTTAGATTTTTCCAGATACCTGAAGCCCCCGGCACTGATGCTTGTCCGCCCAAGCGGCCTTCAACACCAACTTCGCGGGCAACGTTAGTTACCTGATCGGCAAATACCGCTAATGTATCAATCATCTCGTTGATGGTTTCCGTTAGCTGCGCTACTTCACCTTTTGCATCAATAGATAATTTCTGGCGTAAGTTACCTGTAGCAACAGATGTTACAACTTTCGCAATACCACGTACCTGTGATGTTAAGTTAGAACCCATCATATTCACCGAGTCGGTAAGATCTTTCCATGTTCCCGCAACACCTTTTACTTCTGCTTGTCCGCCCAGTTTCCCCTCTGTTCCCACTTCTCTTGCTACCCTTGTTACCTCAAAGGCGAATGAATTTAATTGCTCCACCATTGTATTGATGGTGTTTTTAAGATCAAGAATTTCTCCTTTCACATCAATTGCAACCGTTTTGGATAAGTTACCTGATGCTACCGCTTTTGTTACCTCTGCAATGTTGCGCACTTGAGCGGTAAGATTAGATGTCATTTGATTTACGGAGTCGGTAAGATCTTTCCATGTTCCGGCAACGCCGGGCACAAAGGCTTGTCCACCCAGTTTGCCATCTGTACCAACTTCCCTTGCTACGCGCGTTACTTCAGAAGCAAAGGCACGCAACTGATCTACCATGGTATTTAATGTTTCTTTTAATTGTAAGATCTCTCCACGTACGTCAACCGTAATTTTTTTAGACATATCACCGTTTGCAACAGCAATAGCCACTTCGGCAATGTTACGTACCTGTGATGTTAAGTTTCCAGCCATCTGATTTACCGAATCGGTAAGATCTTTCCAGGTTCCGGCAACACCGGGTACGTTAGCCTGCCCTCCTAATTTTCCTTCCGTACCCACTTCACGCGCTACCCGTGTTACTTCAGATGCGAAGCCGCGCAACTGATCCACCATTGTATTGATCGTATTTTTTAATTCTAAGATCTCACCTTTAACATCCACACCAATTTTACGACTTAAGTCACCATTAGCAACCGCCGTTGTTACCTCTGCAATATTACGTACCTGTGATGTTAAGTTAGAGGCCATTTTATTCACCGAATCGGTAAGATCCTTCCAGGTTCCACCAACACCCGGCACATCTGCTTGTCCGCCTAATTTTCCTTCCGATCCAACTTCCCTCGCAACACGTGTTACCTCTGAGCCAAAAGAGTTCAGCTGATCCACCATCGTGTTGATTGTATTTTTTAATTCTAAGATCTCTCCTTTAACATCAACCGTAATTTTACGACTTAAGTCACCTTTGGCCACCGCTGTTGTTACCTCTGCAATGTTGCGCACCTGACCTGTTAAGTTGGATGCCATTTGATTTACAGAGTCAGTCAGGTCTTTCCACACACCACCAACACCTTCAACTGTTGCTTGTCCGCCTAATTTACCTTCTGATCCAACTTCTCGCGCTACACGTGTTACCTCTGAACCAAAAGAGTTCAGCTGATCCACCATCGTGTTAATTGTATTTTTTAATTCTAAGATCTCTCCTTTAACGTCAACGGTAATTTTGCGAGACAAGTCACCATTGGCAACCGCAGTTGTAACCTCTGCAATGTTACGCACCTGTGACGTTAAGTTAGAGCCCATCTGATTTACCGAGTCGGTAAGATCTTTCCATGTTCCACCCACACCGGTTACTTTTGCCTGACCGCCTAATTTACCTTCCGTTCCTACTTCGAGTGCTACACGCGTTACTTCAGAAGCAAATGAATTTAATTGATCCACCATCGTATTGATAGTTTTTTTCAACTCTAAAATTTCACCTTTTACATCAACAGTAATTTTACGCGATAAATCACCACGTGCAACGGCCGTTGTAACCTCTGCAATGTTACGTACTTGCGCTGTGAGGTTAGAACCCATCTGATTTACAGAATCGGTAAGGTCTTTCCAAACGCCACCAACACCTTTTACTGTTGCTTGGCCACCTAATTTCCCTTCGCTTCCTACCTCACGGGCCACACGCGTTACTTCAGAAGCGAATGAATTTAACTGATCCACCATCGTATTGATGGTGTTTTTTAATTCTAATATTTCCCCTTTTACATCAACTGTAATTTTACGGCTTAAGTCACCTTTAGCAACTGCAGTAGTTACCTCTGCGATATTTCTCACCTGGCCCGTTAAATTAGATCCCATTTGATTCACCGAGTCAGTAAGATCTTTCCACACGCCACCAACACCCTCAACGGTTGCTTGCCCGCCTAATTTTCCTTCGCTACCAACCTCACGGGCAACGCGCGTTACCTCTGAGCCAAACGAGTTCAGCTGATCCACCATCGTATTAATTGTATTTTTTAATTCTAAGATCTCTCCTTTTACATCAACCGTAATTTTACGTGATAAGTCGCCTTTCGCAACTGCGGTTGTTACCTCTGCAATGTTACGTACTTGTGCTGTTAAGTTGGAACCCATTTGATTTACAGAGTCGGTAAGATCTTTCCATGTTCCTGCAACCCCTTTTACTTGTGCTTGTCCGCCCAATTTACCTTCTGTTCCTACTTCAAGAGCCACACGCGTTACTTCAGAAGAGAACGAGTTCAATTGATCCACCATCGTATTGATAGTATTTTTTAATTCAAGAATTTCTCCTTTAACGTCAACAGTGATTTTTTTAGATAGATCACCTTTAGCTACCGCCGTTGTAACCTCTGCAATGTTACGCACCTGTGCTGTTAAGTTAGAACCCATTTGATTTACCGAGTCGGTAAGATCTTTCCACACACCGGCAACACCTTTTACTTTTGCCTGCCCCCCTAATTTCCCTTCAGAACCTACCTCACGGGCCACACGAGTAACCTCCATTGAGAAGAGATTTAGCTGCTTCACCATGTCGTTTACCTCTTTAGCAATACGGGCAAACTCACCCTGCAATGCATGGTCACCAATTTTTTCTGACATCTGTTGTGATAGATTTCCTTTTGCCACCGAGCTAATTACGTGAGCGATCTCAATAGTAGGATGCACAAGATCGGAAATAAGTGTATTCAATGAATCAATACCTGTATGCCATGAGCCACGCGCTACGGGCACTTCTATGCGCTGTGTTAATTTACCTTGTTTACCAATAGTGTTACCTGCTTTGGTAAATTCCAACATCATTTTTTCGTTCAATCCAATTATATCATTTAGTGTATCACAGATCTTTCCGCTTAAACCAACATGATCTATCGGCATACGGGCCGTAAAATTTCCGTTCTTTACTTCAGTTAAAACTCTTAATAATTCTTTTTTATCAAGACTGCCTGAAAGCTGATCTATTGGATCTATTTGATGCGTTGTTATATTAGATTTGTTTTTTAAAACTTTTGATTTCTCTAAAACCATAACGTCTTTTTCATGATAACCATTCCCATTTGCCGAATCATTTCTGTTAGCAGATTTGCCATTAGATGGCTTTACTACTTTTTCTTTTTTGCTGCTCATAGTTTTAAATTAGAGATGTTTTATTTTTTTTTGAATAGCCAACTAATTGCTTAAAATCAACAATTTTTTATTCTAAAAATAAAGGACGAAAAAGATATTTTATTACCCAAATAAAAGCCAATAAAAAAAGGCCTTCACACAAAAATTGTAGAATATATTACACACAAATTTGTGGCGTAATTTTTGTGTAAGGTTCTTTTAGAGATAATGAGAAATTTTCTACATTATTTTGGTTATAACGTTTCGGGGAATTTCCTCCTTATTTCAGATGATTTAAATTAAAGAAAGCACTGTTACTGACTTTTTTTTGTTGGCATGATTCTTTCATTTAACTAATTAGATTGAAATAATAAAAAATAAAAATTATGGAACCCTTTAAAAAAGAAGAGATGACCACAATGGTGGGATGCATGAATAAACTTCATGCAGATGGTTATACCGAAAATTTTGTTGCAAAAGAAAAAGGTTTGGAAGCTCCAAGCTTAAATAAAATTTATACCCCACAAAATGTAAAAATAGTTAGTTTTTATAGATTTGAAGGTGATTCTGATCCGGGCGATAATGCAATTATTTATGCTATTGAAACAAATGATGCTGTAAAAGGAATTCTTGTAGATTCTTACGGCGGACCCTATGCAAATCGTAAGGTATCTCAATTTATCACAGAAGTTGAAGATATTCAGAAAAAGGAGCCACATACATAGTTCTTTCTACATCTTTTTAAAAAAATCCGAAACTTTTAGAGGTTTCGGATTTTTTCGTTTTATAAATTTAAAGGTATCTAAGTAAATAAATGGCAACTAACATTTTCTCAATATATTTTCGGCGGGTAAATACAATTATTTTTCTTTATCTTTTTTAGCTCTTTTTAAAGCGCCGCGTAATAAAAAACTGTGTTTGGCAGCATCCATATTTTCCTCCAGCCCTTTTGTGCCCTTTTTTAAATTAGTGATCGTTTGATCCAATGTTTTGGCCATTACCGTATCCATAAAAAGTTTTCCAATTGTGCCTTTACCCTGGCTAACGTTTTGCATGATCAATGCCAGATCGCCTGTAATTGAAGCTGCGTTATCGGATGTTATTTTTAATTTGGCAAAGATCTCATCAGTATCAATTGGTTGAGAAGTTTTTATTATGCCATTTTCGCTTATCGCTGTTTGGTCTGGTGAGCCGTGTGTAATATTAATGGTTTTATTACCCATTAAACCTTCAGAACCAATAACAGCTGTTGCGTCTTTTTTAATGAAGCGGTGTGTGCTTTCATCAATGATCATATCAACTCTTACTGATGTATCATTAATTATCTGAATATCTTCAACCGTGCCCACATTAATACCGGAAAATCGAACATTATTTCCAACCAGCAAACCACCAACATTTTTGAATACACCACTAATTTTAAACACATGACTAAACATATGTTGTTTTTGCCCAATAAAATAAATGCCTATTATTAAAAATAAAACCCCAAGCGTAACAAATACGCCGAGTTTTAAAGTATTTCCTGTTTTCTTTTCCATTGGTTTGATTTTAATTATTTAAAAAACGAACTTACCAGTTCATTATTAGAGTTTTTAAGTTCTTCATAAGTTCCTTCGGCAATAAAACGGCCACCATCAATAACCATAATTCGATTGGAAGTTATTTTGGCACATTTAATATCGTGTGTAATAATAATAGAACTTGTTTTGTATTTTTTTTGTACTTCTAAAATAAGTTCGCTAATTTCTTCTGATGTAATAGGGTCAAGTCCTGTAGTTGGTTCGTCGTACAATATCAATTCTGGTTTTAAAATAAGTGTTCTTGCAAGACTAATTCTTTTTCTCATCCCACCAGAAAGTTCTGAAGGCATTTTATCTATGGTATCTTCTAATCCTACATTCGCCAGTACTTCTTTAACCAATTCTTCAATCTCAGCCGGTGTAACAGATTTTGAACTTCTTTGTATCGGAAATTCAAGATTTTCTCTTACAGTCATTGAATCATATAAGGCACCGCTTTGGAAAAGAAACCCGATCTTTTCTCTTATTTCATTTAATTTTTTTTCTTTAAGATCAAAAATATCTTCGTTAAAAACGGTTAGACTTCCGCCATCGATCTCAATCAATTTTACAATACATTTTATAAGAACGGATTTACCGGTGCCGGATCTGCCGAGAACAACAAGGTTTTCGCCTTTTTGAAGTTTAAAGCTCACGTCTTTAAGTACATTATTTTTTTTAAAAGATTTTTTAACGTTCTTCATTTCGAGAATTATCTCATTATCATCTTGAACTTTATCTTTTATCTCTTTCTCTTTCATAATTATTTATGTAAATAATGAGGTGATCTGAACTGCGATCATATCGATAATAAATACCATAAGCGAGGCTATAACCACGGCAGAATTTGCTGCCTGGCCCACGCCTTCAGTACCTTTGTTTGAGTTGTAGCCTTTAAAACAACCAATTAATCCAATAATAAAACCAAAGAAAAAACATTTAATAAAAGCAGGAATAAGATCTATAAAATCAAGCGACTCAAATACCTTTGCGAAGAAAAGTGCGAGACTTACTTTTCCGTTAAGGTTAACTCCTACGTAAGAGCCGTATAAAGAGATCACATCAGAAAAAATTACCAAAACAGGAATCATTAACGTGGTGGCCATAATTCTTGTTACCACTAAATACTTGAAAGGATTAGCACCTGAAACTTCCATGGAGTCAATCTGTTCTGTTACTTTCATAGAACCCAATTCGGCGCCAATACCTGAACCAATTTTTCCGGCACAAATAAGTGCGGTAATAACCGGGCCTATCTCGCGGATGATGGAAACGGCTACCATTCCGGGAATCCACGCTTCCGCACCAAATTCCGCCATAGTTGGCCGCGACTGAATTGTTAGCACAAGGCCCATGATAAAACCAGTAATGCCAACTAGAGCGAGCGATTTGTATCCGGTTAAATAAGATTGTTTTAGGAACTCTTTAAATTCGAAAGGCGGTTTGAAGATTTCTTTAAAGAAACGCAGAGCAAATTGTGCTATTAATGCAACCTCTAAAAATACATTCTTTAATTTTTCAAAAGATTGATTTTGATCTTCGTTTATTTCAGTCGGTTTTTTTTTCTCTTCCTGATCAGCAAGTTGGTTAAGATCTTTTTTCATAAGTAGATTTGTAAAAATTAATGATCATAGGCTGAGCTAGATCACTTCTTTCCCTCTAATCACTCTTAGGATAACTGCGATTAATGCAATTACAAGTAAAATGTGAATTAGGCTTCCTGCACTGTATGCAAAAAAGCCAATTGCCCATGAAATGACAAGGATGACTGCTAATATGTATAGTAGATTGCTCATGATATATATTTTAATTAGTTATTGTATTGTGTTGTATTATTATTGTCGTCACGCAAAACATTTATAAAGATGAGCGTTAATGCGCCAATAAGAAGTAAATGTATTGGGTGTCCAATAAAATGGGTAAAAAAACCAACAACCCACAATATGATGAGGATGAGTGCAAGTATGTAGTTTACGTTTTTCATTTACCTTTTTAAATACATACTAATGCTTGCTAATATAATGCCGAGCATTTATAAGCTTTAAGTGTATTTAGTGAGGAATTGTTGCCATGATCGGTAATTTTTTAATGATAGTTGTGGAAAAAAAGTCGCTAAACGGGAACTTTTTTTACTTTACAAGCTCCAAAACGCCCTTAGCTTCAATTTCAATGGGACTCGTAAATGCTTTTTCGGAAATATTTTCTTTCACATTCCCTGTAATATGTAAAGCATAATTTAATTTGTCTTTGTCTATTTTTATGAGCCATACGGTTTTTAAAGGATGATATGCTTCAACTTCCATTGGAATAGTTATAATAATACTCGATCGGGGTTTTATAGTTATTGGTTCTGAAAGAGTGCCAGATGAATGCAACGTATTTTTTACCGTTAAATTATAATGTATATTCCTTAAAACTAAGTCAAGATTTTTGCCTGCATTAATAATTTCTATTGTTGCATTTACTTTTAAGATCCGCTCCCTGTAGTTAAAATTTTTTCTTTCAACTTTAAGCACTTTTATTTTTGGTGGAACAGGAACCTGTATTGGTGTTATTTTTTTAAAGTCAATTTTAGTTCTGCCAAAAATGGTCTGGTATACAATAAAACCAGATGCTTCAAGTGTTGTGGAATCCTGATCCTGAAGATTAGCAATTATATTTTTTACTTGTTTTATGCTTAAATTAAGAGGCACTTTAACAGTATCTTTTTCAAATCTTGATTGTTTTATATTTAAAGCAACCATCTGTTTAGCGATGCTAGTAGCATTTAATTTTATCTCGAAATAAAGACTATCAATGTCAAGTTTATATGGGTTTTTATTTTCAAGCACCAAAGATAGTTTAGTAAATGCCGAATCGTTTTTAATAATGGCGTTCACATAACTTATTCTATTTAATTCAGGAAAAACAAGTGTAATGGCTTTTTTTGGATTAAATAAATAAAAGATGACAAGGCAAAGAATTCCGATTAAAAGGAGTAACACAAATTTTTTTATGACCCTTGAGGTGATCTTTGCTGTAAAGTTTTTCACTACTAATGTTTTTTAGTTTTATGTTTTTTTGATTTGGCACTTCCAAATATCTTTTCTAAAAAAGTTTTGTCTTTTGCGTCATCCAATTTTTTAATACTTATCGAATTATCAATAGTAGGTTTAAGAGCATGAACAAAGGCATTGCGCAGAACATAACTAATAGCGCGCCAAAGATTAATGCTTGGATCATCGAATTTTCCTTTAATATTTACTTTGCTTGCTAGTTGATCTTTGCTATGATTCTTTAGGAGTTCTGCCGCAGATCCAACAAGTGTTTCCCATAATATCTGTTTAAAGTTACCTTCTTCTTTTGTCCATTGTACAATATCAAGATCTTTTAAAATAGGTTTTACATAGCCGCCAAATCTTCCTTCTTTAGCGGCAAATTCGGTATATATTCCAAAATCACCTTTCTTGACATCAAAATTTCCGTAAGCTCTTAAAAAATCATTTAGTAGAGCAAGATTCACATGTGTAATTTCTGCGGTCATATCAAAAGTGGGGGTTTTTTGCAGCGCATCAAAATCTAATTTTAATTTAAAATTGCCTTCGTAGGCTTTGCCGGTTGCATCTGCGCGCGCAGGAAGAACTTTTGTGCTATCATTTGCATTGGAGAGGTTAACTGCAACAACTTCCAGTTCTTTTAAGGCAATATCTATTTTAGGAGAAGAGAACTGATCTATATAATGGATCTCGCCATTTGAAATTTCGAAATGGTTAACGGTTAACGGCATCAGGTCTTTAATCAATCGTCTGAAGTCAGCGGTGTCTGCTTTTGCGTCTTCATTTTTATGTTTTCCTTTTACGAAATTCAAAACAGGATCTTCAACGTATATCTCTCCAACAACATAGCCTTTAAATATTGCTTTCCATTGAACCGATAGATCAATGGTATTGGACCTGAAAAAAGGAATGGTATCTTTTTCGCCTTGGTCATTTCCTATTTTTACCAGTTCTAGGTCTTTAATAATATATGCACCGCGAATAAGGGCAATATCAATGTCTTCAACATGTCCATAGTATTCTTTTAACGAACTGAGTTTTTTATTTACATAGTGTAATACTATATAAGGCAGGAACAACCTGAATAACAGCAATAAACCAATTAGTGAAACTAAAATGACCCTGATCTTTTTTTTGCGACGCGGATTGTTTCTGGTCGCATTTAAATTTCTTGCACTTGTTTCTTCATTTCTTTGATTATCCATAATCAATTGTTTAATGCAGTATAACAACAATTTCATGCCACTTGGAACAGTTTTTGAAGACATATGTTGACATTATGAAAATCAACAAGGAACTATTCAAAAATGGGTGGAGCATTCTTAAGGAAACTTTTGTGGAATTTACAAACGACAGAGTGCTTAAGCTAAGTGCTGCGTTGGCGTATTACACTATCTTCTCGCTTCCATCTATGCTCATTGTAATTATTGGTCTCTGCAGTATGTTTTATGGTAGGGAAGCGATACAAGGGCAAGTTTTTAACGAAATAAGCGGCTTTATTGGCAGCGATGCAGCAATACAGGTGCAGGATATATTGAAAAAGACCGCTTTGCGCCGTGACAGCCTGGGTGCCACAATAATTGGCTTAGTAACTTTATTATTAACTGCTACCGGCATGTTTGGTGAGATCCAGGATTCTATTAATGCAATATGGGGCTTACAGGCCAAACCAAAGAAAGGATTTATTAAAATGTTGTTTAACCGTTTAATGTCTTTTTCAATGTTGGTTGTTTTGGGTTTTATTCTTTTAGTTTCTCTTGTTGTAAACGCATTGCTGGCTGGGTTAATGCACCGCCTCGAACATTATTTTTCGGAGACTGTGATCAGTTACCTTTTTATTCTTGATTATGGCGTGATGATTTTTGTGACTACTATTTTATTTGCCTCGATACTTAAAGTACTGCCCGATGCCAAAATACTTTGGAAAGACGTTTGGGTGGGGGCTCTGGCAACATCTTTATTGTTCTTGCTTGGTAAATTTTTAATTGGATATTATTTAAAGCATAACCAAAGTATTAGTGCTTACGGCGCCGCTGGTTCCATGATACTTATACTATTATGGGTATATTATTCTGCGATCATATTATACTTTGGGGCAGAATTTACCCAGGTGTATGTTAGATTTAAAAAAAGAAAAATAGAACCCAATAAATATGCTGTTTGGGTAGAGAAGAATGTAGTAGAGAAAAAACTGAACACACAAATAAACGAACATGTTACAACTGTAGATAAAAAAACAGAAGCGATTAATAAATCAACAACTTAAAAAATGTCAACTTTAACTTTAAATATCAGGTATGTAAATAAGTTTTTTAGCGTATTTATAAAGTTTGTATTAGCGATAGTAATGATATTCACCGTAGTCCTTCTTTTTTTTGTAGGAAGTGGTGTAATAAAGCCGTCGCGCTCATGGAGCTTAATTACTCAGGAAGAAAGTCTTAATTAATCTTTCACTATTGGAAGAGTTATTATAAACGAGGTGCCTTTATCAACCTCGCTTAACACTTTAATATTACCATCATGTTTTGAAATGATCGTGTGTGTGGCGGTTAAACCTAAGCCGGTACCACCATGTTTAGAGGTAAAAAAGGGTTCAAATAATTTATTGAGATTCTCTGAAGGTATTCCTTTGCCGTTATCTGTTATTGTTAAACTAACTTTTTCGCCAACAACCGAAGTGCGAACTTTTAGCATTCCATTATTACCACTTATAGCTTCAATTGAATTAACCAAAATATTTAATAGGGCGATCATTAATTTTTCTTTATCACCTTTAATAAGAATGTTTTCCTGAATATCTTTTTCAATTGTTATCTCTTTTAGTTTTGCTCTATCGCTAATTTGTGTAAAAGTGTCATTTAAAAGATCGTGTATATACATATCACCTATATTGATAGTATCAAATCGTGTAGCATTTAAAAGATCCTCAATAAGGATATTTATGCGTTTACCGTTTCGTTCAATAATGTCGATAAATTCTCCCGGATCCTCTTTAGAATCTTTCTCGCTTAATATTTGCCTTAATTCGGCTATTGATAGATGTATGTTTGTTAGTGGGTTTTTTATTTCGTGAGCGATCACACGGGCAACTTTTCCGGTTAAGGTCTGTTTCTCGAGTAATTTTTCTTTTTGTTCCTTCTGAGTTCTTTCGGTAATGTCATGCAGCACCAACTGATATATCTTTTTATCTGCATCCACCACAGAAAGGTTTAAGATACAAAAGCACTTTTTATTTTGAACCGGTAAAGTAAGTTCTATTTCTAAGGATGGATTGGAGGGTCTTTGCGTTTCAAAGATCTTCGGAAAAAAATACTCAGCGATGTTCTCACCAATGATCTGTTCTTTAGCTTCGTATTCGAAAAATTTCAACGCGGCTTTATTCGCATCTATTACATTAAGATCAAGGTCAACAATAAAAACATATTCAACTGCATTCTCAAATAAATTCTTGAATTTGTTCTCACTTTCTTTTAATGACCTTAAAACATTTGATTTTTCTATAGCGTATCTTATACTTCTGTCAATATCCTCAGAGGTGTATTGACCTTTTACCAGGTAATCATATACACCTGATTTTAAGGCCTGCTCATCAATTGCCAGAGCCTGCAAGCCTGTCATTAAAATGGTTGGCGTAAAGGGGTGCTTTTCATTTATATAAGAAACCAATTCAATACCAGTGTGCACACCCAGGCGATAGTCTACAATTACAATATCAATTGCCTGAGTTCGTAAAAAATCTTTTGCTTTGCTGTACGTATCGGCCCAAACTATCTTTTTTTCAAATGACGTTCGCTTTAAACTACTTTCTAATAGAAAATAATCATCTTCATCGTCTTCAACAACTAGCAATCTTATTGGTTTAGTGCTGCTCATAATCGGGTATGCGTTGTTTTAACAATACTAAACCAATATTGTTTAAAGATCTCCATAATCTTTACTAGTTCTTGATACGAGTATGGTTTAGTAATATAGCTGCTTGCACCATTTTCATACGCATAAGAAATATCATCAGGGTTGCTACTCGTGCTATAAATAACAACAGGTATACGATTGAACTTAGTATTTACTTTAATTTCTCTAAGGCATTCTCGCCCATCTTTTTTTGGCATATTAAGATCGAGTAAAATTATTTTGGGACAAAGTGTTTCAATGTCTTTATATTTACCTCTTTTGTGAAGGTAGTCTAATAATTCTACGCCGTCGTTAACAGTTTGAACATTTTCTGTTAGATTAATACTTGCAAAGGCCTGTTTGATCATATACTGATCATCCATATCATCATCTGCGATCAAGATGCAAAAATCCGGTTCCTTTTTTTCAATATTCATATAAATTTATTTACCGGCAATCCTACAATAAATGTTGTTCCTTTACCAACTTCGCTCTCTGCTGTTATAAAACCTTCGTGATTCTCTACTATGCGTTTGCATATTGCTAGTCCTATTCCGGTTCCCTCGTATTCAGATCTTCCATGTAATCTCTGAAAGATAACAAATATTTGCCTTAAATATTGTAATTCAAATCCAATGCCATTGTCTTTAACAAAAATACAATAATATTTTTTTTGTTTAGTGCTAAAGTCTTTTATCCAATCAGTCTCTTTTAATTCTTTATCGGTATAATATTTTCCCGTTACGTCAATTTTGGGAATAGGTTTATCACTGAATTTTAAGGCGTTGCTTATAAGATTTTGAAATAGCTGTCTTAGCTGTGTATTATTACCCTTAATCTCATGTAAAGGCATAATATTCATTTCCACTTTCTTTGATGCCAACGCAACACCAAGATCTTCGGTAATTAATTTAAAAACATGATCCAGATTTACAGTTTCGTTTATATCCAATAGTCTTGTAACCCTTGAATAGTTTAAAAGGTCGCTAATAAGAACACGCATCCGGGCTACAGAGTTGTTCAATCGTTTCAAACAATCTATAACTTCCTCGTCAGGATAATCACTTAATTTTAGATGGATCTTCTCGCTAAAAGAACTTATCTTTCTTAAAGGCTCTTCCAGATCGTGCGACGCAACGTAAGCAAACTGTTCCAATTCTTTATTGGATAAGTTAAGCATGTGCACTTGTAGTTGCAATTGTTTTTCGGAGGCAATAAGTTTTTCTTCTACCCGGGTCTTAGATGCATGTTCGCGCCTCAAGGCAAGTAGAATGCTTACTAACAATAAAATTGAAATACCCGATGTTAAAGCGATAATAAAAATAGATAGTTCTGATTTTGTAAAAGTGCTTTCGCGTAACAGCGATAGACGCTTGTATTCTATCTTTTTCATTTTGTCCACGGTCTCTTTTGCTTTGTTCATTATAAAATCGCCGCGTGTGATGATCTTCCTGAGGGAATCATTTTTAAGATTTCCGGATTCAAAATATTTTTTCCCCTGGTCAAGCACCTTCAATTTCATCTCGATCTCAATTCTCAGTGCAATAAGATTTTCGTCTTGTTCTTTCTCGCCTTTAAGCACACTGTATAAGCCTGAATACTCAAAGTTTACATCCCGTGCCACATAGTTATTTGTATTTAAAAAGCTCGGCTTTGCAGTAATTAAGAAAGCACGCTGCTGATTTTCCGCGTCTTTCAGTATGGAATAGATCTTGTCTATTCTGGCATTAATACCATAGGCTTTATCCAAATACGACAACGACCTGTAATTATCTGTAATAGTATAAAGTGCTAATAAAATAGAGGAGAGAATGATGATGATAGAAAAACCCGCAATTAAATAAAAGTAATTTTTATTTGATATTTTTAAGTCAATGGTGGGCATAAACTAATTATAAAATTATACAGTTTTGGTAAAACAACAACATATTGACGCGAAAAACTTTACCCATGTGGGATTGCAGTAATCATGCCATTTGTATTTTTTGGCTGGGGCATTTTTTCCCCATTATTAATTTATTTTGTGATTCTTTTCTAAATAAATTAATAAAACGCGATAATTTATTTAGAAGTAGATGCGAAGCTTTAAAAGCGATGACCAAATACTAATGATGGCGAGGTCTTAACTGCGAACTATAAAAAGGTTTTTCTTCCCTTTTTTCTTTTATATTCATATAGCTACTTTCCACTATTTTTTTGATCATTGCGTTGTGGGCACGTAATTCGGCAATTTGTTCTTTTTTTGTTAACCATTTTTTACCAAATACAAAATTCATTATTTTGTCAAAAGGCATGTAAACCGACAGAGACAAAAGTCCCCGTAATTTCATTTTTAAGCTTTGTGCTATCTTGCGATAGCTTACAGCAAAACCGCCATCAAGGTAAGTGATGTAATGCCAATAGCCGCTTGGCATAAAAAGCGCGTCGCCGGGCTCTAAAATGTATTCACTAGCTTCCACATAGGCTAAACCGGGATATTTATCATAATCGGGAGCATCAAGATCAATAAGTGAATATGTATTAAAAGGAAGGCGGTATAAGAGGTCGGAATATTCAGGAGAAATTAAAACTACACGCTTCCTTCCATGAAATTGCGTTAATAGAACATTCGACATGTCGATATCCTGATGAATGCGCACCTTAGTATTTACACTGCCAAAGAACATGTAACCAATTTTGCCGAGAATGCCTTTGAACATATAAGGGCAAGGAAAATCTTTTCTTAATTCTGGCTTGCACTTAAACATGTTAAACAGAAACATACGTAAATTAGAAGGCTCATTTTTTGTAATATGGTCTACATAGTCACTGAATTTCATTTTAAGATCTGGTGTGGTAAAGGCAGATGACGAAGCGTTTTTGTTGTTAGTATCAAATAGTTCAACATTCACATCGCCACAAAGGCTCTTAAGGTAATCTACGGTCCATTTTTTTCCAGCAGGATAGTGGTTTGCAAGCCCTTTGATCAAAAGAGGTTTTTGCGGTTTTAAATAGTTTTCAGTAAAATCCTTTATATTAATTACATCTACACTGTTGATATTGGTATCTATTTTCATAACAATAATTTATTATCTTATTTATAGAAAAAATCTTGCCAAGAGTTTAGTTGCAAAACGGGGTTAGTTGTTTGGGTTTAAAAAATAAAAAGAACAATTAAAAATAAAAAAGTGCAAATATTTCTACAAATAATGATGGTTAAATAATTTTAAAATTTAAGAGAAAATAAAAAACGGCACCTTTTAGGGGGCCGTTTTGTTTTTATTTAGTTGAGTAATTATAAGTTCTTTCCCAAATCTCTTAAGGCTTTAACTCTTTCATGATCAAGCTGTATTTCTTGTTTTTGGCGCTGGATTAATTTGACCAGGTCATCTGTAAGTACATTATCTTCATCGGCAAGAACTGTTTTATAAGTATCTAGCGCTGCATCTTCGCCAAACGCGCATGAACCTAAAATTTCTTTTCTATTTTTACCTGTAAGAGCAGCTTTAATATCCATCCATGCTCGAAATATCTTTCCGGAATTTTTTGTTCCGTCCGTGGCTTCTCCACCCATTGAAATAATTTCTCTGCTTAAATCACTTTTATAACCTCTGCTTTGTGCAGCCATGTTCGTAAAAAGGTAAGTAAGGTCTTCATCATCGGTTTCTGCAATTGCTCGTTCATACCCCTGAATACGATCATTGTTTATTTCTACAAGATTATTAAGTTGCGCAATTATTTTGTCGGTTTTTTCTTTTGCTGTGATTTCCATAATAAGTACCTGGTTTTAATGGTTAGTTAATTCATTAAAATTTGATGCCAGAAACAGTGTAATCAAAAAGTAAAATAATGGGGTATTCAAGTATGGGCAATTCTCAATTCGGGGAATGAAAAGTACAGCCCGGTTTTTTGAACACAGCACAGCCACGAGCAGGCAATAGTGGTGGAATTAATACTATTTCCCATTATGGGGAATTTTTTACTCCTTTTTAAAACTGAGGGAACTTTTTTTTTAATGTAATCTTTTGATTGTCAAATTCTTGATATAAATTTCTAACAATGGCACAATCTTAGTGCTATGAGAATAATAAAAATATAAACTTAAAAAACTAGTATTATGGAAAACTCAGGAAAACTCATAGGCGCCTTATTATTAGGCGCAGCCGTTGGGGCAGCTTTAGGAATGTTGTTAGCTCCGGACAAAGGCAGTGAAACTCGTAAAAAATTATTTAACGGTGCAAAAGATCTTGCAGACGATCTTAAAGAAAAAGTAAAAGATGGTGCCGACAGATTAAAAGACATGGCTGATGAAAAGATCCAAAAATTGGATGGCCAATACAAATCTGCGTCAGATAAAGCAAAAGCTGGTTTAGCTTAAGAATAAAACATAGAGGTGTAAATTTATGGAAGAGCAGAGTAAAATTGAAGAAACAGTAGATAGTATTAAAGACTATGTGAACACCCGTTATGAACTAGCGGTCTTAAAAGCTTCCGACAAGGCTGCTCACATAGGCTCGAATGCAATTTCTTTTGTGCCTATAATTTTTCTTAGTGTATTAGCTTCATTTATGTTAAGTTTTGCACTCGCGTTTTATTTAAACACGGTTTTTGCTAATCAATATTGTGGTTTTCTTGTTGTTGGAGGGGGATATTTTGTTATTGTGTTTTTTCTGATTTGTGTGCGGAAAAAATTGATTGCAAAGCCCTTCCGCAATAAGATAATAAAAGAACTGTTTAAAAATAATAATCTGTAAAAATATATTACAATGACTAGCTCCGGCATAACCATCACAAACGATACTGAATTGCACCACCATATAATGAAACTTAGTAACCTTAAGGAAGAACAAGAATTGGTTATTAAAAGAAATGTACGTGAAGTAGTATATTCTATGCACCCGTCGATGATATTAAAAAACATTGTAAATAAATTTTCAGAGGATAAAGAAGGGGTAAACGATCTAAGATCAATTGGATTGAACCTGGGAAAAGATTTCTTACTAGCCAAATTGCTTGGAAAAGGAGTATCTGTAAAAAGTTTTATTTCTTCATTACTAATTAGAAAAGCAACAGATTATGTAATGAATAATCATTCTGATCTAATTGCAAATGGAATACACAAATTAGAGAATTACTTTAAAGATTTAAAAGCGGATAAGCCGGCTTAAAAGAAAAAATAATAATAATTTAAAAAAAAGAAACTATGAAAAAATTAATGATATTGGTAGCAGCCTTAGGATTAGGTTTCGCTACAACATCTTGTAAAAAAGATTATGTATGTAAATGTACTAAAACCTATACAGGAAGCACTTCAAGTTATACCTCTGATGATGGCCAGTATACTTATAAAGATACTCGTCCGAAAGCAGATGACAGATGTAATGCCAATGAAAAAACAGGTTCTGATCTTGGCGGAACTTACACAAGAAATTGTGATATACAATAGATAATACTGATCAACATGGTACAAAATATAAATAAGTATCATGTTGATCTTTTTTGCCGAATTTTAGTATCTTAGCTGAAGTACCTTTATGTTTATTATGATGAATAAAAAAATTCTGATCATTGATGATGAAGCTGATATAAGGTTCCTTTTAAAAAGAGCCTTAACTTCTCATAATTATTCTGTGCTAGAGGCTGGCAATTTAAAACAAGGCTTAGAGATCTTTAATGAATCGCACCCAGACATTGTTATTTTAGATGTAAATCTTCCTGATGGAAGTGGCATATATTACGCAAGAAAATTTAAAGACGATAAAAATATTGTTATTTTCATCAGCGCCGATCATGATAAACTGGTGGATGGATATAAAGATCTGGGAGCAAACGGGTTCTTAAAAAAACCATTTGTAATAAGCGAATTAATTGATACAATAGAAAAAATACAAACTAAAATAGCAACCATTAACTAAAAAAATATCATGGCTAAAATTCTTATTATTGACGACGATACTGATATTTGTCAATTACTTGACAGATTCCTTAAAAGAAAGGGACATGATACAAGTTATGTAACTAGCGGTAAAAAGGCTTTAACCTATTTAAAGGAAAATGATGCAGATATCGTTTTCTGCGATTTCAGATTGCCTGATACAGATGGTAAAGAACTTTTATTAAGTATTAAAGAATTAAATCAAAAAACGCAGGTTATTATTATTACCGGTTACTCTGATGTAAAAGTTGCCGTTGATGTGATAAAAAATGGCGCTTTTGATTATATAACAAAACCTCTTTTGCCCGAAGAAGTATTAATGCTGGTAGATAAAGCTTTGGCTCAAAAATCTACGATGGCACAGTTAAGTAGCTATTCGGATACTGGGATGGGGGATAATAAAGTAGAGGCGATTCCAAATAAACGACATGTTGTGGCTGACCCAAAAAATTTAGTGGTTGGTAAAAGTAAAGAAGCGGAAAAACTGCATACTCAGATTAAATTAGTTGCCCCAACAAATTATTCAGTAATTATCTATGGCGAAAGTGGCACTGGTAAGGAGTCTGTGGCTTACAGCATTCATACGCAAAGCACACGTAAAGACAAACCTTTTATTGCAGTTGACTGTGGCTCTCTTACAAAAGAGTTAGCGGGTAGCGAATTATTTGGCCACGAAAAAGGATCGTTTACAGGCGCAATGCAAACAAAAGTGGGTCAGTTCGAGCTCGCAAATGGCGGAACTATTTTTTTAGATGAGATCGGAAATTTAACTTACGATATCCAGGTATCACTATTAAGGGTTATTCAGGAAAGAAAGATAAGAAGGATCGGTTCTCAAAAAGAAACCAATATCGATGTTAGGATAATTGTTGCGGCAAACGAAAAATTAAGCGAGGTTACCGCTAAAGGAAAATTTAGAGAAGATCTATATCACCGTTTTAATGAATTCTCTATCGATTTACCACCGCTACGCGAAAGAAATGAAGATATTATGCTTTTTGCAGATTTCTTTTTAAAGAACGCAAACGCTGAACTTGGAAAACATATTGAAGGTTTTGTACCCGAGGTTGAAAAAATATTTTTAGATTATAACTGGCCAGGTAATTTAAGGGAAATGAATAATATCATTAAACGAGCAGCCTTGTTAACAAGTAAAGATATTATAACACTTGAAACTTTGCCGCAGGAGATCATCTTCCAGTCGAAATTTAATTTGATCGATGAAAGCAAAGAACATACTATAAGTTCTAAAGATATGCCAGACCTTAAATCTGCTGCCTTACATGCAGAATATGAAAAGATACTTGAAGTGTTGCGTAAAGTTAACTTCAATAAATCAAAAGCTGCGTTAATACTAAATATTGACAGAAAGACATTATATAATAAAATGAAAACCTTTAACCTGTTAGTTAACGGATAAAGTGGAAGAGGGAAGATAAATGTCAAATTTAGCTCCCTGATCAGGTTTACCGGTGGCAGTAATAAAGCCCGAGTGATTCTCTACGATCTTCTTGCAAATAGATAATCCTATGCCGGTACCGCTGTATTCATTTTTTCCGTGTAATCGTTGAAAAATCTCAAATATCTTTTCAGAATATTTCTGATCAAAGCCAATACCATTGTCGGAAAAAGTAATATTTATATAGTCTTCTTTTTTGTTTTGATTATTTGAAGGTATAATATCTATATTTTCTCCATTAACTGTTTTAGAATTTATTTCAATTTCTATTGGCCTGCCAATTTTACTATATTTGATAGAATTGCTTATGATATTTTCGAATAACTGATGGATCTGAAACGGAACAACATACACTACTGGCAATTTAGAAAAGGTGATTTTTAAATTACCCTCGTTAATTGCCTCTTGATAATTTGCTTTAATTTCGCTCATTATAATATTAAGATCCATGGGCTGCTTTAAGGTGTTTTCATAAACCTGGGTGCGAGAGAAGGAAAGAAGGTCTTCTATTAGTTTTTGCATGCGCTCGGCACTGGTCATAATTCTTTTAAAGCATTCCTGGCCTTCTTCAGAAAGATTGGCCTCTTTTTCTAAAATAAGATTACTAAAGGTTTTAATTTTGCGTAAAGGTTCCTGTAAGTCGTGACTGGCCACATAACTGAATGAAGTTAATTCTTTATTACTTCTTTCAAGAGCCATGTTTTTTTGCTCGAGGGAGAGATTAAGTTCTGCAAGTTTTTCTTCTCTTTCTTTTATTTCATTATTCAATAAAACTTCTTTTGTAATATCTTGCCCTGTTCCCGAAATTTTGTATGGCTGATTTTTTTCATCTAACAACACTTCGGCGTTTCTTCTTATTATCCTTTCAGTGCCATCCTCACGAACGATCCTGTAATCAAGCGTATGCGGTTTATGAGTTTTAATAGAAAATTCAATTTGTTCTCTAACATTTGCTTTATCGTTGGGATGAATAAAAGAGTTAAAACGTTCATAGGTCATTTCCTCATTGGGCATTAAATTGTAAATACGATAAAGTTCATCTGAGAAATTAACTTTATTTGTTGCTATTTCCCAGGTCCAGTTTCCAATATGCGTTAGTTTTTGCGCTTGTTTATACAACTCTTCATTTCGCTCTAAACGCCTTAGGATATAATGGCGTTCTGTAATATCCATCACGGTACCTTTCATTACTAAAGGTTTGTTATCTTTAAATGTAACAATACCTTTCGACCAAAGTATTTTTTCTTTCCCATTCTTTATATAGCGGTACTCGCACTCATAATCATCTTCCCCTTTAATCGCTTTGTTAATAGCATCCTGTAGTTTTTGACGATCGCCGGGGTGAACAAAGGGTAAAAAATCCGGAAGCGCACTCGTTACTTCCATCTCAAATATTTTAAATACCTGGGGAGTATAACTTGATTTTCCACCATCCAGGCTCCACTCAAAGCTACCAAAACTGGCAATTTCCTGAGCCTCTAAAAGTTCTGCCTCGTGTTTTTTGAGAGAATTATTTACTTCAATTAATTTTTCGTTATTGATATTTAAATAGGTTTCAAAAGAAACGGCCATTGCTTCCAGTGTGTAATCATCAATTTCCTTTATTAATTCGATAGCTGTATTAACATCGGCTGTGTATCCGGGAATAAATAAGAGAAAAGTTTTTTTGCGAACATAAGTTGCAAGCGTAATATCATTTAGTACTAATTGGTCGCGGGTAATATTTGGTAACTGATTAGCGATCCATTTTTTTACTGCATCACCAATAAACTCGTGGAGCTTATTATTTACTGCAGCATTTAAAAAATCGCTATACGCTGGTATAGAGAGATCTATCATTTGATCTCTTGAATAGCTTTTTAGGTCGTAATATTTAAGGATGGGAAAATCTACCTCAAACATCAAGTCTAATTGTTTCTCAGTAAATTCCCTTAACTTATTTTTTAATAAATGATCGGCAAATAGGGGTAATAATTTAAATTGTAGTTTTTTGATGTTTATTAAGTTCTCTGCACCTGGCATAACGCTAAAATTTATAACTATAAAGGATCAAGTACTAATTTAACTATTTAATTTAACTTCGGTGCAATGATGATGTAGAATTATTTCTACGAATGGACCAATTATTTGCCAAATAGCCCAGTATTTAGGCAAAATGCGAATGGCATGAAGTTCCTATGTACTGGCATTATTAACTTTTAAAAAATATATTATGTTACGCTGGTCTGTTATTTTTTTAGTGATTGCTTTAATAGCGGCCCTATTTGGCTTTACAGGTATTGCAGCAGGTGCTGCTAGTATTGCAAAGATCTTATTTTTTATTTTTCTGGTATTATTTGCGCTTGCCTTAATTGGCGGTATTTTACTGGTTAAAAAGAAGTAGGTATGGTTTATAAAGTTTGCTTAAAACGTTCTTACATTTTTGTAAGAACGTTTTCTGCTTTACTCCTTTTCGTTTTTTATCTTTAATTCAGATTCTTTTTTGTTATTATGCAGTTCTTCTGCTTCTTCAATTGAGTGTGATACCTGAAGATTTTCTTCTTTGCTGCTTAACGAGGCAAGTTTGCTATAATATTTTTGAAGCGTTTTTAGTTCTTCTTCCGTCATTTCTTCTACACTTACAAGCCTATTACTTGCTAATTTATGCGCAGCTACCAGTTCATTTAACTTTAATTGTATGGCAATCGCATCCTTGTTTTGTGATTTTTGTATTAAAAAAACCATTAAGAAGGTAACAATGGTTGTACCGGTATTAATTACCAGTTGCCAGGTGTTGGAGTAATTAAAAATTGGCCCGGTTATAAGCCAAATAAAAACAACTGCAACGGCAGTTAAAAAAGCGGGAGTACTTCCGGTTGCATGTGTTACTTTTAACGCGATCCTTTCAAAAACAGATTGATTTATATGTGTTCGCTCTTCTTCCTTCATTTTTTTAAATAGAAAAACCTCCCTACATAAGGGAGGTTTTTAAGTTAATAGGTTTAGTTTTTAATAAAACGTTTTGTTACTGTTTTATTATCATTTTTGTTAGTTATTTTAATAAAGTAACAACCCGTTCCTAAATTCGACACGTCAAATTTATTTAAACTGTTGTTGTTGGTATAAGTTGAAATTGTTCTTCCGGTAATATCTGTCAATTCATATTGATAGTCGTCAGATGAATTGGCTAGTTTTACATTTACAACATCTTTTGAAGGATTAGGGTATACATCAAAGTTGTCTGACAAAGATTGTTCCTTAAGTTTTAAAGGTTGTCCCATTTCAACCACTGCGAATGGACTCAAAGAAGTCATTCCCATTCTTGATAATTCATAAGTATTGTTTGTAGAAGCTGTTGCACTGCCTGCTGATACCATATCCCATGCATTAGAGGTATAATGACTTACATAAGCATTGTTACGATTAAAGCCATTAACTTCTGCTGCTGCAACCCAGCCAAATTTTAAATTGGCATTAAACGAAGTTGCACTTGAACTCACGAACCAGGTTCTGTTTACCACTTTTAATGTATTTGAATTTACGGGTCCATAAGTGCCACCGCTTAAAACAGTATTCATTGCTCTTACATTAAAATTACCGCTTGTAGCACTTGAATTTTGTTGAATGTGAGCAGGAGAATAGTTACTCGAAGTTCCTATTGGAAAAGTTACGTACGAGGATCCGGCAGTTACATTCATAACTAAAGCACCTGAATTGTTTTGCGAGGTAACAATGTAATACGAATCATCATAGCCGGTTATCGAACCTGTTGGCTGAATTACAAGATCATTGTTGGTTAACTCTAATTTTCCTTTAATAAAGGCTAATTCAGTATTAATATATAATTTACTTCCAAGTACGATTGTAGTAGTTGGTGTAAGATTGATCTTTAATTTATTTAATGTTTGGTTATTTGACGTAAAACTATCAAAGAAAAGAGTGTCATTACTTACGGAAGTTAAATTTAAATGTAATTCTGCACCTGGATCTCCCATAAATTCTGAGTTAGAGTTTTGAGATATAGTTCCATTAAGAATTAGTTTTTTTCCATTTAATTGTAAAGCTCCCTTAGTCATATTCATATTTCCTGTAACAGTTACGCTATTTGTTAAACCAATTTTATTTGCGCTTGAAGCGTAAGCCACTGTTAAGTTATTTAAACCCGAACCTGTTAATTCAGCTCCTGTCATATTATTTGATCCTCCGGTGTATTCAACATCATAAGCTGCTGTACCGTTAAAAGTACCAGTGTTAGTTGATAGGTTTCCTTTTTCAACATGAACTGTACTTGCTGCGTTCATTGTTAACAAACCACCAGCTAAAATACTAAATGAGCCATCAATTAATTTTAAGTGACCTACAATATTAATAGAGCTAGCAAGTTTTGCCGTGCCACCCGTTGTTCTGTTAATAACAAGATCATTAATTGATGAACCAGCATCAAAATATATAGCACCTGTTAAAGTTCCTGTACCTTCTACCATCATAGTTGAAGCTGCATTGCTGGCAAAACTACTTCCGGCTCCAAAAGCAAGGTCGCCTTTCATTGTATATTGTTTTCCGTTTAATGATAATTTACCCGAATTGATATTAGTGTTGCCGTTTATTATGGTATTGTTATTTAATAACACAGATTGGGTATTACTTGCCATTGAAAGATAAAGGTGGTGTATGGTAACTGAATTCATTTCAATGCCTGTTGTTTTAGTTGTACCAATGTACATTACATTATAAGCATTACTTGAATTAAAGACACCACCGCCAATTGTAATTGAGCCACTGTTAACTTTAACCGTTGAATTTGATAGCATTGTAAGGTTACCGTTAGTATTTAAAAGTATGTTACCACTTTCTAACTCTAAAGTATCAGCTACGTTGGCTATTGCTGTAAATGCCAAAACTGTTGTACTGTTGGTTAAACGCTTTACATTTAAATTACCGGAAAAAGAAGTTGTGCCAAGTGTATTAAAATTAACGCGATTGATAGAGATGGTTCCGCTACCTGTTAACGCACCCTGTGTAATAGTAATAGCGTTATTCGTTGTGCTTGTAAGCACACCCGCAACACTAAAATTATTTATCAGGCCGCTAAATGTAACATCAGCATCGAGTGTTACAGTAATACCAACCGGAATGGTTATATCCTGGTTCAAAACCGTTGCAGGCGGTGCAATTCCTCCCCATGTTAATGGATTGCTCCAGTTGCCGGATGTTACTGCCGTAAATGCAGCGCTAGCAGTTGTTGACAGGAATATTCCCATGGCTACAACCGCAATTTTAATAGTAGATAGTTTTGTTTTCATGTTTTTTATTTTTTTTGAGTTTATAATATATGTATACAATAGTTAAAATGTCGTGCCAGCCGTTTACTGCTTTTAATGGGTGTATTGTGAACAATTGTGAGTAGGCATGCGTATTTTTTTACTCACAGTAATTTTTTATAATTCGTGTAAATAAAAAAAGCCGTTGATCACAACGGCTTTTTGCTTGAATTTAATTTTTAAACAATTTACTTTTTATCAGTATTTGTTTTAAGACCCCATATTTCTACATGCGCTTTTACATCTTTTCGGTTAGGAAGCGTTTTGTAAACGAAAACAATTTTCTTTATACTACGCTCACCACCATTCAGATCAATTTCTTTACTTTGTCCTGGCGCTTTGATGGGGAAGTTAACACTCACTTTTTGATTATCCCCACTTTCGTAAAACACTTCAATGTCTATGAGATCAATTGGGGCGTCAGTAACTTTAAAAATTAAAGCAGCAAATTTATCTGCCCCTATTACCGAAACCTCGTCGCGATCTTTTGCAAAATCAACGGTGGTTTCGCCAATTTTGTGCCAGCCTTTTTTATCGCTTACAACTACTTTTGGATTTTGTGCCATGGCTGAATAATTCAATCCTACAATGGCCAGAAGTGCAATAACTATTATCTTTTTCATTTTTTTTGTTTTTTAATTGTGAATAATACTTTCTTTCATGAAAATTTCATGCCATTAAGTATGAATTAAAATACAAGATGCTTTTTATACTGGCTCTATAAGTGGTTTATTTTGAAACGACGATCTTTTTACTTACACTTCCTGTCTCAGTTTTAAGATTTACGATATAAATGCCGTTATTCATTTTATTAAGATCTATTACAGCTGTTTTATTGGTAAAGGTCAGCTCAACTATTTCTATTAACTGGCCAAGAATATTTAGTATTTCAGCGGAGACAAATTCTTTTTGCGAACCAATGTCTTGTATTTGAACATTTAAAGTACCGTTTGTAGGGTTAGGGTAGAGCAAAACATTGTCTTCAATTACTTGTTGTTGTGTATTTGTTAACATTTGCACGTTTAATAAAGCCGTACTTGTAGTATCGCTGCAAACGCCCGAATTTATTAAACAACGAAACTCGCTGCCATTATTAGCAAGGTTAACATTTGAAACTACAAGTGTCGACGTAGTAACACCGCTATATTGAGAGGTATTTCCAATATTTTGCCACACATTATTAATTTTTGTTTGCCATTGATAGCTGTTATAGTTACCCGGGAAGATTGTAGAAAATGTGGCATTACTTGAGGACAATGCTAATTGATTGGAAGGCTGGCTTGTAACAGATTCGCAAACCAAATTATTAAGTCTCCACGAATCATTCCACATATTACCTGCAACCATCCAAAGTGAGTTGTTATAGTTGTACACTGAGCTGGCATGTCTTTCATACCAAGGTGTGTTTTTTAATTCGTGCCAAGTTATACCATCTTGGCTATACCATACATCACTTCGATTACTAAATCCGTCCCATCCTCCAATAATCCACATCAAATTATCATATACAATTACTTCGTGGTATTGTCTTTTTTCCCATGGTGCTTCATTGTTAACGAGTGTCCAGTTTATTCCGTCGCTTGAATTCCATACATCGTTAAAATATTTTCTGGTGCCATTATAGGTTCCTCCGCCAAAGATCCACATCTTATTATTGAAAACACAATAACCCTCTATTTGCGCTCTTGGAGCCCAACCGGCAGAGTCCGTTACTTTAGTCCAGTTTATTCCATCAGTGCTATTCCAAACATCATTGTATACGGTGTCAATTGTATTATTAATATTTGGTCCAACTACTTTTTGCCCACCCATTACCCACATTTTATTATTAAATACGCATGACATGTGAGTAACCCTGTCACCCCATGGCGCTGCACTGTCAATCAAATTCCAATTTATGCCGTCAGAACTGTTCCAGATATCCGGTTGGAAATGGTTTTGCTGCTGGTCTCCACCTAGCACCCATATTTTATTATTAAATACCAGCGTTCCAAAAGTATGTCTGGATTCCCAAGGGGCATTTCCGGCCAAGGTCCAGTTATTGCCATCGGTTGATTTCCAGATCTCGTTACTTGTTAAGTTAGGGAAATTAACGCTGTCAAGTGGATTCCATCCGCCAAGCAAATACATAGTGTCTTTGAATACACAAGCTCCTGCCCCGTCGCGTTTTACAAAGCTATTATTTGGGTTAACTAATAGCCACTCGTGTTTGCTTATAACAAAGGCATCGCTTATGTCGGATTGAGTTACATTATTTATATCAGTAACTTTTATTAGACAATTATTATTTGGCAACGAACTTGGAACGGTCCAGTTATAATAGCCCACATCAGCTGCCACACTATCATTTATTAACTGCCATGTTGTACCATTATTTATTGAATATTCGATTTTCATAGTATCAGTGTTTAAATGCTTGAACCATTTTATCGTTACGTCGGTATTAATGGGATAAGCATCATTTGCCGTAGGAGTTGATATAATGATATTAGAACTGGCACTTGTTGAGATCACGTCAATTTCGACCTGTGATAGCGATCGATTATAGATCGCAATATCATCTAGGTCGCCAGCCCAATGATAGAACTTGCCACTGAGAGTTATGGCCTTATTAATATTTACAGTTGCATTGTAATTTGCACTTCCTTTTTCTAATCCATCAACATATATTTTTAATACAGAATCTTTTTTTGTTAGGATCATGTTATGCCAGATGTTGTTAGTAAATTCATTTGTTTGGCCAAAAACAATGTTATTGTCACCATCGCTATTCCAATAGTTATACACCGCCGACCCATCATTAAAAGAAAAATTTAAATTGGAGGTATAAAAACCTCCGTCATTTATATTTAAAGGTTGCATACGGTTTTGGTTACGCGACCTAAACCAAAATGATATAGTAAAATTACTGTCTACATTGCTATAAAAACCCGCAGGTATATAGATACTATCATTAGAACCGGAAAAACGATATGCGCTTGACGCCTGCCCGGCACGATCTTTTGTTAATGTTGCTCCAGATACGCTTGCATTATTGACTGCAGTGATCTGATTAGCGGTGTTGCCATTAAATGGCCAGTAGGCAACCAGGCCATTATTAGGTATTGCAAATGATGTTTGTGATCCTGCTTTAGAACTAATAATAACCAGGATTATTGCAGCAAATCTAGTTATAGCATTAACTTTATTTTTGTTTGCCGTTTTTAAAATGTTATTTAGTTTTTTCATTGTGTAATAATTTTCATCAAAGTAATAGCCTTCACGTTTTATTATCCACGTCGTTAATAGGCAAATCTTAAGAATGTAAGATTTGGTAGAAAAATGTTCATTATTTTTTTATGGAAAAAGAACTCGCAATTTGGCAGCTATAACCACAAAGAGCGTAATTAGCGCCTCATAATCATTTAAAAAGATAGTGGCATGATGTTATAGGTAACACTGGTATTGAACTTTCTGATAAGTGGAGATTTTAAAAAAGATCCGGCGAAATAAAACCAAATGATTTTAGCCCGGCAACTTTTGCGATGGAAAAACAGTTGTGTCGATTAAAACCCACGCGGGTGTTTTAGACTAGCAGAAAATGAAAAAAAATAATAGCATGCCAAATAATCGGAAACACATACCGTTAGTCTTAAGATCGGTAAAAGCAAAAATATGTTTTTTAGCTTTTTTATATTGTATTACCATTGCTTTAGTTTCATGGAACAAATTGAGTTCGACAGGCCCTCACGGAGGTACAATGAAAAAGAGCGGCAATTATTTTATTGAGATGAAAGATCCCGATAAGTTCGTTTATGCTTATTTGTTGGATAAAAAATTAAAAAATACCAACAGTAAAAATGTTACAGGAGAAGTTAAATTCTATTTGCCGGATAGTACAAGTTTAAATGTTTCTTTACTAAGATCCGACGACGGTGGTTTTACTTGTAAAACTATTGTCGGATCAAATTTGTGCAAAATAACCTTTACTATCCCCGGAAAGTCGCTAACAGCAATGTTTGAAAACGCTTCCTCAATGGTAGAAAACAAATGACTCGGTTAAATTAATACCAAAAATTCGTTTTGCAATACTTCGATAAAGATTATAATACTAATTTTAGGTTAGCAGGTGTGATGCAAGATCATGATATTTTTACTGATGAAAACCGCAGGCGTAATCTCGCTATTTATCAGTCAACCAACTGCAGAGATTAACGGACTGAGAAAAAGATCTTTTAAAGTCGATCATTAAAGAAAACACAAACTCTAAATTTGCGTAAACGTTTTTGTGTTTACAAACAATTGAAACACGTTGCAAGAACTTTATTAAACGCGAAGGTGAAAATGCCGTTTGATGGGTAAAATATGCTAACCAAAAAAGTTTCTTCCGCTAATAATCTATTCTTCAAAAGCAAAGCGAATCTTTATTGTAGAAAGTTTGGCTCTCATTACTAAAATTATTAGCTTTATACCATGCCGGCAGTCTCTAAACATCTTTCTCAGGAAGAATTATTACGCTCAATTCGGAAGGGTGATAAAGCTGCTTTTAGCATTTTATACGACACCTATTCGCCAGTAATTTTTGCTATTATCATCAAAAACTGCGCAAATATTAAGTATTCGGAAGACCTTCTTCAAAAAACGTTCATCAAAATATGGCAGGGCATATCAGCCTTCGACCCCTCAAAACAGCGTTTTATAGCCTGGATGTTAATAATTGCCAGAAATGTGGCTGATGAAGCGTTACAAGACCAAAAGGACAATAAAAATTCAGAAATCCAAACGTCGGCTAATAACGTATCTAAAAATAGTGAGGTATTAACCCTGATCTATTTTAAAGGATATTCATTAAAACAAGCGGCAGAAATATTGCAGATAACAGAAGCTGAATTAAAATTAAAATTAAAAAAAGAAATAGACCAGGTAAGAGCCTACAAAGTTAAATGAAGAATATAAATGAATATATAAATTCCGGTATCCTTGAAATGTATGTTTTAGGCTTAACTTCCGCTGAAGAAAATGGCGAAGTTGAAAAGCTGGCAGCGTCTCACTTTGAGATCGCTAAAGAAATAGAAGATATTTCAAAAGCTTTAATGATATATTCTCAAACTGCCAGCCCCGCTATTGACCCAACTGTTAAGCCAATGATAATGGCTACTATAGATTATACCGAGCGTATTAAGGCTGGCGAAAAACCAACCGTACCGCCAATTTTAAATGATAATTCTAAAATATCCGACTTTGCTCAATGGTTAAACCGACAAGATATGGCTACGCCTGAAGACGCAGAAGATATTGAGATAAAAATAATTGGGCACCAAAAAAATGCGATGACTGCAATTGTTTGGATAAAAGATGCAACACCTTACGAAGTGCACGATCATGAATATGAAAAATTCCTTATCCTTGAGGGAGCCTGTGATATAATTACAGACAACAAAATTTACCATATGGTTGCCGGCGATTATTTTGCCGTGCCTTTACATATGGGACACACCGTTAAAGTTACTTCTAAAATTCCTTGCAAGGTAATATTACAGCGGATTGCAGCTTAGAAACAATGCATGTGTAAATAAAAAATCGGTTTACAAAAAATTACATTAGTTTTGAGAAATAGAACACAGTCTAATTTTGTAAATTTTGATCCTCCTTCGTAAAATAGTCAAGATCTTATTTTGGGCATTCATCATCTGGTTATTTGTACGCACTTTTCTTTTTCAAACTTTTCTAATTCCGTCAGCATCTATGCATGGTACTTTGTTTGAGGGCGATCATGTTGTTATAAATAAATTAGCCTATGGGGCGCGTTTACCCATAACACCTCTTTCCTTCCGGCTGGGTGGAGACAAAAAATATGTAGACTGGGTACAACTACCTTACTTGCGTTTTTTTGGTTTTAGCGCTATTAAAAGAAATGACGTTGTAGCTTTTAATTTTGATCTTACCGATGAGGTGCCGGTAGATATGCGCCAGGAGTATATTAAGCGCTGTGTGGCCGTGCCTGGCGATACTTTACAAATAACAGGTAGCAAAGTGTATGTTAATTCTGTTATGGATGAACCGCCTTATATTTATAAAAATTATTCTATAAAAAGTGAACGCGTGATAGATGCGCTGTTATTAAAACGTTTACATATTTTACCGGGCACTTCTGCAGATCAATTGACCTATAATTTTTTTATGAGTGCCGCACAGGCCGATTCGCTTTATAAATTAAAATACATTTCTTCTATCACGCTCCAACCTTATTCAAAAGAGTATTACCATCCCGCAGTATTTCCAAATTATAGTACTTTACCCTGGAACTACGATTTTTTTGGTCCTTTATATATTCCTCGAGAAGGCGATAGTATTCTGCTTGATAAAAACAACATTACCATTTATAAGCGACTTATAGAACGTTTTGAAGAAGAAAAATTCTCATTTAAAAACGATACGGCATTTATCAGTGATAAAGCAACGCTTTATTATACATTTAAAAACAATTATTATTTTGTGATTGGCGATAACCGATATAATTCAACCGATTCCCGAAACTGGGGCTTTATTCCCGAAAGCCATATTATTGGCCGGGCCGACCTGATTCTGTATTCTTCTCAAACTTCTGGCAGAAGTTTTTTAAAGATCAATTAATAAGCTACTGGTTTCCAGCGCCATAAATTTCAATCTAAAAAATCTAAACAGTTATTGATAGCGTATATCTTATACAACTAATCCTGTTAAAATATGAAAAAATCTACAAAAACGATACTCGGTATAAGCTGTGTGGTTGCTGCGGCAATTACATTTTATGCCTGGGATTCACAAAAATCGCTCCAGGCATCCAGCCACAGGGAGGCGCCGCTGATCGCGAACGATCCGCTGGCTGACAATACGGATCTATATGCATTTCGCAGTCCGGATGATACAAACAAGATCACCATTGTAGCTAATTATGTTCCCTTGCAATTACCGCAGGGTGGGCCAAACTATGCTTCTTTTGGAACTAACATCCGTTACGAGATCCATATCGAAAACGGAAGTACATTAACACCAACTGCTGGTGATGATATCACTTACCGTTTTACTTTTTCGAAAGTAAATGAGGATACAAGTACATTTTTTAATATCCGTTTAAATAAGGAGAATTTAAAAACTACTTATTTAGCAGAGAAAAGTGTAAACGGTGGTCCATTCACTACAATAGTTTCAAATGGAGTCGTTCCTCCTGCTAATATCGGACCCCGCTCAATTGGTGGTGCTGCAGGTTTAACATTAACACCAAACTATTCTACGTTAGTAACCAATGCAATTGCAAACGCATCAGGTTCGGGTGGAGAAAAAATATTCTGCGGTCCTGCTGATGATCCTTTCTTTGTTGATCTTGGTGGAATTTTTGATCTTGGTCAAACACGCGCAGGTGGAACAGGTACTAATACACCAAGAGATGGTGTTGGACATAAAAATGTGCACAGTATTGTAATGCAAATTCCTATTTCTACTTTACAACAAACTGGCTTATCAGTTAGCTCTGCTACAAATATTTTAGATAGTCGTTTTATTATTGGTGTTTGGGCATCTGCAAGTCGTCCGTCTACACGTACACTTAGTTCAACCGGAAGTGGACCTAACGATGCCGGTACATATGTACAAGTATCACGTATAGGTATGCCATTAACGAATGAAGCCGTTATTCCAATTGGTTCAAAAGACGTTTGGAATTCTCGCACACCCTACAACGAAATTGCCTGGCAAGAAAATTATTTCTGTAATCCTGAGCTAGCATTGTATATGGACAACTCACAATTTGGTGGCGCTGTTCCGGCGTTAACTGCGTTGCGTGTTCAAAGTTTATCTTTGCAAGCGTATGATTTCCGTAATGGAAAACCGGGTTTATTCCCTTTAAAAGGTACACCGGCAGTTGCAGGTACTGCGTTAGATAATGCATTATTTGGTAACTATTTATTGCGTGCAAACAAACCTCGTTCAGTAGATTTACTTCCTATTTTCCATACAGGTGTTCCAAATTTACCACCTTACCAATTGGCTACAGGTAAAGCTGGTGGCAATCCATTAGCTGCCGGAAAACCTTTTATAAATAATTTCTTACCAACGTTTGGCGATATGTTACGTTTAAACATGGCTGTACCGGTTACGCCGCGTAATCACCCTGATTTCAGTTCAGAAGGTCTGGTTGCCGCTGCAGTTTTAGGCTTAACCAATCCAACGTATAATGGAAGCTCTGCTTTACAATGGATCCCTAACATGGATGGTTTCCCTAACGGAAGACGATTAGAAGATGATGTAACACGTATTGAATTACAAGCTGTAGGCGGTGTAGTATTAGCTGCTATTGGTTTGTGGTATGATGATTATACTGCAGGCGGACCAAACCCAGTTACTGCTCAATTAGGCGGTGTACTTGGTTACGAAGCCGGTGTAAAAAATAACGATACACTTTTCAAAGCTAACTTCCCTTATGTGCAAAGTCCTTGGAGTGGTTACGCAAATCATAGTGGACAATAAACGTATTAACAACATTAAAATTAAAAATCATGAATAAGAAATTAATAACAAAAATTCTTGGTGCATCGTGTGTTGTTGCTACGGCAATTACAATGTACACCTGGGATTCACAGAAATCTACCCTACAGGCTTCAAGTCACAGGGAAGCGCCGTTGATCGCAAACGATCCTCTGGCAGATAACACGGACCTTTACGCATTTCGTAGTCCGGATGATACAACTAAAATTACCATCATCGCTAATTACGTTCCTTTGCAATTACCCCAAGGCGGACCTAATTATGCATCGTTTGGTGAAAATGTTCGTTATGAAATTCATATCGAAAATGGAAGTACGTTAACACCAACTGCCGGTGATGATATTACTTATCGTTTTACATTTTCAAAAACAAATCAGGATACTACTACTTTCTTCAATATTCGTTTAGGGATGCAAAATCTTAAAACAACTTATGTTGCCGAGAAAAGTGTAAATGGTGGTCCGTTCACAACTATCGTTTCTTCAGGTATTGTTCCTCCTCCAAATATTGGGCCTCGCTCAATTAGTGGTGCTGCAGGTTTAAATACGGCAAACTACAACACGTTAATAGCAGCAGCAATTGCCACTGCAACAGGAGTGGGCGGAGAAAAAATATATTGCGGTCCTGCTGATGATCCTTTCTTCGTTGATCTTGGCGGTATCTTTGATCTTGGTCAAACCCGTGCCGGTGGCACAGGCATAAACAAGCCTGAAGATGGGGTTGCTTGTAAAAATGTACACAGCATTGCTTTGCAAATTCCTATTTCTACTTTACAACAATCGGGTTTATCTGTTAGCTCTGCAACAAATATCTTAGACAGCCGTTTTATTATTGGTGTTTGGGCTTCGGCCAGCAGACAACAAGTTAGAACGTTAAATGCGAACGGTACCGAAGGGTATTCTGGAACTTATGTTCAGGTATCGCGTGTTGGTATGCCGTTAACTAACGAAGCTGTTATTCCAATTGGTGCAAAAGATCTTTGGAATTCTCGCACACCGTACAACGAAGTTGCATGGCAAGAGAATTATTTCTGTAACCCAGAGTTAGCTTTATACATGGATGATTCACAATTTGGTGGAGCAGTTCCTGCTTTATCGGCATTACGCACGCAAAGCGCTTCTTTAGGAACTTACGATTTCCGTAATGGTCATCAGGGTTTATCAGGTATTCCAAACTCTGCATTAGTTGGTACAGCATTGCACTCTTCTGCATTTGGCGGATATTTGTTACGTGCTAACAAACCACGTTCAGTAGATTTACTTCCAATATTTCATACTGGTGTTCCTAATTTACCTCCTTACCAATTGGCTACAGGAAAACCAGCAGGTAATCCACTAGCAGCCGGTAAGCCTTTCATCAATAACTTCATCCCAACGTTTGGCGACATGTTACGTTTAAACATGGCTGTGCCTGTTACGCCTCGTAATCATCCTGATTTTAGTTCATTAGGTTTAGTGCAAGCTGCAGTATTGGGACTTACAAATCCA
Source organism: Bacteroidia bacterium (assembly GCA_016787785.1). Classification (GTDB taxonomy): domain Bacteria; phylum Bacteroidota; class Bacteroidia; order B-17B0; family Aurantibacillaceae; genus Aurantibacillus. The sequence continues at coordinate 39,559 of JAEUTO010000013.1, read as the reverse complement.
ACATACAGTACTATTGCAATGCAATGGATTCCTAACATGGATGGTTTCCCTAACGGAAGAAGGTTAGAAGATGATGTAACACGTATTGAATTACAAGCTGTAGGTGGTGTGGTATTAGCTGCAGTTGGTTTATGGTACGATGATTGCACAACACCTTTTACAAACGTTGTTACTCCAAAATTATTAGGTACATTAACTTATAGCACTGGTATTCAAAATAACGACACAACTTTCAAAGTCAATTTCCCATACGTGCAAACGCCTTGGAATGGTTATGGAAAATGTGGTGGGCCAACTGCTATAAATAATACTGTAGGTTTCCAGGAATTTGGTGTTGGTGTTAGCGCTCCTAAATTAGCGTTAATGCAAAACTACCCTAATCCATTTAGAGGACAAACAACATTTAAATATCACGTAACTGAAACGTCACCTGTGTCAATTTCAATTTATGATCTTGCAGGTAAAAAGGTAGGTACTTCTATTAATGAAACAAAACAACCCGGTACGTATGAAGTAACATATAACGGCGATAATTTACCAAGTGGTATCTATATCGCTACTTTATCATCAGGTTACAGAACAATTCAATCTATTAAAATATCGGTTGTTAAATAATTAAACAATTTATATTATTTTAAAAAGAATCGGATAGCAATTATCCGATTCTTTTTTTTATTTTGCTTCATCAAAATTTATGCGTAAAAATCTTTATATAATTTTAGTTGTTTTTACAGGTGTGCTTTTAGTATGTATTTTCTTATTCGCAAAAAAAGCACCCGAAGATAAGATCCCTCCGTTTAAAGACAGGAAAGGAACAATTGCTTTATCGGGTGAATGGTTGAATTCAAAAAAAGCAATGGAAGGCTTGTTAGCTGCAATTGAGATAGATCCTAATGATTACAAATCGATGCTTTCTTTATCTCAGGCGTATATACAAGAGGGTAGGGAAACCGGCGATCATGGTTACTACGATAAAGCCGCTATAGAATTACTTGATAAAATATTAAAAGCACAACCTGATAATTTTGATGCAATGTGTTGCAAAGCCACAGTGCTTTTATCGCAGCATCATTTTTCCGAAGGATTAGAAGTAGCACAAAAAGCACTTCCTTTAAATCCAAACTCCGCATTTATTTATGGAATTTTATGCGATGCAAATTTAGAATTAGGAAATTACGATAACGCTGTGAAAATGGCGGATAAAATGATATCTATACGACCAGACATTCGCTCTTATTCACGCGTGTCCTATTTGCGCGAGATTTATGGAGACATGCCCGGCGCCATTAGCGTGATGAAATTAGCTGTATCTGCAGGTTATCCGGGTTTAGAACAAACCGAATGGACGCGCTGCATATTAGCGCATTTATATGAAAATACAGGTAGTCTTGATAGTGCTGAGGTGCAATACAAAATTGCTTTGCAGGAAAGGCCCGACTATGCATTCGCGGTGGCAGGTTTAGGCCGTATTGCAAAAGCCAAAGGTAATTATAAAGAAGCCATTGGTTACTATGAAAAAGCAAAAAGCATGATCGTAGAATATTCTTTTTCGGATGAGTTAACAGATCTTTATAGATTAAATGGAGAGAATGCAAAAGCAAACGAGAATGCAAAAGCAGTTATTGCAATGCTTGGCCCGAATGCAAATGTAGAAGGCGAAACTGGACATGGACACTACGCCGATAAAGAACTTGCTTATGCTTATTTAAAAATGAACGATGTAACTAACGCCTTAAAACACGCTTTGGTAGAATTTGAACGTCGTCCCGAAAATATTGATGTGGCAGAAACTTTAGCCTGGGTGGAGTATAAAAAAGGTGAATTTACACAAGCAAATAAACACATTAACACCGCTTTAAAAACAAATTCAAAAAACCCTATACTGTTATGTCATGCGGGTTTAATAAAAATTAAATCTGGCGAAGCTGAAAAAGGAAAAGCCTTGATCAAAAAAGCACTAGAGTCAAATCCATTTATGGATACTGAATTAAAAAAAGAAGTAAGTCCTTATCTTTTGTAGTATATGTTTAAAAAACACGTTCATAAAAATTTAGGCCTTGCACTTTTATTGGTGGCTGTTTTTCTTCCTTTTATTTCCGGCGCTCATCCAAACGACCCCATGCTTGAAAAAATGTCGCGCACTGATGTTTTTTTTGTGTATTTACAATTGGGTTTTACGCATATTATTCCTTTAGGTTTTGATCATATTTTATTTATACTTTCTCTTTTTTTATTAAGCCCTAAATTAAAGACCATAATCTGGCAGGCAACCGCTTTTACAATAGCGCACTCTATTACTTTAGGTTTTGCCATGTATGATATGGTTTCGGCCCCACCGCATATTATAGAACCAATAATCGCTTTATCTATTATGTTTGTGGCTTTAGAAAATGTTATTACCGATAAATTAAAGCCTACCCGTATTTTAATAGTATTTGCTTTTGGCTTAATTCACGGGTTGGGTTTTGCAGGTGTTTTAAAAGACCTTGGTTTGCCTAAACGAGAGTTTTTTAACGCTTTAATTAGCTTTAATGTAGGGGTAGAGTTAGGGCAAATTGCCATTATTTTAATGGCCTGGTTCTTATTTGGCAAGTGGTTCAACCAAAAACCCTGGTACAGGACTCGCATTGTGTATCCCCTATCTATTTTAATAGCCATTGTTGCACTTTACTGGACCATTGAAAGGGCATTTTTTCCATAATTTTAAATCCAAGGGCTAATTTATTACGTAAATTATTAGAGTGAAAAGAGCCTGCATATATATTTTATTGTCGTTTTATGTTTTTGCGCAAGTTAAACCCCTTGCCGTAATTGTAGAAGACGTTTTGGCGCACACGTTATGGAAGGCACAGCATTTGGCAACCGTACACTATGAGAATGGTCGTTACCACATTCACCAGGAGTTAAGTGATATTTCTGAAAAACAAAATAAAAGCGCGCAAGAGAAAGCTCCTTCTTCAGAAAAAATGAATGAGAATACAGTTCAAAACGTTCATGAGTTAATTTTTAATTTCCAAACAAATAGTATCCTAATTCCTGTTTCAATCCATCAAACGCAGAATGTTCTTGCAGGATTCACATCTATCAATTCCCCTCCGCCAAAAGCGTAATCCCAAACAGTTTTTTTATTAAAACTGCTGTAAGGCATTTTTCCAATTCAAAAAGCAAAATTAGTCGAACCTTTTTGGGTAAAAATATTTTTATATTTTTTCGATACGTTTTAACAGGAACTTTTTGCGAGGTCTTTACTTACAGCAGTTATTTCTTTCGTAATTGATAATGCATTTTTAATGCGCAAAAAATAATTGTATGATAAAAATTATACGACATAATGCTTTTCTTTTTTTAATAATTATTTTAAGCAGCTTTTCTGCTTATTCGCACCAGGGCGGTATTAAGGGCAACTTAACCGACTCCTTATCGAACGAAAAAATTGTAGGCGCTGTAGTTTACCTTGTAGACAATAATCAGGTAACATCTACTGACCTTTTAGGGAATTTTTATTTTCCGGATGTTCATCCCGGAAGTTATAAGATCAAATTCTCTGCCATTGGCTTTTTAGCAAAAGTACTTGTAGTTGAGGTAAAAGAACAGGAAACAACTCAGATCTCTATTCTTTTAAATCCTGCAGCAATAAACCTTTCTGAGGTAGTGATTGCGCAAAAGGGCGAGACTGGCAGTTCTATGCAAACACTTAGTAAAATTGATATTGATCTTCGTCCGACCAAATCATCGCAAGATATTTTAAGAATGATACCGGGCCTTGTAACTGCGCAACACGCGGGTGGAGGCAAAGCTGAACAAATTTATTTGCGTGGTTTTGATTGCGACCACGGTACAGATATTCGCCTAACGGTTGACGGTATGCCGGTTAATATGGTATCTCATGCGCACGGACAAGGTTATGCTGATCTGCATTTCCTTACCCCCGAGGCTATTGATTATGTTGATTTTAACAAAGGCCCTTATTACGCTCAACAAGGAGATTTTAATACTGCCGGCTATGCTAATTTTAATACCAAAAATTCTTTAGATAAAAGTTCTTTGAAAATGGAAGAGGGCATGTTTGACTCATACCGCACCGTGGGTATGTTCGATCTTTTAGGTAAAGATCTAAAGGCCAAAAATCAAAGTGCTTATATCAGTTCAGAATATGTTTACACGAATGGTTATTTCGAGAGCCCGCAAAATTTTAACCGTATTAATTTAATGGGTAAATACCACGGCGTAATTGCCGAGAATAAAATACTCACTGTTTCATTATCTACATTTAACAGTAAGTGGGAAGCCTCGGGCCAGATACCTGAACGCGCTATAAAAGAAAATATTATTACACGCTTTGGGGCTATTGATAATAAAGAAGGCGGTAACACCAGTAGATCGAATGCTAATTTTATTTTAACCTCTATTACGGATAACGGTGGTGTGTTTAAGAATCAATTGTATTTTGTCAACTACAATTTTGAGTTGTACTCTAACTTTACTTTTTTTCTTGAAGATTCTATTAATGGCGATCAGATTCGTCAAAAGGAAAAAAGAAATATCTACGGCTACAACAGCTCTTTCTTAAAAAATTCAAAATTAGGAAGCAAAAGAGTAAAATCTGAAATTGGTTTTCAACTACGTTACGATGCGGTGAAAGATATTGAATTATCTCACACGGCGCAACGTAAAATAACCTTAAACCGTTTGGCTTTAGGGCAATTGAACGAAGTAAATGCAGGTTTATATGTAGATGAAACTTTGAGTCTTACTGATAGATTAGTAATAAATGCAGGTGCGCGCTTCGATCAGTTTCAATTCGAATATGTGAACGATCTTGATACTGGTTACGAACGTAAGATCAAAACAAATAATATTGTAAGTCCTAAACTGAATTTATATTATACTTTTAATCAAAACGTACAGTTCTATGTAAAAACAGGAACAGGCTTTCATTCAAACGATGCGCGTGTTGTAGTGACCGATAGTGTGAGTAATACGTTGCCACGTGGTTTTGGGGCAGATGTAGGTATGTTCTTCAAACCGGTAAAACGTTTATTGGTAAACGCTGCTGTTTGGGGATTAGATCTTGAACAGGAATTTGTTTATGTTGGTGATGCAGCGGTTGTTGAACCTAGTGGTTACACACGTCGCTACGGAGTTGATCTTTCCTTCCGTTACCAATTGTTTGATTGGTTGTATTTGGATATGGATGCAAATTATACGGTGCCACGTTCGCTGGATGATCCTGAAGGAGCAAATTTTATTCCACTTGCGCCAACCTTAACAAGCATTGGTGGATTTACAACTAAATTTAAAAACGGCTTAAGCGCGGGTTTGCGTTACCGTTATGTTGGCGACCGGCCGGCCAATGAAGATAATTCTGTTGTAGCTAAAGGTTATATGCTTTACGATGCTGTAATAAATTATACAAAGCAAAAATATGCTTTGGGCTTATCTATGGAGAATTTAGCAAATGTAAACTGGAACGAAGCGCAGTTTGATACTGAAAGTAAATTGAAAAATGAGAATACTTCGGTATCTGAATTGCACTTTACACCGGGTACTCCGTTTTTTATAAAAGGTAGCTTAACGTTTTTCTTTTAAAATATCATTTTTCTATTACCACTTTCTGCGTAAAACGTTTTTCGCCTTTTGTAACATTCACAATATAAACGCCGGTTGGCAGGTTGTTTAAGTTTACCGGTATTTGGTATTTACCTTCAAATTGCTGGCTAACATTCACGGCCGTTTTTAATAAAGCACCGGCCATATTGTAAATATCAACGCGCACATCGGCTCTTTTTAAAACATCATACTTAACTGTAAATTCACCGGTGCTTGGGTTAGGATAAACTTCAAGTTCTGTTTGTTTATTGGAAATTATGGGTTCTTCAATTATTTTTCTTGCTCCAATTGTTGAATCTATTTGAGGAACAACTGTTTCTATAGTATCAGGAATATATACCATCATACCCAAAGTATGTACTTCTTCTATTTTTGGTTCATTTACTAGTACTTCTTCAACACTAATTCCTCCGTCAACCGTTTCAACAGAACACTCCGTAAGAGGTAATTTTTCCAATTTAAGTGTATCTTCTTTCATTTGCATTGGTGCGATCTCGCCTTCAACGTATTGTTCATTCTTATTATTCACTACTTCAATTGTCTCTACTTTTTTACCATCGATTGTTGTACAGCTAAATAAAAATGTACCAAATACAAAGAACAATGCAATTGCAAAAGCCTTAGTAGTACTTACATTTTTTGGCAGGTTGTTAAAGTCTATCCTTATATTCAGCGGTCTGTCTATTTGGGTTTTCTTAAAATGCCCACAAACCTTCTGACCTTTATGTTCTAGTAAAATGTCCTTTATCTCAAGATCCGTTTTGTTTGAAAAGTCTATTACGGATTTACTGCAAGAGTTACAGAATTTACCTTTTGTATCGGGTTCCATTTTATTCCAGTCCTCGTGGCAAGGCTCCGGAATGCGTATTATCAGGTTTGAAGTTTTCATATGTTGGGATATTTAATATTTAGATGCTAAAATTTCGGATTTCCATAAATAATTTAAGAAATAAGGGCTTTTATGACATAAATGTAACATCGTCATACGATAAATCTCCGTCAGGCTTTATAAGTGAGAAGGCTTTTCTTTTAAGTGGCTTATGTGATTCCGGAAAATAAACATAGATTTAACCAAACTAATTGGTCTTTTATTTCGTTAACATTAAAAAGAGCTATATATGAAATTTACCTTGTCTGTTTTATTTACGCTAATCTTGTTTAGCTCACAATCTCAAAACCCTTTATTTCAATGGGCAAAGCGCATTGGCGGCCCTCTTGGAGACCACGGTCAATCAATTGCAACAGATTATCGCGGTAACGTATTTACAGCAGGGTTTTACAGAGGTAATATTGATTTTGATCCGGGTCCTGCCACCTACACTTTGCCTTCAACTTATATGGGCACATTCATTAATAAACTCGACCCTTTTGGTAATTTATTATGGACTAAAAATTTCGACGATTCAATTAAAATTTCCTTTAATTCAATAACGACAGATAAAACCGGTAATGTTTATGCTACCGGTTATTTTTCGGATACGTTGGATTTTGACCCTTCAATAGCTACCAATACTGTAATCTCAAATGGAGGAGAAGATATTTTTATTTTAAAACTTGATGCGAATGGTAATTTTGCATGGGTTAAAACAATTGGTGCATTGGGTGCTGATAGAAGTGTAGATATAAAAATAGACAATGCGGGTAATATATACACAACGGGCTATTTTAGTAATACTGTTGATTTTGATCCAAGCCCTGCCACCTATACTTTAGCTAATGGGGGTACTTTCGTTATAAAAATGGACGCCGTTGGTAACCTTGTTTGGGCAAAAAATTCAGGATCCGCTCCTGCAATAGAACAAGTGTATGCAATCTATGTAGACACTGCCGGGTCTGTTTATAATGCTGGTCGTTTTGTTGGGATCTGTGATTTTGATCCGGGTCCTGCAACCTTTACATTAAGCGGCGGCGGCTCAATGGATGGCTTTATTTCTAAACTTGACGCATCGGGTAATTTTGTTTGGGCAAAAGGTTTTGGCGGAACAAATACAGATGAAGTTTATGCTATCACCGGTGATAGAAATGGTAATATTTATGTAACAGGCGATTTTTTGAGTAGTAATGCTGATTTCGATCCGGGTCCGGGAACTTACACTGCAGCTGCTATGAGTGGGGGTATTGATATATTTATTCTTAAGCTAACAACTTCCGGAAATTTTGGCTGGGCAAAAATAATGTCGGGTGTAGGTGCCGAAAGCGGTTATGCAATTGCATATGACAACGGTGCAATATACACTACAGGAGCATATTCAAGTCCTGTAGATTTTGATCCGGGTCCTTCAACAGTTAATTTACCGACTTTTGGATTCTATAATATTTTTATTTCAAAACTAGACACCTCCGGAAATTTTGTTTGGGCAGAAGGAATGGGAGGTGCTCAAAGTGAAACAACTAATGATATAGCAATTGATGGTTATGGAAATATATTTACTACAGGTATTTTTCAATCAGCTGCCCTTGATTTTGATTTTGGACCGGGAACTTTTACTTTAAGTTCAGCCGGTGATTACGATGTTTTTATACATAAGATAAATAATTGTCTCCCACCATCACCGGTTATTGATATCACCCCGGTATCAAATCATACTATTTGTGCAAATGAAATAGCTACACTAATGGCAACCAGCACCGGCACTATAAGTTGGTACAATTCACCAGCCAGCACAACACCATTAGCAAGCGGTCTAACTTTTACGCCAACTCTTAGTGCCGCGGGTACTTATACTTTTTATGCCGAAGCGCAAAACTGTACTCATATTTCTCCACGGATTTCAATAGTAGTGGTAGTTGAATTATGCGCAGGATTAAAACAAATAGAAGCTGAGCAAAACACATTGGTAATTTATCCAAATCCAAGTAGCGGATTAATAAATATAGAAGTGGAAGATCCGAATGGAAATTATAAAAATGGTGCGAGTATAAGTATCGTCAATGGCTTGGGCCAGGTAGTTCTGGAAAAAAACCTGAGTATGGAAAGCAGGAACGGTACAACTAATTTATTTGCTGTAGATATTCAACATTTGCCAAAAGGAATCTACTGTGTTAAATTTATGAGTGGATCTAAGACTAAAACAGCCACTATTTTAAAGGATTAGTTTTTTTAGTGTAGGAATTAAACTTTTTGAAAAAACGAAGGTCTAAAACCTGAAATAATTGGCCTAACCTTTTGTTTCGTTTAAACACCGGGCAAGGGAAAGATAGTTTTGATAAGTATTTTTTTCTGAGCTTTCCTTTACCGGTTGTTTTGTCTCAACACACAATCATTTTTATTTTTCTATTTTTCATAAGTGAGTAAGGCAATGAAAGTTTGCAACGGGCTTATTATTTTATCATAAAGATGAAATTTATTTTGGGGGGAATAAAGACTTCAAAATAATTGAAACATTCGAGTAGCACGATCTTAGTGTAAATAAAAATTTACAGCAGGAAATAAGCCAAAAAAATTGTTGTGATAAAATAATTTCATAATGTAAAATGTAACATGGAAGAGGTAAAAAATGAGAACAGCCGAAACTTATTCCATTTTCCCTTTTACGTTTTTCATAGTATTAATACCCATGCAGATCAAAGTCCTTACTATCGATCATGGTAACCCATTTGCCCATTTTTTTCTGGATGATCTTAAAATGATGTTGATCTTCGGGAACAATTAAAGAAATGGCTTCACCCGGAGATTCTGCCCTGCCGGTTCTTCCAATGCGATGGATGTAATCTTTTGGTGAGCGCGGCAATTCATAATTAATTACGTGTGGTAAAAATTTAATATCAATACCCCGCGCCATAAGATCGGTTGCAACTAAAACACGCAACTTTCCGCTTTTAAATTTGTTCAATGCTTCTTCCCGGGCACCCTGACTTTTTTTGCTATGTATAGCCGAAGCTTTTATATCGTTGATCCGTAATTTATCGGCAACAAGATCAGCTTTAAAAACAGATGAGGTAAAAACCAAAACCTGTTGCATACCATTGTGTTTAATTAAATAACGCAAAAGCGGGCCTTTTCTTTCTTCGGAAACAAAATAAGCCAATTGCGAAATAAGATCGATCGTATTTGCTTCTTCTTCGATCTTAATAACAATCGGTTCGTGTAATAAAATTTCGTTAATGTTATTTACATCTTCGCTTAACGTAGCTGAGAATAATAAGTTCTGCCTTTTCTTTGGAAGTAAGGCAAAGATCTTGTCCATTTCTTCCTTAAAGCCAAGGTTCAGCATTTTATCTGCTTCATCTAATACTAAGATCTTAACGTCCGATAAATGCACGGCTTTTGAGTCGATCAGTTCTAGCAACCTTCCGGGTGTAGCTACTAAAATCTCTACACCTTGTAATTTTATCATTTGCGGATTAATGGATACACCGCCGTACACCGCCATTGTTTTTATTTTTTCGGGTAAAGCTTTTGCAAATAAATTAAACACTTCATTTACCTGTATGGCAAGCTCCCTTGTAGGAACTAATACCAATGCTGAAATATGGCGGTTCTTTGATTCGGCTTGCTTTTGTAACCGTTGTAAAATGGGTAATACATAACTGGCTGTTTTACCTGAGCCTGTTTGTGCAATACCCAACACATCTTTTCCCTTTAAAATTGCAGGAATAGCCTGTTGCTGAATAGGGTAGGGTTGCTCGTATTTTTGCTCAGTCAGAGCTTTTAATAAGTGAGTTGATAGACCGAGCGTTGAAAAAGGCATTTTTGTTGTTTTTTTTAACTGTTTCAAAGATACATTATATACTGTCTGCTTTGCTTTTTATTTAAAAAATAAAACTAATTGCTAAGCAAAAGCGTATCTTTTAATAATGTAGATTTTTTTTCTATCTTTAGCTTGTAACATGTATTATTTAAAAAATAGTTTTTATATTTTTTTCCTGGGCATTATTTTTTGTGCCTGCAATAACAACAACAAACAGTCCGCAAATTCTTCAATAGAAAAAAGCAAAAAAGAAGATTCTCTAAAAACAGCCAAAAATAATTTGGTAACGGTAAGGCGTGCGGTAGTTATACCAACACCAGCAGGTGCACCAAAGATCTTAAACATGGCAGCACCTTTTGTTTTGCCAACAAATACCAATGTGCATTTGGTGGGCGAGCCAAATGTTGTTCCTATTCCTGATAGACTTACAATTATTACCCCAGGCACAGATACTTTTGGTCTTCCAAAAAAAGTATCGGCAATAGGTAAAGATATTTTTTGCAAGCAACCGTTACCTGTAATTGCAGTGCCGCCAAGGTTTAAGGATGCAACTATCTGTAATTTGCAATACCTGGATGTTGATCAGGGCATGAGTTCGCCTTATGTAAACTGTATTCTAAGTGATAAAAGCGGTAACATTTGGTTTGGTACTAAAGCAGGTGTAAGCAAGTACGATGGCCGTTCTTTTGTTCACTATACCGAAAAAGAAGGTTTAAGTAGTAACGTTGTTTTGGCAATGCTACAAGACAAAGATGGTAATTTGTGGTTTGGTACCGAAGGCGGTGGTGTTTGCCGTTACGACGGAAAAAAATTCACGCGCTTTTCAGAAAAAGAAGGCTTTAGTAGCAACACTGTTCTTTCTATTATACAGGATAAAAAGGGAAATGTTTGGTTTGGAACTAATGGTGGTGGTGCTTGTAGTTATGACGGAAAGACATTTACGAATTACACCGAGAAAGAAGGTTTATGCAATAACTCTGTTAGAGGTGTTTTAGAAGATAAGGATGGCAATATTTGGTTTGGCACAAACGGAAGCGGCTTAAGTCGTTATGACGGAAAGTCTTTTACTACTTTTTCTGAAAACGAGGGGCTAAGTAATAATATCGTTCTTTCGATGCTCTCAGATAAAGATGGAAATTTATGGTTTGGCGTTGATGAAGGTGGCGTTAATTTATTTGACGGTAAATCATTCAAACATTATAAAGAAGCACAGGGCTTAAGCAACAACTCTGTATTATCTATTTTACAGGACAAGTCGGGTGCCATTTGGTTTGGCACCTATAGTGGCGGTGCAAATCGTTACGATGGAAAAACATTTACTTATTTTGCTGAGCGAGAAGGCTTAAGTAATAATTACGTTAAGTCGATGCTGGAAGATAATGCCGGCAATTTGTGGATGGGCACATATGGTGGTGGTGCCAACCGTTACGATGGAAAATTATTTACGCACTATACCGGTAAAGAAGGCTTAGGTAGCAACACAGTACGATCCATACTGGAAGCGAAAGACGGCACCATTTGGTTTGGTACCTATGGCGATGGTGTAATAAGTTATGATGGAAAAAGTTTTACGCACTTAAGTGAAAAAGAAGGTTTAAGCAGCAATTATGTAAAAGCGATTTTAACAGATAAGGCTGGGAATTTATGGTTTGGTACAGATGGTGGAGGTGTGATAAAATTTGACGGAAAAACATTTTCGAATTATACCGAGCAAGAAGGATTATGCAGCGATTACATTTTGTCTTTGTTAGAAGATGCAAATGGAAATATCTGGTTTGGATCTGACGGTAACGGCGCTTCGCGTTTTGACGGCAAGTTCTTTACCACATTTTCTGAAAACGAAGGTTTATCTAATAATACTGTTCTGTGCATGCGTGCCGATGGTTGCGGTAATATTTGGTTTGGAACTGATGGTGGCGGAGCTTGTAAGTTTGATGGCGAATTCTTTAAATACTACACAAGAAAACAAGGTCTTGGCAACGATTACATTAAAGCAATTTTTGAAGATAAAGATGGAAACATTTGGTTTGGTACAGATGGGCAGGGATTATTCTGGTCGAGTAAGAATTCGCTGTGTGGGCGTCAGGTTAATTTCTCAAAGATCACCGAAAAAGATGGCCTAAGTAACAATATTGTTACATCGATACTTGAAGATGATAAAAATAATTTGTGGGTTGCAACCGAAAACGGACTTAACTATATTGTAAAAACTACAGAGAAAACACTTGATACTGACTCGAAAGATTCAATAGAAACGCACCGGTATCAAATTCAGGTTTATACAACTTCAAGTGGTTTAAAAGCAAATAATTTTTTCCAAAACGCCGCTTTACTTGATAGTAAAAAACATGCCTGGTGGGGTAATGGCAAAGCATTGACAATGCTTGACCTTAATACATTCAAACTCTCTGCAGATATTCCGTCTATTCAACTAAACAGTATTGAACTCGAGCAAACTTTCGTTGACTTTTATGCGCTGCAGGATTCATTAAAATCCGGTCGCCCGATGATAGTTGGTACTGAAACAAAGAAAAGTTTGGCAAAAGTAAAATTTGATGGCCTTGCAGATTTTTATAACTATCCAAAAAATTTAGAGCTTCCGTATAATATCAATCACATTACATTTCACTTTAGCGGAATTGACTGGTCGGCGCCTGATAAAATTCAATATCAGTATTTATTAGAAGGGGTTGATAAAGACTGGAGTCCTACCTCACCCGATAACAAAGCCTTATACAGTAATCTACCTTGTGGCGACTATATTTTTAAAGTAAAAGCAATTGGTTTGTCGCAAAAATGGAGCAATGTACTGGAGTATAAATTTGTGATCGATCCACCATGGTGGAAAACCTGGGCAGCATATTTTTTATATGTAATAGCAGCAATTAGTTTGATCTATGCTGTTATTAACTGGCGTACGGCACAATTAAGGGCGCAGCAAAAACAATTAGAAAAGATCGTAGCAGAAAGAACTGCTGAGGTTGTAGAACAAAAAGAATTAATAGAAGAAAAACAAAAGGAAATAGTTGATAGCATCAATTACGCTCAACGTATTCAAAAAGCTTTATTGGCAAGCGATCAATTATTAAATACCAATTTAAAGAATTATTTTTTATTCTTTAAGCCAAAAGACATTGTAAGTGGCGATTTTTACTGGGCTTCGCCTTTGGTTAATGGTAATTTTGCTTTGTTAACAGCAGATAGCACTGGCCATGGTGTACCGGGAGCCATGATGAGTATGTTAAACATCTCATGTATCAATGAAGCGATCAACGAACGTAAATTAACCAGTCCGGCGGAGATATTAAATCATGCGCGTCAACGCATTATCCAATCTCTAGCGCAGGATGGTAGTTTAGAAGGTGGAAAAGATGGAATGGATTGCAGCCTTATCATTTTTGATTTTAAAAATAAAAAACTAACATATGCTTCTGCCAACAATCCTGTATGGATAATCAGGAATGGCGAAAACGGACCGGAATTGATGGATCTTAAATCAGACAGGATGCCCGTTGGTAAACACGAAAAAGATACCATACCGTTTAGCGAACGCACTATCGATCTTAAAGCTGGTGATGTTATTTATGCTTTAACAGACGGTTTTGCAGATCAATTTGGCGGAAACAAGGGAAAGAAATTCAAATATAAACCGCTGCAGGATTTTTTGATAGCTCATGTAGATGAAAATATGAATGAGCAGAGACAAAAACTTGATAAGGCATTTAATGAATGGAAGGGTAGTCTTGAGCAGGTTGACGATGTGTGTATCATAGGCATTCGAATTTAGCGTAAATCGAAAAATTGAGAAACGAATTGAGTGATTAATTGTATTTTTGTGATATAGACCGTATGCAAACTCACTTTAGAAAACCTTTCTTTTATGTTTTAACGCTATTTTGTTTAAATGGCAGTTTCTCTACGATCTATTCGCAAAACAAAAAGGAAGATAGCCTTTTAAGTGTACTCAAAACACAAAAAGATACCGCGCAAATTCAAACGCTTTTAAAATTAGCTTCGATCCATGCGCGAGATACAACGAAGATTTCAATTACCTATTTAAATAAAGTCTATGCTTTGGCTAAACCTTCCGGTGAAAAAAAATACCTTGGTGATTATTATCTTGGTTTAGGCAGTTATAAAGAAAAACAAGGCGACCCCGATGGTGCCGTTGATAATTACAAAAATGCATTGACAATGTACAAAGCGGCCCGTTATTTTCAAGGGCAGGTAACCGCGTTGTATAAAAACGCTCTTTGCCACGCTTTGAATGGCAAGATAAGGTTAGCAATTCCTTTATTTGAAGAGGCTGCAAAAAAGGCAAAAGAAGGAAATATTTTAAAAGAAGAGGCCAGTAACATTTATAACGTAGGGTATGCTCATCAAAGTTTGGGTGAAACTAAAGAATCAATAAATTATTTTCAAAAGGCACTTGAGATCTATAGTAAGCTAAACGATTCATCCGGAATGGCAAGGCAGTACAACGCATTGGGAAGTGCTTATCATAATATGAGCGATCATATGAATGGTATTGCAGCGTTTATTTCAGCAAAAAAAATATTTGAAAAACTGGGCCATCAAAAAGATTACGCGGGTTGTCTTGTAAATATGGGCCTTATTTATCAATCAATGCGTAATGAAAATAAAGCCCTGACTAATTTTTATGAAGCGGAAAAAATTCTTGAATCAATTGGCAATAAAGATTACCTGGCAAACGTAAGGCATGGTATTGGTACGATTCTCTTAAAAAATAAACAATACGATAAAGCCCTTGAAAAATTTAATCAGGCAAAGACGGTTTTTTTGGAAATGGATAACCAGGATTACTATGCCTTTTGTTTGATCTCTGTTGGGGAAATATATTTGCGCAAAGGACAAATTGCAAAAGCAATAGAATCTGTTGAAGCCGGGCTAAAAATTAAAAGGGACCTTGAAGAACAGGAAGGCGTTTGCGATGGGCTATGCCAGTTAGGAGATATATATGCTGAAACAGGTAAAACACAACTTGCCATTGCCAACTTTGAAGAAGCGCTGGCGCTTTCAAGAAAAATAGATTTCAAAAGTTCGGAGTTAGGGGCATTAAAAAATTTAGCCGACCTAAATAGTCAAACAGGGAATTATAAACTGGCCAACAAGTACTATGTAGATTATTCTAATTTAAAAGATTCAATTTTTAAAACAGAAAGCGCAGGAAAAATTGCTGAAATGGAAGCGCTTTATAAAACCGAAAAACAAGCGACAGAGATTGCTACACTGAATCAGCAACAGGAGTTACAACGCAATCAATTAAAAGTAAGCAGTCTGCAAAAAAACATGTTATTGGGCGGCTTGTTAGTTTTATTTGTGATCATATTTTTAATTTTTAACCGTTACCGTTTAAAACAACGCTCCAATTTGCAATTGCAATCGGCGTATAACGAGATACAGGTGAATCGTGATGAGATCTCATTTCAGCGAAAAGAGATCATGGACAGTATTCGTTATGCGAAACGCATTCAGGATGCCATATTGCCTTCGGAGGGACAACTAAATAAATATTTTGCAGAACACTTTATTTATTATTTACCTAAAGACATTGTAAGTGGCGATCTATACTGGTTCTCCAAAGTACAAGATACATTAATGTTAGCCGCGGTGGATTGCACCGGTCATGGCGTTCCGGGAGCCTTTATGAGTGTTATAGGTGTTGATCATTTGAACCATATTGTAAATGAAAAATATGTTACAGATCCGGCGCGTGTATTAACTGAGTTAGATAAAACAATTTTTTCTTCCTTCACAAAAAATGATGAGAATAAAAGCATACAGGATGGCATGGATGTAGCTTTATGCTCTATTCATTTAGAAAGTAAGATCTTAAATTTTGCAGGAGCACATCGCCCTCTGATACATATTAGGAATAATGTTGTAACAGAACTTAAAGCTACAAAAGCAAGTATTGGTGGCTATTTGGGTGAAGGAAAAATATTTGTTAATGATAGTTTACAGTTGCAAAAGGGCGATTGCATTTATATGTTCACCGATGGTTATGCCGATCAGTTTGGTGGCCCAAGAGGTAAAAAATTTAAGTATAAACAATTGCTCGATACAATTTTGGCCAATGTTAATGAGCCTATGGAATTACAAAGACAAAAATTGGTGAAGGCTTTTGAAACGTGGAAGGCATGGCCGGGAAGTGTAAAAGGTGGGTTAGAGCAGGTGGATGACGTTTGCGTGATTGGGGTTAGAATTTAATTAAAATAAACTATATTTGTTTGTAAGAATACGGTCATGAAAAAAATTCTCGTTTTATTATTTATTGTTTTAAGTTTTGTTTCCTGTAAAAAGCGTAAAACGCATACACAGGCAGAACTGGATGAAAAGATAATTACCAATTATATTTCAGATAATCACTTAAACGCAACTGCAACCGGTAGTGGCTTGTATTATGTGATTACCTCACAAGGTACAGGCGCACAACCAAATGCTAACTCCAGTGTTACTGTTAATTATAAAGGCAGTTTAAAAGATGGAACAGTATTCGATCAAAGTGCCCCGGTAGGCATTACTTTCGGTTTAGCTGGTGTAATAAAAGGCTGGCAGGAGGGAATTCCTTATTTTAAAAAAGGAGGTAAAGGTGTTTTGTTAATTCCTTCTGCTCTCGGCTACGGTTCACAAGCAACAGGTAGTATTCCGGCTAATTCCGTTTTGATATTTGATATAGAATTACTGAATGTAAATTAGTTTTTCGCGATCGGGTCATAAAACACTTCCAGCGCACCGCTCTTTTTAAGAGTAGAAACCAGGGTTAATAATTTTGCGCGTTTAGATCCATCATTTATACTTAATGCCGCTGTGTTTGGTGGAATTGTTCCAAGATTTAAAGCATGCATTACAATAATGTTTTTTCCAGGATCTAAGTTTAAGATAATTTCTTTTTTCTTTTTTGTAACAGTAAAATTTTCTACAACCAATTCGCCATTCAAATACAATGATACTTGATCGCCGTCAGACCTGTTCTTGTCCCAAACCATTATTTTAATAGAGGCGCTGGCAACGGTAACCGATTCCTGAATAATAAATTTCCTGCCATTCACTCTGTGTTTGCCAAATAATTTTTTGTGTTTTTTAATATCTGTCTTTACAACTTCTTTTTCCTTTATTATCTCTTGTACAATAACTGTATCAGTATTTTTTTCTACAATACGTTCAATAATATTTAAAGCAACGGTTGCAGTTAAAGCGGGACACCCTTTTTGCTCGCTACTAACCGTATAAGTAGTATTTGAACGTGGCGTTGCAGTAACAACACTACCAGTTAACGCACTTAATGTTCCGTTTGCTGCCCAGTTATAATTAGAACCACCTTGCACCGTGAAAGTTGCTGAGCTTCCGAGCTCAACTGATGTTGCGGAAGCAAGTATAGTTAGTTGCCCACCGCATTTGGTTTTATTAAAGACAAAATTATCTACGTTCACCCAATGTTGTATATCGCCACTTTGCATTTGTACAGTAATGTATTGACCATTATTTGGAGCTGTAAAAGTAAAAGTCCGTTGTGTCCACACGTTTAATTCTGGAAGCTCTTTACAAGTGTAAATCGTTGTTCCCACGTTGTTATTACTTGTTGACAAACCAATTTGAATTGGTGAAACCGGGTAACCACTCGTCTTCCGGTCGTAGAAAGAAATAGTGTAAATTTTTCCCTGTGCTAAGGGAGCACTTAGCGTTAACGCAACAATATCTGTACCGCCACCGGTTAAACCTAAATACCAGGTGCCGTCCTGCGCGCCACTTCCACCATAGGCCGCCGATCTAATGATATCTACATCGCCGTAGGTACCAAATGAATTTACATCTCTTAACTTTGAATTACAATCGGCATTTGAAAGATTGATCAGATCGCCGGTTGCTGAATTATTTTCAAAATTGCCATTGATAAAAACTTGCGAAAATGAAGTTTTTATAAAAAGGCAAAAAATTAAGAGTATAATATTTTTCATGTGCTCACTTTTAAATTAAGATGCAGTGCAATCTTTTTTTCCATAAAAAATTGATTTTAAACGTACATATTCCCTTAATCGGGTAAACTATTTCGCATAAATGATCCATTAAGATATCATAACACTCTGTATTACAACAATGTTAATTTTGTGGCACAGAGTTTGCAATGTTAAGTATGTAATTAGCTTTTAAACCCTGAAGTTGAAAAATACAAAGGAAAAGGATGACGGTCCGGAAAGTTTAAAAGCACAAAGATATACTACCATTAGCCGACACCAGGGCAAAAGCACAGGTGGGATACGGTGAACGAAATGGAATGTTTATGAAAATGATCATTCTTAATTTAAGGCCGTTACTTTCATAGGTAGTGGCCTTTTATTTTATGGTCTAGCTACTTTTCAATTTGTAAAAGCCAAAAGCTGTTAAAAGTAATATACCACCTAAAGTAACGAACATAACGGAAAAACTTGTTGCCTCTACTAATTTTGAGCAGAAAAATGGTCCTAACGTTTGTCCTGTACCCCATGCAATAGTATAAAGTGCGGCATATTGTCCGCGATTCTTTTCATTCGAGCGTTTTATCCAAAACGAATTCATAAATGGCATTGAAGTGATCTCACCCAGCGTAATAAATAAGATCATAATAAGTGTTATCAGTTTTGCATTGCCCGGTAATAGTAGCGAAAAAAAAGCGAAGGAACACATGATCAAACCAAAGCGTATAAAGAACATATTTCTGTTCTTCTTTTCTAAAATGTAGATCAATACCATTTCAATGGCAACTATAATTAGTCCGTTAAAGGCCATTATAAAACCAATGAACCTTTCGCTCAAATGTAAATTGTCTCTGAAATATTTTGGTACAGTTGTAAATAACTGGAAAAAGCAAAAAGCAAATAAGGTAACCAAAATAATGAACCACAGATAGGTCTTGTCTTTATAAGCAGATTGCGCAACAGGCACTTCTTCTTTTTTAATTTCCGTTTTAGCTGCAACCGGCGTTGGTTTTAAAACACAAAACAAAAATATTGCTCCACCAATGTTTGTAATGCCATCTATCCAGAATAGTAATTCATAATTGTAAGCAGCTACAATGCCGCCAATAGAAACGCCTACAGCCCAACCTAAATTTATTGATAAACGGTTTAACGAATAGGAGCGTGTGCGGTTATCAGGGTTGCTATAATACGCAATGGCCGATGAATTTGCAGGCCTAAAACCTTCGTTCACAAAACTCAATAAGAAAGTAAATACACAAATAAGGGGAAAAGAATGTATTTGGCCAAGAACAATAAACAAAACACCACCAAAAAAAAGTGTAATTAACTGCACCTTGCGAAACCCGATCTTATCTGTAAATTTTCCACCAAAAAAAGCGCCAATAATTGCACCAAGGCCAAACAAACCCATCACAGTTCCGGCGTCACCAAGACTGCGATTCATTTCTTTGCTCGTTAAATAAAGTGTCATAAATGGAACCACCATGGTGCCGCTCCGGTTAATTAACATAATAACAGAAAGTAGCCAGGTTTCTTTTGACAGACCGGTAAAAGAGGTTTTATATAATAAAATTGTGCGGCCTATCATATTCTGTGCAAAATGTGTTTCAAAGCTAATAAAAAGATCTGTTTTGGGTTTTGTTTTTCATTTGAAAATGCCATTATGACTTTTATTTTAAACCATTACTGAAATTTTTTCATTTGAAATTTCTAAAAAAATGTGAAAATCTACATGTTTTGTCACGTTTTATTTAGTGGAATGCAATTTGTTGATCAAGTGCAGGCGCCTAAACTAACAAAACAAAAAGTTTAACCTAAAAAAAATAGAAGCTATGACACTGATAAAATTTAAGAACGGAAGCGGAGTAAATAATTTTCCTGCATTTTTTAACGATACGTTAGATCGTTTATGGAAAGATGAACTTGTACAATGGATGCCATCGGTAAATATTAAAGAAAGAGAGCAGGATTTTAAAATAGATCTTGCTGTGCCGGGGATGGATAAAAAAGATTTTAAGATAGAAGTTGAGAATGAGGTATTAACTGTGAGCGGAGAACGTAAAGAAGAAAAAAGTGAAGAGAACGAAAATATTACGCGTAGAGAATTTCACTACGGCTCATTTAAACGCAGTTTTACTTTACCGGAAACTGCAGATGCAGAAAAAATAAATGCAAATTACAAGGATGGTTTGTTATCCTTAACTGTTGGAAAACGTGAAGACGCGAGGCTAAAGCCAAAAAAACAAATCACTATTGAATAAAGCCAAACACACAAACGGGCGATATTCAGAAAAAAAAGGCCGGTTGTGTATACCGGCCTTTTGTGTTTTATTTTTTTTAATGATTTTCTTTAAAATAAGCGCAGTGTTTACTTACAGGGCACTCATGGTGTTTTGGTCCTGTTGGCCTGCAGGTTTCTCTTCCTAAAAAAGAAATAGCCATGCCAATTTCGCCCCAGTCTTTTTCGGGAATGACATCCATAATTTGTTTCTCAATTTTCTTAGGGTCTGTTCCTGTTGCAATACCAATGCGTGGTGCAACGCGCACAACGTGTAGATCGACAATAACACCTTCCGCTTTTTTACCTGCTCCGCGTAAAATTACGTTAGCAGATTTCCGCCCAATACCAGGAAGCTCGATAAGCGCTTCCATCGTTAACGGAATATTCTTATCTTCTTTAATGGTTTTTGCTAAGGTCATTAACCACTTGGTTTTATTTCCAAAGTTGCGCACCTTACTAATAAATTCAAACAGTTCTTTTTCCGAAGCAGTTGCCAAGGCTTTCATATTTGGAAATGCTTTGAAAAGGTCTGGAGCAAGGTTATTAATATTTTTATCAGAGTCTTGCGCAGATAAAATTACCATTACTACTAATTGATATAAATTTTTGTACTCTAGTGGATGAGCTTTGCCTTTGTATTTGTCCAATAAAGGTTTTAGTGCTTTTGACCAATCTGTGTTTGCCATATAATTATGTTTATGCTTAAAATTAAATAATTTCTGCTACTCTCACAATTTTAATGAAGCGTAATTTATAATAAGGTTCGTTCTTAAAGCTGGATATTTTTACGCCGGATTTTTTTTTACTTGACGAACTGTGAATGAATGTGATATCCTCACCGGGATTGGATAGAATTATGCCAACGTGCCCCGGATGCCTGTTCTTTACTTTGGTTCCTGTAAATACAATTACATCACCAACTCTGCAAGAATCTATAGGAATGATCTTACCAGCTTTTTCATAATCCATCGAGGCGCGCGGAACTTTTAAATTAAAATGTCCAAACACATAATAAACAAAACCTGAACAATCAAAGCCCGAATTTGGAGAACAATTGGCATAGCAATATTTTGTGCCCATGTGTTTTTTTGCGAAAGCCACTAAACTATCGGCATCTATTTTATGTTTTTGGAAGTTAAATTCAAAACGTTTTACTGTAAATCCAAAAAATGAAAATATAAGAGCAAAGAAAGAAATATGAATAATGTTTCGCATTGTTGTAAAGGTACGAAACAATATGTAAATAGAATCAGATGGTCGATATTCCGTTCACGTCAGTCGTTAACACGTCGCTCATGTAATCTAAGAAGGGACGCATTTGTTTAAATGTGGTATTAAGTGTTTTTACAAAATCAGTACTTAACACTTCTTTATCAGTGAACTTCTTGATGAGTAAGAATTGTTTGTAACGAAAAAGATCAATGGCTTTATCATCTGCATCAAAGCCTTTTGGTGTTGTTTTTATTTGTTCACCCTTTAAAGTTCCGAACGTATTTACAAAATTTTTATTCTTTAAAATGGCTCTGAAACTTTTCGCATCATAGGCAAATTCATCACGAATACGTTTTAGGTCTGAAGGCTCCGGTCCCCAAAAACCCCCAGCCACAAAAGAGTTGCCTGGTTCTAAATGAAAATAGTAAGAGCCTCTGCGCGCCTTGGTTGCGCGCTTAAAACTGCCTCCCCAATGTGAATTATACGGCGTTTTATCTTTTGAGAAGCGCACATCGCGGTAAATGCGATGAAGACTTTTTTTGCCACTCACTGTTTCTATCACGTCGTGTTTGTTTATTTCAATTAACAATGCATCGGCAAACAATTCTATATTTTTTAGTTCATTTATGTAACGGTCTTTATGCGCATTGAACCAATCACGATCATTATTTTTTTTGATAAGTTTTAAAAATTCAAAATTGCTTGGTTTTATCGCTGCTTTGCTCATAAAATTCTTTATTTTTTAAAATAGATCTTTTGTGATCTTTGCTAAGGTTTCTTTTACTTCAGCTAATTCCAGCTCAACGGCTGTAAGGCGGGCTTCGAGATCGCTTACGTTTTTACGTGCAGGTTCTTCGTGTGTTTCATCTTCTTCAAAATTTGTCGTATCGCCCAATAGATGAATAAACCGTGTTTCTTTTTGTCCGGCTTTTCTTGGTAGTTCTTTTACATAAGGCGAGGCAGAGTTCATTAATTTATTTAAAGCATCGTGCACACCTTCTAAAGATCTGAATTCGTGGAGTCTTGCTGAATTTGTATTTAACTCACCGGGAGTTTGCGGACCTCGTAAAAATAATAAACAGAGCAGTGCTAATTCGCCATCCGTAAGTGGATATACAGTTGTAAAATTGTGTTTGTATTTTACAGCACGAATGCTTCCACCAACCGCGGTGCTAACAATGCTCTGGCTTTTTAAACTGTTCAACGCAGAAATGACAGTTTCTTCATCATAATCAACCACGGGTTTACGCGATGTTTTTTGATTGCAGGCAGCAGTCAAAGCATTTACCGTCATTGGATAATAATCCGGCGTTGTTTTGCTTTTTTCTATCAGTGAACCAAGTACACGCAGTTCAACAGCGTTTAAAGTGGGTAGGGTAGTTGATGATTCCATTTAGAAATAATTTAATGATTTAGTGAAGAAACCTGAAACAAGAAACCCCAAATAATTTTATTTGGGCGTGGTTAATTTCTCAATATCTGCTAATTTACCTGTTGCGTAAGGGTCATTAGCTTTAAATTGCAGTGCTTCCTCGTAGGCCGTTTTTGCTTCGGCATAGCGTTTCATTTTAAATAATTCGTCAGCCGCTTTTACTTTTGTTTTATATTTTTCGGCCGTGCCACCTAATACTTGCGGAAGGCTATGATCGGAATTTCCTTTATCCATTTCGCCTTCACCATCTTTTGCTTTTGTTTCGTAAGCAAGACGTTTCTTTTCTTTTTCATCCGCTTCACGTTGCGCACGGGCTTTTTCCTTTTTTTCAAAATCAGCTTTCATCGCAGCTTCATCTTCCGCTTTTGATTTAGCCATGCCTTCTTTTTGTTTTTGCTCTCTTTCTTTTTGTTTAGCAGCTTTTTTGGCTTCAGCATCTTTCATTGCAGCTTCGTCTTCCGCTTTTGATTTTGCTAAACCTTCTTTTTGCTTTTGCTCCCGCTCCCTATCTGCTTTTTGTTTTTCTTCGTATTTGGCTTTTGCTTTTTCAGCATCCTTTGCCATAGCTTCTTTATCTTCGGCCTGTGATTTATACTGACCTTCCTTTTGTTTTGCCAACTTTGCTTCCGCTTCTATTTCTTCAGGTGTTTTTTGTTTTACGATCAATGCACCACTTTTTTCTTTTGCTCTTTTTTCTTCATAAAATTTTTGCTTCGCTAACCTATCAGCCGCTTCTTTATCTTTTTTCTCTTTTTCAGCTTTTTCTTTTGCTAATTTTTGATTTTCCGCTTCTTCTTTTGCAGCCTTTTCCTTATTAGCTTTGGCCAGTTTTGCTTCTTCTTCCTTTATAAGGGCTGCTTTTTCTGCATTGGCTTTTGCTACAGCATCTGCAATTGCTTTTTTATCGGCGGCCTCTTTATTTTCTTTTTCTTTGTTTGCTTGTGCAGCTGCTTTCGCTGCAGCTTCTTCAGCGGCTTTCTTTTCAGCCAATTCTTTATCTTTTAAACACAGGCCAACTTTTGCCAATTGCACAACCGGGTATTGTTCGCCGGGTATCATTGCTATCGCTTTTTCATATAACATTTTTGCAAGCGGACAGTCTGGTTTCGCCAACGCAACATCGCCGGCTTTATTGGTAGAGCAAAAACGGTTGAATAACTCATCTTCAGATGCATAGATCTTTGAAACAATTCCTAAACCTCTTTCTGTTCCTGCCTCGGTATCATCAAACGCTTTTTTATTGGGAAGATATTCAACCCTAATAAGATCCTGGCTTAATTCAGAATAATTAATTCCGGGGTAAGGTTTAACCATTATAAAACCGCCTGTAATTTCAAAAGAGGGTTTGTAACCGTCTTTGGTCATATTTTCCGGAACATTTTGAGTATTAACGGCCATACGTTTGGTATTACAACCTGGATATGAAACTGTAAGATAAAATTCTCCATCTTTAGGCACCATCACGGTAAATTCGCCGCCATTACTTGTAGTTACCTGGCTAATTTGTTTTCCGCCTTGGAAAAGTGTTACGGTTGCGCCATCAATTTCTTTTTCTTCTTTGTTGGCTTTTGTATCGAGTTTCCAGGTACGCAAATAAACATTGCTGGTTAGTTTTAGCGACCATTGCGCGTGGCCAGTAGCAATTATAAAAATAAATGCCGCAATTATTTTAAAAGATCTTTTCAAAGTATAAGAATGTGTAATAAAAGTAAGAAAATATTGGGAATATTGCAATAGTTCGTCCCAATCACCCTATTTCCAAGCACTGGCAAGGTTTAAAAAGTCGAGCGTGGTGCTGTCCAGCGAAAGTTCTGTTGCTTGTAAAAGTACCTGTAACTGTTCGTGATTTGTAGCACTTGCTATTGGTGCCGTTATACCAGGCTGTGCAATTAGCCATGCAACAGAAACCGCTGCTAAACTCGTTTTTTTCTCAGCGGCCACTTCGTCCATTGCCTTTAAGATCTTAAAACCTCTTTCGTTCATATAACGATGTGCGCCCGCGCCACGAACGCTTTTGGAAATATCATTTTCGGAACGATATTTTCCGGTTAAAAAACCAGCGGCTAACGCATAGTAATTTATCACACCAATATTATTCTCTACACAAATTACCTGTAATTCTTTTTCAAATTCTTCACGGTTGTATAAATTATAAATTGGTTGCAACGTTTCGTAACGCGGCAAATTATATTTTTTACTCGCTTGCAGTGAATCTTTTAGACGAGCGGGAGTGAAGTTGGAAGCGCCTATCCAACGCACTTTACCTTCTTTTATCAATTGCGCGTAGGCATCTAAAGTCTCCTCTACAGGAGTCGTTTCATCATCTTTATGAGATTGATAGAGATCGATGTGATCGGTTTGTAATCTTTTTAAAGAATCTTCAACGGCTTTTAAGATATATTTTTTTGAGATATCTATTTTTCCCTGTCCCATATCCATGCCTACTTTTGTAGCAATGGTTACTTTATTGCGGTTCTTGCGCAATTTCATCCAGTTGCCGATAATGGTCTCCGATTCGCCACCAACGCCGGAGGCCCAACGCGAATATACGTCGGCCGTATCAATGAACGTAAAACCCGCGGCTACAAAACTATCCAATAATTCAAAAGAAGTTTTTTCGTTGATGGTCCAGCCAAATACATTACCACCAAAAGCAAGTGGAAATGTAGAAATATCTGTATTGCCTAATTTTCGTTTTTGCATAGGATAATAGTATAAATAAAAAATGTTTTATGAAAGTACATAAAACATTTTTAAGTAATAGGAATTAATTTTTTACTAATTCACATCCTGTCCTTTTTGCAGTTTGTCTATCATGCTTTGTACCGATTTTTTATTAAGATCGTCCGGAGCCAAAGCCAGTGCAGCTTTTGCATTCACTAATGCAGTTTTATAATCGCCTGTAGCAGAGTAACCGCGTGTTAAACCTGCATAGGTTGTAAATTGTTTTGGATTTTTTTTAGCATTTAATTGAAACACTTCTAAAGCCTCTTTACCTTTTTTTTGACTCACTAACATTCGGCCGTATTGATGTAACTCAATCATTGAGCCCATTGCCATTGCAGCTTTTAAGGTAGAATCGGCTTTAGCTTTTTTTCCTAGTTTTTCCAATAAAGCTGCATTTGTTCTTAAGGTTGTAAAGTTCTTTTCAAAACTTACAGCGTTATCAGACCACTCCAAACCTTCTTCTAAATTAGTATTGTTTTGCAGGCATAAACTGGCAGCTTGCTCAGAAACTTCCCATTTAAAACCATCTTTATTTCTTAATGCCAAACGTAAATTATCTAATTGAGTTTTTACTAGATCAACTTCTACTTTAAAAGGAAAACTTAGTTTTTCCCACTGTAATGCAATAACTGCTGAGTTATCGTTCTGACTCATGAATTCGTATTTTAAACGCTCAACACTTTTATCCAGTGCAACGGGTTTTATTTTTACACGTAATGCGTCTTCCTTATCACTGTAAAAATAACTTCCCCAGGAAGTACTGTTCTTTGAAAAAATTAGCGTACTCTCGTTCGAATCGTATGCAATAAAAAAGCCATATTTCCCGGCAGGAAGATCTTTACCTTCTATTTTAACATCGGTACTAAATTCGATGGTTGTATTTTCATTAGCACCTGCGCGCCATGGCGCAGCTTTACTGGTTCCAAAACCAAGGTTAACAAAACCTTCATGTACAACATCAGTGCCATAAATTTTTCCTTCACGGCCTTTAACACCAGGACGATCATAGGTAATTGTAACATCTGTAATACCTATTTGCTCCATGGTAGTTGCTTTTTTATTTCCGCCCGGAGGCAGAGATTTTAATACCTGGGCTGAAGAAAAAATACTTGTAAAAAGTAATGCTGCAAAAATATGAAATGCTTTCATTAGAAATGAATTTAGTGTTTATACACTAAAATTAAGAAGATGGTTCAAAAATAGACTAACCCTAAAAGGGGGATTTAAATAAAAAAGGAGAGTTTCCTCTCCCTTTAGATTATTTTTTTAAAAGTTCAGCCATTTCTACAAGTCTTATAAACTCGGCTCGGTAGCCTTCTTCGTCTTTACCTTTTGAAGAACGGGCCATAGCTAAAATGCTTTTGTAATTTGCCTCACCTTTAAATTTAGAATCGCGTAATAGCATTCCAAATTCTGCAACAGCCATTGCAAAGCGACAATCATCTGATACCTGATTGGTAGATAATTTTTTATCAATCATTACCTCGGTAATTAATTTTGAAACTGTATCTTTTGGTTCTTTATACCTGAATTTAATGGTCATTACTTCGTTATTTGGTGCAGTAACCGTTGATAAAGTTTTTTGATATTTTAATTCATCAACCGAAGCAACTAATTCTGACGAACCGGCAGGGATGATTTCGTAGATGGCTGTAACATTGTGTCCTGATCCTAATTCACCGGCATCTTTTTTATCGTTATTAAAGTCTTCATTATTCAATAACCTGTTTTCGTATCCAACCAAACGATAAGCTTTTACTTTGTTTGGATTAAATTCGATTTGAATTTTTACATCTTTTGCAATAGTTAAAAGTGTGCCACCCATTTCTTTTACTAGTACTTTTTTTGCTTCTAAGATGTTATCAATGTAGGCATAGTTGCCATTGCCTTTATCCGCTAACTGTTCCATTTTAGAATCTTTATAATTGCCACTTCCAAAACCCAGCACGGTTAAAAAGACACCACTTTCTCTTTGTTTTTCAATTAGGCGAACAAGTTCGCCATCACTACTTGTGCCTACATTAAAATCGCCATCGGTTGCTAAAATAATACGGTTGTTGCCATTGCTTAAAAAATTTTCTTTCGCGGTTTTGTAGGCTAATAAAATTCCTTCGCCACCGGCTGTTGATCCGCCGGCTTCTAATTGCTCCATAGCATCAAATATCTTCCCTTTTTCTTTTCCACTTGTTGGTGGTAATACAACACCAGCGGCACCGGCATACACTACTAAAGAAACTTTGTCTTGTTCGCGCATATTTTCAACCAATAGCCGTAAACCTGATTTTAGTAGCGGTAATTTATTAGGATCGTTCATGGAGCCTGAAACGTCTATTAAAAAAACCAAATTGTTTGCAGGTATATTCTCTAACTTCACCTCTTTGCCTTGTAAACCAATATGAATTAAATTATGCTGGCTGTTCCACGGGCAATCCATGTATTGAGTCGTGATTGAAAAAGGATCGTTGCCTTTTGGTTGAGGATAATTGTATGCAAAATAGTTTATCATTTCTTCAACACGTACAGCATCTGGCTGTGGCAGTTGGCCCTGGGTAATAAAACGACGAACATTACTGTAAGAAGCTTTATCCACATCAATACTAAAAGTAGAAAGAGGATCTTTTTTTGAATCTTTAAATTCGTTATCATCTATTTTGTGATATTCTTCTGTATTAAAATCGTTGGCCACTCTATTTGGCTGGTTATAGCTGGTTGTATAATTTTTTCCTCCCGCTTTGCCAACCGAATTTTTATAGGCAAAATTACTTGTTGTATGAACGATCTCTTTTTCTGCTACCTTAACATCTTGCAGTACTAACTGGTTAGAGGAAAGTTTAATGTTTAACTTTAGGTTACCTGTACTTGTTACTTTTATTGCCTTAATAGTTCTGGTTGTGTAGCCAACATAATTTACTACTAACTTGTATTCGCCTGATGGAATATTGTTGAAGCAATATTGGCCGTTCATATCACTTGCAACAGAGCTTAACAATATAGTATCCTGTTTAAAAAGTTTTAATCCCGCAAAAGGAATTATATCTGAGCTACTATTATCCGAAACCGTTCCATAAATAGAGCAAGCAGGAATATTTATTTTTTTTGGTGTAAAAGCCAGGCTTAACAAGCTTGCCGATACGAGTAGGAGGGATGAAAATTTTAACATGGCGCTAAGGTTTAATAGGTTAATTGCGTTCTCTTTATTTAAAGATGCAAACCTTCGCATTATTCCATAAAAAATGTTTACTTTTTAGATCTTGATGCCAAGAATGGTAACATCATCCACCTGTTCGTGACCCACCTTCCATTCATTAAACGTAGCGATAAGCGTTTCTTTTTGTGTTTTGAGGTCAAGCGCGCAATTGGCTACTAAAAGATCCTGGAGTTGTTTGTATTTGAATTTTTTGCCTTTTGGTCCCCCAAACTGATCGGCGTAACCATCCGTCATTAAATAAAAAATGGTACCCTTTTCATAAGGTATTTCGTGCGTTGCAAAGTTCTTACGGTACTCGTTCTTGCCAATAGGTTGTTTATCGGCTTTTAGTTCGTTTATTTCTCGAAACACGCCGTGTGAAGGCGCTATCAATAATTCCGGACTAACATACCATAACTGATTATTGGCACCGGCCCAAAACACCTTTTTATTTTTTTTGTCAATACTTAGTAAAGAAATATCCATTCCATCTTTTATTTCTTCACCCATTTCTCCGGTTGTAACCTGTCCGTTCTTTACAAATGCCTCAATCACCAGGTCGGTTGTTTTATCAAGTATCTGGCCCGGGTTGGTTAAGCCAAAATCTTTTACTGCTTTATCTAAGGCGTTACTACAAACAATGCTTACCATTGCGCCGGGCACGCCATGCCCAGTTGAATCTGCTGCGGCAATAAAAATATGCTCGTCGGAAACGTGCATCCAATAAAAGTCGCCGGCCACAATATCTTTTGGCTGGTAAAATACAAAATTATCGGGCAGGTGCTTTTTAATATCGGTTACAGATGGTAAAATAGCATCTTGTATGCGTTTGGCGTAATTAATACTATCGGTAATTTCTTTGCTCTTTTCTTCAATTAATTCGTTCTTGTGTTTTAATTCGTCACGTTGCGATTCAACTTTCTCTTTTTGTTCGGTAATAATGGCGTTAGCCTTTTGCTTTAAACGATAGCTTCTAAATACGGCAAACATCAATAATATTGAAAGGCCCAAACCAATTGTAACAGCAAGTATGGTGGTATTTCTTTTTTTTATTTGTGTTGCCTGTAAGGTTTTGTCTTTTTCGAGATTTTGAATGGTAAGATCTTGTTTTTCTGTTTCAAATAATGTTTGTAGGCGCGCCATTGAGTTAGCATTTTCTTTTGAGAAAATAGAATCTTTCAATTCTGTATACCTGTCAAGGTATTTTTCGGCATCAGCGGGTTTGTTCAAATATGGAGAAATGGTTGCGAGTAAGCGATAGGTTAATAATAACTGCGCTACGTTATCAGGTGTAGTTAAAGCCAATACTTCTTTACTGGCGCGTTCTGCTGCGAGGTAATTTTTTTCTGTGCAGTAGATCGAGCTTAAATTATGTGTGTACAATAATAGACTTTGTAAATTATTTATTCTTTTGCAAATTACAATAGCCTTTAAATAATACGCCTTTGCTTCTTTTTTATTTCCAATAAGTCGGTTCAAATAACCAAGATTATTGTAAGCGGTAGATAAACTTAAAGAGTCGCCATGTTTTATATAAACATCAACCACTCTATCCATTAGTTGAAAGGCCGCCTGTGTTTTACCTTTCCTTAAATAGGATTCGGCCAGGTTGGCGCAGCAATTCGCCTCGCCATATTCATCTCCCAGCTTTTTGCAAAGTTCCAGCGATTTTTCAACATAATAAACAAGTTTGTCTTTGCGATTTAATTTTTCGTAAAGTTGCCCAACATTATTATAAATGAGTGATAATTTTCGCTCATCTTTTTTTTGCTCGTAAATGTTTAAGGCTTCAAGGTTCGCTATTAGAGCCTGCTGATAATTTCCCTGATCGGTGTACACAACAGCTATCTTACTCAGTGATGAAGCCATGAGATCTTTACGCCCTGTAGATCTCCTAATCTCATAGGCCTTTTTATTATAAAATAAGGCAGAATCGAGAATGGTTAATTTGTAGAATGAAATAGCCAGATCATTAAATGCTTGTGCCTTCAATAAAGGCGATGCGTTTGCGGAAAGTTGAATTTCTTTTAACGCGTATTCTTTAGATCTTTTTGGATTTGAAACAGCGAAGATCCAGTTAAGGTCTGAGAGCGCTGTGATTCGGATACTATCGGAAGCCTTGCTGTTGACGATCTTAGTTAATGAGTCGACCTCTTTCTGATCAACCTGCGCCAGGGCTATAGAACAAACCATTAAGAGTGATAAAACTAATTTCATATAAATTATTTTAATACTCAATTAACGGCCAAGGCAGGTAATTGAATTTTTAAGCTCTGTGTTCTACCATTTCGATAGGGAATTTAATGCTTTCCTGGATAATTTCTCCCTGTTCGCAAATATCATCATCATCAAAATCGTAAACCCATGTAATTTTTAGTTTAACATTTTCTTTTGACATTGCCACCAGGTTTTGTAAAAACTTTAAGATGATACGAACACTTGATGTATTCATATACTCTAACTTAAGTGTAAGATTTACTGCTGGTGGCGATGTTTTTTTAAATTCTTCCAACCATGCAAAAAGAGGTTTATAATAATTGTTTGAATCTTCAGGAATTGATTTGCCTGCAATTAAAAGATCGCCGTTGGTATTAAAAGTTACCCCGGGAGATTTTAATGTTGATGCAATAATTAAATTTTCCATTCTTTATTTTTTAAATATTTCTAATTTGAATTTGCCTTTTTCTTGTTTGCCAAATCTTCGCTAAAAATATTAAAATATTAGGTTAGAATTACTTTTTCAAGTGTAGGCACTTTAAATTTAAAAGAATATACCCATAGATGGGTATATTTTAGATAATATTATG
The DNA here is from genome assembly GCA_016787785.1 of Bacteroidia bacterium. Lineage (GTDB taxonomy): Bacteria > Bacteroidota > Bacteroidia > B-17B0 > Aurantibacillaceae > Aurantibacillus. The sequence goes on along the minus strand of JAEUTO010000013.1, from coordinate 7,633 downwards.
CTTTTCATTGTCTAATACGTTGAAAATTGGCCAATTACAGTTCACCAACCAAATTCAACAGTTCATTGGTTTTAGGGTTTATGCTCTTTACTTGATCGATTAATTTTGTCAACGTAAAATCAAATAAAATGAAAAAAAATTATCCCTTGTTGTTATTAATGTTTTTAATAACAATTACATTTAAAACTCAGGCACAGAGCCCAACACAAACTATACGTGGAATAGTTATCGATAAACAATCTCAATCCGCAATTCCCGGTGCCAATATAATTATTATGGGAACGGATCCTATTAAAGGTACTGCAACCGATATGGACGGGCGTTTTAAAATTACAGAAGTTGGCCCGGGCCGATACGATCTAAAAATATCTTATTTAGGATATAAAGAAATTGTAATGCCAAATGTGGTTGTTACTTCGGGTAAAGAAGTTGTTTTAGATATAGGTATGGAGGAGAATATAAATTCATTAACCGAAGTTGAAGTTTCGGGCACTAAGAAAAATGAAACTAATAATGATATGACGAGTGTGAGCGGACGCTCTTTTTCAATGGAAGAGGTAAACCGTTATGCAGGTGGTCGCTCAGACCCATCACGACTTGCAGCTAATTTTGCTGGTGTTAGTTCGCCCGATGATTCCAGAAATGATATTGTTATCCGTGGTAATTCACCCGTTGGTGTTTTGTGGCGTATTGAGGGGTTAAATGTTCCTAATCCAAATCATTTTTCTACCGTGGGTACAACCGGTGGTCCGGTAAGTGCCATAAATACGAACGTAATAAAGAATTCAGATTTTTTTACTTCGGCATTTCCATCTGAATATGGTAATGCAAACGCCGGCGTTTTTGATCTTGGTTTTAGAACAGGAAATTCAGAAAAGCGCGAACATACTTTGCAGTTAGGCGCTCTTACCGGCCTAGAAGCCATGACGGAAGGGCCATTAAATAAGAAAAAAGGCTCTTCTTATTTATTAGCTTATCGTTATTCATTTACGGGTGTTGCGCAGGCAATCGGTATTCCCATTGGTACTACAGCAACACCATTTTATCAGGATCTTTCTTTTAAAATAAATGGAGGTACCACAAAAATTGGCAAGTTTACTTTGTTTGGTTTAGGTGCAAAAAGTAAAATAGACTTTAATCACGCTAAAATAGATAGTACAGACTTGTTTGCAAATCCTGTTAAAGACAGTTACTTTACTAGCGATATTGGTATAATTGGCGTAAAACATTTTATTAAAGTAAATGAGCGCTCGTATATTAATACCATTATTGGCGCAACCTATAACGGTTCTAATTATTTAGAAGATAATATTGCAACAGACACAAAGCCATTAGAGCGTTATGTTGAAAACAAAACAAGCCAGATCCACTATTCGATAAATACTTCTTTCAACTCAAAAATAAATTCAAAATTGTTTGTAAAAGTAGGCGTGATCTCAGAAGTAATTAATTTAATATTAGACGCTCGTGTAAAGGATTCAAATTCGGTTTGGAATAAATATTGGGATTTTAATGATTACATGGTTCTTCACCAGGCATATGTGCAGGCAAAATACCGTTTTACCGATAAGTTGACTTTAAATCTTGGCGTGCACGGACAGCTATTGGATCTTAATAATTCTACTTCCGTTGAACCGAGGGCAGGATTAAAATACCAGTTAAACGAAAAAAATACTGTAAGTGTTGGTTATGGTATGCACAGTCAAATGCAACCCGCCGATGTTTATTTTTACCGCACAAGAAAATCGGACGGTACTTACGAAACAACAAACAAGAACTTAGGCTTTACAACCAGCCAGCACTTTGTTTTGGGCTACGATATATTACCGGTAAAAGATTGGAGAATAAAAACAGAAGTGTATTACCAAATGTTGGCAAATGTTCCTGTAACTCAAACTCCAAGTAGTTTTTCGATGTTAAATACCGGCGCCAGTTTTTTGCCTAACGACCAGGTTAACCTGGTAAATAGCGGTACTGGTACAAATTACGGTGCCGAATTAACGATCGAGAAGTTTTTTAGCAAAGGCTATTATGTATTACTGACGGGAACCGTTTATGAATCAAAATACAAAGGCAGCGATGGTGTAGAACACAATACAGCTTTTAACGGTAATTACGTTTATAATATTTTAGGTGGAAAAGATTTTAAAATAGGAAAAGATAAACGCAACGTATTTTCTGTTGGTGTAAAAATGACACAAGCGGGCGGACGTTATTTTACACCTGTTGATCTTGCAGCTTCGCAGGCCGCTCACACGCAAGTATTGCAAGGCGATGCATACGCATACTCACAACGTAACCCAGATTTTTTTAGATTAGACGTAAAAACCGGCGTCACCTTCAACAGCAGAAAAAGTAAATTATCGCAAACATTATCGTTCGACATACAAAATGTAACAAATAACAAGAACGTTTTTGCGCAACGCTATAATCCGGTAACTAATACTGTTAATACAGCGTATCAAATAGGCTTTTTCCCAAACTTTGTTTATAAAATTCAATTTTAACAATGAAGAAGATACTTATTATAAATGGGCATCCGCAAAAAAACAGTTTTTGTAATTCTTTAAGCGAGGCATACAAAATTGGGGCAACTAAAGCAGGCAATGATGTTGTTTTATTAAATCTTTACGAGCTCGATTTTAATTTAAACCTGGAAAATGGTTATTCTAGACAAAGTTTGATAGAACCCGACATACAATTTGCGCAGGAAAAAATAAATTGGGCCCAACACATTGTTATTGTACATCCTGTTTGGTGGGGTTCGGTGCCCGCTTTGTTAAAAGGTTTTTTTGATACGGCTTTGCTGCCGGGCTTTGCATTTAAGTATCGTGAAAACTCGGTAATGTGGGATAAATTATTGAAAGGAAAAAGCGGCAGGATAATTTACACAAGTGATACACCTATCTGGGTCTATAAATATTTTTATAGCGCACCATCGGTTAATACGGTTAAGCACAGAGTGCTTGGCTTTTGCGGAATAACCCCAGTTAAGGTTACGGGTATTGGTCCTATTCGTAAATCTAAATTAGAGTTTAGGCAAAAGTGGATGGAAAAAGTGGAACAACTTGGTAAAAAGGGTGCGTAAATTAATTAAAATATTATTTTTATTTCACCTTGTAAAATACATGGTAAAAAGGCGTAATCATAAAACCATCAAGTTGCAAACCCAAAAAATCAGTACATTTAAACAATGAGAAAAAACAAAATACGTTTTGTTTATATGATAGTAGTTGGAATAATTATTTCCAAACTGCTTGACACGATCATGGTTGGTGTACAACAAGTGCATAACCAATTTTTTGATTTCTTTATTTCTATCGCCATTACCATTCTTGTTTGGGAAGGTAATTTAAGGATAGATACATGGTTAAATCAAAAATTTCCTTGGGAAAAAAGTCCTGGTAAGCGTATTCTTGTTCATTTACCTTCTGGTATAATTTTTAGCGCCTTTGTAATTTATTTATCAATGCTAGCGTTTAATAAATATGTTTGTCCAATGCCTCCTGCAACAAAAGATGCGTTTATGTTAACTGCCATCATTCTCGGAGTACTTGTTTCAATCATTATTTTAACAATTGAAATCGGAGCGCAGTTTTTCGGTAACTGGAAACGTTCTTTAATAGAAATCGAAAAATATAAAGCCGAAAACCTTCAGGCGCAATTACAAAATTTAAAGAATCAATTGAATCCTCATTTTTTATTTAATAATTTAAGCGTGTTATCGTCTTTGGTTTATATAGACCAAGATAAGGCCGTAGATTTTATTAATCAACTTTCAAAAGTGTATCGTTATTTACTTGATAATAGAGATAATGAACTGGTTGCCCTGGAGACTGAATTGACCTTTATTCAGTCATATACCTATTTGATAAAGATACGCTTCGATAAAAATATTATTTTTAATATCGATGTTCCCAAAGAAAAAACACATTTAATGTTGCCGCCGCTATCTCTGCAAATGCTAATTGAGAATGTTATCAAACACAACGAGATCTCAAATGAGTCGCCATTAAATGTGCATATTAAGACCTCTGGCGACATGCTTGAGATCACTAACAACCTGCAATTAAGAACTACCACAGAACCCAGTTCCAAAACAGGATTGCAGAATATAAAAGATCGTTACAAATTTTTTACCGAAAAAAATGTGGAAGTTATTTCTACCGATAAATTATTTACCGTAAAAATTCCATTATTAATATCTAAATGAAAGCAATAATAATAGAAGATGAAAAATTATCGGCTGAGCACTTGGCTACACTTTTAAAAAAAGTGGATAGTTCTATCGATATTATTGCCAAATTTGATTCAGTTAAAAAAAGTGTAGAGGAGTTTAGCAAAGGACTAAAGGCCGATTTGCTATTTGTTGATATTCATTTGGCGGATGGCTTAAGCTTCGATATTTTTTCGAAGATCTCTATAGAAACACCGGTGATATTTACCACTGCTTATAACGAATATGCAATAAAGGCCTTTAAGATAAATTCGGTTGATTATCTTTTGAAGCCTATTGGCATAGAAGACCTGCGAACTGCAGTAGACAAATACAAAAAACTAAACACTTTAAATCAGGCTGTTATTTTAGAGAATATTGCCAGCGCCTACCAAAGCATAAATAAGCAATTTAAAAACAGATTTATGGTTAAAATTGGGGATTCTATTTCGTCTATAAAAACAGAAGAGATCTTGCATTTTATTTCTGAAGACGGTGTGGTTTTAATTGCTACCGAGAACGGAAAACGTTTTGTGATCGATTATACTCTGGATAACCTTGAAACATTGGTATCGCCGGAAGTTTTTTTTAGGATCAACCGTAAGGTTATTGTGAATATAAGCAGTATTCAAAAAGTTGGATCTTATTTTAACAGCCGCCTAAAAATAAATTCATCCACATTAAATGATGAAGACTCGGTTGTAAGCCGGGAACGTGTGAGCGAGTTTAAAGCCTGGCTTGATAAATAGCTACAATTTATAGCATTATTTTATTGTCGTTAAATAAAGCCGTTACTTTGTAACAGCGTGTTTGCCATTATTGATATAGAAACCTGCGGCGGCAAATTTAATTATGAAAGAGGCCGCATAACAGAAATTTGTATTCTGGTGCATGATGGTTTAACTGTGGTAGATAAATTTACAACACTGCTTAATCCGGAATGTAATATTTCACCCTATTTTACAAGTCTTACCAATATCACTAATGATATGGTGAAAGACGCGCCTAAGTTTCACGAAGTGGCAAAAAAAATAATCGAAATGACGGAAAATTGTGTGTTCGTAGCGCATAATGTTGGCTTTGATTATAATTTTATAAAAGATGAATTTGCTTCTTTAGGATATAAATACAAGCGTGAAACCTTATGTACCGTTCGTTTGAGTAGAAAATTAATTCCCGGAAGAATTTCATATAGCCTTGGTCATTTATGTGCTTCGTTGGGAATAGAGATCTTTGGCAGGCACAGAGCAGAAGGCGATGCCGTTGCAACCGCACAGTTGTTTGATCTTTTGATACAATTAAAGAATAACAATCCACTATATAAGAACAAAGGCGTTGTTGAAATAATGACACGCCGGGTTGACAACATAAAAAAATACATTTTAGATAAATTGCCCGAGAGTTGCGGTGTATATTATTTTTTAAATAAAGAAGGTGGTATTATTTACATTGGTAAAAGCGTAAATATGTATAACCGGGCTCAAAGTCATTTTGGTACCCAGGAACGCAAAGGAAAAAAAATGCTCAACGATCTTTACAATGTTGATTTTGTAGAAACAGGTAGTGAATTAATTGCATTATTGTTGGAAGCCGAAGAGATTAAAAAACACAAACCACTTTACAACCGCAAAAGTAAAGCTGATGTGTTTACCCACAGTATTGATTGGTTTAAAAACAAGGATGGTATTATCAATTTTAAAATTGTGCCTTACGAAGAATCTGAAAATTCGTTGGTTGCTTTTACAAATTACTCTTCTACCCGCGAAAGATTGGAGAGTTGGATCGAAGAAAAAGTGTTGTGTTTGCAGTATTGTTCTTTAACCAGCGAAGGAAGTTTTTGCTTTAATCACCAGATAAAAAAATGTAATGGTATTTGCGCGGGAGAAGAAGCCATCGAAGAATACAATAAACGCGCTGCTGAGATAATAACACAATATAGTTTTCATCATCCAAATTTTGTGATCATAGAAAAGGGGAGAAGGGCAGATGAAAATGCTATTGTGCTGATAGAAAAAGGGCATTATGTTGGGTACGGCTATTTCGATAGTTCAGATACTTTTAGTTCGCCTGAAGAAGTTGGTGGATTAATAAAACGAAGTCTTTATTATCCTGATGCAGACGGCCTGGTACAAACCTGGTTAAGAAAAAGTAGAAGAAGGGTAATAGATTTTAATCAATAAAAAAAGGCAGCGACCGGTTAGTCGCTGCCTTTTTCGATATTAGATCAATTTTTATTTGTATAAACTTATATTACCTTTTTGATCATATAGTTTTTCATCTTTACCCGTTCCTTTAATAATGTAGAAATAAGTTCCAACCGGTAATTCTTTCCCTGCTGCGTTCTTGCCATCCCAGGCAATGTTTCCTGTATTGCTGTTAGATTCAAAAACTTTATTTCCCCAACGGTCAAATATCATTGCGTTGATCTCGGCTACATTAGCTACTTTCAAGAAGAAGATATCATTGCTTCCATCACCATTTGGTGTAAAAACGTTAGGTACTTCTAGTTTAGAAGGAAGTTCAACGGTAATTATTTTTGTAACCGTATCCTTACAAGTTCCTTTTACAACATACATTGTTACAGTATATGTACCGGCGTTAGAATACGTTGTTACAGGAGAGATTGCTACCGAGTTGGTTATCTGACTGCCACCATTACCAAAACTCCACACTGCGGTAATACTTGCTGATGGTGTTACAGGCGATGAAGAAGCTGATAAATTCTGGAACGAAACAGTTAATGGAGCAAAACCATTAAAAGTGCTAGGTAAAAAGTCGCCGTTCAATGCACCGTTTATTACGTCTACATGTCCTTGCGTTGTGCAACCGTTTGCTGGATTGGTCACATAAATGTTATACTCACCTGGTTTGTTAACTGTGGTTACAGATGAAGTATAAGAGCTAAATGATGTAGTAGGAACCGCCGCCCATGAGTATGTAAATCCTGTAGTAGTTCCAGTAATGATTGGCATGATCGTAGCTGTTGTTGATCCAAGCGGACCACAATCTAATATAAATGGTGCCGGCGCATTAGGATTATTTACATTAGGGTAGATACGGTTATCACCAAGTGTTTTTGTAGCAACCGACGTACAACCGTTGTTTAAATCTTTCGCAACTAAAGTATAAGCATTTGCAACACCAGCAGGTGTAAACGCTATATAAGTAGACGTATTAGAGAAAGTTGGTTGGGGTGAAGGCCCCGTCCAACTATATCCAATCACAGCTTGGGTAGGAAAGAAGATCGCAGGAACATTACTTGTGCTTGCATTAGTAAAGTTAATAGTAGGCGTGTTACAGCTAATTTGATTACTACCCGTAATTAACGCAGTAGGCTTAGCTGTATTTTGATAGATAGTTAATGTTTGCGTAGCCTTACATTTATTAATGTTATCGGTAATTGATAACGTGTAAGTA
>JAEUTO010000011.1 GCA_016787785.1 Bacteroidia bacterium | reverse complement strand
GCCAAAGGCTAAACTGCCCGTTACCGAGCCAGTTGATACGCCATTTACACTAAAAGTAAATGGGGCTACGCCTCCTGTTACACCCGTTATACCCAAAACACCAGTATTACCAACGCAGGCAGTAGGAGAGGTGGTAAAGGTAACGTTTGATGGCGGAATTGTATTAACTAAAGTAACAACTGTAGTAAATACACAATTGTTAACGTCTTTTACAGTGATAGTATAGTTACCAGCAGCTAAGTTGGTTAAAGGAGGTGCGGCAGAGAACGGACCGTTATTTACACTATACGTGTATGGGCCAGTACCTCCGGTTACAACACCTAAAGTGATAGATCCATTGGCATTACCACAGGCAGGATTAACAAAAGTAGTTGCTAAGTTGGTAACACCTGGAGTATTAGCGATATTAGTTACTGAAGAAGTTATACAACCAAAATTATTAGTGAATGCGATCGTATACGCGCCTGTAGGCAAACCTGTTGGCGTTTGTGTAACAATTGCCGTTCCGTTCATTGAAAAACTTATTACAGTTTGACCGGCTGGTGTTGTATTATTAATAACAATGCTTCCGTTATTATTTCCACAAATAGCATTTGTTGGTACAAGTGTTAAGCTAGGATGTGGACTAATACTTACCACAGAACTGGTAAACGCAGTACAACCTCCACTTGAAACAGTATGCGTAACCGTATAGGTTCCTGGGGCAGTAAAACTTCCCGGTCCATAGTTAGCAGCGTTGCCAACTGCAGGAGCACCTGCCGCCGGATTGAAAGTATAGCTATGAGTCCCCACATTTAGAGAAGCAGCAAAACTATAGCTATTGCCATTCAAACATTGCGTTGGTGTGGGAACTGTAAAGGCAGGGTTAATAGGAGGTGCGACTACGATAACTGCTTGAACGGTTGCCGTACAGCCTGAATTGTTAATAGAGTGTAACACCGTATATGTTCCTGCTGTAGGGAATGTGACGACAGTAGTCGTTGCCGTAGTTGTAAAACTTGGTGGCGGCGCAGTGCCTACAAAAGAATATGTCTGTATAGCAGGCGCGGGATTGCCGAGGTTGTTAAATGTAAACGTATTACAACCGCTAATGTTATTGAAATTGGCATTAGGACTTGGAGCAAATGAAAGCGTAACTAATTTAACAATAGGGGCACATGAACCCGGAGGGGTCATTGTTAAAGTATAAGTTCCAGCTGTAGTAGTTTGAAATTGTGCGTTTGTGTTATTGGTAATACCAGAACCAGCTGGTCCGTTCCACAAATATGGGCCAAGTCCAATAGGAGCAACTACTGTTGCGGTTGTTACACCACAGGCAACCACAGTTGCAGCTGCGGTTCCAGCCGGAAAAAGGGCGCTGTTTACCTGGATGGTCATTGGTTTACATATTGCATCAAAATAACAATAACCCTGGTGGGCACCACCATCGCAATCAGAAACCGTTACTTCTATAGTTACGCAAGTGCCAATAAAAGGAGTTAGATCAAGCGATTTAATTACCCAGTTGGTCCATGAAACGCCGCCCGTAACGGTGTAACCCGGAACACCGCTGGCACAAGCAGCACCAGAAGGCGTTAAGCTAATTGCGGGACAAGCCAATGGTACCCCAGCGCAATTCTTCAAGGTTATCTTTAATGAGGGTTGATCGCAACAAGCGTGACCTGAGCCGTCCCAAACACCTGCATAGGCAAATTGAAACAAAGCGTTTGTAGCAGCAACCGGAAATGTTTGTGATATTCTGGTAGTAAGAGAGCCCCAATTATTATCATTCATTTGTAAAACTTTTGTTCCGCCCAAAGGTGAATTTGGTAAAGTACCCATCCATGGATCAGCCATTGGTGTTGCACGCACCCAACATTCTGAAGATCCGGCGGTAACAGTAGCAAGATTTACACAGGCAGCACCGGCACCACAACATGGATTATTCATACTACCTACACCCCATCCTGCAAGCGTGTTTCCAATTACCTGACCAACAGGGCTTGCTTCAAAATCTTCGTTAACACATGGCGCAGCATTAACTGAAAGATTACCGCCGATAGGCTTAAAATTACTGTATGACTGATTAATCTGAACCTGAGGTTTTATTAGGTTGTATTTTGCATTAACGTAATTTCTCTTAGCGTTATAGGTTACCCAACGTAACTCTTTTCCTTCAAAGCCGTCTAGCGAAAAGCCTTTAATAGCGGCTTCTTCATCAAAACCGGCAAGGGAATCGACAGAGAATTTATACGCTAATCTCGTGTTGTAATAGCTCTGATCCTGAGCTTTCAGCGTCATAAAATTCAACGCAACAAACAAGCAAAGAATTAGCGAGTTTATTAATGATTTAAAATTTTTCATAGGTATTCCAATTTTTGTTAAAACTAAGTAGATTAGGGCTTGAATAAAAATCGTTCACTCATTCAAATTGACCATTCAATAATTGGCTGAAAACAAAAAACTGTTGAAAACCTGTTAATTAGGTGTTAACAGCCTAATTTTGCAGATATTACCGTAGGCCTTGGGACGGCGGAACGGCCGCTAAAAATGGGGTCAATTTGACCGTTTTTCCGCACTTTTTCTAAAACTATACATCTTTATTGCGTACTTTTTTGGGCTTCAATGGAAACATGAAATGGTTAAAAAACTTACTTCAAAGAACTTTCATAACAAGAAATAAAACAGCGCTTTTCAACAAAATAAACCAATATATATTTTAGGTATATTTGTAAAAAAATAGACTATGTTATCAGCTAAAGTTAGTGCAGCATTAAATAAACAAATTGAAATGGAAGGTTCTTCTTCCCAATATTATCTTGCAATGGCAAGTTGGGCAGAAACACAAGGTTTAAATGGCGTTTCAGCATTCTTATACGTGCACACTGATGAAGAGCGTATGCATATGCTAAAACTGCTTAAATTCGTTAATGAACGTGGCGGGCATGGCATAGTACCTGCATTAAAACAACCTCCGGTGACTTTTAAATCTGTAAAATCTGTTTTTGAAGAAATTCTTAAACATGAAATGAAAGTTACTGCCGAAATAAATAATCTTGTTGAAATTACCTTAAAGGAAAAAGATTATACTACACATAATTTTTTACAATGGTACGTTAGCGAACAAATTGAAGAAGAAGCTTTAGCAAGACAGATCGTAGATAAACTGAAATTAATTGGTGACGATAAAAGTGGGCTTTATTTCTTTGACAGAGATCTTGAAGGAATGGCAAAAACTGAAGCTGCAAAAGAAGCTAAAACTGGTAAGACAGAAAAATAGTTTATTTTGTTACAAAAACAAAAACGTCCTCGTTATCCTTTTTCATTAGATATTTTTCGCGCGCAAAAATTTCAAGACTTTTTGTATTAGTTTGCAATTCGCTTAAATTAGCTCTGTTATTCTCAATTTCCGAAATGTAATATTCTTTTTCTTTTTGAAGTTTGTTCCGCTTTTGAATAAGGTCAAACTGTGTAACAACATCGTTCTTATCAAAAAAAAGTAGCCACACAATAATTCCAATTATCGTTAAAAAATATTTATTTCGAATGATCTTAATTAAAAACATGCTAAATTTAATGTAACAAAAATAGATCATAAAAACAGCTAAAGTGAACATGAAAAAAAAGATTATCAATACTTGCCTGTTAGTTACGCTTATTTCACTGTTCTCCTTTCGCTCTACCTTTGATGACGGCTTTAAAACTGCCCAACTCAGTAATAAGCGGGTAAGAACAGCATACGACAAAAAATGGGTAAATCTGCAGGCAGAACTAGCGGCTAAAAAAATTAACAAGGATAATTTCGAGGTTTACTTCCGCATCTTTAAACTTGAAAAGGAATTTGAAGTTTGGGTTAAAAATAAAGCAGACCAAAAATATACGTTGTTAAAAACCATTTCTATTTGTGCTTCAAGCGGCGATCTTGGCCCAAAAAGAAAACAAGGCGATTACCAGGTGCCCGAAGGCTTTTACGAGATAGCCACTTTTAATCCAAACAGCAGCTATCATTTAGCTGTAAAAATAAATTACCCTAATCAAAGCGATAGGATCAAAAAAACAGCTACAGACGCGGGTGGTGATATTATGATACACGGCCATTGTGTTACTATTGGCTGCATTCCTTTAGAAAATGACCCGGTGGAAGAAGTGTATATTTTGGCAACAGAAGCAATGAATAAAAAAAATATAACAAAAATGGCCATTTACCCTTGCAGGTTCAATGAAAAAAATAATGAAATGCTCACAAACAAATACGATGCAGAAAAAAATAAATTTTGGGAGACATTAAAAAAACCTTATGCGCATTTCGATAAAACCAATACCTTACCAAAGATCACAATTAACAAAACAGGAGATTATATTTTTACCGAATAATAAATGAGCGTTTCTTTTGTCAAAAAAATAATACTGTTGCCGCTAACGCTTTTTTTCGTATTCGCTTGCGGACAAAGTGAAGAGGATAAAAATACAATACCCGATAATATATTAAACGAAGAAACATTCACGAAAGTACTTCTCGATTTTGCTTTGGCAGAAAGCGCAAGCAATATCAATGTAAAAAATGTTCCTTCAGAAAGACTTGATTCTACTTATGCGTTTGACCCACTTGTCGAAAATAAAGTTACAAGAGCGCAATATGATTCTGCAATTGTTTTTTATTCTAAACATCCAGGCTTGTATAAAAAAGTTTACGAAAACGTTCTAACTTCCTTAAGTAAAATGCAGGTTAAAAAAGATACAGCTAAAGTTGATCAAGTTTTAAAATAGCAAACTTTTCGCGCTTACCTCCGTCTAAATAAAGTATTACATCCTTTTGTTCACTTGCCTGGTAAGGCATTGGTACCGCATCAAAAATGGCATTATGGTAGATCAGTTTTTTCTCTAAACGCCCATCGTCATTTAATTTGTACATCATTAAGTTAGATCGCGCAAGATTTGTCTCTTTTTTGAAACGATGAAAGTTAAAATCATTTGCATTTTTTTTAAAATTATCCGGTGCTTCCAGGATCATAAAATGCAATTTATCTTTATAAATAAAAGGCATAGCCTTTGCAATATTCTTAAAGCGCGTTCTTCCCTGAAAAGAATAAATTTTACGAGGAATGATTTTTTGATATTCTATCTTTCCGGTTTGTAAACTATTTTTCCATACAAGGAGTTCTTTGTAATAATAGTCCTCCACTCTTTCTGAGATCTGAAAATCACAACCGCCTACAAAAAAATTTCTGAAATGATCGTATTCCTTTGAACTTGCTTCTTTATAATCTGTACCGTCATAAAAAGTTAAACTTTCTTTTATCGTTTCGTTTAAAGGCGTTATTGTAGAATATAGTTCCCGGGAAAGATCGGCAGTGAATTTTTGGTTCAAAAAATACGTATTTATATCGCCCGATCCATCTTGTTTGCCCAAATGTGCAATAGCCACAACTTCATTTTGTGTAGCATGTAATCTTATGCTGTTTAAAGCCGATACATTATTTACAGCTAGATATCTTTTAATCGGCAAAGATGCGTTAACTAAAAAACCTGCTACGGCCAGCGAATCGAAGAACATTACCGGAACCATCATTTGAGCGTGATTCATGTATTTTCGTTTAAAAGATGCTATGTGAGCTTTTACGAAAACACAAAACAGATCGTTACTTTGGTTACACTCAAAGGCAATAGAATAACCGGTTGCATCATTCTCAAGAGGCAATTTTTTCTTTAAAATTATTTTCCGTTTTTCTATATCAAAGAGTAGGGCAAGTTTTTTTACAACAAAATTGCCGTAGACCTGAGAAGCCACAATCAAAATATTATTGTTTTGTGTTCTTTTATATTCGAAATCAACACGCGTAACACCTTTTTCTTTTTCAATGCTCGCAAGCTCTATAAAGCTTGAAGCTTTTCCAAGTGTATCAATGATCTTTAAGTAAAGTGTTTTTTTGGAGTTAAGTACTTTTTCAAATAAAAAATAAACCTGGTAATTGTGTTCAAAAAATAAATGATCAAGTTTTTCATAATCAAACCAATCTGCATTAACGCTGTCTAATTTCAAGGGCGTAAAAGCAACGATCTCTGCGCTTGGCTTTGCTCTTCTTTCGAGTGTGATATCATGCGCTGCTTTATTATAACGCAATAAAAAAAAATAACCGGGATTATTATTTATAATTGAAATAGGCACGTTCTTTTTACGTGCCTCAAAATCTCTACTATAACTGGTTTGCGGAAAAAAAGAAAAACAATAAGAAACTAAAAAAGTAATTATTGCAAGCCTGAACATTTATTCTACCGTAACACTCTTTGCTAAATTCCTTGGCTGATCTACATTACAGCCGCGCATTACAGCAATGTGGTATGATAATAATTGTAAAGGTATAACCGATATTAACGGCACAAGGAATTCATCCGTCTCTGGGATCTCGATACAATAATCTGCAACATTTTTAACTTCCATATCACCTGAAGTTACAACGGCAATAATTTTTCCTTTACGGGCTTTTACCTCTTGTATGTTACTTACCACTTTTTCGTAATTAGCACCTTTGGTGGCAATTACAAATACCGGCATCTCTTCGTCAATTAATGCAATAGGGCCATGTTTCATTTCTGCCGCAGGGTAACCTTCGGCGTGGATGTAAGAAATTTCTTTTAGTTTTAAGGCGCCTTCTAATGCTACCGGAAAAGAAACGCCACGACCTAAATATAAGGCGTTACTAGAATCTTTATGAATAAACGCTATCTCACGCAGCTGATCGTTTAATTTTAATACTTCTTCGATCTTAGAAGGAATAGCTTCCATTTCGTAGCACAATTGACGGTAACGACTCTCTGATAAAGTACCGCGCACTTTTGCCATATGCAAGGCCATAAGCGTTAGTACTGTTACTTGCGCTGTAAACGCTTTTGTTGATGCAACCCCGATCTCAGGACCAGCATGTGTATAACTACCACCGTGTGTTGCACGCGCAATAGATGAACCCACAACATTACAAACGCCAAGCACCGTTGCGCCTTTTGATTTTGCTAATTCAATTGCCGCTAATGTATCTGCTGTTTCGCCACTTTGTGAAATAGCAATAACAATATCGTCCTGAAAAATAATTGGATTCCTGTATCTAAACTCTGATGCATATTCTACCTCAACAGGTACGCGTGCAAATTCTTCAAATAAATATTCTGCAACTAAACCGGCATGCCATGAAGTACCACAGGCAACAAAAATTATACGTTTTGCTTTTTCAAATTTCTTTTCATGATCAACAATGCCACCCATCTTAATTTCACCTTCGTGGGCTTTTAATCTGCCGCGCATACTATCTAAAACGGAACGCGGTTGCTCATAGATCTCTTTTAACATGAAGTGATCGTATCCACCTTTTTCAATAGATTCTATCTCTAAAGTTAATTCCTGCACGTATGGCGTAACTTCTTTATCTTTTAAATTACGGATCTTTAATTCCTGTCCTCGTCTTAAAACAGCAACCTGCTCATCTTCCAAATACACTACATTTTTTGTGTACTCAATAATTGGCGAAGCATCTGAGGCAATAAAAAAATCATCTGTGCCAATACCTATAACCATAGGGCTGCCTTTTTTTGCTGCGACGATAGAATCCGGATCATTTTTATCCAACACAACAATAGCATAAGCACCAATAACCTGCTTTAAGGCGGCTTGTACAGCGTGCCCAAGCTTCATATTATCGTGCTTTTGAATTTCTTCAATTAAATGTATAAGAACTTCAGTATCCGTTTGTGATAAAAATGTATGCCCACGTTTTGTTAAACCCTCTTTAATAGCGGCATAATTTTCGATGATACCGTTGTGTATCATCACAAGATCTTTTGTTTGAGAATAATGCGGGTGAGAGTTTACATCATTTGGTTCGCCGTGTGTAGCCCAGCGTGTGTGACCAATACCAATATTACCGGTAGTATCTTCATTCTTTACAAACGTTAGCAAATCGCTTACCTTGCCTTTACGCTTATAAACGTTAAGCGTTCCGGCTTTATTTATCATAGCAACGCCGGCGCTATCGTATCCACGATATTCCAAACGTTGTAATCCTTTTATTAAAATAGGGTAAGCTTCGCGATTACCAATATATGCTACAATTCCACACATAATTATTAATTCAAAAAATGGTTTTCTATACTTTAAAAATACAAAAATTATCCGATCATTTGCAAAAAGCCAATTTCTTTTGCCGTTAAAAAACGGTGCTTTCCGCGAGGCAGATCTTTTTTAGTTAAGCCCGCAAAAACTACCCTGTCTAGCTTTACAACATCATAACCCAAATGCTCAAATAAACGTCTTACAATGCGGTTACGGCCACTGTGTATCTCAATACCTATCTCTTTTTTTCCTTCTCCAACAAAAGCAAGATCATCGGCTTTTACGATGCCATCTTCTAGTTCAACACCCTCTGTTATTGCGGTAAAATCTTCGGTTTTAAGGCCTTTATTTAAACTTACATGGTACACTTTTTTAACGCCATATTTTGGATGCGTTAGTTTTGTAGTTATCTCGCCATCATTTGTAAATAGCAATAATCCGGTGGTATTTCTGTCAAGACGACCAACGGGATACAAACGCTCTCTGCAGGCTCCTTTTATTAACTCCATCACGGTCTTGCGTTCTTGTGGATCATCAACGGTTGTAATGTAATCTTTAGGCTTGTTCAATAACAAATATACTTTTCGTTCGCTTTTTACAGCTGCATCTCCATAAGTAACAACGTCTCCGGCTTTAATTTTAAAACCGAGCTGATCTATTACCACACCATTTACTTTTACTACCCCGCTTTGAATTAAAACATCGGCATCTCTGCGAGAAGCTATTCCGGCGTTTGACAGGTATTTGTTTAAACGCGTTAAACCATCGGCACTGGCGGTTTTCTTTACCAGATCGGGTTTCTTAAATTTCTTTTTATCTCCATCGACCTTTGACGCGTTTGAAAATGTTTTTCCATCTTCAAATTCATCAAACTTTACACGCTTTGTTTTATCTGAATCTTCGTTAAAGCTTCTGCTGCTTTTTCTGTGGGGTTTTTTACCATCCTTTTCAAATTTTGGAGAATCAAATTTTCTTTCTGGTTTTTTAAAACCGAAATCTTTTTTCTTATCGCCAAATTCTTTTTTAAAGGGTTTTCTATCATCACTTCCGGCAAAGCTTTTGCGGGGCTTATCGCCAAACTTAGACTCTTTTTTAAATGGTTTACGTTCTTCAGAATTATCAAAACTTCTTTTTGGTTTATCGCCAAAATCTTTCTTGTATGGTTTTTTCTCGCCCGATCTTTCGAAGTTTCTTTTTGGCTTATCGCTAAATCCAAAATCTTTATCGCCGCCATAACTTTTTTTGAATGGCTTGCGCTCGTCAGAATTTCCAAAACTTCTTTTAGCTTTATCTCCGTATTTTTTATCTGAACCTTCAGATTTTTTATAAGATGTTCTTTCTTCTGAACTGTTGAAGCGTTTTTTTGGTCGCTCGTCTTTATCAGAAAAAGAATCGCCTTCTCTTTTTGGCTTATCGTTGTATGAAGATTTGCCAAAAGGTTTTTTGAACGCTTTATTGGCGTCTTTTGTTTTAAAAGATTTTCCTTTACTGCTTGCTCCTGACCTACTGTTGTTTGTTTTACGCATGGTAGGGCAAATATACGCTACTTTATTGATGGATAAAAGGCTCCCTCTAAATGTTTTACACTTGTAGTGTTATTATTTTGTAAAACAGAGATGACATCAAAACGGCACTCCAACTCGATGTTATTTGACACCAAATACTCATGCGCTGCCGAAACTAAAAAACCTTGCTTTTTTTTGGTAACAAATAGTTCGGGTTCTCCAAAATCGCTTGTGCTTCTCGATTTTACTTCCACAAAAATTATCTGGTCCTTATAAGAGGCTATTAGATCAACCTCCAGCTTTTTGAAGCGCCAGTTTTGCTGCAAAATCTCATAACCTTTGTCTAAAAGATGTTTTTTGGCTATTTTTTCGCCTTCAACTCCTAAATTATGAGAATTTTCGTTTTTCATTGTAATAATATCCCGAAAATACATAATTTAGTAATCTAATAATTCTTTAAAAATGAAAAAGATCTTACTTGCTTTAACTTTGTGTTTAGGTTTGACGTCAATTACTGCGCAAAACTTTAACGGAAGTATTGAGTTTAAATACTACAATCAAAAAGACACTAACACTAATATTTATCTTGTAAAGGATAAATTAATTAAACTTGACCAGTATGGCAAAAAATCAAATGCCATTGAGGGAAGTTTTATTTTTGACCTTACCGAAAATAAAATAAAGTTCGTTAATCCAAAACGCAAAGTTTGGGGTGAGCATAAAAGCGAGACGCCTCCTATTGTAAAAGGCGTTTGCGCTGTTACAAAAGGTAATGATACTAAAACAATACAAGGTATTAAATGTGTTGAGTATACTGTAAAAAATACAGATGAAAATACGGTGATCACCTATTGGGTAGCTGAAAACAAATTTTCTTTTTTTGTGCCTGTGATCAAATTATGGAACAGAAAAGATAAACAAAGTATTTATTTTAACCAGATCAAAGATCTTCCTGAAGGCTGTATGCCAATGTTAAGCGAAGAGAAGCAAATAAGCGATGGAAAACTATTAACGAAGTTAGAAGTAGTTAAGATTGGTCGTAAGGTGCCGGATGACGCGAGTTTAGCAGTGCCGCCAAACTATAATAAATTTGATCAATAATATTTATTTGTAAAAATGAAGAAGGGGCCTTAAGCCCCTTTTTTTATTGAGTGAATTAAAGCTCTTTTAATCTCTGTCTCGTTTAGGTTTATCGTTTACGCCAAACAAAGCATTTAAAATGCCTGTAATAAGTGATAATATTAAGCTGAACAATAGTGCCCACCAAAAACCATCTACATGAAAACCGCTTACTAATTTCTCGGCAAAAATAATAATGAAGGCATTTATAGCCAGCAAAAAAAGTCCCAAAGTAAAAACCGTTATTGGTATTGTAAGGATAGTTAGAATTGGTTTTACAATAGTATTTAAGAAAGCCAAAACAACGGCAACCATTAATGCAGATAAATAATCATCAACTGTTACATGAGGTAAAATATTGGCAACTATAAAAACTGCCAATGCCGAGATGATTATTTTTAAAATAAAATTGATGGGGTAAAATTAAGTTTTTTGTTTCTTCTTTTTTGCTGCCGGAAACAAAATATTATTCAGGATCAACCTGTAGCCCGGCGAGTTTGGGTGTAACGAAAGATCGGTTGGTGGTTCTTCTACCCTATGCTCATAATCTTCGGGGTCGTGGCCTGCATAAAAGGTCCAGGTGCCTTTACCAATATCGCCATGTATATAACGCGCTTCGCCAAATGCTTTTGCTTCGCCCATAATTAATACATTTTTTTTAATATATTTTTTATCAAAGGCAACTGTTTGTCCCCAAAAACCTTGTATTGTATTGGTGTGGTTTTGACAAAGCATGGTTGGCACGGGATCCCACTTGGCAGAGAACTCAAACAAGGTAAATAGATCTGTTTTTTGTGTCATACCAAAACCTCTTCGCGTTAAATAGGTATCAATGGTTGAGTACTCGTACTCGTATGGATTTTCTTTTAGTTTATAATTCTCAAAAGCAAATTCTTTTGAAAAATCTAATTTTGATTGTGCATTTTTATCAGCCGGATCGTGATCGAACATACTCTCACAAATATCAACACCCTCTGCAGCTAAAGCAATATCGTAACTGTCAGTGGCGCTGCACATAGCAAATAAAAAGCCGCCACTAAAAACAAAATCTTTTATTTTTTTTGCAGAATTTAATTTCATTAAGGACACTTTTGCAAAGCCTAATTTTTTTGCAAGCGCTTCGTTTTCTTTTACCTCATTTTGATACCAGGCCGCATTTTGAAACTGCGAATAAAATTTACCGTATTGTCCTGTAAAATCTTCATGATGCAAATGGAGCCAGTCGTAATCTTTTAATTTTTCAAGAAAAATTTCCTCATCGTAAACAATATCGTAAGGTATTTCGGCATATTTTAAAACCAAAGTTACGGCGTCGTCCCATGGTTGCTTGCCCTTTGGCGAATACACCGCAATGCGTGGCGCTTTTTCTAATTTGATCGCGTCTTGATTTGCTTCGGGGTTTGCAATTTCAGCGAGAATAGCATTTCCCTGAGCATCAGAAATAGTTTCGTAACTAATACCTCTTATTACACATTCGTTAGATACAGGTTTTGCATTGGGGATCATAAAACTGCCGCCGCGATAATTCAGCAACCAATGGATCTCCAGCTCACCTTTTAAAGCCCAATAAGCAAGGCCGTAGGCTTTTAAGTGGTTTTTTTGTCCTTCATCCATTGGAATTAAAATGTAAGCCGCAAACGAGCGGCTCACAAAAAAAAGCACAAAAAATATGATGAAAATTCTTTTCATTAATGAATACTAATTTAAGAATAATTGGAGAGAATAAGGGATTGATTTTGGGAAAAAAAGTTAAATGCTCAATTAAGCGCCTGCTACAAGTTTATTTCTTAACGCAGTGATCTTTTCCTTGATGGTCTTAATGGTCTCAAGGTTTTGAACCGTGTTGGCCTCAGCTACTTCAAAGGCATCCCTGATAGATTTAAGATCGGCTATGATGAATTTTGTACCATCGGTTAGGTTAGAAGCTTCTAACATAATTATGATGTTCTTTAACGACTCGTTTTGATCGATTATTGTTTTGATTATTTTTTCGCCGTTAGCTGTTTCTGCGATCTGGCAAGAAACATACATTCCTTCAACCCAAGAGCCGGTAAGAATAACAGCCGATGTAGCGGGACGGTTATTTACTTTTAAGATCTCATCCGCTTTTTTAAAGGCGGCAGTAATAATTTCTAAAGTAGAATCTTTATTCTCGCGGTTAGCTTCCATCCTATCGAACATAGCCTGGTCAAAAGCATTATTAACACCAATGTTTGCGGCTAAAGAATTAACGCATTTTAAGAAAACCATGCTTTCCTGAGTTTGATCAAAAGAGTTGGCTATGCTTAGATCCGAACCATAAATACCAAGATTGGCGGCTTTATAAAATTCAACAGTATACTTTGAAACTGAGTTGGGATCGTTTAAAAAATCGGGGTTGTAATCAATTTTATTATCCTCGATTAATTTTAAAATTAATTTTCTATCTGGCATTGAATTAAACACGTTTTGCGCATTTAATTTAGTTTCCTGAACTGCTTGTTTTGTATTATCATCAATAACAAGATTTTCATCCTGTTTCTCCCCGTTCTTGCAAAAAGTAAAAGAAAGTGCAAAAACCAATAAAATTATTTTAATACTAAACCTGTTCATAATTTGTAGTTCACAAATATAACAAAAAAACTTCCAATTACTTTTTTACGCCGTTTTCATAGTTTATTCTGTTGATTTCTTTACCACTCTTATCGTAGAATACCCATAAACCGTGCGGAACGCTTTGCACTTTGCCTTTTCTTCTATCATTTACAATTTTATAATTACACTCGCTTTGCAACTTGGCATTTGTGTAATACGAAACGCTTTTGCCGCTTAGCTTTCCATTTTTAAAATGCTGAATACGATTAATACCGCCGGTCTCGTAAAAATAAGTCCATGAACCGTGTTGATGTCCTTTACGATACTTTCCTTTTGTGTCAACAAAGCTCCCTCTCTCAAACCATTGGATATAGTTCCCATGTTTTATACCGTTTACATACGAACAGGTTTCACGTGGCTGACCATTTTCGTAAAAATAATCCCATTTTCCTGTTTTTTTGCCTTTGCTATTGTAACTTCCGGCATAATTGGGCTTACCGTTTGTGTACCAGCCCTGCCAATCATCCACTAACTGCGCGTCTTTAAAGGTTCCTTCATCTTTTTTTGTGCCATTATCCCACCAACTGGTCCATAAACCGTTTTCTTTACCTCCAACAAAGGGCCCCTCCTGCAATTTTTTGCCATTTTCGAACCAGGTTGTCCAAACACCTGTTTTTAAACCGTTATCATAATTGCCCTGACGCCATTTTTCGCCGGTGCGGTAAAAATAGTTCCAGGTTGCCGCTTGTTTATCATTTAAATAATAACCTTCGCTTTCAACTTTTCCGTTAGAATAATAGTAGGTCCATTTGTCTTC
This sequence comes from Bacteroidia bacterium, assembly GCA_016787785.1. Taxonomy (GTDB): domain Bacteria; phylum Bacteroidota; class Bacteroidia; order B-17B0; family Aurantibacillaceae; genus Aurantibacillus. The sequence continues at coordinate 566,019 of JAEUTO010000011.1, read as the reverse complement.
TCTCAGGTCATCCTTTAAAGTGCCCGCCATTTCGAGCTGCCCATCGCTTGTATAAAATTTCCAGAGGCCATTTTTTTTGCTGTTTATAAATTCTCCCTCGCTTTTTACCTTGTGATTTGCAAAATATGAAGAGTAATATCCGTTCAACATTCCGTTCGCATAGGTAGCTTCGTAATCCAACTCACCATTCGGGTGAAAGAAGCGCCAGAGGCCATCCTGCAAACCGCCTTTATAAAATCCCATGGCCTTAACAACGCCATTATCGTAGTTGGCTGTAATACTCCCATTACCGCTGGTTACCAACTGTTTACCTTTACTATCCCACAGATCGTTAAGGTACAGTACACTGTCTTTATACTCCTTTACAAATTTCTTTTGGCCGTTATCATAGTATTCTTCCCATATGTTACACGGCTTTCCGGCGCAATAATATTGAATGGCTAAGAGTTTACCTGTTTTAGCATAGGTTTCAACTTTGCCCTGGCGTTTATCTTTTTCAAAAGTACCTTTGCTTTCTAATTGACCATTATCAAAGTAGTAAGTCCATTCTCCTTCCTTCTTTCCCTTTTCAAATGGTTCGCGGCTTTTTACCTTACCGTTTTCATGAAAAGATGTCCATATGCTATCTGCTATGTTATCTACAAATTTAGTTAGCTGCGAGATCTTACCCGATTTAAAATAATACACGTTGGTGCCGTTTTTCTTCCCATTGTCGTAATGTTCAACTGCTTTTTTGGTGCCGTTCTCGTAATAAAAGGTCCAGGTGCTATCTTCTTTGCCCAAAAAATGACTAAGTTTTCCTGAATAGTAAAAGCCTTTTGACAACACATTCCCACTGGGATAATACTCTGTGTATGCGCCATAGGGAACACCTTTGTAATAATCTGTTTCGGATTTTAATTGGGTTTCTTTAGCATCATAATACTCTTTTTTAAGTTGAGAGTAGATAGTAAAACTGCAAAGAAAAAGAAAAATAAATGCTGAAAATCTCATTAGGTAAATTTACCGACTATAATACCCGCGACGCTTTTTAGTTACAGCTTTTGTGAACAATATTTAGGTTGAAAAGTGCTTTAAGAGACTAATTGGCGTGATACATGCCATTTTCAAATAAATACTGAAGCGAGGTGTAATTGGCCTTTATATGTTTTAAAATTAGTGCGTTTTTTGGATCAATGTTCTCTATCCGTTCTTGCTTTGTTACATACATATTTGAATCGCAATACAGTTTGCAAAACGATCTGTCAATAAGATTATAACGATAAATTACCGAATCGGTAACTTGGTAAATATCATTATTGTAATTTCTGTAGTAAGCTTGGCCCGCCTTTACAGTATTTAAATTGTGATTTATAAAATGGCTTTTGCCTTTAAATTTTGTTTTACTTAAAACGTATTCTGCAATATCTGCATGCGAACAAATCATATTATTCTTTATGTTCTTTTTTTTATGATCGATAATAAGCAAAGGAACGTGAAATAATTTTGTTTCGTTATCGCGTGACGAATAGCCTTCGGCATGATCACCTGTAATAATGATCAATGTGTTTTTGTATTTGTTTGAATGCCTTAATTTTTGAACGAAGGTTCCCAAAGCCTGATCTGAATATAAAAATGCGCTTTCTTTTTTTTCAAGATCTTTTATGTTGCCTCCGGCTTTAAAGTCTGCTGGCACTTGATGTGGCTCGTGGTTAGTCATGGAAAGAACGCAAAACAAATTTTTTCCGGAGTTGTCTGCAATATATTTTTCTGAGAAACTAAATAAGGATTCGTCATCAACACCCCAGGTGTTCTTAAATTTAAATTCTTTAATGTCGTCAACATCTTTAACTGTTATTGCCGCATCGGCGCTTAAAAATAATTCCATATCATCGTAAGCAGCCGAACCACCGTGAATAAAATGCGTTTTATATTTATTTTTTTCAGCCAATTTTATTAGCCCGTTAAATGCATGCTTTAATTTGTTTTCGCGAAATAAATTGTAACCCAATATGTGGGGGAAACCAAAGAAAATGGATGAGATCCCGTATTGCGTGCGAGGTCCTGAAGAAAAACATTTGGTGTATAACGTGCCTTCGGCGCAAAGCGAATCGAAATGCGGACTTAGATGTTTGTCGCCGTTTAAAGCACCAATTCTATTGGCACCAAAACTTTCCATAATAATTAAAACTACGTTATCGTAAGCCGTATCTGTATAATTAACTTCTCTGTCAATAAAATCTGCTTTGTTAGAATAGCCCTGTTGCATTTTAAAACTTGCTAAGGCTTCTTGCTCGTTCATTATATATTCGTTTTTTGTGTGCAGAAAAGATTTTGTCCAGGAGTAATAACTGTTTAATGATAATTGTTTTGCGGCATTAGAAATATTTATCTGGTGAGAGTAATAATTAATTGGGTAAGGCAAATAGGTTAACGACAGTATAAAAAATATACAGCCAAAAAGTAGTTTTTGTTTTAGTTTATTGGAAGTAAAGTCTGGTAATATTTCTTTTTTTATTTTGAACAAAATAAATACAAAAAGAATTAGCAGTGCAAGAGCTTTAATTACGATGGAACTATCACTTGCTTTGTCGGCCAAGTCTTTAACGCTAAACAGCTCGAAAGAATTGATGCTGCAGCGAATGCCCAGGTAATAAAATGAAATTACATCAAAGGCATTTAAAACTATCCATAAAACTGCGAAAGATAAAAAAATAACGTTGGCAATCTTTTTGTGAATATTTTCAAGCAAAAGGTAGAATAAAAATAAAATGCCTAAAAAGTTGAGATCGAAAATTATTCCTAAAAATAAAGCGCAAAGAACCTCTGAAGCGCTTTCAATTTTTGAATGACAGAGCATGAAAATAAATAAACGTTGAAGTGCCCCGAAGATAAGCAGCCAAAATAAAGGTCTTAAATTTTTAAGAATGACTGCCATAGTTTACAAGGCAAATTCATGCCACTAATCGTTAAGCTTTAAAACGGCCATAAATGCGCTCTGTGGAATTTCAACCGTTCCAACCTGCTTCATGCGTTTTTTACCTTCTTTTTGTTTTTCCAATAATTTACGTTTACGACTAATATCGCCACCATAACATTTGGCTGTAACGTCTTTACGCATAGCGCTAATTGTTTCGCGCGAAATAATTTTTGCGCCAATTGCGGCTTGTATAGGAATTTCGAATTGCTGTTTTGGGATAAGTTCTTTTAACTTTTCACAGATCTTTTTACCGAATTGATACGAATTACTCCTGTGAATTAAGCAGGATAAAGCATCCACCGGTTCGCCTTTTAAAAGTATATCCAGTTTCACAAGATCAGAATCACGCATGCCTGTTGGATGATAATCAAAAGAAGCGTAACCTTTAGAAATAGATTTTAAGCGATCGAAGAAATCAAATACCACTTCGCCTAATGGCATTTCAAAAACTAACTCAACACGGTCTGCCGTTAAATAATTTTGTGTAACTATTTGTCCGCGTTTCTCAATACACAAACTCATTACCGGACCAATAAAATCTGATTTAGTAATAATGTTTGCTTTTATATACGGTTCTTCAATTCTATCAATACGGCCGGGATCCGGAAGGTCGCTTGGATTATTTACGGTTACAACTTCGCCATTGGTTTGGTAGGCAATGTACGATACGTTAGGAACGGTTGTAATTACCGTCATATTAAACTCACGCTCTAAACGTTCCTGCACAATTTCCATATGCAACATACCTAAAAAGCCGCAACGGAAACCAAAACCCAAAGCCAAAGATGACTCAGGCTCCCAGGTCAATGATGCATCGTTCAGTTGCAGTTTTTCCATACTGTAACGCAGCTCTTCAAAATCTTCGGTATCTACCGGATAAATTCCTGCAAAAACCATTGGTTTTACTTCTTCAAAACCATGAATACCTTCTTCACAAGGGCGATCAAAATGTGTAATGGTATCGCCTACTTTTACTTCTTTTGCGCTTTTAATTCCCGAAATAATATAACCCACATCGCCGGTGCTTAATTCGGGGCGGGGTTCGGGTTTTAATCGTAAAACGCCAATTTCATCCGCATTGTAGAATGCGCCGGTGTTTACGAATTTTACCTTTTCGCCTTTCTTAATTGTACCATTCACAATTTTGAAATAAGCGATGATACCTCTGAAAGAATTAAAAACACTATCAAAAATTAACGCTTGCAATGGTGCTGCAGGATCGCCAACCGGTGGTTTTATACGTTCAATAATTGCGGCTAAGATCTCTTCAATACCCATTCCTGTTTTTCCGCTGGCTGGAATGATCTCGTCTCTGTCACAACCAATCAGATCAACGATCTGATCTTTTACCATTTCTGGTTCTGCACTTGGCAGATCCATTTTATTTAAAATAGGAATGATCGTAAGATCGTGTTCTAAGGCTAAATATAAATTAGAAATAGTTTGTGCTTGTATCCCCTGCGCCGCATCCACAATTAGTAATGCACCTTCACAAGCAGCAATAGAGCGTGATACCTCGTAACTAAAATCTACGTGGCCTGGAGTATCAATTAAATTTAAAACAAATTTTTCTCCTTTGTATGGGTAATCCATTTGAATGGCGTGGCTTTTAATGGTAATGCCACGTTCTTTCTCCAGGTCCATATCATCCAACACCTGCGCTTGCATGTCGCGCTTACTAACAGTTCCGGTAAATTCCAATAAACGGTCAGCCAAAGTACTTTTTCCGTGATCGATATGCGCAATAATACAAAAGTTCCGAATGTTTTTCATTTTAAAATCCTGATCTACCTCTAAATTAATTTAGCGGCAAATATACAAAAAAGTCGCCTTTTATGCCTCATTTTTATTGGTATTATCACAATTTGGCGCTACATTCGAAAACTAATGAAAAACCTTGTTATTTTATCTTGCGCACTGCTATTTGCGAGCAAACTGGTTTCGCAGCAAACGGCTCATAAATCTATCATGCAGGAGCAAAGCGAGTATTATGGATCGCTTAATTTAAAGACCGATGCGCAATTTGATAGTTTGCAGATCGCAGAAAATGGTATTGCTCCGGCAAACAAAGAATTAGCGGTTTTTTCTCCAACATGCACCTTAAATAAAAAAGTGTTTGGATGGCATCCCTATTGGGTGGGTACAGCGTATACGGCTTATCAATGGAATCTCTTAAGTGACCTCTGCTATTTTAGTTACGACGCGTCGCCTTCAACGGGCAATAACACCAATGCTTCATTTGCATGGACAACCGCAAGCGTTGTTACTGTTGCAAAAAACAATGGCCGTAAGATCCATATTTGTGCAACCATGTTTAGCGGGCATTCAACTTTTTGGGCCAGCAGCACAGCACAAACAACTTTTATAAATAACATGGTTTCGCTTTTAAATGCCAGAGGCGGCGACGGTGTTAATATTGACTTTGAAGGCATGGGTTCTTCTGACAAAGTTCCATTTACCACATTTATGACCAATTTAAACAATGCTTTGAATGCCGCTAATCCAAATTATAAATTATCGGTTTGTTTGTATGCAGTAGATTGGAGCACTGCTTTTGATATGCCCACATTAAATAGTATTGTAGATGATTTTACAATAATGGGCTACGCATATTATTATTCGGGAAGTGCGCAAGCCGGCCCGTCGGATCCTTTATATAATTTTCAAACAAGCTATAATTATACACTATCAAAAACCATTACCTATTATATTAAAGCAGGCGCAACACCATCAAAATTATTGCTGGGCCTGCCTTATTATGGCCAGGAATGGGAAGTAACTTCGAATTCATTACCGGCAAATACAACGGGCAATTTTTCATCTTCGCGTACATTAAGTTATATTAATAATAACCCCACACCCTATAGTGCTGTAAATAAAAGCTGGGACGGCACAAGCTATACTCCCTATTACTCTTATTTAAATGCAAGCGTGTGGCGCCAATGTTTTATTGATGATGTGTATAGTTTGGGCAGACGATACGATATGGTAAAACAACGCGGGTTAGGCGGCATAGGTATTTGGGCACTTGGTTACGATGCAGGTATGACAAGTTACTGGACCTTGTTACAAAATAAATTTACCGATTGTGCACCTGTTGTTTGTAATGATAGTATTTTTGATATGGGTGGGCCGATGCGAAATTATTATGACAGCGAAAGTTATACTTATTCGTTAGCTGCACCAACAGGAAGTGTTGTGAAATTGCAGTTTAAAAGTTTTGGAACAGAACAAGGCTATGATTCTTTGTTCTTATACAATGGTCCAACGGTTGCATCGCCATTAATAGGTGCTTACACCGGAACCAACAACCCCGGAACCGTTACCTCAAGCGGACAAAATCTGACCCTGCGTTTTAAAAGTGACGGCGCTACTGTAAGTTTTGGTTTCAAAGCAATAAAGTCTTGCACGCCTCAATTGGTTGTAACCGGATTAAATTCATATGAACAACTTGAAGATATCTTACTTTATCCCAATCCAACTACAGGGAAATTATTTTTAAATACTGCTAAAATAAAAGCCTTTGAATTATTTGACGCGCAGGGCAAATTAATCTTAAGTAAAGAGCTTGCTTTTGAAACAGAATTTATTTTAGACCTGGCAACTCTTAATGTAAACAAAGGTTTATTCTTCCTTCGCTTACATCAAGACAACAATGCCATTCAAACTAAAAAAATAATTTATACAGATTAATTAATAACTACCTTTTTAGTAACCGTATCTCCATTCTTAGTGATGGTTACAAAATAAATTCCTCTCGTAATTGAACTTGTATTAAACTCCATTGCGTCATTTTTCTTTGTGAATGGAACCGTAACAGTTTGCCCTAATACATTTGTAATTTGAATTTGTGCGCCTTCTAATTCTGATCCTTCCAGCGTAAATTTATTTTGTGCAGGGTTTGGATATAAATTAAGGAATGCGCTTAAATTATTTTCTCTTACAGATAAAGGTCCGTTAGTTGTAAAACTGTATTCAAAGCCCCAGCCAAAATCAGGTTGAAATGTTTTAAATACTGCGGCAAAATTATCTTTTAACCTTACATAGCCAGATCCCTGAGCGGTGTTGGCCCACCACGATAATCCATCGTTACCGGAATCGTCCACTATTAAAGTATAACAACCATCTAAAATGTAATAATCTTCGTACACAGTATTTGCAGTAGTAAAATTACTTTGTCCTACAATGTTACCCTGCGCATCGATAAGTTTATATGTGTTACTGAAAGGGTTATTATTTGTTTTAAATTCTATAGAAAAATGATCAGGAACAACTTCGGGAACAACAAATGGAGAGCTGTAAATATTATTGAACGAATAATCATCTACAACTGAATTTGCTTTTTTGATCTCTACATTAAATTTATTATTGGTTGGTGTAATACCCGATTGCCACAACGTATTTACAGGTAAAGAAATGCTTGTCGTATCCATAAATGCTAAATTACCAGTCCAGTTATAAGTTTGTTTTGTGGTAGCGTTATTTACCCAATATTCAATATCAAGGCTTGTTAGATTTGATGAGCCTGTATTTTTTACAACAATAACCGGGTTGGAGCAAATAGGATTATGTCTTGAATACAAAACTTTATTGCTTGGCGAAAATACATCAATAATAGCCGCATCATTTGTGTGATTTGCTGCACCATAAGTTACCAATTGGTTGGCAACTATATAACGATAATCGCCTGATGGAGAAGGCGGACCGGAAGTATGATAATCTAATGTTGCCGTTGAACCCGCTGTTACAGAAGCGGTAATATATGCTTCCTTTAATAAAGAAGCCTGACCAGGACACCAGCCTTGTCTGTCGTAAACCCAGGTGCCACCTTGCGGATAAACAGGATTTTTGGAACATTCCTGCGACACGATCCAACTCAACTCGTAAGACCCGCCGTTGATATTAAATAAGTGATTTACCTGTCCGCCGTTTTGCTGAAATTCACCCTGCGCACCGTGGCCAGTAATGGTAGAGCGTAGTTTGAAGCTTTGACCACCCGCGTGCATTAAAACATTTTGTGGTTCAAAGCGCGTGTTGTTTGTGATGCTTTGAATTGGCACGCCGCCATAACGGGCGCCACCTTGCCATAATTGTTTAAACTCCAGCACATTTCTTGGAGGTGTACCAACAATAAAAATAAAATCAAGGTCCATTTGTTCCTGATTCTCGCCGCCCATGGTCATTAATAATCTTTTTTGTCCATTCAACAATGGTGTAAAATCTGTTACATTATAATACCAGGTTTTGCCGTTTACGCCAAGATCAAGGCCCTTGCCATAAGGCGTTACAAAAGACATGATCTCATTATAAAAAGGATAACGTTTGTAGTAATTTAAATTAGTGATGTTTATTGTTCCTGTTGGTGTTATTGCAAGCGTTCCGGTTAACGTATTCAGATCGCCATTGTAAATATTACTTGGTGTTGTTGCATATAAATTAGATGTGGATGATAGAACGACAGCATCATGCGTCATGGGTGTTAATGTAGCATTTGATGTTATAGAATATTGCTGAACTACATTTGGGTTACGTGCTACTGAATCTTTAGTAATAACCGTTGTAGTTGTTAACGCGTAAGTTCCTTTTAAGAAAACAATGTTTGGTCTGATCGTTGTTTCAGAAAAAGAGCGTTTTAAATTATTTCCACGATCGTAGGTCCATTGTAAATTAACACCGGTAGAAACCAAACTGTTCTTTGAATCGTTAATGTTTAATCCTGTGCCTTCATTCATTTTATAATAAGCAACTAAATTTGAATAGAACGGATGGGTTGCATCAATAGATTTATTCATCCAGGATTGAATATCAACCAATGATAATTCTTTATCCCAGATAGAGAATTCGTTGATCTTGCCTTTGTAATTAAGATTGTTTGCCAGTAAAGCATCTTTACCAAGTATCAAGGTTAAGATGGACATAGGTTTTGTTTTTCCTGTACCTGAGCTCCACAATAAACCATTTAAATAAATTTTCATATCACCTGTAGTTGCATTTTTTGTAAATGCCCAGTGATTCCATTGTCCACCCTGCTCTGCAGCAGTTGCAACTTTATTTATCCTATCATAACCACCGGCACTGTAACCGGCATCAAAATACATGTTGTTATCGCTCCAGGGTAAATGCAAATTTAAATTACGTTGGTTAACGTTTGCAGAATACCCTTCTAATAAAGAGGTGTTGGTTGGCAATTGTGCCGAATTACCATAGGCCCAAAACGCCACTGTTATTTGATTGTTAACGGTTGAAAGCATGGAGGTATTTAGATATGAATGCCCTAAAGCAGAAAGATCAAGCGCATAGTTATTTTTTGCGTACAACGCCATTACTGAAGCTGAACTTGCCCCGTTAAAAACAATTGGTGTGCTTGGGTTGGTGTTGGTGAAAGAAAATTCAATCAATACATTGCTTGTACCATTCCAAACAAATGGTGTGTGAAATTGAAGACGGTTGCTTCCATTAACAAAAGAAAAATTTTGATTGAACACATTTGTAAAACCCGTTAAAGTAACTGTGCCAGAGTTTAAAGTTGTTGCGCTGCTGTGTTGTATGCCAACTTTAAAAAAGTTAACGCCACCACCTGCATTTGCAACATTTAATAAAATACCATCAATATTACCGGCAACAAACCCGGCTGTGGTTAATTCTGCAGCTGTGTATAAGATCTGCGATTTTCCCGACTTCTCATCTGACTTCAACAAATTTGGAACAGCGGTTGAACCAACACCAACAGTGTGTTGTGTTTCTGACACAATATTATTTAAAACAACATTGCTTTGGCTGTAATTATAATAATCATAAACAGGCTGTGTCACATAAGGAAAAACGGTACCCGTGAAATTTGAAATTACGTGACTCGGTTGAAGATTAAGATCGGTCTCAATTTTTGAAGAGTCTACTATGTATGTATTGCACGAATAATCCCACTCGCCGCAACCTTGATTAGGGGCAGATTGCGTAGAGATCAATGCGTTTTTGCAACGCATGTTATATTTTAAAATAATTTTTTCATAGGTTAAACTGGTGTTTGGAAAATTAATTACGGTATCGCGTGTTGTGCTGCCGTACTTAAATGCTTTTATAACAATAGTATCGCCGGGTACTTGTGCGCTAATGTTTAACGCCACAAAAAACAGCACTGCTTGAAGGATAATTTTTTTCATATTCTGTATTAATTTAAATGCTTTTAGATTTTCGCGTAAAAAAAGAGTTTTAACTAAACAACTAAGATAAATAATTAGATCTTAAGGTGCAACAATTTCTTTAGTTTGCCCCGGGATCCAGGTCTATGGTCTCATCCCCGGCTTTATAGGGAACGTAAGTATAAATAAACTGGAACATTTCTTCGCTGGTCTTCATACTTTCTACGCCATTACCCTGTGTAATACTTTGAGGCGGAGAAAAAGGATTGTTGGGATTATTCCTGGTATTATCAAAAGTACCGTATACAAAAATGGTGCAGCCTCTTTCCAGTTTTACAGGATGTTTAAAGGTGTAATAATATTGCCACCTAAAATCCCATTTGTTTATTTTAATTAGAGGAATGGTATCGCCGTTTGGTTTTAAGGCAAAGGCCCAAAATGTTTTTCCAATTAAATGCATGTGCGGGTTAACAGAGAGCATTGAAATTGGTTGTTGCAGCGTTGTTTGTGTTTGAAATGTTTTTACCTCGTTTGGCGGAATAATAAACTCCGGTTCAATTTTAGATACACCAAATGTGCCCAACTGCGACTCAGTTACCGGGCGTTCAATAGCTGTTTTTCTAAAAAACACATTTATATAACTGCTATCTAACAGATCTTTATTACTTGGCCCATAATGAATATTATTCAATAAAAAAGCACCGTTCTTTTTAAACTTATAGCCACCAATTTGTTTTGGATAGGAAGGCGGAATATATCCTGGCAAATAATAAACAACATTTGGCGTGAGTGTTGGAAATTGCGGTTGTAAATTATCTGTGTAAGGCAAATGCATTTGCGTATACACATCTATCAATTGCGCGCGTGTATCTTCATGAATAGACTCGCCGCTTAAATAATTAAAAGAGCGCTTACTATCGTAACTAATTAAATGGCCGTTTACATGATGAATTAATTTTCGTTGGTTGGGAACAAACTCTACAAAATCTAACAGCGTATCTTTTTCAATTGCGTAAGGGTATTTCATAATTAAAAACGCATCGGTGCCGTTGCCTTTAACAGCATAAGCTTTTTGCGCCTTTACCACAAGATCGGGTTTTCCAAAATAAGAACCGGTATAAAAAGTTGGCGCCTTTGGTTCGGCTAAACTATCGCCCCGTAAACATTTTGTATCTACCCAAACCTTTAATAATTCTATTTCTGTTTTGGTTAGAACCCGTTCGCCAATAAAGTGCGAGTAGTTTGGGTCGGCCGGCCACGGCGGCATGTAGTTGGTTTGCGTAACAAATTTTATAAGCTTTGCTTTTTTTACGGCATCGGCATAATTTAATAATGTAAAAGGACCACTCTCTCCTGGGCGGTGGCAGGGCGAACAATTTTTATACACAATTGGTGCAATGTGTTTGCTCCAGGTAATTTCTTTATCGTCAATTACAGTTTCTTCTTTAACAGAAGTTGGCGTACAAGAAAAAAGGGTAACGATAATAGCCAGAAAAAAAAATATTTGCGATAGGGGTTTCAATTCTATCGCAAATTTAGTTAATAATTAGCTATTCTACTTTGAAGGTGGAACTTCGTTGTTTAACGATCATTTTTTTTGTAATGGCGCCTTTTTATAGGAAACATTCACTAAATAAATGCCCTAACTTAAAACTACATCTAAGTTGGTTCTTTGATCTGTGATGGTTTCGGAGCATACGACATCACCAAGTTAATTGGCTATCTGTAGGTTACTTGCCTCTTTAGTTTCTGCTAAAATGCTTTTGCGATTGCTCCGTTTTGGAAATAAGCTAACACCAATTTCCATTAAACCTGATCTTAATAAACTTACTTGTCAGGGTTAAAAAGAAATTTCTCCTTCGCATGTTTTGAGTTTTAGTTTTTTACGTTTTACTGCTTTTTAATTTTGTTAATATTAATTGTGCCTGCGGTAATGGTTTTAGTGCTAACAGAATTACTTCCAACAAAATCAAAAGTACCTATCAACTTATTGCCAACTGTATCGCAAGTGGTAAGACTAAAATTTCCGGAGGTACAATTATAATAATCACCAGGATAGGAAAGACCGTTGTTGGTTAAATACGTTAACCAGGCACCATTAAAATTTTGTGCAACGGTTTGCGCACCAGTTATAGGTTTAAAATGAAATTCAACCACCTGTTTACCTGCCTTAAAGCCATAAACATCCAAATGTCTTTGATTAGATACCGAATTTGTGTACAAGGTTGCGTTTGCCGAATCTACCGTAATACTGTTTCCGTCATTATACGAAAGCTGTCCGTTACCAGTTGTAGTGCCGCCGGTGGTTGTTGAAGTGGGGCTTGGTTCGGGTGTTGGCTCCGGACTTGTTTCTTTCTTTTTGCATGACACTAAAATGCTTGCTATCAAAAGAGCAGCGCTCAATACTTGAAAAATTGTTTTTTTCATACTATTATATTATTAGTTATTCAGTACAAAACTAGCTAAGGTATATTCGCAAAAAAATACCCAATAACACGTATTTTGAGAAATAATAGCTAGGAAAAGCGCTAAACTAATAATTATAATAAGGGGCTATCATTAAATACACTACCACACCGGTTACCGTTACGTATAACCAAACAGGATAGCTAAAGCGCGTTAATTTTTTATGTTTCTCGCGTTGATCGGTTAGACCATAATAAAACGATAATAAGATCATTGGTAAAACCGCTACCGCTAAAAAAATATGCGTTAATAAAATAATAATGTAAACGGGTTTAATGCCGCTCACTGCTGCACTTTCTGCAGCACTCATAATACCATCGTGATCCACATCGCCATATTTTGTATCGGGAATAAAATAATGCGCGGTTACATAACTCAATAAAAAAACAGAGCTAAAAATAAAAGCGGTAATGTTTAATTTTTTATGCAGTTGTATGTTTCTTTTTTTAATGGCCCATAAAGAAAACAAAAGTAAAATAGTACAGCTGCCGTTTAAGAAAGCGTTAACCATGGGTAACTTGTAAATAAGATCAGGAAAAGTATCAGGATGCGGGATCCATTTTTGATTTAACACAACCACCAATGCACAAACTGCAACTGTAGTTATGTAGATAGTTAATTTAACGCCTTTTTCGCTATAAGTACTAAGTGTTGCCATTGTAAAATTTTTGATAAAGATAACTGTAATTCAAATACTAAAACCAACTAAAAACTTGCTTCTAAGTAAATTTTTTGTACATTTAGATAACTAAAAACTTTTAGCATGAAATTTTTATACAGCAGTTTATTTATTGTATCTTTTTTAGTTTCCGGCATGGCGCAGGTAACTGCAACCAAAAAAACTTCCTTCACTTTTCAAAGACAGGCAGTAGTTAATTATACCAGCGCCCAACCAGATTACAGCCCAAAGTTATTGATGCTGGAAATGCCAAAACAAAGATCTGAGAAAATGGAGATCTATAATTATCCTGCAAATTATAAAACCGGCCAGGTTAATGCGGCTGCAGCTGTTTTGCCAACACTTTCTATTGGTCAAAATTTTGTTGCCAACCCCTGGGGTTTAAGCACACCTAACGATAATGATATGGCCATCTCAAACGGTGGCATGCTGATCTCTGTAATAAATACAAATATTTTTGTGAGAAATACGGTTACAAATGTTAACTCACCAATTAAATCCTTAAACGCTTTTACTACACCTATTAACAGCCTGCACCAGGAGTTCGATCCAAAAGTAATGTACGACCCGTTAAAAGACCGTTTTGTTTTGGTGTGTTTGGTTGGCTTTGTAGATACTACCAGTAAAATAATTATTGGCTTTTCGCAAACCAACGATCCATCGGGCGCATGGAATTTGTATTCACTACCCGGTAACCCTTTAAATAATAATTTGTGGTCAGATTATCCAATGATAAGCATGACCAATAAAGAATTATTTTTAACTGTTAATTTGCTTTACAACAACCAGCCCTGGCAAACAGGTTTTAACGAAACCTTAATTTGGCAAATGAAAAAAGACAGCGGTTATGCCGGTTTACCATTAGGTTCTGTTTTACACTCTAATATTAAATTCAACAACAAGCCCATTCGTAATTTATGCCCGGTAAAAGGTGGAAGCCAATTGTATTCGCCAAACATGTATTTTATTTCTAACCGTAATTTGGCCTCGCAAAACGATACGGTTTTTTTAGTGAACGTTACCGATACCATTGGCGCACCAACAGGCACTGTAACCACCAAAGCATTAATTTCAAATCAACCTTATTATTTACCGGTTGATGGCAGGCAAACCAACACCGTACAAACATTGGCTACAAACGATTGTCGTAACTTGGGTGCTTTTTACGAAAATGGTTTGATACAGTATGTGCACAACACCAACCACCCGGTTAATAACCGACCAACAATTTATTATGGTACCATCAACAATCCCGCGGCCGTTAGTCCAACCGTAACGGGTTATATTATTTTTAATGATACCATGGATTTTGCTTACCCCAATATTTCGTATGCCGGAAATTCTGCAACAGACAATACTTCTATTTTTACCTTTAACCACAGCTCTAACAAAGTATTTGGCGGTACCTCTGCCATGAGGGCAGATGCGTTGGGCGATTTTTCGCCGGTGTTGCGCATACAAAATGGAACGACCTATGTAAACCTGTTAGCAGCCACACAAGAACGTTGGGGCGATTACTCGGGCTCGCAACGCAGGTATAACGATCCCGGCAAAGTGTGGATGAGCGGTTACAATACTTATTTTTACAGCGGCTCTTACCCTTTTGCGCACAGGGCCTGGGTAACAGAGTTGGGCTTAAGCCCGTTTATTGTTACCACTATTAAAAGCGAGGTAACATTAAACAATGCCTCTGCCACTGTTTTTCCAAATCCTGCAAAAGATATTTTTAGTGTAGAGCTTAGTTTGGCGCAGCCCGAATATTTAAGTTTTGAGTTGTACGACCAACAAGGCAAATTAATTACAACCTTGTTGCGCGATTGGGTTAAGGTAACACAAAACACTTTTAGTTTTAGCACACAAGCATTAAGCAAAGGCCTTTATCTTTTAAAAATAAAAGGAAATTATAATACAGCTATTACGAAGAAAGTGGTGGTGGAGTAACTATTTAACCATACGCATATATTACAAAATTTTGTTCGAACTAATAGCTCTATTTTATCAATAACAAACCGAAAATATTTATTTCACCTTTTGGCGTCAATTTTGGGGCGGTAGATTATGCTATAGAAATAGTTGATTTATTAGGATGCACGCCGGTTATGAGTGATTCAATGGTTAAACGCGCAAGAATTACACCTAACCTAATAAGTGGTTCTACTGAAGGCTGTAACGCAGTTGTTTTTATACTTAC
Organism: Bacteroidia bacterium; assembly: GCA_016787785.1. Lineage (GTDB taxonomy): Bacteria > Bacteroidota > Bacteroidia > B-17B0 > Aurantibacillaceae > Aurantibacillus. The sequence continues at coordinate 550,585 of JAEUTO010000011.1, read as the reverse complement.
TACCGACACCATTCTTGTAGACTTTTTAAAAGAAATAAAACAATTAAAGGAAAAAAAATACTTTATTATCAAAGAGGATATTACAGGATTAAATACTTTGGAAACCGAAACTGATTATAAATATAGAAGAACAGATTTTGGACCAATCGCACGTTCGATATTAATAGAATTAGGTAGTTTGGGGTATTTCCAAAACTATTATGAAATACGCGGTAGCGAAATGAAAATGCATGAATTAATTGCGACACTTTATGATTTTAAAGAATTATATAAGGAAGGCAAATTGTCTAAAGAAAATTTTGAAAGATTCGGCAAAGATTTGATTGAAGGGGCGGTTAAAAGCATAATAAATGATAAATGAACGAAAAAACAAAAAGAATACAGTACTTAACTAGAAAAGCTCAACGAGGAGCAATAACGCAGATCGAAAGAAATGAGTTGGCAAGTCTATTGGGGAAAAACCCTAATGAGTTTGATAGTGAAAATGGTTTGCCTAACTTAATTGGTTTTGCCTTAATAGTTATAGCGGTTGCAATAATTGCCGACATTGTTAAGGGGGTAAAAAAGTGAAAGTTGAAACTTATTTACTTTCTTTAAGCTTCGTAGTTACATTTGTTAGTTTATTTTTTGCGTCTTCTATTTTCTTTGTTTTCCGAAATTTTTCAAGTTTTTCATCTAAAATTAATTCTATTCCAACTTTTACCGTTTCAAAATGTGTTAAACATTGCTCTTCAGTTAACTCGTGAATACCAACGCTAAGTATACCATACATGCCTTTATTTTCTATAAGAAATTCTGGTAAGAAATTTTTTAAAAGGTTTATTTTGTCATCCATCCTACTCTTTTTGAAATCTTGTTCATTCCAACTAGAATTTTCTTTAGCTATGATATGAGCCTCCTCAATTAGATCCTCAAAAATTCTACGCAAATAAACAAAAGAACCTATTCCAACCCCATTAGCCGCTATACCTATTGCTCTAGTAAACTCCTTAATCTTTTCCCTACTTAAAACTGAGGCATACTCTTTAATGTTTCCAATGTGAAGATCTGCTATGGAAGGAAATTGCCCAATTTTCATAAAAATTTTCTTATTTGAATCATAATACAAACAAAAATGGAACAATTCATCGGTCCTGACACACTTAAGAGAAAGATAGCCATACCCTCCATACTTAATAAAATTATAGGCATCGCTTCCAAGTATAGAATGATTTGAAGAATAAGTCGTTTGCTCTTTTATTATTGGATTATACGCATCGATCCTATCTCTGAACTGCAATAGCAAAACTAATGCTCTTTCGCTTGCAGCTTCAATTTGAATTGGGGTATAAGGTGGAAGTTCGAAAAAGAAAGTTTTAGGATCTAAAGGATTCATGATTCATTATTTTAATAGTAAATGTAACAAAATGATTGTATAAAACTACCTTAATCTTGTGCTTTGTCTTTAGTACCTTTTTCTTTTTCGGCTTCATTTCTTAAAATAAAATGATGCGATTCGCCAAAAATAAATATGTTTGAAATTAAATAAGGAATTACCAATAAAGTCCATGTTCCAAGAAGGAGTAAAAAACAAATTGCTGTAACGTTAACAACCGCAACTGACCTCGCACTTAAGTCAATCGCAATCTGGCTGCTTAAAAACAAAGTGAAATCGAAGAATAACGTAAATAAAATTGTCGCTATTTGAAATAAGAGATTAAAAGCGAAAATTGCGTTTAATTTTTCATACATAGAATATTCGTTTTTTTCCGTTAATTCCGCTATACGTTTTAAAAACGCAGTGTTACCAAATCCTACAATAATTGCAAAACCTCCTAAACTAAAACCGAGTAAATTTGGAAATATACTTATGAACTTTTCAATAAAATATTTTAAATTTTCGTAATGGTTTAATTTGAAAAAATAAGTAAGTAATAGATACGCTAACATAGCAATAACAGAAACAATAAATGGAAATGTCTTAATAAAGGTTTTATAATTATAAATTATAAAGATCCCTCTCGCGCTAAGAATTTTTTTTAATAACGTGCTAAAGTCATCTTCTTTTATTTTAGGTTTGCTTTCTGTCATTTTTTAAGGTAATCATTTGTCTCAGAAAATAGTTTATTATAAAACCTGGCAAAGTCCGCTAAAGATGATTTTATTTTTAAAACAAAAGGGTAGTTTTCTGTTTTAATTGTTCTTCTTCTTTTGTTAACCGTCACAGAGGCTGTAGCATTGCCATAGCTTTCCGCAAGCTTTAAACTTCCTTCTAAAATTTTACTTTCTTTTATATTAATTCCGTTTCCTTTTTCAGCCTTAGCCTCAATTTTTATCTTTTGAGTATTAGAATCTTTCATATCCTTATCTACAAATTTAAAGGCGTCATTTCCAATACCAGCATTTGAATAAGAAACCTCGATGCATAGCGAATTAACAACCTCTGCACTTAAAATTTCTTTGAAAGAATTTTTTGAGAGTTCATAAAAAACTTCAAAATCCGGTTCTTTTAAATCCTTTTTTAATTCATGGAAATATGCAAGCACACTTTTTAAACTAACACCGCTTGAGGTTTTCATAACTACAAACCTATGTATTTTAGGGAAGAAAAAATAGTATGATTCACGTAAATTTGGAAATTTATTTTTTGGTATTTCATGGCTTTCCTTTTCCATGTTATCTAGATTGATCCAGTGTTTACCATCAATTCTGGTAAATGTAGAAAAATAGCCATATATGATGCCATGATTCGAATCTGATTTATTATAAGTTCTAAGAATAGCAGCTTTATCTTTTCCGATTTTCATATACTTCTTGCGATCAAAGACACTTTTAAAAAACTTTTCATATAATTCAGCATTTGCCTCTTTATTAGGTTTAATAGGTATATTAATAATATAAAATTGAAACTCTTTTTCTTTCATAAGATTTTTTTTGGTTAGAATAAAGCTATTAAAAAATCCTCTCCAAATACTGTTCCCAACTAAAATAGGTAAATTTACCTACCCTTTGATAGGTAAATTTACCTATGCTTAATTAATAATCCTTTAAAATCACTTCCCTCTTCACCACCCCACGAAAAACCAAAAGCCCATAAGTCAATGATCTCAATAAGTAAATCACTTCTGATTGTAATAAAAACCCAAACACTTTATCGAATAAATATATTTTTTTGCACCTTTAATGTAATAATATCATTATGATAAGAACTTATGATTTCAGGTTAAAACTAGACGCCGTAAACGGAAAAATACCAAGTAAATTTAAGAAAATAGTAAAATCCAATATGGTATATGCGTGGAAAAAAGAAAACTGGAACAAATTGATTGGGTTTGATTATTATAATAAACAAGAAAAAAATATTAGAAAATTAAACCACGAAATTGATGTACTAAAAGAATCTGTTAATGAGTCTTTAAAAAACTTGAAAGCTGAGAATGAAGTTTTGTCGTTAGCAATAAAGATTGCTTCAAGTGGCAAAGAGTATCGTAAACTCATTTACGAAAACAGAGCGCAAATTGTAGATTTTGTTGAAAGCAACAAAAAAGCTATAGGTGTAAAAAGATGTTCCGAATTGTTAAACATCAACAATATGACTTATTATGAATGGAAAACGCTTGCGAAGGATGATTGCCGACATTCCAGCAGGTTAACTTGCATTAAAAGATCTCCAAATCAAATTACCTTGGAAGAAGAATTTAAAATCCTTCAGTTACTTCAGGATCCGCGATTTGAACATTTCCCTATAAGTTCACTTGTCTGGAAAGCGCATCATGAAAATATTGTTCACGCAACAAGGACTAGTTGGCGAAGACTTCAAAGACGATATAAGATTGTAAGACTAAAACCAAAAAAAAGAAAAAGGTATTCTTCAAAATCTTTAAAGGCAGACTATCCCAACCAATACCTTCATGCAGATATTACATACTTTAAATTAAAAAATGGTGAAACTTATTATATCTACCTAGTAAAAGATAATTATTCTAAATATATTAAGTCATGGGCAATTTCTGATAAAATAGCTGCTGATACTCGAATCGAAACCTTTCAACATTCACTCTCCGACATTGACCCGGAATCAAATATTAAAATTTCTTTTATTACAGATTCTGGTAGCGAGAATAAAAACAACAAAGTCAAAAAATTTTTCAAGGGGTTTACAAATGTGGATATTAAATATGCCAAAAAGGATATTGTATTTTCAAATTCAATGATTGAAAGATATAACATGGATTTAAAGTACATGTATCTATACAGAGAAAATATTTACACGCTAAAAGCATTAATCTCGGCAGTTGGTTTTGCAATAAAAGAACATAACTACATTAAACGCATGGAGTGTATAAATGGACAAACTCCTTATGAACTCTATAATGGTTTACCATCAAAAGCCGAATGGATAAATGAACAATGGAAAAAAGCAAGAAAAAACAGATGCAAAAAGGCTAAAAATACAATTTGCTGTAAGAGATTATGAGTACCGAGATTGACTAGCGCCTAAGGGAAAATGTTCAAAACTTTAGTTGAAAATAAAAGAGTTAATCTTTCTTTGAAATTACAATACCTGCATTATAGGCAAAAGAAAGTAAGCCGGCAGAAGTATAGGTTTTTGTCTTTTTGTACATGTTAGCTTTATGAAAATCGATTGTTTTAAGAACGACATTCAGTACAGTAGATATTTCTTTATTTGTTTTACCGAGAGCTATTAATAAGATGATCTCCATCTCTCTTTCGGTAAATTTTATGCCATCCACTTTATCAACAGATTTTAATAATGCGTCAGAACAACTTTTATCAAAATGAAAACCATTTGTGTGCACTGCATAAATTGCGTCAATCAAACAATTTGCCTGTTTATCTTTAGAAACATAAGCATTGGCGCCCTTCTTTAAATATTCAATAATGTATTCACTTTCATTATGTATGGTAGAGATAATAACTTTTATTTTAGGGTACTTTTCTTTGATAATATCAAACGCAACGCCACCATTCATTACTGGCATTTCTATATCGAGTAATACAATGTCCGGCTTTTTGTGTTTTAATAATTCCAGTAACTCTTCTCCATTAGCTGCTTCGCCAATTACTTCAAGATCATTATAATCACTAAATAAACCAACATAACCCCTGCGCATAACCGGTTGGTCTTCAGCAATGATGATCTTAATTTTAGTTCTCATAAGAATAGGGACGGGGAATAATTTCTACAAATAAAGTTAACGAATTTTTCTTCAGTGTTAACGACATTTTAAACAATATTACCTAGTGAAATAGATAGTGTCGTCATTATCTAATTCGCCAGTAGCATATCTAGGCATTTACCCAGTTGACATTCCGGTTTTTCTGAACGTATTTTGTTTAAGTCATTATTCCTTTACTTTAAAAAAATTAAATATGCTAGTAGAATATATAAATACAGGGGATTCCCTTAAAGAAAGTGGAGTTACTACAAATATTAATCAACGTGTAAAATATACTAGCAACACACAAAGTACTGCCTGTACAGCTACCGGAACGATTTACACATTAATTACAGGTGCAAGCAATGGCTCTTTGATAAAAACTATAACCGTAAAAGCTACTGGCAATACAACAAAGGGGAAAATTTTTATTTATTCAGACGTCGGTGGGGGCAACTATACTTTGGTAGATGAAATAGCAATTGATGCAGTTGTAAAATCGAGTATCTGTCCAGCCTTTGAGGTATCTTATGAGGTTAATTATTATGTTCAGCCGTCGGCAACATTAATTGCCTGGTTAGGAAACGCTGAGTCGTTTATGATAACAGTTGAGGCTTTAGACGCCTCTTATTAATTCATTCAAAAGAATCTAATTTAAAAATAAATTTAAAAAGAAAAAAAATGGCAGCAGAAACCCAATACACAGCAAACACCGGAATGGCAAACATTGCAACCGCAAACGCAAACCTTGATGGAACGGGAACTTTAGGAACTGTTTTAACCGCCGCCTCAAACGGCACGCTAATAAAATCGATAACAGTAAAATCACTTGTTACTACCACACAGGGTATGATAAGGCTATTTATTTTTGACGGTACAAATACAAGGTTAATAAAAGAGATTCCAGTAGAGGCAAATACAAAATCCTCTGTTAACCCAGCAGTACAATATAAATGGAATTGTGACATAAAATTAAAATCGGGACAAGTGCTTAAAGCAAGTACTGAGAAAGCCGAATCGTTTAACATAATAGCCGAGGGTTTGGATTGGGCGTATTATGGTGGAGCTGTTAGACCAGAAAGCACCAATTTTACGGCAAATACAGGTACGGGCTTAGTATCTACTGCTAACTCAAATTTAGATGGAACAGGTACAGTTGTTACGGTCTTAACTACCGGGCCTTCGGCTTCAGGTTGGAAAGGTTGCAGAATTGAATCGCTTACCATTAAAGGCATAGTTACAACTACGGCAGGTATGATACGTTTATATATTTACGATGGAACCAACACTCGAATTTTTAAAGAGGTAATGATACCAGCCATAACAAAATCGGCAACCCAAGCAGCATTTGAATGTAAGGTAGATGTTGAAGGTTTTCAACTGAAACCCGATTATCTTATAAAAGCATCAACACAAAATGCCGAATCTTTTCACATTACAGTAGAAGGAAATGATTGGAAATACCCTGCCTAGACTAAATAAATATTTTTATGAGTTGATAATAAACTTAAAAACAAATGGCAGAAGAAACACAATATACAGCAAAAACAGGCTTAGTAACTATTAGCACCGCTAATCCAAATTTAGATGGTACCGGCACAATAACTACAGTTATAAGAAGCGGTTCGAACGGCGCATTGATAAAAGCAGTTACAGTAAAGGCAATACAAAATACCACCGCCGGCGTGGTGCGTTTATTTATTAATAATACAAGCAGTAAAGTACTATTAAAGGAGATTTTAGTACCGGCAATAACAAAAGCTGCTTCGCGACCGACATTTCAAACCACCTTAGTACTAAATTTTGAGTTAAAGGCCGGTTATGAATTAATGGCTGCAACCGAAAACGCCGAATCGTTTAACATTATTGCGGAAACCTTAGAATGGGTGTATTATGCCCCCTCCGTAAGAACAGATACCACCATGTACCATACAAAACTAGGTTATGGCTTGCCTAACACAGCAAATTCTAATTTAGATGGCACTGGAACATTAACAAGCGTTTATTCAGCTGGTAGTTCTTTAACCTATAAAGGATCTAGCCTTACATCTATAATCATTAAGGCGGATGATACTTTAACAACACCGGGTATGGTAAGGCTGTTTATTTATAATGGAACTACAAAATTTCTTTATACCGAAGTAGTTGTGCTGGGTGTAAAGCCATCTGGCTCCGATTTATCATTTACGCATGAAATTGATTTTGAAAACAATTTTGAGTTGCAAGCAGACTATCAAATTTTTGCTTCAACCGAAAATGCCGAAGAGTTTGATATTACAGTAACTGGTAACGATTGGGACTATGTCCCGTAAAAAATTATTAAACAATTTTAAAATTTAAGATTATGAAGAAAAAAGAGAAATTGAAAGAAGTTCCTACTTTAAATACTAGATACGTTTTAAACCCTGTCCGAAACCCATCGAGAAGACAATTAATAAATGATTGGGATTTTGCTGATAGATGTTCCGGAGGTACAGTAGCGTCTCCCTCATACGATGCTTGGAATTGTATTGTAGATACGCGATACGTCACTACTGGTGATAACGGGACAATAGTAGAGGATTGCACCGACCCACTTCCATATTAAAATATAATGGCTTTCAATTCTCAATAATAAAATCATATAATTAAAAATGATCCTTCTAATAAGCATTGATCATGACCCTATAACTCCTAGTATATGTCAATGGCTTCTACATATGAAAAAACCCTTTAAAATCTTGTACGGGGAAGATGTTGTAAGACTAGTCAAAATTGAAGGGGATTCTATGGTAATAAAAAATATTACTGGTGGATATGAAATTGACTTAAATAGTATTAGTAAAATTTTTTACAGACAAGGTGATATTTTAATTACGCCAGAAATTCATAAAGAACACAGCGATAATGTAGTTGATTTTTTAACGAAGGAAAACAAGATTATCAGACAATATCTTTACCATAAAATAAAACAAATTGATCATTTGGGGCATCCACAACTTGCAGACTTGAATAAATTAATAATACTTGATAAAGCGAGTAAATTTAATCTATTAATTCCCGAATACATCTTTACTTCACAAAAATCAGACCTAGTAAGTTTTCGAGAAACACATAAACAAGTTATTACGAAAATCATTTTATCAAGTTATAGCTATGAAGTAAGTGGGAATAATTACTTTAGTTATACAGAAGAGCTAACACGCGATGATGTTGCGAGTCTTGGAGAAAATTTTCATCCCACTTTTTTCCAAAAATTAATAACCAAAAAATTTGACGTCAGGGTTTTCTTTCTGGATAATAAATTTTACTCTATCGCAGTTGTGTCACAAAATAATGATCAAACTAAAATCGACTCTAGAAACTATGATAGAGCGCTCCCTAACAGACAAATTCCATTCCAACTGCCTGAAAGTGTACAAAAGAAATTACAGGCTTTAATTGTGGATTTAAATCTCAAATATTGTTCAATTGATTTAATATATGGGCATGATAAAAAAATTTATTTTCTAGAAATTAATCCAATCGGGCAATTTGGAAACGTTTCTTACTTTGGAAACTATCACTTAGATAAAAAAATTTCGGAATTAATATGTACATGAAAAATTTAAAAACTGAAAAACCAATAGGGTTTTCTAAATTAAAAATAAAACCAATAACCGGCTTAATAAATACAAGATTTAATGAAATGAAGGTCATGCCTAGATTAAAGATAAGAGAAAGGCCTTTTTATAAATGTATAACTCAATTCTAGATGTACAAAATTTTTCCTGACAATATTATAACAAAAGGTTATACCAGAGACTTACTTATTGATTTTGGTAGGGATCAAATGACAGTATTGCCAAAAAAAGTAACTGCATTTATTGAGTCTCTTAAAAATGAAAGTTTAAAAGATCAGGATATTGTATTATTGGATGAACTCCTTAAAAAAGAAATAATTTTTAGAATTGACTCAGATGAAGAGCTACTTTTTCCTGACTTAAATTTAGAATGGGATTTACCAGCAACAATCTCAAATGCTGTTATAGAAATTAATAAAAAAAATGTTTCTGCCATTGGAAAAATCTTGAGCGATTTAGAACAATTGAATTGTTTCTACTATACCTTTATCATTTCTGAAAATATATGCGATAAAGATGTTGAAATATTAGAAACCGCCCTATTGGGGTATTCAATTATTAGTTTTGATCTAGTTATAAATTATTTTAAAAGTGAAAAGCTAAACGAATTCATAAATAAACTTTTAATGTCACCAAGGTTACAAAATAAGATAAAAGTATTTAATTGTAACGACTCCATATTTTTAAATGAGTTTAAAGACGTTTTAATAGTTAGAAATATGCCATTTGGTAATAAGTGCTGCGGTCTTATAAAAGAAGAAAATTTTAATATAAACTTATCCTTGTTCACTGAATCACAACAGAACAATACATGTTTAAACCGAAAAATAAATATAGATTCATCAGGTAATATTAAAAACTGCCCCTGTATGAAAGAAAATTTTGGTAATATAAAAGATACGAAATTAGCAGAAGCGGTAAATAAACCTGGTTTTAAAAAATTGTGGGGCATAAAAAAAGCCGATATAAAAGTATGCAAAGATTGTGAGTACAGACACGTTTGCACTGACTGTAGGGCGTTTACTGAAGACCCAAGTGATCTATACAGTAAGCCTTTAAAATGTGGGTACGATCCATATACTGGCTCTTGGGACGATTGGAGCACGAACCCTCTTAAGGCAAAAGCAATCGAGTACTATGGCCTAAGATAAAGTACATTGCGGCTGAATTTTTCCACATACTAGTTAAAAATTGTGTAATTTTATATAACATGAAAAACTTGCTCCTTTTCTTTGGTGTTTTATTTACATTCAGTTTTTATAGTCAAAGACCTCCTGCCAGATATTTTGACTTAATAAAAAAGGCGGATTCACTTTATTACGCTAAAGAGTACAAAAGTTCAGCGCTATTTTTTTCATCTGCGTTTAAAGAAAACGAGGGAAAAGCTTATGAGAAGGACCGATACAGCGCTGCTTGTTCCTGGGCCTTAGCAAAGTATCCAGACAGCGCTTTTTTTCATTTAAATCGAATTGTTATCCAGGGTAAGTATAAGGATCTCATTACTATAACTTCAGATAAGGATTTTACTACTTTACATTCTGATCCAAGATGGGCACCTTTGATTGAAACTGTTAAGCAAAATAAAGAAAAAGCGGAAGCTAAACTAAACAAACCTCTCGTAAAAACGCTAGATAGTATTGATTTTGAAGACCAGCATTACAGATTACAGGTAGATGTTATTGAAAAAAAATATGGACACAATTCTAAGCAAATGGATAGCCTTTGGCAGATCATAAGTGAAAAAGACGCATCAAATGTTATATTTATAACAAAAATTTTAGATCAATATGGGTGGCTTGGTCCTGATATTATTGGAGGTCGAGGAAGCTCAACGTTGTTTTTGGTTATTCAGCACTCAGATCAAAAAATACAGGAAAAATACTTACCGATGATGCGCGAAGCAGTAAAAAATCGTAAAGCTGCAAGTAAAGATCTTGCTTTATTAGAGGATAGAGTTGCAATAGGCCAAAATAAAAAGCAGATTTATGGAAGCCAGCTTGGACGCGATGATGAAACTGGTATTTTATATGTTTTACCCTTAGAAGACCCGGACAATGTGGATAAACGCAGAGCTGAAGTTTTCTTGCCACCAATGGCAGAGTATATAAGCAACTGGCAGCTAAAATGGGATGTTGAACAATATAAAAAAGATATGCTCTTAAGGGAACTAAAAAAGAAATAGAAAAATTTAATCTATTCGCGTTAAAATAAACAAACAACTTAACATTATAGAAAAGGAATACATTAATACCGCTTAAAAGCTATATTATATTAATGGCAAATAGAGTATTATTAAGATTCTATCGGATGGAGTATTCAGTTCTAAATTTATTTAATTAATCTTTTGAGAACATTTTTAAAAATAATTTTATCCTTTTTATTACTTTCATTCTCAACCGAAAAAGCTAAGCCTAGGATTTCCATACTATTTATTGGAAATAGTTTGACTTACTATTTTGATATGCCAATAACCCTCCAAAAAATGTTTGATCATGCCAAATTAAATTATAAGGTTTCTCAGTCAACCTTTCCTGGAATCTCCCTTGACAGTCACCTCAATATAATAATTACTTCTAAAAACCGAGACTTTGCTTCATCGCGTCCAAAGCAAAAAGGAGACACTACTGAAACTGAAAAAACACTGTTATTAAAAAAGTGGGATCACATTATATTACAGGAAGGTACCGTTAGGTTACTTATTCCTGAAGTAAAAAATTTACAGGTTATTCCCGCCATAATAAACATAAAGAAATTATCTAATTATAACAATACATCGTTTATACTTTTTAAAACCTGGCCTGGTCTTGATACCTTTCCAAAACAATACTGTTACCCTAGCGGTGTTGTTAGCCCAATAATAACAAAACTAAAATGTTGCTCACCACTGATAAATTCTTTAGATGAAGAAGCTAAATTTATAAATAACGCCTATGATACAGTTGCTAAAGCGACAAACATGAAAACCGTGCCGATAACTAATTGTTATTTGGAAATACTAAAATCCCATCCGAATATTAATTTATATGATGATGACCAGCATCCCTCTATGCTTGGGGCGTATTTAAACGCCTGCGTATTCTTTAAATATTTTACAAAAAAGAAGGCAACATCTATAAAATATCACGCCGGTCTTGACGAGGTGAAAATCCGCATCATACAAAACGTAGTAGACAAAAACTATCCATAAACATTGGAGATAAGATCCTTAAATAATAAACTAAATATTTTTAGGAAGTCCCTGCTCAACATTATTAAGTATTTTTGTTTTTATGAACTATCCATGTTTGCCAAAACACAAAAACAAAAAGTTAAACTGGATAAACCATATGACAATTAAAAATAATAATTTCAACATATGAAATACTTCCTTATTTTTTGTACGCTAATTTGTTTTGGTACTGCACAGGCGCAGCAAAGTAAAAATTACAAAAAACATCCCTATTGGATAGAGATGATCAAAGATCCTAACGTTAATTATTTTGAAGCAATAAACGCCTACGAAACGTTTTGGAAGGGCAAACGCAAACCCTTAGAGGAAGATGAACTAATTGGCCAAACCAAAGGCGAAGCCAGCAAAGAACAAAAGATGGAGAGCCGCCGCGAGATGCGCGAAAAAAGAAAAGAAAAAGAAATGTACAAAAAATACGGTTTAGAGTGTAAAAAATTCGAGCATTGGAAAATGCAGGTTAAACCTTATGTGCAGGCCGACGGCCACATCATCAGCAAAGAAGAACAATTAAAAATGTGGGAGCAAAAACAATGAGAGCCTTATTAAATTTTGTGTTTGCCTTTTGTGTTTGCCATTTCGCCATAGCACAACCTGCAACATCCTGGTCAGCATCAGGGCCAATTAATTTTCCTATCAATGCCAGCGGGCAAATAAATGGTATTGGCCGCTGCACGCAAATAAAATTTGATCCTATAACTACCAACCGTTTATATGTTACTTCTGCCACCGGTGGTTTGTGGCGCAGTAACGATACAGGTGCTACCTGGCAAAATGTGGGTACCGATTATTTTCCAAAAATGGAATGTGCTTCTATTTGCATTGATCATACCAACAACAACACTTTGTATTTGGGCAGCGGCGATCCTAATTATTATTCATCCGGCTTTGGTGTTTGGAAAAGTACCAATGGCGGCACCAGCTGGGCACTTTCAAATACCGGCATGGGTAACCGTTTGGTGGTGGAGTTAATTATGGACCCCATTAACAACCAAAATATTTTAGCGGCAACCGAAAACGGAATTTATAAATCAACCAACGCCGGTGCCAACTGGAGCGTTGTAAAAACCGGTGGCGCTTTTAAGGCTATGCTATTAAAACCTAATAGTGCCGATACGGTTTACGCTGTAACTGATTCTCAACTCTGGCGCTCGTTAAATTTTGGTGCCACGTGGACCCAAATTACCGCCGGTGTTTTTGTGCCGTCAAGCAACGGGCAAGGCATGCGTCTGGCAGTGAGTAAGGCAAGTCCAAATGTGGTTTATCTTTCTATGATCGCTAACGAAGGACTAACCTTGAAGTCAACTAATTTTGGCACAAGTTTTACAACCGTTTACAATAACGCCGCGCAAAGTTTAGTAGGTTATGATGCCACCACCCCCGGGCAGGGCGATTATAATTTTAGCATGACCTGTGACCAGAACAATGCTAACGCTTTATACATTGCCGCACACTGCGTTTGGAAAAGTACCAATGGCGGTGTTGCCTGGACAAAATTAACCAACTGGTATGATAACTGCCATACCGATATGCACGGCATACGACAACATCCTGTTTACAGCAACCTGTTGTTTAATGTAAATGATGGTGGTGTTTTTGTAAGTCGCAATGGTGGGGTAACATGGCACGATCGCTCGGATGGCATTGAAGCAACAGAAATTTACCACGCAGCGCAGAGTAATTTGCAACGTAACACGGTAAGTATTGGCACACAGGATAATGGTGAGTTGTTCTTAAATTCAAGTACCTGGTTCACTAACCGCGGTGGCGATTGGGGAAGTAAAATGTTATTCTCTTATAATAGTGCCAATACGGTTTATTATTATGAGAATGGAAATCGCCGGCCGGTAAATGGATCGGAGACAAGCTATAATTTACCATTTACAGCCAGCAACAATATTAATTTAGCCTTCAATAAAAAAATACCAAACACCGGTTTTTGTGCTCTGCAAAATTTTTACAGAAGTAATTCTTTAACAGCCACAACACCAACATGGACACAAATTGGTACTACAACAAATACCGTTGTTGCTTTACATTCATCCTGGGCCGACTCTTCAGTAATTTATGCTTTTACAAGTAACAACGTTTTCTATCGCTGCGATAATGTTTTTGCAGCTTCGCCAAGCTTTACCACTTTTGGTGCACCGGGGGCTACAGGAGTTGCAGCCTGCATTACAAGTATAGCAACCAACTCTAACGTAGTTATTGTATCATGCGGCAACACCATTTACCGTTCTACCAATAAAGGACAAACGTTTACAAATTATAATACCGGTATTACAGGCGGCTTAAATATCATTGCTATTTATCATGACGAATTTAGTAATGATGAAAGTGTTTACGCCTGCACGGCAAAAAAAGTGTATTACAGAAATTCTTCTTTAGCAGCATGGCAAAATATTACCTATAATTTACCAACCATTGCCGATATGAATGATTTTATGTTCTTTAATTCGGGCACAGCTTCTTCTGCATTACGCGTTGGGTACTATGGTCGCGGCGTTTGGGAATTGCCGATAAATACCTCTATGCCACCGGCACCAGGTTTTATTGTAAACAAACAAATTATTTGCCCAAATACAACTGTAACCTTTACCGATCAAAGTTATGGCAACCCAATTGCATGGGCCTGGACATTTAGCGGTGGTAGTCCCGCAACATCAACACTAACAAATCCTTCGGTTACCTATGCAACACCCGGTATCTATCCCGTATCGCTTAGTGTAACAAATGCAAATGGTACAAGCGTATTAACACAAACCGCTTACATTACCGTTATTACTTCGTTAGTACTTCCGGTAACACAAAGTTTTGCGGGTCCCTTTCCGCCAAACAACTGGACCTTGTTTGATGATACACAAGACCAGATAGTATGGCAAAAAAGTAATACCGTTGGTGGATATAGCGCAAGCAGCGAAAGTGCATTTTTTGATAATTATAATTTTGCAGTATTAGGAAAACGTGATGCGTTTACCACGCAGAATTACAATTTAGTTGGCGTTACTAATCCAAAACTTTATTTTGATGTGGCTTATGCGCGTTACGATAATGTGAATTTTGATTCGTTGGCTGTTGGCATCTCCACTAACTGCGGACAATCCTACAACATTGTGTACACAAAAGGCAGTACCACTTTAGCAACGGCTCCGGATAATACAGGATTTTTTACGCCAACCGCAACACAGTGGCGTACAGATACCGTTTACTTAAACGCGTATATTGGACAGCCCGAAGTAATGATCACGTTTCAAAATCGTGGAAATTATGGTAACGTGCTTTATGTAGATAACATTAATTTAAATGCAAGTTTAATAACCACAGATGTTAAAACAGCCTCTGCTGAAATTTCGATGTTTGATATTTTTCCAAATCCTGCTAACGAAAAAATAACACTCGCTTTTAACACTCAGTTAGAAACTATAAGCGCAGTGTTAATAAGAGATGCGCTTGGAAGAATTGTTTACGAAAACAATAAACCTTCATCGCTTACATCGCAAACAATTGATGTAAGCACATTTACCAGAGGAATTTATTTTGTGAGTGTTGAGAGCAATAAAAAAACGTTCACTAAAAAGCTCATCATTCAGTAAATACTGCGCATTCTCTTATCTACATAATCCGGCCTAATCTTACATATGTGGCATTACCCGGCAAATCAGGCGATTAAACCAATTAATTAGCGCCAACTTTGTGGTATGAAAAACAAATATTATTCATCCCTGATCCTAACAGCCTTTATGCTACTACGTTTCGTAAATGGTAGCTTTGCTGCAACGCCAAAAAATTTTTCAAACGAAATAAAGCTCAACGGTATGGTCCTTAGGTCTAACCATTCAAAGCACGGTATCTATAAAATAGAATTATTATCCAGTAAAACGCTTATTAATTCGAATATGATTTCTTGCAACAAACGTTTTGAAATTAAATTGTATAAAAATATCTTTTATACCATTCGCATTTCTAAAAAGGGACTTGTTTCGTTATTATTAAGTGTTGACACCCGATTTTTTAGTAAAAACCTCAAACATTGCGCTTCTTATTACGACGCCGACCGATTGAAGGATACCTTAATAAACTCGTTTACTAAACAGCTATCCGATCTGCCATTAGGGGTTACAAATTCTGATACCAGCGAAGATGAATTTTGTCCGAACGCCGTCTATACAACTGCTATCGAAAAACAAATATTTACCCTTGAAACTTGCACTGATCTGCGTTTTAACGAGACGCCAAAGCGCACAGCGCAAAACTATGATTTAAAAAGATCTGTAAAATAATGCCGCTTACCACTATTTAAAAGCAATAAAAAAACGTTTACCGAAAATTAATTCAGTAAACGTTTTTAAATCTACTCTAAAAAAATATTATTTCATTCTGTTTAATTGCTCCTGGCTAACACCTGTTGAAGAATAACCTCCATCATGAAACAAATTTTGCATCGTCACCATCTTCGTCATATCGCTAAAAAGAGCTACGCAAAAATTAGCGCAGTCTTCGGCGCTGGCATTACCAAGCGGCGCTTGTAACTCAGCAAAATCATAAAAATCCAAAAAGCCTTTAATACTTGTTCCGGCCTTTGTTTTTGTTGGAGATTGTGAAACTGTATTTATTCTAACGTTTTTCCGTTTGCCGTAATGATACCCAAAACTGCGCGCAATACTTTCTAACATTGCTTTAATGTCTGACATGTCTGTATAAAATGGGAATGCACGTTGAGCGCCCATGTATGTAAGTGCCACAACAGAACCCCAATCATTAATAGCATCCAATTTATATGCCACCGCTAACATTTTATGAAAAGAAAGTGCAGAAATATCAGCACCTTTTTGATAATATTCATAATTTAATTCTGTATACGGAATATCCTTGCGCATGTTAACACTCATTCCAATTGAATGTAAAACAAAATCAATTTTGCCGCCTAGGTGCGCCATTGCTTCGGTATATAATTTTTCAATTTCCTCTACGCTGGTTGCATCGGCAGGAATTATTTTTGAATTGGTTGCTGCTGCTAATTTATTTATTTCGCCCATGCGCATAGCAATTGGCGCATTAGTAAGTACAAATGTTGCACCTTCCTCGTGTGCTTTAAGAGCCACTTGCCATGCAATTGAATTTTCATCTAATGCACCGGTAATAATTCCGCGTTTTCCTTTTAATAAGTTATAAGCCATTTTTTGTGTTTTTTAGTTGGGTAAATATACGATTTATGATCAAAATAACTATCGATTTTTTACCACTAAGACGCCGAACACAACATGAAATATTAAAGAAAAATTTAACCACATAGGCACATAGTTTCTCTCAATTGAAGAACCTTTCCGAGAGGCACAAAATCATCAAGCTCTATAACAGTATACATAGTATTTTCTTCGCATGCGAAGAAAATTATGTGAGTCTTTTGGGCAGCTTTATTGTGCCCTTTTTTCTATGTGTCTATGTGGTTTAAAATTGTAGCGTTAAATCATTCGAACAGAAAATGATCTTTCCTTATAAAATAATTAGCCGATTCGTAGATCATCATCATGTTCTTTTCCATAGAATCACTTTTTTGTTTCATGCTGTCTATATAGTTTACAGGATCAAGATCCTTGTATTTTCTTAAAAAGCGTTGGTTGTTCGCAAGGGTTTTATAATAATAAAAACCCATGCTATCTACACAACCAATTTTATCATCAGCAGAAAAAACAACAAAAGGATGTTTCTCTTTTAAAATATTTATCCCAAATGTACTGTTGGTGTAAGTTGCGCCAATTATTCCCATAATGGTTGCGGGCACATCGGGTTGATAGGCAGGATAAGAAATAGTATCGGCTTTAAAAAGCGCAGGTTGATGAATAACAAAAGGAACATGATTATAAGAGATCGGCATTTCATACGTATGGCCCATAGATAAACCATGATCGCCCAAAAACATGAACACAGTATTTTTATACCAGGAAGTTTTTTTTGCCATTTCCATAAAACGGCCAATGCTCCAATCGGCATATAAAGTGCAGTTATCTTGTTCCCTGCCGCTGTTTGGTTTAAAGGGAATATCTTGCGGTATTTTCCACGGACCGTGATCTGAGGCAGTCATTAGAACTGCAACAAAAGGTTTTTCATTTTTCCTTGCGTTAGTTACTTCCAGCAATTTATCAAATAAGAGATGATCGGGTACGCCAAGCGAACTTTCAGCTTGCGAAAAATCGAAATCGTATTGGCTTACAAAATGCTCAAACTTATTTATTTTATAAAAGCCTTCCATGTTATCAAAGTGTGGATCGTGTGTAGAGTAGGCATACGTTTCGTAACCCTCTTCGCTTAACAACGGTCCTACACCACGAAACGCTTTTTTCACATAACACTTCATCGCTTTTTCGGCCAATATACTTGGAAAACCGCTACTTGTAGAAAACAAGCCATTAAAAGTATGGATACCTGAAGAGAAAAAATTATTAAAGAAAACCGATTCGCCAATTAGTTTATCAAAATTTGGTGTTAGTTTTTTGCCATTGTAATAACCCATTTTGTAAAGCGACATACTTTCCATAACAATTATTACAAAATTGTATTTTTTGCCGGCGCTGTCGGTTATTACTCTATTTATATTTTGTTCAAACGGCCCCTTTATTCCCAAATAGTTTCTCGTGTAAGCAATTTGTTCGTCAATATTTTTTGGTACCACGTATGGCTTTTTGCTTTCGTTATACACAAGGGTTTTCCAAAAAGTAAAATTGGGATTAATGGCCACCTGGTTAACAAAATTATTTTGCGAAACAATAGAGAGGCCTTCGTGAAGTCCTGTTCTGTCGGATGTGCGACCTCTTGCGCCCAAAACCAGCACTGCAGAAAAAACAATAAAAATAAGTACAGAAAAAATAAGTTTACTTTCTTTTTCGATTGCTATTTTTGACCTGAATTTGTTGTAAAGAACTTTGGCAATTTTTGAAAATACAAAAGCAATAACAAGGTATAACAGCAAATAGCCCCAATACGAAAAACTGCCAAAGATCATCCCAACAATAAAACCGGGATCTTCGTTCCACAGCAGCGCATTTCTGTTTAAATGATTTCCAAATTGTGCAAAATAAGGCAGGTTAACAATGCATACAAAAAAATAAATTAACTCTAAAATTAGAAAAGAATAAAAACCAAAAACATAAATGCTTTTTATTTTGTGCTTTAAAAAATGACTGATTGAAAAAACAAGTGTCGGCAAGAACGCTATCCAGCAAAACACAGCTGTATCAAATTCAAGGCCCATTCTAAAGGCCATCAACTTCTCAAAAAAAGGAACTTCGCCAACATCGGTAGAACGGTTAACGCAATAAAAAATAAAGCGAATAACAAAAAAGAAAACCAGATTTAATAAATAGAGCTTTATTAAAAATTTAATGTGTGCAGGAATTTTTTCAATTACTTTATCAAGCATTCAAAAGTTCTTTGGCGTTCTTTAGTGCAGATGCTGTTGGGTTACCGGTGCTTAACATTTTAGCGATCTCGGTAATACGTTCTTCTTTATTTAGTTGTTTAATATGCGAAACCGTTTTATCTGCCTCGTCGTTTTTATAAACAAATAAATGATGATTGCCTTTACTTGCCATTTGCGGTAAATGCGTAATGGTAACCACCTGCATGGTGTTACCCATTTTTAAAAGTATGTTGCCAATTTTATCTGCCACATCGCCACTTACCCCTGTATCTATCTCATCAAAAATAATAGTTGGTAATTGTTTTTTAGAAGCCAATAACGCTTTTAAACATAACATCAAACGCGATAATTCTCCACCGCTGGCAACTTTATGCAGCTCACTTAATGCAACACCTTTGTTAGCCGAGAATAAAAATTTAACCTGGTCGAAACCATTTGCGGTTAGTTCTTTTGTTTGAGATATATCGATCTTAAAATTGGCGTTTTGCATCGAGAGATCCGACAAAACTTCTTTTACTTGTTTTTCAATATCCGCAATTGCTTTGGTTCTTGTCTCAGTTAATTTTTTAGCGATCTTTATACAAACAGCATTTAATTTATCAATTTGTTTTTGCGTATCGTTTATGTCTTTTTCTATAGATTCGAACTGCGTCAACTTGTTTTCAATTTCTGTTTTAACGCTTAACAGATCCTCTTCCGTATTTACGTTGTGTTTTTTTAACAAGCGGTTCAATTTATCCAACTTATTATTTACCTCGTTCAGTTTTACATTATCAAAGTTTACCTCTGTTTCAGCGTCTTCTAATTCAGAAGCAAGGTCTTTTAATTCGATGTAGGCAGAGTTTATTCTTTCAAAGAATTCTGAATAATTTTTCCCGTATTTTGAAAGCGCTTGTAAATTTTGTTTGGCAATAGCTAAGGCTTTTAAAACATTTTCTTCGCCGCCATTAATGCTGTTGGCGGCATTTAATAAAGTGCTTTTAATAGTTTCGGCATTTTCTAAAGCCGCGCTTTCTTCTTCCAGCGTTTTTAAAGCGCCGGTCTTAATTTCTGATTCTTCCAACTCATTAAATAAGAACTGAAAATAATCCAGTTCTTTTTTTGCTTGTGTTTCCTGTTCCAGTAAATTTTTTAGAACGGTATTTAGTTTATTTAATTTTCCAAACTCGGTTCTGTATTCTTTAAACTCATTTAAGCTTCCGGCAAAAGCATCCAGCACTTCTAACTGAAAATTAGTTTGATTTAATAATAACGTTTGGTGTTGCGAATGAATATCGATTAATTTTTCTGACAATAATTTTAAACTGTTCAACCCTACGGGTGTATCGTTTAAAAAACTGCGCGATTTTCCTTCCGTGCTAATTTCTCTTCGTAATAAAACGGTGGTCTCAAAATCAAGGTCATTCTCTTCAAAAAAACTTTTTAATTCCAGTCCTTTTGTATCAAATTCTGCTTCAATAATGCATTTTTTGTTTTTATTTTGAAGAGCCGCCAGATCTGCTCTATTGCCCAGAACCAGGCCAAGTGCCTCTAAAAAAATCGACTTTCCAGCCCCTGTTTCGCCCGTAATTACTGATAATTTGCCGGGAAACGAAACATCCATCTCATTTATAAGCGCAAAGTTGCTTATGTATAACCGTTTAAGCATTCGCCAATTTCGCACAATTTAGACAGTTAAAAAAGCCATTTTTAACAAAAAAAGCGCTTTATTTTCAACAAGCGGGCTTTTGTTTACTCAATACAGCCTTGCTTTAGCTCAATATTTGGCCGTTTTTTTAGTTTTTTTTAAGGTATCTAAACTTTATACCCAACGTAATAGTCTATATACACGTAATAGTTATAAAATACCCCAGTTATGAGACAACTCAAAATAACCAAACAGATCACCAATCGTGAAACAGCTTCTTTAGATATGTACTTACACGATATTGGGCGTGTTGAACTAATTACTGCCGAAGAGGAAGTAATTTTAGCTCAAAAAATAAAAGCCGGCGATCAGCGTGCGCTGGATAAATTAGTGCGCGCCAATTTACGTTTCGTGGTTTCGGTTAGTAAACAATATCAAAATCAAGGCTTAAGTTTACCCGATCTTATAAATGAAGGAAATTTAGGTTTAATAAAAGCAGCACAGCGTTTTGATGAGACCCGTGGCTTTAAATTTATTTCTTATGCCGTATGGTGGATCCGTCAAAGCATTTTACAGGCTTTGGCAGAACAAAGCCGTATTGTGCGTTTACCATTAAATAAAATTGGTGCCATTAATAAAATAAATAAAACACTTTCTAAAATGGAGCAGGATCTTGAAAGAGAACCAAGCTACGACGAGTTAGGAGAAGTTTTAGAAATGTTGCCACAGGATATACAAGATACCATGCGTAACAACAACCGCCATTTAAGTATGGACGCGCCTTTAACCCTGGGCGAAGACGGTGGAAGCATGTATGATCTTATGACAAACGAAAGTTCGCAAGCGCCGGATAAAGAATTAATTGGCGAGAGCTTACAATTAGAAATTACACGCGCATTATCTACTTTAACAGAACGTGAAGCGGATGTTGTGAAATTGTTTTTTGGCCTTGGCGGTAAACACGCACACTCTTTAGAAGAGATAGGCGAAAAATTTGATCTTACACGCGAGCGTGTACGCCAGATAAAAGAAAAAGCGGTACGCCGTTTAAAACATGGCAGCAGAAGCCGTTTATTAAAAGCCTATTTAGGATAGTTAAAGGGAAAGTGTAAGGGAAAAGGAAAATGTTTTATACTCAATGCCCCGATCTTACATTTGACCTTTTATAATTTTTCATTTCATAGTTAAGTTCCACAAAAAACCCCTTTGATGTCAGGTCAAAGGGGTTTTTTAATTTTATTCGGGTTCTTAACCTAATTCTTCTTATTTTTATGATTCAAAATTTACTGAATTATGACTACTACAAAACCAAAAAAATCTTTGTTTCGCCGCATTATGAAATGGAGTGGCATCTCGTTATTATTAATTATTGTTTTATTAATAGCAGCGCCTTTTATCTTTAAAGATAAAATTGTTGCCATTGTTAAAGAACAGGCAAATAATAATTTAAACGCGAAAGTAGATTTTGGCGATTTTGATCTTTCAATTTTTTCTTCTTTCCCCGATTTTAGATTTAAGATAAATAAAGTGAGTGTAATTGGCGTTAATGAATTTGCGGGAGATACGCTTGCCTACATTAATACATTAAGCACCGATATTAATTTAAAGTCGGTTATAAGCGGCGGACCTTATGGCGTTAACTCCATTGTTATTGATAAAGCCCGCATTTTTGGAACGGTTTTAAAGAACGGTAAAGCCAGTTGGGACATTGCAAAAGCGGGTCCTGATTCTGCCGGTGCTGCGCCTGCAGATACAAGCGCTCCTTCAAAATTCTCGGTTAAATTAAAAGAATTTAAAATTAAAGAAGCGCACATTGTTTACGATGATCAACAAGGTGGCATGTATGCCAAACTCGAAAATTTTAATTACGAACTGAACGGCGATTTTACACAGGATAATTTTGTGTTGAATAATTTACTGGACATTGCGAAAACAACATTTAAAATGGGTGGCGTTGCTTATTTGAATGAGGTACACACACATTTAAAAGCAGATCTTGATATGGATATGCCAAAAATGAAATTTACGTTTAAAGAAAATGAATTTAGTTTAAATGATCTTACCCTGGGCTTTGATGGTTTTGTTGAAATGCCTGACACCAACATTAAAATGGATCTTAAATTTAAAGCCAACCAAACAGAATTTAAATCTATCTTATCTTTAATTCCATCTGTGTACTCTAAAGATTTTGCTTCGGTAAAAACTGCGGGTAAATTAGCTTTGGATGGTTATGCAAAAGGAACATACAACGCGGTGCAAATGCCTGCCTTTGGGGTTAACTTAAGTATTAAAGATGCTATGTTCAAATACCCTAGCCTGCCAAAATCGGTTAACAACATTAATATTGATGTAAAAGTATTAAACCCGACAGGTGTTTTAGATGCTACAACAGTTGATGTAAATCGTTTCCACATGGAGTTAGCAGGTAACCCGATCGACATTGCCGCACATGTAAAGACACCGATCTCTGATCCGGGAATTACTGCTGAATTAAAAGGAACCATCGATCTTTCTACCATGAAAGATTTTATTCCAACCGAAAAAGGTGATGAGCTTAGCGGTATCATTAAATCTGACATCAGCGTTGCAGGTCACATGAGTTCTATTGACAAAAAAGAATACGACAAATTTAAAGCAAGCGGTTCTCTAGGAATTGATAAAATGAATTACAAAACCGCAAGCGTAGCGTATTTAATTCAATTGAATTCTATGCTCTTAAATTTTACAACACAGTATGTTGAGTTAGCGAAGTTTGATGCGAAAATGGGCAAGAGTGATATACAAGCAAGCGGTAAAATTGAAAATCTTTTACAATACATGTTTAAAGACGATCTTATTAAAGGATCATTCGCTATTAACTCTGCTTTAATGGATCTTAACGAATTAATGGGTCCACCAACACCTACTACTGCTGCTACAACAACTACGGCCGCGCCAACATCGACTGCATCTACCGGCGTTGCAGCAGTGCCTGCTAATATTGATTTTAATTTAGATGCAAAAATTGGTAAAGTAATTTATACCAATTTAATTTTAGATAATATGGTTGGTAATGTTGTGGTGCGTAACCAAAAAGTAGACATGACCAATTTACGCATGAACACCATGGGTGGTGCATTAACTGTAAATGGTTTTTACGAAACATCTAACATTAAAAAACCAACAACAGGTTTAAATTTAAAAGTTGAGAACTTTGATATCCAGGAAACCTTTAAATCGTTTAACACGGTGCAAAAATTAGCGCCGGTTGGACAATATGCAAAGGGTAAATTCACTGCAACGTTAGAGAACTTTAATACTTCTTTAAACGATAAAATGGAACCGGACCTAAATGCTGTAAGAGCAAACGGTACATTTAAAACTGCTAAAGTAAATGTGGGCGGTTTCCCTCCGTTCGTTAAATTAGGCGAGGCTTTAAAAATTGAACAACTTAAAAGTATGGACGTAGATAATCTTTTAGTGAACTATCAGATAAAAGATGGGCGTGTTGTAATGGCACCGTTTGATACCAAGGTAGCGAATGTGCCAACCAACATTAGCGGTAGTACAGGTTTTGACCAAACGATAGATTACAAATGGAAAATGGAAATACCAAAAGCCATGTTTGGTGGCGCTGCTAATTCTGCGCTTACAAGTTTATTGGCGCAAGGTAATGCTGCCGCGGGAACTAACGTAACTGTTGGTGATAAAATAAAAGTAACCGCTTTGTTTGGCGGAACGGTTATGAAACCGGAAGTTAAAACAAGTTTAAAAGACGATGTAAAAAGTACAGTTGCTACTGTAACAACACAAGTTGTAAATAATGCAATTGACAAAGCGGCAGAAGAAGCACAAAAAATATTAGAAGATGCCAAAGCACAGTGCGAAAAACAAAAAGCAGAAGCACAAGCTAATGCCGATAAATCTAAAGCCGACGGTTATGCAGAAGCAGATAAATTAATTGAACAAGCCAGTAACCCAATTGCAAAAATTGCTGCTAAAAAAGCTGCAGAAGTTGCCAAGAAAAAAGTAGACGAAAAAGTTGCTAAGATCGTGAGCGATGCTGACGCAAAATGCCAGCAAACAATTGCAGATGCCCAGGCAAAAGCAGCTGCAAAAGCGGCAGAGAGTAAGAAGTAGTGTCCCGTCATTTCGACAAGCTCAATAACCGGAAACGGAAAATTAAAAAACCCTCGCCAAACTGGTGAGGGTTTTTTGTTTTCAGTTTTTAATTAGTCAAAAACGTCATTCTTTTATTACCTTTCTCGTCTCCGTTTTATTCTTCGAAATAACTTTCAAAAAATAAACACCGTTGGCAATGTTAGAAAGATCAACTTCTACTAATCCGTTTACAACCGCTTCGTTACGCGATAATAATTGTTTGCCGCTTACATCGTATAAAAACAGGTCAACATTATTTTCGCTATTGTAAAACTTAACGGTCATTTTATTTTCTGCCGGTTGCGGGTAAATAGTTTGTATCAAGCCAGAAACAGCGCTCTCGTTATTTTTTAATGCCGTTGTAATTGTATTACAAGGTGCTGCAATGCAAAATTTAGAAAGCATTCTAACGTATGCGGCATTGGTGTAAATTCCTGCTTCGCTTATGGTCCAAGAGTTTAATGGCCAACTATCGTTAAAATCTTTATACGATTTTTGTATGGGTTGTCCCATTGGTGGTGTAACGTTTGTTGCACAAATAGCGTTAACCGTTGGGTTGCCGCAAGAACCCGGACAACAAGGATCTAAAGCGTAACCCGGGTTTGGTCCACCCGGAATATATCCCGGAGGCGGGCCGTAAGTTGATACGCCTACTTCATCCCAAAGCGCACTGCCGTTATGGAACCAGCCATGGTAAAATTGTGTTACCGAATTTTCGGCACCATAACCAGCCATATTACTTAAATAGGTTTTTGAATTTGGATTTACACCATGCATATAATGTATAAAACCTGAAGCTGCGTTTTTATAATTGGTTGCGTTTGCAGCATTTAATGAATACTGATTCATGCTTAAGAACATATTGCCTTGTTTTGATTTTGTCTGGTTGCTGTTCCAGGTATAATTGTTATTTGCCAACCAGGCCCTGTAGGCATCGGTTTTATTGGTATAGGCCGGTAGGTTATCTGCATTATTGGTTTGCATTGAGCCTGTGTAGGCATTTAAAATTGCTGTCTTCACCGCGGGTGTAGCGCCCGGAATTTTTGTATAATATAATAACGCATCTTGCTCCGGTCCTTCAAATGGGTAAGCGAAGGTCCATTGCAATAAATGCATGTTTGTATAATTAGCGTCAACAAAACTTTTGTAAGACGCCGTACCTGTTAACGCATATAAATAAATAGCTGCGCAAACTTTGTGCGCCATAAGATCGTAGGCAGAAACTTCCTGCTCACCCGCTGCCAGCAAACCTGTATTGTAAAACGTAACACTTGGGTTGGCCACTGCCCAGGTATAAGCATTTACTGCAGCTGCCTGTAATTGATTATGGTAAGCGGTTTGAGCAGCTGTAGTATATTGCATAGCGGCCAACGCAAACATAGCAGCGCTGGTTAAAGCTGCGGAAGTATTTGCAGGACCATATCGTCTAAAAGCTACGTCGGCACTTGGCGGACTAACACCACCACCACCCACTACGGAAAGCACCGAACCGTTAGGTTGTTGCATTTTTAAAAGCCAGTCTAACTCGTATTTTATTTCGTCTAAAAGATCAGGAACTCCATTTCCGCTTTCAGGAATATTATAATTATCCTGCCACACCAATGGATTTTCTTCGTACGCCAGTAAAAGATCTGTCAATGCGC
Organism: Bacteroidia bacterium; assembly: GCA_016787785.1. Classification (GTDB taxonomy): domain Bacteria; phylum Bacteroidota; class Bacteroidia; order B-17B0; family Aurantibacillaceae; genus Aurantibacillus. The sequence goes on along the minus strand of JAEUTO010000011.1, from coordinate 523,771 downwards.
TCCACGTAAAATTCACATACTTATTATAATCGCCGGCATCGTGCCAGCCTCCGCTTAAATTTTTTGAGGTAGAGATGTTGGTATTATTATATAACCTGCAGTCAAGGTCCTGCTGCGTACCTGCATGACAGGCAGCATCGGCCCAGCCTGTGCCTGCCGCAGTAGCTGTTTTTGCCGAACCGCAACGTGCATAATAATACATGCGCACAGCCTGCGTTAAAACCGGATTATAAACACAATCATTTATATCAAAACGATACGAGCCTACATTATTGGTAAGGTCATAAATATAGTAAGAGCCTTGTACTGTATAGGTAGAAAAATCGAACCACCAGGCTTTATCGCCGCTTTGTGTTTGCGTGGCGCCGCCATTCCATGGGGTTATAGAAGAAGTGAATACAACAGCATCGGTTACCCAGTCACGCACCTGGTAGGTGGTGCCCGGCGTAAAAGGTGTGCCATTATTGTAACCTGTTATTGGATTAGAGATGACCGCGATCTTTTGCGCAGTTAGTTTATAGCCAAACTGGTCGGTTTTAATAAATTGAACGGTTACCGTTGGTGATGCAAAGCTAACAATGCTAAAAAGCATAATTAATGCAAAGAAGTAGTATTTATTTTTCATGGCTTTGAGTTTAAAGTTAAACGTTTAGAAAGTTCAAAGTTCTGTGTGCGCTATTTTTTATTGTTTTGCTATATCCGAAACCTTTGATTAAATTTAATATTAATATTTGAATAAGAAAAGATATTTCTCTTTTTTAGTACTATTGAGCACCATCAAACGTTTTTAAACTATGGTTGAAAATAAATTTATACAACAGTTGGAGGAATCTTTCCAGTCAAAGGACTACAGTTTGTTTACACGGCGCAGTCTTGATCTTACAAACGATTATCAATTACCGGAAACTTTGGTAGGCGAGATCTTTGAACTAAGAAAGAACTATCTAAGCATTATTGATGTTAATCCCACGCAGCAAGATGCAATTACCGGCGCCGCCTTGCAGGTACTAGAAAAAATAAAATTGCAGGATGCTACTTTGGTAAATACTGCCAATGCCGATTCTGACATTGTTTTTAAAGCGCAGGGTATTACCAAACAATTTCACAGCGGGCGCAACCCTTTTAAGTTGCATCCCATTTCTTTTGATTTAAAGTTAGGACAAATTACCGGTGTGGTTGGTGAGAATGGAAATGGCAAAACAACTTTGCTGCGCATTGTATCCGGACAACTTTCTACTGATAGCGGGAGCATTGAATTTCCGGCATTGGGTAATTTTTCAAATAATTGGTACGAAGCAAAAAATAAATTCGCTTTTATTCCTCAGCGAATTCCAAAATGGCATGGCACATTATTAGAGAATTTATTATTTTTTGCCACCATACATAATATTACCGGCGAACAAAATTTAAAACAAATAGATTATATTTTATTTCGTTTAGGCCTGGATAAATTTCGCGACCTAACCTGGAGTCAAATTTCCAGCGGTTACCGTATGCGTTTTGAATTGGCCAAGATGTTATTGTGGCGCCCACATTTGTTAATATTAGATGAGCCTTTGGCTAATTTAGATATTAACGCGCAACAATTATTTTTACAGGATCTAAGATTTTTTGCGCAATCGCAAAGCAATCCCATCTCAATTATTTTAAGTTCGCAGCAGTTACATGAGATAGAGCGTATTGCAGATAACATTATTTTTATTCGTCAGGGAAAAACAATTTACAATGGCAAACAAATAGATTTTGGAATTGACCGCGCTGTGAATAATTATGAAGTGGCAGGAAATTTTACATTACAACAATTACAGAATTGTTTAACTGAAAATAACGGTTATAAAATTGAAGATGCCGGAACTGCTTTTATTATCAGTTGTAGTATTGATGTAAAATGGTTCGATGTGTTATCGGTCATTCAAAAGAATGGCTTAGAGTTAAATTATTACAGGGATATCAGTCAAAGTACCCGTCAATTATTTCATAAAGATATTTAATATGTTTAAAAAAATAGCTCCCGGTTTTTTAAACCGCATTGATACTTATTTGCTTACCAACTACCCAATTGTGTGGATCAGCAAGATCCATTATGTAGTATGGTTTGGTTTGCTGTTGTATTTAATTTCAACGTTGATCGGTTGCTTTGTGCCAATTGATCTTACAAGCAGAGCTGACTCCGGTTTGTGGTTCTTGCTGTTAAGTGTGCTCTCCTTTATACTTTCCTGGTTTTGGGGTTACCGCTATTTGATCTTTAACAAAGAAAAGAATTTTGGGAATTTAAAATTTGGCGACGAGTATAAGAATTTCTTTTTGGTATTTCTATGTGTGACCATTTTTGCCTGGTTTGCTTCGCCCTTTGTAATAAGTTACAATGCAAAAATAGCCCACATGTTTACCGATGATGAAATTATACAGGATGTAAATACACTAAACGAAACAGAACCCTATGTTGTTACCAATTATTATTCTTACGAAAACAGTTATGATACCACAAAAAAGCAAACCTTTTTTAATGTAAATAAAATATACGCTTACAATAATTACACACCTTACCAGTATTTGAACGATACTTTAATTTTTCCAAAGCTGGTAAGCAGTTTTCGAATAAGAACCAACTACAAACCAATTGCAGATATTTCTATAGTGAGAGTTAAGATCGCAAGGCATGTTTCTATTTGCGAAAAATACGGGATACATCCCAATTTGGATATTGATGAAATGGCTGCCAAATATATCAAGGCTCAAAAAACGGGTTGGATAAGTATTGATGAGTTAAGCCTGGGGAACGATTATCACAAAGAAGAAATGCGAACCGCTTTTAATAATTTATTTGAAGCAAAGTTTGGAAAGTTATTTATTTGGGATAAGGATTTTTTGTGGGGCATGTTCTACGCTATCTTTTCGCTAACCTTGATGCTGATCTTATTTAAATTAAACTCGTGGCAGCAATATTTAATGACGGCTATTACTATGGCCCTTTATCCGTTGCTGGCGTTTATAATCTCGCAAATATTCTTTAGAAGCTCCAACTCTGAACATTGTTTTCAATGGTTTGTATTTTTATTGTTTGTTACTTCTATTGTGAGTTTATTTATAACGGGCACACAACAGAGATCATTTAAACCTTTCTTTAATATTTTAAATCAGATATTTTTCTTGTTAGTTGTTTATATGCCCATGATGATCGTTTATTATTTGCGCCGTTACACTTCTGTATTTCACGATTTCTACTCTTATAATTATAGTAGCCCTGCAGTACAATCTGTTGCAAATATTAACGGCCAACAAGTAACCGTTTACGATTACCGTTATTATTTAGATCAGTATCTATATACTTATTGGCAGGAAGAATATGATCTTTGGTTCACGATTTGCAAATGGACGCCCATAATACTTTTCTTTATTTGCTTACCCTTCATGAAAAAATTATTTGTAAAACAGTTGGCGTTGCCAAGAAGAACTTAAATAAAAAGAGCCCCCCTTTGGAGGCTCTTTTTTTTTGCTTTAAAAAATGTTTCGTTTCCTATTTAAAACTTGAAAGGTTATATATTGTTCTTTTTACTTATATACACTCGATGCATTAACTGTTTGTCCGCATCCCTTTCCATCTGATTCAATTAAAATTACATCTGTGTCATCAAACTGCGTATTGTTATTTTGGCGTGGTTTACCTTTTCTTACTTTGTCTCCAGAACATTCAAATTGCTTTTTTTCTCCTGGTTTTAATCGAGTAGATACACCTTGACCATGGCGTAATAATAAGTCAATTGACAAATCATTTACAAGAGTAATTTTTGCCTGACCAGCCTTTCTGTCAAGTTGAGCTTTTACCCTTTTCCCTTCAGCCGTATTCCAATAATTACCGTTTACTGAATCTATAGTAAATTGGTATCTTTCTTTAGCTGCTATACGTTTGTCTATTTTTGATTTGTTGTTTGCTTGCCATGCAGGTAATAACTCGCCTTGTTTTTTAAAAGCTTCATCCAAATATTTTTGAAGGGTTTCTTTATGATTCGCTTTTTCCATTTCTTTTGCTGCGCCAAAAGCTTTTTTTGTTAGACCAAAACCAGATAGCTGTCCTTTTTTAAAACATTTTTGTATTCTATAGCTATCTTTGTTTTCCCATTTTTCAAGAATATAAACCCACTCATCCAAAATAACCATTCTGTTTTGCTTTCTAAGCTCAATATAATCCCATCCTTTCATACAGGCTTCTGTATTTAATCTTCCCCAAACATACGTTGCAGGAAAAGCTTCTTCATCGGGATAATAATTATCGGTTGACGTTTTATCCGCTTCTTTAATTTCTATCTCTTTAAAATTAACTTCGTACGGTTTAAAAGTAAAGGTCCAAACTTCTTTATTAATTCCGGCGTAAGTGTAATTACCACCACTCTCATTAATAACGTAACTCATAAATGGCCCGTCGCCCATTTTAGTGGCTTTAGCCGTTTGATCTTCCTGAGCATTTAATAAGCCTCCAACAAAGAGACAGGTGTTAAATAAAAAATTTTTTGTGTTCATAAATTTGATTTTGAGCAAAAGTAATGCCTTATTGCGTATAGAGTTATTATACTTTAGCAATAGACAATTGTGTTTAGGAATGGATTTTCTATTTAAAATCGGTATATTTAAATGTTTTACCACAGTCATCAACTGAAAGTTCCTTGATCAGTTTCATGTCAGCTTTTTTTCCGGTAAAGGAATAATAGGCTTTTCCTTTTTCACATTTAACAGTTGCTTTAGAACCCGGACTCGTGCTACTCACATAAGCAGCATTGCTTCCAGAATGAATGTATAGCCTTTCACCTGGCCTATCTTTACCCATCATGTCATAACTAAAATAAACACTGCCTGAAAAGTCAACTTCGGAAGAATTATTTGTAGCTGTAGAATTAGATTTTGTTGTACTTGTTTTTTGTTTATTTGCATTAACGGTATTAGAAGCAATTTCTGTATTAGCTGAGGCTTCGCCTTTCCAATTATTTTTTAGATCGATATCAAATAACCATAAATGTGATTCAAATGGCTTTTGCCTTTTAGATTCTAATATCAGAAATCGCTTTAGCTCGGGTATGTATTGAAATGATCTTATGCTCCAATTCATTCCTAATTGATTTGTAAGGCTAAATTCTTTATAATAGTGACCATAATCTTTACTATAAGTTGTTTCAATAAAATCGGTTGAAGTAATAGCCATTGAATTTTCATCTGCGTAAAACAATGCAGGTTGATCGGCAAACATCCGTGTTCTGCCATCAGTTGTTGAAACAGATTCGGTAAGTGTAGAGTATGCCCATAACCCGTAAATATATCGTCCGCAAATAATATAACCGCTCCCATTTGGATTTTGAATAATTCTTGGATTTTCATAAGCAGAAAAGTATATCTCCTCTTGTTTGTCCATTGTTAATGAGCCACCCTCAGAGCTTCTGCCCCATTTATCCTTGCTTAATTTATAAATTACCTTATTCCTAAAATCTTCTCCTTTTGAATTAAATTTAATCAGGCCGTATTCAACATATTCCAATCCTTTTTCAGGTGAAAAATCACTTTTTATTTTACCTACATTTGACTTCATCATGCAAACAATGTTTCCCTTACTATCTTCTATCATATCTGTGAGCATGTAAGCATCTGCGATTGCGTAGGTTTTTTTCCAGATTGATTTTAACTCATTACCCGTAAAGGATGCCGTTGGATTAATTTTTTCAAAAGTTGTGCGGTTTTTGGCACCTTCGTCACTTTCCCGAGCATCGAATCCAACAATCAGATTATTATCTTTGGTTGCTACTAATTGAGGATTTTGGGACGAAAATTCGGGGTGGATTAAATATTTTACAGACTTATTGTTTTTCTGATCCCATATTGTTAAATATAAATTTTTAACCCCCTTGCCATAAAATAGGCCAGTTAGAAATGCAATTTTTCCATCTTTCAATTCAGTAATGTCTAAAAGCTGTCCTTCTATGTTAGTTTTACTTTCAGCTTTTATTGAATTACTACTAATTTCTTTTATGTAATGAATATACCCTGATTTAACTATGAATTCATTTTTTGAAGTTTTAAAAACTCTATCGGAAAACCAGTCGCTATCTGTTGAATAATTTTCTTTAAAGCTTTTTGAATTTAACACAATATTATATGCTACTCCCTTTGAATTTCCACCAATAAATTTTTCGTTCATATAATATATGTCAGAGAAGTCATCATATAACCTTCGGTCAATAACACTGGATTTACCTATTTGTAAACCTATAAATGAGGAAGTAGCTAGTGCCGGCAGTGTTTTTGCATCAGTTATGTTCTTCAACTTCTCCTTTGCCAGCCAGCTTTCCTTCTCTTGGGCCGCTTTGTTTGCCTTTTCTTGGGCGGCTGTATTTTCTTGAGCATTAAAAATAAGTGTGCAAAAAATTAACGCGAGTAAACTTAACTTCTTCATAAAATTATTTTAAGATAATGATACCAAGAATCTAGCGATTAATGTTTAGTTTTTTAGCAACAGCCAAACGGGTTCAGGAATGGATAAAAAAAAGGCTCATCCTTGCAGATAAGCCTTGATCCATACATCATTAAAAATTATTCTTTTATAAAACGCACTGTTCCTGTTCCATTTACAGTTTTAATTTGTAACGTATAAACACCTTTCGCTAAATGTTCAATCGAGAAGGAATTACTTTTAGCTTCTATAACTACAGCGCCTAGCAAATTATAAACGTAAACTGTTTCTATTGTTTCCTCTGTTTTTATTGTCAGACTTGAACTCGCTGGATTTGGATAAACTATAACCGTGTTAAGATTAGCTTGTAAATTATGTTTTAACCCTGTGCAAATTGTTACATTAACTTGCGTTGTAGCAGTTTCGATACAACTGCCATTTGTAACTGTAACCGTATAAACACCGCTGTGTATACTCGCCGCTGTTGCTATACTTGGGGTTTGACTATTTGATGTAAAAGAATTTGGCCCACTCCAACTATAAGTTGGTGTTACAGTTCCGGTTGTGGTTACACTAAAATTAATACTAGAACCTGCACATACTGTATTGTTAGTTGCCGCAATTGGGTTTAATGAAACGCAGCTGGATAATTTTAAAACAAACACATCTGCCTGAGTACCCGGTGAAACTAAATTAAAAACGCCAGCATTTGGATCAAAATCTGTTGTGCCCGAAAAATAACCTGTAGTATATATATTACTTGACGCATCAGAAACTATTCCATTTCCTACAGCGGCGCCGCCAGAACTTCCAATGTTTTTTGCGGAAATAAAATTTCCATTGACATTCAATTTGCTTATATAAGAATCAGAACTAGAACTAAAAGCAACCAGGCTATTTGTGCCAACACCCGGATCAAAGTCTGCTGTTCCTGAAAATTCACCGGTTGTTAATACATTTCCGGAGCCATCAAGAGTTATACCACGGCCATAATCGAAACCTGATGAACCAATGCCTTTTGCCCAATTAAATAATCCTGATTGGTTTAATGCACATATAAAAATATCGTCTGCGCCGATATTATTTAATGAAAAAACTCCGGCGCTTGGGTCAAAATCTGTTGCGCCTGCAAAACTACCAGTTGCATATACATTGCCAGACGCATCAGTTACTAAGCCATTAGCGGTTTGATCGCCACCGCCACCAATTTGCTTTGCCCAAACAAAATTACCTGAAGAGCTTAACTTACTAATAAAAATATCGCGAGCGTTAACTGAAGTTAAAGTGTAAGTTGCAGCACTTGGATCGAAATCGGCCGTGGCCTTAAAATAACCGGAAGTCAAAACATTCCCCGGAGCATCTATCGTTATGCATAATCCAAAATCATCGGAAGTGGAACCAATGCTTTTAGCCCAAACAAAATTACCATTAACATCCAGTTTACTTATAAAAATATCAAAACTTCCTGCTGAAATTGAATTAGAAACCCCTGCATTTGGGTCAAAATCAGCCGTACCTTCAAAAGCCCCGGTGGTGTAAACATTTGAAGAGGCGTCTAAAGCGATAGAGTAACCCTGGTCATTATTTATTCCTCCCATTTGTTTTGCCCAAACAAAATTTCCTGACGCATCTAATTTACTCACATAAATATCGTTTGAACCAAATGAGGTTAAACTAAATGTTCCTGCTCCGGGATTAAAATCAACCGAGCCGCTGAAATGACCTGTTGTGTACACGTTACCGGATGCATCTACCTTTATGCTTCGTCCAATATCGCTACCGGCACCTCCTATTTGTTTTGCCCAAACAAAAGTTCCCGAAGCATTTAATTTACTTATAAAAATATCTGTACTACCAATTGAGGTTAGATTAGAAACCCCAACTCCTGGATCAAAATCGGCCGTGCCTTGAAAGTAACCAGTAGTGTAAACATTACCAGAGGCATCTACCGCAATGGATAGGCCGTTATCGAGAGAAGTGCCGCCCATGTTTTTTGCCCAGGTAAAAGTCTGTGCCTGTAAGTTGTCTAAAAAAGTAAATGTCAAAAAAAAGGCACTTACTAAAAATGTTGTTTTTTTGAATTGCAAGAGTTTTTTCATAGTTAGTATTATAAATATTACGCAAAAATATATCGTCAATTAGCTAAAATTCTTTATTGTTCAGCAACAGCCTGTTTGATTTAGTAACAGACAAAAAACCATCTTAATGATGAATTTTTTGAGGCCTTTAAAATATGCCTGTTGTTACTTTGAAGCAGATGCTTCAATTGTTTTTCCGCAAGCTTGTTTTCCATTTGCGATTAAAGCTCCCTTTACGTTGTATGTTGTATTTTTAGAATCTAAATAGCAGTAATAGATATCTGTGTTGCATTGCCACTTATTAGTTCCGCCAGGCGCAATGTGCGATGATGTGCCGCTTCCGGTTATAACATATAAGCGTTCGTTACCTGTATTTTTAATTGTAAACCAACCATCATTGCCGGCGCCTTCTTTAGCTTTATTCGCAGCCAACACTCTTTGCCCTTCGGCAGATTGCCAATAAGCATCGTTCGCATCTTTAATCGCTTTTTTATCTGCGCTGTTCTTATTTTCTATCGCATCTATTTCCGCTAAAATTTCCGGTGAAAAACTTTTAGTAGCAGCATCTTGTACAACTTTCATATCACTTAAATATTTTTTAATTATAGCATCGTGATCGCCTTTTTTCAGTTGTTTAATAGCAGCCTTACCACTAATATGGTCTCCCTTCATTGGCTTCATTAATACATAAATATTTCCTAACTCTATCTTCGCAACATTATTGGCATCTGAAACATTTTTTAATGTATAAAGTAGTCCATCAATATAAACATAAGCAAGTCGATGAGTTTTTGAATATATAAGTGATGGTTCTGTGTAATGATTTGGTTTTAAAAAACCAAACCCGCAGTTAATTAAAACTTCTTTTTTACCTTCTTTATTTAATTCAAACGCCGATAACTTGTTATGAATGTTGTTTACAAACTTAATATCAACGTCAGCATTAGCCTGACCTGAATAGGAATCGCCCTCCTTTGTAATTCCATAATATTCTTTAAATACTGAACCGTCTCCAATTTCTTGAAGCAGGGTGTGCTGATTTTTTACCTGGCTATATCCAAATTGAAAAGAGCATAAAATAATAATTAATTTGATGAGCGTGTTTGATTTCATTGTTGTTAGTTTAATAGATTTAACTACAAAACTATAACTTCGAAAGGCGTTTTTTGTAAATACTTCAGCAATAGCCAAATTAGTTTAGGAATAGACAAAAGGCTATATAAATAGAAAAAAGCCCAAACAATATTGTTTGGGCTTTTACATCACTATTGTAAATAATTTGATTATTACTCTTTCACAAATTTGTATGTGCTTAATGCATTGCTATTGTTTTTTAATTGAATAAAATAAATTCCACCTGGTAGCTCCGAAATATTGACCGGCATGTGTTTAGTATTAACCCTTTCATGCATAACAATTTGCCCCAACATAGTAGTTACAAAAACGTTGGTGTTTTCTTCTATATTTTCAACATCAACGTAAATGATAGAATGAGCGGGATTAGGATACACTTTAATTATTTGATCGGAATTATTTTTTGATTCATTTATGCCCGTGCATAATTGAACGCTAACTACAATTTCTGTTCTTGAAAAACTTGTAGTACAACCGCTGGCTTCTGCGTAGTATGAGTAAGTGCCAACAGATAAAACAGGAGTGGCAAATAATGTGCCTGTACCAACTACGCTGGTTGAAGTTGATGTGGCAAACCAGTTTATCGTATTAGTACCACTGTTAGCACTTAGTGTTGTTGAACTGCCTGCGCAAATAGTTTGGCTTGCCGGTGCTGTGTTGTTTATTGGGTCGGCTGGGGCAATACACGACACGTATTTTACAACATAAGCATCTGTTCCACCAAGTGAAGTTAACGGAGCGTTAGCGGCCGAAGGATCGAAATCTACTGTACTGCTAAACCAGCCTGTTGCATACAAGCCACCATTTACATCCACATTAATACCATAAACACCATCATTAAGCGTACTTCCGAATTTAAATGCCCAACTAAAATTACCAATGTTGTTTAGCTTTACTAAAAAACAATCGTTAGTGCCAGCCGAAGTCATTGTGAATGTGAATGGACCCGGATCAAAATCGGGAGTGTTTTGAAAAGTTCCCGATACATATATATCACTTATGGTTGTTTTAATACTATAGGCATAATCCGGTCCGGTTCCACCTATTTGTTTTGCCATTAAAAAATTACCGTTACTACCATCTAATTTTGAAACAAACACATCATAATTTCCTGCTGATGTTAGTGTATAAGTTCCTGCACCCGGATCGAAGTCAACTGTTGAAAAAAACTCGCCACACGTTAATACAGATCCTGAATTATCAATAGATATGGAGCGCCCTTGCTCGGTGCCAATACCTCCCATGCTTTTTGCCCAGTTAAAAACACCAGCGTCCAAACGTAAAACAAACGCATCCCAAGAACCGCCAGAAGTTAAAGTAGTTGTTCCTACACCCGGATCAAAATCTGCGGTATTTTGAAATGTACCGGTAATAAACAAGGTCATGCTTGCATAGGTTGCTATAGCATTTCCATAATCCGTGCCAGTTCCGCCAATACTTTTGATCATTACAAAATTTCCATTGTTGTCTAGTTGTGAAATAAAAATATCATCCAAACCATTTGATGTTACATTAGCTGTTCTTGCACCCGGATCAAAATCAGCTGTGCCGCGATAGCTGCCTGTTGTAACAACATTTCCATTTGCATCAACTGCTATTCCTACTGCTCCATCAAAGTCTGTACCTCCCATAGTTTTTGCCCATACAAAATTTCCGGTAGCATCTAATTTTAATATAAATACATCTGTTTGCCCTGCAGAGAAAGCGTTATTGAGAGCTGGTCCCGGATCCATGTCGCAGGTGCCATTAAAGTTTCCAGAGACGAACACATTTGCTGAGTTGTCAAGAGCAATTCCCCAACTATTATCATTTCCTGTACCTCCAATTTTTTTTGCCCACACAAAATTTCCGGCAGCGTCAACTTTAGAAATATAAACATCAAACGCCCCAGCACTACTTAAATTAAAAATTGCTGCGCTAGGGTCAAAGTCTACAGTTCCCGAAAAAACACCTGTGGTATACACATTACCCGTAGCATCGGTAACAACAGATCTACCTTCGTCTCCACTGCCTCCACCTATTGGTTTAGCCCAATTATAATTTGGCAATTGAGCATAGATTGTGCTGGTTAAGAATCCCAGTGATAGTAATAATTTTTTCATAGTAATTTAGTTTATACAAACATATCGCTTCAGAACAAAAGCTTTTTTTATTCTTTAGTAACGGACAATCGGCTTTAGGAATGGACTATTTTAAGAAGAAATAGCAGTTTCAAACTCTGCTTTTTTGTATTTGGAAAGTTTAGTTAACAAACCATTTGAAAGTTGAATTGAAAGATCGGATTTGGAATAATTTTTAATGTGTTCTTTATTTACAATCCAAGATTTGTGCACTCTTATAAACTGCGGTAAACTTTCAAGGATTGTTTCAAAATGTTTCAGATTTTTACTTGCAACGATCTTTTTTTCTGTTGTATGAATAATGCAGTAAGATTCCTGAGCTTCTATAGCGATTATACTTTCAATAGGTATAATATTTTGTTGTCCCTTATCGCTAACCACAATATTTTTAAGCTGTTTGCTTTCTAATGTATTACTTAATAAGCTTAATCGCTGCGATTGTTGCTGAATGTTTCGTTGCTGAAGCGCTCTTTCAACGGCAAGTTTTAAACGTTCGATATCAATTGGTTTTAGCAAATAATCAATAGCTGCAATTTCAAAAGCACGAATGGCATACTGATCATACGCGGTAACAAAAATGATTTCGAAATTTATTTCTTTAAAAAAGTTTACAATTTCGTAGCCGGCATAGTTGGGCATTTCAATGTCTAAAAAAACCAGCTCCGGCTTTTCTTTATTTATAACCTCAACCGCCTTGGTTACATTTTCGCATTTGGCAATTAATTCAACATCAGGACAGAAACGTAATAGCAGATTTTCAAGCACATCTCTTGCCCCTTCTTCATCGTCAACTAATATAGCCCTTAGTTTATTCATTTGGTGTAAACTTAATTCACGATTTTGAAGTTATACGTTTTTAATTCAGCAATCATACTATTTATTTTAGCAATGGATCAGAATTTACGTTTTATTGGAATATTTAAAATAACTTTTGTCCCTATCGCCTCTTCATTTTTATAAAGATCTTCATAAACATAGCCAAAATTTCCTTCAAACACATTACTCAAAATTTCAAAACGTTTATGAATCGCTTTTCCTGAAAAAGATTCGTGTTCGGAACGCTGCCTAAGTTTAATGGCTTTAGCTTTTTCGCGACCGATTCCATTATCTTCTATCGTGCAAACCAGCATTTCTTTCAACTCAAAAGTTATCTTCAACTTCTTTTCTCCTTCTTTATGAAGCAAACCATGTATTAACGCGTTCTCAATAAATGGTTGTATTAATAGAGGGGGAAGCATAATGTCTTCTACATTTTTATAATCTATGGTGTAGTTTAATTCCTTCTTAAACCTTAATTTTTCTAATGATAAATATAATTCAAGCAATTTAATTTCCTGATCAAAATCAATAAAATCTTTTTCAGAGTAATTTAATGTTCGTCGTACAAGGTTAGAAAATGTTGTAATGTAAGAGTAAGAGTGTTCTACATCACCTTTTAATACAAGGTCCTGGATAGAGTTAAGCGCGTTAAATATAAAATGAGGATTCATTTGCGATTGGATGGCAATAAGTTTTGAAGCATTTAACTCATTTATCTGCTCTGATTTTTTACGTTGAACATTTAGCTGCCAACGATAAATTAAATAAACTATTATTAAAAACGCCGCCACAATAAAAGTGATAAACCACCAACGTGAATAAAATGGTGAAGCAATACTAAAAGGATAAGATACAACCGAACTAAAAACGCCCTGCTTTTCGGCTTTTACCAAAAATGTATAGTTGCCGGGGGCAAGCGCATTATACGTAATCTTATTCGACTTAAAATCGTTAATGTTCCACTGCTTATCATTGCCCTCCAACTTATAATGGTAGCGTATATTTTCCCTGTTTCGAAGTGTAGGAGAAGAGAGCACAAATTGAATTTTTCGTTCACCACTTGAGAGGTTTGTTCTATTGATAGAGTTTATTTGAGATTCATTAATTATTACTTCCGAAACACGAATGCTAGCGGGAGTGATTTTTTCTTGCAAGCTGTTAAGATCAATTTGCTGCACACCATTTGTATGGCTTACCCATAGTTGATCATCCTGAATTATAAAATCAACCACCCGATTTGAAGAAAATCCCTGAGAAATACTTAGCGAATTCATTAGTTTTCCGCTCATATCAAATTGAAATAAGCCTTTTGATGATCTGGCAATGATACTGTTATTATGAATGATAAGTTTTGTAATTACTTCGGGGTTGCCAATAACAGTAGGAAGAAGTAGGCTTTTTACATTACCCGCTTCTATTATTAAAACGCCCCCTTTTTTATCGGGAGCATAAATTTTACCATCATGATAGTACAACGTGTTTGGAAAAATAGCCTCATTATTATACTTTATTTCTGTACCTGTGCCGTCTGGTAGTATTTTAAATAACCCATTAGAAGTTGAGGCATATAAATATCCGCTAATGGGATCAAAAGCCATTGTATAGATCCTGAATGCGAAATGTTTTAAACCCTCACATTCAAATCTTGTATCTACATTCCAATTACATTTAATGATGCCCCGGTTAGTGCCCAAATAAAATTGTTTTTCTGATACAATTATTGCATCTTTTAACGAAGCCTCGTAAACATTGCTAAGGCTTTTATTTTTTTTGTTGTAAGCACGAATATGGCCGTCGTCAAAGAGCACCAAGGGGAATTCGGATCTGTTATATAATCGCTCAATTGGTCTGCTACCTTTATCGTTTATAAGATCAAGCGTTTCGTTTTTGTAGCTCATAAGTTTACCTTTTGATGAGCCAAGTAATAAGCCTAGTTCCAAATCATACTGTATTGATGTGATGGGATCGTCTTTGAACGAATGGATCACATCAGGTATTTGCATATCCTGAATAACTAACACGCCTTTATCAAAAGTGCTAAGCAAAATATTCCCTTCGCGATCTTTATAAATGTTAGAGATAAAATAATCCTGATAGAATAAATTACTTTTTTTTGACATTAACGCTTCGTCTAATAGAAGCGTTCCCGGCAAGGTTCCGGCAACCCAAAGCACATCATCGGTTGAATAAAGACGGATCGATTCACTTCGTTCAAACGCTTCATTTTTTGGCAACTCTTCCAGATCAAAGGTTTCTTCATTAAACTTGTAAAGTGTTTTTGTTTTGAGCTTGACGGCAAAAGTGGAAGATTTAATTTTGAAAAATTTTAATACTTCGTTTTTTTGAATGGATCCCGACCTGAAATTTAATTTGTGCCTACTAATTCTATTTTTAGATAACACCAAGACAGAATCGCTGGCGGCCAAATGATAAATAATGTTTTGGTTTTTATCTGTATAAGGTTGGCCTAAATAGTGTCTTTTTATCGAAATACGATTTATTACTATACCTTGCGGACTTAGCTCAATTATTTTTTTTGCGCCTATTAAAACGTGATTGTTGCCAGTTACCGCAAGGCTTATATCTGAATTAGCCTCATCCGATTTTAACTCATAAAAAAGAGAGCAGGTTTTGTTTTTAATTTGAAATACCTGATTATTAAGGTTATTGCAATAAATGATTCCCTTACTATCCATTACAAAATTAAAAAACGAATTACTTTTGGCTTTATCGCATTCGATCTTTTCGTAGCTGTAATGGTTAAACAAATAAAGCCCCTCGTTTGTTGCAAACACGTAATTTAGATCGTTGTCCTGTACAGCATCATAAATTTGAACGCCTTTAAACTGGCTCTCGCCAAGAATAAAATAAGCAGGTTGCTGTGCACATAAATTATCAAAAAGAAATAAAGAAAATATAAGCCCAATTATTTTTAATAATTGAATGCCCGATAATAAAATTTGTATTTTTTTAAAATAATTAATAGGCTTGGCCGAATATATAGCTAAAAATACAAATTAGAGTTGTATAAAAATAAAAAGCCTCTTTTCAGAGGCTTCTTTAATTTTATCTAATGTTTAAACTACGATCTCATCACCATCTTTATTAAAGAATTTAAATTCCATAAAGCCCTGGCTGGCCATGCTTTGTACTTTAACCCATTGTTTGTGTTCTGAATACCATTTCCATTGTTTGCTTCTAAACAAACCGCCTTTTTTAATAAAGGCCTCAATGTATGGATGAACATTTAGTGTAATGTTTTTTTGGTTTTGTTCTTTAATTATAAAACGTAATGTATTTTCAATTTGGTCAACAAATAAGATACTTGGTTGTACTTTACCTGTTCCATTACAACTAGGACAAGTTTCTAAAACCTCAACATTAACTTCAGGGCGCAAACGTTGACGAGTGATTTGAATTAAACCAAATTTACTCGGCGGCAAAATATTATGTTTTGCGCGGTCGCTTTTCATCTCGTCTTTCAACTTATCAAAAAGTAACTTACGGTTGTCAGCATTGTGCATGTCAATAAAGTCAACCACAATAATACCACCCATATCGCGTAAACGTAATTGGCGGGCAACCTCAACTGCCGATTCTAAATTTACTTCAAGTGCATTTTCTTCCTGGCTGCTGTCGCTTTTTGCGCGGTTACCAGAGTTCACATCAAATACGTGTAAAGCCTCGGTATGTTCAACAACTAAATAAGCGCCGCTTTTCATGTGCACGGTTTTTCCAAACAAAGATTTTATTTGTTTCTCAATTCCATACGCATCAAAAATTGGAAGTTTGCCCGAATAGTGTTTTAAAATATCGAGTTTATCCGGAGAGATGGTTTTTATGTATTGTTTAAGGTCTTCGTAAACTTTTGCATCGTTAACATGAATAGCGTTAAAAGATGCATTTAAAAAATCACGAAGTATAGCGTTTGTTCTGTCAACCTCACCTAAAACACGTAAAGGCGGTTGTCCGCTCTTCAACATATTAAA
This sequence comes from Bacteroidia bacterium, assembly GCA_016787785.1. Classification (GTDB taxonomy): domain Bacteria; phylum Bacteroidota; class Bacteroidia; order B-17B0; family Aurantibacillaceae; genus Aurantibacillus. Next base: position 507,198 of record JAEUTO010000011.1, on the reverse strand, counting down.
AGCATCGTCCCAACGTTTTACAAGGTCGTTAAGATCAGCTTCAAGATCGGCTACCGGTTTGTTTTCGGCAACGGTGCGCACAATAACGCCAAAATTCTTTGGCTTTATCGTTTGCATAAGATCCTTTAAACGTTTCTTCTCATCAAAATTTCTAATTTTTGACGAAACAGAGATTTTATCAGAGAAGGGAATAAGTACTAAATAACGGCCGGCTAAAGAAATTTCGGTAGTAATTCGCGGACCCTTTGCGCTGATGGGTTCTTTGGCAACCTGTACCAAAACATTTTGCCCGGATTTTATGACCTCATTAATTTTGCCGTCTTTTTTAATTTCGGGCTCATTTTTAAAGTACATAAGGTTACTCACATTTTGTTTTCCGCTTTGCGACTGGTTAACATATTTTATAAGTGAGTTGGCCTGAGGTCCCAGGTCGAGGTAATGCAAAAATGCATCTTTTTCATATCCTACATCCACAAAAGCTGCATTAAGGCCTGTCATAACCTTTTTAGCTTTGCCTAAGTAAATATCGCCAACCGAAAATTTTGAATTATTCTTTTCGCGGTGTAATTCTACTAAACGTTTATCGTGTAGCAGGGCAATAACAACTTCGTTAGGCGTGGAATTAATTATTAATTCTTGGTTCACGCGCGTAATATTTTAAATTATTAATAGTATTGGCTACAATAAATATTGAATGTTGTCAAACAGGTCGTTCAAAAAAACACGACCTATAGCTCCTATAATTTAAGGCGCATATTTATTATATTATTAAAATAACTAAAACGGAAAAACAAAAAATGTCTTCCGTTAAAGTAATTTTTTACTAAAAACAATCAGCTAAGGCTGATTATTTTTTCTTATGACGATTCTTCCTCAAACGTTTTTTGCGTTTGTGTGTCGCCATTTTATGTCTTTTTCTTTTCTTTCCGCTTGGCATAATTTTATTTTTAAGTTGTTAATTTTTACTTTTTAATTGGTCAATATATTTATTAATCTCTAGTCGTGCTGTAACATCGTTTGTTTTGGCCGAGTACTTTTGCAACATTTCAATTGTTTTTGTTGTGTTACCTTGTTGCTCATACGCATCTGCTAAATGCAAATAAGCTTCAATATAATTACTATCTATTCTAGTAACCGCGTTAAACCTGCTAATTGCTTTATCCAACTGCCCGCTTTTAACCGAGAAAAATGCAAAGGTTAATTGCAGTTTTATGTTGCTGCTATCTGTCTTTTCAATTTCTTTCAAGCGTTTTATACCTTCCATCGGATCTTCCGATCCTTCCACATAACAAGAGGCTAACATAATTTTAGCATCGGTGTTATTTGGCTCCAGCTCAAGTCCTTTAGAAAAACAACGGCTTGCAGATTGATACAGAACCGGAATTGCTGTTTTATCCTGAATGAATTGGATAGCATAATAATAGCGGTTACCGGCTTTAAGCCAGGCTGCTGCATTATTTTGCTTTTTTGCCAATTGCTCGGTATAATGGGCAGCAAGGTCGGGCCTTTTTGCTTTATCCCAAAATGCAACCACACTATCTAACTGTTGCGCGGCAAGCATCTTATCGTATTGCTTTTTTTTAGAAGTTTCAAGGCTTTTAAGAGCCATGTTCAAATAAACCTCCAAATTCGCATCACTCGAAGCAAGGTTTGCCTTGGTAGCATGATCGTGCCCGTCATCATCGCTGTGTTTTGGGGCAATTTTTGGTGCAATAAATAAAAGAACGAATAAACCTAAAGCGCTAATAATTAAAACTAACTGTGTTTTTTTAACGCTCATCGTTTATTTAATCCATGTTTTTTTGTATTGGTTCTGCTGTTTTTACATTGCGTTTAACCCTGTCTGCAAAAGTTTTTGAAGCTTTAAACGCAGGAATATAATGCGCAGGAATAACTACGGTTGTATTTTTAGAAATATTACGCCCGATCTTTTCGGCACGTTTTTTTACTACAAAGGTTCCAAACCCACGTAAATAAACATTTTTTCCTTCTACCATGGAGTTGCGTATGGTCTTCATAAACGCTTCTACCGTGGCTTGTACAGCCATTTTTTCAATGCCTGTTTTTTCTGAGATTTCGTTAACAATATCTGCTTTGGTCATTTTACAAACTATTTAAAATCAATTAATTGTATTTTAAAACGGGAGGCAAAGATAGTATTATTATTATTAATTGAAAATTTTTTAAGAATTTCTTTTTTTAAGCATTAATAAGGGTTTAAGCCTTAATTTTACCTCCATAATGGAAAATTGGTTTAGTCAGGGGCTTATAAAATGGTATAAAAAGAACAAACGCGACCTGCCCTGGCGCCGCGAAACCGATGCTTACAAGATCTGGCTTTCGGAGATCATTTTGCAGCAAACACAGGTGATTCAGGGTACCAGCTATTACTTAAAATTCACGCAAAAATACCCAAAAATAGGTCAGCTGGCCGGCGCTAACGAAGATGAGGTTCTTAAACTATGGCAAGGCTTAGGTTATTACTCAAGAGCGCGAAACCTGCATGCCACAGCTAAAGTTGTAAATGATCAATTTAACGGCAAATTTCCTTCCAATTACAATGATATTAAGGCTTTAAAAGGTATTGGCGACTATACAGCTGCGGCCATTAGCAGCTTTGCTTTTAATTTACCCTTTGCCGTGGTAGATGGCAATGTTTATAGGGTGTTAAGCCGTTTGTTTGGGGTTGAAACGCCCATAGATTCGGGGCAGGGTAAGAAAGAATTCCAAGCCCTGGCTACAGAATTATTGGATAAAAATAACCCGGGCATACACAACCAGGCCATCATGGAATTTGGCTCACAATTATGCAAACCGGTAAATCCCGATTGCGAAAATTGTATGTTCAACGCAAAATGTTTTGCTTTTAAAACAGCGCGCATTCATGAATTGCCGGTTAAAGCAAAAAAAATAAAGATTACCAATAGATTTTTAAATTATGTGGTGTTAATTGATAAGAATAACGCTATCTATTTAAATAAAAGGGCCGCAAACGACATTTGGAAAGGCCTTTACGAGTTCTTGTTAATTGAATCTGATAAAGAAATTACCACACAACAATTGCTTAAGCATACAAAATTACTGCAAACGGCCGGTCAAAAATTTGATCTGTTGCATACGTCAAAATTATATAAACACGTTTTAAGTCACCAGCACTTATATGCTAAATTTTATGTTGTAAAAACCAAAACAGCTTTTAAAAAAACACAAACAAAAAGTGCTTTAAAAAATTTAACAGATTTTGCTTTTTCGAGGTTAAGCGAAAAATTCTTAAATGATTGTGATTTAAAAGAAATAGTTTAAATTTGATTAAAATTCAACCTATGAAAAAATTAGTATTTGCTACACTTTTATCTTTTTGCTTAACGGGTGTTTACTCGCAAATTTATAAAGCAAAAGATGGTACCACTTTAATACATTTTTATTCTAAATCGCCCTTAGAGGATATCGATGCCGCTAACAAAGGCGCTGTAATTGTCTTGAATACAAACAGTAGCGACCTACAAGTGAGGGTTACCATTCAGAATTTTAAATTTAAGAATGCTTTAATGGAAGAGCATTTTAACGAGAATTATTTAGAATCGACCAAATACCCAAACTGCGTTTTTAAAGGCAAGATCAACGAAAAAATTGATTACACAGCCGATGGCGAACACAAAGTTACTGTTACAGGTAAAATGGAATTACATGGTGTAACAAAAGATGTAACATTAGACGGTACACTCACCAAAAAAGGCGCTGAAATTCTATTAGATACAAAATTCAAAATTAAAGTGGCTGATTATAATATTCAGGTTCCATCGTTATATGTAAAAAATATTGCAGAAGTTGTTGATGTAACATTAGTAAGCACCCTAGAACCATTTGTAAAAAAATAACCCGTTATTTATTATGAGCATTTTTAAAAAATCATTTTTTATTCTTTCCCTTGCACTTTCTTCTAATTTACTGTTTTCGCAAGACGATCTTTTAGACCTGGTAACAGATAAAAAAGATGAAAAGCCCCAAAAAGTTTATGCAACATTTAAAACCGTGCGCATTGGTAACGCTCAAACCATTGAAACAGTAAAGAAAAAACATTTGGATTTTAGAACCAGTCACCGTTTCGGAAATATCTATAACAGTGATCTTCCTAACCCAATTAATACAACCGGGCAAACCTTTGTAGGTTTTGAAGGCGCCAGCGACATCCGTTTTAGTTTTGATTATGGTTTAACCGACGATATTACTATTGGTATTGGCCGTAGCAGAATGAACCACATTGTTGATGGAAGCATTAAGTGGACCTTTATGAGGCAAACTGCCAACTTTAGTAAACCGGTTTCAATTTCATTTTTTTCGAGCACGGGTTATACCCACGATCTGCCATCTACTATTTACAGTGGTATTGTAAAGGATTTTGAAACAAATGAAATGCACCGTTTAAATTACTTTAACCAAATAATTATTGCCAGTAAAATTAATAGCTGGTTATCATTAGAACTTTTACCGAGCTATATGCATCGCAATTTTATTAAAGAACGCGTAAACAAAAATGGCGAAGCTGATGTTAACGGATTCTTTAGTATTGGTTTTGGCGGTAGAATAAAATTGAACAAACGTGTGAGCTTTATTGGTGATTATTTTTATAACGTATCTCCTTTCTACGCAAATAATGATAAAGCTTTTAACCCTTTATCCCTAGGTTTTGAGATAGAAACGGGCGGTCACGTTTTTAGTTTGTTCTTTACAAATGCTGCCGGCTTAATTGAGAATAATTTTATTCCATATACTACCGAAACGTGGAGCAAAGGACAAGTTAAATTTGGTTTCTGCATCTCGCGTACCTTTGCACTTTAAAATTTGAATAAAGTGATCACAAACCATATTTTTAGCGATCATTTATTACAAAAACAACACTTAGCGCCATTATTAAAGAATCATACTGATGTGATCTGGACATCTGTGTTCTTTTTATGTTGCCTGGGCTTGCTGGTTTTCATCAAGGTAACCTCTTATTCTAAAGTACTAAAGATCATCCAGTCAACTTTTAACTCCAATGCTTTACATGAGTTAGAGCGAGAAGAAAGCAAAAGCTTTAAACTGTATTCCGTTCTGCTTTCGTTGTTTTTTTTATTGAATGTTTCTTTTCTCTTATACAAAGTAAATAGTTTTTATAATCTGGTTTTTACCGAAAGTGCTTTGTTTGTTCAATTCGCATTTATATTGCTTATTGTTTTACTTTTTATAGCCTTTAAGACTTTGCTAAATCAATTTATATGCTTCTTGTCTAACGATTGGAAAACGCTTTCTGAATATTCTTATAGTTCTTTAAAGATCAATCAAACCTTCGGCATCTTTTTATTTCCGTGGCTTGTATTGGCCGAATTGACGCAGTTTAACGCGCTTATTTTTATTTCAGGCGCATTTGTTGTTCTTGCCGCAGCTGTTGTTTATAGGTGGTATAAAGGCGTGATTATTGGTCTTATAGAGGAAAGAGTAGGATTATTACAAACTTTTACCTACTTTTGCGGCTTAGAAATTTTACCGGTTATTGTGTTGGTAAAATATATTATTGAAACATTTTAATAAGGCTTAATTAATGTCAGCGAAAAAAAAGTTAGTTAAAAAAAAGTTAGTTAAAAAGCTCATTAAAAAATCTAAAGCGCCTCTTAAAAAAGCTTCTTCAACTAAAAAGAAAAATAACGCCAAACCGGCTGCAAAAAAAGCGAAGCCCGCTTTAAAAAAGATAGCTAAAAAAGCCCTTGCAAAAAAAATAATTAAAAAACAGGTTAAAGCAGTTGCTAAACCGGTTGTTAAACCTGTTGCGGTTGAAAAAGTAAAACCTGTTAAAGAAAAAAAGGTTTTAGTAAGTAGCGACAAGGAAAATATTGAAAAAGCAGTTTCTGTAAAACGCCCCCGTAAATCATCAAAAAAGCCGATCATCACCTTGCCGCCTCCTCCAAAGATCGAGGTAAGCAATTATCCAAAAAACAAAGTTAAAAGTCTTTTGATCTCTCAACCAAAACCGGCTGAAGGTGATAAGAACCCATACCTTGATCTTGCAAAAAAATATAATCTAATTCCTACCTTCCGTCAGTTCATTAAAATTGAAGGGTTAAACTCACAGGATTTTAGAACACAACGTGTTGATATATTAGAACACGGTGCAGTAATTTTAACCAGCCGTCTTTCGGTTGATCATTATTTCCGCCTTTGTAACGAAATGCGCATTACTGTGCCTGAAAGCATGAAGTATTTTTGCATTAACGAGCAAACCGCTTATTACCTGCAAAAATATATTCAATACCGTAAGCGTAAAATATTTTTTGGACACGGTACCATTCTTGATCTTGTTGATGTTATTCGCAAAAATAAAGACGAGAAGTTTTTATTACCTGCAAGTGATGTTACCAAAGAACAAATTGTTGATTTTCTAGATGAATTAAAGATCACTTATACCAAAGCTACTTTTTACAGAACCGTAAGTGCTAATTTAAGCGATATTAAATCTTTAAATGATTTTGATATGTTGGTGTTCTTTACGCCGGCGGGCATTAAATCACTAAAACAAAATTTCCCAAACTTTAAACAAGGCTCTACACGTATTGCCGCTTTTGGTCACGTGGCAGCGCAAACCGTTAAGGACTTAGGTTACCGTTTGGATATATTTGCGCCAAACCCACAAAACCCAAGTATGTCGGGCGCTATTGATGCATATGTAAAAGAGGCGAATAAACGCTAAACGATCCCTTTATTTTTTAGAACAGTTTCTATTTTTTTAAGGTGCTTTATAACAGCAGTCTCAATTTCCTCATACCCCTCTATTTTTTTACCAATGAACAAAAACGACAAAATTATCTTTTTGTTCTCCGAAATTACCATTTCATAGAAAGGTGCTTTGTTTAAACGGTAGGCTTCGCGCATGCGGCGTTTTAATTTATTGCGATCGTGCGCTTTTTTAAAACTGCGCTTTGGCACTACAAACATTGCCTGACAAGGGTTTACATATGCAAGTGCGGTTTCCATATAAATGAGCTTTAATGGAAATGCAACGGCCGAACTGCCTTTTAAAAAAAGCACATCTATTTGTTTTTTGCTGCATAAGCGCTCTTGTTTATTAAATTTAGCCTGCAATTGGTTCAATAGTTTGATTGGTAAAGATAATTTTTTACTTTTACACACATAAACAAATAAAATAATTATGGGAAAAGGCGATAAAAGAACTAAACGTGGCAAAATACATATCGGATCAACTGGTGTAAAACGCCAAAAAAAGAAAAAGGCGGCTAAAAAAACAGCGTCAACCGCGGCACCAAAAAAAGCTGCAGCTAAAAAAGCAGCGCCAAAAAAGGCAGCTAAAAAAGCTGACTAAAAAAATTACAAGCAAAAGAGCTGCCCCACATGGCGGCTTTTTTATTTTATGGACCTTCCTGATTTCAATAAAAAAGCACAAAGGCTTAAAAAAGAAAATCAAAATTTCTTCAGGCGACTCATTAATCGTCCGCCGAAGAACCTTGACGAGATCTTTCACAGCACCCACGACGAAGTGTTTGAAAAAACGGACTGCTTAAGCTGCGCTAACTGCTGCAAAACAACTTCGCCTATATTTTATCAGCGCGATATTGAGCGTGCCTCAAAAGTGCTTAAATTAAAGCCAGGGGCCTTTATTGAAAAATACCTGCGTGTGGATGAGGACCAGGATTTTGTTTTGCAACAAGCCCCCTGCCCTTTTTTAAATGCGGATAATTATTGCGCGATCTATAACGAAAGGCCAAACGCCTGCCGCGAATACCCGCACACCAACCGAAAAAAAATACAACAGATCTTAGATCTTACTTTTAAAAATACTTTGGTGTGCCCGGCGGTTTTAAAAATTACAGAAGAGATAAGAAAGAAATTAGAGGTTTAATTTGTATCTTTATTTATGCGCTGTTGTTTTATTATAGTTTGTGTTTTTTTGTTTGTTGCCTGTTCTGAAGACAATAAAGAAAATAGAAAAACAAGCGCTTCTTTTAGCAAAGAAATTGGCGACAGAATAAAATTACTGAACAAAGACTCGGTGCAAACTGATTCTTTGAAAGTAGACCCGAATAAAGTTGACAGTATTGTAAATACTTTAATATTGCTCTCGAAGGATATTGAGAATATTAGCGCTTCGGTAAATAAGTCTAACCAATACTTCAGCAGCCTTGCAACAACATACAGTTTAAGCGATCACGAATTTATTAAGTTGAAGAACGGTATGCATGTAGATGCGATTGCAACTATTTTAAAAGATAACGAATTAAAATTCTTTAATCTTATTTTATTAAAGAACAACAGGGGCGATGCGCTTTTGCATTCAGCACAATAAAATGTTTAGATCAATTTCGATACTAATTTGTCTTGTGTTGAATATGTCGATACATTCTCAAACAAATCCTACTTGCGAAAAGATCTATGATAACCCCGATTCTTTGGCGAAATATAAAACCGGCAAAAAAAGCCTTGCCCAATATGTAAACGATAAAATAATTCCAATTCTGGGCGATTGTATCAAACAAAAAATGGAATTCGTTAACAGCATGACCATAAAATTTACCATTGACCTAAATGGAAAAGTAGTTGCTGTTGATTATTTAAAACCTGTGTTAACCGATTATTGCAAAGGGAAATTAAATGCTGAACTATTAAAAATGGATGGGTGGCATCCAGGAAAGGTCGCAGAAACAAAGGTTTGCTCGATATACATTTATCCGATAAATTGTATTAAGTGGCAGTAATTTATTTTGCCAGAATTTTAGCTACGTACTTTCCAACAATATCAAATTCTAAATTAACGCTGCTGCCAACTTTAATTTCTTTAAAATTGGTATGCTCAAACGTGTACGGAATTATGTGAACCGAAAAAGTCGTTTCGGTTGAATTCACCACTGTTAAGCTTACACCATTAATGGTAATACTTCCTTTTTCCACAGTAATATTGGTTTTGGTTTTTGCGTGCTCAAATACAAACTCCCAACTGCCATTAAGATCTTTTACTTCAATGCATTTTGCAGTAGAGTCAACATGGCCCTGCACAATGTGTCCGTCAAACCGCCCATTCGCTGGCATGCAACGTTCTAAATTAACAAGGTTATCGGTTTTTAATTCTCCTAAATTGGTGCGCTTTAATGTTTCGTCAATTGCCGTTACAGTATAATTCTTGCCATCTATTTTAACCACGGTTAAACAAACGCCGTTGTGCGCCACGCTTTGATCGATCTTTAGTTCCTGCGTAATTGAACTCGAAAAAGTAAAGTGCACATTGCTACCTTCCTTTTCAATTTTTTCTACTTTAGCAAGTGTTTCTATTATTCCTGTAAACATCTTTTAAATTTAATCTTATTTATATTAAAAAGTTAGCTGTACTTGTAGCTAACGCGCCGAAGCTATTCTTTTAATAGCTGCTTAATAAAGCTTTCTGTGCTTTGTTTAAAATCCTCATACTCTTTACCTGTGGCCGGGCCACTAAAGCCGGTATGAACTTTTACTACCTTATGCTGTTTGTTTAAAAAAATAGTTGTGGGAAAAGCTGTTATCTTATTTAAGGCTGAAAGAATTTCACTCGCTTTTTCTTTCCCTGTTTGTTGCGTCACTAAAATATCGTAGTCCATATTAAATTTCTTTTTTAAGCGCAGCAATTGGTTCTTTGCTTTTTCAAAATCATTTGTTTTTTCGAAAGCTAATGCAATAATTTCGAGGCCATCATTTTTATATTGCTTGTAAACGCCTGCCAAATAAGCGCTCTCATCCATGCAATTTGGGCACCAGCTTCCCATCACTTGTATGATAACAGGTTTATTCTCAAATTTTTTATCGTTTAATGTAACCGGTTTTTTATTTAGATCGGGAAAAGAAAAGTTTATTTTTGCTTCTTTATCTTTTACAAACGTTATTTCTTCGGCATTAGCAAGTTTAAAATTCTCGTTCAGTTTTGCAGTCCAGGGTTCCTGCCAACTGGCACCGCTATAAAAAGTTCCCGTAAACTTATCGTCTTTATGTTCTGCAATAAATAAAAAAGCATGGCTCCCATCAAAACACGAAAGGTACAATTTGTTCATCACTTTCATGCCTTCCAAATATCTGTAATCCCCGGTCTCTGTTAAAAAAGTAGCGCTCATATAGTCCGTTTGTTCCTCGTGGTGAAAGATCCCGATGGCCTTAGAGCTATCTTTTGTATTCGGAGAAAATGTGGTTTCCCATCTACCTTCAAAATAGGGATTGGCTTTGCCCGGCACAAATGGAAAACGGTTGGATTGACCGAAAGTAGCTTTAAATTTTATTTTATTTTTTGTGGTCTTGTAATTATTTATCCAAAGCCCTTCCAAATCATCGCCAACAAAAACGGTTTTAAATTCCGTATCAAACACCGGCATTTTAAAGTTCACCGAATCTCCTTTTATCGTTATCTCATCAACCACAATACGCTCATCTGCGTTTTTAATTACGATTGTTGGTTTTTTTCCTTTGTATTTTACTTCAAAGGTAAAAGGCAGTTCAATATTGTTTTCCTCATTTAACGTTAATACGCCACGATAATAACCTTCCTTCAGTTTTTTTGAAAACAAAGATGAGCTCACAAAAAATAAAATTAAGAAATATGTAATTTTAAATAAACGCATTTTTTATTTGCCACTACTCATAGCAGCCATATTGGCGATCCTGTATAATAAACGCGCTGCTACATTTGCATCCCATTCATCGCCTTCGGGTCCCGGTGTAACCTCATTAATATCAAAAGCAATTATTTTACGGCCACTCTTTACCACTTTTTCTAATAAAAATAAGATCTGCTCGGTCTCAAATCCCCCTGCTACAGGCGTTCCGGTGTGCGGGCATAATTTTGGATCAAGGCCATCAATATCAAAACTTAAATAAATATTTTGGGGTAGTTCTTTAATGATCCTGTCGCAAATTCTGTTCCAGCTATCCCCATTGTATTGGGCATACTTAATATCGCGGTCAAAAAAAGTTTTTATACGGCCGTTACTGTTATTAATTAAATTTAACTCTTCTTCGCAATAATCGCGAATACCAACCTGCACTAATTTTTCTAACTGTTTAATTTTTAACGCATTGTACATAATGGACGCGTGCGAAAACTCAAAGCCTTCGTATGCATTTCTAAGATCGGCATGCGCATCAATTTGCAGAATGCAAAAATTATCGAATTTAGTTGCCAGTGCTTCCATCATACCAAGAGGTGTTGAGTGATCGCCTCCAATTAAACCAACATATTTGTTTTTATTTATAAAATGTAAAACGCGCTCTTTTACCCACTTGTTTAACCACAAACATTCTTGTTTTATTTGTGCCGAAACTTTTTTAAGTTCTTCATTATTTTCGTCGGCTCCTTCTGCTAAAGCATTAATGTATTTTTCTGCTTTCTCGCGAAGTGCCAAACTTTTTTCTTTTACCTCAACGCTTATCTCATCCATGGCGATACCATTTTGCCAGGCGTCTTTTACAATGGGGTCATAAAGATCAACTTGGTAACTGGCGTCCAATATGGCTTGCGGGCCATTAGCCGTGCCGCCACCGTAACTTACGGTAACTTCCCATGGCACTGGAATTAGAACTGTTTCGCACTCGTCTAAAGTAAAAGGCAAACCAAACATACCATCGTTAAGCTGGCCAATTCCGTTGGCGTCAAAATTTTTTATTTTTTCTTGTTTCGTCATAATTGTTTATGGTGCCAGGCGATTAATTTTCCAGCTACCGTTTTTTAGTTCGTAACAAATTCTATCGTGCAAACGACTCTTACGCCCTTGCCAGAATTCATAATAATTTACTTTTAATATTAAGCCGCCCCAAAACTCCGGCCTTTTAATTGTTTCGGGAGTATACTGTTTTTTTAATTCCGCTACTTTTTTTTCCAGCTCTTCGCGCGAATTTAAAACGTGGCTTTGCTCGCTTGCCCAGGCGCCAATTTTAGATTCGAAAGGGCGCTGGTTAAAATAAGAATCGCTTTGCGCAGCGCTTGCTTTTACAACAACACCTTCCATGCGCACCTGTCTTTCAAGATCGGGCCAAAAAAAAGTAAATGCGGCATTAGGGTTCTTAAAAAGTTGTTGTGCTTTTTTAGAATTATAATTTGTGTAGAATGAGTAATTATTGTTTTGAAATTCTCTTAAATAAACAATACGTGATGAAGGTTTCCCCTCCAAAGAAACGGAACTTAAATGCACCGCCTGTACTTCGTTTATTTTTGATTCAACAGCCTGTTGCAACCACAATTCAAATTGAAGTGCGGGATCTTTATTTACATCTGCCTCGTTTAAAGTGCCTTTTGTAAAATCCTCGCGCAATTTATTAATATGGTCTTTTAATTCATCCATCACGTAAAGATAGAGAGAAATTTGAAAAGCAGTAAATTTTACATTTTATAACTAAAAGATGAGATTACGCTTACTGCCCAGCTCTTTTGCTTCAATAGACTGCACCTGTATCATCTCGGGAATGGTCTTTAATCTATCGATGATCTTGAACTGATAATTATGCAGGTCTTCGCCCTTTAGCAAGATAAAATAATCGGTTTTAGGTAATTCTTTTATGAGTTTCACACTTTCATCCACGTCAACACTTGCAAAGAGGTCTTCTGTTTTATTTCCATTCAAGTCGGGTTCTTCAAAATTACTTGTATTTGGGATAAGGTGATATTCAATGCCTAACTCTTCGTCAACAAAACTATAAAGCGAAAATTTAAAAAGTTTTCCATCCTTTAAATTAAAGGGCAAAAAATCGGCAAGACAAAGGTTTATTTTTAACGCATCATTTACTGCGTTTATTAAATGATATTGATTTTCGAGACAAACAAGCCCAATGAGTACAAAATCAAAATCATCTTCGCTTGTATTTAAAACATGTTTAGCCAATTTCTTTTTGTAGTTCCTCTAAGGTAAGTTGCGCGGCCTTTTGTTCGGCAACGCGTTTGCTAAAGTTTTCAAATTTTATGTACGGTTTTTCATTTATAAAAACCTGAATGGTGTAAATTTTATTAGCGCCTTGTTTTTCTTCGCTTATAAGTTTGTACTCTAGGTTAAGTTTATTTTTTTGACAGTAGATCTGCAGTTGGCTCTTAAAATCAGTGTCGGTATTTACCAACTCGGTAATATCCACATGAAATTTTATGATCTTAGAGGTAACGAATTTTTTTGTCTTGTCGTATCCAAGATCAAGGTAAACTGCGCCAATAAAGGCTTCAAAGGCATCGCCAAAAGCGCTTGATTTTAGTTTTTCGTCTTTGGTTAAATTGGCCTTTAATTGGTTATTAAATCCAAATTTTAAAGACAGCTCTTTTAAATTCTGGCCATTTACAATTTTACTTCTTAACTGGGTTAAAAAACCTTCGTCTTTGTAGGGATATATCCTGAATAGATATTCGGCTATAATAGCACCAAGCACGGCATCACCCAAAAACTCGAGGCGTTCGTTGCTAATAGGCGTGTTGTGTTTTTTAGCGGCAGCGCTGCTGTGTAAGAAAGCTTGTTGGTATAGTACTAAATTTTTGGGACTGTAACCGGTAGTGGTTTTTATCCATGCTTCAAAATCTTTATCGCTTTTAGTTTTTTTAAAATTAAATTGCGATAATAATTTTTTAATTGCCAAGATTTTTACGCTTTAAATTTTTTGATCACAACAGCTGCGTTGTGTCCACCAAAACCAAACGTATTGCTAATTGCCGCATTAACCACGCGTTTTTGCGATTTATTAAATGTAAGGTTTAGTTTAGGGTCAACTTCCGGATCGGTAGTTGTGTGATTTATTGTTGGAGGAATAATATCGTTCTTAACCGCCAAGATAGTAGCAATGCCTTCTATAGCACCTGCTGCACCTAATAAGTGGCCGGTCATACTCTTTGTTGAGCTTATGTTTATTTTATACGCGTGTTCGCCAAAAATATTCACAATCGCTTTTAATTCGGCAGTATCGCCAAGCGGTGTGCTTGTACCGTGTGTATTAATGTAATCTATTTCGGTTGCATTAATTTCTGCGTCTTTTAAAGCGCGGGCCATTACTAAAGTTGCTCCTAACCCTTCCGGGTGTGGTGCTGTAATGTGGTGAGCATCTGCGCTCATACCGCCGCCAATAATTTCAGCATAAATTTTTGCGCCACGTTTTAAAGCGTGTTCCAATTCTTCTAATACAATTGCGCCACCGCCTTCGCCTAAAACAAATCCATCTCTTTCTTTGTCATAAGGGCGGGATGCTCCTGCGGGATCATCATTGCGTTGGCTCATAGCCTGACAAGCGTTAAAGCCCCCAATTCCACTTTCGTTAATTGCTGCTTCACTTCCACCACTAATAATAGCGTTAGCTTTTCCTAAACGGATATAATTAAAAGCATCAATTAATGCGTTTGTAGATGACGCACAAGCCGAAACCGTTGTAAAGTTAGGGCCACGTAAACCAAAACGAATAGAAATGTGACCGCTGCAAATATCGGCGATCATTTTAGGAATAAAAAAAGGATTGAAACGCGGTGTGCCATCGCCTTTTGCAAAAGCAAAAGTTTCTGTTTGAAAAGTATCTAACCCACCAATACCGCTACCCCAGATAACACCGATCTCGTTCTTATCAATGCCTTCGGCATCAAGCCCACTGTCTTTAAAGGCTTGTTCGCTGGCGGCAATACCGTACCACGAATAAGCATCAAGTTTGCGTGCTTCCTTTTTGTCAAAATAATCTTCAGGGTTAAAGCCTTTTACTTCGCAGGCAAAGCGTGTTTTAAATTTTGATGCATCAAAACGTGTAATAGGCGCTGCTCCACTAACCCCGTTTATCAGGTTATTCCAATAATCATTTACATTATTGCCAAGCGGCGTTATGGCCCCAAGGCCGGTAACAACTACACGTTTTAATTGCATAAAATAAAATTAGTTTTTTGCGTTTGCTTCAATGTAAGCAATTGCATCACCAACTGTACCGATCTTTTCAGCTTGTTCATCAGGAATTGCGATGTTAAATTCTTTTTCAAATTCCATAATCAATTCAACTGTATCTAACGAGTCAGCTCCTAAATCATTAGTAAAGCTTGCTGTTGGTGTTACTTCTTTTTCGTCAACTCCTAATTTGTCAACGATGATCGATTTTACTTTGTTTGCAATGTCTGACATTATAATTTCTTTTTAAATTTTGCACAAAAATAATTATATCGCAGCTAAAACAAAATTTAAACTTAAAAATAAGGCTGTTTTTTTGATAAATTATCAGCTACTAACGTTAAAAATACGTTAACTTACTGAAAACTAGCAATAAACAGCCTCCGATTTCTTAAGAAGTTTTTTTCACGATATGGCGCGTATGGTGGTGTCTGTGATGACTGTGGCGGCTAATGTTGCCGTTTTGCCCCAAATGACCAACAGTTTCCTCACCTTTATCTTTAATAAGATGGTTTGAAATGATGTAAATGAGCAAGCCTGCGCCTACTATCCCCCCAATTACCAGTAAACCCTGCATATTAAAGTTTGATACTTGGTCGCCGGCAAATTTCTTCACTTCGTCAATAGTACCGGCATTCATGCTTTGGATGTTCATAAGCACTGATCCCACCAGGATCAAAAATGCTTTAAATTTAGTTGTTTTCATATAGATCTGTTTTAATTGTTTTCTACTTATATAAACGCTTTGCGCTATCTATTGGTTGGCAAAACCTATGCCTATTTAACGGTTTTTTTGTTTTTTTATTAAATAATTTATGCTTATATTTGTATCCGAAAAAATAACTAAGGAAATAGAGGGGACAGCAGTCCCCTCTTTTATTGTTAAAAAATTGATAACAAAAGAACATATTTTAGCACTGATAGCAGAGCATTTGGGCAACGGACCTATTTTTGCCACAGGAGTAAAAATTGGATCAGATAACCAGATAAATGTTTTTTTAGATGGTGATGATGGGGTTACAATTAAAGATTGTGTTGGTTTAAGCAGGCACATTGAAAAGAGTTTAGACGAAAAAGGGCTTGATTTTGCCTTAGATGTTAGCTCGCACGGTGCTACAACGCCATTGATAATGCCGCGACAGTACAAAAAACATATTGGGCGCGAATTTGAGATAAAACTGGAAGATGGAACAAAAACTGAAGGTAGCCTGGTTGAATTTAATGGCGACGAAATAGTGTTAGAGAATAGTGTTAGAGAGAATAAGCCAATAGGAAAAGGAAAAATTACAGTAGTAAAAAAACAAATAATAAAATATAATCAAATCAAAGAATCAAAAGTTAAACTCAAATTTTAAAAAAGAAAAGCCATGGAAGCTGTTAACCTAATTGAATCGTTTTCAGAATTTAAAGACAATAAGAACATTGATCGTGCTACGTTAATGAGCATTATTGAAGATGTTTTTAGAAGCATGTTGATCAAGAAATACGGAAGCGATAAAAATTTTGACATCATCGTTAACCCTGATAAAGGCGACGTAGAGATATACAAGAACCGCAAGATCGTTGATGACGAATTTGCAGAAGATTCTTTTGATTACGATGAGAACAAACACATCAGTTTTTCGGCCGCTCAAAAAATTGAACCGGATTTTGAAATTGGTGAAGATCTTTCAGAAAAAGTAAAATTAGAGGACTTTGGCCGTCGCGCCGTATTATCCGTGCGCCAGAACTTAGTTCAAAAAATTCTTGAACTTGAGAAAAGCGAGATTTATAATAAATACAAAGAAAAAGTTGGTGATATTATTACTGCCGAAGTTTATCAGGTTTGGAAAAAAGAAATTATGTTAATGGATGATGAAGGCAATGAGCTTTTATTGCCAAAAACAGAACAAATCCCTTCTGATTTCTTCAAAAAAGGAGATACTGTTAAAGCAGTAGTTTCTAAAGTTGATCTTAAGAACGGAACACCTTCAATTGTTGTTTCAAGAACATCGCCGGTTTTCTTAGAGCGTTTATTTGAGAATGAAGTACCTGAAATTTTTGATGGTTTAATTACTATTAAAAAGATCGTTCGTGAGCCTGGCGAAAGAGCAAAAGTTGCTGTTGAGTCTTATGATGATCGTATTGACCCGGTTGGTGCTTGTGTTGGTATGAAAGGTTCCCGTATCCATGGTATCGTTCGCGAATTAAAAAATGAGAATATTGACGTAATTAACTTTACAAATAATGCTCAATTATTAATTCAACGTACTTTAAGTCCTGCAAAAATTACTTCAATCAAAATTGATGAAGAAACTAAACGTGCTGAAGTGTTTTTAAAACCTGATCAAATTAGCTTAGCTATTGGTAAAGGTGGTTTCAATATTAAATTAGCTGGCAAATTAACCGGTTACGAAATTGATGTTTTCCGTGATACTGATATTGACGTTGAAACAGAAGATGTTGACTTAGAAGAATTTTCAGATGAAATTGAAGCAGATATTATTGAGCAGTTAAAAACAATTGGTTGCGATACTGCCAAAGCTGTGTTAGAATTAAGTACAGAGGAATTAGTGCGTCGTACCGGAATTGCAGAAGAAACAATTCAAAGCGTGCGCGATGTATTGGCTTCTGAGTTTGAAGATTAAAAAAGCATTTTGCTTTTGATCTTCACAAATAAAAATTAAATAAAAAAGGATAAAATAAAATATGTCAGAAGGAGCTAAAACACTTCGATTAAGTAAGGTGGCCAAAGAATTTAACCTGTCTTTAGGAAAGATAGTTGAATTTCTTGCGTCTAAGGGCCACAAGGTAGAGAGTAATCCTAACGCCAAAATTGGTGATGGGGAATACAATCTATTACTGAAAGAATTTTCAAGCGATAAATCAGCCAGAGAAGAGGCCGAGAACGTTGCCCAAAACATTTCTAAAGTTAAGCGTGAGACCATTATTTTATCTGACATTAAAGGTAAAAGACAAAAAGAAGAAGAGGATTCGGATGAGTTCATGATAAAGGACCTTACTCCGAAAATTAAAACGGTTACTTCCGAAAAAACCGAAACTACAAAAGAAGTTCCAAAAGCAAAAGAAGTTGAGGTTGTTAAAAAAGAAACAACCGATGGCCCTAAGGTATTAGGTAAACTCGATTTAGATTCGATGAACCTTAAAACAAAGCCAGATAAGAAAACAAAGAAAGACACAGAGAAAAAGGATACTAAAGGCAAAAAAGATAAAGAGGAAACAGAAATTACTCCTGAAGTTGAAAGTGTTGCAGAAGAGCCAATTGTTAAAGAAGAGCAAAAAGAAGAATTCTTAGAAACAAAGTATGAAAAACTTGAAGGCCCTAAAATTTTAAGAAGTATTGAATTACCTGTTGTTAAAGAAACCCCTAAAAAAGTAATTAACGATCCAAACGCCGATAAGAAAAAGCGTAAACGTATTCGTAAAGGTGGTCTTTCTCAAGAAGAAATTAAAAAAGTTGGTAAAGAACAATCTGCCATTGCTCGCGAAAAAGCAAAAGAAAAATATGGCGATCCTCGTGCTAAAAAACCTGTAAGTACGCCCGGCAAACCTCGTCATGAATTAACTGAAGAGGAGATCCAGGCACAAATTAAAGAAACCTTAGCGCGTTTAAGTAATAAAGGAACCAAATCAAAAACATCTAAATACCGTCGTGAAAAACGTGACGATATTCGTGAGAAAATGGCTGAAAAAGCTGTTATTGATGAGGCAGACAGAAAAATATTAAAAGTAGCCGAATTCGTAAGTGCAAATCAGTTAGCGCAAATGATGAGTGTGCAGGTAACGCAAATTATTTCCACCTGTATGTCTTTAGGTTTATTCGTTTCTATTAACCAACGTTTGGATGCGGAAACGATCTCTATTGTTGCCGAAGAATTTGGCTACAAAGTAGAATTTGCAAGTGCAGAAGATATTGAGACCATTAAGGAAGATGAAAAAGATGCTCCTGAAGATCTTATCTCACGCGCGCCGGTTGTTACTGTAATGGGTCACGTAGATCATGGTAAAACATCTTTACTTGACTTTATTCGTAAAGCCAATGTGGTTGCCGGTGAAGCCGGAGGTATCACACAACATATTGGTGCCTACAATGTAAAGATGGCAAATGGCAAAAGTATGACGTTCTTAGATACTCCCGGTCACGAAGCGTTTACCGCTATGCGTGCACGTGGGGCTAAATTAACCGATATTGCCATTATTGTAATTGCTGCAGACGACAGTATCATGCCTCAAACAAAAGAAGCCATTAATCACGCGCAAGCTGCGGGTGTTTCGATGATCTTTGCCATAAATAAAATTGATAAGCCGGGAGCAAATCCTGATAAAATACGCGAAGCTTTATCTGTAATGAATATTTTAGTAGAAGAATGGGGCGGTAAATACCAGTGCCAGGAAGTATCAGCTAAAATGGGTAAGAACATTGATCTGCTTTTAGAAAAAGTAATTCTTGAAGCAGATATGATGGACCTAAAAGCAAATCCTAATAGAAATGCAATAGGTTCGGTAATTGAAGCCAGTATGGAAGAAGGCCGCGGTTATGTTGCAACAATTTTAGTTCAAAACGGAACGTTAAAAGTTGGTGATGTAATGTTGGCTGGTTCGTTTAGCGGACGTGTACGTGCTATGTTTAACGAGCGCGGCCAAAAAGTAGAAACTGCCGGACCATCACATCCTGTTAAAGTATTAGGCTTAAGTGGTGCGCCAACAGCGGGTGATAAGTTTAACGTAATGAGTGACGAACGCGAAGCGCGTGAGATAGCAAACAAACGTTTACAATTACAACGTGAGCAAGGAATTCGTACGCACAAACATATTACATTAGATGAGATCGGCCGTCGTTTAGCAATAGGTGATTTTAAAGAATTAAATGTGATCGTTAAAGGTGATGTGGATGGTTCTATTGAAGCGTTATCAGATTCATTATTAAAATTATCTACAGAAAAAGTTGCTGTAAATATTATTCATAAATCAGTTGGTGCAATTAGCGAGAGTGATGTTCTATTAGCATCTGCGTCTAATGCCATCATCATTGGTTTCCAGGTAAGACCAAGTACAAGTGCAAGAAAATTAGCAGAAGTTGAAGAGATTGATATTCGTTTATATTCTATTATTTACGATGCTATCAACGAAATCAAAGCAGCAATGGAAGGCATGTTGGCTCCTGAGTTTGAAGAGAAGATCGTCTGTAATATCGAGATACGCGATGTGTTTAATATTACGCGTGTTGGTACAATTGCAGGTTGTTATGTGTTGGATGGAAAAGTTACACGTAATACTAAAGTGCGTGTGATCCGCGAGGGCATTGTTGTTCACACAGGTTCGCTGGGTTCTTTGAAACGCTTTAAAGATGATGTGAAAGAAGTTACATCAGGTTACGAATGCGGTTTGAACATCGAAAATTTTGATGATATCAAAGTAGGAGACATTATTGAGGGCTACGATATGATCGAGATCAAAGCAAAACTTTAAAATTTATTCATTTATAAAGTAAAAAGTCCGCGTTTAGGCGGACTTTTTTATTTTCCAAAGATTTTGGCTTTATTAAATGCGTTTTAAAGCAAGTTCTTTTTTTGGGTTAACTTAGCTAAACCTCGGCTTAAAACAACGTCAAATCGCCTTAAAATTGTTAATAACCACATTTTTTTGTTAATAAAGCAAGAGGCAAATTATGCGTAATGAACAATCTATTAACTTTCATAAATTGTTGATTTATAAAGTTTTACTTAGCATATATTCTGTTTAATGCAAATTTAATTAGCTTTTAAACAACGTTTATACAACATCTATTAGACATCGATAGGAGGCCAAACACGTAACTTTTTCTGTAAATGCACGTTTAAAGCTATTATAAACAACATTTTTGCACTAAAATTATGAGAATTCTTAAAGAAGAAGAGTTTAACCGCCTCGCACTTAAAGGTAAAGGCAGAAGTTCGCCAATTTTTAATTCAATTGTCAACCTAAACGTTGGAGAGGCTATTCTTATTGAGAAAAAGGACTGGAATCGTAAGGCAAGCCCGAGCACGTTAGTAAAATATATTGAAAGAACACATCAATTAAAATTTACTTGCGGTGAATTAATGAACGGACAAGGATGGGCTGTAAAGCGCATAGAATCTACTATTCAAGCCAATCACAAAATTGTTGAAACATTAAAACCGCATAAAGAAGTTCTTCTAAAAACAAAAATTTCTGAAGAAGAGCTTCGCACAGATGACGGACAATTAAAACTAAAATCAGAAATAGTTATTTTCTATTTAGGAAGAATTGCTGCATGTAAAATAGAAAAGATAGAAGACTCTCTGAAAGCCGTTATGGATAAGTTCTGGGAGCAGGACAGGGTTTTGCTAAAAAAACTATTTCTGGAAGCAATTGAAGTTCTGTCTGCATCCAACCACATTGTTATTGAGAATGGGAAAACATACATCCCCCTTAAGCAGAATTAAGAATTAATTCTTTTAATAAGATTGGTTGTAGAAAAGCCCTCTAAAAAAGGAATGGTAATTACTTTGCCACCACCTTTAGTTACTATATCATAGCCAACAATTTCTTCTGCTTTATAATCGTTGCCTTTTACTAAAACATTTGGCTGTAAATAATTTATCAGATCGTAAGGTGTTTCTTCATCAAACAAAACAATTGCATCAATACAACCTAAGGCCGCCAGTACCATAGCGCGCTCCAGTTCTTTATTAATGGGTCTGTTGGGCGCTTTATTCAAACGCTTTACAGAGTTATCAGTGTTCAACCCTAATATCAGGAAGTCTCCAAGATCGCGCGCCTGGCTCAAATAATCTACATGTCCCGGATGAAGTATATCAAAACAACCGTTTGTAAAAACGATTTTTTTACCTTTTTGCTTCAACAAATTTATAGTTTGCAAAGCCGCTTCTTTAGAAACTATTTTATTTTTCAGCTGTTGGTGAAACGACATTTTTATTGCGGTTATACAACGGTAAAACAATTAAACTTACTAAGCCTAAAAATAGGATCAAAACAAACTGGCTGGTCCATGATAACCAAGGTAATGCAAAAGAAGACACCTCATCTACATGATAAGTGACCAATAGTATGCCCCCAACAATTGCTGGGTAAGCGCCAAGACCTCCTGGAGAAAAAATAACGCCAAAGGTGCCAAAAATAAGCAACGCTAAGCATTCCTTCTGTCCTAAGTGCGATGTGCCATTTAAAGCAAAAAAACAAACGTATAATGAATAAAAATAACAAGCCCAGATCATAAAACTAAGTACTATAAATTGAAATGGCTTATCCATTTTTGCAATAGAACCAAGTCCTTGTCCCATACCTCTTAATATTCCTCCCAATTTTCCTTTCAAAAGTGACGAGAATTTTTTCCTCAATACAAAAAAGGCTACTATCATTACTAAAGCTACAACGCTAAGTATTATAATTTTGGTGGGACTTTCGCTTATTCCAGACAAGCGCGACATAGCGGGATCAAAAATATATTGATTAGCTAAACCAATAAGCTCATTGAATTGAACTAAAAATGTAAATGCAAAAATCAGTAAGAACAAAATAAAATCAATTACCCGTTCTGTAATCACTGTCCCAAGAGCAACTTCAAACGGCACGTCATCATATTTAGTGGCCAAAGTACAGCGCGATATTTCGCCCATGCGTGGTATACCATAATTTGCCAGATATCCAATCAACACGTGGCAATTGGCGTTCACTAAATTTATTTTATAGCCTGCTGGCTTTAGCAAATAATTCCAGCGGTATGCGCGTAGAAAATGGCTGAAAAAAGAAATCACAAGCGAAATACCAACCCAAAAATAATCAGCTTCTTTAAACGCGTCAATTATCTTTACTTTTTGTTCGGGGGTAATTGACCTTATTGATAACCAAATAAACAAAACACCTATGCCAAGTAAAACAATAAATTGAATTATGGATTTGGTGCTTTTTGCTGTGGCCACTTTATTTTAATTTATTGGTTTTTGTATCAGGAAAAACAACCCATGGACGGAAGCTCTTAGCTTTTTCAAAATCCATGTTGGCGTAAGAAATAATAATAACCACGTCTCCCAACTTTACTCTTAAAGCTGCAGGGCCGTTTAAACAAATTACACCACTGCCCCTTTCGCCCTTTATTACATACGTTATAAAACGCTCGCCATTATTTTTATTTAAAATATGTACCTGCTCGTTCTCAATTAAATTTGCAGCCTCCATCAGATCTTCATCAATAGTAACGCTGCCAATATAATCCAACTCTGCCTGCGTAACAGTTACACAGTGCAACTTGGATTTAATAACCTGAATTTCCATAACTGCTCAAATTTAGGGTTTTTTATTTGTTTGACACATTATTAAAGTCCCCAAAATCGGCCTCTTTACACAATTTTAGCAATTTAAACCCGTTATATAATTTCTGAAAAGGCTCGCTGCAATATTCTTCTTTCTTTTAGTTTATTTTACCTCCATTTCGCAAGAAAATGATGGCTATGGTATATACTTGCCAAAGTATTATAAACAGAAAATACAGTTTGGTTTTACCATTGCTGCTAACTCAACCGACTTTAGATTAAATCCAAAACCTAATTCAGCGTTTCCGGATACAGTAATTGGTACAACGCGTTATCGCATAAAAACAGTTTATTCGCAACCCGCACCTGGCTTTGCCATTGGCATTGTGAGTGATGCGCGTTTACACGATTACTTACGCATTCGTTTTACACCAAGCATTAGTTTCGCCTCGCGCAAAATAGAATACCGTTTGTCAAACGACACCCGCGATAGTTCTAAAGTATTTCAAAAATTGGTTGAATCCGCCTTCCTGCTTTTTCCGTTAGAAGCGAAGATCCAATCTAAACGCCTTGGCAATTTTAGTGCCTACGTTATCGGTGGCGTTGGCTATTCTTTGGATCTGGCCTCACGAAAAAAAGCGGCTGGTGTTCGCAGTGGTGGGCCAAACCAATTAGACGATAATGTAAAATTAAAACGTGATGATATTTTTTATAGCGCAGGTGCTGGCACCGATTTTTATCTACAATATTTTAAATTAGGGTTAGAATTAAAATTATTAATAGGTACAAAAAATCTGTTACGCCCCGAAAATAGCATCTTTACCAACAGTTTAGATAAAGTACGTTCGCGCATGGTGGTTTTTACCGTTACCTTTGAGGGCTCCTGATTTTCTACAACATCGGGCAGATTTAAGCTTTTTTGTCCCTTTTCAGATTATAAAACCCAACTAAATCAATAACTTTACAAAAGTTTATTATTTAAAAACGTTATATAATTTCTGAAAAGACTCGCCTTTATAATCATTGCTTTTTTAATTTCTTTTACCTCTTTTTCACAAGAAAATGACGGTTATGGCGTGCATTTACCTAAATTTTACAAACAAAAACTACATTTTGGTTTTACCATTGCCGGCAACTCTACCGATTTTAGAATAAACACAAAACCAACCTCTCAATTTCCTGATACCGTAATTGGAACCACGCGCTATCGCATAAAAACGGTTTACTCGCAACCGGCTCCGGGTTTTGCCATTGGTATTGTTAGCGATGCGCGTTTACACGATTACTTACGCATTCGTTTTACACCAAGCATTAGTTTCGCCTCGCGCAAAATAGAATACCGTTTGTCAAACGAAGCGCGCGATAGCTCTAAGGTTTTTCAAAAATTGGTTGAATCCGCATTTCTGCTTTTTCCTTTAGAAGCAAAGATCCAATCTAAACGTCTGGGCAATTTTAGCGCCTATGTAATTGGTGGCGGTGGTTACTCCTTAGACCTTGCTTCGCGAAAAAAAGCAGCTGGCGTTAGTACAGGCGGACCAAACCAATTAGATGATAATGTAAAATTGAAACGTGACGACATTTATTATAGTGCCGGAGCAGGTACCGATTTTTATTTAGAGTTTTTTAAGCTCGGCATCGAATTAAAATTATTAATAGGCACAAAAAATTTATTGCGCCCCGAAAATAGTATCTTTACCAATAGTATAGAAAAAGTGCGCTCGCGGATGGTAGTTTTTACGGTTACGTTTGAGGGCTAATACATTTAAAATTTGAAGGATAAAATCCTTCCACTCATTATGCAAACAAAATTACAACTTAAGGTTAGTCCACAAATTGCTGTTAACGAACAGCTTTTAAAAGAAGAAGTAAAACATCAGCTGCAACTCAAAAACAGTTCCGGTTTATTTATAAAGGTTCTGAAACGAAGTATAGACGCCCGTTCTCGGAGTATTGAAATTAATTTAACGGTTTTGGCCGTTGTAGACGAAGAATTTCAGGAAGAAAAAATTGAACTCAATTACCTTGATGTAACATCTTCAAAAAAAACTTGCCACATTATTGGTAGTGGTCCTGCAGGGTTGTTTGCGGCATTACGTTGTTTGGAATTAGGAATTAAACCCATAATCTTTGAACGCGGAAAAAATATTAAAGACAGAAGAAGAGATCTTGCCGCTATTAACAAAGAGCATATTGTAAATCCGGAAAGCAACTATTGTTTTGGTGAGGGTGGTGCCGGCACATATAGCGACGGCAAGCTTTACACGCGTTCGAGTAAACGCGGTGACATTGATAAGATACTAAGAACTTTTGTATCGCATGGCGCCAGCCGTGAAATTTTAGTGGATGCACATCCCCATATTGGTACCAATAAATTGCCTCAGCTTATTGAGCAAATACGAGGCACCATTTTAAGTTTTGGTGGTGAGATACATTTCAATTCCAAACTCACAGATCTAAAAACAGAAAAAGAAACTATTGCTACTATTACCATTTTAAACGAAAAAGGAGAACAGCAAATTCCTGTTCAAAAATTAATATTGGCTACAGGTCACTCTGCACGTGACATTTACGAGCTTTTAAACGCGAAGAACATTTTAATTGAAGCCAAACCCTTTGCTTTAGGTATTAGAGTAGAGCATCCGCAGCAATTAATTGATAAGATACAATACCATTGCGGCAGTATGGAAGAGGTTATAACCAAGCGAGAGTTTTTACCTGCCGCAAGTTATAGCCTTGTGCACCAGGTAAAAGGGCGCGGCGTTTATTCCTTCTGCATGTGCCCAGGTGGCATTATTGCGCCTTGCGCAACGGCACAGCAAGAAGTAGTTACTAACGGCTGGAGCCCCAGCAAACGAAATAATCCATATGCCAATAGCGGCATTGTGGTGGGTTTAGAGTTAGCGGATTTTGAGCCCTTTAAAGAGTTTGGTGCATTAGCGGGTTTAGAATTTCAAAAGCAAATTGAAAAAAAGGCCTGGAGCTTTGGAGGCAAAACACAAACTGCCCCCGCACAACGTTTACAAGATTTTATAAACGGCAAATTTAGCTCTTCCCTACCCGATTGCAGTTATCAACCCGGCTTAAAAAGCGTAGATATGCAACAGGTGTTAGGGAAATTGATTGGCCCAACTTTAAAAGAGGGTTTAAAGGCCTTTGGTGGCAAAATGCGGGGCTATTTAACCAACGACGCCGTTGTAGTTGGTGTAGAATCAAGGACCTCAACGCCGGTTCGTATTCCGCGTGATAAAGATCTTTTAAACCACCCTCAATTAAAAAATCTTTATCCGTGTGGTGAGGGTGCCGGATATGCAGGAGGTATTGTTAGCGCAGCAATGGATGGTGAGCGTTGTGCTGATAAACTTTTCGTTTAAACATTTTCCCGTTATTTTCTGTTAGCAAAATATTTTAGCTCCTTACATATTTTCTTAAGTTTGTATTGGAAATGAAGCGCATTTTATTCATACTGTTTTTGTTTGCGGCGTATTTTATTAGCAGCCAAACGGTACCTAAGAATATTTTACAAATTATAGAAGGCAAAGCGACAAAAACACAAATAATCTTACTTGATTCACTTGCAAAAAAATACCGCAACGATGATTTTGAGTTGTCCCTTATTTTATCAAGGTATTGTTTACATTTAGCCAGGCAGGAAAAGCCGGTGAACCGGTTAAAGATATTTTCAACAATAAGCAAAACTTACCGAGCAAAATCCTTGTTCGATTCTGCGCTTATATTTGCTGATAGCGCTAAAGCAATTGCAGTAACGAATAACCTACACGATCAATTTGCTTCCGTTTACGACCTTCAAGGTCTTATTCAAATGCGCATGGGCGATTACGGCGCGGCAACAGAGTTCTTTTATAAAAGTATTGCAGCGGCCGAAAAAGAAAAAGATTCTGCGGGTATTTGCGATGGTTTTGATCATTTAGGAACTGTTAGCTTCTATCGTCACGATTATAAAACGGCTATCGTTAATTATAAAAAGGCTCTAAATTTTATATCCCAAAAAAAAACTATGCGGCGCTATATTTCCACTTTGGATAATGTTGGTTTGGGCTTTTCCAATTTAAAAAAATATGACTCCGCGCTCTTCTATCAGCAAAAGGCCGTTAAGGTTATTGAACAACTCAACGATTCCTCATTTCTTGCCGAAAGCTATATTAACATCGGCTCTACTTTATTAAACCTCAAAAAGTTTAAAGAGGCAGAATTGTATTTAAAAAAAGCCTATGATATAAACGAAAAATTGGGTAACGATTACGCGCTTCAGCTTTCTAATTTATATATGGGCCGCGTATTGCTTAATACAGGAAAATTCAGGCAGGCCTTGCCTTACATGGAAAAAGCATATGCAATTGCCAGCAAATTAAAAATACCTGCACAAATAAAAGAAGCGGCATTAAGCCTCACCGACGTTTATGATACCCTAGGGGAATATAAAAAAGCCACCTATTATTTTGGCATTGTAGTAAATGTTACACAAGAGCTTTTTGATCAGGAAAATACAAAAGCCATAAACGAGCTTTCAGCACAATATGAAACTGAAAAAAAACAACAGGAAATTCAATTACTTAAACAAGACAAACAAATAAAAGAACACACCATTGAAAAAGACCGTTACGCGAAAATATTTATTGCAATTGTTGCCTGCTTGCTTTTACTATTAAGTATTATTTTTATTTATCGTTTCAGGGAAAAGAAAAAAGATAATAATTTATTAGCGTCGCAAAAAAATAAAATAGAGAACCAGAAAGAAGAATTACAGCATAAAAACAAAGAAATTACAGATAGTATAAATTATGCCAAGCGCATACAAGGCTCTGTGCTTCCTTCTACAAAGCTTATAAAAACACTATTCCCGGATTCGTTCATTTATTTCCAACCAAAAGATATTGTGAGTGGTGATTTTTATTGGATAGCCCAAAATAGTAACTATGTTTATTACGCTGTTGCCGATTGCACCGGCCACGGCGTTCCGGGCGCTATGATGAGTATGCTGGGCACCAGTTTGTTGAACCAGATCGTACTTAATTCGAAAATAAATTCGCCGGACGACATATTAAAAGAGTTGCATTTTCACATCGTAAGAACATTAAATGAAAACATGCAGCAGCGCCACTCTAAGGATGGAATGGATATTGCATTGATAAGAATTGATGTAAAGAATAAATTAGTAGCCTATTCTGGCGCTGGCCGGCCTTTATACCTTATCAAAAATAACGAGCTTGTAATTTGTAAAGCCGATAAATATTCTATTGGTGGCATTTATGATACAACCGAAGTTTCTTATCGCCTTCATGAGATTAAAGTAGATACGCTTACACAATTCTATATGTTTACAGATGGTGTGCCCGACCAGTTTGGCGGCCCCAAGGGTAAGAAATTTATGACTAAACAATTGCAGGAGCTTTTGTTGGAAACAGCTTCTCTTCCCGTGATCGAACAAGAGCAGCGCTTTAAAACCGTTTTTGAATCGTGGCAAAGCGAGACAGAACAAACCGATGATGTAACATTGGTGTCCATCCGCTTATCTTAAAAAATATTCTTCTCTTTTCAACCATTAAAAATATTACATTTGTAATACAATTATGGCACGCATTTTAACAGGCATACAAGCAACTAACGTTCCGCACCTTGGTAATTTACTTGGTGCTATTTTACCGGCTATTGAATTAAGCCGTGATGCAAAAAATGATAGTCTTTTTTTTATTGCAGACATGCACACGCTAACGGCTATAAAAGATGCGGCTTTCATAAAACAATGTACGCACGCGGTTGCGGCCACCTGGTTAGCGTTTGGTTTAGACCCCAATAATACCATATTCTACCGCCAGAGCCGCATACCTCAGGTTACAGAGCTTACCTGGTATTTAAATTGTTTTACACCTTATCCAATGCTTGCTAACGCGCATTCGTTTAAAGACAGGATGAATCGCTTAAGCGAGGTAAATGCGGGTGTATTTATTTACCCGGTATTAATGGCAGCAGATATTTTATTATATGATGCTAAATACGTTCCGGTTGGCAAAGATCAAATGCAACATTTAGAGATCACCGCCGATATTGCAAAAGCCTTTAATCATAAGATCGGGCAAGAAGTTTTTATTATACCGGAAGGTAAAATAGATGAAAGGGTAATGATCGTTCCGGGAATTGATGGGCAAAAAATGAGCAAGTCATACAACAACTTTATAAACATTTTTTTACCTGAAAAAGAACTAAAAAAAGTGGTGATGAGCATTGTAACTGATAGCAAGGCTTTGGAAGAGCCAAAAGATCCAAATACAGACAATGTATTTAAATTATATAAGCTATTAGGAAGCGAAGCCCAAACCGAAGCACTTCGACAAAACTATCTTAAAGGCAATTTTGGTTACGGCCATGCAAAAACAGCATTATTAGAATTAATACTTGATAAATTTAAAGAGCAACGTGTAACTTACGATCGTTTAATGGCCAATACAGATATTTTAGAAAAAGAATTGGGCATTGGCGAAGCAAAAGCCAGCAAAATGGCGAACGAAAAGTTAAAACAGGTAAGAGAAGTGCTTGGGTATAATTAATTACTCCACCCAGCTCTTATAATATTTCCCATCATCAATTGCTATCGCTTCCTCAGTTACCATTAATGGTCTAAATGTATCGATCATTACAGCTAACTCTTGTGTTTCTTTTTGGCCAATACTACGCTCCATTGCCCCTGGCGCCGGGCCGTGTGGAATGCCTTTAGGATGTAAAGTAATATGACCTTGTTCAATATTATTGCGACTCATAAAATCGCCATCAACATAATACAATACTTCATCACTATCAATATTGCTATGATTATATGGCGCCGGAATTGCCAAAGGGTGATAATCATAAACCCGAGGACAAAAACTGCACACTACAAAACTATTTGTTTCAAATGTTTGGTGTACTGGTGGCGGTTGGTGTACACGCCCTGTAATAGGTTCAAAATTATGAATAGAAAAGCCCCAAGGAAAATTATAACCGTCCCATCCAACAACATCAAAAGGGTGTGTGGCATAAACAATTTCGTGCATCATGCCTTCTTTTTTTGTTTTAATTATAAAGTCGCCTTTTTCATCATGAACCTCCAACTCCGTAGGTAATTTATAATCGCGCTCACAAAAAGGTGAGTGCTCTAATAATTGTCCCTGTGAGTTCTTATAGCGTTTTGGTGTGTAGTAAGGCGATTTGCTTTCGCAGAACAATAAGCGGTTGTCGGTGGTCTCAAAATGCATTTGGTAGATCATTCCACGCGGAATAATTAAGTAATCACCATACTCAAAGGGAATGTTCCCCATAAAGGTTTTTAACGTGCCCTTACCTTTATGAATAAAAAGCATTTCATCAGCATCGGCGTTTTTGTAAAAATATTCTGTCTGACTTTTTGTTGGAGCCGCCAAGCCAATAGCGCAATCGCTATTTATCAAAAGGGTCTTTCTGCTTTCTAAATAATCTGCTACTGGTTTTATTTCAAATCCTTTAAGTAATAACGCCTTAATATTCTTGCCTATTGCAATTTTTGGTTCAACAGAATAACTCTTTAAAATTTCTTTTACCTGTGTTGGCCTGTGTGTGTGGTACAACAAAGAGTCCATGCCGCTAAAACCTTCGGTTCCAAACAGCTGTTCGTAATAATGATCTCCTTTTTCGCTTTTGAAAATGGTGTGACGCTTTGGTGGAATTTTTCCTAGTTTATGATAGATCGGCATCTTTTTTGTTTTAAATTATTTAACCAGTTTCGCTTTTACATGAACCGTTTGGTCCATTTTTAATTGTTGCGTTGCCGCCAAACCGGTTTGAATGGTAACGGTAACCCTGAACTGTATCTTATCTTTAAAAATATATTCTTTAATATTTATATCCTGCAGATCCATTGCAAGAGATGAAACGCCCTGGGGAATGGATGTTTTGGATGCAATTAAAATATCGCCCAGGCCGCTTGTTTTTAAATATATGCTAAGTGATTTTAAAAAATTTAAATTACCGTTAGCAACCGAAAGGTCGAACTTACTAAGCTTAATTTCGTCAACCAAATTTTGAACCGTTTTTTCGGAGGTAAATTTATCTTTAGAATTTGTTGGGATCTCCGGGCTGTCAAAATCTGCTGGCACATTAATAGTAATGCTTGTTGAAGGAATTGTAAGCGTGCTTGTGTAATCAATGTCAAATTCTGTTGGCTTGTCTTTTTTACATGAAAGATTAAGTGTTACCAATGATAGAATAATTAATGCTCCAAGAATTTTTTTCATACTCTTAACTTAAATATTCTTTAAAGATAAATTATTTTTTATAATCTCTTTAAGATTTGGTCTTAACCTGCTTTTATAAACAGCCAAACACTCTGGCCCGTTTTTCACCCTTCCTTTTCGCAAAGCCCGCTGTTCCTCAATAGGCAAAGCAGCAATGGTAACACATTCAGGTGTACAGCAGCCTTTCATTTTTTCTGCACAATCCGCGCACTGAATAAATAATAAATGGCAATCGTCGTTTTTACAATTCACGTGTGTATCGCAAGGCTTGCCGCATTGATGGCATTCACTTAAAATATCATCGGTAACTCGCTCACCTATTCTCTCGTCAAACACAAAGTTTATGCCTTTAAATTTGCTTTCAATGCCTTGTTCTTTTACTTCTTTTGCATATTGAATAATGCCGCCATGCAGATGATTAACGTCTTTAAAACCCTTATATTTAAAATAGGCGCTTGCCTTTTCGCAACGTATGCCGCCAGTACAATACATCAATATCTTTTTGTCTTCTTGTCCACTCAAATGGTCAATTACCAGGGGTAATTCTTCTCTAAACGTATCTGCATCAGGCGTAAACGCCCCTTCAAATCTACCCACTTCACTTTCGTAATGGTTGCGCATATCAACAACAATGGTATTTGGATCTTCCAATGCCTTATTAAACTCCACCGCATTTAGGTAAGTTCCGGTTTTTGCCGGGTCAAACTTTGGATCGTTTATTCCGTCAGAAACAATTTTTTCTTTTACTTTAATTACCAGTTTGTAAAACGATTTTCCGTTGCCATCCACCGCGTGTTTAAAAGGCACATCTTTAAAATATGCTAAGCTATAAACATACTTAACAAACTCATCCCAGCGCCCGGAAGGAACACTCATCTGAGCATTAATGCCTTCGTGGGCAATATAGATCCTGCCAAAGCAGTTCCAGCTGCTCCAGGTCTTAAAAAGCTCATCTCTTAACTCTTGTGGGTTGGGGATTGTAACATAACGGTAAAACGAAATTGTTTTACGCTCAATGTTCTCTTCTTTTAAACGTTGTTTTAAAACGTCTTTGTTTTCTCGGTTTACCAATAAGGCCATAACGATAAAAATAATTGCAGTTTATATTATCATTTGTAATTTATTTTTGGCTTTATACTTTGTACAGCGTACATTGTAGGCAGTTTCAAAAATTATAATTACGTTTGTAAAGATACAAAATTGTTTGTAAACATTTAACTGATATTGATCATGGCGACGAAGAACGAAAAAGTATTAATTATTGGTGCCGGCGGGCAAATTGGCGTTGAATTAACGGCCGAACTGTCTAAAATTTATGGTCATAAAAATGTTGTTCCCTCTGACTTAAAAGCGCCGTTAGCTGCCAGCGAAAATCCTTTTGAAGTATTAGACGCTCTTGATGGTAAAGCACTTTTTGAGATCGTTAAAAAACACGGTATTACACATGTTTATCATTTAGCCGCTATGCTTTCTGCTACCGGCGAGCAAAACCCTATGTTTGCCTGGAAATTAAATATGGAAAGTCTGTTTCATGTTTTAGATCTTGGAAAAGAAAAACACATAAAACAAATATACTGGCCAAGTTCTATTGCAGTTTTTGGGCCTACAACGCCGCGCGAAAACACACCGCAATATACAGTTATGGAGCCATCAACCATTTATGGTATTAGCAAACAAGCCGGCGAGCGCTGGTGCGAGTGGTACTTTAAAAAACATGGTGTTGACACGAGAAGTATTCGTTACCCGGGACTAATAGGCTGGAAAAGCGCTCCTGGCGGGGGCACTACAGATTACGCGGTTCATATCTTTCACGAAGCATTAAAAAAGGGCAGCTACGAAAGTTTTTTAAGTGAGCATACCGCTTTACCTATGATGCATATGGAAGACGCTATTCGTGCAACTATCGAAATTATGCATGCGCCTTCAGAAAACATTAAAATTCGCGGCGCTTATAATTTATCGGGCATTAGTTTTAGTCCAAAAGATATTGCAGCAGAAATAAAAAAACACATTCCTGATTTTACGATCACATACAAACCCGATTTCAGACAAGCTATTGCTGATAGTTGGCCAAAAAGCATTAACGATGAAGAGGCCCGTAAAGACTGGGGTTGGAAGGAACATTACGATCTGCCAAAACTGGTAGAGAATATGTTGGTAAATCTTAAAAGTTTAAAGCCCGCTTAATAGATGAAAACAAGTTTTGCGGTCTTTTTTTTGTGTTTAGTTACGCTTTGCGGCAAGTCGCAATCCGTTAACAAAGGAGATATTACTTTAAATGCAAATATTGGTGCGCCCCACTTATTTAAAGGCATTGTAAAACTAGCCACCAACAGTAATATTTTTAAAGAGAATTTTGACGGAATAATTGAGATCTCGTCTATCAAAGGCATCAACCCCATCTCTTTAAAAGCGGGTCTTGCTCTGGATAAGAACTTTACGCTGGGTTTAAATTATTCATACTGGAGCTTAAGTTTTGATGTAGAAGATCATTACAACGCCCAAAATATAAGTTACGGCTCAATATATGAAGACAGCGTTGATATTTATAAAATTAAGATCGCGAGTTCTTCTTTTGGTATCCGTCCTGTTTTTAATTTTCCGTTAGAGAGTTATAAAAATGATTTTTATTTAGCCTTGGGCCTTGGTTTTACGAAGAATCAATTAACAATAGATTTTAGTAGTACTGATGCAGGCAGATTTGTTGGCATCTTTAATAAAGGTTTAGCCTACGACCTATCCTTACCGGGTGGTTTTTATTTTGCGCCAAGCATTGGTTACAGGCACTATTTCAACCCGTTTATTGGATTAAATTTTGAGTTGGGTTACGAGAAAGGGGCTATTGTTCAAGGTGGTCTTGTTTTCAGGTTCAATTATAAAAAAGAGGTTCGCGATAAACAAAAAGCGGTTAAACCATAACCGTATTTGCGTTTAGAATTGCAACTTGCTGCGCCACATTTTGCGCCAATTCCATAAACGTTATAGCCTGTGGCGTGTTTTCCTGCATAACCGCTGGACGACCGGCGTCAGCAGCTTCGCGCACACTTTGTACCAAAGGTATTTGTCCTAACAACGGCATCTGCAGTTCTTCAGCAAGATCTTTAACGCCGTCTTTTCCAAAAATATAATACTTGTTTTCAGGCAATTCTGCCGGTGTAAACCAGGCCATATTCTCAATCAATCCTAATATCGGAACGTTTAGCGCAGGCAATTGAAATAATGAAATTCCCTTACGTGCATCTGCAAGCGCCACGGGTTGCGGCGTACAAACAATTACGGCGCCGGTTAATGGAACCTGGCTGCATAAACTAATTTGTATATCACCTGTTCCCGGAGGAAGATCAACAATTAAATAATCTAACTCTCCCCAAACAGTATCATAAAATAATTGCGAGAGCGCCTTGCTGGCCATTGGTCCGCGTAGTGCAACTACCTGCCCCGGGCCTGCCAAAAAACCAATTGAATTTATTTTTACACCGTAACTTTCTACGGGCGCCATTTTCTTTTGTCCGTTAAATTCGCCGGGGCCGGGTGCATCACGCTCAACACCAAACATAATGTGTTGCGATGGTCCATAAATATCTGCATCAACCAGGCCAACCTTTGCACCCTGACGCGCAAGACCGAGTGCTAAATTGGCGGCAACGGTACTTTTACCAACACCGCCTTTACCACTGGCAACGGCAATAATATTTTTTACATCTTTTAATGTTGTTTCGTCTTTTTCCTTTTTAGAGGTAACGGTTGCGGTCATGTTTATTTTAACCTTCGCCTCTTTATCCACATAATGTAAAACCGCATTCATGCAGGCATTATGTATCATATCCTTCATCGGACAGGCGGGAGTTGTAAGTACAACGGTAAAAGCAATATTCTTTCCCTCAACCACAACATCTTTTATCATGTTAAGGGTTACCAGATCTTTTTTAAGATCCGGATCATCAACATATTTTAAAGCATCTAAAACTTTTTGAACTGTAATTTCCATAATTAAAATTTAAGGGCAATTTTCCCTTAGAGAATAACTTATTTGTTGAAACAAATAAATATTTTTATTGAGGTTTTGTTTTTGTTGTATCTTTTGGAGCAACTACCGGAGGAGGTATTGCTTCAACTTCAGCAATAGCCGCTTTAATAGAGTTAGCAATTGAATCCTGAACCTGTTTTGCTCTTGTCATCATTGAATCGCGACTTTCGGCAGCAGGGCCACAAGATGTAAATGATACTAAAATGATCAAACTAGCAAATAAAAAAACTTTTTTCATATTGAGGTAAATTGGTTTACAAAGATAGGAAATAAAACAGCGGCTAAAACTAAACTAAGGTTAAAAACAGAAAGGCCCCAAAGCATTGCTTTGAGGCCAATCAGCTAACTAACTAAACACAAATAATTAATGTTTTGCTTCTGTAGCAGGAGCTGTTTCAGTAGTTGCAGCAGCAGCAGTTGAATCAACTGGAGCAGTTTCTGCAGGAACTTGGTTCATAGACTCGCTAATAGCAGCTGCGATTGAATCAGCAACTTGTTTTGCTCTTTCTTCCATTTTAGCTTTTTCTTCAGCTGAAGGACCACAAGAAACAAATGCAGTAGCTAAAGCAGCTACCATTACGATTGAGAATACTTTTTTCATTTTAGTTTTTTTTAAATTGTTGGTTAATTTCCCATTTATCCCTTTTTTTAGAAATAGTAACCCAAAAAAAATGAAGATTTTAGAAATAATTTTATAAGTTACTGATAATCAATCGAATAATTTTGATGTTTGGGCAGGTTACCCAAAATTTTACGTCAAACATCTAAAATTTAACCTCGGTAAAGGTTACCTTTGTCAAATACCAGTATTAATCCAAACAAGGCGTTTATGTCCAGCAGCAAAGTGCAGTATACCGAAGGTCAATTTATTGATGGTTTACGCACCGGAAATAATGAAGTATTAAATGTTTTGTATAAAAAGTACTACAACATCGTTCTTAAATTTATTGTAAACAACAGCGGCACACAAGAAGCGGCGCAAGACATTTACCAGGAAACAATTATTGTTTTATATGAAAATGTGCAAAAGCCCGGCTTTGAATTAAATTGTCAATTGCAAACTTATATTTATTCTATTGCAAAACGTTTATGGTTAAAGCAATTGAAAAAGAACAGCAAAACTTTTTTATTTAAAGACGATGATGAGAATGAGGTAGTAGATGTGACAGAGGATATGACTGTGTACGAGACCAAAGAAGCGGAACTTGAAAAAATGAATCAAAGTCTTGCAGAACTTGGAGAACCCTGTGCCACGTTGATAAAAGATTTTTACGTGCAAAAGTTAAGCATGGATGAGATAGCCGAAAAGTTTGGTTACACCAATGCCGACAATGCAAAAAATCAGAAATACAAATGTTTACAACGATTAAAGAAAAGTTTTTTTGAATTATTACCAGTTGAACAAATAGAAAGAAAATGAGACCGATAGATTTATTTGATGATTATTTAAGTGGAAAGCTAAGTGCACAGGATGTTGCTGAGTTTGAGGCGAGATTAAGTTCCGATTCTACATTTGCAAATGCATTTGAACAACACAAAACATTGATCGATACTTTAAACCGTAACGAAAAAAGAAATGCGTTTAAAAATAAATTAAAAGCAATTCATACATCTGCGTTTGGAAACGATGCAAAAATCATTTCAATTACGAGAGAAGAAAGTTTTGCGAAACGTTATGGCAGAACCGTTCTGGTTGCCGCAAGCACGGCCGCAATTGTTGTGTTAAGCACTGTTGCTGCAATAAGCCCGGGGGTTAAACAAACCAACAATGAAATTACAGAGTTAGGATTAAAATTAAAAGCTTCAAGCGATGCTGTTGTAGAAGGTATTAAAGAGGGTAACCGTTTAAAGCCTTTACCGGCTCCTGCTAATTTAGAGGGAAGTGCTTTTGCTTTTAACAACAAGGGTTATATCATCACCAGTTCTCACATGGTTAATGGTGCTGATAGCGTGTTCGTGCAAAACGGATCGTTGGAAAGAACATTAACAGAAGTTGTTTTAATAGATACAAAATTAGATATTGCCATATTAAAGATCGCCGATGCAAAAATTGTAAAAGCATGGGAAGTGCCTTTTTCTTTTAGCGAAAAGCCAACCGATATTGGTGAAAAAGTATATACCCTTGGTTATCCAAGAAAAGACGTTGTTTACGGCGAAGGTTCGTTAAGCTCGTTAAGTGGTTATTATAATGATACTACCATGTACCAGATCTCAATTCCTGTAAATCCAGGTAATAGTGGTGGTCCGCTTTTAAACGATCAGGGAAATGTTATTGGTGTTATCAGAGGAAAGATCACAGGTGCTGAAGCTACCGGTTTTGCTATAAAATCGAACGAGATATTTAAGTCAATTGCAGCTTTAACCGTTGATAGTGTTAAAACTGATTTGTTAAGCCCGCCTAAAAAGCAATCGCTTAAAGGTCTAAAGCGTACCGAGCAGATAAAACGCATTAACCCATACGTTTTTAACGTGTTGGTTTACAAAAAAGACTAAACCTTATCTTTTTTAAGGCCAAAAAAATTCGTCGGTTTTTTGGGATTTTTGGCTTTAGGCTGCGGCAATACCTTGTTAATAGTGAAAAATTAGCAAGTTGCTTTAAATCAATACTTTATGGGGTTATTAAGATATAACTAACAGTTTTTTAACGGGTTAATCACAGGCTATAAACCCCAAACGCGATTTAATAAATAATTTTCGTCTAATAAATAAAGTTATTAACAATTATATGGTTAACTTTGTAATCTAATATCATAATCATGTTCGAGATCCTAAAACACTTTGAAAGCAAATACGGAACCCTTAAGAAAAAAGGCTTGCGTATTGAAGGTTTATCAATGATAGACCCAAAACGTAAAAAACATGTAATTATGGTTAGTAAGCCATTTATGTTTGACAACCGTTTATTACCAAAAACCTACGAGGGTTTGGATATAAAGGCCAAAATTGAAGGTGGTTTACCAAAAGAATTTGCATTTAATAAAGATGCGGTAAAAAAAGAATACGTTTGGGCACCATTTAAGTTTGAAAAATATGTTGACCGTTGTTCTGAAGAAATTCGCAAACAATTTGGTAACCCGGAAATGAGCCGCAACGAAATGTTAGATGCTTTGGCGTTTGGCAATTTTGAAGCTCACAAAAAGAAAAGTTTACAATTAATGGCGGAAGGAAAAATTCCACCTTTTAAAATGAATTAGCGTTGTTTATTGTTTAAGAGAGTAAGTAGCACAATTGTCATAATTAAGGGTTAAACAATTAGTTACTTTGGTTGAAAAAGTCGGTTGGTTACCGACTTTTTTGTTTTTCTTCAATCCATTATTTGCAGCAGTGTTCTAAACGCCGCATATTTTCCCTCAAACTTTACTTTGTATTCCGCTTGCAGCGCAGGCGCAAATTCTTTCTGATATTTTTCAATATCCACCATCTCCAAAAACTTATACTGTATAGAATAGGTATGGCCCTCATCATCCACATACAGCACCTTTAGCATCTGACTATCAATAAAACAACCCGTCTTCATTACATCGGGTATATGCGTTTCTTTCATCCATTTTAACCATTCGTTATGGATCTCATCACTAATATTTACGGTAACGTTATATATGAACATGCAGCACTAAATATAACTATAATTAAGCAAAAATAACATCGTGCCAAACTCAAATTCCTTGGTATAATATTTGTAATTTTACCTTACACTGTACATTTTGTGTAAAAAAGACTAATTAAAAATGAAGACCGATTTTATAGAAGAATTACGCTGGCGTGGGCTACTACAGGATATGATGCCCGGTACTGAAGAATTGTTTAAAAAGGAAACCGTTACCGCTTATATTGGCTTTGATCCAACAGCCGACTCTTTACACATTGGCAGCTTAACGCAGATCTTTACTTTGTTGCGTTTACAAAAAGCGGGGCACAAACCCATTGCACTTGTTGGCGGTGCTACCGGTATGGTGGGCGATCCAAGTGGCAAATCGGCAGAACGTAATTTATTAGATGAAGAAGCATTAAATAAAAATGTAAGCGGCATAAAAAATCAATTACAAAAATTTTTAGATTTTAATTCTGGTCCAAACGGTGCAGAGTTGGTAAATAATTACGATTGGATGAAAGATTATTCCTTCATCAATTTTATTCGCGATATTGGCAAACACCTAACCGTTAGTTACATGATGGCAAAAGATTCTGTAAAGAACCGTTTAGAGAACGGAATGAGTTTTACAGAGTTCAGCTATCAATTATTACAGGCCTACGATTTTTACTATTTATACAAACACAAGAACTGCAAATTGCAAATGGGTGGTAGCGACCAATGGGGAAACATTACCAGCGGTACAGAATTAATACGAAGAAAAGCAAGTGGCGAAGCCTATGGCCTAACAACACAATTAATTAAAAAAGCTGACGGCACAAAATTCGGAAAAACAGAAAGTGGAAATATTTGGCTTGATAAAACAAAAACTTCGCCTTATCGCTTTTTTCAATATTGGATAAACACCTCAGATACCGACGCAAAAAATTTTATTAAAGTGTTTACCTTTTTATCAAAAGATGAAATTGAAAATTTAATTGCAGAGCATGATAAAGATCCGGGTAAGCGCGTGTTGCAAAAAGCGCTGGCTAAAGAATTAACATGTATCGTTCACAGCGAAACAGATTATAATGCTGCTATTGAAACCAGCACTATTCTGTTTAATGGCGAATTAAAAGATCTGTCTAACCTGGATGAAGAAACGTTTTTGGATGTGTTTGATGGCGTACCACAATTTAACATTGTAAAAAGCGAACTTGAAAACTCTATTAATGTTTTAGATCTTCT
The DNA here is from genome assembly GCA_016787785.1 of Bacteroidia bacterium. Lineage (GTDB taxonomy): Bacteria > Bacteroidota > Bacteroidia > B-17B0 > Aurantibacillaceae > Aurantibacillus. Next base: position 466,933 of record JAEUTO010000011.1, on the reverse strand, counting down.
GGCAGAAAAAACGCAGGTGCTTCCCAGCAAAAGTGAAGCAAGAAAATTAATACAAGGCGGCGGCGTTAGTATCAATAAATCAAAAGTAGAAACACATGAACTTGCCGTTAATTCTTCGTTCTTAATAAACAACAAATATATTTTAATACAAAAGGGAAAGAAAAATTATTTTCTCTGCATTGTTAACTAATTATGGCACTCAAGCACTCGCAACAACTTAGGCTCTCACAAAAATTATTACCACAACAAATTCTGTTAATGAAATTGTTGCAGTTGCCAACGCTTGCCCTCGAAGAACGTATTAAAGAAGAATTAGAAGCTAACCCTGCACTTGAAGAAGACCTGGATACGTCAACAGACGAAGAATTGTTTAGCAACGAAGAACCCGAATTGGGAGAAGATGTAGAGTTTGATGAACAGGGTGAAGCAAAAGAAGATGAAAGCAAAGTAATTGAGAACGATGTAGTAATGGAAGACTACATGGACGCCGAAGAACTGGATTCATATAAGTACGAGATCTCTAACAAAGGTGCAGATGACGAAACCCGTGAGTTTGTAGTTGTAGAAGGAATTGGTTTCCAGGAACAATTAGAACAGCAATTGGGATTAAAAGATACCCATGATAATGAATACACTATTGGTGTTTATTTAATTGGTTGTTTGGATGAGGATGGCTATTTAAGAAGGGAGTTAGAGCTGATCGTAGACGACTTGGCCTTTAATTATAACATTACAACTACAGTTGCCGAGCTGGAAAAAATTTTAAAATTAATTCAAACCTTCGATCCTCCAGGTGTAGGCGCAAGAAATTTACAGGAATGTTTGTTGTTGCAGCTGGAAAGAAAACCCGAAAAAACGAAAGAAATTGTGCAGGCCATGGATGTTATTAAACATCAAATGGAAGAGTTCTCTAAAAAACATTACGATAAGATCTTAAAACGTTTGCATATTGAGAACGAAGAATTAAAAGATATTATTGAAGTAATAAAACACTTAAATCCCCGTCCGGGCAACAGCGAAACAAAAGAGAATAATTTTACCGCGGTTATTCCGGATTTTATTATTGCAGTAAACGACGGCATTCCCGAACTGAGTATTAATGGTCGTAATTTGCCAGATCTAAAAATAAGCCGTGATTATTTTGACATGCTGAAAGAGTATTCAAAAAATAAAGATAAATCTGCCAAAGAAGCTACAGGTTTTATTAAAAGTAAAATAGAAAGTGCCGAATGGTTCATCGAAGCTTTGCAACAACGTCACGCAACTTTAGCGTTATGCATGCACACGATCATGGATTACCAGCACGATTATTTTGTAACCGGTGATGAAAGTAAATTAAAGCCCATGATCTTAAAAGACATTTCGTCTAAGGTTAATTTGGATCTTTCAACTGTTTCGCGTGTTGCAAACAGCAAATATGTACAAACGCCTTACGGCACTTTTTTATTAAAAACTTTCTTTAGTGAAAGTATGAGCACCGATAGTGGCGAAGAGGTGAGCAGCCGCGAGATCAAAAAAATACTACAGGATTGTATTGCCGCGGAAGACAAAAAGCATCCACACACAGATGATGAACTCTGCAACATCTTAAAAGAAAAAGGTTATAATATTGCGCGCCGCACCGTTGCAAAATATCGTGAGCAGTTAGACATCCCGGTTGGCCGAATGCGTAAAGAGATCTGATTCAAAAAACAAAAAACTCCGTAACCAAAGGTTACAGAGCTCATTGAGCGTTAAACTTTAAACTTACTCTATTACTAATTTTCTATTTACTGTTTTATCACCAGCCTTGATCTTTATTTCGTAAAGGCCTTTGTTTAGTTTGCTAATGTTTAGCTCTTCGTTCTTAGCTACATTATTTCTGTAATAAACCTGTCTTCCTTCCAGGCTATAAACACTAATTTCCATTAATTCATTTGTCGCGTTATCTACTTTAATTTTTCCGGTGGATGGATTTGGCCAAACTAAAACAGAGTTATCAAATGTTGTTTCGTTTAAGCCCACGCTTAAGATATTTACTACAGCTGTTGTTGTAGAGCTATGACAAACATTTGAAGCAACTAATGTAATGGTGTAGGTACCATTGGCAGTATAAGTTACCGGGCCCGGATTCATAGAAGTGCTTGTAACTGAGTTCCCAAAATTCCACGAATAAGTTGTTGCATTTGTAGATGTGTTGGTTACGTTAACTGTTGGCCCTAATACCGAATTGGTAAATGCAGCTATAGATAAAAAATTGCTTGTGTTGTTTGCAGTATCGGCAATACCTTCACTCATGTTATAATATGTGCCGCTTGGCGTAGTCTCTAATTTTAACGTACGCACCATGTATTTATAAATGCCTGGATAAACCAAACAATTATCGGTGTAGGTTGTACCTGTTATTGGCGAAGGATTGATTTTTGTATAACTTGTATTAGTTGCATTTTTCATGTAAATATTATAACCTACAATTGCCGTTTCTGTAGAAGCAGACCATGAGATATTACAATTATTACCAACTTTAGTTGCAACTACATTTGAAACAGGAGCAACAATATCATTCCGCAATGTTGGATCGCCCATTAAGGCAATATGCACCGCGTTTGTTATTCCGGCACCGGTAGAATATGGTGACGCAAAATAAACGTTTACATTGTTTTGCGTTAGTTGTGTGCTGTATCCAATATTCTCGCCCATAGCCATGTGATGGAACATCCAGTTTGGACGACCGGCCCAGGCATTTGTTAATGTTTTACCCTGGCATAATGGTGCGCGTAAAAAATTATCATTCACATCCCAGTCTCCAAAATAACTACCAAACAACATTGTGAAAACACCTTGTAAATTTGATGTCGCAAAATTAGAAGTAGAACCTATTCCGCCGGCACTAGTAAAAGTTCCTCCACCACAACCGTACGACCACTGATAACTATTTCCTGTCATGGTTGTAAAATAATCTCCTATAACAACATTAGTTGGCGTAACTAAAGGGCCAAAGTTTTTAAATCCACTTGAGGCAAATGCTTCGCCCGGTGTAAAATACCCAAAATTATCATCGAGCACTGCACGTTTTATCGGCGTAAAAACTTTTTTACGGTAATCGTGGTCTTTATCTAAATAATTTTTTAAGAGCTGGGTTTCTGTTGCAGTAAAAGAGGTCATGCCGCCAAGATCAACACGGCCAACCTGTAACTCCACGGCGCTTGGAATTAAGAACTGGTCGAACTTACCATCGCCTGGAATATTTTGAGTGCGCGCAGGAGAAGCCGTTGTTGAGGTAACCGAAACGTCTGTCCAGCTACCGTTCACATCGCCATAATAAACATCTGCAGGCCAGGCACCTTGATGATCACCATGTGCATCAGGACCAAAATTGCCGCTGTAAGGTACAGGAATATGTCCTAATAAAAATAATGCTTTTGTATTTGCGGGATCTAAATTATACGTGTTTACTATTTGTGTTTTAACAGCAGTAACCGCTAATGTTGGACTAACATAACTTGTCAGCACTTCCCAGCCATCACCTTCAAGATCATCCTGCAAACGTTTTATTTCCGGCGCTAAAGTAACACTGTGTGTATTAGCAATTAATAAAATTAATTTTCCTCTACCTTCTACAACAGGAATTTGAATTCCTGAATTAATATAACCGTAACCGGGGTAAGTTAAAGTGCCCGTAACTGCAGTCCTTGTAACACGGTATTCATAATGCGTTCCAACAGCAACGGTATTATCCACATATTGTGTAGTTGTGCTTGGATTAGTTATCGAAAGAGTTGTCCAAGTTGAACTGTTCTTTGGCTTTCTATAAATGGCATAATTTGTGGTTCCTACATTTGGTAACCAGTTAAGCGTAACCGTTGGCGGACTAACCTGAACATTTGCCCATAACTCCACGGAGCAATCTTTGGGTGTTGGGGTTTGAGCGTTTACACCAAGAAAAAATAAAGAAGAAATTGCTACAAGTAGATTTTTATTCATAATTATATTTTTAAGATTGATAAATATAACAATGAATAGATAAAACACATGTGTCAATAAGTTTAAATTGATTTAGGGGCGACCAACTACAGGTTTAGCTGAGTGAATTGGCTGTGGTTCGCTCTTTATATGTGTTATCGTTATGCGCCACATATAGTTGCTCGTCCGTTTTCTTTGGCCCCTTTTATTATTATATTTAGCAAAACAACCGGTAATTTTGTCGTCACATATATATACCTTTTCTCTTTTAATAATTACCATTGTAATTTTACCGCTGTTATTTTTTATTCTTCAAAAAAATTTACTTTATGTTATAGTAAACGATATTCGTTTGGGCAGGATACTTCATTATGTAGCTTTAATGGTTTTTGGTGCTTCTTTATTTTATAAAACCAGTTATGCCTACGATAAAATTAGCTTAGATACGCTCTTATTGTTCTTTCTTTTTACTGTTACATTGGTTTATGCCGCGGTATTCGCAATTGTTACAAACAACATTGAAGATATTGATGCAGATAAGATAACAAACCCCCACCGGCCACTGGTTAAAAACATCGTACAACAGCAACCCTATTTTTTGGCTGGTGTTACTTGTTTGGTTGTTGCGCTGCTTACTGCTATTTTAGTAGATGTTGTTCTATTTACTTCCATTCTTTTAATTTCGGTAGGCTATTACATATACTCTTGCAGGCCCTTCAGGTTAAAGCGAATTCCTTTTCTATCAAAGTTCATTATAGGTCTTAATTCATTAATAGTAGCTATGGGTGCGTTTTGCCTTGCGGGGGGAACGCTAACTGATTTTCCGCTCTTATGGCTAATTTTTATTTTATTTCCTCTTTCGCTTTCAGCAAATTTTGTTGATCTAAAAGATATTGAAGGCGACAGGCAAACCGGTATAAAAACGTTACCTGTATTTTTTGGAGAGAAAAGAGCCCTTATTATTATTTCAGTATCTACATTCATCACTTACATTTTTGCCGCCGTTATTTTAAATATTTTCTGGGTCTACCCTTTAGTTATTTTATCTGCCTTATTGCATATCTGGTTCCTTTTTAAAAAACCGTATAAAGAAGCGCCGGTATTTTTTGTTTTTCTTAGCGGTATTTTTGGATTAAGTGTACTTTTATACTTAAGTTGATCTTTCAATAAAAACGATCGCAATGAAAAAGCTTGTTTATTTTCTCGCATTGTCTTTAGGGCTTTTTAGCCTCACATTTTCGCAAGAGCCCGGGAAAGAAAAATTACAGCTGTCAATTAATAATGGAGTGCTTTTTCTTAAGAATATTCAAAGAAGCGACGGTGCCATTTGCGACACAACAAATTCGTTATTTGATGTTTGGGAAACCATCATGGCCGCTACAGCAATTTACGATCTTACAAACGACACAAATGATGTTACCTTTAAAAAAGCAATTACATTTGTTCGCCTTAACCAAAACAACAAGGGTTTAATTTGTCATAATCAAAAATGTAAAAAAGAATACTGCCTCGAAACAAGTGCTGTTTATTTTTTACTTCTTATAAAAATGGGGCACTTAAAAACAGTTAAGGCTCGTTTAAAACTTATAGACACATTGCAAAACAAATTGGGTTATTGGGAAATTGGAAATCCTGATGTGACGGAAAAAAAAGATTTTCCATCCGTAACAGGATTTGTTCTATCTGTCTATAAAGCGGCTGGTGTAACGCCGCCAAATGAAAAAAAAGCATATAGTTGGCTGTTGAGTAAACAAAATGCAGAGGGTAATTGGGGCAAAGCCTGGGAATATTACAATTGTCCCGCTTATGCAACCTGGGCTATAACATCGTGTTTATCAAAAGATCCGGCTCAACAAAAAGCTTTACAAAAAATGAATGACCATTTTCTTGCCACACAAAAAAAAGATGGCAGCTGGTTTTACGCAGATACATTATTTGATAAAGGTCCTTCCTCCGAATTACAAACGGCGTTTTGCGCAAAAAGTATCGATAGATCATTAAAGAACGACACTGCAATAAATAAAGCAATAAAGTTTTTGTACAACGCTCAAAAAAAAGATGGCGCCTGGGACGGAGGATCTTTTCCCATTAAAAATAAACGTTATTCAAAAAGAGAATATGTACTTTCTACAGCACTTTCACTAATTGTTATTAACGATTTTATTCATAAAAAATGAGGTCGATCTATATAGGAGCTGTGCTTCTTTTAGTGTTATCCTGTAGTCGCCGGCAGGGACTTGAAAAAGAAATGCCGTTATTTATTAATGGCGCTGCCGAAAAACTCTGGCTATTTAATAGCATTACAAAAGATACACAGGGCAAAGATCTTCATATGTGCGCGCTTGTTGTTTATGATACTTTAAAAACAGGTAGTACCATAAGTTGCTTTACAAGTGTTTGGTCGCAAAAAGATAGTTCCTATTGCTTTTGGAAAAAAAGTTCTCAAAACACAAATTTAACAAGCGACAACAAATTTCCAATAGTGTTTTCTACACAGCAATCAGATAGTTCGGCTGGTTGGCTTTGGCAATTGAACAGGAAGAAAATGATCTGGAATACAACTACTTTCGCTCACAAAACAAAGTATCATCCGCAATATCCATTTCCAGTTTACAAAAGCAGTGATGCATCTTCTTTTAGTTGTGTAGCTCCAATAACCGCTAAAACGAAGGTAAGCGGTTTAAAAAACAGCAAAGGCACAACGGCACTTTTTATAAACACAATAGATAAAAAAGAAAAGCTGATCAGTAATAAAAACAGTCACCACCTTGTATGGGCAAATTTAAAACTAGAAAGCGGTCTTTCTTTTTCATGTTTGTTTAATGTGCTATCCGATGGAAGTTCGCAAATACAAGGCTACACAATTCTTGATTCATTAAACAAAGTTATAAATGATCAGAATATACAGATCAGTGGCATTCCTTCTGCGGTTTGGAAAAGTAATTTAAGCGGCAAAACATATCCACTTGGCTTTATAATAACGCTTACTAACAAAACTGAGCTTATCATTTCTCCAAGGAAACAAGATCAGGAGCTGTTCTCAAAAACAAGCTCCTTTTGGATGGGTGCAGTTTTTGTGCTCGATGCAAACAAGCGCCTTCAAAAAGGTTCGGGAAATATGTATATCTTCAAACCATAAACAAAAAATTGAAAAAAATTCAAAACATATTTGTTGAAACTGTAAACAAAATAGAAAACAATAACGCGCCTTTTAAACGTTATATTTTTCTGTTTTTTGCTATCCTGGTATTACGCCTGGCGCTTGAGTTTTTTTCGAGCAACCGCTTATTTACTTTTTTTGATGTGATGCATATTGGTTTGTGGTTTGTGTTTATTGTTACCGCCTTTTTATTACAATTACTTCTATATTCGGGTGAAGACACCATTAAAGTAGCCAAGCTTGTTATTACCTGCTTTACAATTGCTTTAACTGCTCCTGTTATTGACCTTATTGTTTCCGGGGGGCATAGTGCAAAAATGAATTATCTCTCAATAAATTCATTTAAAGATGTTTTATGGGCCTATATAAGTATTGGGGGTTCTAGTTTAACAAGAGGCGCTACCATTGGTATACGCATTGAAATTGTGTTATTGGTAATTGCCTGTTTTAATTATGTTTATACAAAACAAAAAAGCATTGTTAAAGGTTTAGTTGCTTCGTTCAGTATTTATACCGTCGTGTTTTTGTCGGGGGCTATTCCTTTTATTCTTGGGATGATCGTTAAAAAATTTAATTTACACTATCAGGCCAATGATCAATCCACCTTATTATTTCTCTTAACAATAGATGTCTTATTCTTGTTTTTGATAGTGGCAAAAAGATCGATCGGCAAAATTTTATTTATACTTAAACAAGCGCCGTGGGCTTCTTTTTTAATAGCGCTTACTTTTTTAATTCATGGGGCAAAAATGGCGTTAAAAGATTATCCTCTTAACTGGACGTTAGATCCAACTACATTATTCTGGTTTCCATTATTGGTTGCTTTGTGCCTTTGCTTTATGCTTTACATTGGTTTGGTAAATACAAAAGATCTTAACACAAACTATTTTGAGAACGTTTTTTATATAGAAAACACGTTGCTGCTATTAATACTTTTAATAAGCGCGTTACTATCGGCACGAACTTTTTTTACAACAGCCTTGTTATGGGGTATTCTTTTTTTGTTATACGAAAAGCCGTTGCGTTTAATAAAAATACCTGTACTAAAAAACCTGTTAATTGCAATGGCATTTGTTGCAATTAATTTGCTTGGCTTTTCAACTTTTGGAGCCCCCATGGTTGGCATTTCAAAACACATACTACTTTTAATGCTAAGTGGTGTTTTCGTTAGCTCAATTATGATCGAAAAAAAAGACGCGAAGTTTGTCGTTAAAACTCTTCTCACATTATGTTTTTTGTTAAGCGTGTTTTTATTTATGTACGATGTTTCTGGCCAACTTCATTTTAATTATTGGCTATTAATTACAGCCTTGCCCCCACTTATTTTCTTTTGGTTAAAACACCAATACAAACAGCTATTTATACTTAGCTTCTTTCCGCTATCAGCCCTGGTTTTACTGACAAATGTTAATTAACACTCCTGCTTTTAACATTGCTTGTTTTGCCTTGAGTTTTTAGATAAAAAAGGTATATTTGTTAGTAATTAAAATACCCCTTCTCATTTTCAGGTTCACACAAATAATTGCCTTTTGCTTTTTTGGTTTTGTGTTTAGCACACTAAACGCACAAATTTTTTATTCAGAGAATTTTAATAATGGCTGTACCGCAAATTGTTTAGCTTCTACCTGGAACGGTTGGACCATTTTAAATAATGTAGGTGGAGTAAATGGTGCTTCGCCAAATAATTGGTTTGTAAGTTGTGCCGAAGAAGGCGTTACCCCTCCGGGTTGCGGAAGTACTTGTATTGGCGACGCTTGTTTACATGTAGGTGCAGATCCTGGTAGTGGTGGGGATAATGGCGCTACTTTCAATGAAACAGGAGCGGTAAATGCCACTTTCAAATTAGCGGTGTCTCCGCTAATTAATACTACTGGTTATACTTCAAACACCCTTGCGTTTGATTTTATTGCTTTTGGCAGTGCGGCTTGCAGTGACGACAGGGTGCAGTTAAGACTCAGTACGGATGGTGGAGTTACCTGGCCGGTAGGATTTCAATACTGTTTAACAAGTGTTTGCTGTGGCGCCTGTAATGGTTATAGTCAGGGTCAATGGACCGTTTACTCGTTGTTATTGCCGGCCGCTTTTGATAATAATCCAAATGTTAGAATTGCTTTTCATTGGAGAAATAATGGTAACGGCTCGGGAACAGATCCTTCTGCCGCTATAGATGATATTAGAATAACATCAGCCGTTCCTTTGCCGTTAAAACTAATTGATTTTACTTTAAACAAAGAAAGCAACAAAATAAAATTAGACTGGACAAGTACTTCTGAAATAAATTTTAGCAGGTACGATATTGAACGATCTACCGATGCCGTGTTCTTTAAAACCATAGGTTCGGTGCCATCAAAGGCTAATCTTATTTATGCAAAAACCGATTACAGTTTCTATGATTCTGAAAACAACGAGCAAACATCTTATTACAGGCTTAAAATGTTTGACAGAGATGGTAAGTATACTTTTTCAAAGATAATTTCCAGTGAGCCTTCTTCGTTGTCTGGACAAAACCTCTCTATGATCTCTAAAGTTGTATCGAACGGTGTGTTAACTGCAACACTAAAATCTACAACCGCAACATCAATAAATGCGGAAGTTTTTGACGTGAGGGGAAAACAATTAACCATCTTAAAAAATAAGAACCTTGTTGAAGGACAAAATGTGCTTACACTTAACGTTTATGGCCTCCCTCCTGCTGTTTATATTCTTAAAATAACCGAACTAAAAAATAACAAAACAAACGCTCCTTCTATCGCAGAAAAGTTTATTATTGAAAAGTAATCTAGTGCGCCAGCAACCAATTCTCGCCAACACCCATTCCAACCTCAACAGGAACGTTTAGTGGCAAAGCTTCACGCATATGTTTTTCGATAATTGGTTTTATGGTTTCGAGTTCGGGTTTGTAAACATCAAACACTAATTCATCATGCACCTGCAACAACATCTTAGTTTTAAAATTTTGTTTTTCCAGGTCGTTATAAATATTTATCATGGCCACTTTTATCATATCGGCAGCGCTGCCCTGGATCGGTGCATTAATTGCATTTCGTTCTGCAAAACTGCGAACCGTTGCGTTATTAGATGTGATATCTCGCAACCAACGCTTGCGGCCCAATAATGTTTTTACATAGCCATTCTCACGCGCAAAATTGATGGAGTCGCTCATGTATTTGTCTATTGCGGAAAATTCTTTTTTATAATTATCAATGATTTCTTTTGCTTCGCCTCTGCTAATACCCAAATTTTCTGCCAGTCCAAAAGCTCCTTGCCCGTAAATAATACCAAAGTTTACACTCTTAGCTTTGTAACGCATTTCTTTTGTAACGTCGCTTTCTGCAACATTAAATACTTTTGCTGCTGTAGCGGTGTGAATGTCTTTTCCTAGCTTAAAGGCCTCACACATATTTTTATCGCCACTAATGCTGGCAACAATTCTTAATTCTATTTGCGAATAATCGGCGCTCAATAAAATATAATCTTTATCGCGGGGAATAAATGCTTTACGAATTTGTCTGCCGCGCTCTGTTCTAATAGGAATGTTTTGCAAATTAGGGTTATCGCTACTCAAACGTCCAGTAACAGCCACAACCTGATTAAAGGAAGTGTGAATGCGGTTTGTTTTTTTATTTACCAGTTCGGGCAACGTATCTACATAGGTTGATTTTAATTTTACCAACTCCCGGTAATCCAGAATTTTTGAAACAATGGGATGTGTTCCTTCCAGCTTACTTAAAACTTCTTCGCCGGTAGCATACTGCCCTGTTTTTGTTTTCTTGGCTTTATCTACGATCTTTAAATATTCAAATAAGATCTCGCCAACTTGTTTTGGTGACGATACGTTGAATTTGGTTCCTGCCAATTCCTGTATCTCTTTTTCAACCTGTGCAATATCTGTTTGTAGTTGCGCGGAAAATTCTTTTAATACGGACACGTCTAAATTAATTCCCTCACGTTCGATGTTAGCCAATACTTTTATCAACGGCACCTCAACCTCGTTAAATAATTTTTCTACTTCGTTCTCTTTAAGAAGAGGTGCAAAATGTTTTTGTAATTGTATGGTTACATCGGCATCTTCGGCCGCATAGTCCTTAATAAGGTTTATATCCACATCGCGCATGCTGATTTGCTCTTTGCCTTTTTTGCCAATTAGCTCGGTAATGCTTACCGGTGAATAATTTAAATAGGTTTGTGCTAAAATATCCATACCATGACGCATATCCGGCATAATTAAAAAGTGCGCTACCATGGTATCAAATAATTTGTTTTTTATTTCAATATCATAGTTCAACAAAATCTGGTAATCGTATTTAATATTTTGCCCTATTAATACTTTAGATGTGTTTTCAAAAATTTTACGGAAAGGTTGCAGTTGTTTAAGCGCCTCCTCTTTATTTTCTGCTATTGGAACATACCAGGCGTGATGTGACTTTACAGAAAAAGATAAACCAACCAACTCTGCGTTAATGGTATCTAACCCTGTTGTTTCGCTATCAAAGCAAAATTCGGGCTCTTTTTCTAAAACAGCAACAAGCGCATTTATTTTTTCCATAGAGTCAACTAATTCGTAGTTGTGCTCTACATCGTTAATGGTTTTAAAATTAACAACGGGCTCTTCTGTCTCAACGGTTTCGTTTTGGGCTGAGAAAAGATCGTCGCCACTAAAAAGATCTTGCTTTTTCTCAGCCTTGGGTTTCTCTACCGGCAATTTTTCAGTTCCGCCAATATCTTCTCCTAGTACTTTTTTTGCAATTGCTCTAAACTCAAGTTCTTTAAATAACTCCGATAATATTTCTTTATTAACCGGTTTAACGGTTAGTTTTTCTTCTTCTAACTCAACAGGGCAATCTAAAATAATTGTTGCCAGGCGTTTTGATTGAATGGCCATGTCGCGGTTATTCTCCACCTTCTCTTTAAGCTTGCCTTTTAGTTTATCTGTATTTTCTAAAAGATTTTCAATGCTTCCAAAGTCTTTTATAAGTTGTATGGCTGTTTTTTCGCCCACGCCCGGAATGCCGGGAATGTTATCCACCTTATCACCCATTAAACCTAAAATATCAATTAGTTGCAAAACATTTTGTATTTCCCACTTCTTGCAGATCTCTTCTGGCCCTAAAATAGAAGGGCCGTTTCCAAAACTTGCGGGTTTATAAATAAATGTATTTGCGTCAACCAGCTGACCGTAATCTTTATCGGGCGTCATCATATAGGTGGTAAACCCTGCTTTTTCTGCCTTAATAGCTAACGTACCAATGAGATCATCTGCTTCAAATCCGCTAATGCCCATGGTCTGAATATTAAACCCATTAAGAAGGTCCATAATGAGGGGTATGGATTTTTGAAGATCTTCCGGCATTTCTTCACGATTTGCTTTGTAGGTTTCGAATTCAACATGGCGTTGCGTTGGTCCTTCCATATCAAACACTACTGCAATGTGCGTTGGTTTTTCTTTATTTAAAATTTCAAGTAAGGTATTTGTAAATCCAAAAATAGCGGATGTATTAAAACCTTTTGAATTAATACGCGGACTATTACTGAAAGCAAAAAATGCGCGATAGATCAACGCGTAGGCATCCAATAAAAATAATTTCTTTTCAGTATCTTTTGTGATCATGTTTTAGTTTTTTTGAGGAAATAGATCAGAACAATTTATTTCCGGTTATTGTAGCTGCTAATTACCTCAACAGCTTTTTCTTCATTTAATTTTTTCTCGTCTTCGTAATCATTTGCAAATCCAGAAGCGCCGCTCATCATATCCTGCAACTGTTTTTTAAATTTTCCTTCTTTTACTGATGTCATTTTTTTATCGTCCTTGCGCACAATAAAATATTCGCCATCAAAGCTTACAGCATTCATATTGGTTACCTCGAACATCATTTTGTAAAGAGAGATTTCGCCGCGAACAAGTGCTTTGTAAAATTTTGGTTCGCCTTCGTAATCCATAGTAATATAATGTTGCTTTTCGAAACCATAGGCCTTTACTTTATTTGGCTTGTAGTTTTTTTGTGTACCACTTTCGTCTTTAAAAAAAACTTTGTCGTAGTTACTCTGCTCTTTTTTTGGATTTATTTTTACTTCCCCTTTTACAGTATCACCTTTTTCGTTAACAATATATCCTTTTACAAATGCTATTTGTGCATTTGCGCAAAGTGTTACAAGGCTTATCAGTAAAGCGGTGAGCGTAGTCTTCATAAACGGGTTTTTAAACGGGCTTATAAAGAAACCGAAATTTTAGCTCTTAAAGAAGCGTTGTTAGAACTGTGTGAATAAATTAATGCGGAAAATTAACCTGGTAAATAGTTGGCCAGAGTTTTCCTGTAACGTAGATCTTATCGGCAATTGAATCGAAGGCAATGCCATTCATTTCTAAGGTATTAGGATGAAGGTTGCGCATTTGATAGCTGATAGGCGTGAAGTTAATTTTAGCAAGTACTTTGCCGCTAGCAGGATCGATCTTTACAACGTAGCCGGTCATCCAAATATTAGCATAAATAAATCCGTTAATGTATTCTAATTCGTTAAGCGCATCGGTAGCATAACCATTTTCGCTTACGGCTAAAACTTTAAGTACTTTCATTTCTTTGGGATCGAAATACGTTAAGTTATTCGTGCCATCGCTCATAATAATATTGGTGCCGTCGGTTGTTAAGCCCCAACCTTCTTTATTGCTGTAATTGAACTGCCCAATTTTTTTAAATGTTTTTGCATCGTAAATAAAACCGGTTTGATTTTGGTAAGTAACCTGATATAATTTATTTTTTAAAATAACAATGCCCTCGCCAAAAGGAAACGTTTTTTTATCCAACTCTCCTTTAACATCCAATTTCCCTGTTTTCCAATCTACTATTCCAAAAACAGACTTTAACTGCGGCATGTGATCGGGCGAGCCGGTGCTTTCGAATAATTTATTATCGTGAATTAAAAGTCCTTCTGTAAAAGCTGTTGTATCATGTGGTAAGGTAGCGACTATAGTATGTTCTAAAACCGGAATCACTGGTTTTTCTTCTACAACCGTTTTTATTTCTGGATCTTTTTTTACTTCCGGTTCGCAAGAACTAAAAGAAACAATTGAAAGAGCAATTGCAAAACATGAAATTATTTTTTTGTTCATCATTTTTATATTTTCCATGAAGAACCTTCTTTTGTATCTTTTATCTGAACACCTGCATCTGTTAGTTTGTTGCGGATCTCATCGCTTAAAGGGAAGTTCTTTTCTACTTTTGCTTTGTTGCGAATATCTAACACCATATGAATTACTTTATCCAATACTGCTGTTGTTTTTGAATTCTCTTCTTCTTTCTTTAAACCCATTACATCAAACACAAAATGCTGGTAGATATCTTTTAAAACATCAATATCCTTTTGCGTAACGGTTAATTTATTATCGTTGGCAGAATTAACGATGCGTGCGGCCTCAAATAAATGTGCAATTAAAATTGGTGTATTAAAATCATCGTTCATAGCATCGTAACATTTTTGTTGCAATGCTTTTATATCTTCTGATGAAGTGGTTCCTGCTTTTAATGTTTGTAAGGTATTATGACTTTCCATCAAACGCTCAAACCCTTTTTCGCTTGCTTGTAAAGCTTCGTTCGAAAAATCGAGCGTGCTGTGGTAATGTGTTTGCATCATGAAAAAACGCACAGCCATTGGGCTGTAGCCCTTTTCTAATAAAGGATGGTTGCCGGTAAATAATTCTCCCGGTAAAAAACCATTGCCTGCAGATTTAGACATGCGCACACCGTTTACTGTTAACATGTTTGTATGCATCCAGTAATTTACCGGCGCTTTATGATTGCAGGCCTGTGATTGCGCAATTTCGTTTGTGTGATGCGTTGCCTGTAGGTCCATACCGCCACCGTGTATATCAAAAACATCTCCTAAATATTTGCTGCTCATAGCCGAGCACTCAATATGCCAACCCGGGAAGCCCCAGCCCCACGGCGATGGCCAGCGCATCAATGTTTCAGGCTTTGCATTTATCCATAGTGCAAAATCCAAACGACCACGTTTTTCATCTTGCCCGCTTAATTCGCGTGTGCCTTCTAAAAGTTCTTCTAATTTTCTATTCGTTAGCTGACCGTAAGAAAAATCTTTATTATATTTTTCTACATCAAAATAAACGGTGCCATCAACAACATATGCAAACCCTTTAGCAATAATTTCTTTAATCATTTCTATTTGCTCGCAGATGTGTCCGGTGGCTGTGGGCTCAATGCTTGGTGGTAAATTATTAAATGCCTGCATTACATCATGAAAACCAACGGTGTATTTTTGCACAATTTCCATTGGCTCTACCTGTTCCAACTTTGCTTTTTTCGCGAATTTATCATCCCCTTCATCGCGGTCGCCTTCCAAATGGCCAGCATCAGTTATATTACGCACATAGCGCACTTTGTAACCAATGTGCACCAGGTAACGGTAGATCATATCAAAAGAAATAAAGGTGCGACAATTGCCTAAATGCACATCGCTGTAAACCGTTGGGCCGCAAACGTATAAACCAACCAATGGTGGCTTAATGGGCTTAAATTCTTCTTTTTTACGCGTGAGGGTGTTGTATAAAAATAATGTTTGCATAAGGAGAAGTAAAAATAAGAAAATAAAGAGGAAGGAAGGATATTTAAGTCTTAAAATAGTTTAATGGCCTGTTATTTTTTTAATGGTAAATCATTGATGTAATTCCCGTTTTGATACATTTTTATTTTAACTGGCGCTTTTTTTTGGTCATAAGTATACTCAATGCCATTCATTAAGTCTACTTGATCTCTATACCTAAAGACTCCTTGGCTGAAAGTTTGTCCGTTATTACTTATCACAGTTCTGTATTGTCCCAAAGAGTCAAGATCAATTTCCCAAAATTGAACTCCAGTGCTATCAAAAATCTTAAAAGTGCCATTATATTTGCCTTTACTCCAGTCCCCTTCTTCCTTTTTTTTCCCGTTTTCGTGGTACATAATGCTATGTCCATTTGGTCGGCCATCAATAAAGTTTATTTTGTTTCTGATATTGCCGTTACAAAAATACTCCGTCCATAAACCGGTTTTTCTGTTGCCAATATATTTCCCTTCTTCAACGACTTGGTCTTTTTGATAACAAGTTCCTGGCTTTAATTTTCCTGTAACGCGCCATTTGCCATCCTTGCAGTAATTTTGATCGAGCCTGTTAATCGTATCGCCATTATAGATCTCAAAGGTTTGAGCAATGCCCAAAAAAGACATCGCTACAAAACAAAATATGTAATTATAAAATTTCATGAAGACAAAAAAGGCGGAGTAAAAACCCCGCCTTATATGATTTTAAAATGTTTCTTAGTTTTCAATTGGCGCATCGCCAACGTAGATACCGCCTTTGTAAACAGCAATTTGTGTTAAGATGCCATTATCGTTATAGATGTAGGCTTTGCCTTCCATAAAACGGTTGTCTTTAAAGATACCGTCTTTTGTAATTTGTTTGCTTTTGTTATACAATGTTTGTTTACCGTTAAGCACCATTGGGCCTGAGGTAGCAGGCTTTTCGTCTTTAATGGTAATTTTTGGCGCGTTATCAGGTACTTCTACTTTCTTAACTATCTTTTCTTTTGATTCGTAAGTTTTAATTGAAGCAACATCTACATTACCGTTATCGTATTTTTTCTCTGCTTTTAATTCTCCGTTCTCGTAAAATTCTTTAACAGTGCCTGCTTCTTTTCCGTTCACAAAATTACCTTGTATGGCAACTTCCCCATTTGGATGTATGTATGTTTGAACGCCCTCGCGCTTTCCTGAAGCATTAAATTTAAATTCGTGCTGTACTTGTCCGTTCTCGTAATATTGCTTGTAGCCGCCAACCCAACGGTTGTTCTTCCATTGTCCTTCCTCTTCTACCTTACCATTTTCATGAAAAATAACGGCGTAGCCATCCGGACGACCGTTTACAAATGTTACTTTATTTTTGGTATTACCGTTGCAAAAATATTCCATCCAGATACCGGTTTTACGGTTCTCGTTGTAAGCCCCTTCTTCTGCTTTTTGACTAGGCGCATAACACGTGTTAGGTTTGTGTTTTCCGAACAAAACCCATTTACCTTGTTTCTTTCCAAGTTCGTCAATAAAGTTAATAGTATCGTTAGTATTAGGGATCACTTCATAAGATTGCGCAAATTGGGTACTTATATACCCAAGACTTAATGCGAAAAATAGTGTGAATCTCATTTAATATAGTTTTTGTTATATTGAAGTTAAGTAATTCGCGTGTTTAATTAACTTATGCGTAACCTAGAGTTATTAACAATTGTAGGGAAATTTGGCATAAATTAGACGAATTGAGCGAAATACCCGATGAAATATTTGGCAAAATGCCTGATTTCTAATGGTTTTCGGGAATTATGTCCATTTTATATCTTAAAAAACACTACGATTTAAAACGGCTTAACTGCATATTATTAAAATAAAAAACCCTCTGCGTTTTACACACAGAGGGTTTTAAAAATGTTGGTTTAATTATTTTCCTTTTGGAGGAGTTTTGCCGCCGCCCTGTGGGGTTTTAACACCGCCTGTTTGTAAAGCTCCGGGAATAACTGCTGCCGGCATAGAGTCTAATTTCTTTTTAACTGCCATTAAAACATCATCAGATGGCTCGCTATATAAAACGCTTCCAGCACTTGTATCTAACACATATTTATAACCGCCTTCTTTTGCAACTGCTTCAATTCCTTTTTTTGCTTTTTCCATAATAGGAGCCGTTAGCTCAGCTGTTTTACGTTGGTAGTCTTGTTGCGCTTGTTGTTTAAAATCTTCGATACGGCGTTGTAAGCCGTTAAGCTCGTCTTCCTTGGTTTTTTTAACCAGGTCGCTCATGGTAGCTTGTTTATCCATGTAGTCTTTATACTTGGTCTCTAATTCTGTTTGCATGCTTATAGATTCAGCATCAATTCCTTTTAGATAATTTTGCGCTGTTTCTTTTGCAATTTTTGTTTCAGGCATTAAGCTGATCAAAGAATCCAAACTCAGGTGCGCTATTTTTTGTGCATTTGCAAAAGAAAATAATCCACTTGCTGCAATAATTAAGGCTACTTTTTTAAATGTAGATTTCATACTTGTTTTTTGATTTATTTATTTTTTAAAATTACTTTTTGTATCCGAGATAAACTAAAATGTCATCGCTTTTATCGTATTTACTATTTGCATATAAAATAGAAACCTGACCGCTTTTATCTAAAATAAAACCAAGTCCCGATTTTTCTGCAACTGCCTTAATGGCGTTATAAACCTTGTCCTGTATAGGTTTTACCAACTCCTGGCGTTTTTTAAATAACTCTCCATCAACGCCAAAACGTGATTTTTGAAGGTCTTTTGCTTCTTTTTCTTTGTTCACGATCTCATTCTCACGCTTCTTTTTCATTTCATCCGTCAATAAAATAGCGTCGGCCTGGTAAGCTTTATACAACTTATCAATTTCAGCATATTTTGTTTCTATTTCTTTTTGCCATTGCACGCTTGTTTTATCTAACTCGCTTTGCGCAGCCTTATATTCCGGAATTTGAGATAAAATGTAATCGGTATCAACGTAACCAAATTTTGCCGCACCGCTTTGCGCCATTGCAAATCCTGAAAGGATCACAAACAAAAAACAAATTATACTATTTCTTAATTTCATATTTTGAGTTTTTAAATTTAATCATAAAACGTGCCAATCAAAAAAATATCGTTCAATTAACAAAATTTTGGTTATAATTCGCCCAATACCCCGCCAATAGTGAAGTGGAACTGACCTTTGCCATTACCAATACCCGGCTGGCCCGGCACATTATCAAAGCCCCAGCCGTAATCAATACCCAATAAACCAAACATTGGTAAAAACACGCGTAAACCAAAACCGGCGCTGCGTTTAACCTGGAAGGGATTGAATTTTTTATAGTCTGTCCATGAGTTACCCGCCTCTGCAAAACCTAATACAAATATGGTTGCCTGTGGGTTTAAGCTAATTGGATAACGTAATTCCATTGTATAACGCGCGCAAATTGGATCGCCCACCGAAGAAGATAAACTGTTATCAGGATAACCTCTTAAAGCAATGATCTCTCTTGCCACAAAGTTTTGAAAACCACTAATACCACTACCGCCTAAATAAAAACGTTCAAATGGCGAGTAACCTACCGTTTTGTTATAACGCGCTAAAAAGCCATACCCTACTTTTGTACGCAACACTAAATTGCGGGCCTCTTTACCTTCTGCCGCTTTTTTGTTGGTTAATTGTGTAAACCACTCTGCAGTGATTTTATATTTCTGATACTCGATAAATTTATAACGCTCTGATGCAGGAAGGCTTGTATAATCTTTGTTATTCACCAATGAATACGGTGGAGTAAACTGACCTAAGAATGTAAAGTTAGATCCTGTTTTTGGATAAATAGGTTGATCGATGGAATTACGCGAAAGATTAAGACTGAAGTTAAGATCGTTGGCATAACCATTAGAAAAGATAAACGCGTTATAGTTTTTTAAGTCGTAATAATTATAGTTGATGTTGGTGAACATATTAAAATAATTATCGGGCCATTTTAAACGTCTTCCTAATCCTACCGAGCCGCCAATAATACTCATGCTCTGGCGTTTTGGGTTAGATATTCTTCCGATCTCGCTATCGGTATACTTTTTTTGTCCGTTGCTAAATAACGAGTGAAAGGCCGAAACCGTTAGTGCATTTGGTTTTTTACCGCCCAAATAAGGTTCGGTAAACGAGAAGTTATACGATTGATAGTAAATACCATTTGTTTGCGCACGAACGCTTAGTCGTTGTCCATCGCCACTTGGCAGTGGACGCCATGCTGGGCCTTTAAATAAATTTCTTGCAGAGAAGTTGTTGAACGTTACGCCCAGTGTACCAATAATACCAATGCCGCCCTGGCCTGTTTGGTTATTAAGCGAGTTTCTTCCGCCCCAGCCACCGCTTAATTCTATCTGGTCGCTTGGTTTTTCTTCAACAGTGTATTCTATATCAACTGTTCCATCGGCTGCGTTTGGCATTGGCAACGGCACTGTTTTTTCGGGATCGAAGTATCCTAATTGTGCTAATTGACGAACCGTACGAATAATATCCGAACGCCTAAAAAGCTGGCCGGGCTTGGTAAAGATCTCGCGATAAATTACATGGTCGTTTGTTTTATCATTCCCTTTAACGGTAACTTTATTGATGGTGGCCTGTTTGCCCTCGTACATTAAAATATCAAAATCAATAGTATCGTTATGAATATTACTTTCCTGTGGGTTTACCTGGAAGAATAAATAGCCATCGTCCATATACAAACTGGAAATGTCGTAACCGTTAGGATTCATAAATAATTTTTGCTCCAGTTTATTTTGATCGTAAACGCTTCCGGCAGGAATATTTAAAATAGTATCTAATTGTCCGCTACGGTATTTACTGTTACCAAACCATTTAAAGTTTCCGAAATAATATTTATGTCCCTCGTCTATCGTAATATCAACCGCCACACGATTATCGCTCACAAAATATACGGTGTCTTTTACAACGCGCGCATCGCGGTATCCTTTTGCGTTGTATTTTGTTGCAATTGCCGGAAGATCTTTCTTTAAATTATCTTCTAAGTATTTTCCGGAGTTAAACGGGTTGTACCAGCGGCGGCGTTTGCTATCCTCCAACTTACGACGAAGCTGCCAGTCTTTAAAAACCGTGTTGCCGTTTATGAATACATCCTGTATACGCACTTTTTTTCCTTTGTTAACGGTAATAGTTACAATGGTAAATGGTATTTTTTTGGAAGTATCTCTTACCTGAGTAATATCTACTTTATTAAAATAATACCCTTTGTCTAAATAATGATCTCTTACGGTATTTTTAATTGTACCTATCATGTAATCAGTAACCACGCGGCCTTGCAGTAAACGGATCTTAGTTCTTATTTCATCTGCATCGCTTTTTTTAACGTCGCCTTTAAAAGAGAATTTAGATAAGCGTGGGCGTTCAACAACTTTAATAATTAAAAAAATATCGTTACCAACAATTTTATCCTGGATAATTTGAACGTCTTCGAATATACTTTGTTTCCAAAGTGCTTTTATGGCTTCGCTGATCTTATCGCCTGGAACGGTGATCTCATCACCTTGCGCAAGACCTGATAAAAGGCTTACAACATTCTTATCTGTATTATCGGCACCATCAATTACAATGCCACCAATGGTATATTTTTTTGGGTTTTTTACTCCTTCTAAAAATAAAGAATCGCTTTGTGAAAAACCTTTTAGGCAAATTACAAATAGAAAAACAAGTTTTATGATCCGTTTTCCCATTTTAGTTTTTTGAAATTTGTTCGCTTGTTTTTCCGAAACGACGCTCACGGTTTTGATACGATAAAATTGCTTTAAAAAAATCGTCTTTTCTAAAATCCGGCCATAACGTGTCGGTAAAATAAAATTCGGCGTAGGCTAATTGCCACAATAAAAAATTACTGATGCGGTGTTCGCCACTGGTGCGGATCATTAATTCGGGGTCGGGAAAAATATTTGTGTTCAAATGTTTTTCAATGTGTTTGGGTGTAATATCAGAAGCTTTTAATTTTCCTTCTTCAACCTGTTTTGCAATTTCTTTTACAGAATTGGTAATCTCCCACTTACTCGAATAACTTAAAGCCAGGATCAATGTAACTGTGCTGTTGTTTGCGGTAATGTCTATAGACTCCTGTAATTCTTGTTGGCAAGATTCCGGTAAACTCTTAATGTCGCCAATAGCTTGCAACTTTACACCTTTTTTGTTGAGGTTAGGTGTTTCCATACTTATGGTTGCCACTAATAATTCCATTAAAGCATCCACTTCATCTTTTGGCCTGTTCCAGTTCTCGGTGCTAAAAGCATAAAGTGTAAGGTATTTTACACCTATCTCACCACAGGCCTCAACTATTTCGCGAACAGAGTTAACGCCCTCGTGGTGACCAAAAATACGGTCTTCGCCCTGTTGTTTGGCCCAACGGCCGTTTCCATCCATAATAATGGCCACGTGCTGAGGAATGTTATTTTTATTGATCGATTGCTTTAAATCCATGAGTTGGCTAGGCAGACAAAGATAGTAAAATAGTCAAAATGAGTACTTTAATTTAGGTTGTTTTGCTTATTTTAACAGGTTTACGTGAACAATTTGAACCACATAGAAACATAGGTTTTATTCGGGTTTTGAAAAGAAATTAAAGATAAACATAGTTGAAGCTGCGCTTCAACCCTATGTGCAACTTTAGGAGAATTTGTTTAATCTTATTCTATGTGACCTATGTGGCTAAATTTTTATGCAACAAAAAACCCATCGCGAAATACAATGGGTTTTTAAATTTTATTGGTTTATACCCTTAAGGCTTTTTAGGGGCTTGTTTTGGCGGATTAAAATAAATTTTTGCTTTTTGGTTAGCAGGATCTATTTCCTGAACTTGTTTCCAGTATTCATCAGCTTTTGCTTTGTCTTTTGCAACCGAAGTGTGATACCCTCCAAGATATTCTAATGCTTCAATTACATTGTTCTTGTATGTTGGAGAAGTTTTTTCTTCGGGTTTTAATTTTGATAAAGCATTTTCAAAGTGTGGTTTTGCCAAACCTTTTTCGCTTGTTGGATCAATATAAGAATTTGCTTTTCCTCTCCAGAAATAACCAACAGGCCATGTTGGGTTTAATCGTGTTAACTGTGAAAAAGCAGAGTCGGCACTAATAAAGAATGGTTTTGCTTCTTGTTCTTTTTTCTCTTTCGCTTTTGCATCTTTTATTAAAGCGGCCTCCTTATATACATTTCCGCCCGAATAATAATACGCGCGACCAAGGCTATAAAAATCATTATTGTTTAAATTCTTAAGATCGCCATTCATTTTACGTTCAAAAGCTTTAATGGCTTTGTCGTATTTTTTTGCTTTCATGTAAATGTTAGCGATCTCTGTATTTAACTCCCCGCTAGCTGAAGGATCAAGCGCAATAGCTTTTTCCATTTCCAAAACTGCTAAAGAGTCTTTTCCAAGTTTTGCAAGCAACAAGCCTTTGTACCTATAATCACCATATAAATACTTAAAATTAGGGCCTGCCAATTCGAAAAATTTGTTTATCGCGTTTATGCCTTTGCGATAAATTAAAGTATCGCCTTTTCCGTTTTCATAATAACTATAACCGGCTAAACGATGGGTGTAAACGCTTTTGAAGTTTTGTTTTAGTAAGCCTTCGTATTCCGTTGTTGCGTCTAAATACTGCTTATTCAAATATAAATCACTCATAAATTTATAACGTGCATCATCACTATTATTTAATTCTAAATATTTTTTCCAACTTTCAATTGCTTTCGCTGGTTGGCCAGCAAGAGAATATACTTCAGCGATTGCTCTGTGGGCGGGCGCAAATGTTGGATCAATAGCAATCGCTTCCTTATACTTATCTACACCTAGTTGATAGTTACGGCCGCGTTGATATAACTTTCCTTCACGCAAAATACCTTTTACATTTTTAGGGTTTAAAGTGGTTGCTTGTTTGTAGCTTTTAATTGGGCCGCTTCCATCTGTTGGGTTCTTTTCCAATTGCGCGTCGCCCAAAATGATATAATTCTCCGGATTTTTTGGTTCTAATTTAATGGCTGCGTTTATTTGTAATAAAGCTTCGTCAGCATTTTTTGTATCGGTTGCTAACCAAGCCTCTGCTACTTTACGCAACAACTCTGCATTTTTATTGGCGCCTAAAGCTATTGCTTTATAAAAAAGCGTTTTTGCTTCGGCAACATTGCCTTTGGTTAATAGTACTTTTCCTTGCCCAACATAGTTTAATGGGTAAGTAGCATTCACCTCAGCACCTTTAGCGTAAAAGATATTGGCGCTATCTATTTGATCGTTCTTAAAAAAATTCTCGCCATAGTAGTAATAATTCTCGCCTTTGCCGGCATCTTTTGCAATTAATGCGCGAAAATCAACTGCCGCTGCTGCAAAGCGTTCGTTCTCTGTTTTAGTAACAGCTTCTTGTAAAGTTTGTGCGTTTAAAAAACCCGTAAAGGCAATTGCACTAAGTATGATCGTTTTTTTCATTGTCTATTTGTAAATCGTTGTAAAAATAACACAATAATCTGTATTGCAAGTTAAGTACCAATAAATTAAGAAAGGGAGATTTTAGCATTTTTTAAGGGGTTTTATTTCATCTTAAAATTTATAGGCAGATTGTAATAAACCTGTACCTGCTCTCCCTTTAGTTTTGCGGGCTTCCATTTTGGCATAGCTTTAACAACCCTAATAGCTTCTTTGTCACAGTCTGAACAGCCTTTACACCCTTTTATCAGCTCAACATTATAAACAGATCCTTCTTGTCCTACAATAAATTTTACATATGTTTTGCAGCCAGAAAAAGTGGTATCCTGTCGGGCGCTATTTGGAAAAACTATATTATTCGCAATATATTTATACATTTCTTGAGTACCGCCAGGGAATTCAGCCGGCTCTTCTACTACTGTATAAACTTCAGACTCATTTTCTTTGGCTACGTGTATAGTTTTGGTTTGTGAAAAACAAAACAAACAATTAAAAATGAAAATTATTGCAATAATTTTTTTCATCAAGACCCCGTTTTAACCTGTATGGCGCGTTCTTGCTGCTTTGCGGGCAATAAACCCTGCTTTAAAAAGGCTGTTTGCCCTTTTGGTCCGGCCACAAAGGTCTCAAAGCCTTTTGCCAGGCTAAACTCTCCGGTTTTTTTAATAACATAAATTGTTCTTGTAAAAGGATAAGAGTTCAATTTAAAACTGCTTTGGCTTGGATATTCAAAGCTAGAACTGTTTTGTTTGCTGACAGCAACGAATTTTATTTTATCGGTATTTGCTTTTGTAATAGAATCGTCAACATCGCTTAACCAGGCAAAATCAATAAAGGCAACAGTGTTCTTGTTTTTTGCAACGTAATTTATACTCTCTAAAGTTGAATTAAATACGCTGCAGTTTTCAGAAAAGGCTTTTCCTTTTAAAAGCGAGTCGCGTAAATAATGCATAATGCTTGAATTATTTTTATCGAACAACACGTTTATTTTAGTTTGATTACTTAGAGAATCCATACAAACAAAGGGTTTGGTTAATAGATCAATAATTTGTTCGTATGATAATTTTGTAAGCGGTGTGTTTATATTTGTGATTAAAGCAACACCACTTTTTGCAACGGCAGTTGGCATTACTGTATAATTTTTTGATGCAAAGGCTTGCACTTCTTTTGCATTTAATTCCCTAGAAATAACAATAGCCTCGCAGCTGTCATTATACAAGGCTTCTACGGCCTGTGCATCGTTCCTGCAAAATTTTTCTAAATGTGCGTTGGCATAATGTGCTTCAAAAGTATATACCTGATTTTTTACGTGAAGTTCTAATCCCTCGTCATAAAACACTTTTAATTTTCCGGAAGTAGGCGAGTTATCTGCGTAATCGTTCTTAAAATAATTGTCGCATCCATAAACCATTATCAACGACAAAAGACATAAGACGCAAGACAATGCGCCAAAAAAAGCCGAAGCCCGAAACCCAAAATGTTTTTTACTCTTCTTCACTTCTGCTATTTTGTTTTAAATTCTGATAAAGTCTGAAACCCCTGTAAACAGCATAAGCAAACAGCATAACAATAAAACCTGTGCGCTTACCGCCATATAATTTATCGCTCATAACATCGGTTACAGAAAATGCAATAGCGCCGGCTAAAACTAAAATTATCATAAAAATGCCCAGCCAGGCCGAAAGTGTATTTAATCCTAATTTCATTTTTGCGTTTGTTATTTAACTACAGTTTTAAACAACTATATTCTTGTTTAGTTAGTTTAGATTTACAAAAAAAGCCACAACGCGCAAGGTGTTATGGCTTTTTAATTATTAAAATTTTATTATTGTGCTTTAAAGCTGATCGGTAAATTGAAGTAACATTTTACTGCACGACCGGTCATTTTTGCTGCTTTCCATTTTGGCATATTCTTAACAGTGTTCATTGCTAATTTATCGCAATCCGGGCAACCAGCAACTCCTTTAAGAACTTCTACATTGCTGATAGAACCATCTTCGTTAACAACAAATTTTAAGAAACATTTTCCACTGATACCTGCTTCACGTGCCATTTGAGGATAGTTTGGCTGTATTTTGCTAACCAAATATTTCCCTAATTCAGCAATTCCGCCCGGGAATTCAGCTTGTTCTTCCACGATCGTAAAGATCTCCGGTGCAGCTGCTTCGGTAGGCCCTTTGATCTCGGTTGGTGGAGCAACAATGTCTTTCTCACCTTCCTGATCTTTAGTACTTACATTCACATCCTTTACATCTTCCTGTAATTTTTGAGGCTCTTCTTCAACAGCATCGTCTTTAATTACGGGTGGTGTAAATTTCACCATCTCAACCATTGGCGGTGGTGGTGGCGGTGGTGGCGGCGGTGGCACGTCTTCGATAGGCGGCGGCGGTGTAAGATCTATTTGTGTATTAACGATCTTTTCAACCTCAACTTCGTCTTTCGGACGATCCATAAATTTTTTTAATCCAAGCAATGCTAAAGAAAATACCAACATACCGCCAATAATGAATGTGACGCGCTTGTTATAATTTCTTCTTAACTCAAAGGCCCCATAGTTTTGATTTCTTCCTTCAAAAACTAAGTCGTTACGGGCGTCAAGGGTTAAATCATTCCAGTTCTGTAACATGTTTACCTCCTTTTATTAATTTGTTCCAACTTTTTCAGTCACCAGATCCATTTCCGGTTTTAAAATATCTACCATTACATATTTACCAACAACATTTACGTTTAACTCATCAATAACGTCAATTACATTTTTGTAAGTTGCTTTATCGTCGGTTTTAATTAAATATGTGTATGATTCTTTATTTGCTTTAACCTCTCTTACCATACGCTTAAAGGTTGTATCAGCTAATTGTTTGTTTTTATGCTTTATGTCTAAAGCCCTTACCTGATCTTGCATTTCTTTGTTTTTGTCAAGTAAAAATTTGTGTAAACCATTTTTGTCTTGAGAAAAACTTAATTCAGTTAAAGTTGTTTTTGTTCCTTTTTCATCATCTGCAGCTCTAAACTGACCTTCGTAATAAAAAATGCGATCGTCTTTAGATAACAGGAACGTAATACCTTTTTTTACTTCCTCTACTTTTTGATTTGGGTCTGGAGGAGCTGGAAAGGTTAATTCCATTGATTTTGGTTTACTAAAGGTTGCCGTTAAAACGAAGAACGTTAATAACAAAAACGCTAAATCCACCATGGGCGTCATATCTATACGGGTGCTTTGCTTCTTGGCTCTTTTCTTGCCGCCTTTTTTGCCTCCGCCGCCGCCTTCTTGTATCTCTGCCATTTTTTTAAGTTTTTATACTAATTAAAAAAATTAATAATTATTTCGTTGGATCAATTACAGTGCCTCCGCCTTCCAAGGAAGTAATAAGGTTGAACTGATACAATTTAAGATCTGTAAATGTTTTTATAACGTCTTTTACAAAAATGTATTTTGTTGTAGCGGCACATTTAATAGCATAGCGTGGCTTTTCGGCTTTAAATTCGCCTCCTGCATCTGCTGCTTTTAGTTTTGCTTCTTCATACATTTTAACGGCTTCGGTACCCCCAATACTTATCCAGTCCTTTAACTGATTGTTTGGTGTTATAGTATCTAACGGAACGCCTTTTTGACCTTTAAAGTTTTGCCTGGCTTCTTCCTTGGCATCAATATATGCCGGAAGATCTTTTATATCTACACCAAAACTTGGCAAACCGCTAAACTTAACAATTTGCTGTTCTGTAAAAGGTACTTTATATTTTGCTGCCATTTGACGCAATGCGTTCATTTTAGCAGTTGAGTTAGAGATCCCGAAAAACGCGCGACCGTCCTTATCAATGGTAACCATGATGTGATTATCTGGTAAGTCTACCTGGCCAATTGACGAGGGAGGATCAACCACAACTGGCTCTGCCATACGAAATGACGCCGTCAACATAAAAAATGTTACCAGTAGGAAGGCAAGATCCACCATTGGCGTCATATCTAACGCCGGGGCTCCTCCTTTTGATGGTTTTTTTGACATTGTTCGTTGTTTTTAATTAAGATGAATACTTTATTTAAATTCCATAAATATTTTTAAAATAATTATCAAAACCGCGTGGTGAGCGGTGTCGAACCATTATTTTCCGGTAGCCTGAAATTCCTGGATAATTGAGAATCCTGCTTCATCCATTGCATAAGTAATTTGGTCAATTCTATTGCTGAAATAGTTATAGAAAATGATCGCAAATGCAGAAGTTAAGATACCAACCAATGTGTTTACAAGAGCTTCAGAGATACCAGTTGCAAGAGCTGAAGTATCGGGCGCACCTGCGGCAGACAAAGCGGCAAAGGCACGGATCATACCCACAACCGTTCCGATAAGACCGGCCAGTGTACCAATTGAGGCCATTGTTGAAATAACCACCATGTTTTTTGATAACATTGGCAATTCTAAAGCTGTAGCTTCTTCAATTGCTTTTTGGATAGCGTGTACTTTTGCTTCTTTATCCATAGCTGAATCGTTTTGCACGAATTGGTATTTTAAAATTCCTTCGCGAACAACGTTAGCTAATGAACCTTTTTGACGATCGCACTCAGCAACGGCCGCTTCAAAATCGTGATTTCCGATCAACGACTTAATTTTAGCAACAAATTTATCAGTTGCACCGCTTCCGCCGGCTTTCATGATAGTGATGAAACGCTCAATAGCAAAAGTAATTACAGTTAATAAAAAGCCAATTAAAATAGGCACAATGAAACCACCTTTGTACATAGTTCCTAAGATGTTGTGCGGGTGACCTTTTTCAGAATCTCCACCTTCAAAGTTGGCAGCCGAACCCAAAATTGTTTTGTAAATAAACCAGCCAATGCCAATACAGATTACAATTGCTAAAAACGATACTACCAATGGGAATCCTCCCGATGTTTTTTTTGTGCTCATAGTTGTTGTTATTTTATTATTTAGTTATTTTTCTTAATTTAAAATGAATGCCAAACTTAATAAAATAGTTCCGAAGAAAAAATCTATTAGTAACTATTTTTACGGTTTAACGGCATTTGAGCACAAATATTCTCATCTTTCCCCGATAAAAAACGCTCTGTTTTACATCTGGCATAATTTTTAGCATATTTGGCAAGTATATTAACAAATTGTTAAGCATGAGTGCAGAAGAAATAAGGGAATATTGCATTTCAAAAAAAGGAGTAACAGAGGGTTTTCCCTTTGATTCTGAAACGTTGGTGTTTAAAGTTGCCGGTAAAATGTTCCTTCTAATAGGTTTAGATTCCAATCCCGTGCAATTCAATGTGAAGTGCGACCCGCAAAAGGCTATTGAGCTGCGCGAAAAATACGATTTTGTTCGGCCCGGCTACCATATGAGCAAAGCACATTGGAATACGATCATCTGTGAGGGAAGAACCTCTAAAAAGCTTATTTATGCCTGGATAGATGATTCTTACGATCTTATCGTGCAATCATTGCCAAAAAAGCAAAAAGAGGCGTTTTTGAAGTCGTAATTTTAGTACCTTTATTGTCGCAAAAATGAACGTAAACGAGCTTTTATCACGCGCATTAAAATTTGAGTTTTTAAGTATTGAAGAAGGTGTTTTCTTATACGAAAACGCGCCAACAGCAGAATTGATGTTTGTTGCCAACGAACTTAAAAAGATCCAGAAAAAAAATTCGAATAAAGTTACCTGGCAAATTGATAGGAACCTAAATACCACTAATGTGTGTATTGCCAACTGCAAATTCTGTAATTTTTACCGTATTCCCGGTCACAAAGAATCCTACATAACTGATATTGCTACTTACAAGAAAAAAATAGAGGAAACCATTAAATATGGTGGCGATCAGTTATTGCTGCAGGGCGGGCACCACCCCGATCTTGGCCTTTCATTCTATGTAAATCTTTTTAAAGAAATAAAGTCGCTTTTTCCGCAAATAAAATTGCACTCTCTTGGTCCGCCAGAGATTGCGCACATTACCAAACTTGAAAAAAGCACGCACACCGAAGTTTTAAAAGCCCTTGTAGAAGCGGGCTTAGACAGTTTACCCGGCGCGGGCGCCGAAATTTTGAACGACCGCGTTCGCCGGTTGATTAGTAAGGGCAAATGTACCGGCCGCGAATGGTTAGAGGTTATGAAGGCCTGCCACCAGTTAAATATTACAACCAGTGCTACAATGATGTTTGGCCACGTTGAGACCATTTATGAACGCTTTGAGCATTTAGTGTGGATCCGTGAAGTGCAGGCGCAAAAACCTGCTACATCAAAAGGCTTTTTAGCATTTATTCCATGGCCATTTATGGATGACGGCACGTTATTAAAACGCGTAAAAGGTGTAAAAAATACAGTAACATCAGATGAATATATTCGCATGATAGCATTGAGCCGCATTATGCTTCCTAATATCATAAACATACAAGCCAGTTGGTTAACGGTTGGCAAGGCTACGGCACAAATTTGTTTGCAGGCCGGCGCCAACGATTTTGGAAGTATTATGATCGAGGAAAATGTTGTAAGTGCTGCGGGAGCCCCACATCGTTTTACTTACAAAACTATACAAGATGCTATTCGTGAAGCAGGTTTCGAGCCGCAATTGCGCAACCAGCAATACGAGTTCAGGGAAATTCCTGAGAATATCGAAGAGCAGATAGTTAACTATTAACACCCCCAACGACTAATTTTGTAATTAAAATTTTATCTTTGGCTATGCTTAAGAAGGGCCTTCTATTTCTCGTTTTTTATTTTTTGTTCCAATCTGCTTTTTCTCAAGCTAAAGTACAGGATACTATTTATTTAATGAATGGCCGGGTTGTTGGCGAAAAAGTTATTGATACGCTTTTAGGTGCAGTAACAATTGTAAATCCTAAAAAGCCTAACAAAAAAATTCATTATGAGTGGGACCAGCTTTTTATGGTGCGTTATGCAAATGGCGATAAACGTTATTATTATAAACAAGATTCTCTTTTAAGCAATTGGTTTACCCGCGATGAAATGTGGATGTATATGAAAGGTGAAAATGATGCGCGTAAGGGCTTTAAGGCCAGAGGTTGTTTGATCGGTTCTTTTTTTGCAGGTGTGGCTGGTGGATTGACAGGAACTTTTTACGGACCGGTTTTACCCTATGGTTTTATGGCTTTGAGCGGTATACCAAAAGTAAGAATAAGACATAACACCATTAGCAATCCTACCTACGTTGAAAGCGATGCTTACATTTTAGGTTATGAACGCGTGGCACGGCAGCGACGAAAAATAAAATCTGTAATTGGTGGAACTATTGGTTTGGGAATTGGTTACGGGGCCTTTGCATTATTCTTAAATAAATAAAATTAAAAACATGAAAAAAATAATTTTACTTTTTGTTTGTACTTTATTTCTTTTAAAAACAGTTGCACAAAATCAACACGGTTGTTTTAGCGATGAATATTATAAACAACAATTAGCAACCGATCCTGAGTTTAAAAACAACCAGGAAGCTTTAGAGGTTTTTACACAAGATTTTATTAAAAATAATTCTGCCGCAAAATCGGCAACTGCTGCTCCCTATATTATTCCTGTTGTGTTTCATGTTATTTATACAAATGCTGCGGGCAACATTTCTGACGCGCAAATTATAGATCAGATACAAATTTTAAATAAAGAATTTCCGCGTCAACAAGCCGATACCGTTTTAACGCCTGCTGCCTTTAAACCTTTTGCGGCGCCTTTTAATGTTGAGTTTCGTTTAGCTACCATCGACCCTTCGGGTAATTGTACAAATGGCA
This sequence comes from Bacteroidia bacterium, assembly GCA_016787785.1. Classification (GTDB taxonomy): domain Bacteria; phylum Bacteroidota; class Bacteroidia; order B-17B0; family Aurantibacillaceae; genus Aurantibacillus. The sequence continues at coordinate 435,074 of JAEUTO010000011.1, read as the reverse complement.
TTAATCGCATTTATAATTCAATAAGTAATTGTTCGGTTAAAGAAGACGATGTAAAGTCTTTATCCTACTGGCCAAGCAATAAATATTTAAATATCTGGTTGGTACAATCCATGCATTACAGCGGGCAAAGTGGTTGCGGCGGCGGCGGTTATGCTACTTTCCCCGGAGGCTCTCCAACATTAGACGGAATAAATATTCGTGGCGATCTTATTAGCAATATTGGTACCGCTGCTTCTAACTCGGGTTGGGGAAATTTTAAAGGGCGTTATTTAATTCACGAATTAGGGCATTGGTTTAACTTACGCCACATTTGGGGCGATGCAAATTGTGGTAATGACCTGGTTTCTGATACACCGCCACATGTTAATGATAACAGCGGTTGCCCGACCTTCCCGCGGCGTGCAAATAATTCTTGCGGTGGCGGGCCCGACGGCGAAATGTTTACCGATTATATGGACTATACCAATGGGCCTTGCTTAAATATGTTCACCGCAGGACAGGTTGCGCGTATGACAGCGGCAATTAATTCTCCATTATCAGGAAGGAATAATTTATGGTCAACCTCAAATTTAAATGCAACCGGCACCAACGATCCTTATAATTATCCCGTAGCTTGTACTGCAGTTCCAGATGTATTGCCATTTGGTACAATTGTAGCCTGCATAAGCGATTCTGTAAAATTTACTGATTACTCTTACGGCGGCAATTCAACTTCTCGTCTTTGGAATTTTGCTGGAAATCCGGCAACAAGTTTAACCGATAGCATTGTAAAAGTGAAGTACAACACGCCGGGAGTATACACTGTTATGCTCACCAAAAATTATTTATCGGCAAGCAAAACAAGCACCTTCACAAACAAGGTTTATATCTTAAAAGACAGCGCCAATGCCTCTTATCCAATGCCTTTTTTTGAAGGCTTTGAGAACGCTGCAACCTTTAATACCGATTGGATTGCTGTAAACAAAAATAACGATGCTGCCATTTGGCAAAACGATAATACAACTTATTATACCGGATTTAAATGTGCAAGCATCACCAACTTTAATCAAATTGCTCCCTCAACAGATGATCTTATTTCGCCGGCTATTGATCTTAGCGCCTCTGTAAGCAATACGTTAAGTTTTGTGTTACACTATGCTTTAAGGGGTGCTACAAATAGCGATAAGTTAGAAGTTTTTATTTCAAATAATTGTGGCTTAACCTGGTTTCCACTTTACAACAAAACCGGTAGTAGTTTAAAAACAGTTCCCGCGCCGCAAACTATCTCTTACATTCCAATACCCGCGTCTACAGAGTGGCGCGAAGAAAAGGTAAATATAGATGACTCTTACCTTGGTAGTTCAACACGATTTAAATTTACTTTCACCAGTGGCGGCGGCAATAATATTTTTATTGACGAGATAAATCTTAATGGCATTAGCACAGTTGGTATTAAAGATAATTTTTTTACCGGTGTAATTAAATTATTTCCAAATCCGGCAAACGAATCCTTAAACCTTAATTATACTTTAAAAAATAAAACAGCGGTTCAGTTTGAGATAACAGATGTTTTAGGAAAAGTGTGTTTAACGCAAACAAATAATACTATTAACGAAGGCGAGAATACAAATACATTTAATACTTCATCATTAAAACCCGGCGTATATTTTATTCGCTTAAAACAAAATGCTGCGGTTGTTTATAATTCAAAATTCATTAAACAAGGATCTTAATTTTTATGCAAAAAAAAGTGATGCTGCTTGGCAGCGGCGAATTAGGTAAAGAAGTTGTTATTGCTTTACAACGTTTAGGACAATTTGTAATTGCGGTTGATAGTTATGAGAACGCGCCGGCCATGCAGTTAGCGCACACCTTTGAAGTAATTAATATGTTAGATGGCGATGCGCTGGATAAAATTGTTGCTAAACACAAACCCGATCTTATTGTTCCTGAAATTGAAGCCATAAGAACCGAGCGTTTTTATGATTACGAAAAACAAGGTATAACAGTTGTGCCAAGCGCTAAAGCTGCAAACTTCACCATGAACAGAAAAGCCATTCGTGATCTTGCAGCAAAAGAATTAGGCTTAAGAACGGCAAACTATTTATACGCTACAACTTTAGACGTGTTTAAAGATGCGGTTTCAAAAATTGGAATTCCGTGTGTTGTTAAACCTTTAATGAGCAGTAGCGGCAAAGGGCAAAGCGTTATTAAAACCGAGGCCGATGTTGAGAAAGCCTGGCATTATGCTATGGATGGTTCGAGAGGTGATTATAAAGAAGCTATTATTGAAGAGTTTGTAAAATTTGATTCAGAAATTACATTATTAACTGTAACACAGAAGAACGGAACAACATTGTTTTGTCCGCCAATTGGCCACAGGCAAGAGCGAGGTGATTACCAGGAAAGCTGGCAGCCTTGCGCCATTAGCGATAAAGACTTAAGAGAAGCACAGGAAATGGCAGAGAAAGTTACCAAGGCATTAACCGGTTACGGCATTTGGGGCATTGAATTTTTCTTAACGCAAAAAGGTGTTTATTTTTCTGAGCTTTCTCCTCGTCCGCACGATACTGGCATGGTTACTTTAGCCAACACGCAAAATTATAACGAGTTTGAATTGCACGCCCGCGCTATTTTAGGTTTACCAATTCCGAATATTGAATTGATAAAGAACGGTGCTTCGGCAGTTGTCTTAGCAAGTAAAGAAGGTGCTCGTCCTGATTTTAAAGGCATAGAAAAGGTATTAGAGAACACAAATACAGATGTGAAAGTGTTTGGTAAACCAACAACGCGTCCGTACAGAAGAATGGCTGTTGTGTTGTGTAACGACGCAATAAGTTCTGAGGTAACGAAGACAAAAGAAAAAGCAATTGCGCTTTCAAAACAAATTGAGGTAATTCATAAATGAGAAAGCTGCTCCTGATAATGTTTCTTGTTTCGGGTTACTTGTTCTTGGCCCAGAATGATTCTATTGTTATTCCCAACAACAGTATTTTAAAAAATTTAAACGTTGGCGACTCCATTACTTATTACCAATGCCATGTTGAAGAAGCTGTACAACAGCTTTCAACGGCCTCGGGACAAACACTTACAGGCAAACCGCAACGTTATACCATTACCGAAAAATTTGTTGTGAAAAAGAATGTGGATAGTTATTCTGTAAATTATTATGCGTCTTCGTTAACTGTTTTCCCCAACAGAAAATTCTCGGGTTTAAAAATTAGAGAAAAGCCTTATTGGGAATTTAAAAAAGAAAGATCATTTGTTTTAAGCGATAAGGATCTTAAATATCTTATTGCACTTGAGAAAAAAGGCAAAGATGCCATTGAGTACGATTACGCTATTACCAAATACAATACCAACCAGTTAATTATTAAAACAAAAAAAGATTTTAAGCAATTGGTAATTGACGGCAATTATATCCTCTCGAAGTTGCTGGGGAAGTAGGGATTTTTTAATAAAGGTTTTTCACAGCCTCTATTAACTTATTTGCCGCTAAGTTATAATCAAACTCTCTTTTAGAAAACGCTCTGGCGTTTTTTGAAATTTGTTTAACCAACTCCAGATCTTGCATACAGCGGCTCAAAATAGAGATCCATTCATCAGCGCTATCAGAAATAAAAATATTCTCGTTATGAGTGCAAGGAATTCCCATGGCTCCGTTTTTTGTAGTAACCACAACTTTGCCTTTTGCCATTCCTTCGGCGATTTTTATTCGAATGCCGCTTCCAGAAAAAGAAGGTACAACCATAATACATTTTTTATTCATAAATGTTTTACCCTCAACATAACCGCTGGTAACAATTACGTTAGGAAATTTTCCGCGCGTAATCCATTCTGGCATTTTTGATCCGGCTAAATGTAGTTTAGCCCGAGGATATTTTATATTTAGTGGGGTCCACACTTTTTCTAAAAACCACCTAAAAGCTTCCTGGTGAGGAATCCAATCCATTGACCCGACATGAAAGAATACCAGATCTTCTTTTTCCGGGGAAACATATTCCTTAAATTCTTCGTCATTAAAGTTTATCCCAAACGGAGTGTATTCCATTGGCGTTAAACATCCTTCGCTTTTAAAAACGACATTATCATCCCGGCTTATTGCTGCTATTAGATCTACTTTTTTTAAAGTTTCTTTTTCATACTTTTTTAATCTTTTTGAAAGTATGTTTAAATACCACTTCTTAAGGGTGTTCTTCTCATTGTTATATAAGTTTTCCCATATCTTAAATTCGGCATTGTGACTGCGGAGAACAATTTTTGCATTTGTTTTTTGCCTCAACAGATCAATATGCACTGTGGCATAAAGTGACTCTAGAATCACTGTATCATAGGTGTTGTTTTCAATTAGTTTTTCAATAGCGTCTCTTAATGCGACTGAACCAAACCGAACAATATTATAAGACTTATCAGTAAATAAGTTTAAAAACGCCGGGATCGCTCTAACTCTGATATCGACATCTACCAGCGTATAGTTTGATTCAGTGATAAAATTAAGGGGTACTGTTTTTATATTACAATATTGCTTGTAAGTATTAATTGCTAAAACATGTACCTGGTGCCCGTTATTACTTAAGCCGTTGTATAAATTATACATGGCAATTGAAGCGCCGTCAATAGGCGGATAAGCTGGTTTATGACATATTTGAAGGATTTTCATTTTGTAAATTACTTATGATCTCTTCTGCAATTGCATTTTGATAATACCAGATGCCGTTTGTTTGTCCTTCAAAACTTGGTTCACCGCCAAGTTTTCCTGAAGGAATAAAACCAGTGGCTAAGCCCGTTGCAAATAAATTAGGAATAACTTTACCATGCGCATCTAGCATCGCACAGTTTTTGTTTACCCAGTGGTTTGTATCTTCACCTTTAAATTTTATAATCTTGTTTTCACTATCATAAAATGGGAACATATTTAATTTATAACCGTATGCCAGAATTATTAGAGTTGCTTCTTTTAGATCGTTTTCTATTTGAGCGTATTGGTCCGAAAACGTTTTTAATTCTACACGTTGCTCCTTGTCAGAGTTGTTTAACCCAAGCATTTTAATGTAAAGATCGCGTCCATCCATTCTTAAACCCGCAAGTCGGTATAACTTTTTTGTAACCGGACAAATATCCTGTTCGGTAAAATCTGTATATCCGCTTTTTATTGCGTCTTCTTGCGTTGGAAAATAAATTTTTGGAAGTGATTTACTCCAAATTTTTATATCACCGATATCATATTTATTTTTTTCTGTGGAATTTAGCAATAAATGTGCGGCTGAAAAGGCGCTATGACTACCTCCTAAAATTACGACTTTGGTTTTTTTTGTTAACTCGGCTTTTAACATTTCTGGCATTCCATTCCGTAGCAGTTCATCCGAATGTATTGATTTATGTAGAAAATTATTCAACACTATTTTTTCTGAAAATAAAACTTCTTTGTTTTTAAAATTAAAAGGAATACCCCCCGTAGCAATTATCAATTGCTTGGTTTTAATTGGATGAGAGTGCCCTGATATAAATACCCTAAAAATTCCTGAATCCTGTTGGATAATTTTTGTAACTGTTGATTTCATAAAAAAATCACAGTGTTTGTTCGCTTCTAGCCCTTTTTTTAATAAGATCCCCAATTTACTATAATAACTATCGAGGTCTTCCAGCGGGATTGATCGGCCCTTAAAATTCCTTATATATTCAATTTCATTTTTTAGTTCGTCTGTATTTATTAACTCGTGTGTTGCACCTTCGAGACATTCTAAAAAAACATCCGAAAAAGTATCGCTATTAACTTTATATTTTGTAATATTTCCCTTGATCAAACATTCGGATCTTTCAATTAAAGCAACGCTCTTTTTCATAAAGCTGTTGTTCATTCCGTCCTTTAAACATTTTAACAGCAATCCCGTTCCTGCCGGACCGCCCCCAACTATTACTACTTCATAACTTCGTTCTTCCATTTCTTTGATCAACCAGTTTTTTATTTTTAATGACGCTCTTCCGTCTCCGTAAGAATATTTTAGAATGTTTTTTGTGCTAATGGTAGTTTTAAAAAAAGATCTTATCTCGTCTTTTTTTATAGAGATTAGGAGTGGGTAATTAATATCAATGGCCTCTACCCTTTCTGTTTTTAACCTGAAAACGATTAGAGGTAATCCTAAATGGATGGCTTCTTCTGAAACACCACCCGAATCTGTAATTACTAAGCTTGCCGATTCGTATAAATTAATAAAATCATTATAAGACATGTGATCATAGATCTTAATGTTTTTAGCTGGTAACTTTTTTTCATTAACAGTTTTCATTCCATTAGGGTGTGTGATCCATATAAAATTAAAGTCAGGATGTTCATCTGCTAACTCACCAACAATATCGACTAACGTTAGATAGTTTTGGATGATGTTTTCTCTTCGGTGAATTGTAATTAAAATTGTTTTTTGCTGACCGTTTATAATTTTTTCTTGACTATTTTTTACGTAATTCAAGGCGTCAATAACCGTGTTGCCAATAACCATGATTTTACTTTCATCTACTTTTTCATTTAAAAGGTTTTGTTTTGAAAGTTCTGTTGGTGCGAAATGAAAATAAGCCACTTTTGACGCTACTGATCGGTTAAACTCTTCTGGAAACGGATGTTCAAGATCAAAAGAGCGCAGGCCCGCTTCAACATGTATTAATTTTATTTTATTTAGAAAAGCAAGGTTTGAACACGCAAGTGCTGTATTAGTGTCTCCTTGAACAACAATAAATTCTACTTTACCTACCTGATCGATAATATCCTGAAGACCGGATAGTGTGTGGGACAGCATTCTTACTAGATCGCCTTTAAATGGACTAGGGGTAAGAAAATAGTCGGGCTTAATTTTCCAGAAGTTCAATTGCTCTTCAAGCAATTCTTCATGCTGTGATGTGGAAGCAACAATAAATCTGTCTTTTAATGAAGAGTTTTTCAAGTCCAGAATTAAAGGTGCCAGCTTAATTACTTCCGGCCTTGTTCCAAAAACTATAAGTATTTTTTTTTCTTCAGGCATTTCTTAGTTTCAGGATCCTATCTGCAAGTTCGCTTCCAAAATATTCACTTCCTGTTTCATTTAAATGAACCCCATCGTAAAAATGGTTTACGTTTGAATTTATCTGAACATATATCAATTTGTTTTTGTTCGCGATCTCTTGTACGATTTTATTGTATTCGATTATTGTTTTATTCATTTCAATATTATACGGCAACATAACTCCATCCGTAAGTTTTGGAATTTCAATTAACATAATATTATTTGTTCTGACGATCAATTGAACTTTTACAACCAATTGTTCATATGCGATTTTAAACATCTCCGGTAACAAGTTTGATTTTAGATCATTAGTTCCAATTAAAATTGTAGCAATATCAGGCTTGGCATCTTTTAGATTTGCAAAACTCTTATCAATACTTCGCGCAAGATCAATTGTTGTAAAACCAGCAACCGCATGGTTTAAAACATTCCAGCTTTTGTTTGTTTTTTTTGCTAAAAAATTAGCGCAATATTCAGGATAGCCAAAATATGATCTTGAACCAATCGTTATGCTATCTCCAACACAAAGCAACGTTTCCCAGTTCATAAGACAAAGTGAATTAAATTAGTGTAGTACTTTTTTCGCCTTAAACTTTTCCAATCCTTTATCTAACCATTGAATGTATTTTGCGATATCAGGATCGTAGCTGGTTGAATCGCTGTAGTGATTTTCATCGCCATCAATTATCCAGTACTGTGGTTGTGTACTCGACATGTATTTTGTATTCTGCAAATAACTCCAGCGGTCTCCAACCGAAGATAGTTTGCGTTTTGATCCGTTCCAGGTTACTTCAACTTGTAGCTCGGCAGGCAATTTCTTTTTATCGTCTACGTAAAGAGAAACCAAAACAAAATCTTCACTTAATTTTCTTTTCACGTCAGAGTCGCTCCAAACCTGGCCTTCCATCTTACGGCAGTTTACACAGGCCCAACCGGTAAAATCTATCAGTATAGGTTTGTTTACTTTTTTGGCGTGCGCCAATGCCAAAACATAATCATCAAATGCAGGAATGCCGTTTGGCCCGCGATGTGCGTGTTCCGGCAGATCTTCGTGCGTTGCGTTGCCGGCAGCGACCTCTGCTTTTCTTCCACCAAAACCTTCGGGCGATTCGCTATAAAAATCGGGAGGAGGAAAACCACTTATTAATTTTAACGGTGCGCCCCACAAACCGGGAATTAAATAAACGGTAAATGAGAAAACCAAAATGGCCATCATTAAACGCGGCACCGAAACATATTTCATTTCGCTATCGTGCGATAGTTTGAACCAGCCCATTAAATAACCACCTAATAACGCGAAGATCACGATCCAGATAACTAAAAATATTTCTCTGGTTAAAATTCCTGCTTGCACAACAAGATCGGCATTAGATAAAAATTTCATTGCCAATGCTAATTCTAAAAATCCTAAAACAACTTTTACAGAGTTTAACCAGCCGCCCGATTTTGGTAAAGAATTTAACCAGCCAGGGAATGCAGCAAATAAACCAAATGGCAACGCAAGCGCTAAAGAAAAACCAAACATGCCAAAAAATGGTCCCGCTAATGCCCCGGTTGATGCGGCTTGCACAAGAAGTGTTCCAATAATTGGTCCGGTACAGGAGAATGAAACCAAGCCCAGGGTAAAGGCCATAAAAAAGATCCCGATCAATCCGCCTTTATCTGATTTTGCATCCATCTTATTTACAAAACCTGATGGCAATGTGATTTCGAATGCTCCTAAAAAAGAAATTGCAAACACAACTAATAGAATAAAGAAAGCCAGATTGAACCAAACATTTGTTGCGAGGTTGTTCATGGCATCGGCGCCAAAGATCAATGTTACACCTAAACCAAGTGCAATATAAATAGCAATAATTGAGATAGCATAAATAAACGCATTGCGAATTCCTGCAGCTTTTGTTTTACTTTGTTTGGTAAAAAAACTAACCGTCATTGGTATCATCGGAAATACGCAGGGTGTAAGCAATGCTGCTAACCCGCCTAAAAATCCGGCAATAAATAATCCCCAATACGTTCTCTTTTCGGTTTTTTCGGTTGGTGGCGCAGAAATTTTTGCTTCGTTCGTATTGCTCTTTACAGTAACCGTATTTTCAACCAATGCAATTTGTTGCGAGGTATCTGCGGTAACGGTTTCTGTTGCGGCCACCGTTGTTTCTGCTACAGCAACCTCAGCGCCTTCTATTTTAAAACTAAAATCAAATGTTGGAGAAAATTTTTGGCATTGCGTTTCATTACAAGCCATACCGTCAATAAATCCTTTTACAACAAATGGTTTATTTGTTAGCGCTTTTATCTTTTGTTTAAACGTGGCGCTGTTCTCAAAATAACGCATTACCTGGTTATCAAAAACCGGCTCTGCATGTTCTATAGGTTTAGGTTCAACAACCTTACCAATTAATTTATAGTCTTTAGATTTTTCAAACTCAAAATAAGTAGGCAATGGCCCATCCGGCGTTTCTATTTGAGAGTATAAATGCCATGTTGGTTCTATTTTAGCTTTAAAGGTCAATTCAAACTCATCGGCGCTGATCTTTTTTTGAGAATAGGTCCAGGTAACATATTGTTTATTCTGATAAAGGTTTTCAGCTTTTACCGGAGATAAAGGTTTTGAATCATCAATTTTTTTATCTCCTCCGTAGGAACACGAAGCAATAATAACAAAAGATAAAACCGTTAAAAATCTTTTCATAGTAAAGTATTTAAAGTAGGATAACAAGGTAAAAATACTATTATTTTTTTATTGCACCTTAACCGTTAGGTCAGTTGTTTTTGGAGGCAGGCACATTTGATCGTTACAGCACATAAATTCCAACTTAAATGCAATGTTAAAGCCGCCTTTGGCAAATTTTACCTTTTGTTTGAAAAGTGATTTATCTGTTACTACAAAGATCTTTGCATCAAAGGCTTTGTCAAACTCCTCGTGTACATTTGTTTCTTCCACCTTACCAACCAACGTATATTGTTTTGAGTCTGTAAATTTAAAAGAGGTTGGAACCGGTCCATCTGCAGTTACCTTTTGAGAATAACTGTGCCAGCCTTTTTCAATTTTGGGTGTAATAATTATTTCGCCCTCTGTTGCAGAAATTGATTTGTATGAGGCAACCCAGGTAATAGGGTTTTGTTGCTGCGCATTTATTGCTAAAAAAGAAAGTAATAAGAGAGAAAAGATAATTAGTTTTTTCATGATCTGCGTTTTAATTAAAGTTGAAGTTATTTTTCTACTTATACAATTACTTAAACAAAGTTTAACAATTATCTGCCTAAATTACTTATCTGAGAGAAAATGATCTTAAGGTCGTTCTCAATCTTATAATCTTTAGAATAGTTTAAAAACGCTTTGTTGATACGGTCTTCAGATAAAGACTCTTTATGCATATCTGAGGGGGTTAATACTGAAGGGCGAATAGAGGGCAGATCTTTACGCGGGTTTTTACCATAACCCACCCATGAATAAATTCCAACCAAAACTTTAAACGCGTTTGCAATAAAATTAAGTTTATTCTTTTGAAACCAGATAAAGATCCAAAAGAACAACAGTGCTGTTACGCTCACAATAAGATCCAGCAACCTCTTTTTACGTCTGTTCTCAGGCCTTCCAACATTATTCACGTCTATCACATACAGATCGCCGGCGGTATCAATGCTGTTACTACCAATAATTGAAAGGCTTTCGGGTGGCGCAATTTTAAACTCAACGCCTTTTGTAACCAGCGTTATCATTTTATCAATAATTTCTTGTGATGAAATATCGCGGGCACAAAAAATAATTTCATTCAATTGGTGCACATCAATTGCTTCATTAATTTGATGGAAGTGACCAATATAGGCTTCGTTCTTAATGCCGTTGTTCTCGTTACTAATAAAACCTATGAATTCTGATTTAATGTTTGTTTTTTTAAGGATATCGTTTACGCGGTTAAATTCCAATTCGCTTCCAATAATGGCAATACGTGCGTTTGTTTTGTAACCACCTATTTTAAATTTTTTAATTTTTAACGCGTGATAAATTAAACGCGTTATTATATAAATTGCTAATGTGTAAGCCGAACCAATTAAAATTAACGCCCGCGAAAAACGGTAGTATTCCGGTAAAAGTGAATATACAATTAAGATAAATGCCGTTCCTGCTAAAACCCCTCTTACCACTTTGGTAAGGCGCAGCGGCACATCATAACCACCGCTAAGATACACGAAGAACATCCACACCAGCGTATAAATTGGAAAGAAAAAATTTAACGTTTCCTGCGAATAAAAATTGGGGGTGAGTTTAAAATGTGTTTCGTAAATGTTTTTACATAGATAGAGTCCAAATAATATAAGCGCGAAATCAATTGCCGGGAAAAACCATTGTTTAATAAAGCGCGCTGTTATTGCTGCTGCTGCTCGTAAATAAATTGCAAAGTAAATTAAGAAGCGAAATGTGCGCGCGTGATTTTGTGTAAAATGTTTTTGCGCAAAAATTGCCATTGCCTTATAAAAAACAATCACATAATTAACAGAGCTTTTTTTTGTGCTCTCGCCTTTGTAATGAATAATGCTACTATCGGCAAAATAATAATTTTTATAGCCACCCTGCGTAATACGATAAGAAAGGTCGATATCCTCGCCATACATAAAAAAAGTTTCGTCGAGCAAACCAACTTTATCTAAAGCTTCTTTACGCATTAACATGAACGCGCCACTTAAAATATCTATTTGGTGCGTTTTATTTTTGTCTAAAAATGTTAAATGATACTGACCAAATTTTTTAGACCCGGGAAATAATTTTGCAAGTCCAAATATCTTATAAAATGCCACTGCCGGGGTCGGAAGTCCGCGTTTACTCTCAGGTAAAAAATTACCCTTACCATCCAACATTTTAATGCCTAGTCCGCCCGCATCGGGGTGTTCTTCCATAAAAGCCAGGGTTTTCTCAAAAGTATCCTCCTGCACAACAGTATCGGGGTTAAGTAACAGCACATATTTGCCTTTGGCGATCTTTATACCCTGATTATTGGCCACAGAGAAGCCCGTGTTGGTTGTGTTGGCGATTAATCTTACTTGAGGGAATTTGTCCTTTATAAGCGCTATAGAGCCGTCTACGGAGTTATTATCCACAACAACTACCTCAGCATTAATGTTCTTTAATGCTTTAAAAACCGAAAAAAGACACTGTTCTAAAAAGTGCTTTACGTTGTAATTGACTATGATTACTGATAGTTGCAGATGGGATAAACGCTAGTCCACTAAAATAATTATAATTGTTTAAATAATTATTTTTTTTACATTTGCATTCTCAAAAAAGTAGTTGTATTCGGCTATTTCAAATGAATTGGTCCCGTAGCTCAGCTGGATAGAGCACAAGTTTTCTAAACTTGCGGTCCTTGGTTCGATTCCAAGCGGGATCACAAGAGGCTGCCAAAATGGTGGCCTTTTTGCTTTTATACCTTTTTATAGCTCAAGCCCTATGCTTTGCAATAAAAAAATTGTTTCTCATGTTATCCTTATTGTAACGCATAGGCTTCTGCGTTTCAAGATCTATTATCTGCCCACCAGCCTGCTCAATTATGCATTGTCCTGCAGCTGTGTCCCACTCCATTGTGGTACCTAAACGTAAGTATTCATGTGCTTTTCCTTCAGCCACCCAACATTGTTTTATACTGCTTCCAACATTGGTAATATCCACGTCGCCATAAACATTCTTTAATTTATCAATGTGTTGATTTAGTTCTCTACTAAGGTGCGAGCGGCTTGCAACAACCGTGTATTTTTTTGGTAGTTTTTGTGTTGGCAGTTTGATTGCCTGGGTTAAAACATTTTCGATTTCAGTTAAGTTAGAGAATTGTTGTTTTGTAACTTTAAAACTACCGTAATTAATACACGCAAAATAAAGTTCTTTATGAACCGGTAAATAAATAACACCAATAACAGGTTGATGATTTTCGATCAAAGCAATGTTAACGGTAAATTCTCCATTACGTTTTACAAATTCTTTTGTTCCATCTAACGGATCGACCAACCAAACATGCTCCCATTTTTTTCGCACTTCGTGATCGAGAACGTCTTCTTCTTCGCTTATGATAGGGATTCGTGTCTGCACTAGATCTTTAATGATAGAATTACTTGCGCCTTTATCGGCAAGTGTTACAGGGGTATTGTCGCTTTTTGTTTCTACAAAAAAATCAGTATCGTAAATCTTTAAGATCTCTTGCCCAGCGTTTAGGGCGGCAGTAATGGCTAGTTTTAAGAGCGAGTTATAGTCCATTAGTATTTACCGAAAAATTACTTTGTTTCTATTTCGAAGCCTTTATTTTTCCAATCACTAAAACCTTTTTCCAGATTAACTACATCTTTGAAGCCCTGCTTTTGCATTAGCTCCGCACAATCAGCACTTCTGCCACCGCCTGCACAATAGATCAAGTAGCTTTTATTCTTGTCTAATTTTTCAATGGTAGCTTCTGCGTTCTTATCTAAAAAATCGATTTGCGTGGCGCCTTTGATCATGCCTTTGCTTTTAATTTCTTCGTTGGTGCGCAGATCAATTAAAACATACTTTTTTTCTTCTATTAATTTTTTAAATACAGTAGCATCAACATTTTTTATTTGCGCGATACCTGCAAACGAAAATACAAGTGCAAGAAGTGTAAAAAAAGTTTTCATAACGTAATTATTGTTTTAAGGATAATAGCCATTCTATTGCTTTTTCTTTGTTCTCAAACATGCGCATATGCATGTTTTGTTGCTTTGTAAGACTTATTACAAAATTTATTACGATGCGGTGAGCCAGTGATTTTATGACCACAGCACTTGCAAGGGTCATATTGTTTGTATCAGGAAGGGTTGAAAACTCACGCGCCTCCTTTGTAATACTCGTATAACGACCAGATTCTGTTAAAACGCGCATTTTATTCTTTCCGTCAAATTTGGATTTTAAAAAAGCATGGTGGCTTTTGGAGTCTTCAAGTGTTACCTCAGAACTATCATCCAGTTTAATAAAAATGATGCCGTTATCCCAAAATTCAGTTGTAGACGCCCTGCCGCGATGAGTTTCGAGTATTGAATATTTTCTTACCAGAATCAATATTGTACATCAAAGGTAACAATAATATTAAACGACTTAACACAAGATTTTAATGAATACGTTTAGGACACTCTTTTTAACAAGGCCATGTAAAAGCCATCAAAGCCCTCGCTGGGAAAGATCGCGCGCTCTTTTACAAATTCGAAATTAACATTGTTTAATAAAAAAGCATCTACTTGTTCTCTGTTCTCGCTGGGTAAAATACTGCAAGTGCTATATACTAATTCGCCGCCAACCTTTACCATTTGCGAATACTCGTTTAAGATCTTTTCCTGTAATTTTTTTGTGCGTTCAATTACCTCGCTACTTAATTTCCATTTAGCATCAGGATTTCTTTTTATAACACCCAAACCACTACACGGCACATCCAATAATAATTTATCTGCTTTACCCTCTAATCGTTTTATTGTTTTCGAATCTTCAATTACTCTTGTCTCTACATTAAAAACTCCGGCACGTTTTGCTCTCTTTTTTAATTCTTCCAACTTAAACCCTTCAACATCCAAACTAATTAGTTTGCCTTTGTTGTTCATTAACGCTGCAATGTGAAGGCTTTTTCCGCCAGCTCCGGCGCATGCATCTATAACAAACTGGTTTGGTTTTGGATCTAGAAAAGTGCTTATTATTTGTGAGCCCGCATCCTGCACTTCAAACCAACCCAACTTAAAAAAATTATTCTGAAAAACGTTTTCTCTTTTTACTAATTGTACTGCATTGTCAATTCCATCTACTTCTTTTAAAACAATATTTGTTTTTGTAAGCTCTTCAACTAATTTTTTTGTGTTTGTTTTTAACGTATTAACACGCAATACAACGGCGGCTTGTTGGTTCATAGCAAGCGCTTCTTTTCTCCAAACCTCTTCTCCTAATTCTTTTACTCCTAACTCCCACAACCAATCGGGGTAAGATTCGTAAACCGGTAAATTGCTTTTTAAGATTTCGTTATGCGCTTTGATCGCTTCTCTGTCAAGGTCTTTGAACTCTTGCCAATCTGGAAATTCTATCTCTTTTATAACTAACCAAACGGCGGTAATGAACCAGAAATTCTTTTGCGATTGCGCGAGCTCAGAATACAAACGAAAATTTCTTACAATATCGTAAACCGCTTCTGCAACAAAACGCCTGTCTCTACTACCCCATTGTGGATTCGCTTTGAAAACTTTTTCGATGGCCTTGTCGGCGTACCGGTTCTTTACAAAAATTTCCTGCAGCGTTTCGGCAACAGAATTAACAAGGTTCTTATAGAGTTTCATAATTTAAAAGAAAGGCAAATGTAATCAGAATTACTTAACCACTTGCATATAACCCTTCAGGTTACGTTTGACGATGCCTTTAAGACGGGGTTCAAACACATCGCAGATATAAAAGAAAGTGCCTTCGCTAACAACTTGTTTGCTTTGAATACTAGTACCATCCCATTTAAAATATGGGTCTGTGGTCTTGTAAACTAAATTACCCCAACGGTCAAAAATTACAAGATCTATCTCTTTTATTTGACGCACGCGTATCGCTTTAAAAAAGTCATTAACGCCATCTTCATTTAATGTTACAATGTTTGGCAATTCAAAGATCGGGCAATTGTCAATACAAAAATCTTCGCTTAAAGGACTCACGTTGTTGCTTGAATCAACCGACTGAACAGCATAACAACCCGAGATCAATTCTAATCCATCATAGTTAAAAAAGGTTGAGGCTGCACCATTTAAAGTTGCAACCTGATTGTATGGTTCGTCAATAGTAGGTTTGTAAAATAAATTATATTGTACCACATCATCGCTACAAATTGGTTTCACGTTGGTCCAACTTATTTGAACCATACCCGTTGGGCAATCGGCAACAATGGAAAGGGTTGGCGTGCATGGCGGCGTAAGGTCGCTGGCGGTAGCACATTTTTCCTGCGAATTATTAAATAACGGTTTGGTGATTGACGGATCCGAATATTTTCCTTCACCCATAACTTTATAACAATACACATAACTTCGCGCACTATTGCTATTTACAATGTTATTTGTATCAGAATAGGTGGTTAGCGTAGTGGTAGTTACAAACGAGAAAGTAGACGATGAAGGGTCTTTGCGAAAAATAGAGTATTTGTAATTATTCCACGGAGTAGAAGAAGACCACTTCAGATCAATGCGCCTATCGCCAGGTGTAGTGGTTAAAAAGATAGATGTTGCACGTTGTGATGTTCCAACGGTTGTTGTATTCGCAACGAACTCAACTATATACTCCTGATCGGTAGCGTCAGTATTAACGCCAGTATGCACAAAAGTTGTTGCAAGGTTTAAAAAGAATGGGCTTGTAGAATTAAAAACTGTTGTATAGGTGCCGGTTGCGCCTGCGCGGTATTTTAGATTAAATTGATACGGGCCTGGAAAAGCAATGGTGTCAAGGCTTGTAGCGTTTGTAAGTGGTCTTTCCCAGCGCACAAAAACAGACCCGGAAGAAACCGAAGTTGACATAATATCAACATTTAAAAGTACGGGTATGTCGCGTTTTAATTTTGCGCACACTAGAGAGCTACCATAACTTTGAGAGCCGTCCTTGTAAACAGCTACCACCAAATAACTATAATCCTGTCCAACAACCAAGCCATTTCCACCGTTGTTATCAAGAAATACACTTACGGTTGGAGATGTTTGACCAATGTAAGCAAAGCCTGTGCTGGGCGATACGCCGGTTTCGCATGGATCATACGTGAAAGGCGAACAATCGTTCTTCCTGTATACTTTGTATGCAATGATTGGGTTATTTGCAGGGCTGCAGGCCGAGAGCGACCAGGTAATATTCATTGAAGAGCCCTGCGGTGTTGCTGTAACATTTTTTACAGAGGGCGGTATGACGCGAATGTTGTAGGTTGCAAAATTGACGAGCTTAATGGGATTAACAGTATAAGGTTGTCCGTCATCTTCTACTTTAAAAACGGTTTGGTAGGGTTGTAAACGAATATGACTGCAGTTTGTTTGCCATGCAAAAGAAGCTGCCGTGCTATTATTTGCAACCGAGGTAATTGTAAAAAGAGTATTATTTAATGTGGCTATAGGCGACGGCCCGGAAAACGCGCCCCCGTTACCTTGTAGCGTTACCGTACAAATGTTTGGGTCGCCGTAAACAATATCTTTGGTAATAAATGCGCCTGCTTCCACACAGGTATCAATAGGCACATTCACAAAAGGCGGGTCGTTAATTGGACAAGCACCAACCACCACCTGCATATCACGCAACACAAAACCTATTAGCTGATAAATACCGCTCGTATTCTTGCGCCACTCTTTTACCACAAAGGCAAGATTGTACTCGCCCTGTCCTTGAGGTTTGCACCAGGTTAATAAACCTGTAATTGGGTTGATGCCATAAACGCCTCCGGGCCCCGCATCGGGATAAGAATAACCAGGAACCGTCTGCCCGTTTTCGCCTCTCGAAGTAGAGATGTCGTAACTTAAACTATCTCCGTCAGAATCGTACGCGCCGGGATTATGATAAAAACACTTATCAAAACAAGCCCTATCTATTGGCGGGTATTTAAATTCAGGTGATGAGTTTGCTCCGGAAAAATTATTAATGATCAGAAGTGATTCGAGGTAAAAGGGTTGGTTAATAGAATTGGGAATGTTTATTACGCCCCCGTTTCTGTTTGGATCAAACGAATGAATTAAATAACTACCCGCGCCAGAATAGGTATGAATGATGGTATAGATGTTTTTTTTTACCACATACCCCGGATTATTTATGATCAGTTCCCCGCAATCGGCACAATCACAGCCTGTAACTGATGAATGGCTGTTTATTCTTGGCGCTATCCCTCTTTGTCCGTCGCCAAAATAAATAGTATCCACGCATCTATCTGCAACTCCATTGCCGTGGTCGGTGTATTTAATGAGTGTAATTGAGTAGGTGTAAACCTGCACTGTAATGTTGCCAACAACCTGTGTAAATGGTGCAATGCGTTTATAAAGGATCTCGCCAGCACGGTTGTGCGTAGCAAAGCCATAAACAGATAAACATATCAACAAGAGTACTAAAAGCCTTTTCACGTTTCAAAAATCTATTATATAAATTTAAACCTTTTAATTCAAACCCACAACGCTTAATCGTTAAAAACACGGTGTTTTGGCTTAAGTTTATGGTTTTTTGACAAAAATTGTTATTTCAGATAATCTAACGTTAATCTTTTGTTTTTTATTGTTTGTGCGTGTATTTTTTTAAACCGTGTGGTTAAATAAATAATTAGTCGCAATTATGGTTTTGATACTTCTTTTTGTATTAATTTTGATCTCTTTATCTAAACACCCACATGGGAAATCATCAGAATGGCCACTCTAGCAAAATAACTATTGCCGGCTTACTTTTAACTCTTGGTATCATTTACGGTGATATTGGAACCTCCCCGCTTTATGTGATGAAAGCAATTGTTGGCGATAAGCCCATTAATGCTGATGTTATTATTGGTGGCATGTCGCTCGTGTTCTGGACGCTTACTCTACAAACCACCATCAAATATGTGATCTTTACCCTAAAAGCCGATAATAAAGGCGAGGGCGGGATCTTTTCTTTATTCGCACTTATTAAAAAAGCAAAACGCAAGTGGTTAATTTTCCCTGCCATCATTGGCGGATGCTGTATTTTAGGAGAAGGGATCATAACGCCACCAATTTCGGTTGCGTCCGCAATTGAGGGGTTACAGCTAATTCCGCGCTTTAGCGATATTCCCACTATACCTATTGTAATTGCAATTATTACCGGTTTATTTTTTATACAACAATTTGGTACAAAATTTATTGGCAAGTTCTTCGGACCTGTAATGTTGGTTTGGTTTATAACATTAGGAACAATGGGCCTTATAGGTCTTTCAAATGATTTTACAGTTTTAAAATCTTTAAATCCTTATTACGGAATTAATTTACTGATCAATCACCCTGGCGCGTTTTGGTTATTGGGCGCCGTATTTCTTTGTACTACCGGAGCGGAAGCATTATATTCTGATATGGGGCATTGTGGAAGAAGGAACATACGCATAAGCTGGATATTCGTTAAGAGTATGTTGGTTTTAAACTACATGGGGCAAACAGCCTGGTTGGTTTCTATGGATGGAAAAACACTTAATGGTGCTAATCCTTTTTATTCGATTATGCCGGCCTGGTTTTTACCGTTAGGAATTGGCATTGCTACAATAGCCACAGTTGTTGCGTCGCAGGCTTTAATAAGCGGCTCATTCACGTTAATAAACGAGGCCATGCGCTTAAATTTCTGGCCTAAAGCAAAAATTAAATACCCTACCGATCTTAAGGGGCAAATGTATATTCCCTCTATTAACTGGATGCTTTATTTTGGTTGCATAGGCATTGTATTGTTCTTTAAAGAGTCCAAGAACATGGAGGCTGCATATGGTTTAACCATTATTTTAGGTATGATCATGTCGTCGCGCTTGCTAGCGTTTTTTATGCGCTTAAAAAAATATCCACATTGGTTCCTGGCCATTTTTGCTATTACCTATATTATTATTGAGGGTGCTTTCTTAATTGCCAACCTTGAAAAATTCCCGAAAGGTGGTTACATCACACTTATTATTGCTTTGTTCTTAGCGTGCATTATGGCCTCCTGGTATATTGCCAAACTTATCAGGCAACGTTATGTTGATCTTGTGCCTTTAGATAACTACAAGCAAATGCTGGTTGATCTTAGCACAGATAATTCTATTCAAAAATACGCAACGCATTTGGTTTACATGACCAGCGCTAATAATCCTTCTATGATCGAATCAAAAGTAATTTATTCGATCTTACAAAAACGCCCCAAGAAAGCCGATATTTATTGGTTTGTGCACGTGGATGTAATGGATGAGCCTTATCGCATGGAGTATAAGGTAACACAAATTGCCAACGAAGATATTATCAGGGTTGATTTTAGAATAGGTTTTAGAATTGCACCACGTATTAATTTAATGTTCAGAAAAGTTGTGGCGGATATGGTGAAGAATAAAGAAGTGGATATTACCAGTCGTTACGAATCATTAAATAAAAATAATGTAATTGGTGATTTTAAATTTGTTGTGCTCGAAAAATTCCTATCGTACGAGAACGACCTTCCATTCTTCGAGAAACTAATTTTAAATACTTACTTTATTTTAAAACGCATGAGCTTAAGCGAAGCTAAAGCTTTTGGTTTAGATAGCAGCTCGGTTAAGATCGAAAAATTCCCTATGGTAATTAGTCCGCCAAAAGAGTTGAATTTAAAACGTATCGAGTAATTTTCTTAGTGTTTAAAGTGGCGTACGCCGGTAGTTACCATGCTTACGCCGTTTGCATTGCAATAATCAATACTTTCTTTGTCTTTTATTGAACCTCCGGGTTGTATCACTGCGGTTATGCCAACTTTGTGAGCTATCTCAACGCAATCGGGAAAAGGGAAAAACGCATCGCTTGCCATTACAGCTCCTTTAAGATCAAAACCAAAATTTTCTGCTTTAACAATAGCTTGTTTTAAGGCGTCAACGCGTGAGGTCTGTCCGGTACCGCTTGCCAATAGCTGACCATTCTTTGCAAATACAATGGTATTTGATTTTGTGTGCTTCACTAATTTATTCGCAAATAAAAGGTCTTTTATTTCGCTTGCTGTTGGTGAAGTATTTGTTACAACTTTAAGATCTGCTTCTGTTTCGGTTTTAAGATCTTTGTCCTGCTCAATAATTCCATTTAATAAATTACGGAAAGATGTTTTTCCCAATTCAACTTTATTTTGAATTAAAATAATGCGGTTGGCTTTAGATTTTAAAAGCGCTAACGCATCATCGTTGTATGCCGGCGCAATAACAACCTCGCAAAATAATTTATTTACTTCGGTTGCGGTTGCCATATCAATTGGACGATTAGCAATTAGTATTCCACCAAAAGCAGAAACAGGATCTCCGGCTAAGGCGTCTATATAAGCCTGGTGAATCGTGTTGCGAGAAGCGACACCGCAAGCGTTGTTGTGTTTTAAAATAGCAAAGGTTGGTTCAGTAAAATCTGCTATTAAATTTACTGCTGCGTCAACATCCAAAAGGTTATTGTACGATAATTCTTTCCCGTTCAGTTTTGTGAACATGGCATCCAGGTCGCCATAAAAAACGCCTTGCTGATGAGGGTTCTCGCCATAACGTAAGGTTTGACCTTTTTGAATACTTTGTTTGAATTGGGTTATCTTCTCACTTTGGTTAAAGTAATTAAAGATGGCCGTGTCGTAATGCGATGAAGTTGCAAACGCTTTTGCAGCAAAACGTTTTCTATCTGTTAGATCAGAAGCTCCGTTCTTTGTTTCGAGTAAATTTAATAACTCGGAATAATCATTTCGTGAAGAAACAATTACCACATCATTAAAATTTTTAGCTGCTGCGCGAATTAAAGAAATGCCTCCGATATCAATTTTCTCAATTGTCTCTTCTTCTGAAGCTTTTGCTGCTACGGTTTCCTCAAAAGGATAAAGATCAACAATAACCAGATCAATATCGGGAATGTTGTGTTGTGCTTTTTCTTTTTTATCAGACTCGTTATCTCTTCTATTAAGTATGCCGCCAAAAATTGCAGGGTGTAATGTTTTTACGCGGCCACCAAAAATTTCAGGATATGTTGTAACAGAGTCAACCGCAGTTACAGGAATATTTAATTTCTCGATAAACGACAGGGTGCCGCCAGTACTATATAATTTAACTTTTAGACTATGCAGTTTTTTAATGATCGGTTCTAAATTATCTTTATAATAAACCGAAATAAGTGCGCTTTTAATAGTTTTTGAATTGCTCATTTTTAAAAAATAAAGAGCAAAGATAAGTTAAGAATTGAAAAACTTGAGGATTGTTTAAAAAGGTTGAAAAGCTTATTTCCCGTTTTGTTTTTCCCTGAGCCATTCTATGGCTTTTGCTCTATCGTCAAAAAAACGAGTTGGTACAATAGGGTTGTTTACTTTTAAGAAAAGGTTGCCAATTATTTTTTCGTGAAGGCGGTTGCTGCATAACGCCACTGCGGCCACGTGCTTTGAGTATTCTTCTGAGGCGCCAGCCCTTCGTGCATCTAACGAAACATCAAAGTTCTCGTCTACCTCAAAAAGTACAAAGAATTTTTTGCCCGGCATATAGTTAACCGATTGATCTCTGGACTCCCAAATGTCTGCTGCCTGAAGTTTTACGTTCTTTTTTACTTTAAATTCAATTAACAGGTCGTCGTTAACTACCATGTTATAAGCAGTTGTTTCAAAGGTTTTCATTTATATAAAAGTAAAGAAAAAACTCTATTTTGTTTTAAAATTAATAACTCAAATTAGGGCCTAACCATTTTTCAATGGTCTCAACACTTAACGTTTTGCGCTTGGCATAATCTTCTACCTGCTCTTTATTAATTTTTCCGATCCCAAAATAATGCGATTGCGGATGCGAGAAATATAGTCCGCTTACAGCCGCTGTTGGTACCATAGCTAAACTTTCTGTTAAGGTTATGCCTGTATTTTTTTCTACATCCAGCAATTTCCAAATGGTTAATTTTTCTGTATGATCGGGTTGAGCGGGATAGCCTGGCGCTGGACGAATTCCCGCGTATTCTTCTTTAATAAGATCTTCAGTACTTAAGCTTTCGTTTTTTGCATAACCCCAAAATTCCTTTCGCACTTTTTTGTGCATCAGCTCCGCAAAGGCTTCCGCTAATCTGTCGGCTATTGCTTTAACCATAATGGCGCTGTAATCATCGTGATCGGCTTCAAAACGTTTTACATGCTCGTCAATTCCAAAACCAGTGCTTAAAGCAAAAGAAGCTATATAGTCTTCTTGCCCTTTAGGCGCCACAAAATCTGCTAATGCGATATTGTACTGACCGGCTGGTTTTTTTGTTTGCTGACGAATAGAATAAAATGTTGCGATCTTATTTCCTTTTTCGTCATATACTTCTGTATCATCGTCGTTTACAGTGTTTGCAGGATAAATACCTATTACCGCATTTGCGTGTAACCATTTTTCGTCAATGATCTTTTTTAACATGGCCTGCGCATCGTTAAATAACTTTGTTGCTTCCGTACCACGCGAAGGGTCTTTTAAAATTTTTGGATAAGATCCTTTCATTTCCCAACTGTGAAAGAAAGGGGTCCAATCGATATATTCGGAAATTTCTTTAAGATCGTAGTTTGTAAATACTTTATTTCCAATAAAAGTTGGTTTATTAATTTCTTTTTTACTCCAGTCTATTGGAAATTTATTTTCTCGTGCCTCTTTTAAGGATAAAAATTTATTTTGGCCCTGAGCGTTTTTATTTTGCTCGCGCACGCGGGCGTAGTCTTTATTTACTTCAATCATAAAAGCATCGCGCAACTCGTTCGAAATTAAACTGCTTGCAACCGGTACCGATTTACTTGCGTCGTTAACGTGCACAACCGGGCCCGAATAATTTTGGGCGATCTTAACAGCTGTGTGAACTTTAGATGTTGTTGCGCCGCCGATTAGCAGTGGTGTTTTAAAACCTAAACGCTCCATCTCTTTTGCAACGTGTACCATTTCGTCAAGTGAAGGCGTGATCAATCCACTTAACCCAATCACATCTACGTTTTGTTTTTTTGCTTCTTCTAAAATTTTATCGCAGCTAACCATTACACCAAGATCAATGATCTCATAATTGTTACAAGCCAACACAACGCCCACAATATTCTTTCCAATATCGTGTACATCTCCCTTTACAGTGGCCATTAAAATTTTTCCGGCGTTTTGTCTCCCGTCGCCGACAATACCTGCCAGGCGATTTGTTTCTTTCTCTGCCTGTAAAAACGGTTCTAAATACGCTACCGCTTTTTTCATTACACGTGCACTTTTTACAACCTGTGGCAAGAACATTTTTCCGCTTCCAAAAAGATCTCCCACCACATTCATACCATCCATCAACGGGCCTTCAATAACATGTAATGGTCTTCCCAGTTTTAACCTTGCTTCTTCTGTGTCTGCATCAATATGTTCTACCAAACCTTTTACTAAAGCATAACTCAAACGCTCTTCAACGGTGCCCTTGCGCCAGGCTTCATCTTTCTCTGTTTTTTCTTTTGTTATGCCCTTCAACGATTCGGCATGATCCACCAAACGCTCTGTTGCATCATCCCTTCTATTCAACAAAACATCTTCAACTAATTCTAACAACGTCTTATCAATATCATCGTAAATTACCAATTGCGCCGGGTTAACAATTCCCATATCCATTCCTGCTTTTACGGCATGGAATAAAAATGCTGAGTGAATAGCTTCACGCACATGATCATTTCCTCTAAAAGAAAAAGAAACGTTACTTACACCGCCGCTTACTTTTGCGTGTGGCAAATTCTCTTTTATCCATTTTGTGGCATTAAAAAAGTCAAGCGCGTTTAAACGGTGCTCTTCCATGCCGGTAGCAACCGGAAAAATATTCGGATCAAAAATAATATCCTGTGCTGAGAAATTTACTTTGTTGACTAAAACATCATACGCGCGTTTACAAATATCTTTTCTGCGCTGCAGCGTATCTGCCTGCCCAACCTCATCAAAAGCCATCACGATGACGGCAGCGCCGTATTGTTTTATTTTGTGTGCCTGTTCAATAAACTTTTCTTCCCCTTCTTTTAATGAAATGGAATTTACTATGGCCTTCCCCTGCACACATTTTAATCCCGCTTCAATAACTGTCCATTTAGAAGAATCGATCATAATTGGTACACGCGAAATGTCCGGTTCCGATGCAATTAAATTTAAGAACGTTGTCATAGCTTGTTCGCTGTCCAACATGCCTTCATCCATGTTTACATCAATTACCTGTGCGCCACCGTCTACCTGTTCTTTAGCAATAGATAATGCTTCTTCATAATTTCCTTCTTTAATTAACCGAAGGAATTTTTTTGAACCGGTAACGTTTGTTCTTTCGCCTACATTTAAAAAGTTGCTTTCCGGACGAAGTGTTAGTGGTTCTAGTCCGCTTAAATGCATTAAAGAATCGGCCGCCGGTTTTTTACGCGGCTTAGATTGTTTAGCTAATTCGGCAATACGTTTAATGTGTGCGGGCGTTGTGCCGCAACAACCGCCTACAATATTTATAAAACCTGCTTTTAAAAAATCTTCTATCTGGTGACCCATTTCGTGCGCATCCTGATCGTATTCGCCAAACTGATTTGGCAAACCAGCGTTTGGATAAGCACTTACATAAAACGGCGCTTTATCTGAAAGCTCTTCTAAATAGGGCCTCATGTCTTTTGCGCCAAGCGCACAATTTAAACCAACGCTTAGCAGGTTGACGTGTGAAACGGAATTTAAAAATGCTTCGGTGGTTTGACCCGACAAAGTACGGCCGCTTGCATCGGTAATTGTACCCGATACCATAACGGGCATTTTACGATCAATGCTTTCGCAATAATTTTGAATAGCAAACAAAGCCGCTTTTGCGTTGAGCGTATCAAAAATAGTTTCTACCAACAAAAGATCTGCGCCCCCTTCAATTAAACCTTTTACCTGCTCGGTGTATGCAATTACCAATTCGTCAAAAGTAATGGCCCTAAAACCGGGATCGTTTACGTTTGGTGAAAGTGATAGTGTTCTGTTGGTTGGCCCAAGCGCGCCAGCAACAAATTTTGGCACAGAGGCAAATTCAGGGAATTCTTTCTTGAATTCTGCAATAGCTTCTTTTGCAATTTTTGCTGACTCATAATTTAATTCGTACGCCAGGCTTTGCATTTCATAATCGGCCATAGCCACTGTAGTAGCGCTAAACGTATTGGTTTCAATAATATCGGCACCGGCTTTTAAATATTCTTTATGAATAGTTTTAATGATCTGCGGTTGCGTAATTGACAATAGGTCATTGTTGCCTTGCAGATCTTTGTGCCAATCTGCAAAGCGTTTGCCACGAAAATCTTTCTCCTCCAGTTTATACTGTTGGATCATACTTCCCATTGCGCCATCAATTACTAATACGCGTTTTTCTAGTTCCTGTTCAATTGTACTCATATAAATTATACTAAAAATAAAAATCCCCTCTGGCTTGCGCCGGAAGGGATTAGTTTTTATAATTGTTTTGTAAAATGTTTTAACTAATGTTTCCGACTTATTTTTCCCGGTTTTTCCGAGACGAATTCCCACCTTCTTTAGGATTTAAGATCTTAGATTTTATAAGTTAGATTTAAATCTGACTTCTTATTTCTTACATCTTACTTCCGTAAGGGTTGGTAAAGCTTCACAGGGCGTTTCCCTCTGCTTTTCTTAATAAGTGTTTTAAAGAACTGAGGTCAAAGATAATACATTTTATGTAATTTTACAAATATGAGAAAAGCGGTCTTCTTCCTTTTTACAATATGTTGTCTTTGTTCTTTTGCTCAAAAAGACGTTAAGGGCGACCTGAAAACGGTTTCAAACATTATGTCAGCACAGGTGTTGGCGTGGAACAATGGCGATGTAAGGGGTTTTATGGACTATTACTGGAAAAGCGACAGCCTTAAATTTATTGGCAGCAAGGGTATTACTTATGGTTGGCAAAAAACATTAGACAACTATATTAAAAATTACCCGGATAAAGCCGCAATGGGTATTTTAAAATTTACCATTATCGCTTCTGAGCAATTATCTAAAACAAGCATCTATGTTATTGGCAAATGGGATCTTGAAAAAGAAAAGCCTGTTGGCGGACATTTTACTTTGCTTTGGAAAAAGATAGATAATAAATGGGTTATAGTGGCTGATCATACCAGCTAATTTTTTTAACCACATAGGCACATAGTTTTTCTTTCTCCACCTTAATGCACAAAGAGACAAACATAATTGAAGCTTCGCTTCAACACTATGTGCAACTTTATCCATAAATTTTATTTTCTATCTTATTCTATGTATCTATGTGGTTTAAAATTCTGAATTTAGAATTAGGTCTATATAAACATTATAAAGGTAATATCTACGAAGTAATTGGTGTTGCCAAACACAGCGAAACGTTAGAAGAAATGGTTGTTTATAAAGCCACCTACCAAAACGAAGGCGAAAATTTATGGGTGCGGCCTTTAAAAATGTTTATTGAAACGATTGTTGTTGACGGAAAAAACGTAAAGCGTTTTGCCAAAATTTAAATTAAAAATTATCGATTGGCGGACTACGTTTAGGGATCTTGAAATCGCTTAACATTGATGCTTTTAAATTAATAGTAAGGTTGTAGCTTTTTCTTAAACCAAACGGTACCCAGTCTATACGAGCCTCCCAGCATTTAAGATCGCGGTAAATATTAAAACTGGTGTAACTTAGTTGTTTATTTGTAAAATCGTAACCGCTTGTTATTCCTATTTTCCAATATTTTGTTGGCATTAGATCGCCGCTAAAGTTTAAGCTTTGTGTTGGTTGAAGTCTATGGTCGTTAGGGTTATTTAAAGCAAGGTTGTAATAAATATTTAAATTCCAAGGTAATTTTTCTGTTTCGTCAAGATCATCCTTGGCATCTTTTTCTGCGCCGTTGGTCATGTTTGGCGCTTGTCGTGTTTTCCTGGCAGCTTCTATCATGTTGCTTCCAAAAGAAGTGTTCACGGCAAAATTAGCATTTGTAAAACGTGCAATATTATCGGAATAAGTATAATTAAATTCTTTTACGCGTCGTTGGGTTGTTTTATCGTAAGCATAAGGGTCAAAGTTTGAACTACCCACTACATCAAAATATTTAAACAATTTTGTACGTGCGGTTACATTTATTAAACTCATATTAAAACTATCTGCCGCAAAATTATAGGATGCGCCGGCGCTAATGTTTTGCATAAGGGTTCTTTTAGAATACGTAACTCCGGTATCCGTTCGTTGTTTTAGTTTTGCCTCTATGTTATTACTTAAATTAATTGACATGGTGTTTTGTTCGCCCTGCGCGGGTCCGCCAAAAATAGAGTTTTGAAAAATAGAATAGTTTTGTTTGTTGCCCAGCGTATCAACCTGCACCGTCTTCCAAATACCAAATTGTTCTTTACCAAAATCAGGGCGATATAAATAAGATAGGGTTGGAATTAATAAATGACGGATCTGTTTAATTTTTCCTTTGGTGAACATATAATCAAAAAACACTTTTGTGTTTAAGGCTGTAGAAAAATTGGCATCGTAACCGGCAACAAAATTACGGTTGGTATAATTTGTTACCAGTGGTAAATTATATGTTCTGTAGCCTATCGTAGAATCTAGTCCTGTAAGTTTTGATTTTATGGTATATGTTTGCGTTGTTGCCACGGTCGAATATTCTCTGCTAAAGCTTTTGGTATACATAACCGACGATAAATTAATTGCCGGAGTTACCGTAATATATTTTAAAACGTTGAAGTTGGTTGAAATGGGTAATGAATGTTTAACGCCATATCTCAAACTATCTAAAGGGCTTCCTTGAAAAATACTTGAGTCTTTTCCTGTTAGTGTGTTTCGCGCTTCGACCAGGTAGTTAATTCCTATTTTATCAAATACAGTTTGTTTTACAGCGCCCTCTCTTCTAAAAGGATAAAAACGATTTATATTAAAGGTCAGTGATGGAAAAGTTATCTCTACTAATTTTGAAATTGAGTTTTGACTATGCGTTGCGTTTAAACTTAAAGAACTTAGTTTAAACGACTTTGTAAAATTTACGTTAGACTGAAATGAGTTTTGAAGGAATTGCCCCGAGTTAACAGCGTTGATACGATTATACGATTGGTTCTTTACATAATTTACATTGGCGCTAAAACGAATGGTTGGATCGCTTTTATTATCCTGATTATGCGTCCAGCGAACTTCGTATGCTTTTTGTTTGCTATAATCTTTTGGTATATCCTTATCGCCAATATTAAATTGGCTGTAACCGATATATGTATAACCGTTTGCTTTGTACAGCACATTATAGTTATTGGTGCTGTTTAAGGCCCAGCTTCCGTTTCCATAAATATCACCACGAATTGTCATGTCGGTTTTATCGTTTATGCCCCAATAAAAGCCGCCGTTGCGCAAATTAAAACCTTGTGTGGCCGAGTTACCAAATGTTGGAATTAAAATGCCGTTATGTTGTCGTTTTGAGTTAGGGAAATAACCAAATGGAAGCCCTAAAGGAGTGGGCACGCCGCCAATTTCCAGATACATTGGTCCTGTAACGATCTTATCGTCGGGAATTATTTTTGCCCTTGTTGCCCTAAAGATCGTTCGTGCGTCTTCGTCCTTACAGGGGATACATTTCATATCCTTCATGTAAATAATATTGGTGCTGTCTTTTTTTATCTCGTTACCAATAACCAGCAACTCGCCTTGTTTGGTAAGGGCGTTAAAGATCTTTCCTCTTTTTGATTTAAGATTGTAAATGATCTTATCGGCCTTCATTTCCTGTTGTCCGTCTTTAAAAATGGGGTTCCCAATTGGTTTTCCCAAGCTATCCTTTTTACCATAAGCGGTAACAATGTTCTTTGAATAATCAATTTCAATAAATTCGGCCTCCAGATTCATTTCGCCAAACTCAACATGAGCCTTGCCATACAATAAAACCTGTCTAATGGCGCTTAAAAAAACAGCGCTGTCCTTTGCGGTATAAATAACGGGGCTTTCCAGCAGGTCTTCACCTTCCTCAGCGGGCTTCAGAGTATCGGCGCTAACATTAATTAACGTATCTTTTTGGGTTATTTGCCCTTTTATAGAGCTAATACTCAAAGATATTAACAAGCCAAAGAAGAGAAATACTTTTTTATGTTGGGGTTTTATCAAGCCGAATGGGATAAATTTATTCAACCATTGTAGGTTTACAAAGCTACAATACTTTACGGTATTGCATAAGGATTTATTATTTGATATGGTTAAAAAATTAAAATATTTTGCCTTGTTTATTGCTGTAATTGGCCTGTTTACGGCGTTTACACACTTTAAGAAAGACAAAAGTAATGGTGTAAAGGTAATAGTAATTGACCCCGGGCATGGCGGTAAAGACCCGGGTTGCAGTGGTGTTACCCATAAGGAAAAGGACGTATCCCTTGCTGTGGCGCTAAAACTGGGCAAGTTAATTGAAGAAAACTTAAAAGATGTTAAAGTAATTTATACCCGCACAACAGATGTTTTTGTTGAGCTGGAAGATCGCGCGCAAATAGCTAATAAAGCAAAAGCTGATCTTTTTATATCCATACACTGCAACGCGGCCGGTAAAGCGGTAATGATCAAAGATCCGAAAACAGGAAAAAAACGCGCAAAAGTTTATAAGAATAAAAAGGGAAAATATGTTGTGGTTGAAAAACCAAACCCCGTGCCTTTTGGAACAGAGACGTATGTGATGGGTTTAAAGAACGAAGAGGGTAAAATGAAAGTAGCAACCCGCGAAAACTCTGCCATTTTATTAGAGGATGATTACGAAAAAAAATATGCCGGCTTCGATCCCGAAAGCGAAGAGAGTTATATTATCATGAGCAATTATACCACGGCTTATGTAATACAAAGCGCTACTTTGGCCATGAAGATACAGGATGAGTACATTAAAAAAGCCGGACGTGTTGATAAAGGTGTGCACCGCCAAAGTATTTGGGTATTATGGAGAACGGCCATGCCGAGCATTTTAACGGAAATAGGATATTTGACCAACCCTCTTGAGGAAAGTTTTTTAGGAAGCCCTAACGGACAAGATTATTTAGCAAAGTCTATTTTTAGAGGTTTAAGAAAATATAAAGACGATGTGGAAGGAACTAAAAAAGAATACAATGATGATATAGAGAACCAGGTGCCATTAGAAAATGAAAATATAAAAGCCGGTAACATTCCGGGACAGAAGAAGGCCGAAGAAGAGGACGAAGAAGAAGAAACAAAAGTTGAAGTAAAAAAAGATGAAAAAGAAAAAGTGGACGATGGTAAATTTGTGACCGTTGAATTAAAAGATAGTGTAAAAACAAAAGATACTAAAACAGATTCGAGTATTATTGCAAAAGAAATAGCTGAGAAATTTAAAAAAGAGCAGCGGGAAAAAGAAGAGAAGGCGAAAGCGGAAAAAATAAAAGAAGACAAGGCAAAAGAAGAAAAAGCCAAAGAAGAGAAAGCAAAAAAAGAAAAAGAGGAAAAGGAGAAGGCTAATTCTGTAAACGCAGATAAAACGGAAATAGTTTTTAAAGTGCAGTTTGCCAGCAGTGAAACAGAATTAAATTTAAAACAAAATAAATTTGACGCTATTGTTGATGGAAATTATTATAAGGTAAAAAACATCTTAAAATATACTTCCGGCAATTTTACGCAAATAAAAGATGCGATCGCCCATCAAAATCGCCTGCGCGAAAAGGGGTTTAAAGATTGTTTTGTTATTGCTCTAAAAAACGGCGAGCGTATGGATATTAACGAAGCCAGAAAACAACTTTCACAATAACATTAAAACTCCAGTTCTAGCACCAACACATCATCAATTTGTTCCAGTGAGCCAAGCCAATTGGTAAAAGGTTTTGAATAACGCTCGGCCCCTTCCAAATTGCCCATGAGCACCCATTCTTTAAACCCCGCTTTCATTAATCTTCTTTTATTTATTTCTCCTTTTTGATCAATAATCCCATCTGTATAAAATATTAAACGATCTCCTTTTTTTGGTGAAAATCTAACCGTTTCATAATTATATTTTTCTGAGAACGAATTTATTGGTGTTGAATTAAATCTATATTCCCTAATTTCGTTGTCAGTTACAGCAAAGATACTTTGCTGTACCGATGCCAACTGCGCCTCTCCCCTTAAAGTGTCGAAAACCATTATTGAAACCGCCATGCCGTCATTTACGAATATCTGGCCTTTCTCCGCTTTTAAATTTTCTAAAAACAATTCATTCACCCTCTCCAGAATTTCACTAAGTTTTCGAACCTTTTCTTCTACAATAACTTTTTTTAAAATTGAATAGCTAAAAATTGTCATTAGAGCACCGGGCACCCCGTGCCCGGTGCAGTCAGCAATAACCAGGTAAATATTTCCCTCTACATTGAACGAAGCATAAAAATCGCCGCTTACAATGTCCTTTGGTCTATAAAAAATGGAGCATTTTCCTATTAACGATATATCATTGATAAAATCGGTATCTAATCGTAAAATATTTCTTTGTAAGTTTTGTGCGTATTCTAGGCTGTTAATGATCAGTTTGTTCTTTTGATCTAGCCTTATATTGACTTCGTTTAATAAGTTGTTTTTCTGATCAAGTTCAGTTGTTCTTTTCTTTACTATACGCTCTAAATATATGTTCCGGTCATTTATCCTTTTCAACCTTAATTTAAAGATCAAAAAGATCAATGCTATAAAAAAAACAGCACTTATTAATAAGAAAGGGAGTGTTCGATAAAAAGGAGGTTTAATTCTAAAAACAAAATTAATTGTTTCTTCTCCCCAATCGTTCCCTTCTATTTTTGCTTTTATCAAAAGTTTATAGGTTCCCGGCTGTAACCCGGAATAATTAATTTCATTTATTGCTGTTTCTTTTGAAAAAAAGTTGTCAGCGCCTTCAAGCTTTACGCTGTACAAGACTTTTGATGGGTTTAAAATATTTATGCCAACAAAGCTGAATGTTAAATTATTTTTGTTATAGTCTAAAACCAAATTTTGAGGAAGGTTGTTTTTTACCACAACTCCTAATTCTCGCCAATTAACCGTTTCATGAAATAATTTAATGTTTTTTAGAATTATTTTTGGCGGCGTAACACTATCGTGAATGGACTTTATATTAAATTTTACTAAGCCCAAATTGGTACCATACCATAAATTACCTTTACTATCAATTGCATTTCGAGATGAAATATTAATGCAGGATGCGGCGCCGTCTCTTTCGTTAAACTTCTTATATTTAAGTTCTTTGGTTGTGTAATATTCATCAAGGTTTATAACATAAACCCCATTATCTGCAGTAATTATTAGCTTATTTCCGGATACCTGCAACAATTTTATATTTGTATAAGAAAAATCCAATTTGTCTTTTACAGAATAAAAGTATCTACCATCATAAAGAAGCAGATCTTCTTGTGCCAATATCCATAAATTATTTTTATGGTCTTCGACTATATTCTTAAAATAATATTGGGTTTTTATATTTAGAGATGTGTATACGCCGTTTTTTTCTCTAAAAAGGCGGCGCCCGGTTAAAAAATACTTGTACGCTCCGGCTTCATAAATTTCGAACACATTAGCCTTTATGTCAAATATCTCTTCTTTTATGATCTGAGTTTCTGAAGGATTTAGATAATAAGCGCCGCTTGAAAGTGCCAAGTATAATTTCTGATCCTTATCCAGGTACATTACATTTAAATTGGTGCCATCTATGCTTTTTATTATCCTGCGATTCTTTTTGTTTTTCAGATCAACAATATTTAAAACGTTATCTGTTGTATAATAATATAACTTGTTTTTTTTTGAAATAATAAAATCTTTAAATTTTTCGTCTTTACCCGAAAGTATATCTTTCTCTTCGACAATTTGATTCGTATTTATGTTTATATTATAAAGATGTCTTGGTGTTAGGAAATATAAAATGCTGTCATTAAAATTAAACGTGCTTATTGTTTTAAGGTCTTCTAGATTGTCATAATTATTAAAAACATTTCCTTTTGATATATATAAACCACTTACACTACTTGCTGCAATTAGCGTGCCGTCATTTCCCTCCAGTATGCTTGTGATGGGAGAATTATCTAAACCGTTTTTTTCATTTATTATAGTGAAACCTCTGTTAGGTAGGTAGTTCATTAGCCCAGAAGAAAAACCCACCCACAGAGATTTTGTCTGTGACGAAGCCGTTATGGTGGTTAGATCATCGGGAAACCCTTTTAAAGATTGTGAACTAATAACCTTTACCACAGTTTTATTTTTAATAAATAGTAGCCCCTGGTTACTTGCAACCAATAATGTATCATTATAAATTATTGCTTTTCTACATTTCAGGTTTTTAAATGTTGTGGGAACCGAAAGTATCTTTTTTTCCTTTGTATTTAAAATGTTTATACCATTATCTGAGAACACGTAAATGTTTTTTTCAAATTCAATTATATCGTTATTAAAAGCATAGGGCATTTTAAATCCATAAATGTGTTTTTTAGTTGCCGTAAGTTCTATCACGCCGCGTGAAGTGGACACGAAATATGTAGTTGCTTTTTTTATTATACCACTAACCTGGAAAGTCATTTTTGCGCCAAAGGGATCGATTATTTGTGTATCCAATAATTGAACATTGGTATAATTACCATTGGTATATCTATACAAGCCTAATGAGTTGCCGACTAATAGACTGGAGTCATTCTCTTTGTATATAATCCGCGTAAATAAAGTAGAATAGTCCTTTTTATCATAAACAGGTTCGAAATTAATTCCGTCATATTTAACCAGTCCGCCGCCGTATGTGGCTATCCATAGCATAGAATTGTCATCCAGGAAAACGTCTGAAACCTTTGCCGAGGGCATTCCCTGAAGTAAACTAAGATTACGAAAATTTTGAGAAAGTAAATGAAACCTAAAAGACGTAAAAATCAAAAGTACAATTAGTCTCGTTGTAAAAAGTTTCATCTTCTAAAAATACAAAATCAAACGGGAATTATTTAAAAATTCCTTTTAATTTGCATTTAAGCCCGCGTCAGCATTTGCAATAAATTTATTAAAACCCATTTATCGTTTGTAACGCTTCTTACGCGACCATTTAGAAATTATTAGTTTATGTTTTTACAGAACTTTTTTCCATGCCTTAGATTTATCAGATATTATTTTAAAAGAATGACTTTATAAGTTGCTGTTTTGTTGTCAGAGATCAAGTTTACTAAATAAACCCCGTTTGAAAGACCAGATAGATCCATATTCAATGAATGGCCATTTAATTTATCTCTTTTAATTTCATGGCCCAATATATCTGAGACTGTTATAAGCGTGTTTAATTCATCATGCAAAGAATTAATTATCAAAGTTCCATTAGTGGGATTTGGATAAACAACAAAATTGTGGCTCGGGAGATTAGTTTTATTAATTCCGGTAATTAAATTGTATTTCAATTTAATTAGGCCCATTGATTTTCTTTGCAAAACAAGGTTATGAGTTGAAACATTTGTGTTTCCGTAATTGTAGTAAGGCTCGTTATTTAATGGCTTCAACCAATTGTTTCCGGTTTTATAGTATTTATTTAGTTCGAACTGCTCAGCGAAACCGGCGCTCGAATAATTATTTTTAACGGCAAACCCTTCCCGATAGATGCCGTTTGTATCTAATACATAACCGGTTGCATGAATACTGTCTGTTTTTAATATCATGTCGGAATTATTTGCGTTTATATAATAAATGTAAAGTTTGTTGTTTGAAGGGTTAACAAAAGAATAAAACCTCATATTAGGATATGCTGCCATGTTTGTGGTTGAATTATCTACCCATTTTAATGAGTCAAGCGAAATATGACGCATCATATATGTTGGCCAATAAGCCATTCTCTTTATATCAGAAGAGGTAGCGTCAACTGTCACTCCATCGCCATTATTACCAGTGTTAGTGCGTTTACTTACACAACCATTTTGTTGCTCTGATACGCCATTAAAAAAAGTACTGTATTGAAAAAGATCGGTTGCCGACGGAAATTTCCAATTAGATCTGTACATTCCCATTTTCCAACCCATAGTTAAAACCGCCTGGTTAAAAGTATTGTGAAAAAGGTAAGTGGTATCATCATTATTATCTTCCAAAATATTCCATTCCGTCATCCATAATTTTTTGTTATTGCTGTTCGTAATTCCCAGCTGAGTCATGTACCCTCCCACAAATTTATTTACGAAGCCAGAGTCAACATAAGTAAAGGTTTCTTTTAGCTGACAATCAAAAGAAGATTTTAATGTATCATCATCCGGCGAAGGAAAATATGCATAAGGATGATTAAAAGGGTTTACAGTTGTGGTTGTGTGTGCCCTTAAATAATTTTTAAATTGATTTGGTCCGGTGGCGTTGTAAAGGCAGTTGTTGCAGGTTCCTATTCCTTCCTGAGCATTACCCCAAAATTTGTCGTCAAAATATTTATGAATAACAAAAGCATCAAAAGCCTTAAACGTTTGAGGGTTGTTATTAACGATAACGCTTATTGTGTTGTTTGAGCGAGCTCCAAGCTGCGTGTTCCATGTAGTGAAAGAAGCCGTATTGCTACTTGTCATATCGCATCCATAATAATCGCTTACCCCCAATGGCGCGGTTGGCAAACCGATCTTTATGTTTGGGAAGTGCGCTTTAACAGAATCTATATAGTTGCCTTTTAAATTTAAGCAACCTGTATATAATGGCGAGCCCGTAACATAATAATAAAACGCATCGCCGTCGGGAAACATATCGGCGTTCTTTTTTCCCCATGATTCATTCGACATTTCAAGACCAACAACCTTAACGGGAGTAATTGTATTGGATACCAATTGTTTTATTGTTCTGAGGAGGTCGGTTGGTGTTCCGGAAAAAATATTTGCCACATAGATAACGTTTACTTTTTCGCCGGTTTGCAAACTGTCCTCGATCTGTTTTATGTGTTGTTTAAAGTTTAACAAATAGCTGGATGTGATTTGTGTTTGTTGTTTCCTATAATTGTTGTACCAGGTAATTAATTCATTTGAATAAGAGGCTGCCGCAGTAGTATTACTAAAAACAGTTGGGTTATAGTTTAATGCCACACTAAATGGGTCAAAAATTGTTGGAGCTGTATAAGTAGTAAACGGTGGTGTTGTTAGTGGGTTCTGCAAACTATTATACCTGTCGGCCAAGTGTTTCGCTACGCCTGAAAAATTTATCCCATAACCCATGGTATCTAGGTTCATACTATAATTATCCGCGTCTCCTGCCGAAGGAAAACGAATAATTCGCGGTTTCAGATTTACAATGTTATCAATACAAACGCCGTCCGTGCATGTATTATAAAAATTTACATACGATAGGCCGTGTTGTTCCGAATTAATTGCTTTTGTATTAGCCGGATTTAAATTGATGCTTTGAGTAAACACAAAATTGCTTAAAAGCACACTTATAAATATTGAAATTGTCTTTTTCATGTTTCTTTTTTTTGGTTTATTTCTGAGTAAAAATATTCTTTAGTTTTCTTTTTTTTATTTATATTTATATAAAATATAGTTTCTAAATGAACACTATTCAAGAAAAAGATAGTCTATTGGAATTGGTCGGGTCATTAAAACCCAAGGAAAAAAGGTATATTAGCATATATTTGAAACAATTTAAGGTTGGAAAGAACATTTATTTTAATGCTTTTAATTTAGTTTCTAAATCGACAAAAAATGAAAGCCTATCGATAAAGCCAATTATTAAAACGCAGCTTTATTGGAAGATCTTGAAGGGTTTGCAGCTTTTTCATTCAGAAAATAACCCAATAATTCTAAAAAATAATTTATTATCGCAAATACAGGTTTTAAACGAAAAAGGTTTAACGCAACACGCTTTAAGAGTTTTGAAAGCCGCAAAAAAAATATGCGTAAAAAACGATCTTAATGAAGATATCTTGAACATTTCAAAACAAGAGGCTAAACTAATTATTGCTAAAAATCAAGGGCAGGCTCAGGAAAACGTTATTTCTACCTTCAATAAAATAAACTTATTACAACTCCGTATTTTAAATCAAAACTATGCTTTAACCAAGATCTATCTTCAAAACAAACTAAACTCCGGCTTTTTCAAATTAAAACTGGATAACACTTCTCACAAAATATTAAACGCGTATATTTTAAAACAAAACGAATCTGAAATTCTTTCCAATTACGGCAAAATACTTTTTAATTATAATCTCGGTTTTTACTTTTTAGGGATCAACGATATTAAAAAAGCTTTATCGGCCTTTCAAAAAGCCTGCTTGCTATATTTAATGAGTGCCGATCTTATTACCATTCATAAAGAGGAGTTTTATGAGCTTCTTGAACTAATTTGTCATACGCATCTTGAGAATGCAAAATATAAATTGCTAAATACCTGGATAAGCGAAACTCAGCGAAAACTCGAAAAAATAAATTTATCCAGGGAGGAAAACGATATCATATTTTCAATAGCCAGAATCGGTCTACTGCAGGCAAAAAATGAAACTAAATTAATAGAAAAAGAAATTGAACGCTTGTCTTATTTAAAGACCAAAACGTTTAATTTAAAATATCGCTTTGAGATAGATTACCAGGTAATTAAAACTCTAACCCAACTTTATAAACATAATGGGCTAGTGCGTTTAATAAATTTTTTCTATACTGATTATCCCCAGGATTATAAACCAGAGGTACACGTGTCGTTAAGATTGTTAAACCTTATCATCATATTTTTAACGAAAGATTATGGGTCCTTAAAAAATGAGATCAGGTCGACCGCTAATTATTTAAACAAACAGAATATTAACTCTTCTTTTGCTCAAAGCATAATTACAGATCTTAAATTATTAATAAAAAAGGATAAGGTCGCCTCGCCATTAAATTCTTCAAAACATTTATTTATTGCTTCGCTGAATGAATATCTAAAAATGCCTGACTACCGATTAAATTATGACCATTGCATTAATTTCCATATTTTCGTTAAGCAGAAATAAACAAGCTTAATGGAGCCACTATATATAGAAAAAACGGAAGCTACCCCGTATATTGAACTTAACGACTTGACTAAAAAGTTCGTTATTTCCGGCGAGTCTAGACCAGAAAACGTAACGCAATTTTATGTGCCTGTATTTAATTGGTTTAATAACTATTTTAATAATAATAATGATTCGGCTGAACAAAGAAATATTAACCTTGAAATACATTTCGACTATTTTAATTCGACAACAGGTAAAGCGATATATGAGCTAATAGCAAAAATAAAGACGGAAACAATTACTACTGGCGCTGAATTTAAAGTAACCTGGAAGTATAATAAGTTTGACGAAGATCTTTTAGAAACTGGAAAAGAATTAGCTTTGCTGCTTAAAGTAAATTTTGAGTTTGTTGCGTTAAATTGATCAGCCCAAAACTTCTATTAAAAACTGCAACAAGCGCATCCACGAGCGCTTATCTGCCTTTTCATTATAAGCCGTTCCTTTTGAATTATCGTTACCGGCAGACTTATCTGTGAATGCGTGCACGGCATTAGCATAATATATCATTTCCCAGTCTGCTTTGCTTTTTCGCATTTCGCTCTGAAATGTTTTTATTTGGGCTTCGGGTACAAAAAAATCATCTGCGCCATGGCACACTAAAACTTTTGCATTGATGGGCTCTATGGTTCTTATTGTGTCTCTTCCTAACCCTCCGTGAAAGGAAACAACACCTTTAAGCGGCATGTTTACTCTTGCCGCTTCTAAAGCGCCTGTGCCCCCAAAGCAGAATCCAATAACAACAATATTATCTGCTGGCGCTCCGCTTTTTATAAATTGATCTAAGGCGGCTTTAATGCGTTTGTGATATTCTGTAATGTTTTTTTTATAAAAACCGGATAGTTCTCCTGCTTTTTTTGAATCTGCAGGATAATTTCCTTCGCCATAAATATCAGCTACAAACACATGGTAACCCAACGCCGAAAGTTTTTCTGCTTTTTCTTTTGAGTTTTCGTCAATGCCCATCCATGCGGGTAAAATTAAAACGCCGGCCGGCTTTTTGTTTGAGGTTTTTGGGTTTGAATAGAGCCCGTTTAATTTCTGTGTTCCATCAGCATATGCCACAGGTTTTAACTGAGCAAAAATTTGTTGCGAAATAAAAATTAAAGTAAAAATTGCCGTGCTTATTTTATTTTTCATGTTTTTTAACTTGTTTAAATTACTTTAATGCCTATTATACTTACATCGTCTGTTTGTTCGAAATTTTTCCGCCATTGCGCAAATGAGTTTGCAAGTTTTTGTTTTTGCTCTTCTGCGGTTAAATTAGAAACTTCCACCAATAGTTCTTCAAGCTGCTTGGATCTGAATTTTTTTCCTTTTTCTCCTCCAAACTGATCAGAAAAGCCATCTGTACTTAAATAAATTACATCGTTTGTTTGCAAAGTAATTTTTTGCGAAGTAAACTTTTTATTCTCTTCCAAATAACTTCCTATTGGCATTTTATCGCCTTTATATTCGGTTATTTGCTTATCTCGTACAATATATAAAGCGTTGTTGGCGCCGGCAAATTCTAATGTATTGTCCATTTTATTCCACACACAAAGTATCATGTCCATTCCGTCTTTTTGCTCGGTTTGCCCTTTTTGGAAGAGTGCGGCAATAACTTTATCACGCAAACGATTTAATATTTCGTCGGCCTTAAATAATTTATTTTCAACCACAAGTTCGTTTAAAAAACTATTGCCCAGCATGCTCATAAAACCTCCCGGCACGCCGTGGCCTGTGCAATCTGCCAGTGCAAACACTGCCCGGCCGTTTGATAGAACGTGCGCCCAATAAAAATCACCACTCACAATATCACGTGGTTGAAAAAGAATAAAATAATGTTTCGAGATCTTTTTCCATACCTCATCGCCTGTTAAAACAGCGCTTTGAATGCGCTGCGCGTAGTTAATACTTGAAATGATCTCGTTTTGTTTTTCTTCGATAATATGTTTTTGATCTTCTACTTCTTTCTTTTGTAATTCTAAAACCAGGTTTTGGTTTTGAATGATAAGGTTTGCTTTTTTTGCTTTCTTATAATTTATAAAAGCAATGATTAGGAAAAATAATGTTCCCACAAAAGCTGCTGTGCCAAGCCAAATAATAATTGTTTTTCGCTTGTTTTTTTCTTCTTCCAAATTAAGTTCAGAATTAGCTTGCTTTATCTCCAGATCTTTTTTTTCTGTCTCGTATTTAGTTTGAAGTTCTTTTATGAACTTCATGTGTCCGTCACTATTTAATGTGTCCATCCACATTTGCTGGAGGGTTAAGTACTTCATTATACTGTCTCTGTTCCTGTTTTCATAAATATATGTTGTGTAAATTCCGTCAAGCACAAGTTTGTAGTTGTTTTTAACTCCTGTCTGCTTAATGAGGGCGTATGCTTTATAAAAGTGCTTATTTGCGTTTGTATAATTTGAGAGGTATTTGAAATTGATATATCCAAGGGTTTGCTCTATTCCTATTAATTCAGTAAGTCCGTTGTTTCTTGTCATATATTCTGAGCACTTATTTAAAAGAAAAACAGAAGAGTCTGCTTTGTTTACCTCTAATAACACATCGGCATAAGATTTTAATGTTAGAAAATATTTAACACTGTCTTTTTCTGCTTTTGATAAGGCCAGCGTGTTTCTTAAATAATAAATAGCCGAGTCGTATTGCTTTTTAAAAACAAAATTATTGGCAAGCAAATTATAAACATTAATTATTCCAAGTTGCCATTTTAGTTTTTTATATATAACCAGGGCTCCTTTTGCTCTAAGGATAGATTTATCGATGTCCTCGATGTTTCTATAAACAATAGCAAAGCTTTGCTCTGCTTTGGCAATACCTTTTTCAAAATTAATTGACTTGTAAAAGTTTAGCGCTTTTTCATAGTAAGCAAAAGCAGAGTCGTTTTCTTGACGCATAGAAAAACTATTTCCTATTTGTAAAATAGCGTCGCCCTTTGCAATATTTGTGTTTGAAGAGATGGCAATCGCTTTTTGAGCGTAAAAAACTACTGTATCCGGACTCATTTGTGTGCTCAGATATGCAATGCGCGCATAACATTTTGCCGCAGAATCTTTATCTGCTTTGGCTGCACGGCTTCGTAATTCGCTGATCTCGTTATTTTGAGCAAGAAGATCATTGCAAGCAACACTTAATAAAATGAAGGATAATATTATTTTGATCTTTTTCGTCATCCAAATATTAAACTAAAAACCTCTTCCATTTTTGCGGCTGAGAGTATTTTAATTTTATATGAATTTACGTTTATTCCTTTTAGGTTGTAACTACTTAATATTATTTTTTTGAAGCCCAATTTTTCTGCTTCGCTGATGCGTTGTTCTATTCTATTTACGGGACGAATTTCTCCGGTTAAGCCTACTTCTCCCGCAAAACAAATATCCTGCGGAATGGGCATGTCCTCGTTACTACTTAAAATTGCGCACACTAAAGCCAGGTCAATTCCCGGATCCTCTACTCTAATTCCTCCGGCAATATTTATAAATACATCTTTTACGCCTAATCTAAAGCCGCAACGTTTTTCTAAGACCGCTAAAAGCATTGACAGTCTCCTAAGATCAAATCCTGTAGACGAACGTTGCGGGGTGCCATATGCCGCGCTGCTAACAAGAGCCTGTGTTTCTATTAACATGGGCCTGTTACCTTCCATAGTGGCAGAAATAGCAACGCCGCTGGTTGGCGCGTCGCGGGCGGTGATCAATATTTCAGA
Organism: Bacteroidia bacterium; assembly: GCA_016787785.1. Taxonomy (GTDB): domain Bacteria; phylum Bacteroidota; class Bacteroidia; order B-17B0; family Aurantibacillaceae; genus Aurantibacillus. The sequence goes on along the minus strand of JAEUTO010000011.1, from coordinate 392,768 downwards.
GGGGTTGGTGACTTCGCGCAAGCCGTCTCCATTCATTTCATAGATTCCCATTTCGTTGGTGCTGCCAAAACGGTTTTTGGTTGCGCGCAATAAACGGTATATGTGGTTTCTGTCGCCTTCAAATTGCAAAACAGTGTCAACCATGTGCTCTAATACTTTTGGCCCTGCTATACTGCCCTCTTTGGTTATATGGCCTATCATAAAAACAGGCGTGTTGGTCTCTTTAGCAAAACGCAAAAATTCTGCAGCGCATTCGCGCACCTGGCTCACGCTTCCCGGGCTGCTATCAATATAACTTGTGTGTAAGGTTTGAATAGAATCTATAATTACCAGTTGTGGTTCTATTTCAACAATTTGCTGGAAAATATTTTGCGTATTTGTCTCTTGTAAAATAAAACAGTTATCGGTTGTAACGCCAATACGTTCGGCGCGCATTTTTATTTGCTGTTCGCTTTCTTCGCCGCTAACGTAAAGTATTTTTAAATTTTTTAAGCGCAATGCTAATTGTAACATCAACGTTGATTTGCCAATGCCTGGCTCGCCACCAAATAATACGAGGCTTCCGGGTACAATTCCTCCGCCTAACACGCGTGTTAATTCTTTTCCCGGAACTGCAATGCGCGGAAAATCTTGTAGGCCTACATCCTGTAATAAAATAGATTTATTTGATTGCTTTGGGTTTTTGTTTCCCGAAAATAATTGCAGGCGATCGTTCTTGCTTTCTTTGTGAACCACTTCTTCTACGTAAGTATTCCATTCATTGCAGCTGGGGCATTTGCCTATCCACTTAGCAGAGGGAGCGCCGCAATTTTGGCAAAAGAATGTGACTTTGGTTTTTGACATTTCAATAACAAAATTACTGCGAAATAACGCAATAGCTTGCTATTAATTGTAGTAACTGAAATTAAAGGGAAACCTACTCCGCTGTTTTCCGAACTTTATTTTGCTTAGCAAAACCTCCAAAGGAGGACGCTTCTCGCCTAAAGTGTATTTAGTTTCTGCATTAACTCTTCGCGGAAAGACCCACCAACGGGGATCACTTTTTTCTCATTCTCTAAAATCACATTTTGAGAGTCGATACTTTGGATCTTATCTAAGCGCGCAATGAACGAACGGTGAACACGGGCAAAATCTGTTGTGCCTAATTTTTTCTCAATATCTTTCATGGTGCTGTGCACCGTGTAACGTGCGTATTGTGTGTTTATGATCACATAATCTTTTAACGCTTCAACATAAAAAATATCTTTTAAAAGCACTTTTACAAGCCGGCTATTTGCTTTTACAAATAAAATATCTTTGCTGGTATCGTCTTTATTCTCTACTAACGAATATAAAAAGTCGCGTTCTTTTTGCAGTTCGGCATCTTTCTGATGCTTGTAAACCGCCATTTCTATTGTAGAGTGCAGATCGATCTCTTTAAAGGGCTTTAAGATATAACCATAAGGTTCTGTAACTTTTGCTTTTGAAAGTGTTCCTTCATCGGCATAAGCTGTTAAAAATATAACAGGAATTTTTGTTTTTTCTTTGATCTTATCGCTTACATCAATACCTGTAAGGTCGCCCTTTATCATAATGTCCATCAAAATAAGATCGGGCATTGTTTCAATAATTTTTTCAATCGCCTCTTTACCGTTATTGGAAATGCCAACCACTTCGTATCCTAATTTTACTAAACTATTTTGAATGTCTTTTGCAACGATGCTTTCGTCTTCGACAATATATATTCTTAATTTTTCCATTTTATTACATCTTAAATTTAATTAAAACTTCGGTACCCTCGTCTTTTTCCGATTTAAATTTTATTTCGCCGTCTAATTGGTCCATTAAAGTGTTAACTAATTGTAAACCAAGTGTATTAGTGTTATTGTGATCTATGCCCGGAGGGATTCCAACGCCGTTATCTTTCACTTCCAAATTTATATAATTGTTCTCTGATTTCAAATTTAAATAAATACTGCCCTTTTTTGTGCCCGGAAAAGCGTGTTTAATGGCGTTAGTTATTAATTCGTTTACAATTAAACCGGCAGGAATTGATACATCTAAATTTAAATTTATCTTTTCGAGGTTTAAAATAAGTTCTATTTTCTCAGATGAAAGTACGTAAGACTGAATAATGTTTTTTGAAAGTGTTTGGATGTATTCGGAAAAATTAACCGATGTGAACGATTTATTCTGATACAAACTTTCATGAATATAGGCCATTGTTTTTATACGGTTTTGGCTTTCTTTTAAAAGCGCTAACGTATACTTATCTGTTACATAAGAAGACTGCAAATTTAAAATACTGCTTATAATTTGCATATTATTTTTTACCCTGTGGTGTACCTCTTTTAAGAGCACATCTTTTTCTTTTAACGACTGCTCAACTCTTTGGTGATCAATTTTTTTATCGGTTATATTGTGTGCAATTCCGCTTACCTCCACAATTTTTTCATTCTCTACTATTGGGTTTAAAAAAATATCCAGGTAAACTTTTTTATGATCTTTATCGAGCGTTTCTATTTCAAAATTGGTAGCAACACCTTTAAATGCTTTATCGTAATGGTAATCTAAAACTCCTGCGTACTCCTGGTTATTTGAAAGAACACCGCGGTCGAGCTTAAAACCAATAAATGGCTTGGTGTTATAAATGGAGGCAATAAGATTAAAATAGTTTTTGTTAAACGAGGTTAACTCTTTTTTATCGTTTATGGTCCAAATATAATGATGACTGCTTTCGAAGATGGAATTTAATTTTGCAGATTGTTTAATGATCTTATTTTCGTTGTCAATCCTTTCTGTTATATCCTGAGCGATTGCAGACACTTCAACAATTTGGCCGTCGGAATAAATTGGATGAAGAAATACCTCGCGATAGAGTTCTTGACCATTGATAATACTTTTATGAATAAAAATTTGTTGTTGCCCTTTAAAAACGAGATTAAATTTCTGATTCCAAAATTCTAAAAGGTCTTTATTAAGAATTGTATCCTCCAGAAAGATCTGTTTTTTTTCTCGGCACTTGTTGCTTAAAAGTTTAAAATAATTTTGATTGTAAGACGTTAATTCTCGGTCCCTGTTAATTGTCCAGATAAGCTGTGTACCGCTTTCAAAAATTGCCTGTAGCTTACTGGTTTGGTTTAATAATTTTTGCTCATATACTTTTGATCCGGTGATGTCGTGAGCAATACAATTAATTTCTGTAACGTCTTTAAGCGCATTAAAAATGGGATTTAAATATATCTTACGATAAATTTTTTCGGTGGTATAATCCTCTTTTTCAAATTCCATTTTTTTGCCGGCCAGGGCTTCGGTATATTTTGGATACCAATAATTTTCGTATTCTTCTTTGCCTTGTTTTAAATAATCGGCAATGCGCTGACCGATTTGTATTTTTACTTTATGTTTTTGTAAGATAACGTTATAGAAGTTTTTGTTGAAAGAAGTTATTTCAAACTTATCGTTAACCGTCCATATAAGGTGGTTTGAGCTTTCGAAAATTGATGAAAGGTGTGCGGTTTTTTCAAGTAATTTTTTTTCTGCTTCCTGGCGCTCTTTGATCTCTAATAATAAAAATTCGTTATTTACTTTTATCATTTCGGCCTTCAGTCGTTCTTTTTCGAACTTTCGCTGGTCGCTAACGTTATTTATAAGGGTTAATATACAGTTAGCGTTATTAAATTTAATTACAATAGATTTCATTTCTGTTTCTATTGCATTTCCTTTAGAATCAACAACCGTATAATTGTTTGCTTTTTCTGCGTCAACACCCCCGTAAATTTCTTTAATACGGTCCATAGCGCGCCTCCGGTCTTCGGGTGCCAGATAATCCAGAACAAATTTGCCAAGAATTTGCTTTTCGTTTTTTAATTGTAATAGTTTTAGAGTTGCTTTGTTACAAAAAACCGTTACGCCTTGTTTGTGAATAATGTATGCAATTGGCGAACTATCTAGCAGATTTCTATAATTTAAATGTTGAAACTGCAGCTCAATTTCTTTTTCTTTTTGTACAGTTATATCACGAATAATATTTAAAAAGAATGCTATTTTTCCCTTAGAATCTGTTATTGGTGTTAAATTATTTTCAAGCCAGATCTCTTCTTTGTTCTTTTTTAAAGCTTTATAGGTGTAATAATAATTTCTTTTAAAGTTCTTTCTTTGGTCTCCTTTTGCTAGCTTATCTTGTTTTAAAAAAGCGGTTTTGTCTCCCACCAACCTTTTATTAAAAAATTTGTTATCGTTTAATAGCTCATTTGGTTCGTATCCAAGTATCTTTTTTATATTCGGGCTTACGTAAGTATATTTTTCGTGGGGTAGATATGTAAAAAAAGCAATTATATCGTTACTGCTTTTTGTTATTAGATCAAATTTTTCTTTTGTTTCGTTTAATAATATTTCTGCGTTAATTCTTTCTGTAATATCTCTTATGCTTCCTATTACGCCTGTTATTTTACTATTATCATCATAAATAGGTGTAATAGCTGTTTCAAGATAAATAAGATAGCCTTTTTTATGCGTGAAGCGAATGGTTACTTTTTCTTCTTTATTTCTTTGTTTTGATTTTACGTGTTGTCGGTTATTAAAAATAAAAGATTGTCTGTCATCCGGATGGGTTGCCTTTAATAAAAGATCTTTTGCTTTGTAGATCTCTTCGGCGGAGTAGCCTAATACTTTTTTAGAAGACTCACTAATAAAAATTAATTTATCGGGCTCGAAAGAAAATTTGAAAATAACATCAAAACTATTCTGACTTATTTTTTGAAGAAGAAAATCAGAGTTTATTAGCTCTTGTTGTTGTTGTTTTAATAACGTTATATCAATAAACGAGGATTGAACGGCATATTTATTTTCGAATAAAACACGATTGGATTTTGCTTCGATAAAAATTCGTTTATTTTTGAAGGTTTGGAATTCGAGATCAACCGGCGGAAATTCTTCTCCCTTAATTATTTTAAGGTTATTTTGTTTAATGCGGGTATGATATTTTTTATCGAGAAAATGAAATACAGAAAATGAATTTATTTTTTTTAATTGCTCTTTTGAAATACTGAAAAGTTCAATAGCTTTTTTGTTTACAAAATATATCTTTTTATTGTCAAAAATAGCAACTGCAATAGGTAAAAGATCTAAAGTATTTGTATCAACCTGATGAGATTGACCTTTTTTGGGTTGCATAAATTATTTTCTAATCGTTTGTGTTTTATTTTCGTCAATTTTTATGTTATAGGTTCGCAAACCTTCTTCGTAAGTAGGCCTAATTTTATCGCCCTGCCATTTTATCTCAATATCATTTTTATAGGTAATAGTTAAGTACTTATTTCCAAGTTCGTCATAAAAAAACCAGTCGCCTTCTTTCATGCCGCTAATATAGTTACCATAATACATTTTTTTACCATTTGGATAATATTGTGTGTGAATTCCGATAGGATCTCCTGCGCTAAAACGCCCCTCAAAACGTTTAAATTTTGTGGGCATGTAATAGCTTACCCAAACACTATCAGGTTCATCGTTAGCGTAAATTCCAATTTCTTTATAATCGGGGGTTTCGTATATCCACTTGCCTTCTTTTCTATTCTCAACATAGAGCCCTTGCAAAATTAATTTTCCCTGGGGGTCATAATCTTTTATTTCTCCCTCACGCTTTCCATTAATATAAAGTTCTTCGCGCCATAATTGTCCGCTTTCGTAATACCATTTCCAAACACCCTGTGCTCTGCCTTTTTTATCGTACTTGCCTTTTTGCTCGAGTTTACCCGATGCGTAATAAAATTCCCAGTCGCCTGTTCTGTTGCCTTCTTTATAAACACCTTTACCTTTAAATTCGCCGGTGTTATGAAACTCAGACCAAACGCCAATTCTGTTTCTTACACTATCAACGGCGCCTCTTGCAATAACTGTTCCGTCAAAATACTCAATAGCACTATCGGGTATGGGTACGTTTCTGCAAACAAGTTTATTAATGTAAACGGGGTTTGAAAGTGATGTGTTGGAGGTATCGTCTTTTAAAATTAAGCTACTATCACATTGGTATTTTTGTTTGTATTTAAAATGGGTTCCAATTGCAACACCATCACTATAAACACCTTCGTATTTTAAAGTACCATCCTTAAAAAGTTCGGTGTATACTTCTACATTAGCAATTTCGGGCGCATTTAAAACCGGTTTACCATTATTGAATTTTTTTGTTGAAAGTAGATTTCCTTTTTTGTCGTATTCTTTTACATAACCGTCTAATGAGTCATCATTAAATTTCATTTCTTTTTTTACTTCCAGGTTCTCATAAAATTCTTTCCAAATACCTTGTTTTTTATTTTCTGTGTCGCGTTGATTTATCTTTTCGAAACTTTGTAAAATTCCACCTTTATAAACACTTACTGATGTAATTAACGAATCTTCGCTATACTCATAAGCGGTTCCATCCGGTTTACCTTTATCGTAAGGCATTATACTTTTTGTTTTTCCAGATCTATAAAAAGTTCGTAAAAATCCTTGTTTAATATCATTTACATAAGTTTCGGAATTAACTACTTTTTGTAAAGTATCGTAGTTGGCCGATACACCATTCTTTTTTCCAACTTTATAATTTATCGATTTTGTAATTCTTCCTTTTTCATCATAGAATTTCCAAACACTATCTAATTGAAAGTTCTTACGATTTCCTTCTATTTTTAATTTTCCATTTTTATGATAGTTTTTCCAGTAACCTTCGGGTTTTCCATCTTTCATAAAACCTTCACTACTAATAGCACCATTATCATAATAAAATTTATTATAACCATTTGGATTATTAGTTGGGGTTGACTGAGATAGTAAAGAAAATGAATTCAGTAAGAACAGAACCGGTAAAATAAATATTTTAAAAACTATTTTATTCATTATTGAAGCACATTAAATATAGCAATTATAATCCAAAACCTGCCGATAATTCTAGCATTTTTAAGATCGGTTTTTTTGCTTTTTCTATCATTTCATTACTCATTAATAATTCGGGTTGTTCGTGTAATAAAGCAATATATATTTTTTCTAAAGTATTTAATTTCATGTAAGGGCAATCATTACAAGCACAATTATTATTTGGTGGAGCAGGAATAAACGTTTTATCTGGACTATTCTTTTGCATTTGATGCAAGATGCCTGTTTCTGTAACAACAATAAATTCTTTATGCTCTGATTTTTTAGAATAATTAAGTATTGCAGTTGTACTACCTATAAAATCTGCTTGCTCTAAAATTGGTGCTTCACATTCCGGATGCGCTAATACCAAAGCCTTTGGATGTTGGATCTTAAGTTTTATTAATTTTTCTAAACTAAATATTTCATGTACCATGCAAGCGCCGTCCCACAAAACCATATCACGCCCGGTTTTTTTATTGATATACGCTCCTAAATTTTTATCAGGTGCAAAAATTATTTTTTGATCTTTTGGTAAACTTTGTACAATTTGAACAGCATTTGAGCTCGTGCAGATTATATCAGATAAAGCTTTTATATCTGCAGTACAGTTAATGTAAGTGATTACAATATGATCTGGATGCTTTGCCTTAAAAGCCGCAAATTCGTTAGGAGGACACGAATCTGCAAGCGAGCAACCTGCTTTTAGATCGGGTATAAGAACTTTTTTTGAAGGATTGAGGATTTTAGCTGTTTCGGCCATAAAATGTACCCCGGCAAACAAAATGATGTCAGATTGCGTTTTTTGAGCCTCCTGGGCAAGACCTAAAGAGTCACCAATATAGTCTGCAATATCCTGTATATCAGCATTTTGATAGTAGTGAGCGAGGATTACCGCGTTCTTTTTCTTCTTAAGATAATTTATTTCTTTGATCAAGTCAAGTGCCGGGTCAACTTTTAAATTTAACCAGCCCTTATCTAATAATATATTTTTCATTTTTAAAATTTTAAAATATGTATTGTATATATAGGGTGTTAATACTGTTTATTAAATTAAATTATTTAGTCGTTTTTTTACCTTATTAATACTAGTTAACACGTAATTAACAAAGTTAATACTTTAAAACGTTGAACATCAAATATAGTAACTACTATTAACAATAGTTAGTACTTATTAGTCTTAATAACTTTAGCTCTTTTAAAACTGTTAGTAACCCTAAAATCATTCTTATAAATTCTCACTTAAAATTATAACTATGCTAGGATTTGGAAGAAAAAATTACAACGGATATTTAATTTTAATATTGTTCTGTTTTGTTGTTGAGACTTATTAACGCTCATATAGAGTAGTTAACATAAACATTGTTTATTTGTTTGTTTTTGAAGAGTTCATTATCAGTTAGTTAATTTATTAGTGTTAATTAACGTTGATTAGTATTTTTGAGTATTATTAGGTTTTATAATGTGATATCAAATAATTATGAGTATAAAAATAGCTATAGGGTCTGATCATGCCGGGTTTGAGTTAAAAGAGAAATTAATTGCCTATTTAAAAACAAAAAGCAATACAGTAATTGATAAAGGTTGCTATAGCGCCGAGCGGGCAGATTACCCAGACTACGGTCACGCCGTTGCGATGGCAGTTCTTAATAACGAAGCTAAATTTGGTATATTAATGTGTGGAAGTGGAAACGGAATAAATATTACTGCCAATAAACACAAAGGTATTCGCGCCGCTTTATGCTGGAACTCTGAAATTGCTGCTCTAGCACGTCAACATAACGACGCAAACATTTTAGTTCTTCCTGCAAGATACATGTCGGTTGAAGAGGCATATAAATGCATAGATGTATTCTTAACAGAAAAATTTGAAGGAGGCCGTCATCAGGACCGCGTTGAAAAAATAGATATTAAAAACTAAAACCAATACATATGAAAAAACTATTTACATTATTATTAGTTGCTGCAGCATTAACAGGTGTGGCACAAAAGGGAAAAACATTTCCCGACGTTGTAGGAGCTACTTTAGATGATAAAGATAAGGTTATTCCTTTTAAGAACGGAAAGATGACAATTATGGCTGTTGCTTTTCATCGTGGAGCAGAAGATGAATTAAAAAAATGGTTGAACCCTTTATACAATACCTTTATGGTAAAATCAAAAGCAAAAACATTAGATATGTCAACTTCATATGACGTTAATTTTGTTTTTGTACCAATGATTGCTGGTATTAAAATGATAGCCGATGAGTTTAAAGCAAGCACTGATAAAGCTTTTTGGCCGGTTGTGTTAGACACAAAAAAATCAGACATGAAAGCTGCCGCAACAAGCCTTGGGGTTACAGATCGTAAAATTCCCTGCATCTTTGTTTTGGATAAAGATGGCAAAGTAATTGATGTGCAAACCGGCGAATACAGCGAAGCAAAGATAGACGCCATGGAAGAAGCTATGGAATAATTTTTTTAAATAATGATATAAGAAGCGCAGAATTTCTTCTGCGCTTTTTTATTTACTGTTTTATACGTTTAGTAATTTGAGTGATAAAACAAAGGTTTAATAAATTGCTATCTTTTTGTTTATGGTATTTCCGCCTTCCGTAATTATAGAAACAACATAAACGCCCTTTACAAAAGTTGAAACGTTAATTTCTTGCTTTGCTTTTTCAGTTAAAATTAATTTCCCGCTAATATCGTAAAGCTTTACACAAGAAATTGTTTCGGAGCTTTTTATAATAAGCGTTTCGTTTGCAATAAATAAAAGAGCGTCGTTTGCTTTCTGTTCTTGCATAAATGTGGGCGACACATATTCATAAGCGCCAATGTCTAATACACCTTGAACAGTTTTATTTATTTGATTTGCCGGATGCGCGTATTCTTTTGTGGGCGTTAGTACATAACCGTTACTTGCTGTTCCTGCGGCCGTAGCAGAATTAATAGCAGAGCAGGTTGGTAATAAATGGTAATCGTATCCGGCGCTATTTACAAATCCAGCGCCTGCAATTGTATATTTTTTATTTGAAGTTGTATCTAAAACGGTTGTTGTTCCCGTTAATAATGTTCCGGTTCCTGCAAAGATATTATTGTAACCTTTATAAAGCGCCGTTCCGTTTTGTATGGCCACAAATGTACCGGCTGTTTTTTCGTTAACAATAGTATTGTTTATCAGGTAAAAATTATGTGGAGCTGTATTTGATAAGCCCTCTAAGCCAAAACCAATTATACCGGAGTTTGTGCCATTAACGCCTTGCTGAATTTGGTTACCCATAACTACAGATAAGCCGCCATTTGGAAGATCTATTTCGCGGCTTGCCGTGCCAGACGCTTCGTTGCCAAAACGGTTATATAAAATATAATTAATATTGGCGCGGCTTTTTAACTCATGTCCAATTTTGCAATGGTGCGAATAATTGTAACGAAACAATAATGTATCAATATGTCCTATATATAGGTTGTGAGAGAAACCGTCGCCGGCGCCATTCAAATTAAATTCGGTGAATTCAACCGTTATTTTGCAAGGCGTAATTGCCCCTGCTAAAATTCCATTTTCGTTGTCGTGAAAATAACAATAGCGCACAATAAGATTTTGCCCTTCTTGCCTAATACCAGCACCGTTAGCAGAAGTGGAAGTACACAAAGAGAACTCAATATGCTCAACACGCGTATTGTTTCCCTGGATCACCCAAATAGCTTTATCACCATAACTTAAACCGTTTGATTTTAAATGTGCCATGCCGTTTGTACAACGCAACAGCAAATTGTTTTTGTTCCAGGCACAAACGTTTGAATTATAAATACCCGCATCAATATCTACAGTATCGCCATGATTTACCAGTGTAGAAACCTGGCTTGGCATGGTGTAAGTTTGAGATGCACCAACATGCCAGATAGTAGCGCGAAGGCCGCCGAAAGACAATAGAATAAATGCTGTAATTGTGTAAAGAGTTTTCATGGTGAGATTTTTTTTGGTTCAGGCTAAAATACTGTTAATTCTATTAGTGAGCCCAAAGAACTAGCAAAAATAATTCCCTATCTTTGCACTCTATTGCAAAACAGTTACGATATAATTGTTGTTGGTGCAGGGCACGCAGGCTGTGAGGCCGCTGCTGCTGCGGCTAATATGGGTTCCAAAGTTCTGTTGGTTACCATGAACATGCAGACCATTGCGCAAATGAGCTGTAATCCTGCTATGGGCGGCATTGCCAAAGGGCAAGTTGTGCGCGAGATAGATGCAATGGGCGGTTACAGCGGTATTGTTTCAGATAAGTCTGCCATACAATTTCGTATGCTTAATCGCAGTAAGGGCCCCGCTATGTGGAGTCCGCGTACACAAAACGACCGCATGCTATTTGCAACGTTGTGGCGCGAAATGCTGGAACAAAGCCCAAATGTTGATTTCTGGCAGGATATGGTAAGATCGCTTATCATTTCTAAAGACGGAAAACGCGTTGAAGGCGTTGTAACGGGTATGGGCATTGAGTTTAAAGCAAAGGCCGTTGTTTTAACAAACGGTACGTTCTTAAACGGTATTATACATATTGGCGAGAAGCAGTTGGGCGGCGGGCGCACGGGAGAATCTGCCAGCTACGGAATAACGGAACAATTGGTCCAAATAGGATTTGAGAGTGGTCGCATGAAAACCGGAACGCCACCACGTATTGACGGAAGATCTTTGGATTATTCGAAGATGGAAGTTCAGGGTGGCGATGAGGTAGCAGATAAATTCTCTTATCTGAACAATACTTCGCCTTTTATTGGACCTAAAAAAATAAAGCAGGTTCCCTGTCATGTTACTTACACAAACCAGGACGTTCACGAAATATTAAAAACAGGCTTTGAGAAATCGCCAATGTTTCAGGGCCGGATACAAGGCCTTGGGCCGCGCTATTGTCCAAGCATTGAAGATAAGATCACGCGCTTTAGCGAAAGGGAGCGCCATCAGTTATTCGTGGAACCAGAGGGTTGGAATACGGTGGAAATCTATGTAAATGGTTTTTCTACCTCTTTACCAATTGATGTGCAGCAAAAGGCCTTAGCGTTAATTCCCGGTTTTGAAAAGGCAAGGATGTTCCGTCCTGGTTATGCAATAGAATACGATTACTTTCCGCCAACACAACTAAAGCTAACGCTTGAAACGAAGTTGGTTGACAATTTATATTTTGCCGGCCAGATAAATGGTACCACAGGTTATGAGGAAGCTGCTTGCCAGGGCATGATGGCGGGGATCAACGCACATTTAAAAGTAAACCAAAAGGATCCGTTGATCCTGAACCGTTACGAAGCCTATATCGGCGTTTTGATAGACGACCTAGTTACCAAGGGTACTGATGAGCCTTACCGCATGTTTACTTCACGTGCAGAATATCGTTTACTATTGCGCCAGGACAATGCTGACGTGCGTTTAACACCACTATCTAACGCTTTGGGGCTTGCCGCAAATGAGCGTATGGAACGTGTAAGTAAGAAAATGGCAGGTTATAACAAGATCATAGATCACTTTAAGAACACCAGCGGCGAACCAAATGTTCTTAATCCTTTCTTAGAATCTATAGGTTCTGCCCCACTCTCTCAAAAAACGCGTCTATTTAACGTGTTATCAAGACCAAATATTTCGGCACCTGATCTTGCGCGATACGATGCTTCTTTGGCAAACGCCCTTGCAGAGTATGATGCAGAAACGATAGAACAAGCCGAGATCTTAATGAAATACGAAGGCTATATTGAGCGCGAAAAAGAGAATGCCGACAAACAAAAACGCTTGGAGGATTATGTAATTAACGAGTCCTTTAATTACGATTCTATTAAAAGTTTAGGGGCCGAGGCTATAGAAAAGTTCAAGAAATTTAAGCCACACACTATCGGTCAGGCTAGCCGTATTTCGGGAATTAATCCTGCGGATATCTCGGTGCTCTTAGTTCATTTGGGAAGATAAACTTAATGTTTCACATGAAACGTTTTTAATATATGACTACGCTTAATAATTGTCCTGTTTGTAACGCAACTTCCTTTACACCCGTTTTAACCTGTAAAGACTATACAGTCAGTAAGGAAGATTTTACTATTGTGGTTTGCCAAAGCTGTAAGTTTAAATTTACAAACCCCAGACCAGCAAATGCGGTTTTAGGCAACTACTACAAATCTGAAGATTACATCTCCCACTCTAATACCAAAAAGGGACTTATCTCGCAGCTATATCATGCGGTTAGAAATTATACGCTAAAGAAGAAGATTCAGCTCGTTTCTAAACATGTTTCACGTGGAACAATATTGGATTATGGTTGTGGCACAGGAATGTTTTTAAAGGTTTGTCAGGATGGCGGATGGAAGTCTTTTGGAATGGAACCAGATGCGGGTGCGGCTAAAATTGCATCTGAAATGGGCTTAAAGGTTTACCCGGATAAGGTTAGTTTAAATACAACTACTTCAGATGATCTTATGTTTGATGTAATTACTTTATGGCACGTTTTAGAACACGTAACAGATCTGGATGATACTTTAAGCTTCTTTAAAGCAAAGCTAAACCATAAAGGCGTTCTAATAATTGCGGTGCCAAACCACACAAGTTTTGATGCTGATCATTACAGAGAGTTTTGGGCGGCTTATGATGTACCCCGTCACCTTTATCACTTTCACAGAGAAACCATAGAGAAGCTTTTAAATCGTTTTGACTTTAATTTGGTTGAGACCAAGCCCATGAAGTTTGACAGTTTTTACGTGAGTATGTTAAGCGAAAAATATATGACCGGGTCTATCAAATACTCTGCCGCTTTTGTAAACGGATTGAAATCTAACCTTAAAGCAAAAACGCCAGAGAATTACTCCAGCGTTATTTATGTTTTCAAAAAGAAGTAATTATTGGTTGTTCTGGATAACGTTTCCACCGGCCCAATGTTCCATTTTTCTTTTGACCATCAAGCTTGTCGAAAATTGATTTAAGGGACTATTGTTTCACGTGGAACAAAAAAAGCGACCTCATAAGGGCGCTTTTTGTTTTAAAAGAAATTAGTTATGGCGTGATGTTCCACGTGAAACATTAGGTATTATAAGCCGGAACATATGGGCCCAAAAATGTTTTATTAGGAGATTGTGCTAATAGACCTACTGCATCATCCTGGTTCATGATCTTTACCTTTCCCATTCGTTTTACTTCCAGCATAGGAAAACCAAATTCTTCTATAACAACCCCTTCAATTAAATAGATCCCAATTCCTTCGAAGCGGAATTTAGAATATACATCCGGGAAATGTACCGTATCGAAAAGATCCCCCACAGCATCTATAAAAGTACCAAAGGCCATGCGCTCCCCTTTCTTTGTATAAACCACTCGCTCGTTAACAAAATTGCCCATTAAGCGCACTGTTTTTCCAATATGGTCTATCAGGGCCTTTGTTAATAGATCACCTCTAAAAGGGGTTTTAATTAAACTATAGAAGTTGTTTGTAATTGGAAAACCAAATAAAGCTAATTCATCAAATAGATCTTCTACAAACGAACCGGCTAATTTAGGGAGGAAAAATTGTTTGGCTGGTTCAGAGAACATTTTTAAAGTACTTTCTGGCTTGCCTGTTTCTTTGCCCAGAATATAATACGAATTCCAATACAATGTTTTCTTGTTATTATTGAAAATGCGACATGAGCCAGATTTTATTAATAGTAATAATTGCTCTAATTTGATTTGTGTTCTGGAAACCAGATCCGAAAAGTCTTTATAAATTCCCCCCTCCTGTCTTTCCTTTATTATTCTTTCTACAGTGTTTTTCTCCAGACTTTTTACATGAATAAAACCTAGATAAATCTCCTTACCATAAAGCGTGGTTAAATTTTCGGAGTTGTTAACACAAGGTAAATGTACAATACCACCCAATTTTTTTGCCTCATAAATATATACCCAGGTGCGATAGAAGCCTCCAAAATTGTTTATAACGGCTACTATAAACTCCAACGGATAATGCGCTTTTAAATACAAACTTTGATAGCTTTCTACGGCATAACTGGCCGAGTGTGCTTTACTAAAACTAAAGCCCGCAAAGCTTTCCATCTGGTACCAAATGGTTTCGCTTACTGTTTCATCATAGCCTTTGGCTTTGCAATTCTCAAAGAATTTCTTTTTGATAGTGATAAGGTGTTGTACTCCTCTTTTCTTACCGCTCATTAATCTTCTCAACATATCAGCCTCAGCTAAATTTAGTCCTCCGTAATGGTGGCCAATTTTTAGAACATCTTCCTGGTAGATCATCACACCAAAAGTTTCTTTTAACTGTTCTTCCATAATTGGATGTGCATATTGAATGTTTTCCTGATCGTGAAAACGACGGATAAATTCTTTCATCATGCCGCTACTTGCAACTCCGGGTCGGATGATTGAACTTGCAGCGGTAAGCATAATATAAGTGTCGCACTTTAGCTTGCGGAGCAAACCTCTCATTGCAGGACTTTCTACATAAAAACACCCTATCGTATCTCCGTTCTTTAAATGCGCTTTTACTTTTAGATCTTCTTTAAACCTTTTTATGTCGTGAATGTCTAGAGCAATTCCCTGATTTTTTTGAATGAGTTTTGTGGCGTCGTTAATATGTCCAATTCCACGCTGCGATAAAATATCCAGTTTCTCGAAACCAATTTCTTCTGCAGTATGCATATCCCATTGCACGGTTGGATATCCCTTTGGAGGAAGGTCTAAAGCAGTGTAGTAGGAGAGGGGTAATTCGGAAATCAGAATTCCGCCGGCATGGATGGACCTGTAATTTGGAGTACGCTGAATACTTTCTGCGATCTTAAAGATCATCGTTGAGATCTGTAATTCTTTTTCTTCTTCTGTTTTGTTATGGTTCCTCTCGCGATCCTTCTCTCTATTTAAAATTGTCTTGATTTTTTCTTCCGGCAAATTTACCAGAACTTCTATTTGTTGTTTTGGTAAACCAAATACTTTTCCCAGCTCGCGTATTACACTTCTATCTTTAAAATTGGTAACGGTGCCAAGTAGGGCTGTATGTTTTTTACCATACTTTTTAAATACATAATCCAACACCGTGTCGCGGTCTTTCCAACAATAATCAATATCAAAATCGGGGGGAACAGAGCGCTCGGGATTTAAGAAGCGTTCAAAATAAAGATCCAATTCAATAGGGTCTACATCTGTTATTTTTAAACAGTAAGCCACCACACTATTTGCACCAGAACCCCTTCCAACATGGTAAATATTTTGGCTCATACTAAAGCGCACAATATCCCAGGTAATTAAAAAGTAAGAGGCAAAACCCATATCATTTATAATTTTTAGCTCATGATCGATCCGCGTCTTGGCATTTGGAACGTTTGTTCCGTATCGTTTTTCAAGTCCGGAGTAGGCCAGGCGTTTCAATAACCAGGTATCTGCTTCTGCAGATTTAGTAAACAGTTTTTTATTCTTGTTTCCCTTAAATTCAAAGTCAAAACTGCAATCAGAAATTAAAGCCTCGGCGTTCTGTAACAGAAATTCATAACCCTCCAAACGCTTTTCTAAAGCGCTCTTATCAATAAAAAACTCGTTCTTAAAAGCATGCTGTTCCGGGCTGAGTTTAGAGATAAGTGTATTAAACGAAATGGCACGTAAATGTTTATGCACCTCAAAATGTTCTGCCTTTTCAAAAGAAACGGGGTGAAAGAAGAGTAATTTTTCTTCCAGACCCTTGTATTTATATAAGCGAAGAATATCATTTAAGCTGGCGCCCACAAACTCCTTCTCTTTTAGGTTGGCAGGAAAACTTTTTAAGCGATAGATCCAGTAAACATGCTCGCTTTGCGGCGGCCGGGCGGGAAGGGGTTTGCCCGATAAATTATGCTCGGTTAAAAACTCATTTAAGAAAGAAAAACCATGATGGTTCTTTGCAATACCGGTGTATAGATAATTAAACGCTTCTTTACAACGAAACTCAATACCCGCCAGGACCTTAAGATCCAGCTTGTTTTCCTTACAATAATGAAGGCATTCTAAAACGCCGGTTGAATTGTTTATATCTGTAACGACAACAGTTCCAGCACCATGTTGTGCTGCCAGCTGAAGCAATTGCTCAACAGATAGTGTGCCGTATTTAAGGCTGTAGAAAGTATGACAGTTAAGCCACATGGCATAGGTTAACGAACTAAATTGTTAGATGTTGGCTTTTTCGGATTTTCTTTTTGATGCAATAATAAACCAGGGCAATGCATAACAGAATTGTCGCCAAAACGTTTTTTGATTTTGTCCAACGTTTGGTATAAACTTATTTGGCTGGTTGTATTATCGAACAAATTTATTTGCTGATTACCCTGGCAGAGCTCGGTTAGCTTTACACCAATTAAACGTATAAGCATGCGCTTTTCATATAGCTTTTTAAACAGCTGTTTTGCAATGGAAACAATTTGATGATCAAAAGCCGTTAAAGAGATCTTTTGCTGAATGGTGTGTGTATCAAAATTAGAATAACGCAATTTTATAACTACACAACCGGCTACTTTTCCTTCTTTGCGCAATTGAAAACAAACCTCTTCTACCATACCGGCAATAACCTCCTCCAGCATCTTAATATCAATGGTATCTTTATTAAAGGTCATTTCACTGCTAATGGATTTTCTTTCACTATAAGGTTCCACCGGCGAAGTGTCAATGCCGTGCGCTTTTTCCCAAAGCGAAATGCCGCTTTTACCAAATACCTTTTGCAATAACTCTATTGGAACTTGTCGCAAGCCCTGTATGGTAGTAATGCCTAATTGTTTTAACTGTTCATCTGTTTTTGGACCCACCATAGGAATTTTTCCAACAGCCAGGGGCGATAAAAAAGGAATAACGTTTTCCTGGGGCACATACAATTCGCCGTTGGGCTTGCTTTGGTCGGTAGCTATTTTTGAAACTGTTTTGTTAACTGATAAACCAAACGAGATGGGGAGTCCACTTTCTCTAATAATGGTTTGTCGGAGTTCTTTGACCCATTTAAGACAGTTAAAAAACTTGTCCATTCCTGTAAGGTCGATGTAGTGTTCGTCGATGCTTGATTTTTCATATAGAGGCGATTTATTTTCTATTATTTCAGTTACGTCTTTTGAGTATTTTGAGTAGGCGTCCATGTCTGGGCTAATATATATTCCTACACCCTCAGGACAGAGCATTTTTGCCTGTTTAATTGGCATGGCCGATCGCAGACCATACTTGCGTGCTTCATAACTGCAGGACGAAATAACACCGCGGTTACTCCCGCCACCAATAATAAGAGGCTTGCCAATATAAGCGCTGTTTCGCAGGCGCTCTACAGATACAAAAAAACTATCCAGATCTAGATGTGCTATTTGCCTTTGCCTATTATTCACAACGTAAAATTACTATACAAAGTAGCTGTTGATTGCTATGATTTGTAGTATTGTGGGTGAGGCGTTTATCACTACAAATCAATTGTTGTTGCAAGTAATTTCGTTTATATTTGGCCTACAGCAAAGGGCTGCCCCATGCGCAACTATTATATAAAATTTTTATTGTTAATGTTTTTAGCGGCGCCTTTTTTTGCGCTTCCGCAACTAAAAACGGATAGCCTTTTTAAGGTTTGGAACGACCAATCCAGGCCCGACACCATAAGGCTACAGGCCATGCAGCGCATTTGCGCAAAAGGATACCTTTATTCAAAACCCGACACAGCGTTTATACTTGCTAACGAGCTGTATGAATTTGCTATAAAAAAGAAACTCTATTCTTACGCCGCTTTTGCTTTGCAGGTAATGGGTTCGTCCTGCTCAATAAGAGCCGATCATGCAAGAAGCATTGAGTATTTTACACGTAGTTTAAAAATGGCCGAGGAGCACAACGACTTTAAAAATGTTTCGAGCGCACTTAACAATATTGGCGTAATTTATTATGAGCAGGGGCAAAACGGAAAAGCTATAGAGTATTATTCACGCAGCCTTGCCCTTAGCGAAAAGCTTAACAAAAAAAGTGGCATAGCTTTAGCGCTCGGAAATTTAGGATCGGTGTACCAGAGCCTTGGGCAAAATAAAAAGGCAATAGAAATGCAAACGCGCTGCCTAAAAATCGCTGAAGAAATTAAAAACAAAGAAACCTATGCAAACGCCATTCACGCACTAGGTGTAAACTACTCTGATATTGGTGAACTGGAAAAAACGATTGAATATGAAAGTAAAGCAATAGAACTTTATAATGAAATGAATGATTTTAACTCAATGGCCGGCGCAATGGCTATTATGGGGTCGGCATATGTAAAATCAAATCAATCAGAAAAAGGAGTTGCAATACTAAAAAACGCATTGGATATTTCAAAAAAAGGGGGCCTTGCAATAACGGCCCGAGAAGCAAGCCAATACCTTTATCTGGTATATAAGAAACAAGGTAAAACAGCTGATGCGCTCGCAATGCACGAATATTATATTAGCATGCGCGACAGTATTCAAAATGAAAAAAACCAGGGCCGTTTACTTGAGCAGGAAATGCAATACAACTATGAAAAACAAAAAGCATTAGATCAAAAAGAACAGGAAAAATTATTAGCCGTGGCCGAAGAGCAGGAGCAAAAGCAAAAAGTGGTCACCTATTCCGTTTTTGCCGGCCTGATGTTGGTATTGCTTTTTGCACTCTTTGTTTTTAACCGACTACGTATTACCCGCAAACAAAAAGAAGTTATAGAAACACAGAAAGAGTTGGTGGAGCAAAAGCAAAAAGAGGTAATTGATAGCATTAAATACGCCAAACGCATACAGCAATCCTTATTACCATCTGAAAAATATATTGCCAGAAACTTGCAACATTTAAATAAAAAACCTTAATTTAGAATCATGGAAACAGCAACTGAAACAAAAAACTTTTTTATCCTGTATAAACCAAAGGATATTGTTAGCGGAGATTTTTACTATGCACAATCGCATAAACCCGCAGGAAGCCAAAACGAGATTTTTTATCTGTGTACAGCAGATTGTACCGGGCACGGTGTTCCGGGTGCTTTAATGAGCATGGTGGGCATTTCCCGCCTCAACGAGTCCATTATTGAAAAAAACCTTATCCATCCAAACGAGATATTAGATAATATGCGTAAAGGCATTATTGCCTCGCTAAACCCGGAGGGTAGTGAAGAAGAGAGCAAAGATGGTATGGACTGTGTACTTTGTGCATACGATTTTAAAAATATGGTTCTTGAGTTTTCGGCAGCAAACAACCCGCTTTGGTTAGTGCGCGACAAAAAAATTATTGAATACAAGCCAGACAAAATGCCGGTAGGCAAATACCACGACGAAACGAAACCGTTTACTTTACAAAAGATCGATCTTCAAAAAGGAGATATCGTTTACACCTTTACAGACGGTTTTGCCGATCAGTTTGGTGGTGCAAAAGGAAAAAAATTCAAATACAAACAACTAGGTGAATTTTTACTTGCTAACGTTGATGATCCTATGGACAAACAAAAGCAAAAACTACAAGATGCTTTTGAGAACTGGAGAGGTCAATTAGAGCAGGTTGACGATGTTTGCATCATAGGTGTAAAAATATAAACGCAAACGAGTCAGTTTATCCTGAGCCTGCCGAAGGAATGTTTGCATCATAGGTGTAAAAATATAATTGCTTACCTTTGCGCTTAATGCGCATATTACTTACCACGCTTAACGCCAAATACATTCATACAAATCTTGCAATAAGATTATTGTATGAGTTAAACCATGCGTATGAAGGACTAGAATGGAAAGAGTTTACCATTAAAGAACCTAAAGACGAAGTTGCCAAAGAATGTGCTGAGTTTGATATAGTAGCTTTTAGTTGTTATATATGGAACATTACACAAACGTTAGAGGTAATAAAAAAAATAAAGTCCTTTAACCCCAACACAAAAATTTTATTGGGTGGACCCGAAGTAAGTTACGAGTATAATGATGTAATTGCTTTAGACGAAGTGGACTATATAATAATAGGAGAGGGAGAAACGCCTTTTAAAGAATTTATAACTTCTTTTCCAAATGTTGAGCATGTACCGAGTCTTGTAAGAAAGGTGGATGGAAAAGTTGTTGTTACTCCACAAGCGCCCATGTTCGATCTTAAGAATTTTGAGAACAGCATGCCGTATCGGTTTGACGATGTTGAATCGTTAAGCAACAAAGTTTTGTATATAGAAACCTCTCGCGGCTGTCCTTACAAGTGCGAATTCTGTTTAGCGAGCTTAGATAATAAAGTACGTTATTTACCAAACGCAAGCATAAAAGCTACGTTATTATTTATGATGCAACATGGTAAGGTGGTAAAGTTTTTAGACCGCACCTTTAATATTAAGCGCGATTTTACCATTGATATCTTTAAATTTATTTTAGAGAACCACCGCCCGCAAAATGTTTTTCAGTTTGAAATTACGGCAGATATTTTACACCCCGATATTATAAAGTTCATTCACGAGTTTGTACCTAAAGGGTTGTTTCGTTTTGAGATAGGAATACAAACCGTAAACCAAAAAGCAAACCTGCAGGTAAGCCGCAAACAAAGTTTCGAAAAAACAAAAAGCATTATTCAGCAGCTGGATTATAAAATAGAAATGCATTTAGATCTTATTGTTGGTTTAGCGCTGGATGAATGGAGCGATATTAAATACAGTATTGAAGAAGTGTTTAAACTTTTTGCGCCCGAAATGCAACTGGGCTTTTTAAAATTCTTAAAAGGCACACCGGTTAGATATAAATATAAAGAACACGGTTTTGTATTTGATCCAATGCCGCCTTACCAAATTATTGAAAGCAATTATTTAAGCAAACAACAATTAGCGGATATTGTAAAATTAGAACACGCTTTAGAAATTTACTGGAACGGCAAAAAAGCAGTTAACACATTAAAATACGTTGCCACACATTACAGCATCTTTGATTTTTTACTTGGACTTGGTATTTATTTTGGTACGCAGCGCGATTACCATAAATATTCGTTAACAGATGTGTTTGATATTATTACTGCCTTTGTAGATAAGGAATACAATAACGATCCTGTCATCAAACAATTAATTGCGGTAGATTATTATTTACATTTTAAAGTAAAACCAAAAGAATTATTTTTAGAAGAAATAAACCACAGCGATAAATTTAAGCTGATAGAGCAACGCAAATTAAACCACCACAAATACCGCTACGTAATTTTACCGTTGAATTTTAATTACACCACTTTCTCAAGCGAGAATAAAATTAAAAAGGAAGATCATAAGTTGGTGATACAGTATAACGGCACAAGTAAAGCGGAGATCGTATAGATTCCAATTCCCCTTCGAGAGGGGGGCAGGGGGATTTTGCGATTTAGCAAAATGAGGTTCAGAAAGTTTTAATGAGTTAATCTACTCCTTCACAATTTTAACCACGCCGCTTTTTTCAGCAGAGCTTACTCTTAAAAAATAAACTCCCGGTAAAAGCATCGACACATCAAGCGTTTCCGTTTTCGAATAAATAAAGTTTTTATTTAAAACATCTTTTCCTAAAAGATCTGTTACAGTTACTTTTAAGGTTTGATTGAACACATAAGATTCAATTATCAATTTATCGCTTACAGGATTTGGATAAACGTTAACGCTTATATCCTGGTAATTCTCTTTAATACCAATTGGAGTTGAGCTTACTTTCATTATGAAGCCGCTTGAGAATCCTGCCGTTGTCATAGTAAAATTATCTATTGAAGCTGTGCCATCAAAATAACCGCCACAATATACCTTGCCTGAGTGATGTGAAACCGAACTGATTACGACCGGATTACCGGGACTTATCATTTGTTTAACCCAAACAAAATTACCTGTGGAATTTACTTTAGTAAGAAATGCATCCAATCCTACCGCTGTTAAAGTCGTTGTTCCAAAAGATGATGTGCCGGAAAAACGCCCTGAAGTATATATATTACCTGTTGGATCGGCAGCAATTGAGAAAACATCACACAGGCTTGCATTATTAATTTCTCCATATTGACTTACCCATATTACTGTACCTGCCGCGTCTAATTGACCAACAGCCAGGTTACCGGAGTTAACTGTAAAAGTTCCAAAAGTCGAAGGTGGAGAAAAACCTCCACTAAAATAAATATTACCAGCAGAATTAATTGTCACTTCAGTTCCAAAGTCATCATTTGCTCCGCCAAATTGTTTTGCCCATTGTACAGTACCGGTACCGTTTACTTTAGCAATAAATAGATCTCTAGAACCGTAAGAGGTTAAAGAAAAAGAACCGAAAGCAACAGTTCCGCTAAAATAACCTCCAACATAAGCATTCCCTGAGGCATCGGAAACAACACTGGTTGCTCTATCTGGGAAATTACTACCCATTTTATTAAACCATGTAGCATTACCATTAACATCTAATTTAGCAACAAAAGCATCTTCATTACCTGAACAACTGGCAGTGAAAGTTCCAAACGTTGCTAACGATGTAAAAGTTCCGGCGGCATATATATTTCCGGTAGTTGAAGTGCAAACACTTAAAATACTTGAAACATTGAATTTTTTAGCCCACAAAAAATTACCCGACAGATCCATTTTAGCGATGAAAGACGCAACCAGATTACTGCCGGATGTTAAAGTTGTGGTACCAAACGCCGCAGTATTAGAAAATAAGCCACTTATATAAATTGCAGACGCATCAACATAAATACCACCGCTAAGTTGATTGTCAAAACCCTCACATTTAGTTGCCCATATTGTATTACCCGATGGATCTGTTTTAGTTATAAATACCTTACCATTATTTATACTAGAAGTCATTGTAAAAGCTCCAAATGTTCCTGTATTCCTAAATGCTCCTAAAGTATAAATATTACCAGAAGCGTCGGTAGCGACCTTCACTCCATAAGTAAAATCACTATCATATTGGTTTACCCACTCCACAGTTTGTGCTTGGCTAATTAACGTAGACAAAATTGCTGCAAAAATTATAATTGTTTTTTTTATAAATGTTTTCATGCAAATAATTAATATTGGTTGGTATTGTAAATATAACCAATATATGCATTGTTTGAAAATAAAAATCCTCCTTCCAGATTTGGAAAGAGGATCTCATGCAGACCTTCAAGGTCTCGCGGTCATTTGCAAAAGACCTTGAAGGTCATTGCATATTAATTTACATGTGTACTATCTGCTCCCGCATTATTATTCCAGCTCTCACAAGAGCCATGATAATTATTGTATTGCCCACAAGCGCCATGCCTGTACATACCATGTGGGCCACAATGGCGCGGACCAACAAATGCAATTAAACTTCCTACGGTTAAAGCCATACTGGCTATGAACACGGTTATTTTTGTTCCTCTTTTCATATGTAATTTTTTAATTGTTTTTTAATTGTCATATGGAATACGGCATGTCTGTATTTATTTTTTAAGTACATGCCTATTTCATAATGTATTTTTTAAATTAATTAAACACCTGTTGTTTTGTCTTTGTTGTCTGTTGGTTCGCAATCTTCAGGACCGCAATGATAATTCCAACCGCAACCATTACCGTATTTTTGTTTAAACGCAATACGCTCTTCTTCTGTCATGTTCTTATACTTGTGTGCATAAGCATAACGCCAGTGGTGTCGCCTGCCGCCGCCCATTAAGCGGAAGATGGCTTTAATTAGTAAGAAAAAGATGAGCACTTTAATAATTATAAAGGGCATCATAAATATGGCTACTCCGGCTAACACGCCCGCCAATACTGTTTTTAGAATTTGTGGTATCATTTTTTTATTTTTTAGGTTTATATTTTGGCCGCCTAAAGCGCTATTAAGTTGGGCCGTTTATTATAGTAGACGAACAAGCTTTTGTTTTACTTTAAATTTTTTGAAAATATTTTTTGGGAACGCTGATCCTAGGCGTTATAATGTCCCCCTTCGGAGGGGGTGGCTGAAAGCCGGGGGAGGATTTGCACCTTAGCATCAATCTATTTACAAAATTCCTCCTCCGCCCTCCGGGCACCTCCTCCAAAGGAGGATAAAATGTGTGTAGTAAATCTGAGTTTTACTTGCGTCCACACCTTTCGCGCCATTCATTTTTCAACTTTTCGCGCTCTTCTTCGCTCATGTTCATCATCTTTTCTTTCCAGGCCGGACCGTTCTTATAATTTTGTCCGCCCCAACCGCCGCGGCCTTTAAAGCCACCAAATAAAATGCGGCATAAAGCAAAAAGACCAATAGCTTGTAAAAATGTAACCGCGCCTACGGCCGGAATCACCGCTGGTAAAATGGCGTTCCACAAGAACATAACAGCGTAACCTGCGCCTAAAATAAATGCCGCACCAATAAGTGGATAAAAAATGAATTTTCCTCTGTGTTTAAATTTTGAGTTCATGGTTTTATAATTAATAGTTTAAAAAATCTTTATATAAATTGTTCAATCGTTCGCGTAAAAATTTTACAGCATAACCTTTACGCGAAATAATTGTTTTAATATTCTCACCACTTTCGTCGGCAATTTGTTGTAATGTTTTATCTTCTAACTCGCTTTGCACAAAAGCATCGCGTTGTTTTTCGGGAAGGTCCTCTAGCGCGTTCATTAATTCTTCCCAGAACATTTTTTTAAAGAAAGCATCTTCGGCTGTTTGCGTTTCGGTAGATAAGATCTCTTTAAAATTTATTTCTCCGCTTTCGTTTTCATATGCAAAATCTTCGAGGCGTTCGGTCTTCCTTTTGCGAAATTTGTCGGTGATCCTATTTTTAGCTACACGGTATAACCAGCCGCTTACGCTGTCAATTGCCTCTATCTCATCTAAACGGCTTAACTGGTACCAAACGTCTTGTAAAATATCTTCTGCATCCTCATCTGTTGCTACTTTACCGCGAATAAAACCCAACAGCTGTTTACCATACAGGCCAACAGTCTGAATTATATTTTGCTTTTTTTCGGTCATTATGAGCTCAAGATCATCTCTCATTAATATAGAAGACGAACGAGGATCAAAATTACTTTAAACGGAATGACAGAAATGTTGTACCTAACCGAACCAACGGTTTTTATCGGTAAAAGCAGGCTTTGTGGGTGTAAACGGAGAAATTAAATACCTAACTCTTTGGCGTGTGTAGATGATTTTGCCGGGTTCCAGGCGTCTTTATACGAACGTTTAAAGAAGAACTCTTGTATATAGGCTACCGACCTTACCAGGCGTAAATAATAACCAAAATAAATAACCATGCAGGGTAAATAAGGCACAAAATAAATAACAGACGCGTTCTTCCTGGTTCTAAACAAAGAGAAGACAAGGAATTTTAGAAAATTATTTAAAGTGTAAAGCAAAATATTAAAAGGAAAGATGAACCACAATAAAGATGTATAATTAAAGATCATATCCGTTAAATACAACCACCACTTTATATTCAATAATAAATTGTAAGTAATATTCTCGGCGCTTGAAACAAAATTAGAAAAACTAAAAGTAGCATTTGGATAAAACACATCACGGTGTTTTCTTACCCTGAAGCGGATAATGGATTTATCCCAACGCAAACGCTGCTTCACTAGTTTTTTAAACGTGTTTGGTACGCTGGTTTGGCAAATTGCTTCTGGTTCAAAAACAATTCTATAACCTAGCTTTCTTAGTTTAACGGTAATGTCGCCATCTAATCCCGGACCAATATCCCAACCACCAACGCGATCCAGCGCTTCGCGTTTAAAGGCACCAAAGGCGCCCGATACAACGCGGTAAATGCCTAGCGCACTGGAAGTGATCCTTCCAACAGAAATAGTATCTGAGTATTCAATAGCTTGTAAAGTAGTGCAAAGATTCTCACGGTAATTTCTTACTAAAATATTTCCACCCACTGAGCCAACATTATCATCTAAATAAAATGGAATAATAATTTTTTCAAGCGCATCGTTATCGTAACTACAATCGGCATCTAAATGCACAATAATTTTTCCTTTCGAAAAACGGTAACCTAAATTGGCGGCAGAAGCTTTTCCGCCACGCACTTCGTTACGTAAGAACAGATCGATGAAACCGTTCTTTTGTAAACTTTTACAAATACGCTCAGTATCATCATCCGATCCGTCATCAATAACTATGAACTCAAAATTCTTATAAGTTTGTTCTTTAAGCGAGTTGGCTAATTTGTAAATATGAAGCCCTTCATTTTTACCAGGAACAATTATTGATACGAGCGGCCTTTCAATAAATAATCTTCTACGCGCGTTTGCATATAATTTTTTACGAACGGGCTCTCTTAATTTCCAAACGATAACAACAGCTAATTCAAAAATAAAAAAACGCGCAAATTCAAAAAACACAAAGAACCAAAAGATCCGTAATAGTTTTAGCGGACCAACAGTGGTAATGTAATTTAAAAACTCATCAAACGCGTCTATCATCCTTTTTCAACTATTTCTTTAATTAGCACGTGCAGCTGTTTATCAAAAGATTGTTCCTTACTTAACTCAACGGTTTGCGTAAATAAATTTAAAGCAAAGCGGTCAAAATTATTGTACACTAATTCCTCGAGTTTGTCTGTAATTTTCATTACCATTAATTGTGCATTTTGCAGAGTAGCGTCGTTAATACAAACACTTAACACAGAGGGGTTATTGATGCAAATAAAATCTGCGGGTGTAATATTATCTCTTACAATATTTACGAATTCTGCTAATAATTCGCGCTCTTTTGACTTTCCAATTTTACGGTATAGGTCAAAAATATTCTCGATATAAATAATTACAATGTTGGCGCTTAGCGCAGGATTGCTTTTTATACGCTCCTGCTCGTAATGCATCATGGTGGCAAAGGTTTTTAAATTAACAGTTCCAAAAACCTCGTTGCTTAAAGAAAAATCAGAAGCAGAGATTCCGCCAACGGCAGCCGTTCTTCCTTTTTTGGTTAATTTATAAACGTTAATGTTTTTCGAAAGTAAGAATTGTACATCGGTATCTGTTTTGCAGTGCGCACATTTTGCTTTCACCAAATAATCCTGGAAAACCTCGTTACAATTTTGACAATGATTGATGATAGAGGGCTTATCATAATCGACACCAATGTGGCGCAGATTTTTTGCGCACTTAGGGCAATTTAAAACTGTATCTACGTTGTTTTTAAAATCGCTGATGGCTCCAATATAACCGCAAGGGAAATGATGCACAAGATCTTCAGAACGCATGTTGGCCGAATCGCAGTTAGGACAGATCTCTCTATAAGATAAATGGCCGTTCTTACAGTTGCTACATAAATAAACGCGGTCTAAAAAATCGGGCCAGATCAAATTTTCTTTTTCTGCCCATTCTAATAACTCTAAAACTTTTGCTTCTTCAAAGGTTTCAAAGTTTACCGATACGGTTGGATAACAATAACCAATAGAAGAAAGAATATCGGGGTAGGGTGTAAAGGTATTTGTTTCGCGGGTAAACATAAAGTTTAACACCTTTTTAAATAATTGTACTTCAAACGAATTAGAGGTAGAGCTTTCCAGCTGAGCGATCTTAATACTTATTTGATTAATATCGTTTATTGTTTCGGGAATTTGATCAAACGAAACAATAATACCGTCAACCAGTTCTTTTAATAACGGATCTTCGTTCGCTTTTGCATTAATTAAAAATATGGGCTTTAAGTAGAATTCAACATTTGATGAGGCTCTGAATTTTTTAAGAATGATCCTGGCAAATTCAACATCACGCGCATCCAGAATAATGGCGTCGTATTTGTTCAACGCATCGATCTTCATTGTGCTAAAGCTTTCTAAATAATAAAATGATTTATTAGAAAAATTTAATACGTTGTTGTTAAACTCAAATTTATTTTTTACTAACGTTTCCATCGTTGGTTAAAGTTTTAATTTAGAAATGTCTACACTCATTTTGTAGAACGTTTTCCATTTTTTAATTTCTAAAGTATCCAATGGGTAAATATCTGCAGCAATGCTTCTGGTTGTGGGTTCATATTTTTTTTGGAACTCTTCGGGCAAAGTGTAAGTGGCAATATAAAAACGTCTTAAGATGCCTTTGCTAATGGTGCCGTCGGGAAACTCGATCGAGAAAAGATCGCCTTCTTTAAAATACCTTAGATCCTCTTGTTCAAAATAGGCCTTAATGTAAGCGGGCTGTGCTTCGTGTAAAGCCATTATTTCTTCGCTCTTTAATGCGGTTTCATAGCCGTGTATATAAATACGCGTTGCAATACCGTTCATAGGCGATCTAAAATATTTTGCCTGCGTTAATAGTTCCTCACTAAAATCTAATTTACGCACACCCTCTTTATCACCAATATTATTGCCTTTTCTTGAGCGAACGTTTACACCCTTAATACTTTTTGGACTTTTAGAAGGGCCAAGTGTTTTCATCAACGAATTTAATTCACGGTTCTCTTTCTCTAGTTTTTTGTTTTCGGTGTTTAAAGTAATGATCTCGTTTTGCAAAAACTCTAAACGCGATTTTGGCAACACGTCTAAAATAACTTCGTTAGACACGCGCTTAATTTCTTTTTTGTAACCGGCAACTAAATTGTCGTTTTCAGAAATATCAATATTGTTTAGGGCTATTTTTTTCTTAAGTGCATAAATTTCTTTCACCCACCAGTCATCGCGCGAGCCGCCCATAATAGAGCCAATGTTAACCGACTGTGCGTACGACGATCCGCCGCTAATGTCGTCGTCTCTGTCTAAAGCATACGAAAAAAGTGTGTCGTTCTGTTTTATCCTGTCGCCCTCTTGCACATAAAATTCAATTATCCTGGCATCGTCTGTAAGTCGTATGCGTGTGCTTTCAATTATAACGTGTCCGTACGCATGAATGAATAAATATTTTGTTGCAAAATAATAGATAACAAAGATCAGGAAAAAGCCAAGTAAGCCAAGGTACATGATCCTGTCCCAATTGCGTTGTTTTTTTATTTTCTGTTCATTAACAACTCTTATTAATGCTTTATTTCTTTGAAAGTTTACACTTTTCATTTTTCTTTTTTGTTGTCGTCCTTCACGTTAATACTTGTATTGTCAAATTTGATGAGATCGTCAAGATCATGGTAAGCTGTTTTTTCGAAGCCCAGTTTTTTAAATTGCTGGTCCATATCTGTTCTGTTATCAAAATCTTTTGTGCGAAGCGCCAAAACACATTTTGTTTTTAGAATGGCTTTTTCTTCTGCAGATTTTTTAATAATAAAATCGGGGTCAACATTTTCGTATGCCATTAAATAAACGATATTGCAATTCTTATTTATTTCTCCCAATACATTTTCAGGATACGATAAAGGTATAGAAACCGACAACTCTAATTTATTATCGTCTGCAAATTTCTTGGCTTGTTTAAGAATTGTAATATAGTTCTCAAAAGAAGCTTCTTTATTCTCTTTAAAGCCAGGCAGCGTGTGTGGCTCAAGGTCCAGGTGAATGCCTTTTACAAAAGAAAGTTTAATGTTGTTCTTTAAAGAATCTAAATACCCAACAAGGCCTGTTTTTAAAAGTTTGTTGCTGCCTATCATCAAATGAATGTTGGATGTATAATTTTTTGAAATAAATTCTGAAACATCCTGCAAATAAATCTTATTGGTGTTGTACGAAATAAGAATAGGGTTAAACTCATTTACTTTGCAGTATTCATTAATTACAGTTTGCGAATGGTTTTTAAAAGCATCGCTCCAAACATACACGGCTTTAAAGGGTGGGTTTGAAGAAGCAATATTAAGGTTGTTTAAATTTAACGGTTTGGTGTATTCGGTTATATTAACATTAGGTAATTTTGTTTTAAGTGTTAATAGAATTTTATACATATCCTGTTTAAGATCTAACAACTCAATAGCGTTGCTCCAGTAATCGTCTAAAATAAATAAAGCTGTATTTGGATTGAACTCCATATCGTTAAGGTCGTGCTTAACGCGCTCGGTACGCAACAGCTCTAAAAACACCAAGCGTTTGTGGTATAGATTTTTAAATTGTTTTAATTTGTATTGGTACTCGTAATAATAATTTAAAAGGTTTATTTGAATATCATGGTTTACAACCTCGTCTTTATCATCGGCAATTTGCCTTTGCAACATGTAATATTCTCTCTTTTGTTTTTGATTGAAAGTTAATGGAACGGTTAAGTTCATGCCTAAAGACATAAAGGCCCTGTTAGGCGAGAGGTTATTATATACATCATAATAACTGTAGCGCGCATAGGTGCTAAAGTTAACCTCATTAATAAATAAAGACTTTAGTTTTGCAATTTCACTGTTTGGTCCGGCTAACGAAGTATCAAGGTTAGTAACATTGGCGCTTTGAAAAAGTTTCGAAAGTTCTATGTCTAAAATAGGAAGATCGAAATCAAATTTTTCTCTGTTTTTTAGATCTGCTTCGTTATAATTTCTGTAAACATTATATTGCGCGTTAATATCAGTGGTGTTTTGAATGGCTTTTAAATAATCGTCTTTTGTAATGTGTTTAATAGACCAGAGTTTTTCTACTGTAACGGTTTGTTCGTTATTTAATTTTTTACGCGAATCAAGAATGTCTATTTTTTTTGCGTTGAAGTGACGAATTAATTGTTCGGTATTTTTCGCCTGAAAGGCAAGTAAGCTGGTTGTATATTCTTTTTTTTCTAAAGCGTCAAATTCTAATTTTAATATTTTATTTTTTGTACGGTTGTCAAAAATGCCGCCCTTTAAAATATCCCACTCAATACCGGTTACAGCTCTGCGTTTAAATACAACTATTTCCTGCGGATCGGCAACGGGCGAATTAAAATTTTCTTGATAGTTTAACGTATATTTTAACCCAACATCTTTTTTATTAATTGCTTGTTGTAATTTATTTAAACGCAGCAATTGTTCTTTTTTCTGCTGTTGGCTGTTCGTGTCATTTAGAATTTTGAAAGGTTCTGCCTTTAAGCTTAAAGTAGAATCAACAATATAATTATCAAACGTTTTTGTGTTGGATGTTTCCCAGAGTGTAGTTAAAACTTTTATGTAGCCCGATACCAACTCATCTTTATTACTTTCCTGCGCATTGGCAAAAAACCAGGCACTAAAAAAAAGCACAAAAGAGTAAACAGTTCTTTTAGGAACCCTATCCATCGAAAACATATAAATTTTAAAATAGGGATTAAAGATAGTCTTTTTTTCTAATTACTTATTAATCAAAAAATTATATCTGTAGAAGATTTTTTTTGGTATTTTACATTTAATTTTCGTCGAAAACGCCTTAGCGGCCTAATTTAAAATTATTCGTATAACAAAGATTAAAAGAAGTAAATTAAAAAAATTAATTTTACAAAAAACACATTGCATGGCCAATATATTTGAATTTAATGGATACAAACCGGTTATTGATAAAAGCGCGTTCATACATCCAAACGCAACCGTTACCGGAAATGTAATAATAGGTAAAGATGTTTATGTTGGTCCGGGTGCCGCAATACGTGGCGATTGGGGCCAAATTATTATTGAGGACGGTTGTAACGTGCAGGAGAACTGCACCATTCATATGTTTCCGGGCACCACAGTTGTATTAAAAGAAAATGCCCACATTGGTCACGGTGCAATTATACATGGCGCTACTATTGGTAAAAACGTTTTAGTGGGCATGAACGCAGTTATTATGGATAATGTTGTTGTTGGCGATGAGTGCATAATTGGTGCATTATCTTTTGTTGCAGCAGATACGATCATTGAAAACAGGAAGGTGGTGGTTGGTAACCCAGCAAAGCCAATAAAGGATGTAAGTGACGAGATGATTGCCTGGAAAACCAAAGGCACAAAACTATATCAACAGTTGCCGGCAGATTGTTACGCTACACTAAAAGAATGCGAGCCTTTGCGCAGGATTCCCGCCTTCAGGCCGCAGCAGCAGGATGAGTATAAAACCTGGCAAAAAGAAAAAACCAAAAAGTCAAAGTAATTTCCAACGCGGCTCTTTCATTTGTTCAGATTCCTAAAAAGCGGTGCTGCATTAATTTCGTGGCCATTCGCTAAAATTCATAGTAATTATTCGTAAAAATTCGTAGTTTTAGAGTTCTTTAATTATTAAATATGGCTAAAACTAAATCTATACTAAACAAAAGATCTACCGAGTTTTTATACGAATACTTAAACAACGCATCGCCAACCGGTTTTGAAAGCCCGGGGCAAAAGATATGGCTAAACTACCTAAAACCCTATATTGACGACTATTTTGTAGATACTTATGGAACGGTTGTTGGTGTAATTAACCCAAAAGCAGAATACAAAGTTGTTATTGAGGCGCACGCCGATGAGATCAGCTGGTTTGTAAGCTATATAACAAAAGACGGGTTTATTTATTTAAAACGTAATGGTGGCAGCGATCACCAGATAGCACCCTCAATGCGTGTTAATATTCATACCGATAAAGGCATTGTTAAAGCAGTTTTTGGCTGGCCGGCCATTCACGTGCGTGATGCCGCCAAAGAAGAAAGCCCAAGCTTAAAGAATATATTTTTAGACTTAGGCTGTAAATCAGATAAAGAGGTAGAGGCCCTGGGTGTGCACGTGGGTTGTGTAGTTACCTATGAAGATGAGTTAATGGAGCTGAACGACCGCTATTATGTTGGCCGCGCCTTAGATAACAGGATAGGGGGCTTTATGATAGCAGAAGTGGCACGTTTATTAAAAGAGAACAAAGATAAATTGCCTTTTGGTTTGTACATTGTAAATGCTGTGCAGGAAGAAGTTGGTTTAAATGGCGCAACAATGATCGCCAGAAAAATAAATCCGAACGTTGCTATTGTTACCGATGTTTGTCATGATACACAAACCCCAATGATGAGTAAAATTGTAAGCGGCGATCTGTCTTGTGGCGCCGGACCGGTTTTAAGTTATGCCCCAGCAGTACAAAATAATCTATTAAAATTAATTGTTGAGGCTGCTAAAAAAAACAAGATCCCTTTTCAACGTCTTGCAGCATCAAGAGCTACAGGAACAGACACGGATGCCTTTGCTTATGCAACAGATGGCATCGCATCGGCATTAATTTCATTACCGCTGCGTTATATGCATACAACTGTTGAGAGCGTTAACAAACAAGATGTAGAAGAAGTAATAAAATTAATTTACCATAGTGTAAAAGCAATTAAGAACAACCAGGATTTTAGATACCTTAAGTAAAGTAGTAGATTTATGATGAAAGATAAACGATCCAAGACTTTATCTTTTGTCCTTTATCTTTAATCATTTATCAAAAGAAATAAAATGGCCATACTAGGCTCTATCATAAAACAAGCTATTACCATCAGGGGAAGAATTCCTGCCCGGAAAAATGTTTATAAGCAACAAATAAAACAGCTTAATAAACTTTTAAGCAAAGCGCAATTTACTTCTTTTGGAACGCAATACGATTTTAGTGAGATCCTTTTAAGCGAAGATCCGGTTAAAACATTTAAAGCTAAAGTCCCAATTAACGATTACCAGTCTATTTTTGAATTATGGTGGTATCGTGCATTGCAGGGCGAGAAAGACGTTTGCTGGCCCGGGAAAATAAATTATTTTGCATTAAGTTCAGGCACATCAGAATCGGCAAGCAAACATATTCCCGTTACAAAAGATATGATCAAGGCCATTCAAAAAGGCACCATGAAACAGATCCTGTCTACCAAACATTTTAATTTTGATGAATCGCAATACGAAACAGAAGTTTTATTTGTTGGAGGTAGTACAAATTTAAATTATAACGGCACTTATTTTAGTGGCGACTTAAGTGGGATTACTACCGGAACACAGCCACGATGGTTTCAAAACTTTACATTGCCCGGCCCAGAGATACGTTCGCAAACCAATTGGGAAAGAAAGTTGGAGGACCTTGTTGTTAACGCTAAAAAGTGGAACGTTGGCTTTATTTGCGG
Organism: Bacteroidia bacterium; assembly: GCA_016787785.1. GTDB lineage: Bacteria > Bacteroidota > Bacteroidia > B-17B0 > Aurantibacillaceae > Aurantibacillus. The sequence continues at coordinate 358,160 of JAEUTO010000011.1, read as the reverse complement.
CGTGCCGGCCTGGATACAAATATTATTTGAGCGTATTATAAAACATTATAATGTAAAAACCATTCACGATGTGTGGCCTAACCTGGCAGTGTTTGTGCATGGCGGTGTTTCTGTACAACCCTATAAGAACAGCATTAACGCCTTGTGCGCAAAAAAATTAATTTACCTTGATACTTATATGGCCTCTGAAGGTTTTATAGCTTATCAGGAAAGACCGAATGAACAACAGGCAATGAAATTGCTGACCGATAATTCGATGTTCTTCGAGTTCATTCCCTTTAACGAAGAAAATTTTGACGGCGACGGAAACGTAAAACCAAACGCCAAAGCAGTTGATATTACAGAGGTAAAATTAAATCAGGAATACGCTTTGCTAATAACAAATTGTGCCGGCGCCTGGCGTTATTTAATTGGCGATACTGTAAAATTCACAGACCTTAAACGCTGCGAAATTATTGTAACAGGAAGAACAAAGCACTTTTTGAGTTTGTGCGGCGAACACTTAAGTGTGGATAATATGAACAAGGCAATTAAATTAACTGCCAAAGATCTTGATGTGAATATTAATGAGTATTGTGTAGTTGGCAAACCCAACAAAGGTTTGTTTGCGCACCACTGGTACATTGGTACGGATAAAGAAGTAGATCAAAAAACTTTAGGAGAGAAACTTGATGATTATTTAAAACAATTGAATGATGATTACGCAACAGAGCGTAACCATGCGCTAAACGATGTGCTTATTACGCTTTTACCAAACCAGGCTTTTATCGATTTTTTAGCGAGTAAAAATAAATTAGGAGGCCAAAGTAAATTTCCGCGGGTTTTAAAAGGCAAACAATTAAACGAGTGGCTGGCCTTTTTAGAAACCTATAAAAAATAATTTTTTGATACTTAGCCTTATATATCAAACGTTCATCATTGTTCTGTTACTTACCTTTTCGTTTGGGCCGGCTTTTTTTGCATTGATCAACACTGGTATTCGTCATGGTTATAAAACCGGTTCGCTTTTAGCGATAGGCGTAGTTTTAAGTGATTTTTTTGTTTGTATACTCATTATTTTTTTAGTGCATTATGGGGCCACAGAACTCATCCAGGACGAAAAGAATAAGCGCTTTATGGGTATTCTGGCAGGGATCATTCTTATAGTTTTTGGCGCGCTGCACTTTAGAGAGCCGGTAGACAAGAAAGACGCAAATATTGAAATTAAGGCGCCTTCGGGCCAGGCCATGATCTTTAAAGGCTTTTTCCTAAACCTGTTAAACCCGGCAGTTTGGTTACTTTGGCTAGGTAACGTTGCTGCAGTTAGCAAAACGTTATCATCTATCATTAACATGATCATTTATTTTAGCATTACCCTTGGCCTGGTGCTTCTGGTAGAACTCGGAAAGGTTTCTGCGGCCGGAAAATTAAAACAAATATTAACACCAAAAACAATGCACCGCGTAAATGTAATTACCGGCAGTTTATTGATAATTTTTGGAGTGGTACTTATTTACAATCATTTTTTTGATCACGCATGACAGAAGAAGAGCTTAAAAAATTTAAGGAAAAAATTCTTGAGACCACAACATTTCCCTCTGTGTACATGTTTAAATTTATTGTACCAAGTGAGAACCGTTTAATAGCATTAGTAGAAAATCTTTTCGATCCCGAAACGGACATTCACACAAAGGAGAGTGGCAGCGGCAAGTATACGAGCATTACCGGCATGCAGGTTGTTGTAAATGTTGACGAAATAATGCTGGTGTACGAAAAGGCTGCAAAAATAAAAGGAATTCTTTTTTTATAAGATCTGTTATGCAAACAGAGATCAGATCAAATTTGCTTATTGTTAAGATCAATTCTTTTGGAGCCGAGGTTTGTTCTGTAAAAAACAATAATGGCTTAGAATTTATATGGCAGGCCGATAAGGCCGTTTGGGCGCGACACGCACCTGCTCTTTTTCCAATAGTTGGAAAACTAAAAGACAATTTTTTTGTTCATGAAGGAAAAAAGTACGAGTTACCACAACATGGTTTTGCGCGTGATGCAGAATTTGAGTTGACAGAAAAAAAAGAAGACTCTTGTACTTTTCAACTGATCGCGAACACAGAAACTAAAACGAAATTTCCTTTTGAATTTAAATTCTTAATAAGTTACGCGATAATTGAAAATAAATTAGAAACGCATTACAACGTAATTAATCCTTCAGGCCAAACAATTTATTTTAGCGTTGGCGCCCATCCTGGTTTTAATTGTCCCATATCCTCAAACGAAAAGTTCGAGGATCATTTCTTAGAATTTGAAAACGATTCTTTTTCTCAAACCACCTTAAATAACGGTTTACGAACAGATTTAAAAACCGCATTAAAATTAACGGATCAAAAATTGTTCCTTACAAAAGCGCTTTTTGATAACGATGCCCTTGTGTTTGAGGGTAAGCAAATAAACTCTGTTAGCCTTTGCTCTTCAGTATCAAAGCATAAGATAACCTTGTTATGTGATGGTTGGCCATATTTTGGCATCTGGACAAAAAAAGGAAATCGCCAATTCATTTGTCTTGAGCCCTGGTATGGTATTGCAGATCATGAGAACCCGGCAAACCAGCTATCAAAAAAGGAAGGGATCATTCAATTGGCGCCAAACGCAGAGTTTAAAGCAACATTTTCGCTCTTTTTTAGTTAATTGCCTGTTTTTCAAGCGTTTTTTGCGCCTTTTTTCTATGAAAAACAAAGAAAAATCCCTATTTTCGCAGTCCAAAATTTTAGAAGAATGAATATTATTAAGAAGGATATTGATAGTTTGAATGCAGAGATCGCAATCTCTGTAACACCTGCTGATTACGAAGTAAAAGTAACAGACGCTTTGAAAAAAGCACAAAAGCAAATTTCTATGCCTGGTTTCAGACCAGGTAAAGTACCGGTAGGTTTAGTAAAAAAACAATATGGTACACAGATCTTAGTTGACGAGCTGAACAAATTGTTAGACTCAACCATTTACAATTATATCCAGGAAAATAATATTGAGATCTTAGGTAACCCATTACCAAAAGAACAAGAAAAAGTTGATTTTGAAAATCAAAAAGATTTTGAATTTATTTACCAGGTTGGTTTAGCGCCTAAATTCAATATCGACCTTAACGATAAACACACGTTCACTTACAAAACAGTAAAGATAGATGACGAGTTGGTTGAAAAATATGTGAAGGATGTTAAACGTAATTTCGGTAAGCCGTTAAACCCAGAAGTAGCCGGCGAAAAAGACGTTGTGTTTGTTGATATTAACGAATTAGATGCAAGTGGAAACATTAAGCCGGGTGGGATTTTTAAAAGCACCAGCATTAGCTACGAGCGTTTAAAGAACGAAGAAGCTAAAGCAAAAATATTAGGTGTTAAAAAAGAAGATAAATTAGTTTTAAATGTAAATGCTTTATACGATAACGCTTTGGATAAAAGTGTTTCGTTAGGTATTGATAAAGAAACTGCAGAAACTATTGATTGTAATTTACAATTGATCGTAAAGAACATTGCGCGCTTAGAAGATGCAGAGCTTAATCAGGAATTATTTGACAAGGTTTATGGCGAAGGAAAAGTTACAACTGAAGAAGAGTTTAGAAATAAAATTCGCGAAGAATTAGGTTTGATGTTTAATGCTGACGCTGACAAATTCTTAAGAACTGAAGTTGAAAATAATTTAGTTGAAAAAAGTAACATTCAATTACCCGACTCTTTCTTAAAACGTTGGCTAATGATGGCGAACGAAAAGCCAATTACGCAAGAAGAATTAGAAAAAGATTATCCTAACTATTCTAAATCTATGAAATGGAAATTAATAGAGAATAAGATCATTAAGGATAACGAAATTAAAGTAGATGCTGAAGAAGCGAAAGAAGAAGCAAAAGCATTTATTAAGAGTGAGTATGCCCGTTATGGACAGCAAGCTACAGAAGAGGATCTGGAGAAGATCTCAAAAGATATTTTAAGCAAAGAAAAAGAAGCACAACGTATCTTTGAAAATCTTTACAGTAAAAAAGTACTAGATCTTATAAAAGAAAAAAGCACGCTTCAAATAAAAGAAGTTAGCTACGAAGATTTCTTTAAAGCATAAGAAAAACCTTAAACCATAAAAAAAGCCGTTCCAACAAGAACGGCTTTTTTGTTTAATATAATTACTTGTTGTAAACTTTAAAAACAACCCTTCGATTTTGCAGGTGCATGTAATTATCACACTCTTTTCCTTTATCACAATCATTAACAAGATCCCGAGCGCCTTTTCCTTTTGTGAATTTAAGTTGCGAGCTTTTTACTTTTGCTTTAGCAAGATAATTTTTTACAGTTTTAGCACGTTGCGCAGAAAGGGCCCTGTTGTGATCTTCTGTACCTCTTGAATCGGTGTAACCGATAATTTCCACTTTAAGGCTTGGATATTTTTTTAACACCTCGTTATTTGTTTTTAAGATCTCTTCGGCATCTTCTCTTAAAACACTTTTATCAAAATCAAAAAGAATAGGGGCGGTGTTAAAACCAATGGCCGCTAATTGTTCGTTGCTTAATTCTCCTTTTACTTTGCTGAGGTCAACCGCTGTTACAACGGTTGGTTTGATAACCGTTGCTGTAGTTGTGTCAACCGGTATTTTTAATTTATCAAATTTAATTTCAATGCTGTTGCATGCAACAATGGGGGATAAACAGGTATCACAATAAGCAATAACTTTTGAATGAACAGTATAAATTCCTTGTTGTTTATAATCATAATCAAATATTGCACTTTCTTCATCAATGTTCAGATCGTTCACTCTCCAAGCATAAGAAAGCACCTTGTAATTTTCGGGAACCTTTACCTCAACTTTATTTTTAAGATCGTCTGGCATCTCATCAATAATATTAAGCGCGAACAAATTTGTTTTTTCTGTTGGACATTCTTTATTTAAATTATCAAGATAATTTATTTTGTATATATCCATATCGCCATAACCGCCGTTGCGTGACGATGAAAAGTAAGCAGCGGTTTGTTTACTATCCTTCACAAAAAAAATATCGTGACCGGAAGAGTTTATGGGTTGCCCAAGATTTTCAGGCTTTGACCATTTGCCGTCTACCAATTCGCTTTTGTAAATATCAAAATTGCCGTAGCCTTCGTGTCCCTTACTTGCAAAATACATGGTCTTACCATCGTCGGAAATAAAAGGAGCGTCTTCGTCAAAGGCTGTATTAATTGGTGCGCCAATGTTTACCGGCTTGCTCCACTCGCCTTCTTTGATTTTTGTTGCACTGTAAATATCAATGCCCCCAAGCCCACCATCTGCCTCGCTGGTAAAATAAAGAGTGCTTCCGTCTTTTGTAACAAAAGCGTGATCCTGATAAAAATCAAAATTGATTGTTTTTAATAGTTTTTTTGGTTTTTTCGACGCGCGCTCGTCCATGTTAATTTCATAAATTTTATTGTCGCGAAATGTAAAAAGTATTTTACCGTCCGGACTCATAGATACAACCGATTCGTGCTTCTTTAAGTAATGCGATCGCATTAATTGGTCGGGAAGGGTATAGCGTCTTGGCGCATTAAATTTTCCGTTCTCAATCTTTGAAATATACATGCTTTCAAAATATTTTCCATCTAAGTAACTTAACTGTTCTTTTTTGTCATCCTGACGGCGAGATGTAAATATCAATTCATTTTGCGGTGTAAGTACCGGAACGTACTCTGGCATATCAGTATTAATGGTTTTGCCGGCATTAATAATATACCAACCGCTTGGCGCTGTATAAGAGCGATGCGCAATGGCATACAGGCAATCTTCTTTTCTTTTTTTTACATCTTTCGAAAAATCAAACTCTTCTTCAAGATCTTCATAGCCGTTTAAGCGATCAAAAAACCCAATTGCTTTTTCGTATTGGCCGTTGTGCTGGTAACATTTTGCAAGCGAGTACATCAACTGTATCAATGTATCTTTTTTAGTGATGTTATACGCTTTTTCGAGATAGGGTAAGGCGCTTGAATAATTATCCAACAGTTCAGAAAACAATAATCCAATACCAACGTTTGCCTTAAAATGATCGGGATTTTTTTCGATTGCTTTTAAGTAAAGCGATTTGGCTTCTCTTAAATTACCTTTCTCTAATTGCCGCAATGCCTGACGCACATATTTATCTTCAGGAGTAAAGGATAAAAAAAGAAATGCAACCAGAAAAAGGAAAATATATTTTGCGTTTTTAATGTTTTGCATTGTATAACTAAATTACTAAGATCTTAGGCAAGGGCAAAGTATAATGTGCAATTTAACAGTCTGTAAATGTTAAACACTAGTGAGCGTTATATAACCAGCCGCTTGGGTCCATTGTTTTTTGGCCCTTCCAGATCTGCAGGTTCATTGATGTTTTGCCTTCTTCCTCATCGTGGGCAACGGTTCCTATAACCTGTTTTACGCTTACTTTTTGACCCGTTTTTACAGTTACGTCCGTAAGGTTACTATAAACACTTAAATACTCGCCATGGCGAATGATAACCAATTTTCCACCCGTTGGCGATACGGCAATACCTGTTACCTCACCGTCGAAAACGGCTCTTGCTTGTGTTCCTTTTGTAGCGCAGATCTCTACTCCGTTATTGAACATCATAAAACCCTTAATGGCAGGGTGCTCGTGCTCACCGTAAGTTTCACAAATAACACCTTTACCTACCGGCCAGGGTAATTTGCCACGGTTATTAGAGAAATCGGCGCTCAAAGCTTCTGTTTCTTCTGTTAAAGCGGGCATAAATAAATTTTCTTTTTTTTCTTTTTCAGGTTTTAGATCTGCAACTACAACTTTTTCTTTTGGCGTTTTTTCTTTCGGCACTTTTGTTTTATTTTCTTTTGCTTCTTTTTCTTCCTTAGCTTTTTTAGCGGCAATGGCAGCTTCTTCTGCTTTTCTTGATTCTTCTAACTTGCGTTTTATCTCAGCTTCAATTAAACGTTTAATGGCCAATTGTAATTCAACCGCATCTTGTTTCTTTTTATCCAATTCAACCTTTAATTCTTTTTCTTTCTTCTGCAATTCGGTTAACACCTGCTCTTGTTCTTGCTTTTCGCTGCTGAGGTTTTCTTTTTCGACCTCTTCGTTGCCCAACAAAAGATTTTTTTCGTGACGTTGGTCTTTCAGTTCTTTTAATTTTGCTATTAAATTAGTTTGTGTGGCAATGATTTCTACAGCTTGTTTTTTTCTGAATTCAGAATATTGCTGCATGTATTTTAAACGCGCGTATGCCTGGTTAAAATTATCGGCAGCAAAAACAAACATTATTTTACTATAAGCGTCCTGGTTGCGTTGAGCAAAAATGATCATGCGCGCGTAATCGCCTTTTAGTTTTTCTAAATTGGTTTTAAGTTGTGTTGCTTGCTTTTCGTTTTGTTTAATGTCGCGATTCAATTCCTGGATCTCGGCATTAATTGTATTAATAAGATCCTGGCGTTTTTCCAGTTTCATATTAATGTTTACTAAAGCACCAATAGATGATTTTTTGTTGGCTTTGGTTTCGCTCAACATAGAGTTGATCTCGTTGATCTCGTCGTTGATCTTTTTCTTTTTGTTCTCGAGATCTTTTTTAGAATTTTTTGAACCTGTTTGCGAATGCAAAGAAGGAATTAATACAATAGAAAATAAAAGCGCAAAAATGAGCGACAGTTTATTTCTTTTGTATTTGCAATGGTTCATATTTGGACGGTATATTTAAGCTAAGTTTTTGAGGTGTATTTTTCTCTATGCGAACATAGTCAATTTTAACGTTGGCTTTTTTCTCTGCCACTATATCAATATCAACATGGTATGGTGCATAAACACTGTCTTTTTGAGTAAAATTTTTATAATTGGCTATAAAAGTGCGGTTAGTAGCGGGATCAGAGAATTCATTTTTAATGATCTTATAATTATCGGGGTTTAAGGTAAGTATCTGTAAGGCCTTTTTTAGCCCGTTATCGCCCTGCTGTAAGCGCTTTAACCTGCGTTTTCTTTCGGTGCTAAGTAAATAATGACAATTTTGTCTATCGGTTACAGGTTTTAACTTTAAATCGTCATCTTCATAGAATTCGGCAGAGTTTCCGAACAACACAGCCTGCAACACGTTAAAATCCAGGTCAGCATTTAACATATCGTTGATGTAATTAAAATCGCCTTTGAAATAGTTCTTTTGAATGTAGTTGACCATCTTCACCGAATCTTTAGTAATTAAGACCTTGGCAACCTGCAAGCCCAAAAGGTACTGTATGGTAATAAGCATAGCGCTATCCTTTCGGATATTTACTTTGATATCAAAGCTTTCTTCTTTTCCGTCAATAAGCGTTTCTACGTTTGCCTTTGCTGTAACCCAGGTAAAACTAAATTCATTTTCTTTTACATGACGGCTGAGTGTTTTGGCGCTTTTAAAATCCAGTCTGCAGCGGCCCACCAAAGTATCCAACACTATTGGCTCACCTTGCGTGCGCTGGATCTTCTTTTTGTGTTTGCAGGAAACCGAGAACAAGCAAAGCAGCAAGAAAGCGAAAGAAAAATATTTTATTGCCGAGGCTTGTTTAGTCATTTAATTTTTTCAATTTTAATTTCGTTAATAAAGCTTCTGAGCTTCCGCCGGCTTGTCTTGCCAATGTCCATTGCGCAAAAGCCTCATCAGTTTTATTTAATTTGTATAAAACATCACCATAATGCTCTAAAATATCTGCTTTTGGCGGACCCATTTTGGCCGCACTCGACAGCCATTCTTCCGCTTCTTTATATTTTTTTTGTTGATATAGGATCCAACCATAAGTATCCATATAGTTACGGTTATCGTGTACTAACTCATTTGCTTTGCGAGAAAGTTTTTCTGCCTTATCAAGGCTTTCGTTTCGTAATGACAAGTAATAAGCATAATTGTTTAAAACATAAGTATTATCCGCATCAATTTTCAAAGCGTCGTCAAAGGCTTTATCAGATTTAGGATAATCTTTCGCGTAAAAATAGGCGTCGCCTAAGTTGGTATAAAAATCCATCATTAGGGCTTTATTGTCTGTTACAAATTCTAAACCATCTTTTAATGATTGCGCGGCCTTTTTGTGATTTTTCATTTGCATATTAGCAACGCCGTTAAAAAAATAAGGAACGGCCTGGCTCGGAAAAAGTTCGATTGCTTTTGCGCTGTGGTGTTCTAACGAGTCATACTGTTTTAGTTCGCTATCAGTAAACAATAACTGGCTCCATATCCTGTAATCGATCGATTCGTTAATGGCGGCTTTGTAATAATAGTTACAAGCCTCTTTAAGCTTACCACCTAACAACAAGAAATCAGCGTAAACTTCATTTCCTCTGGCTTCCTTTGGATGCACTTTCACTAACAGTTCACACAACTCCACTCCACGTGAGTAAAAATTTGATTCAGGCATTTTTTCTGCTCTTGCTAAATAATATCTGGCGGCATCTATTTTATAATCCACTTCAAGGTCTGGATTTTGAAATGCTTTTTTTAAGCAATCAAAAGCCTCATCGTTTTTTCCCTGCGCACTGTAATAATCATGTAGTGCCAGATTAATAGAAGGGTTGTTTGGATCGATCACCAAAATCCTGTCGTACATTTCTTTTGCTTTATCCAATCTGTTTTGTTCAATATAAAAATCGGCGAGGTAAGCATAATATCTGGGCTCAGTCTTATTTGAATTTGATAATCTTAAAAGCTCTTCTTCTGTTTCTTTATATTTTTTCTGACTTTTTAAAAGCTTTATCTTGTTTAATGTTATTTGCTCGTTGATCCCGTAAGTAAGTTCCAGCTCATCATAAATTTTATAAGATTTATCGTATTCGCCAATAATAGAATATTCAATAGCGAGGTCTTCTTTAAATTCTGATTTTCCGGGAAAATTTTTTACCAGCTGTTCTCTTAATTTAATAGACTGATTAAACTGTTTAGTAGATGCATAACACTCGATAAGTAACAGCTGGTACCACTCATTTTTTGGATTGGCCTCAGCGCAGGCCTTGGCATTTTGTATTGCAAGCTCGTATGCGCCTAAAAGTTTATACGTTTTTCCAAGTTCGTATCTAAGAGGAATATTGTTAGGATCTATTTTTTTACACTCAGTAAATAAACGCAACGCTTCTTGTAAATTTTGTTTTTGTGGTTGCAGGGCCGCACAACCATCAATAAAAAAACTTGTAAACTTTACTTCGTTGGCTTGCGCGCTTTGTTTTGTGGGATCGCCAAAATCTTTAAATCCTGGTGAAGAAACCGTTTGTTTTTTGCTTTTGCAAGAAACAACAGTACCCAAAGTGGAAACCGTTAGTACTAAAAAAATATATTTTATAGCTTTAAACAAATAACTGGGTGTAATCGCTAATACTTAGGTCTAGAGCCTTGCCCGTTACCTCGGCGCCAATGCCAAGCATACTATTTGAAATGTTAGCGTTATTAATTTTGGAATCTTTTTGAACAATAGAGTTTTGTATAATGCTGTTTTTAACTATACTGTTAGCGCCAACGCTGGCGTGCGGACCAATTATTGAATTTGTTAAATCTACATTTTCGCCAATGTAACAAGGTTCAATAATTATACTATTGTTGTTCTTAATGTTTTTTTCTTTAAGCTGTGCTTTGCCTTTGTCAAATTCTAACACGCGTTGGTTGGTATAAACGGTTGCGTTTTTGTTTCCGCAATCTAACCACTCAGTTACCTGGCCAGGCATAAACTTAGTGCCTTTGCTTTTCATATTCTCTAATGCATTGGTAAGCTGGTACTCACCTTTTTCAGTGATCTTGTTATCTAACAAATATTGTAATTCACTTTTTAAATAATCGCCGTCTTTAAAATAATAAATGCCAATGATGGCAAGGTCGCTTACAAATGTCTGTGGTTTTTCTACAAAATCAGTTATCCCGCCTTTGCTATCTAATTTTACAACGCCAAACTGGCTTGGATCATCAATTTTTTGTACCCAAATAACACCTTCCTGTTCGGTGTCCATTATAAAATCTGCTTTAAACAATGTATCGGCAAAAGCAACAACGGTTTTGCCTTTTATGGCGTCTTTGGCGCACATTATTGCGTGTGCGGTTCCCAAAGCTACATCCTGGTAATAGATGCTGCCTTTAGCGCCCTGGCTTTCGGCTACTTTTATCAGGTTTTGTTCTACTTCTGCACCAAAATCAGGACCAATTACAAAGGCAATCTCGTTCACTTTTTGTCCGCAAACCTTGGTAATATCTTCTACCAGCCGCTGAACAATTGGTTTGCCGGCTACAGGTATCAAAGGTTTTGCCGTAGTTAATGTGTGAGGGCGCATGCGCTTACCCTTACCGGCCATAGGTATAATAATTTGCATATAATTTTATAATCTCACAAAAATAACATAATTTACTGATGTAAAAGGGGAAAATGACCGTTAAAAAATACTTTTTAGCCATTGTAATTCCGCAACCATTATTTGATAAAGTGGAGGCGGTAAAACAAAAACTGTTTGAACAACACGGACTGAGGGGTGCGCTTAGAAGCCCCGCTCACATCACGCTACACCGGCCTTTTGAGTGGAAGGAGGAAAAAGAAAATGTATTAATAGAAAGGCTAAAAGCGTTTAATTTTAATCATAATTTTTGCGTTGAGCTTAACAATTTTTCTTTTTTTGAGCCACGTGTTATTTATGTAGACGTTTTGCCAAATAATGATCTTTTAACTTTGCAAGACGCTTTAAAAACGCATGCTAAAAAAGAACTAAAGTTGTTTAATGAAGTAAATGATCTGCGCGGCTATCATCCACACGTAACGGTTGCATCGCGCGACCTTAAAAAACCGATGTTCTACGAACTTAAAACAAATTTTGAGAATCAAAAACTTTCCGGAACGTTTAACTGCATTGATTTTTCGTTGTTAAAACTTGAAAAAAAGTGGGAAGTGTTACAGACATTCTCATTTAATAGCCTTTAATTTTTAGTAGCTTTAACAACTATTAATCAGCAAAAAAATATTCATTCCTTTACGATTACTTTTCTTACGGTAATTCTTCTTTTCCTCTCGTTCACTATTTATTCGCAAGAAGAAATTACAGAACAAACACTTCAAAAAGTTTCGCTCGAAAAACAGGACAGCACAAAACTTAAGCTTTACGAAGATTATTTTAGAGCCCTTAACGGAAAGAACGAAAAACTAATTTTAAAATATAAGAACGATGCGCTTAGTATTAAACCAAATAATAAGCGAACCGAAAAAATGTATGCCGGAATGTTGTGTGTGATAGGCACCGCTTATAAAAATATTAAGGAGTATGACTCTTGCGAAAAATATCAAAAGGCAGGATTAAAACTGTATCAAAAAATAAATGATAAGCGTGGCATTTCTTTAGCATATAACGGGCTAGGTGTTTTAGAGAAGAACCGCAACAACTTTATTAAATCGCTTGAGTATTATTACAAAGCAATAGAGCCTTTGGATAAAGAAAAAGATAAAGGACGGTACGCCACTATTTATATGAATATTGGAATTGTTTACAGGAATTTAAAAAACCCGAAACGCGCTTTGGATTATTATAAAAGCTGCGATTCGGTATATCAAATTTTAAAAGATACCGCCGGCATAATTAAAAACAATGTAAATACTTGTACTGCCTTAAAAGAGTCTGGAAAGTTCGAAGAGGCTAAAATTCTTGGCCTGCATACGCAAAAAATAATTGAGCTTAATGGTTCTAAAAACAGTGGCGCGTTTAATTTATATGAAATTATTGCCGGCATTTACTTTCACGAAAAAAATTATCCAAAAGCCGAACATTATTATTTAAAACGTTTTGAATTTGAATCAGAAATGGGCAATCAATCTGTTTTGGCATCTATGTATGAAAGCCTAGCCCTGCTTTATAAACAATGGGGTAAAGAATTTCTAGCAGACAAATATTATAAATTAGCAGTACAAAATTTATCTAAAAACAGAGACATAAAAACCAGAATCGCGCTCTTAAATCTAAAGATAGATTTTCTTAAATCGGGAGGCAATTTTAAAGAGGCCCTTGAATTGCACGAAGAGAAGTACAAACTCAATGATTCTCTTTTTTCGACTGACCTTACGGAAAAGATATCTAAACTGGAGAATGATATTTCTAATCAGAACCAGAAAAAAGATCTTGAGTTACTTCAAAAAAACCAGGCCATAAAAGATCTGGAAATAAAACGCCAACGTTTTTTTAATTACGGACTTGTTATTGTTGTTTTACTGATAGCTGTGTTTGTATTCTTTATTTTAAAAAGTTTAAAAGTAAACAAGCGCATTAATTCCGAATTAAACACCAAAAATAAAAAAGTAGAAGAGCAAAATTCGATCATCGAAGAAAAGAACAAAGATATTATTGACAGCATTAATTACGCGCAGCGCTTACAACAAATTTTGTTGCCCGCCGAAGAAGAATTTAAGCAAGCATTACCCGAATCGTTTTTATATTTTGAACCTAAAGATATTGTTAGCGGCGATTTTTATTTTATAGAACGAACAGAAGCATTTGCTTTTGTTTCGGTTGTGGATTGCACTGGTCACGGTGTGCCCGGCGCTATTATGAGCATGGTGGCTAATAATCTTTTAAATAAAGTGGTGCGCGAAAAGAAAATGACCAAGCCCGCAGAAATTTTACAAGAGCTGAACCGTGAACTTTATTATTCTTTAAAACAGAACGTGTCGCAAAAAACCGCATCAGACGGAATGGATATGGCCATTTGTGTGTTTTATCCTGCAAAAATGGAACTGCACTTTGGCGCGGCAAACACCTCTATTTATATTGTAAGAAATAAAAAATTAATAGAATTAAAACCCGATAAAATGGGTCTTGGTAAAACGGCATTTGAAAGCAATTTTAAATTCACTCAGCAACTATTTAAGGTTGAGAAAAATGATATGATCTATATGGGTACTGATGGTTATGCCGATCAGTTTGGTGGCGAGAGGGGTAAAAAAATGATGAAAAAGAACATGCAAAAACTTTTTATAGATATTGCTGAAATGCCGACAGAAAAGCAGTTTATTGCCGTTAAAGACAATTTTACCGGCTGGAAAGGAAACCTGGGCCAGGTGGATGATGTCACCGTGCTGGGATTCAGGATATAAAAGTTAAACAGCATATTTAAAACAAGTCTAAATAAGGTTTTTTGGCCTTAATACTACAAATGAGTGACTTGAGAATAAAATCGATTATTTTAAAATAAAAAACATTTAACCTAAAACTTGATTCTAAACGTTTTGCTTAATACCTTTAGCGCACAATTTCAAGTATTTATTTTATACCATTATGAGTAAAAAAACAGGATTTTTATCTTCCTCTATCGGGAAAAAATTTTTAATGGGACTAACCGGCTTATTCCTTATTTCTTTTTTAGTAGTACACGTAACTTTAAACAGCTTTATTTTCTTTAACGATGGTGGCGCTAGTTTTAATGCGGGTGCCGATTTTATGGCGCACAATCCGGTAGTAAGAATATTGGAAATTGGCTTGTTCGCAGGCTTGCTGTTACATATTTTTCAGGCATTACTTTTAACTTTAGAAAACCGCAAAGCGCGCCCAACCCCTTACCAGGTTGTGAACGGCGGCGCTAATAGCAGCTGGTATTCGCGCTCAATGGGCATTCTGGGATCTTTGCTTTTATTGTTCTTGGTAGTTCACTTAGGTAATTTTTGGGTACCAACAAAAATAGCGGTGTTTAGCCATGCAGAGCACGATACGTTTGCCGGCATGAAAGAGGTTTTTGCTCAATGGTATTTTGTTGCTATTTATTTGGTTGGTGTAATTAGTTTGTTGTATCACTTGTTACACGGTTTTCAATCTGCGTTTCAATCGTTAGGATTAAATCACAAAAAATATACACCACTTATTAAAAAAACAGGCATTTGGTTCTCAATAATTGTTTGCGCTTTGTTTGCAGCAATGCCCGTTACCATGTTCTTAGGAATTATAAAATAATTGTCAATTAAAAAATTGTAAATACAATACTATGGCTTCTTCATCAAAATTAAATGCAAAAATTCCTGAAGGTATCTTAGAGAACAAATGGACAAAATACCGTTCTACCGTTCACTTAGTTAACCCTGCCAACAAACGTAGCCTTGAGGTTATTGTTGTAGGTTCAGGTCTTGCAGGCTCTTCTGCCGCGGCTTCATTAGCCGAAATGGGATATAAAGTAAAAGTATTTTGTTTTCAGGATTCTCCTCGTCGCGCACACTCTATTGCTGCGCAAGGTGGTGTTAATGCTGCAAAAAATTATCAAAATGATGGTGACAGCGTTTACCGTTTATTTTACGATACAATTAAAGGTGGAGATTACCGTGCCCGCGAAGCCAATGTTCATCGCTTAGCCGAGGTTTCAGGAAACATTATTGATCAGTGTGTGGCGCAAGGTGTACCATTTGCACGCGAATACGGCGGAACGTTAAGTAACCGTTCGTTTGGTGGAACGCAGGTACAACGTACCTTCTACGCGGCCGGACAAACAGGCCAACAATTATTATTAGGCGCATATAGCGCACTGCAACGCCAGGTAGGTATGGGTGCTGTTACATTAATGGCACGTCATGAAATGATGGATGTTGTTACCATTGATGGTAAGGCCCGTGGTATTATTGCCCGCGATCTTGTTACAGGAAAACTACAACGCCATTTTGGTCACGCTGTGTTATTATGTACAGGCGGTTATGGTAACGTGTTTTATTTATCTACAAACGCCATGGGCTGTAATGTTACAGCTGCATGGAAGGCACATAAAAAAGGCGCTTTCTTCGGAAACCCTTGTTACACGCAAATTCACCCAACCTGTATTCCTGTTTCAGGAGATCACCAATCGAAGTTAACGTTAATGTCAGAATCGTTACGTAATGACGGAAGAATTTGGGTTCCAAAACAAAAAGACGATAAACGTAAAGCAAAAGATATTCCTGAAGAAGAAAGAGATTATTATTTAGAGAGACGTTATCCAGCATTCGGTAACCTGGTGCCGCGTGATGTTGCGAGCCGGGCTGCAAAAGAGCGCTGCGATGCTGGTTATGGCGTGGGAGCATCTAAAATGGCAGTGTATCTTGATTTTGAGGCCAACATGATGCGTTACGGACAAATAGAAGCTAACAAGAAAAACATACACAATCCTTCGAAAGAAACTATTCGCGCATTAGGTAAAGATGTAGTGAAAGAAAAATACGGCAACCTGTTTGATATGTACAAACAAATTACCGACGAAGATCCATATGAAATGCCAATGCGTATTTATCCGGCGGTTCACTATACAATGGGAGGCCTTTGGGTTGATTATAATTTAATGACAACGGTTCCGGGCTTGTATGCTTTAGGCGAAGCTAATTTCTCCGATCACGGTGCCAACCGTTTAGGAGCTTCAGCATTAATGCAAGGTTTAGCTGATGGTTATTTTGTAATACCTTATACTATTGGAGAATATTTGTCAGAAGAAATTCGCACAAAAGCAATTCCAACCGATAACGAAGCTTTTGTAAAAGCAGAAGCTGAGGTTCAGGAACGTATCAATAAATTATTCTCGATCAAGGGAACAAAATCGGTTGATCATTTTCACAAAGCTTTAGGTAAGATCATGTGGGAAAAATGCGGCATGGCCCGTAACGCAAAAGGTTTAACAGAAGCTATCGCAGAGATCCAACAATTGAAAAAAGATTTCTGGAGCGATGTTCGTGTACCGGGCGAGCAATATGAGTTTAATACAGAACTCGAAAAAGCACATCGCGTTGCCGATTTTATTGAACTGGGAGAATTAATGTGTAAAGATGCATTGAACCGTAACGAAAGTTGTGGTGGTCACTTCCGCGAAGAATACCAAACAGCAGATGGGGAAGCTTTACGTGATGATGATAATTTTGCTTACGTTGCTGCTTGGGAATACAAAGGCGAAAGCAATTTTGAATTACACAAAGAAGAATTGAAGTTTGAGAATATTAAATTAGCACAACGTAATTACGCATAAATACAGTATACTATGAGTCATGGAAATATGAATCTGACCTTAAAGGTTTGGAAACAAAAAAATAAAGACACTAAAGGACGTTTTGAAACTTATGATGCTAAAGGCATTTCGCCTGACATGAGTTTTTTAGAAATGTTCGACGTGGTTAACGAACAGTTGATCAGTAGCGGTAAAGAGCCAATTGCTTTTGATCACGATTGCCGCGAAGGTATTTGTGGTATGTGCAGCATGTACATCAACGGTCGTCCGCACGGACCAAAAGGAGGCATTACAACCTGCCAGTTACACATGCGTAGTTTTAAAAACGGCGATACTATTGTTGTTGAGCCCTGGAGAAGCGCTGCGTTTCCTGTAATTAAAGATCTTGCAGTTGATCGTTCGTCGTTTGACAGAATTATGTCTGCCGGCGGTTTCGTTTCTGTAAACACTGGTAATGCAAAAGACGCTAACAATATTTTAATTCCTAAAGATGATGCTGATACTGCTTTTGATGCAGCGGCTTGTATTGGTTGCGGTGCTTGTGTTGCGGCTTGTAAAAATTCAAGCGCTATGCTATTTGTAAGCGCAAAAGTTTCTCAGCTATCATTATTGCCGCAAGGTAAAATAGAAAAGCAAGATCGCGTATTAAACATGGTAAAACAAATGGACGAAGAAGGGTTTGGTAATTGTACCAACACCGGCGCCTGCGAAGCAGAATGTCCAAAAAGTATTTCGTTAGAAAACATCGCGCGCATGAATCGCGAATATTTAGGCGCAAGCTTTACACAAAACAAAGTATAATTTTTATAATAAATTAAAAAGCCGTTGCAGAATATTCCGCAACGGCTTTTTTGTTTTTATTTAAACCTAATTATTTTGGAAGCAAGGTCTGTTAGGGTTTGGCAACCTCATTGTTAAGGTCATGCCGTAAAAGAAATACCAATCTTTAGTACGTGGATTGCCCTGCATATACCCATCGGCATATTCCGAACTCACATTATCTAAATAATCGGTAAAGGTTTTTCTTGGGCTCCATTCTATGCCTAGTCCAAAAATACTTGTAAGATGCCATTTTAAGCCAATTCCGTAAGGTACATTTACCTGGTATCTTGGATAATTTTTTACCACTATGCCACCATGTAAACTACTTGCAGGCGGCCTGTTTGGACCAACGCCTGTTTTAGGATCAAAATGAAACGCGCCAATACCTGCAAAAATAAACATGGTAAAATAATGTTTTTCATTTCCGAGCCTGTAGTCAACAAAATTAAATTCTGCTATTGCATGAAGGTCATAAACCTTAGATGTAAAATTTACGTTCCTTTCTAATTGATCCAGGTCTTTACTTTTAGAGTCGTCGCCGGCTATTTTACCATAATTAAAACCAAAACGAAAAGCATAACGGTAATGCGTTGTATATCTAAAAAAAACACCGGCCGCAGGGTTCGACATTGAAAAATGTCCGCGAGGATTAAGATCGCCAATGTAATAAGAGGCACCTCCAAAGAGCCCAATTTCGCGTTGACGAAAATTACGCTTTGTTAGTTGCGCAATATTGCTCAAAACCGTTAAGCATAATAGATATGTGAGACACTTTTTAAACAAACCAATTACTAAAACGTAAAAATAATAGATTTATTGTGGCTTTTGTTTGCAAAATTAGCAGGCGCTCTGTTTAAGGAATAATAGAATTTTGGCCAATTTTATGTCGTTTTTAGTGATTTTCAAGTAAAAAAACGCACGTTTTTTGTTAAAACGCTAGGTTTTGGAGCAAAATAGGCAAAAACCGTTTTTTGAAGATCAACGCATTTTAAAAATCATTTAATGGCGCTGATCTTTGCTTAGATTTGTGTTCTTATAATTGGATAAAAAACCTACATATAAACCTATTGGTGTTTTTGACAGCGGCTTTGGTGGTTTAACCGTTTTAAAGGAGATCGTAAAAGAAATGCCGCAGTATGATTATTTGTATTTAGGCGACAATGCGCGTGCGCCTTACGGCTCGCGTAGTTACGAAACGGTTTACGAATACACGTTAGAGTGTGTTAACCATTTATTTGCCATGGGCTGTGAGTTAGTTGTACTTGCCTGTAACACAGCGTCAGCAAAAGCACTCAGGACCATTCAACAAAAAGATCTTCCAAAGATCGATCCTTCAAAAAGGGTTTTAGGTGTGATAAGGCCAACAACAGAAATAATTGGTAATTATAGTAAAACAGGAAATGTTGGCGTTTTAGGCACTGCCGGAACCGTTAGTTCAGGATCTTATCTCGTTGAAATAGAAAAATTCTTTCCAAATTTAAGAGTGTATCAGGAAGCTTGTCCTATGTGGGTTCCGCTAATTGAGAACAACGAGTATAATAACGAGGGCGCTGATTTTTTTATAAAAAAGCATGTTGCTAATTTAATGCAGCAAGAACCAAAGATAGACGCGATCATTTTAGGCTGCACGCATTATCCTTTAATAATTGACAAAATAAAAAAATATTTACCTTCAAGCGTTCAACTGCTTTCGCAGGGAACCATTGTTGCAAATGGTTTAAAAGATTATTTGCAGCGTCATCCCGAAATGGAAACCAAATGCAGCAAATCGCAAAGCGTTAGCTTTTATACAACCGACCTGCCTGAAACTTTTGATAAAGCCGCGACTTTGTTTTATGGAAAGCCAGTGCAATCAAAGCATCTGGCGCTATAGCGCATAACAAAAAACTTAAAACTACTTCTCTAAGATCTTAAACTCAGTTCTTCTGTTATTCTGGCGACCATCATCTGTTTCGTTGGTATCAATTGGTTTTGTTTCGCCATAACCTTTTGCAACTAAACGCGCTGTGCTTATGCCTTTACCAATTAAATAATCAACTACAGATTTAGAACGGCTATCACTTAATTTCATGTTATAATCATCAGAGCCTTTGCTATCTGTATGACTACCCAACTCAATTTTTAAAGTTGGATTATCATTCAATAATTTAATTAAACGCTCTAACTCGTTGGCAGATTCAGGACGAATAGTTGCTTTATCAAAATCAAAGAAAATATTACGTAACACAATGGTGCTTCCGATCTCGATCCTTTTCAATGCTACATCTTTTGTAAATTCCTGGAAGGCTGCGTTATCAGGAATGTTAAAATTCTCAGAGTGAAATAAATATCCATCACGCTTTACAGCAATACCATAATTTTTTCCGCTTGGTAAGGTAACTAAATATTTACCGCTGCTGCTGTTCGATTTAAAGGTTGCTAATACAACGTTCTTATCGTTATCAATAAGATCAATAGAAGCTTCCAGCGGTTGGTTAGTTTTTGCATCTGTAACAACACCCTTTAAAATAGTTAATTTTGCAGACGCAACTTCTACGGCATTCTCTACTTTTAAATTGCTCACCGGGTTGGCGGCCATAGCCATTAACTGATCTTCTGTATTTAATAAAGGATGTTTTTCGGGGCCTAAGAATGTAATTTTGTAAATATCTTTTTCACCGAAGCCTCCTGTTTTTGACGAGGCAAAATAAGCACGGCTACCACTACCACTTACTACAAAGAAAACGTCATCATCCGGCCCGTTAATTGGGTAACCTAAATTTTCGGGAGCCGACCAAACGCCGTTAACCAAAGTTGTTTTAAAAATATCGTAACCGCCCATTGTATTATGACCTTTACTGCTAAAATATAATGTTACACCATCTGGATGCATGAACACAGCCTCATCGCCATATTTTGTATTTACAATAGGGCCAATGTTCTTTGAAACACCCCACTCACCTTTTACATCCATATCACTGTAATAGATATCCCTATCGCCAAGTCCTGATTCTTTATCGCTTACAAAATACAAACGTTTGCCATCAAAACTTAAACTCACACTCGATTCATGATATTTTGTGTTAATGTATTTGTTCATGTGTACCGGCTCTTCCCAATCTGCACCAAATAAAACAGATTCGTAGAGATCGCCACCATCTTTACCCGAGTGCCTGTAAACGTAAAGCTTGCTTCCATCCGAAGAAAGGCCCGCTGCAGCATCGTGGTTCTCGGTATTTACATTTTTACTTAATTGTTTTGAGGGTTGCCATTTGCCATTTAATTTTACAGATGAATAAACATCTTCAAAATAACCATTATCGTTTTCATCACGTTTCATTCCGGTAGAGTTGTCTCTTCTTGCAGTAAAAATAATAGTTTCCTCATCAGCAGAAATAGACGGGCCGTATTCAGGAAACGAACTATTAATGGCAGGGCCCAGATTATCTACAAATACCCGCTCCGGGTTGGCACTATATTTTTTTCCATTGTTACACTCTGCAATTTTTTTATTTACGTCTTCCGTTTCCATAGCATTTTTTTTGCCAGACTGAAGAAAGAGCTGATAAAATTTAATTGCTTCGTCCCAACGGCTATTTAAATGATAGCTCCAGGCTAACCAAAAGGTCATATCAGCCTCCGCTAAAGGATCTAATTTGTAAGCGGTTTCAAAATATTTTAATGTTTGAGGCGTTGTTGGATCTGTAATAAAAGCAACAAAACCTAACATGTAATTTAAACGCGCGTTGTTTGGATTAAACGCCTGTGCTGTTGATAATGGTGAAAGAGCATCGCGGAAATTCTGGTAACCGGCTTTTTGGTAATCGTAATGGCTTACAGGACAGTAGCGGTGCTCCGACATGTACGATTTTTTAAAATCATCAAATTCTTTTCTTCCTTGCATGTAAAATTCAGTTCCAATATCCAACTGCTTTCGGGCAGCTTTCATTTCATCTTTTTTGCCAGGGAAATTATCCTTTTCAAATTCTATCGATTGAGAAAATGATAAGAGAGAAAAATAAATAAATGTTATTGTAAGTAATAATTTTTTCATAGTGTCAATAATAAAATTAATCTAAGCAAGAAGCATTAATAAATGTTTTAGCGTTACTAACGCCCAGCTCATAAGCTTTTTTCCAATCGTTACAGCAATCGGCTTCTTCGCGCAGCATTTGGCGTGCAATACCACGGTTGTAATAGGCGGGCCCATTTTTTGGATCGCTTTCTATAGAACGGTTAGCCATATCTTTTGCTTTTTTGTAATCTTTATTTTTTATAGCAATAGATGATAAGTTGTTGTACGCGAAAGAGTTTTTCGGATCTTTTTTTAATACTTCTTCAAAATCAGCTTGTGCAGCTTTAAGATTGTTGTTCTCAAAATTTGCCGAACCCCTGTTATTTAACGCCACCAAATAATTCGGATTGGCCTGTAATGCCTTTGTGTAGGCTGCAATAGCCTTATCATAATTTTTATTTAAACGATAAGCCGAACCAAGATTGTTATGAATAAAAACCAAAGAAGCATCAAGGCTGATGGCTTTTTCATAATCGGCAATTGCTCCTGCGTAATCTGCTTTTGCTCTTTTTGCGCTGGCCCTGTCGTTATAGGCGTAAACATAATTTGGATTTGCAGCAATTGCTTTTGTAAAGAATTCTATTGATTTATCGTAGTCTGCAGAACCGTATAACGCAATACCTTTATAATAACAACCTTCGGCGTGCGCCGGATTTATTTTAAGACAATTATCAAGTGCTACAGACTGACTGTCTCTTTGGCTGAGGTCATAAAAGATCAAACTTTTATTAAAATAAAATTCAGGATTTTGTGGATTGAGTTTAATGGCACTATTAATGTCGGTTAACGCTTCGTTGTGCTTTTTTAAGTGCGTGTAGGCAATAGCACGATTTGCAAGAGCTTTATCAAAATTTGGTTTTGCTACTAAGGATTTATTGAAGAGCTCAACAGCGGCTGCACATTCGTTTTTTTTAAGCGCGGCAAGACCCGAGTTGTAATCCTGCTCGGCAATTTGTTCGGGGGTTAAATTGCTCGCTACTTTAACTGTATCCTGCGAACGGGCAGTGAACATTAAAAAAACCAGAAAGGCTAAATAGTTATGTTTCATTTTTGGAGATTAAAAGACTAAATATAAAATTTTATTTGAAATATTAAAAAATAAGTTCTCAAAGGCCTACTACATCCATTTAACTCTGTTATTTCCTAAATTTTATGACTAATTTTAGGTCATGAAAAAGCAGTTTTTTATAGTTCTTGTTATGGTTTTTTGCTATACGCAAAGCTTTTCACAAATTAACGTGGGGGGTTTTTTAAAAGAAAAGACCGATAAATTAAGAGAAAAAACAAGGGAAAAGACCACGGATGTATGGGAAAAAGATCAACAGGATTATGATGCAAGTAACTTTAATTATGCCATTTCTTTTCTAGATAACAGCGGTCTTTTTGAGGCCGAAGAAAAGGGTGGCACCTTTACGAGCAATTTGTTAAGCGCCGCAAAAATTGCAAAAGCGGGTGAAATAACAAAAGAAGAAAGGGCTTATTCTAATTTAAAGAATGGCGAGGTGTTAATGGCAAATAATAAATTAAACTTAGCTGAACAATGTTTTTTGCAGGCAAAAGAATTGTATATAAAAGCAGGTAAAGATACTTCGGAAAATTACGCACAGGCAATTAGTGATCTAGCCTTGGTGTATCAATCAGGCGGAAGGTTCATAAAAGCAAAGCCCTATAGCGAAGAGGCTATAACACTTCGTGAAAAACTTTCTAATAAAGGCAAGTTAATCGTTTCAATAAATAACGACGCTGTTCTAAAAAAAGAAACAGGTTTTTATACAGAGGCAGAATCAGAGTTTAAAAAAGCATTTGAATTAGCAAAAGCACAAAACGACCCATTGGCAAAAGCGCTTATCTCCAATAATCTTGCTATGACGTATTTGGACATGAATAAATTAAAAGACGCTGAAAGCCAAATGAACCAAAGTATTGCCGAAGCTTCAACTGTATTAAAAGATTATTACAGTAACTATATTAAGTTGCAAATTAACCTTGCAAATATTTACCGCTTCGAGAAGAAGTACGATGAGTCAGAAAAATTATATTTAAAAGCTATTGAAATTAAAGAGAGAAAATTAGGAGCCCATCCCGATCTTGCCCACTTAAAAACAGGGCTTGCCCAATTGTATATGGAAATGGGAGGGCGTAACAGTAAAGTAGAACAATTATTGTTAAGCGCTATTGATATTTACAAGCGCAAACTCAGCAATAATAATCCTGCTACCATTTCAACACAACAAGAACTGGCTAATTTTTACCGCTTCAATAATAATCCAACCAAAGCGCTTGAGCTCATGTTAAAAGTGGTAGAGCTCAAGAAAGTAATTTATGGCGAAACTCACCCTAACTATACGCAGGCATTAGAAGATCTTGCATTAGCACAATGGCAAAACCAGAAAATTACCGAAGCAAGAGATAATTATAAAATAGTTATTGATAATACCCTAAACTATATCACTACTTTTTTTAATTCGTTGAATGATAACGAAAAAACACTGTACTGGGAAAAAACAAATAATCGTTTGCAACGCTTTTATTCTTTTGCCTACGACAACTCATCTACCGATACAAGTCTTTCCAAACAATTATACAATGCGGTAATTAATACTAAAGGCTTTTTATTAAGTAATTCTTCTAAGATCAGAAATATTATTGCCGCGAGTAATGATCAATCGTTAAAAACAGCATATAAAAATTGGCTCGAAACAAAAGAAAATTTAAATCAGGCATATCAGCTAAGTAAAGAAGAATTAGCAAAAGAAAAATTAAATATTGATAGTTTAAAAACAAGAGCTAACGAGCTGGAGCGTGAGCTTTCTCAAAAAAGTTCTTTGTTTAAAGAAAGCAACTCTTTGCAAAACATTACTTATAGTACTATTCAAAAACAATTAAAAGCCGGAGAGGCTGCTGTAGAGATCTTAGAATTGAACGAATACAAAAACGGGTTTACCGCAAACGGAAATTACCTGGCCTTACTTTTAACGCAAACAGATCTGAAAATAATTGATCTGGGAAGTGTAAAAACGATTAACGATGCTGTTAGTGAGTTTAGAAAAAAGACAATAGACCAGCAGATCGAAAATGAAGCTTATGCCATTACCTGGAAATTACTGGATGAGCAATTAAAAGGAATTAACAAATTATATCTTTCTTTAGACGGCGCTTATCATCAGTTAAGCATTAACGCTTTAAAAGACACAGACGGAAAATATTTGGTAGATAAGTATTCTTTACAATTTACAGGAAATACCAAAGATCTTTTAGACGTTAAGAAAACGGAAAGCGAATCAAGAAAACCAACCTCAGCTTTTTTAATTGGCAATCCAAAGTACGGAACAAACGGCGTTGTTGAACAATTGCCTGGCACGGAGATAGAGGTAAAGAACATTACCAAATTATTAACTACTTACAAAGTTAAAGCAACTGCGTTATTTGGTGCAAGCGCAACAGAAGCAAAGGTAAAAGATATTAATTCGCCAAGCATTTTACACATTGCTACCCATGGTTATTTTTTAGCAGATCTTAGTCAATTAGAAACCACTAAAGTTTTGGGTGTGGATGTTTCTGCGGCAAAAGAGAACCCGTTATTAAGGAGTGGCGTGCTTTTAGCAAATTGCGAAAACGTGTTCGACGAGAATTTTCATCCATCGCCAAATAGCGAGAATGGAATTTTAACAGCATACGAAGCAATGAGTTTAAATTTGGACAAGACAGACCTTGTAGTTTTAAGCGCTTGCGAAACCGGCTTGGGAAGTGTTAAGCAGGGAGAAGGCGTTTACGGTTTGCAACGCGCTTTTTTAATTGCAGGTGCAAAAAGTATTATTATGAGTTTGTGGAGCGTGAGCGACGCTGCTACTATGGAATTAATGACCTTGTTCTACACCAACTATGCAAAAAGCGGAAATAAACAACAAGCATTTTCTGACGCGATAAAACAATTAAAAATTAAATATAAAGAGCCTTTTTATTGGAGCGCCTTTGTAATGTTGAGTAAATAATTTTTTTTGTTTTATCACAAAAGGGCCCACGAAGTTATTCGCTTGCTATTTTTAAATTGTTGTTAGCCCTATTTTTTAACTAATTCTAGTTTCGTTATTGAGGGCAAATACGCTTTGGCTTCACCATATTCTCCATGGCAGCAAAGAAATTCAGATAATTTCCAATCCCAGTAAACTTTAAATTCTTTTCCTAAAAATTCAGGATTGTCTTCATATTGTCCTGAGAGTTTATGAAGGTTATATTGCCCATAATTATTTTTTGCTTGTCCAAAATCGTACACTGCTCCGTTTGCGGCTTTAAAAAGTAAGTGGTGATAAGCACCAAAGTCGTTTCCCTGGTAGATTGCGGTTATTGGATTGGGTGCGTTTTTCCATTCTTTTCTCAACCGCTCTATTTCGCTTCTTAATTCAGCATTTTGATTAACAGGATAGTGTTTAATATAATCGTCTGTTTTCAGGTTGTCGCCATTTAAAAATGAAGTGTCATTTTTATTTGCTGACACGGAATCTAATTTCTTATCCGCAACTTTCAATGTTG
The DNA here is from genome assembly GCA_016787785.1 of Bacteroidia bacterium. GTDB lineage: Bacteria > Bacteroidota > Bacteroidia > B-17B0 > Aurantibacillaceae > Aurantibacillus. The sequence goes on along the minus strand of JAEUTO010000011.1, from coordinate 331,852 downwards.
TAGAATCCTCACGTTTTGAACTATCCAAAGAATCTGTTGAATCAAAAGCGATATTGTTTTTTGTACTCTTGCCATCTTCACAACTAATAATGAAAAAGAAAATAGCCGGTAAAAATAAGCTGCTGTATTTATTCATCGTTGGAATTGGAGTATTAACGCTATTAAATTATTCTCAGAGCAAAGACAAATTATCGTATAGATCAAAACTTCAAAGCCAGCTGCCCCACATATTGCGTAGGCGCGCGCAGATCACCCGGTCTGGCCTGGTAAGACACGTTGGTAAAATTATTTACGATAAAAGAGATCTTTACATATTTGCCAATCTTGCAAGAGATGCGGGCATCGTGCACCCAAACTGATTTTTGAAACTCGCCAAAGTTTTTATTTAAACCGGGTAAAATATATGTTGCATCTACTTCATCCCAGTTAACACCGTTTGCAATATCGTTATACTCGTGCAAAATACTTTGCGTAAAACGTCTGTCAATATTTTCTGTTTTACTTTGAAAACGTGTACTGTAACCCAACGCCAGAAATTTATAGTCTAACTGTATATCATTCTTTAATAAATGTTTGCTGCGGTATTTTAAAACATTTACACCGGGCAAGCCAAGTGTATCTCTTTTAGGATCAAAATTTGGATTGATGGGATTCATATAAGTGTAACCCGAAAACAGGGTTACTTTTATGGGGCCAATTTTTCCGGTACCGCTTACCGAAGCTTCGTAACCACTAATTTGCGCTTCGCCAATATTTTGTGATTTAAATCCTGCGTATGCAATATCCTGGTAAAAAATTCCGGTTGCGCCACCTGGTTTATAAATATCAAAAACAAATTCTACCATGCTTTCGTACTTGGTATAAAATGCCGCAAGATCTAAAAAGCCCTGAAAGCCCCCTAGTTTAAATCCTTGCTTAAGACCAACCTCTGCACTGTATCCACGTTCGGGTTGTAATGAATTATTAGGGTAAATTTTTAATGAGCTTACAGCGGTGCTTACAAATTTTTCTGCAACGCTCGGAAAACGATAACCTTGCCCGAAAGATGCTCTAAAAAAAGTATATTCAAAAGCATGGTAATTTAAACCGATTCGAGCAACTGGTTGAAAAGGTAATGGCACCTTGCGATCGTGTGGAAATAAATACCCGTTGGTTTTTGCTGTATCTAATTTATAGAACTCGCCTCGTAAACCAAGAGAAACAGTTAGTTTATCAAAGAATTTTTTGTCAGCCTGTATATAGCCTGCAATATTTTGCCCGCTGTGTTTACCGTACAAAGAATCACCCAGCACTTGTTGTTCCATATACACAGCACCGGTTGTAATATTTAAATTATTGTCAAAACGTTTTTGATATTGCAATTCGCTATAATACAGCTCGGCGCTGCTGCCCTGGCCTTTATCGTTTCGGTTAACGGTTTTAAAATAGCGGTTGCGTAAACTTAATTTATTGTTCTTCCAAAAATAAGTTACAAAAGGATCAATATTAAAACGGTCGTTATTATATTTTTGGATACTTCGTCCTTGAGGAATGTAAGCAGAGTCGTAGCTTTGCCATAAGAAAAACAAGCCCCCAACAGTGTTCATCATATTTGTATTTACACCAACAGCAAGCCCTTGTATTTTTTTGAAATTATATTTAAGGTTGCAATTAAAACGTTTTCTTTCTTCTGTTTCCAGCATTCTGAATCCGTCGTCTGTAAAAAGGTGTCCGCCTAAAACAAGATCAAATCTGCCAATTTTTTGCGCATGCGAAAGGTTAATTCCTTTTTGAAATTGTGTTGTGCCCTGCCACCATTTATAAGTTTTACTTGGCGCATCAAAACTTCCAAAAGAGGTAATAATGCTTGTCATGGGCTTATCTTTGGGATAAATGGTGCGCAAATTAATTACACCGTTAAGCGCACTCGATCCGAATAAAGCGGATGAAGCACCTTTAATAACTTCTACCTGTTCAATATTTTCTAATGGCAAATAATTCCATTTAATATCTCCTGCATCAGCACTTATCATTGGCATTTCGTCAACCAGCATTAATACACGGCTGCCGGCGCCATAGCTAAAACCACTTCCACCACGCATACTAGCCTGTCCGTCGGCCACCGTAACACCCGGTACCTGATTAATGATCACATCAAGATTAGTAGCATTCTTATTTTCTATTAAAGATGGTTTTATAATATCCATGCTTACCGTAACATCACTTAATTTCTGTTCAAATTTTCCTGCGCTCACAACAACTTCATCAAGAGAAGTGTTGGCGTCTATCATCAAAACAGGGATGTTTGCGGTTTCACCCTCGTTAAGTTGCAAGGGTGTTTTAAACGCGCTATAACCGGCCATGTTACACTGCAGTGTATAAGACCCTGCCGTAACTCTTAACTCAAAATAGCCATGAAGATCTGCCGCTACTGCGTTTTTTGCATCAACACTTACAATAGCACCAATTAGCGTATCGCCACTTTTGGAATCGGTAACAAATCCTTTAATAGAACAGGCATTGGTTTGAGCTTTTAAAATACTACAAAATAAAGCAAGAACTACTATAAGTTTGGCCGTAGATTTGTTCATGTTTAGATAAGAATAAGTTTACAATATAGTAAATGGTTTTTTTATTTTGAAACTAAATTTATACCCAATAAATGAATTTAGACGAATTGCCTTACCAGATCGGATTAACCCTAATTGAAGGGATAGGAGACGTTAATGCAAAATCGTTATTGGCCTATTGTGGTAGTGCAAGAGAGGTATTTAAACAAAAGCAAGCGCACTTGTTAAAAATTCCGGGCATTGGTTCAACATGGGCTAATTCGATAGTTAATAGCAAAGATGTTTTAACAAGGGCAGAAGAAGAAATTGAATTTATTCAAAAATACAACATCAAGCCATTATTCTTTACTGACGAAGACTATCCTATTCGTTTAAAATATTGTAGCGATAGTCCTGTATTAATGTATTACAAAGGTAATGCCAATTTAAATCACGACAGAATAATTTCTGTAGTTGGCACAAGAAAGCCCAGCGACTATGGAAAAGAAAAAACAGAAGAGTTTATTTCAGAAATAAAAGATACAGGCGTTTTAATTTTAAGCGGTCTTGCATATGGCGTAGATGTTCTTGCTCACAAAACAGCTTTGAACAACGGTTTGCAAACTGTTGGAGTTGTTGCTCACGGTCTCGACAGGATCTATCCGCAGATACACGATAAAGTTGCTAAACGCATGATAGGACAAGGCGGGATACTAACTGATTTTATGAGTGGTACAAATCCTGATGCGGTTAATTTTCCAAAACGAAACAGAATAGTTGCCGGCCTTTGTGATGCCTTAGTTGTAATTGAAAGTAAACGCGGTGGCGGAAGTTTAATTACTGCAACAATTGCGAACAGTTATAATAAAGATGTGTTCGCTTATCCCGGAAGGGCAGGCGAGCTTTTAGCGGAAGGCTGTAATGGGTTAATAAAACAGAACCACGCCGTGTTAATCGAAAATGCTGCCGATCTTATGTTCGCTATGCAATGGCAGGAAACAGAGAAGAAGACAAAAGTAACGAAACAAATTCCACTGCAAATAAATTTAAGTGAGGAAGAAAAAAAAGTGATTGACGTGTTTGCCAATAAACCCAGTTTGCACGTGGATGAAATTTGTCAGGCTACGGAGTTTACTATTAGCAAAACGTCTGCTTTATTATTACAACTAGAGTTTAGTTATTTAATCAAATCCCGTCCTGGGAAGATGTACGAGTTGGCTTAACGGTTTTAACGAACCTTGCTTTAAGGTTGTAAATTTTTTTGGTGACCTTGCCTGAAGAGTTAATGCTTGGTAATTCAATAAAATAATAAGTTGCAAAACTCAATAGAATTAAAACTACGGCAAGACACATATTGATAGCCCAAAATTTTTCTACACTATATTTACCCGCCACATCAATTCCGATTATCATTCTGTAAATAATAAATAATAAAGTAGTATGTAACAAGTATATACTATAAGATAATTGACCGATCTGCCTTGACACATTAATGGAAAGAATTCCAAAGATCGTGTTTCCCCCGGCAATTAAAATAAATGCAATTGAGGTCAATATCAACGGGGTTACTAAATATGCGGTTTCAAAAAAACACACCGCTAAAAAAAGGCAAGTAATGATAATTAACGAAGACAAAAAATGCTTTGAAAGTTTTAGGAACACATCATTCTTAGCTAAAATAGCAGCTATTAAACCTCCTAAAAAAGAATAAAAATGAAAGACTTTTATATAAGTAAAATAAAAAAAAGAGAAAACAATAAAACAACTCAATAACAACGTTATTATTGCCGGGCGTTGTTTAAAAAAGATCAACCCAAGAACCGGCAACGAGAAATAAAAAAGCCACTCATATTTAATTGACCAAATAACACTTGCCATAATGCCATTTGTTTCACTATAAGTATTAATATTTGGATTATCATACATCGCAAACAGGAACCAATGTTTGGCTTCTGACAATATTTTGCTCATTGGCTCAAGAAATTTTAGATCCGTCATAAAGAAAGCGATAAAAAACACCGCAGCTAAAACAAAAATATATAGTGGATATAATCTTAAAAATCGTGAAACAAAAAAATGCAGCCAATCAATTTTTTTCTCCCTCGCTTCTATCAGTTTCGAAAAAAACAAAAAACCGGTTACCATAAAAAATAGTGATACACTGGTTTGTCCAAAATGGGTAAATAAATTAGAAGGAGGTGCTGCCCAGTTCCACGTTGGCAAGAAAAAGCAGTAAACAGAAGAATGATGAAGAAAAACAAAAAAAGCAAGATAGCCCCTAAGCCCATCTATAGATATATACTTTACCGGCTTTAATTGTATCTTAAACCAAACACTTACAAGTTTTGTTGTGAGCAATGCAACAAGTAAAGAAACAATTATAATTATAGGGCTGGTTGGGCTCATTATGTTAGGTCAGTAAAGATAATTTTTAATTGGAATTAAAACAACTCAGCCCTATGATTAGTGCGTTTTAATTCGTGATCTAACAACTATTCTTATACTACAGATCCCCGAGCTAAACGGCTAAAGAAGCACCTGTTCTAATAACGCTATGACAAGGAATGACAATACAAAAACTATTTTTCCATTGGAGAACGCACCGCCGCGAATACTTTAACATAACCTACTTGTTTTGAAAAAATTTAATAACTGAAGGCTTTTCTAAATAGAGTTTTTTGTTATTCAACGAAGTTTACCATTAGTAGAACTTTAGCTCTTTTGTGGGAAGTGCTAATAATGCATGATCAGGTCAAGTGTTTCTCTATTAACTCTTTTAATTCCTTCTGTAGGCTAAAGGTTTTATCTAGTGAATACCATTTGTGAACGATTTCTGCTTTTTCCATCAACGAAACCTGTTTTTCTTTTAATTCAAGAACTGTTTGTTGAACAGCCTCCGGTCTGGGGCCCCAGGTAAACACCTCTTTCAAACTTTCTTTTTCCAAACAAATTAATTTTGGAATAGATCTTCCTCCGTTGGTTAAATACCGATCCATTAATTCTAAATTCTCATCTCTTAAAATTAATTTCAATTCAATTTTTTTGCATTCTTCTTCAATTAAATGCAGGGTTGGAATATTTTGGGCTGCGTCACCACACCAGCCTTCGGTTAAAACCAAAAAGATAAAAGGCAATTTTACTTTCTTTAAAACCTCTTTTAATTCCTCTGTCAAGGTTGCTGTTTTGTTTAGGCGGTGTATGCGTGCCAGATTTAATTTTGCGTAATTTAAATAGTCTGGGCTTTGGTTTGGTCCGGTTGTTTTTCCCTCTGCCATTAAGCTATCTAGGAGATCAACATATTTTTTATAATTAATGGCTTTGTCAACGTATGTCTTCATATAAAAAGATTTGTTTGATAATTTTTGTTTTTTGATTCATGTTCTAATAACCATTTTTTTCGCCACAGATCGCCCGCATAACCGGTTAAAGAACCATCGGATCCGATAACTCTATGACAAGGAATGATAATACAAAAACGATTTTTTCCATTGGTAGATGCAACGGCACGAATTGCTTTTACATCGCCCACTTGTTTGCTCAAAGTTAGGTAGCTTATTGTTTTGCCATATGGTATTAAAGTTAATTTTTGCCAAACGGTTTTTTGAAAATCTGTGCCACGAATAACTAAAGGCAGTTCAAAATTATCTAATTCGTTGTTAAAGTATTTTGTAAACTGCTCTTTTACTTTCGAAAAAAGCGCTGATTCTGTTTCTGCCTGTTTTGCCCTCTTGTTTTTTTCTGTTTCCAAAAATTTTGTCCAAAGCAAACCTTCATCGTCCGCCGCTAATTCAATCTCACCGATAGGAGAACTATAATAATTATAAATAAGTGTTTCCACTATAACCTTCCTTTTATTATTTCGTCAACAACAGATGGATCTAAAAGTGTTGAGGTGTCGCCTAAATTTGCTAATTCTCCTTCAGCAACTTTTCTTAAAATACGGCGCATGATCTTTCCACTCCGTGTTTTTGGCAAACCACTCACTATTTGAATTTTATCTGGCCGCGCAATCGCACCAATTATTTTATTAACGCAATCGTTAATTTCTTTTTTTATTTGTTCAGGCGTTTTAGTTGTTTTTTGAACAATACAAAAAGCGTATAAACCCTGTCCTTTTATTTCATGAGGAAAAGCAACAACCGCAGACTCCACAACGTCAGCCTGCTCGTTAATGGCGCTTTCTACTTCTGCGGTTCCTATTCTGTGACCGCTCACATTAATAACATCATCTACTCTTCCGGTAATTCTGTAGTAACCGTCTTCATCACGTTTGCAACCGTCGCCTGTAAAATATAAATTAGGGTATGTAGCAAAATAAGTTGTGCGGCAACGTTCATGATCGCCATAAGTTGTTCGTATGATGGATGGCCACGGAAATTTAACACAAAGATTTCCTTCTACACCATTTCCTAAAATTTCTTTTCCTTTTTCATCTACCAAAATCGGTTGCACGCCCGGCAAAGGTAAAGTTGCAAAACCTGGTTTTAACGGTGTGATATTTGCTAAAGGAGAAATTAAAATTCCACCCGTTTCGGTTTGCCACCATGTATCAACAATGGGGCATTTTTCTTTGCCAATATTTTTGTGATACCAGTGCCAGGCTTCTTCGTTTATTGGTTCGCCTACGCTTCCCAAGACGCGAAGGGTATTTAATTTATAGGGCTTAACAAAATCCAAACCCGCTGCCTCTAATGCCCGAATAGCGGTTGGCGCAGTATAAAATATATTTACCTTGAGTTTATCTACTACTTGCCAAAACCTGCCGCTATCGGGATAATTCGGAACGCCTTCAAAAATAACAGAAGTGGCGCCTGATAATAAAGGTCCGTATGTAATATAAGAATGTCCCGTTATCCAGCCCACATCGGCGGTACACCAATACACCTCGTTTTCCTGATATTGAAAAACATTTTGAAAAGAGTAAGCGGTGTAAACCATAAAGCCTCCGCAGCTATGCACAACGCCTTTGGGCTTGCCGGTGCTTCCGGATGTATAAAGAATAAACAAAGGATCTTCACTGTCCATTACTTCTGGTTCACATTCAGCAGATTGTTTTTGGCATTCTGTTTCCCAATCCAAGTCCCTGCCGGGGTTCATATTTACACTTTCGCCTGTGCGTTTGTAAACTAAAACATTTGTAACCGAAGGACAGTTTTTTAACGCCTCGTCTACCGTAACCTTCATTGGTAATTGTTTGTTGCCGCGGTAAGCACCATCACTTGTTAACACAACCTTACATTGCGAATCATTTATTCTATCCTGAATTGACTGCGCACTAAAACCGCCAAATACAACCGAGTGAATGGCGCCAACCCTTGCACAGGCGAGCATAGCATAAACCGCTTCGGGGATCATTGGCATGTAAATGCAAACACGATCCCCTTTTTTAACATCAAAACTTTTTAAAGCGTTAGCCAAGCGATTTACCGCGCCAGATAATTCTTTATAAGTAATAGCTCTGTTTTTGTCTCCCGGCTCGTTGGGCTCCCAAATAAAAGCGGTTTTGCTGCTGTTCTTTTCTAAATGCCTGTCAATACAATTTTCGGTAATATTTAATTTACCATTAACAAACCAGTTTATTTTTGGCTCAGTAAAATTCCAGTCTAAAACCTTATCCCATTTTTTGGTCCACAAAAATTCAGAAGCTATTTCCGCCCAAAATTCTTCCGGAGCATCTACGCTTTTTTTGTAAGCTGTTTTATATTCTTCTAGTGTTTTAATTTGCATATTGTCACGGCTTTAATTTTTTTAAACTTTTATCTATGTATTTTTCAGTTGGCATTAAACTGTTTTGTATGCGGCTCGCATAATTAATGGAGTCTAAAATTTCTTTTTGTTTTTCTTCAAGTAATTTTTTTTGAGCCAACACTAACGCGTTTGCTTTTTGTTTTTGTCGGTAGTTAATAATACCGATCATTAAAAAGGCCGCTAATAAAATAGACGCAACAATTACTATTAAGTTTATTTGTTTTTGTTTTTCAAGTCGTGTATCGGCTAAAAGTTTTTCCTGTGCGCGAAGGGTTTCCTGGTTTTGTTTTTCGAACAGGAATTCTTTTTGGGCAATACCCCGTAACTGACTTTCTTTTTTAAGTGTATCGTTAAAAGCAGAATACATTTTATAATATTTTAAAGCACTGTCAGAATTTCTCTTGCCTTCATAAATTAACGATAGTACTTTTGCGCATAAGCGAACCGTTTTTGCCTGTTGTACTTCAGCGCCAATAAGGTAACCCCTGCGTGCATATTTTAAAGCGCTATCTAATTTGTTTAATCGATAATAGGCGTTTGACATGTTGTTGTATACTTCGCACAAAACTAATTTTCTTTCGCTTTTTAAATTTAATTTTTCGGCGTCTTTCGATAAAATAAGCGCTTGTGCAAAATTCTTTTGCCTGATGTAATGGTCGGCTTTGTTGTTCAGGGCGATAGTAAAATGAAAATCATCTTTTTCTTTAGATGATAATTTAAGGGCAAGGTCAAGGTAGTACAATTCAGAATCAGGCTTGTTTATAGTGCCTTGCGCCGCTGCAAGATCAATATAAATTCCGGCTAACTGGTATTTATCTTTATAGCCGCGCGCCAACGAGATGGCTTTGGTGTAAAATTTTATGGACGATGGAACATCATCTAAATTCATATAGGTATACCCAATAGACTGCAAAGATGAAATAGTATTAAAAGTGTCTTTCATCCGCTCAAAATATGGCAACGCCTTAAAATTATAATCGGCCGATTTTAAATAATTACCTTGCTGAAAATAAACAAGGCCCATATTATAATAAGTGCCATAAATTGCAGCCGTATCGTTATTTTTTTCCGCAACCTTTATTTTTTCGTTATAATATTTTTCGGTGTTTTTAAGGTCACCCTGGTTATAATAGATGGCTCCTAATAAGTTGTACGCGCGCATTTGCGCTTTAGCGTTATTCGCCTTTGAAGCTAAAGCTAGCGATTTGTTAATTAAGACTTTAGCGCTATCATAATTGTTATCGTAGTAGTGCAAAATGGCTTTATATACAAGCGCTTCTGATAAGTAATAAAAGTTGTTTTCCGCTGCGCTTTTTTTCTCGATCTTGTTAAGAGCAGCAAAGGCTTTTACGCGATCGGTAGAGGTTACAGCCTGGTATTCTTTAAAAAGTTTGTTGTATACGGCAGAATCCTTTAACATATTTTGTCCAAAAAAAAGCAATGTTTTGAACAGGAGAAGTGATATAAATAGCCGTGTTTTCAAATGATAATAGCCCTCACAAGATAAGTATTTTGTAAACAATAGCTTTGTTAAAAACACGGTATTTAATACTTTATAAGTATTAAAAAATGGACTTATATTTAACCATGATGAAAAAATATTTAGTAATAGCCGTATCGGCCTTATTTTTAGCCTATGGTTGTGTGCCCGCAAGATTGTTGGATGAATCGAAAACAAAATTAAATGAGTGCGATACTGAACGCGCCTCCCTTAAAAAATCAACTCAGGAAGCAGAAGCAAAATTAGCCGAGTTAAAAGAGCAATTTACCAAATACGAAAAAGAAAATGTAGGCTTAAAAAGAGATACAAGTATAGTTGGAAGTAGCTACAGGAACCTAACTTCCAAATACGATAAGCTCGATCAGTTGAACCAACAATTAATGGATCGTTTAAATAAATTATTAAGCGGCAGCGAAAAAGATAATAGCAAATTAAGTGGCGACCTGCAAATGACGCAGGAGCAATTATTGAAAAAACAGGACGAGCTAAAAGCGCTTGAAGCAAAGCTTACACTTCAAAAAATTGATCTTGATATGTTGAATGCAGAATTAAAAAAGCGTGAAGCCCGCGTAGCCGAATTAGAGGACATTCTTAAAAAGAAAGATCAGGCAGCAGCAGACCTAAAGAAAAAACTAAGCGATGCTTTAATTGGCTTTGAAGGTAAAGGATTGACCATTACGCAGAAGAACGGTAAAGTGTATGTAAGTATGGACGAGAGCCTTTTATTTGCCAGCGGAAAAACCAATGTTGAAGCAAAAGGTGTTGAAGCATTAAAAAGTGTTGCAAAAGTATTAGAGCAAAACCCCGACATAAATGTATTGGTAGAAGGCCACACAGATGATGTGCCAATGAAAGGCGCAGGCGAAATAAAAGATAATTGGGACTTAAGTGTAATGAGAGCAACTTCGGTTACAAAAATAATGTTGTCAAGTGCAAAAATAGAATCGCAACGTATTACCGCAGCGGGTCGCGGCGAATTTTTTCCTTTGGATCCCGCTAAAACTGCTGAAGCTAGAAAAAAGAACCGCAGAACGGAGATCATCTTAACGCCGAAGTTAGACGAACTATTAAAAGTACTTGGAAATAATAATTAAAATTTAATATATGGGAGTTTTATCAGAATTTAAGGCCTTTGCAGTAAAAGGCAATGTTGTTGATCTTGCTATTGGGGTTGTAATTGGCGCGGCATTTAGCGGAATTGTAAAATCATTGGTAGACGATATAATTACACCGGCCATATTAACGCCGGCGTTAAAAGCTGCACACATTGCCGACCTTTCTCAATTAGTGGTGCCAGGCACAGCCATTAAATATGGCAATTTTCTTTCGCAGATCATTTCGTTCATCTTTGTTGCTTTTGCTTTGTTTTTAATGATAAAAGGCATTAATAAGATGAAGAAAAAAGAAGAGGCGGCAGCCGTAGTTGATCCTGAACCAAGCACTACAGAAAAATTATTGATGGAGATTCGCGATTCTTTAAAAAAATGACCCATACATTTACAATTTAACGTTTTCTTAACATTGAGGTGATTTTAAAGTGATTTAGTAACTTTTAATTTGCAGTAAAATCTTATGCAAATGGAAAAAAGCTTACTTTTTAAATCTCTTTATTTACTATTACTACTAGTACCCACCGTTTTTGTTTCCCAGGAAGCCCCTGTAAAAACAGCTAAAACGCCCTACTTCAATTTCAAGAACGGGCTTGGTTTTTCAACGCCTGACAGCTCTTATTCTCTTAATCTAAGATTTAGAATTCAAAATCGCGCACTTTTTAATACAGTAAGCGATGAGGATCTTAGTCCTTCTTCATTTGAAGCAAGGGTTCGCCGTTGTAGATTAAGTTTTACGGGACACGTTGTTAACCCTAAGTTAACATATTATTTACAATTATCCTTTTCGCGTGGCGACATGGATTGGAGCGTAGCAGATGCAACAAGCCAAAATACAAGTCCAAATGTAGTTCGAGACGCAATGATCTTTTATAAACCTGTTAAACAGTTACAAATTGGTTTTGGCCAGGGTAAATTGCCTGGTAATCGGCAACGCGTTAACTCTTCGGGCGCATTACAATTTTATGATCGTTCTATTGTAAACGCAAATTTTACTCCTGATAGGGATTTTGGTTTATTTATAAACTACACCGGCCATGTTACCGAAAACTTTTTAGTTGTTCCCAAAGTAGCCGTTTCAAGTGGCGAAGGAAGAAATTCAGTTACAAGTAATGCAGGCCTTTCATATACAGGAAGGTTAGAAATATTACCGCTTGGGAATTTTACAGATGGCGGGGATTATTTTGAAGGGGATATTATACGCGAGGAAAAACCGAAGATATCTATAGCCGGGGGATACCAGTTAAATGACCTTGCGGTAAGATCCGCCGGTCAATTGGGTAAGGATCTTTATGGCACAAAAAGCTTCAATTTGTATTTGGCCGATTTTTTATTTAAGTATAAAGGTTTAGCGCTTACCGCGGAATATATCAGAAGAGATACTGATGGAAGTCCAGTAGTTAAGGGAACGGACGGTAAATCGAGAACAATTATTACCGGTGATGGTATAAATACTCAACTAAGCTATTGTTTTAAAAGTCAATGGGAAATTGCTGCAAGACATTCATTGCTAAGCCCTCATCACGACGTTTTATCTTCTGTGAGAGAAAACGAACAATATGGTTTGGGTGTAACCAAATATTTAAATAAGCATAAAGTAAAGGTTCAGGGCAATATTTTTTATAATCGGGAAAGGGATCTATCAACAAATACCGACCATAACAAGTATTTCTTTGCTGTTTTCCAGGTAGAGCTGGGGATTTAACATTAGCTTAACATTGGGAGCAATAAAAACCAAGAGATTTGAACAATATTAAACACACATTATGTTTGGATTAGACACAACACTTACTGTTTTATTAATACTTTGCCTTGTATTAGCTTGTTTTTTCGAGTTTATTAATGGTTTTCATGATACAGCAAACGCCGTAGCTACTGTTATTTATACCAATTCAATGAAACCTACTGTAGCTGTAGTTTATAGCGGCATCTTAAATTTTACTGGCGTTATGTTGGGAGGTATTGCAGTAGCCATGGGCATTGTAAACTTATTGCCAATGGATGCTTTGGTAGATAGTAACCCGTATCATGGTGTAGCAATGATTTTGGCATTATTGGTAAGTGCTATTATTTGGAATTTTGGCACCTGGTATTTTGGTATTCCTTCATCAAGTTCACACACACTTATTGGTTCCATCTTAGGAATTGGTTTGGCCTTTGCTTTTTTGCCCGGCGATCTTGGTCTTTCGGCAGTTAATTGGGACAAGGCAAAAGATACAGGGTTGGCATTATTATTATCACCATTAATTGGCTTTTCGGTTGCTATTATTATGATGTTTATTTTTAAACGTTTTATAAAAAACGAAATAATATATAAAGAACCAATTCCGGGAAAAATGCCCCCTCTTTGGATCCGCATGTTATTATGGTTAACCTGCGGCCTGGTAAGCTTTTTCCATGGTCAGAATGATGGACAAAAAGGCGTAGGTTTAATTATGCTTATTCTAATTGCTGTATTGCCAGGGCAGTTTGCGGTAGATTCAAGCGTCAACCTGCAAAGCGTTAACGGCAACGTAAACAAAATAGAATTACTAATGGCAAAAGCAGATACCACGGTACTTGCTAAAAAAGAAAAAGTAATGTTTGCCGAGATCATGAAATACTCAGATCATTTTGAAGAACTAACCGTTGGTAAATTTAATTCGGATGAAATTGCTTTAAAAGAACGCTTCTCTTTAAGAAAAGATGTTATCAAAATTACAAAGAACACCGACAAAATAATTAAAGGTGGCAACCTAACTTTAAGTGCTAACGAAATAAAAGAACTAACACACGAAATAAAAGCTACAAAAAAATTAGTAGAGTATGCACCATCGTGGGTAATAATAATAATCTCGTTATGTTTAGGCCTTGGTACCATGGTGGGCTGGAAACGTATCGTAAAAACAGTTGGCGAGAAAATTGGCAAACAGCACATGAGTTATGCACAAGGCGCCAGTGCCGAATTAGTAGCATCAATGGGTATTGGCATGGCATCTGCTTATGGCGTTCCGGTTTCTACAACACATATGTTATCTTCCGGCATTGCCGGCTCTATGGTGGCTAAAAAAGGATTAAAGAATTTACAAAAAGGCACTATTAAAACCATTGCATTGGCATGGTTGTTAACATTACCGGTAACAATTATTTTATCGGGAGGACTGTTCTTGTTGTTCCGCGCTATTCTATAATTTTATTGTTTATTGTAGAAAAGCTTTTATGAACCTGTGTATTTGTATACACAGGTTTTTTGTTTGCCTTTTTATAACACATTGATCTATAATTCTGTACTGTTTTGGCCTGTTTCTTGCGAATTATAAAGTAAGAAATAATTAAAAAAAGTACTTATGCCAAACACAGGAAGAGACGATGCAAGAGAGCGCATTAAAAAAGCGGCTCCATCACATGGCGCAGAAACGCACAAGAAAGAAACAGAGAAAAATAAAAAACAAAACGCTGATCTTAAAAAAGATCTAACACAAAAGCGTAAATAATAAACACCGTCAATTTTGCTATCTCAAAAATAGTGAACTAGACAAATCAAAAACCCGCTTACAGAATGTGAGCGGGTTTTTTCTTTTCATTTTTTAAAAAGAATTAAAGATTTTCCAATAATTTATTATCTACCAAATTGGGAAGTGTAATTTTTAAATTCGGGGTGCGTTCCATTTCGCGTTTAATAGCAAAGAGCGCTTCATCGTTACGCGCCCAAGCTCTTCTTGAGATACCATTATTTACATCCCAAAATAACATTTGTTCCAACCTTCTTTCTGCATCGTCGGTTCCATCCAACACTAACCCAAAACCACCGTTTATTACTTCGCCCCAGCCAACGCCACCACCGTTATGTAAACTTATCCATGTGGCACCTCTAAATGCATCACCTACAAAATTTTGTACGGCCATATCAGCGGTAAATTTACTACCGTCGTAAATGTTGGAGGTTTCTCTATAAGGGCTATCGGTGCCGCTTACATCATGATGATCTCTTCCTAAAACAACAGGCGCTGTAATTTTTCCTTCTTTAATGGCTTTATTAATTGCCTTCGCAACTTTTATCCTTCCTTCGCTATCTGCATATAGGATACGCGCTTGTGAACCAACCACTAAATTATTTTGCATGGCATTCTTTATCCACAAAATATTATCCATTAATTGTTGTTGAATTTCTTTTGGCGCAGTTTTGTAAATCTCTTCTAAAACAGTTAGTGCTAATTCATCAGTTTTTCTAAGATCATTTTCGTTTGCGCTTGTACATACCCAGCGGAAAGGACCAAAACCATAATCAAAACACATTGGCCCTAAAATATCCTGCACATAACTTTTGTATTTAAAGTCGCCGTTCTTTTCTAATATATCAGCACCGGCACGGCTTGCTTCTAATAAAAAAGCATTACCATAATCAAAAAAGTACATGCCTTTTGCGGCAAATTTATTTATACAACCGGCATGTGCGCGTAATGTTTTTTGAACTTCTTCTTTAAACTTTGCAGGGTTTTCGGCCATTAATTTGTTAGACTCTTCATAGCTAAGGCCTTGTGGATAATAGCCGCCCGCCCACGGATTGTGTAACGAGGATTGATCGGTGCCAATATCTACCAGAATATTTTCTTTCAATAACTTCTCCCAAAGATCAACTGCGTTACCTTGGTAAGCCAAACTTACTGCTTCTTTATTTTTTTGCGCTTCCTTAATACGAACTATCAATTTGTCAAGATCAGGAAAAACTTCGTCTACCCAACCTTGCGAATGCCTTGTTGCCACAGCTTTAGGATTTATCTCTGCAGTTACCGAAACAAGCCCGGCAATTTTTGCAGCCTTTGGTTGTGCGCCGCTCATACCGCCAAGACCGCAGGTAACAAATAATTTACCTTTACGTTCTTCTTCGGTATGGAATTTCTTGCGTGCCGCGTTCATAACGGTTATGGTTGTGCCGTGTACAATACCCTGCGGGCCAATATACATAAAACTACCTGCGGTCATTTGCCCGTATTGTGTTACGCCTAATGCATTAAATTTTTCCCAATCATCAGGCTTGCTGTAATTAGGTATCATCATACCATTAGTAACAACAACTCGTGGCGCATCTTTATGCGATGGAAATAAACCCATAGGGTGGCCGCTGTATAAAACAAGTGTTTGCTCGTTTGTCATAACAGCTAAATACTGCATGGTTAAAAGATACTGTGCCCAATTTTGAAAGACAGAGCCGTTACCACCATAGGTAATTAACTCGTGTGGATGTTGCGCAACGGCGTAGTCTAAGTTGTTACTAAGCATGTGCATAATAGCCGCAGCTTGTATGCTTTTATGAGGATACTCATTAATAGGTCGTGCGTAAATTTTGTAATCGGGCCTAAAGCGATGCATATAAACACGGCCGTATGTTTTTAATTCGTGCGCAAATTCTTTTGCTAAAACTGAATGATGTTTTGGATCAAAATAACGAAGCGCATTACGAATGGCTAGTTTTTTTTCTTCGGCATTTAAAATGTCCTTACGTTTTGGCGCGTGATTGATATTACCGTCGTATGGTTTTGCTTCCGGCAATTGTTCCGGTATGCCCTGTAATATTATTTCTTTAAATGAAACTCCTGTTAGTGTTGACATAATTAAGATCTACTTTTTTGTTTTATCATTTATAAAATTACCCGTTTTCTTATCGTAACCATACGGACAATGCTTGCAACCGCTCTTGCAACAATAGCCGCGTTTCAAATGATACTTTTCAGTAAAAACAATATATCCTTCGGGGCTATAATAAAAATCTTCAGGGTCGAGTTCTTTGTTAAACATTTCAACCGTAAAGATAAGGAAGTAAAAACAGAAATTTAAATTATTCTAAACGTTTAATGGTGCAACCAATAGATTTGGTTTCCTGGGTTTTGGGCGTTTCGTTCTTAAGCAAAGAAGCTAATGCCTCTTTAAGATATGGTGCTTTTACAGCAGCGGCATCTTTTACATTATCGTCAATAGCGCCTTTATAAACTAAACCTTTAGCGTTAAATAAAAAGCATTGTGGTGTGCGGGTTGCGCCAAAAGCATTGGCCAGCTGACTTTTTTCGTCAACCGCATAGGTGCATTTTAATTTTTGTGCAGTAAAGTAAGCCGTCATTTTATCAAAACTATCGTCTTCTGCACGTTGCGCTTCGTTACTGTTAATTAAAGCACAACCAATGCCGTTTGCCAAACAATAATCAGAATATTCTTTAATACGCGCTTCACTTAACTTTACATAAGGGCAGGTGTTACAACTAAAAATAACCAATAACCCTTTTGCGGTTTTAATTTCATTTAAAGAAACTGTTTTACCACTCACATCTTTCATTTTGTAATCGCCTTGTGGAATGGCCGCATTAATTGCCAACTCTTCGGGAGGAGAACTAACGAAAGAAAAAGTTATTATCGAAACAATAATAAGGGATAAAAATAACGCTGCTTTTTTCATAGCATTAAATTTACAAAATTTGCAACAGATTGAAAATCCCCTAAGCCCATTTTAACAATAAAAGCACAAAATAAGCCTCTGTTTTAGCAATTATTAAGCAAAAAAGTTAATATTTACTTAATATGTCTAAACAATTTGTAATAGCTAAAAGTCCTAAATTCGTGTTGCACTTAAACAAGAAGTGAACACCCTAAAGGAATTTGATCTTTTGTTTCATAAATCAAATTAAACCTTAACCGCTTTTTTAATTTACTGTTAGTAAAACAGAATGAAAAAAGTTTATACCATATTTTTATTTTTAATAGTTAGCGCTTTTTTCGGCCAGGTGTCTTTTTCCGGTTGCAATATAAGCGGTGCTATGATAAATCAAAATGCTTTGGCCGGTTGTGGTAATGGCGCCAATTATTGCAATTTAGCTTCGCTTTATGTTCCTGCGTTTTCGCCGACAGCTTGTGGAACTTCTGTTTTAGGAGGCGGCACAACCGATAATTATTCAACAAATTATTCATTGCCAGCCGGCTGCACAGCTACAATTACAGCACAATTTATGAAACGAAATTATTTTGGCGCCCCGGTAAACCCATCGGGTATTGGCTGTAGCAACTGTGGCATGGATTCGGGGGACGATGTTTTTATTACTAATACAGGAGGCCTAGTTATTGCACAGGGTTCAACTATGGTTGTAAATGTTGGCACCTGCGGAGCATACGCCGCCCTTGGAACTTATACTACCGGCGTTTCCAGCTTAATTGGCGGTTGCTCTAATTCCGACGGCACTGTACAGATGATCTTAACAGGAGGCTCTTTTAATATTGGCGGACAATCTAATCGCTCTGACGAACTCATTACTTTTACAGTAAACCTAAGCGGCACTTGTGGCCCTAGCTGCAGCGGAGTTTTACCAATTAACTTGAAAGACTTCTATGCCGAACCTTTAGAAAACGAGGTGCTACTAAAATGGCTTGCTGCAACAGAAAAAAATGTGGCCTATTATTTATTGGAAAAAAGCAGCGACGGAATCTATTATTCGCCTTTAAACACCATTTATCCTTTAGCTGCTAATGGTGAAGGAAACAATCAAGCTTATTTTAATTACGACAAAGATCCGGTTATTGGCTTAAACTATTACCGCTTAAAACATGTGGACAAAGACGGCTCGATGCAAACACACAAAACAATTGCCGTTAACTTTAAAAACAAAGCGGGCTCGCCTATCTGGGTAAATCAAACTACTGAAGTAATTAAGATCGGTTATGAAAAAAAGCCGCTTAGTAAAACCGTTCAGATCCATGATATTACAGGCAGATTGGTGGAAGAGATAAGCGTGCAGCCAGAGGCCCCGGCTATCATTGAAGTTTCTAAAGATGATTTTGTGAAAGGAATTTATCTTATTTCGGGTTCAGATCAGCAGGATGCCTTCTCTCAAAAACTCATCATAGATTAATATTTTTGTATTTATTGTGAGAATTAAGGTCCTCGAGACAGTAATTTTATAAAAAGCCAATTGTTTATTTCTAGTAACTTAAAACTTAATAGGAGTTATAGTTTTACTGAAATTTACCTTATTGGAAAACGCGCCTGAAATAGCCCCTAAAAAGAAATCGGTACTAAAACGAATTGTAAAAACCATTTTTTACCTTGGGCTTACTTTTGTTTTAATTTGCGTAACGTTGGTTAGCCTTTTGTTTATTTACCAGGATGAAGTAAAAGCTGCTTTGTTGGGAGAGATCAATAAACATCTTAAGTCGGAAGTTACGATAGACCCAAAAAATATTGATCTCACCATTTTAAAAACATTTCCGGATTGTTCTATGGAATTTAAAAATGTTTTAATGCTGGAAGCTTTACAAATTAAAAAACGCGATACACTTTTGTTTGCCGAACAACTTAATCTGCATTTTAGTATTAGCGACCTCTGGAATAAAAAATATGATATTAAAAAGATCACGCTCAAGAATGCACTCGCAAAACCCGGCTTAACAAAAACAGGAAAACCAAATTATATTTTCTGGGAAGAAGCGAAAGGCGAAAACAAAAACGACTCTATCAATTTTAATCTCAACTTAATTCAATTGGAAAATTGTCGTGTTATTTATAGAGACCGATCAAGAATTTTTAAAACAGATCTTTTAATTAATGAATTAAGCTTTAAAGGAAATTTTAGCGATGTTGAATATGACATGAGTTCAAAAGGCAAACTGGTCATTAATCAAATTGCCGCAAGCAAAAGAACGTTTTTAAAGAACAAAAATTGTAACTTAAACATTAGCCTTAAAGTAAACGGTAATAATTATTTGTTTGAAAAAACAAGCTTTAGTTTGAACAGCATGCTTTTTAATTTAAATGGAAATTTTGCATATGCCGATAGTTTGCAAAACATGAAAATTGATTATGAAGCCTCTGATCTTGATATAGCAACCGTTCTGTCTTTACTGCCCGAAGATCAGAAACAAAAAGCCAACGATTATAAAAGTGATGGCGAGTTTTATACGAAAGGAAGTTTTAATTATTCGGGCAAAACAAATTTTGAATTACAAAGCGGATTTGGAATAAAGAACGCTGAAGTAACCTATAAACCTACCTCCACAACAGCAAAAAGTATTAATATGGAGGGCAAACTTGTGTATACGAATTCAACCTCTAAACTCGATCTTACCAATGTTCATTTACAATTAAATAACGATGAGCTAAAAGGCAGTCTTTCAATAAACGATTTTTCAAATCCATTTATCCGTTTATTAGTTGATGCAACTTCCGATCTGGAGACGTTGCAGAATTTTTGGCCGATAGATACTCTGGCTAAATTAAAAGGGAAACTAAGAATAAATTCAGAAGTAGAAGGATTGTTAAGCGACCTTAAAGACCAAACGTTTTCAACCAAAGTAAAATTAAATTTAGATGCAACTGTTACAAATCTTGAGGCGCAATTTAAAGGCGATGAAAATATTTTTGCAATAGAGAATTGCTCGGTAACCGCTAAAGACCGCGAGGTTGAGGTGAAGGATCTGAAATTGAAACGCGGAAGTTCGGATATAGTTTTAAACGGAAAGCTGCCGGGCATATTTAATTATTTGTCAGATAAAACATCACCTTTGATTATAACCGGAAGCTTATTTGCGAATTATATTAAACTGGAAGATTTTATGATGAAGTATAGCTCTTCTGAAGATAAATCGGCGCCGCTGATCCCAAAAAACATACAGTTTAAGTTAAACGCCGCAATATTAAAATTCAGCTATGCAAAATTTGAAGCGCAATCTGTTACCGGCGAAATTGAAATTAAAGATCAAAAAGCAATTGTAAGCGACATGAAACTTAATACTATGCAGGGCGAAGCGGAGATTGATGCATTTGCAGATAATTCTGGAAGTAAACTGGATGTGGTAATGCAAAGTAAATTAAAGAACATAAATATTAATGCCATGTTTAGCCAGCTAAACAATTTTGGTCAAACAACCTTGCAGGAAAAGAACATTAAAGGTTTGGCAACCGCAACCGTTGAATTTTCGGGTAGTTGGAGCAACGCCCTTGAGTCCGATCTTAATTCAGTTAGGTCAAACATTAATTTAAATATAGACAGAGGTGAACTGATCGACTTTAAACCTTTGTTGAGCTTATCGAAATTTGTAGACATACAAGACCTTCAAAGAATAAAGTTCTCAAATTTGCAAAGTACGATAGAAATAAAAGAACAAACAATTATTTTGCCAAGCACAACCATAAAAAATTCCGCTTTAAATATTATTTTTTGGGGATCACATACGTTTGATAATGATATTAATTATCATATAGAATTATTGATAAGTGAATTGCTTGCCAAAAAGAGAAAACACAAAAATGAGGAAGAAGAATTTGGCCCTATTGAAAATGATCCGGATAACAAACGAAGTGCTTTTATACTGATGACCGGAACAGTTGATAAGCCTATAATTAAGTACGATAGAAAAGGACTAAAGGAGAACATTAAAAAAGATCTTAAAGAAGAGAAACAGAATTTAAAACAACTGCTTAAAGAGGAATTTGGCCTATTTAAAAAAGACTCTGTTTCAACAAAAAAGAAGGAGAAAGCCGATCAGGCCTTTGAATTGGAGAAACCCAACAATAATAAGCCTAAAAAAACGTTAGAACCAAAAAAGAAGAAGGATGACGACGATGATTTCTAAAAATCGTATCTTTAAGTAATTATTTTGTAGGAGTGAATATCTATAACAAAAAACAACGTTGGAAATTAGGCCTTGCCGCATCGGCTTTGGTTATAATTATTGCGTCGTTATGGTACACCCGTAATTTGGTTAAGACCATCTCTACTAATGAAAAAGAGAAAGTAGAGCTTTGGGCAAAAGCCGTTCAAAAGAAAGCTAATCTCGTAAAATTTACAAACGAACTATTTGAAAAAATAAAGGAAGGCGAACGAA
Source organism: Bacteroidia bacterium (assembly GCA_016787785.1). Taxonomy (GTDB): domain Bacteria; phylum Bacteroidota; class Bacteroidia; order B-17B0; family Aurantibacillaceae; genus Aurantibacillus. Next base: position 310,124 of record JAEUTO010000011.1, on the reverse strand, counting down.
AAAAAGCGGAGTTATATGCCGAAGCAACAAAACAATTAAGTGCAGATGCGCAAGACGTTTCGTTCGTTTTAAAAGTTTTGCAGGAAAACACATCTGTTCCGGTAATTTTAACGGATGAGAACGACGAAATTCAGATCTCAAGAAATTTAGACTCTGCGCGCGAAAAAGACCCCGTTTATTTAAAAGAGCAATTACAGATCATGAAAGATCTGTATCAACCCGTTGAGATAAATGTTTACAAAGGCATTAAACAAAGACTATATCATAAAGATAGTCGCGTCTTTAGTGATATTAAATTGGTGTTTGACAGTTTAATAAAATCCTTTATTACCGAGGTGGTTGTCAACTCTGCGGCAGTACCGGTTATTTATACAAATAACACCAAGGATGTAATTATTGCTATCGGAAAGAAAATTGACACTTCAGAAGTAAATACTCCTGAAAAATTGCAGAATAAACTCGCAGATTTGTCTTCTGAGAACACGCCCATTCAAATTGATCTTGGAGAAGGGACAAGTGATTATATTTTTTATGCGCCTTCTGAATTATTAACGCAATTAAAGTATTATCCTTATGTGCAATTTGGCGTGATCGGTTTGTTTTTACTGATCGCGTACATACTTTTTAGTACAGCCCGTAAAGCAGAACAAGATCAGGTTTGGGTGGGTATGAGCAAGGAAACCGCGCATCAATTGGGCACACCGCTTTCATCGTTAATGGCATGGAACGAACATTTAAGATCAATGGGTGTTGACGAAGCGATTGTTAATGAAATGCAGCAGGATGTAAAACGATTAAATACGATTACCGATCGGTTTAGTAAAATTGGTTCACAACCTACTTTAGTTCCTTCAGACATTAACCAGGTTTTAATTGATGCGATAGAATATTTAAAGAACCGTACATCTAAAAACACTAACTACACTTTAAAATTGCCTGAAGAACATTTACAAGTGCATTTATGCGTTCCACTTTTTGAATGGGTAATAGAAAATATTTGTAAAAACGCGATAGATGCTATGGAAGGCAAAGGCGACATAGAAGTTGCATTGATAGATGTGCCGGAAGGTTTGTTCGTTGATATTTCTGATACGGGAAAGGGAATTCCAAAATCAAAATTTAAAACTGTTTTTGAACCAGGTTATACTTCAAAGCAAAGAGGGTGGGGTTTAGGATTAAGTTTGTGTAAGAGAATTATTGAGATCTATCATAACGGAAAAATAGTTGTTCTAAAAAGCGAGATCAACAAAGGCACCACATTTAGGATCGCGCTAAAAAGAGAGTAGTGTTAACGTTTTATTCTATAAACAATAGCTTCTAAATACCTTTTCGTTTTTAATTCTTTTACTAGATCAAATTTATCAACCGTAAATGCTTCCAAATATTTTGGGTTCATATACACAAACCAGGTTTCAGATGAGGTCGAATTAATTATCCTTTGCAAAACTTTTTTTAATACTTCTTCATTAAAGGGATTAAATAAGAAATAGAGCGTTGGCTGGTTTTCGTATTTATATTCCAAAGCATTTGCGTGAATAAATTGAATGTTTGATGCCTTTCTCTTTAACGAATAACTTTTTAAATTAGAATTAGCAGTTGCGACCAATTCTTCATCAAGATCAATTCCCTTCAAATTTTCGTAACCAAACGATTCTGCAACAAAAACCGGCCGCCCTTTGCCACAACCAATGTCCATAAAACAGAAGTTTTTTGTATGGGGCCTTATTTGCTCAAAGATCCTGAATAACACAAGGTAGCCAGCGCCCTGATAATGAAAAAACTCTGTAGAGTTGCTTTTTTTAATAGACGCCGTTGCAATACCATATTTTTTTTCATTTATGCCCTCTGCCCTGATAAGCCTGATAGTATTGGTAAAGCCACGCAAAAAAGCAGAGCGAAAAAAATAATAGATATATAAAAAAACTTTCAATGAAATGCTTTTTAATGTTACGCAAAATTAATACCTTCATAAACATATTTCTAAACAAATTATGAAATTATAGTTCATATGAAAATTGATCTTGAAGCGGAGCGTAAGGAAATTCTAAACCGGTACAAAATTTTAATTAAGGCCTGTAAACGCCGTCTCGAAAAAGGCGATAAAGAAACGATCCGTAAAGCTTTTGAAGTTGCTGTTGAAGCCCATAAAGAAATGCGTCGCAAAAGCGGCGAACCCTATATTTATCATCCTATTGCCGTTGCACAAATATGTGCTGAAGAAATAGGATTGGGCGCTACCGGTATTGTTTGCGCTTTGTTACATGACACCGTTGAAGACACCGACCTTACTTTAGAAGATGTAAAAGGTTTGTTTGGCGAAAAAGTAGCGCAGATCATAAACGGACTCACAAAAATTTCAGGTGTAATTGATAACACGTCTTCTATTCAGGCAGAGAATTTTAGAAAAGTGCTCCTTACTATGAGTGAGGACATTCGTGTTATTTTAATTAAGCTGGCAGACAGGTTGCACAATATGCGCACACTTGAGCATATGAAGCGCGAAAAACAAATGAAGATCGCAAGCGAAACCTTGTTCTTATACGCGCCTCTTGCACACCGTTTGGGATTGAACAATATTAAAACAGAACTTGAAGACCTTGGCTTAAAATATACCAACGCAGAAGGTTATTACGATATCGCCGTGAAGTTACAGGAAACAGAACCTGAACGAAAACGGTTTGTGCAAAAATTTATTGAGCCGTTGAAAGAAATTTTAGGAGAGCAAGGGTTTCAATTTAAAATTTTTGGAAGACCAAAGTCTATTTTTAGTATTTACAATAAAACAAAAACAAAAGGGGTTGCATTTGAAGAAATTTACGATCTCTTCGCTATTCGCATTGTTATTGATACGCCATTAGAACAAGAAAAATCCGATTGCTGGAAAGTGTATTCGATCATAACAGATTTTTACCATCCAAGTCCCGAGCGATTGCGCGATTGGATCAGCACCCCCAAAAGTAATGGTTACGAAAGTTTACACACTACTGTAATGGGTCCTGAGGGTAAATGGGTAGAGGTACAGATCCGAACTGTTAGGATGGATGAATTAGCCGAAAAAGGTTATGCAGCGCATTGGAAATATAAAGATAGTGCGGCGGATAAAGAAAGTAATTTAGAGAATTGGTTGCAGCGTATTCGCGAGATGTTAGAGAATCCAGATCCAAATGCGCTGGAATTTATGGATGATTTTAAGCTGAATTTATTCAGCGACGAATTATTTGCATTTACTCCAAAAGGCGACATGAAAACCTTGCCCGTTGGAGCAACAGCTTTGGATTTTGCATTTGAAATACACACCAAAGTGGGCGAGCAATGTATTGGCGCAAAAGTAAATTTTAAACTGGTTCCTTTAAGCTACGAATTAAAAAGTGGCGATCAGGTAGAGATCCTTACCAGCAATAAACAAACACCAAAAGAAGATTGGCTTGGCTATGTAATTACAGCCAAAGCAAAATCTAAAATTAAAAGTAGTTTAAAAGAGCAGCGCAAAAAAACAGCAGAAGAGGGCCGTGAAATTATGGAACGAAAGTTCTACAAGAACAAGTTGGATTTTACTTTACAAAATGTAAATGATTTTTGCCAATTCTTAAAGATACCCTCTTCGCAGGAATTATTTTACCGCGCAGCTTTGGGAAATGTAGATATAAAAGAAATTAAAGAGTACATCCGCTATAAGAATAATCCTGTAAAACCAAGCAGAAAAACCGCTACTCCAAAAATTGAGCAGTTAGTTACAAATGCGCGTGGAAGTAGCGACATGCTGGTTATTGGAGACGACATGCAGAAACTGGATTATAAACTTTCTCCCTGTTGTAACCCAATTCCGGGCGATGACGTTTTTGGTTTTATTACAGTTGCCGAGGGGATAAAAATTCATAGGGTTAACTGTCCGAATGCCATTAAACTACTTTCGAATTACGCTTATCGCGTAGTAAAAGCTAAATGGTTAAATGATCAGATGATCTCCTTCCTTGCAGGAATTAAAATTATTGGTACAGATGAATTAGGCTTAGTAAATAACATCACTAAAATAATTTCAAGCGAGAACAACGTCAACATGCGTTCTATTAAATTTGATACTGACGATGGCCTTTTTGAAGGAACTATTATGATCTATGTTCACGATACAAAACACTTAAATCATTTAATGGATGTGCTTAAAAAAGTGAAGGGTGTAACTAAGGTCGATCGTATAGACGAAAAGAATTAACTTTTAGGCGCTTTGAATTCACGTATCTTTAATTTTTTTGCAGGATTACCCTGGTAGATCCAATTCGCTTCTAAAGAAGCCGTAGCAATACTGCCAACCGTTAGTAAGCTATGGCTACCTAATCTAACTCCAGGACAAACAACTGTTTTTGCACCCGCCCAGGCACCCTCTTCTAAAGTTATTTCGCCAACAAGCAGATCAAAAGTACTGCGTTTATAATTGTGATTACCACAAAGTAACATGGCACCTTGCGAAATGCAGGAGTGATCTTTAAGTGTTACTTTAGCAAGATTATCAATCCAGGCCAGCTCGCCGATCCAAACGTGGTTACCAACAACTAAATGCCATGGATATTTAATGGATACATGCGGTTTAATAATAACACCTTTACCGACTTTAGCGCCGAATAAACGTAACAAAACACGTTTTGGCCCGTAAAAAGGAAAAGCAGATTTAAAGAATACGTAATTAATAAAATACCACAAAGCCCTTACAACTAAAGGTTGCCCCGGCTTGTACCAATCATTGTCAAAAGTAGAAAGATCAATTTTTGGTGAATCCATTAAATAAATTTTTGTAAAGGTTTATACTTTTATCCACTTCAATTTTATTGCTAATATAGCTATTTGATGCATTGCTTTTTTGAGAAAATTCGGCCTGATTCAATTTTGCTAAATTAATAATAGCTTCAACAAACTTTTGTTTATTCTCAAGCGCGATTGCATAACCGGCATTGTTTTTCTCAAGATCATTCCATGGTGTTTGGTCGCTGATAACAACCGGACATCCTGTTAAAAGACTTTCAACAATTGAGTGACCAAAATTTTCGTTTAGGGTTGGTAATAATAAAGCATGGTATTTTGAAATTGTAGTTTGCACTTCGTTAAACGGAAGTTCTCCTTTGTAAGCAACAGTTACGTTTTTTGGTAGTTTTTTAATGATCTCATTGCAACGGTGCCAATAATCCAGGTCTTCAAGATTACCATAAATATGATAATTAATTGAAATATCAGAAGTAATTTCTTTTAAAAGTTCTAAAGCAAAATGTAAATTTTTTACTTCAGAAATGCGGGATAAAAAAAACAGATCTAGTTGGCCCGGAGTTTTTAAAGTGGTATTTTTAATAAGTGTTCCTGAATTTAAATTGGAGGCAATTGTAATTTCTGCAGAACGAAAACACGCTTTAATATCTTGTTCTTCTTGTTGATTGGTAGCGTGAAAGTGGACATTTTTATACCAACCAAAAAGCCTGGCAGACATAATAAAAAAATTCTTTTTAAACGATTTTAAGCTTAATGCGCCTTTACTTAGCATACCTCTTGGAGCTAACAAGATGGGAGCGGAAATTAATTTTTTATTTTTTAAACGAATAATATTTATTGAAAAAGTAAACGACCAAAAACTATTTAAATAGATAAGAGCAGGGTCAATTTGTTTTAATAAAGCCAAAACGTTGTCAGCAGTAAGATGTGTATTATTAAAGTAGTAATAATTTACCTCGTTCTTTGTAAAAAGCGTATTAGGCGTTATTCCCGCATATTCTGTGTTGCTACCAAGGTCGGTGTTAGAGCTAACGATATAAAAATCAAAATAGTTCTTTAATAAACTAACAAGAGAAAATACTGAACGAACAGGCCCACCGGCTTTGGTTCCCGGTAAATACCAGTGCATAAAAACAACTATTTTCGGTTTTTTCAAATTTATGATACTGAAATATTATTTTCTTTTATCCAATTATTTAAAACTACTAGGTGCCAGATCCTGCTCCACGTAACCCTTTTATCGTTATCTAAAAATCGCTGCCACAAATTCTGAACCTCTTGTTTATTAAAAATATCATAATTTGAAAACTCTGTAATGTTCTTTTCACAAAAAGATTTGAGATCCGTTTTTAGCCAGACTTGCCACGGCAATGTAAAACCCATTTTTGGTCGGTTCACAACTTCACCGGGTAAAAGATCGCCAAGACTATCTATCAATAATTTTTTTGGCGTGTGTGGGTATTTTTTTTCATCCTCTACTCCTAAAACAAAATCAACTAATTTGTAATCTAAAAAAGGTTCCCTTACTTCCAGTGCAACGGCCATACTCATTTGATCCGCATCGCGCAACAACACATTTTGTAAATATGTATTTATCTCACTTATAGAAACGGAGCTCAATAAATGGTCTTTTATTTGGGGTACGTTTGATACAATTTTATTTATGTGCTTGAAGGGGTCCTCCACCATTAAAAATTTGGAAAGCTCTTTTACTGTAAACACGCTTCTGCTTAAAGGATAAACGGAGTTAAAATTTATTTTTTCCTGACTTAACAGTTCTTCAATTTTATTTCCGGCAATTGTTTTTTTATTTTTTTGTATTACGTATCCCGCAAGCTTTCTGCTAAATGAAGGGAAAGCGTTTATCCATGATTTTTTTTGTAGATCAGCCATTCTTTTAAAAACAGCGTAGCCGGCAAAAAGTTCATCGCCGCCAATGCCACTTAAAGCCATGGTAATGCCTGCTTTTTTGGTTGCTTTTGATACAACATATGTATTCGGCCCGTCACCACTTGGATGATCCATTGCGGACAAGGCTTCGGGTAATTGTGTTAGAAAATCTTGGGGCGTTAATTTTATTTCGTGGTGTTGCGTATTAAATTTTTTTGCGATGAGTTTTGCATACTTTGATTCCGAGAACTCGCTTTCATCAAAACTAACATTAAAGGTTTGAATTTTTTCGGCACTTACTTTACTCATTAACCCAACAATAGCACTCGAGTCAATTCCGCCTGAAAGAAAAGCGCCAAACGGAACGTCTGCAACCAAACGCTGATGTACAGAATGAGTAAGCAATTCGTTTACTTTGGCGCAGGTTTGTGAATAGGAAAGTTCGTTAAGAGAATTAGAAAATTTATTTAACGTATAATATTCTGCAATACTTGCTTTTCCATTTTGATATTCCAGATAATTGCCGGGCGAAAGCATTTTAACGCCTTTAACAATAGTATTAGGTGCAAAAACCGTTTGGTACATTGCATACTCTGCAATAACATCTTTATTTAATGTAAAAGTTTTTATGTTTGAATGAATGATCGGTCTTATTTCACTTGAAAATAAAAAACCCTCATCGCCATAATAGTAGTATAGCGGTTTTACACCAAGCCGATCTCTTGCAATGGTTAGTTTTTTTTCTACCGTATCATAAATCGAAAAAGCATACATGCCATTAAATAACTGTAAACATTTTGTGCCGTAACGAATAAAGGCGGCAAGAACAACTTCTGTATCGGTGTTTGTTTTAAAAAAGTAAGGTTGATCGTTTGAGCCGTGTGAGGAGCGTTGAAGTTCTAGTTTTAATTCTTTATAATTATAAAGCTCACCATTGTATACGATCACATAACGCTTATCAGATGAAAAAAAAGGCTGGTTCCCCTCAGCGCTAAGGTCAATGATCGATAAGCGACGGTGGCCTAAAACAACGTTGTCAGCCGACCATATTCCGTCATTATCGGGCCCACGATGACTTAAACACAAATTCATTTTCCGAACAATTTCTTTTCTTTGTTCGGAAGCGTGAAGATCGGATATAAAACCGTTTATACCGCACATAATTTTATTTTAAGCCGGTGGATTTTAAAAAGCGTTCGTCTGCCATCATTAATTTGATTCCCTCTTCGATACTTACGAAATTCTTATTAAGGATCTCGCGCATTTTTGTATTATCTGGCTGGCGCCTGGTCATGTCGCCTTCCTTTAAAGGCGGAAGGTAAATTATTTTTGAGGACGAATTTGTTAATTTTATAGTTAATTCTGCAAGAGCTTTAACAGTCATTAATTCGTGATTACCAATATTGATCACATCATTTATAAGCAGTTTTTCTTCAAATATTTTTGCGCAAACGTTTACAGTGTCATCAACATAGGTAAATGTGCGGGTTTGAAGACCATCGCCATAAATGGTAATATCTTTATTTTTTAAAGCGGAAGATAGAAAACGTGATACAACAAAATCGGTGCTTTGATTTGGGCCGTACGTATTAAAGAAGCGAAATATGGTATAAGGTAAATGAAATGATTGCCAATAACTTCTAAAAAAACATTCACCAACATTTTTTACAACCGCGTAAGGCACTCTGGAATTTAGAGGTGTGCTGTATTCATTTTGAGGCAATTCAACAGGTTCGCCATATACCTCTGAACTTGACGAAAAATAAACGTGTTTTACCGAAGTGTTCTTGGAAAGATTTAAAACGTTCTTTATGCCTTCAATGTCATTTAATACATCAATAGGATTTTCTTGTGTTCTTATAACACCAACAACTGCGGCAAAGTGGAAAACGTAATCAAAATGAAATGAGAGCATAACAGATGATAGGTCGTTCAAATGATTTACATCACCTTTTATGAATTTCCAATTGGTAAGTTTTGAAGAAGGCAGTTTTGAGAGATAGCCGGTAGATAGATTATCTATTATTACAACAAAATTATGCGGATCGCTTATCAGCTTTTCAACTAAGGCACTTCCAATATTTCCGGCTCCTCCGGTTACAAGTATTTTATTTTTTATTGAATTCATTATAAATTTCTAAAACAGTATTTGTCCAATTTGTTAGATTAATTTTTTGAGCCGCATCGTGACTTTTTATAGCCATTTCAAATAATTCACTATCACTTAAAGATATGATTTTTTTTAGCGTTTTTTTTAATTCATCAATATTTTTTGATCTGAAGGACAAGCCCGTTTGGCCTTCTACCAAAAAAGCTTCGTTTGCTCCTACGGCGCTACTGGTAATAAGGGGAAAACCTGATGCCGCATATTCCTGAACTACAACGCCCCAAGGCTCAAAATGGCTGGGCAAAACAAACACGCCGCATTTTTTTGTAATTTCTTCAAGATCTTTAGGCTGTACAAAACCAAAATGTTTAATTTTTTCGTGCGCTACCGGAGCAATGCTGCCTGTGCCTAAACACCATAGCTCCCATTCGTTTGAAGTTTCGTTCTGTAATTGTATAAACGCTTCCCATAGATCAGCTACACCTTTAAATTCATAATAGCGGCCTACAAATAGAAATTTTTTGGGAAATGTGTTTTTCTTTAATAACTGTTGTGTTTTATAAATTGTATTAAACTTTTCAAGATCGCAACAATAGAAACCCGTTTTGATTTTTTTTTGATCAAAGCCCAATTTTTTTACATACTTAGTTTGTGCAGCCCCTGGTACCCAGGCGTGTGAAAACCTGTTCAGTAAAAAAAAACGACTAAGAAATGTTGCAAGACGCTGTTTAAGTGATCCTGTCCAATGGGTATCGCATGTTAATACCGTAGGAATTTTTTTGAAGTAAGGCCTTATCAGTTTTAAATAATCTTTATCTATCCAACCGCTACAAACAATAACATCGGGGTTAATTTTTTTTACAAGGGCGTCTAATTGCGAATAGTTAAAATCACCTTTTTCATATACGTTAAGCTTTTCAGAAAACGAAAAAACAAATGGCGCCTCTTTATTTACCGGCCAGCGGATAATGTGAACATTCGAAGTTTTTGAAAGCTCTTCGCAACATTTAATAAAATAGTCGGCAATTTCAGTATATAAAAAAAGGACCGTCATTTTGTAGCTAAACTTTCGCTATAGTTTTTATAGTTAGCAGAATTATAAAAATACATCCACCCATAAAGGAAAAACCCGTTATATGTGTAATTTCCTTGTCGCAAATAAGTTAAAAGAATTAAAACTAATAACGCATTGCTAATTAACCAGTAGCTATTTTCTTCGCCCCCGGCAATGTCGTGCGATACAAAATATTTGAATACAAATAAAATTAAAAACAAGGCGCCAAACAAACCAACCTCAGAGATAGTTCTTAAAAAAAGAGAATTGGCATCACCCGTATTAAATTCATAAATGCCTCCAATTAATTTATTGAGGGTGTACTTATCATAAGCAAATTCATGAGAACCTATGCCAGTTCCAAATAATGGATTTTTAGCAAAATTTTGTTTTGCAATGTAATAATTGTTATAAAAAACAAATGACGAACCGTGTACACGCTTTAAGAAGCTCTGAATACGTTTGATCTTTGCCCTTTTGGTCTCACTGGCTTTAGCTTCATCCAAAATATTATCAATAAATAGTTCTTTTATTCCATCCACACGCACTTTAAATTCGGTTGCGTTGTTGTATGCAACAAAAAACAAGAAAACAGAGAGAGGAATTGCAAACAAAAAATAGCGTACGGCACCAAAATTAAGTGTTATTAAAATAATGGAAAGAAATATACCAAGAAACGCAAGGCTTGAGAATGATAAACAATAGCAAATTAAAATTACGAGGCAGCGCTTTAAAGAAATAAAGTCATTTGTTCTTGTAATTAGTTGATATATGCTAATAAAAAACGCGGGCGCAATGGCAATTCCCAAAGAAGAAGGCTCGCTAAACAGACTGTTTATCCTAATGCCTAAACCACCGGGGTTAAGTCCCCATTTATTAAGGGGTAAAAGTATTGTAAGGTCATACCCAAATTTAAAACCGATCCAAAAGCTAAACAGTTGAAAAAGCCCCAGGGCACAAACAATAAAAGATATATTCAAGTATTTTCTAAAGATCAGCTTTACATCAAACTCATAGTATTGTAATACATATTGATAGAAGATAAGATTGACCGAAAGATTCGCAAAAATTTTAATGAATTTTCCGGCTGTATTATTGTCAATGAAAACGTTAAAAATTCCGATTACCAATAAAGGAACGAGTATATAAAGTGAGGGAGCATAAAATTTGTACTTAATAATAAAAATTGGAAGTAAAATTAATATGGGCAGATATGAAAAGTAAAACTCGAACGGGTCTTTAAAAAAAACAAAACCTGTATAAAATAAATTTGAGAAGATGCCTACATCAATTAAAAAACCAATCATCAGATAATGTTTACTTCGCGCTCTAGTGCTACTCCAAATTTATCAAATACTTTCTGTAAAACATAGCCCGACAACTCAAAAACAGCCTTACCTGTGCAATTATTTTTATTGATCAACACCAGCGCTTGTTTTGAGTGAACAGCAGCTCCGTCTTTTTCAAATCCTTTTAAGCCACATTGTTCAATTAACCAACCCGCTGCTAATTTAAAGTTACCGTTTGGTAAAGGATATGACACAAGCGCTTCAAATGATCTTTTTAACGCCTCGTGTTTTTCCTTTGAAACTTCCGGGTTTTTAAAAAAACTTCCGGCATTGCCTGTTTCTACTGGATTTGGAAGTTTGCTTTGTCGAATTGCTATAACCGCATTTGAAACGTCTTTTATGGTGGCGTTGCTAATTTTCATCGCTTCCAGTTCAGAATTAATTGCGCCATAGGTTGTATTTAATTTTGGGTGTTTGCTTAATTTAAAAGACACAGAAATAATGAAGAATTGATCTTTATATTTTGTTTTAAAAACACTTTCGCGGTAACCAAACTCGCATTCGGCGGCATTAAATACCCTGAGCTCACCGTTGGCAGTATTTAGTGCTTCCAGGCTGTTAAAAACATCTTTAATTTCAACGCCATAAGCGCCAATATTTTGCATGGGGCTGGCACCAACACAGCCTGGGATTAACGATAGGTTCTCAAGGCCGCAAAAATTCTGTTCAATACACCAAAGCACGAAGCCGTGCCAATTTTCACCAGCAGCAGCTTTTACAATAATTTCATCCTCATTTTCAGAAACGATTTCAATTCCTTTTAAATTATTTTTAATTACTAAGCCATTAAAATCTTTTGTAAACAACAAATTACTCCCTCCGCCCAAAAACAGTTTTGCGCTTGTTTTATAGATCTCTGTTTTTAAAAGGGCAGAAAAATCGTCGATCGAATTTATTTCGGCAAAATGGGTGCAAAAAGCCTCAATGCCAAAGGTATTAAATGGCTTAAGGCTTACATTGTTTCTTATATCCAACATACTCAAACAAAAATAACTAATAAATTAGGGGTAATATTTCTATCTTTAACCCAATATCAACAAAGTATTTGTTTACAACAAAAAAAATAGCTGTAGTAAGTGTAATTAACGACCTTGTAACGGATAACCGTGTTAACAAAAGTTGCTTAACACTTATGGAATGCGGTTATGACGTAGTTCTTATAGGCAGAGAATTGCCCAATTCTTTACCGATTAAGAACTGGCCTTTTGCTACCGAAAGGATGCGCTTGTTGTTTCTTAAAGGGCCTTTGTTTTATTTCTTTTTTAATTTTAGACTATTTTTTAAACTTCTATTTAAAAAAGCAGATCTTTTATTCTCTAACGATCTGGATACCCTTTTGCCAAACTACTGGGTTTCTAAAATAAAATCAATTCCATTAATTTATGATAGCCATGAGTTATTTTGCGAGGTGCCCGAATTGCTGAATGCACCTTTCAAACAGAAAATATGGCTAAAGGTCGAAAAAAGCATTGTGCCAAAACTAAAGAGCTGCATTACCGTTAACGACAGTATTGCTAACATATTTGAAGAAAAATATAAGGTAAAGTTTCAGGCCATAAGAAATATTCCCGTTACCGTCGAAAATTTTAAACCCTTATCAAAAGAACAATTGGGATTGCCACTAGATAAGAAAATTATTCTTCTGCAAGGCGCAGGAATAAATGTTGACAGGGGGGCTGAGGAATTAGTTGATGCAATGAAATTTGTTGACAATGCACTTTTATTGATCATTGGGGGTGGCGATTGCTGGGATATTTTGCAGAAAAAAGTAAAAGACCAGGATCTTTGGAAAAAAATAATACTTATTGATAAGATGCCTAAACTGCAATTAATGAGCTACACGTTTAATGCTGATTTAGGCATTAGTATAGATAAGAACACCAATTTAAATTATTATTACAGCCTGCCCAATAAGATATTTGATTATTTGCAAGCTGGTGTTCCAATACTGGCAACGCGTTTGCCTGAAATAGAAAACATAATTAGTGCGTACCAGGCTGGAATTTTTATTGAAGATCACCAACCCGAAACGATTGCAAAAGCAATTGAAAAGCTCTTATCATCGGAACAAACGCTTCTTGAATATAAACAAAACACTAAAATTGCCGCGCGAGAATTGAATTGGGAAAAGGAAAAACAAAAATTAATTTCTATAATTAAACAGGTTGCTTAGTAAAACACAAATACCTTTTATAAATAATTTACGCGGCGTTGCGGCCCTGTCAGTTTGCCTGTTTCATTTCATATACTCTACTATTAATTACGTTACAGATGAGAATATTCTAAACATTGTTTATTACGGGCAATATGGCATCACGCTTTTCTTTGTTATTTCAGGAGTTGTTATTCCGCTTTCGCTACTTCGCTCAAATTATACAATTAATAAATGGCCAAAATTCCTATTAAAACGAGCGATACGAATAGAGCCTCCTTATTTGGTTGCTTTGGCACTTTCAATTACAATGATCCTGGTGCGAAGACAGATCACGGGCGATACTACAGCGGATATTAGTATGACGCAAATTGCACTTCATCTCGGCTATCTTATCCCCTTTTTTTTAGATGAATTTAAATGGTTAAACGAAGTCTTTTGGACACTGGCGATTGAGTTTCAATACTATTTGATTATTAGTTTTTTGATTCTGCTGGTAATTAATGGAAAACTAATAGGCCGCCTGGTATTTTATGTCATCATACTGGCTTTACCTTTTTGTTTTCTTGACCTTAATTTTTTTCCGGCCTATGCCGGTATTTTTTTAATGGGCATCAGTTGGAGTTTTTATTACGTCAAAAAGATAAATATAATTGAATTTTTAATTGTACTAATCGGCTCGTTTTTTGTGGTATACTTTAATTTTGGCAATGTAGACGCAGTCTGTGGGCTTGTTACAGTTATATGTATTCAGCTATTTAATACTTACTCAAATAAAGTTCTAAATTTTTTTGGAAACATTTCATACTCGCTGTACCTTATTCACCCGCTAATTGGCGCAAGTATCATTAATGTTTTAAGCCATTCTTTTTTTCTTAGCTGGCAAAAACCTATTGTTATTTCTATTGGGTTAGGCGTTACTATTCTTTCATCGTACATTATGTATCGGTTTGTAGAAAAGCCTACGCAACTTTTATCTAAACGTATAATGTATTAATAAAATACTTAAATTTAAAGGATTAATTGTATGGAATTTTCGGCACAGCAAATAGCGCAACTCTTAAATGGAACTGTAGAAGGCGATGCAAATACTATTGTAAATAATCTCTCTAAAATTGAAGAGGGAAAAGCAAAAACACTTTCTTTTTTGGCAAACCCTGTATACACACATTTTATTTATACAACAGATGCAAGTATTGTTATTGTTAATAAGACGCTTGCGTTAGAAAAACCAATTAAACCAACATGTACGTTAATACGTGTAGATAATGCATACGAGTCTTTCGCAAAACTATTAGAAATATACACGCAGATAAAAGGAAACAAAGTGGGCATAGAGCAACCCTCTTTTGTTTCCGAAAGCGCTAAAACCGGTAAGGATTGCTACATAGGAGCATTTGTTTATATTGGGCAAAACGTGAAGATCGGCAACAACGTAAAATTGTATCCACATGTTTATATTGGAGATAATTGTGAAGTAGGAGATAACACCACATTATTTGCGGGTGTAAAATTATATTACGATTGTAAGATAGGCGCAAATTGCACTGTGCATGCAAGCACGGTAATTGGTAGTGATGGTTTTGGTTTTGCACCAAATACAGAAGGAAACGCTTTTGTAAAAGTTCCACAGATAGGAAATGTAGTGATAGAAGATAATGTAGAGATAGGCTCTAATTCGTCAATTGATAGGGCTACTTTAGGATCTACAATTTTACGAAAAGGCGTGAAGCTGGATAATTTAGTACAGATAGCGCATAATGTAGAGATCGGGGAAAACACGGTTATCGCCGGATTGTCAGGCGTTGCCGGATCAACCAAAGTAGGAAAGAATTGTATGATAGGCGCGCAGGTTGGCGTTGCCGGACATCTAAAAATTGCCGATGGCGTTAAAATTGGTGGTCAGGCAGGTGTGGCATCAAACATTGAAAAAGCAGGCGAAATTGTTCAAGGTTCACCGGCGTTTAACAGCAGCGAATTTAAACGCAGCTTTGTTCTGTTCAGAAACCTTCCAAAAATAAATGAAAAGCTCAACGACTTAATTAAAAAGTCAAACCCAAAATGAAAATTGATATTTTAGCAATAGGAGTTCATCCTGATGATGTGGAATTAGGCTGCAGCGGAACAGTAGCTAAACATATCGCTTTAGGAAAAAAAGTTGGTATTTTAGATCTTACCCTTGGCGAACTTGGAACCCGTGGCAGTGCAGAGCTTAGGACAAAAGAAGCAAATGAAGCAGCGAAAATACTAGGGGTATCTTTCCGCACACAACTAAAAATGAAAGATGGCTTTTTTGAAAACAATGAAGCGCACCAAAAACAAATAATCGAAATTATTCGTAAACATCAACCCGAAATTGTTTTATGTAATGCAATAAACGATCGTCATCCCGATCACGGACGCTCTGCCAAACTTACCTCTGACGCATGTTTTTATAGCGGCTTAATAAAGATTGAAACAACGGTTGATGGAAAAAGGCAAAATGCCTGGCGTCCAAAAGCTGTTTATCATTATATACAGGATCATTACATTCATCCCGATCTTGTAATTGATATTACAGATTTTATGGAGGTAAAACACAAAGCCATAATGGCATTTTCTTCTCAATTCTTTGATCCTAATTCTAAAGAGCCCGAAACCCCAATATCCAGCAAAGCTTTTATTGAAACACTAAATAGTAAAATGGCGTTATGGGGTAGAGCAATTGGCGTGCCCTATGCAGAAGGTTTTACAGTAGAACGCTATCCGGGCGTGAATAATTTGTTTGACCTCAGGTAAAATTTTAAACACATAGGCACATAGAAAAAAGATGACCTTCTAGACGCATAAAAGGTTCACATAAATTTATTCGCGCCGCGAATAAATTCTATGTATCCTTTAGAAATTCTAGTTTAACTTAAGAAAACTATGTGTCTATGTGGTTAATTTATTTTTCCAAAAACTCTTTTATATATCCACACACTTCCGGCACATGCTCTAAGTTTAAGGTATGGCCTGCATTTGCAACAACTTTTAATTTAGAATGCTTAATATGTTTATGTACTTCTTGTGCTAAATGAACTGGTAATAAAAGGTCTTTTTCGCCCTGTATTACCAAAGTGGGGGCCGTTATTTTTTCAAGATCTTTGCGATAATCTTTTCTTTCTTTTGTAGCCTGCATTAAGTGAAAAATGGCTTGTTTATTTTGTTGCGCATCTAAACGCGCTTCTTTCATCATCTGAATTGGAATGATTGGATTAGAAAAATAACCTTCGCTTAAAACACTTGGCAACATAATGTCCAGCATTAAATTATAACCGCCAAACTCTAAAGCCCGCCACCAGCTTAATTCAATAGCATCATAATAAGGCGTTTTGTGTGCAAAAGTAGAAACCAGAATTAATTTGTTTACAAAGGTTGGATGGTTTACAGCAAAATGTTGTGCTACTAAACTCCCATAGGATAAACCAATAATGTTTGCTTTATTTATTTTTTCCTGTTCTAATATTTTTTTTACATCTGCCGCGTGTTGGTCAAAATTTCGCCAATTTTCCGCCTTTTCACTTTGTCCCTGAAAGATAAGGTCGAGCAAAACAATTTTATATTTTTCTTTAAAAAAAGGTAAAACAAAGAACCAGGCAACCGTAGATTGCGTTAAGCCATTTAAGAATACAAGTGTTTCAGATGCCTCAGTATTTCCTTGTATTTCGTAATAAAGCTTTAAATTATCAGCAGTTTTGCAAAACATTTTTCTTAATAGCTTAGTTCAACTTTATTTTTTGTTACTTCTAACCTTGCTTTTTTTCCTAAGTAAATTGCCATGTTTTTTTCAATATGTCCGGCAGGAAAATTAAAACAAACAGGATAATCGTATTCTTTAACGGCATCCAAAACAATTTCTTCTGCAGTTTTTCCAAAGGGTATGGCATTATCTTTCATATCGCTCATACCACCAACAATAAGGCCTTTTAAATGTTTAAGTTTTCCGCTACGTTTTAATTGCAGCATCATTCTATCAACATGGTATAATTGTTCGTCAAGGTCTTCAATAAATAAAATTTTATTTTTCCCTGAAACATCGTCAACACTTCCACTTAGCGCATACAACAACGATAAATTGCCTCCCACTAGTTCAGCCTCTGCCGTTCCGGGACGATTGTATTTGTTTTTAGGAATGGAATACTTTATTTTTTCGCCAAATAATAATTGCTTAACAGAATTTGTAGCCTCTTCATCTTTTGGAAATTGAAAGGCCATAGTGCCATGAATGGCGGCTATTTTTAAGTGATATAAGCGGTTATGAATAATGGTTGTATCGCTATAACCAACAAACCATTTTGGAGCTTTTAAAAGCGGTTTAAAATTAACATGATCAACAACTCTTAATGTGCCGTAACCACCACCGCTGATTAAAACCGCTTTAGCGCTTTTATGGTTGATAGCCCATTGCAGATCGCTTATACGTTGCTCGTCGGTTCCTGCAAACTGATGATGTACTTTAAAAACATTGGGGCCAAGCTCAACCTTTAAGCCCCAACTCTTTAAAATATCAATAGCCGGTTTAATGGCTTCTTTTGACCTCGCCCGCGCAGTTGCAATAATTAAAATGGTATCGCCTTTTTTTAAATAAGGAGGAATGATGGCCATTTGATTATCTCTTTTTCTTACCGGCTTTAGCTTTAGAAGCTGGTTTTTTAGAAGTGCTTTTTTTCAAAGAAGCCGCACGCTTTTCTTTTTTAGCATTTTCAGCATTCGATTTCTTTTCCTGATATTCAATGTTGCTTAAATTCTGTTTGTATTTTGGGTGAATTGGCTCGTTCTCAACCCTAACGTGATACCAGAATTGACCGGTCTTAATGCGATAGATCTGCATTTCTGAAACACCAAATTTATCGGCAATTTGTTTAAAAGATAGTTTTCTCTTAGGATCCCAGATCATTTTCTTTAAAGTAACAATGCTTTTTTCGTTAAAGATCTGCGAGTGCGCACTCTTAACAATCGCTTTTTTCTTTCTTGATAAAATGGCATTGGGGCTAAAAGTCGTATGCGCTCTATGTTCTGTTTGTGTGGCCCATTTTAAATTATCTACATGATCGTTTAAATAATTATGATCTTTATGAATAACAAATTTATGTTTTGGCGAAGGTTTTTTCAGAAAAGCCTTTGCAACTTCTTTATATAAAAAAATAGCTGCTGCTTTGCCGTCTTGCCTTACGTTAAAGCGGTAACTGCCGGCGGTGGGTTTAAAATTTCTTCTTTCAACCTTGCCACTTTTGTCAAGTAATACACCAAAATGACCATGATTCGAAATTACGTATGGCACCGAAGGTTTTTTGCCATTTACAGTAATTGTTTTCCAAATTTCTTTTTTATTGCTCATTCTTAATTATTTTAATAGTTATAGTTACTTTTGTATAAATATAACAAAAAAATGATTTATTTGTATTTTAGGCTAAAAAACACAAAATAAGCATAACGGGTCGCACTTTAGGAGAGAAAAATGAATTCAAAATTTAAGAGAACATTAGTTACAGCAGCTTTGCCCTATGCAAACGGGCCGGTTCATATAGGACACTTAGCCGGATGTTATTTGCCGGCCGATATTTATGTTAGGTATTTGAGAAGCATAGGACACGATGTAAAATTTGTTTGTGGAAGCGACGAACATGGCGTGCCTATTACTATAAAAGCAAAAAAAGAGCATACTACACCGCAAGCGGTTGTAGACAAATATCACGCTATAATGGGTAACGCTTTTAAGGATTTTGGAATATCATTTGATATTTATTCGCGAACGAGTTCAAAGATCCATCATCAAACAGCCTCCGATTTTTTTACGACATTGTACGACAAGAAAGGTTTTGCCGAAGAGATTACAGAGCAGTATTACGATGAGACCGCGAAACAATTTTTAGCAGATCGTTATATAACCGGCACCTGTCCAAAATGCGCTAACCCTAATGCTTATGGCGACCAATGCGAAAAATGCGGCTCTACTCTTAACGCTACTGACCTGATCGATCCTAAATCAACCTTGTCGGGAAGTAAGCCGGTTTTAAAACAAACCAAGAACTGGTTCTTGCCGCTCGATAAATTACAGCCAAAAATAAAGGCTTATATAGAACAACACAGCGATTGGAAAGCAAACGTTTACGGCCAATGTAAAAGTTGGTTGGATAGTGGAGATGGCTTGCAACCAAGGGCAATGACACGCGATCTTGATTGGGGCGTGCCGGTGCCGCTTAAAGATGCTGAAGGAAAAGTATTATATGTTTGGTTTGATGCGCCCATAGGATATATATCTGCCACTAAAGAGTTATTGCCTGATACCTGGGAAGATTATTGGAAAAAAGATGATTCGCGTTTGATACATTTTATTGGAAAAGATAATATTGTTTTTCATTGTATTATTTTTCCCGCTATGTTAATGGAGCATGGCGAATTTATTTTACCGGACAATGTTCCTGCTAACGAATTTTTAAATTTAGAAGGTGATAAGATCTCAACCTCACGTAACTGGGCAGTTTGGTTACATGAGTATTTAAATGATTTTAAGAATATGCAGGACGTTTTGCGGTATACGCTTTGCTCTAATGCGCCCGAAACAAAAGATAACGATTTTACCTGGAAAGATTTTCAAACAAAAAATAACAGTGAGTTGGTTGCTATTTTTGGAAATTTTATTAATCGCACATTGGTGTTGACCCACAAATTTTACGAAGGCAAAGTTCCCGAAGCAAAAACATACAATAAAGAAGATCTTATTGTTTTAGAAGAGTTGGCCGCAGCTCCTGGAAAGGTGGCTAAAGCAATTGAACAATTTAAATTCAGGGAAGCCATTAGCGAATGGATGAATGTTGCACGCATTGGTAATAAATATTTAGCAGAGACTGAACCCTGGAAATTAATTAAAACAGATGAGCAACGCGTTAAAACAATTATGAACGTTGCCTTACAGATATCTTGCAACCTTGCTATTTTAGCAGAACCGTTTTTACCGTTTACTTCAAAAAAACTATTTGAGCTTTTAAATATTAAGCCTTTGCGCTGGGCCGCTGCAAGTCAAACATCAAACATGGCACATGGTCACAAAATAAATAAAGATGAATTATTGTTTTCTAAAGTGGAAGATGAACAGATCCAAATTCAGTTAAACCGCTTGCAAAAAAGTAAAGAAGATAATTTAGTAAACGCCGGCCCGGTGGAATTTAAAGCGGAAACCACTTTTGATGATTTTTCTAAAATGGATATTAGAACAGCTACAATTGTGGCTGCAGAAATTGTTCCAAAAACAGATAAGTTATTAAAGTTGACGGTTGATACCGGTAAAGATGTACGTACAGTGGTTAGTGGCATTGCACTGTATTTTAAACCCGAAGATATTATCGGGCAAAAAGTTTGTTTGTTGGTTAACCTGGCGCCCCGCAAAATAAAAGGAATAGAAAGCCAGGGAATGATCTTAATGGCTGAAAATGCAAAAGGCGAATTAAGTTTTGTTTCACCAGAAAAAAATGATATTGAAAATGGATCTATTGTTAAATAAAAGAATAGCTTTTTTACTTTGTTTTATTGTAAGTGTGTTTTTTATCACTGCACAGGAAGGAAACGAATATCAAAATACAAAAGACTACAAGGATCCAAAACAATTTGAAAAATTCAGGAAGCGCCGCAATGTGATCGCGGCGTGGCAGATCAATCAATTAAAAGATGGCGCGTTAGTTGTAAAATTAAAAACCAATATTAAACAAATAGATGCGTTTAATAGTCACGGAGAAAAAGACAAAGCGGTTGAGAAAATTATAGAAACATACATTGTAAATAAAAATATAATGATGGCTTACCTTGATAATTTCAAATTTTGTAAAATTTATTTTATTTACAGCAATAGTAATGATAGCTTGTTAAAAGGCGCCAGAACGGGCATTTTTTTAGACACAAATCTTGCAATAGATCCAACTATCAACATGACCGAAAAATTTTATTTAGTAGCCGAGAAAGATTTTACTTACAACTCTTCTATTGGTTTTGTTAAAGAAGATTCAGCTAGATTTGTAAGAGAAAAAGGTAATCCGAGTGGCGGCATGTATGATGTTGTTATGAAAAATAAATACGGGCACCAGTTAAAGCGTCCTTTTCCTTATTTAGGTGGTTTTGGTAAAAAGATGATTGGCTATTTAGGCCCTATACCAATG
This sequence comes from Bacteroidia bacterium, assembly GCA_016787785.1. GTDB lineage: Bacteria > Bacteroidota > Bacteroidia > B-17B0 > Aurantibacillaceae > Aurantibacillus. Next base: position 288,649 of record JAEUTO010000011.1, on the reverse strand, counting down.
TATTATAAGTATACAGATAATAAGATCACATACGCAATAGATAAAACCCAATTATTTGACAGGCAACAAGCTCCTTCAAAGAATTTTAAGCCGCAGCCGGCAGGCTTTAAAACACTTATGCTGCATAAAGGCGATGTGTATGAATCAATCAGTTTTGGTGTACAGCAATTGAACGACAATTTAAAACAATTCTATCAAGGCAGTACAAAACCCGAGGAGGATAAGATCGATCCTGAGATAAAACCTTTCTTATATTAGCACCGCTACATTATTTAACCAGATAATCGGTAAAAGCATATTTCTACTCAACCAAAGAGCCAGATATAAGATTTAACGATTTTACTTTTGGCAAAAGTCCAGTTTTTCATATCTTTATTTAAACGACAGATGCTTGTTAAGCAATAAACTATCTGTTGTTATCGTTAAACCACTAAAAGTAGAGCTACCTATTACTACAAAAATTTAAAAATAAACACATGAAAAAGCTATTGTTTTCTTTTATATTTCTGTTAGTTGCAGAAATAGTTGTTTCGCAAACGGATACTTTGTATCTACAAAAGAACAAAAAGATTGCTTGTAAAATAATGGAGATAAATGAATCTGAAATAAAATACAAGTGGGCCGGAAACATTGATGGGCCAATTTATTTTATTGATAAAGCATCGGTAATTAAATATGCTTTGTCAAATGGATTTACGGAACGCCTGGTGCCGGATGAGCTGTCGATAGAGAATGAACATAAAGAGATCTTAGGCAACAGGCAGGTAATTAAAATTAGTCCTTTTTCTGCGGCTTTCAGTCACGTATCATTTGCTTACGAAAGCGTAATTAAAGTTGGCATGAATATAGATGTTGAAGCCGGATACATAAATTCAGAAATTAACAAAGATGTTTCAAATATGTTTAGAACAGGGTTAAATAATAGCACACACAATTCTGGTGTTTTTATTAAACCAGGTATAAAATTCTTTTTAGGAGAGGATTTTTCTATAAAAGGACTAAAATACGCGCATCCTTTAAAAGGCCGTTATGTAAAATTGGATTTGGCAATCTCTTACATTAATTTTCAAGATCTTAGCATGGTTTATTATAGCCAAAATAATTACCTATATAGCGGTGTTCAAACCGTAAGAACAGTTTACTCTAATTTAAACACCGTAGCTTATGGCGGCTTTGTAAATTATGGACGTCAATTTATATTGGGAAATATATTAACGCTGGATTATTATGCGGGTGTAGGCTTTACAGGCCAAACAGAAACGTATTCAAACCCTGATTTTTTTACGAACCCTTTTGGAACAGGAAATCAGCAATATTATTATGGTAATGAACGAAACTATACCTCCAACTATCATGGCTTTATAAGAGTGCCTGCTTTAGGCCTTTCATTTACAGCTGGGTTTAGGGTAGGATATATTATTCCTCAAAAAGAAAGCAGGCAAAAGAAAGTAGTTGCCGAATAAAAAATAAGGAAATTAAAAAACCCATTGTATTTTTTACAATGGGTTTTTTGTTAGATAGCAATTCTAAAAATCTAATTTTTCATAATTACTAATTCATCAATAATGTTTTTTGCGCCTCCTAATTTGTCAATTACAAACAACACAAACCTAACATCAACACATATAGTGCGGTTTAAATTTTTATCAAAAGCAATTTTATGGCTTAAGGCTTCGTAGTTCCCGTCAAAAGCCAAACCTATAAGTTCTCCTTTGGCATTAATAACAGGTGAGCCCGAGTTACCACCTGTAATGTCATCTGTAGTTATAAACGAAACCACAATGTCGTTTGTTTGTTTGTCAATATACTGACCGTAATCTTTGTTTTTAATTAGTTCTATTAATTTAGCAGGCGCATCAAATTCATAATCTCCCGGTTTGTATTTTTCCATCAGGCCATTTAATGTACAAACGTAGTTATAGCTAACACCATCTCTAGGCGTGTATGATTTTACATTGCCGTAAGAAACCCGCATCGATTGATTTGCATCAGGGTACACAGCTTGCGCTTTTTTCATTTCAAGAACGCCTTTTAAATATTTTTTGTTTAAAGCGTAAGTTGCGCCGGTAAAATCAGTAAAAAATTTACCGTAATTATTATTAAAGTTGTCTAAAAAATCAATTGCTGTTTTGTATGCCGGATCTTTATGAAGCATTGCGGTGTCAGGTTTCGCCATAAATGCTTCCCACTTGTCTTTATTAAGAATTAGTGTATTTGCAAAAACATCTTTTGCAAATTTTTCGTAGGTCTCATCTTTTTCTAATGAACCATAAGTTGTTTTGAGCCCGCTGTAAAAAGCTTGAGGTCTTTGGCTTGCATCAATATCCGTATAAAATAATTTAGTTACAATACCTAAAATATTTCTATCTGAAATAATATTTTCGTTTTTAATAAATCTCTCCTGCGCACCTTTTAATGCAGTAATCGTTTTATTTAAATTTTCGGCAGTTGTTGTCTTATCCGAAAGCGCAACGTCAAGCGTTTTTAATGTAGCAGCAAAAGCAAGTAATGGCGAGCCCATAATGCCTTCTGTAATATAAACCCTGTGTTTAGCATACGGCCTCCAATTATCGTAAGCGTTTTTAATGTTCCCAAACAAGTTATCATATTCGGGTTTGCCTTTTGCCCAAGCTTCAAAGGCCGCTTCATCTTTTTGTTTTTGTGCAATAGTATTGTATTTTACTAATTGTTTTGTTTCGCCATCAAAAAATTTCCAGTAGTTGGCCACCTGTGCATAATAACTCGCTAACTGAATTTTATTTGCCGGATCTTTTAGCATTTCCGTCATCATTAACTTTAAACGTGCATCGCGTAAACTAACAGTAAAAGGATTTTCAATATCAATTTTTAATTTAACGCCGTAAGAAGTTTCATAACGGTTTGTGCTGCCCGGGTAACCGTAGATCATAGAAAAATCGCCATCCTTTATACCTTTTACTGATACAGGAAGAAAATGTTTTGGAACATAAGGAATGTTTTCTGCGCTATAATCGGCAGGCTTTCCATCTTTGCTCATGTATACACGGAAAATAGAAAAATCGCCAGTGTGACGTGGCCATTCCCAATTATCAGTGTCTCCACCAAATTTACCAATACTTTCAGGAGGTGCTCCAACAAGACGTACATCTGTAAATCTTTGGTAGGTGAACTGTAAGAATTGATTGCCTTTAAAAAAACTGCCTATTCTTATTTCGTAGCCTGTACCTTCTCCAGCCTTGGCAGACATGGCCCCTAAGATACCCGGAAGTTTTGCTGCCAGTTCATTTGCAGGAATATCTTTTATTTTTTCATTCACCTTATCAGTTACGTCATCAATATTTAATAAAAACTGAACACTTAACCCTGGGCTTGCAATTTCCTCTTGTTTTGATTTAGCCCAAAAACCATCTCTTAAATAATTGTGTGCAACGGAGCTTGCTGCTGCAATACTGCCGTAACCACAGTGGTGGTTAGTAAATACCAAACCTTCTTTACTAACTATTTCGGCCGTGCAACCGCCACCAAATAAAACAATAGCATCTTTTATGCTGTTCTTATTAGCGCTGTAAAGTTGTTCTTTTGTAAGCTTTAGACCTTTCTTAACCATATCAGCATATGTTTTTTCGCCAATAAGTTGTACCAACCACATACCTTCGTCGGCCTTAGCGGACAAGAAGCTTAGGGTAATAAATAAAATGGAAAATAGTTTTTTCATAGATTTAAAATAGAGCACAAAATTAGCAATGAAACCGATATTAAGTTAACTTTTAGATGAATAGCGTAATATTTAGATGGTTTGACTGATATTTTCTATTAAGCAATAAAGTTAAAACCTTTGATCACCCTTAATGCCGCTAGAACTGCAAATTTACTCACCCTAAAAGGGGGATAATAGGGCGCTAAAATTAAAGAATAAATAGGGAGCGAAAATGAAGAAGTTCTTCAAAAAAAGGGAACAAAAACAGCTCCCTTTTTTTGTTTTTGGTGACCTCGAAGGGAGTCGAACCCATAACCTTCGGTTCCGGAAACCGACACTCTATCCAGTTGAGCTACGAGGCCATTTGCCAGTTTGGCCAGCAAATATAACACCATATTTTATGGTTTTTGATATAATATTGTTGTAATTTTAGCGTTATATATGTGTTTTTAGACCAAAACTCAATAATGAACCGTATTTTATTAATTATTTTCTGCTTCGTTTTTTTATCGGTGTTTCCTCAAATAGGACCGCGTTCATGGCAGGATCACTTGAGTTTAAATAATTGCAACTCTATTACCAGATTTAATGATAAAATTTACGCCTCAAATTACAACGGCATTATTAAAATTGATGAGAATGATTTTAGTATAGAAAGGCTAAGTAAAATAAATGGATTAAACGACGTGGGTGTCCGTCTTTTAAGAACTAATCCAAACAACAACAAACTTCTCGTGGTTTATGATAATAGTAACATTGATGTTATTAATTCAAGCGATGAGATAAAAAATTATTCTGATATCAAACTAAAAATTATTAATGGTAAGAAAATAATAAACGAAGTTACTTTTAAAGATCAATTTGCTTATTTATCCTGTGGTTTTGGCATTATTGTTTTTGATATGGATAAGTTGGAAGTAAAAGAAACTTTTATTATTGGCCCCAATGGATCTAACCTTGAGGTATATCAGGTTGCACTTAATGATTCATTAATATTTGCGGCAACCCCAAACGGGTTATATAGATCAAATTACAAAACAAAGATCTTAAATAATTTTAATAATTGGACGTTAGTACCTTCAACGAATATTCCTAATGGCCCCTCTGGTGGCGTGGTGAACGTGGCAGGTAAAATTGTTGCGGCATATTCTCCCTGGCGCGCAAATTTTTTAGATATACAAAAGGATACACTTTATGTGTTATCAAATAACGTATGGGGAAAGCTATCTAGTAACCCGGGGCCATTAACGGTAAAAAAACTTGGCTACACAAGCGGCACCTATTTTTCTCTTATTGAACAGTTTGGCGTACTTATACAGGATGTAAATACTTCAGCAAACAAAGGTTATTTTACCGCAGTAAATAACTCACCATACTACAAGGCTAACGATATGTTTTTTTATGTGTTTAATGGTAATTACTCTTTTTGGGTGGGAGACACTTATAACGGTGCGTTTCAGACATATGGAAGTAATCCATATTACCAGCAAAACGTAGTAAAATCAAATGGAACAAATAGGAATTTAATAAGCAATATAGATGTTTTTGAAGGCAAGGTTGCAATTTCACCTTCTTCACCTGATCAAGGCGGCGGAACAAATAATGTGTTGGAAGGAATAAATCTTTATAGCGACAATAACTGGAACTATTTAGACGTTCGTGATCTTACGAACAATGTAGTATATGATATTAATTATGTTTATTACGACAGGAAAGATAAGAGTAAATTTTATGCCAGCTCCTGGTATTCGGGCTTATTAGAATATAAGGATAATCAATTAACAGCCGTTTATAATGCTTCAAATTCACCAATGGGCGAGGTTTATCCGGGAGCTGTTCGTTGTAGCGGTTTGTGCATGGATAATGATGGTAACTTGTGGTTCGCAAATAGTGATGTTAAAAATTTTATTGGTGTTAAAAAGAAGGATGGAACTTTTCAATCATTTTATTTTGATGCGGGAAGATTTACCAGAAAAATTTTTGTTGACAAAAACAATTATATTTGGGCGTTACACGAAAGACAAGGGGGAATAACTGTATTTAATCATAATAATTTTTCTGCGCCAATTCAAAATGTAAATTATAAGGTGCTTACAAAAGATGTTGGAAGCGGAAATTTAGAATCCAATTCTGTTTATTCAATTGCTGAAGATAAAGATGGAAAAATATGGATAGGAACAGATGCGGGAATAAGAGTTTTTTATAATCCAACAAACATTTTTAATGGCGGTAATTATGATGGGCAACCAATAAAAATTGTACAGGATGGTAATGTAGAATTGTTGTTGGAAAAAGAGGTTGTTACAGCAATCGTTGTGGATGGAGCAAACAATAAATGGGTTGGCACTCGTGATGGAGGTTTGTATTGCTTTAGCCCGGATGGTTTGACACAGATATACCATTTCACAACAGACAACAGTCCGTTATATTCAAATACTATCATTGATATTAACTATGAAAAAGTTACTGGAGACATTTATATAGGCACTGAACTTGGCCTGCAATCTTTTAGAAGCGTTATTATAGAAGGTGATGACAAATACAATAACGTATATGCATATCCAAATCCGGTAAGGTCAAATTATTCCGGAACCGTTTTTATTAGAGGCTTAATTGATAATTCTGTTGTAAAAATTGTTGACCAAAACGGCAACCTGGTTTGGGAAACAAAATCGCAAGGTGGGCAAATAGAATGGCCTGTAAAAACCCTTTCCGGTAATCGCGTTGCTTCAGGTGTTTATGTTGTTTATGCCGCTACTACAACAGGTGATCAAAAAGCCGTTTCAAAAATACTTGTTATAAATTAATGCGTGTTTCAGATAAAGCTATTGTTTTACAAGCAATTAAACATGGCGACAAAAAATTTATCTTAAAAATTTATACTCATAACAACGGGCTTGTAACTGCCGCAGTAGTATTAAATAAAAATATAAGATCAAGCAATATCTTTCCTTTAAGTTTAATTAATGTCGAACTTATTTTAAAACAAAATAAAGACGTTCATCAGGTTACAGAGATTTCGAGTTACTATATTTTATCTAATATTTCGAATTCGTTATCAAAACTAAGCATCGCCCAATTCTTAAATGAGATCTTAATTAAGGCCATTAAAGAAAGTGCCACCAACAAACACTTATATGAGTTTATTGAATCGTGTTTAGTTTATTTGAACGATACAGAAACCGAGTTCATCAATTTACACTTGTATTTTTTAACCGAGCTTACCAAATATTTTGGTGTGGAGCCTCAAAATAATTACTCAACACAAACACCCTATTTTGATTGCCGTGATGGCCAATTTTCATCTATGGCCCTTGCTTTTCCATTGGGACTTAACAAAGAAGACTCATTGTTGTTTTCCGAGTTTTTAAAAATAAATGCTTTAAAATCAAAGATCTCTAACGAACAGCGACAGCTGATTTTAGAAGTGTTGTTGGCTTATTATCGTTTACACTTTCCGGGCTTTAATACAATAAAAAGTTTAGAAGTTTTAAAAGAAGTTAGTTCGGCCTAAAGATCACGGTACCTGTTCCAGAAACTTGTCTTAAATCCAAAATAAATAAATGGGTTTTGTAAGATATATTCCATGGCGTTTGTTTCCGAACGTTGTATGTAACCCAACTCCAAACGCATATTCATATTTGGAACCAGGTAATACGTAAATTTTAAATTGCTTTGCAAAATGTTGGTTTTAATTCCTTGTGTAGTTTTGTGCCCGTATTCATAAGGCCGTGTTGTATAACTTAAAAAAATATTCTGCCCTAAATTAGATTTTGTATTAGCAGAATCTTTTCCAACAATGGCATACATGCCTTGCCAATTAAACTCCCAATTATTTTTTCGATATGATAAAAAGCCCAAATACTCTTTAAAATTAGCGCCAAATGGATGTGCAAGAGCCATACCATAATGTGCATAATTTTGTTCTACTAAACCATGGGTATAAGTATAAGGTCTTACCTGGTTATACTCGGCTTGTAAACTCAAACCTTTTACATTAAACGCATTAATATATTTAGCGCCCAATTGCCAGGCTTGTTTGTTTGCCCACCAACCTTTACGTGCCCTTATTTCTTTTAAGAAAAACTCGTCAAGGCCTAACTGCCCGTATAATTTTAATCGATTAAATAATTTGTAATTTACATTTAATCCAATAAATGCGTTGTCAGGCGAGCCAACAGAATACTCTTGCGGCCTGAAAAATATTATTGGGTTTAAATAATTTACTTCGAAACTACGGACCTGATTAGAGTCTGTTCCTCTAAAAACAATATTTTCAAACATCCCAATATTTAATTCTTTAGTGATGTTGTAACTTAAATAATGAAAAGCGGCAAATTTGTTGGTGAATTGTTTTTGAAATCCATTTGCGTTTGTCGCATCGTACATCCACGCATACCAAACGTTATATTGCAAGCGCCATATATTTGTATTGATCCTAAAAAAAGGATAAGCCGGTGCGTTATCGCTTAAAAGTAAGCTGCGGTAGCCATCGCCAATAAAGTGTTTATCCCGGCCCGCCTGAAAATTAAATATTTTATTATTGTTTGGCGAATAAGAAACGTAACCCGTGTAATCCATAAACGAATAACCCATTTTATTATTTCCGTAAGCTTGTCCGTATGTGGGAATTATTTTTTGTCCGGATAAAATTGTATCCATGTAAAATGGCAACATGGTTTTGCCACCCACAATCGTTCCTGCAAAGGTAAAATCATTATTAATATTTATTTTTAAATGAGTGCCTCCAACAACATCTGTTAAAGCTCTTTTAGCTAAGCCATCATAACCAATTTCTGCATCAACGATGGGGTGAAATTGAATGTTATACCAAATTCTTTTTTCTGGTTTTTCATTCAACATTTTACTTAAGAAGAAATTTTTAAAAGCATAAAATTTAAACGGCACAGCAGAATCGGTTGCATTATTAAAGGTGCTGCTTAAATAAGGTTTGAATGAAGAGTGAAAGGTTAAATTTGGTTTTGAGATATTCCAATAATCAAATGCGGGATCAATATTGCCCGAAATAAACGCGTTGCGCGCCATTTGATCGTACTGACCAGATGAGAACAGAGAACAGATCATAAATAATGCTGCTAACGCTTTTTTCATTATCATGTAAAAATAAGCAAAAACAACACAAAGTTTTTATAAATAAAAAAGCCGTCTCATAACAGAGACGGCTTTTAAAATATAGTTGAATTGGATTAAGCAGTTTTCATATCTGCTAAAACCTGGTTCATTGCTCTAACTGCATCAGCGCTTTTGTTAAAAGCAGCTTGCTCTTCAGCATTCAATTTATAGTCAACAATTTTTTCCCAACCATTCTTGCCAATAATAACAGGAACACCTAAACAAATATCTTTTTGTCCGTATTCGCCATCTAAAGCAACGCAGCAAGGGAATAATTTTTTCTGATCGTTGATGATACTATTTACTAATTGAGCAACGGCGGCTCCGGGAGCATACCACGCGCTGGTTCCAAGCATACCTGTTAAAGTAGCGCCACCCACCATTGTATCAGCAGATACTTTTTTCAATGCCTCTGCATCTAAAAATTGAGAAACCGGAACGCCAGTATAAGAAGCTAAACGTGTTAAAGGGATCATAGTTGTGTCGCCATGGCCACCAATTACAACGCCGCTAATATCGCTAGCAGGCGCATTTAATGCCATTGATAAATAACATTTAAAACGTGCGCTGTCTAATATGCCACCCATTCCAATAATTCTGTTCTTAGGAATTTTACTTTCTTTTAAAGCTAAATAAGTCATCGTATCCATTGGATTACTTACAACAATGATAATAGCTTCTGGCGAATGCTTTAAAACATTTTCTGTTACTGTTTTTACAATTCCCGCATTGATGCCGATCAATTCTTCACGCGTCATACCTGGTTTACGAGGAATACCGCTGGTTATTACCACAACTTTACTGCCTGCAGTTTTTGCATAATCGTTAGTGCTGCCGCTAATACGTGTATTAAACCCGTTTAATGTTGCCGTTTGCATTAGGTCTAATGCTTTTCCTTCAGCAAAATTTTCTTTAATATCTAAAATAACTACTTCGCTCGCAATGCGATTAAGCGCGATGTATTCTGCACATGTTGCTCCAACATTTCCTGCACCAATAACGGATACTTTCATAAGATTGATTTTTAAAATTCAAGGTAAATTTAAAAGATTTATGCAGACTATGCTAATCTTTTGATAATTTTTATTTATTAAAACAAGATCGATTTAGGCTTCAATTTTGGAAGCGAGATTTAGCAATTTAGCTTCTTCAAAATAATTGGCCATTAATTGTAAACCAATGGGTAAGCCATTGCTGTGTTTGCCGCAAGGCACTGATATGGCAGGCACGCCCGCGATATTTGCCTGAACGGTAAAAATATCTTCCAGGTACATCTTAATAGGATCTGCGCTATTTTTTCCAAACTCAAAAGCTGTGCCCGGCGTTGAAGGCGTTAAAATAAAATCGTATGTATTAAAGATCTCTTTGGTTTTTTCGTGAATGATACGACGTACTTTTTGTCCTTTACTGTAATACGCATCATAATAGCCGGCACTTAATACAAATGTACCAAGCATAATACGGCGTTTTACTTCTTTACCAAAACCTTCGCTGCGCGATTTTTTATAAGTGCTTTCAAGATCAGTGGCATTCTTACTTCTAAAGCCATAATGTATTCCGTCAAACCGCGAAAGGTTAGAAGAAGCTTCGGCAGTAGTTAAAACATAATAGGTTGGCACCAAAAATTCAAGATAAGGAAAACTTACAGCTTCAACGGTGTGTCCTTTGCTTTTTAACCATTCAATTTGGTTTAAAACAGCCTGTTTTACTTCAGGATCAATACCTTCGGCCTCAACACACTCTTTTAAGTAAGCAATCTTATATTTTTTATCGCTAAGCAGTTCTTTACTGTAAGTATCAACTTTTTTGGAGGATGAGGTATTATCGTTCTTATCGAGACCACTAATTATTTCCATAATAATAGCTGTATCATCTACCGTTTTCGTAATCGGTCCAATCTGATCGAAGGAAGAAGCGTATGCAATTAATCCATAACGCGAAACCCTGCCGTATGTTGGTTTAAACCCTACAGTGCCTGTAAAAGAAGCTGGTTGGCGGATTGAACCGCCGGTATCTGAGCCTAAAGTAACATGGCATAAATTTGCTGCCACCGCAACAGCTGCTCCACCTGATGAGCCCCCGGGAACACATTTTTCGTTCAATGGATTTAATACATTTCCAAAAGCAGAATTTTCGTTACTGCTGCCCATTGCAAATTCATCACAATTTGTGCGTCCGATAATGATAGCATCTTCTGCCAACAATTTTTCTACAACCGTTGCAGAATAAAGCGACTCAAAACCTTCCAATATTTTTGATGAGGCCGAAACTTTATGGCCTTTATAGCAGATATTATCTTTTAAGCCAATAATAACACCAGCAAGTCTTCCGGCGGATCCCATTTTTATTTTTTCATCTGCTCTTTTCGCCGCTTCTTTTGCCGAAGCATCAAACACTTCTAAAAAAGCATTTAAATGTTTTTTTTCTGAAATGGCTGAAAGTGCTTGCTCTACAAGGGCCAAGCACGTAATTTTACCGGCTTTTAGATCCGATTGTAAATTAGTTATGTTGGAAAATGAATACACGTGATCTGGTTTTTAAAAACAACAAAAGCGTTACTCATGTTTGAATAACGCTTTAAAGTTATAAATAATAAAATTATTTTTTCTCTATTTCAGAATTATCAGTTGTGCCTTTGCTGGCATCTTTAAAATCCTTAATACCTCTTCCAAGGCCTTTCATTAATTCCGGAATTTTTTTACCGCCGAACATTAATAAAACAATTACTAAAATGATAATGATCTCTGGTGCACCTAAGCCGCCTAAAATACCTAAAATGAATGTTGGTGTCATGTTTTAAATTATTGACCACAAAGGTATTAAATATTGCTTTAAAAGCAAAAATAAACAGTTAATTAGCTTCAAACAGCCATAAAACCTAAATATTTTAGGGCAAATTTCTTCAAAAGGCCACATTACTCTATAAAAGGCAATCGTTTTATTATTTAAATAGCTTAATTTTATTTTCTCAATATTTTTAAGAACACGAAAACACTACATATGAAAAAAATTATATTTCTTTTTATTATTGCAAGTCTATTTAATAACGCATATGCACAAAAATGGACAGAAATGATGCGCGATCCTAACGCAAATTATTACGATATAGTAAAAGAATTTGAAAGTTATTGGAAGGATAAAACTTATGAGAGAGGTAAGGGATATAAAGCTTTTAGAAGGTGGCAATGGTTTGTTGAGCCTCGTGTTTACCCAACAGGCGATATGAAATTTGCATCGCGCAGTTATGCCTACGAACAATTTCAAAAACATTTACAGGAAAATCCAGAACAAAAATTAATTAGCAATGCAGCAACAAGCGCAACCACAGCAAACTGGGTTCCTTTAGGACCGTTTGGATCGCCAACAGGCGGTGATGCGGGCAGGATACAATGTATTCAAATAAAACCCGGCGACCCAAACACAATCTATGTTGGTGCTTCAGCCGGTGGTTTTTGGATGAGTAACAATGGGGGTGTAAGTTATACTACTACTACCGATCAAATTGCATCTTGTGGCATTTCTGATATTGCAATAAATCCCATCAATACAAACGTAATCTATGTTGCAACCGGCGATAAAGACGCAGGAGATACTCATTCTACAGGCGTTCTAAGATCAGGTGACGGCGGACAAACCTGGGGACCAACAGGGTTAGTATGGCAAACATCACAATTAAGAAGAATTTACCGTTTATTGATTAATCCGATTAATCCAAACACATTGATCGTGGCATCCAGTGTTGGAGCTTACCGTTCTTTAGATGCAGGAATTACCTGGAGCCTTGTTGCTAATGGCAATTACGTCGATGCAGAATATCGTCCTGGCGATACGACCACAGTTTACCTTGTAACAAATGGCAGCTTTTTACGTTCTACAAACGGTGGTGCTTCATTTACGGGTATATCAGTTTCGCCAAGCTCTTTATCAAGTACCCGTTTATCTTTAGCAGTTACGCCAGCTAATAATAATTATGTTTATATAATGGTAGGTGCTACTAACAATGGTTTTGGCGGATTATACCGTTCAACTAATACCGGCACAAATTGGACCCAAATGAGCAGCTCTCCAAACATTATGGGCTGGAGTACAAATGGTTCTGATGTTGGCGGGCAGGCTTGGTATGATCTAGCCATTGACGCTTCACCAACTAATGCTAATGAAATAACGGTTGGCGGTGTTAACAGTTGGAAATCTACAAACGGTGGTTCAACCTGGACCTTGAATACACACTGGTATGGTGGAGGCGGCAAGCCTTACGTACACGCCGATTTACATGTTGTTTATTATACTTCAGGCACTACTTGTTATTTGGGAACTGATGGTGGTATTGCTCGCACAACCAATGGCGGCACTACGTGGACAACAATTAACGGTAATATGAACATTGCACAAATATACAGATTGGGACTTTCAGCATCTAACCCGGCAAAGATAGTTACCGGGCACCAGGATAACGGAACAAACTTGTCTAACGGCTCAGCTTGGAGCGAAATATATGGAGGCGATGGAATGGATTGTTTTATTGATTGGAATAATAATAATTTAATAATTGCTTCATCACAATATGGCAATTTTGGTAGATCAACAAACGGAGGTGCTTCGTTTGTAGGCATTACAAATGGATTAACAGGAACCGGGCCCTGGCTTGCGCCTATTGTTCAGGATCCGCAGGTTCAAAACACATTTTATTGCGGCTATCAACAGGTTTTTAAATCTACTAACCAAGGAACTATATGGACGCAAGTAGGAAATATAGGAGCAACACTGGATGAGATAGAAATTTGCCCCTCAAATAATAATTTTATCTATGCTACATCACCAGGCGGCGTTTGGAAAACCTCTAACGGTGGAACTTCCTGGTCAATTGTTTCCACGGGTTTGCCAATCGGTACAAACCAAATTACCGATCTTGCAATGGATAATTTAAATCCAAATCAAATTTATGTTACTGTATCGGGCTATACTTCGGGAACTAAGGTATTTGCTTCAAATAATGGAGGTGCCACATGGACAAATTATTCAACCGGTTTGCCAAATATTCCTGCAAACTGTATTGTTTACACAAAAAATTCTCCACAGGCATTATACGTTGGAACGGATATGGGAGTTTATTATCGCGAAGCAAGTATGTCTAGCTGGATGCCTTACATGACGGGCCTTCCAAATGTTGTAGTAAGCGATATGGAGATCTATTATCCAACAGGAAAATTAAGAGCATCCACCTATGCACGGGGTGTGTGGGAAACAGATCTTTACAGCAACCCAACAGCAGCGCCGTTTGCAGCCTTTAGTACCGCTTTTTCTCCGGGATGTATAAATACTGCACTACAATTTAACGATGTTTCTGCAAACGTTCCTACATCATGGAGCTGGAGTTTCCCTGGCGGAGCGCCTGCTACATCAACAGTTCAAAACCCTACGGTAACCTATACTGCTACAGGAGTTTATACAGTTACACTGGTTTCTACAAATGGCAACGGGCCAAGCACCCCATACATTTCTACGGTTTCAATTATAAATTCGCCAACAGTTACGCCAGTTACCGCTTCTGTTTGCGCAAACCAGGTTGGTTTTATAAGCGTAAACACAAATGCAAATTTAGTTAATTGGGATACTGGTCAGCAAGGCCTGTCTATTGGCGTTTCAAATACCGTAGATGCCGTATATAACTATACCGCCTCTTTAGGCGCCTGCAGTGTAACCGGTAGTTCAACCCTGTTTATTAATGCGCTCCCGCAAACACCTACAGTTATTGCAATGTCGGGATATCTAAGTACAACTGTTACAGCAAGTACGTACCAGTGGTATTTAAATGGAAGCCCAATATTAGGCGCTACTTCAAGCACTTACACTCCAACTGCGGATGGTTATTACAGTGTTTGGGCAGCAAATGGCAATTGCGTTGTATCATCACAACCTCTGCAAATTACCGGTGTTGGTTTGGCTGAATTCTCTTCAGTTTTTTCAAACATCAGTATTGGTCCAAATCCCGTAAAAGACGAGCTACACCTTGTTTTTGAAAAAACAGTGAACGAAGAGATAAAATACGAGATACAGGATAATTTAGGACAAATTGTCGTTAGCGCGGGAATAAAATCCGGAACCGGTAACGAAATCCGTATCTCTACACAAAACCTGGCAAATGGCGTTTATTTTTTAAATTTAACGCAAGGCAAAAAACAGGCCGTTTATAAATTTATTAAGCAATAAAATTGCCCATAAATAAATGTTGTTTTTTTAGATAGAATTGTTTGACGATTTCTATAAAATTCGTTAATCTTACAGTCTAAAACAATAATATTTATGACTTCCGACTCGTCTCCTGTTGCATATATCCCTATTGTACTTATGTTTTTAGTGGCAATGGGTTTTGTGGTTACAACTATGGTTGCAACCCATTTTTTAGGCCCAAAGCGTAAGACAAAAATTAAGTTAGATTCTTTTGAGTGCGGTGTTGAGTCGCAGGGTAACGCGCGTTTGCCTTTCTCTATTAAATACTTTTTAGTGGCTATTTTATTTGTGCTTTTCGACATAGAGGTTATTTTCATGTATCCATGGGCAGTAAATTTTAAAGAATTAGGCATGTTAGGAGTAATAGAGGTATTTAGCTTTATTGCATTGCTGTTAGTGGGCTTTTACTACATGCTTTCTAAAAAAGCGCTGAAGTGGGAAGAGTAGAGATTTAAGAATTAAAAATTAAGATCTTAGATTTAAAATTCTTACTTCTAAAATCTTACATCTAAAATAATACAAGATGGCAAAAGAAATAATAAAAAGAACAAAGTTAGAGATCGCTAAAAGCCCCGAGGGACTTGAAGGTCCCGGATTTTTTGCTTCTAAATTAGAAGACGTTATCGGGCTGGCAAGAGCAAATTCTTTATGGCCATTGCCTTTTGCAACATCGTGTTGTGGTATTGAATTTATGGCTACAATGGCTTCAAACTATGACCTTGGTCGTTTTGGAGCAGAACGTTTAAGCTTCTCGCCGCGCCAGGCCGATCTTTTAATGGTAATGGGTACTATTGCTAAAAAAATGGGACCAACACTAAGGCAAGTTTATGATCAAATGGCTGAACCAAAATGGGTTCTATCGGTTGGTGCATGTGCAAGTAGCGGCGGTATTTTTGATACTTACTCTGTTTTACAGGGGATAGACAGAATTATTCCGGTTGATGTTTATGTGCCAGGTTGTCCTCCACGCCCTGAACAAATTATTGATGGTATAATCAAGATCCAGGAATTAGCTAAGAACGAATCTTTCAGAAGACGTAACTCGGATGAATACAAAAAAATGCTTAACAGTTACGGTTTAGAATAAAATTTTAAAAATGAACGAAGACGTATTTAAAAAACTAAACGAAAAGATCAGTGCAAAATTTCCCGATGCAATTGAAGCATCAGATCTTGCTTACGATTTTCCCTCATTTACAATTAAAAAAGACAACATTCACGACGTGTTGGAATTTTTAAAGAACGATGAAGAATTAAATTTTCATTTTTTGACAGACCTTACAGGTTTTCAAACAGCAGATGAAAAACAATTAGGTGTGATCTATCACTTACACAACATGCTAAAAAATATCCGTGTAAGAATTAGAACGTATTTTGATATCAATAAACCGGAGATTCCTACTGCAACCGATATCTGGCCTGGAGCCAACTGGATGGAGCGCGAGACATTTGATTTTTACGGCGTAAGATTTAAAGGACATCCAAAATTAAAACGCATTTTAAATGTAGACGAAATGGATATTTTCCCGATGAGAAAAGAATATCCGTTAGAAGATCAGTCGCGTGATGACAAGGATGATAAAATGTTTGGACGATAAAACGAATTAATAATTGCATAATTTAAAATTAAAAAATCTTTTAAATTTTGAATTACAAATTTTGACTTAATAAGTAAGATGAGTAAAAAAGAAAATATTATTCCCGAATCGGAAGAAACAATAGAAAAAGAATATTCCATTCTTAATCTTGGCCCTACGCATCCTGCAACGCATGGTATTTTCCAGAACATTTTAAAAATGGATGGTGAAATTATTCATGAAGCAGAACCAACTGTTGGATACATTCACCGTGCTTTTGAAAAACTAGCAGAACGCAGACCTTACAATCAAATTACGCCAATTACCGATCGTTTAAATTATTGTTCATCGCCAATCAACAACATGGGTTGGCACATGACTGTAGAAAAATTAATTGGTTGCACTGTTCCAAAGCGCGTAGATTACATGCGCGTTATTATTATGGAGTTGGCGCGTATTGCCGATCACCTTGTTTGTAATTCAGTTATCGGAGTTGATACAGGAGCTATGACAGGCTTCTTGTACATCTTTCAATGGCGCGAAAAAATTTATGACATTTACGAAAGTATTTGCGGCGCTCGCCTTACAACAAACATTGGCCGTATTGGCGGCTTTGAAAGAGAGTGGAGTAAAACCACATGGGATCAGATCCACAACTTTGTAAAAGAATATCCAAAAGCATTAAAAGAATTTGCTAATTTATTAGAGCGCAATAAAATTTTTATGGACCGTACAGTTAACTGCGGGCCAATTAGCGCGAAGATGGCACTTGATTATAGTTTTACCGGGCCAAACTTACGAGCAGCCGGTGTAGATTACGATGTACGTGTTGCTACCCCATATTCATCTTATCAGGATTTTGACTTTATTATTCCAATTGGAACAGCCGGTGATACGTATGATCGTTTTATGGTGCGCCAAGAAGAAATGTGGCAGAGCTTAAAAATTATTGAGCAGGCAATAAAAAATATGCCTAAGGATCAACCGTTCCACGCCGACATTCCTGAATTTTATTTACCACCAAAAGAAGAAGTTTACAATAATATGGAAGCGTTGATCTATCACTTTAAAATTGTGATGGGTGAAACAGAGGTTCCTAAAGGAGAAGTTTATCATTGCGTGGAAGGTGGAAATGGAGAGCTAGGGTTTTATTTGGTAAGCGATGGCGGAAGAACGCCGTACCGCTTGCATTTTAGAAGACCTTGTTTTATTTATTACCAGGCTTATTCAGAAATGGTAAAAGGCATTATGCTTTCTGATGCAATTATTACAATGAGCAGCATGAATGTTATTGCAGGCGAGCTAGACGCATAAAGATTTAAGAATTTAGAATTAAGATATAAGATGAGTTCACAAGTACACGGAACACAACATTTTGATAAGGCCAAACGCGCTACATTAAAGTTTAGCGATGAGGCCATGCAAACAGCGCAAACAATTATTTCTCATTATCCCGAAGGAAAACAAAAATCTGCTTTGCTTCCAATATTGCATATTGCACAAGCAGAATTTGGCGGATGGTTAAGTCCTGAGGCAATGGACTATGTTGCAGACATTTTAAAAATTAAACCTATTGAAGTTTTTGAAGTGGCTTCATTTTATACCATGTATAATCTTAAGCCAATGGGTAAATGTGTTTTAGAGGTTTGCCAAACAAGTTCTTGCTGGTTAAACGGTGCAGAAGATATTGTAAAATACATTGAGAAAAAACTGGACATAAAAGTAGGTGAAACCACGAAAGACGGAATGTTCTCATTAAAAGTAGCCGAATGTTTAGGTTCATGTGGAACAGCACCAATGCTGCAATGCGGAGCCAGTTACCATGAAAACTTAACCTACGAAAAAGTTGATAAGATAATTGGAGATTACAAACAAGCCGGAAAATTGAGAAGTTATACTGACCTGGATTATAAAAACACATTGTAAATAACCCCGACCTATGGGCAAAAAATTATTGATACATAATGATAAAGTTCACGGAATTGAAACCCTTGAAATTTATCGTCGTCACGGAGGTTATGCCTCCGTTGAAAAGGCTTTAAAAACAATGACGCCTGATCAGGTTACTGATGAGGTAAAGAAATCAGGTCTGCGTGGCCGTGGTGGCGCGGGTTTTCCCACTGGTTTAAAGTGGAGCTTTTTAGCAAAGCCCGAAGGCGTGCCGCGTTACTTGGTTTGTAACGCTGACGAATCGGAACCGGGCACATTTAAAGACCGTTATTTAATGGAGAAGATCCCTCATGCTTTAATTGAGGGGATGATCACTTCTTCATACGCTTTGGGCGCAAAGGCATCTTACATTTATATTCGCGGCGAATATTTTTATGTAGCGCGCATCGTTGAAAAAGCAATTGCTGAAGCCTACGCTGCAGGGCTATTAGGACAAAATATTTTGGGCACTAATTTTTCGCACGACTGTTATGTACAAGTTGGCGGTGGCGCATATATTTGCGGTGAAGAAACTGCACTATTAGAATCGTTGGAAGGCAAGCGTGGCAATCCGCGTATCAAACCGCCGTTTCCGGCTGTTGCAGGTTTATGGGGTTGTCCAACGGTTGTAAATAACGTTGAAACAATTGCTGCTGTTGTTCCAATTGTGAACGATGGCGGAGAAGCTTATGCAAAAATTGGTATTGGTAAATCAACAGGTACAAAATTAATTTCTGCTTCGGGTCATATTAATAAGCCCGGTGTTTACGAAATTGAATTAGGAGTTCCTGTAGAGGAATTTATTTATAGCGAAGAATATTGTGGCGGCATTCGTAACGGTAAAAAAATGAAAGCAGTTGTTGCTGGTGGATCTTCTGTGCCAATTTTACCAACAGAATTAATTTTAAAAACCGCAAACGGCGAGCCGCGCTTAATGACCTACGAAAGTTTATCTGATGGCGGTTTTGCAACTGGCACCATGTTAGGCTCGGGTGGATTTATTGTAATGGATGAAGATACAAGCATTGTAAAAAATCTTTTCACCTTCACGCGTTTTTATCATCACGAAAGTTGCGGGCAATGCTCACCTTGTCGTGAAGGAACAGGTTGGATGGAAAAAATACTAAAGAAATTTTTGAACGGTACTGCAAACGAAAGTGATGTTGATCTGCTTTGGGATATTCAAAGTAAGATAGAAGGCAAAACAATTTGTCCGTTAGGTGAAGCCGCTGCATGGCCAGTGGCAGCAGCTATTCGCCACTTTAAACAAGAATTTTTAGATGTGGCAAGAAGCAAAAAATTTGTGGATGTGAGTCATTATAACAGGTTATATAACGTAAACGCGTAAGAATGAAAACAACCATTAAAATTATAATTGTTTTCTTTTGCATGAGTTTATCAATGATGGCTCAAAAAGATAAAAAAGGAAAAGGCAAAGAAAAAGTTGACGAAACTATTTATACAGCAGTTGATCAGAAAGCAGCATTCACTGAAGGAGAAAGTGCTTTGCAAAATTATATCAAGAAAAACACCGCGATACCTGCTTCACTAAAAGAAGGTTCAACAATTAATCGCCCGGTAAAACTAACGATAGACGAAAACGGAAAAGTAACCGACGCTATTATTGATGGAAGCGCAAGTGCGTGCGCTGATTGTGATAAAGAAGCAGTAAAAGTTTCAAAAACATTGATTGGTTTTACGCCCGCTAAATTAAAAGGCAAAAATGTAAAAAGTTACCTGGTAGTTAATGTTGATTTTTTTAAAGAGGTTAAAGAAGATCCGGATGCTTCTACCAGCAGAAAGAAAAAAATGGTTTGGGATTAAGAAATTGAAAAAGACACTTTACATATTAATTCTTCTAATTGCTATTGGCAATACAGAAAGCGTTATGGCCCAGAACTTGAATTCTGTTTCGCAGGCTACCTGTTATTCTAATGCAAATGTTTATGCTTTTATTCATAACGGACATTATTACAATGTCGTAAAAGAAGCAAAAACCTGGTCAGTTGCCGCCGCTTGTGCTTCAAGCGATGCCGGTTATCTTGTTGAAATAAACGACCAGGCAGAACAAACGGCTGTTTACAATGGTATTGTTGCTTCGGGTATTGCATCAAATTACAGTCCGGTGGGCGATGGCGGTGGCGTATCTTATGTATGGCTTGGTGGTAACGATAAATTTACTGAAGGTGACTGGTGGTGGGATGGAGATAATAATGGTATAGGAATGAAATTCTGGGTTGGCCAGGGTGCAGCCGGCGCTAACAATGGCGCAGCATTTAATAATAATTATAACAACTGGGGAGGAAAAAGTACAAGCACTATTCAAGAGCCGGATAATTTTAATTCTAACCAGGATGCTGCTGCAATGGCGTTAGGTAATTGGCCTTTTGGTATAGCAGGTGAGTGGAACGATATTGCAGAAACAAATTCTATATATTTTGTTATTGAATATAACACGATCCCAACTTCTATAAAACAAAATTCAAACAAAGGAATTAGTTTGGAGATCTATCCAAATCCTTCAAGTGATAAAATAAAAATTCAAAGCACAACAGAAATAATAGAAATAACTATCACCTCAATTGAAGGAAAAATTTTGAGAACTGTTTTTTCTTCACAAAAAGAACAAACAATAGATATCAGCAATTTAAGCAATGGCATTTATTTTTTAAATATTACAAGCGTAAACGGCGATGTGATCGCAAAAAAAATTATAAAGAATTAAAACATTACTGAACAGATAATGAAAGTAACAATAGACGGAATAGAGATAGATGTACCAAAGGGAACTACTATTCTCCAGGCAGCACGAATGATAGGCCCGCAGGTTGCGCCGCCGGCCATGTGCTATTATACTAAATTAAAAACCAGTGGTGGTTATTGCCGTACCTGTATCGTAAAGGTTACACAGGGCAGCACTGCAAATCCTACACCAATGCCTAAGCCGGTTGCTTCGTGCAGAACAGAAGTGATGGATGGAATGGTTGTTGAGAATTTTATTAATAAAGAAATATTAGAAGCACGTAAAGGTGTTGTTGAATTTTTATTGATCAATCATCCTTTAGATTGCCCAATTTGTGATCAGGCCGGCGAATGTAAATTACAGGATCTTGGTTACGAGAACGGTTCCGCAAAAACGCGTTACGAATTTAAACGTCGCGAATACGAGATGATCGACATTGGTGATAAAATTAAATTACACATGACGCGTTGTATACTTTGTTACCGTTGTGTAAAAACTGCCGAACAAATTACTGATAAGCGTTTACACGGTGTTGTTCATCGTGGCGATGCTTCAGAGATCTCTACGTATATTGAACAGGTAATTGATAACGATTTTTCTGGAAACGTAATTGATGTTTGCCCTGTTGGCGCATTAACCGATAAAACCTTCCGCTTTAAACAACGTGTTTGGTTTACTAAACCTGTAGATGCGCATCGCAAGTGTGATAAGTGTTGCGGCAAAACACGCGTGTGGTTAAAAGGCGAAGAAGTTGTTCGTGTTACTGCGCGCAAAGATCAGTGGGATGAGGTTGAAGATTTTATTTGTAACTCGTGTCGTTACGATCACAAAAAAACAAGCGACTGGGTAATCGAAGGGCCTTCTCCGATCCATAGAAATTCAGTGATCTCGCAAAATCATTACCAACATTTAAATGAATTAAAAGTGCAGGTAATGAAACAACAAAAAGCTTTAGGATTTATGCCAATCGATAAAAAACCTTAATAAAGAAAAAAATTATGTTGACTTTTATTATTTATAAATTAATTATTTGTGTTGCTGTATTCGGCCTGTCGTTAGCAGTGGCTGCTTACTCTACACTTTGGGAGCGTAAGCTTTCTGCTTTATTACAGGATCGTGTTGGTCCGGATAGGGCTGGCCCCTTTGGTTTATTACAGCCTTTAGCCGATGGTGGAAAAATGTTCTTTAAAGAAGAGATCATTCCAAACGTATCAAACAAATTTTTATTTATTCTTGGCCCGAGTTTAGTTATGTTAACCGCGCTTATGACTGGCGCAGTTATTCCGTGGGCAAAAGATGCTTACGTGGGTGGTACATTATACAGTATGCAAATTACAGATATCAATATCGGTATCTTATATTTATTTGGTGTTGTTTCGGTTGGTGTTTATGGTATTATGATCGGTGGTTGGGCCTCTAACAATAAATATGCTTTATTAGGTTCAATGCGCGCATCAAGCCAAATGATCAGTTACGAGATCGCTATGGGTATTGCAGTAATTGCATTAATTATTACTTCTGGCGGAACATTAAGTTTACGCGAAATTGTTGAACAACAAGATGCAGGTTTGGCAAATATCGTTTGGCAACCATTAGGCTTTATCATCTTTTTTGTTTGCGCGTTGGCAGAAACAAACCGCGCGCCATTTGACTTGCCGGAATGTGAAGCCGAATTAGTTGGTGGATACCACACCGAATATTCATCTATGAAATTAGGTTTGTTCTTATTTGCAGAATACATTAACATGTTTATTTCATCTGCGGTAATGGCTGCCTTTTATTTTGGGGGATATAATTTTCCTTTCGCGCAGGAATTATACGATGCAATGGGATTAGCAGATGGTTCTAAATGGATAGCTATTATTGGTTTTGCAGCATACTTTACAAAGATCTTCCTTTTCATTTCTGTATTTATGTGGATCCGCTGGACATTGCCACGTTTCCGTTATGATCAATTGATGAATTTAGGCTGGAGAATTTTGCTGCCACTTTCACTTTTAAATTTAGGAATAACAGTTGTAGTAGAATATTTTAGAGGACATATAACTTTTTAAGAATTGAAAAAAGGATTTAAAATAGTAATAGAATTAATGGAGGGTGTGGAAATTTACGCGCTCGTTATTATTGCTATAGTATCATTATTTAAATAAAAAGAAATGCAGTTAACTAACAGAAGCAAAGTAGTATCAAATAAAGTGCAAACCGCAATGGAGCAACTTTATTTGCCCGGCATTTTAAAAGGGATGTTAATTACAGGAAGCCATTTGTTCAAACGCAGAGCTACTGTAAAATATCCAGAAGAGACACGTCCTGTTGCACCGGTTTACAGAGGCTGGCACGTTTTAAAGCGCGATGAGAATGGCGCGGAACGTTGCACCGCTTGCGGTTTATGCGCAGTGGCATGTCCGGCAGAAGCAATTACCATGGAAAGTGCAGAGAGAAAAAAAGGGGAAGAAGGTTTATACAGAGAAGAAAAATATGCAAAGGTTTACGAGATAAATATGTTGCGCTGCATCTTTTGCGGTTTATGCGAAGAAGCTTGCCCGAAAGAGGCAATATTTTTAACTGACCGTTTGGTGGATACGGAATATGAACGAGAAGATTTTGTTTACGGCAAAAGTAAATTAACTGAGAAAGTAGATAAACGCATTGATGTATCAAAGCGCCAAACGTTAGCAGTGGCGGAATTTAAAAAGTTACCCGGACTGAAACACAACGAAATGTGGGACAGTAAAAAAATTGATAAAGGAAACAAACACTAGATATAAGAATTTAGATTTCAGAAGTAAGAAATAAAAAATGAAACTCAGATTAAGGCGTAAGAGAAATCTTAAATCTTAGATCTTAAATCAAAAATTAGAATATGTTATTAGGATACACAATTACACAATGGCTTTTCGGGATACTTTCTTTCCTGTCCATCATGTTTGGTTTAATGGTAGTGTTTAGCCGCAACCCGGTAAACTCTGTTTTATATTTAGTACTTACATTTTTTTGTATTGCGGGTCATTACTTGTTATTGAACGCGCAATTTTTAGCGGTGGTACATATTGTTGTGTATGCCGGCGCCATTATGGTACTCTTTTTATTCGTGATCATGTTAATGGACTTAAACCACGATAACGAACCACAAAAGACCTGGCTCACAAAAATTATTGCTGGTATTGCCGGCGGTATGTTGTTATGTGTTTTGGTTGGCTCTTTAAAAGGAAGCGAGCAATTAGGAATTTCTCAATATGGTTCTTCTCAAATTGGTATGGTAAAAAATTTAGGTAAAGTATTATTCAGTGAGTTTTTGTTCCCATTTGAGATCGCCAGTATATTATTACTTGCAGCTCTTGTAGGTTCTATTATGATCGGTAAAAAAGAAATTAAATAAGATAGTATGATAAACGGAATTTCAATAAATTATTACTTACTGTTAAGCGCGGTATTATTTATTATAGGAGCGGTTGGCGTTATGGCACGCCGTAACTCTATTATTATTTTTATGTGCATCGAGTTAATGCTAAATGCTGTGAATTTATTATTAGTGGCATTCAGTACCTTGCACAACGATGCCAGCGGACAAGTATTTGTGTTTTTTATTATGGCAGTTGCTGCCGCTGAGGTTGCAGTTGGACTTGCTATTTTAAGTATGATCTACAGAAATGTAAAAACAATTGATACAGACATATTAAGTAATTTAAAAAATTAGTTTTCGGTTTATGATTAAGTTGATCGGTTTAGTTCCATTATTTCCCTTGATCGGGTTTTTAATAAATGGATTCTTTGGTAAAAAAATTAGCAAAGGCTTAAGTGGCATTATTGCTTCTGTAAGCATTTTAGCTTCTTTTATTTTATCTGTTGTTATTTTTGTAGAGCTAAACGGTTCGGCAGAAAAATCGCATATCGTTAATTTATTTTCATGGATCAACTCAGGAACACTTACCGTTCCATTCGAGTTATTGGTTGATCCGCTTTCTGCTTTATTCTTATTGATCATTACCGGTATTGGATTTTTAATTCATGTATATTCTATTGGCTACATGCACGATGATGAAGGCTTCTCGCGCTTCTTCACTTACTTAAATTTATTCGTGTTCTTTATGTTGTTGTTGGTTTTAGGAAACAACTACTTAATTATGTTCGTTGGTTGGGAAGGTGTTGGTTTGTGTTCTTATTTACTAATAGGTTTCTGGTTCAAGAACACTGCATACAATAATGCAGCAAGAAAGGCTTTTGTAATGAATCGTATTGGTGACCTTGGATTTTTATTAGGCATCATTTTAATTTTCATCACCTTCAGTAGTATTTCTTATAATGAGGTGTTTTTAAAAGCAGGAACGGTTTCAACAGGCAGAATAACTTGTATCGCTCTTTTATTATTTGTTGGTGCAATGGGTAAATCAGCACAACTTCCATTATACACCTGGTTACCTGATGCGATGGCCGGTCCAACGCCTGTGTCTGCTTTGATCCACGCTGCAACAATGGTTACTGCAGGTATTTACATGATCGTTCGTTCTAACATTTTTTATTCTATCAGCGAAGTAGCCAGCGAAACGGTTGCGATTGTAGGCGTTGTTACAGCTTTATTTGCAGCAACCATTGGTCTCTTTCAAAATGATATTAAAAAGATCCTTGCTTATTCAACAGTGTCGCAGTTGGGTTTAATGTTCTTAGGTTTAGGTGTTGGTGCTTATAGCTCTTCTGTTTTTCATGTAACAACGCACGCGTTCTTTAAAGCATTATTATTCTTAGGGGCAGGTTCTGTAATTCATGCCATGGGTGGCGAACAAGATATTCGCAAAATGGGCGGCTTAAGCTCAAAAATAAAGATCACGTTTGTAACGATGTTAATTGGTACAATTGCCATTAGCGGTTTACCTCCGTTCAGTGGTTTCTTTTCCAAGGATGAAATTTTAGCACACGCTTACGAGCACAGTCCTATATTATGGTTCTTTGGCCAGGTAACATCTATGCTAACGGCCTTCTATATGTTCCGTTTATTGTTTCTTACATTTTACGGAAAATTCAGAGGTACACACGAACAAGAACATCATTTACATGAATCACCCGCATCTATGACTTTTCCGTTAATTGTTTTAGCAATTCTATCTGTTGTTGGTGGTCTTTTAGGTTTACCAGAATTCTGGCACATGCCAAACTGGATGAGCAATAACTTAGATACAATTATTCTTCGTAAGAACCCAAGTACTATGCCTCACGATACTGAATGGATGTTAATGGGCATTGCAGTATTAGCAGCTATTGCCACGATCTATTTTGCTTACATCGTTTACATGCAGAAGAAAACGTTACCGCTTAAGGAAAATGATAAAATGCCCGGCTTTCAAAAACTGGTTTACAATAAATACTATGTGGACGAATTATACAATGCGGTAATCACTAAACCGTTAGATGTTCTTTCAATAGCCTTCCATAAATTTTTCGATATCCAGATCATTGACGGTATTGTTAATGGCGTTGGCAGCGCGGTTAAAGGAATTGGTTCAGGCGTTAGGCTTTTACAAACGGGCAACATTGGCTTTTATGTAATAAGCATGGTAATTGGTATTGTATTTATTGTATTAGTAACTTTTTTAATTTAGTATTTAGGAATTTATGTTAGCAGCCTTATTAATTTTATTTCCATTGCTTGCAGGCCTTTTAGTGTTCTTTGTAAAAGGAAACACTGCACGTAATCTGGCGCTCGGTTTTTCAATCATTGAATTCGGGCTGGCTTTAGGAGCGTTTTGTTTATTTAAACAAGACCCTAATGCCTGTATGTTAAGCTTCGACCACGTTTGGGTTAAATCGCTTGGCATTCATTTCTCTGTTGGTATTGATGGCTTGAGCTTGTTAATGATCCTGCTTACTACTTTTTTAGTGCCGCTTATTATTCTTTCTTCATTTACAACCGATCACAGCAAACCAAATAATTTTTACGGTTTAATATTATTAATGCAAATGGCCTTGGTTGGCGTGTTCATGGCTAACGACGGTTTCTTATTTTACGTGTTCTGGGAGTTAGCGTTGATTCCAATTTATTTTATTTGCTTGTTGTGGGGTGGAGAAGATCGCGGAAGAATTACATTTAAATTCTTTGTGTACACGTTATTCGGTTCTTTATTTATGTTGGTAGGTTTAATTTATTTATACAACCACACCAATGTTGACGGTTTAAAATCATGGGCTGTTCAAGATCTTTATACTGCCGGAAGAAGTTTAGCAGAGAACCAGCAAAGCGCTGTTTTCTGGATGATCTTTATTGCCTTCGCTATTAAAATGCCGATCTTTCCTTTACACACATGGCAACCTGATACTTACGTTACTGCTCCAACACAAGGTACCATGCTGCTTTCGGGTATCATGCTAAAAATGGGAACCTTTGGGGTTATTAAATGGTTATTACCGGTTGTGCCTTTAGGATTAGAGAAGTGGGGCGGAACAGCCATTGCACTTTCTGTTACAGGTATTATTTATGCATCCATAATTGCTATCAGCCAAAAAGATTTTAAACGTTTAATTGCTTATTCATCTATCGCTCACGTTGGTTTAATTTCTGCCGGAATTTTATCTGCTAACCAACAAGGTATACAAGGTGCTATTATGCAAATGTTAGCACACGGTGTAAACGTGGTTGGTTTATTTTTTATTGCTGATATTTTATTCCGTCATACCGGAACACGTGAGATGGATAAACTCGGAGGTATTCGCGGCATGAATGGCAACTTCGCTATTTTATTTTTAATTATTTTATTGGGCTCGGTTGCGTTACCATTAACGAATGGTTTTGTTGGAGAATTTTTATTGATCAACGGTGTTTACCAGTTCAGTGCAACAATGGCTGCATTAGCAGGATTAACGGTTATTTTGGGAGCTGTATACATGTTACGCTCTTACCAAAAAATCATGTTAGGTGAGCGTAATGATTCTAACGTAGCATTTGGTCCTTTAGCAACAACAGATAAAGTAGTGTTAAGTATTATTTGTGTGGTTGTAGTTGCTTTTGGAGTATATCCAAAACCATTAAATGATATTGCCGAAGAAGCTGTTAAAACAATAATGTTAAACTTAAAATAAAATTAATTATTGATCCGGGATTTTAAAATCTTTAATCCTTGATCTTTAATCTTTAATCAAAAAATATGAAAGGACTGTTAATTATAAGTGGACTGGGAATTTTAGCGATGTTGGCTGAGATCTTCAAGTTTAAAAAATTATTGTTTCCAATGGTGTTGCTTGGAATTGTTGCGGCTTACGCTTTCAATTTTATGGAATGGAAAACAGGAATGAGCATACCGTATTTTGATAACATGATCGGTTTTGATAAACTGGCCATTGCTTTCTCCGGAATTATTATTGCTACTGCCTTCTTCTGGTTCATTCTCGCCAACGATTATTTTGAAGAGGAAACAAGTCTTGTAGATCATTTTGCTTTGGTTTTATTTGCATTGGTTGGTGCTTTAATGTTGACCTCGTTTAAGAACATGACCACTTTATTTTTAGGAGTAGAGATCATGAGTATTCCACTTTATGTTTTAGCGGCGAGTAAAAAGAAAGATATTAAAAGTAACGAAGCCGGGTTTAAATATTTAATAATGGGCTCTTTTGCAAGCGGCTTTTTATTATTTGGTATTGCTTTAATTTATGGCGCCACCGGAAGTTTTGACCTGATGCAAATCCGTTCATTTATTTCTGAGCATGGTGCCGATATGCCTTTGTTCTTTTATGTGGGCGTTGTATTTATGTTAATTGCTATGTGCTTTAAAGTTTCAGCTGCGCCATTTCATTTCTGGGCGCCTGATGTTTACCAGGGTTCACCAACATTAATTACGGCTTTAATGAGCACGGTTGTAAAAACCGCTGCCTTTGCTGCTTTCATGCGTTTGTTCATGGTTGGCTTTGCAGAGATCAGCTCTGTATGGACAGGAATTTTAGCAGGTGTTGTTGCGCTGTCATTAATAATTGCAAACTTCTCTGCAGCTATGCAAAATAATGTAAAACGTATTTTAGCGTATTCAAGTATTAGTCACGCTGCATTTATGTTAATGGTAATTTTAGCAAACGTTAGAAGTAATTTATCGGTTAACGCGTTGATTTATTATTCATTGGCTTATTCATTAGGTAGCATTGCTGCTTTTGGAATTGTTTACAACGTTACTAAAAAAGGAAACGAAAATGTAGATGCCTTTAATGGTTTGGCAAAACGTAATCCAAGTTTAGCGTTGTGCATGGCAGTTGCTATGTTATCGTTAGCGGGTATTCCAATCACGTCTGGTTTCTTCGCAAAATATTTTGTGTTCACTGCTATGATCGGCACACAATACAAATGGTTACTAATAATTGCGGTATTAACTTCTGCAGTTGGCGTGTATTATTATTTACGTGTAGTAATTGCCATGTACTTTAAAAAGCAAGATACACACGAGCCAATTGCAATTGAGAGATCTAACATTATTGTAATTGTGTTGACCACAGCTGCAACTATTGCCATTGGTATAGTGCCGGGTATAGTAGCCGAGATGTTTGAGTTTTAATTTTCTTATTAATTCCGGTTTATTATTTCTTGTCTTGCCGCGACGGTTATCGTATTAAAATGCCCGATAATTGTCAAAGTACTCAAAAAACACCACCACTTATAAAAGTTATTTTACATTTAACACCAAAAAATTTGGCTGCTATTTATTTTATTGTAAATTTGATTAAACCAAATCTTATTTATGAAAACATCTTATCATCATTTCAATTCGAGAAACAATGTTGTAAAAAGCCTTACATGCTTATTTGCAATGTTATTTATTGCAACAATAAGTAAAGCGCAAACAGCTACTACATTTACAGCTTCAGACATTGTGGTTACAAATACAATTACCGCTGGTGGTGCCATTAAAGGGCAATGTATCACTGCAAACGACACTCTAAGGGCAAAAGATCAGGTTGTGGCTGAGCAGGACTTAAAAGTTGCTGGAGACATAAATTTGGCGGGAAATTTGTTTTTAAACTATAGTTCAGGATTGAAAGTTATTGCGCCTAATTCTTTAACAGGTAATGGGCCTATTGTTGTAGTTGGAAATCCGAATAACCCCGCTGGCGAAGATGACCCTTCGGCATGTATTGTTGGAACAAAAGGTTGGTTGACTCCAGGAAACGGTCTCGGGTTTTACACGTCTTATAATATTGGATTAAACAGGTCGACTTTAAGCATGATAGTGGAGAATAATAGCAATATCGGTAACGGCTATATTGACATGGGAGGCTCTTTAAACGGGAATAACCCGGGAGATTTATTTATAAATCAAAAGTGCTTGAGAAATACAAAAATAAATTTAGCTGGCGGAACGGTTTTTATGGGAGATCAAGTCCGTATGAATAAGTATGTTGAAGTGGGTCCGGCAAGTGGTGCATCGACTGGTTTTGGTCAGCCGCTTTTTAAAATAAATATTAATGCCGGAACAGGTATGGAAGTTAATACCACTAATAATAACATAAAAGGCTACTCAATAAATAATTTTAACACTAATCCATATACGGTTTTTGGCGATGGGCGAGTACAATTATTAACAGCTCAAACAAATAATAAAATGTTGGTTGTTGGTGACATAAATGCCATCACAAATATTGAAAAATTTGTAGTTTATGGTGACGGCCGAACTTATATTGGAGTGCAAAAACCAATACTCACGGGCCCCCATGCTAACGCTAAACTAGCTGTTGATGGCAAAATTTTAGCAAAAGAAATTTATGTAAATATACATAACAGCGTTTGGGCAGATTATGTTTTTGAAAAAAATTACAAACTAATGCCGTTAAATGAAGTGGAAGAATTTGTAAATAAAAACAAACATCTTCCGAATGTTCCAAGTGGGAATGACCTTACTGAAACCGATGATTATAATCTTAGCTTAAGTGATATGCAAAAAATACAAATGGAAAAGATAGAGGAATTGTATCTGCATGCAATACAACAACAAAAAGAAATAGAATTACTTAAGAAAGAAAATAAAGATTTAAAAGAATTAATTAAAAAGTAATGTATAATAAATTAAAAATACTGTTTATAGTTTTTGTGACTTTGTTTTTTTCTAATTGTAAAAAGTACAATGATGGAGGAAGTGCAATTAATGCAAAACATTATCTTTATGCAAATGGTGGCGTTTGGTTTGTTGATAGGTATGAGGTAAATGGTATCGATTCTACTGCCAGCGTTTCTGCCAAATTAGAGCTAAACAAAAACGAATTAAAACTTGTTTTTAAGAAACCAGTAACTTTTGGTTCAGAATCATCTACATATTCCACAGTATCGACTGAGGACTATGTTGCACAATTTGCATTTGAAAACACAAAATCCAGTTTGCGGTTTTATTCTCAATCGGTTGATTGTATTTGTATGAGCCAAGGTACTTGTAAGAAGTTTATTTTTTTTCCGGAAAACAAACCCGGTTTATGGGAGATTATAAAATTAATAAGAAATGAAATTATTCTCTGTTGTAAAACAAACAAAAATTCTTATTTAATAAAACTAGCTAAAAGCTGATGAAATTTTTTTACATATTTCTTACTATTATAATGTTATGTTTTTCTGCATGTAAGAAAGCTCATAAATATTCTGAAGATCCGAAGAAGACGCGCGATTCGCCAAAGCAGAGACTTCTTGGCATTTGGAATATTTATGAATACACTTTAAATGGGAATTCAATATTAAATCCTGCAAATTTTGGAGGAAATGATGTGACAAGTTATTTTAGGCTGCAGTATAGAAATGATTATACGGAGTTAATAGAGCCATTTGAAGATGAAGCATATTTGACTTTTGGGCCATTTTCAAATTCGGCAAATTGCGGTTATATTATGTGCTTTATTACCCCACTTAAGTGCACCAATACATCACAAAAAACAAATTGGTGTATCACGAAATTATATGATAACGATTTGAACTTAACTTTAAAAACTGATACTGGAGAATTTAAAATTTTCTTTAAAAAAACTCACAATTAATTTTTTTAAATCATGAAATCAATAGATCTCAAAATTAAAATACTGTCATTATTATTTATTCATTTAAGTGTTTTGGTTTATAGCCAATCGGATTTAGACAATCATAAAAAATATTGGTTCTATAAAAGCCGGCTAAATAACGATTTTATTAAAATAGGTCATACGCCTACTAATAGTTTGTTCGATGTAGGACATGGTGAAAGCATGCCTTTTAATGAGCGTAATTGGGATGAAACAACAGTGGGAGTTATTAACGCATCGGACCCACAAAAAAATCAAAGAGTTCTAAGACATGGAGATGAGACAGCAAGATTAGGGATTTATTTAGCAGTATTGGCTACTGAGTATAAATTACTTAAGAATAATGGGCAAGACTTAACGACTGTTAAACATGAGATATTTTGCGCTTTAAATGCAATTAATAGGCTTGATTATTGGGCGGAACCGAACCTGGACCAATCTAAAAATCCAAATTTAAATGGATTTTTTGTAAGGAATGATATCCCAAGCCATTTTGTTAAAGATAATTACAAGCATTTTAATTATTACAGTCACGTTGTATCATTAACTGATTCAACCCAAGATAAAGGTTTTACCTCTTCTATTGTTAGTAATCCGGTTACCAGAATAGACGGTAACTCAGCCGATCCTGGGTACTTGGAAAGCCCTTCTGAAATGAGTCAAGATCAGGTTTATTATTTGCTGCTTGGTTTAACGTTAACAAATAAGTTAGTGGATGTAAATGATGTTGATGGTAATAATGTTTTTGCATATGAAAATATTGGCGAAAATAAATTAGCACAAGAGGCCTCAAATATTTCCGAGAGAATGATAAAGTACTTAAAAGATCATTCAAATTGGAAAATTGAAAACCCTAACACAGGAAGCCAAATCACTGGCCTAGGCGGCAATGCGCAGGCATATGCTTATGCATTAGATAATTTAGGATGTTATATAAAATATAATCAAGATTTGCCATTCTGGTACATCCCTTTTATTACAGGTATTGGCGCATATCCTCACAATAGTTGCAACGATTTTAGAAACACGTTTTCATTTAGCCCATTAGCTTCGGCGCCCTGGCAGGCAATAGCTCAATTTGGCGGAGGGCCAAGTGCAGATCAACAGGGATTTTTTAACGCGTTAGCAGGCACTAGTAATAGTGCATTTGTATCAAAAACTCTTCTTAATTTAAATACACAATCAGCTATTCAAGCTATTCAAAATCAAATAAATAATTTAACTAATGCAGCAAACCAACAGATACAAAATATACTTAGCAATCTGCCCAACAATATACCTCAATGGCTTCAAAATGTTGTTAACGTTACAATAACAGCAATTCAAAATACACTTCAGTTTATTGTTAGCGGTTTATACGCGGCTATTACAACCTTAAATCAATACCTAACACCTAGTGTTTTAACCAATTCTACTGACAATAGATTATTGTATAATTCCACAGGAGCACAAGTAGCGTACTATAATCCATGTTTATTTGGAACTACTAATACCCCCGATGGGCCTCCTCAACTTCACCTAGGTTCAGATGAATATTTTGGAATTTATGTTAGAGATATACTTCATGGCTATAATTTTGCACTTCCTAATTGGCTTCAATATATAGGTAATTCTTTACTTGCTCCGGCGCATTTAGCAACTTATTTAGATGTGACGCAAGCTTTAAACAACGCGCCTTGTGAAGGTAATCACAATTTCAATCCCATTTCAATACCCTCCGGACACCAATGGGGAGCGAGCAACTTTATGGATAGACCAGATGTGCTTTGGAAAAAAACCACTTGTCCTGGTAATCTTGGTGACTTTGCAGGAACTGATTATATGTTATTACATAACTTGTTTTATTTAACTGAAGGGACAAACAAACCTGTTGTAGATTATATTACTAGAAAACCTACTACTAATTATCCTAATGGAAATGCTTTTACATTAAGTAATAAACAAACTTTTGGCGCTTTCGAAAATATAAAAGCGAACAATACTGTTTTTGCAAATGCTGGTGCAGAATATAGAGCAGGTAAAGAAATAGCACTCCTTCCTGCAACTACTGGTAATGGAGGTTTTTCAGCAGTTCAAGGTAGCGATTTTAATGCAATAATATTGCCGTATCAATGCAGCGGTATAAGCAATAACATGAACAAAAGTGGAACCAATCCAAGTGATGATTTTGATACTGAAAACAGTAATAAAGTAACACCGCCATTTACAAGAACAGTGCAACAAAAAAATGAAGATAATGAATTGAATAGTTTTATGAATGAATTACAAAATACAGTAAACAATCAAATGGACTCATTAACTAATGAATTAAATAAGCTTAATGCAGTAGTTAAAAATTACTCAAAGTTCGAAATTTACCCAAATCCCAATACGGGTAAATTTGTGGCTGAATTTAACTTAACAAATGAAGATAATGTAACATTCACAATTACAGATTTATTAGGTCATTTAGTGCTTGCGGAAAAATATGTTACTGGTGCATTTAAATTACCTGTTGATTTAAGTGAGTTAGCAAAAGGAGTTTATATGGCTAAAATTAAGTTTACTGATGGAAAAACAGAAACAAAAAAGATAACCATTCAATAATTAAAACTATGAAAAATTATTTAATTTTTTTAAAACCAATTTGTTTTTTACTTCTTATTTCATCATTATGTTTTAAGAGTACAGCTCAATCGATGCAGTATTTTCACGGCGAATTTAAAGTTAACAAGGTGCTAACCTATCTGGATTCACTTTCAAAATTTACAACTTACAGAACTTCCGCTAATCTTTATAATGATTCAGTTTCAAGTTCTAGAAGTTATACAGCTATGAACTGTGGACAAGTATTATATAATGCCAAACCCTTGTCTTATACGTCGCAAATAAGAACTTATTTAGATACAGTTGAAAGAAAATCTAATGTCGGAATCAAGTGGTCCGTTGTTGGATCAACAAGCGCTAGCACTTTTACTACAACTTTAGTAGACTCTTTTCCATCTTTTAATTTTGAAGCATCATTGCCAAATCAATTAGACAAATCTAAAAATTTATGTATTACAATTAACAATTGTAACTATACGGATGAAATAGAAATAACTTTTTTTGATGGTCAATATAGAATATCAGTCCCTTACTATAGAAGAATAAATTATACGTCTAGCTTAAATCAAATAGTAATTCCGAAGTGTGATTTAGGTACTTTAACAGGTTACGGCGTCCATATTACTGTATCTTTGATAAAAAATGAGTATAAACGGTTTAATGGAAAAAAATATAAATTTGAAAAAAGATTTGATTTTGTAAAACCAATGGCGCTAAAAAACTAATTAATTACTTAATTTTATACGAATAATAAACTTAAATTTTTTCGATGAAAAAAACAATATTTAGTAGCTGCGTGTTAATTTTACTTTTGGTTTTTTCGTGTAAAAAGAAAGAAACTACAACCGAGGAACCCCCTGCAACAAATAGTACAACCGGAACAACTACTACAACCGGTGGCGGAGCATACAGCGATATGCAAACAACTTATATTGTTACAGATCTATTAGGCACAATCTCTCGAGATAGCGCGATTTATGCAAATTTTTATTCATCGCCCGTAACTTCTAGTAGTCTTTCTTTGGTAAATGCTGGTGCGGTTACATTAAATAGTATTTCAATTCCAACTTTAGGTTTAAAGTATGGTATAATATTCAATTCCCCTGTAAACCTACTATCATCATTAAATTGGAGTGTTACCGGAAGCGGAACCATTACGGCATTTAGTCATTCATTCACTCCTTCTTATCCAAAATATAGCGGCGGCAATTTACTGCCCGATACATGTTCTAAATTAGCGGGAATTACATTAACAATATCCGGCGTTACAAATAATATTGGAAACGTTGTTATTGTACAATTGTTTGGCGGTTCTGCAAATAGTGTAAAATATATTTTAACATCCAACGGCACAATTAGTTTTACATCTCAAGAATTAGCAAGCTTTCCAACAAATACAAATCTTAGTATTCAACTTGGCTTTGCTAATTTTACTTATGCAACATATAGCGGAATAAAACATGGCTTCTCAAATAATTTACAATATATTAAATATGCTTATTTAAAACCGTAAACGACTTCTAATAATAAAAATGTAAAATGAAAAACAAGATTTACATATTATTTTTTATTATTGGCCTCTCATATACAAGCTGTAAAAAATTTCCTGAAGACAAATCTATTAGTTTAAATACTGTAAAAGACAGGTTGACTGGAAATTGGAAATTTGAATCAATTATTTTTAATGGGCAAGATGTAACTGCCAAATATAATGACAGCATTGTTCAGCCTTTGATTTTAAATGACATAATTCTTAGTTTTTCATTTAATAGAAAAAGTTCTTTAAGCGCAAACTCAAAAGTAAACGATTTAGTAGATAATCATGGTTATATTAACTTACATTTTGAAATAGATAAAAAGAAAATTAGTTTTAAAAATGTTGTAGATAGATTCTTTAATAAACTTTTTTTGAACTCAGAGTTTTTTATTATTAGAAGATTGTACAAAGGAAAATTAAAAATTAAAAATGATAATTATGAAATTACACTAAATAAAATTAGTAATTAGGTTCTCTGTAGATGTAATTATAATCTCCTAAACAGATCTTTAATATAATCCATAGTAGCAATTTCTTTGTAGTTATCGCCAAAAGCATGGTTCCACATAAATGGTAAATTGTAACTAACGGTTGCCATCTTTGTTAATGTTTCCTCGTTCCAGTCTTTACTTAAATTTTGCGGCAACTCAATTTTATGTTTTTTGATCATCTGCATAAACTCAGCATGACCTTCAGGATAGATGTCTCCCAAATGCTGGAAGATAATACAGTTGGCGTAACAATGGCGTGTACCGTGAATTTTAGAGAGGCCATAGCTAATAGCATGACAAACGCCAACTTCGCTATAGGTTAAACTTAAACCACCCATTAAAGAAGCCACCATTAATTTATCGTCGTTCTCAGGTGTTTGCCCTGCTTTATCATTTAAATAAATTTCGCGGCACAAACTTAAAGCCTGGTCGCCATAAGCTAAACTAAAAGCATTGTTGCGAATACCACTGTGCGATTCTATACAATGTATATAAGTATCCATACCGGTGTAAAACCACCAATCGGTTGGTACGCTTGCAATTAATTCAGGATCTAAAATAACCTGGTTAAAAACGGTCCAGTCGCATTTTAATCCTAATTTTTTTTCAGGGCCTGTCAACACCGCTGTCATCGAGACTTCAGCACCTGTACCTGAAATTGTTGGTACACCTAAATGATAAATGCCGGGTTTCTTAATTAAATTCAATCCCTGGTATAAAGTAGAAGAGCCTTCGTTGGTTAGCATTAGCGATAGTGCTTTTGCAATATCCATAATACTTCCGCCGCCAATACCGATCACACCACTTGGTAATCCTTTTTTAGAAAGGATCTCATCGCGTAATGCATCTATTTGTTGTGTGGTTGGTTCGTAAGGATCAACGTCAATAAAATAAACAAGATCTTCGGGTTTATTCTGAAGCTTTGTGCTTAACGGTTTCCCTTTAAAATAATTATCGACGATGAAAACAAAATAATTTTTATTTTCTTTTCTAATTGGTTCAATGGTTTCGGTTAATTGCGCAAAAGATCCTCTGCCATACGTGACTTTGTCAATGTTTTTAAAATTCTTATGTGTCATAATTATTTTTTACAGCGATTGATTTGTATTTATTCGTAAATCATTCGTATTATTTCGTAGTAAAAATATTCTTAAAATTTTTGTGCGTCATATTTATTTTTGAAGCGATTGATTTGTATCTATTCGTAAATTATTCGCATTAATTTGTAGGCTTACAGATCTGTATCTATTCGTTTATGATTCGCACTATTTAGTAGTATAAAGTTTTTCGGCAGTTTCCCAATTAACGACGTTCCACCAATTATTTATATAATCAGCACGTTTGTTTTGGTATTTTAAATAATAAGCGTGTTCCCAAATATCTAATGCCAGCACCGGCATTTTTTTTGGCGCAAAAATATCTTCATTATCTACCGGTAATTTCATTAGTGGATTATCTTGGTTAGGCGTTGTAACAATTTTTAATTTGCCTTCTTGTAAAACTAACCAGCACCAGCCGCTCCCAAATATTTTGGTTGCCTTTTCGGTAAACTCTTTTTTAAATTCTTCGAACGATTTAAAATTTGTAGTGATGGCCTCTGCAATTTTTCCGGAAGGCAAATTGGCTTCGCCTTTTGGATTCGGTTTTAATAGGATCCAGAATAAAGAGTGATTATAATGTCCGCCTAAATTATTTCTTATTACAGCTGAAGTAAATTTATCTATGTGCGTACACTTCACTTCATCGGCC
Source organism: Bacteroidia bacterium (assembly GCA_016787785.1). GTDB lineage: Bacteria > Bacteroidota > Bacteroidia > B-17B0 > Aurantibacillaceae > Aurantibacillus. The sequence continues at coordinate 249,993 of JAEUTO010000011.1, read as the reverse complement.
GACATGTAATCGATATTGGTTGAAGGCGTTTCGTTTAATTTATTTACATAAGCCTGGTGATGTTTTGTGTGATGGATCTCCATGGTTTGCTTATCAATAAAAGGTTCCAGGGCATCGTAAGCGTAAGGTAATTTTGGTAAGGTAAAAGCGGGTGTATTTTCTAACTGGTTACTCATTTCTTCTAACTTATCTATTTTATCTTTTCCAAATAAAGCACTTGCCAAACCCGATAGGCCAAGCAGTGTTCCTTTTTTTAAAAAATCTCTTCTGTTATCGCTCATTTAAAATTGAATTAGTATTTGGTTTTTTTCTACAGCAGTTCCTTTATTGATGGCAATTTTTTTAATCGTTCCATCGCTCGGACTTTTTAAAATATTTTCCATCTTCATTGCTTCTAAAACAATTAAAGCATCGCCTTTGTTTACAGTATCACCTTCTTTAACTAATATATTTAATACCATGCCAGGCATAGGCGCTTTTATTTCATTTATTTTTTTGGTAGCTAAATTATCCAAACCTAAAGTGTGCAATAACTCATCGTACTTATCTTTTAACTGCAAATTAAATTTTACCGAGTTGATTTTTACCACCATGGTTTTTTCTTCGGCATTTAATTTTATAAGATCAACATTATACGATTTGCCATTCATTAAAAAATGATATTGGTTCGCATTTATCTTTTCAAAATTCCCTTTTACCAAAGCATCATTTAATGTGCCTTCAAATTCTTTATTAGAAGTATTTAAATTGGTTTTAAGGGTTTGGTTGCCGTTTATGGTTATAGAATACATATTACAAATTTAATACTATTAGATCTATTAAAATAAAAAACCCTCTTCGTTTTGGAAAAGGGTTTTTAAAAATTTCTTTTGTGTGAATTTACTTTTTTACGAATTCACCCATTTTATTATCGAAGTTAAGGAAATAACCACCTTTAGGAAGATTGCTTACATCTAACTTGCTACCAAATCCTTTTTTAACGATGTTACCGTATTGATCATAGATCTCATACATCGTCTCAATTTGTTTATCTGATTTTCCTTTTTGGAAAAAAGTAATGTCTTTGCTGGCTTTCATTGGAGCGTATTCAATTTCGGGAACTTCGCTCATATACTCAGTTGGTTTGCTTAAACGCGGTTGCCCGCTATAATCTGTTTGACGAACACGGACCTGATTTTTTCCGCTGTGTGGCACTACTTTAAAAGAATACTCATTACTTGTAGGCGTACCAACACCATCAACTTCACCAACTTTTACCCATTTGTTCCAACGGAACTGTTCAACTGCAAAAGCTAATTTACCTGTTTCAGACTTAGTGGTCCATTTAATGTTTCCGTCTTTATCAGCTGTCATACTAACAACCTCATAAGTACTTTTTGGTTTTAAAACTTCCGGATTTAGTACTTTAGGCTTGCAGTCTTCTTTGTGGAAAATTTTAACCTCTACTTTATCGCCAATATTTAGTTTGTGAGGCTTCATGTCTATTTCAAAAGCACTTGAAGGGATCTCATCTGTTGTAATGTTACCGTTTACTTTAACCTCAGTTACACAAAAACCAACGCCGCCACTTCCAAATGGATTTTGTACATAAAGATTTTTCCCTTGATAATTACCTTCTAAAATTATAACGCCGCCTTGGGCGTTAGCAAAATTAATGCCAGCAAAACAAAAAAGGAAATAAAGTATAAATTTTTTCATCGATTATAGTTCAATTCTTAACGTTGCAATATTATAATCATTTTTTTGAATTACAAAATATATTTTTAGGAAAATTGCACTTTATTTACTTTTTATATGAAGTAATTTAATTAAATTTGTTAATTAAACTGTAGAATCATGAGAATTTCGCTATTTTACCCTATTTCACTGGCATCTGTACTATTTTTAGGATCGTGCAAAAGTGGTGGCAAAGACGCTGATACGAGCGAATTTACGGGAGGAAATAAGGTTGTTAGGATCGCAGAAGTAATTACACCGGTAAGCATTTTTCCGCACAGGATAACCAATGTTGTTGAAGGGTTAATTGCATCGCAAATTCATGAAGGTTTGGTGAAGATAAACCCGAAGGATCTTACTCTGATGCCGGGTTTGGCCGAAAAGTGGGAAATAAGCGCTGATGGCAAAACCATTACTTTTCACCTGAGAAAAGGACTAAAATTTCAAAATAACGACGAAATAAGCAGTAAAGACGTAAAATTCACTTTTGAGTTGCTTTGTACCGACAGGCCCGGAAATGTTCATTTTCACACCGTTTGTAAAGACAGGATAGTTGGTGCAAACGAATATTACCAATCTAGCATGAAAGGCCAAAAAGCCCAACTAACAGGCTTTAAGGTAATTGACGATCTTAGCTTTTCGATCGAATTATTGAACTCACCAAGCATTTTTTTAGAGATCCTTGCTAACCCGGTAGCAGCCATCCTTAGCGAAGGAGCCTACAAGCAAAAAAAGGAGGATTCCTTTATTGGCGCGGGCCCCTTTATGGTTGACGAAAAAACATCTACCAAAACGCACTACGCATTATATAAAAACGCCAATTATTACGGAAAAGACAAAGAAGGGAAATCTTTACCATACATTGATTCGGTGATCATAGACATTGTTTCATCAACCGAGGTAGCTTTACAAAGGTTTCAAAATGGAAATGTTGACTTTATTGGCTCTGTGCCTAGTAACCAGTTAAAACAAGTGGTTGAAGAAAACATTAAATCGTTCAAAGGCAGTCCGCCGGTGTTTATCCTTGATCAACGTCCTGAAATGGGTACTTCGTATTACGTGTTTAACGTAAACCGTGCGCCTTTCAACAACATCAAGCTTAGACAGGCCATCAATTACGGTATTGACAGAAGCAAAATAATCGATCGCGTATTGAATGGACAAGCTTATGGCCCGGCCATTAACGGTATTGTGCCTCCCACATTTGATTTTTATAAATCTTACACAGTAAAAGGTTACGACCTGGATCTTGAGAAAGCGAAAAAATTATTGGCAGAAGCCGGCTATCCTAACGGTAAAGGTCTGGCAGAGATACAGTTGATAGTAAACTCCGGGAATTCAAGAAATAATACGGTTGCGGCCGAGATCCAAAAACAATTAAAAAATAATTTAAATATCAACATCACCTTCGAATCGCTTCCAAATCCCGAGAAATTTGATCTTCAAATTAAAGGAAAAGGCGATATTTTCCGCGATGGTTGGGTTGCCGATTATCCAAGTCCGGAATCTTTCCTCTCCATTTTTTATGGCGAGCCCGTAACCAGCGATACAAGCCGCATGTCGTATCCTAATACGATCAAATACAAAAATGCCGAATACGACAAGTATTACAAAATGGGTCGCGATGCCCTAAACAGAGATTCTGCAGCAGTTAATTTCTTAAAAGCAGAACAAATTTTAATGGATGATGCGCCAATAATTGCGCTTTGGTACGAAAGTAATTGCAGGTTGATCAAAACACGTTTAAAGAACTTTCATGTAAACCCTATTCGTTATTTTGATTTTACGCAGGTAATTATCGAAGAAAGAAAGGTCGAGGAAAAAAAGTAAAACCATAACCTTGCATGAAATTTAGAACTCTTACAAAGAGCTTATTTTTTTTATTTGTCTTTCCGTTTGTTCTAAACGCCCAATATACTATTCGCGGAAAAATTTTTGCTGCCGAAAACAAAGAGGCTTTACCCTTTGTGCCGGTATTAATTAAAGGCACAACCATTGGCGCGCAGGCCGATTTTGACGGCAACTATATTATCAAAGCTTCAAAACTTGGCGATTCGGTTGTTGCTTCTTACGTTGGTTACAAGCGTCTTGCCCGGCCCATTAATAAAAATTTAATGGAGCAGGACATTAATTTTCCGTTAGAAAGTGTTGGTGGTGTTTCTCTTGATGAGGTTGTAATAAAGATGGGCGAGAACCCCGCGCACCGCATCATCAGAAATTGTGTAAAACAAAAAGTAAAAAACGACAAAAACAATTTAGCATCGTATGAATACGAAACCTACAATAAATTAGAGTTCGATCTTAACCGCATACCAAAAGAAATGCGCGACAAAAAAATTCTTAAACCAATAGCTTTTGTTTTTGATAATGTTGATAGTAGTTTTAGCGGAGAAAAACCGTCCTTACCCTTCTTTATAATAGAGAACCTTTCGCAATTCTATTACAAAAAAAATCCAACACGCAAAAAAGAAGTTGTTATAGCCAGTAAAATTACGGGCCTCGAAAACGCAAGTGTATCGCAGGTTTTGGGCGATATGTACCAGAATATAAATATTTACGATAATAATATTTTAGTGTTCAATAAACAAATGCCAAGCCCTGTTAGCGAAAACGGTTTGTTCTATTACAAATATTTTTTAGAGGATAGTGCCATTGAGAATAACCAAATGATCTATCACATTCGCTTTAAACCAAAACGTGTACAAGAATTAAGTTTTACCGGCAACATTTGGATAGCAGATACAACCTGGGGTGTAAAGCGTTTAGAAATGAGCTTGCCAAAAGACGCCAACATTAATTTTATTAATAGTGTAAATGTTATTCAGGAATTTACATATGCAGACAGCGTTTGGTTTTTAAGTAAAGACAGATTGATAATTGATTTTGCGCCTACAAAAAAAGCTATTGGTTTTTACGGACGGAAAACAACATCCTACAAAAAAATAAAATTGAACGATCCTAAAGAGGATAAATTTTACGAGTTTGCAGATAAGATAGTTGTGGAAGACGGCGCCACAAAAATGTCGGATGAGTTTTGGGCCGCAAACCGCCATGACAGCCTTACGCAGCGCGAATTAAAGATCTTTAAAATGATAGACACCATTCAATCATTACCAATTTATAAAACATGGGTTGACGTTTTTTATTTGTTGGTTGCCGGATATAAAAAAGTAAATAATTTTGAGATAGGTCCCTATTCAAATTTAGTTTCTTATAACAGGGTAGAAGGGATGCGTTTAAGATTTGGTGGCCGCACCAGCGAAAAATTTAGTAAGTGGTACGAATTAAACGGTTACGTGGCCTACGGTTTATTAGATGAAAAATGGAAATATGCGTTAGGCTTTAAAAGTTTTTTAACCAAAAAGCCAACACGGCAAATTGTGGGCGCCAATTATAAAAGCGATAACGAAATTTTAGGGCAAAGCACAAACGGTTTTTCGCAGGATAACGTGTTAGCATCTATTTTTAGGTCGAGCCCGCTTACCAATTTAACGCGTGTAGATAAAGTAGATGTTTATTATGAACGACAATGGTTTCCGGGTTTAACAACAAAAACAAGTATTACCGGCAGGCAATTTACCGCGCTTGGCACCAATAAATATCAGTACTTGAAAAAAGACGGCGGTGTTGGAGAGCGCGAAAGTATTAATAATACAGAGGCGCGCATCAATGTAAGATTTGCGTGGAAGGAAAAATATGTTGGCGAAGGCTTTGAGCGATTATCTATTGGTACCAAGTTTCCAATTGTGCAATTAAATTATGCAAAGTCGTTGCAGAATGCATTTAAAGGCGAGTATGATTATCACAAATTAGTAATAAATGTTAGCGACAGGATCCGTATTACACCAATATTAGGATACACAGATTATATTATCGAAGGTGGAAAGATCTGGGGTGTTGTGCCTTATCCAATAATGGAATTACATGGTGGTAACCAAACGTATATTTACGATTACGCAGCATTTAACATGATGAAATATTATGAATTTGTAAGCGATCAATTTGTGTCTTTATCTTTATTTCATCACTTCGAAGGATTGTTCTTAAATAAAGTGCCTTTATTACGTAAACTAAAATGGCGCGAAGTAGCAACATTAAAAACTGTTTGGGGAACTGTGAACGATAAGAACCGTGTGCCACTTTTATTCCCAAGCACGCTTTCGTCGCTTGATAAAGGCCCTTATGCCGAAGCAAGTATTGGTGTAGAAAATATCTTTAAAGTATTTAGAGTGGATGCTTTCTGGCGTTTAAATTATCAGTTACCACGCAACATCGATAATTTTGGACTTAAATTCGGATTCCAATTAGCATTATAGCGCAAGGCGGCATTTAGTTTGTTTAACATTCAATAAAAACCAGTTCTCAAAAATCTCATTACCTTTGAAATGAATGATCTTACGTAGCGAAAATTTAGTAAAGAAATACAAGAACAGAACCGTTGCCAACAATGTATCTGTACAGGTGCAGCAGGGCGAGATAGTGGGTTTGCTTGGGCCTAACGGTGCCGGCAAAACAACTTCCTTCTATATGATCGTAGGGATGGTAAAACCAAACAGCGGTAAAATATTTTTAGATGATCTTGATATTACGAAAGAACCTATGTACCGCCGTGCGCAGCTTGGCGTGGGTTATTTACCGCAAGAAGCCTCTGTGTTTCGCAAATTAAGTATAGAAGATAATTTACGTGCAGTTTTGGAAATGACAAAACTCACCAAAAAAGAACAGGAATTAAAAGTAGAAAGTTTACTAGACGAATTTGCATTGCATCATGTTCGCAAAAACCTGGGCGATCAGTTAAGTGGTGGCGAGCGTCGCCGTACCGAAATAGCACGTGCGCTGGCAACCGATCCAAAATTTATATTGTTAGATGAACCCTTTGCTGGCGTTGATCCTATTGCGGTGGAGGACATTCAAAATGTTGTGCGCAAACTAAAAGATAAGAATATTGGTATTTTAATTACCGATCATAATGTACACGAAACATTAAATATTACCGATAGATCCTATCTGCTCTATTCCGGCAGCGTAATTAAATCCGGCAGTGCCGAAGATCTTGCTAACGACGAACAAGTACGTAAAGTTTACCTGGGCCAGAATTTTGAGCTCAGGAAGTAAATCCCTGTTCATTTCCAATTAACAATAAGCCTTTCATTAGCTTGGTTTTTTTATCTATTTTTAGTGTTCTAAAAAAAGAAACTGAAAGGCCTAAAAAAATATTTACTTTTTCTATCGGTAGTGTTTTGTTTTAAAGCACTGCCACAAGCCGGCGAATTTTTTATAAATAATTATTTACCTAAAGAATATAACGCCGGAAACACCAATTTCGGTATCGTTCAAAATAAAGAAGGTCTTATTTTTTCAGCTAACAGTGCCGGTGTTTTAATTTACGATGGTTATAACTGGCGTACCATAAAATTAAATAAGAACGAACCAACGGTTACAAGTATTGCTATTTCAAAACAGAACGAGATCTTTATTGGTTGTGATAATGGCGACTTCGGTATTTTTAATCGCGACCCGCGTGGCATCTATCGCTTTTTTTCTTTCAAGGATAACCTTCCCGGAAATTTTAAACCAACAGAACCTATAAAATTTATCTATCCTCTAAATGATAAAATTTATTTTTTATCAGAAGAAGTCTTAATTGAATATGCAAATGGCGAATTTAAAAACTTTATGCCTGTTAACCGTTTTCACATCAGGCCGCTTATTATGGGCGATCATATTTTTGTAGAAGATATTGATAATAATTTTTTAGTGCTTAGCAACGGCATTTTAAAACCGGTAATTAAAAGCGAAGAGTTAGCAACAAGTAAATATTATTTTACTTACAAGATTAGCAACACACACTACGCTGTTGGTTTTAGGGGCTTAGGTATTTATACAGCAAATTATAATGCAACAAATCCTGAACTTACAGAGTTTAAGCAGGTGACAAATGCTCCATGCAACAAAGATCTGATAGAGGCAGAGATCGTAAATGGTTTCCCGCTTAGTAATGGCAATTTTGTTGTTACTTCAAATAAAGCAGGCGCATTTATTTTAAACAAAGATCTTGCTATCATTAGCAAATTAAACAGTAAAACCGGTATTTATGACGAGAATGTAAAAGGCGGTTATGAAGATGTTAATGGTAATATTTGGCTGGCTTTAAATTATGGTGTTTCTTTTGTGGAGGTTAAATCTCCATTAAGAAAGTTTACACGTAAGAATGGTATCAATGGCGTTGTTCAATCTTCGGCTGTATACAATAACGTTTTGTACATTGCTACAGATAAAGGTGTTTTTTATTTCGACTCAAAAGATTATCTCTTTAAACAACTTAATAATTTTAACGAGCAAACCTGGTACATTTTAAATTATCAGAACAAACTTTTCTTTTCGGCCAACAGCGGCTTATATGTTTATAATGGCAAAACCATTAAGCCTGTGCACCAAAGCGAGTACGGCACAATTTATTATATGCTGAACGACCCTTACCAGCCAAACGTTTTGTATTGCGGGCACGATAATGGTGTAGACGTTTTAAATATTTCGGGCGAGAATACCAGTTACATAAAAAGTTATATACTTAATACCGACGTAAGAAGTTTAGCAAGTGATGATAATAAGAATATTTATTTTGGCACAAGCGATAAAGGAATTTACTTTTTAAATTATAAGAATTCGTATTTATTGGATTCGCTGCAATTGAAAGACGGTTTACCTGATCTTAAAGAGAATTATGTATTTAGCTATAATAGAAAGTTACTAATTGGAACCGACCCCGGAATTTATTCGTTAGAAGAAAGAGCTAACAACAAGTTTGTTTGTGTAAAAGACCCGCAACTTTGGAATTTGACAAATTCAGGACAGATATTCCGAGCGTCCGAATTTCAAGGTGATATTATCTGCAATCTAAACGATAAGAATTCCATAACGAGCGATTACTCGCATAAAAGTATTTACTTAAAAAAGCAAAAAAACGGCTTCGTAAAAATAAACAGTAGTTTAAACCATTTAAAATACATTAAGGCCAATTTAATAAGTTACGATAGCACGGGCAAGCAATTGTTTATTTCATGCGATGAAGGTTTGTTTCTTTTGAACGGCGAGTTAAACGACGTAAAAAGAGATTATGCACTTTTTATAAGCAGTGTTGAAGCCCGCGCAGACACCGTAATACAAAACATATTTGAATCCAATAAGATCCTTGATCTAAAGATCACGTATTCAAAAAATGATATCAGGATCCTTCCCGGCTTTACCAGTTTTGAAGATAATAATTTAACCGAATTTAGTTACTACTTAAAGGGAAAGGAAGATAACTATAGTGACTGGAAAAAAAATAAAGAATTTAAATATGATAATTTACACGAAGGAGATTATACTTTTTATTTAAAAGCACGCAATGCTTTTTCTAACGATATTAAAGAAATTAATTTTTCATTTACCATTCTTTCGCCATGGTATCGTACCTATTGGGCTTATGCTTTTTATTTTATTGTTTTCTGTTTATTTATTTATTTGGTTGTGCGCATGTACACCAAACGTTTAAAATCGCAGAATATAAAACTGGAAGAGACCGTTAAATTGCGTACCGCTACGATCGAAGAGCAAGTACATTTATTGGCCGATCAGAAAAAAGAAATTACCGACAGTATCAATTACGCGCAACGCATTCAGGAATCTGTGTTGCCGTCTTTAAAAGAAATTGACAATACCTATCACGAAGGTTTTATTTTCTTCCAGCCAAAAGATATTGTAAGCGGCGATTTTTATTGGTTCTTTAAAATAAACAATAACGAGTTTTTAATTGCTTGCGCCGATTGCACGGGTCACGGTGTGCCGGGTGCTTTTATGAGCATGATCTGTTCAAATAAATTATCCGAAGCTTGTTTTGAAACGAATGAACCTGCTAAGATCTTGTTTTTAGCAAACAACGCCATTAAAGATGTTTTAAAACAAAATGTGGAGTCGGATGGCAAATCGAAAGACGGAATGGAAATTGCGTTGATAAAATATAACATCAAAGAAAGAAAAGTTTCCTACACCGGCGCGCATCGCCCAATGTGGATCATAAAAGCAGGCACTAAAGAATTTGTTGAGGTAAAACCAACCAAGGCAAGCGTGGCCAGTTTTACAGAATATAATTTTGAGTACCAGCAACACGAAATCACTTTAGATGTAAATGATTCTATTTACATGACAAGTGACGGTTTCCCTGATCAGTTTGGCGGACCGGACGGAAAAAAATTTATGGCCAAGAACATGAAGGCCTTTTTGCAAGAAATTTCTACGCTACCATCTGAAAAACAAAAGACGCTCGTTGCAGATAAAATAAATAACTGGATGGGTCCGCACGAACAGGTGGATGATCTTTTGGTTATTGGTTTAAAAATTGTTTGATCTTAATGAAAATCATTTTCGCTTCCTCCAACAAAAATAAAATTAAAGAAATAAAAGCTCTATTGCCGTCTCATTTTGAATTATTGGGTTTAGAAGATATTGGGATCGCAGAAGAAATTCCAGAACCCGGAACAACCATAAAAGAAAATTCTTTTTTAAAAGCACAATACGTTTTAGATTTTTTGAAAAAGAAAAACGAAAGTATTGCAGTGTTCGCCGATGATAGCGGACTGGAAGTTTTAGCGTTGAATAATGCGCCCGGCGTTTATAGTGCGCGTTACGCAGGTGTTCCAAAAAATGACGAGAACAACAATAAAAAATTAATGGAAGAATTAAAATTAGTGACTGATCGCAAAGCGCGTTTTGTAACCGTCATCACGTTAATTTTAAATGGAGAGATACATTATTTTGAAGGAGAAATAAAAGGAACTATTTCCTACGAAAAAAGAGGCACTAACGGTTTTGGCTATGACCCATTATTTATTCCACAAGGTTATAGAAGTACTTTTGCTGAATTAAGCGCTGAAACAAAAAATACAATTAGTCATAGGGCGTTAGCGGTAAAAAAATTAATTGAATTTTTGATAACACAGAACTAGAAACCCGAAATGAGAAACCCGGAACTATTTAACCTCCCACTCCTTCCAATCCATTTCTTCGCCATTTAAAATTCCTAAATAACTTTGGTAGCGTTCTTCGCTTATTTCTCCGTTTTCAACAGCAGCCATAATAGCGCATTTGGGTTCATTAACATGCAAACAATTATTGAATTTACAATCGTTCATGCGATCGCGAATTTCCGGAAAGTAATGACCAACTTCTTCTTTTTTCATTTCAACTAAACCCAATTCTTTTATTCCCGGACTGTCTATAATACTTCCGCCAAAATCTAAAGAATGTAATTCTGCAAATGTAGTGGTGTGCATGCCTTTTGCGTGAGCTGAAGAAATTTCTCCGGTTTTAAGATCTAATCCCGGTTGAAGTGCATTAATGAAAGTAGATTTTCCAACGCCGGAATGGCCGGCAATTAAAGTTACTTTATCTTTAAATAAATTTCTTAATGCCTCAATTTGTTTGGCATCATAACTGCTCACTTCAAAACACTCGTAACCAACTTTGGTATAAATAGCAATGGTTTGTTTTTGAATTTCTAAAAGTTCATCATTTAAAAGATCACATTTATTAAAAATAATTTTTGCAGGAATGCGATACGCCTCGGCAGTAACTAAAAACCTGTCCATAAAACCCAAACTTGTTCTTGGCGAAACCAAAGTCGCAATTAAAACGGCCTGATCTAAATTGCTGGCCAAAATTTGAGATTGTTTACTAAGGTTAATAGATTTACGAATAATGTAATTTTTGCGGGGATGGATCTTAACAATATTTGCTTCGTTATTATCTTCCAACTCATAATCAACAATATCTCCTACAGCAATTGGGTTGGTAGTTTTTCTTCCCTCCAGTCTAACCTTGCCTTTTAATCGACAAAGCTGCACTATATCATTTGTTTTTACCAAATAACTGCTTCCCGTTGATTTTATTACTACTCCCTGCATAATTTACCAGCCCGAAAATACTTAAAAATCCTTTAAAAACTGTTTACAACATTTAACGTAATTCTTATAATTAAAATGCTAATTTAGGCGCGTTTAATAAAACTAAAACGATTAAAGAAATGAAATAGCCATGTTCCTGTTTTCGCATTATAATTAAAACACATGGCGTATTCCATATTACAATTAAAAAACAATAAAATCTAGATATGAAAGAAGTATATATAGTTTCAGCAGTGCGAACAGCAATGGGTTCCTTTGGTGGAACATTAGCCGGTGTATCGGCTACGCAATTAGGTGCCGTTGCAATTAAAGGCGCTTTAGCCAAAATTAATTTAGATGGCAAAGTGGTTAACGAAGTGTACATGGGCTCTGTAATGCAGGCCAATCTTGGGCAAGCGCCCGCGCGTCAGGCAGCAAAGTTTGCTGGTTTGCCCGATGGTGTAATTTGCACAACCGTAAATAAAGTGTGCGCGAGCGGAATGAAATCAATTATGTTAGCTGCACAAAGTATTATGTTGGGCGAGAATGATATTGTTGTGGCCGGTGGAATGGAGAACATGAGTTCGGTTCCTTTTTATTCTGACAGCACACGCTGGGGCGCAAAATATGGTAACGCTACGTTGATCGATGGTTTAGCGAAAGATGGTTTAACAGATGTTTACGGCAACGTACCAATGGGAAATTGCGCAGAGCTTTGCGCTAAAGACCATAAATTTTCGCGCGAAGAACAAGATGCATTTGCGATTGAATCTTACAAACGTTCAGCAGCAGCGTGGACAGCAGGAAAATTTAAAAATGAAGTTGTGCCTGTTACTGTAAAAACAAAAAAAGGCGATGTTGAATTTGCAGAAGACGAAGAGTATAAAAATGTAAATTTTGAAAAGATCCCAACCTTAAAACCGGTTTTTCAAAAAGATGGAACTGTAACTGCAGCTAATGCAAGTACTATGAATGATGGCGCTGCAGCTTTAGTGTTAATGAGCAAAGAAAAAGCAGAGGAATTAGGTTTAAAACCATTAGCAAAAATTAAAGGTTTTGCAGATGCGGAACAAGCGCCTGAATGGTTTACAACCACACCAAGTTTAGCGGTGCCAAAAGCGGTTGAAAAAGCAGGTTTAAAAATGGGCGATATTAATTATTACGAATTAAACGAGGCGTTTAGCGTAGTTGGTTTGGCAAATATTAAAATGATGAACTTAGACGCTTCTAAAGTAAATGTTAATGGCGGTGCGGTTTCTTTGGGTCATCCGTTAGGTGCTAGCGGCGCGCGTATTATTGTTACTTTAATTAACGTATTAAAACAAAACAGTGCAAAATACGGTGCGGCAGCTATTTGCAATGGCGGCGGCGGTGCCAGCGCTATGGTAATTGAAAACGTAAATTAAAAAAAGCATATTTTTTAAAAAGCCCTTTTGGTAATACCGAAAGGGCTTTTTTATTTTCTAATAAAATGCATTTTTATACATTTTTGTTTACATTTAGTCCCTCATACAAAACCCTGAATCTCCAATTAAAAACAAATAATCTCTTTTATGAAATCTACAGCTTTAACAAACAAACACATTGCTTTAGGGGCTAAAATGGTGCCTTTTGCAGGATATAATATGCCCGTTTCTTATACCGGCTTAAACGAAGAACATCAAATTGTGCGCACAGGCGTTGGTGTTTTTGACGTGAGTCATATGGGCGAATTTATTTTAAAAGGACCTCATGCTTTCGATCTTATTCAAAAAGTAACCAGTAATGATGTTGCTGTTTTAACAGATGGTAAAGCGCAGTATTCATGCCTCCCAAACGCTGATGGCGGCATTGTAGATGACCTTTTGGTATATAGAATTGATGCTCAAAGCTATTTATTGGTAGTAAATGCAAGCAATATTGAAAAAGACTGGAATTGGATAAAGAAGCACGATACCTGGAATGTGGACATGAAGAATATTTCAGAGGACACGTCTTTATTGGCAGTTCAGGGGCCTAAAGCCATTAATACCCTCCAAAAACTAACCGATGTTAAACTGGCCGACATTCCCTATTATTCCTTTGCCAAAGGTAAATTTGCAGGTGTTGATAATGTTGTATTAAGCAACACCGGGTATACCGGTGCTGGCGGGTTTGAATTGTATTTTGACAATAAACATGCAGAAGCTATATGGGACGCGGTTTTTAAAGCCGGTGAAGAATTTAACATTAAGCCAATTGGCCTTGGAGCCCGCGATACGCTTCGTTTAGAGATGGGTTTTTGTTTGTATGGTAATGATATAGATGATACAACCTCCCCAATTGAAGCGGGTTTGGGATGGATAACAAAATTTAACAAGGACTTCACTAACAAGGCTAATATCGAACAACAAAAGTTGCAGGGCGTTGCAAAAAAACTGGTTGGTTTTGAAATGATCGACCGTGGTATTCCCCGTCACGATTATCCAATTGCCGACGCAAGTGGCGCCATTATTGGGAAAGTAACATCCGGCACACAATCTCCAACTTTAAATAAAGCAATAGGTTTGGGTTATGTTAAGACCGAATTTTCGAAACCGGATAGCGAGATATTTATTGTAATTCGCGATAAACCCATTAAAGCAAAGGTTTGTAAGATCCCGTTTTTGAAAAAGTAGATAGTTTTCCGTATTTATTTTGAAACTTTTTAAGTTTTGCCTCGTAAACATCGGTGTGCTAAGTACAAGAAACACTCAATATTCTAGGGAAATGCGTTCAATTATGTTTTTTTGCCCTTTATCGATTATTTTGTGTTTTTAATCTAAAAAGTGATGAATTAACGAGAATTATTAATAAATTTGATTAACCCATGAAAAAATTTATACTCATTTTATTTTTTACTTCATCAATAGGATTCTCGCAATCCCAAACTTTTGAAGTAAATCCAGCCAATGGGAAGGACACAATTAATAAAATTGATCCGGATGGCAAAAAGCAAGGTAAATGGATTCTTTTTGGAAGACATAAGCCGGGAACCTGCTATGCTCCTGATGCAAAAGTGGAAGAAGGAAAATACCAGGATAACAGAAAAGCGGGTATCTGGGTTGAGTTCTTTTGCAATGGTAACATGCGCAATAAGCTAACTTTCACAAACGGCCGTCCTGACGGATACGCTATTATGTACCACGAGAACGGAAAAATTTCTGAAGAAGGAAACTGGAAGAACAACCGTTGGGTAGGTAACTACAAATTATATTACGATAACGGACAGGTGCAACATGAGTTTGCTTTTAACGCAAGTGGAAAACGTGAAGGCGCTCAAAAATATTTTTACGATAACGGTCAATTAGCTATCGAAGGAAACTTCGCTGCTGGTAAAGAAGCCGGTTTAATAAAAGAATATTATGAGAACGGCGATATTAAAGCAGAAAAGAATTTTGCCGATGGAAATGTGGATGTGGCTTCTATAAAAGAATACCAACCTAAAAAGCCATTGGTTGCAAAATCAGATGTGCCAGCAGAGAACGCTCCAAAAGTAATTGTTAAACCAGACGAAAAACCAAACGAGGCAGTTAAAAAAGGCGCAGGCCCAATGGTGTTAAACGGACAACAAACGTTATATAACAAGAACAAACAAATTACAAAAGACGGTGTGTTTAAAGACAATCGTTTTATGGATGGTAAAGCATATATCTACGACGATAATGGTATCTTAACACGTATTGCGGTTTACAAAGGCGGAATTTACGTCGGCGACACGCAGGTTGAGAACTAAAAAAATTTAAAGGCGCTTTTACAGCGCCTTTTTTATTTCCCCCTCATTTAAAAATTAATCTTATTTTTGTAGCCTGTTATTTAAAATCATGGGGGATTAGCTCATTTGGCTAGAGCGCTTCGCTGGCAGTGAAGAGGTGATCGGTTCGAATCCGATATTCTCCACCACACAATTTCATCAAAAGCCCAATTAACCTCCGGGCTTTTTTATTTTTAAACTATGAGCTTTACGAAGATCCTTTCTCTCTTTAAAATAACTGCATTGAACGAAATGCAACTAGCAACAATAGATGCTATTGCAAAACCAACCGATGTGGTATTGATCTCGCCAACCGGCTCAGGAAAAACGCTGGCTTTTCTTTTACCTCTTGTAGAAATGTTAGACAAAGAAAAAGAGGGCGTGCAGGTGTTGATCCTGGTTCCTACCAGAGAGTTGGCCTTGCAGATAGAGCAGGTGTTTAAACAAATGAGCACCGGTTTTAAAGTTAATACCTGTTATGGTGGCCACGATGTAAAAATTGAAAAGAATAATTTGCAACACCCGCCTGCCTTGCTAATTGGCACTCCCGGAAGGATCGCACACCATTTAAGAAAACAGAATTTAACTACAAAAGATGTGCACACACTAATTTTAGATGAATTTGATAAATCGTTAGAAGCGGGTTTTCATGAAGAAATGTCGTTCATTATTAAAAGCAGCGCGCGCATAAAAAAACGCATCTTAACTTCAGCAACACCTTTAAAAGAAATTCCAGATTTTGTTGGATTAAAAAAACATGAAGAATTAAATTACACAAACAACAAACAAGAAGTAAAAGAAACATTACAGGTAAAAACGGTAAGAGTTGTTGGCGACGATAAATTAGAAGCATTAATGTTATTGATCAGCAAAACAGGTAATCGATCGACGATGGTATTTTGTAATCACCGCGACGCTGTAAATAGAATTAGCGAGCAACTGCAATTTCATAAAGTAGAGCATGGTGTTTATCACGGCGGTCTTGAACAAATTGATAGAGAGAAAACGCTCATTAAATTACGCAACGGCAGCACCAATTTATTAATTACCACCGACCTTGCCGCTCGCGGGCTGGATATACCTGAGATAGAAGCGGTAATACATTACCAGTTACCAACTACCGAAGATGCGATGATCCACCGAAATGGACGTACAGCAAGAATGCACGCAACAGGTACAGTTTATTTTTTATTGGATGTGGACGATCATTTACCACCATTTTTAGAAATTACACCCGAAGAAGAAACATTGCCTGCGAAATTTATTGCACCCAAACCCGGTAAATGGAAAACACTTTATATTGCTGCGGGTAAAAAAGACAAAATAAATAAAATGGATATTGTAGGTGTGCTTTTGCAAAAAGGAAATTTACAAAAAGAGGAAGTTGGAAAAATAGAAGTGCTGGATCACTCGGCCTATGTAGCCATTAGCGCAGATAAAATAAATAATACTGTAAAATTAATAAGCGAAGAAAAAATAAAAGGCAAAAAAATCAAAGTACAGATCTCAACTTAAACAAAAAAGCCTTAGAAATTTTCTAAGGCTTTTTTGTTTTTAAATATTTAATAATTACGCGCCACAATTAATTGTAGAAGTAGCTGTAATAGTTACTTTTCTTATTTTATCAACGGTAATTGAGCCGTTAATAATTCCACCACCATTAGCATTGCCTACAATAAAACGGTTTGCAGAATTAATCATAATATTACCTTTAATTGCACCTTTATTCACAACTTTTAAAGCGCTGCCCTGGTTGATCATTACATTGCCGTTTACCATGCCCCCTTTTCTTACTATAAAACTTCCCTGATCATTTACGGTAACTTCACCAACTACTCCGCCGGTATCTTCAACAAATAAATTTCCATTATTGATAGTAATAGAACCATTTACCATACCGCCTTTTTTTACATTTAAAGTTTCGCCAGCATTAACAGTTAAAGGGCCTTGTACGGGTGTAGTAATATCTTTGCTTGTGGGCGTATACGCCTGAAGATTTGTTGCAACGGGTATCCTGGCAGAATAATCTATATCGTAAGTGCAAGGGCTGCCTACCACTAAGCCTGTGTTTGGAAAGTTTGCATCACTAAACGCGTAGCTTATTCCGGTTTCATCTTCTATAATGGTTCCTAAGGTATTGTTACTTGGGTCTATTGACTCTACTTTGCCTAATGCCATAATTTTTTGTTTTAGTTGTTTATACAACAAGTATAAAAAATATAATTCTAAATAAAAAATATTTGTATATATTTATGGTACAGGCACAGCCATGCGTAACTTCTTCTTAACATTAATAATTATTTTTAGCTACAGCGCATCTTTTTCACAGAATGTGGATTCTTTATTTAATACAATTAATCCGGCACAATCCGATTCCGAAAAAGTTTCTATTATAATCAACAAAATTATTGGTCCCCTTAAAAATGCCGGGCATTTTGAAAAAGCACTGAAATATTATGAACTCGCAAAACCTTTGTGTATATCAAATAAAAAAACACAAATTAATTTAGCTATCGAATATGTCAACTTATTAATTGCTCAGGAAAATTATGCTTTAGCAACGGATTCTATAAACAAGATCATGATCCGAACGATCAAAATAAAAAACGTAATTGGCCAAGCTAATTGTCTTAAAACAAAAGCTCTAATTAATCTTAATACCGGAGAGTATGAAAAAGCCGCCCAACTATATTACGACGCGCTAAAAGCATGGCAAGAAACGGGTAACATAAAAAACATTGGAATTGGTTATAGCGATCTTGGAATGATCAATTATTATCTTCATTACTACGATAAGGCTGCGATGTATTGGGAAAAAACAATAGAAATTAACGAGATCCTGAACGACAAGGCAACCGTAGCAACAAACCTCGGAAATGTAGCCCTAGCATATATTGAAGTTAAGAATTTTTATAAAGCAGAATTGGCTTTAAAAAAAGCAATAGTTTTAGACGAAGAATTAAATCAGTCAACCGCGCTGGCAAATGCTTATACGAATTATTGTAAATTAGAATATCACAAAAAAAATCTGGTTAAAGCAATAGAGTATAATAACAAGGCGATCGAATATTTTTCTAAAACGAAAGATTTTGGCAGATTAAGTAATGCCTATGCGAATGGAGCAGAGTTAGCCAGAAGCATAAAAAAATACGATGAGGCTCTTGGGTATATCAATAAAGCTTTTGAATACGAAAACCAACGGGAAAACAAAAGCAATTTATCTACTATATATTTAAACAGGGCTGCTATACTTTTTGATATTGGAAGGTCGAAAGAGGCTTATGAAGATATTTTAAAACACATAGAAATAAAAGATTCATTATTTAATTTTGAAACACAAGCGGCTATTGCTGAACTCGAAAAAAAATACGAACTCAGCGAAAAAGAAAAAGAGAATCAGTTGCTCAACGAAAAATTAAAAGTTAACGAAGTTGAAAGCTCCCGCCAGCAAATAACTATTTTTTTAATTGGTATTATTTTATTGATCGTGGCCATAGTGGCCTTTGTTTTAATAAGACAGAACCGCCAAAAAAACAAGATCAATCTTGAGCTTGGTGAAAAGAACAGCATCATTGAAGAAAAAAATAAATTGGTTGAAGCACAACACAAAGATATTACCGATAGTATAAAATATGCGGAGCGTATTCAACATGCTATTTTGCCACCCGATAAATTTGTAAAATCAATACTTCCCAACTCTTTTGTTTATTTTGAACCTAAAGATATTTTAAGTGGCGATTTTTATTGGATCGAAGAAACCGCCACGCACATTTTTATTGCTGTTGCTGATTGTACAGGTCACGGTGTGCCCGGCGCTTTAATATCGATCATCAATTACAACCTCTTAAATAAAGCGGTGCTCGAAAAAAACTTAAACGATCCTGCTGATATTTTAAATGCCGTTAATGGTTGGTTAACGCAGGCCTTGCATCAAAGCTTTAACGAAGACACGGTAAAAGATGGTATGGACGTAACACTACTTGCCATAAATAAAAAACAAAAAGAAGTGATGTTTGCCGGTGCTATGAACCCCATTTACGTGGTTTCTGAAAAGGTGCTTACCGAGTTTAAAGGCAATAAATTCCCTGTGGGAGCCTTTATAGAGGATAAACCACAAATTTTTTCTTCCCAAAAAATTGCCTTAAAAGAGAACGATATTGTGTACTTGTTTACCGACGGTTTTGCCGACCAGTTTGGCGGCACCGATGGAAAAAAATTAAAATACAAGTACATGAAAGACATCCTTGTAAGCGCTTCAAACCTGGCGGTTGCCCAACAAAAAGACCTTGTCCGCAAGGCTTTCCTCGACTGGAAAGGCGATTACGAGCAGGTTGACGATGTTTGCCTTATTGGGGTAAAAGTATAAAGGCAAACGAGTCAGTTTACCCCGAGCACCGCCGAAGGGATGTTTGCCTTATTGGCGTAAAAGTATAAGTCCCTGCCAAGCCCTGTATGTGACGTAAATCATACATTTTCTTATGAACAAATGTTAAAAAAATTTGGCTTAAAATGCAGGCTTTTTTGCGTAACTTTAATGTCTCTAAAACCTACTTATGACTACTGATAAATTCGCTTCCCGCCACAACGGGCCACGCAAAAACGAGATCAAAGAAATGTTAGCTAAGATCGGCGTTTCATCTGTTGATGAATTAATAAACCAAACTGTTCCGGCAAACATTCGTTTAAAAAACCCTTTGAACATTGCTTCTGCAATGAGCGAGTTTCAATACACCAAACATTTAAAAGCGCTTGGTAAAAAAAATAAAGTATTCCGTTCTTATATTGGCTTAGGCTATTATAATAATATTTTACCGGCCGTTATTCAACGTAACGTTTTAGAAAATCCGGGCTGGTACACAGCCTACACGCCTTACCAGGCAGAGATAGCGCAGGGCCGTTTGGAAGCTATCTTAAATTTTCAAACCATGGTAATGGACTTAACAGCCATGCCAATTGCAAATGCTTCTTTATTAGACGAAGCTACTGCAGCTGCCGAAGCATTATTTATGTTTTACTCTAACCGCAGTAAAGACAAAGTAAAAAATAATTCGAATAAATTTTTCATCAGCAATACTGTTTTCCCTCAAACCATCGATGTTGTAAAAACACGCGCGGTACCTTATGGTATTGAATTGGTTATTGGCGATGCCAACACAACAAAATTAGACGATTCGTATTTCGGTGTATTAATTCAGTATCCTGATATTAATGGCGAAATAAATGATTACAAAAAATTTGCGTCAAGCGCCAAAGCGTTAGATATACAAATTGCAGTTGCAACCGATCTTTTAGCATTAGCTTTATTAACACCTCCGGGCGAGTGGGGTGCAGATTGTGTAGTGGGTAACTCACAACGTTTTGGTGTGCCATTAGGTTATGGCGGACCACACGCCGCATTTTTTACCTGCCGCGAAGATTACAAGCGTTTAATTCCGGGTCGTATCATTGGTGTATCAATTGACGCTGAAGGTAATCAGGCTTTACGCATGGCACTACAAACGCGCGAGCAACATATTAAACGCGATAAAGCAACATCTAACATTTGTACAGCACAAGCCTTACTGGCTATTATGGCAAGTATGTATGCAGTGTATCATGGTCAACAAGGTATTAAAGCCATTGCAGAAGGTGTGCATGGCGCAACTGCTTTTGTTGCATCAGAATTAAAGGCCTTAGGTTACGAGATAAAAACAAAATTATATTTTGATACCATCGTTGTAGCAGCAGACGCTAAAAAAATTCGTTCGCTTGCTGAAGCTAAAGAAATTAATTTCCGTTACATAGATGATAAACACGTTGCCATTTCTATCGATCAAACGGTTGAAGAAAATGATGTAACCGATATTATTTCTGTTTTTGCAGAAGCAAACGGTAAATCGTACAAAGGCAAAAACGTTGAATCTCAAAATTTAATTAAAGGCACTTTTGCAGAGAGAAAATCATCTTACTTAACACATCCTGTTTTTAATTCGTATCACAGCGAAAGCGAAATGATGCGTTACATAAAACGTTTAGAGAACAAAGATCTTTCTTTGGTTCACTCAATGATCTCTTTAGGATCTTGCACTATGAAATTAAATGCGGCTTCAGAATTATTACCAATTACCTGGCCGGAGTTTGCAAGCATACATCCTTTTGTTCCTGCCGATCAGGCACAAGGGTACACAGAATTAATTGAGCAATTAAACAAAGATCTTTCAGAGATAACAGGTTTTGCACGCATGAGCTTTCAGCCTAATTCAGGCGCGCAGGGCGAGTACGCTGGCTTAATGGTTATCCGCGCGTATCACATCGCTAACGGAAATGCAAACCGTAATGTTGCGTTGATTCCATCTTCTGCACACGGAACAAATCCGGCAAGCGCTGCTATGGCGGGTATGAAAATTGTTATTACAAAATGCGACGACAAAGGAAATATTGATATTGCCGACTTAAAAGCAAAAGCAGAAGAACATAAAGATAATTTATCTTGTTTAATGGTTACCTATCCTTCAACACACGGTGTGTACGAAGAATCTATTATGGACATCACTAAACTAATTCACGATAACGGCGGATTGGTTTATATGGATGGCGCAAATATGAATGCACAAGTTGGTTTAACATCGCCCGGAAATATTGGTGCAGATGTTTGTCACTTAAATTTACATAAAACATTTGCAATTCCTCATGGTGGCGGTGGCCCCGGCATGGGACCAATTGGTGTGGTAGAAAAATTAGTTCCTTTTTTACCGTCGCACACTATTGTAAACACCAGCGGCCCTGAAGGTATTACAGCAGTATCTGCAGCGCCTTATGGCAGTGCTTTAATTTTATTGATCTCTTACGGTTACATAAAAATGTTGGGTAGAGAAGGTGTAAAAGAAGCTACAGAAATAGCCATCTTAAATGCCAACTATATTAAAGAATGTTTAAAAGGCCATTACAAAATTTTATACACCGGTAAGAACGGACGTTGCGCACACGAGATGATCTTAGATTGCAACGAATTTAAAATGGCGAGTGGTGTTGAGGTAGCAGATATGGCCAAGCGTTTAATGGACTATGGTTTTCATGCGCCAACGGTTGCCTTCCCTGTTGTAAATACATTAATGGTAGAACCAACCGAAAGCGAAGGCAAAGCCGAGCTGGATCGTTTTTGCGAAGCCATGATCTCTATTAGAAAAGAAATTAAAGAGATAGAAGATGGTAAATACGACAAGGCCGATAACGTTATAAAAAATGCACCACACACTTGTAAATTAGTAGTGAGCGACGATTGGAAAAAAGCCTATAGCCGTCAGAAAGCTGCGTTTCCATTACCTTGGGTACGCGATAATAAATTCTGGCCATCTGTTGCCAAGGTTGATAATGCTTATGGCGACCGCAACCTGGTTTGCTCATGCGCACCAATTGAAGCCTATATGGAAGAATCGGTAACAGCTTAAAAAAATAAATAAAATATATATTTTCTATTCCCTCTTGTTTTTACAGGAGGGAATTTTTTTTATATTTATGCTATAAAACACATCCATGAAAGATCTTAAAGTTCTAGTTACCCTGGCTCAATGGTTCGCATCGCCCTATGTTAAGACAAAAAGTAAGACAAAAATAAGGTTCAGGTAATATTCAGAATTTGATTTTTTGCTTGCCATGGCAAGCTAAATTATGTGCCAACGAGTTGTACAATTGTTGATTAATAATTTCTGTTGAATAGAAATTTTATGTTCTAATTTTTTGCGCATTTTAACCCTCTTTCCGTTTTAAGTTATTACTTCGTTATTGCCATTAGGAATTTATTATTTAAAAGTTCAAAGTCCTGTAGGGCAAAAAGTATTTAAGGTTGTTAAAGATTCTGCGCTTTAGCACACACGAACGAATAAGCAAATAGTCATAGACCAGTTGTAAACTTTGGTTTAAATAAATTTCATAAATTTGAATATAAAAAAATAGCATGAAAAATTATAAATATAATGTGACAATAGCTCTTGTAATTTCTATAATTATAGGATGTACCATGTATATGCATGGAAATAAAAATAAACAGATCAATAGTGCCAACGAACCAAACAAAACAACAGCAGCATCAAAGGCCGCTGGTGATTGTAAGCGCTGCAATAAATGGGTTGCAAGCTCGGGTGTGCCGGCAATGCTTTGTAATGATTGTGGTTTTGGCAACAAAAAAGATAATTGCGTTGCCTGTGATAAATGGGTTGGAAGCACCAAAATTGCTGCTCAATTGTGCAGCGATTGTGGATTTGGCAGTAAAAAAGACAATTGCGCTAAATGCAACAAATGGATGGGCAGCACCAAAATTGAAGCTAAATTATGTAACGATTGCGGCTTCGGCAGTAAAAAAGATAATTGTGCTAAGTGTAAGTAGTAACCGCATTAAAACGGCTTAATACTAACATTTCTGGAATTGACATTGCTAAATCATTTCTCCTGCAAACAGAATTGCTACAAATATATAGACTTTCCTTTTTATTTATTCCTCCTCCGCCCTTCGGGCACCTCCTCCAGAGGAGGACAAATTTTCGTTAGATCTTAGCATACTCTTCTTTCACAAAATCCATTAGTTCTTTTATGTAAGCAGGACTAAAATCAAATTTAATACCGGCCGCTTCGTAAATTTTTGGAATAGAGCGCGTGTAGCCTAAAGACAATGCTTGTTTGTATTTTTCAATGGCCTCTTTTGGGTTGCGTTTGTAATTGCGCCACACCGCTACAGCGCCCAATTGCGCAAAACCATACTCTATATAATAAAAAGGCACTTCGTATAAATGCAATTGCACCTGCCATCTTCTTTTTAAATTACTTTCTAATCCTTTGTAATTTATAACAGAACTTCCAAAGTCGGCAATTATTTTTTGCCATGCATCATAACGCTCAGCAGTGTTGTGCTTTGGGTTCTCATAGATCCAATGCTGAAATTTATCTATGGCTGCTATCCAGGGCAAGGTATCCATTACACCTTCCAATTGCTGGCGCTTGGCGCGTTTTAATTCTTCATCGGTTTTAAAGAACTCGTCCCAGTGTTCCATGCTCATTAATTCCATGCTCATACTGGCCAGTTCGGCCACTTCGCTTGGCGGCGATTTAAAATCTACCAGCTCCAGATCAAAATCTAAAAAAGAGTGTATGGCATGTCCGCCCTCGTGTACCATGGTTACCAGATCGCGATGCAAACCAACCGAGTTCATAAAAATAAAAGGCACATCGGTTTCGTACAAGGGATATTGGTAGCCGCCGGGTGCTTTGCCTAATCTGCTCTCCAGATCAAGGCGTTTCATTTTTTGCATGGTGTTTATGCACTCACCAAAAAACGGATCTAGTTTATTAAAGCAGGCAATTGTTTTGTCAATTAATTCCTGCGCGGTTGTAAATGGTTTTAAAGGCGGCAAGCCTTCTTCGTCAACCGAAGTATCCCATGGACGATAATCATCCAACTTTAATTTTTGTTTACGTTGTTTATCGTGCTCGTTAATTAATGGCACGGCATGTAACTTAACGGCTTCGTGAAAATTTAAACAGTCCTGCACCGAATAATCAAAGCGTGCTAAGGCCTGGTGTTTGTAATCGCGAAAATTTTTAAAACCTGCATTTAATGCAACCTGGTGTCTTAATTCAATTAATTTGGTAAACAAGTCGTTCAAAGCATCTTCATCCTGCGCGCGTCTGTTTTGTACTTTTTGATACACTTCTTCGCGCACCGTGCGGTTTAGGTCTTTTAAAAAGACACCTGCTTTTTGCAGTGTCATTTTTTCGCCGGCATATTCAATACTTTGCGCGCCGTTAATTTCGCCAAACTGTTGTTCGAGCTCTTGTAATTTTGTATTTAAAGGAATGTTCTCTTCTCTGAAAAGATCGATACTGTTTTTTATACCGCGCAAATAAATATCGTAACCGGCTTTGGTTAATTTATCTACAAAAGGCGTAGCAATAATTTTTTTGTTAAGGTCGTTGGCAATGGGCGACATGTGCGGCTCAATGTTTTGCACAAAATCGTTAAAGCTGTCACGCAACGCTGTGTTAGCGGTATCGCAGGTCATTTTAATATAACGCCAGGCCATGTTCTCGCTAATTACCGCGCTTAGTTCGCTGTAATCTTTTAACCATTTTTCTAATTCATCAACCGAATTAATGGCGCGTTCTTGTAACTGCGTAAAATAAGGTTTTAGTAATTCCCAGGTAGTTACCGTGAAATCTTTTGCAACAAAACTTCTCTTCATATGCTTATAAATGGAACGTTGATTTTTTTCCGATGTTGTTGTAATTCGCATCCAGCCATGCGCCGCAAGCTTTGTAGCCAAGGTTTTTAAGATGCATTAAAAAATCCCAATCGGTATTTAGTTTACTTGATAAATTAAATTCGCCTAAAACATTATTTGAGCTTACACGGTGTAAATTTATTTTTTTCAATTTACCATCCAAAGTAATTCCTTTATCCACAAGATCGTTCACAAACTCCATGTGTTTAATTTCTAAGGCTAATGACGAATTAAAAGAAATTTCGTTCACGCGGTCTTTTATTTCTTCAATATTATCGGGCACCTTTTTAATTGTAAAAGGATTTACCTCGATCAATAAAATATCATCGGTTCCCTCGGTATGCTCTGTTAAGGGGCCAAGTGGCGGGTTGCCCATGTAACCGCCATCCCAATAAAATTCTCCGTCAATTTCAACAGCTTCGTACATGTATGGTAAACAGGCGCTGGCCATAATTGCTTTTGCAGAAATTTCTTTAGGACCAAAAATTTTGGGCGCGCAGGTTTTTACATTGGTTGCGCATACAAATAATTTTGGCGGACTCATTTTATGAAGCTCATCAAAATCAATTAATTCTTTTAATATTTTTTCGAGAGGATTTAATTTTAATGGATTCATTTGCGCAGGCGACATGTTTTCAGAAGCCATTGTAAAGAACTTATAGCTTGGCGAGTAATCCATATTACCCGGACTCATTACTTTATCAAACCAGGTTGGTTGCAAGGGAGATAATTTTCCTGCTTCAGATATTTTATGCCAGAATTTTACAAGCAAATGTTTGGCAAGATTTTTCCCACCCTTGTTTAAACCATAAACCGTGCAAACACCATTCATGGCGCCGGCACTTGTACCACATATGCCGTCAATTTCAATACGATCATCGTCCAACAACCTGTCTATTACGCCCCATGAATAGGCACCATGAGCGCCTCCGCCTTGCAAGGCCACATCAATTTTCTTCACTTTTGTCATAGCCTAAAAATAGCAAAAAAACCTGTAAATGGCAGAAAAAATCTAATTAAAATATATTCTTTGTTTTGAGGTGGAAACCTCGCTCACAACAAGAATAAGCTTAAGCTGTGTGATAGGAATGTTTCGCGTATGTTGAAGGTAGTTTTTTGCAAAATAGACTATCACTTTAAAACTAGTATTGTTTTCCATCGATCCGTTTAAAGGTGCCTGCAATGCATTTTTTTCAAAATAATGAATGGCGTTTGAAAGCCCTACCAATAAAGGTCCGTAGCCTTTTAAGCGGTTGCTTTGGTGTATGGTTTTTATTTCAGAAAAAAGATCTACTTGTTGTTTGCCATTATTTTCGAACGCACAATAAAGTTTGTAATTCGCATCCGGCGCGGGTGCAAACAGATTCCAGTTTTGATGAAAATAAGGATAGATGTAGGCCTGGGCATAAAATTCAGGTTTTGTTTTTTCTGAACGAAAAGGTTTTGAATACAAAAAAACAGAGGTAAAATGAATTACCAGATAAGATAACAAAAAGATGACAATAATTATTTTATGCCTATATTTAATGCTCTAAATTAATAAAAATACAGCATGAAAAAAACCAGTCTCAGCTTTCTATTGATCATTATTTCTTATTTCGTTTTTTCGCAGGATCAATTACTTACCATACAGGATGCAGTTTGGAAAGGCCGTACAAGCCTTGCGCCAAAACGTTTGCAGGCACTTGCTTTTATTCCCGGATCAAAAAAAGTGGCGTATATAGAAAAGAATGAACTTATTATTATTGATGCCGAGAGTGGCAAAACGCTTTCAACTATTTCTACAGTTGGGTTCAATAAAAACCTTGTAACCGCTTCGGTTGATACCGTTTCTGCTTTTGAGGGAATTTTATGGGAAAACGAAAACCAATTTTATTTTCATAATAAAAAAGGTGAGTGGCTTTATTCAGCCAATGAAAAAACGGTTGTTAAGTCAGAAAGAAAACAAAGCGATTTTACCTTAGAGAATTTGGATAATTTTAAAGAAGGCGAAATTTTTGCTTATACAAGTGGTAACAATTTATATGTTTCAAACAACGGCAAAGTAAACCAGGTTACAACCGATGGTTCTTACGAAATAGTAAATGGTAAATCGGTTCACCGCGAAGAATTTGGTATCGTTAAAGGAACTTTCTGGAGCCCTAATGGCAATGCACTAGCTTATTACCGCATGGATCAAAGCGATGTAAAAGATTATCCGATTATTGACTGGAGTACCAACCCTGCACAAAATAAAAATATTAAATACCCAATGGCAGGTGGCAAAAGCCATTATGTAACAGTATTAGTTTATAATTTAAAAAGTAATACAAGCGTTAAACTAAAAACAGAAGGCCCAAAGGATCAATACTTAACTAACATTGCATGGAGTCCGGATGAAAGATACGTTTACATGGCTGTTTTAAACCGCGAGCAAAACCATTTTAAATTAAATGAGTACGATGCTGCAACGGGCGATTTTGTTAGAACCCTGTTTGAAGAAAAAGATGAAAAGTATGCCGAGCCATTAAATCCCATGTTGTTTGTAAAGAACAATCCAAAACAATTTATCTGGCAAAGCAGAAGAGATGGTTACAACCATTTTTATTTATATGCAATTGATGGTAAATTAATAAAACAACTTACCAAGGGTAATTGGGAAGTTAAAGATGATCTGGGTTTTGATGATAAGGGCGAAAATTTATTTTTTCACGCAGCTGAGCAAAGCCCTATTAACCAGGATGTTTATATGGTTAATTTAAAAAGCGGTAAATCAAAACGCTTAACGCAGTATAACGGTTATCACACTGCAGCAATAAGTAAAAAGGGAGATTATGTTATTGATAATTTTACCTCCTGTTTTATCCCCCGCGAATACAGAATTATTAATACCGCCACTGGCAAATCAAAAACTATTTTTACTGCTGAAAATCCGATAAAGAATTACAAGCTGGGCAAATGGAATTTGTTTACCATTAAAAATGTAGAAGGCACAGAACTACATTGCCGCATGTTTAAACCAGTTAACTTTGACAGCACAAAAAAATATCCTGTAATTGTTTATTTATACAACGGGCCGCATTCGCAAATGGTTACCAATACCTGGATGGCCGGTGGCGAATTATGGTACCAATACATGGCACAAAAAGGATTTATTGTTTTTACCCTGGATGGAAGAGGAACGAACTATCGCGGTAAGGCCTTTGAACAAGCCATTCACCGACAGGTGGGCACAAAAGAAATGGAAGACCAAATTAGTGGGGTTAATTATTTAAAGTCTTTACCTTATGTAGATGCCACACGCCTTGGTGTGCATGGTTGGAGTTATGGTGGCTTTATGACTACCTCATTAATGACGCGTTACCCCGGTACATTTAAAGTGGGTGCTGCCGGTGGACCGGTAATAGACTGGAGTTATTACGAGATCATGTATGGCGAGCGTTATAACGATAGTCCACAGGAAAATAAAGAGGGTTACGATAAAAATAATTTGCTCAACCATGTAGGCAATTTAAAAGGTAAATTGTTAATGATCCACGGTGCGCAGGATCCGGTGGTGGTTTGGCAACACAGCATAATGTACCAAAAGAAAGCCGTAGAAAAGGGCGTGCAACTGGATTATTTTGTTTACCCGGGCCACGAGCACAATGTGCTTGGAAAAGACAGGGCACATTTAATGGAAAAAATTTGCAATTATTTTATTGATAATTTATAAAAGTTGTTTAGTTTTAATATAGAAAAGAAAGACCTTATTATCCTAACATTAAAAAAGAAAGATCATGAGTCAACCAACGTTTAAAGAAAAAGCGAGATACTATTTTGAGAACACAATGTCTGCCGGGCCAGGTGGCGTAATTAAATGGCTGGCCATTTTCTCATTATTTATGGTATTAATATTAGGCTTACTAATTTTAGTATTTGGTATTAAAAGTTCGCCCGAAGCGGATGCCGAAAATTTAGGTTTTATTGAAGGGGCCTGGCAAAGTTTAATGGCCACCTTAGATTCGGGAACTATGGGTGGTGACGAAGGCTGGGCGTTTCGTGCGGTACGTTTTGTTGCAACATTAGGCGGTATATTTTTGATCTCTATTTTAATTGGTACAATTTCATCAGGCATCGATGAAAAATTGGACGAGTTAAAAAAAGGACGCTCACGTGTTTTAGAAAGTAATCATACCTTAATTTTAGGTTGGTCTGAAAAAGTTTTTTCTATTATCTCAGAAATTATTGAAGCCAACGAAAATCAAAAAAAACCAAGCATTGTTATTTTAGCCGATCGCGATAAGGGCGAAATGGAAGATGAGATCCGCGGTAAGATAGAAGATTTTAAGAACACGAAGTTAATTGTTAGAAGCGGTAGTCCGTTAGAATCAACCAACATCGCGTTGGTAAATCCAAACGAGGCGCGTTCTATTATTGTATTAGCAGGAACCGAAGATAATGCAGATACCTACGTAATTAAATCTGTATTAGCGTTAACAAATGGCAAGAACAGGAAAGAGAGCCCTTATGCCATTGTAGCCGAAATTAAAGATCCAAAAAATATGGAAGCTGCAGAATTGGTTGGTAACGATGAAACGGTTTTTGTAATGTCGTCCGATCTTATTTCACGCATCACCGCGCAAACCTGTCGCCAATCAGGTTTAAGTATAGTGTACAGCGAGCTATTACAATTTGAAGGCGATGAAATTTATTTTCAGGAAGAGCCCAAATTAGTTGGAAAAAAATATAAGGATTCATTATTAGCTTACGAAAAATCTTCTGTAATTGGTGTTTTTACCAAAGATGGTTCGGCCTTAATTAATCCACCAATGGATACGGTAATTAATAAAGGCGATAAGATAATTGCTATTTCTGAAGATGATGATACAGTTGTTTTAAGCGGTAAAACGAGCTTTGATATTGATGAAAAATTATTTAGCCGCGCCGAATTAAAAGCGGCGAGTGTAGAAAAAACGTTGATCTTAGGTTGGAATGCAAGAGGTATTCGCATTATTGAAGAATTGGATAATTACGTTGCAAGCGGCTCTGAAGTATTGATCGTTGAAGATGGTGTTGATATAGAAGAAGAGATTGCTGAATTACAAAAAACATTAGAGAAACAAAAAATTAGACTTCAAAAAGGAAATATTAATGATAAAGCAACTTTGGTAGGCTTAAAACCAGAGATCTTTGATCACATTATTTTATTAAGCTATACGGATATTGATACACAGGAAAGTGATGCAAAAACCTTGATCTGCTTATTGCACTTACGTAACTTAAGCGAGAAGGCCGGAAAAGATTTTAGCATTGTATCTGAGATGTTGGATATTCGTAACAGAGATCTTGGTGTTGTTGCAAAGGCAGACGATTTTATTGTGAGCGATAATTTGGTGAGTTTAATGTTAAGTCAGTTAAGCGAGAACCAGGAATTGAAAAAAGTTTACGATGTGTTGTTCCAGGCAGAAGGATCGGAAATTTATTTAAAACCGGTTAGTAAATATGTAAAAGCCGGACAGCCTGTAAGTTTTTACACAGTTATTGAAAGCGCTGCGCAGTTAAACGAATCGGCAATTGGTTACAGGATCTCATCTTTAAATACCGATTCAGATCAGCATTTTGGTGTGAACATTAATCCTGATAAATCTAAAAAATTAACCTTCAGCGAAAATGATTATATAATTGTTTTAGCAGAAGATTAAAAAATAATTTTCTTAAACAAAAAGCCGCATAATTTTATGCGGCTTTTTTATTTTACCATTTTTCAAAATCGGTGAGTGTCTTTCTTTGTTCTTTGTTGCGAAGATTAAAGCTGGCCATAAATTCCCATGAGCCTGTATAGTTATCAAGTAATCTAAATTTTGACATATCGTAGCCCAAAGAAACTACAAAAAAATTATTCCTGTAACCAAAGTTAAAATTAGCAAGATTGTCGGAAGTGCATCCGGCGCCGAGAATAAGATGTTTAAACAGCAATGCTTTCATATTTAAACTTAGGCCTTCAAAATTCTGCTGCTTTTCAAATCGTGCAAAAAGGTTAAAAACCGTTTTTTCTGAAACATGCAAATTGTAAGAACTATGAATCAGTAATCTATAAGGTAATTTACTTACGCCCAATAAACCTTCATCAGGCTGGTTAATATGAAAAATAGCTGTACCCAAATAAAAGTTTTTATAGTTCGACAATAAGCCGGCGCTAAAATCAATGTTTTGCTTTTTAGTATTTGGAATTGTGTAAGGACTCCAAGCAAAACCACGGCGAGGATTTATATAAGAGCCGAAATTGAGTTTTCGTGTGTCAAGATTTTTCTCAAAATAACTCAGTTGTAAAGAGGGAATTAGTTTTAACTTCCCATCAAATAAGGAAAGCTGCTGGGCATACCCCAGACTAAGTTTCTCCGTTTTTAAAGTGCCGTGTGCCTGGTCATCATGAAGCGCCAAAACAGAAATTCCTCCTTTTACTTTGGGAAGGTAAAAATCCAAACTATTAACAAAGGTAACGTAGTTACCGCTGGTGTTTGGCCATTGGTTTCGGTAAGTAAACTGGTTTCTTATACCTCCATTACTGCCGGCAAAAGAAGGGTTTAAATAAATAATGGATTGATCTGTATTAATAAAAAAAGGGTCTTGCGAAAAACTCTTCGTAAAAATTAAAAAAGCAAAGGATAAGAAACAGATCTTTTTACTAATTTGATCTCTTTTTGATAATTAAATGTAGTAAAAATAAACCAAACTTCCTATTTATTCATCAACGCCTCTATCTCATCTGTTTCAATAGGAATGTTCTTCATCAGGTCTAACTGCCCGGTTGTAGTTACCAATAAATTATTTTCAATACGTATTCCCAAACCTTCTTCAGGAATATAAATGCCAGGCTCTACTGTAAATACCATACCGGCTTGCATGGGCTCTGTAAAAAATCCAACGTCATGCACATCCAATCCTAAAAAGTGAGAGGTGCCATGCATAAAGTATTTTTTGTAAGCGGGCCATGCAGGATTTTGTTTTTTTACGTCATCGGTTTTTATTAAACCTAATTGTAACAATTCTTCGGTCATCATATCACCAATAGCTTTGTTGTATTTGTCAAAGGTTTGGCCCGGCAACAACATTTTTGCAGCTGCTTTATGTACGCATAACACCGCATTGTAAACTTCTTTTTGACGTTTGCTGAATTTTCCGTTAACCGGTAAACAACGCGTTAGGTCGCTGGCGTAATTTGCGTACTCTGCCGCAACATCTAATAAAATAACATCACCATCTTTACATTGTTGATTGTTCTCAACGTAATGTAACACGCAGGCATTTTTTCCGCTTGCAACAATTGGTCCATATGCAAAACCTTGTGAGCGGTTACGAATAAATTCGTGAATTAATTCTGCTTCGATCTCATGTTCCCAAACACCGGGTTTGATAAAAGATAATAAACGACGGAATCCTTTCTCGGTAATATCGCAGGCCTGTTGTATAAGATCAATTTCCTGCGTGCTTTTAAGCGCACGGATCTTGTGCATGATAGGCGCGCTGCGCTCAAATTTGTGTAAAGGAAACTTTGCCTGAATTATTTTATTAAAACGAGCTTCAGCAGTTTCGGTAGTGTTACTGTTTCTTGCGTGCTCGTTAGAGTTCAAATAAATATGTTCGGCCTGGAAAAAAAACGGCTGCATTACTTTATAAAAATCGTGCGACCAATAAATGTGATCAATGCCACTTACTGCAGTTGCCTGCAATTTATTTAATTTTGCACCTTCCCAAATGGCAATTAACTCGCTGGTTTCTTTTACAAATAAAATTTCTTTGTGCTTGCCATCTTTCACATCCGGAAAAATAACCAACATTGTTTCTTCCTGATCAATACCGCTTAAATAGAACAGATCGCTATTTTGCCTAAAGCCCATGTGCCCATCGGCATTGGTTGGCATAATATCGTTGCTTACAAATATTGCAAGCGAATTTGGTTTTAAATTATTTTTGAATTTATTCCTGTTCTCAACAAACAAGTTATTGTCAATTGGCTGGTACTTCATAATTACTTTTTTAGTGGGTACTAAAGTATTAATAAAGGATTAGAAACAAAAATTAATAGGGCTAAAACTACGACATAAAATATGCGATGCGGTTTTTTTTAAGTTCTGCAATAAACTGCTCATCTAAAACAGCGTATTCAAAGATCGTTTCTTCGTAAAAATGATCGTTCTTAGAATTGTAAAAAATTATTTCCCAGTCCTGCTTTTCCCGCCCCCTGTTGTACTTTCTTATGCTTATAAGGTTAGCTAGGGGAAAAGTGTATTTACGCCGGTTCCTGAAAATAAAAAAGCCTTTATTGAGACTAAAGCCCTGTTGGTGAACAAGCAGTTTTGTATAACGATAATCAAACCTAAGATAAATAAAACTTAGCCAAATTTCGAGAAAGATACTGCCACCGCTATCCATACCGGTAGCATAAACGGTAAACAAAAGTGGTATTAAAATAATGATAGCTCTTGTAAAAGAATTTGTACGCAGCGGATTACTTTTAATGGTCTTATTTGTAAACCCGGGCATAAACAGGGTTAACTCTTTTAGCATTCGTTCCCGGATGTTTAATTCTGTTAGGTTGTTGTTGGTTTGCTGGTTGAGTAAAATAGCTGTGCAACAATATAAATGCGGATATTCTTCTTTTATTTCATTTGGCGATTCAAAATAATGCTCAATACAAACACTCATAAATTCGTTCATATTTGTACCACCATATTTTCTAAAAAGTGTCTGCTGCTTGTTTTTTGTGTCGTAATATGCCTCCGTTGCAACCGCCAGCCAGCGGCTAAAAAAATGGTCGAAAAAATAATCCTGATAGAAACTTTTTACATCGTTAACCCGCAGGGCATGCATAAATTCGTGCAAGCCCAAATTAATGTTGTCGTTTGTGATCTTGTAACCCTTAATAAATCCCTTCCAACTTAGGCGAATAAAGCCCTGCGTATTAGTTTCGCCCCTGAATTTAAGGCCCGACGCTTTATTGTCAAAATCGCCCGGATGCACAATTATGGTCTCAAAATAGTTAAGGTCCCAGGTCACTAATCCAAGTGTTAATTGAACTGCAGATGCGGCTATAATGGCTTTTACCTGGTTATTTGGCACAAAACCTTCAGCACCTGTAATGGTCTTTTTGGAGATAAAGCCGCGGCAGCGCTCCGCAAACACCAGCTGCCACTGGCTGTTGAGGGTATTGTAATATGCAAAATACGCGCTATAAAACCGCTGAAGTTCTTCTATTGTCAATGAGATATCCGTTTCGCTCAGCAATTAATAGGGCTATATTATTACAAAAAAAAGGTTTTTATTTTTAATTAAAAACTTATATTTGCTAATAGAATAAAATTAAAAGAGTATGATCGATCTAACAGGAATTATTTCCATTACCGGACAACCGGGTTTATTTAAAATTGTTGCGCAAAGCAAGAATGGTATTATTGTTGAAGGCTTAGCCGACAAAAAAAGAGTAAATGTTTATGCGTCTACTAAAGTTTCTACTTTATCGGATATAAGCATGTTTACTACAGGCGATGATAAGCCTATTGAAGAGATAATGACCGCTATTTTTGAAAAAGAAAAAGGTGGCCTGGCTATAGATAGTAAGGCTGATGATAAAGCAGTAGAAAAATATTTTGGCGAGGTTTTACCGGATTATGATAAAGATCGTGTTTACGTTAGTAACATGAAAAAATTATTTAGTTGGTATAACGCACTTCAAACAACCGGTAACTTAAAAGAAAAAAGCGACGATAAAGAAGGAGAGGAAAAAGCAATTGCCATTAAAGCAGAAGATAAAGCAAAAGCCATTAAAAAAGGCGTTTCAAAAGATTCCAGTAAAGCTAAAACAAGCGTTGGTGTTAAAAAAACAACCGGTGTTAGAAAAACAGGTACAGCTTAGTTCTTTGGTCGAATAAATTCAATAAGCCATCCAAATAGGGTGGCTTTTTTTGTGGCATTTTCAAAAAATGTTGTATTTTTATTAGCATCAAAAGCTTTCTTAATATAGTAATGACTGGCATTTCACCGAAAGGTGGAAATACGCACATCAAATTTTTGTTGTGCTGTTCGTTCTTTGCAATTTTCTTTTCTTCCTATTCACAACTTTCGCCCGGTATTGAATGGCAAAAATCTACCTGGTCGCCACGCGGCCTTGATGGACAACTTCAGGGCCAGCATCAGAGCGGTGAAGAGTGGTGGTACAGTCACAAAAATGTGCTTAATGCCGCGGGGCAACATACAGCGTATATAACCTGTGGTTATACTAATTTGGTAAGTACCGCTGCAACATTTACTGCCGCACAGTTAATGTATAACGAAGGACCTGATTCTCCTTACAATCCAATTGATACTTCAACATTTAATTATAATACCTTACCCGAAGGTTGTGAGGATAGAGATTATGTAGGCGAACACAGAACACCTTCGCGGGGCAATGTTGGTCTTAATGATCTTTATGGTAATATGATATACTGCAAGCCCAAAACCGTTGGCGCTATTGAAGAAGTAATTCAGGATCCACAAAATTTAGATTATGCCTATATTGTTGGTGTGCATTTAGGCGTTAGGCCCTATAAGGATAAAGTAAATTTTGTGCACTACAATCAAACGGCTATAAATCCCAATGATAATTTTTCTATCACTAAGCTGGCAGTTACAAATTATACAAATGAGATCGGTCATTTGTATGTTGCCAAGATCCATATTGTTACCGGTGTTGTAATTTGGGAAGGGCTATACGGTTATATAGATTATGTGCAGTCGCCACTATTAGCGTATCAATGTAAAAGTTATGGTTATGATATTATTAAAAGCTCAAACGGTAATTTAGTAGCAACTGGCTATGCGCAATTAAA
The DNA here is from genome assembly GCA_016787785.1 of Bacteroidia bacterium. Taxonomy (GTDB): domain Bacteria; phylum Bacteroidota; class Bacteroidia; order B-17B0; family Aurantibacillaceae; genus Aurantibacillus. Next base: position 213,524 of record JAEUTO010000011.1, on the reverse strand, counting down.
CGCAAAAAATGATAGTCCGGGTTACCCTTTTCTTTTGGAAATAGATCCTGTGAATGGATACCTGCTTAAAAAAACCATACTTCCTTTAAGTGGCAGCAACATTGCATCAACAACAAATGCCGGTTCGAGTTACGTGTCTTCAGGCATTGGACACTCTTTGGTTGAAATACTTTCAACCGGCGATTATGCCATTGCAACAACTTATTATTTTGGCAATACCGGTGCCGAAGATCAAAACAATGCTTTTATTTGGTGTGTTGATCAAAATTTGGAAATTAATACCAACTGGAAAAAAAATCCGATACAAATTGCTGGCGTTGGCCCTAATTATAATTCAAATGTATGGGAAATAAAATACCATAAAGCACTCGGTCAGTTATTAATTCCTGTTGTACGCGATTGCGAGAGTTGCGGTTCTGCAGGAAGAAATTATGGAAAAGGTTTCGTTTATAGATACAATCCAAACGGTACGATATCAAATGACGGAACCAATCCCTCGCCCATGGGTAATGTTAACGCCTATGATCTTAGAATAGGTGTTGAGGAAACCGATGACGGCGGTTTTATTGCAGTTAGTTCTGTAAGACCGCCAAGCGCAGATCATACCTATCCAACCGATGCGGAATTAGGATATTTGGTTGGCTGTCCTGACGTAGAGTTTTCTGATTGGGATACAGATGCTTTGGTTGTAAAGTTTACCGCAAGCGGTGCAACACACTGGAGTAAAACATTTGACCTCGCCGAAAAAAGGCCGCGCCAAACACCACCGGGTGATCTGAAGCGACAAGAATGTATGTACAAGATAACACAAACACAGGATGGCGGTTATACGATCAGTGGAAATTCGAGCGGAAATTTTGACGATAACTACATGGCAAAATTATACAACGAGTGTAATTCGCAGCAAACATATACAACAGGACCAAATAATGTAATAGACTTAACTGTAAATACCACCTGGGATTCGTCTGAAACGGTGATCGGAAAAATAGTGGTACATCCGGGTGTTGTATTCACAATAAAAGGACAAAATACGTTGATACGTTTTGCAGATAGTAAATTAACAGGCATTGAAACAAACATAACTGTAATGTTGGGCGGCCTTTTAAAAGTTATTGATGGCGCACAGTTAACCTCTATTGACAATGCAATTTGCACGAACAGTAAATGGGATGGTGTAAAAAGAACCGCTTCACCTGCAGATGAAAATTCTTTGCTTGTATTTCCGAATCCTGCAACAGAGAATTTTAGTATACTTTATAATGGCGAAGACCTTGTAGAGGCAACTTATGTGGTTGCAGATGTTTTAGGGAAAGAATTAAAAAGAGGAACTATTGCGCCAAATGTTTCACAAGACATAAATACCAGTACCTTTAGTGAAGGGGTTTATTTTGTTTTTCTCAGTAAAAACAAAGAAGTGGTTAAAAAACAGAAACTGGTTGTGCTTAGATAATAATAGGTGTAGCACAACGTTAAAGAAAACAACATGAGATTACTATTTATATTTATTTTTCTTTCAAAGAGTTTGCTTAGCCAAACCTGGGTGCAATTAAGCGATTTTCCAAATACAGAACGAGATGATGGGGTAGCGGTGCATATAAATAACAAAGGTTATTTTGGTACAGGTTTATTGGCAGGTTTTACTTTGGGAAGAGATTTTTACGTTTACGATATGTCCGCTACAACATGGACAACCATTGCGCCTATGCCGGTTGGCTCTGACAGACAATATGCAACAGCTTTTACACACTTAAATTCGTTTTATGTTTTTAGTGGGGCAGGTTATTCAAATGCAGTTTTCACAGATCTGCAACGTTATGATGTTGCTACAAATACATGGACAACGCTTGCACCAAAACCGGGTAATGGTTTAATTGGCGCCAGTTGTTTAGAGTACGGCGACAAAGTAATTATTGTTGGCGGTAAGTTTCAAAGCGGTGTGGTAAGCGATGAAGTTTGGGAGTATACGATCAGCTCTAATACCTGGGCACAAAAAAATAATTTTCCTTTTGGTGGCAGATGGCGTGCAAGCGCTTCTGTTTTAAACGGAGTAGGTTACTTGGTGTTTGGAAAAGATAATAACCAATCTTTTAGAAAAGAAATGTACAGCTATAACCACGCAACGGATGTGTGGACAAAGGTGATGGATTTTCCGCAACCAAAAGGCAGATCTTATTCTGCGCTAAAAGCATCTACAACACAATTAATATTATTTGGTGGTTACGATACGTTGAATACCTATTATAATGATGTTTGGTATTACAATCCCTTTTTAGCTTCATGGTCTGCCGGCCCCAATATGCCGGCGGCGGGTCGTAAAGGTGGTATGAGTTGTATTGCAGGCGATAGATTTTATTACAGTTGTGGTATTAACGTTAGCGATGTGCGTTTAAAAGAAACCTGGATGATTGATGTGCCCGTTGGCACGAAAGAATATAACAGCGATCTGATCTTTTCTGTTTATCCGAACCCTTGTAGCGAAAAACTTTTTATAAACCCGTCAACAGAAAATTATACGTTCGAAATAACAGACATTACTTCAAAAATAATTTTGTTTGAGCAAAACAAAAATTCAGGTTGTATTGATATTTCAGGTCTTGAAAAGGGTATTTATTTTCTGAGAATTAAGAACAGAGCGAAGCAGATGGAGGTAAAAAAAATAATTAAAGAATAAATTATTTGTCCTTATAAATTACCATATTAATACTGCCCTGGGTGGGGCTAGAATTATCACTTAACGAAACTACAAACGGTTTTCGCTGACCCTCGAAACAATTATAAACTACCGAGCCATGATCTTCTGTTGGATTAGGTAATTTATTAGCGTAATAATCTTTAAGGTCGCAGAATAGATAATTTGCAAGTTCCAGGTCGTTACTGTTTATCTGCACGCTAATTTCTTCAAGACTATCTTTATTCAACGTGTAATCAACAGAGTAGTTGGTTTGATCGTTCACCTTATATTCAAAATAAAGATGGCCGGGTGATTTTTCGATAGGTGGAACACTTTCAATGGTCTTAATAACTTCGGCTTTGCTGTTTAAATTAATACCTCTAAACACACCTTCCTTTGAACGAATGATCTCGTCCAATAAGGGATGATATCCCTCAAAAACACGAGGATTGGCCTTAGGATCTTCCTTTTTTTCGGTTGTACACGAAACCGCAAAAAGAAAAACAAAACAAAAGAATATTTTAAAAACTAACCTCAATAAATGATTTAAGCTAAACAAAGATACTTAATTAAAGAGTTTTACAAATATTAACAACGCAAATAACTAACAAGTTATTGTTTTTAAACTTTGTTAAATACCCTTAAATTATCTACGCTTCCACTTTAAAGGCCAGCACTTCCGGACGCATTTAGTTCGCTTTTTTTGATTTTAAACTAATGTGTTCATGAATGCGCCACATCGCTCGCAACCACCTCTGGGCGCATTTGCGGGAAGAACAACACCTCCTGTATAGCGGCGTTATTGGTTAAAAGCATGGTTAAACGGTCAATACCAATGCCAATACCAGCGGTTGGCGGCATGCCATATTCAAGGGCGCGTAAAAAATCATGATCAATAAACATTGCCTCATCATCGCCTCTTTCCTGCAGCGCTAATTGTTCTTCAAAACGTTCGCGTTGGTCAATAGGGTCGTTTAGTTCACTATAGGCATTGGCTATTTCCTTGCCGTTTATCATTAGCTCAAAACGCTCTACCAGACCTTCAACTGTGCGGTGTTTTTTGGTTAACGGACTCATTTCTACCGGGTAATCGGTAATAAAAGTAGGTTGTATATAATTGCCTTCGCATTTTTCGCCAAAGATCTCGTCAATTAATTTTCCTTTACCGGCGTGCGATTCAACGTGTATGTTTAATTTTTTGCATACTTCGCGTAATTGCTCTTCGTTCATGCCGCTTATGTCAACACCTGTAAATTCTTTAATAGCTTCATACATAGTAACGCGCTTGAATGGCGCTTTAAAATCTATTTGCTTATCGCCTACAGGAATTTCGGTTTTACCGTAAAGATCAATAACAATTTTTTCGAGCATTTGCTCTGTAAAATTCATCATCCAATTATAATCTTTATAGGCAATGTAAAATTCCAATACTGTAAATTCAGGGTTGTGCGTACGATCCATCCCTTCATTTCTGAAATCTTTTGCAAATTCAAACACACCTTCAAAGCCTCCAACAATTAAGCGCTTTAAATACAGCTCGTTGGCAATACGCAAATACAACGGCATGTTAAGTGCATTGTGATGTGTAATAAAAGGACGTGCAGTAGCCCCGCCCGGAATGCTCTGCAGAATGGGCGTTTCAACCTCTAACAAACCCGCGTTGTTTAGTGTTGTGCGAATAGAATTAATTATTTGCGAACGTTTTTTAAATGTATCGCGCACTTGCGGATTAATGATCAGATCAACATAACGCTGACGGAACCTGAATTCGGGATCGCTTACCTCGTCAAATGAATTTCCAGACTCGTCGGTCTTAACTATTGGCAAGGGTTTTAGGGACTTGCTTAATATTTTTAGGGAAGTAACGTGAATAGAGATCTCGCCGGTTTTTGTAGTGAATACATAACCGTTAACCCCAATAATATCACCAATATCAATTAGTTTTTTCCAAACTACATCGTAAAGCGTTTTATCTTCGCCGGGGCAAATATCATCCTTACGAACATATAATTGTATTCGGCCTGTAGCATCCTGTATAACCGCAAAACAGGCCTTGCCCATATCGCGCACGCTCATAATGCGGCCCGCAATAGAAATGTCCTTATAATTTAATTTATCACGATCGTAGTTATCTTTAATATCTAATGCATTAACATTTACCTTAAATTCTTCAGCAGGATAAGGATCAATTCCTAAAGCCCTGAGGTCTGTTAATTTTTGTCTTCTTTGTAATTCTTGCTCGCTAAGGTGTGCCGACATAATTTGAAATTTTAAAGGCTAAAAGTACATTTTTAAATTAATTCAATACAAACAGGTTATCTACAACCGTATTAATTAAATCCGGGAATGTGGAATTTTACGTATATAAAAGGCACCGGAAACCCAATAAAATGTGGAAAAACTTGCCCAAAACAGACTTTTGTCCGTTGGTATATATTTTGCAAAGATTAGAGGCTAGAGATTTAACAACTTTTTTGTTTAATCTTTTTAATACTTTATTAAACAAATTGTAATTTTAATGTAGAATTCATTTTAAAGCCTGAGAATTATGACAGCAATTGAATTTAACTCCAGAATAATGAACGAAAAAAGTTCATTAAAAAACTTTGCTTTAAGTCTTACCCGCAACACAGATGATGCATTAGATCTGTTACAGGATACTTATGTAAAGGCTATCACTTATCGCGAAAAATTTGAAGACAGCACGAATATAAAGGCCTGGTTATTTACAATTATGAAAAATACATTCATAAACGCGTATCGCCGCAACGTAAAAACCAAGCAGTTAATTAGCAAAGGCGATGATATTGCTTTAGACAGGGCTTTTAAACAAAACAGTTACGACCATAGCGAAAGCAGGTTAAATGCAAAAGAAATCATTAAACATATTGAAAGCCTTGGCGATGAATATAAAGTACCTTTTACCCGCTATTATAACGGATACAAGTACGAAGAGATTGCTCAGGAAATGAAATTGCCATTAGGCACTGTTAAGAGTCGCATTTTTATTGCCCGGAAGATTTTAATGGTTGCCTTAAAACATTTTAGAAATTAATAAATAAAAACTTTGTGTGTTGATAAATTAACCCTACCATAGCTGGAGGGTTTTTTTATGAAAGAAGTAACAATTTTTTGGTTCAGGAGAGATCTTCGTCTGCAAGACAATGCGGGCCTGTATCATGCATTGCGTGAAAACAAAAATGTTGTACCCATTTTTATTTTTGATAAAACTATTCTTGATAAGTTAGAGGATAAGAACGATCGACGTGTTGATTTTATTCATCAGGCCATTACAACTATTAATGAGGAATTAATTTCACTTGGCTCAACATTACATGTTTTTTATAGTACGCCAGAAGAGGTTTTTAAAAAAATAGTAAAAGAGTATTCAATTAAAAACGTTTACGCCAATCACGATTATGAGCCTTATGCTAACCAACGCGATGCGGCCATAAAACTGTTGCTTGATAAAAACAGTATTGAATTTAAAACCTATAAAGATCAATGTGTTTTTGAAAAAGATGAAGTGATAAAAGATGATGGAAAACCCTATACTGTTTTTACACCTTATGCTAATAAATGGAAAAAGAAATTAACGCCGTTTTATTACAAAGCTTATCCAACAAAAAAGTATTTTAAAAATTTTGCCAGGCTAAAGGCTGAAGAGATTCCAACGCTCCAAAAAATTGGTTTTAAAAAAACAGATATTGTTTTAAATAAAAAAGTAACTGTAAATAACTTGCTGCTTCAAAAATATAAGGAGCAACGCGACTTTCCCGCCATTGAGGGAACAAGTAAATTAAGCGTTTATTTGCGCTTTGGTGTTATAAGTATTAGAAGTTTAGTAGAGAAAAGTATTTCACAAAGCGAAACATGGTTGAACGAATTAATATGGCGCGATTTTTACATGATGATCCTTCATCATTTTCCGCATGCGGCATTTAATTCGTTTAAAAAACAATACGACGGTATTCCCTGGCAAAATAACGAGGAGCAGTTTAAAAAATGGTGTGAGGGCAGAACCGGATTTCCGATTGTTGATGCCGGCATGCGCGAATTAAATGCCACTGGATTTATGCATAACCGTGTGCGCATGATCGTAAGTAGTTTTTTAATAAAAGATCTGTTAATAGACTGGCGTTGGGGTGAAGCTTACTTTGCACAAAAGCTAAATGATTTTGATCTTAGTGCCAACAATGGTGGCTGGCAATGGGCGGCAGGCAGTGGTTGCGATGCCGCACCTTACTTTAGAGTTTTTAATCCAACTGAGCAACAAAAAAAATTCGATCCAAAATTTGAGTACATAAAAAAATGGGTGCCGGAGTATGGAACGTCAAAATATGCCGTGCCAATTGTAGATCATACCAAAGCGCGCTTGACAGTGATAGCTTTATATAAAAAAGTACTCACTGAAAGTAAACAGATGGAATTGTTTTAACCTTCCCTGTTTCGTGCTAGAGAATGAAATAGTTATTAATTCAACTGATTTAATGAAATACATTTACTTAAATTTTTTTCCGTTCAAAACCAGCAACTATTAATTTAAAAACTTTATCATTTGTTCTTCTTTTTATAAAGTAAAACAACGAGAACCGGAATAATTGAAGAACATATTACGGTGATTATTAATGCAACATTTTCCATTGTATTTTTATTTTATTCTTGTAAAATGCATATATAGCACAGGTTTATTGTCCTCCGATATTCCTTTACCAAGAACTAATTCTTTTTCATTAAGAACGTACACTTTTGTGATTTTACTGTTAAAACTAATTTTAAAATCTGCTTCCGAAATTTTATCGCTAGGGCAAAGACTACTACCCTTTATTGCAAAATTTGTGGGCATACTTTTTAAATTTCCTTTCAATTCTTCCATACCACTTGTAGCAAAACAAAGTTCATACTTTTCTGTAATGCCTAGTAAAATTTCGCCCACTGGCGGTATTCCAAGTATTTTAGGGCTTGTTCTTACTTCCGAATACTTCCAAACACCAACGAGTGAATTAATGGTTACCGGAACATCTTCTTCAATTGTTGGTTCAACTGTTTTTGTTTCCACTTTTTGTGTTACAACTTTTTTTCTATTTTCGTTAGTTGAACAAGCGCTAATGATGAGCGAAATACAAAGAACGAAGGCGCCAAGCCTGTGTTTTTTTCTTTGAAATAATTTTTTTGTTTCCATTTTACTTTACATTTTCACAAAGCATGGGCGTTGCATCGTGGCTTCTTCTGTATGCATTTGATTGATAGCCCGATCCGTTATAGTCTTGCATAATTGTAAATATATATAAGATGCAATCTCCATCTTTGTTTTTTGCTACCATTGCAGCCGTTTGTGCTCTACCTAAAATAACGCCAGTATTTTCATGCTTAACTATAGACCAATCATGATCTCTTAAGTTCACAACCATTATCGTTTCATTCCAACCTTCGGCGACAAAGGCTTTTTTAAATAGAGCTTCTGTTGCAGCATCTTTTCTAGCAGCTACAGGTATTTTTACCTTTGCCATTCTGGCTTTCGCATTATTTTTTGCAATAGCTTTTGCGTTCTCTACACTTCCCATTTCTTTAAAAAGGTTTAATGCTATTGTATAGTTATCTGAAAACAGTTTTTCATCAGTTATACTATTTTTTGCGGTTTCCCAATAAATTACATATTTATTAGCTAAGTAGTAATTGCCAATAGCTCCATTTACAACGTCGGATTTGTTATACGACTCTTTAATAGACTTAGCGGTACTGGCAAAACCATTCATTTCCATACTAAAGCTAGATGAGTAACTACGGAACCTATTTGCTTTTTTGGCATTGTCAACGCGTTGTTTTGAATTAGTTGCTATGAAATTGGAGGCAAGTGTTTTGTATTCATTTAAGGCACTTTCCGCACTTGTTTGGCCTCCGGTAAAATCATTAATTGTTGGTGCTTTAAAAACTTTATCCATTTCAGCGCTTAATTTTGCTGCGTCTATACTTGCATTCTCTTCATCACTTTTCGCTTCATTACCAATCGTTTTATATGTATTTAATTCGGCAGTTAATGCAGTTACATCATAATCCGGTTGTGATTTTTTAATGAGGGCTATTTTTTCTTCAGCTTTATCTACTTCATATAAATACTGTTTTGTGGTACTTTGGGGACCATCATTTTTTGGATTGGATTGAGACTTTAAATTTTTTATAGTCTCAAAGTGTTTTATAACACCTTTGTAATAAATTTTTGCAGCTGAGTTGGTTGGTGCTTGTGCGGTTAAATCCATTTGATAATAAAATAAAAAAGTTAGAATGATGACGATTTTTTTCATTTTTAAGTATTTAATTGATTAAAAGTTTACTTGTTGTAATTGCGCCATTCGTCTCCTGCTTAAGAATGTAAAGCCCTTTTTCGAATTTGTTTAAACTGATAGTAAAGTTTTTTTCGGATGAAGTGAAAGTGTAAATTAACTTTCTGTTTAGGTCATAAATATTTAAAATAACTTTATTGCCATTATAATTCTCAAAGTGCAACTCTTCGTTTGCCGGATTAGGATAAAAACGCAAGTTATTTGTATTATTTTCTTTTACGGATACACTTGACAAATTCATTTTATGAATGATCGGATCGGTGCCACCTAAAGAAACGTGTGTATTTACGCCTGTTGTAAAATCAAAATCAATTGTATTGCTAAAATAACCAGCCGTATAAATATTAACTCCGTCTGAGGCAATTGAGATACCTGTTTCAGTACCAGAACTTCCGTACTTATGGGCAAAATTATAATTTCCATTTAGATCTAGTGCCGCGATATACATATCCTGGCCTCCGGAAGATGTTAGATTGTTTACTGTTACAGCCGGATCAAAATCACATGATCCTTGAAAAGCACCAGTTATATAAACACCGGTAGTATTGACCACCATACCGTTACAGTAATCATGTAAAGAATTTGAACCTATTTGTTTTGCCCAAACAAAATTTCCTGTAGCATTATATTTAGAAACAAATATGTCGTTGTAAACTGCATTAAACGAAGCAAGGGTAAACGATGAGGTTGTGCCCGGATCAAAATCACAATTTCCATTAAAAACACCCGCTAGGTATACATTTCCGCTGGCATCAATATCGATAGTTGTAGGGTAGTCTCCACCGCTTCCCCCAAACTGTTTATTCCAAACAGCTGTTAAGTTTGGGTTGAGTTTTTCGAAATACACATCAATTCCACCAGCATAGATGCCCGTACCGGATATTTGGCCTTCAACAAAGGAGGTTGTGAAAAGTGAATTAGTTGTATTATCTAATTTTAGATCTCGAACACTTTCACTATAATTTGCAATCCCAAGCGTATAGTGATTTAAGTATACACCAGAAGAATTAAGCCGGCAAATAAATCCATTAGAACTACTTATGTTGGTTGTAACATTTATAATAGGGGTTCCGGGATCAAGATCGATGGTTCCGAAAAAATTGCCACCGATATAAACATTAGACGCCGCGTCAACTTCAACAGAACTTGCACTTGCGTTTGTTGTACTGGAAAATATCTTAGCCCAAACATAATTTCCATTCATATCTAATTTGGTAACGAAACCTGCATTTGAAGAGCCCGGTGCGGTTAAAACAAAAGTAGAAGGCGACGGGTCAAAATCAGCCGACCCTAATAGGTTACCTACAACAATTATATTATTTGAAGCATCAGTGGCTAAATCTGTTATATAAGAATCGTTTGCGCCCGAAAAAACTTTTCCCCAGATAAAAGCACCAGCAGGATCCAATTTAATAATAAAATTATCTTTTGATCCGGCCGAAGAAACTGTTGAAGTACCTGCGCCCGGATCCAGATCAAAAACACCTTCAAAGTTACCCGCATAATATACATTACCCAATGCGTCCAGGGCAACAGATGTTGCTTCATCTGCCAAAGGACCCTGGTTGCTTTTGGCCCACTGAAAGGACAATTGAGCGTTTAAGGATTTGTTTGCGACAACAAAAAAAACAACTACCGAAAGAAAAAATTTATTTATTTGCATTTTATTTATTTTAAACGAAGTTATTCTTTTCACTGTTCTGGGTAAGGTAAAACCAATAACTGATATTTATAAACTAATAAGTGTTGAAGAGTCAAAAAAACCCGCTAATTTCTTAGCAGGATTTTTTAGTATGGTCTTTGCGCTATTCCTTAATTAATTTAATGCTTTGTTGTTTATTTTCAGAAATAACTTTAATAAAGTAAACGCCACTGGCCTGATTTAATAAATCAAATTGATGAAGCCCCTCCCCATACATTTGGTTTTGTATTTGTTGTCCGAGCATATTTATAAGTATGATTCGTGAAGGATTTGGTAAAATTAAATTAAAAATACCATTGCTTGGATTTGGAAATAATCCAAAATCAATATCCCTTGTACGTTCATTAATGCCTACATTGACAATATTTATACATACACTTGTATCTATACATCCGTTATTAGTAATTTGTACGGCATAGCTTCCATTTGTGGTTGCAGTATATGTTTGATTGGTTTCGTTTAAAATTTGCGCCATAGCATTAGCACAATTAAGCCATTGATAAGTGCCAATTTGATTTGACGTTAGATTTAATCCGCTTACAGCGACAGAGGTGTTTAAATTGCATTCCCCTATAAATCTGGCAGCACCCATACTATTATCAAAATTACCACTTAAAATGATTTTTCCGTTGTTATCCAAAATGCCATCTAAAACAAAATCATAGGTACTGCCAATTGGGCTAATTACTTTTCCTCCAAGTCCAAATGTGTTATCTAAAGTTCCATTACTATTGTATCTAACTATAGCAGCATCATTATCAGCACCTACTTGAATATAACCCATTACCACTATTTTTCCGTTTGTTTGAATTTTTACAGAAGAGGCATAGTCGCCTCCTAACCCCACAGTTGTTGTAACAATACCTAAATTACCAAAGGTATTATCTAAACTGCCCGTAGTGTTATATCGTACTAAAACAAAGTCAGTATTTGCAGTAATATTGGAATTACCAACAACAACAATTTTACCGTCACTTTGAACGTCAATAGATTCAATTTCATCTACACCAGAAGTAATAGCTGTAATTACCTTGCCTGCGTTGCCAAATGTATTATCAATAGTACCATTAGTGTTATATCTTACCAAACAAAAATCATAACCACTAGCATTATATATGCCCCCAGCAACAATCTTACCATCGCTTTGTAAATCAATAGTTTTTATCTGATCGTCAGATGCTAAACCAATATCTGTTAATACTATTCCATTTACCCCAAACGTATTGTCTAATGTACCATTAGTATTATAACGTATTATTATAAAATCCGAACTCGTGCCTGTATTAGCAGAACCTCCAACTACAATTTTACCATCAGGCTGTATTGCAATTGCGCTCGCTTTTTCGCTAAATGAAGAAATAGTAGTAGTAACAATACCATTAGTACCAAATGTATTATCAATAGTACCATTACTATTTAACCTTACAACCGTAACATCATCATTAGAGCCATTATCAGATTGGCCTGCTATAACAATTTTATCGTCTGTTTGTATTGCAATAGCTCTACCAAAATCTAAATTTGGATTAATATCAATCACAGTTGAACCATTGATGCCAAATGTATTATCAATTGTTCCGTTTGTATTGCATCTTTTAACCCCAAATGCCCAGCTAGATGAAAACAGACTACCGCCAAGTATAATTTTACCATTGCTTTGTAATGCAACTGACTCAGAATTTCCAATAGAACCAGAAATAAATTTACCATTGCCGTTAAAAGATAAATCGAGGCTTCCTGGCTGGGCTTTTACAAGACTAGTAAAAGTTAATAATCCAATAATTGTAAACTTTGTGATATTTTTATTATACTCTTTAATTAGCTTCATTTTCTTATTTTTATTTGGGTTTACTATTTTTTTAAATTTGATAAGCGAAGCCGTAAACCCCCTTATCGTTTATGAATCACAAATCTAAATCTTTCAATTGCGTGATTCAATGTTGTTATTTTGTTATTATAATTTTTGTTTTTGCTGATTTACCAATAATGTAATAAATACCCTGCGATAGATCGTTAACTTCAATCCACTCACTATCATTTTTAATTTCAACAGTTTTTACAGTTTGACCTAATGTATTTATTAAAAAATAAACACCTTTAATGGTAGCTATTGTAAATTCGCCATTATTAGGATTTGGATAAACAGTTATAGAGCCAATGTTATTTTCTGTTTTTCCTGAAATATTCGTGCAAAGGGAAACTGACTGTGTAATTATTGCTGTATTTGAACAACCATTTCCATCTGCACCAGTAACTGTATATGTAGATGTAACTGTTGGTGAAATAACAACTGTTACACCGCTGCCAGATGGGCTCCAAACATAACTATTTGCACCGCTTGCAGTTAAGGTTGCTGTTTGCCCAACACAAATTAAACTTGTACTTGAAACGGCAGTTACAGTTGGGTTTGGATTTACTGTAATTGATTTTACGGCCGTATTTGAGCAACTTCCGCTTGCACCAATTACCGAATATGTAGTGTTTGAAGTGGGCGTTACACTTATTGTGGGAGTGGTTGCTCCGGTGCTCCATGAATAGGTGCTTGCCCCGTTGCCGGTTAATGTAGTGGCTTGTCCGTTGCAAACCGTATTTGATGAGCTAATAGTAATTACCAAATTATTTGTATAAACAACGGTTGCAACAACCTGCGAAGCGTTACACCCTTGTGCAGAAGTTCCTGTTATAGTATAATTTGTTGTAGATGTTGGCGTAACTACAGCTGAGCCACTTGAAAATGTGTAAGTGCTGGCGCCGCTAGGTGTAAAGGTAAAAGAGCCTCCGGGACAAACTGCACCACCATTAACTGTTAACGTTGGTGTTGTGTTTACTACTAAGTTGCTTACAGCGGTATTTGTACAGCCCTGCGAACTGATTCCGATTACTGTGTATGTGCTATTGGTTAAAGCTGAAACGGTATTTGAACCGCTGCTATACGTATATGAAACGCCTCCACTTGGTACCATTGTAAATATTTGGCCAGAACAAATAGTGCCGTTGTTTACTGAAATGGTTGGGGTTGCATTAACTACAACATTGCTTATAGCAGTATTTACGCAACCAAACGTATTAGAGCCGCTAACTGTAAATGAATTATTTGCTAATGGTGATACGGTATTTGAACCGCTACTATAAGTATAGGAAATGCCACCGCTTGGAGTCATCGTAAATATTTTTCCTGAGCATATAGTGCCGCTGTTTACAGTTATTGTAGGATTTGGATTGACCGTAACAGTAACTGCTGTTCTAGTAACGCTTGTTACACAAGTTAATGCTTCGGCATAATACGTATAAGTTCCGGTGCTTAAAATGGGCGTAACGTAATTCGTTCCTGTGCCAATACTGGCACCACCTGTTGCATTTGAGAACCAACTAACTGCGCCACTGCTGGAAGCAGATAGGGTAGTGGATTTATTGGCGCAAATACTTAGACTGGCACTTGGTGTTATATTTGTTGGACTTGCAGGAGCAATACACGGACCAAGTTTATTGACATAAATATTGTATCCTCCGTTAAAACTTAAGTTAATTACGCCTGCACCAGGATCGAAATCTGCGGTAGACTGAAAGCTGCCAGTAGAGTATATATTCCCGGATGCATCGGCAGTTACGGAGTAACCTAACTCGTCGTTTGGCCCTCCAAATTTTCCAGCCCAAGAGTAATTTCCAGTAGAATTTAATTTTGAAATAAAAATGTCATTATTACCACTTGAGCTCAGATTAAACGATGATACGCCTGGATCAAAGTCTCCAGTTCCTGCAAAGTACCCAATGCAATATATATTTCCCGAAGGATCATGGATAATTTGTGTTCCTATGTCACTTCCTGTACCTCCTAATTGTTTAGCCAGAAGAAAATTTCCAGACGCATCCAATTTTGAAATAAATACATCCTCAACTCCAAATGATGTTAAATTAGAGATTCCTGCGCCTGGGTCGAAATCAACAGTGTTTTGAAAATAACCCGTTGTGAAAATTTCTGAACCTGTTGAGTTAAGCCAAATAGAATTACCAACATCATTTAATGTTCCGCCCGCCATTTGTTTGGCCCAAACAAAATTTCCTGATACGTCTAATTTAGAGATGAAAATATCACTCGCTCCCGAAGAAGTTAAATTTGCAACGCCTGCATTGGGGTCAAAATCTGCCACCCCTTGAAACTCGCCGGTAGTGTATACATTGCCACTACCATCTACTTTTATTGCACGGCCGATATCAGCAGATGAGCCACCTAATTTTTTTGCCCAAACAAAATTTCCGGAGGCGTCTAATTTGGAAATGAAAATATCCGATGAGCCGGAAGAAGCAATATTAGAAGTTCCGGCGCCCGGATCAAAATCAACAGTCAACTGAAAGCTACCAGTTGTATACACGTTTCCTGCACCATCAACGCATACAGTGTAAGCAAAATCAAAATTAGTCCCTCCGAATCCTTTGGCCCATATGTAATTACCAGAGGCGTCTAGTTTTAAAACAAAAACGTCAGACTGACCAATGTAATTAAGGGTAGCAACGCCAACGTTTGGATCAAAATCAACAGGAAGCGTATAATCTCCCGTTATGTGAATGTTTGCTGAAGCGTCTAACGAAAGGGAATAGGCGTTTTCGTTACTTGTTGAACCAATCCTCTTTGCCCAAACAAAATTGCCCAGCGCATCCAGCTTTAAAATAAAAATGTCTTTTGCTCCGGCTGATGTTAAGTTAAATGTTCCGGCTCCTGGATCAAAATCAACCGTGCCTTGAAAAGTACCAGTTGAATATACGTTGCCGGAAGCATCAACAGCAACAGATCTACCTATTTCGTCTACACTGCCGGCTATTTGTTTGGCCCAATCAAAAGTAAGCGCTTGTGCGTTAATGAATTGAACGCTGAACATCAAACACACTATTAGTGTAAGAAATTTCTTTTTTGTAATTTTTATTTTCATAATACTAAATTTTAACCAAATGTATTTTTTTAGCGTCTAAATAATCCCTAAAACAAATAGGTGATAGCGAATTACTAACAGGTGATTAAATTATCGATAATTCAGTCTTATGAAAACTTGGTATTTTTGGCAAGTGAATGAGTTGCTTAAAAAATAAAGTTCCACTATTAATCTAATAGAGAAATTTAGAACGATTATTTTTTCGAGTTGAAAAGCGTAAATTTTTTTTGATTTTTGTTGTACCTTAATTTAACACTTTGTAAATTACCCGTAATAATTTCCCAATCTTTAGGGGTAATAATTCCTATGTTTCTGGGGATGTAATCACAGGTCGTTAATGTCATTTTAATGTCGGCCCCTTTTTTGGGCAAAAGCAAATGTGTGTTGTAAATTTCATTTATGGCAGTATTTAATGTTGCGGTAGAATCTAAGTATTGCTTTTTTATTTGTGGTAAATATTTTTTTATGATCGTTTTTGCTTTTACTGTAACTAATATGTTTTCCCAAGGTGTTTCAGGCAAAATACTTTTGGCGTTAATTTTTTTAATACCATCTCTGTTTTTAGAAATTTCATAAAAATTGGTTTCGTGCCAATCACATTGTTCATCGGATTTATAAGCAGTTGTGGCTAGTATAATAGTTGTATCTGCATTATTAAAAATAGTAGCTTGAAATAAGATTACGTGTATGGATTCTTTCCCTTTTTTATCTGTTTCTAAATTAAAGGTCTCAAAGTATCCATTTTTTATATCTATGAAAGTTTTAGTTGGCGATATTTCCCCGTATATATGTTTACCTAACAAGGAATCTTTAAGTTGTAAGCAATGCAAAATGGTAGTTTGAGAAATAACTAATTGCTTCGAGAAAACAAGAATGAGTATGATGACGCGTTTGGTCAATTTATTTGATTTATTCTAAGTTACATAAATACATTTACAGCTCAACAGCAATTTGTACAATTATTGGAACAATAAAACTTTGTCCAACCAGTATATTTTTTTCCTTTAAAAGTTAGTACAATTTTCAACCATTTACCATTGCAATTAATCATATCTACCGAAAAGGTGCTTGCGGGTGCTTCCTGCTTGATTCCGTTTCCATATTTTCGAATAAATATTTTTTTAGACCTAAAATATGGGTACTCATATAAAACAATGTATCCTGCATCATTACCGGTTGGTATCATACCAAATGCTGCACTTTTCTTTACCCAAAATTTATCTACTTTATTTAATACACGCAACGTTTTAACATAAAAGTAATCTGCGGAGTCTTTTAAAATGAATAATTTACACTGACTTTCAGAATCGATGAGATTCATTTTGGTATATTTCTTATTAAACTGCCTATTCGTTGTATCTTCTTTTGTATTTATAGGGTTATAGGTTGCCTCGCATTTACATGTAACTACACTATCCTGGCCAAAATAAGGCAAGTAATTTAATAGCATTATAATTATTGTAATGAATTTGCTTAACTGTACCATTAACATTATTTATTATTAAAAGAGAATATGAGCTCTACAACTTTTAGGTTCAATTTTTGTATAATTTTATTTGAGCTTGGTATTTCTTTATCACCCATTATTTCTATTAATTCAAATTTAGTAAGTTTTTGTTTTTTATTATAACTTAATCTTATTTTTAATTCTGAATCATCTTTTTCCAATGTGCCGTTATTCCAATTACTAACAAAACCGCTATAATCCCAGCCAAATCCCTGCAAAATAAAAGGCTTTGTATTTATAAGTTCTAATTTTTTTAAAGAAGTTCCGGTAGTAATGCCAGTATTAGTTTTCCAATTTGTATTTTTTGCTTTTATATATATGCGTAAAGGGGTTAAAAAATTGACCGTATCTTTCCAAAGTATTTTTAATTCATCTGGTTTATTTGAAAACAAAACTGTTACTTTTTCAAAGGATTCTTCGCCTACCTCAATGTTACTATGTTTAACATTTTCTTTGCCGTAAATACGAATTAAATCTAGCTCTGATGTAGTTGTACTAATAGCTCCAATCGAAATGCCGGGAATACAAATTCTATTGAGGCTGTCATTTCTAGTTATTAATTGATTTTCAATAGACAAAGAACCGGGCATCTTTAAAAAATTTTTTACTAGTAAGGCAATTATAAATAAATTAATATATTTCATTCGTGATGTTCCTCAAAATATAATTTCTTTTTTTTCATCTCTTCTTGCCAGGTAGGTGGGAAAATTGCATGTTTTTTTTCTTCCATTTGCTTCATTATTAATTGCACGCGGTTTTGTATTTTAAGGGGTAAAGTATAAAATACCGCATCAACTTTTGTATTCCTTCCGTAATCAACTGGCGAATTTTGATGTTGAATAACAACCTTTTGTTTCTTGTGGTAAATTACAAACTTTATCCGTGCGTCTTCTATATCATAATTTCCTGATGCGCCGTAAATAAATATCGGATCAATTAATCTATCCCCATCAATATCCGTAAATTCACAATATTTTGTCCAAAACCAAATTGAATTTTCTAATAAACCGCTTTCACGTTTAATGATAAAATCATTTATTGACCAAACAAAAGATAATTTGTTTTTTTGCTCTTCAAATATGAACGCCTTAATTTTGCTGTTAAAAGTATCATTAGTAACAATACTATCATTACTTTCTGTTAGGACAAAGTAAAGTGTTTGATATCTACTCGCAGATTTATAAACTTTTTTAATGGGATAAGTGAAGTTGAATTGTTTGTTAGACGTATCGGTAAATAACTTTAATACAGCTTTTCGAGATAGAATTTCGGTGTTTACGGGTAGTGCTTGCGCGAAAAACATGACGCTTATCAGTGAAAATAGAACTACTACAATTTTTTTTTTCATTGTTTGTCCGATCGATTAATTATTCTTGTAGTTTCCTTTACGATACTAAATTTTCCGGCTTCGTATGTAAAATAGCCTTTCCTGATAATGTCTACATCCGGTTTGTTATCATCGGGATCATTGTTAGCATACTGGTAAGTAAGCCTCTTTTTATTATGATCATATTTTATAAAAGGTTCTATTTCTGTTTGCACCGAACTTTCCTGACAAAAACCAAAAGCACTTTCTTTTTTATAATTTATCGATTGAGTTTTTATACTATCGTTTTCGATTGCTATTAAATTGGCATTAATACAACGTACAAAATAGTTCGAAGATGGGCGGCCCCAATTCATTGAAACAACCAAATATTTATTATCTGATAGTTTATAAATTGAATCGACAACTCCCAAATTCATTTCTTTTGCTTTTTCCGTTCCCTTTAAATTATAATGTATCCACGAAAACCAAGAAGAGTTGCAATAAGCGCCGCAACTTTCAACCTCAATAGTAAAAATTTTAAAAGTACAGTCGGGAGAATAAGAGACTTTTGACCCGCCAAAAACTCTTCTATCTAAACTAAAAAGGCTGTCGACTTGTTCAGTGTCCATAGAGTCTGTATTTTGTACATATTCTTTTTTTATTTGATTTTTGTAACTTTCCAGCAACAACGAGTCGACATAACTAATTGATTTTACTATCTGTAAATTTGAAATTACGCGAAGCGGAAAGAAAAAAAACGGCACTATTATGGACAGTAATAATAGTAGTGATCTTGTCATTTTTTTTCGAGTTTAAATTCTTAAAAATCAGAGTTTAATGCGATAAACAGCACCCTTTTCTCCTTTGCCACCATGTCTTAAAAATCCAAATAGTGAGCCGTCTTTTCCTTCCACTATTCTGCCATTTGGATATGAACCTTCGCTATCCTTAAAATGTTTTAAGATTTTAAGATTTTTATCCTTAGTATTGAATTCAAAAAAGCAACCTCGGTTGTATTCTCCACCACTATAACAGGTACCATATAGCATACCTGTTGAAGACCGAAACAAACAAGTTGGTAGGTGGCCATCATCGCCATTAAATGTTGCCAATACTTCAAAACCTGTTCCATCCATATTAATAGAATATATTAAACCATCATCGGTAGGACCACCACCGGAGGTTAAGCCATAAATTTTTCCATTCATAAACACTAAGTCACCATCTGGTTCACCTGCAACTTTAGCATCCATCTCATAAAGAAGTGTTGTTTTCTCTAAATTTTTATCAATCCTTAAAATAGTTCCCGGCTTACCTGATGCAAATACGTCCGTTATATAAATACATTTATCAGACCCCATTTGCACACATCCATTTGGAAAATAGCCAAAGGAAAACCAGTCTCCAGTACATTCTGTCTTTTTAGTTATTTTTTTTGAATAAATATTATAAACATACCAAAATAGTTTTTGTTTTTTTTCATTTTCCGACAAACCAATTAAGGAACTATCGCCATCAAAAACAGGCAAACTTATTGGCTTCAAATTTTCTTTGTTTGTAAATTCACAAGCAATTTCAACAGCTTGTGTTTTTGATTCAATAGAATATATTGTACCTCCGCCATTATCGCCCCCGTTTTCGGTTACGCCATATAGTTTATGATTTGCTAGCGTTAAACCCCTTGCCATACTAACCGTAATATTACCCGGATAAGTTATAGATCCATGTAGTTTTCTGGATTTAGCATCATCGCCATTTTGTAAAGCTGTCCACAAAAAAGCATCTGTTTCATTAATCACACAAAACAATCTACCATCGGCTGAGATACTTAATCCGTTATCTGTCATTCCCGAGAGCTTTGAGTTTTTACCAAATGCGGATATAATTTTGAAAGAAGCTTCTCTTTTATTTTCATGTTCCTTTTCATTTGTGGGAGAATTGCAAGAAGGACTCACTATTGCAACTGCAAGAATTAAAATCAAAAAATTGTTTATTTTTTTCATTAGGCTTATATAAAATTTATTTTAAGGTATTTTTAAAAAATCTTTTGAGTTTAGCCATTTACCGTTAAAGTAAACTTGATCACTCAAAAGCGTTAATTTTCCATTTTCCTGAAATTTATAAACTTGCTTTTGCTTTTTAGGAATTGGGTCTGATCCTTTCTGTAAAAATTTAGTTTCAAAGATGGCAAAGCTGCCTTTAAATTTAATGGTCCCGATATCCTTAAATTCGTTATTGCAATCTGTTTCGTATCTGTATGAATAATGTGTCAGTAAAAATTTTCTAACATTGTTTTCAATCCTGTACATTCTTACAACGGTATCTTTACTGCCGAAATCATTTTTTATAGTTTGCTTAAGCATCAAATAGGTGTTACTATTTACAACTAAGGTATCGTTTTGAGCAAAATTATTTGTCGAATAGCTAATTAGAATAACTAGTAAAAAGAGAATTTTCATTTCTTATTTAGTTTTAAGTCACAAATAACTTTACAAGTAAGCGCTTGTTTTACGAAAGTCTTTATACATCTATTTAATTGAGCTGTGGCGTTAGACTTTTAGAAAAGCGCTTTCATGTGTATTATATTCTTCTATAAGTTGCGAGCAATCGAAAAGCGGTTCGGATTTTTGTAATTTCGTTAATACATCTTTTGCTTGAAGAAGGTAATTGCAAAAATATACTTTGTTCAGGGCCGGGTTAGTTGAGTGTAGGTTTTCGAATAATTGTAGCAAGTTTTTGTAATATACTTTTGCCGCACCATTTGTGGGAAGCACATCTGCTTTTATTTTTTGATTAATTGACATTAAACTTTTCTAAATATGTTTAAGCAAGGTATAAGTACTTTAAAGAATTGCAGGAAAGACTTAAGAAGTGAGCAGTAAAAACAAATAAGTGAAGGCTTAAGAGCAATAAGTGTTTTTAAATTTTCTTTAAAAAGTCAATCAAAACATCACGTTTACGCTGAGAAACCGGTATTTTTTGCCCTCCTTCCATTACAACAAAACCCCCATCAGATTTTTCAAATTTTTCGATTTTGTGCGCGTTGATTAAAAAAGTATTGTGTATTCTTAAAAAGCCAAAGGGCTCTAAGATGTCTTCGTATTCTTTTAAATTTTTTGAAACAACTATTTGTTTGCTATTATTGATATAAAATGTTGTGTAAATTCCTGAAGCTTCGCAACAAATGAGATCTTTTAGTTTTAAAACATGTATAACATCTAACTCTTTAAGAACGATCTTTTTTTCGTTTATAGAAATGTTCTTTTCGTTCATAACGGCTACTTGCTCCAAATAAGATCTTTTTTTTACAGACTGCTCAGCCTTTTGAACACTTTTTGCAAGATCGTCGGGATTAATGGGCTTAGTTAGAAAATCTATTGCGCTAAATTTGAATGCGTCTATAGCATATTTGTTGTGCGCGGTAATAAATATCACTTGAAATTTTATTTCCGACAGTTTAGAAAGCATATCCATTCCGGTTCCATCTTCCATTTCCACATCGGTAAAAACAATATCTGGGTCAATTTCATGTATTTTTTTTAGGCCGTTTACAACGCCATCGGCTTGTGCAATGGAAGTAATTTGGGGACAAAACGCACTAATAAGATCGACAACAGTTTCTCGTATGTTTTTTTCGTTGTCTATAACTAAAGCCTTCATTTGTAAATCAAAGGTAATAAAATATCTACAACCACCCCAGACGGTGTATTTTCTTTAACAGAAAAAGTTGCATTACCATTGTTTCCTTTGTTTAATAAGTAAAGCCTGTCTTTTGTAATTTGCATAGCTCTAGGAATGTGCTTTTTTTCTGCAAGGTCGTTCGGGTTGAAGCCTTGACCGTTATCAGAAATGATTATTCTTAGAGATCTATTTTCAGCGGTAAATTTTAAATGGATCAAGCCTTTATGAGCAATGGAATTGAAGCCATGCTCAATACTGTTTTCAAGAAACGGTTGAATGAGCATTGCAGGAATAAGAATTTCAGAAATCTCCAACTCAGGATCTATGTTTGTTTCAATCGAAAATTTATTTTTTTCTTTTAGCTGTTGAAGTTCAATATATTTATTTATAAAATCTAGTTCTGTCTCAATACTTATGTAATCTGTGTAAGAACTTTCTAAGGTTTGTCGCATTAAACTGCTAAATTTATATAAACTAGTTGCTATTTTTTTTCCGTCATTTTCCTTAACCGCAAGCCCTTGCAATGTTGTGATAGCATTAAAAAAGAAATGGGGATTTATACGTGAGCGATTAAGGCGCTGTTCGGTTTCTAAAACTTTCTGTTTATTTTTAATGCTACTTTGCCGATAAAAGAAAATAATTGTTATTGTCAACAATACGGCTAACGCCGTTGTACTTATTAAAATTTTTATTCTTAAACTTTTAATTTCTGTTTCTTGATTTAGCTCCTTGATGGTCTTTTCGTTTTGTACTTTATTATACTTTTGTTCGAGTTCAATTATTTTCGAAGTGTTCTTTACGCCCGTTATACTGTCGTTTATGTGTTTCAAATTTTCAAAAGCCCACAGTGCTTTATCTGACTTTCCTGCGTCTTTTGCAACCATATAAACTATGTCGTAAGCATTTGTTATTGAAGAAACTATATTATCTTGTAACGCAAAAAACAAACAGGAATCTGCAAAAAGTTCAGCGGTTTTAAACTGTTTTAATTTTCGATATATATTCGCTCTGTCGCCATGGATAGAGTATAGTTCGAATTTAAGCGGGAATTTTTTTAAAACTTCACTTGCGCTGTCAAGAAATTTGAGCGAAGCTGTAAAATCTTTTGTTTTTAAAGATAAAAAGGCTTTTTTTCTATAGTACTGTTCTATTAAGCGGTTGTATTTCCCCGCCTTCAACGCATACATCCTAATTCCAGTCATAAAAAACTCGATCGTATCTAAAAATTTGGGTTCTTTAAAGTCTTGGTATAAGTTATTATAGCGGTTTGCAAGAACATTGTAGAGTTGGTATTTTTTATAACTTTCGGGTAACTTATCAATTACGTTTTTTGCCAAAACACTATAGTGCCTTGCTTTTTCCGGTTGCCCCATTCTAATAAAAATATTTGCAACTCGCACATAGCATTGAGCAATTTGAGCATTATTGTTATCATCTATTGCGCTCTCAAGCGCTTTTAAATTAAGGTTTAAAGAAAGTTCATAGTTATTCTCGTAAAAAGCACACTCGGCCGATTGCGATAAAAAGCGATACTTGTTACTGTTAATGCAGTTTAAAGTATTGAAAATGGTTTCGGATTCTTTTATACATTTCTTTGCTGAATCCAAACTGTTTTTTTTCGCCAAGATCTCTGCAACATATCCATAGCCAATTGCTTTACAGTAAGCGGAACCTTCTTTGATAAAGCCCGTTGCCAGCTGATTGGCTTTATCATAATCAGCGATCTCCATTAAACTGTCTATTACAGGCCGGGCTTTTGCGTATATTTTACAATCGCAATTCTGGGATTTGAAGTTATAAGCTATATTGCTAAGTATAAATAGTAGTATAATGCTTTTTATCTTCATTAAACGAATATACAAAGAATTTTTATTGTGATCGAACCTGGGCAAATGGTGAATAGAAATGAAAAAGCGGAGTTTATTTTAAAATTTTTCAATTATACTTTGCTTATCAGATTTTAGTTATAATTTTGATATACAATGAGAGTCAGTTACATTTTTACACTTTGCTTTTTCTCTGTTTTTTGTTTTTCACAAAAAGATAAAATAGAGGACCTTAAAAAACTTGGCCGCGATTCGTTGATAAAGATTGCGGTTGCTAAAATAAATGAGCCGGGCTTTGATCCAAAAAATTACGACAGAGTTGATGTGAAGTATAATGATAAATCACTGATAGTTGATTTTAAATTAGCCATAAAGTTTGCGGGGAATAGTTCATGCTTTTACGACGCTGTTTATGTAGCACTTGTTGGCCAGGGTTCTGGTAAAAGTATACAAGGCTTTTGCGACGAACCAAAGTTTCATAAACGGACAAAGGCCGAGCAAAAGAAAATTGATTTTGTGTTTGATGCGATAAATAAGGATAACGAAATTGGCGATGTGAAAGACAAAAAAATGCCGCGTGGGCAAACTATGCAGATCACCGAAAAGATCACCTATTATTATATTGAAGTATCGGATTGGTCAACGTATTCGCATTACAAAATTGATAAAGTAACGGGTAAGATCTCTGAAGCCAATCACAAACATTATGCACGGGATGGCGAAGAGAAAGAAGAGTATCAGTATATCGCCAACTAATTACTTCGCTAATTTTATAATGCGCATTTTGTCCAATAACCAGATGATAGGGTAGGTTGGATCAAGCTCCCACCACTTAGCCGCAAAATTTGGTCTTGCGCCCGCCTGGTGATGGTTATTCTGAAATAATTCGCCCATTAAAAATATATCAATAAAAAATGTATTCTTCGACTTGTCTGGACAATCAAAATTTCGGTAGCCGTATTTATGTCCCGCCCAATTTACAATGGCGCCTTGTATTGGCCCTATAAAGAAGTGTATCGGAAGAAATAAGAACATCCACCAGTGCGTTGCAAAAACAACATAAAATGCAATGTAAAGGCCGGCAAAGGCTAGTCGTGTTATCCAGTTATCGGCAATTTTATCAATAGTGGCATATTCCGGAAAATTACGATCAAATTTTTCTTCTACTACTACACGTTTATTTAAAACGTCGTTATAGATACTGCGTGTATGCAACATCATGTGATAGGCGTCTTTAAAAAAATGCGGGGTGTGTGGATCTTTTTCAGTATCACTATAGGCATGATGCATACGATGTAAAATGGCATAAGCGCGAGCATTCAAATAAGAAGAACCTTGCGAGACCCAGGCAAAAATGTAAAAGAATTTTTCCCAGAATTTATTCATGGTAAACATCTTGTGGGCAGAGTAGCGGTGCAGAAAAAAGGTTTGCCCAAATAAAGAGAGGTACCAATGTAGAATTAAAAAGAGAAAAATGATCATTTATAAGTAGCGTTATTTATAGTTTGTAAGGTAAGCGTTATATTACTATATACGGTCACAATTGTTGTTATGTTTTATGTTTAACTTAAAACTAATGTTAAGGAAACAAAAAACCCTTTACAAATGCAAAGGGTTTATGTTTTATTTTAAATTATCATTTATCCGTTCAACGCTTCGGCTCCACCAACAATTTCCAGGATCTCTTTTGTAATTGCCGCCTGGCGAGCTTTGTTATAAGTGATTTTTAATTCTTTTTGCATAGCCTTGGCATTATCAGTTGCTTTGTGCATAGCTGTCATACGGGCACCGTGCTCGCTGGCAACAGAGTCTAAAATTGCTTTGTAAAATTGCGTTTTGATAGATCTAGGAATTAATTCGTTAATGATCGTTTCCTGGCCTGGCTCAAAAATATAATCGGTGTTACTTGTTTTTCCTGCTGATTTGGTTGGAATCAATGGCAGTAATTGTTCTTCTGTTGGAATTTGTACGGCTGCATTTTTAAATTGATTGTATACCAAAACAACTTTGTCAAATTGTTTGGTTAAAAATGCTTCCATAATTTTTTCTGCAACAGCCGAAGTATTGGCAAAAGTCAATTTTTCGAATAAATTGCCGGTTTGATGCGGAAGATCGCTACCAGTAATGCCATATGGCGTGCGTTTAAAGGCATCCTGCACTTTTTTTCCAATCGAAAGAACGGTAATATTATGGCCTGCGTATTCGTTTTTAATTAACTGGTGTGTTTTTTTAATGATGTTTGAGTTAAAACCACCCGCCAAACCACGGTTAGAAGAGATAGCGATGATCAATAGATTTTTTCCACCGGTATTTCTTGCATAAACATTGTCGCTTGCATCAACACTTGCGCTAACGTTCTCCAAAAGTTCTTTTAGTTTGTTGGCATAAGGGCGCATTTGAGTAACAGCATCTTGCGCACGCTTTAATTTAGCAGCGCTAACCATTTTCATAGCGCTGGTAATTTGCATGGTTGAACCAACGGATACTATTCTATTTCTTACTTCCTTTAAACTAGGCATCTTATTATTAGTTTTTAGTTCTTGGTTTTTAGTTTCTTGTTTCTAAAACCAAACACATAAAATTAAATTAATTATACTTTGCAGTTAATTCTTTTGCTGCAGCTTCCAAAGTGTTAGTGATCTCGTCAGTATATTTTCCTGCTTTAAGATCATTCAACACATTTTTATGTTTGCGTTCTAATACATCTAAATAGTCTTTTTCAAATTCACGTACTTTATTTACCGGAACATTTCTTAGTAAATTTTTTGTTCCTAAATAAATAATAGCAATTTGTTGTTCAACACGGAAAGGTGAGAACTGACCTTGCTTTAATATTTCAGTATTACGTGACCCTTTATCTAGAACTGATTTTGTAGCTGCATCCAAATCAGATCCGAATTTAGAGAAAGCCTCTAACTCACGGAACTGCGCCTGATCTAATTTTAAAGTACCTGCTACTTTTTTCATTGATTTAATTTGAGCATTACCACCCACACGCGAAACCGAGATACCTACGTTAATAGCGGGACGAATACCTGAGTTAAATAAATTCGACTCTAAGAAAATTTGTCCGTCGGTAATAGAAATTACGTTAGTTGGAATGTATGCAGAAACGTCACCCGCTTGTGTTTCGATAATTGGTAAAGCTGTTAACGAACCACCACCTTTTACCAAATGTTTAATTGATTCAGGAAGGTCATTCATACGTTGCGCAATATCATCGTTAGCGTTGATCTTTGCAGCACGCTCAAGTAATCTACTGTGCAAGTAGAAAACGTCACCAGGATATGCTTCACGTCCCGGTGGGCGACGTAATAATAAAGATACCTCACGGTAAGCAACTGCTTGTTTTGATAAGTCATCAAACACGATCAAAGCCGGACGACCGGTATCACGGAAAAACTCACCAATTGCAGCGCCTGCGAATGGAGCGTAAAATTGTAATGGAGCAGGATCGGCAGCAGATGCAGAAACAATTACTGTGTAAGGCATTGCACCGTTCTCTTCCAATACACGAACAATGTTAGCAACCGTAGAAGCTTTTTGTCCAATAGCTACATAAATACAAAATACAGGTTGACCTGCTTCGTAAAATTCTTTTTGATTAATAATAGTATCAATACAAACGGCAGTTTTACCAATTTGACGATCACCAATAACCAACTCACGTTGGCCACGACCAATTGGAATCATCGCGTCAATAGCTTTGATACCGGTTTGTAAAGGCTCAGTTACCGGTTGACGGTAAATAACACCCGGCGCCTTACGCTCTAATGGCATTTCATAAGTTACACCAGTAATTGGACCTTTTCCATCAATAGGATTTCCTAAAGTATCAACCACGCGGCCTAACATTCCTTCTCCAACTTTAAGAGAAGCAATACGGCCGGTACGTTTTACCGGACTGCCTTCGCTGATTCCTTCGCTTGGCCCTAATAATACGGCACCTACGTTATCTTCTTCAAGGTTTAATACGATTGCCTGTAAGCCAGTTTCAAATTCGATCAACTCACCTGATTGAACTTTTGACAAACCATAAATACGGGCAATACCATCACCTACTTGTAATACAGTTCCTACTTCTTCTAATTCAGCTTCACTTTTAAAGCCGCTTAATTGTTGTCTTAAAATTGCAGATACTTCTGCCGGTTTTATCTCAGCCATTTTATTTTGGATTCAATTATTAATTACTACTAGGTATATATTTATTACTTAATAAATTCTTTCTAAGGTCATTCAATTTGCGTTTTACGCTTTGATCTAATTGTTTATCGCTAATTGCTAAAACAAATCCGCCTAAAATAGATGCATCTACTTTCTCAACCAACTCAACTTCACCGGCACCTGCATTTTGTTTAACGATCTCTAACACACGTGCTTTTAATTTAGTATCTAAGCCGGTTGCGGTTGTAATAACCGCAGTTGTTATATTTTTTTGCGCTTTAAATTGTTCGTCAAAGGCTACAGCAATTTCGGGGATATACGACTCGCGACGTTTTTTTGCCAACAAGTTTAAAAATGATAAAGATAATTTAGAGATTTTGCCATTAAAAATAGAATTAAGGATCTCTAATTTTTTGTCGGTTTTAACAACAGGGCTATTTAATAACACAACAAAATCGTGATTCTCATCACAAATTTGTTTAACCAACTTCATGTCCTTCCTCGTCTCGTCCAATTGTTTATTTTCAATTGAAAGATCCACAAGGGATTTACCATATCTTGCGCCAACGATCATCTTAGTTCAGGTTTACGTCTTTCATTAAATTATTTACCAACGCTTTTTGTTTTTCATCAGAAGACAATTCGCTGCGTAATATTTTTTCTGCAATTTCAATTGATAACGTAGCTACTTGATTTTTTAATTCAGTAACTGCTGCATTTTTCTCGTTTACTATTTGCTCTCTTGCAGAAGCCATAATTCTATCAGCATCTTTTTGAGCTTTAGTTTTTGCTTCGTTAATAATAGCATCTTTTGCTTCGCGCGCTTCTTTAATTAAAGCATCACGTTCGTTACGCGCTTCCGCTAAGATCTTTTCATTATTTGATTTTAGCTCACGCATGTCGTTCAATGCACTTTCGGCACTTGCTAAAGCTTTTTCAATTCCTTCTTCACGTGTTTTGATCGCTCCAAGAATTGGTTTCCAGGCATATTTTCCTAAGATCCCTACTAAAAGTAAAAATACGATACTTGTCCAGAAGATAAGTCCGATCCCCGGATCTGTAAGGCCTGCAAGAATAAACAAATTGTTCATGATATATTATTTTTAAAGGTCAATTTTTTTTCAATTAAAAATGGTCAAAGCCTGTACCAACCGTGCAAGCTTTGACCCTTTCGGTAAAATTACTTGATTAGAGCTACAACCACACCAAAAAGTGCAACACCTTCTACAAGGGCTGCAGCAATAAGCATAGTTGTTGTAATTTTTCCAGATGCTTCTGGTTGACGAGCAATAGCGTCCATTGCGTGACCACCAATTTGTCCGATACCGATGCCGGCGCCGATTACGGCTAAACCTGCACCTACTACTGAGATACTTCCTACCATTTTGTTTGTTTTTTTATATATAATTGATTATTCAATTTTTCGTTTATTAATGATGTTCTCCTGCCAACTTCTCATCTGCTGAATCATGCTGCCCATCTTCATTATGATCTGCTACTGCCGAACCAATAAAAAGTGCGGTTAGTAATGTAAAGATATATGCTTGCAATACGGCAACCAATACTTCAAGAACATCAATGAATAAAGCAAATCCAACAGCAATTGGAGAAATTAAAAGACTCTTGAACATAAAGATCAAGCCTACAAGCGAGATGATAATAATGTGACCCGCGCTAATATTAGCGAACAAACGTATCATTAAAGCGAAAGGCTTTGTAAAAACACCAATGATCTCGATCGGGATAAGAATGATCCATAATGCTTTTGGAGCGTGAGGTGTAAAAATATGGCCCCAATAATTCTTGTTACCATTAAATACTGTAAGTAATAATGTAAATACAGAAAGAACAAGTGTAAACGCTATATTACCAGTAAGGTTGGCACTAATAGGTATAAGACCCAATACGTTATTAATTAAAATAATAAAGAATACTGTAAGAAGGTAGGGCGTAAATTTTTCGCCTTTTGCACCAATATTGCCTTTTGCAAGATCGTCTCTTACAAATACAATAAGTGGCTCTAAGAAAGATTGTTTGCCTTTTGGGGCGGTAGTAACACCGGTTTTTTTGTATGCTTTGGCAACCGAGGTAAATAATAAGATCAATACTAAAGCCGAAAGCAATAATTGCGTTGCGTTTTTAGTGATAGAGAAATCAAGAGGGGCAACATTGGTAATAGTTTCTTCGCCTTTTTCGTCCTTTTGAATATTTAAATACTGCCCATGCTCATTTGGAAAATCGGAAGCCAAATAAATAGTTTCTTTAAAATTAACAAAACGCTGACCATTAATTTCTGCAACATGTGTTCCGTGTGTATCATGGTGAAAAGCAGATGACATAAAGGTTACAATACCATTGTCGGTTTTAAGAATAACCGGTAGCGGCATAGAAACAGCATGTTCGTGGTCGCCAAATAAATGCCATGAATGTGAATCTAAAATATGCTCAAAAGCAATAGAGGCAATATCTACAGGCTTGTTAGGGTCTTCTTCGGTATGCGAAGTTGCGTGGCCCTGACTCAAAACAGCTTCATTAGTAGAAGGTTCAACAGGCTCAGAAGCCTTTAAATTAAAAGAAAGTGAGAAAAACAGGGCAAATATCACAAAACAGATACTTGTAAATCTCTTGTGTGTGCTAATTTTACTGGCCATTACTTTGTTGGTGTATTATGATCTTATTTCCGGGCGCAAATGTAGGTATATTTTATTCAAAAACAAGTCTGTTTTCGCTGAAATTTCTTTTTTGAACCACCAATTTAACTGGCTTTTGAGATTGTTTATAAGATTTTTAATTAATGGTTGAAAAGTTTGTCAGACTGGAAAGTTTTGGACAAAAACTTTTGCTTAATAACAGGCTGTTAAATTGCCCAAATCCTTATAATTTTACTAATTTCAACCTTTATATCTTAAATTTATGAATTACTGGCTTATAAAATCAGAACCCTCGGCCTATAGCTGGGAACAGCTTAAAAAAGACAAAAAAACCGATTGGACCGGCGTGCGTAACTATGCCGCCCGCAATAATTTAAGGGATATGAAAAAAGGCGACCTGGCTTTTTTTTACCATAGTAACGAGGGTATGGAAATAGTTGGCATTGCTAAAGTAACAAAAGAGCATTTTCAGGACCCAACAACAAAAGAAACTGCCTGGCTGGCGGTGGAATTTGCGCCCTACAAAGATCTTAAAAAGGCCGTAACGCTTGAAACGCTCAAAAAGGACCCTTTTTTTAAAACAATGGATCTAATAAGACTTTCACGCTTAAGCACCGGAAAAGTAACCGAAAGCGAGTTCTTTAAGATCTGCGAAATGGGTGGGGTAGATCTAAAATAACTCGTCAATTACTTTAATTGCGCTCTTTACCCGCTCTTCATCCATTCCATTTATTACAGAAAAAGAAGCGTGCAAGTCTTTTACTTCCTTTTTATTCATTTTAAGGATCATATTTCTGCTAAACTTGTTTTGGCGCAAACCATCCTTTACCCATTTCATATCATTATCCATGATCAAATAATGATCATAGTTTACTTTGTTTAAATGCTCGATTATAAATGCAGGTGTTTGTTTAAACTCCAGTTCGGCCCAAATTTTAATGGTAATAAGTGTTGTATCGCTAAACAAAAAACGTTTTGCTTTTTTTAATTGAGCGTTCTCCAGTTCAATTTGTTTTTGTGCAATAACTATCAGATCATTTTGTGTATAATTATAAATATCCGAATCATCAAAATATTCACGGGCATATTCGGGCACCCAAACAGTTTGATAGTGTTTTGCCAGGGCTTCGCAAAGCTCCGATTTACCGGTACTTTCAGCACCTATTACTGCAATTTTTATGACGCGGCTTTTCTCCATTTTATCCAACCATAAAAAGCCATTATCGTAAAAAATAAATATAATACTGCAAACAGCCACATAAATTTTACGCCGTATAGAACAACATAAGCACCATCAATCAACACCCATGCCAACCAGTTCTCAACCCATTTTTTGGTCATCATATAAGTAGCAGTTAAACTGCAAGCCGTTAATGTAGCGTCAAACAGAACTTTATCACCTTTTAAGAATCCAATTAAAAAATAAAATAAAACTATTTGCGCTATTGTAGTTAAAATTAAAACAGGAATTAATCTAAGCGGCAATTTTTCTACTTTAAATTCCCTCTCTTTATTTTTATTCCAAAAATACCAGCCATAAACAGCAGCGCCCAAATAAAAAACCTGCAGGCCCATATCGCCAAATAATCTTTC
Organism: Bacteroidia bacterium; assembly: GCA_016787785.1. Classification (GTDB taxonomy): domain Bacteria; phylum Bacteroidota; class Bacteroidia; order B-17B0; family Aurantibacillaceae; genus Aurantibacillus. The sequence goes on along the minus strand of JAEUTO010000011.1, from coordinate 181,151 downwards.
TTCATAAAACTCTACTATGGAAGCGCAAACGGCCATAATGGATATTGGCCAGCACCAGATGTTTTCTTTAATAGTTAGCCAAACACCAAGTACACCGGTAATTAAGGCTATAAGTCCAAGAACCGACATTGCCTAGATCTCCAGATTATTTTCTTTATAGGTTTCAAGGATCTTTAAAAAGTGATCGTAAGGCGTAGTATGATCCCAGATGTAGGAATTAAATGCCAGACCATAAAAACCCAGCTCTGCAGCTTTAGCAATGGTTTTAGGCGACGTGCCGCCACGGGCAACAAATCTTTTTCCTGAATTTTTTAATGCAGCTTTAACGCCCACTTCATAAAAGCCGGAGTAAAAATCGCCGGTAATGTTATTAAACATCGTGCCCATCAAAATATAATCGAACACATGTTCTTCTTTGTTATATACTTGTTGCAATCTGGAATAAGATCTGCTTTTAGAAATTTTGCTAAATTTTAACTTTAAACGTTGGCGCACAAAAAAGTACTTCCACTTTTTAGAAAGATGTGTACTGGTTAAATGTATTCCTTTAAGATCGAACTTTAACGCTAATTGATGATGCGAATGAATGACAATGTATTTATGAAAATGTACCGGGATCTCATTCAAAAAATCGGTCATTTGGTTGGTTGAATATTTAGGTTTTCGCAAATGTAAATTCGTTAACCCGCTTTCAAACATTTTTGTTATCAAACTGGTTTCATCAGGTACATCTTTCGAAGATGTTATTACGAATAACTTCATACTTGCTTAACCCTAAATTAAAAACACTTGCTTATTTCAGCTAATAAAAATACATTTTTTTCTAATGCATTACCAATTACAATCATATTTGCCCCGGCTTTTATTATTTCTTCTGCTTTTTTCCTCGAATCTATGCCGCCGCCCACAATAAGTGGTAGGCTAATTTCTTTTTTTATGTTTTTAATTAAAGGGGCTGAAACACTTGTTTTGGCGCCACTTCCGGCTTCAAGATAAACGGCTTTGAAGCCTAGCTGTTCGGCGGCAACGGCGGTATTTATAATGAGGGTTTTGTGTTTTGGGTCTAACGGCAAAGTGCCAGTAACCCGTTCGGTTGTTGAGGTAGCGCCGCCATTTATCAATAAATAAGCGGTTGGTAAATGTCCCAACTTCATTTTTTTAATAAGCGGGGCCGCAGTAACGTGCTTACTGATAAGATAATCGGGGTTTCTGCCGGATAAAAGACTTAATAATAGAAGCCCATCGGCATGCTTTGACAATTGCGTTTCGTTGCCAGGAAATAATATTACCGGGATCTTAGAGATCTTTTTAATTGCCAAAATTGTTTTTGTAACGTCGCCTTTTACCAACTCACTGCCGCCAACCAAAAAACAGGCCACTTTGTTTTTATTGGCAAGTTGTACCAGCTCGGGGTTAAACTTATCAGGGTCTATAAGCACTGCCAATAAAGGCTTTTTAAAACCCTTAAGTTTTTTTATAAGATCATTAAATTTCATTTAAAACGTACACCATTTTATAATCATCTACATTTTCGCACACCAGTTGGTAGCTTTTTTTAAAACTTCCAATATCAATTTTACCAAAAATAACGGCGCCATCAAACTCTTCAACAAATAAATTACGTTTAAAATCAAGTTCTTTTAGTCCGTAAACCTTATACATGGCCTCTTTTGCGGCCCAAACCGTAATCAATTTTTCTATGTTATTTTTAGTAAAATTTATTTCGTTTTGATTTAAGAACTTATGTTGGATCTTTAAAACCTTATCTCTTATTAGTTCAATATCAATGCCGGTATTCTCTTTTTGGTTAATAATAACGGCCAGTTTATCGTGCGAATGTGAGATTGAAATATGCTCCGTTCTTGCATTTAAAAAGGGTTTCTTTTCTGCTGTGTAATTCAATTCAAAAGCTTCTGTTTTTAACATTTGTGTCAATAAAAATTTGCTCCCGGCCTTCTCAAGCTCTCGCTTTGACATATTTGCGTGCTCGCTGGCAAATTCGTTAAGGTTTAGAATACCAACAGCAATAAAAGGGCTTATATTTCTTGTGTTAATCACAAATAATTAGTTGAGAATTACAAACTTATGACTTATCTTTGTATTCCTTAAAAAATTAATAATTAAAAACATAATAATATGCCAGTTACAGCTACAAAGTACGTAAAAAGCAAAGTTAAAGACATGTCTTTAGCAGAGTGGGGTCGTAAAGAAATTAAATTAGCCGAAGAAGAAATGCCGGGTTTAATGGCTCTTCGTGCCGAATACGGTAAATCTCAACCATTAAAAGGTGCACGTATTGCAGGCTGTCTGCATATGACCATCCAAACAGCGGTTTTAATTGAAACATTAACGGCTTTAGGTGCTGAGGTTACCTGGAGTTCATGTAACATATTCTCAACTCAAGATCATGCTGCAGCAGCAATTGCAGCAGCTGGTATACAGGTTTATGCCTGGAAAGGTATGACAGCAGAGGAGTTTGATTGGTGTATTGAACAAACTTTATGGTTTGGCGAAGATCGTAAACCTTTAAATATGATTTTAGATGATGGTGGCGATCTTACAAACATGGTGTTTGATCAATACCCTGAATTAGCTGCGGGTATTAAAGGATTATCTGAAGAAACAACTACAGGCGTTCACCGTTTATACGAGCGTATGGCAAAAGGTACTTTATTATTGCCTGCTATTAACGTAAACGACTCTGTTACAAAATCTAAATTTGATAACAAATATGGCTGCCGCGAATCATTAGTTGATGCTATCCGTCGCGCAACAGATATTATGATGGCAGGTAAAATTGCTGTTGTTGCAGGTTATGGTGATGTTGGTAAAGGTTCGGCGCAATCACTTTCATCGCAAGGTGTTCGTGTTATTGTAACTGAAATTGATCCTATTTGTGCTTTACAAGCTGCAATGGATGGTTATCAGGTAATGAAAATGGATAACGCTGCAAAAATTGCAGATATCTTAGTTACTACAACCGGAAATAAAGATATTATTGTTGGCCGTCATTTCGAATCAATGAAACATGGTGCTATTGTTTGTAACATTGGGCACTTTGATACTGAAATTGATATGGCATGGTTGAACAAAAATTATGGCAATACTAAAGACACTATTAAACCACAAGTTGATCAATACACTATTAACGGTAAAAACATTATTGTTTTAGCCGAAGGCCGTTTGGTTAACTTAGGTTGTGCTACAGGTCACCCAAGTTTTGTAATGAGTAATTCATTTACAAATCAAACGTTAGCGCAATTAGAATTATGGACAAACACTGCAGCTTATGAGAAAAAAGTTTATGTGTTACCAAAAATTTTAGATGAGAAAGTTGCTCGTTTACACTTAGGTAAAATTGGTGTTGAATTAGATGTGTTAAACAAAGATCAGGCAGATTATATTGGCGTGAAAGTTGAAGGACCATTTAAGGGCGACGCTTACAGATACTAAAAATAAAAAATAAATAATTTAAAAATGATCCGCCACTGTGCGGATCATTTTTTTAATAACAACATCTAACATGAAAAAATTATCCCTTTTTGCAAGTGCAATTTTATTATTAATAATGGTTTCTTGCGGACCAACTCAAAATGAAGCTATTGCTTATAATGATAATATTACCGGTATTATTGACGGTTTAACCATTGAGCATACTTTATTTTTAGATCAGATAGATGGTCACAACATTGACTCGCTAAAGATCAGTCATAAATTATTTGTAGATAAATCACAAACGAGTATGGATGCATGCAAAAAGATAGGACCCTTTGCAGATAAAAAAGAATTTATTGATGTTGCCAATGATTATTTTAAAGCCTTGCATTCTATTGCAACAGTTGAAGGAACACAAATGGTGGAGATCATGTCGAAAGACAGCACGCAAATTACGCAGGCCGATCTTGATAAGATAACGGAGATAGCAACTAAGTTTGATGCAGATTATGACAATGCCTACAACAAAATTCAGGCAGCACAAATGAAATTTGCCAAGGAATGGAAATTTACTTTAGAAGAAAATAAAAAGTAATTATTTCTCTTTCTTTAAGCTTCTGATCATTTCGCCAAAATTTTGTTTTTTATACATGGCGTTAATTATATTTACAATGCGCCCGGCTTTAGTATCCATTCCTTTAGCAGTATAAACATAGCGGTGAAAATAATTGCGATGCGATAATAACAACGAATCAAATTGTTTCTTAGCGATCTTATCTTCATTCAACGCTTCTATTAATTCTTCCGATTGAAGTGGCGCACTTTTATCCAATGTTATTTTTAAAGAAACCATGGCGCCTTCTTTTTTTCCTAATTTTTTTCGTAACTCAGCATTAATTGCTATAATAAAATTTCCATCGCCTATGGGATAGGTTGCCATGCGATCAAACTTCACATCGTCAATAACGCCTTTAACACGAAACTCTTTTTTATCAGGTCGTTTTAATTTTAGTAAAACATCCTGTGGCACGTCAACATATGTCCAACCGGTTTTTTCGCCTTTGCTTGCAAATTTTTGAATAATGGATTTGAATGCGAACATAGTCTCAAATATAATTATTAGGCACTAATTTCACGAATTAACACAAAGCATTTTTTACTTTTTTAAATAGATAATTAGTGCAGTTCAAATTCATGACAAAAATTTGGGCATGAATTTTTAAATTAAAACCAATTTGCAATAATAGAAAAACTTATTTGAGAAATTTGTGGCTAAACTTTAAACAGACTGTAATTCAATAACCGTTATCTCCGGCCAAATACCCAGGCGGCCCGGGTAGCCCAAAAAGCCAAGTCCGCGATTAACATACAACATTTGTTTATCTTGTTTGTAAAGACCTGCCCAGTTTTTATACATGTATTTTATGGGGCTCCATTTAAAGCCGGGAATTTCAATTCCTAACTGCATACCATGTGTGTGGCCGCTTAACGTAAGATCAACTTCAGGGTATTCTAAAACTACCTGCATATCCCAATGGCTCGGGTCGTGACTCATTAAGATCTTAAAAGGATATTTTTCGGCGCCTTCATAAGCTTCTTTCATTTTACCGTAACGCGGAAAACGCATGTTACCACCCCAGTTCTCAATACCAATTAAGCCAATTTGTGCTCCGTCTTTTTCAATAGGTAAATGTTCGTTCATCAACAATCTCCAACCAAAATCTTTTTGTTTTGCTTTTAATCTTTCTAAATTTTCACGCTTAGCTTGTTGACTATCCCATTGTACATAATCGCCATAATCGTGATTTCCCAAAACAGAAAATACTCCGTGCGGCGCATTTAAACTTTTAAATAAATGCTCAAAGCCTTCTAATTCTTTAGCCTCGTTATTTACAAGATCGCCGGTAAACAATATCAGATCTGGCTTTTGTTCTGCAACAATTTCAAATGCTTTTTTTAATCCATCTTCGTTTAAAAAAGACCCGGTGTGAATATCAGAAAGCTGAACAATTTTAAATCCATTAAACTCTTTTGGGATATTTGAAGAAGGCAGTTTAACGTTGTGCACACGGTATTTATATGCGCCCCTTACCATACCATAAATAAAACCCACGGCTGGCACAACGGTAAATGTAATTGCAATTTGACTTAAAAATTTTAACCGGCTAATGCCTTCTGCTGCAACCACTGCTTCTGCAGGCTTAGCTTTAAAAAAAGAAAATATCCATCTGAATAAACGAATAATATCATCTACCAATAAAAACGTGCAACCTATTAATTTACATAATACAATTATTACCAGAATAGAAGAAAGAAAACGTAAAAATGGAGCCCAGTTTGGCGGCGGATATACCACTGCCACAATTGCCATTAAAATACTTATACAAGCTATGGCATAAGTTGTATAAAGTATTACTGTTTTTTTTCCCTGGCTAAAATCCTGTACAAATGTTTTTACAGCTTGCAAAAAATACAGTTCAATAAGAATGATGAGGGTGGAAAAAATTAATATCCGTACTAACATAGGCTATAAAAATACACATAAAGCTTTACACTATTTTTAAATTTACGTGAATGGTAATGGCGAAACCTCGGTTTTGGCTGGCCGACAAATAAGGCAGCTTTACCGCCAATTCTTTGTATAAACACCGACTCTGCGGCTTTTGGCAAAGAGCGCTAATTTGATGGGCGGTTGTTTTGGTCAATTCCGGTATTTACATACGAATGTTAATTAAATCCAAATTCGGTTGTATTAAAACTCGCGCTTTCTTATACTTTTGAATAATATAGACCTTTGTAGGTAATTTTAGGTATGGCAAATAAAATAAAGATCGGGATCATTTTTGGCGGGCAAAGTAAAGAGCGCGAAATTTCTTTTGCGGGTGGAAGAACCGTTTACGATAATTTAAATAAATTTTTATTTGAAGCGGTTCCTGTTTTTGTTGATAGCTTCGGCAATTTTATTGAACTGAATTGGGAATATATTTACAAAGGCACCATTCGCGATTTTTATCCACCGGTAGAATTTTTGCCAAATAATTCCCGCTTTCAATTATACGCAGAAAATTTAGGCGATCTTAATGCAGAACAGCAAAATGCATTGATACAAAAGATCGGGAAAAAATTATCGCCGGCCGATCTTAAAACAAAAATTGATTTTGCGTTTTTATGTTTGCATGGGCCTTATGGCGAAGATGGGCGCATACAAGGTTTGTTCGAATATTATCAGATACCCTATAGCGGTTCAGGAATTTTAGCCTCTGCAATTGGTATTGATAAAGCAGTTCAAAAAGAAATGATGGTAAGTAAAGGATTTAATAGTCCAAAATACCTTACTATTAACAGACAGGATTGGATAGATGGCAAATCAAAAACATCTCTTAAAAAGGTAGCAGAGCTTATAGGTTTTCCTTGCGTAGTAAAACCGGCTAATCAGGGTTCGAGTATTGGCGTTAGCATTTTAAATGAGCCAAATGATTTTGAATTTATGAGCGCAGTTGAAAAAGCACTGTTCACGCGCTGGTTGGATGCGAAAGAATGGCAAGGCTTTAGTGATGAAGAAAAATTTAATTATGTAAAAGTATTAGCCGATATCCGCGAAGGTATGGGCATGCCGGTTGTTATTAGTTTCCCAAAAGAATTAAACGCACCTGTAATTTACGACCCAAATAAATTAATAGAATTTTTAAATGTCAATTTAAAAACGGACGGCTTTATTATAGAAAGTATTGATGGAGAAAGTACCGTTTTGGTTGAGGGGTTTATTGAGGGAAAAGAATTTAGTTGCATAGTGCTGGAAGATGAAAATGGAAAAGCAATTGCATTACCACCAACAGAAATAAAAAAAGGAAAAGAATTATTTGACTACCGTAGTAAATATTTGCCGGGACTTTCAAGAAAGATAACACCTATTGATCTGCCGGACGAACAAATTGAAGCAATAAGAAAAGACTGCGAAAGATTATTTTACGAATTACATTTTGATGTTTACGCCCGCATTGACGGATTTTTAAGTAAGGATGGAAAGATATTTTTGAATGATCCAAACACTACCAGTGGAATGATGCCTTCTTCTTTCTTTTTTCATCAGGCAGCAGAAATTGGATTGAATCCGTCGCAATTTTTAACTTTTATAATTCGCACGTCGCTTTCCAAACGTTTGATCCAGTCAAAAGGAAATGTTAAGTATAGGCACTTATTAGAGTTGTTAGACGCACAAATTGATAAGGACAAAAACGCAACCAGCAATAAAACGCGCGTGGCTGTTGTGCTGGGAGGTTATTCGTCAGAACGTCATATTTCTGTTGAGAGCGGAAGGAATGTTTTTGAAAAATTAGCGTCGTCAGAAAAATACGCACCCTTTCCAGTGTTTTTAACCGGCAATTCGCAAGAGCATCAAATGTATCATGTGCCTATTAATTTATTATTGAAGGATAATGCAGATGACATTAAAGAAAAAGTTGAGAATTTTAAGGTGCATGAAGTTATAAAAAGCATTATGCAGCAATGCGAAGCTATAACACATAAATATGCGTCGGCAAATCACACAGCAGAACCTGAAAGACTAACGTACGCATCGTTAAAATTAAAAGCCGACGAGGTATTTATTGCTTTGCATGGTCGCCCGGGCGAGGACGGTGCAATACAGGAACAACTGGATAAAATAAATTTACCATACAACGGTTCTAACAAAGAAAGTTCTTCCATTACGATTGATAAATACCGCACCAACGAAATTCTAAAGAACAACGGTTTTCTTATTGCCGATCATATTTTAATCTCAAAAGAAGATTGGGTAAAAGACAAAAACAAGTTCGCAGACATATTAAAGGACCGAATTAAATATCCTTTTATTGCCAAACCCGTTGATGACGGCTGCAGCAGTGCAGTGAAAAAAATAAAAACGCTGGCAGAGTTTGAAGCGTTTTGTAAACTGATCTTCCGCACTACTGAAGAATTTGACGCGCAGGCAGCAGAAACATTACATATAAAGCCAAAAGAAGAATTTCCGCAAAAGCAGGTTATTTTGGTTGAAGAATTGATCAGCAAAAAAAATGCAACCCACTTTTTAGAAATAACCGGCGGCATGCTCACCAAGCTAAATAAAAATGGTGAAATTGAATACGAAGTATTTGAGGCCTCAGAAGCATTGGCAGATGGCGAAATTTTAAGTCTGGAAGAAAAATTCTTAGCAGGGCAAGGGCAAAATATTACACCTGCGCGTTACGCGAAAGATGCAAAAGACAGACAGAAAGTAAGCGAGCAGGTAAAAGCGGCTTTAGGTGGTGCCGCCAAAGCACTGGGTGTTACCGGTTATTGCAGGATCGATGCATTTGTAAGGGTTTTTGACGATTGCAGAGCCGAAATAATTTTTATTGAAGTTAATTCGTTACCAGGTATGACACCCGCTACCTGTATCTTTCATCAGGCCGCCATTAATAATTACAAGCCTTACGAGTTTATCGACAAGATCCTTGATTTTGGTAAAGAGCGTTTAGCAGCAGTTTCTTAGACCTGATCTTCTTTATGGGCGAACTAAAATTATATATGCTCTTATTAGGATGCAGGCCTAAAGGGAGATTAACAGAACAACATGATATTTTTTTTGGCATTGGGCGGAATTTAAAAGAACTTATTCCGCACATTAATACGTTTTGGCCTGAAGTAAAAGGAAATATTCATATTGATGCTTGGCGCGAGGTTACACAAGTGAATGATCATAGCATTACCATTATTGAACGACCTGCCGCTTCGGATATAGAAAACGCTTCAAAGCAAAAATTATTTTTTTTAAATCTAGGTGGTTATAAAAAGGAAGAGTTTGATGAGTTTCATTATAAAGTACTCGCCGTGGCAAAAGACCCCGCAGAAGCAATACTATTTGCAAAACAAACTTCTTTTTACAAACATGTTGGTTTTAAAGGTGCTCCGTCGCACATTGATGATAAATATGGTTTAGATATTGATGATATTTTTGTAGTAAAGGACATTTTGCCTGGCATTTTTAAAAATAAATATACCATTTCAGTAAAAAAAGAAAACAAACATCCCGAAGATCAAATGCATTTAGGTTATTTGCCTCTTAAAAAAATTGAATAGTTAATACAATTCACTATTTTTACGTAAATGGAATTTGAAATAAAACCTCAAAAAAAGTTAAGCCTCGGTTTAAACGAACTGTGGGAATATCGCGAGCTGTTTTATTTTTTCACTTTACGCGATATTAAAGTAAAATACAAACAAACTGTTTTAGGTTTTTTGTGGGCCGTGTTACAACCTTTAATTATGGCTTTGTTATTTTCTTTCTTTTTAGGAAAAGCCATTAGCAGTTACACACAACTTCCGTTACCTTACGAAATGTTTGCCCTAAGCGGTTTAGTACTTTGGGGTATATTTTCTTCAGGTATAAATAACGCTGGTAATAGCATGGTATCAAATGCCAACATTATAAAAAAAATATATTTTCCGCGTTTAATAATTCCGATCTCAGCAGTATTAGTTGGCGTATTTGATTTTTTTATGGCCTTTGCGGTATTTATTGTTTATTGTTTATTTAAGGATGTTCCGTTTTCGTGGAGCGGTTTAGTTTATTTTCCACTCGCTGTTATTTTAACCTGCATTGCTGCTTTTGGCGCGGGCTCTTTCTTGGCTGCTTTAAATGTGAAGTACCGCGATGTGCGGTATATCATTCCTTTTTTAGTGCAGTTTTTATTATTTGTTACGCCGGTAATTTATCCAACTAACATTACGCAAAATATTTATCTGAAAGGTTTGTTGGCTTTGAACCCAATGACAGCTCCGCTGGATATTTTTAGGGCAGGTATAACCAACGGTGTTATTAATTGGGAGACCGATCTTGTTAGCATCACTTCATCTTTAGGGATTTTTATAATTGGTTTGGTATACTTTAAAAAAACCGAAGCCTACTTTGCCGATCTGGCTTGAGATTATTTTAGTTTAGAATTTATTTAATCCGCTATTCTTATTTACCGTAAATATTCTTTTTTACTTCTTGCGTATAAGCCTCATTGTGCGTAAACCATCTTTTCTTAGGATTAAAATAAATATGTGCAATGGGCATTTCGAGGGCCTCTTTGTTTAGCTTTTGGGCTTCTACCTCATCAATTAATTCTGTATCAAATTCAAAACTGTACAACCCGTCATGTTCTTCATCTAATTTTGTATCAATACTCACAGTGCGCGGTACGTAACCTTCTTTTAAAATTTGTATCGTGTAAAATTTATTTTTCTTAAGATTAAATTTAAACTCCCGGTTACCTTTAATTATTTTGGTTTCTATCACCTTATGGTCGCGCATTAATGCTACAGTGTATGAGTTTGAAGAATTTGTTTTTAATTTTAATACTTTGCCACTTAATTGCAGGCATGACGTGTCGGTAGTTCTTCCGTTTGCAAAAGAACTTCCTATAATAAACAATGTGCTTAATAAAGTAAGGACTATTTTTCTGGCTGTATTTTTCATCTTCTAGATTTTATGCGTTAATAAATTATTACAGCACAAATGTCCGCATAGATGAAGCGGTTTAAAAGCAGACTTCCTTTAAAAAGATACAGATGTAAGATTTTTGAGGTTTTTGGTTAATTCTTCTCTATAACCTTGCCATTCTCAAACAACAATGTGCGCGATTTAAACTTGTTGTACACCAGCATGTCATGTGTGGCAAATAATACAGCACAGCCGCTTTCGCTAAGTTGTTTTAATAAAACCAAAATTTCTTCAGAAGTTTCAGGATCCAAATTACCGGTGGGCTCATCGGCCAAAATTAACTCTGGGTTGTTTACCAATGCTCTTGCAATGCTTACCCTTTGCTGCTCGCCACCCGAAAGCTCATGTGGCATTTTATTTTCTTTACCGTCTAAATTTACTTTTTTAAGCACATCTAACACACGCTCTTTAATTTTCGCTTCTTCTTTCCAGCCGGTTGCTTTCATCACAAATTTTAAATTCTCGTAAACAGTTCTGTCGCCCAATAATTGAAAATCCTGGAAAACAATTCCCAACCTTCTTCTTAAAAACGGAATTTCTTTTTGCTTAAGATCGTTAAGTATAAAGCCGCAAACCTTAGCTGTGCCGTTATTTAATGTTAAATCGCCGTAAATGGTCTTCAAAAAACTACTTTTTCCGCTTCCGGTTTTACCAAGCAAATAAACAAACTCGCCTTTCTTTACTTCAACGGTTAAATTACCAACTACAGGGCGCTCATCCTGAAAAATAGTTACATTATCAAACTTTATCAATTCGCTCATAGTTGAAATAAACTTCTAAGTTAAATCTATTGTAACTTTTATTCTGAACAGAGTTATTCCAATATCAACACGCCAGGGTTAATAACTGCACGCGCACCGCATTAAAGTGTAGCTCTAAGGACGGTAAATTTAGTGTGACAAAATTTTGGCAATTAAATTTTTAATGAAGCACATAAAAAAAATAAGTGCCCTGGCACTCTTTATATTTTTCAGTACCACGCTCCCGGCACAAAAAACCGCGTTCTTTACCGACAAGGATGCCCTGTACAAGCAGGGCTTAGATCTTTTTGATAAAAAACAGTTTGTGCAATCACAAAAAAGTTTTAATGAATATACGGCTGTAAGCAACTCTAAAATTTTAAAGACTGACGCAATTTATTACGCTGCTGCCTGCGCTATAGAACTGTTCAACAAGGATGGTGAATGGCAGATGAAGCAATTCGTAGAGAAATACCCGGAAAGCAACAAGATCAATAACGCTCATTTTTATCTTGGCAAATCAAATTTCAGAAAGAAAAAATATAAAGAAACAATTGAGTTTTTTGAAAACGTGGACATCTATAAACTTGACAAAGATCAATTAGCAGAATTTTATTTTAAACGTGGTTACAGTAATTTAGATATTGGTCAGGATGAGAAAGCCAAAACGGATTTTTACGAAATAAAAGATGTAGATAACAAATACACTTCACCGGCTAACTACTATTATTCGCATATAGCCTACAAAGAAAAAAAATACGAAATAGCTTTACAGGGGTTTAATAAATTAGTTGGCAATGAAACATTTGGAAGCGTTGTGCCATATTACATTACACAGATTTATTTTATACAGGGAAAGTATGACAAGGTTGTAAAAGAAGCCCCTGCTTTATTGGATGATAGTACCAACATTCAAAAAGAAGACGAGATCAACCGCATGATAGGTGAAAGTTATTTTAATTTAAAAGACTATAGCAACGCTTTAACTTATTTAAAGAAAACAAATTCAGGAACGCCTCAAGGTAGTTATGCTTTGGGATATTGTTATTATAAAATTGGCGATTGCGCCAACGCTGTAACTAATTTTGAAAAAGTTACTGTTGAGAAAGATTCGTTAGCGCAAAGTGCCTGGTACCACATGGCCGACTGTTACCTAAAACTTAACGAAAAGATAAAAGCTAAAAACGCCTATTACAGTGCGTATCAATTGAACCTTGATAAAAAAATAACAGAAGACGCTTTGTTTGCGTTTGCCAAATTAAGTTACGAATTAGATTTTTCGCCTTTTAACGAAGCCGTAAAGGCCTTTAGCAAATACTTAAAAGAATATCCTTCTTCGCCCAGGAAAGATGAGTGCTATAATTTTTTGATCAATGTTTATTCAACAACAAAAAATTACGATATGGCCATCAAAAGTATTGAGGCACTCGGAAGTATCGATCCGATTTTAAAAGTAACCTACCAAAAATTAATTTATTTTAATGGTGTTGAATTTTTTAATAATAATGCTCTGGATAACGCAGAGAAACAGTTTAAAAAATCGCTTCAACAAAATTCAGATCTTAAATTAAACGCATTGAACCAATATTGGTTAGGTGAGATCTCTTATATCAGAAAAGATTATACAACCTCTATCGACATTTGGAAGAAATTCCAGGTAATGGATGGTGTTGCGCAATTGCATGAATACGATCTTAGTAATTATGCTTTAGGGTATTCATATTTTCAACGCAAAGAAAAAGATGATTTTACCAATGCTAATATTTCTTTCCGTAAATTTTTATTAACCAAAGAAGTGTATGATGAGAATAAGATAACAGACGCTTATATTCGTGTTGGCGATAGTTATTTTATGAATCGCGATTTTGCACAAGCGTCTGACAATTATAAATTAGCTATCGCAAAAAACAAACTGGATGTGGACTATTGTCTGTATCAAAAAGCGTTATGTGATGGTTTAAATAAAAATTATACAGAAAAAGTTTCTGAATTAAAAAAGATCGAGAGCCGTTATCCCGGTTCAAATTATTTGAGCGCGGCAATGAACGAAATAGCCGATACGTATTACAATAATTTAAAAGACCAAGAGAACGCTATTGTTTATTACAACAAGATCCTGAAGAATTATCCTAACTCCTCTTTCACATCAAATGCCAACGCGCAACTGGGGAATATTTATTATGAGCGTAAACAGGATGATAAAGCTTTTGAATATTTTGACAAATTCGTAAAATATGATTCGAAATCTGACGCGGCAAAGGAAGCATTAGAAGTGATCAAAAAAATATTTACTGAAAAAGGGAAGATAGATGAGATGGAGAAATATTTTGCAGCGCTTGGAAATCCTTTATCTGAGAATCAACTTGAAAAAGCAACGTATGTAGCCGCATACGATGCATACTATACACAAAAAGATTGCGAGTCTGCAATGGCTAAGTGGGAAGCGTACATTAAAAAATTCCCAAATGGCAAATATATTAACGAAGCACAATTTTGTTTTTCGGAATGCGCTTACAATAAAAGTTTATTTGAATTAGCCTTACCGGGATATTTATTCGTCATCCAAAAGCCGCGCGGGCTTTATACAGAGGTGTCGCTTACAAAGGCATCTTATTTATATTACAAGGATAAAAAATACCAGGAGGCGTTGCCACTGTATTTACAAATGCAGGAAGTGGCGGAATCACCTGTGAATAAAAGTTTGGCAAAATTAGGAGCAATGCGCTGTTCATTTTACCTGAACCAATTTGAAACCGCTTTAACAGAATGTACAAAAGTGTTGGCAATGGAAAAATTAACACCGCAGCAAACAACCGAGGCAAAATATATTAAAGCAAAATCGCTTTACGAAACAGCGCGTTATGATGATGCCATGCTTGAATTTAAAGCAATGACCAAGGCATCGAAAAATGTAACGGGTGCAGAAGCATATTATCACATCGCCAAGATACAGTTCAATAAAAAAGACTATAAAGAAGTAGAAAAAACTATTAATAAGTTGGTGAGTTATGAGTACAGTAATGACGATTGGAACAATAAAGGCATGTTATTATTGGCAGACGCTTACATGGCAAAAGGCGACGACGCCGATGCACAGGTTATTCTTGAAAGTTTAATTGAGAGCAAAGCAAAACAAGAATATCTGGACGAAGCTAATAAGCGCCTGGAGATTTTAAAAGCAAAGCAGGCGGCAAAAGAAGCAGCAGAGAAAAAAACCTCATACGAGGAAATGAAAGTGCAATTTAATCAAACGCATAAAGATGATGATATTATGCAGGAGATAAAATTTGAAGCAGAAGGTGCAACAGCACCAAAAGATTCTACAACCACCAAGCAACCAAATTAAGCGATGAGTGTATTAGACATACCGGAAAGTAAAACAGATAAGAAAAAAGAAAGTCTTGCCAAACGACGCAAAAAGCAATTGGAGTGGGCTTTAATTCTTTTAATAATTTTGGGTTACACCGTTGCAGTTATGGCGCAAACACAAACCGGGATTAACGATCTTAATTACCAGGCGCAAAGCGAATTTCAACCAACAATAAAAGATGCTTTAAAATTTTCGGATGTACCGGAAATAAGAGATACGGTTAAACGCATTAAGGACCTCAAATATGGTATCACTTCAGTTCCATTATTTCCAAAATACCAGGTGCAACCAATTGCGCAGGCAAAATTGCAAAACGAGCCTTTGAATAAATTATATCATTCGTTATTGAAAGTTGGTTATGGACCAATTTATAATATGCCTTATGGCGAATTCTGGATCGGTAACACGCGTTCGCGCGAAACAAATTATGGCGCGCACTTAAAACATTTTTCAGGCACCCCTCATTTAGAAGGAGTGGGTTATGGTGGTTACAGCGATAACGAAGTGAACTTATTTGCAAAACAATTTTATAAGAAACATACGTTGTCTGGCGACTTTAATTACGAACGCAACGTTGTACACTATTACGGCTACGATACGAGTTTAAATAAACTGGAGAATGATTTTACACGTCAGCGTTACCAATTCTTTCAGCCTAAAATCAGATTGGTAAGTCATTATACAGATAGCACACACATAAATCACGATATTGGTTTAAGTTATTATAATCTACAAAATTTATACCGCGAAACCGAAAACAACATAAAGTTTAATGCAAACGGAAGCATGTACATTAATAAAGAAAAATTAAATGTTAACTTGCTAACTGATTTTTATAACCATAAACAATCTAATGATACAATAAATGATCTCATTGTAAGTCTCAACCCATCCTTTGAGGCCGGCGGTAGCAAGTGGCATGCAGATATCGGATTAACTGGTACGTTAGATAATTTTAAAAACAAAACACGTTTTTATTTCTTCCCGAAATTAAACGTTTTTTATAATGTGTATGAGAACATGATTATTCCATATGCGGGGGTAACCGGCGGTTTAATAAAAAATAGTTTCAGAACACTAAGCAAAGAAAATCCATTTATTGATACTACTTTAAATTACAGCAACACCAATAATAAATACAATGCTTTTATTGGATTAAGAGGTAATTTAAGTAGTAAAACTTCTTACGATGCAAAAGTAAGTTATGCGCAGTATGATAGCCTGCAATTTTTTGTAATTGATTATAGCGGCACAAATCAAATTTATAATCGTTTTAATATTGTGTATGATAATACAACGTTGTTAACCGTTAGCGGACAATTAAAATACCAGCTAAAAGAAAAATTAAATGTAATAGCTAAGGGAAATTATTATTTGTACAAAACAAAAAATTTAGAGCGTGCCTATCAAAAACCAGACTACGATCTTACGTTTTCGGGAACATATAATCTACAAAGTAAAATTATAATTAAAGCCGATTTGTTCTTTGTAGGGCAACAATGGGCCTCAACGCAAATACAAGATACGAGTGGAGTATATGTGCCAACATCAAAACAATTAAAAGGCTGGGCAGATATTAATTTGGGTGCAGAATACAGGTACAGTAAAATGTTAAGTTTTTTTGTACAATTTAATAACATTGCCAACCAGCGCTATTACCGCTGGGACCGTTATCCCAGCCAGCGTTTTAACTTTATGTTTGGCGTAACCTTTGTGCCGTTTTAATTAAACTATTTTTCCAAAAAAATCCTTTATCTTTACTACTCATTTTAGTATAGATCATGGCGCGTTTAAACGTTTTAAAAACATACAAAATATATATTGGCGGTCAATTTCCGCGCACCGAGAGTGGACGCTATTACGCACTCTTAAATAAAAAGGGCGATACTGTTGCCAACGTTTGTTTATCGTCCCGCAAAGATTATAGAAATGCCGTTGTTGCGGCCCGTTCTGCATTTGCAGGATGGAGTGGTAAAACAGCTTTTAATCGTAGCCAAATTTTATACCGCATTGCCGAAATGCTGGAAGGTAGAAAAGCACAATTTATTGAGGAGTTGGTGTTGCAGGGTCTTACTACAAAAGCCGCAGAAACAGAAGTGTTACAAAGTATTGATAGGTTGGTGTATTATGCCGGCTGGTGCGATAAATATTCAGCATTATTTAGTTCTGTAAATCCTGTAGCCTCATCACATTTTAATTTTTCGGTACCTGAGCCAACAGGTGTTGTTTCAATAATTGCTCCTGAAGATTCTGGATTGTTAGGTTTGGTAAGTGTTGTTGCGCCTGTTATTTGTGGAGGCAATACCTGCGTTGTTCTGGCATCTAACAGTTTGCCGTTAAGTTCAGTTACATTAGCCGAAGTGTTTGCTACATCTGATCTTCCCGGCGGCGTAATAAATATTTTAACAGGCACATCAAAAGAATTGCATAGTCATTTTTCTTCTCATATGGATGTGAACGCTATTATTTATTGCCGTAATAATAAAGAAGAAGCAAAAACCATTTCAGAGAACTCTTCGCTGAATGTTAAGCGTTCTTTTAATTGGAATAAAGATTGGAGCAAAGATGAAAATCAAAATCCATATCTAATTTTAGACCTTCAGGAAATTAAAACAACCTGGCATCCTATAGAGAATATTGGCATTGGCGGAGCAAAATATTAATCTTGCTTTTAACTTTTATACACTTTAAACCGTCTTAATTTAAACAAGCAATTTTTTATGAAATTATTTACCGTTCTCCTTTTTAGTTTAATTTTTTCTTCTTTGTTTTCTCAGAAGATCTGTAGAGGTTATTTGTATGATAGTTTAACCAATCAACCCATTGAGTTTGCAAATATTGGTATTGTTGGTAAAGGCGTTGGTACCGTTACCAACGAGCAAGGCGAATTTAATTTTGCCGTGCCGGATAGTGTAGCCAACGCGCCTATAAAAGTTTCTATGATAGGCTATAAGTCAAAAACTTTTTCTGCCGCAAACTTATCTACTTTAAATAAAATTAAACTGGCGCAAGCAGCAACTAACTTAAACGAAGTGGTTATTTCGGGTAAAAAAACCAAAATTAAAATTTTAGGTAACGATACTAAAACAAATGGTGTTACCGCCGGCTTTGTTAAAAACACTTTAGGCGCCGAGCTGGCAGTAAAATTAAATATCAAACACCCAAACACACAATTGCGTAAATTTTTCCTGAATGTACCAAGAAACTCTATCGAAAAACCAATTTTTAGATTTAACGTTTATAATAAAGATGAAAAGGGTAATCCAAAAGATAATCTCTTAAAGCAAAATGTTATTGTAGAGATGAAAGACAAAACAGGATTAATAGAATTAGATCTGACGCCTTATAATTTATATGTTGATGATGATGTGTTTATTTCTTTAGAATGGATAAAAGATCTGGGCGATGTAAAAGGGTTATATTTTTCTGCAAAGTTGGTGGGTAGTCCTACTTATTTCCGTCAGGCCAGCCAGGATAAATGGAATAAGATTCCGGTAGGCATTGGACTTCACGCAGAAGTTGCTTATTAGCCTTAACTAAATAGAGCCTTTGCTTGATCTTCTTACTTTTTTCTTTTTAACAAGACCGGGGCAGCCGTCGCATTTATTTTTATTAAAACAGCCTTCCATTGTAAAAGCAACAATAGCTAATATGGAAAAAATTATAAGACCTCTTTTAAACATAATAATACATACAAATATACGGGAATAATTTCGTATTTTTAGACTTGCAAAATGAACCTCTTTTTTCATATAGGCCGTTATTTTATGCTTTTGTACAGGGTTTTTGCAAGGCCCCAAAAACATAGTGTATATATGCGTCAGATCATTTTCGAGATCAATAATATTGGCATATCTTCATTACCTATTATTGTTATTATTTCGGTTTTTATGGGCGGTATCATTACCATACAATCTGCTCATGCCATAGATAGCCCATTAGTGCCATTATACGCGGTAGGTTTCACAACCCGCGAAAGTATTATGCTTGAATTTAGCCCCACCATTGTTTGTTTAATTTTAGCCGGAAAAGTGGGTTCTAACATTGCTTCCGAAATTGGCGCCATGCGTATTACAGAGCAGATAGACGCTTTAGAGATCATGGGAATTAATTCGGCAGGTTATCTTATCTTTCCAAAAATTGCTGCTGCGGTTTTTATTTTTCCTTTCTTAATTGCTTTAAGTATGTTTTTAGGGATATTGGGTGGTTATATTATGGGAGTATCTTCGGGCGCATGTACAGCTTATCAATACATTTATGGGATACAAGCTTTTTTTGACCCGGGAAAATTGTACTATTCTTTCACCAAAGTACTTGTGTTTGCTTTTATCATCACATCTGTTTCGGCTTATTTTGGCTATAATACAAGAGGCGGGGCTTTAGAAGTTGGTAAAAGCAGTACCAGCGCTGTTGTATACAGCAGCGTCTTAATCTTGTTGTTCAGCTTGATCTTAACAGAGTTATTTATTAACCATTGATAGAGATCAGGAATATAAATAAAACCTTTGACGACAGACAAGTTGTAAAAGATGTGTCGTTTACTTTTTACAAAGGAAAAACAAATTTAATTATTGGAGAAAGCGGTTGCGGTAAAACAACTATTTTAAAATTAATGGTTGGTTTGCATAAAGCAGATAGCGGCGAGATCTTATATGACGGACAAAATTTCCCAAAACTTTCAGTAAATGAGCAAGAGACCGTTCGTAAAAAGATTGGTATGCTTTTCCAGGGAGGCGCTTTGTTTGACTCGCAAACATTAGAAGAGAATGTTCAGTTTCCTTTAGATATGTTCACTGATCTTACCAAAGCAGAAAAACTGGAACGCGTTAATTTTTGTCTCGAAAAAGTTCAGCTGGTTGGAAAGAATAAATTATACCCCGCAGAGTTAAGTGGTGGTATGAAAAAGCGGGCAGCGCTTGCAAGAGCTATTGCCAACAATCCCAGTTATTTATTTTGTGATGAGCCCAACTCTGGTTTGGATCCAAAAACATCTATTGTTATTGACAACCTCATCAAAAATATTACCGAAGAATTTAATATTACAACTATTATTGTTACGCATGATATGAATAGCGTAATTGAAATTGGCGACAATATTATGTTCGTGCACAAAGGCGAGAACTGGTGGACAGGCGATAAATCACAAATCCTTAAAACAACTAATAAGGAGTTGTTTGATTTTGTTTTTGCTTCGGAGTTTATGAAACAGGTTTTGGGTACGCCTCAAAAATAAAATTTACACCTCTTCCTGGATCTCTAACCAACGCATAGATTTTTCGTCAAGATCTTTCGCAAGCGCTTTTAATTCGTTACTTATTTTTTGGATCTCGTTGTAATCTGTTATTCCGCTTGCTAATTTTTCTTCTAACTGTTTCTTTTTTTCTTCCAGCGTCGGAATTTCTTTTTCAAGAATTTCTAATTCACGTTGGGTTTTGTAAGACAATTTTTTTGCAGGCGTTTCGCTTACGGGTTTAACCTCGGCAACTTTTTTTTCAATCATTGCAGGTTCAATTTCAAGAACGGGAAACGCTTCACCTTTTTGATTGCTTTTCCATTCGCGGTATTCGGTATAGTTGCCGGGAAAATCTTTAATAGTACCGTTTCCTTCTAATACAAATGTATGATCAACCAACCTGTCAATAAAATAGCGATCGTGCGAAACAATTAAAACACAACCTTTAAATTCTTCCAAAAAATCTTCGAGCGTTTGTAATGTAACAATGTCAAGATCGTTTGTAGGCTCATCGAGAATTAAGAAATTGGGATTTTTCATTAACACGGTTAACAAGTACAATCTTCTTTTCTCGCCCCCACTTAAGGTATGCGCGTAACTGAATTGAACACTTGGTGTAAAATTAAAACGTGTTAATAATTGCGATGCCGAAAGGCTTGTGCCATTGGCTAAGGGAATATGATCTGCAATATCCTGCACAATTTCAATGATACGTTTATCGTTATTGATAATCATACCCGCTTGCGAGTAATAACCAAAAACAATTGTATCTCCCAGGGCAACTTTACCAGTATCAACTTTTTCTTTACCCTGAATTATATTTAATAAAGTTGTTTTACCAACACCATTCTTTCCAACCACACCAATTTTTTCTCCGGGAATAAATGTGTAAGTAAAAGGCTCGGTTAAAATAGCTTTGTTCGGATAATTTTTTGTGATGTGATGCAGCTCAACAATTTTAGAACCCATGCGTTCCATTTTAACGGTAAGCTCAATTTTTTTCTCAATGCGTTTTTGTTTTGCTTTTTTCTCGATCTCATAAAACGCATCCACGCGCGATTTTGATTTTGTGCCACGCGCCTTTGGCATTTTACGCACCCACACAACTTCACGGCGATAAGCATTTCTTGCCTTATCAATTTCTGCATTGGCAATTTGTTCGCGCTCTGCTTTCTTTTCTAAATAATAATCAAAGTTGCCGTTGTATTCGTATAATTGATAATTATCTATCTCAATAATTTTATCACAAACCTCATCTAAAAAATAACGGTCGTGTGTTACTAATAAAATACTTAACGATGCATCCTGTAAATAATTTTCTAACCATTCTATCATATCAATGTCCAAATGGTTAGTTGGCTCATCCATAATAATTAAATTAGGACGGTTAATTAACGTTAGTGCAAGAGCAACACGTTTTTTTTGTCCACCCGAAAGTGTTTTTACTATTTGGGAGTTATCTCTTATTTCTAAGCGCGATAAGATCTCTACAATATTTTTTTCGTAATCCCAGGCGTCAATTAAATTCATCTGGTTGAGTGATTCTTCTAACCTGTCTGCAACTTTTGGATCGGTAGATGTTTCGCTTAATTTAATTACATCGTCATACTCTCTTATAGCGCGTACAAATTTATTATCGGCCGTATCTATTAACTGTTGAATGCTTGCATTTTCATCAAACGTAAAATTCTGATCAAGAAAACCTACGGTAATATCTTTTCTAAAAGTAACATCGCCTTCATCGGCAATTTCAATACCTTTTAAAATTTTAAAGAGTGTTGTTTTACCCGAACCATTTTTTGCAACCAGTGCTACTTTTTCGCCGTAATTTATACCAAAGCTTATTTTATTAAAAAGTTTTTTTGCGCCGTAGGCTTTAGAAAGGTTGTTTATAGACAGTAAATTCATCGGCGGCAAAGGTACTGCGTTTTAGTGAATTGCCCGACTTTTTTGTTTAAGGGATTTTTACTACTTAACTATATAAAAAAAGCCCCAAAACAGGGGCTTTCAAGCGTTTTAAGTATGATTTTGACTAGTTTGGATCGTAATTTTTAGTACTTGCAACTGCACCAGTTTCGTCCCAATTGGTCCAAACGCCTGATTTCTCGCCATTGTTATAATTCATTTCAAAACGTTTTTTTCCGGTTTCATCGTAAACTAACCAAGTTCCTGTTTTTTTACCAACATTATAAAAAGCTATGGCAGAAACGGTTCCGTTCTCGTTAAAACGTGTCCATTTTTGATCTTTTTGACCATTTGTGAACATGCCGGTTTCCATTTTGTTGCCAGATGCATAATAATAAGTTGCCTCACCGTTAACTACACCTTCTTTAACCGTAAAATCTGTTTTTACTGCGTTAACAGTTTTTTCTATTGTTCCATTAAACAGATTGCCTTCGCTATCTATATATAAACCTTTTTCGTTTTGTATTTGAGCGTTTGTAACGCCTGTTATTAAAACCGATAAAACTATTACTACTAACTTTTTCATAACGTGTGTTTTTATTGTTTTTAATTGTGTTATGGAATACGCCAAGTTTCTTTTTGTTTGTGCTATTTGCACTTGGCTATTTCATAATTGTTTGTTTTAAAAATTAAAAAGATCAATTTCTTATATCAAAGATATTAAGATAACGCTTAGGAAACAATGGCGTAATGCAGATTTAACCTTAACTTTACTTATTGATGCGTTAAAATTACTAAAAGCCTTATCAATAAAGGGCTGCGAATGTTACTTAGTTAAGTGGTTGAAGAGAAAGGTCTGAGAACGATGAAAGATGATTTGATTTTACCTCTAGCGGCTGGTAGCCAATTGTATTAATTGAGATAGAATATACTTTGTCCGTTTTTACAGAAAGCTTAAAGTTGCCATCAAAGTCTGCGAAAAAAGTTTCGCCGGTTTCGTTGATCGTAATTTTTGCTCCTGGTACAGATTCGCCTGTAACATCAGTGATCTTGCCTGCAACGGTTTTTTGCGTGATGGCAACGGCTTTCTTTTCTTTATCGTTATTTCCAGCAAAAGAAACAGCGGTTAAACCTAAAAATAAAAATATGTAAACTAATCTTTTCACTGATGTAAAATTACAAGCACAGCTTATTTAAATCCTTAGGCAAATGTTACCAAATGGTTAAGGCTGTAATTTTGTTAAAAAGTCTATCTTTACAGCATGAGAATTGATATTATTAGCGCTGTTCCCGACCTAATGACCAGCTTTTTTGGCCATTCTATCCTAAAAAGGGCCATTACTAATAAGCTGGTAGAGGTAAACCTTATAAACCTCCGCGATTATTCTACCAACAAACAAAAGCAAATAGATGATTACGCCTTTGGCGGCGGTGCAGGAATGGTTTTATCAATTGAGCCAATAGCCGCTTGCATGGCCGATCTCAAGTCCAAAAGAGATTACGACGAAGTAATTTATATGAGCCCAGATGGCGAGTTACTAAGCCAAAAACTCTGCAACCAATACTCGCTTTTAAAAAATATGATAATACTTTGCGGTCATTATAAGGGAGTAGACGAAAGGGTGCGCCAGCACTTAATTACAAAAGAAATTAGCATTGGCGATTATGTTTTAAGCGGAGGCGAGATACCCGCGGCCGCTTTTTGCGACGGCGTTATACGCCTGTTACCGGGCGTTTTAAACGATGAAACCTCGGCCCTAAGTGACTCTTTTCAGGATAATTTGCTCGCCCCACCAGTATATACAAGGCCTGCAGAGTTTAACGGTTGGACCATACCGGAGATATTATTGAGCGGACATAGCGCCAACATTGATAAGTGGCGCCATGAGCAGAGCTTAGAGCGCACCAAGCTGCGCCGCCCAGACCTTTTGAAATAGGCAAAACTTGTTTAAATTCCCTTTTAATTTCCCGAAAATTTTGCGTTATTTGGGTTCCTAAAAATTATCATCATATGAAAGTTGGAATCCCGGCGGAAATATCTCCAAACGAACTAAGAGTTGCTGCAACTCCAAAAACTGTTAAACGTTTGCAAAAGCAAGGGTTTGAAGTTCAGATCCAAAAAGGTGCCGGCACAAAAGCAAATTTTTCTGATAAAGAATTCGAAGAAGCTGGCGCTAAAATAGTTAATTCTGCTGCTGATATCTATGGCAATTCAGACATAGTGCTTAAAGTAAAAGAACCTTCGGTAGAAGAAGTTGGAATGATGAAAGAAGGTTTGGTTTTACTTAGCTATTTATGGCCTGCGCAAAATCAAGATCTATTAAAAACATTAGCTGATAAAAAAGTAAACGCAATAGCAATGGATGCTATTCCGCGTATTTCGCGCGCGCAAAAAATGGATGTGTTGTCATCCATGGCAAACATTGCAGGATACAGAGCTGTAATTGAAGGCTCATACCATTTTGGAAGATTTTTAAACGGACAGATAACCGCTGCGGGTAAAGTAGAACCGGCAAAAGTACTGGTAATAGGCGCCGGTGTTGCGGGTTTAGCGGCTATTGGTGCAGCCAACTCATTAGGCGCAATTGTTAGAGCGTTTGATACGCGTAAAGAAGTTGCCGAGCAAATTGAATCAATGGGCGCGCAATTTTTAACCGTAGAAATTGAAGAAGATGGTGCTACCTCATCGGGTTACTCAAAAGAAATGAGTAAAGAATTTATTGAGGCAGAGATGAAATTGTTTTTAGAGCAAGCTAAAGAAGTTGATATTGTAATTACTACTGCACAAATACCAGGCAGACCAGCGCCTAAGTTATGGATGGATTATCACGTGGCTGCCATGAAACCGGGTTCGGTTATTGTGGATCTTGCGGCGTCAACCGGCGGTAACTGCGCGCTTACAAAGAACGGAGAAGTTTACACAACAGATAACGGCGTTACCATGGTTGGTAAACTAAATCAATTACCAAGCCAGGCATCGCAATTATATGGTAATAACTTATGTCACCTATTAGATGACATGGGTAAAGCAGAAAAATGGAAAATTGATATGGAAGATGCTGTTGTGTCGCGCGCAATGGTAACACATAATGGCAAAATTAACTGGCCGCCTCAACCCCTTCCTGTTAGCCCTACTGCGGGTGGAGGCGCTAAAAAAATAGCAGCTCCCACAGCAGAAGAAATTAAAATATCGGATGCGGAAAAATCAAAAAAAGCAACTACCTCCATGCTTATTGGTTTGGCTGTAGTTGGTGTGTTATTATTTCTAGTAGGAAAATTTGCACCACCTGAATTTATACAACACTTTACTGTTTTTGTTTTGGCAGTGTTTGTGGGATGGCAATTGATAACAAATGTAGCGCACTCATTACACACGCCTTTAATGGCGGTTACAAATGCAATAAGCGGTATTATTGTTGTTGGTGGTTTATTACAAACAACCAACGATATGATGAGCCCAATGACCATACTTGCTTTTATTGCCATTTTAGTTGCCAGCATTAATATTGTTGGTGGTTTTGTAGTTACTCACCGTATGTTGAAAATGTTTAAAAAATAATGCTTCGAGAAGCTCAGCAAACTTTAAACAAAAAAATTAAAAAATTAAAATAGAAATTATGTTCATTGCAAAAGAAATACAAACAGCAGCATACTTATTTGCGAGTATATTGTTTATTTTAAGCTTAGGGGGATTGTCCTCACAAGAATCTGCAAAACGTGGTGTTTTTTACGGGATCATTGGAATGATCGTAGCAATAATTGCAACAGTTTTAGGACAGGGAGTTGCCGGACACGTTTACATTATTGTAGCTATTGCTATTGCTTCTGTAATTGGTTTACTGCTTGCTCGCAAAGTAGAAATGACATCAATGCCGCAGTTAGTGGCGATCTTACATAGCTTTGTTGGATTAGCGGCTGTGCTGGTTGGGTTTGGTTCTTATTTAGATCCGAGATCGCATGAATTGCAGGGCGCTGCACATATGATCCATTTAGTAGAAGTATTCATTGGAATTTTTATTGGGGCTATTACATTTACCGGTTCTATTATTGCCTGGGGAAAATTAGACGGCAAAGTTCCTTCAAAGCCCTGGAGTTTTAAAGGACTTCAAACTATGAACTTAGTATTACTCTTAGCTTGCACGGTTCTTGGCGTTTTCTTTTGTCAGGCAGAAGGTACAGGCGGTATGCTGTATCTTGGAATAATGACATTGATCGCTTCATTTATTGGTGTAGCATTAGTTATGGCAATTGGCGGCGGAGATATGCCTGTAGTAGTTTCAATGCTTAACTCTTATTCTGGTTGGGCTGCGGCTGCGGCGGGTTTTATGTTAGGCAATGATCTTTTAATTGTAACCGGTGCTTTGGTGGGAAGCTCGGGTGCTATTCTTTCTATGCACATGTGTCATGCTATGAACCGTTCGTTCTTTTCAGTGATATTTGCAAATGGAGCAGGTAGCGGTTCGGGTGGAGAGAAAAAAGCAATGGAGGGTGAAGTAACTTCATTGAACCATGAAGAAGTTGCGGCCTTATTAAAAGAAGCTAAATCAGTTGTAATTGTTCCGGGTTATGGCATGGCTGTTGCAAAAGCGCAATACCCTATTTATGATATGGTACAAACATTACGCAAAGCAAATAAAAAAGTTAGATTCGCTATACATCCTGTTGCGGGCCGTTTACCGGGCCACATGAATGTATTGTTAGCAGAAGCCAATGTGCCTTACGATATTGTTTTAGAAATGGATGAGATCAACGAAGATATGCCCGATACAGATGTAGTAATGGTTATTGGTGCAAACGACGTTGTTAATCCGGGCGCCCAAGACGATCCGGCAAGTTCAATTTACGGCATGCCGGTAATTGAAGCCTGGAAAGCAGAGAAAGTTATTATTATGAAACGTTCAATGTCTGCCGGTTATTCAGGCGAAGACAACCCTTTATTTTACAAACCAAATTCAGAAATGCTTTACGGCGATGCTAAAGCAAGTGTTGAAAAGATCTTAGGATTTTTAAAAGCGTAAGGAGAACAAAAAATTTCTTTAAAAATTTTTAATGAAAAAAATTGCCTGGCTGATATTATTTTTATTTACCGCTAAAATAATATCGGCGCAGTGCGATAATGAGGTTAAGGAAGCAGATTCGGAAAAAAGCGATACGCTGCGATTTAGAAAATACAGGCGCGTACAAGATTGTTTTTACAAGACTGATGATTTTGATGGTGCCGCTAAAGTGTTTGAAAAGCAAAGAGCTCTTGCAGGTATACTCGTAAAAAAATATGGAGACTCGGTTTATTACAGATCTTGTCTTGCCGATCAAACAACACTTTACTTTTTTAAAGGAGACATTCAAAAATGTCTTGATATTTCAATTGAATTATTGAACTATGATATAAGGAATTCAGACTCAGTAGACATTTCGGGTTCGTTCGGCAATATAGCAATCCTGTATCGCAAGATCGGAAATTACCCAAAAGCAATTTATTACTTACAGGAAGCAATTAAAATAAATGAGGCCTCCCATAGGAAAGAGCTGGCAGGAAATTATTCTAACATCGCGAATGTTTATAGCGACCTTGGGCAACACGAAAGATCTGGGGAGTTCTTTTATAAAGCTTTAAAGTTACGTCTCGACCAAAACGATGAAAGGGGTCTTGCCTTATCGTATTCAAATCTTGGAAATTATTTTTCAAATATGAATAATGCAGATTCAGCTATTGCGTATTATTTGAAAGCCATTTACCTGAATGAAAAGCTTAAAGTACCTGATTCAAAAAAAGTAATAACTTATAATAATCTTACCGGAGAATATATCAGGTTAAGGATTCTCGATTCAGCCACTAAATATTTAAATGTTACAGAAAAGTTTTTGAACGAAAAATCTAATCCATTCTTTCTTGCTCATTTTTACGAGAATAAAGGCGATATTTTTAAGCATAAGAATATGTTTAAAGAAGCTATAAAAGAATACAACCAATCCTTTAAGTTTGCTAATTTAAATAATGATATCAGTCGCTACGTTACTTTATATTTTTCTAAATCAGAATGCTTTTACAAACTAGGTAATATTGATTCTACTTTCAATAACAGGGTTAGTGCAGAGAATCTTAAAGACTCTCTTTTTAATACATCAAAATCTTCTCAGATAACAAGATACGAGATGCAATACCAGTTTGACAAAGAACAAGCTGAAGTAAAAAGCGAACAATTAAAAAAAGAGATTGAAACAAAAAATGCGCTCGAAAGAAAACAAATATTAATATATGCTGCATTTGGTGGCCTGTTATTATTACTTGTTTTAGTTTTCTTCGTTTTAAAAAGCAATAATCAAAAAAAGAAAGATAATATTTTGTTGCAGCAAAAGAATGATCTTATTGAAGCGCAAAAAAAAGACATTATTGATAGTATAAATTATGCAAAGAATTTGCAGCAAGCAATTTTACCGCCACTAGCTAAAATACAACAAGACTTTAAAAATAGTTTTATTTATTATAAACCAAAGGACATTATTGCCGGCGATTTTTATTGGTTCTATAAAGCAGAAGGTAAAAACAAAGAAGATATTTTTTTGTTTGCTGTTGCTGATTGTACCGGCCATGGTGTGCCGGGAGCGCTTGTAAGCGTTGTGTGCAGTAATGCGTTGGATAGTGCGGCAAAAGAATTTGGGTTGACCGATCCCGGTAAAATTTTAGATAAAACAAAAGAGATCGTTCTTGAAACATTTTCAAAAACCGGACAAAATGTTAAAGACGGTATGGATATATCTTTATGCGCTATAGAACGTAATACACTTTCTCAGAACAAAACTGGTGTTAAATGGGCAGGGGCAAATAATTCTTTATGGTATATTCATAAAGGAGAAATAAAAGAACTAACAGCAAACAAGCAGCCAATAGGTTTGTCGGAACACAAGCAGCCTTTTACCACACACGATCTCGAATTAGATAAAGGCGACGTTTTGTATTTTTCTACCGACGGTTATTATGACCAATTTGGCGGCGATAAAGGCAATCCGAGCGGTAAAAAATTCATGCGCAAAAAATTAGCGCAGTTATTTTTTAACATAAAAGATCTGCCTTTTGATGCGCAGTCAAAAACTGTAGATGAAACTTTTAAGAACTGGAAAGGCTCTCTAGAACAGATAGACGACGTATGTGTTGCCGGCATTAAGCTTTAATGCATTTAACAAAATAATTTCAAATAAGTTGTTCTCTCTAAAACCGATTTGTATATTTGATCATACATTTCATTCTTTTTAATTTAACTTGAGGTCATTGAAAACATATAACTCCGAAATTAATTTCGATGAAAGAGGCTTTTTACGAATTGCCTTTAATGACACGGATGATGAAATAGATTTTGATGAGATCAAACAACAGGTAGATGCATGTTATATTATAACCGAAGGAAAAGCAACTCCCGTTTTAATTGATGTAAGAAATGGCAGGAAAAATCTTTCGCCTGAGGCGAGAAACTATGCAGGAAAAAACAATCCATACAAACATTTAAAATTAGCTGAAGCACTTTTAATAAAAAGTTTACCTCAACGGATCATGGCTAATTTTTTTATTAAGATCGGAAAGCACCATCATCCTTCAAAAGTGTTTACACGCGAAGAGGCAGCTATTAAATGGTTGCTGGAGTTTGTGCAAAAACAGTAAGAGTATTGCTATTAACTATTTCCTCTTAACGAATTAATAAAAGATTTATTCGTGAGCTGGTGGCTTATGAGATTCAAGAATGCAGGGTAAATTCCATGGGCAAACCTCAATAATTTCATTCTTATCATTTATTTTAACTTCCATTTTTGAAACAATAACTTCTTTTATTTCTTTTTTCCATTCGGCCTTAATACATTCTTTATCAAAATCACTAACAGCAAGTCCTGCTGTTGCTTTTTTATAATAACGCCAAGCTTCAAATAATTTATAAGTGCCTGGTTTTAAATTTATTTTAAACGTGCCATCAGCATTTGTTTTTGCGGAATCTACCCTGCCTTTACTTGAAACCGCAACAATGGTTCTGTTAGAATAAGGCTTTGCTTTTAAGGCATCAGCTTGTATTTCAGGTGTTGGACGTGCGCCTCCGCAATAAGGCTGCATAAAGGTAATAGTAGTGCTTACTAATTTTTTTTGTGAACATGAAAACAGAGCGCATCCTAAAATTAAAAGAAATAAATTTTTTTTCGAAACTTTCATGATCAAATATAATTAGATTTTTAGAATTTTAGGCGTGAAAAGGTTTTTAAGTCAATGTTTTTCAACCTTATTACTCCAATTGGCACCTGTTTTTTTTATCTTATCCTGTATTTTTGCCCTTTATGTTTTATTTGTATTATTAGAGAGAAATTACTACTTTAGTATATATAAATAGCGCCTCAGACCGGGGCGTTTTAATATTTAATTCAGAAAAAATCAAATGAAAAAATCATTAGTTGCACTCAGCTTATTATTTGCTTCACAAAGCCATTTTGCACAAGAGTGGGTAGATCTGGCAAGCAAGCCGGAAGCGAACCTTTACGAGATACAAAAAGAATTTTATAAATCTTTTGAAGGAAAAGACCTGTCTGTTAAAAGCACAGGTTACAAACAATTTAAACGTTGGGAATGGTTTGTTAAACCCCGTGTTTATCCTACGGGAGATATTTCTGTTATGAGTCAGGCGTCAAAAAATTATTCTGATTTTATAAAAAGCTATAATACTGCAAATGCAAACAAAACTTCAAATTCAAGTTCCGTATTATCGGCAACATGGGTACCTGTTGGACCAATGGGTGCGCCAACAGGCCTTGTAGGTGGCTTGCCGCGTAAAGCCGGCCGTGATAATTTTCTAACTTTTCATCCAACAAATCCCTCTATAATATACGCGGGAGCCGCGGGTGGTGGTTTGTGGACAACAACAAATGGCGGAACATCATGGACAACAAATACAGATAATCTTCCGGTAACGGCAGTGTCCGATCTTGTTATTGATCCAACTAATCCAAACAATATGTACCTGGCAACAGGTGGCGGCGATGATATCTTATCTGCTTTCCCTGTTAGTTCTGATGGTGTTTACAAATCTACAGATGCAGGCGCAACATGGTTACCATGCGGATTGACTTTTTCTGTTTCTCAAGGGCGGGTTATTCATAAATTAGTTTTAGACCCAACCAACCCACAAATAATTTTTGCTGCAACCAATGCAGGAATTTACAGAAGTACAAATGGTGGAACATCATGGACAACTGTAAGTACAATAAATTGCTGGGATATAAAATTCAACCCAGGTAATCCAACTATTGTATACGCTGCGGGCACTAATTTTTATCGCTCTACTAATAGTGGTGCAAGTTTTTCTGGAGGATCGACAGGCATACCTAGTTCAGGAGTAAACAGAATGACGATCGCTGTTACACCTACAAACCCTTCTAATGTGTACGTATTAGCAAGTAAGAGCTCCGACAGTCAGTTCCACGGTGTGTATGCATCTACAAACGACGGTGTAACATTTACAACTGCATCTACGTCTCCAAATATCATTGGTAATTCATGCGCAGGCACATCTACAGGTGCAGGTCAAGGTTGGTATGATCTTGCATTTGCTGCTTCGCCAATAAACCCAAATGAACTAGTTGTTGGTGGCGTAAATGTTTGGCGCTCCACAAATGGTGGTGTTAACTGGACAATGATTGGTTGCTGGAATTCACCATCACCATATATTCATGCTGATATTCATGAGTTGGAATATGCTTCTAACGGTACTTTATACTCTTCAAATGATGGGGGTATTTTTGTTTACAACGGTACAAACGCATGGACAGATATAACCGCTCAAAGAAATATCGCACAGATCTATAAAATAGGTTTATCGGGTACTACACCAAATGTATGGATAACCGGTCACCAGGATAATGGAACCAATGTAAAGAACGGCGCTAATTACGTTGCTAGTTTAGCTGGCGACGGAATGGATTGTTTTGTTGACAGGACGAATAACAACTACATGTTTGCTGAACAATTTAACGGTTCAGGTTACAGATCAACAAATATGGGTGTTAGCTGGACAAGCATTACAGGTTCTTTACCTGCCGGCGATTGGGTTACACCATGGAAACAAGATCCAATAAATGCAAATACAATTTATTCCGGACGTAATCAACTTCATAAATCAACTAACTATGGAACTGCATGGACGCAGTTAGGTACAACTGGCGGCGGCGGCTCGATCGTTGAATTTGCGATTGCTCCTTCAAATAATCAGGTGATCTATGTTCTTTATTCAGGCTCTATTCGTAAAACAACTGATGGCGGAACAACCTGGACGAATGTTACAGGTACCGCGGGTTCTGGTGGGGCGTTAACATTTATTACTATTGATCCCACAGATCCTAATACAGCATGGGTTACAGTAAGCGGTTACAACGCAGGTTCCAAGGTTTTTCAAACTGTTGATGGTGGAGCAACCTGGATGAACATTACAGCTAACCTTCCAAATCTTCCCGCAAACTGTTCGGTGTACGAACCAGGATCTAACGATCGCATTTATATTGGTATGGATGTTGGTATTTATTATAAAGATAATTCGTCAACAAACTGGACCTTATACAACACAGGTTTACCAAATACTGCTATTATGGATATGGAAACAAGTCCGGCAGCACCAGGTAAAATTTATGCGGCAACTTACGGCAGGGGCGTTTATGAAGCAGATTTTGTTCAAACAACGGCCGCGCCGGTTCCGAACTTTTCTTACTATGGAAGTTTATGTGTAGGTGCGAACAAAACACTCAATGATAACTCAAGCAACACACCAACAAGCTGGACATGGGCCATTACTCCAACAACTGGTGTAACATTTAATTCAACAAGTATTCAAAATCCAACAGTTAACTTTGCAAATCCGGGTATTTATACTGTTTCATTAATTTCTGCAAATGCGTTTGGTGCAGGCCCAATTAATACACAAACGGTTTCTGTTTTAACTACACCAACACTTGTACTTTCAGGTTCAAGCTTTACAGTTTGCGATCAGGACCCTGTAACAATTACAGCTTCAGGCGCAACAACATATACCTGGAGTAATACTGGTGGAAATAATGCCAGCGCAACTTACACGTTTGGTGTTGATTTTACGTATACAGTTACCGGGGCAAACGGTGGGTGTACTGCAACAGAAACAGTAGCTATATCCGTTCTTAATTGTGTTGGATTAGTTGAGCTTGGTTCAAACGAAGCCAGCTTTAATGTTTTCCCTAATCCTGCTACAGATCATTTAACTTTAAAAATGAATGAATCAAAAAATATTGATGTAACAATTGAGTTATTTGATGTTACCGGAAAATTAGTGATGAAACAAAATGCCGGTTTTGCAAAAGATAAAGGAGAGTATAAACTAAACATTTCATCTCTTGCTCATGGCATATATTCTTTAAGGGTAAGTTCGAAATCCGGAACTTCGCAAAGCATAAAGATCATGAAAAATTAGCAGCGTGAAGTGCTAAAAAAACAAACTACACTCTAAGAAAAAAACCACGTCTTTCAAAGCGTGGTTTTTTATTTTCTAAAATAACAAACGGTATTGTGGTATCACAAAGAAACGTAACTGATAATCTGTTTTGATCACCTGATTTTTTATGTCGTAAGATTGTTGAAACACGTTTGCATTTCGGGTTACGTTTTGAATATCAATAGTGAACTCATGTGTTACTTTTTTTGAATTAAAACGATAACCGGGTTTCATATCTAACCTAAAATAATCAGGGTATTGAAATTCGTAAGCACGTGTGCCATCTCTTACCTCATCGCCATAGGCTTTACTGGCTTCAAGATCAATAGGCGTGTAGCGTTTGCCGCCGGCATAAGTTCCCCTCACGTCTATACTTAAAACATGTTTCTGATTTATTTTAAATTCTTTTCCGCCTAATAAATTAAAAACGTAATTACCATTAAAGGCAGTGTTGCGCAGAATATTATCGCTACCGCGGTATTTACTTTCAAACAAACTACTGGTAAACAAAACATAATAACCTTTACTATAAAATTTTTCAAGAGTAATTTCAACGCCGTAATTTTCGCCGGTACCTTTACTTACTAAATTATTTACATTAGGACTATTAAAATCTGCCCCTAAATTTAAAGCAGAAAAATAGCTTGGAAAATTTTGTACAGGAGCGTTGTAAATGTATTGGTAATACAACTCAGCTTTAAGTCTGAAGTTAGGCGCAAAACTATTATCGTAAGCTAAAACACCATGCGCAGCCCTTGTGAAATCAAGCGCTCTGTTTGTCTCTACACGTTTACCGTTAAGCGAATCACTCGCAAAATAAATATAAATAGGTTGAAGCTGACTGTGTAAACCACCGCCAATACTTAAAGATTGTTTACCATTAATAGAATATTTTAAACCTGCACGCGGCTCAATGGCGTTAGAATTATTAAGTAAAAAGAACTGATTACTTACCCCGGCATTAATTAATAAATTATCGGTGAATTTATGTTGCCATTGCACAAACCCGCGTACAAGAGCAGTAGTGCCTTTATAATTACGAAGAGTTACAAAAGTGTTTGTTCCAAAAAAATTATCGATACTATCTACAAATAAAGTATTATATAGTTCCGTATAAATCCCCACATTCATAAAATCACGCGAATTAAATTTTTTATTATAAGTAGTATTAAATGAATAACGAATATTTTGTATTGTTTGCCTGTATTCGGGTTTTAAATTATTAGGTGTTTTAAAAGAAGTGTCTATTCTGTCAGCGGCAACATAATTATATTGGCCACTTACGCCCATATTTGTTTTTACATAAGCATTGTTTTTAAAAAGGTAGGTGTGCGAAAGGCCTGTTGCTCCAACATTAGAGCGGAAGTAAGTATCACGGGCGCTGTAGCCGAAAAGATCCTGCCCTTCTTTTTTATCTTTATCCAACAATGCAATGTAACTTAACCCACCAACGGCCCAGAAAGAAAATTTGCCGCACTTTTCTGTATTAAAATCTGTTTTAAAAGTAACATCCTGGTATTGTGGTACCGCCGCGCCGGTGCCAAAATCAATATTTAAAGCTTTAAATACGGCGAGCGTTGAATATCGGTAATTAAAAAGAAATGAAGAATTTTTCTTTTTATTAAAAGGCCCCTCTGCGCCAAGCTCAAAACCGTTAAATCCCATTTGCACTAAAAATTCATGTTTCTCATTATTTCCCTGGCGCATTTTAAGATCAAACACACCAGAGGTGGCGTTACCATAATCTGCTGCAAATGCGCCGCTCATAAAATCAGAATTATCAAGCGTATTATTATTTAAAATACTTACCGGTCCGCCGGTAGAACCGGCATTACCAAAATGATTAGGATTGGGAATATCCAAACCATTCAAGCGCCATAAAATACCTATTGGCGAATTACCTCTGATAATAATATCATTTCGTGAATCATTCGCGCCGCTTACACCAGCAAAATTTGCTGCCATGCGTGCAGGATCGTTTCTGCTACCGGCATAACGTGCCGCTTCTTCAGCACTAAATAAGCGAGAGCTTACAGTACTCATTTTATTATTTGTTTTTGTTTTGTCCTGTTCGGCAACAATAACTACTTCCTGTCCTTGTATAACACTCTCTTCCAATTCTACCGTTGATACAGATTCTTTTCCTGCATTTAAAATAACGGTGATATATTTTTCCTTATAACTTATTACCTGAATTTTTATTTGCCAGCGACCGATAGGAACATTTGAAATTTTGAATTCACCTTTTTCATCTGTACTTGCGCCAAGAATTGGATCGGAATTAAGCAACTGCACAACAGCACCCGGAATGGGCGTCTGACTTTGTTTATCAATTACAGTGCCTTTAATGGTTTGTGTAATTGTTTGGGAATAAAAATTTGAAAGAAATAGAGAGAAGAATATTAAAAAATATTTTTGCATTTATTTTTTAATTAATGTTGGCAAATGGCGCACTTTTAAACAAGGGTATTGAAAGGAGCATCGGCTGGCGCTTATTTCCATATAATCCATCTTATAGGTGCCGTCCATTTCAATAGTTAAATAATAATTTGGCTTAACCCATTCTTTTGCCAAACAATCCGGAAAAAAATCTGAAGCAGGAGAGCCGTCAGGTGTTTTTTTATTATGTTTCCAGGGCTCATATAAATAATATCTGCCGGGAGGATATTTAATTACAACAAGTCCACTGTCGTTAGTTTTAATACTATCAACGCATCTTCCACTTTGATAGATATAAAAACGTTGGTTAGCCAATGGCTTATCTATTTTTGAATTTTGGATCTGCGCATCGGTTTTACATTTACCGCTACAATCAGGCTGACCATATCTAAATTCTATTTCTAATTTAATTCGTTGCCCTTGGCAAAGCAGAGATAAACAAAAACAAAAAACAAATAAAAATTTATTCATGATTATGGGGTTGATGACGATACTGGAATAATTTTACCATTGAAATAACTGTGACCAGTTAGTGCAAAGTTGCAAATAAATTTAGCCATTTCGCTAGCTTTTAATGGCGCTTTGTAACCGGGAAAAGCTTTGCTTAACATTTCGGTTTGTACAGCGCCAATTGCCAGGCAATTTACCGAGATATTCTTTGGCTTCAATTCTTCGGCTAAGCATTCAGTCAATCCGCATAATGCAGCTTTGCTACTTGAATAGGCGCTTAATCCTGGAAATTTTGAGCTACCCTGAAATCCACCAAAACTTCCAACATTAACAATATGCGTTTTGCTTTTTTTATTAAAATAAGGAAGCAAAGTTTGTATAAGTGTAAAAGGACCGAAAACATTTGTATTGTATACAGAGAGGAGTTCCTTAGGTGTAATTTTTTCGAAAGGTTTATTAACGATCTCTCCGGCATTGTTTATTAAAACATCAATCTTAAGCCCCAGGGTCTTTAATGTTTTGATGATCTTTTTTTGATCTGCAGGGCTGGTGATATCCGCTTTCACAGGTAAAACAGAGTGTGTATTTTTTTGATTAATCAATTTTGTGAGAGGATCAATATTACGTGATACAGCAATTACAAAGGTGTTTTGGCTTTGCGAGAATAGTTTTACAATTTCGAAACCAATGCCTTTTGATGCCCCTGTAATAAGTATGGTCATATTTTAGTAAATTTGCATACGAAGATACTTTATTATTGCATGAAAAGAAGGATTTTAACGGTAGTTTTTTTGTTATTTTTTTGTCTGGCCTTTAATGCCCAAACAGATAGCGTGTACTATGGAGCCCCTGTTAAAGATAGTATCAATAAGCCCAAAAAACACCGGAATAATGATTGGATGAAACGCCTCACATATGGCAGCAACGTGCAGGCAATTTTTGGAACCTATACATACATTTATTTATCTCCAACTATTGGTTATAGCCCTATTGATAAACTCAATATTGGTGTTGGATTTATTTACAGTTACGTTAGTATCAACTATAAGAATTACGGCCGATTTTCACAATCAATTTACGGTGCTCATTCCTACGCCAGATATTTTTTTACAGAGAGTTTTTATGCACAGGGGCAGTTTGATCATTTATTGCAGCCAAACGTTTATAATTTTTATAATCCTAAAGAAAAGGTGTGGGTTGATTATGCGTTAATTGGTGGTGGTTACAGACAATCGCTGGGAAAAAATGCAGCAATAGTAACTTCATTAATGTTTAATTTAACGCCAAGTCCATTGTCTATTTATCCGAATCCTATTTTCCAGGCAGGTTTTGTGGCCGGATTTTAAACACGGTTATAAATTTTACCACATAGACACATGGTTTTTTAGGTAAACAAAGGTGGAACATAGAATTTTCTTAGGCCAGCCGAAGAAACTATGTAAACTCCAAATAGATCTTTGTACTTATTTTAACCTATGTAATCTATGCGGTTAAAAAGTAAAATGTCTAAAATTTCTTCTTGCTATTAAAAGGCTTGGTAGCTTTTTCGCTGCTGGTTAAAATAATCTTCACTTTGTTTTGATCACTTAATAATCTTAAACCTTCTTTAAGATCTTCATCATTTTTAAGCGAAAACTCTATTCTTCCTTTTTGAAAATAATAGCGCGAAGTGATCTCCTCCTCTAAATATTTTTTTATTTGGTTCTTGTATTTTACAAGATCATCTTTTTTATTAGACAGCATTTTGTTTAATAGCGCATCGTATTCTGCTTTTATATCTGCAAAATATTTTTCTTCTTCCGTGTTCTTTTTAAGATCCTCTAACTCCAGCTCGCTTCTCGTTTTATAGTGATAATCTTTATCCTTTAAGTAGTCTACAAACTCATTGTATTCAGCGTCAGAAAGATTAAAAGTCGCAGGTGGCGGTATTTGAGGGTGTGCTAAATAATATTTAGTGGCATACTTAAAAATATGATTCTTAGAAATAAGTGAAATTAAAACGTGGCTATATCTTTCGTCAACGGTTTTTACATCTGGTGTAATTCCTGCGCCATCGTAAACAACTCTGCCGCCTTTTGTTTTAAAAGCAGTAATTAAACTATCGGGTACTTTTTCAACACGTCCTTCTTCATCTTTATTTGAATAATCTAATGCCTGCACACAGCGGCCGCTGGGAATGTAATATTTTGCAACTGTAATTTTTACTTGCGCGTTGTAAACCAATGGTTTTGTTTGTTGAACCAAACCTTTTCCATAAGTACGCTTACCAATTATTAACGCGCGATCAAGATCCTGCAAAGCACCACTTACAATTTCTGAAGCGGAAGCCGAATTTTCATTCACCAAAACAACCAATGGTATTTGTGTATCGATAGGATTGTTTACAGACAAATACGTTTTATCCCATTCGGCAACTTTTCCTTTTGTAAAAACTACTTCCTGTCCTTTATCAATAAAAAAATTAACGATGTTAACGGCTTCGTGTAATAGCCCACCAAGATTTTCTCTAAGATCCAACACAACACTTTTACATCCTTTTCC
Organism: Bacteroidia bacterium; assembly: GCA_016787785.1. Taxonomy (GTDB): domain Bacteria; phylum Bacteroidota; class Bacteroidia; order B-17B0; family Aurantibacillaceae; genus Aurantibacillus. The sequence goes on along the minus strand of JAEUTO010000011.1, from coordinate 142,048 downwards.
TTTAAGATCCAATAATGCTTCTTTAACTTCGCCACTGCAATTTTCTGTGAACGAGATCAATTTAATATAACCGGTCTCTCCATTTGGCAACATACCATAATAAGGCACGGCTTTTTCTTTTATTTCTTCGCGTACTAAATTTATTTCTACGGGTACTGTTTGTCCGGCTTTTATTAATTTTAATTTTATTGGCGTACCAGCATTCCCCTTTAAAAGATTAGAGATATCGTCGCTGCGTTTTCCTTCTACATTAATGCCGTTAACGCCAATTATCTGGTCGCCCGATCTAATGCCGGCTTTGAACGCTGCAAAACCCTCTTTTGGATTTTCAATGATTATTTTTCCGTCAATATCATTTACCTGTGAGCCTATGCCGCCATATTGCCCGGTGGTTAAAAACCTAAAATCTTCAATATCATTCTCGCTGTAATAGTTGGTATAAGGGTCTAAAGAGGCGAGCATGGCCTCAATGCCGGTTTTCATTAGCTGTCCTGGCTTGGTATCATCTACATAAGCCATGTTTACCTCGCGGTAAACAGCATTAAAAATATCAAGGTTCTTACTAATCTCGAAATAATCGGGGGTATAGGATACGCCAACAATGATAGCCGCGGTTAAAGACAAGGCAGCCGCCCATTTTTTTATAGTTTTCTTCACAAACATCAAGGTAAAATATCAACCTAAATTAACTAAAAATGTTCAGTTTAGCGGCTATTTGCCCCTTTTTGTTTCATTTTTTATGCTTTTTTAGTAAAAAACCCTGAAAAATACCTTATCTTTGCCATCCGAATTAATCCCGTAAGATTATGACATTTATTTTTTAGTCAGTATGCTTGAGTCGGATACTGTATTTATACACCAAGACTCAATTTCTGAAAGAAAAAGATTTCATCTTCTTGCATTAAAACAAAAAAAGGAACTATGAAGTTATCCATGTTTAAATTTAATCTGCCTAAAGAACTTATCGCAGAACATCCGGCTAAGAACCGCGAAGATTCACGCCTAATGGTTGTTGAACGCGCCACCGGAAAAATTTCACATAAAAAATTTAAAGACATTATTAATTATTTTGATGATGGTGATGTATTAGTATTAAACGATACTAAAGTTTTCCCGGCACGTATGTATGGGAACAAAGAAAAAACCGGTGCAAAAATTGAAGTATTCTTACTACGCGAACTAAATGCTGAGAGCCGTTTGTGGGACGTGTTAGTTGACCCGGCACGTAAGATACGTATAGGAAATAAACTATATTTTGGAGAGAACGATAATTTAGTTGCTGAGGTAATTGATAATACAACATCTCGCGGCCGTACGCTTCGTTTTTTGTATGATGGCAGCTACGAAGAGTTTAGAAAAGTACTTTACGATCTTGGCGAAACACCATTGCCAAAATATATTAAACGTGCTAACGAACCTGAAGATACAGAGCGTTACCAAACTGTTTTTGCAAAGAACGAAGGTGCGGTTGCAGCGCCAACTGCGGGTTTGCACTTTAGCCGCGAATTATTAAAACGTTTAGAAATTAAAGGTGTGCAATTTGCACCATTAACTTTACACGTTGGTTTAGGAACTTTTAGAACTGTAGAGGTTGAAGATCTTACCAAACATAAAATGGAAAGTGAAGAAGCCTTGATATCGAGCGATGCTTGTAAAATTGTAAACAATGCAAAATTGAAAAAGAAAAAAGTGTGCGCGGTTGGTACAACGGTTATGCGCGGCATCGAATCTTCTGTTTCAACTACAGGAGAATTAAACCCTTATGTGGGCTGGACAAATAAATTTATTTTTCCTCCCTACGAATTTAGTGTTGCTAATTGCATGATCACTAATTTTCATATGCCTGAGAGTACTTTATTAATGATGGTAAGTGCTTTTGGCGGTTACGATCTAATAAACAAAGCATATAAAGAAGCGATCAAAGAAAAATATCGTTTTTATTCGTATGGCGATGCCATGTTGATCCTCTAATAATAAAACGAGTCAATAAAAAAGCCCACTACGAAAGTAGTGGGCTTTTTTTATAATGGTTGTTTCTAATTTAATTTTAACGTGCTGCTTCCAATCGTCACGCCATCACATGTAATGGTGATGATATAATTACCTGGCACCAATTCGCCCTGGCCTTCGCAATAGGTAACACCGGTAATTTCGGTATTGGCATAGTTGAGTGTTTCTTTGCCCGCGTAATAACCGCTGCTTTTATCAAAGGTAAATTTATAGGTCTCGTCGTAACTCTTTGCCATTTCTTTTCCATCAGGCGTCATAATACGAACATAAACTGTTTTTTCACCGGCCTTGGCAATTTTATTTTCGCCCAAACTAAAGGTTACTTTTATTTTTTCGGTCTTGCGGGCTTTCGACGTTTCAACTTCTTTTTTGCCACCTCTTTTAAAAGCAACACCTTTTGCGCCAATATTAAAGCAGGTTAAAATACTTCCTTTTGCTATTGTTGTTTTAAGTTCTTCTTTTTCTTTTACAAGCGTATTTTGTTTTTCCTTTTCAACATCCAGTTGTTTTAAAACCGTTTTCTTTTCAGCTACCAGGTTTTGGTTCAAAGTATTTAAAGAGTCAATTGTTCTTACATAACCTTGCATAATACTACGTAGCGTTTCAGCTTCTTTTCTGAGTTTTGAAAGCATATAGGCGTCGCCTTTGTGTTTTTCGGCCTCAAGGATCAATTCTTCAATGCGGGCTTTTTTCTCATCAATATCCTTTTGCATTACCGCGTCTTTTGCCACCAATCCATCATAATCTTTTTGAAGTACCAAAAGATCTGATTTTACATTGTCGCGTTCAACAATAATAGTTTCGGTAACTATTTTTTGTTCAACCACTCTATTCTGTTCCTTTAACAGTAACCAAATAGTATATCCATTGGTGCCCATTAAAAGAAGAATGATCACCCATAAAATAATACCTCTTTTTTTGTTTGAATTTTCTTTTTCTTCACTCATAATACAAAAATAATACACAAAAAGTGTATTTTAGTGGTAATTGTATGACACTTATTAACGATTTCATGTCATTAATTTACCCAAGGCACTGCGAAGCCTGTGCAAATGGCCTTTTTAAGCATGAGATCTACATTTGCAACCACTGTAAATTAAACCTTCCTAAAAGCAATTACCACAAAAATGAGGTTAACGAACTTAGCCAAACCTTTGCGGGAAGGGTGCCGTTGAGCAATGGCCTTTGTTTTTATTTGTTTGAAAAAAGCGGTAAGGTTCAAAAACTGCTCCACGCCATAAAGTACCAGGACCAAAAAGAACTGGCCCGCTTTATTGGCGATCTGTATGCGCAGGAACTTGTAAAAACAACTATAAATGATGATGTAGACGTGATAATACCTATTCCTTTACACAAGAAAAAACTAAAACAGCGTGGTTATAACCAAAGCGAATGGTTTGCAAAAGGTTTGGCAAACGTGCTCGAAAAACCCTTGGACATTCATTCATTAGAACGTGTACATGAAACAAGCACGCAAACCAAAAAGAAAAAATACCAACGTTGGGAAAATGTGGAAGGCATCTTTAAGATCAAAGATCAAAATGCTTTGGTAAATAAACATGCTTTATTGGTGGATGATGTAATAACAACTGGCGCCACCATTGAAGCTGCGTGGCTAGCCTTAAAAGATATCGAAGGAATTAAAATTTCTGTGGCCAGCATTGCTTTTGCTGCCAGGAAATTGTGATCAATAAAAATTTAGTTTACTTTTATTAAGTCAATGCTACGCAATATAAACCATATCCTTTCTCTGGTTTTGATCTTCAACACAGTGTTTGTGATTTCACAAACACGTGAAACGGATTCAATTGTAAAAATCTTAATAACGGCTAAGGATGACACTTCAAAAGTAAATCTTAGCGTTTTACTAAGTAAAAAACTTCACAATATTGGCGAATTGGATGCTTCTTTGCAGTATGCAAAAAACGCACGCGACCTGGCCATAAAATTAAACTTTAAAAAAGGCGAAGCAAAAGCATATAATCGTATTGGAAATATTTGTATGGATTATGGAGATATTCCGGCGGCTTTAAAAAACCACGAAGCGGCCTTAACCTTGCGGAAGGAAATAAATGACGAACCCGGATTAGCCTCGTCTTATAATGACATTGGTAACTCTTATTACACGCAGGGAAATTATCTAAAAGCGCTCGAGAATTTTTTTGCATCATTAAAATTAAAAGAAAAGCTAAAAGACGAAAAAGCTTTAACGAGTGTTTATAATAACATTGGTAATGTGTATTATGATCTTGGTAATTTTAAAGAGGCAATTAAATATCATTCGCTATCATTAAGTCTAGCAAAAAGGCAGAACAATAAAAATGGTCTGGCCTCGTCTCATAATAACCTTGGCATAGTATATTATGGCTTGCATAAATACAGGCAGGCTATAATCCACAATTTAATAAGCCTGGATATCTGCAAAGAGATTGGCGATAAAGCAGGCATGGCCAGGGCCTATTCCAATATTGCAATTAATCAAGATCAACTTGGCGCTTTTGAAGAATCTGTAAAAAATTGTTTTTATGCTTTGGAAATTCACAAAGAAATTGGTGACGAACAAGGACAAGAAATGGTGTATAATAATTTAACCGTTGCCTATTTTAACTTAGGAAAATACAAGGAGTCAGAAGAGTATGGTTTAATGTCGCTTAATCTCTCAGAAAAACTTGGCGACCTTAAGGGGATAAAAGAATCGCACCAGGCACTATATAACCTGTATAACGCAAAAGAAAAATATAAAGAAGCTTTATATCATTATAATAAATTCATTGGTGTAAAAGATAGTTTAATAAATGAAGAGAACACAAAAAAAACAGTGCGACTGGAAATGAACTATATTTTTCAGAAAAAAGAAGTAGCCGATAGTTTGCGTGTGGCCGATGAAAAAAAGATAGTTGCCATTCAGTTAAAACAGGAAAAGATACAACGCTTTGCATTATACGGCGGCCTTGCATTAGTTTTAATATTCGCCATTTTTATGGTGAGCCGCTTTAGAGTATCGCAAAAACAAAAGAAAGTTATCGAGCGTCAGAAAAAAGAAGTTGAACGCCAAAAAGAATTAGTAGACGAAAAGCAAAAAGAAGTATTGGATTCTATTTATTATGCACGACGAATTCAAAACGCATTACTGGCAAGTGATAATTTGCTAAAACAAAATCTGGCCGACTATTTTATTGTTTTTAAACCTAAAGATATTGTTAGTGGCGATTTTTATTGGGCCACTAAAAATAATAACCGCTTTTATATGATCACTGCAGATAGCACGGGGCATGGGGTGCCCGGGGCATTTATGAGTTTACTTAATATTAGTTTTTTAAACGAGGCCATTACCGAAAAGGGATTGCAAAAACCAAACCAGATCTTAGATCACGCGCGCAGCCGTTTAATTAATGCGCTTAAAGAGGATGGAAGTGAAGGCGGTGGAAAAGATGGTATGGATTGCACTTTATTGGCGTTTGATTTTTACGAGAATAAATTGGAGTACTCCTCAGCAAATAATTCTTTTTTTATTGTTAGAGATCAAGAGCTGATAGTATACCCTGCTGATAAAATGCCCGTTGGTAAATCGCCGAGGGATAGCGAACCATTTACATATAATACCATTCAATTACAAAAAAATGATATTGTTTACACCATGACCGATGGTATGCAGGATCAATTTGGTGGGCCAAACGGAAAAAAATTCATGAACAAAAAAGTGCGTCAACTCATACTGGCTAATTGCAGTTTGCCATTGCGTGAACAGCAAAGAGCAATTGAAAGTGCTTTTGACAATTGGAAGGGAGAGCTGGAGCAATTAGATGATGTTTGTTTAATTGGTATCAGGATCTAATTACATATCTAAAAAGCGTTCTCTATCTTCTTTAGGAATATTCGCACAGTTTTCTACACGACCAATTATTTTCATTCTTTTTTTAGCAATAAGATCATACACCCAGTTACGAATAAATGGTGGTACAACTACAAAAACGATCATCAATGGCCAAAGCCCTTTCATATATGGGAACAAACGCAAGGCAGCGCAGGATTTAATAAATGCAGAATGATCGCGAATTAAAATAACACTATCTGTTTTTTCGTCAATTTCAAAATAGGCTCTTAGCTCTTTGCCCACATTTGAATTTAAAGGAGCAAAGTGCATGGTCTTATTTTTTTCCTGTTTTAAAAAGTACAGCAAACTCTTATTGCAAAAACCGCATTCGCCATCAAATAGTAAGATTGGTTGTTTTTTTAATATCTCGTTAATGTCCATTAGGGTCGGGTAAAAATAAAATAGGGGTCTACACTTAATTCGTAACGTTTCGGTAAAACAGTAAAAGAGTTAAGATCAACAAAACTTACAAAACCATTTCGTCCATTACACTGGGCGGTATGGTGCGGTGCCGGGCCATTTGACTGAATATTACGCGATACAACGTACAGTAAACGTTTGCTCTCATCAACAGCAATACCGTGTGGTTGATAACCTACTTTTAAATTAGTTACACCATAACCAAAGGCACTGATCTTTGAAACCACGCCCATTGATCCGGAAAAAGTAGTACTGTCATAAGTGCAACTTACAAAATAACTGGCGTATAACGGTGAATAAATAATTTCTTGCGGGTACTTACCTGTAACAATTGTGTTTGTTACAAGGCCGCTCGCAATATCAAACACTCTTACTTCATTTGATTTTTGACAAGTAATTAAAAGCTGGTTGTTTGGCGATAAGATCATATCGTGAGGATCTAAAGAAGAACTAAGATTAATTGGGCCATTCTCAAGCGAGATCTGACTCGAGCCTGAGAAACCTGTATCAAGCTTTACAATAAAATTGCCTGTTTGCGCACCCACAAAAATATTTTGTTCGGTAGCATCTAATGCAATGGCGTGAGAAAAATGCTGGCCGCCAATAAAATGAATTAATTTCATATTTTCCAGGTCAACGGCTGCCACTTTGCCGCTTGCTGTCCACGAAACGCAATAGGCGCGCTTACTGTCTTTTGAAATTACAAAGGTATTCCAGTCGAGCGCGTTGGTGGAACCCGTTCCTGCTGCTGCCGGACATAATGGGATGTCGCCCACGTAACTATCATCACTACAACGAAATTTTTGCATGACGTTATTATTTATAAAAACAACGTACCAGTATTTGCCATCAGGAGAAACTCTAACCTGGTGAGGTGTTTCAATAGTACCGGGTTTATTGCCCACTTCAATATAGCGCATGGGCAATTGCGTTTGTGCGTCAAAAACGGTTACCACATCACATCCCTGGTTAACTGCATATAATTTTTTTCGCGAAGGATCATCTGCCCATTTTACATTTCCGTTTATATCCGGCGAGCCTGCATCAATCCAATCTTTTATTTTCTTTACATCGTCAAATGATAAAGGCTTTTTATTAATTGGCATGGTTGGTAAATTTTGCAAGCCTAATTCTGCATAGGTATTAATGTAATAACAGAGCGACGAAAATTTGCTGCTGTATGGAATTACCGGTGAGCCATTGTTGCTACCAGCGAACATTCCTGCCCAAGTCTCTAAATTATATCCACTGGCCGCCTCGGCACTTTTAGCATTATGGCAACCTGAAACAGAACAATTGGTGGAAATAATATTGCCAATATCATGCGGATAATCGCCTTTATTCACATAGCCCACGTCTTTTTTACAGGAAATAAAAAGTGGCAAAAGGAAAAGATATTTAAAGTAGTGCGACAATTAATTAATGATTATTTTTTTAGTAACAGAATAGGTTTGCGAATTAGTATTAATGCTAATCTTTGCAAAATAAACACCGCTTGTAATTTTGTTCAGCAAAAATGTTTGTTTGTTTTGGTTGATGGTTTCGGTTTGTAGTTGTTTGCCCAAAAGATCATAAAGTACAAATGCTCCGTTCTCAAATTCTAATCCGTCGATCGTTAATTGCAAATGATCTGTAGCTGGATTTGGAAATAAAGTAACATGATCGTTTAATTTAATTGAGCTTACTTCTTCTAAACCTACAAATGGCGAGGCTGATGAAAAAAAGCTTAAACCTCCGGAGCCATTACCAACAAAAAGATCGCGCTTACCATCATTATTCACATCTTCAAAACAAACCGCCGCTTGTCCGCCTTCGTTAAGATTGTTGGTTGTGGCATTAATTAAAGTACAGCTATTGGTTAAAATGGAAGCAGGTGCAGGTACATCATAATAAAATATTTGGCCATGTACATTACCTACTAATAATTTAGTGTTGCTTCCTGATTTATAAAAATAGGGTACCGCATAACCATCAATACCATAAAAATTTATATCGCCCTTTACATCTATGTTTCCAAAATAATTTGTCATTAAAGTAAATGCGGGAGCAGATGCTGTTCCAATGTTTTTGTAATAAGCTATTCTGCCATTTTTTGTGCCAACCATTAAATCGAGCAAATTATCGCCGTTAATATCATATAATTGTGGTGCAGATGCTGCTGAAAGCGTAGTAATAGAAAAACTATTATTATGGAAAAGGTAATTTCCAACGCCACCTAAATTTTCAAGCCAATGTATTTGTCCGCTTGAGCTGCCTACGCAAATGTCTATATCACCGTCCGTATCTATATCGCCAACCGTTGGCATTATGTTATTTAAACCCTGCACACTTAAGTTTGCAAAATCGCGGGTTATTAAAGAATAAGTAGGTTGAGATAAAGAAAGACCAACATTTTTATATAATGTTAATTTCGCCGTCAAACTTCCACTGTTAAAATAACCCCAGGTGCCAATTAAAAGATCTTTTTTTCCATCGTTGTTATAATCAAAAACAACGGGAAAAGAATTTTGTCCTACATCAATGGTCTCATCTTGTAAAAAATTCTTTTTTACAAATTGAAAATTCACTGTGTTGGTTAAACTTGTATTCTTGTAATACCACATACTTGTTACATTTTCGCTTCCATAAGTGTTGGGCGAAGCAACCAGGTCTTTTTTACCATCGCCATCACAGTCTACATAATAGGCACACGGAAAATTATCCATTTTAATTCTTAATGTATTATTTTTATTTGGATAGTTTGGATATTGCATTGTTGTATCAGAAATAACAGCATGCGCTACAGTGCCTGTATTGTGCGCGAACTGAACTGTGTTACACGAAATATCGCCCATTACAAGATCCATAAGGTTATCATTATTTGCATCAATACACATTAAACACGAACCGGCGTGACGTTTGGCGATTGGTTGAACATTGGGGTTAGGCGCAATATTTAGGCTACATTGATTTAAAGCAATAGTGCAGCTTTGCTCAGATATTTTTCCCCAACAGGCTGCAGCTTCTTCGTAAACTAAACTATCACAATGTCCATACATTTCTTTGCTCATATTTTTGTGATGTTCAACATAATACCCGCCCGAGCTAAAAGTAAGGATATCAATATCGCCGTCACCGTCAAGATCGGCGAGGCCGGGCACGCCAATAGTGCTGGCATATAGAGGGCCAATGGATGGTGGACCCGATGGGTTAAAATCAGAATTGATGACCGCTTTTACTAAAACAAAATTTATACCCGTTGTAGCATTACCAATATTTTTATAAACGGAGATGCCACCGTTAACCGAACAAAAAAGATCTTCCTTACCATCACAATTATAATCTAAACAAACGGCCCAGTTAGAAACAAAGGGGAAACGATAACTCAGGTCGGGATCGCTAACGTATTTGGTTTGCCCGGGGGCACCAACATTAATAAAACAGCGAAAGCGTCCAACAGAAAATTGTGTTACCTTATCGTAAACAACTACATCCGGCTTGCCATCATAATTAAGATCCATATTGGAAACATTGGAAGAGCTTACACCATTTGTCCATGGCATTTTTAATACATAATTATTTTCTATCACTGTAATAGTATCTCTGGCCACTAATAATTGAGCTATTGATAGTTTTGCAAAAAGCGTAAAAGATGCTATAATTATATATTTAAACATATAACAAAAATATGCAAAAAAAGGCCCAAAAACGAAAGAGATAATGCCAAATAAAAGTAAAAAGCTTCCACATATAAGATGGCCTAAAAATTTGGGTTATTTTTTGTAATTTAAGGGTTCGATTTTAATGTCTTGAAAAAGTTATTTTTCATACTTATCTGTTTTTTAACTATTAAAGCTTCTGCATTTCATATTGTAGGAGGCGAAATGATCTATGATGATCTTGGTGGAGGCAAATACCGCATCATTTTAAAAGTTTATAGGGATTGTGCGGGTGGCGGCTCACCATTTGATGGTGACCCAACCAGCACTATTGTTGGGCCGGCCTATATAACTGTTTTTGATGCGGCGAATAACGAAATTGGTGTTTTTGATATTGGCGCACCAGTAATTACATCGGTACCGCCTGCTTTTAATAACCCTTGTATTTTTGCTCCAAACAATATTTGTATACAGCAGGGAGTTTATACTCACACTTTAACTTTACCGCCTATACTAGGCGGGTATACGGTTGTTTACCAAAGATGTTGCAGAAACACCGGGATAATAAATTTGGTTAATTCAAATTCACAAGGCTCAACGTATTTTACAAAAATACCCGGACCCGAATTAGCTGCACCTAACAGTTCGCCAAGGTTCACTAATTTTCCACCCATTTATATTTGCCGTAATGTTAATTTTGTTTTTAATCATGCTGCTACAGATCCTGATGCTGGCGATCAATTAGTATATTCTTTATGCGCCCCCTTTACCGGCTTAGATGCATGTTGTGCATCACTTGGTGGTTTACCAAGCAATCCTAGTAGCAACTGTCCTTCTCCACCATCTTCTTGTCCGAATTCTGCCTCAACGCCACCCTATTCAAATGTTATTATGGGGTCACCATACTCCGGCAGCTATCCAATGGCAAGTAACCCCGCGTTTTCTATAAATCCAACAACCGGGCAATTATCCGGCACGCCCACAATGTTAGGGTCATGGGTGGTTGGCGTTTGTGTGCAAGAATTCCGCAACAACCAATTGATAAATACACATTTTAGGGATTTTCAATTTACAGTTATTAACTGCAGTGTAACAACAGTTGCTTCCATGCCAGTAGCAGACTATACCAAATGCCAAGGACTCACCATAAATTTTGGTAATAATAGTACTACGTCAAGTCCAATACCGTTATTTTACCATTGGGATTTTGGAGTGCCGAGTTTAACTAATGATACCTCTAATCTTGTAACGCCTACCTACACTTTTCCGGATACAGGTATTTATGTGGTTTCTTTAGTTGCTAACCCTGGCAAATTGTGTTCTGATACTTTAAAAAAAACAGTGTATGTGTATGATAAATTTGAAATAACTTCACCACATGTTGCCAATCAATGTTTAAAAAATAATTCATTTAATTTTGCACTTACACCTACAGACGCTTCTGCTACAACATATACCTGGAGTTTTACATCTGCCGCAACACCAAGTGTTTCAAATTCGCAAAATCCCGTCAATATCGTATATACGCAGCCTGGCGCGCATACATACACAGCAGTCGCTAAACACCGGGTCTGTCGAGATACGATTGTAGATTCGCTTCGAGTCATTCCCCGACCAAAAGCAAAAATCAATAACCTTCCAACAACATTATGCGATCCGGCAACGGTTGCATTTAGTAATGGAAGTACCAGTGAACTACCTATAACCTATTTGTGGCAATTTAGTACCGGAGCAACATCTACGCTTTATGAGCCTACGCAAGTGTTTTCGCCCTCCGGGGTTTATTCTGTTTCATTAACAGTTACAACATCCAGCGTTTGTATAGATACAAATATGGTCTCTATAAATAATGTTACGGTCAATCCTTCGCCTTATGCCGGCTTTAGTTTTTCGCCGCAGATAACCACTATTTTTGATCCTGAAATATATATAAATAATACCGCTTCTACAGATGTAATAAGTTGGAATTACGCGTTTGGTGATGGCGCTACATCCGGTTATCCTTTCGAAAGACATGTTTACGAAACTTATGGTGATTACACAATTACACAATACGTTACCAATAATTTTGGTTGTTCAAATACAATCTCACAAGTTGTAAAAATATTACCAGAATACAGGTTTTGGGTACCTAATGCTTTTACGCCGGATGAGAGTACGTTAAACGATGTTTTTTTACCAATTGTTATTGGCGCCGAAGAATATGTTTTTGAGATCTATGATCGCTGGGGCGAAAAAATATTTAAAACTACAGATACTAAAAAAGGCTGGAACGGCACATTTAAAGGGCAGCCATGCAAGCAGGACATTTATGTTTGGCGCATAACATTTAAAAATGTTGTTTCTCAAAAAGATGAAGTGCATTACGGTCACGTAACGCTTATGACAAACTTGTAACGTTTTTTGTTTTACGAGAGATCCAGATCAATAAAGGAATTAGTAACAATGCACCATAGGTTAAGATCTTATAATGATCGTAGTAGTTATTGTATACACCTAAGAGCAATTTTAAATTAACGCATAAATAGATCAAGATCAACACCGCAAGAACAGTTAATCGTGTTTGTTTTCGCATTTCAGAATAATTTATCATCAAGTAAAGAAGTGTAACTGCAAACGCAGGTACGGCAAATAAAAAAGCATAATGTTGTTGATGTGGAAAAATTAACGGGATCAATAAAAGCATGTAACTGAGTTCAATAAATTGTTGCCATGCCGATCGTGCTTTCGTAAGTGGTTTCCATTTTAAGAAGAAAAGTGTAAAGGAAACTAACGCAAGGCGCGTAATTAAAAGTAACGAGCTTAACGCAGTGAGACTTACATCAGCAATATTTCTTTTTAGCGGCAGCGCATAAACATCCGGAACATTTTTTACAAAGAGCGTTGATAAAAGAGTAGACAAGCCGTGAAAGCTCCTTTCTTCCACGTCTAACACGTGTGCCTGGTTGGTTGGATTAATTAGAGCCAGCCATGTTTTTAAAAGAGACATATTGTAGTTGTGGCCAATAAAAAGTGAAGGCGCAAATAAATACAGCAGATAAAATAAAACAGTAAATGCAAAGGCTTTAAAATAGCCGCGGTAAATTAAATAGGGTAAAAAAACAATAGGCAATAATTTTATGTTGATGCCTAACGCTAATATGGCCGCACCACTAATGGGTTTGTTATGTGTAATAAGATAAAGTCCGTAAATGCAACACCAAAGTATAACCAAGGTTATTTGCGAGGCATGCATGTTATCTAAAAACAAGCGTAACGAAAAAATAAAAACAAGAAAAATAAAAAGTGAACGTTGTTTTTGGTTTAGCAATTCTAATAATTTTATTTTAGTAAGCATTTGAAACAATTTAAAATAAATGCAGCAGTTTAAAAGCAACCAGCAAAATTTTAACCAAAAGAACGGAAGGCAGTAAAAGGGTTTTAAAAGTAAAGCGAACAGTACCGAGTAAAAATAATGGTAACCGTCTACGTATTTATTCTCATAAAAATTCTCGCCCTTGATAAGATCACCTGTAGCCGACAAAAAAATATAGAAATCGCCTTTACCTTTTGCTTCTACAAAACAAAAAACAATAGCGCCAAGAAATAGTACTAAAAGCCAAATTTTATTTTTAAAAATTGTCATTAAGCTATAAAAGGTAAAAATAAACATCTAAATTTAGCTATTTAATATCAATACTATTTGAAAAAGGTTGTTTCCTATTTTTTTACAGTATATAATTTAAGCTTACAAACGCTTAGGTTTAAACAGCTTTTGTATTTGTTTTTAGCTATTAAGGCCGCATACTGGTTTTGTTATTATGATCTTTATTTTGGTAACAACGCCATTGCATATATAAGACCATACTCTTTAGGTAAATTAAAAGACGTTGCTTTTATACTTTATAATGATGCGGCGCCGGCTTTTGGCTATTTTTTTATTGGCGGTACTTTGGTTTTTTTAGCGCTGAGCTATTTTATTAAAAAAATTCCTTTTGTATTTGAATTTATTATCTGGTTGTTGGTAATTAATATTCACAATAAGATCTACCCAACGCTAACAGGTGGCGACTTTCTTTTGAACCAGTTATTATTTTTTAATTGTTTTCTTTCTAAGAAATTTAGCGAGAATTTGAGCTGGCAAAACTCACTTTCAAAATGCATGCACAATTTTGGCACGCTTGCAATTATCATTCAAATTCAATTGGTGTATTTAATTGCGGGCCTTGCAAAATTAAACAGTAGCGATTGGTTTAATGGCACTGCCATTATTAACTTAAGCAATATAGAACATTTTAATTTATTTTCTTTTTCATTTACTGGCACAGGTTTTATGGGTTATTTTATTAATTATTTTGTGCTTTTATATCAATTGCTATTTCCCGCTTTAGTGTGGATGGACAAAGTAAAAAAGCCACTCCTGCTTGTAGGCATATTTACGCATTTGTACATTGCTTTTGTTACAGGCCTTGTAAGCTTTGGTATCATTATGATAATTGCTTACGTATTTTTTTGGCCATTTAAAAAACAATCCTGATTTTTTTATTATCTTTGCATCATGTTTACAAATGAACAATTAAAAGACTTGAATGATCGCAGTGCCGCGTTGAGGGGGTTTCTTTGACTACGATCGTAAAAAACACGACCTCGAATTACTAGAGGAGAAGACATTAGATCCAAATTTCTGGAACGATTCAAAACAAGCAGAAAAAATACTTAACGAAGTAAAACAGGTTAAATCGTGGACCAGTGCGTTTGATAAACTTCACACGCAGGTAGAAGATCTTAATACGTTATACGAGTTTTACAAAAGTGGCGATGCTACGGAAGAAGAAACAGAAGCAGAGTACAACGCTGCTTTAAAAAACCTTGAGGATATTGAATTTAAGAACATGCTTCGCGGCGAGGAAGACCACCTGGATTGTATCCTGCAAATAAATGCCGGTGCGGGCGGCACCGAGAGTTGTGATTGGGCAAGCATGTTATTTCGTATGTATTTAATGTGGGCCGAAAAACATGGCTATAAAGTAAAAGAACTGGATTATAACGCCGGAGATATGGCCGGAATAAAATCTGTATCTATTCAAATTGAAGGTGAGTTTGCCTATGGTTATTTGAAAGGCGAGAATGGTGTACATCGTTTGGTGCGCATTAGCCCATTTGATTCAAACGCAAAACGTCACACCAGTTTTGCATCCGTTTATGTTTATCCGGTTGTTGATGATACAATTGAAATTGAGATAAAACCTGCTGATATAGAAATTTCCACTTCTCGAAGCGGTGGCGCAGGTGGACAAAATGTAAATAAGGTAGAGAGTAAAGTACAACTAACACATAAACCAACAGGCATTGTGGTTGTTTGCCAGGTAGAACGTTCGCAACTGGGAAACAGAGAGCTTGCCATGAAAATGTTGCGCTCGCAATTGTATGAATTGGAATTGCGTAAGCGCAACGAAGCAAAAAACGCCGTTGAAGACGGAAAAATGAAAATAGAGTGGGGGTCGCAAATTCGCAGTTATGTATTGCATCCATATAAAATGGTAAATGATCACAGAACAGAATTTAAACTCACAGATGCTGAGGGTGTTTTAAACGGAAATATTGACGAATTAATAAAAGTGTACTTAATGGCCTTAGGGGGCAAACAATACCAGAAAAACTAAACATGGCGCAACCTGTAAGAGCAAAAAAACATTTAGGTCAGCATTTTTTGAATGATGAGAATATTGCCAGAAATACGGTAAACGCTCTTTTGGAAAAAGATAAAACATCTTTTATTATTGAGGTGGGCCCGGGTACTGGGGTTTTAACGCAATTCCTGATAAATGACGTGGAAAATTTTTTGGCTATGGACGTGGATGGCGAATCGGTAGATTATTTAAAAACAAAATACCCCGAAAAAAAAGACAAAATAATTTTAGCTGATTTTTTGGAAACAGATCTTCAAAAATTAGCGGGACAAAAATTTAATGTTGTTGGAAATTTTCCTTACAATATTTCAAGCCAAATAATGTTTAAGGTATTAGAGAATAAAAATTCTGTTGATTATGTGGTAGGCATGTTCCAAAAAGAGGTGGCTATGCGTTTGGCGGAGAAGCCAGGATCAAAGGTATATGGCATTTTAAGTGTATTGTTACAGGCTTTTTATGAAATTGACTATTTATTTACCGTGCATGAGAATGTTTTTTCGCCACCGCCAAAAGTAAAAAGCGCAGTTATTCGCTTAACAAGAAATAATGTTCAAAAATTAGATTGCGACGAAGACCTGTTTAAAAAAGTAGTAAAAACAACTTTTAATCAAAGAAGAAAAACAATTCGTAATTCAGTACGCACTTTATTTAATAATAACGAATTGAGGCACCCGCTTTTAGATAAGCGTCCCGAACAGCTTTCGGTAGCGCAGTTTGTGGAGTTAACAAAATTTGTTCAAGAGCAGGCCGAGTTATAAAATTCAGCAAGCTTTTTGCCAACTATTTCCTGCGAGGCATTTTCTGAAATGAAGTTAATCATTTTTTCAGGAGAGAATTTTATTTTCCCATCTAAGAATTCTCTCAAATTATTTTCCAATGCGGTCTCATCTCCAACATCTGCTAATCTTCCGAGGTCCTTATCGATCATATTTGGCAACTGCCCAACTTTGCTTGCAAATACAGGTAAGCCGCTGGCAAGCGCCTCTAAAACTACAACCGGCATACCTTCGTAATTACTAAATAAGATCAACGCGTTTGCTTGTTGCATGTAAGCCGCAACTTCGGCAGGAGTTTTTTCGCCCACAAAGGTTGTAGTGCTTAATTGTAATTTTTTTGCTTCGTTTACGCAGTGAGAAACGGTTTCTGCGTTTCCGCCAACTACTACAAGATCGAAATCGTATTTGGCTTGTTGTAATTTTTGAATAACGCGTAAAGTGCCGCTGATGTTTTTTTCTCGCTCAACTAAAGATGAAACATGAAGTAATAATGGCCTTTGGCTTTTTGCGTTTTTATTTTCTTTAAATAATTTGGTATCAACTACATTATATAGTAATTCGTAATTGCCTTTTAAACCATGGCCAAGCATGGCTTGTTTTTGTTTTTCGGAAACATAAAATATTTTAGAGGCAGATCTTATAGCTTTTTTTGTAGCATCTTTCACAACGCCGCTTTTGTAATTATCATCTTCGGGCAAATAGCCACTCCAATGCTCTACAACGGTATGAGGCACTTTGTAGTGATCTTTAAATATTGGTAATGCAATTGCGGCAGGGAAAATAACATTCAGCTGAATGGCTTTAATAGAGACATTATTTTTTATTAATTCTTGCAGCAATAATTTATACGCTTTTTTAAAACGAAAATATTTTATGAAAAAAGAAATGAAGGGGGCAGTACTTTTTGGATACTCTAATAGCCATTCTTCAAAATCCCCATCTTTGTTTTTTCTGATCCTAAAGTCTTGAGCTGTTGATGTTGAATACGCATATACAACAATAACAGGCATGTAGTTGCTTAATGCTAATGCGTGATTGCGAATAAAAATTCCGTGATTTTTGTTGTGTGGTGTTGGATACCAGGAAGCTAAAAAGAGAATTGCCTGTTTATCTTGCGACATTTTTTGGCTTACTCAAGATTTATTTTTACCTCTAATAAAAACAAAGAGTATTTTTCGTTGATGACCTCAAAAGAGGGTGTAATTTTATTTCCAGATTTCATGGCAATGGTAATAAATCCTAAGCCGGCGCCACCTTTATCGCTTAGTTCGTTATTCTCAAGATGCTCTAAATAAAATGCTTTTAAAGCTGCAGGATCATCAAATGAATTTATTTTTTCTATCTGACTTTTTACTTTATCAACCGAAGCATTGGTGATTAAGTTAGCAGAGATAATGCTTACCGCTTTATCTGAATGACCTAGCAAGAAAAAATTATGTTGAGAACCTTTATCATCTTTATGACCATGTATTAACTGGTTTTGAAGAGATTCTACACAAAT
This sequence comes from Bacteroidia bacterium, assembly GCA_016787785.1. GTDB lineage: Bacteria > Bacteroidota > Bacteroidia > B-17B0 > Aurantibacillaceae > Aurantibacillus. The sequence goes on along the minus strand of JAEUTO010000011.1, from coordinate 124,160 downwards.
AAAGAAAACTTTTTTTACAACTTGTTTCGGGAAATTTTTGTCAAGTATTTTACCTTCAATTTCCGTTTCAAGTTTAGAGATGGTTTCGTTATTTAAAACGCCATCATAGGCTAATATCAATTGGCCCGATTGATTTACATTTTTTACCTGTTTTGCAAAGTGCAGGTCAAAAAACTCTGATTCCTTATTTAAAGTTAAGCTCACCTATTTAAATAAACCGTTTAGTTCAGCATCTATCATTCTAATTACCTTACCAAAATCTTCTTTGTTCTCGCTGAAATTAATATCATCAACATCTACTACCAAAATCTTTCCTGATTCGTATGATCCGCTCCAGGCTTCGTAACGCTCGTTCAATCTTTTCAAATAATCTAAACGAATACTGTTCTCATAATCCCTTCCGCGTTTTTGAATTTGTTTTACCAGAGTAGGTACACTTGCCCTTAAGTAAATGATAAGATCCGGCGCTTTTATCAAACTTTCCATTAATTTAAATAACGAAAAATAGTTATCATAATCACGCGAGGTCATTAAACCCATTGCATGTAAGTTGGGTGCAAAAATGTAAGCATCTTCATAAATTGTTCTGTCCTGAACAACGGAGTGTTTACCTTTTCTTATATCAAGGATCTGGTTAAATCTGTTATTTAAAAAATACACTTGTAAATTAAAGGACCAACGCTGCATATCTTCGTAAAAATCGTTCAAATAAGGGTTGTCATCTGCATCTTCATAATGCGCGTGCCACTTGTAATGTTTCGCTAGTAACGATGTTAATGTAGTTTTCCCTGACCCTATATTCCCGGCAATTGCAATATGCATACTTAGTTCTTAAAATTTGGTAAAATAATAGACTAAATTAGATATTTAATCTACAAAAACAAAAATTTAATTGATAAAATTTAATTTTTAGCCCAAAAAGCACTTTTTCCTAAAAATGCGCTGTTCTATCGGCCAAATAATCAGCGCACACCTTCTCAATTACCTGATTTACAGGCATAAACGGAATTTGAAAAGAGGCTTTGATCTTATTATTTGAAAAGGATTGTTTATTAAGGGCTGCGTAGATAACAGGTTTAGTAATTCTACGTTCTTTATTGGAAAAAGCACAAACAAAGGCATCCAGCATTCTTGCAAAACCAAGCATATTTTCGCCTGCATGAATAGTTGGTTTTTGTTTTTTTAATTGAGATTGAATTTTATCTAATATCTCTTTGAATGAATAATTATTTTCAATTAAAATATAACGGTTGTTGAATAACCGTTGTTTAACCAAGTGCAACATGCACGCCGCAACATCATCGCCGGCAATATAACCCGCTATACCGGTTGTATAAAATCTATTTCCTTTATAACAAACATCAAATAATTTAGAACTGCTTTGGTTCCAAAATCCAGATGATAAAATCACTCCGGGGTTTACGATCACCGCATTTAATCCTTCTTCAATACCCCGCCAAACCTCGCGCTCGCCATTATATTTGCTAATGGCATAATCACTTTCTTTTCCCGAGGATTTCCAGAAAACGCTTTCGTTAAGCGGTAGCGTGTAATCAGAATTATTAACAGTGGCAATCGAGCTTACATGACACAGGGCATCAATCTTTTTATGTAAACATGCATTTACTACGTTGGCCGCACCGATCTCATTTATCAGAAATATTTTTTTACGGTCTCTTTTATTAAATGATACAAAGCCCGAACAGTTATAAACGGCTGTAACACCATTCATCGCTTCTTCAATAGAATAAATGTCGGTAACATCCACATCCACCCACTTAATTTTCTCAAAAAGTTCTTTTGGGTTAGGGCAGTAATAAGAGAAAAGCTTTTCTACTTTTTTAAGATCGCTTGTTCTTTGTTTTGATGCAATAACGGGTTCATTGTTTTGCAGGAGTTTCAAAACAACATGACTTCCTAAAATACCTGTAGCGCCAATTACTAAATTCAAAATATATTCTTTCTATACAAAGGTTACTTTTTGCAGGCCAAAAAACAAACCGCTTTGTACAATTAATCCTAAAAAAAAGCCTAAATACAACTGTGCGGGTTTGTGTTCTTCTAAAACTAAACGCGCAAAAGCAACAATGCCTGCTAAAATAATTGTAGCAATGTAATAGGGCGTCATATCAAAACGAATTAAATAAGAAACAGAAATTAAAATACCCAACACGCCGCCTAAGCCTACCATATGCGCACTTATCTTATATTTTAAATTAATGAGTGTTGTAAGCAAAATACAAACGGCGCCGCCAATAATAAAAAGCTTAACGCTGTTCCAAATGTTAATGTCCATTAATAAATAAAACAAGCCAAAATAGAACAATGCCGTGATAAATAAGGGAAAAGTTCTGTCTTTTTGATCGGAAAGTGTAAGGCTAGGAATGCGTTTTAGTTTTACAAGTATGTAAATATTTAATACCGGAAAAACAAAAGAAAACATAAATACAATAATAGAAATACGCCATTTGGTCTCAAAAGGTGTGAGGTAATCGTACACCGTATTTTGCACACCAAAAAAAAGTAACAGGCATACGTAAGTGGCCATTAGTAATGGGTGCATGAGTACAGAAACAACTAAAGCAAAATTTTTCAAGGTGGTTTATGATAACAAATTTGATAATTCAATTATTTCTTTACGCGCATCCTGGTTCTTGTAAATGATATTGTAGACAGCATTTGTAATAGGCATGTCAATATTATAATTCTTATTTATTTCGTAAACACATTTTACGGCATAATAACCTTCGGCCACCATGTTCATTTCCAACTGCGCTCGTTTTACGCCGTAACCTTTGCCAAGCATGGTGCCAAACATACGGTTGCGACTGAATTGCGAATAAGCCGTTACCAAAAGATCGCCCAAATAAGCAGAGGCATTGATATCTCTGTCAATAGGGTGAACCGCATCTACAAAACGTTTTATTTCCTGAATAGCATTACTTATTAATACGGCTAAGAAATTATCGCCGTAACCTAAGCCGTGGCAAATACCGCCGGCAACTGCAATTACGTTTTTTAGTACTGCAGAATATTCTGTACCGTAAATATCGTCGCTAACGGATGATTTTAAATAACGACAATTTAAAAGTTCACTTAATGTTGCAGCGTTCTTTGTGTTTTGAGAGGCAATGGTCAAATAACTTAATTTTTCCATGGCAACTTCTTCTGCATGGCATGGGCCGGTAATAACACCAATGTTTTGTAAAGGCACATTGTAAGCTGTATTTAAATATTCGCCAACAATTAAATTATGTTCAGGTACAATGCCTTTTATGGCAGAAAAAATAATTTTGTCTTTAAGATCATTTTCTTTTAAACCGGAAAATGAAGTGTGTAAAAAAGCAGATGGGATAGCAAGAATAAGATAATCTGAATTTTTTATGCACTCGGAAATGGAATCGAAAAAAGAGATCTTGGAAATGTCAAAATCTACCGAGCTTAAATATTTTGGATTGTTCTTGTATTCTTTGAACAGCGCAATATCTTCCTGCTTACGAATGAACCAGTTTATTTTTGCAGTGTTGTTTAGCAATAATTTTGCCAGCGCTGTTGCCCAACTTCCACTACCAATAATTGCTATACGAGGGGCCATGTATAAAATTTTGCATGAATTTACACAAAAATAATATCATCATCGCTTAAATTTCCCGTTCCCGCAAAGCGGTTATAAACGCGGGCCAGCGTGATAACATCCTTTTTGCAATACTTCTCTATTTTTTCGAGGTTTTTTTCTTCGTAAAAGGTCTTGCCAACCATGCTTCCATCCATTTCATCTTTTGGGGAAGGAATACCCAATACATGTGCCAATAGATTTAGAGAGCTGAAATTTTTTACGTCTCCAAATTTCCACAGATCCATTGTATCAATATGCTTTACCTCCCAGGGCTTTAAACCCTGAATTTGTAGTGTTTTTGGCAATGGCAAATTATTGATCAAAAAGCGGCGGCACAGAAAAGGAAAATCAAATTCTTTGCCATTATGGGCACATAATAAATGACTATAGGTATTAAAATGCGCTTTTAAAAGATCTGCGAATTGTGTTAAAATTTCTACCTCGTTAGTGGAAGTAATTGCTTTTACGCGGAATTTTTTCTGGTTGTAAAAGCCCAGGCCAATGCAAACAACTTTGGCGAATTCGGCATAAATGCCGGCTTTACTATATTGTTGTTCGGGCGCAATATCTTTATTGTATTGCCATTTTTTATTCCAAAGCTCTTTGGTGCTTTCGTCCAGATCGCTGTATTTATATGTTACAGGAACGGTCTCAATATCGATGAATAATATTTTTTCTATTTCTGTTGTTGTCATTTTTATTGCGGTTGATCGATGTAATCTTTGGGGGTAATTAAAAACGAATAAATAAATTTGTCTTCGCGGTCTTTGTAATAGTATTCAAAACTCGAGTTAATACGTTTTAGTTCGGCTAATTCCGCGTTTGTTTTTATGGTATTGATAATTCCGGGCCTTAAAGCCAAATTGAACTTGGCAGTGTCTACTTTTGCGGCAAACAAATTTATTAAGGTGTATTTATACACAATGGTGTTACCATTCTTAATTTCGATGCCATCCATTCTGGTTTCCTGATCTATCATCATGGGGCATTTGCTATTGAATTGGCTCACCACCTTTAAAGCCTTGTTATCAATGGACTCAGGACTTGCACACTCACTAAAAATTAGAACCGATGCAACTACTATTATTAAGATCTTTTTCACGGATTTAAAAATATCAAATAATGCCGTATAAACAAAAAAAGCCCCGCACTATTTTGCGGGGCTTTGGAAAATGTATTTTTTAGATCTTTATTTCGTTGTATTTTTTTGCTATGATATCTTTTGTTTCGGTGGTTAGTTTTAGCTCTTTCTCAAGTGCGGTTACATCTTTGTTCTCTTTTTGAGCAGCTGCAACCTGTGCTTTTAATGTTTTTTCTTTGGTTTCCCAAACATTCAAAATATCCTTTATGCCTTTTGCCGCGCTATATTTGGTGAATCTGTTCGCGCCTTTGCCCATTGCATTAAGATCGCCTGCAGCTACAATGGCAGAAACCGATGAGGTACAACGTTTTGCCGTTTTTGCATACATGCTAATAAAACCCATCACTTCAAAACCGTTGAATTGTTTTAAATTATTTTGGAAAAAAAGCATTTGCTCGTCGCTACCGTGGTTAGAATATAATTCGCCAATAGGATAAAGTACATCTTTCCCGGTTTCGTTCTCAAATAGTTTTGCTTTTTCCATTGCCAATTTTGGATCTTTCTTTGAAAGTGCTTCAATAGCCTCACCACAAATTGCATAGGATTGTTCGTTCAGCGCTTTAATGTTTAATGCTGCAATATCCGCATCAGAGCCAAATTTCTTGTTCAATAAGCGTAGGGCGTTTGCTCTGGCTCTTGTTTTTTTATCGTTGTTGTAGATCGATAATAAAGTTGTTTTTACGTCTGCCATTTTATCTGCAGGCGCCTCTATTAATTTATTTGCTGCGTAATTTCTTAATACATGAAATTTATCATTTTCTGCTGCCCATTTAAACATCGCATAAACATTTGCATCTGCTAGCTTTTCATCTAATTGTTTTAAAGCTTCGTATCTGTCAACATATAAAGGGGCGTTCTTGTATTGGAAAATGTACTCTTCTACAGTTCTAATATATTCAAGATCACAAAGCAACTGTCTTTCGGCGTCAAAATTTACCAATTGCGGGGCGCCACTCACTTTTATATTAAATGTTTGTTTTACATCGCTCACTACAATTTTTGTGCGTTCAGCTTTTCCGTTCACATAAATATCTATATCAATTGGTAAACGGTATAAAGGATATTTTTTAAAGTTTTGCGTTTGTTCAACTGTTAACTCTAAATTACCCGTAGTTGCATTATAATTTTTTGTAACAACTAATTTTGGCCTACCCTTGTTTAAGAACCATTGGTTAAAGAACCAGTTCATATCCTGCCCGGTTGTTTCTTCAAAAGCTAAACGCAGTTGATGGATCTCTCCAGTTTTAAATTTATTGGTTTCCAAATAATTTTTTAAAGAAGCAAAAAATGCATCGTCGCCAACTTCTTTACGTAACATGTGTAATACCTGACCGCCTTTATTGTAACTAAAACCATCAAACATATCTTCGCGCTGGTCGTAATTAAAACGAATAAGGTTCACTTCTTTTTCAGAAGCCATATAACCTTCGCGGCTGTTATAATGATGATAATCTGCCGCATCTCTTCCGAATTTATGTTCTTCCCATAAATACTCACCGTACGTTGCAAAACTTTCATTTAATGGCAAATTGCTCCAGCTTTCGCAGGTTACAAGATCGCCAAACCATTGGTGAAATAACTCGTGTGCAATAATAGAATTACCTTTTTTGCCATCGATTGTTTCGCGCGTGGTTTGATACACTGCAAAATCTCCGTGCAAAGTAGCGCTTGTGTTTTCCATGGCACCACTCACATAATCGCGTACGGCAATTTGCGCGTATTTTGGCCAGGCATAAGGCACGCCTAATTTACTCGAATAGAATTCGATCATCTCTTTCGTATCACCAAAAATAGCTTTGGCATGCGCTTCGTATTCTTTCTCTACATAATAACTTACTTCTTTACCATTCCACGGCTCATCTGTTACTTTTTTAAATTCACCAACTGCCATCATGGCTAAATAAGGTGCGTGTGGCGAATCTAATTTCCAATGATCGGTACGTGTGCCATTGGCATTCTTTTTTGCGTCAACCAATAAACCGTTAGATAGAGTAGTAAATTTTTCTTCAACGGTCATAAAGATATCCTGCGTCATTTTTTCGTTCGGACTATCTATTGTTGGGAACCAGGCTGAATTGGATTGTGTTTCGCCCTGCGTCCAGATCTGCGGCATTTTATAAACATTCTCACCTGTTGGATTGATAAAGTATAAACCTTTATCGCTGCTAATGGCGCTGCTGCCGCCAGCTTTTAATTCGTTTGGTTTGGCAACATATTCGATCTGTACGTAATAAGTTTCTTTATTGGTAAATGTTCTCCCCAGATTAATTTTTAAAGAGTCATTCTCGTATTTGTAACTTGAGGTTTTTATAGGTACCAACGTTTCAACAGCAGCCTCAATTGTTTTATTGCCTTCTTTTTTCTTTACTGAATTAAATGTTGTCTCCGATACAACAACACTCTTAATATCCATACCTCTAGCATTTAAATAAAGCATATTGCCCGGATAGAAATAACGTTTTGCGGTGATCTCTGCTTTTCCATTCATTCTCGAATTGGTCCAGTCAAAATTCACTTCCAGTTTGGTATGAATGATATCGTTTATTCGGGGATTTGAAGCACGGTACTCTTCTTTTTTTGGAACTTCATTCGCAACAATGTTTACAGTGTCTAAAAGAAAAGCAGATTCGTTATCAACCACAGCTGTAGTTGCTTTTTTGTTGCTATGGCAGGCCGAAATAACTGCTGAAGCAGCTATGGCACCTACTAAAATACGTTTGATCATTTTTTAATAAAATTAGGATGTAAAAATGTAATTAATTTATTGAATACCAAAATATTAAGCGCTATTTGTTGCTAATGGAAGAATTTAAGGATAAGCGATGAAATTTGTTGATTAAAAAAGCAGGTTATAAGCCCCAAATGCCGATAAATAGGCTAAAGTTGACATAAATACGAATTGAATTAACACCCATTTCCAGCTCTTTGTTTCGCGATGCACAACCGCAACTGTGCTCATACATTGCAGCGCAAAAGCATAAAACAACAATAACGACCAACAAACGGCGGGGGTATATTTTAAGTTTCCTGCTGCATCTTTTTCGATCAACAACTTTTGTTTGATGCCGATCTCATTTTCTGAATCATTGGCCTGGTAAATAGTTGCCATAGTGCCTACAAAAACTTCGCGGGCTGCAAAGGAAGTAATAAGCGCGATACCAATTTTCCAATCATAACCAATTGGTTTTATGGCAGGCTCAATAAATTGCCCAAACTGCCCGATGTAAGATCGTTCTAATTTTTCTGTTTCTATTTTTTTTAATGCTGCTGAATTGTCAACTGTATTTGAATTATTTTCTAATGTGATTTTTTGCTCTTCTAGTTTTTTAAATTCGTCGCCCGCACCATGTGTACTTAAAAACCAAAGTATAATTGAGATGGCTAAAATTACTTTTCCGGCTTCTTTAATAAAAACTTTTACTTTTGAGAATACCATTATGCCGATATTTTTTGCCTGTGGTAAACGGTACACCGGCAATTCCATAACGTAAAAGGAACTCTCTTTTGTTTTGAGTATTTTTTTTAAAACATAAGCAGTTATAAGCGTTACTGCAAAACCTAGCATATACAATAGAAACAGAACCGCGCCCTTTGAATTAAAAAATCCTAAAAATTTACTATTAGGATACATCACAGAAATTAGCAATGTATAAACCGGTAAACGTGCAGAGCAGCTAATTAATGGTAAAATAAAAATGGTTATTAAACGCTCCTTATTATTGCTAATGGTTCGGGTGCCCATAATAGCAGGCACTGCGCAGGCCGTTCCGCTAATTAATGGAATAACCGATTTGCCATTTAAACCAAAACGGCGCATGATTTTATCCATAATAAAACTAGCGCGGGCCATGTAGCCGGAGTCTTCTAAAAAACCAATGAACATAAATAAGAAAGCAATTTGCGGAATGAACATCACCACACCACTAATGCCTGCAATTAATCCGTTTACAACGAGATCGTTCAATTGTCCTTTTGGTAAGTTGTTATGAATAAGATCTCCCAAATTTAAAAAGGCGGTTTCTATCCAGTTCATAGGTGTTTCGGAGATGAAAAAAATGAATTGGAAAACTAAAAACAGAACGAGTAGTAGAATAAAATAACCATACACTTTATGCGTTGTAACGGCATCAATTTTTGAGCTCAATTTTTTTGACGACAACTGTTCGGGGCTTTGTACACTTTTTGCTACTACGTAGTTTATTGTATTAAAACGATAGATCTTATCGGCATTTTCTAACTGTGTTGTCTCTGTATTTTTAACAGAAGCGTGTATTGCAATAATAAAATGCTTGTAGTCTTTATAATCTTTAACGTAGGCAGCATTGAGGTCATAAAAAAAGCTCCCGCTTATCCTGGCGTTTAGTATTGCTTCTTTTAATTTTGAAAAACCTATTTGCCTGCGCGAGTCTAAAGGAATCACATCTACACCCAAAGTTTGTTGTAATTCCTCAATATTTATTTTTATGTTTTGTTTATCGGCTTCATCTATCATGTTCAAAGCAATAACCGTTTTGAATTTAAGATCGATCAGCTGCGTAGCCAATAATAAATTACGTTTAATATTTGAAGCGTCAATTACAACTACAACAACATCAATATTCTCTTTTTGGTCAAGCAGCGTTTTGCAGGCAATTTCTTCGTCGTTCGACTTTGGAAAAAGGCTGTAAATACCCGGAAGATCAAGAATAGAAAATGTTACTTTGTTTCCGTTACGTACATACGACGTTTTGCCTTCTTGCCTGTCAACCGTAACGCCTGCGTAGTTACCTGTTTTTTGCGAGAGACCCGTTAAGCCATTAAAAACGCTCGATTTGCCTGAATTTGGGTTTCCAAGCAAGGCAACTTTTAAATAATTATTTTGTTTTGCTTCCGACAAAAATTTATGCCACCAATTCTATGATCACCGAGGCGGCTTCATCCTTTCTAAGACTTAATTCATAACCGGCAATGTTAATGGCCATAGGACAGCCCAGGGGTGCCGTTTTTGAAAGGCTAACCGTTTCGCCCGGCAAACAGCCCATCTCAATTAATTTTGAACTCAGTGCTTCGTTCACAAAAGACTTAATTACAGCCGTTTGGCCAGGTTTAAGATGATCTAAAGAATCCATAAATGAAGTATAAAGTTACAGGTTTTAGAACCTATAACCTATACCATAAATATGGTAGGAAAAGGGTATTTATGATTTTTTAATACCGATCTTACAATTACATTTGTGTTTAAATAAATGCTAAAGACTGCGAAATATAAAAACGAAAAAGTTACTTTTTTTGATAAAGGAAAAGGCAAAGTAGTTGTATTGCTGCATGGTTTTTTGGGCTCGCATAAGATCTGGGAACAAACTACAAATGAACTTTCAAAGTCGTACCGTGTTATTGCTATCGATCTGCCCGGGCATGGAGATACAGACTGCGTGGGTTATGCGCACAGTATGGATCTTATGGCAAAATGTGTGAAAGCAGTTTTAGATTCGTTACGATTAAAAAAATATGTGATCATTGGACACAGCATGGGCGGTTATGTTGCTCTGGCATTTGCTGATCTTTATCCCGATCATTTAAACGGATTGTGTTTGTATCACAGTTCGGGTTTAGCCGACAGCGAAGAGAAGAAGAAAGACAGACTAAGAGCTATTGCCGCAGTAAAAGCCAATAGGGGTATTTACACCAAAACAACCATCAAAAATTTATTTGCAACAAAAAATTTAAAATACTTAAAAGATGAAATTGCTTTTGCCACCACTGTTGCAAAAGGAACAGGAAAAAAGGGAATTATTGCTGCATTGCTTGGAATGAAGGATAGACCAAGACGTGATATCATTCTAAGCCTTGTAAAATATCCCATAATGATGGTAATTGGCGAGCAAGATAATGTTTTACCTTATGAGCAATTGTTAGAACAATCTAAACTCATAAAAAACAAGAGCGTTTTATATTTAGAACATGATGGACACATGGGTTTTTTAGAATCGCCCCGCGAAAGCAATAAAGCGTTACGGAAATTTTTAGCGAAGTGTTTTTAAAACTACAAACGCTGCTTAACGGCTTCAAACAATACAATTCCCGACGCTACAGAAACATTTAGTGACGCTATTTTACCAGCCATTGGAATTTTTACCTGTATATCGCTGCGCTTTAAATATTCGTTGCTAATACCATTCTCTTCGCTGCCAACAATAATGGCTGTTGGTTTTGTAAGATCGGCATCGTAAATTAAATTATCTGTTTTTTCGTGACAGGAAACAATTTGCAAACCGCTTTCTTTTAAGTATTCAATGGTAGTTTTTAAATTATCTTCGCGACAAACCTTAATACGGTGTAATGCACCTGCACTTGTTTTTATGGCATCGCCGGTAATTTGCGCTGCACCGCGGCTTGGAATAATAATAAAATCAACACCAGCACACTCTGCTCCACGGGCAATAGCGCCAAAATTACGCACATCTGTTACACGATCTAAAATTAAGACCAAAGGAATTTTTCCTTTTTCAAAAACCTCGGCTAAAATTTCTTCAGAATTGTAATAATTAATTTCAGTTAAATAAGCAACTACACCTTGATGGTTCTTCTCGGTAATACGTTTTAATTTCTCCGGCGGCACAATTTGAATAGGTACTGCCTGACCTTTTAAAGCGTTGCGTAATTGGTGATATAGTTCGTTGGATAGACCTTTTTGAATAAATATTTTTTCAATGTCTTTTCCTGCTTCTACTGCTTCAATTACCGCGCGGGTACCAAAAATTAAGTTATCTTCTTCCATTATTGGCAAAGTACATAAAATAATATTCATTTAGCAAATCGCAACACACAGTTGTTCTAAAATGTAGTTAACCTCTTTACCCACCTTAAAGGCACTAAACAAAGATCCCGGCTTTTAACACCGGGACCTTTTGATCAACAATAAAATTTAAACTCATTGAGCTGAGCTGGAGATAGGTGTGCCTTTCTTCACAAAATTATAGATCTGAGTTACGGTTACCTGAAAACTACCCGAAATAGTAGCAGAGTTGCCGGAAGTATTATTTATAGCTGAAATGCTGCCACTAAAGTTACCGGTAAAAAGCCCGGTGTTTTTGTTATACACAAGTGAAGTAGCGTTTAACGAGGTTGTGTTATTGGTACTAAATTGAAACTCTTTATTAGTGCCCAGCGTTTTGCTAAATGCAAAATTACTCAACGATATATTGCCAGAAGTGGTGGTAAGTGTTGGTGCCACGTAAGTAAAGTTAGCGCCGTCCTGTTTTAAAATATCGGTTCCTCTGCTAAAATTGAAAACATACGTTGTTGGACTTATGCTATCTAGCGTTGCAGAAGGTCCGCCCCAATAATTTTTAAAATTGAAAGTTTCATTAATAGGTGTGCCGTCCTTGCGTGTTCCTAAAAGAGTACCTGTAATATAACCATCTGTAGAAGTGGCAACTACTCCTGGCGTGCCTTGTGGGCCTTGAGGACCAGCTTCACCATCTTTTCCGTTAGTAGCTTTTTTGCAACCTGTTATTAAAATTGTTGCAGTGATCATACATACTGCAATCGTTTTGATCTTTTTTATCATGACATTTTTATTTTTGCGCCTACTCATTTTATGGCTTTTCGGCTTACTCCCAACATTAAGACAAAGAATAACGTATTAAGTTCATTTACTCGTAGAATTAGCCGGTATCTGAGCAACTATTTAAGTTATTTTGGCGTTAGCTGATTAGTTTTTGGTAAGTCGCCCTATACTTGTATCTTTGTGTTAAATTTATAAATGGACGCTGTACTACATAAAAAAGTTGAAGACGCATTGGACTCTATTCGCCCATATTTAGAGGCTGACGGAGGCAATGTTGAGGTTATTGATATTACTGAAGGCAGCATCCTTAAATTGGAATTAAAAGGCGCCTGCAAAACCTGCAACATGAGTCACATGACGATGAAAGCAGGAATTGAAGAAACCATTAAACGCGCTGTTCCCGAAATAAAAGAAATTATCTCTGTCAATTAATACGTTTTATGAAATGAGCCACAAAAAAATCCCGATTCATTGGGACAATTTTAAAGATGCGAATTACCTGTGGCCAAAAAGAACAAATAATAACAACATATGAAATTAACACAAAAGCTTTCTCAAAGTAAGAAGCCATTATTTTCAATTGAAATTCTCCCACCATTAAAAGGAAAAAGCATTCAAAGCATTTATGACGGCATTGATCCGCTAATGGAATTTAAACCAGCCTTTGTTGATGTTACCTATCACCGTGAAGAGTATATCTATAAAAAACGCGACGGCGGTTATTTAGAAAAAGTAAGCATTCGTAAACGTCCGGGTACCGTTGGTATTTGCGCGGCCATTATGAATAAATATAACGTTGAGGCAGTACCGCATATTATTTGCGGTGGTTTTACCAAAGAAGAAACAGAGAACGCCTTGATCGACCTTCAATTTTTAGGAATTGACAATGTATTGGCCCTTCGCGGCGATAGCATTAAAACAGAACCGGCATTTGTGCCGGAGCCGGGCGGACACCCATATGCGATCGATCTTGTAAAACAAATTACAGAAATGAACCGCGCGCAATACCTGGATGAAGAGATGAAGGATGCCGCACCAACTGATTTTTGTATTGGTATAGCGGGCTATCCTGAAAAACATTTTGAAGCGCCGAACATGATCAGCGATCTTAAATATTTAAAAGCAAAAGTAGATGCAGGTGCAGAATATGTTGTAACACAAATGTTCTTCGATAATTCTAAATATTTTGCTTTCGTAAAATTGTGTCGCGAAAATGGAATTACTGTTCCAATTATTCCGGGACTAAAAATATTAAGCACCAAAAAACAAATTACAACGCTTCCTAAAATTTTTCATATCGATATTCCTCAACCTTTTTACGAAGAGTTAGAAAAATGTAAAGATGATAAAGCGGTAAAAGAGGCGGGCATTAAATGGTGCATACAACAAAGTAAAGAATTGGTAAAAGAAAATGTGCCTTGTTTACATTTTTACACCATGGGAACTTCAGAAGCTACCAAACGAGTAGCCAAAGAAGTGTTTTAATGGAATACAATTTTTATACCGGCGAAGTTTTACTCATTGATAAACCATACACCTGGAGCAGTTTTCAGGCTGTTAATAAATTAAAGCACGCCATCAAGCAACACCCATCGTTAATTGTGGATGGTGTTAAAACAAAACCAAAGATCGGTCATGCCGGCACATTGGATCCTTTGGCAACAGGTTTGCTAATTGTTTGCACGGGTAAAAAAACAAAAACCATTAATGATCTGATGGGCATGGAGAAAGAATACACCGGAACTTTTTTACTTGGTGCAACAACACCCTGCTTTGATCTGGAGAAAGAAGTTGACAAAACCTTTCCAACAGAACACATTACGCTGGAAGCTATACAACAGGCTGCAAAAGAATTTACCGGCATTCAACAACAGGTGCCGCCAATTTTTAGTGCCGTAATGATAAATGGCAAACGTGCGTATGAAATGGCAAGGGCAGGTGAGGAAGTAGAAATGAAATCGCGTGAGATCGAGATCAAAGAATTTGAAATCACCAACGTCAACATGCCAACCGTTAGCTTTAGAATTGTGTGCAGCAAAGGAACCTATATTCGAAGCATTGCGCGCGATTTTGGTCTTGCGTTAAATAGCGGCGCACACCTTACAAAATTAGTTCGCACGCGTATTGGCGATTTTAAATTGGAAAACGCGGTGACACCACAGGTTTTCGCGGAGCGATTTAATGATCTTTAAAGAATTTTATTCTTTACTTTTCTTTAATCGAAATCTCTCGATGTTCTTTTCGTCACTTTTGGCGCGCAAAAGTAACCAAAACGCATTTGATCTTTTGAAGGAGATTTTTGCTTTCGCGATGTAGAAGCAGCGAAAGCAAAACCGCTGCCTCGCTAAGCTCATTTTCTGTGCGCCTAATCAACTAAACGCCTAGCTTAGCTCGCTAGCTATCTCTGCAAAAGATCAAGATCGAAAACTCAAACACCTAACCGCAAAGCTACTTCCGTAATTCTGTGCGCGTAAGCACAATGTGTGCTCCCTCTCGAGGGAGAGCCCAAAGAGCGGAGGAGGGTCAAGAAAATTATTAAGATTTAAATATTCAAAAAATGAAGGAATTCGTTCAAACGATCCTTCATGCCCGTTTCATAATCGCTATGCGAATAAGTGGCTTTGATGATATAATTGTAACGGTTAAATGTTTGAATGATGCTTGAAAGATCCTCGCGATTTACTTTTATGGTCACTTCCAGTTTCATGCTATCAGGTTGTGATGAAACATGCAGACTCAAAATTTTCGCATCGTTCCCTTCAATAATATTTCCTATCTGAGTAACTGAATAATCATTTTGATTTAATTCAAGCACAATTACACCGCCCGGATTTTGAACGGAGATCATGGTGCTTAAATTTTGCACAATACCTTTTAAAGTAATGCAACCTTTGTATTTTTCGTTCTCATCTAACACCGGAATGAGCGTTAAATTTAAACTGGTCATTAATTTTACTAATTCGTAAGTGTGCTGGTGAAGATGAATGGCAGGCCGCATTAAATGTAATTTGCTGGCATCTATTTGTTCTTCGGGGTGATTATAATCTAAAAGATCTGTTTCAGAAACAAGGCCTATCAATTCGCGATCTTTTACAACGGGCAGATGCGAAACTTTAAATTGCTCCATCCAGTCCAATGCCAATTCAACCGTATCAGTGGTTTTAAGTGGTGGGATCTCATCCGTAATTAAATCGACAACTAACATATTTCTTTCTCAAATTTATGTAAATTAATTAGCTTTACTGAGGTTTTAGCAAAAAGTAACAAATAATTAAAGACCTCATAATGACTAAATTAAGCGTAAACATTAATAAAATAGCCACTTTGCGCAATGCAAGGGGTGGCAATGTACCCGATGTAATAAAAGCGGCACAACAAATAGAGGCCTTTGGCGCTCACGGAATTACCGTGCATCCAAGGCCCGATGAGCGACATATTACGTACAAAGATGTGCGCGATCTTAAGCCGATTTTAAAAACAGAATTTAATATTGAAGGCAATCCTAAAGAACAAAAATTTGTTGATCTTGTTTTAGAAGTAAAACCTCATCAGGTAACATTAGTGCCCGATGTGCAAGGGCAGTTAACAAGCGATCATGGATGGGACACAAAAAAGAATAAAGATTATTTGGTGGAGATGATAGCGCTATTTAAAAAAAGTAATATCCGTACATCCATTTTTGTAGATGCAAATTTAGAAATGGTAAGAGGTGCAAAAGAAACCGGTGCAGATAGAATTGAATTATATACTGAAGAATATGCGCGATTGTTTTTTACTGAAAAAGAAAAAGTAATTATACCCTTTACAGCGGCTGCTAAATTAGCGGGCGAGCTGGGTTTAGGCGTTAACGCGGGGCATGACCTAAGTTTAGAAAATTTAAAATTCTTTAAACAAAACGTTCCAAATTTGCTGGAGGTGTCTATTGGTCACGCTTTAATTAGCGATGCTTTGTATTTGGGTTTAGAAAATACCGTGCAATTATATTTACGACAACTAAAATAATTTGTCATTCCGGGCTTGACCCGGAATCTCAGTTTTCTTTAAAAGAATTTATGTGAGTACTGAGACACTGAATCAAGTTCGGGATGACGTTAGAGAAAAGAAATTAAAAGATAATGAAATTAGCATACAGAGAATTCGGAGAGGGGCAACCATTGATCATTATGCACGGTTTATTTGGGCAAAGTGATAACTGGAATACACTGGCAAAACAATTTGCAGAAAAAGGATTTCATGTTTATACTTTAGACCTTCGTAATCACGGTCTCTCACCGCACAGTGAGGTTTGGAATTACGAAGTAATGGCTGACGACCTGAAAGAATTTATTGATGAACATCAGTTAAAAGACCCGATCATATTAGGACACAGCATGGGTGGCAAAGTAGTTATGTTCTTTGAATTAAAATACAAGAACGTTGCCGCAAAAATAATTGTTGCCGATATTTCTCCAAGGGCCTACGCGCCCCATCATGAAGCTGTTTTACAAGCGTTAAATGCTGTTGATTTTTCTAAAATAAAAACGCGCAAAGAAGCAGAAGCAGTTTTAAACACGTACCTGAATGATTTTGGAACCAAACAATTTTTATTGAAGAATATTTATTGGCGCGATACAGAAAATAATATCATGGATTGGCGCTTTAATTTAAAGACCATCACAAAAAATTATAACAACATAGGCGTTGCAATACCAGCAGGCTCAAGCGATGTACCAACGTTAGTGGTGCGCGGAGAAAGGTCAAATTATATTGCAGAAAGCGATCTTTTGGATTTTAAAAAACACTTTCCAAATTATAAACTCGAAACTATTTTAGGATCCGGACATTGGATACACGCCGAAAAGCCCAAAGAATTTTTTGACGCGGTGATGGGGTTTATTCTGTAAGCCGATCAACAAAAAAGCCCCGCTACGGAAGAGGGGCTTTGGGGCTTTATTTTGGTGGTCCCACTTGGAATCGAACCAAGCACCTACTGATTATGAGTCAGTTGCTCTAACCGAATGAGCTATAGGACCAAAATTTCCCTCGGGAGGGATTGCAAAAATAGATAAAAGCCCCATATTTGCAAAATAATAATGCAACATATAAAAAATATCATTTTCGACCTTGGCGGTGTGATCATTAATCTTGATGTTAACCGGACGATCTCCGAATTTAATAAACTCACTTATATGCCATTTGAGGCTATTTACACGCAAGCTGCTCAAAGCGAGCTGTTCGACAGCTTCGACAAAGGCCAGATTTCTCCCGAAGAATTTTTTTATGAATTAAGAAGGCAAATTCGCTACGATGGCCCCGATCACGAATTACTGAGAGCCTGGAATGCCATGTTATTAGACGTTCCGGAAAAAAGACTGGACGTTTTGGTGAGTATGAAGCAAAATTACAATACCTTTTTATTAAGTAATACCAATGAACCGCACATTGCTGCATTTGAACACGAGCTCTATCTTAAACACGGCGTAAAGAATTTTAACGACTATTTTGATGAAGTTTACTATTCCTGCCGAATGAATATGCGTAAACCAAATAAAGATATCTTTGAATTTGTTTTAGAAGCAAACGGTTTAAAGCCTGAGGAAACTGTTTTCATAGATGACTCTATTCAACATGTAAAAGGTGCCGGCGAATGTGGCATAAGCGCATTTTTGCTTCCAAAGAACGCTGAGATCGGCGATTTTTTGAAAGAATTAAATTTGCTTTAGATCAGCGCTTCAATTGTTTTTGTATATATTTTTCGCTCGGCAATAATGCCGATTGTATGCGTTTTGCATAACGAATGGAATCCAAGATCTCTTTTTGTTTTTCGTCAACCAAATGTTTTTGTTGTAAAATAATTGCATTGGCTTTTTGTTTTTGTTTGTACCCACGAAAAATTAATAGTGCTAAAACGAGAACTAAACCAAAACCAACAATAAAATAATTGCGTTCTTTTTCTTTTTGTTTTAACTCGGTTTTTGCAATGGCGTCCTTCTTATCCTGCTCTGCCTTTGTTTCTAGTGCTTTTTTCTCATACTCATATTGCATTTGTTTTTTAACTGTAGCTTTTTGCGTTTCCTGGTTATTTATGCTGTTGCGCATTTGAATATAGAGTTCGTAATATTCGAAGGCTAATTTGTATTTTCCGATGGCCCTATAAATCTGACTTAATACTTCACTCGCATTACGAATGTTTTCGGGAAAGCCAATTTCTTTTGCAATTTTCATAGATCGGAGACCGAATGCCTCGGATTCTTTTAATGCGTTTGTTTTTAAATAAAGCTTTGCTATATTATCAAGAGAATAAGCGATTCCATTTTTATCTCCTATTTCTTCTCTTATTTTTAAACTTTTAAAATCATATTCTAAAGCTTTTTCGAAGTCATTTTTTCTTAAAAAAATTTCCGCTAAATTATTGTACGTATAGCCCAGCCCTTGTTTAAAATCGATCTCTTCCTGTAGTTTAAGCGCTCTATAAAGCATTTCAGAAGCCCTTTCGAGATCTCCCAACTCAATTAAAATTTTAGCTATGTTGTTACACGAGTTGGCAATGTTACGCTTGTTACCATTTTGCTCTTCTATTTTTAAACTCTTTTGATGCCACTCGAGGGCTTTTTGAGTTTCGCCCTGTCGGTTGAAAATAACGGCAATATTATTAAACGATCTGGCCATAGCCTTTTTATCACCAATCTCTTCTTTTATTTTTAAACTTTGGAGATGTAATTCAAGCGCTTTTGTAATATCTCCGTAACTTACATATGTTTCGGCGATATTATTAAGTGAAATTGACATTCCCTTCTTGTCGCCAATTTCCTTTTGAATTTTTAAACACTTTTGCTGCCATTCTAAGGCCATTAAACCATCTGTTTGGTTGGTGTAAACATTTGCAATGTTATTACAGGCTGCCGCATAATTATATTTGTCTCCAATCTGTTCGCAAAATTTAAGCGCTTTTAAATAACACTCTAATGCTTTTGAATAATTGCCCGTTCTATTGTGGTCGTAGCCAATATTAATATAAGCGCCTGCCATCCCTCGTTTATAGCCTAATTTTTCGGCAAGTTTAAGTGCAGGCTCTGCATATTTTAAAATATCCTCTTCATCGCAGATCTCACCAAGCTCATTTAAAATATTTACTTTAACGGTATCTTCTTTTGCATATTTTAAAACGAGATTTAACGAATCCGTTAACTTATCAATGTTAGGGGCTGATTGCGCTAACACTGTGTTCGCGCAGTCAAATGCTAAAACAATAAAAAATATTTTCCACAAAATTTTCATCTAACGTTCGCGTAATTTCTTTAATTCTTTTTCTATGTATTTGTCGGAGGGTATTAAGGCAGTTTGTATGCGTTTTGCGTAATGAATGGAATCCAAGATCTCTTTTTGTTTTTCATCAACCAAATGTTTTTGTTGCAGAATAATAGCATTGGCTTTTTGTTTTTGTTTGTATCCGCGTAAAATAAATAACGCCAGCACCAATACTAAACCAAAACCGGCAATAAAATAATTACGTTCGTTTTCTTTTTGTTTTAATTCGGCTTTTGCAATGGCGTCTTTTTTATCCTGTTCTGCTTTTGTTTCTAATTCTTTTTTCTCGAATTCATATTGCATTTGTTTTTTAACTGTAGCTTTTTGCGTTTCCTGGTTATTAATGCTGTCGTGCATTTTAATTTCCAGCTCATACATTTCAAATGCCTCTTTATACTTATTTTGTTTTTGGAATATAGTTTTTAATACATTTGCCGAATTCCTTATTTCCAATGGGAAACCTAATTTTTTCGAAGCAATAATGGCCTCAGAAGCAAAGCCGAGCGCCTGATCAGGAAGATCTTGCTTTAACTTAAGGTTTGCCAATTCAATTAAAGTTCTGGTCTTTCCTTTTTCATCAAATATTTCTCGCTGTATTTTTAAACTTTTATAATAATTCTCAATTGCTTCGTCATATTTTCCTAAAAACTTTAATACCAAGCCAATATTTTTTAAAGCATTTGCAAGGCCTTTTGGGTTCTCTAACTTTTGATAGATATTTAAACTTTTTGTAAAGTAGCTAAGCGCAACGTTAAACTCCTTCCTGTCAATAAAAACGAGCCCTATATTATTTGACGCCAAACCAACGCCCGGTTGATCGCCAATTTCTGTCATAATTTTTAAACACTTATTATAGTATGCCAGGGCCTTATCTGTTTCGAGCTGCTCTTTATAAATTAAACCAATATTATTAAGCGAATATGCTATTTCGGGCTTAGTGTTTAAGTTCTCTCTGATCTTTAAACACCTAAAATGATATTCTAAGGCTTTAGGAATATCTCCTTGATTTTGATATACCAAAGCAATATCGTTTAAACAAAAAGCAATGCCATCTTTATTACCGATCTCCTCCTCAATTTTTAAACTTTTGTTGTAAAACTCAACCGCTTTAGCCGGAAGGCCTTCATCGTAATAGGCTGAGCCGATATTAAAAAGAGAATTTGCTATGCCTTTCCTATCTTTTATAGCAGCGTTATATTTTAACTGGTCGTTAAAAACATCCAATGATTTTAACGGGTCGCCAATATCCTGATAAAGTACGCCGATGTTGGTTAACGACAAAATAATGCCGGCAGTGTCGTGTAATTTTTTTTGAATCTCAAGCCCTTTTTCAAAATCGCTAATTGCTTTTTTGTAATTACCTGCTTGATGAGAAAAATAACCATTATTCACTAACGAAATGCCTAGCTGTTTGAGATAAAAATTTTTATCTGCCTCAGACCTTGCGAGATGATCACGGGCTATTAATTCTAATTGTGCGTTAAAAACAGGGCACTCCTCTTCCGCTGCCAACTCTGATAGTTTGGATAAAATAGTACAGCGTGTTGTATCGTGTTTGGCATTTTTAAGTAATAGTTTTAACGAATCAACATTTTGAGAGAATGAGAAAAAAGACATTAAGCATAAGATACAAGACAAAACCGTTTTATTGAGTTGCTTCAAACTTTTATCAATATACTTTTCACTCGGCAACAGAGCCGACTGTATGCGTTTAGCATAATGAATAGAATCTAAGATCTCTTTTTGTTTTTCGTCTACTAAATGTTTTTGATGTAAAATAATTGCATTGGCTTTTTGTTTTTGTTTGTATCCGCGTAAAATAAATAGTGCCAACACCAATACTAAACCAAAACCTGCTATAAAATAATTACGCTCGTTTTCTTTTTGTTTTAATTCGGCTTTTGCAATGGTATCTTTTTTATCCTGCTCTGCTTTTGTTTGTAATTCTTTTTTCTCGTATTCATATTGCATTTGTTTTTTGACACTGGCTTTTTGAGTTTCCAGGTTATTAATACTGTCTCTCATTTTAATTTCCAACTCAAACATTTCAAATGCACCTTTGTAATTATTTAATTTTTGAAAGATCGATTTAAGCGTGTTTGCCGAACTTTTAATTAGTTCAGGAAAGCCCAACTCTTTAGCCACTTGCATTCCTTTGCCGGCAATTACAAGCGCCTCCTTAATTTGTCCTTTCCTTAATGTAAGTATAGCGATGCTGTTTAAAGAGTGCGATATTCCCGTTTTATCTCCAATTTCTTCATGGATCTTAAAGCTCTTCTGATAAAATTCTAAAGCTTTGGGAATATCGTTGTGATTATCATAAATAACCCCAATGTTGTTTAAAGAATACGCTATTCCTTTTTTTTCGCCAAGCTCCTCGTGGATCTTTAAACTGCTGTTATAATACTCCAGAGCTTTGGGGATGTTGCCCTGCTTTTTATAAATAAGACCTACGTGGCTTAATGCATCTGCTTTTCCTTTTTTATCTCCTGTTTCTTCCCTGATCTTTAAGCTTTTTTTAAAATACGCTAATGCATTTGGCAGGTCGCCCTGGTTTTGATAAATATCTCCAATGTTGATTAAGGAAGTTGATATTCCGCGTTTATCTCCAATCTCTTCTCTGATCTTCAAACTCTTGTGAAAATACTCTAATGCCTTAGGGATGCCGCCCTGGTTTTTATAAATAACCCCAATGTTATTTAAAGAAATTGCTATTCCTTTTTTATTGCCAATAATTTCCTGGATCTTTAAACTTTTATCATAATAATCTAATGCTTTTGGGATATTGCCTTGATTTTTATAAATAGCACCAATGTTGTTTAAAGAGAGCGCTATTCCATCTTTATCCCCTAACTCTTCTTCAATTTTTAGGCTCTTATTATAATATTCCAATGCCCTGGTAATATCACCCTGTTGATTGGCCAGATAGCCGATGTTATTCAAGGTTGACGCAAGGTGTTTTAAGAAAACATTTTTTGACTCTGAATTATTGGTAATGTTCTTTTCGGCAAGTTGTTTTAATTGTTCATTGTACCGGGGCCAAATATTATCATCACCCTCAGCTTCGATCATTGCATTTAGAACATTACAGCGTGTTGTATCGTGTTTAGCGTTTTTTAGTGCAAGTTTTAGTGAATCCATACTTTGCGAAAATGAGCAAAATGATAAAAGACAAAAGATCAATGATAAAAGAGTTTTATTGTTTAATTGCTTCAAACTTTTATCTATATATCGTTCGCTTGGCAATAAAGCAGTTTGTATTCGTTTGGCATAATGAATGGAATCTAAAATTTCTTTTTGTTTTTCGTCAACCAAATCTTTCTGTTGAAGAATAATTGCGTTGGCTTTTTGTTTTTGTTTGTAGCCACGTAAAATAAATAACGCTAGCGCCAATACTAAACCAAAACCGACAATAAAATAATTACGTTCGTTTTCTTTTTGCTTTAGTTCGGCCTTTGCTATGGCGTCTTTTTTATCCTGATTTGCTTTTATTTCCAGTTCTTTTTTCTCGTAATCGTATTGCAGCTGTTTTTTAACAGCGGCTTTTTGCGTTTCCTGGTTGTTAAGACTATCGCGCATTTTGATCTCCAGTTCATACATTTCAAAAGCTTCTTTGTATTTTTTTTGCTGAAGGAATATTCTCTTTAAAATATCGGCCGAATTTTTTATCCTTTCGGGATAACCAACCTCTCTGGCAACCACCATGCCCTTTTGGGCATAAGATAATGCCTGATCAAAACTTTTAATTTTATAGAATAAGGATGCAATATTATTTAGTGTAAAAGCCGACCCGCTTTTATTGCCAAGTTCGTCATGTATCTTTAAGCTTTTAATGAAATAGGTTAAGGCTAAAGAACTGTTTCCTTGTCGGTGATAAATAGAGCCAATGTTGTTAGATGCATTAGCTATCCCAAGGTTATCGCCAAGCTCTATGTAAATGGCTAAACTCTTTTGATAATATTCGAGCGCGCTTGTTCCACCATCCTTATCGTAAAGAGCGCCTATATTATTTAACGATTGGGCTATGCCGGCTTTGTCGTTTATCCGTTCCCGTGTTCGCAGGCTTTTGTAATGGTACTCTAGTGCTTTATCTTTTTCACCTTGTCTTCCATAAATGGTAGCAATATTATTTAGGGTGTTGGCAATGCCGTGATCGTTTTTCAGTTCTTCATGAAGCTTTAAAGATTGATGAAAATACTCAAGTGCCATGGGAATGTTGCCCTGTACATCATATACATAGCCAATATTGTTTAACGATTCTGTTATGCCTTTTTTATCACCAAGCGCTTTACTTATTTCTAAACTCTTTTGGAAATTTTCAAGCGCGAGATTATTATTTCCATAGTAGGTTGCCCCAACGCCGATATTATTATGGGCAGTAGAAAGGTAGTTCAAATATATTTTTTTGAGGGGTCCGCCAGCGGCAATATTTTTTTCGGCAAGTGTTTTTAGCTGCGTATTATATGCGTGCCAAAGTTCGTCGCTATTTTCCGCCTCTACCATGGCAATTAAAATTTTGCAGCGCGTTGTATCGTGTGTCGCTTTTTTAAGAGCGTGTTTTAGTGAATCGATTTCACCTGAAAAAGTTATAAGGGACAAAAGACAGAAGATAAACGAAAGTGCATTTTTATGTAGGCCCTTTAAATTTTTTTGAATATACTTTTCACTTGGCAATAATGCAGTTTGAATTCTTTTTGCGTAATGAATGGAATCCAGAATTTCTTTTTGCTTTTCGTCTACCAATTGCTTTTGTTCTAAAATAATTTTATTTGCTTTTTGTTTTTGTTTAAAGCTCCTAAAAATAAACAAGGCCAGAATTCCAACCAAAATAAACCCCACAATAAAATAATTGCGTTCTTTTTCTTTTTGTTTTAATTCTTCTTTAACAATTGCGTCTTTTTTTTCCTGTTCGGCTTTTATTTCTATTTCTTTTTTCTCATAGCTGTACTGCATTTGTTTTTTAATGGCAGCTTTTTGTGTTTCCTGATTATTTATGCTGTCACTCATTTTAATTTCGAGTTCAAACATTTCGTAGGCCTCTTTATATTTTTTTTGCGCCGTATAAATTTTTTTTAAGCAAAGCGCTGCATTTTTTATATTGTCAGGAAAGCCCAGCTCGTTTGATATCAATAAACTTTTTTGTGCAAACGAAATAGCTTGTTCAGACTTACCTAATTTGTATAGCAGGCGGGCGGAGTTGTTTAAAGATGCGGCCATGCCTTGCTTATCGCCAACTGCTTCTCTTATTTTTAAGCCTTCGTTGTTGTAATTAAGGGCTTCCTCATCATTTCCGGCGGTACTATATGCAGTACCAATATTATTTAAGGAAGTAGCTATTCCATTCTTATCATTAATTTCCTCTCTTAATTTTAAACTTCGCTGAAGATATTCGAGTGCCTCGCTAATTTTGTGTTGTTTAGTGTAGGTGGCGCCAATGTTATTTAAGGCGTAGGCTATACTTTTTTTATCTCCTGTTGTTAACAGTGTATTTAAACTATTGCGATAATATTCAAGAGCTTTTTCCAGATCATTCTGATCTTCATATATTGTGCCAATGTTAAGTAAAGAGGTTGCTATACCTTTTTTATCGTTTAGTGCTTCATAATTTTTTAAGCTCTTGTGAAACCATTCTAGTGCTTTTTCAATATCGCCCTGGTTATTATAAATAAAACCAACGTTGTTTAACGCACCTGCAGTAGCATTTTTATCGCCTAGCTCTTCAAATAGCTTTATGCTTTTAAGATAATATTCTAAAGCTAACTGGCTGTTGCCGCGAATGTCGTTAAGTACACCCATATTATTTAATCCAACACCAAGGTATTTTAAAAAAATCTTTTTATTTCTGTCATTTTTTGCAATATTTTTTTCGGCAATATTTTTTAATTGTTCATTAAAAAGTGGCCATTCTTCTTCGCTGGCCGTTTCTGCAAGCGTCATTAAAATAGAGCAGCGTACGGTATCATGATCGGCTTTTTTAAGAGCAAGTTTAAGCGAGTCTATGGTTCGACTTAACTCACTACTGGTGTTTTGAGCAGAAAAGAAAAAGGGAAAAAGAAACAGTATTAACGCAATTTTTTTTAACCACATAGAGCACATAGTTTCATAGGGAACAACTTTGTGCATAAAGTTACACAGATAATTCTGCCGAAGGCAGAATTGGCTATGTGTTCTTTTGTAAGAATTGAGGATCGATCTAACACATTTAACTATGTTTTCTATGTGTTTCAATTTTTATTTATTTTTTGCAGGTGTTTAGCAATATACTTTTCTTGTGGCAAAAGCGATAGTTGTATGCGCCTGGCATAATTTATACTATCCAGTATTTCTTTTTGCTTTACTTCAATAATTATTTTTTGCTTACGTGTAATGCTTAAACTACGAAACACAAATGCAGCAAAGATAATTACCAACACCAAACCCAAAACAACCGATGCGATCACTATTTTTTGAAATCCGTCTTTTTCTGCCGCAATTGCTCTTTCTTTTTCCTGCTGCTCGTTTATTACGGCTTCCTTTTTTTCATAATCATACTTAAGCTGACTTTTAATACTGGCCTTGCGTGTTGTTTCGTTATTAATACTATCACGGTAAATAATGTATTGTTTGTAATGCGCAAAGGCTTCCCTATAATTTTTTTCTACTTCATAGGCTTGTGCAAGGCTATGTTCTGCCAGACGAATATTTTCCGGAAACTCTAACTCTTTAGCAAGTTGTAAGCTGCGTTTACCATAGTCGAGTGCCAAATTTATTTTTCCTGTTTGGCTCATGAGCATAGATAAATTGTTTAAGGCAGTTGATACGCCTCTTTTATCTTTTGTTTCTTCTCTGATTTTTAAACTTGCTAAAAAACACTCTAAGGCCTTATCAAATTGTTTTAGTTCGGAGTAGGCCGTGCCCATATTATTAAAGGAATAGGCCATGCCAGCTTTATCAAACATCTCTTCCTGTATCTTTAAGTTTTGATTATAATACTCTAAAGCTTTTTTTGGATTTTTTTGTTGAAAATAAATAACGCCGATGTTATTTATATTGCGTGTAATGCCTGAGCGATCTTTTAACTCTTGATTTAACTTAAGACTTTTCATAAAATAGATCAGGGCTTTGCTAAGATCATCTTGCTTTTTATAAACTATTCCAATGTTCATCAAAGAATTCGCAATTCCTCCTTTATCGCGAAGTTCTTCCTGAACCTTCAAATTTTTGTGATAATACTCCAACGCTTTTGGAATATCGCCTTGATTCTCAAAAATAGTGGCAATGTGTGTAAGCGTGTTGGCAACACCCAATTTATCTTTTATAGCTTCCTGTATTGTTAAACTTTTATTAAAGTAGCTCATGGCTTTTGTAATTTCGCCTTGTTTGCCATATATAAGCCCAATGTTTGTTAGGGTAGTTGTAACACCAACACTGTCACGCATTTCTTCCTGGATCCTTAAACTTTTGTGATAGTATTTTAATGCTTTTGGAATTTGACCTTGATTATAATAAATAACACCTATATTATTTAAAGAAGTGGCAATGCCTTTTTTATTGTTTATTTGTTCCTGGATCTTTAAACTACGGTGATCGTAGTCCAAAGCCAAAGGCAGATCGCCTTGTTGCTCGGCCAGGTAGCCCATATTGTTAAGGGCATTGGCCATATGCGTTAAATACAATTTTTTTAGTGTGGGATTTGAACTAGCTGCATTTTTTTTGGCGAGTGCAAAAAGCTGGTCGTTATACTCGGGCCAAACAGTATCGTCGCTTTCTGATTCTATAATGGAATTAAGGAGAGCACAGCGCGTGGTATCGTGTTTGGCAGTGGTTAATAAAAGTTTAAGCGAATCAATAACACTTTGCTGTGCAATTGTTTGTAAAGAAAAAAACAGGGAAATAATTCCCGGAAACAGATATTTTTTAATTAGTTCGATTTACTAATCTAATTATATTTTCCGAGAAGAAATAATGAAAAAGTGTTTTTGTGCCTTATAGGCCTTAAAGCCCCGTCAATTCACAAAAAAAGTACGATTTTTGCCGTTAAAACAAGAGGAATTAAAACTCAAATTTATAGCCAACGCCTTTTACGGTCTTAAAATAATCGTCGCCAATTTTTTCGCGAAGTTTACGAATGTGTACATCAATGGTTCTATCACCTACAACTACTTCGTCGCCCCAAACGGTATCTAAAATAAATTCGCGGGTAAAAACTTTACCGGGTTTGCTGCTAAGTAATGAGAATAATTTAAATTCTTTTTTAGGTAAAGCAATTTCTTCCTGACCTTTATAAACAACGTGTTTTTCTTTATCAATACGAATGTTACCAAATTCTATAACCGACTCTGAAATATTATTTGCCTGTAACCTGCGTAATAACGCTTTTACGCGGCTAATAAAAACGCGGGGCTTAATTGGTTTTGTGATATAATCATCAGCGCCAACCTCAAAACCTGCAATTTGCGTATAATCTTCGCTGCGGGCAGTTAAAAAAGCAATTAATACTTCCTGTAAATTTTTTTGTTCACGTAATTCACGGCAGGTTTCTATACCATCCATATCAGGCATCATTACGTCGAGTACTATTAAGTGAGGTATTTCTTTTTTGGCGATCTCTACAGCGTCTTTGCCGTTATTGGCGGTGAGTATGGTGTAGCCTTCTTTTTTTAAATTGTAACCTAAAAACTCTACAATATCCGGCTCGTCATCAACCAACAGTATTTTAAAATTAGAATTGCTCATATTTTGTTCGTGTGTCTGCGTAAAATTACCACAAAGCCCATTCCCCAAAGTTAACTAATTATTAAATTATAAACTAAAAACAACAATTAAGTTAAACTTTTGGTAACATCAAATTTAAGTAGCGGTAATTTACATTGGCTTTTTTTGCAGCGTATATTATAACGCAAAATGCAAAAATTATTCCTCACTGTTTTATTAAGTTGTTCAATATTAATAAGCCTTGGTCAAACCGGCCGTATCTCGGGCACTATTTTAGACGCAAAAACCGGCGAAACCTTGCCTGGAGCCACTGCCCTGGTTGAAGGGACAGGAAAAGGTGCTAGCGCCGATTTTGACGGTAAATTCGCTATTAACAATGTTCCGGTTGGTAAAGTTACCCTTATAATCAGCTATATTTCTTACACCTCAAAAAAAATTCCCGGTGTTGAGGTAAAAGAGGGAGAGCCAACAGACATTAGTATTTTATTAGATCCTTCTTCTTCTGCCGACCTTAACGAAGTAGAGGTGGTGGTTACCCTTAATAAAGAAAATAATACCGCTTTGGTTCTTCAACAAAAAAATAACGCCAGTGTGAGCGATGGTATAAGCGCTGAAACCATTAAGCGTACACCCGATAAAAATACATCTGATGTGTTAAAACGTGTGAGTGGTGCCAGTATACAAGATAATAGGTTTGTTGTTGTGCGTGGTTTGAACGAGCGTTATAATGCCGCCTATTTGAACGGGGCACCTTTGCCAAGTTCTGAGAGTGATAGAAAAGCGTTTGCCTTTGATATTTTCCCCAGCAACATGTTAGATAATTTAGTGATCACAAAAACGGCACGTGCCGATATGCCGGGTGAATTTGCAGGAGGTATTATTGACATTAGTACAAAGAGCATTCCTGAAAAGAATTTTTTCGCTGTTTCGGTAAGTGGTGGTTACAACACAATAACCACAGGTAAAGAACAGATCTATTATAAAGGTGGCAAAAAAGACTGGTTAGGCATTGATGATGGAACAAGGGCCATGCCAAACCAAATTCCAGAGATCGAAAATTTTCCATACATTAAAAATGAACAGGCAGCTTTAGCTAAATCTTTACCCGAAAATGACTGGGGTACTTACACAAAAAAATATTCACCTAATACGTCTTTCCAGCTTTCTACAGGGTACAATATAAAATTAAAAGAAAAAGATTTCCTTGGGATAATCGCATCTGTAAGCTACAACAAAACAAATTCTTTTTTAAAGGCAGTGCGTAATTCTTTTTCGAATAATATTGATCCTGCTGAGCCATCTCAGTTGGATGCGGTTTTTGTGGATGATAATTATTCAACACAAATACTGGCGGGTGGTTTGTTGAATCTTAGCTGTAAATTAAACGAAAACAATTCTATCAGTTCAAAAAATTTGTTTAGCATTAATTCAGACGACAGAACAATAATAAGAACAGGTGATGGTAATTTAAACGATGCAAACCCTACCATGTCTAAGACCAATGCGTACTGGTTCACGTCTAATCAAATTAAATCAACGCAGTTAATAGGCGAACATTTAATTCCGAAAATAAAATTAAAAATAAACTGGGTTGGATCTTACAGTGGTGTTAAACGCGACATTCCGAATTTAAGAAGAAATACATACGGCAGACTAAAATATATTTCTGATCCGAACGAACCAAATCCATACGATACAACTTACCAGGCAATTATTTCGCCAAGCAGTGTGGGTAATGATTATGGCGGATACATGTTCTGGTCGCGACTAACAGAAAATATTAAAAGTGCCAAATTAGATATCTCGCGTAATTTTAAAGTATCGCCTGATTTTAGTTTTGAAATTAAAACCGGTGGGCAAGTGCAACAACGTTCGCGTGTTTTTACTGCGCGCCAGTTTGGCTTTACTATGTATGGTTCAGGGTTTCCAATTGCATTTACCGATAGTTTATTGTTTTTAGATCAAAGCCAGATCTTCACAAATCAGAATATGGGATTGATAGCGCCCAATAAAGGAGGATTTAAAATTACAGAAGGAACGCACCCGCAGGATTCATACAAAGCTTCTTCTAATTTAACGGCCGGTTTTTTAATGACCGATGTAAAATATAAAACATGGTTCAGAGCTGTTTTAGGAGCAAGGGTAGAAGCGTATAACCAAAAACTAATTTATCCTGATGTGTTGTACGTGATCAATAAAAAAGAAATTACAAAAGATACAACCGTTGTTGATCTGTTGCCTTCTGCAAATCTGATCTTCTCGCCAAACGATAAACAAAATATACGTTTAAGTTATTCGCAAACATTAAATCGCCCGGAGTTTAGGGAAATAGCGCCGTTTGGTTTTTATGATTTTACAACTTTATTTTTTACCAGCGGTAATGATACATTACAACGTGCAAAGATCACCAATTACGATCTGCGTTACGAGATCTATCCGGGTAGAGGACAATTATTTTCAGCTTCATTATTTTACAAAGACTTCTTAAATCCTATTGAATCGTTTGCTAGAACAAACGCAAACGAAATTTCTTACGTGAATTCAGACAAAGCAAGTTGCAAAGGTTTTG
Source organism: Bacteroidia bacterium (assembly GCA_016787785.1). Lineage (GTDB taxonomy): Bacteria > Bacteroidota > Bacteroidia > B-17B0 > Aurantibacillaceae > Aurantibacillus. The sequence goes on along the minus strand of JAEUTO010000011.1, from coordinate 93,304 downwards.
AATTAGAGTACCGCATTATCTTAGGAACCTTTATAAAAAACGATACCAGCTTAATAGGAAAAATATTAAATAACCTAACGCTTTTCAGCAATTTTGCTTACATAAAATCTACAGTAGATGTTTCAAAACAAACCTCAAAACCTGCAGAAGCACCAAATAGCAGAACATTACAAGGACAATCGCCTTATCTTTTAAATGCAGGTATCTCTTATGTTGATAATGTGAATGGATTTAGTGTAAGTGGTATTGTTAACAGGGTCGGTCAGCGTATTGCTGTTGTTGGTAATTACGGATCGCAGTTGGATATCTGGGAAAGCGGAAGAACAGTTGTTGATCTACAAGCCTCTAAAAGTTTTTTAAAGAATAAATTAGAGGTACGTTTTACCGCACGTGATATCTTAGCAAAAACACAGATACAGTATTTCTATAACAAAAAAGATTATAACGATAAAGACACCCGTTTGAACAAAACAAAAGATGACATCATCAGAACTGTTCAAAATGGCTCTACTTATGCCTTATCTATAAGTTATAAATTTTAGAATAATAGAAACTTTCCTTGTTTTCTTCGCAATAGTTTAATTAACTTTTAGGTAACATACACTTCATTGTTATTTAATTTTTAAGTAACGATTAATACAAGCTAATAGCTGAGATTTGTACCATAAAATTTAAAACAAATACAATGAAAAAAAATTTACTTACAGTATTGGCAGCAGTAGCGTTAACGAGCGCAGTTGCACAAACAGCGTTCTTACAAAAGACCTGTTACCGCGGTGCTTTTGCTCCGGCTCCAACAGCAATGTGGACAAATGGTTGGACAGAGTGGGATCCTCAAAATAAAGTTTACCCTGCAAATACAATGACTGTTAGCGCAAACATTACAGCTAACACAACATGGGCAACCGGCCAAACAGTTTTATTACAAGGGCCAATTTATGTAACAAGTGGTGCTATCTTAACAATACAACCAGGTGTTGTTGTTAAAGGTTCAGCACAGGTTGCAGGTTCAGGTTTATTTATTACAACAGGTTCAAAATTAATGGCAGTTGGTAATGCCAGTAATCCAATCGTATTTACTTCTGATGCAGCACCTGGCTCAAGAGCTCCTGGTGACTGGGGTGGTGTAATTTTAATGGGATTAGCAAACAACAATAACCCGGGTGGAATTAATAACATCGAAGGTATTACTCCTAGTTCTTTAACTCAATATGGTGGTGGAACAACTCCAAATGATAACGATAACTCAGGTGACCTTGAGTATGTACGTATCGAATTTGGTGGTTATGTTTACGCTGCAAATAAAGAGATCAACGGTTTAACTTTTGGTGCAGTTGGTAGAGGTACGATCATTGATAATATTCAATGTTCATTTGTAAATGATGACGCTTTTGAGTGGTTTGGTGGTACAGTAAACTGTAAACACTTAGTAGCTTACCGTTGTGTTGATGATGATTTTGATACTGATAATGGTTTCAGCGGAAGCGTTCAATTTGCTTTGGGTGTACGTGACCCGAACTTAGCCGATCCAACTTATGCTGCGCCATCTGGTGCTTCTACTTCTGAAGCTTTTGAATCAGATAACGATGCAACTTCTACAACTAACGCGCCGCTTACATCTGCTATCTTCTCAAATATTACTGATATCGGGCCATTAAGAGGTGTTCTTACTGCAACTACTCACCCTGGTTTCCGTCGCGGTGCTCGTATCCGTCGTAACTCTAATTTAAAGATCGTTAACTCTATTTTAATGGACCACAAAACACGTGCCGTATTTATTGATGGAGCACAATGCGAAGCAAACGCACAAGCAGGAACATTAATATTCCAAAATAACATTCTTGCAGGTTACGGCCAAAGAGCTACAGAATCTGGTACGTTTAATGTAATTAATACAAATACATTTGTTGCTGCAAACTATAACGATACATTATTATCAAGCGCAAATATCTTAACTAACCCATATGGTACTAACTTCCTTAATGCAGATTACCGTCCAAGTACTAATTCAATTGCATTAACAGGAGCCAGCTTTACAACTGCTGCTATTGCTGCTGCAACAGCTGCATCTTCTGTAAACTGTATCACTTCAATTCATGAAGCGAAGAACGTTATTGGTAACGTTAGTTTATATCCAAATCCAACTTCGGATGCTGCGGTATTAAAAATAGAAACTCAAAACGCTATGGTATTAACAGTTGTTGTTTCTGATATAACTGGTAAAATAGTTGCTGTTCCGGTTCAAAACCAAAACCTTAACGGTGGAGAGAACACAGTAACAATTGATACTAAAGAATTAAACAACGGAATTTACTTTGTAACACTAAACACGATCAACGGTAAAGAAACCGTTAAATTAGTAGTTAGTAAATAGTATTTAAGCTCTTCGTGAAAAAACGCCTGCTATCTTTAGCAGGCGTTTTTTATTTATATATGACACAGAAAAAAGTAACAGCAGAACTTAAAAAAATTGAAACAGCTTCTAAAAAAGGATTTGTACTGGAAGCCTTGCTTGCCAATTATCATTTGAATGTTGACCTTTTAAAACTCATCTACACGCGCTCTGGTCTTTCTGAATCTACTGATGGCAAAAAAGTAAAAGCCGTTATTAACGAATTGAGTGCAGAGATAGACAAGAACACCAAATTAAAAACAGTTATTTCTAAAAAGAACTTAAAGGTTGTAAAAGTGTGGGCTTCTAAAATGGACGCTTTCTTTAAAGCGTTAAAACACAAACATCCCGAAAATACCAAAAGCCTCTTTACCGAAAGCCAAAAGATCTTTGCGGTGCTAAACATTTCGGCACATAAGATATTTATTCAAAAATAAATTTTTCATCTACGCTTTAGTGCCGCTTGGCTAAATTAACCTACAGTTAATTATAAATTTCCTTTAACATTATTACTCTTCTGTTCTTTTGCAGTTGCATGACAACAGAACTATTTATACATGAGAATCCGTCTCACGAAATTTCAAAAGCGTATCAGGTACTCGAAAAAAAGAACAAAGATCTAATTGACGGCCTCTATTATGCCTCATCTGTACAACAGGGCATGATGCCCCAGGAGAGACATTTTAAAAAGAACGGGCACCCTTATTTTGTTTTTTACAATCCACTACAAATAATAGGAGGTGATTTTTTTTGGTTAGGTAAAAAAGATGGCTGGAGTTATTATGCCGTTGGCGATTGCACCGGCCATGGCGTTAGCGGGGCCATGTTATCTACTCTTGCCATTGGTTTTTTAAATTATATTGTGTACTCAAAAAAATATTCAAACCTGGGAGAGATCTTAACAGAAATAGATAAAAAGTGGATAGAAACATTTAAGCGGCATGAAGACGACGAAACGTTGAATAACGATTGGATGGAAATTTCGCTCATTGCTTTTAACCCCGAAACAAGGGATTTTCAATTTGCAGGGGCCAATTCAAATATCTTAATTACCGGAAAGGATCAGGAGGCCATTAACCTTTGTGGCGATAGTTTCCCTATTGGTGGTTGGCAAATTGAAACCAACAGGCAATTTACCACCCAATATTCTAAACTCGAAGGCTCTAAAAAAGTGTATTTGTATAGCGACGGTTTTCAGGATCAGTTTGGTGGAACGCAGTCTAAAAAACTGGGTAGCCGGAATTTTAAAAATTACTTACATTCTATTGGTAATTTGCCAATAAGCAGTCAATTTTCAGAGATAGAAAATCGTTTTCAGCTCTGGAAGGGCATAAATGAACAAACGGATGACATCTGCCTGCTGGGTATTGAATTTATTTAATATTAAATTAACTTTTGCTTGGCTTAGAGTTAAACTTAATAACCAAACTTTACGTTCTTGGTTATGAACTCTAATAATTATTCGATAGTATTTTTTGATAATTCTATCTCTAAGATCTTTAAAACAATAGATCTTATTAAGAATACTTATGCCAACGTTTTTATCTGCAATCAGGAGAGCGAATTTTTTGAGACACTCGAAAAGAACGAATGCGACATTGTTTTTTTGAATTTAGATCTTGCGCCTAATGATGCTGTAATTATTACTAAGGAAATTAAATTACGTCAGTTCAATTCAAAACCCTTTGTTATAATTTATTCTGAAAAGCAGGATGATTTTGCACAAGAGATCGCATTTAATTCAGGCGCCGATTCGTTCATTAATTTTCATGCGAAGCCCGGTGTAATGATCTTGTTCTTAAAGAATTTATTAAAACGCAGAATAAAAATTAAATCGGGTGGAAGCAAAGAGGTTATTCTTGATGACGAGAAATTTTTAATTTTTAATAAAGGTGTTCCTATTCAATTACCGCGAAAAGAATTTAAAGTGTTTGAATTATTATATAACACACCCGATAAATTTTTTAGCAAGACCGAAATTGCCGGCTTAATTTGGTTAGATGAAGAGGTGGCAAAAAAACGCACCATCGATGTGCACATCTATAACATACGCCAGTTCTTTGGCAAGCGCATTATACAATCGCAAAAAGGCAAAGGTTATCGCATCAATAAAAAGGTAATAGGCTAGGGCTGTTATAATTTCTTTTCCATATACACCGTTCCTCTTATTGGATTATAACGGTAAGATGGGATCTCGTAAAAACCATTTGCTTTGTAAAGTTCCTGCGCTGCCAACATATCGGGCAAGGTATCTAATCTTATCTTTACGTACTGCAATTTTTTTGCATGTTCTACGATCATTTGCAACAAGGTTTTTCCAATGCCTTGTTTACGGTATTCCGGCAACACAAACATGCGTTTTAATTCGGCAGTATCTTTATCCGATTCGCGTACTGCTGCACAGCCAATGGCGTTAGCGCCGTGGTAGGCCAACAACAATGCACCGCTGGGTTTGTTGTATTGCATGTCTATCATCTTTAGCTCTTTTGTAAAATCCTGAAAAGCAAGATCTACCTTTAACGAATTAGCGTAGTGCTGAAATAATTTTCTTCCGTCGTCAAACTCGGTGTTTAAACTTGCAATCACGTAATCTATTTTCATTTTTCGGCTATTAAAATAAGATCAGTTGTTTTAGTTCCGTCTTTTTCAGGATAGTCTTGTCGCTTTAGATCAATGACCATGAATTTATTTTCCTTCAACGCCTGGGTTAAATAATCGGCCTGGTGATAATGCATAAAGATCTCTTCACCTGTACTTCCTTTTTTAAAAGCAGACTTTGCATAATCGTCTTCCATGGTGCTAATGTAAATTACGCCACCGGCTTTTAATAATTGCGAAGTATCTGCAATTAGTTTTAAAGCTTCTTCTTTAGAGAGATATGGCAAGCAAAAACCACACATCACGGCATCATATTTCTTTTCAAGCTTTCCTATTTCCCGGCAATCCATTACTTTAAATTCAGCGCCCGGATTGTTTATTTTAGCCAAGGCTACCATGTTAGGTGCAAGATCGGTTCCTAATATTTTAAAGTCAGGGCGTTTACTCAACAAATACTTTGTAATGTTACCGGGACCGCAAGCGAGTTCTAAAATTTCTGCATCTTTTTTGAGTGTGCTACAAAATAGATCAAAGGATGGGCCGTACGAATTTACATCCATAAATTTGTCTTGATACAAATTTGCGTTTTTATTAAAGATGTTAACTGCAGTTTGGTTTTTGTCCATTATTTATTTTGCGAGATGTCGCAAAAACATATTGTTCTTGCTAAATTAAAGTTAAACATTTTTTTACGAAAAACCATCGGAGATGGATTTTAGCTACAAGTACCAATAATTTCCGGCATTCGAAATATTTTTATTTTTTTTGTCAATTTGGCGTAGGATTTTGCGACCATGCAAAATGGGTTCATACAATTCATATTTATACGGGCTGTGTGCGGCGGCACAATTTTTCTTTTTTACTTTTCCTTAGTCGAAAAGTAGAGAAAAAGAAATTCCTTTATGTTTTTTTGTCACTTTTGGCGCTCAAAAGTAACCAAAACGCATTTGATCTTTTGAAGGAGATTTTTGCTTTCGCGACGTAGAGGCAGCGAAAGCAAAAGCGCTGCCTCGCTAAGCTTCACTTTCTTTGCGCCTAAACAACTAACTGCCTAGCTTAGCTCGCTAGCTATCTCTGCAAAAGATCAAGATCGAAAACTCAAACACCTAACCGCAAAGCTACAGCCGTAATGTCGTCCGCGTAAGCACACAGTGCGAGCTGGCCTCAAAGAAATTGCGATAGATTTGTGTTTTAATTTTCGTGACAGATTTTAAATGCATAAATAGCCAATGTATTTGAGCGGCATTGCTGCATTTAAAATCCTATGAGCCCGCGCTGTTTGAGCCCCACACAAATGAATTTCCTGATGGGGCGAGTTTGCGGGCGACCTCTTAGGGCGGAGCGTTAAGAAAATGTTTGGCAAACATTTTTAGCGACGAGCCAGCCGGTGTGCAAGCAAAACTACAAATCAAACTGCGCACAAGCCGGCTCAAATAAGCACAGCTTATTTGCCCTTTGCTCGCCTTGATTTTTTGGTTACTTTTTCATCAAGGAAAAAGTGACGGCAAAAGATTAGTTCAAGAATCAAATGTGCACGGCACATTTGCCGTCACCAAGCAAAAAGTGAGAACAAAAATAAGGTTCAGGAATTTTTGAGAGGTAATTTTTGGTTTAAGCACATAACGCAAAGCGTTATGTGTCTTATCGTTCTGCTATTTCTTTTAACTTCTTAAGCGCATTTGGCCACATCTCATTCATCATGGCATCCCAAGCTTCGTTGCTATCGAGTTCGGCAATAAAGCGGGTGCTGTTGTCGTTTATCTTTTCTAAGGTGTAATTTTCGTGCATGGGTGCCCAGGCTTTTACTTCGTCGCTTGTAGTATCTTCTATGCCTTTTACAATTTGGCCGTAGTGTTTAATGGAGAGGTAAGACGGCTGCTCACTTTTTTCGATCATTGAAAGCATGCCTCCGGTTTTTCCCTCATCGTCTACTCCTAAAAAACGAATGTTATCGCCTTCGTTCCAACTACCTTCATAATAAGAAGTGGGGTTAAAGGCAGCGGTCCACTCGCTGTAGGTTTTATTTCCTGTAACGGCTTGCCAAACTTTTTCGCGGTTGGCATTGATCGTAATTTCGTAACGTAGTTTTTTCATGATGTTTAATTTTTATTTAAGGAACACTATTTTTAAACAGATCGTTTAAAGATACAAAATCCTGAAATAAAAAGAACTCAGATTTTCTTTTTATCGAATTGTAAGAAACGCAAATTCAGTTTGCACGCACAATTGTCCAATCTAGCGGGCGGCAAAAGGCTTATAGACTTTTGAGCGAGTTAGTGAGTCGGAAACCAAAAAGCAATTCCCTAATTAGGTCTTGTCCTCACTTTTTTGCTTGATCAAAAAAGTAAGCAAAAAAATCAAGGCTTTCTTAAAATTTTGCTAAAATCTAATTTTCTTCAAGCCGATGATTTAAGCGCTACGCGAACAGCCAAAATCATCTCCCCACTCGCCAACGCTTTTGAAGAAAAAAGATTTTTAACGCAAAATTTTAAAAGGCCGGCTCACATTGTGTGCTCACGCGGAAGGCACAGGGTGTGTTCCTTTCGTCAATTATACGAAAGCCATGGAGGTAACGCCAAATTTTACTTAACAATTTTCGTACAACTCTTTAGTATATTTGTAATAATGAAACTTATTAAAGATCTTCAAATTGCCGGAAGCAAAGACAAGCCAATACTACTGGATTGTTTTTATAAAGACGACGGAACAGCAAAACCAATAATTATTTTTTCGCACGGCTTTAAAGGTTTTAAAGACTGGGGCCATTTTAATTACATGGCGCAGCAATTTGCTGAAACGGGTTTTATCTTCATTAAATTTAATTTCTCACACAACGGCACTACGGTTAGCGATCCACAAAATTTTGGCGACCTCGAAGCATTTGGCAATAACAATTATATTATTGAGTTAGACGATCTTAAAAAAGTAATGGACTGGAGCTTAAGTTCTGTTGAGCTTAAAAATGAAAGCGACGCCAATAAATTATATTTACTCGGGCACAGCCGCGGTGGCGGCATCACCATTTTAAAAGCAGGCGAAGACCCTCGCGTAAAAAAAGTAGCAACATGGGCCTCGGTAAGCCAGATGGACCGAAACAAACCACTAACGGTTGAAACCTGGAAACGTGATGGTGTGGTGTACGCCAAAAATGCGCGCACCAAACAAAATATGCCTTTGTATTACCAGTTTTACGAAACCATTTTAGCAAATAAGGAACGCCTCAATATTAACCATGCCGTAAAGCGTTTAAGCATTCCTTTTTTAATTGTGCATGGTACGGCCGATACGGCAGTGAAGTATCACGATGCCGAAGAGCTTTTGCACAGTGCGAAACATGGCGAGCTTTTAAAAATAGAAAATGGTGATCACACCTTTGGTGTGAAACATCCTTTTGCATTACCGCTTCCCGATATGGCAAAAGAGGTGATCGAAAAAACAATCAGTTTTTTTCTGCAGTAAAAAACTATTATTTAATTTTTTTGTTTGTTCTTTTGTCGAAATACGTTTATGTTTTTTTGTCACTTTTGAGGCAGGGCAAATATGCAGTGCATATTTGAGCCAGATTTGCGCGGCAGCACAATTTTTTTCTTTACTTTTCCTTAGTCGAAACCCTTCGGCTTCGCTCAGGATAAAATCCAACAAAAGACAAGGCAAAACGATCTTTCCTCGCGCTCTTGATTTTTTTTGAAAAGCTAATAAAGTAAAAAATTCTGTTCCGTTTTTTTATTGGGAAAGAACAGAATTTTAAACGACAAGCGCCTTTATCGCTTTTCTACAAAAAAATCAATTCACCCCTCCCACGCCAAGCGTTTTGCCCGGCCCACGCGCCGAAAACTCAAACACCTAACCGCAAAGTTACAGCCGTAATGTCGTCCGCGTAAGCACACCTAGTGAGGTGGCCTCAAAGAAATTGCGATAGATTTGTGTTTTAATTTTCGTGACAGATTTTAAATGCATAAATAGCCAATTTATTTGAGCGGCATTGCTGCATTTAAAATCCTATGAGCCCGCGCTGTTTGAGCCACTCGCAAAATATTTCTCGGATGTGGCGAGTTTGCGGGCGACCGTTTTAAAATTAAAACTACAAATCGAGCAATTTGTTTGTAAGCCTTGATTTTTTGGTTACTTTTTGATCAAGCAAAAAGTGACTCCAAAAATAAAATTCAGAAATTTCCGGGATTTGATTTTTTGCTTGCCACCACACAATCTCGCTCAATGCTGACGCATTGCCGTCATCAAGGAAAAAGTGAGGACAAAAATAAGGTTCAGGAATTTTGGGTATAACAGAATTTACTTTGAAATGGGTTGTTATTTTTTTAACAACCCATAATAAACCAAATCTACCAACTCTCCACTAGTAGTTCTGTAATCTTTACGCAGTAACCCTTCTTGTTGGAAACCCAGCTTTTCAGCTAAGCCGCAGGCTTCTGTGTTGGAGGGTTGTGTGCGTAAAAATAATTTGGTAAAGCCCAGCTCGTTAAATAAATGGTGAAGCCTCCACACAACCTCGCTCAAATGTGCACCGCACATTTGCCGTATTATTTGCAATAAACTCCTCGGTAGCTTGTAAGGTTTTTGTTTTGCTAACGGTACCGGCAAAACCGCTCTCCAGGCGCGGACGGTTAACCTCAACCATTTTAAAAAAAGCCGCCGCATCGTTTTGCTGCATGGGACGGATGAGGTAATTATGGAAGGGGCTGGGGTGCATATTAATATAAATTATTTGATGGGAATTTCGTTTATGGTTAAAATTTTCCCCTTTTGATATAATTCATCCTTATTGGCCTTCTTTAACTTATTTAAAATATTGTTAAGTAATTTAGAATCATGAATATTAACTAAAAGTATTGGAGTTGTACTTTCAGTTCTATCGTTTTTATCATCCTGAATTCTTCTAATATCTTTAATTAGTTTTGAAAAATGTTCTTTTATTTTACTTTCAAGTTTCTTCTGTGTAGTATTTTGTTTGTACATTTTACATTCAACCACAAATACTTCCTTTTTAATTTTGTAGATGCAATCTATTTCGATATCATTTAGAGCATTTATATTAACTTTGAATTTGATCCTGTGTTCCTTTAATAAATTCTGGAGCGCATGCAATATCATTCCATCTTTTTCTTTTATCAAATCGAAAATAACAGGATCAAGTTCATAAGGCACATAAAATGTTATAGCTGAATTACAAATCGGGCATTTTATTTTCTTTAATTTTATAGGATTAATTTTCAAAGAAAATACGCCTCTATATGTATCTGGCTCACAACTGGTACATTCAAGAAAAGAATCCTCTTTACTTGGCTTTATGATTTTTGCATCATATAACATACTAAATAGTTTCAATCTATCTGAAAAATTGTCGATGTCATGAAATGAACTTACCAGTACCTGATTAGAATTGTGGAGGCTTTTGTATATTTCAGTTACATACCTATCCTTAACTGATTTTAAAAGTTCAAGCAACGCCCACATGTTCTGTTCTGATAATGCATTTTTTACATTTTTGTTAAATGCTTCTTTTTCTAAGTATTCTCCAAGTTGCTCGTAATTAGTAATGTGGTTTCCGATTAGGTTATACTTATGAAGAAATTCAATTACAACCCTTTCTCCTTCTCCTTCACCGGAAAGAAAAGCGCTTATAATTGGCAAAATAAAACCAAAAGGATCTTCACTTAAGTCAGTTATTATTCTATTCGCTATTCCGCTAAATTTTGATTCTAGAAACGCACCAATAATAGGTTTGTATTTTTCAATAATTTCCTGAATAAGAGATTCTGATTTAATAGCATGATTATCTGTTCTAATCTTTATCTTACTATGATTATAATCTTCTATTGATTCTATATTTGATAATATAATTCTTGGGAAGGAAATGTTTATTGGTTTATCGCCAAAAGTAAAAGTTTTAGTGTCGAGAAATTCCTCTTTAGACAATAAAAAAAGATTTTGGCAAGCCTTGTGCCTCCAAAATAAATCATAAAATATTTGTTCCACTTGATCCATTATTCATTTTCGCATTTCGATTTTTGTCGTTCATAATATGTCTAGAAAAAACATATCAGCTGGTGCAATATTAAAATTAATCAAGTTCTCTGGATTCACAAAATTATATTCATCGTGATCAGTTAATTGAAATGATGCGGAAATAAATTCACACTCGTATGCAATCAATTCAATTGTTATGGTTTCGTATTTGTGAGTGTTTTGTCCAATGCGTTTACCAACTAATACCGCCATCCCCAATTCTTCTTTTAACTCCCTTTTTAGCGCTTGCTCTTCATCCTCACTCTTTTCAATTTTACCTCCAGGAAATTCCCAGTAACCACCCATAGATTTTTCGGGCTTGCGACGTGCAATAAATATTTTGCCGTCCTTTTGAATAATGCCACAAACTACTTTAACGGTTTTCATTAAAACGAATTCTATGCTTATCTAAATACTCAAAATTAAAATTACTGAGACTTTTTATTTTCTCCTGACCAGTTACACCAATCTTTTGAAATGCTTGCGGTTCTATTAAATCAGACAAAATTATTTTTCCTGCATTTTCAAACGTAATTAGATGTCTATCGAATAAAGCATCATAAGTTGGAGAAAGTAAAATGCCATTATGAACATCTAATCTTTCATTATTATTTGAATCAGCCCAAGGTACAATATGTGAAGCAACTAAAATGTTCAATTTATCAAATCCGGTAACTGCGCATTTATATTCCCAGCGATGAATAATTCGCTTTCTATAGGCCCCTTGGCCAACCCTTGAGGTAACTAAGCCCCTTCTTTCGGTTATATTTGGTTCACTTTTTTCATAGATCACATGAGGATCTGCTGCAATATCCGGTTGGTCAAATAAGGCTGGCTGCGTAGGAACAAAGGCACCTTTTCTTTTAAAGAAGAATTTAATACCTAAGCGTGTTGTGCCGGAAGTGTCATGTGTTTCAAAATAATCCGCGTCAAAAAATTCTACTTCGCTTATAAATTTCACAAAACCTCTACCCTCACTTTCAAAAAGAAATACTCTTTTACCATTCTGAAGATGATCTCTAAGTGCGAGATTACCTTTTGTAAATTTCATATCGCCTGCTTGACCTTCGCCCGTATAGGTAAAAACATTTGGATTATCCCAACCATCTTTATATCCATGCTGATGCCCTGACTTACCTGAGAAAATAAAAATATAAGGATAGGTAGAAGAAGGACAAATTCCGCTCTGCCAATTGCCACCATACGCAGCATGTATATCTGCTCTGCGATTGTAGATTTGATTTGGTATAAATGGCAGTTTTTCCAATCGATTTATTTTTAACTGATAATGCCGACAAATATTCCGACAACTTTTAGTTTGTCAGTTTCTTCGGGGCTTAAAATAATGTTTTTGTAATCAGGGGAATTAGACATTGGTTTTAGTACAATTGATTTATGCGACCAGTGGTCGTCGCCAATTTCTTTTGTGCTTTGGTATAATTTCACAGTGTAACCGGCGCCATAATCTCTATCCTGAATATTGGAGTGTTCAACCAAAACAATTTTTCCTTCTCTTGAACCACCAGTGTCTTTTTTAAATAGACAAAATGAGCCATTGGGAATTTTCTTATTCATGGAATCTCCAATTACTTCACAAACAAAATAACCCTCTTTTACAACATAATTATGCGGTAATTCAATCCAATCAATATTAGTTTGTAATTGTGATTCACTAAATGATCCGGCAGCAACTTTTATGTCAACTAATGGTACAGCGTTTACGAAAGGCTTAACATCTTCCTTTTTAAGAATTCTTAGGGGAATTTCTTTTTTATATACTGCAATGTATTGCTTTAAATAATCCCGAAAGTCTTTATTACACGCATAAATGAATGTACCCTTAATGCCTCGGTACATTATAGTTTTATAAATATTAATTATATAAGACTTTAAATCATCAACGTTATCAACTCCGATTTTTCCATATTTATCGAAATATAATTTTTGATCGATTTCAATTTTATTTGTTGTTTTGTTATAATTGATTTCTTTACCAAAAATTACTCCCGTATAATTTAAATCATAGCCTTGAGTTGTATGGATACATCCAATTTCTTTAAAAGCATTTGGCGAATTAACCCAATCTTTTGTAGTTTGGTTCCATTGAAATTCTAAGCCATCAATTTCAATATCAACAGCTTTTTTGTCTCCTTCAGATAACCAAGGCCATGAGTATCCAGCGACCAGCCTGCTCAAGCCGTAATTTTTTTCTCTTTTAGTAAGCTCTTCATAAAGATCTTTTAAGGAATCGAACATTATCAATTCGTAATCTTTTGGCGAATATAATTTGTTAGGATTCCCTTTAACGTGCAATAGTTCATCAACAAATTTTATGTAGTTATTACCGCCTTTAACTCTCATTTGAGAAGTAAGTTCGAGGTTTAAAGTGTTTTTGTCATTTAACAATGTACTGAAATTTTCTTCATCAACATCCGAAGGTTTGACAGATTGAGCTGAATCGTAAAAAAATATTTGGTTCTTACTATTAGCGATGATCCAATCTAATTCAGTTCCAGTTTCATCTAATCCTAATTTGAGATTGTTTTTTTTGAATGTTCCTCTCCAGCCAATATTTTTATATTGCCTTAAGCGATGGGCTTCATCAATAATTAATAGATCGTACTTTTCTTTGGGTTTAAAAGTGTCCGAAGGGCTTAGAATCATTGAAGCTTTTAATCCAGGTATTTTCTTAAAGACATTAACAAGAGAATCTCTAAGCGAAGTCATTGCAATTACTAGGCCGATTTTTGCATTTGGATATTTTTTTTGGAATGCTTTAATGTAGTTTATTTCCCTTAATTCATCGTCGTTATAATCTTCGAAATTGGAATTTGTTGTGTCAGAATTTAAAAGCTTTATTAAATAAGTTGCAAGTATTGTTTTTCCAGTGCCGGCACTCCCCTTAATAAAAATCCTATTAGATTTTTTTATACAAAGCCCTTCAAGTATTTGCAGAACAGAGGTATATTGGTCTTCATTTAATGATTTATACGGAGAGTATTTGAAAATTTCTGAATTTTCAATTTCCGTAAGCGTTTTGGTGACTATTTTTTTTTCAATAAGCTTATTCCAAATTTCTTTAAAAAGATCTTTATACAAGTCTTGTTGATAATAATTGTGGTTAATTAAACCATAATTTCCATTTTGTAGCTCATAGGTTCCTTCGGAAGTTATGTATTGAATTAAATGAGATTCAATGTCTAACGTGGCTGATTTGTTGAATTTGTCACTGCCGATAATTGAAATCTTATTAAAGACCTGTGATTTTTTTGGATTAGCTAGATGATTTTTAATTCTGTTGGCCGCATTTGTTGACTCTCCAACGTAAGCTACTTTTTTTGTTTCGTTTTGTATAAAGTAAACTAATGGCCACTGATTTTTAACCCACGGATTTAACTCAATCTTATTTAACGACTCTTTATTAAAATCATATTGTTCGGAAATTTCAATTGCTAATTCAAACGACAAACTCATAGTTCGTTATATTTTTTAGCAGTGCCTTTGGCCTTTTCGACCGGATACTTTTCGCCGTTTAATTTAATTTTTTCCAGAACAATTTCTTTAACATCAAAACCATATTTATCTGCCAACAAAAATGCAAATGAAAATATGTCCGCCAATTCTTCTTTTATCTTTTCTTTATTTGCTTCTTCTGCTTTTTTCCACAAAAACAGCTCAAGCAGTTCTCCCGCTTCGATATTTATAGCCAATGCTAAATCTTTAGGATTATGAAATTGCTCCCAGTCACGTTCGTTTCTGAACTTAACGAGCTCTTTTATTATTTCTTCGGTATCTTTCATCGATTGTTTTGAGTTTTACCTGGCCAACTTGATTTAAAGATACAAATGCTTTACGGCTTCACAAAATAAAAAAACCACCCAATCCATTACAGAAAGGGTAGCTTATTTAAACAAATCTTTTTTACAATTAACCCAATGGTTTTAGGGCTGCCAATAATTCAATTCTCAGCTGAATTACTCTGCTGGCGCAGCTTCTGCTATTAAAGCAGCTTTAATTTTATCTTCGATCTCTTGTGCAAGATCGGGGTTCTCAGCAAATAAGGCTTTTACGGCGTCGCGGCCCTGGCCTAATTTGGTGTCCTCGTAACTAAACCATGAACCGGCTTTTTTAATAATGTTCTTCTCAACACCAATATCAATTATCTCGCCCACTTTACTAATGCCTTCTCCAAAAATAATATCAAACTCGGCCATACGAAATGGTGGCGCTAGTTTATTTTTAATAACCTTAACGCGTGCACGGTTACCCATTACCACATCGCCTTCTTTTAACTGGCTTATGCGGCGAATATCTAAACGCACCGAAGCGTAGAATTTTAAAGCGTTACCACCTGTTGTTGTCTCAGGATTACCAAACATAATGCCGATCTTCTCGCGCAACTGATTGATAAAAATACAGCAGCAACCTGTTTTATTAATAGTGCCGGTTAATTTACGTAAGGCCTGGCTCATTAAACGTGCCTGTAAACCCATTCTGCTATCACCCATTTCACCTTCTATTTCGGCTTTTGGCGTAAGCGCAGCAACGGAGTCTACCACCACAAGATCAACAGCACCCGAACGTATTAAATTATCGGCAATTTCTAAAGCCTGCTCGCCGTTATCGGGCTGAGAGATCAATAAACTCCCTGTATCTACTCCTAATTTCTCGGCATAAAAACGATCAAAGGCATGTTCTGCATCAATAAAGGCTGCAATGCCACCGGCTTTTTGCACGCTTGCAATAGCATGTATAGCTAAGGTTGTTTTACCTGACGATTCTGGTCCGTAAATTTCAACCACACGTCCTTTTGGTAAACCACCAATGCCCAGGGCAATATCCAAACCTAAAGAGCCTGTAGAGATAGCCTCTATGGCTTCGATCTTGGTGTCGCCCAGTTTCATAATGGTACCCTTACCATATGTTTTTTCTAATTTGTCTAATGTTAATTGAAGCGCTTTTAGTTTTTCGGAATTAACGGTCTTTTTGGTTGTTGAGCCCGTCGAAACATCTTCCAGTACTTCTTCTGCATTTTTCTTTGCCATGATATATAGTTTATTTGATTACGCTTTAAATAAAGTTAGAGCTTGTTTTTTCTTTCTCCGCAACCCATCTCCACTTTTTACCCTAACTTATACACAAAGGTATGCGCATTTTGTAGCAATGTCCTGCTACAGATTGTAGTATTTTAAAAAATTGTTATTATAACGGTCAAAAGCCTTATCTTTACTATATAAAACAAAGAAACATGACTAAATTATTTACCACAATTTTGGCCCTTGGCGTACTTTCTTTTAACGCACAAGAGCGCGCAAAAGCAACCAGCGTTATTAATATGCAGCAACGCCTGGCCAATAAAAATAAATCTGCTCTTGAAAAAGACAGACTTAATGTTAATAAAGCAGGTGTTGCCAATAACCCCATACCGGGACCTGTGCAAATGAGCAGCTCAAGCGTTACCAGTTTTAACCCTTTTTCGGCTTCGGCCAATATTTATGGGGTAACTATAAATGCAGAAAGACCTTTACACTATAATGATAATGTAAACGTGGTTTCTTTTATACACCGTAAAAGTTCTACCTATGTTGGTAGCCCTGTAGATAATACAGGTGTTATAGTTGCTATGATTAGCAGCAACTGGGGAGCCAACTGGGATAGTACTTGCCTTTGGTCTGACGCCACTAACCCTGGCCGTTACCCACAAGGTGCCGTTTATAGCGCACCGGGAAATACCAATGTAGCCAACGCTTATGTTGTAGCTTCGGGCCCATGTATTGTTGGCAGTAACTGGGGTGGAAGTTATTTTGCAAGTAAACAGTTAGCAGTACAAGGTTCTACCGTATTTAATAATGTGGCCAGCCAAACACCGGGCGCACAACAATTTTTTAGCACCGCCGGCCCTTTTGGACCAAACGTTTATTCTAACGATTGGCCGGTATACGGTTTTCAAACAACGGATGATGGTGCTGTAAGATCTATGGGTCAGTTAATTCCTGATCCGGATGCTGCACCGGTTGATGCAAGAGGTTGTGTGATACAAAAAGGTGTTTTTAATGCAGGGATCTTTAACTGGAGCACCGATTCGATAGTGCCACCGGTGCTTGTAAAATCAGATCTGTTCTTACAAATGAACTCAAACGCTACAATGGCCTGGAACGAAGCCGGCACAGTGGGATACGTTGTGTTCTTAGGAAGCAGAACAGGCGCAACTTTATCTAACAGAGGATGGCAACCCATTGTTTACAAAACTACCAACAGCGGTACATCGTGGACATTGTTACCGGGTATTGATTTTAATACGCCTGCTTACCAATTAATAAAAAACAGATTAGCACCAACAAATGCAAACCCTGGTTTAGTAATACCTTTCTTTAATCCTTTCGAAGGATTTGATATGACCGTTGATGCTAATAACAAATTGCACATGGCAACTGTTATTGCAAGTACTTCTAGTCCTGATGTAGATTCGTTAGCATTCACGCCTGGTTATACTTCAGAAGAATACACATGGCCACACGGCCCAAACCAACACCCTTACTTATATGATTTTTATGGAGACGGAACGTCGGCATGGAGTTTTATGACCATCGATTCTTTAGGTAGCGAAGCGCCAAGCTCTGTTTCGGGTAATCCTGGTTTTGCAGATAACCCTTGGGATGATGACGCAGGTAAAGTAACTTCAGATTCGCGTATACAAATTAGCAGAACACCTGATGGACAATTTATTACTTATACATGGGCAGAATCGGATTCTAACTTTACACAAGCAGGTAAAAAATGGAATAACTTACCAAATGTAAAAGCAAGAATGTGGTCTAATGCAATCTTAAATGGTACAAATATTAGTCCAACAGAAATAAATGTTACAAAACCTGCAATAGGCTTTAATCCTAATGTTGCCAGCAAAGCCATGTTCCACTTTACTTCGCCGGAGTCTGGTGCTGCTGTTACAACACCTACAACAGGTGGTGGAATGAATGTAACTGTAAAAATACCTGTAACGGTTACAAACAGTAATCCGTATATACAAGGTAGTTCTAACACACATTATTATTCTACCGAGAATTTAACTTTTTATTTTCCTCCTACAGGCGGGTTTAACGAGAATAAAAAAGATGCAGTACAATTTGCATTGTATCCAAACCCTGCAAGCGAAAAATGTACAGTTGCTTTAAATTTAGATGCTACATCTAATTTAGAGATCTCTGTTTTAAATTATACAGGACAGGTTGTAAAACAAAATTCTTACAAAGCACAATATGGTTCAAACCAAATTGAAGTAGATCTTGCTAATTTAAATTCTGGTATTTACTTTGTAAATGTTAAGAATGGTGGTTTGACTACAACTAAGAAATTGGTTATACAGTAATTTACTTAACCACAGAGGCCACTAAGAAGGCACGAAGAACTCCAAGTTTAATTAAAAAAGAAAGCCTGCTAGAAATAGCGGGCTTTTTTGTTGCAGAAATAATTTTTTGCTTTACTTTTTCAATCAAAAAATCACACAAGAAGAAATTTCTGAACTTTATTTTTGCCGTCACTTTTTGCTTGATCACGGTAATGCAAAGCATTGAGCGAGACAGTGTGTTGGCAACCAAAAAATCAAATCCCGGAAATTTCTGAACTTTATTTTTGGAGTCACTTTTTGCTTGATCAAAAAGTAACCAAAAAATCAAGGCTTACAAACAAATTGCTCGATTTGTAGTTTTAATTTTAAGCGGTCGCCCGCAAACTCGCCACATTTGAGAAATACTGTGTGAGTGGCTCAAACAGCGCGGGCTCATAGGATTTTAAATGCAGCAATGCCGCTCAAATACATTGGCTATTTATGCATTTAAAATCTGTCACGAAAATTAAAACACAAATCTATCGCAATTTCTTTGAGGCCAATATGCTGTGTGTGCTTACGCGTACGGATTTTGCGGATGGGAATTCTGCGGCTGGATGTTTGAGTTTTCGGCGCGTGGGCCCGGCAAAACGCTTGGCGTGGGAGGGGTGAATTGATTTTTTTGTAGAAAAGCGATAAAGGCGCTTGTCGTTTAAAATTCTGTTCTCGCTTAAAAAAATGGAACAGAATTTTTTACTTTATTAGCTTTTCAAAAAAAATCAAGAGCGTGGGGAAAGATCGTTTTGCCTTGTCTTTTGTTTACTTTTCGACTAAGGAAAAGTAAAGAAAAAGAATTGTGCCGCCGCACAAAGCTGGCTCAAATGTGTCCCACACATTTGCCCTGCTACAAAAGTGACAGAAAAAACATAAAGGGATTTCGACCAAAGGCAAAGAAATATAAAGGATTTTAAAAAAGGCTATGCCTTTACCAAAAGGCTATAACCATTACCGTGCAAATTATTAATTTCAATATTAGCATCGGCAGATAAATACTTGCGGAGCTTTACGATGTAAACATCCATGCTGCGGGCAGTAAAATAATTATCTTCAGTCCATATTTGTTTGAGGGCTTTTTCGCGAAGCAGCACATCGTTCTTGTGTTGGCACAATAAATTTAAAAGCGCTGCTTCTTTGGGCGAGAGTTTTATTTCCTGGTCTTTTCTTTTAAGGGAGCGAAGCTTTGCGTTAAAATTAAATTCGCCCAGCTGGTGCAAAAATTCGTTGTCGTTAGCGCTGTTAGATTGGTTATTTAAAATAGCTTTTATTTTTAATAAGAGCAATTCAGAATCAAAAGGTTTGGTAATGTAATCGGCAGCGCCCAATTTGTAACCTTTTATCATATCTTCCCGCATGCCGCGGGCGGTAAGAAAAAGGAGTGGAATGTTTTTGTTAATGGCTTTTATTTCAGTGCTTAGGGTGAAGCCGTCTTTTTTTGGCATCATCACATCGATGATACAGAGATCGAATTTAGAAGTTTTAAATGCCTGCAAACCTTGTTCACCATCTTCGCACCATTCAACAGCAAAATCATTCATCTTTAAATAATCTTTAAGGATGGATCCAAAATTCTTTTCGTCCTCAACCAATAATATTTTAGTTTGCATAGTTGTTGAGTTTTATAATAAATTCGCTGCCTTTGTTTTTTTCGCTTTGTAACGTGATGGTACCGTTGTGTGCGGTGATGATGGAACGCACATAACTTAAACCAAGACCAAAACCTTTTGTATCGTGCAGGTTGCCGCCTTGCACACGGTAAAATTTCTCAAATACTTTTTCGTGTAAAGCAGGATCGATGCCCATGCCATTATCTTTAATAAAAACAGCGGTGCCGCTTGAATTTTGCGCGGCAGAAATGCTGATCTCACAATTTTTGTCAGAATATTTTAGAGCGTTGTCAATTAAATTACAGAAGACTGTGAGTAAATGATATTTATCGCCGGTAATGATAATTTCTTTTTGCGAAGGTGTAAAGTTGATGGTGGCGTTTTGCTGCTGCGCTTGTAATTTAAAGGTGGCAATGGCATTTTGTATAATAGCAACAAGATCTACAGGTTGTTTGTTCAATTGCAGTTCGCCTTTATCTAGCAGGGCCATTTGCAGCACGCGTTCCACATGGTTGTTAAGTTTAAAATTCTCTTCCTTTAAAATACGTGTGTAGTTTTTATATTTTTCGTCGTCGTTCTTTACCAGCGGATTATTTAAGGCATCGGTTGCTAAAGAAATAGTGGCAATAGGTGTTTTTAATTCGTGCGTCATGTTATTAATAAAATCGTTCTTGAGTTGATGCAATTTTTCCTGGCTTAGCATCCGGCGAAAAATATGGATCATCACAAAAGCAATGAGCAACGTAATAAATAAAGATAAAGCAAGCAGGCCCGCCATTTGTTTAATAATAAAATTGGTGGTAGACTGGCGGTAACCCAGTTTAATTAAAAGATCGCCGCCAAAAACATCGCCCTCAAAAAGCGGCAAGCTTACCATAGCAGGTAAAATGTATTTATAGCCCGGCGTATTATAAACAACATGGTACGGCAAAGAACCCGGCCTGTTATTTTTTGGAAA
Source organism: Bacteroidia bacterium (assembly GCA_016787785.1). Lineage (GTDB taxonomy): Bacteria > Bacteroidota > Bacteroidia > B-17B0 > Aurantibacillaceae > Aurantibacillus. The sequence goes on along the minus strand of JAEUTO010000011.1, from coordinate 72,341 downwards.
ATAAGAAACACCAAAATCAGGCGTCAGATCAATACCGCGTTTTAAAAGCTCGTCTCTTAAAACTTTTTTTAGCGCAGCAGAATCTACTCTTGCATCAATATTTTTTTGTGCGTCTTTGGCGTTGATGGCCATTTTTAAAAATATTTGCTCCAGATCTTTTGCTTTCTTTTTTGGATCGGCAACAGTAAGCGATTCGGAATGTATAATAACCTTGTGTTTTTTGTTGTTACCAATTTTTACAACGGTGGTAGAGCTATCATTCACAATACGGATCTCCTGGTTGATCTGATCGCCCGGGCGAAGCGTATCGATCTTAAATTTATTTTTAATGTTAGAAACAATAACGCGCAGCTCTCCTTTTTTCTCATCACCAATTATGTTGTCGGTTAGCAATAAAGAATCCATATTGTTAATAATGAGTTTGGCATTCTCATCACGTTGCAAACGGTCGCTTGTTTCCAAAACAGCTTCGCGGGTATTGTCTTTTAATTCCTGTTTTTTGTATTCGTAAACATAAAACAACCAAACTATTTGCAACGCAATTAAGCTTAGCAAAGCCAGGCTAATTAAAATAGGGATATAACGTTTGGAGGTCTTCAACTGTACCAAATTTAGGAACTATTTAACTCATTGGGACTAACTTTAACTTTTCCTTAACTAAGTTTAACCGCGCTTTAACCCTGCTGCGCTTGAGCCAAAGGTAATTTTGTTGTATAAATTATAAAACAAATAAAATTATGAAAACAACTCTAATTACAGCCGCTTTATTACTAAGCACAGCTTTAGTAACGGCACAAGAAAAAAAACAGGCAAAAGTACACATTAAAAAAATTGAGAACATTAATGGTGTTGAGAAGGTGACGGATACTACTTACACTACCGATGATGCTTCTACCATTAACGTTGATAATGGAACTGTAAACATCGAAGAGATCTCGGTTGGAGAGGAAGGTAAAATGAAAAAAGTAATTGTTATTAACGGTAATGAGGTGAATGGGGAAAATGCAGATATAAAGATCATTCACAAAGGCGATGGTGCCGATATGGACGAGGAAATTACAAAAGCGTTAAAAGAAGCAGGCGTAGATGCAAATGCCAAAGGCGTGCAAAAGATGATCATTGTTAACGAAGACGGAAAAAGCGATAGCGATAAAAGGGCTGAGAAAAAAGTAACAAAAATAGTCATGATCAAAAATGTAAAGATCACAGATGCCGATGCAACAGAATTAAAAAAAATAAATCAGTCAAGCGCTACAGATGGAAAGCTGGCGGTAGATAAAATGAATTTTTATCCCAACCCAAGCAACGGTAAATTTAATTTAAGTTTTTCTTTACCTGAAAAAGGAGATGCAGAAATAACCATTTTAAACGTTGAAGGTAAAAAAGTATACAGCGAAAATTTACCAAACTTTGTTGGTGCTTACGATAAAGAAATTGATATCAGTAAAAATCCAAAAGGTGTTTATTTTGTAAGGATAGAACAAGGGAAACATGCTCAAGTTAAAAAGGTGGTGTTAGATTAACAACCGTCATCGCGAGGATTTTGCGCTTTAGCAAAAAGTGACGAAGCGATCTCAATTACCTGCATATGAGATTGCTTCGGGCGAAGCCCTCGCAATGACGAATAAAAAAACCCGCAAATAATTGGTTTTAGGTGCGGGTTTTTCTTTTATTTATTTCACTGTGTGCAAATAAACCACGCATATTTAAAACAGCTTTGTGCGGCGGCACAATTTTTTTGCCTTACTTTTTGTCTTGACACAAAAAGTAACAAAAAAGTCAAGGCTGCATAAAATTAAACTAAAATCTTTATGCCTTTAAGCTGAAGCCATGAACTCGGGCCAAAGAAATATTTTGTGTGCCCTCAAACAGCATGGCTTCTCCGCACAATCTGCCCAAAAAAGTCAACACGAAAATTCTAAATACCTATTTGCCGAAGACTTTTTTGTGCCCGCATTTAAACCCATAAAGATTTTCACGTTTAATTTTATGAGGCCGGATTGCTTGGTTTGCTCACGCGGATAACTCAAACAGCTAACAGCCTAATGTTTTACGTAATACTGTGCGCGTAAGCACACACAGCATACAGGCCTCAAAGAAATTCCGTAAGATTTGAGTTTTAATTTTTTATCCTGGCAAATTTTAAGGGCATAATCCAATTAAAATATTTAGGCGGTTGGCTGCGCTTAAAATTATTCGAGCCCGCGCTGTTTGAGCCCCTCGCAAATGAATGCTTGATGGGGCGAGTTTGCGGGCGACACAAAAAAATTTAAAACTACAAATCAAGGAATTTGTTTGTGAGCCTTGATTTTTTGGTTACTTTTTCATCAAGGAAAAAGTGACGACAAGAAATTAGTTCTGGAATTCTTTTTTTGTTAGCCCTAAGGGAAAATTGAATAAGGCTTAGCGATCGTAAGCCTTTACCCGCCCGCTTTTTTAGCTTTATACCCTTCTTTTAAAAGCAACAAAATAAGTTTATCGCGGTGATCGCCTTGAATTAAAATTTCGCGATCTTTTACGGTGCCGCCAACGCCGCATTTTTGTTTTAATAATTTTCCGAGGCTTTCAATATCTCCTGTCTTGCCCGTAAAACCTGTAATGCGCGAAACAGATTTTCCGCCGCCTAATCTATCTAAATAAACTTTTAAAGGCGGTTGGCCTGTTTTTAAATTTAGTTCGTCCTCTTCCTCTTCAAAATTATCGGGTGTAAAATTTGGGTTGGTAGAATACACCAAACCGCCTTTGCTTTTATCTTTTTTGCTCATCGTTTGTGTTTAAAAATAAATAGACCACATAATAAAAATACGATCATCAATAAATTAAAATAGATCACCGAAAACCCGTTTGTACTTTTTATTTCTTGTAATGCTGTTGAGGTTTCGGTAAAATTATTCTCGTCAATTTGTTTATTGGCTTTTGTGAGGCTGTCTTTTAAAACGGTGCATTGTTGTAATTGTTCAAACGCTTTTTCGTAATTGTGCTCCAGCTCATAATATTCTGAGTAGGCTTTTAACGATTGAATTTTAGCGGCCAGATAATTGAATTTTAAAATAATGCTATCGGCAATTTTTAAATTTTCTAATGCGGGCAGTGCTTCTTTTTTCTTAATGTAGGCAACGGCAATATTTAAATAAGAATCGGCCATTTCCATTTCGTTATCCATTAAATCCTTTACTTTAATAGAGTTAAGGCTGTTGGCAATAGCGGCGTCGTAATTTTGCCTTATGGTATTTATTACCGCTAAATTATTTAAGCAGGAGGCCTGCATCTCGTAATCAAATCTTTTTTCAGAATTTTTTAAAGCGCGGTTAAAATAACTTTCGGCTACGCTTATCATCTTTAGTTCGGTGCTTAGTACACCCAAATTTAAAAGACAATTATCTATTTGTTTTTCGATCTTTAATTCGTTATTAATGTCAAGCGCGCTTAAATACGCTATTTCTGCTAATTTGTAGCGGCCCAGTTCAGAATAGATATTTCCTAAATTGGTTTGACTTTGCGCAATTCCTTTTTTGTCGTTAATAACCGTTCTTAATTTCAGCGCGTTTTTATGATAAGTAAGTGCAGAAATAAGATCGCCTTTCCTATAAAATAAAATGCCCAATAAATTGCAGGCTTTTGCCGCGTATAATGGCAGGCCGGCTTTTTGCCCAAATTTTTCGGCCAGCTTTGCGCAGTCGTAACTATATTGTGCGTTGCTGGCGCGGTGAGAAAAACCTTCGTTGTAAAAAAGATTTACCCTGCTTGTATCATTTGGTAATTTTGCAGCAACCGTTTTAAGCGAATCAAGATCCTGACTGCAAACGTTTAATAAGTTGAGTATAAAAAAAATAAAAAAGAGGTGCCTCACAATAATTCAAATATATACATTTATAAATAGAAATTTAAACCCGCTCTTAAAATGATAAAATATTTAATGTATCAAAAAAATCCGGCATCACACTACGTGTATATTGATATGTTTGTGGATGCCATTACACAAGATACAGTTCAGTTGCAGCTGCCTGTTTGGCGTCCGGGCCGTTACGAATTGGGAAACTTTGCTAAGAATATTAAGCGGGTAGATGTTTTTAATGATAAGAACGAAGTGTTGTCGTATAACAAAGTCAACAAAGATCTTTGGGAAATAGATACAAAAGGTCAATCATCTATTAAAGTTACTTACAGTTATTATGCTGCCGAATTAAATGCAGGTGCTTGTTTTGCAGATACAACGCAAGTGTATATGAACCCCGTGCATTGTTGCATGTATGTGGTGGGTAGAATGGAGGAGGAGCATCGTGTTGAATTAAACGTTCCCGAAAATTATAAGATCGTTTGTTCATTAAGAAAAGAAAAGAATGTGTTGATCGCCAAAAATTTTGAAGAGCTGGTAGATTCACCATTTGTTGCTTCCGAAAAAATTCAAAGCGATTTTTACGAAGTAAACAACATTAAATTCTATTTACATTTTATTGGCGAGTGCAAACCCGACTTTAAATTAATGAAAGATAATTTCTCGGCTTTCACACAAAAACAAATTGAATTTTGGAATGATTTTACGACAGACGAATATCATTTTATTTTTCAGGTGCTGCCATTTAAATTTTATCATGGTGTTGAGCATGTTAAGAATACGGTTATTGCTATTGGTCCGGGTTACGCCATTAACTCCGGTGGAACTTATGAAGATGTATTGGGTGTAAGTTGTCACGAATTATTTCATTCATGGAATATTAAAACCATTCGCCCAAAAGAAATGTTGCCGTATAATTATACCAAAGAAAATTATGCGAAAACGGGTTATGTTTACGAGGGCTTTACTACTTATTACGGCGATAAATTATTATTGAGCAGCAATGTTTTTACTTTGCAACAATATTTTAAAACGCTCGAAGAACGCTTAACAAAACATTTTCACAATTTTGGTCGCTACAATTTATCCGTAGCCGATAGCAGTTGGGAAACCTGGTTAGATGGTTATGTGCCGGGCGCACCTTATCGCAAAACAAATATTTATGACGAGGGAAGTTTAATTGCTTTTATGCTGGATGTAAAAATTTTACAGGCCACCCAAAATAAAAAACGATTGCGCGATGTATGCGTTCTATTATATGAGCGCTTTGGTAAAAAAGGCATTGGTTATTCTGAGAACAACGTTATTGAATTGGTAAATGAAGTTAGTGGTTTAGATCTAACCGATTTTTTTAAGAGCCATGTGTATTCGCCGCAGGATTTTGAAGCAGAACTAAAACCTTGTTTCGACTATTTGGAAATTGACTTTATAAAACAAGCCAATACGCACGAATGCGAACATAAATACGGTTTTAAGGTAATGGATCATGGCCAAAACGCTAAAATTAGTTTAGTGGCGCCCTATTCTCCCGCCTGGAAAGCCGGCTTATTTGCGAATGATGAAATTATTGCCGTAAACGGAATTGCCTTAAAAAGTAACCTTAATAACTGGTTGCAGTATTTTAAGGACGAAAAGGAGCTAGTTTTAACAATAAACTCTGCCGAACACATAAAAACCATTGTTTTGCAGGGCGATAAAAAGGGAAATACCTACTTTTTTAACCCTGTTTTAAAAGCAAAAAACGATGCAAATGTTAATTTTATGGCATGGAAGGGCCTATAAATCAGACGAAATCAAAAAAATGTTAAAAACTTTTTTAAAATTGGCGCTTGCAGTTTAAAAGAAAAAATTAATTTCAATCAATTAATATTAACTAAAAAAAACTAAACGATGGAACAACAAACACAAACAACACCAGGAACTGATGCCGCAAAAAGACCGGTATTTTTAACTGTATTATGTATTTTATCATTTATTGCTGCAGGCTTAGCAATTTTAGGCTACATTACTTTAATTACTGTAATGGGTGCTGTAACAGCGGGAGCTTCTGCATTAGAAGGCATGTCAGGCGAAGCTGGATCAGCTGGCGCTGCTATGTCTGAGGCAATGTCACACGGACCAAGTGCAGGTATGACATGGGCTTACATTGCAGTAGGTTTTGTTACTGTATTAGTATCTTTATTTGGCGTTATTAAAATGTGGAAACTACAAAAAATCGGCTTTTTCCTTTATGTAGGAGCTACTGTAGTATCTATCATTATGACAATTGTTTATAGCGGATTTGGTTCTGGTATGATGTCAATTGTTTTTGGTGCTTTATTCATTGTACTTTACGGTTTAAACCTAAAACATTTAAAATAATCTTTTTTAATTTTTAAAAAGTCCCTTCTTTTATAAAGGAGGGACTTTTTATTTGTTAAAAACTTTACAAGACCTTAACCTCATGTCTAATAAAAAGAGGTTACTTTCACTCAATTATTAATTTAAAAAACAAGAAATGGAACAAAACACTACAACACCTGCAGGAAATAACGGAAAAGGTTTAGGCATTGCAGGTATGATCTTAGGAATTTTAGCAATTATCGTATCATTTGTACCTTGCTTTGGCTGGTGGGCAATAGTTTTAGCGGTAGTTGGTTTAATTTTGTCAGCTGTGAGCATGGCACAAGCAAAAAAAGCCAATGCCCCAAAAGGTATGGCAATTGCCGGTTTGATCTGCTCTATACTTGCTATCATTATTGGTTCTATCTGGATCTTTGTAATTGCAAAAGCAGTAACAGAAGGTGGCTCAATGTTTAAAGAAGCTATGGAAAAATCTGGTGCAATGGATTCTTTAACAAAAGCAATGGATCAGTTAAAACAATTAACCGATACGTTAAACGTTCCACAACAATAAATGCGTAAAGCGCCCAGCTATGTAATAATAAGTTTGGTGTTTTTTATATTAATAGGAGTAGGCTTTGCTTACTCCTATTTTTTTTACCCTAATGATCATCCGCTGGATTGCGCCATAAAAGCCGCTACCGGTAAAGACTGTCCCTCTTGCGGATTTTCGCGTGCTTTTAGCAATTACACACATTTTCATTTTAAGGAAGGAAGGGATTTTAACAGTTTGTCCTGGCCTTTCTTTTTGTTTTTTTCATTTCAGTTGTTCTTAAGAGGGGCAATTGTTTTAATTTATTTGTTAAAACCTAAACTAATTTCTCGCAGCTTCGTTAAAATAGAACTAGCTATTAGTGTTTTACTCTTTCTATCAGTGGCTCTTCCTTTAGTATTAACCTTTAAAATTTAAACAAATGGAAAACAGTATTGATTCAACAAACGAAATTAAACATGGTCGCCCAACATTACTATCGGTTACATGTGTGTTAACCTGGGCATGCTGCGCATTATTATTGATCTCGTCTTTATCGGGATTAATTACTCAATCGCCCGAGAAGCAGTTGGAACAGATAGAACAGTTGCGAAAGATCAGCCCCGAAGCTGCCGACAAAATGGAAGCGGCATTGGCCGATGAAGGCGGTGCAAAAAAGATCCTTACCACGCTACTCAACATTCTTGCAATTGCATTATGTGCATTTGGTGCTGTGCAAATGTGGAATTTAAAACAAACAGGATTTTATTTTTATTTGATAGGTGAAGTAGTTCCATACATCGGCCTTATATTTGGCGGTACCGATGCGCTTGCCGCGGCCAGTGCAATGGCCGGAAGTATGGGTTCTGCAGTAATAGGTATTGTAATAACATTGTTGATAGTTTTTGACGCTGTGTTTATAGTGCTGTATGCCGTAAATTTAAAATACATGGTGCCTCCCAGCCAATTCGATTAATTAATTTTTGATCCCATTAGTATTTCACTGTTTTTATTAGCATTTTTACTTTTATTATAAAACGTAAACGCTAATGGAAAATACTATGAATGACGGGTTTCAAAATGATATTGCACCGCTGCCCGAGAAGCCTCAATTTTTAAAAATAATTTGTATTATTTCTTTTGTTGCCTGCGGCTTAATGATATTGTTGTATGGCCTGGGCTCATTTTGTCTGGTAATAGGCGAAGATACCATTACCAATGTTTGGGATAAAATAATTGCGCAACAACCGCAGTTAGAAGAAATGGATCCGATCGTATTTTTTAATGAAATAGGTAAATTGTGTTTGTATAATTTCTTTGCTAACATCCTGTCGTTGGTTGGCGTAATAATGATGTGGCGTTTAAACAAAATTGGTTTTTTTATTTACGTAGCTGCCGAATTACTTACAAATTTTTTAGGCTTGGATATTGGTGTTGCCGATGGTGCAAAATCATACGGTTCGTTGATCGTTTCAATTTTGATCGACTCTGTTTTTATTATCTTGTATGCCATCAATTTAAAGCACATGAAAGGCACTCAAACTAACTTGTCATAGATCTTTTATCATTAATCATAAATCAAAAAAATGGCTGATTCTAAATATCCCAAAGGACTTTTCTTTTTAGTGTTTACCGAATTTTGGGAACGCTTTGGTTATTACTTAATGATCGGTATTTTTTTCCTTTACATGACGGCTGATACCAAGGAAGGAGGGATGGGTTGGGACAATGCTACCGGTGCCGATATATTTGGAACCTTTATTGCTTTAGCATATTTAACGCCTTTTATGGGAGGTCTTTTAGCCGATCTTAAATTAGGTTATCGTTTTTCAATTACGCTGGGCGGCATTTTAATGGGCGTAGGCTACTGCATGTTGGCCATTCCCGAAAAGTGGGCCTTTTTTACTTCGCTTGCGGTAATGGTAGTTGGTAATGGTTTCTTTAAACCAAACATTGCAACCCTTTTAGGAAATTTATATAACGACCCACGCTACCGTGCCAATAAAGATACAGGATACAATATTTTTTATATGGGCATTAACGTTGGCGCCCTTGTTTGTAATTTTGTGGCGGCCATTATGCGAAATAAAATTGGCTGGCACGGCGCTTTTATTACTGCAGGTATAGGCATGTTCTTAGGCGTAATAACGTTTTGGTTAGGTATGAAACATTACAAGCATGTAGATGTGCGTAAAGAACCTAAGCCGGAAGATAAACCATTTATTATGCAGTTTGTAAAGGTGCTTTTAACAGGCCTAGCATTCGCGGTTGTGGGCTGGATCTTGCCAAACGCTATTGGAGGAAAAGAGAATGAAGTATTTACCATTATGGGAAGCCAGAGTACCGATGCCTTCTTTATGTTCTGCATTCCGGTAGTATATTTTTATGCTTCTATATTTAAAAAGGCAAATGCGGAAGAGCGAAAACCGTTAGGAACCATGTTCACTATTTTTATTATTGTGATACTGTTTTGGGCGATCTTTAAACAGAACGGCACAGCGCTAACAACCTATGCCGAAAGCTATACGAACAGAGAAATTCCTACCTCTGTACTACCGGTTACCAAGTTTTTTAGCTTTTCAGAAGAGTTGGTTGCAAAAAATAAAGAAGTTAACCAGGTAGACGAACAGTTCAGGAAAATAAAAGGCCCGGATGGTAAGCCGGTGAAGTGTATGGATTATCCATTATACTTTAAAAACATTGATAGTTCTAAAATGCCTGCGCCGGGTCAATCTGTTAACCTTTTAAATACGGAGATCTTTCAATCTATTAACCCGTTCTTTGTTGTTGCTCTCACACCTTTTATAATTGCTTTTTTTGCATTTATGCGCAAGCGAGGCAAAGAACCAACTACTGCAACAAAAATTGCTTATGGGTTATTTATTAGCGCACTATCAACGCTGGTAATGGTTGCAGCGGTACATTACACTGATAATGGTATGCATAAGGCCAGTGCCTGGTGGTTGGTAGGAAGTTATGGTGTTATAACGGTTGGCGAATTGTTGCTTAGTCCGATGGGACTATCGATGGTATCTAAATTAGCGCCCTTACGTTTAGCAGCGTTGATGATGGGTGGTTGGCAATTAGCAACTTCTATTGGTAATAAATTAAGCGGTGTACTTGCAAAGAATTGGGATAAGTTTGATAACAAAGCAAATTACTTTTGGTTGAATTTTGCTTTGCTTATGTTTGCTTTTTTAATTATGATGCTTTTATTGAAACGCCTGAATAAGGTTTTTCATGAAGGAAAAGAGAATTAGATCTCATATTACTTAACCACAAAGCACACAAAGTTTTTTCACGAAGTTCACAAAGAAAATATTCTTAGTGCTCTTTGCGCCTTCTTAGCGCCCTTTGTGGTTAAGCATCTACGACCATTCCCACGCAGTCCTGTACGCTCCATGCTTTTCGCAATATTCTAAAAAGGAATTATAAAATTTGCTGGCGCCAATGGTTGAGCTATCGCCAATAACCACTAGTTTTTTCTTTGCACGGGTGATGGCAACATTCATTCTTCGCAGATCATTTAAAAAACCTATCTCTTGTCGTTCGTTACTTCTTACTAACGAAATATAAATTACATCGCGTTCTTCTCCCTGAAAACCATCAATAGTTTTTATGCTCAGCGAAAGTAATTTTGTTTTATCGAATTCAAAATCGCTAATGTTATCTTTTAACCATTCACGCTGTTCTTTGTAGGGAGAAATTATACCAACACTAATAGCAGGCAACTGTTCGTGTGTGCCGTATTCAATTAACAACTGTTGCAAATGTTTAAATAATACATCGCCTTCTTTCGGATTAAAATGACTAAGTGTTTCTGTATTCTGAATTTCATCAAAGCCACAGCCCGCGGTATCAATAAATTCTATCGACTTGCTCAACATCGAATTCTCGTCGTTTACCAATACCTGTGCAGAAACAGATTCATCGGCAATTAACTCGTTCTCGTAAAAATAATTATTACTAAAGCCCATAATGGCGGTGTTCATACGATACTGTCGGGTTAATAAAGAAACTGATTCTTTATATTTTATACAGCGATCCAACAACGTTTCATCGAGCCCAGCTTTTTTTGCTTCTATACTTTTTACAACCGGCGGCAACTGAAAATGATCGCCACTTAAAATTAAACGTTTGCATTTTAACAAAGGTATCCACACCATAGGTTCCAGAGCCTGCGAGGCTTCATCAAAAAACAAAGTGCCAAATCTTTTCTTTGCTAATCCCCTGTGTGTGCTTGTTACCGGTGTGCAGCAAATTACTTTAGTGGTCTTAAATAATTCGTCCACAATAAAATCTTCTAACAGACGTGCTTCTTTAATACAATTCTTTGCTTCGGTATAATAAGCAGTGCGTTGTTGCGCTTCTTCTTTTCCAAACACACGTTTGTATTTACCGGCCATGCGAAAATATTCTTCGGCATTACGACGTAAATTTTTAATGTCTTTATAATATGGCGAAGAAGAAATCTTACCATCGATGCTGCTGTTCTGTAATTCGTCAGAGATCCTTGCAGGATGTCCCATACGCAAAACATCTACACCCAACTCTAATAATTTTTCGGTAATAAGATCAACTGCCGAATTGGTCGGCGCGCAAACCAACACCTGGCTTTCTGTTTGCAAAGTTAAACGAATGGCTTGTACTATGCTGGTTGTTTTACCGGTGCCCGGCGGACCATGAATAACACCAATGTCGTTTACACTTAAAATATGGCGTACCGCTTTATTTTGCGAAAGATTTAATTGCGGAATTAAAACATCGTTATTAATTTTTTCAAAAGAAAGAGGAAGTGCACCTTCGATCATTTCGCGCAATTCTTCAATACGGTTATTCCTTGCATTGATCACCACATCCAATGCATTCTGCATTTCGTTGTAACTGTTGTCGTCAAACTGAATGTTTATGCCCAATTTTCCGTCGTAGCACCAATCGGGTAATTCATCAGAATGAATAATTAATTTTAAAGAATTTTTTGAAACCGATTTTATCGTTCCAGTAATTTCGTAGGTCTCTTCATTTTGATTAGAGAATAAGCTTACATTTTTTCCGGAGCTGAACTGATGTGCTTTGTCAATTTGTGTGGTGCGTTCTATTTCCAAATGCAATAGGTCGCCGGAGCCTAACTCCTCAGAATTTATTTTTATAGGATACCAGGTAACGCCGTTCTTTTTTCGTTGATCAAGTGTAACGCGCAAGAATTGCTCTTTATACAAACGGTAATCTTCGTCGCGTTCTATCTTTAATAATTGTTTTAAGCCCTTTAAACGTTCAATGGCTGAGGTTGTGGCCATTAGTTGTTTGATTTATTTTTTAGTTCAGCGCGTAACTGGCTGCTGGTTTTTTTAGAACCATCGTGGCTCCAGCCTGGCGGACCAAACACATACATGAGCTTGGCTTTAAAAGAAGATTCTTTTTTAAGATCATTAAAAATATTTTTCCATTCGTGAAAGACCATTTTAATGGGATGATAAGTGCCTATGTTCTCGGTTAATCCAAATTTTACAGGATCGCTCTCTTCTTCTGCCTGAAAAGTGCCAAATAATTTATCCCAGAAAACAAGCAACATGCCCATGTTCTTATCAAGATAGCGTACGTTACTGCCGTGATGCACGCGGTGATGCGATGGTGTAATAATAATGTACTCTAAAAAGCCCAGTTTATTGATGGTTTGTGTGTGCGCTAAAATTCCAAATATTTGTGTGGCGCTGTAAATAAACATAATGTCAATGCCTCTAAATCCAGCCAACGCTAATGGAATAAAATATACAAAACGGTAAAGCGGTTGAAAAACGGATGAGCGGAAGCCAACTGTAAAATTAAATTCTTCGCTACTGTGATGTGTTACATGCACTGCCCAGAAAAATCGACAGAAATGATCAATACGGTGTAACCAATAATACATAAAATCTTCAGCCACTACCAAAACACACCAATACAAAATAACGTTTGAGGTACTCCAATCAAAAAATGCAAATTGAAAAAAATAATTTAAGATGAACAGGCATAATCCTCTCACTAAAATATCAAGACCCATATTTAAAGAGGTGAGATAAATATTTGAAAGCAAGCCCTTGGTAGTATACAGGCCTTTATTTTTGAAATAAGAATAGAAGAATTCGAAACCAATAACAATGGCGTAAATTGGCACAGAAATTAATACTAATAAAGATTCTCTAAACTCTTCCATCCGGCTGCAAATTTACTCACAATCTTTGAAATAATTTATGACTTATATCCAGCCTTTTCTTTTTTTAAGATTTGTTATATGTGCCAGATGATGGTTGCAATGCCAGGCATACATATCTGTACTTTCGTACAGTGACAATTCTCTTTTTTTTTGGGGATGAATGAAGCCGCGTTTAAGATCAACGTCTGTCAAGCTTTTAAGCAGAACTGTCCAACGCGCGTGCACGCCTTCAATGATCAAAAAAGAAGAGCGAACAGGAAAACGCTTTGCGTCGACCATTTCAGCCCACAGCGCTTCGGTATAAGGTTTAATGGTTGGAGTATCTTCTGATAAAGCAAGTTTAAGTCTTATAAAAGCATTCATATGACTATCGGCACAATGATGAACAACCTGTCTCACGGTCCACCCCTCAGGACGATAAGGCGTATCTAACTGCTCGTCGGATAAATTCTCGGTTTCCTGTTTTATTTTTTTTGGAAAATTTTCGATAACAGAGATGGCGTTGCTTAAAATTTCTTTCGTAAAAACTGCAGGTTTTTTATAGTGACCCACCGGATATTTTAATTCGTCCATAATTAACGGATAATAGCAATGTGGCCTGTTTTAGTGAACACTTTGCCGTTGTACAGTGTATAAGAGATTAAATAATTATAAACACCTTCTTCAACTTCTTTACCACGATAGGTTCCATCCCAGGTATCTGAAATATTTTTCCATTTAAAGATCTCGGTTCCCCAACGGTCAAATACAGACCCAATAAATTTAGTAACGCAGGTGCCTCCAAATATTCTGTAATCTTCATTCAGTCCATCGCCATTTGGTGTAAATGTATTTGGCATGTAAAAATCGCCTTTACCACAACCTGCCTCTATCACATAGTAAGTTGTATCCATGCAACCCATGCTGTTTTGCGCCACTAAAGCTACAAGGTATTTACCAGGGTACTCATACGAAGCAGTTGTAACGGAGTTGGTAGATGTTTGGCCGTTGCCAAAATCCCAGGCAATAGTTGTAGCACCGGTTGATGTGTTTGTAAATGTTAATGTTCCCGGGTAATCTACATAATTACTTTCTGGATTAAATGAGGCAACCACATCGCTCACATTTAAAATTGCGCCTGAAGTTGTAGAACAGCCGCCATTAGAACCAACCAAAGTAATGGTTGAGTTTTGCGTAGCAACAATATTTAAAGGATTACCAAAATGGTAATTACCGTTAACGTACCACTCGTAAATGTTTGCACCTGTTGCACTAAAAGTTACAGGGGTATTTGGGCAAACAAGATCTGCCGATTGTGCAATAACTAAAACAGGTTTGGTATTTACAATTACCTGCGTGGTTGCTGTAGCCGGACAAGCGCCGTTTGCGCTTGTTACAACATAATTGGTTGTAACGGTAGGGGTAACGGTTATGGCATTGCCGGTAACATTACCCGGATTCCATGTATAACCATTCGTTGCGCCCGTGGCGGTTAAAGTTGCAGATTGACCCAGACAGATAGAAGCGTTGTTCAACTGAATAGTTGGGGTTGGAATAACTGTAACATTTGAACTTGCGGTGTAACTGCAGTTTCCGGCAACCACTAATAAACTATAGCTTGTTGTAGCAGGCGGGCTAACATTTATACTTTGAGTTGTTGCGCCGTTACTCCACAAATAAGAAGTTCCGTTTAATGTTGTTCCTATGTTTGCTGTTTGCCCCTGGCAAATGCTTGCGTTGTTTACAGGGGCAGTTAAGCCATTTAGCACAGTAACCGTAACAGATGTTTGGGCGTTACAGGCGCCGTTATCACCAATTACTGTGTAAGTGGTGTTTACAGAAGGAGTAACAGTTATTGAATTACTTTGAGTTCCGGCGGGAAGCCAGGTGTATGTTATAGCACCGTTTGCGGTAAGAGTGGCTGTTGCGCCATTACAAATACTAACATTAGCTGCAGTAATTGTTGGTGAAGGACTTATGGTTAAATTATAAACCGCTGATGCAGTACACGAGCCGGCGCTTCCAATAGCGGTATAACTTGTATTAGCAGTTGGTGATACAACAATTGAAGTCATGTTGTTAGCACCGGTTGACCAAGAAAATGATGGCGCACCATTTCCCATTAAGGCTACAGTACCGCCGGCGCAAACCGGCGCTGCAGTGATATTTACGTTAGGTGATGGATTTACAACAACGTTCGCAACGGCACTTCCCGTGCAGGCCCCTTTACTTCCAATTACGGTGTAGGTAGTATTTACAACAGGATTCACAAAAATCGTGGCTGTATTTCCTCCGTTACTCCAAACATAATTTGTTGCGGTGCTTAAAGCAGATAAAGTTGCAGTTTGCCCCGAACAGATTGTTGGCGTGTTAGTTGTAATAGAAAGATTACTACCAATAACTATTGAAGCGGTTGTACTTGCAGTACATCCATTGGTTGCTCCTATCACCGTATAAACAGTCGTTGCAGCAGGCGCGTCTGTAAACGAAGGACTAACAACATTTAATCCAGTTGGATCCCATGTATAAGTTGTTGCGCCATTAACAGTTAAAGTAGCCGCCTGCCCGGCACACACGGTCATACTCGTTGCGGCTAATGTCGGCGGTGGCACAATAAAAACTGTAACAGATCCAAGAGCATAACAACCGTTTGGTAATATTCCGGTAAATGTATAACCCGAAGTTACTGTTGGCGATAGCACTACCTGCGCCGTTAATCCACCAAAGGTCCAGGTAAAGGTTGGCGCACCAATTGCGGTTACTGTTGCTGATTGGCCCACACAAATGCTAGGGTTGTTTGCAGATACCGTTGGGCTTGTTAGTACAGTTACATTACTTGTGTTTGAAACAACACAACCTCCCGCTAAAGTTGCGGTAATTGTATAAACTGTATTTACACTAGGTGCGGTTAAGATACTTTGCGTGTTGGCGCCGGTACTCCAGGTGTAAGATGTTGCCGCGCCAGCATTGAGAATAGCTGGTTGGCCGTTACAAATGGTTGGAGAATTTACGCTTATCGTACTTCCATTAACTGTAATGCTTGCACTGGCAGATGAGGTACACGTGCCATTAGCACCCGTAACAGTGTAAACCGTTGTTACAGCGGGTGAAGCTGTGAGTGTTGGACTATTAGACCCTGTGTTCCAGGTATAAGTTGTGGCGCCTGATGCAGAAACTGTTCCTGTTTGGCTTGGGCAAATTGTTGCGTCAAACACAGTTAATACCGGCGCAGAGTTTACCGTTACCGTTGATGTTCCCACAACATTACATCCGCCTGCAGTAACAGCGTTAACTGTATAGACTGTAGTAACAATAGGATTAACACTCACACTTTGCGTGTTGGCGCCTGTGCTCCAGGTATATGTAACGGCAGCGCCTGCAGTTAAGGTGGCAGATTGTCCAACACAAATTGTTGGCGAGTTGATAGCAATAGAACCAATGGCTCCAACACTAATACTTGCAGTGGCAGAAGAGGTACACGTAACGTTTGCACCTGTAACTGTATAGGTTGTTGATATAGGTGGTGTTGCAGAAATACTTGCTGTATTTGCACCTGTGCTCCAGGTATAAGTTGCTGCACCCGCAGCAGAAATAGTTCCAGTTTGTCCAGGGCAAACAGTGGTATTAAATATTGCTAAAGTAGGCGTAGCATTTACCGTAACAGTTGAAGTAGTTGAAGAAATGCAACCGCCGATAGTTGCGCTGATCGAATAAATTGTTGTAGCAATAGGATTAACACTAACGGTTTGCGTATTGGCGCCCGTGCTCCAGGTATAAGATGCTGCAGCTCCTGCTGTTATTGTTGCATTTTGACCACTACAAATTGTTGCAGAGTTAACCACAATTGGTGCAACAGGGTTTACAGTTATTGTTCCGGTTGCAGAAGAAGTACATGTTCCTGTTGTTCCATTTACTGTATAATTTGTTGTAGCTGGCGGGCTAGCTGTAATTGTTGCACTGTTCGATCCGGTGTTCCACGTATAGGTTGTTGCGCCTGAAGCTATAACAGTTCCGGTTTGGCCGGCGCATACCGTAGCGCTAACGACATTAATTACTGGATTAGGATTTACGGTAATTGTTCCGGTAGCTGAGGAAGTACAAGTGCCGTTAGCTCCCGTAACAGTGTAAACCGTTGTCGCAGCGGGTGAAGCGTTAATCGTGGCACTGTTCGATCCGGTGTTCCATGTATACGTTGTTGCACCCGAAGCAGAAACAGTTCCGCTTTGCCCGGCACATACTGTAGAACTGATCGTATTTAAAGTTGGTGTTGCATTTACAGTAACTGTTGATGTGTTAGATGCAACGCAGCCACCGGCCAATGTAGCGTTGACTGTATAAATTGTTGTAGTTAAGGGATTGACACTAATGGTTGAAGTAGTTGGGCCTGTACTCCATGTATACGATGTTGCTGCACCCGCTGTTAGTGTTGCAGACTGTCCGGTACAAATAGTTGGAGAGTTAACCGCTATAGAGCCAGCGGCGTTAACAGTAATTGTTCCGGTTGTAGAAGACGTACAGGTTCCAGTTGTTCCATTTACAGTGTATGTTGTAGTTACCGGTGGTGTAGCAGTAATTGTAGCGCTGTTCGATCCTGTGTTCCAGGTATAGGTTGTAGCACCGGAAGCCGTAACTGTTCCCGTTTGGCCCGCACACACCGTTGCGCTTGTTACGTTAATGATTGGATTTGCATTTATAGTAATTGTTCCCGTTGCCGAAGAGGTGCAGGTACCGTTAGCGCCCGTAACAGTGTAAACCGTTGTAGCTGCAGGCGAAGCGTTGATCGTCGCACTGTTTGATCCGGTGTTCCATGTATAAGTTGTTGCGCCTGATGCAGAAACAGTACCGGTTTGTCCGGCACATACTGTAGAACTGATAGTGCTTAACGTTGGTGTTGCATTTACAGTAACCGTAGAAGTATTTGTAACCAAACAACCTCCTGCAGAAGTAGCGTTGATAGTATAAACAGTCGTTGTTAATGGATTGACACCGATAGTTGATGTATTGGCACCAGTACTCCAGGTATAAGACGTTGCAGCGCCTGCTGTTAACGTAGCAGATTGTCCGCTACAGATCGTTGGTGAGTTAACACTTATGGACGCACTGGCATTAACAGTAATGGTTGCTGTTGTTGCAGTGGTGCAAGTGCCAATTGACCCCGTAACGGTGTAAACCGTTGTGGCTATTGGCGTAGCGGTAATCGTAGCGCTGTTCGATCCAGTGCTCCAGGTATAGGTTGTAGCACCTGAAACAGAAATGGTTCCTGTTTGCCCTGCACAAACTGTTGCAGAGACAGGTGTAAGTGTTGGCCCGTTGGTAACTGTAATAACAACGGGGTCGCGATAAATGCCACTAGGACAAAAGCCTGCCCAAACAGTGTAAGTGCCGGGTACTGTAAATACTGATGTAGTAAATGCACTACCTGTGCCAAGTAAAGTTGGTCCGGCAAAATTTGTATACCAGCCAATTGTAGGGCCAACTATTCCTGTTGTAGTTGCTGTTAAATTAGCTGAATTATTCACACAAATGGTAACATCAGGACTAGCTGTTATTGTTGGAACCACTAATAAGGTTGATGTAACAATTCCTGATCCACCACTGGTAGCACCATTTGCGGGAAACAGATTATCGATCTGACAGTTTTCATTTCCGGACAGATACTGAACTATTCCATTGACGCCACCGTTTACAGAAGTGGTTATAGCAGCTGCGGTAGTACCAATGTAACCACCACCACCACCACCACCCGGACCGTAAGCCATTGCAGTAGTGCCAAGAAAGCCCGATTTCATTTGTTGATTACCACCGTTGCCGCCTTTTGCGGAAACTATAATAGTGTTTATTGCACCAAGAGAATTAATTACAATAGCTCCGCCGCCGCCGCCGCCGCCAGCTCCATCTCGACCATTACAGTTATTAAAAGGAGCAGCGCCTGTTGTATTTGTATTAAAACCATTCTGGCCATTTGAAACTATTTGTCCGGCACCGCTTACCGTACCATAACTAATTATATTTATTATTCCGCCGCCATTACCACCGGCGCCGCCGTAACCATCATTTTGATCGCCCGCACCTGCACCGCCGCCACAAAATAAACGACCTGTATTATAATTTAGAGGTCTGCCCCCCATACCACCAACTGCGCGTCTACCATCAGCAGTCCATGCTGCAGCCCCGGGCGCATTTGTTAGAGGACTTATGTTGGCATTAGAAAATGTGTAACCACCTTTTCCGCCACCGGAAGAACTTGACGCCGCAAAGCCGGCGGATTCTAAGTTCCAAGCTGTTATATAACCAGCAAGAGAAATATCAGGATTACCAAAACCGGTGTAAAGACCTGTATCTCCTGCATTAGCGCCGCCGCCGCCGCCTGCATTGTTACTGTTAGCGCCGCCGCCGCCGTTGGCAACAGCACCTCTGCAGTATTGACCATTAAAATTAGCCATGTAGGTTGTTACATCACCTGCAATACTCTCTCCCTTACGGGCACCTTCTTGTGGATTGTTGTGACACCATGCTCCGGCACCAAAAAAAGCGCCGGTACTTAATGTACCCCCTCTAAAACCTAGGCCGCTGGCGTCTATCATTCCTCCCGCGGAAATAGTTGTGTTACCGTCTATCTCAAGCGCGATAACGCCGCCCGTTGTACCGTTCCATGCAGGGCAGGTAATTGTTCCGGTTGCACCAATAGTAAGAGAGGTATAGCGTGGAACTTTTACAACCTGCACTTTTCCAGCTGCCGTATAATTATTTTTTAATGGACAGTCAATAGTAATAACATTTCCTGCAACCGATGAAACCTCGGCGTATTCATTGTTACCAGCGTTATTGTAATTCACTATCTTTCCAAATGCCGGAGATAGCGGCTCGGCACTGTTTGGATTTCCCCAAACATTGATGAAACAATTTACGCCTGCACCCTGCATTTGAATGATGTAGATCAAGTCACCAACACCATAACCTGCGCCACTTGCAACGTTAATGGTTGTGTTACCAACAAAAGCATCAGCCGTTAAAGACGTGTAAGCATTAACTACAGTGCTGGCCACGATATTCCCAGCACCGTTTTTCCCTTTTTGTGAGAAAGCAGTTGCAAAAGAAAAAATGCAAAAAAGTAAGAGGATATACTTTTTCATTTGTTGCGCATAATCGAAACTAATATAAGGATTTAGATTTTAGTTTTGAAGCTCTTTACTTAGTAAAAACGCCGTTTAACTCAGTAATTTGCCAATTTTAAGATTTATTTGAAAAAGAGAAACCATTAAATTGACTTAATGCAGTTAAATTTGAGCAATTATGCTTTTTGACCAAAAAGAATTTGAACATAAAATTGAAGAAAATAAGCTCGAAAAAGGGCTGAAATTATTCATTAACAACAAATTAGAGTTAAAAGAGAAAGCAGAAAATACATTTACATTTTTAATACATGATAAAAGAGCCGGAGAAATTTCTGTCCGCATAAATGGCGGAAGGATACTAAATTATACCTGTTATTGCTTGAGTAAGAATTATTGCGAGCATCTTGCCGCTGCTAATTTTTATTTGCAGCAAGAGATTTTAAAATTTGAAAAGCCTGTAAAAGGCAAAAAATCAGAAACAAAAAAAAGAATTTCTACCCACAAGATCCTCCAAAAATACCAAAACAGTATTAAAATAATTACAGCAACATTTGCAGCGCTTCCTAAATTAAAACAAGCTCAGATAACAGAGATAAATAAAAAAATAAATTTCGAACTCAGCGGCGCTTCCGCACTTAAACAACAGTTTTATTTTCATCTTGCAATTATCTTAGAGCTTTCAAAAGTTTCAAATTTCAATTATTCAGATAAGGAAAATGTATTGAGCGCTTTCATTAAAAATTCATTAAAAGAAGTAGAGATTTCTTTTGCAAAAGGGCTCGATAGTCAAGAACGATCGGCTTTTATTGAGGCAGCAAATAATTCCGTGCGATCGCAATCCAATTTCAGGACCGGTGTTTTTTCTTTTTTAATTTCACGCGTTTGTGTTTTTGCAAAAGATAAAAACGAGCTCGAATATTTAAGATCACAACTAAAAAAACGCAAGCAAAACCGAAATCGACTTGATCCCATCGACAGAAAAACAATTGCTGAATTGCAACTTTCTATTGCATTAGCTAAACTAAATGGTAAAACATATTCTACTAAAAATTATGAGACAACCCTTGAGTTACCAATTGCCCTGGCCGGGTTGGAGTTTTGTAAGAATAAAAACGAAAAAGCATTTGCTATTTTAAAGCAATACGGCGAAAAAGTAAAAGCACAAAATATAAATAAATACCACGATCTTGTAGATGAGACCTTGACCTTTGCACGAGAAAAGAACGATGAAAAAATTGAAGCTGAGTATTTGAAAGAAAAATTTATTTATGGATTAGTTATTGATGAAAGCGAATTGGAGCGCTATTTTGAAATAGAAAATGGCCAAACCGAGACGTTAGTTAATGAGATAAAAGCTCATTCTGTTTTTTATACATTCGAGAAAATAGCCGTTGTTTTGTTTCATCAAAACAGGTTGAATGAATTGATAGAAGAAATTAAAAAAGAGAAAAATAAATTCAGGTTACTTCATAAAATTGCCATTCAAAAATTCCCTGAGCACGATGCCAAATTTATTGCTATTTATATTAATCATTTAGTTCAGGCAATTACCGATGCTAAGTTTCCGTATTTCCAGGAGCAGATCTTCAATATTGCAAAATTATATTTGGATAAATTTCCATCCGATGAAAGAGAAAAAATGTTGGAAACTCTTAAATCAAAACTAATGTTTGAAAGACATATGCTAACGTATATTTATAAAATATATAGTTAGTTTTCACTCTTCGAGCATAAAAATAGCTTCACCAAACTCGTTAACAGCTTTATTGTTTTTTGCTTCTTTGGCTTTTTCTAACCCTAATTTAAAAAAATGTAACGCTTCTGTATTTTTTAATTGCGATTCAAATAACTTTCCCAGTTGGTAATAGGCTGCAATATAACTTGGTTCCATTTGCAGCACTTTTTTAAATTGAAATTCTGCCTGCTCAACATCTAGTTCGCCAACGTATTCGGTACCTAAAGCATAGTTTAAAAAAATATCGTCAGGCTCTTTTTCAAGCATGGCCAATAACATGTCTATGCGATTTAGACGATCCATAAATGCTTAAACGTTAAGCAGAGGTAAATTGTTTTAAGAAACGCACATCGTTCTCAAAAAATAAACGCAGGTCTTTAACCTGGTATTTTAACATGGTTATTCTTTCAATGCCCATTCCAAAAGCAAAGCCTTTGTATTTATTGGCATCAATTCCGCAATTCGTGAGTACCTGAGGATCTACCATTCCGCAACCTAAGATCTCAACCCAGCCAGTATATTTACAAACGTTACAACCTTTGCCTTTGCAAATGGTGCAACTAATATCCATTTCGGCACTTGGCTCAGTAAATGGAAAATAACTTGGGCGTAATCTTATTTTTGTTTCTGCGCCAAACATCTCTTTCGAAAAATACAAAAGCGTTTGCTTCAGATCGGCAAACGAAACGTTCTCATCAATATACAAACCTTCTACCTGATGAAACTGACAATGCGCGCGGGCGCTGATGGCTTCGTTACGGTAAACGCGGCCTGGTGAAATAGTACGAATAGGCGGCTTTTGATGTTCCATTATATGAACCTGCACAGAAGAAGTTTGTGTTCTTAAAACCATTTCGGGATTTATGTTCACATAAAAAGTATCCTGCATATCGCGCGCAGGATGATTTTCGGGCGTATTTAATGCAGAAAAATTATGCCAATCGTCTTCAATTTCTTTTCCATCACTCACGGTAAAACCAATGCGGGCAAAAATATCAATGATCTGATTTTTTACAAGAGAGAGCGGGTGACGGCTGCCAGCCTGCAAAGTAGGGAGGGCGGGTAAAGTAAGATCGATACTTTTTTTATCGTTAATATCGGATTCTGACTCAAATTTTTCTTTAAGCTCATTTATTTTTTCCTGAGCTTTTGTTTTTAAAAGATTTAATTTTTGGCCAACTTCTTTTTTAAGATCAGAGGGTACATTTTTAAAATCGTCAAATAAAGCCGTAACCTCTCCTTTTTTGCTAAGCCACTTAATGCGGTACTCTTCAACCTGGTCCTTGCTTTGCGCGCCAAAAGATTCCACTTCTTCCAACAACTTATGTATTTTTTCGAGCATATTTACTTAATTACTTGATAATCTGTACAAAAATAAACAATTTTAAAGATTATAAGATGAGGTTTCTTTTGCTGATAGCATTTTTGCTGATCAATGCGCCCCTAACAAAGGCACAATTGGTTTCTTATTCTATACACGAGGGCGATACTATTAACGCGATTGATAAAGACAGTCTTAAACAAGGCGTGTGGCGAAGCTATTGGCCCACCGGTAAATTAAAGAATGAGGTTACATACAGAAACAATAAAAAGCATGGTTTAGAAATAAGCTGGTACCACAGCAGTTGCGTAAAACAAGAAACCTATTATAACAACGGGCAATTAGACGGGCCGGTAACGTTTTATTCTAAAAACTGCGCTAAAGAATTTATAGAGAATTATAAAAATGGCGTAAAAGAAGGTCTTGAGTTGACCTACCATACAAACGGACGCTTAAAAGCGGAAGGCTATTATAAAAAAGGAAATTTAGACGGAGTTTATAAGGTGTACACCAAGACAGGTAAATTTGATTTTGAAAGTCGTACTACAACCGGACCAATAGAATTTGAGGCAGACATTGAGGATACTGTAAACAATAGTGTTTACAAGATCTTGAACCGAAACCCAAAATGGAAAAAAAATATTATTGTAACAGATCTTACGTCGAGCATGTATCCTTATGCGAAACAAATTAACACCTGGCTAAAACTATTTTTTGTAAAAGATACCGCGCAACAATACTTTGTTTTTTTTAACGATGGTGATAACAAACGCGACGCGGATAAAAAATTAGGTGTTACCGGTGGCATTTATGTGTGCCGTGCAAAAACCTGCGAAGACCTTGTGAATACCATGAAACTAACCATCAAAAAAGGCTCAGGTGGCGATTCGCCTGAGAATGTGATAGAAGCTATTTTAACCGGCTTAAAAAAAGTGCGGAAGCCCGATAATGTTATTTTAATTGCAGATAACTGGGCAAAAGTGCGCGACATTCTTTTGCTTTCGAGAATAAAGGTGCCGGTGAGGGTGATCTTGTGTGGCGTTTATGAAGGGATGGAAATAAACACCGATTATTTAAATATTGCTTATAAAACAAAAGGGTCTATACACACTATTGAGCAAGACATCACTGAATTAATAAATCAAACCTCGGGTAAAAAATTTAATATAAATGGTTTTGATTATATTATTAAGAATGGAAGTATCCGCGCCAACTAGACCTTTATTTTAATTTACAGGTTGTTTTAACACTTGTTGTAGTGCTTGTGGCCGTTTTAGTAACTGTTTGACTCCCTATGCAATTAAGGCGAGCTTCACGTTTTTTTACATCATATAATGTGGTTTCGGTAACCGTGGTTCCCGCTGCAGTTTCAACGACACATTCGCAAAGCCTGTCTTTTTTACAGGAAATTAAACAAAACAATATAAGTAATAAACTTATTGCTTTTTTCATATTTTATTTTTATCAGAAATTATTTTAAAGTGCACTTTTTAGTTTCTTTTGTAACCGTAGTGCCTCCAATTATTTCTGTAGTGTATGTTAGGCTTGAGTTGTAGCAGGACTCGTTTTTTTTAAACTCTTCTTTTTTTTGTTTATTCTTGGTTGTAATAGTGTAAGTTGTTGTTGTTTCGGTATTAGTGGTTGTTCCAACAACTGTATTTTTTTCAGTTGTTAAATTGCAATCACAGGTACGCGTTTTTCTGCAAGAGATGCAAAGGATAACAGAAAGAAAAAAGAGTATTAAAAATTTATTTCTCATTATTTAAGTTTACAATCGTTGGTTACGGTAGTAACACTGCCTTGTGCGTTGGCAGTTATTACAGTTGATCGTTGGCAAATTGATTTAGCTTCGCTCAACTTCATTTTTGTATAAGTTTCGGTTTTTGTTGGGGCGGTGGTAGTGTTGCCAGAAGGGCTTAAGGTAGTTGCTGTACATTCACATGTTCTGTCTTTTTTGCAGGCAAAGAAAAGAACAAGCAGGGCTATACTTAAAACTAACTTAATTTTTTTCATTTATTATTTTAGAATGGAAAGGTAATGAATTTAAAAGGCATAAAAAAAGCCGTTCGTTAAGAACGGCTTTTTTATATATTTAGTATGTAACTACTATTTGAAAGTACATTTCTCTTCAGTTACAGTAGTGCTGGTGTAACCAGTACCTGATGAAGTAGAAGTTGTAGTTTTCTCATGGCAATCCCAAGCGTTTCTTGCGAAACCTTTTTTCTGTTTAGATGCAGTCCAAACGTCAGTATCAGTTGTCGTTGTAACGATAGCTGAACCAGAAGTTGGAGTAACTGTATTTGTTTGTGTATTGTTGCAAGTACAAGTGTGATCTTTTCTGCATGAAGCGCTAGTAACTGCTACAGCTACTACTGCTAATAAAATTAGTTTTTTCATTTTCTTAATAATTATTTTATTTTACAATCTGTAATGAATGAAGAACTACCACCAGTGTTAGTGCTAACATGAGAAGTTTTTGTACATACAGTTTTAGCATCTCCTTTAGAGATCTTAGCGTATTTTACAGTATACGTACCTGTTGAGCTAGAGCTACCAGCTGTGCTAGTAGTCGTGCACTCACATTCGCGTTCTTTTTTACAAGACGCAAAGCTAATTGCAACAACTGCAATTGCTAGTAAAGTAATTTTTTTCATTTTTGAGTTTTTTAAAGTTTAATGCGAAATAACATATAAATAACCACATGGCCAAACTTTTTAATAACAATGTGACTACCCATCGCAGGGTATTTCTACAAAAAGTTGAGAATTAACTGTAAAAAAGAGTTAAAATAGTGGTATTAAGGCCTCAGCTCCAACAAAACAACGTTTTCAACGTGAGCTGTTTGAGGGAACATATCTACCGGTTGCACCTTAACAATGTTATAATGGCCCTCCATTAAGGCAAGGTCTCTGGCCTGTGTGCTCGGATTACAGCTCACATACACCACTTTTTTAGGTAAAACCCTTAAGATCACACTAATTACACCTTCAAACATGCCCGCTCTGGGCGGATCGGTAATAATAACATCGGGTTTACCATTTTTTAATATAAACTTATCGTCCAAAACATCCTTCATATCACCTGCAAAAAAGGTAGTATTGGTAATATTATTGGCTTTTGAGTTCTCAATGGCATCCTTAATAGCATCTTCAACATATTCAATACCAATAACTTGCCTCGCATTATTGGCTATAAAGTTGGCAATGGTTCCGGTTCCGGTATAAAGGTCATAAACTACCTCATTTCCGGTTAAACCCGCAAAGTCGCGGGTAATTTTATACAAATTATAGGCTTGCGGCGAATTGGTCTGGTAAAAAGATTTAGCGCTGATCTTAAATTTAAGCCCTTCCATCTCTTCCAAAATGTAATCGCGACCATAATAGGTCTTAATATCCAGGCCAAAAAAAGTATCGTTTCCTTTATTGTTATGCGTGTACTGTAACGAAGTTATTTGCGGGAACGTTGTTTTCAAAAAATCCAGCAAAGCAAACACTTCTTTTTCCTGCCATTCAAAAACAGAAACAACAACCATAATTTCGCCAATACTGGTTGTACGGATCAATAAGGTCCTCAATAAACCCACTTTATCCCTTATTCCAAAAAAAGAAAGATCGTTCTTTAAAGCGTATTCCTTTACAGCATTACGTATTGAATTACTTGGCTCGGGTTGTAAGTGACAATTATTTATATCCAGGATCTTATCAAACAATCCGGCAATATGATAACCCAAACCATTTTTATTTTCAACCTCTTCTTTAGACGCAATTTGCTCGTTGGTTAACCATTTTTTGTTAGAGAAACCAAACTCTAATTTGTTGCGGTAATAATATTCATCCGCATTACCAAGTATAGGTGTAATTTCGGGAAAAGTTAATTTGCCAATGCGTGTGAAAGCATCGTAAACATATTTTTGCTTAAACTCCAGCTGACTTTTGTAAGAAAGATTTTGCCATTTGCAACCACCGCAGGTTCCAAAATGTTCGCATTTTGGAGTTGCTCTTAGTTCTGAGAATTTTATGATCTTATCTACTTTCCCCTCGGCAAGATTATTTTTTTTGCGATGTACCATTACATCCACCACATCGCCCGGCACAGCGCCATCAATAAAAACCACCATGCCATCGTGTTTTGCAATAGCTTTGCCTTCAGTACTGGTGTCAATTACTTCAAGGTTCTCTAATATAAAATTCTTTTTGATCTTGCTCATAGCGGGCTGTAAAAGTAGCAATTTTCTGCTCATCACAACTTAAGTAAAGACTTTTAGTTAATTGTAAATTATAGCGTAATTTTGCAAAATGGCCCGTTACTTTTTAACGCTTTCTTATAATGGCACCAACTTTAACGGTTGGCAAATTCAAGACAATACCGCTAACACCGTACAACAAGTTTTAGAAGAAAAAGTGTCGATGATCTTAAAAGAGAAAATTGAATTTTCGGGTTGCGGAAGAACCGACACGGGTGTGAACGCAAAAAATTACATAGCACATTTTGAAAGTAATTGTAAAGACCTTATCGCAAATAAAGAACACTGGATCTATAAATTCAATACGGTATTGCCCATTGAAATTGCTGTACAGGATATACGCGCTGTTGCGCCTGAAGCGCATGCAAGGTACAGCGCCAGATCGCGCACCTACTATTATTTTATACATCAAAAGAAAAACCCATTCATTGATAATTTTAGTTTGTATGTATATGGCGAACTTGATCTTGATCTAATGAACAAAGCAGCTGCAATGCTTTTGGAGTATACAGACTTTACCAGCTTTAGTAAATTACACACACAAAATAAAACTAATAATTGTGTTATAACCAAAGCCATCTGGCAAAAGACCGGCGATGGTCAGTGGCGTTTTACAATTAGCGCCGATCGTTTTTTGCGTGGTATGGTAAGGGCCATTGTTGGCACATTATTATTGGTTGGAAAAAATAAAATATCGTTAAGCGATTTTAAAAAAATAATTGAAGCTAAAGACCGCAACGCTGCAGGCGCAAATGTGGCGCCCAACGCGCTGTTCTTAGTTGGCATACACTATCCAAAAGAAATTTTTATTGACTAAGGAAAAAAATAAGGGATTGAATATTGGGCTTCTTAAACGCATTTTAAGTTACACAAAACCCTACAACAAACTTTTTTACGGCTCTGTGTGCTTTACCTTAATGCTGTCGGGTCTTGCCATTGTGCGTCCGCTTTTAATAAGCGAAGCGTTGAACGAACATGTAACAAAAGGAAAAGATATTGACGGCTTAAATTTTATTTGCCTGCTCATTCTCACTTTATTATTTGTTGAAGCGCTTTTACAAATAATAAATCTGCGCATCACAAATTTGCTTGGACAAAACATAGTAAAAGATCTTCGTAACCAGGTTTACAAACACATTATTCATTTAAAGAACTCTTATTTTGATACAACCCCCGTTGGCACTTTGGTTACACGCGCCATTTCTGATATTGAAAGTTTGAGCGATGTTTTTGCACAAGGTTTTATAGTTATTGCCGGCGATATAGTTATGCTCATTATTTTTATTTGTGTAATGTTTGCCAAGAATTGGGTATTAGCGTTACTTGCTCTAAGCACCATTCCATTATTATTTGTGGCAACCGCTTTATTTAAGCGTGGCGTAAAAAAGACGTTTACCATGGTGCGTAATGCAGTGTCTGCTTTAAACACATTTACGCAGGAACATATTACGGGTATGCGCCTGGTACAATTATTTAATAGAGAAGAAGAAGAGTTTGATAAATTTAAAGAAATAAACAAACAACACCGTGTAGCAAACATAAAATCTATTTTTTACTATTCTGTTTTTTTTCCAATTGTAGAGATCTTGTCTTCTGTTGCCATTGCTTTAATTATTTGGTTTGTTGGTGTAAAAGGTCATACTTATAATTTTGGTTTGGGCGATATTACCTTTTTTATAATGATGATAAATATGCTTTTTAGACCAATAAGAATGCTGGCAGATCGTTTAAATACTCTGCAAATGGGCGTTGTATCGGCAGAGCGTGTTTTTAAAGTTTTAGATACAGATGAAAAAATTGATAACAACGGGACCATAAAATTTGAAAATGTAAAACAAAATATTTCATTTAAAAATGTTTGGTTTGCTTATAAGGATGAGCATTTTGTTTTAAAAGACATTTCCTTTTCAATAAAAGCAGGACAAACAGTTGCGCTTGTTGGCGCTACCGGCGCAGGAAAATCAACCATTATCAATTTATTAAGCCGCTTTTATGAATTGAATAAAGGTGAGATTTTGGTTGACGGAATTGATATTCGCAAAATAGATCTTTCTACCCTAAGAAAAAATACGGGTGTTGTTTTGCAAGATGTTTATATGTTTAATGATACGCTATTGAACAACATTACTTTAAATAACCCCGACATAAAATTTGAAGATGTTGTTTCTGCCACAAAACAAATTGGTTTGTACGAATATGTAATGTCGTTGCCGGATGGTTTCGATTATAAAGTTACCGAACGTGGACAAGGCTTATCGGCAGGGCAGCGCCAGCTGGTGGCATTTATCCGCGCTTTTGTTTACCAACCCAGTATTTTTATTTTAGATGAAGCAACAGCTACTATTGATACGCAAACTGAACAGTTGATACAAAAGGCCGCGGAAAAAATTTCGGAGGGAAGAACATCAATTATTATTGCGCACCGTTTATCAACCATAAAACATGTAGATAAAATTTTTGTGTTCGATCATGGAAAAATTATTGAAGAAGGAAGTGTACAAGAATTGTTAAGCAGCGATTCTAAGTTTAAAAAATTGTACGAATTAAATAATACAGTAGAAATTTAATATGCCCACTAAACTAGAAAAATTTGCCGAGTTCGAATCGTTTACCAATTGTGTAACTCTTTTTTGGGAGAACCTTAGCAAGGGTTTTGCCTTAAAAGGAAAATGGCATAAAGAACATTTTAAGAATCAAAAACCAATTGTGTTGGAGTTGGGCTGTGGCAAAGGCGAATACACCATTGGCCTTGCGCAAAAACATCCTGAAAAAAATTTTATTGGCGTGGATATAAAAGGCAATCGTATTTGGACAGGCGCTAAACAAGCCATAGAAAATAAGATGGGGAACGTGGCTTTTGTGCGCACTAAAATTGATTTTATTGATTATTGTTTTGATACGAATGAAGTAGATGAGATCTGGATCACCTTTCCCGATCCGCAACCGCAGAGCCCACGCGCAAAGCAACGTTTAACGCATAAATTATTTTTAGACCGCTATAGAAAATTCCTGAAAAAAGGCGGCATTGTGCATTTAAAAACAGACAGTACCAGTCTTTACGAATTTACCCAAGAAGTAATTGCCGAAAATAATTTGCCCATTATCTGGCATACGAACGATCTTTACAAGAATTGTCCTGCAGACAGACAAGAGCTTATAAACATTAAGACGCATTATGAAACGTTGTTCACCGAAAAAGGTGAAGACATTAAGTACATTTGTTTTAAGCTGGATTAAGGTATTTTGTATCTGTACATCAGTATCTTGGCTTTTATAGGCCGTATAAATAAGCTCATCTAATTTTACTTTTTAGTTCTAAAAATAAAGTGTAATTTAAATCCCTCGTAAAGCTATCTATGGAAAAGCAGCCCTTGTTGGAAGTTAAGAATCTGGTTACTCAATTTAAGACCGACGACGAATTTATTAAAGCCGTTAACGATATTTCGTTCACGCTACATAAAGGCGAAACAATTGGTATTGTTGGCGAGAGTGGATCGGGTAAATCAGTTACATCGCTTTCCATCATGCAGCTTATTCCAAACCCTCCCGGCAAGATCACGCATGGAGAAATAATTTACCACACAAAAGATAACAAAATAGTTGATCTGGTTAAGACCAAGAACGATGAAATGCGTCATTATCGTGGCAACGAGATAGCCATGATCTTCCAGGAACCAATGACTTCTTTAAACCCCGTAATTACATGCGGGAATCAGGTAATGGAAGTATTATTGCTGCATCAAAAAATAAGTAAGAGCGAAGCGCGCGAAAAAACAATAAAATTATTTGAAGAGGTACAACTGCCAAATCCTACATTAATGCTGGACAGATATCCGCATCAATTATCGGGTGGGCAAAAACAAAGGGTAATGATAGCCATGGCAATGAGCTGTAACCCAAATATCTTAATTGCCGATGAGCCAACAACGGCGTTGGATGTAACTGTTCAAAAAACCATTCTGGAGTTAATGAAAAAACTACAGAAGGAACATAACATGGGTATTTTATTTATTACTCATGACCTTGGTGTTATTGCAGAATTGGCCGATAAAGTTGTGGTCATGTACAAAGGTAAAGTAGTAGAGCAAGGGCCGGTTCTAGAAATTTTTTCTAACCCTAAACACCCCTATACAAAAAGTTTATTAGCCTGCCGTCCACCATTAGACAAGCGTTTAAAGCGTTTACCTGTTGTAAGCGATTTTATGATGCGCGGCGATGATGGTGAAATTATTGAGCTAAATAAAAAAGTAACCGATGCTATTAATTCTGTTACAATTAGTCCTGAAGAACGCAAACAAAATCATATAGAATTATATCAACGCGATAAGATCCTTGAATTAAAAAATGTAAAAACATGGTTCCCTTCTCAAAAAACGTTGTTTGGAAAGGTATTAACCTATACAAAAGCAGTTGATGATGTATCTTTTGATGTTTATGAAGGAGAAACGCTTGGGTTGGTTGGCGAAAGTGGTTGCGGTAAAACAACATTGGGCCGTACTATCTTAAAATTGACCGAAGCAATTGATGGCCAGATATTTTATAAGAGGCAGGAATTGTTGCGCATGAAAGAATCAGATTTCAGGCATCACCGAAAGGATATGCAAATTATTTTTCAGGATCCTTATTCATCTTTAAATCCACGGATCACGGTTGGCGATGCAATTATGGAACCCATGAAATTTCATAATATTTT
The DNA here is from genome assembly GCA_016787785.1 of Bacteroidia bacterium. Classification (GTDB taxonomy): domain Bacteria; phylum Bacteroidota; class Bacteroidia; order B-17B0; family Aurantibacillaceae; genus Aurantibacillus. The sequence continues at coordinate 40,373 of JAEUTO010000011.1, read as the reverse complement.
ACCTACCAGCAAACAACGTCGCGAAAGGGTTTACGAACTTTTAAGAAAAGTTGGTTTGGATGAGAAATACTATTACCGTTACCCGCATGAATTTAGTGGCGGGCAACGCCAACGTATTTGCATTGCCCGTGCATTAGGATTAAATCCGAAATTTATTATTTGTGATGAAAGCGTAAGTGCGTTAGACGTAAGTGTGCAGGCACAGGTTTTAAATCTATTGAACGAACTAAAAGAAGAATTTAAATTCACCTATATTTTTATTAGCCACGATCTGAGTGTGGTTAAATTTATGAGCGATCGTATGGTTGTGATGCAGCAGGGTAGAGTAGAAGAGATGGGCGATCCTGATGAGATCTATGTTAATCCTAAAAGCGAATACACACGTAAACTAATAGACTCCATTCCAAAAGGAAATATAGAGAACATTAAAGCAGCTATTGCCAGCAAAGAAAATCAACCTTTTTCTGATTGGATGAGTAATGTCTCAACCAAAGAATAACCATGTGGGATTTCTTAAAACAGTTAACTAACCCAAACAGCATTATAGAGTATGGGGGTTTATGGTTATTGCTTTTCGTGATCTTTGCCGAAACCGGCTTATTAGTTGGCTTTTTTTTACCCGGCGATAATTTAATTTTCTTAGCTGGCATATTGTGTAAAACACATCCTGATCTTATTCACGTAAATTATTTTACGTTGGCTTCTTTAATGACGGTGGCCGCCGTTTTAGGGAATGTTTTTGGTTATTGGTTTGGAAGAACGGCTGGCGAAAAATTATATGCGAAAAAAGAAAGTTGGTTCTTTAAAAAAAGGCACATAGAGGTAACTAAAACATATTACGATAAATATGGGGGAAACATGACGCTTATTATTGCACGATTTTTACCCGTTGTGCGCACCTTTGCGCCAATAATTGCAGGCGTTATAAAAGTTGATTTTTTTAAATTTATGTTATTTAATATAATAGGCGCTTTTGCATGGATATTTGGCCTTAGCGGCACTGCCTATATTTTGGTTCAGATATTTCCTGGTATTACAAATTACATGGGCTACATTTTTATTACGCTAATAATTATTACTGCAATTCCTATTCTAAGAATAATTTTTAGAAAAAAAGAAAAGGTTTAAAAACCTAACGGTTTTCCCTGGTAATAATCTAACACCTTTAATTTAAAAACATAATCGTATTTAGCCTGTAGCAAATTACTTTCGGCTGCAAATAATCTATTTTTTGCAGTACTAAAATCAAATGCACTTATTACACCTGCATCAAATTTTTGTTGTGCATATTTAAAAGATTCATTTGCAGCTTCAACACTTGACTTTGAAGCCATGTATTTATTTAAAGCTGCTTTTGCACTAACATAAGCCTGCGAAATAGTTTTGTAAAGATTTTGTTTTGCAAGATCGAGTGTGAATTGTGCATTTAGCGCATTTAGTTTTGCATTCTTGATAGCAGTTACGCTTTGCCAGCCATTAAATAAAGGTATGTTTAAGGTAAAGCCTAAACTTTTATTAACGTTATTGTTGAATTGATCAGAGAACGGCGTTTTGCGGGTCACTAATTCGGTTACCGGTGTATAAACGCTGTCACCTTTGTTAGTAATTCCACTTACCTGATAGCCTGTGTAATTAACTCCCAAAATGTCTTTTGCCAATCCAGAAGTACCTGTTCCCATACTGGCATTGAACGTAAGTGTTGGACTTAATCTTCCTTTGCTGGCAGCTAAATTTCTTTCAGCGCTTAAAATAGAATATTCGCCACGTTTTATGCTTGGTTGATTTTTTAAACCCGATTCGTAAATGAATTGTATATTATCTGCTAAAAGCGCTCCTTCCGTAACATCTAACGCAGGCCTTACGATGGAGAAATTTGTAACTGAATCTAAATTCATTAGCTGCCTTAAATTTAACATAGAGATAGCAAGATTGTTTTCAGCGGTAATAAAATTTACTTGTTCGTTGGCTAATTGCGCCTTAATATCGTACTCAATGCTTTTTGCAACAGAGCCGGCATTAACTAATTTTTGTGTACGCTCTAATTGCTCTTTGGTTATGTTAGTTTGATTTTCGGAGATCTTTAAAAGCTCTTCAGCAAAAATTACGGAGATGTAAGCATTGGCAACATTTAAAGAAAGATCGTTCTGTATCTGTTTATAATTTTCAACACTGCTTAAATAATTATATTCGTTTGCTTTAATATTGTTGTATTGGCTTAAACCACTCCATAACACAACGCTACTTGCAATGTAAAAATTTTGCGATAATACCTGCGTGTTTGCAAAGGTATTTGTAAACCTGTCAATGGTTTGCCCAAAATTATAATTATGCTGCACGCCTGCATTTAAGGATGGCAATACGGATGCTTTACTCTGTGTAGTATTGTTCTTATTTATTTGTGAATTTAAAGATGCTTGCTTTAAAGTAATGTTGTGCTTTTCGGCATAAGCAATACACTGCTGAAGGTCCCAACCTGTTTGAGAGCTCAGAAGTAATGACATTAAAAGCAAAATGGCGATCAGTAAGTTTTTCATGTGCAGGATTAAAACATAAAATTAAATAAATTATTGTGGTAAAAGACTTAAAAAATCAAAACTTACACTAACGGCAAATTTTAAGGTTTTGAGCGGAAAATGAGGGAGCTTTAAGCAGTATTTTTTTTAACCGCCTTAGTGTTTAGGGTAATAACAAAAATTAAAAACACCAGACTAGTGCTAACGATTGTTATTAAACCAAAGGTTGGTTGATTGAAAAAGTAAGTTAACAGCGATGCGCCAATGGTAACAATACTAAAAGAATAAATGATAACAACTGTTTTTGCATGACTGTATCCACAGTCAATTAGTTTATGATGCAAGTGATTTCTATCTGCATTAAATGGCGACTGACCCTTTAAAGCCCTTGTTATGAAAACACGCAACGTGTCTAATAAAGGATAAATTAAAGCGGCAATTGCAAAAACAGGCTTGCTTACATTAACCCAAAAATGATCTAATTTTTGTATTGGAAATTCGATCATTTTTATGGCAAGGATGCATAAGAAAACACCAATTACCAGGGAGCCCGAATCGCCCATAAAAATTTTTGCAGGAGAAAAATTAAAGATCAAAAAGCCAAGTAAAGAACCTGCGAGCGCGAATGACAATGCTGCATAAGGAAAATCGTTCGCGTAAATGAACCAAATGCCAAAACTGGTACTGGTAATAAGTCCAATACCTGCAGCTAAACCATCTACGCCATCAATTAAATTAATAGAGTTAACCACCACAACATAAGTAAAAATAGAAATAAACACGCTGCCCCAATAAGGTATATCATAAACACCAAAAATACCATGAAGGCCGGTAATACGAATATCACCCATTAAAACCAGGATAAGTGCAACAACAATGTGTGCAAATAATTTTTTAACGGGCGCAGTACCAATAATGTCATCCTTTACGCCAACAAAAAATAAAATAAGGCTGGTTGCTACAATTAATTTAAACTCTTTTACCGACTCAAAAATGGTTTCGTAATGGATCATATCGTCAATATTATACCATAATGAAAAAGCAAATAAAGTTCCGGCATAAATAATAATACCGCCAATGGTAGGCACAGATCCTTTGTGGATCTTGCGATCTTCCGATGGCACATCAATTAAGCGCTTTAACACCGCCACTTTAATAAGCGCCGGAGTAGAATAAAGCACAACAATAAATGCTGTTAAAAAAACGAGTATTAGTACTGCCATTTAAAAATCGTAATATAAATTATATATACTGGTTCTAATGCCTAAATATATATAATTAGTTTGGTTGTTTAGATTTGTAAAGTTATTAAAATTTTGACCCCTATAGGTCATTCCTAAATTTACATTAAAATTGTAAGCAGGGTTAACTAAATAACCTATTCGGGCATTTACAAGTTGATTGGTGTAGTAGTATTCGCCACTTTTAAGTAAATTCTGGTAATTGTATTTTAAATTCACAAAAAAACGCTTCCATTTATAATCGCCTATAACAATAATTTCTCTACCCCAGCCCGGTGTAAAAGCTATGTTTTGGTTATAATGCGAGTAAGATTGATTTGATGTTGTGCCAAGCGGACTCACATAACTATTTTCATTTACATCATTATATTCTGCCTGAAAAAATAAATTCTTTACGCCAAAAGCGTCAAAACAATTTGCGCCAACCTGGTAGCCCACGCCATTGCCATATTGTTTTGTATTACTAAGATCATCGGCCATTAGTTGGCCATAGATATTTATTTTACTTGTAATTTTAATTTTAATATCTGCACCAATTAAAATATTGTTCTTATTGTTTAACTGATACTGTGGCAGGTTAGAATAAATAACTGGATTAAAATACTGCCAGCTAATATCCTGTTTATTTCTGCCATCAGCGGCATGCCAGATCATTCCCTGAAACAAGCCAACATTAATAGATCTGGTAACATTTGCACTTAAGTATTGAAAAGACGCTGCTTTTTTCTGGTAAAGCCTTTCTGCATTAGGCGTAATTATTACCGATGCATAATCGAGGTTCATTAAAACCGAATAAATGTTAGTATAACTTACCCGGCCTTTAAACCATTGTTGCGTGATGCGTGCGTAAGGATAATTAAATCCGTTATCGCTTAATAACAGTGAACGGTAGCCATTGCCAATTTTTTGTTTGCCATGCCCAACTTGTATATTTAAATTTTTTAGCGGTTGTATAGAAATAAAACCTGAAGAAAAAGCGTAGTCATACCCTACACCTTTAAAGATCTTCCAGCGCCCTTGCCCGGGAACTATTTGATTTGCGTTAACATAACGTGCAAGATATACCGGAAAAAAAGATTGATTTTCTGCAAACATGGTCTCAAAATAAAATTTGTTACCAATGTAACCGCTTCCAATAAGGCCGCGCGTATTGGTATTTAAACGTCGATTGAGCGTATCACTAAAATCGCGCCCTTCTTCAAAATTTAAAATTGGATCAAGCCGCAATTTAAAGTTCTCTTTGGGTGGCTCAACACGCACAACATGTTTAAAGAACATGGCATCTAATGCAGGATCGTCAGAAATATACTTAAAGATGCGATGTGTATCTGCCACATGAATGTACTTTGAATTAAAAAAATGAATGTATGGCTTTATGCCAGAGTGCGTAGCGGAGTCTTTTGTTGCCAAAGATCTTTCGGTAAGTAACGAAAAATGAAAATCGTTGGGCATGTTGTAAAATTGTGCTTTGCCTTTAAAAGAGGCGAGATGCAGGACGATAAGAAGCAAGACGGATTTGTACTTGTATGAGATTTTTGTATCGAACATTTGTCTTGCGTCTTGCATCCCTTCAGTCTTGTATCGGAACTACCAAACCTTTACATTTTCTTTTTTCTTAAAGTCTTCGTAAACTAATTTAACGCCGTCCTCTAATTCAACTTTATGTTTCCAGCCAAGGCTATGAAGAAAACTAACATCCATTAATTTGCGCGGTGTGCCATCGGGTTTGCTAAGATCGTGTTTTATTTCGCCGGCATAACCCACAATTTTTTGTATCATGAGCGCAAGGTCTTTTATAGAAAGATCAACACCTGTGCCAATATTAACATGCTGCGAGCCGTTATAATTTTTCATCAAATACACACAGGCATCGGCCATGTCATCGGCATGTAAAAATTCGCGCATTGGCATTCCGGTTCCCCACATTTCTACAAAGGACACGTTGTTTTGTTTTGCTTCGTGAAACTTTCTAATCAGTGCAGGCAGTACATGCGAATTATTTAAATTATAATTATCGTTTGGTCCGTATAAATTAGTAGGCATTACCGAAATAAAATTGCAGTTATATTGGCGACGATAATTCTCACACAATTTAATACCTGTAATTTTCGCAATAGCGTAAGGCTCATTTGTATCCTCTAACAAACCGCTCAACAAATATTCTTCTTTTAAAGGCTGAGGTGCCAATTTAGGGTAGATGCACGAAGAGCCTAAGAATAAAAGTTTAGTTACTTTATTTACAAAAGAAGAATGAATGATGTTATTTTGGATCATTAAATTATCGTACAAAAAATCGGCGCGATAAATATTATTTGCATTTATGCCGCCAACTTTTGCGGCAGCTAAAAAAACATATTCGGGTTTTTCTTTTTCAAAAAAAGCGGCCACTTTTGCCTGATCTCGAAGGTCAAGCTCGGCCGAAGTTTTTAAAATAAAATTTGTAAAACCTTTTTGCTGTAAATTTCTATGAATGGCCGACCCAACCATTCCACGATGGCCAGCAATGTATATTTTCGAATTTAAGTCCATGAGTTTATTACCGGCTTTTACTCTTTGTAGTTAAGCACTTTGTGTCCACCTTCAATTAAATATTTATCGCGTTTAAATAACTCTACATCTGCTAAAACCATTTCTTTACAAAGTTCAGCAACTGTATAGGTTGGCGTCCAGCCCATTTTAGTTTTTGCTTTTGTAGCATCGCCAACTAAAAGATCTACTTCGGCAGGGCGATAATATTTTGGATCAATTTCAACAACTGTTTTTCCTGTTGCCGTATTAATTCCTTTTTCATTTTCGGCTTTGCCTTCCCACTTCAATTTTATTCCCACTTCGGCAAATGCCATATTTATAAATTCGCGCACGGTGATTTTAATGCCGGTTGCTAATACAAAATCATCAGCTTGCTCTTGCTGCAACATTCGCCACATCCCTTCTACATAATCTTTAGCATGACCCCAATCCCTTTCAGAATCGATATTGCCCATAAATAATTTTTCTTGCAGGCCTAAACTAATCTTAGCAACACCACGCGTAATTTTACGGGTTACAAAAGTTTCGCCGCGTAGCGGACTTTCGTGATTAAATAAAATACCGTTGCAGGCATACATGCCATAGGCTTCGCGGTAATTTTTTGTGATCCAAAAAGCGTATAATTTTGCAACGCCATAAGGGCTGCGCGGATAAAATGGAGTTGTTTCTTTTTGAGGGATCTCCTGCACCAATCCATATAATTCGGATGTGGAAGCCTGATAAAAGCGGGTTTTCTTTTCTAACCCTAAAATACGGATAGCTTCTAAAATACGAAGTGTACCAATGCCATCTGCATTTGCAGTATACTCTGGGGTATCAAAACTCACTTTTACATGCGACATAGCCGCTAAATTATAGATCTCATCGGGTTTTACTTCCTGCACAATCCGTATCAGATTTGTGCTATCGGTAAGGTCGCCATAATGCAATTTAAAATTTACATGTTTCTCATGCTGGTCCTGGTATAAATGATCGATCCTATCTGTGTTAAATAAAGAACTGCGGCGTTTAACGCCATGCACTTCATATCCTTTGCTTAACAGCAATTCTGAAAGATAAGCGCCATCTTGCCCGGTTACCCCTGTAATAAGTGCTACTTTTGCCATATTGTTTAAAGTAACAATATTACAAAAAATTAACGTATAAAAATCAGCTAAAAACGGCAGATGATAAGGCTTTTTTTAAGTATATTTGACCTTTGTTTGATACATAAACATATAAATACACATACATGAAAACTACTTTCACAAAAAAGAACTATTACATCTTATTGGTAGGAATAGTATTTATTGCACTTGGTTATTTATTAATGATAGGTGGCGGAAGCGAAGATCCGAATATTTTTAACCCTGCTATCTTTGATTTCCAGCGCATAACATTAGCGCCTATCTGCTGTTTAATTGGTTTTGTTACCATTGTGGTTGCCATTATGTGGAGACCAAAACAAGAAGCTGAAGCTGCTAACTAATGAGCGAAGCACAAGCCACATCATTACCCCCAAAAAAGAAAAGCAAGTTTAAAAAATTTGCACTAATTACTCTGGTATTTCTTATCCTGATCTGGTTCATTTATTATTTTATTTGCGGTATGTCTTATAGCGACGGAACGCGATCGGGCATATTGACAAAAGTTTCGCGCAAAGGATTTATTTTTAAGACCTATGAAGGCGAATTGAATATTGGCGGGGTTAACCAGGGCGAAGGAACGATAATGCCACTAACTATCTTTAAATTCTCTACAACAAAAAAACAAATTTACGATTCGCTGGAAGTATACCAGGGGCGCAAGGTGGTGCTTAAGTACAGGCAGGTAATTAAGAATTTTTTTTGGCAGGGAGACACCGATTATTTTGTTGACCACGTTTCGTTAGTTAAGTAAATAATATGTCGTACCTACAAGCGCTAATTATTGCAATTGTTGAAGGATTAACGGAGTTCCTTCCCATTTCTTCTACAGGCCACATGATGATAACAACAGCTGTTTTAGGAATGGAGGTTACACCATTTGTAAAATTATTTACCATTGCCATTCAGCTGGGTGCAATTTTAAGCGTAGTGGTGTTATATTTTAAACGCTTTTTTAAATCAGTTAATTTTTATTTGAAGTTAGTTGTTGCCTTTATTCCCAGTGCAATTGCCGGTGTGCTTTTGGGCGACTGGATAGATGCCCAATTGGAAAATGTTTTTGGCGTTGCAATTGCTCTTTTTGTGGGTGGAATTATTTTACTATTTGTAGATAAATGGTTTAAAAACCCGATAATAAAAAGCGAAGAAGATATTTCTTATCCTTCAGCTTTTAAGATTGGTTTGTTTCAATGCCTTGCTTTATTTCCGGGTGTTAGCAGAAGTGCTTCTACAATTATTGGCGGTATGACGCAAAAATTAACACGTCAGGCAGCGGCAGAATTCTCGTTCTTTTTAGCTGTGCCTACGATGTTTGCAGCTACTGCAAAAAAGCTGTTGGATTTTTATAAAGATGGAATAACGATCAACTCTCACGAAATTAAATTATTGGTATTTGGAAATGTGGTGGCATTTGTAGTGGCTGTGTTGGCCATTAAATTCTTTATTGGCGTGTTAAATAAATATGGCTTTAAATATTTTGGTGTTTACCGCATCATTGTTGGCGGGGCGCTGATCATCCTGTTTGCAATGGGAATAAAAATTGCAGTAGTGTAACAAACACTGTCTTGTTAATTAATCTTTTGGTATTCGAATTTAAGCATCGAATAAAAAAATAAATTCGCTTATAAATTATTTATTGTGAGCGATACCCTAACAAAAAAACGATTACGTACTTCGGGAATAACAGTGATCATTAGCTTATCGTTGGTATTGTTCATGTTAGGAGCTTTGGGCTTGTTGGTAATTAATGCCAATAAACTTTCAAAACACTTCAAAGAGAACGTTGGTTTTCAGATCTATTTAAAAGATACTGCAAGCTCGGCACAAACAGATGGTTTGCTGCAAGAGATAAGCAATTCTAAATATGCAAAAAGTGTAAATCTTATCAATAAAGAACAAGCCGCACAAAAATTAAAGGCTGATCTTGGTGAGGATTTTGTGTCTTTTTTAGGAAGCAATCCATTATTGAATTCGTTGGAGGTAAAGCTGAATGCCGATTACACAAACACAGATACTTTGCAGATCATTGAAAAAAATCTGTTGCAAAAAAATTATATTAAAGAAGTTGTTTATCAAAAAGACATGATCAACAACTTAAATAAGAACACAAAAGCCATTGCTTTTTTTATTTTAATTTTTAGCGGCGCACTTTTGGTTGTAGCTATTGCACTTATAAATAACACTATTCGCCTCTCTATCTATTCGCAACGTTTTTTAATTAGAACAATGTATTTGGTTGGCGCAACACGATCATTCATTAGCAAACCTTTTATTTTTAAAGGTGTGCGCCAGGGCATTATTGCCGGAATTATTGCGAGTGTGTTATTGGTTGGTTTGTTAGCCATCAGTACACGATTTATTCCGGATCTTTTGCAATTGCAGGATGAGAATTTACTGCTCATTTTATTTTCAGCCATTGTGCTGGTGGGAGTTATTATCTCTGCGTTTAGCGCTATGTTGGCCGTTCTGCGCTTCCTTCGCTTAAAAACAAGCGACCTTTACTTTTAATTATTCTTAACTATTGCTTGTTACTTTAATTTTGTAAATTTGTATTTCAAAATTTAAACTATGAGCACAAATTTTAGAAACACACCCATTGAGAAAATGGAAAGTACAACCTTAACAACACAAAACACAGTTTTGCGTTCGGCGTTTGCTTGGATGAGTTTAGCAATGGTACTTACAACACTTTCTGCAATTGTATTTGCCTACGTTCCACAATTAACTTCTCTGTTATTAGAGCCAAATGAATTTGGAGGTTTTGCACCAAGCACCTTAGCTTATGTAGTGATGTTTGCCCCGCTTCTTTTTGTATTGGCAATGAGTTTTGGTATCAACAAAATGTCGTTACCCGTTTTAATAACAACCTTTGTAGCTTATTCAATTATCAACGGAATCAGTTTTAGCTTTATCTTTTTTGTATATAATATCGGTTCCATTTACAAAGTTTTCTTAAGCACAGCCGGTTTATTTGCATTAATGGCTATCGCAGGTTACACAACTAAAACGGATCTTACAAAAATGGGTAGCCTGTTAATGATCGGTTTAATTGGTATTGTAATTGCATCATTGATCAATCTTTTTATGCGTAGTCCGGGAATGGATTATGTGATTAGTATAATTGGCGTAATTATTTTTACCGGTTTAACGGCTTATGACGTTCAAAAGATAAAGAACATAGGTGAGCAAGCCGGAGATTCTACTGAAAGTCGTAAATATGCGGTTATGGGCGCTCTAACTTTATACCTTGATTTCATTAATTTATTTTTATTTTTATTGCGTTTATTTGGCGGTAGAAAATAAGAAAAACTAAAATTTTAGAAATTTTGTGGGTCGGCATTTGTCGACCTTTTTTTTGGCATAAATCGACAAAAACGGCCTTTTAAAATGTTAAAATCTGCCAATTGGTCGTTTCAATTCGTGAGATTATCACATAAATGAGTGAAAAATAGCTGCATTTTCGGCTTATACCTTAGTTTTACAATATAAAATAACATATACTATGAAAAGATTATTTAAAGCGGCGTTGTTTCTTACACTAACAATCAATTTATCTGTTAGTGCGCAAACAAATAAAAGTATTGGGAATAACTCTGATACTCAAACGCAAGGTGAAGTTGTAACAGACGTAAAGAAAGGTTTTGTTGAGAATCAAGATTATCTAAACTCTGCCTCGTCTTTTAAGAATTATGTTCATTTTTATGCCGATTCATTAAAAGGTTTTGATGAAAATACTTTAAAAGCTCAACTTTTAGGTAGAGGCTTTTATGGAGCTGAGTTCATGTATGTAATGAATACGCAAAAACGTGAGTTCATTAATCAAAAATATAAAATTGGAAGTTACGCTGCTCCGGATCCTACATCATTTGGTAACAAGCCTCCCGGAAGTGGCACTAACTCTGTTTTGGTTGCGCCTTGTGTTAACGAAGACTTTGAGGCAACTCCGGTTGGCGTTTATAATACAGGATTAGCGGTAGCGGGGTGGACAATTGGTAGTGGTAACAATGGATTTCCAAACGGTGGTGCTTGTGTTACACCTAATTATGGAGCTAATGGTAGTCCGGAATTTTCGGTTGTAGCAACACCAATTGCTGCTGTACAGTACCTTGGATCACTTCCTCACTCACCATTAGGAGGAACAAGAGTTATCCGCATGGGTAATACAAACCCAGGAGTTTTGATCAATCAGATCAAACAAACATTTCCTGTAACGGCAGCTAATACATTATTTCAATTTGCTTATGCAGGTTCATGGGATGGATCAGGCCATGCTTGCTGTGATCAACCTTTCTTTAAAGTAGATTTATATAATTGCGCGGGTCAACCCCTTCCTTGTTCTTCAATCAGTTTAACACCTTCAGGGTCGGGTTGTACTTCTGGTGTACCCGGATATACTGTAGATCCAACTACACTTGTGTCTTGGACAAACTGGGTTGTAAAGTATATTGACTTAACTCCATATTTAGGTTCTTGTGTTACTATTAAAGTTACCAGTGGTGATTGTAACGGTGGTGCTCATCACGGTTCTTGTTTTTTTGATGCGAAATGTGGTGGTAATTTAGTTGGAAGTGGTTTGGGTGGTAATGGTGGTCCGGTTGGCGGTCCTGTTAGTTTCTGTTTTGGTTCAAACGTAGCAAGTATAGTTGCACCTTTAGGTTACGCATCATACCAATGGACTGGACCTGCTGCGGTTCAATATACACCCACATTAGCTAATGCACCAACAATTACTGTTTCGCCAGTTGCTGCAGGTCAGGTATTTACTGTTACAATGGTTTCGGCTTCTGGTTGTACATTCACTGCAATAGATACAATTAAAGTTTCAAGCGTTTATATTAATGGTATAGCAACAGCGTCAACTTGTCCCGGCGGGGCCAGCGGTGCTGCAACGGTATTTGCTTCGGGTAGTAGTTCGCAAATAACGTATACCTATACAAGCATTTCAAATCCTACACTTAATTTAACTGCATCCACCGCATCTGTTATAAATAACTTACCACCTGGCTCATACTCTATTGCTGTACAAGGTGGTGGCGGTAGTTGTGGTACAGCAACATCCACATTTGTAATTGGTACATCACCACCTAACCTATTTCAATTTACGAAACCGTTTTGCGGTAGCCAGGCTTATCTAACTACGGTCGGGGGAACTAACTTTCAATGGTATAATAACCTAACACCTATTCCGGCACCTCTTGGTACAGCGCCAAACTACACAGTAAACAACCCGCTTAACGGCGCTGTTTATTGGTTATCGTATGTTACTCCTCAAGGGTGTAAAGACTCGGTAAAATATACGCTTCAATCAACACCTCCAGGTGCTGTATCTGTTCCTAGTATTGGAGTTATTTGTCCTGCCGCTACCAATGGTACTGCTGCAGTTGTAATTACGCCTGCCGCAAATGCACCTGCGGGTTTAAATTCATATCAGGTATTCTCAACAAGCGGGCCGGTTTATTCAGTGAACTTAACACCAACCGCTTCAAACACATTTGTTCCAACTGGTTTAGCTGGTGGTACATATAGTGTCGTCGCTTTTGATGGATCTTGTAAGTACACTACAACATTTACAGTAACACCCTATACCTTTACTTATAATATAGCGCCACTCACACCTACAATATGTCAGGGTAATAATGTTACTACATCAGTGAATCTTGTTAATCAAATAGTGGGTACGCCTTGTTCTAATACAGGTGTTGGGCCGGCTTGTGGAAATCCAAATGTTGCTCAAATAGGTAACTCTAGTACGGTTGGCCAACAATGGCAATTCCCTCAACCGTATTCGAAATACTATTATTCACATCGTACACAAATTTTATACAGAGCATCGGAATTAACCGCAGCCGGTGTTATGCCCGGCTATTTAACAAGCTTATCTTTTAACTGTAGCGCGGTGAATGGTATAAATAATATTCCCGGTTATACTATTAAAATTAAATGTACTACCGCTTCTGTTGTAACAACAATGGATAACGTTGGTTTAACCCAGGTATATAACAATCCAAATTATACCCCTGTAACTGGTTGGAACCAACATAACTTTGCTACACCGTATTTCTGGGATGGCACTTCAAACATCTTAGTTGATCTTTGTCAAAATCCGGCAAACTGGCAATTTATTGGTGCAACATGTTTTTATACCCCAACAACTTACAACTCTACAGTATTTAACTACGGTTTTAACATGACTTCAATTTGCGGAACCGCCGGGTTTGCTGGATTGTCTCCAAACAGGCCTAATAGTAAGTTTGGTAACTGTCCTACAACTACTGCAAATATGTTTACGTTTGCATGGTCGCCTGCAACATTCTTGTCGAGCACAACTCAATCTACAAGTATTGTTACACCAACTACTTTGCCAGGTACAGCTACAACACTAAACTACTCAGTTGTTGTAACGCCAACATTTGTAAACTGTCCAATAACAAATACGTTTGCTGTAACAGTTGTTAATCCTGTAACGCCTACAATTACTCCAATAAACGAGTTTTGTACAAATGCATCGCCAATAACAATCACAGTTACTCCTACTGGTGGAACATTTACAACAAGCGTTGCTTCACTTCCTATCAATCTTAACACTGGTGTTATTACACCATCGTTAGCAGCAATTGGAACAAATACATTTATGTATTCGGTGGGTATTGGTACCTGCGTTGCTACAAATACGGCATCGTTTAATGTATCGCAATTTAATACTGCTGCTCTAACAGGGTCAGTGGGTAACTTATGTGTTACTAGTCCGGCCGCCAATTTAAATGCCATTGTTCAAAGTACTGTAAATGGTGTTTGGTCAGGCACTGGTGTTGTTGGAACGTATTCATTTAACCCGGTTGGTTTACCAACTGCTATTTATACATTAAACTACAACACAACTTCTGCACCTAATACAACATTGTGTCCGGATACAAGACAGTTATTGGTGTCGGTGTTAAACCCACCACAACCGACAATTGTTCAAGCTGGCCCAATATGTAACAACGCACCTAATTTTGCTTTAGCTGTTGCGCCTAATAGCGGAACATGGACAGCAACTGCGTATAATAATACTGCTGGTACATTTAGCCCATCGCTTGCTTCGATAGGCCCTAATGTTGTTACCTATGTTATAGGAACAAACACCTGTAACGTATCTGATACAAAAACAATTTCTGTTGAAGCTTACGTGCCCGCTGTAATTACAGGTAGTATAGCTGATCAGTGTAATACAAATGCAGCAATAAACTTAATACCACTTGCTACAAATAACCTGGGTATCTGGACTGGTTCTGGCGTTACAGGAACATTATTTAATCCTTCAACTTCAGGTGTAGGAAGTATCGTTATAGCTTACAATACTTCTTCTTCGCCAAGCGGTTTATGTCCTGCGCAAGCAACATTAGCTGTTAATGTATTCTCTTTAGCTCCTCCGGCTATCACTAAGGCAGGACCTTTCTGTAATGTTGCTGCTCCGATTCAATTACAGGTTTCGCCTTTAGGTGGCGTGTTTAGCGGTGTTAATAATGGAGCTACAACTCCAAGTGGTGGCTTCAGCCCATCCTTCGGTATCATTGGCGATAACTTAATTAATTACACTGTTACATCTGGACCTTGTATTGCTTTTGCAACTACAACTGTTACAATTGAACAATTTGTATCTGCAGATTTTGCGAAATATGCAGGGCCATATTGCAGAAATGATGCGCCTGTTAATTTAAATAGTATCGTTCAAAATCCAGGTGGACTTTGGAATGGACCGGGTGTTGTTGGAAGTATCTTTACTCCTGCAAATGCTAACATAGGGAATAATAACGTTATTACTTATTTAACGCACTCTATGCCTACAGCAAGTTTATGTCCTGATACAAGCGCAATACGCATTCAGGTTAACGATCTTCCTGTTGTTTCTATCTTAAGTAATATTGATAAAGGTTGTGCGCCTGTTGAGGTTATCCTTAATACGCCAAGTGCAAACAACGGAACAGGTCTTTGGAATTTAGGTGACGGGTCAGACCCGCAACCAGGATTATCTCTTACTCACGTTTATGCAAATCCGGGTTCGTATACCGTAACATTTAACTATCAAGATGAGATCGGTTGTTCTACACAAGCCGTGTTAGATCATCCGATAGAAGTTTATGAAGTACCGCATGCAGGCTTTAGCTACAACCCAGACGAAGTTACAATAGCAACTCCAGAAGTTCAGTTCTCTAACTTAACAACAATCTTGGGACACAGCACTTATCAGTGGCAAATAGGAAATCTTTACCAGTTAAATGATGTAGATCCAAAAGTGATCTTCCCGCAAGCTGGTGATTATGAAATTACTTTAACAGCTACTACAATTCATGGTTGTAAAGATGTTGTAAGTAAAGTGATCCAGGTGAAGAACGACTTTGGAATTTACATACCAAATTCATTCACGCCAAATTACGATGGTTTAAATGATTACTTTATTCCGGTATTCTCGCCATATGGTTTAGATCTTAAAACATACAGCTTAGATGTGTTCGATCGTTGGGGTGAGCAATTATTCTCAACCAAAGATGCAACAGTGGGTTGGAATGGTACTGTTAAAAACAGAGGAGATGAGCCTTTAAAAAGCGATGTTTATGTTTACAAAATTAAATTTAAAGACATTGATGGTAAGATCCATAACAAAACCGGACATGTTACTTTAATGAAATAATAAATGATAAAATAAAAGATCCTCAACGAAAGTTGGGGATTTTTTTTGCAGTAAAGAATTTTAAATTCATCGTGAACTAGGGTTCAACAAAGAAAAAACGAACAGAATGAGGTGGTTGTTACTTTAATAAAATAAAACACTGAGTTTATGGGCAAATAAAAAACCCGCTTAACTTAAGCGGGTTTTTTTTATGAATTTAAATGATGCTACTATTTATTGGTTAACTAAAAGTTTAAATCCTTTACCATGAATATTGATGATCTCAACTTTAGAATCGTCTTTTAAATACTTACGAAGTTTTGCAATATAAACGTCCATACTACGGCCATTAAAGTAATTATCGTCTTGCCAAATAGATTTTAAAGCAAAGGTTCTATCTAAAACATCGTTTTGATGAACGCATAACAAACGTAACAACTGACTTTCTTTAGTAGTTAATTTTTGCTCAATACCATCATGCTGTAAAATTTGTTTTTCAGAATTGAATTGGTATTTGCCTATTTTAAAATTTACTTCTTCGCTTTCAGATGAACGAATTTTATTGGTACGTCTTAACACTGCGGTAACACGGGCCAATAATTCTTCCATACTAAATGGTTTTGTAATATAATCATCAGCGCCTGCGCTAAAACCTTCGATCGTATCTTCTTTCATGCTTTTAGCAGTCAAAAATATAATCGGTATGTTCTTATCGCTAACTCTAATTTCTTTTGCTAATGTTAAACCGTCTTTTACCGGCATCATCACGTCTAAAAGAAGCAGATCAAAAGCGCCTTTAAAGAATATATCGGCACCTTTTTTGCCATCATCGGCCAACTTAGTTTCAAAACCCTTTGCGTCTAAATATTCTTGCAAAAGAGGTCCTAAGCTTGGATCGTCTTCCACTAAAAGTATTCTTGTTTTAACAGTTTCCATCTTTTTAAATGTTAAATTATTTACTTAAAGGTAAACACTTACTGTGCCATTTTAACAATTTTAACATTTATTATCAAATGGGTAAATGCACATTAAAGGTGCTGCCTTTTCCTAATTCACTATCAACAGAAATGGTGCCATTATGTTTTAAAACTACGGCTAAAACGTAGGAAAGTCCTAAGCCAAAGCCTTTTACGTTGTGAACGTTACCCGTTGGCACTCTATAGAATTTATCGAAGATCTTGCGTTGATTCTCTTTACTAATACCCAAACCATTGTCTTTTACCCTTATCATAATACCCTCGGCAGTGTTATTGGTAGAGATCAATATCTCCGGAACCCCCTTTGAGTATTTTATAGCATTATCAATTAAATTAAAGATGATATTGGTTAAATGCACCCTATCTGCCTGAAGCTTAAATTTCTTGGCATTCAATTGAGTTTGGATGGTGCCCTGACGCTGATCTATTAAAAGCTGTGTGTTATTTATGGCCGAATTAATTATTTCATGCACATCAACTTCGCTGAGCTTAAGAATAAACTCGCCCTTATCTAAAATAGAAGTTTGTAAAATACTTTCTACCAAAACACTTAAGCGTTTATTTTCATCGCGAATCATTTTAAGATAACGCTGTTGTTTTTCGGGAGTTTGTGAAATACTTCCATCGCCCAACATTTCGCTTGCCAATGAAATAGTACTGATGGGTGTTTTAAACTCATGCGTCATGTTACTAATAAAATCATTTTTTATTATAGATAGTTTTTTCTGCTTAAGATTATTGGCCATAATGTAATAAAAAGAAAAAATAAGAATTACTATTACAATAATAGATATAATGATAAAGGGCCACATTTCTTTGAACACATCTTTGTTTTGATTTGGAAAACGTACAATTAGATATTCAGGATCCACAAAACGATTACTTGGCGAAAGATTTACTTTATAGGCTGGACCGAGTGAATCCATTGAGGCTTCGGCATTCACTAAATTAGCGTGATGCGCGCTGCCAGGATGAAGAAGCGTTAAATAATAATTATATTTTGCTCTTACATTTTGTTTTTTTAATTCTAATCCTAAAATAGAATCCAGTAAAAGTGTGTCAACTTTTTGTTTAAAGTCGGTATAATAATTTCGCGTAGATGTTTCATCAAAAAAACTATAACCCTTAAGTGGATTAAAAAGATCGTTATTGCTTTGCTGAAGTCCGAGTGATTTTTCTTTAAGCTCTTTCAAAAAACTTGCTGCCGCAGGGTCTAACTTTAATGAATCGGCAACAATATCTTTTGTAGCAAACTCGCTGTGCGAATAACCATTACTATCTACACTCGATTCTTTAAAGAGTTTAAAATTTATTTGATCAGAAAGTTTTCCATTTATAGCTGGTACATTAAAGGTTATACCTTGCGTTCGGGTTTTTATTTTTTTGTAAGAACCTTTAGTATCTAATTTTTCTAATTTGGAAGCAGTGATATTTAAAGCTTCGGTAACACGCTGTTCAAAAAGATCCTGCCTAACACCAAAATCATAATTGATCCAATACACCTGTATAAAGATCAATATTAAAAGTGCAACCGAAAAGGAAATAGAAATTATTAATAAAAGCCGTTTATTCATTGCCTAGCAAAGATACTTTTTAAATACTAAAATATTCTTTAAAAAATGATAATTTATAGGCTCATTTAAACCAAGCTCTCAACGGGCGTGCAAACGCCGCTTTCGCAGATGTAGCATTTTAGGCGATCCTTAAAAACATAAGGTTTGTAAATAGACTTATTTAAAAGCATGCGTAAACATTCCTGCACACCTTCTATAATACTTGGGTGCGGGTGCATCATATCAGCGAGTTCGCGAATGCCCTGGTTGGTATGTATCAAATACGCCACAGCTTGTATAGCACTGCTGGCATGCTCGCCAACAACACGCATACCTAAAATGCGCATACCGTTATCGTTAGTTACAATTATTTTAAAAAAACCTTTTGTTTTGCGCATGGCAATGGCACGTGCATTTGTAGTGTAATCAAGCTTTACAACTTTATGTGCTATGCCTTTTGCAACACACTCCTGTTCGTTCATCCCAACGGCTGCTACCTCAGGATTTAAGAACATGATAGAACTAATATTTTTATACGTCAGTGGTTTAACCGTTGGACCAAACATTCTTACAACAGCATGACGCGCTTCTCTTTCACCAACATTTACCAAAGCCATTTCGGTAGTAACATCGCCGGCTACATAAATATTACTAATGTTTGTTTGTGTATCATCATCCCAAACGCAACCACGTTCATTTAATTTTACACCTACATTTTCTAATCCAATATTTTCAACATTTGGAATTCTACCAATAGATATTAATGCTTTTTCTACATTATGAATTTCTGTTCTGCCGCCATAGTACTCTAACTCATATTCAACTTTACCATTTTTAATTTCCATTCTTTTTAAAGAAGCACCTTGATGAACATGCGCGCCACTGGCTTCTAAATTATCTTTAATAACTTCTGCAATGTCTTCATCTTCGAATGGTAAAATGCGCGCGGCTTTATCTATTAAGGTAATTTTTGTTTTTCCGAACGATGAAAATATAGTAGCAAACTCACAACCAATAACACCAGCTCCCAGCACAACCATACTTTTTGGGAATGATTTAAAATTCTTTATGCCATCGCTGGTAACAATTATTTGTTCGTCAACTTTAATATTTGCCGGTACTCTTGGGCGACTACCGGTTGCAATTAAAATATTATCTGCCGTAACATGTTTTATTGAACCATCTTCTTTTGTAATGCGAACGGTGTTTCTGTCTTCAATAAACGCCGTACCTTTTTCATAATAAAATAACCGACGTTCTAATTTTTCGAGAAGTTTTAAATGCACGGTCATTTGAGTTTTGCGCTCAAACACAGCTTCATTTACAATATTAGAAATGGTTTCAAAATTAACATCGTAATCGGGGATCATTTCTCTAATTGAAGAAACCTTTAAAGCTTGTTCCCATAAGGTTTTAGAGGTTAATACGCCATCGTAAATACCCGATCCGCCAACACGTTTTTTTTCTATCAATAGAACTTTTTTACCAAAATCAATGGCGCGCATGGCCCCGGCATATCCGCTCGGACCGCCTCCAATAACGATCAGGTCGTATTGATCCATAATGCCAAATTGTTCCATAACAAAAGTTGAAGATACGATTTTTGTGTGTACTAAAATGGTTGCTTTTTTATCTAAATCGGTAATTTGTAACAACAAATAATGTGTAACTCAAGAAAAAAAACAGTAAAATCATCTTAATATTTAAAAACAAATAGTTCGTTATAGTTTTTGCTGAACACTGATTATCAATATATTATAAAATATTTATTATTTTTTATTTCAGGTAAAATGCCTATTTTTGCAGCCCTATAAATTAAAGAATTATGAACGATAGTGTTATTTATTTAGTGCCTCTTTTAGGTATTGTTGGTTTAATAGTAATGGCAATTAAGTCGGCCTGGGTATCCAAACAGGATGCGGGCGACAAGAATATGCAGGAGCTAGCTGGTTATATTGCCGATGGTGCAATGGCCTTTTTGAAAGCAGAATGGAAGGTATTAAGCATATTTGTTGTTTTTGCAGCTGCTTTATTAGCTTATTCGGGTACAATTCATGAAGTTAATGGTAAACCGATCCACTCAAGTTGGATCATTTCCATTGCCTTTATCATTGGTGCCGTTTTTTCTGCAACTGCAGGTTATATTGGTATGAAAGTGGCTACTAAGGCCAACGTTCGTACTACACAAGCAGCTCGTACGAGTTTAAAGCAAGCGTTAAAAGTTTCTTTTACCGGTGGAACCGTTATGGGACTTGGTGTTGCAGGTTTAGCTATCTTAGGTTTGGGTGGTTTATTCATTGCTTTCTTAATGATCTTTGCTGATCTTGGCGCAGATACAGTAAAAACAGCTATCGAAGTTTTAACCGGTTTTTCTTTAGGAGCCGAATCCATCGCTTTATTTGCGCGTGTTGGTGGTGGTATCTATACAAAAGCTGCCGACGTTGGTGCAGACTTAGTTGGTAAAGTTGAAGCTGGAATTCCTGAAGATGATGTTCGTAACCCTGCTACCATTGCCGATAACGTAGGTGATAACGTAGGCGACGTTGCCGGAATGGGCGCCGATCTTTTCGGATCGTATGTTGCAACGATTCTAGCAACCATGGTATTAGGACAAGAAATTACACTTGCAGATAAATTTGGTGGTATGTCTCCTATCTTATTACCAATGGTAATTTGTGGTTTAGGTATTTTATTTTCTATTGTTGGAACCTGGTTTGTTACTATTAAAGACGAAAAGTCGAATGTACAAAACGCTTTAAATTTAGGTAACTGGTCTTCAATGATCTTAACCGTTATTGCTTCTTACTTTGTAGTAAATTGGATGTTACCTGAAGGCGACATTTTTTTACGTGATCACAAATTCACTAAAATGGGAGTTTTTCTGGCCATATTAGTTGGTACTGTTGTAGGCGCTATTATGAGTATTGTTACCGAGTATTACACCGCAATGGGTAAAAAACCTGTTCTCTCTATCATTCAACAATCTTCTACAGGTCACGCTACAAATATTATTGGTGGATTATCTGTAGGTATGAAATCAACAGTTATTCCTATCTTAACATTAGCAGGTGGTATTATGGCTTCTTATTATTTTGCAGGTTTATACGGCGTGGCAATTGCTGCTGCGGGTATGATGGCAACAACAGCTATGCAATTGGCAATTGATGCTTTTGGTCCGATTGCTGATAACGCTGGTGGTATTGCCGAGATGAGTCAGTTACCTCCTGAAGTTCGTGAACGTACAGATAATTTAGATGCAGTTGGTAATACAACAGCAGCAACCGGAAAAGGATTTGCAATTGCTTCTGCAGCTTTAACTTCTCTTGCTTTATTTGCAGCCTTTGTTGGTATTGCAGGAATTTCTGCTATTGATATTTACAAAGCGCCTGTTTTAGCAGGTTTATTTGTGGGTGGTATGATCCCGTTTATTTTCTCAGCATTATGTATCCAGGCGGTTGGTAAAGCAGCTATGGATATGGTGCAAGAAGTACGTCGTCAGTTTCGCGAGATCCCGGGTATTATGGAATACAAAGCAAAGCCGGAATACGAAAAATGCGTTGCTATTTCTACTAAAGCTTCTATTCGTGAAATGATGATGCCGGGTGCAATTGCTTTAATTACACCAGTTATCGTTGGTTTTATTTTTGGACCAGAAGTATTAGGTGGTTTATTGGCAGGGGTAACGGTTAGCGGTGTGTTAATGGGTATCTTCCAATCTAACGCCGGCGGTGCATGGGATAACGCAAAAAAATCTTTTGAGAAAGGTGTTTTAATTAATGGTGAGATGTTCTACAAAAAATCGGAACCACACAAAGCATCAGTTACTGGTGATACAGTAGGTGATCCTTTCAAAGATACATCAGGCCCATCCATGAATATCTTAATTAAATTAATGAGTATCGTTTCTCTTGTTATTGCTCCTTATATCGCAGTTGTAGGTGTTGAAGGTGGGCATGAAGGAACGGTTACTAAAGAAGAATATAAATTAAACATCAACGGTGTTGAAATGAACTTTACTTCAAAAGCACAATTAGATAGCGCTTTAGCTGCTAATGTAAAAGACATTGCTGAGGTAAAAGGAAATTTTGCTGTAGATGGCGCACACAGTTCTGTTGCATTTAGCATTAAACATATTGTTACTGATACCCGTGGAACGATTAATGTTGACAGTGGTTATGTGAATTTTGATAATGCAAGCGGACCAAAAATATTTATTCAAATGGATATGACGAGTTTAAATACGCAAAACTCTTTCCGTGATGGTCACTTAAAAGATAAGCCTGAATTTTTTGATGTTGCAAAAAATAAAAAAGCAACGTTTGAAGCTACAAGCATAGAAAAAAATACTACACCGGGTAAATATGCTTACAAGGCAAAAGGTAAATTAACATTGAAAGGTGTAACAAAAGATGTTGAATTAGAGTTTAACTATGTTGGCATATCTCAACAAGAATGGGATGGCAAAAAAGTGGATGTTGCAGGGTTTGAAGGCGCAACAACAATTAAACGTTTAGATTATGGTATTGGCGAAGGTGGCGGCTTAGGTGAAGATGTAAGGATTGAAATTACATTAGAGGCAGGACAGAATAAATAATCTTTTTAAAATTATATTTAAGATCCCCGATCAGCAATGGTTGGGGATTTTTTTTAAGTACTCATAAAACCGACCACTTATACAAATATTGCGCTATAGAACTAACGTTTAGTTTTTTAGACACTTTATAGTGTTATCTTTATAATGATTTTGAAGCAAAAAATACTTTTATATTTTTCTCTGGTTTTTTTGTGCAGTATAAAAATTACGGCACAAAAAAATGAAACAAATGATTCATTAAAAGGATTTGACAGTACCGCCCTAAAACAATTTGCTGTTCAAAATAACTTAAATTCTGCCGAAGAAGCATTTCTGCTTTCTAAAAAGAAAAGAGAGTTTAAAAATGCCAAATACAATTTAGCGCCATCGAAAATTAACCAAAGTGCTAAACTTATTAGTTCGAACAATTCTGTAATGGCAGGTAATTTGGATTTTGAAGCAGGAAATTTAAGTGGCTGGTCTGTCTCAACAAGAGCTAACGTTGCAAGTATTCCACTACAAACATGTTGTATAACGCCAACAGCTAATGCTATGGTGCTAAACGGTGGCTTTGATCCAAACATAGGTTTTAATTTAACCTCACCGCTTGGTGGCAATTGGATAGCGCGTTTAAATTCAACCAATTTAATAGGACAGCAGCTTACCTCCATAGAAAATACGATCGCAGTTACTGCCTCAAATAATTATTTAAAAATCGCAACTAAATATATCCTTGAACGGGCACTTCATAGTTGCGACGGACAGCCTTTTGTAAATATTAAAGTAACAGAGCTTTCAGGAAATACCGTTTTGCTAAATAAATTTATTCAAGCCAGTGAGCTGGCAAATTTAGGTACCTGTGCCGGAAGTAATTTTTACACACAAACCTTATCAAGCTCAAGCTTTCCAAGTTATTATTATAATAGCAATTGGGATGTTTTTTGCGTTGACCTTAGTTCTGCTATTGGCAATTCTGTCAAGGTAGAGCTTTCGGCATCGGAGTGTTCGTATCTTGGCCATGGGGGTTACGCTTATTTTGATGTAGTTAATACAATTACAACTTATACTAATAATATATTTAGCATTAACGGAAACAATTACCCCATAACTACACAGCCTTACAATATTGGCGTATGTAATTCAAATACGGCAATAGCAGTTGGGCCGGCAAGCGCTTCATCTTATTATTGGCAAGGCACAGGCATTAATGGCCTAACAACGCAAAGCGTACAAATCAATCAGGCAGGATCTTACACACTAAATTTAACTATTCCAAACGGCACTGGTTGTACAAATCTACCTTCTGTAATTAACTTTACGGTTGGTTCAAATTCAAATATAAACGTAACACCCATAGCAACTGTAGTTTGTGGGCCTTCGCCGATTACTTTTACCATGAGCGGCGCAACTACCTATTCAATTAGTTCAAGTTGTGGCTATAGTAATTATACAAACGCCACAAACATTTCGGTTACACCTACAACTTCCTGCACTTATTTTATAAATGGGTTTAATATTTTTGGTTGCTCTGCAACTAAAACGCTGAACATAACGGTTAACCCTTTGCCGGTTTTATCCATCACAGGCAATACGTTTTGCAGTACAGGTAGCGGCACAATTATTCCTTCAGGAGCAGACACATATACCTATGCAGCAATCGTAAGTAATAATACAATTTCATCAGGCAATCAGTTGGTGTTTCCAAGCGCACCATCACCAACCGATCTGTATTTTGTTACAGGAACTAATACTTTAACGGGGTGTAAAAGTACTTATACATTTTATCCGATTGTATATAGTGCGAGTTTGAGTGTAAGCCCTAATCCAAATATTTGTATTGGCAACAATATTACACTAACTGTGAGCGGTGCCGCTACAACATCTTATACCTGGAGCACTGGAAGTAATTCGCCAACGATCACTTTAAACCCAACGGTAACTACAAACTACACTGTTTACAGTAATAATTTTTGTGGTAATTTGGCAACACCTTTTACGCTTACCGTAAACCCATTACCTAACGTAACAATTACAGGGCCAACCAGCGTATGCCCTGGTAACACGTATACATGGTCGGCAACTGGTGCAAATACTTATAGTTTTATTAATTCGTCGGGTTCTCCGCAAACAGGAACAAATCCAACTTATATTTCATCTTCAGTTAATAGTAATCCAACTATAACAGTCATAGCCGGAGATCTAAATGGTTGCCAAAATACCGCATCGATCGGTATAAACACGCTGCCATCACCTACCGTAGATGTTAATGGGGTGCAGATAAATCCAAGTTTTGGAATCTGCCTTGGTGATTCCTTTACTTTAACGGCAGGTGGAGCAAATACATACACATGGAACACTGGAAGTAACTCAAATAGTTTTGTGATTACTCCAACTACTAACGTTTGCTTCTCTTATTCTGCAACAGCTACAAATGGGTGTAAAAATTATATTTCTGCATGTGTTGGCGTAAATAACGGTAGTCCTACAATTACCCCTCTAGCAACTAATTATACGGTTTGCAATGGCAATCCGATAAATCTTGGTCAGCTTAACTATCAATGCTGCAATCTTACTTATTCAGTTGACAATCAATTTAGTAATAATGTTGGATCTTATATACCAACCTCTAGCGGTGTGCATACCTTATCAGTTGAAAACAGTTGCGCTATTACGCAGGCCACTTTTAACGTAAATATTCTCCCAACCCCAACGGTAACTATTCTTGCGCCTGATTCGGCTTGTATTAACAGCGTTGTAACTATAACGCTGGGTGGCGCAACCAATTATCTGTATAATACCCTTTCAGGTAATTATAGCACAACCACCTCTATTAATTCATTTACTTTGTTTGGTTCGCACACCATGTTGGCTTATGGAAGTTATACTAACGGTTGCTACTCTGCCATACCATCACCAACTTATTTCATTAAGGCGCTGTTACCACCAACAATGACCGTAACGCCGCCGTTCACTCCGTCTCTCTGCGCGGGCTCTCCTATAACACTTTCAGTTAGCAGCAATGTTTCTACGTATACTTGGAGTACAGGCTCTTTCGGTAACAGTATAACGCTTTCGCCAACATCGAATACCGTTATAAGCGTTGCCAGTACAGGTACAAATGGATGTTCAGGAAGTATTTCAAAAACAATAACGGCAGTTGCAATTCCAACTATTAACGCCAGCGCCAGTCCAACCGCAGTGTGTATTGGAAATTCAACTAATTTATCTTGTAATGGCGCAAATACTTATACATGGAGTACGGGCGCAATAGGAAATACAACAACCGTTACCCCAACGGTTAGCACCTTGTATTCGGTAACAGGTTATAGTACTAATAATTCGTGTCCTGCCACACAAACCGTTAATGTGGTTGTAAATCCCCTCCCAGCTACTGGTTTTAGCCAACCTCAATTTTCAGTTTGCCTGGGTGAAACAGCAGTTATTACTGTTACCGGCGCAGCCAATTATAATGTTTGTTCAGGCCCAACTTGTACATTTTCAATTTTTAATGTTAATAACACCTTTACATTTAATGTAATTGGGTATAGTGCAGCAGGGTGCAGTAAAGCCGCCACAACTACTTTAAATGTATTGCCAAATCCAACGGTTTCGGTTTCAAATGCCACAACTTGCTCCGGCGCTTTCGCAACATTAACGGCCAGTGGCGCTAATTCTTATACATGGAGTAGCGGAGCATTTACCAATACAACAAGCGTAAATCCACCGGTGTCTTCACAATATACAGTAACCGGCGCCGACTTAAATAACTGTAAAAACACGCAAATAGGTTATGTGTTTGTAAATCCATCACCAACACTTTATGTAAGTTCCAGTCCAACTGCAGTGTGTGTAGGAAATACTTCTAATCTAAATGTTTTTGGTGCAGCAACATATACCTGGAGCACTGGCGCAAATACAAATGCCATTGCTGTTACACCTTCATCAACTTCTGTGTATTCAATAAGTGGTACCAGCGGCAATTGCACATCTACTAAAACCATCGCTGTAATTGTAAATACAAATACAAGTATTGCAGTAACCAGCACCAACATATGTATTGGAAATTCGGCAAATTTATTTGCAAGCAACGTTGCAACAACTTATTCATGGAGTACAGGTGCTTTCACACCTTCAATAAATGTTACACCTACGGTAAATACAACTTATACCGTTTCAGGTGATGATGCCAATGGTTGCTTTGGCTCGGCTATTGCAAACGTTAGTGTACAGCCTTTCCCAATTATTACGGTTACGTCAAGTATGCCATTGGTCTGCGCCGGACAATCCGTTACTTTAACAGCAAGCGGAGCTAATACATATACATGGAGTACTTTGGTGCTGGGCCCAGCAATTACAGCCACGTTATTTATTTCAACTAATTTTGGTGTTACGGGCACAAGCAGTTTTGGCTGTTCAACCAATACACTATTTACACAAAATGTAAGCTTGTGCACTGGAATTGCCGGTTCAAGTGCATTGGAGGCGCGACAAACAATTATTTCTCCAAATCCTTCAAGCGGTATTTTTAATATTATTGGCGATAAAATTTCCGAGAACATGAGTGTTGATATATACAACACTATAGGTCAATTACTTTTTTCTCAAAAAATTAGTTCTAATAGCGCAAGTATTGATCTGAGTAAATATGCTTCAGGCCTGTATTATTTTAGTATAAGAGGATCGAACGCTTTAGTTTTAAAGGCGATAAAAGAATAACGAATTAATATTAATATGAAAAAAGCCATTCGATAATTTCGATTGGCTTTTTTTATTTAAATAATTGCTACATTAGATACATGAACAGTTTAAAAAAAATAACGATCTTATTACTTTTTTGCTGTTCTAATTTTTTATCCGGACAATCAATTGTATCTGAGTCGGATCAGATTCAAAATAATATCCGTAGCCTTGACTCAATTACAAAACACAAAAAGTTAGATGCGCTAAAAGTTAAAGCCAGATCCGTTCTTGACAAATATTATTATAAGCTCGCTGAAGCTGCTGTTCTTAATTCAGAACACAAATTAAAAGAGGCTATTACTTCTTATTATGATGCAATAAAATTGAGTGAAGAATTAAAGAATGATAGTTTAAAAGGAGTGGCTTATGGAAAATTGGGCATCATGTATCTTAATCGCGATAATTTAGCTAAGGCGCTCATCAATTTTAACAATGCGCTTAAATTTTTGCCTGAGAATGCCAAAGATTCTAATTACGTTATTCTAAGAGTAAAAAAAGGTCTTGTGTATTCCTATATGGTAGATAAGGATGGCAATAAAAGTAATTTGCCCTGGCTCTTGTATGCTGCAAATAAACAACCCAGTAAGATCGTAGAAGCTAATATTTATAATAATGCCGGAAATTACTTTTTAGAAGCAAGCATGCCCGACTCGGCCATCTATTATTTTTTAAAAAGTGTAAAGATCCGTGAGGCAATAAAAAATTTACCATCTATAGGTCAATCTTACAATAATATTGGCACTGCATATTTTAATAAGAATGAATACCCTACAGCGTTGCGTTATTTTGAACAGGGCTGTATGTGGCGAATAAAGGGCAAATCACCCTTCCAGGCCGTTGTAGAATCTTATGTTAACATTGGAAAAACCTACCACAAACTCAAAAATAATTCTTTGGCAAAAACTTATGCCAACAAAGCATTTGTTTTAGCCGATAGTATAAAGAACGGTAATATAAAGCAAAAAGCTGCTGCAGTTTTAAAAGATGTTTATACTGAATCTGGAGATTATAAGAACGCGCTTTTGTATCAGGATATTTATTTTCATATTACAGATAGTATGTATGGCAATAGAAAAAAAGATGAGATCGCTAATTTAACATTGGAATATGAGACCGATCAAAAATTAAAACAAGATAGTATAAAAAGAGTGCAGGCCGAGGTAGCAGTAAAATTTGAGCAGGAGAAACAGGAAGCTATTTCTAAACGCACAACAGTTATTATCACGTTATTGGTTTTGTTTTTATCGGTAGTAGCTTTTTTTGCGTATACATTCTTTAAGAGTAATAAAGAAAAACAAAAGCAGAATGAGATCATTACTAAACAACATTCACAACTTCAGGTAAAACAAACCGAAATAAATGATAGCATTAACTACGCTAAAAATATTCAGAATGCTTTGTTACCGGCTCGCACTGTTTTTGCTGCCCGTGAGAAAGAATATTTTATTTTTTTCGCACCTAAAGATGTAGTTAGCGGCGATTTTTATTGGGCACATACAGTTAAAGATAACAAGCGCGATCTGTTCATTTACATTACTGCAGATTGCACCGGCCATGGGGTTCCTGGCGCATTTATGAGTTTAATTTGCATCTCGTTTTTAAACGAGATCATTCACGAAGAAAAAACGTTGGACGCCGCGGGTATTTTAAATATGTTGCGAAAAAAATTAATTCATACACTTATTGGCGATAGCCAGGATGGATTGGATGGGTTGGTTTGTGTATTGGATAACAAAACAAAAAAATTAAATTACGCCGGCGCTAATAGTCGTTTTTTTATTGCCCATAAAAATGAAAAAGTTTTGACTGAATATAAAAGCGATAAGATGCCTGTGGGTAAAGGTCCGCGCCAGAATGAACCTTTTACAAACAATTCTATTGAGCTAAAAGAAGGAGATATCATATATACGTTTACAGACGGTTATCCCGATCAGTTTGGCGGACCAAAGAACAAAAAACTCAAAGTAAAAAACGTAGAACAAAAATTAAACGAAATTGGCGAACAACAATTATCGGTTCAGGAAGAAGAAATAAAGAAATATTTCACAAGCTGGAAAGGCGACAACGAGCAGATAGATGATGTAACGTTTATTGGAATAAAGATCTGATTTAAATTGTACTTTTTATTTTCATTAAGGCCCTCACTTTTTCAAGATCACGCCAATCAACATTTTTGCTCTTCCTAAAACCCTCCGGAGAAACGATTACTAATTTAAACTCATACTTGGGACTTACATTTATAATAAAATTTCCATAAACATTTATATATGCATGGCCGGGTTCAAAGGAAGGTTGGAAAGAGAGGATCTTGCGCACCTGGTAATAATTAAACGGTAAGGCAGTGTATTCGTTTCTTTCTTTTAAATACAACATTAAAAGACCCTCTTTTATCGTTGTTTCAGTAATGCTATCTATTGGTAAGTCAACAAAGCACACTTTGCTATTTACTATTTTCCAGTTGTTGGAGGATATTGTAAATGAGTATTCCTGAAAATATTTATTAGCATATTCTTTCTTAATAGTTACCGGTAAGGAATTTTCTTTTATTTCATTGTCAGCCTGATCACAAGCATTAAAAGTAATTTCAGTAATAAACAAGGCCGCGATCAATAGTTTAAGTTTTGTCATTCTAATAACAAATAAAAAAGCTCTTCATACAAATGTACTAATATTTGTTACAAAGTGTAATATTATTTGGTGCAGTTAATTCATTTTCTTTTATTCCTTGCCAGTAACTTTGATATATGGCAATACACATTGGAAAAAAAATAAGAGAAGAACTTTTTCGTCAGGGGGTATCAGTTATCGATTTTGCTAAAAGAATAAACCGAAGCAGAAATGTAGTGTATAATATCTTTGAACGGGAAAGTATTGACACCGCACTTTTAAATAAGATCGGTAAGGAGTTGAAATGTGATTTTTTTTCTCTTTATTCCATTCAAAAAGAATATAATAACAGCAACACAAAAAGCTATTTTGTTAATGAACCCAATACACTTTATAATAAAATTCAAAGCGAGGAGATAAAAACGCTTCAAAAACAGATAGAAGTATTACAAAATGAAGTGAATTACCTTAAAAAGATAAACGGCTTACTTGAAAAGAAAACAAAACATAAAAAGTAACTGGCAGTTACTTACAACCATTCTTAATTAACTCATCTTCTGCTTTCTCATATTTTAGTGACTTTGCTTGTTTTAAATCAGCACACGATCCAGAAACATCACTCATGTATTTTTTTAGTTTACCTCTAAAATAATAAGCTCTTCCGCTTTTTGGATCTAACTCAATAGCTTTACTAAGATCAGCCAACGCTAAAGCATCTTTTTCGGTCTGGTAATAAGTAACGCCTCTTTCTAATAAAGCTAACTTATAATCTGGTTTTATTTTTAGCGATTCATTAAAATCTTCAATAGCCCCCGTGTAATCTTTTAGCATGTATTTACTAATGCCGCGTTGATAATAAGTATCGTGCGATTTTTTTAAAGCTAACGCAGAAGTACAATCTTCAACAACACCTTTATCATCTTGCAGCGCATATTTAACTATGGCGCGATAATAATAAGCCGTTTCATTTTTGTTGTTTTTTTGTAAAGACATGTTAAGATCAGTCATTGCCTCAGAAAATTTATCCTGGTAATAATAATTTACCCCACGCCATAAATAATGTTTAGAATCGTCTAACTTAAGGTCTATTGCAGCATTAAAATCCGGTTCTGCTTCTTTGTACTTAAATAATTCAAATTTACATAGCGCGCGGTTGTAATAGGCTTCAGGTTTTGCAGCGTCTAATTCAATAGCTTTATTGTTATCTGATAAAGCTTTTTCATAATTCTTTAATTCGTAATAACTAATTGCCCTGTTGTAATATGCTGTAGCATATTTTGGATCGTGATGGATGACAGTATCATAATCCTGAATAGATTCTTTATATTTTTTTAAGCTGATATAAATTAAACCACGCCAGAAATATGTATCGTAATAAGAATGGATAGATAAAGCTTTGTTGCAATCAGCTAATCCGCCATCAAAATCTTCTAAATAATATTTTACAATACCGCGGTAATAATAAGCGCTTTCGTAACCCGGATCAGATTCTACTGCTTTATTTAAAACCGGCAAAGCTTCTTTGTAACTTGCAAGTTCCTTTAATGCAGCCCCTTTAAAAGTAAGTGCCCTTGCATAATCCGGTTTATAAGAGATCGCAGTATCAAAATCTGCAATTGCTACTTTATAGTTCTTTAATTTGTAGTTACACAATCCTCTTCCGTAAAAAGCATCGTGTTTTTTTCTACCATTGTAAATACTTTTGCTAAAGTTGGTAATACCATCTTTATAATCTTGCATCTCATAAGCGCACAATCCTCTGTTATATAGTGCATTATTATCATTAGGTTTTTTCGTTAAATAGGCTGTATAATCATTATATGATTCTTTGTATTCGCCTTTTTCAAACTTCTCATAAGCACTTGTAAATAAGGGATCTGTTTCATCTTTATCGCGTTGCGAAAATAGATTTTGACTAACTAAAATAATAATAGTTGCAAGAAAATGCTGTGTAAATTTTTTCATGGATATTAAGTTGAGTCATAAAAATAAATAAAATTTACTTAGCAGGTACACAATTTTGCCACAAAATAAGTTTGTCTTTTTCTTTTATTTCAGGTAAAATTGCACTTACACATAAAATGAGGATAATTACCTATAATGTTAACGGAATTAGAGCGGCCATGGGTCATGGTTTGCTTGACTGGATCAAAGCAACTAATCCGGATGTGCTGTGTTTGCAGGAAGTTAAAGCAACACCCGAACAAGTGGGTGTTTTTGAGTTCGAAGAATTAGGGTATCATCACTATTGGTACCCAGCCCAAAAAAAAGGATATAGCGGCGTAGCCATTTTTTCAAAAATAGAACCGAAAAATGTAGTTTATGGTTGTGGTATCAAAGAGTACGACGATGAAGGCAGGATAATACGCGTTGATTTTGACGATATTTCTGTGATGAGCGTTTATCATCCAAGCGGCAGTAGTGGCGATTTGCGCCAGGTTTTTAAAATGAAATGGCTGGCTGATTTTAATAACTATATAGCCGAATTAAAAAAAACACATACCAGCCTTATTTTATGTGGCGATTTTAACATATGTCATAAACCCATAGATATTCATAATCCTAAGTCAAACGCCAATACCAGCGGCTTTTTGCCTGAAGAACGTGAATGGATGGAACAATTTATAAATACCGGTTTTATTGATACTTTCAGGCATTTTAACCAGGAACCCCACCAATATAGCTGGTGGAGTTACAGGGCAGGATCAAGATCAAAGAATTTAGGTTGGCGAATTGATTATAATTTGGCATCGGCCCAACTTGTTGCAAGGCTTAGAAGGTCGGTGATCTTAGCCGATGCTGTGCATAGCGATCATTGCCCTGTTTTACTTGAAATCGAATAAAAAATAAATTTTACACATTTTCGGCAAAAAAATTAGCAAAAATCAATCAAAAACCTATATTTGTTGTTCAAAACTTTGTTATTAAAACACTATGAATAAATTATTTCTATTTAGTTCTATCTCTTTATCATTATTGTTAACGTCTTGCGGTGGCGATAAAAAAAATAACAATAGTGATACTTCCGAGGCAAAAGGAGGGGTTTACATGGGGGGAATATTAAGGTTAAATGAAGTTGAAAACATCAAAAGCCTTATGCCTATTGCGATCAATGAGATAAATAGTTTTCACATTGGCTCTCAGGTATACGAAGGTTTGTTAAAATATAATCAGGTAGATCTTACTTTAATGCCTGGGATTGCAAAAAGTTGGGAGGTTAGTGAAGACCAGACTGAATACACATTTCATCTAAGAGGAAATGCAAAGTTTCATGACGATCCTTGTTTCCCTGAGGGAAAAGGACGTATGGCAACTGCCGCTGACGTTAAATATTGCTTAGACAAAGTTTGTACTCAAGATCCAAATAACAATC
Organism: Bacteroidia bacterium; assembly: GCA_016787785.1. GTDB lineage: Bacteria > Bacteroidota > Bacteroidia > B-17B0 > Aurantibacillaceae > Aurantibacillus. Next base: position 6,493 of record JAEUTO010000011.1, on the reverse strand, counting down.
AATTTGATATTACGTTAAAAGACCGTGTGCTCGGAGCAAACGAAAACTTTGAAGCTTCAAAAACAGGTAAAGCAACTGGTGTAAAAGGTGTAACAGTTGTAAACGATACTACTCTAAAAATAAAATTAATTCATCCTGATGGCAGTTTCTTAAACCTATTAGCAATGCCAGGCTGTTATGTTTATGCTAAAGAGGCTGTTGCAAAATACGGCGCAGATATGCGCACAAAATGTGTTGGCACAGGACCTTTCTTTGTTGAAACAGTAAAAGAAGGTGAAGTAATTATCATGAAAAAAAATCAGGCTTATTGGGGTTATGACGAGTTTGGAAATAAACTTCCATATTTAGATGGTATTAAATGGTCTTTTATTCGTGATAAAAAATCTGAGATCCTTGAATTTAAACGTGGTAATTTAGACATGGTTTACCGTATTCCTGTTGAGATGTTCCACGAATTTATGGGTGAACTGGGAAATGCAAAAAGCAATAATCCTGAATTTGATATCGTTTCTTCAACTGCACTGAACACTAATTTCTTCGGCTTTAATTTACAAGCCAATCCTGTATTTGCTAAAAAAGATGTTCGTTTAGCCTTCAACTACGCTATCGATCGCCATAAAATAGCCGACTTCACAATCCAGGGCGAAGGTACATCTGCCGACTACGGGATGGTGCCTTATACAGAAGCGTTTGAAAAAGAAGGTTACGACTACAAATCTTTAAAAGGATACACCTACGATCCGGCAAAAGCAAAAGAATTATTAAAAGCCGCAGGTTACTCTGATGGTAAGGGTTTCCCGGAGATCACTTTAGAGATTAACAGTGGTGGTGGAGATAGAAATATCTTAATTGCTGAGGTAATACAAAAAATGTTGAAAGAGAACTTAGGTGTTACTGTAAACATTAATACAGTTCCATTTGCTGAGCATATCGAGAATATTCAAGGTGGTAAATCAGATTTCTTCCGTTTTGCATGGGTAAGTGATTATCCAGATCCGGAATCTTTCTTAACCTTATTTTATGGTAAACACGTTCCTGCAAATGCTACAGAAAAATCATACATCAATTTCTTCCGTTACAAAAATGCAAGATTTGACTCTTTATTTATGGCAGCACGTGTTGAACCTGAAAAAGCAAAACGTTTTGCTTTATTAGCACAGGCAGAGCAAGTTGTGTTGGATGATGCGCCTTTCATGCCAATTTTTTACGATGAGAATTTTAGGTTAGAACAAAAGAACGTTCGTAATTTACCGGAAAATCCAATGAATTACATTAATGCAACAACAACTTATTTAATTCCGTTAGATAAACTAACTAAAAAATAAAATATAAAATTTTAGAAAAGATCCCAGCCAAAAAGGTTGGGATTTTTTTATTACTATAATTGTACTTAATTTTAATTTGTGGATCAAAAGTTTATAATAATAGTAGCGGGTGGCACCGGAACCCGCATGCAGAGCACAACGCCAAAACAATTCATAGAAATTAATGGCCAGGCTATTATTATCAGAACGATTAACGTTTTTTTAAATTACGATCCTGCCATCAAAATAATTATTAGCGTACATCGCGATTTTAAGACCTGCCTCGATGAATTGATCGCAAAACACATTCCGGGTAAAAAAAACATTTCAGTTGTTCTTGGAGGGGATACTCGCTTCCACTCGGTAAAGAATGGATTGGTTTTGGTTGATGACGAAAATGCGATCGTTGGGATCCACGACGCAGCAAGACCTTCAGTGTCAATACAAACAATCAAGAATTGTTTTGATACTGCAAAAGAAAAAGGAAATGCCATACCCGTTATTGCAATAAACGATAGTTTACGAACGGTAAATGGAGAAAAAAATGCTTCAGTGAACCGGAACAATTACAAGATAATTCAAACACCACAATGTTTTTTGGCTTCAAAAATTAAAAAAGCTTTTTTGCAGGAGTACAATTCTTCCTTTACTGATGATGCCACGGTTTTAGAAGCTATCGGTGAAAAAATAAACCTGGTGGAAGGCAATATTGAGAACATAAAGATCACCGATCAATTTGACCTGGCCATCGCAAAAGCCTTGCTGCACAATGAATAGCGACGATGTAACAAATGCGTTAGAAATAACTGCGAAACTGATGGAGCTTCATAACGAAAATCCATTTAAGATTAAATCAATAGCCGCCGCGGCTTATAAATTAGATAAATTAAGATACGATTTTGAAGGAAAAACGCAGGAAGAAATTTCCTCGATAGAAGGAATTGGAAAAAGTATTGCTGCAAAAATTCATGAACTATTAACTACAGGCACAACAAAAGAATTATCCGAGCTATATGAAAAAACACCGGTAGGAGTTGTTGAAATGCTTGGTATCAAAGGTCTTGGACCAAAAAAAGTACGGCAGCTTTGGTTAGAATTAAATGTGGAAAGCGTTGGAGAATTATTATATGCCTGCAACGAAAACCGTTTAACTGCATTAAAAGGTTTCGGAGAAAAAACGCAGGCTGCAATAAAATTGAATATAGAGTTTAAATTGGCCAACAATAATAAGTTTCATTTCGCGTCTGTAGAAAAGCCGGTAAAAAATTTAATAGAATTTATCTCTGAACAACAAAATGAGTTACAGGTGGCCGCAGTTGGCCAACTGGCAAGGAAATGCGAGATAGTTGATAAAATTGAGATATTGGTAGACGGCGAAATTTCAGTGGATATTTCGTCCTTAGAAAAAACTATTCCGTTAAAGATAAAATATATTTTATGTGAACCTGCTGAGTTTTTTTACAAATATGTTGAGTTAACATCAACCCCTTTGCATCTTGAAAAAATAAATTTTGTTGGGTTGGATTCAACAGAATTTTTTGACGATGAAGAAATTTACAGCGCATTAAATTTGCAATATATAGAACCGGAATTGCGTGAAGGATTGAATGAAGTTGATCTTGCTTTGGAACATGAAATTCCAAAATTGATCGAGATGGAAGACCTCAAAGGCATACTTCACAATCACACAACCTATAGCGACGGTGTACATACTTTATCAGAAATGGCGGGCTATTGCAAGGATCTGGGTTACCAATATTTAGGAATTTGCGATCACTCAAGATCGGCTTTTTACGCAAATGGTTTGCCAATCGAAAAAGTTTTAGAACAGCAAAAAGAGATCGATAAATTGAACCTAACGTTTAGCAACTTTACGGTACTAAAAGGAATTGAAAGCGATATTTTAAACGACGGTTCTTTGGATTATCCAGAAGAAATTTTAAAAACTTTTGATTTTATTGTTGCATCAGTTCATTCAAATTTGAAAATGAATGAAGAAAAGGCAACAGAAAGATTGATCAAAGCCATTGAAAATCCTTACACATCCATTTTAGGTCATCCCACAGGACGCTTGCTATTGGCGCGTCCCGGCTATCCTATCAATCATAAAAAAGTTATTGATGCGTGTGCCGCAAACAAAGTGAGCATGGAGTTAAATGCGCACCCTTATCGTTTAGACATTGATTGGAGATGGATCTGGTATTGCCTGGAAAAAAATGTAAAGATCTCGATCAACCCGGATGCCCATCACAGAGAGGGTTTCCATGATATGTACTATGGTGTTTGCGCAGCGAGAAAAGGAATGTTAAGCAAAGAATTTTGTTTAAATGCACTCAGTTTGGAAGAATTAAAACAAGAATTCAGGAAATAATTTTTCTTTTTTTTAAGTTTTCTACGATTATTTTGTGCAAAGAGATAGCCGTAATTTTAACTGTTTCGTTTTAGATTTTTTCGACAAAAATTTCTTTTTTTTTGCATGAATGAGTGAATAAATTTACAGCTTTATTAAATTATTGATTATCAAGTATTTAAGTTTTTTGTTTTGGCGATTCGGTTAGTTTTTTTATCGAATTATCGCTCAATTATCCGTAAAATGTTTTAGCTTTATAACTGTTAAAAATCAGACTATCAGGCCATTTCGCATATCTTCTCAAAAAAGAGGAATAGTATTCTATGCTATTCTTGTTCTCACTTTTTTCAGCGTTTGCAGTGCATTCGGTAGTGTTCCCGGTTACAATTATTTTAAAAAACTTACTACACAAGAAGCACAGATATCTGTTGGTACAACTAACCTTGTAAATTTTCCGGTTTTAGTTCGCCTAACTGATAACGATCTTAAGCATACGAGTAATGGCGGAAAGGTAAACAACATCAGTGGTTTTGATATTGTCTTCACGTCATCAAACGGTACAACGCTTATCAATCATCAGGTTGAAAGATACGATCCTGTGACGGGCGAACTTGTAGCCTGGGTTCAGATCCCGCTACTTAGCGCAACGGTTAATACAGATTTTTACATGTACTTTGGAAATGCTACGGTTTCTGTAGACCCTTCTACTACTTCAACCTGGGACGCAAATTTTGTTGCTGCCTATCATTTAAATTTAAATCAAAATGATGTTACGAGTAACGGAAATAATTTGAGTCTTGTCGGAACTAACCTTCAAACACCAGCGCTAGCGGCCGACGGCAGAGATATTGAAACAACTGAAAGTATGTTTTGTTCTCCAAACGGTGCTGTTCAAACAAATGGGGACGTTACTTTGGAAACATGGGTGAATTTTGAAACAGTTCAACTAACTGCAAACGATAACGTTTTTATTTCTTGTGGTGCGGTTGGAGAAGTTGGAATTCCTGATAATTTATTTTATTTATTTAATTATAATGGAGCTGGCGCTAACACCAATAAACTGCGTATGTTTTGGGAGTATGGCGCCGGTATCAATGAATCGATTGTTTCTAATGCAACAACTACTTTAGTTGCAGGAACTTGGTATCATCTTGCAACGGTAAGGGATGTTACAAACGGTGTTGTAAATTTTTATGTTGATGGAATTCAACTTGGTACTGCCGTTGCTTATACCAATGCTCCTGCAGGAGGAACTTTGACGACATTGAGTATCGGAGAATCGCAAGACAATAACATTCGCGATATTGATAGCGATTTTGATGAGATAAGAATTTCTAATTCAGTCCGCACTCCCGAATATATTCAGGCAACTTTCGAAAGTGGTAAAATCGGTTCAACTTTTATTTCTTATAGCACTACATCCTGTGTTCCTCCAGATGTTTCTGTTGCAGGAACAAGTCAAACAATTTGTGCAACAACTTTTACAATGGTCGGCAATACGCCTACTGCTGGTGTTGGTACATGGTCGTTAATTGCTGGCGGAGGTACAATTACAAATTCTTTATCGCCAACAACAGGGATAACGGCTTTGGCTGTTGGTGCAAATGTTTTTGAGTGGACAATTACAAGTGGAACCTGCACCTCAGTTTCAGATGTAACAATAACGGTTAATGCGAATCCGACTGCTGCGAATGCTGGATCCAATCAAACACTTTGTATCTCTTCGCCAAGCACAACCTTAAACGGGAATAATCCAGCAATTGGAACAGGCACATGGTCTGTTGTTTCCGGCGGAGCGACGATCACTAGTCCAAACTTAAATAACACAACAGTTACAGGGCTAACGCTTGGAACAAATATTTTGCAATGGGAAATTGGTAATGGGATTTGCTCGAGTACAAGTTCAACGGTGACGATCCAAGTGGACCCTGCAACCAGCATCGCTAATGCCGGAAGCAATCAAACCGTTTGTATCTCTAGCCCAACCGCAACATTAGCAGCGAATACTCCAACCACAGGAACAGGCACCTGGTCTGTATTAACCGGTGGTGGTGTAGTCACTTCTTCAACAAGTGCAAACACAACGGTTACCGGATTAACATTAGGTACAAACATTTTACAATGGTCAATCACATCAGCCGGAACTTGCTCGAGTACAACCAGTACGATGACCATCCAGGTAGACCCTGCAACGAGTATTGCCAATGCAGGATCAAATCAAACCGTTTGTATCAGTTCACCAACCGCAACTTTAGCGGCAAATACTCCAACCACAGGAACAGGAAGCTGGTCAGTGGTATCCGGTTCAGCAGTATTCACCAACTCGAACAACCCAACCACAACGGTTACGGGCTTGGCATTAGGCACCAACATATTACAATGGAGCATCACATCAGCAGGAACTTGCTCGAGTACAACAAGTACAATGGCGATCCAGGTAGACCCTGCAACAAGTATTGCCAACGCAGGCTCTAACCAAACCGTTTGTATCAGTTCACCAAATGCAACCTTAGCGGCAAATACTCCAACCACAGGAACAGGAACCTGGTCTGTATTAACCGGTGGTGGTGTGGTGACCTCTTCAACAAGTGCAAACACAACGGTTACCGGATTAACATTAGGCACAAACGTTTTACAATGGACAATAACATCAGCAGGAACTTGTTCGAGTACAACAAGTACAATGACCATCCAGGTAGACCCTGCAACGAGTATTGCTAACGCTGGCTCTAACCAAACCGTTTGTATCAGTTCACCAACCGCAACCTTAGCCGCTAACACGCCAACCACAGGAACAGGCACCTGGTCTGTATTAACCGGAGGTGGTGTAGTCACCTCT
>JAEUTO010000005.1 GCA_016787785.1 Bacteroidia bacterium | reverse complement strand
AAAAAACTAACTTAGCTTATAATTGATAGAACAGTTTTGATCAGCACAAAATATACAGCTCAAACAGAGGGGTCAATTTGCTCCGAAGAAAGGGGGTCAATTTGCTCCGAAGAGAAGGGGTCACATTGTCTGAAATTTCCAGCCCAAAGTTAATAGTTGGGCTTTCAAAAGAACCTGTTAACATAATGTTTCCAGTTGCATCTGAAGAAATTCCATATCCTATATCATTAAGAGTACCTCCCCAAGTCTGACTCCAAATTACACTTCCGGTAGAGTCGTACTTTATAGCAAAAAGATCAGAGTTTCCTGTATTTGTATGTGTTGTTGAGCCAATTAAAATATTTGGACTTTGAAAGTAGCCTGCAAAAACAGCATTTCCATTAGTATCAGTAGTTATAGATTGACCGTAATCATTTGCTGTGCCGCCATGTGCCTTTAACCAAATATGATTTCCAAGAGCATCATACTTTGCTATAAAAAAATCATAGCCGCCTGAACTTGTTATTGTAGTTGTACCAATGCTCATGTTAGCCCCATCATAATCGCCTAATACAAAGACATTGCCATTAGAATCGATGAAAACACTTTTGCCTTCTTCGAAGGCAGTGCCGTTAGTGTTTTTTGCCCATAGAACATTACCAAATGGATCAATTTTGGTTACAAAACAGTCGGCATTACCTAAATTTGTTGTGTTATTTAGAGTTGTTGAGCCAAAAGTTATGAGAGAACTACGAAAAGAACCGGTTATAATACTACTGCCGTTGACATCTGTAACAACGCCCAAAGCGGATTCTTGACTAGCTCCTCCTGCACTTAATGCCCAAAGTACATTTCCTGATGGATCGAACCTAACAATAAACGCATCAAAAGCTCCAGAACATGTTAGTGTTTGTGATCCGAAAGAAATGGTATTACTAAGAAATGCTCCAACAACTGTTGTACCCATCGCATCCGCATCTACTGAATAGCCATAATCGGATAGCGGGCCTCCCGCGCTCTTTGCCCATAACACATTACCCATTGGATCAAACTTTGCAATAAAAATATCGCGACTTGTACCTGTATTGTCAGAGTTTGTTAAGGTAAATGAACCGAAGGTTATGGTTGGGCTATTAAAATAACCCGTGATTAAAATATTTCCACTCGGATCTGTGGATACGCTTTTTACATAATCAAAATCACTACCTCCAATTCCTTTTACCCAAATAACATTACCCGATGGGGAATATTTAATCATGAAAATATCACCTAGACCATTATTACTTAGCGTTGTTGTACTAAATGAAATACTTGGTCCACTAAAATCACCAACCACTATAATATTTCCGCTATTATCAGTAGTAGTACTCTTGCCATATCCAGAGGAGATGGTGCTTGAGCCTTGCGCCCAGGCATAATTTGTTGTTTGACTAAAAGAAAGGCTGATTAGACTAAGTAGAATAAAAGTAAATATTAATTTTTTCATGTTTTTGCCATTTTGGTTAAAAAAATTCATTGTTTAATCTAAGTTAAGGATGCAAAGCGATGTTGCGACTAGACTTTAACCAGAATGCGTATTTAGGGAACAAACACCTATTTATAGGGAACAAAATTGTATTAACATTTATCACCTCACCAAAATGCTATTTTTTGTGCTATTTGGAATTAGGTAAATGCCTAAAACAATTGTAATTTAGTTTAATCGAGTAAACTATCAAATCAATACCCACATGATGAATAAAATATTTTTTTTTGTATTGTTCACTGTGCTACTAACCAGTAGCAGTTTATGTCAAAAAAGCAGTATTGACTCACTCCAAAATATTTTAAAGACAGACCTCAACGATACAAGTAGAATTAAAACACTAAACCTACTAGGTTTTAAATTACATGAAAAAGCGGAATATGATTTAGCCTTAGAATACGTTAATGAAGCAAAACGATTAGCAACAGAAATTAACTATAAAAAGGGGCTAGCAAATTCGTACAAATTTACCGGATACGTTCTTATAAAAAAGGGTGAATTCACAAACGCAATAGATGCAATTGACAAAGCCCTAGAGATTCAAAAGCATTTGGGTGATAAGCTTGAAATTGGGGGCGCGTATAATATTAAAGGAAATATTTATTTAATGAAGGGCGACTTTAAAGAGGCCTTGGAGTTTCTTTTAAAGGGCTTAAGAATATTAGAAGGAACCCAGAATAGAAAAGCAATTGGGATGGCTTATAATGGCATAGGAATTGCCTACTATAGTCAACACAATTATGATAAGGCCGCTGAGGCTTTCAAAAAATCTTTGAGTTTTAAAGATAGCATTAACGATAAGCTTGGGATTGCCTCTGGATACAATAACATAGGAATTATATACCTAGATCAAAAAAGTTACGAAGAGGCATTAGAGAATTATACTAAATCATTAAAGCTTAGACAAGAAATTGGTGACAAGCAAGGAATTGCTGACTGTTACGACAATATTGGTGTTGCTTATTATGAACAAGGGCAATATGACAAAGCGATAGACTATCATTTTAAAGCGCTAGAAATTGCAAAGGAATTAAAGTATTTATATGTGATCTCCCATAGTTACATTAATATTGGTAAAATTTATTTGAAACTGAATAAACTAAATGACGCGGCAAAATATTTAGATTATGCCAGAGAATTTGGTAAAAAATTAGAAGACAAGGCATTCATAAGAGATGTTTACCAGCAATTAGCTGAGCTAAGTTACATGAAAGGAGATTACAAAAAAGCTTATGAATATCATAAAGCATACACAATCTACAGCGATAAACTTTATGATATTCAATCGAACAAGCAAATGGCCGAGATGAGTCAACGATATGAGGCTGAAAAAAAGGATCGAGAGTTGTTAAAGTTGACCAAAGATAATGAAGTAAAACAAATAGAATTAAAACAGAAGGAGGTTGAAAGACGAAACCTTTTAATTATTATTACTGCTTCAATAATTGTTGTATTGATATTAATATTATTAGGCGTATTCCTGAAAAAATCAAATACAAAAATGAGAAACATCAACTCTACTTTAATAAAGCAGAGTGAAGAAATTGAACAAAAAAACAGAGAAATTAATACACAGGCTGTTCAGATTGCGAGATATCAAAGCCAAATGAACCCCCATTTTATTTTTAATGCCATTAATGGATTACAAAGCATGGTGTTGGAAGAAGATAAATTTAAAGCTATAGCACAAATACAATCCCTATCTAAACTGCTACGATTAACTTTAAATAACTCAGAAAGTGAATACATTACAATACAAGAAGAAGAAAATTATTTAAACAAATATGTTGAATTTGAGTTGCTGAGGTTTAAGAAAAAATTTACATTTACTTTTAGTGTTGAAGAGGGCGTTGACAAATGGTTACGAATACCAACCATGATTATTCAGCCAATGATTGAAAATGCCATTAAACATGCAGGGCTAAATAATATAAATAATGGCGAGATTAAGGTGAGCGTAAGTATGCCAAAGAATTATGAAAAGAACTTAGTGTTAATTGAGATTACTGATAATGGGACGGGGGTAAAGACGAATACAACCAGTCATGAATCGAAAGGGTTAAAAATAACAAAACAACGTTTATTACTGGAATTTAAAAAGAATAATATTTATTTTGAAGAATACTTTAGTATAAAGGACCGGATTTACGATGAGAATGATATTACTAACGGAACTAGAGTAAAGATTATTTGCCCCTACTACATTGCTTAATTTGCTTGACAAAAAATAACACTAATCATAGATATCAATATAGATGACATTGTTGGTTTACTGATTAATAAATTTAGTGTTAAAACTAAAAATATTTGCGTTATAAATTGTATACAATAAATACTTTACTAACTTAGTGTTGTACAATAAGAGGTTAAGTTATGAATATGCACCTATAAATATTTTATTTCAACTGATGAAAAACTATTTTTCAGAAACACCTAAATCAACAAATATTCTTAATTTAAGGACTGTTCCTCATTTTACGTGTGATATAATATTAAGAAGTGATGAAATTATTAAAATTGAATTTAAAGAAATTGATGAATTGAAATTGGTTCATGTTATAGATATTTCTAATGCTATACGGTTATTAGTACCTGTGAAAAGGTGTTTAATTTTAATTAGTTTATCGAATTACATAAACCCTACTGCTGAAGTGAGGGAATTTTGGGCGGCCAAAGAACGAAATGAAATATCCCAAGCAGAAGCCATATTAATTGATAATTTGCCTATGAAATTAGTAGTGAATTTTTATTTAAATATTAATAAACCACAACGACCAACAAAAGTTTTTAAAAACGAAGCAGACGCTATTGATTGGCTAAAAAACATAAAATGACAAGTATAATAATTGATGACAATGAACAAGCTATTAAAACTCTTGATGGTTTGCTTAAGCATTTTTGCCCTCAGGTAAAGGTTATCGGTAAGGCGCAGTCAATTAAAGATGCTGTATTATTAATTAATGAACTGAATCCTGATATAGTTTTTTTAGACGTTGAAATGAATAATGAGACAGGGTTTGATTTATTCCCCTTTTTCCCTAATCTGAACTTTATTGTGATTTTTACAACTTCTCATGAGAAGTATGCTATAAAAGCATTTAAAACTGAGTGCTTTGATTATCTTTTAAAACCAATAGATCCTGTTGAATTAGCTAATTGTATTGGGAGAATTGTAAAAGAAAAGAATGATATACTTAATAGCCAACGCGATCACCTTTTGTCGAATTCTATTAAGCACAGTACCTTCAGTAAAAAAATCGCTTTTATTTCGGATAAAGGTTATTCGTTTATTGAAGAGGATGACGTTGTTTATTTTAATGCAGATGGCAAGTACACCAATATTTTTACCAATAAAGGTGAGACTTTTACTTCCTCAAAAAATATCGGAGAAATTGAAGGCACTTTATCAGATAATTTTTTCAGATGCCATAAATCGTGGATAATAAACTTGAAGTACATTACAAAGTATCTAAAGGATAAAAATCAGGCGCTATTGCTAAATGATATTGTTGTTGAGATATCATCTCTTAAAAAAAATGAGTTTCTCAAACTTTTTAATAAAATTTGATAAGGGAGAAAATAAAGAGTAGTCTAATCTATTTATTTCAACAAATTGTTTCTGACTATAACGACTCAGGTACTTATTAGTTCATGATCTCTACAATCAATCCTAAGCTCCGATTTTTTAAGAGGGGAATTCAATAAATGGCAAAAATTTTGTTTTTTGATTACCTCGTGAAAACGACAAGATAAACACATTCGGTTTATGGAAATAACACCTGAATTTTGAAGATTTGAAATTAAGTCAAGTAAACCAGAAAGTAAAAGTTCGTTTTGTTCAGCGGTAGAATTAGCTAAAGGTTCAAGTATTTTGTTTGCGAAAATTGACACTTTTTTTGCTAACATTTTCCCTGAATCAGTAAGTTTGATTGAATAACTTCTATTGTCATCAGATTCAGTTTCTTTAATGATTAGTTTTTTACTCAGCAAGGATTTTACAGAATCACTAATTGTAGACTTTGTCATATTAAATTCATTGGCCAAATGGCTAACTGTACTCTTATCTGAATCATGAAATAGGCAAAAAATTAATATTTGTGTTTGTATCGGGCTTAAAGCATGTTCTTTACTTTCTTCCCATAGTAAAACTCTAAAAGCCTCAGAAATTCTTTCTAATGCCACTACTATTTTACTTTCAACACTTTCTTCTTGAAATTTATTATCGAAAACAGATCTCTTCATTTAGTTGCAATTTTCCATTTCGTAAATATAATAACCATTTTTAATTACGGCATCTTCCCACTTAGGTTTTATTGACTCTACGTGACAAAAAGTACACTCTTTTGCTGTTAATGATTGCTCAATTAGCCCTTTTGATGCTAAATACTCTTTGCCGTACGCATATATTACTTCGCTGTCTTTTACTTCGGAAGGTACAATTATATCGAAATGCATAATAGTGCCATCTTTTTTTGTTACATAAGTATCCCAAACACCTACATTCATTGTATTAAATTTAAAATTATTTACTTTATTAAATTACTCCATTTGTTTTTTAAAAACCCCAATGTTTGAAAATTGAATATCCCTTCTCTTTTATTTCCTCTGCAATCTTTTCATTTGCAATTTCCATATGGCAAAAATCACATTCCTCCGAGCTAATCAATTTTTTAGCCATAATCCCTTCTTCTTTTAAGAACTCGTTGCCAAATTGATAAATTTGTTTTAAATCTCTGAGTTCTGAAGGGACAATTATGTCAAATTTTATAAGTTTTCCGTCTTCTTTTCTAAAAACCGTATCGTATAATGATATTTCCATTTTTAATTTTGTTTAAAATCCATTTAAATTCTAAATGCCCTGCTATTAATAGCAGGGCATTATAGATTATCCTTTTACATCAGCCATTGATGCTCCAAAGTTAATGTGTAATACATTACCGTTAGGAGTTACTAATGCCGGAACAGATTTTACTCCTGCTTTTTCTGCTTCTGCAATTCTTGACTTGTCTGTACCAAAGTGTACAACATCTACATTGTTAGCACCAAGTAAATTAATGATGTCGTGCTCTGCGCTTACGCAAACAGAACAACCCGCGTGATAGAAAACTGGTTTGCTCATTTTTTTGTTTTTTAAATATTAATAATAGTTTGATTTATTGTAATTGCAATTACGGTACAAATATAGTAAGGATTCCTTACTAGACAAAAAAACAGAAACATTATTTTTGTTTTTTTAATTACGAATAGAGGATATGCTTGAACTACTTGATGTTAGGCGCAATAATTAAATTATTTAATCAAAGCTAAAAATTCCATTTTCAGTTTCTCGTCTTGAAATTTCCCGGAATAATGAGAGGTGATTGTACTACTATTAGTATCTTTTATCCCTCTTGAACTAACGCAAAGGTGAACTGCATCAATTACAATCGCTATGTGTTCACTATTTAAGACGCTTTTTAATTTGGTAGCGATCTGATTAGTTAAGCGCTCTTGTACTTGAGGTCGTTTTGCAAAGTATTCAACCAAGCGGTTAATTTTTGATAGCCCAATTACTTTATTATTAGATGAGATATAGGCTACATGTACTTTACCAATTATAGGAACAAAGTGGTGTTCGCAATACGAATATAGTGTAATGTTTTTTTCAACTAACATTTCGTTGTATTGATACTTATTATCAAATAATGCCGCTTGTGGCTTATTAGCAGGATTTAAACCGCTAAAAACTTCTTTAACATACATCTTTGCCACTCTAAGTGGAGTGTCTTTTAAGCTATCATCCGTTAAATCTAAACCCAGTGTATGCATTATTTGTTGAAAATGTTCGGCAATAATCTCAATTTTTTGAGTATCATTTAATATTAAGGCATCTTCGCGCATAGGAGTATCTAACGAGGCGCTGAAATGTTCCTCGTTTAATTCAGACAATAATTTTTCTGTTAATGGATCTTCTATCATTCGCTTTATTTAGTAGTATTTATTTGGAGCATTACCCGCTCTACTATTCTATCACAGTAAACCAAGTTGAATTCGTAGATATCTTCGGGCGAATACATTTTTTCGATTTCAGATCGTAACATGGTTTTTGCTCTACTTAATCTCGCTTTCACATTGGTTTCTGTAATGTTAGTTACTTCAGATGTTTCCGAAACATTAAGTCCGTTTAATTCTCGTAATGTGAATACTACTCGGTAAACTTCTGGAATTTTATTAAGTGCGTTTTCCAATACATGGCCTAGCTCTTTATTTAAAACGGTTTTTTCGGTACCAGCGTGATTTTGAAACATTGGATTGTTTTTTTCGAGTGTTATTTCATTAACAGTATTTTCATTTTTATAACTGCTCTTTTTATTTTTATGATAACAGTTATTTAGCATTATTCTTGTAATCCATGTTTTAAAAGAGGATTTACCTTCAAATTTTGACAAACTATAAAATGCATTGATATAAGTTTCCTGCATTAAATCTTCTATATCGTGATGCGTGTAATTGTAGGATCTACCTATTTTATATAAAAAAGGATTGTTCCTACGAATTAATAATTCATAGAGTTTACTTTCACCCTTTAATATTTTTTCAATTATTTCGGCATCTGAATAATGCTCAAATTCATTTACATTCATTATACTATAAAATTGAGAATTATTTTGATGTGGCTCTCACTCCAACAGCAAATTTTATTAAGGATTGTTTTTCTTCTGCGGTTAATTTTGCTTTTAAAGCCATAACATCCACTATTTCTAATAATCTGGACTCTGTATAAACCGTTACATCTTTGGTGCCGTGACATTTTGTACAAGCTCCAGTGTATATGGAATGCCCTTTTTTCAACTCTTCCATTGTAGTATTTGGAAACCGAACATTTATAGCGGTTAATTGTGCGTCCATACTAGAATCGGTGGAAGCAGTTGAAGTTGCAGCTTTTTTTGACTTACAAGCTACAGTTATTGATATCAATACTGAAGCAATTATTATTAGTTTTTTCATTTTGTATAGGGTTTATTAAGTATTAGAGTGGTTGATAAAGAAATTGGTTACAAAAATTTGATTATTTAACCAATTTAGCTATGCGGGCCATTGAGAAAG
The DNA here is from genome assembly GCA_016787785.1 of Bacteroidia bacterium. GTDB lineage: Bacteria > Bacteroidota > Bacteroidia > B-17B0 > Aurantibacillaceae > Aurantibacillus. The sequence goes on along the minus strand of JAEUTO010000005.1, from coordinate 567,162 downwards.
CAGCAATTGCCATTACAAGATCTCGAACTGCCACATCCATAAATTTAAAACTACCCAATAGAGTAAGTGCAATTAATGTTAACCATGCCGCAACAATATAACCGCCAATTTCTGTTTTCTTTAAAACAATTATTCCGGCTAAAATTTCAATAACACCAACAATCATCATAAAAACAGAAGCAGAAAATGGCAGCATACTACCAATTCCTGGATGAACATATTGTTCCCAGTTTGTAAGGATATTAGTGAATTTATCTAATCCTGCAACAATTGGTACGATGCCAAATGTTAGTTTAAGCAGATGAAATGTTGGTTTAATTGACTGATTTAAATTGATACTTTCCATTTTAATTTTTTTAGATTGTTAAATTAATTTTGACTTATACAACATTAGAGTATATAACAAAAGGAAAGGTTACAAGTATTTTAAAATAAATCTTCCGGTGCCTAATTTATTAACGCTAATCCTCTAAATAATGAAAAATAAGGCAGTTTTATTTCCCACCAAAAGTATAACCAATGCTTATATTAAATAAGAACTGTGAGCCGGCAATGCCAATATTTGACGCCCTCAAAGTTTCATCTTTGTTTGTGATTTTATTATGGTAAGTAAATTTATCATCTTTTAAACTAGTGATTATGTTTGGCCACCAACGCAAGCTAGTGCTGGTTGTTATACCTTGTAACCAACCGTCTTTTTTACGAAAAGGCATATAGCGGTAATAAGCTCCAAGTCCGAGTGAATAAGTTTTATACGATTTTATTAAATTAACTTTGTTTTGTGTTTCTCCATCATAGTATACTTCCCAACTATGAATCTTAGGTTCTATTCGGATATCAAAAAAGGAAGTCAATCGATAGCCAATACCAAAACCTGTAGAATAAGGTAAATGATAGGCTAATTTTTGTGCTTTTGCATCACCAACCATTGTTGATCCTGACATGTTCAATAAAAAACCGTGAGAGTAATCAAAGCTAATTTTTTTTGAGAAATAAGTCATCTCTATATTCCCACCCTTAAGAATCATTGGTTGGATAAGCCCAGCTAATACACTAAAACGATTAGAATAAAGAAAGTCTTTTTTTTGATTTGTATCTTGTCCGAAAGATGGTTGAATAAATAATAAAGAAGTTGTGATTACTATGAATGTTTTTTTTAAATTTCTCATTGTGCCTTGTTTTAATTTGATTAAGGCACAAACTTCGGCAAGCAAATTCCAACTTTACTGAACATTTGCTAAGAAAACTAAGATCTATGTGTGTTTTCTTAATCTACTCAAGTGTTGAGGTGAAATACCAAGGTAGGAAGCGAGGTATTGTAATGGTACAGTTCGTACAAGAGCAGGACTATTCTTTACTAAGATTTGATAACGTTCATCAGCAGAATTATTCAAGAACAATGAAATTCTTTTCTCCATAATAAGAGTAAGATTTTCTGCGGCTTTTCTGCCAAATTCTTGTGTCGCTGGAATTTTATGGTAAAGCATTTCCAAATCTTGCTTTGCGATAATAAATAGTTCCGTGGGTAAAATTGCCTGGATGTTTTCCATTGATGGAGTTTGTGTAGTAAAACTTGAAAAGGAAGTGACAAATTCATTTGGTAAAGAAAAATAACAAGTAGTTTCTTCTCCTCTATCATTATGGTAAAATATCCTTAGCATTCCGGATTTTATAAATGCAACCTCATTGCATTTACGTCCCATTTCCAAAAAATAATCCTTCTTTTTGAGTTTCGAAAATCTGAATAAAGAAAACATAAAATCAAGATCGGTTTCTGAAATTGAAATTGTATTCTTAATTGTTTGCCGTAATGATTGATCCATGCTAGTATCTGAGAATTTGCTTCTTGATAAAAGTTTGCACATGCAAACATAAATAAAGAATATTGCAATATTACAAATTTAATGTGTAGTAAAAACACCTCTTGAATTCTAAGTTCTATAAAAGTTAGAATTCTGAAGCTTATAGGCAGGTTTTGCGAAAATTTAAATGAAAAAAAAGAATTAAATATTTTGGGTTGCATTTTAAAAGATGATTGTTAAATGTTGCCATCATCTACTTTCTTTAAATTAGGACCTACAATAAAAATAACTACTTGGATATACTATTGAGCTTCTCGTACAAAACCTAAACTATTTGTTTTTCTTGTATTAAATTTTTCGATCAAGACTTCCATTTCGGAACTAATGCGCTTTGGTAAAATACGGGCATAAATTTGAGTGGTTCTTGTTGAAGCATGCCCCATCATTCCAGCCGTTACCTCTAAGGAAATACCATTTTGAAGACAAACGGTAGTTGCAAATGTGTGACGCGCTAAATGGTGAGTGAGGTTTTTTGTTACACAGGTAATATCTGCAATTTCTTTTAAGTACGAATTGAAACGTTGATTAGTTAGCATTGGTAACAATGTGCCATGTTGCTTTACTTTAGGATGATCTTTATAGGCTTCTAAAATCTCAACCGCTTTTGGCAAAAGAGGAATTTGTGATTTGCCATCCGTTTTTTGGCGGTAAATTGTAATCCACAACCGGCCATCAATTCCTTTGCTAAGGTTTTCCGGTTTCAAATTATAGGCATCGATAAATGCTAAGCCGGTGTAACACGAAAACACAAACATATCTCTAACGGCTCGCAGACTTGCATTTTCAATTTGTTTGGTTTCGATCGCTTCTAATTCTTCTTCTGTCAAAAATCCACGATCTTTTTTAATGAAAGTTGGCTTGAATTTCATAAAAGGATCGGTTTTAAGCCACTCATTTTTAATTGCCATAGTAATTATCTTCCGGAACCTTTCAATGTGTTTCATGACGGTATTATTGGTGCAAGGCTTTTGATTTTCTCCGGGGACATGGTTCCTTAAGAAAACATCAAAATCGATGAGAAATTTGTAGTTTAATTCGCGCAGATACATATCTGAGGTTTTAAGCTTCACTTTAAGGAATTCTATAACGTACTTTTGGGTAGTGTAGTAGTTTTTTGCTGTGCCCCAAGCTAGAGTATCTTTCATTGTATCGTTATGATACTGGATAATACCCAAGAGTGTATGCTCTTTTTCATCTCTACCAAGGAATGAATTCTTAATGGCTTCGGCCGTTATGAGGCATTTATCGAGTTGCATTCCGCGGTAAATCTCGAAAATGCGCGCTCTTACCTGGTTGATATGAAGGTTTAGGTCTTTGGAGAACTGATCGTTCATTAGAACCGCCTCTTTGTCCTTATTCCACTTGTCTATTTGCACCCTTTGCTTTAGGGAAATCTCTGCGCGTACGCTATCAACGGAGATTCGCACGGATACTGGAGCGGCACCATCCTTTTGTTTTTGCATTTTCAAATAGAAAAGCACGCCGAAGGAATTGTTTGTTTTCATGATCGATTTTGTTTTAAGTTTTTGAAAGTGTTGGAGGTCCCAATTAGCCGGGACCTTTTGGCTTTTTCAAACTGAATTAAACAAGATTAAAATGAATGAAATCCTTTATTTACAAGGGTTACATTGATTTTGGGACCTCGAAGGTATTATTTTAGAAAGGTCACCGAATAGGTCTCGTTGGAGATGAAATAAAGAGGGTTATTTTGATGTGGAATAAAATAAAAAACCCGTAAAACCATTGATTTTACGGGCTTTTATTCTTCTTCGGATTTGTTTGGATTCCGATGTTGTCGGGGTGGCCAGATTCGAACTGACGACCTCCTGCTCCCAAAGCAGGCGCGATACCGGGCTACGCTACACCCCGCTGTGTGCGTATCTCAAAAAAATTGAGAGTGCAAATATACATAAATTTTAACTTCTACAAAAAATACGGCGTTTTTTCTTAAATAATGTTTAGCCCCTGTTTATATGCCTTCCTTAGATAAAATTTAATTGTATTTTTGTCTTCTATGCAAGAGCAAATTCTCATTTTAGATTTTGGTTCACAATTTACCCAACTTATTGCTCGTCGGTTACGCGAATTAAATGTTTATTGTGAAATTCATCCCTACAATAAAGTTCCTGAAATAACTAAGGATATTAAAGGCGTTATTCTCTCCGGAAGCCCGCACAGTGTGCGTCAGGAAGAACCTCTTAAACCAGATCTTTCTAATATAAAAGGCAAACTACCTTTGCTTGGCGTATGCTATGGCGCTCAATATTTAGCCCATTTTTATGGTGGGGAGGTTGGTAAATCCAGCTCACGCGAGTATGGCCGCGCCCACCTGGAACTTAAAGATAAAAATGCCAAATTATTCCATGATATAAAGGACGATTCTGTTGTATGGATGAGTCATGCCGACACCATTTTAAAAATACCAGAAAATTATAAGATCACTGCCAGTACGCACGATGTAAAAATTGCCGCTTATTCTATTGATGGCGAGGAAACACATGCTATCCAGTTCCACCCCGAAGTATATCACACCGATGAAGGAACTAAGATCTTAAAGAATTTTGTTTATGGTATTTGCGGCTGTAAAGGCTTGTGGACCTCCGACTCATTTATTGACAGAACAATTGCCGATCTTCAAAAAACAATTGGTAATGATAAGGTTGTATTAGGTCTCTCGGGTGGTGTTGACTCCAGTGTTGCGGCGGTTTTACTGAACAAAGCCATAGGCAAAAACCTATATTGCATTTTTGTAGATAACGGACTTCTTCGCAAGAACGAATTTGAAGCCGTACTTGAATCATACAAACACATGGGCCTTAACGTAAAAGGCGTAAATGCAAAAGATAAATTTTATTCAGCACTTGCAGGAATAAGTGATCCGGAATTAAAACGTAAAGCTATTGGTAAAGTTTTTATTGATGTTTTTGATGAGGAGTCGCACCAGATAACCGATGTGAAATGGTTGGCACAAGGAACTATTTACCCTGACGTGATCGAAAGTTTAAGTGTTAACGGACCAAGTGCCACTATTAAATCACATCATAATGTAGGTGGTTTACCTGCTTACATGAAATTAAAAATTGTTGAGCCGCTTCGGGCTTTATTTAAAGATGAAGTACGCCGGGTTGGAAGAGCTTTAAATCTCGACGAAACCTTATTGGGCCGTCATCCTTTTCCCGGACCAGGCTTAGCTATTCGTATATTAGGAGATATTACTGCAGAAAAAGTTAGAATTGTTCAGGAAGTAGATGCTATTTTTATTGATGGGTTAAGGGCGCATAATTTATACAACACCGTTTGGCAAGCCGGCGCTATTTTATTAAATGTGCAAAGTGTTGGTGTAATGGGCGATGAAAGAACTTACGAGAACGCTGTTGCTCTGCGAGCCGTTTCTTCAACAGATGGCATGACTGCCGATTGGTGTCATTTGCCTTACGAGTTCTTAGCAAAAATGAGTAACGAAATTATTAATAAAGTTAAAGGCGTTAACAGGGTTGTATACGATATAAGCTCTAAGCCGCCGGCAACCATTGAGTGGGAATAATATTTGTGGTTTAAGATATAAGATTTAGGATTAATGATTAAAAAAAATTTCAACAAATATTACTTGTCTTGCGTCTTGTGTCTTGTGTCTTTTATCTTTTTTGGACAAACAAAATCTACGGTTATTCAAAATATTGAAGGCAAACAATATTATATCCACAAAATAGAAAAAGGGCAAAGTTTATACTCTATTACAAAATTATACAATGTTACGTTAGACGAACTTTACGCTAACAACCCTGAATTAAAAAATGGTGTAAAAGCCAACCAGGAAATAAAAATTCCAAACGGTTACGCTTCGGTTAAACCGGTAGCCACCGCAACAGTAAATACAAATACAACAGTTGCCGGCCAGGTTGATACTTCTAAATATTTTACTTATAAAATTTCAAAAGGTGAAACTATTTATTCAATTACCAAAAAATTTAATCTTACAGAGGCGCAACTAAACGCATATAATCCGGGTTTAGCACAACAAGGATTAAAGGATGGGCAGTTAATAGCTATCAGCGAAAAAAATAAACGCAAACAAGGTAAAGAGATCATCAACACTACCTCGTCAAACACTGCACCAATTACTATCGACACATCAAGATCTAAAGTTGTAACAAAGTCAATAAAACCCAGTTACAATATTGCTTTAGTACTTCCGTTTAAACTTGACCAGACTTTAGCGTTAGACGTAAATAGCCTTGCGAAGAATAAAGCAAATTTCCCTTTAGTATCTTCGTATGCAATTGATTTCTATTTAGGTTTTAAAAGTGCCATCGATTCTTTATCCACCAAAGGGTTTGAAATTAATTTAGAGTTATATGATGAAGACGATAAAGATTCGTTAAAACATACTCAATTATTAAGCGATCTTAAAACCAAACAAATCGATTTTATTTTTGGTCCCCTTTATGCAAACGGCTTTAAGTCTATTGCTCAAAAAGCAAAAGAATTAAGCATACCAATTATTACGCCAATAACCCAACAAAATAAAATGTTGTTTAATAACGTGTATGCCTCAAAAACAAACCCGTCGCAGTTTACTTTGTTAGAAAGTCTTGCAGATTATTGTATAGATTCTTTAGTTAACAATAACGCTAAAATATTTTTAGTATCCTCTTTTCAAAAAGACGCGAAAGAAATTGCTTATGTAAATGCTTTTAAAAAATATTATAACGAAAAACAAAAATTACTTGGCAAACCAGCTAAAGATACTGTTACTATTGTAAAAGGCCTTGCAGATATTAAGAACGCTTACTCATCAACGTCGAAGAACGTTATTATTAGCTTAAGCACCAATCAGGTTTTTATTGCTGATTTTACTACTCAGTTGGCTATTTTTTCTGAAAAGAAAGATGTTGTTCTGTGCGGTTGGCAAAATACAACCATGATAGATAATATTGATCAGGAATATTTAAATCTTTTGCATTTTACGTTTCCGCATCAATATAATGTAAGCAATACAAAAGCTTTCTCTGCTTTAATTGATACTTATAAAATACTACAGGATTCGTACCCAACGGAGTTTTATTTTATAGGTAACGACATTGCCAATTACTATTTAAAGAATTTAAAAGAATGGGGACCAAATTTTGTTTTTAACCTCAACAATCTTTCTGCCGAAACAAATTACATGCGCTTTAAATTCTACAGGCCCGATAACTCTACCGGTTTTGATAACCGTGGCGTTTACATTTTTAAATACAACAACTACCAGTTGCAAAAAACAGGATGGAAATAAATAAAGAAACCATTACAGAATGGTTAAAGAATTTACAGGATTCCATTTGTAAGTCGTTAGAACAAGCCGATGGTCTTTCGAGATTTGAAGAAGAGAACTGGACTCGCGAAGAAGGCGGTGGTGGCAGAACCCGCATAATTAAAGAAGGGGCTGTTATTGAAAAAGGCGGCGTGCTTTTTAGTGCCGTTGGCGGCGACGCTCCTGATTTTTTATTTAAAGAACAGGAACATAGCAATGTTTCAGCATTGCAAAAACCGCAAGTAAAACCACAATTTTTTGCAACAGGGGTTTCTATTGTTATCCATCCTAAAAACCCAATGGTACCAATTATTCACATGAACATTCGTTATTTTGAAATGGATAATGGCGTAAAATGGTTAGGAGGAGGGATTGATCTGTCACCACATTACATTTTTGAAGAGGATGCTAAATTTTTTCACACACAATTAAAAACTATCTGCGATAGACATAACCCAAATTATTATTCAAAATTTAAGAAATGGGCCGATGATTATTTTTTTATAACCCACAGAAAAGAAACCCGTGGTGTTGGCGGTATATTTTTTGACAGGCTAAATACCGACGGTGACATGAGTTTTGAAAAGAACTTTGCTTTTTGGCAAGATGTTGGTAAAGCCTTTGCACCAACTTATGTTGAATTAATTAACAGAAATAGAAATAAAACCTTTACCGAAAAAAACAAAGACTGGCAATTATTGCGCCGTGGGCGCTACGTAGAATTCAACCTGGTTTACGATAAAGGCACAAAATTTGGTTTGGAAACAAATGGTCGTGTAGAATCTATTTTAATGAGTCTGCCAAAAACTGCCGGCTGGGAATACGATTTTAAAGTTACAAAAAATTCAGACGAAGAAAGAACTTTAAGTTTACTAAAGAAGGATATTAACTGGATTTAAGATCGCCAGATAGAATCATCGCTGATAACAATTTTTATTTTAGTATACTCTCCCTTTTTTATCTCAAAATCCAATTTACCGTTTATGTCTAATGCGCGCTGAGTGATATTATTTAAACCATAACCTCTTTCAACAACATTCACATCGAAACCGGAGCCATCATCTTGTAGTGTAATTTCATGATCATTATTTGAAAAATTCTCAATATAAAAATTCTTCGCTTTAGAATGTTTAGAGGCGTTATTGATCACCTCTTGCACTATCCTAAACAAATTTAAAGTGCTTTCAGGGCGCAAATTCAAATCACTATTTGTATTCTTAAAATGTACTGCAATATTCTTATGTTTAAAGGTCCTGTCGGCAAACTCTTTTATTTTAATGCCAAACTGCACCATCGAGATCTTTTCCTCGCTCACGGTCCAAATTGTGTCGCGCATTAAGGCAGAAGCTTTCCTTACCTGATCTGATATGTTTTCAAGATCCTGCTTATCTTTTTCTTTTTCAATGCCGTGCGCTTTAATATCAATAGAAGAACTTATAATGGTTAACTCCGCTCCCATATTATCGTGCAGGTCTTTAGATATGCGTGATCTTTCTTTCTGAATATTTTTCTGGAATGCTATTTCTGATCGTTTACGCTTAATATTATTACGCTGAATAATAAAGAGAACGAGTAATAATAATACAGCGAATGCAGAAATAAGAATAATTAAAAATGTATTTTGTTTATTGATATTTAGTTCATTTTCTGCAATGGTATTCTTTTGAACAAGTATAGTATTCTCTTTTTGCTGAACTTGATATTCTGTCTGCAGCTTTCCTAATTTATCCTGCGTTTCAATATTATATATACTATCATTTACTATCTGGTACATTTCGAAGTAATTAATAGCCTCCTTATAATTTTGTTTATTATACTCTAATTTATACAGGGCAGCGTAAGCTTTTTTTTGCCAAAGCAGACTACCAATTTCTTTTGATTGTTTTAAACCCAACTTTAGAAATTCTTCCGCCTCTTTGAATTTTTTAAGATCAACATAACACAAACCAATATTTGTGTTAATAATAGACATGCCCGCAATAGAACCAATGCGGTCATATACTTCTTTGGCTTTTAAATAATACTCTAATCCTTTTTCGGTGTTTCCAAGCCTTCTTTGAGAAACACCAAGGGACTGATAGATCTGCGAAATATATTCTTCACGACAATACTTTTGGCAAATGGGGATCATTTCGGTAAAAATTGCAACAGCTCCTTTTACATCTCCTTGCTGCTGAATGGCAATAGCATAATTGGTTTTGGCAGTAACGTATCCTTCATAATCTTTTAATTTAAAGGCGCCTTCAGCGGAGGCCAAATACATTTTCTTGGCTTCTTCAAATTGATTGTTGCGTTCATAAATACTTCCGATATTATTTTGTAATTGTAGCGCTTCACGGTCTGCCCCTGCTTTTTTTAATAACTCCAAGGCTTTCAGGTTTTTTTCGAGACTAACATCGTAATTCCCTTTTTCGTAATAGCCTAGTGCAGTTTTACTCATACTTGCACCTGCATCGCGCCACTTTTGTTTTGCAAGACGTATTTTGTAGGCCTGTTCAGAAAGAATGATGCAACTATCAAAATTTCCTTTAAAATAATAGCTTAAAGATAATTCATTCATGCACATTGCTATCAATAAAGAATCACCACCAATTTCTCTCGCAAGAGCAAGTGCCTGATTACCATAATTAATAGATACATCAACATTGGAAGAAGAAGTATAATAGCAAAGATCATCCAGCGCCTGCACTTTTTCTTTACCTGAAAGAGATGGTAATTTTTTAATAATAGAATCTACGTTCTGTGAAAAACATGAAAAGCTAAAGAATAATATTATTCCTATTAAAAAGCTAAGTGAATGTGAGGCTTGTTTTTCCAAAAAATAAATATTTTAGGGTCAGTCAGAGCAAACCGTCCTTTTGTGCTTTGTTTACGGCTTCTAATTTACTATGAACATTTAACTTTTTATAGATATTTTCGAGGTGTTTTCTAACAGTGCCGTAGCTTATCCCGGTGCTATCTGCAACCTGTTCGTAGCTCATGCCCTTTGCTATCAGTTCAAGCATTTCTATTTCCCGCTTTGTAAGGTTGCTGTCGGGATTAACTGCTTGTTTTACTTTTAGTGTTGCGTTTTTTATAAGGTTTAAAGATTTTAGTGCAATGCTGGCACTCATAGCGCTCCCTCCTTCCATGGTCTCAAAAATAGCGCGATGTATCTTTTCCGGTTTTTCATCTTTTAATAGATATCCTTTAGCGCCGGCGCAAATTGCTTTAAATAAATTTGTCTCATCATCAAAAACCGTACACATTAGTATTTTTGTATCGGCGTATTTTGCCAGGATCTTTTCAGTTGCTTCTATACCGTCCATATCGGGCATTTCAATATCCATTATAATAACATCCACTTCCAGTCCCTGCATCATAGCATGAAGCACTTCTCTACCGGTACTGAATTCTTTTACCACCTTCATATCCTTAGACAATTGAATTTTGCTAACGATGGTGGATCGTACCGTTTTTATGTCATCTACTACTGCTATCTTTATCATAATACTGTTTGAAATTAATAAATTAATCTAAAAGCTGCTACTTTTTATTTATCGTAAATTCTACACGCCTGTTTAGGGCTTTTCCATCTTCGTTACTGTTATCTGCAACTGGTTTTGTCTTTCCAAAGCCATCGCTGGTTAACCGAGTAGCAATAATATTTTTGCCTGTTAAATAAGTTACAACAGCCGCTGCCCTTTCTTTGCTTAATTTGTTGTTATACTCATCGTTACCAACATTATCGGTATGGCCGGCAATAAATATCTCCATAGAAGGATTATCCGTCAATAATTTTGCGAGATTATCTAATTCAAAAAATGATTCTTGTTTTAAAACAGACTTACCTGTTTCAAAAAAAATGTTGTTGATACGAATAACCTGTCCTGTTTCTATTGGCGACAATAAAAGGTTCTTCGAAATTTCCTTATAACTTGAAACTGCCGAGAGATCAAGGTTTTCAGTGACCGAATAATATCCCTGCGCAGTTGCTTTAAAAGAATAATTTTTTCCATAAGGTAAAATAATTGTGAATTCGCCTGTTTTAGGATTTGAACTTGCAATGCCTAATTCTGTTCCGGTAGCGAGGTCAAAATAATTTATAGTAGTTCCAATAGGTTCATTGGTTTTTGAATTCAAAACCTTTCCGGTAATAAGCACAACCGGATTTGGCTTTTGTTCCTCTTTTGCTTTTATTTTCACAAGATCGCCATTGCGCACCATATAAAAATAATCTCCCGATGCTGGAATTGTAAAATAAGCATCCCAGGCACTACTGTTTATTTGTGGCCCCAAATTTACAGGTTCTGTCCAATTTTGCCAGGTATCATCCAAACGTTTGCTCATGTAAATATCGTTGCTACCGTAACCTCCGGGCCTGGCACTGCTAAAATACAATGTAGTATTGTCGGATGCTAAAAACGGAGTACCATCATCATATTCTGTATTTATTTTTGGACCTAACATTAAAGGTTTGCTCCACTCGTTATCTTTTAATATAGAAACGTAAATATTGTGAGCATCGATTTTTTCTGACTCGCTAAATGCCATTAGTAAAATATTGTTTGAGGCAGATATACAGTTAGAAACAGTTTTACCATTTTGCATTTTTGCGTATTTTGGCACTTCAAAACCTATCGGCTCTGTCCACCCATCTTTTTCCAGGAAACTAACACTAAAACCACTTTTTATATATTCACCTTTTTTTAAATACCCTTTTAAGTACCTGGTATTTCCATCTGAAGATTGTCCGATAATACTGTTGTAACGCGACGTATTAAAGGGAAAACCTAAATGTTGTGCTTTACTCCAAATGCCACTTCCTAAATTTTTAGAGTACCAAATATCCTGATTGGGTGTTTGCGGCGAAAGTGTATTTCCCGGATCATTCTCGCGCACAAAAAACAATTTTTTTCCATCAGGTGTAATGTAAGGAGCTAATTCAAAAAAAGTGCTGTTTACTTCAGAGCCAAGATATATTAACTCGTAACCTGCTTGTGAGAACAGTTTAGAAACCGCGAATACACAAAGTATAATTATTTTTTTCATAACACAAAAAATTATTCAGTTGTACGTATAATAGTTTTATCTTCTTCTGCACCTCTTAAAAACTTAATACTACGGCTAATTGGTATAGCTATCGATCCACCAAAGTAAAGACCATCCACCATTCGGTAACCAACTTCTATTTCGGCAACAAAAACAGATTTATACTTCTTTTTACGGTCTTTTCTTTGTAATGTTGGCAACGTTTGAACTAATAGTCTTCCGCCAACGGGTACTGTGTTTTTTACACCGGTTGGAGCATTGTTTAAAGGTGTAATTAAAGCGTCAAAACAAACTCTTAGATGCGATACAACACCTTTCTCACCGTACTTATCGGTTTGTATAAATAAACGGCGTGTGCTACCAAAACAAATACCACCATAAGCGCCAAATAAATAGTAATTGCTCTGAAGATCTTTGCCCAATGGATTATCAATACTTACAATACTGCGGTTTAAATAAAGACCAGCTCTTAATGCTTTGTATTTCCATTTATTTGAAGGAACTTTTATAGAGGTTGTTGTTGTAACATTTTTTCCGTTTATAACACTATTAGTTTGTTTTAGTACTACTGTATTACTTCTATATTTTGTATTTTGATTGAAAATAAAAAAACCTCCTAACTGAATATTAGTGCGATTTTTAAGGGTTTTGTCGCTTAATCTGCCAAAAGTTAACCAGGCGTTTCTAAATGTGTAATCTACGCCAAATCGTTGCTTAAACATTGCATGTCCCCAAACGCCATAGCAAAAATTACTACCCTCAATGTTTCCTAACGAAAAATCAAATTGCACTGCATCAATATTCAACGAAAAATTATTTACTTTCCTTGGCTCGTCGGCAATGATCTTGTATTGTACCTGTTCTTGTGAAAAAGACTGATTTACTAAAAGTGCTAAAAGGATGATCTTTACTGTTTTCATGATGCTGTTTTTTTGTTTTTACAAACATACAGCAGATGCAAAAACCCTGAAATACGCAGAAATACGTATTAGCAAAACCTTTACTACTTGGGCACGTAGACATTAAATAGCCACTAATTTCGCGAATTAGTTCTAAACAATTTTGCATACTACTCGCCTAGTGATTAGTGGAATATTATTCTAACGAAGTATCGTTAGAATAAATAAACTTCACAAACGAAAAGCCATGCCATTAGTGTTTGCGCTAACAATAATTTGTGTGATTAGTGAAATTCGTGGCTATTTTTAAAAAAAATATTAATGGCGGTGCTTCATAATAACAAATAGCATAAAAAGAACGGGCACAGAACTTAACACCATGCCTATATATCCTTTAGGATATTTTTCTTCGTCGTAATAATATTTTGTATTTAAAAAGATGTTTATGCCTGAAACAATAAAGCCCAAAACGCCCAAAAGAATTCCGTAAAAAGAAAACTGTATCCTGTAAATGGATAATGCTGCAAGCGCGCCAATAACAAGTGACAAATATCCTAAGATCTTATAAACGAGGCGATGGCTCATCCTTATTCGGCGTAATAGGTCATTAAACGCCTGCGTAATTTACTGGCATAGGTCTGGCATTGCCAGTCGGTGTGATTATTGGTAGAGTTAATACACTTACCGTATTGGCGCACGCGGTATTTCATTTCTTCGCCCAACAAATTAAAAAGTTCTAATGCTTCATCAAAATCTGCAGCATTATCTTTAATACGCGCAAAATGATCTTCTAAACTTTGATCAAGAACCGTTTGTGGTTTATGACCTTTACGTAAAGCCATGGTATAACGGTCTTTTACAATAAAAGCTTCGGCACTTGAATTTAAGAAACGCTCCTTAATTTCAGGAGGCATATCGTAATCATTCTCTAATTCATAGTTCCACTCGTCTTTGTAACGGTGCTCCAGATATAAATGTGGTGCTGCAAAAACGTGTTTCCAATCAATAGGATACTGCCACAAATTAAAACGGCGCGAATTATTTCCAAGATCAATGATCTTAAATGTTTTCTTAGTTGGAAGGATGCGACTTCCGCGGCCTATCATCTGGTGATAAAGCGTTAATGATTTTGTAGCACGATTTAAAATAATGGTTTCTACTTCGGGCTCATCAAAGCCAGTAGTTAATATACTTACTGAAGTTAAAACGCCATCTTTTGTATTACGAAACCATTCTAATGTTTCGGCACGGTCTTTATCGCTGAACGTACTATCTAAATGACGAACAGGATAGCCTTTCTTTTTAAATGTTTCGTAAACAGCGCGACTGGTTAAAATACCTGCATTAAAAATTAATGTTTTTGTACCCTTGCCCATTTCTTCATAAGCCTCAATAAGCTTACTTTGCATAATGGCCTGGGTATATAATACTTCGTGCGAGCCAACGGTAAACTCACCATTATTGCCCACACGTAAAGAACTTAAATTAACATCGTAAGAATAAGTTTGGCCTTCACATAAAAAACCTTGTTCAATTAAATTTGAAATACTTTCTCCAACAATTAAGGCAGAATAGGTTTGATATAACGGTAATTTTTTATTACTGCTTAATGGAGTTGCTGTTACACCTAAAATATTAACATCGTTAAAATAATGGAAGATCTTGCGAAATGAATTATTATGCGCCTCATCTACTATAACCAAACCAATATCTTCTAAAAATTGATCGTTCTCTTGTAAACGGTTATTTAATGTTTCAACAAGAGCTGTAAAACTTTGGTATTCGCTTTGGTGCGGTAGTTGTTTTACTTCGCTATTAATTACTTTATTGCTAATTCCAACTTCTGCTAAAACATCCGACGTTTGTTTTCCTAACTCAATACGATGCGTTAAGATCAAAACCTTTCTCCCAAATTGCTGGATATAACGCTTTGCTATCTCACTAAAAATAATCGTTTTTCCACCGCCTGTAGGTAATTGAAAAAGTAAGTTGGCGTTAGGCGGCAACTCCACAAGTCGATTAAAAATATTGTTTACAGCCTGCTCCTGGTAAGGATACAATTTCCGGGGTTCTGCTGTTTCAATCTTATCTCCGTTCATAAAAAAGGCAATTTGCGAATATACGGCTAAATCAACTAAATACAAGCACTTTTTATTAAGAATTAATGAGGATTTAAACAATTTTAAGAAGATTTATTAAATTCTATAACTCAATAATTTGGTATCTTCGCTTTTGTGCAAAGAAAATACAATTACCTTTTTTTAAGCCTGTTTTCGGCTATTTTATTATCTGCGGGCTGGTTGTTGCATTTATCCGTATTTATTTTCTTTGCTTTTGTACCATTATTACAACTGGAAGATGATCTTTCTAAACGAACAGATCTGCCAAAACGAAAATTAAAATTATTCGCTTACGTTTATTTTACTTTTTTAGTTTGGAATCTTTTAACAACCTGGTGGGTTAGTCAGGCGTCTATGGGTGGCGCTATTGTTGCCTTTGTTTTTAACTCATTATTTATGAGTATTATTTTTGTTACGTTCTCAAATCTTAAGAACAGGGTTAACAAAGCATATGCTATCTGGTTCCTTATTCCCTTATGGATCGGTTACGAATTTGTGCACACCATCTGGGACCTATCCTGGAGTTGGTTAATATTAGGGAACGTTTTTGCATTTAACACCAGCTGGATACAATGGTTCGAGTTTACGGGCACCACTGGCGGCACTTTCTGGGCCCTATTTGTGAATATTTTAGTTTTTACAGTCATTAAAAATAATGTTTCGTTAAAATTGATCTCAAAACCGGTTTTAAAAATTGCAGCGTCAATAATTGTTCCTGTTTTAATTTCTTACCTCATCTTTTTTTTAAGAAAACCACTTTCAGAACCAAAAGATAAATTAAAAGTGTTAGTAGTGCAACCAAACATCGATCCTTACAACGATAAATTTGTAATGGATTTTCAAATGCAGTTTTTTAAGTTCCTTGACCAAATAAAAGGCAAAGTAACCAACGAAACGGATTACATTGTTTTACCGGAGACATTTATTGTTGGGCAGGGACTTAATGAAGATATTATTGGCGAAAATGAAGCCGTGCTTTGGTTTAAGGATAGTTTGATAAATAAATTTCCTAAATTAAAAATTGTTGTGGGTGCCGATAGTTATCGCTTTTTTACCAAGAAAGATAAAATTTCTGCTACCGCCCGGCCCTACCAGGAAGAAGGAGTTTATTATGATTCCTACAATACAGCGCTGCAAATTGACGCCCACGGTGTACAAATGTATCACAAATCAAAACTGGTTCCGGGCGTTGAGCAAATGCCTTTTCCCGAACTTTTAAAGCCGCTGGAAGGCCTTGCTATACAAATGGGTGGCACCTTTGGTAGTTTAGGTGTGCAGGAGGAACGAGCTGTACTTGCAGACGAAGCAACCGCTACAAATGTGGCACCCGTTGTTTGTTACGAAAGCGTTTATTCTGATTATGTAACTGAATATGTAAGAAAAAATGCCAACATTATTTTTATTATTACAAATGATGGCTGGTGGGGCAATACACCCGGCCACGTACAACATTTAAATTACGCGCGCTTAAGAGCTATCGAAAATCGTTTGCAAATTGCGCGTAGTGCCAACACAGGCATTAGTTGTTTTATTGATGAGTTTGGAACTATTTCTAATGCCACCAATTATTGGGAGCCCGCCGTTATTGAAAAAGACATTTATAAAAACAATAGCCCTACTTTTTATTCGAAATTTGGCGATCTTATAGCCTATCTATCGGCCAGTGTTTCAGTACTTTTGATCTTATATTCTGTTTTTTTAAGATTTAAGAACCGAACTTCGTAACAGAAGGTAAAAAGCCTTCAAATTGCTATATTCTGTTGCAAAAAATCAGCTTTATTGCTAAGTAAATTTCATTAAAAAAATTATCTTTGTAATCATTAATTAAATTTTATGGGACGGATATTTCAGACAAGAAAAGCAACTATGTTTAAACGTTATGCTAAAATGGCAAAAGCGTTTACCAAAATTGGAAGAGAAATTGTAATGGCGGTTAAAGCGGGTGGCCCACATCCAGAAAACAATCCTCGTTTAAGAATGATCATGCAAAATGCCAAGGCGGTAAATATGCCTAAAGCAAATGTTGATGCAGCTATTAAACGCGCCAGCGAAAAAGATTCGGGTAATTACGACGAAATAATTTATGAAGGTTATGCGCCGCATGGCGTGCCTGTTCTTGTAGCATGCACTACAAATAATCCAACGCGTACTGTTGCGAGTGTGCGTTTATATTTTAACCGTGCAAACGGCGCCATGGGTACAAATGGTTCGGTAAGTTTTATGTTTGAACACGTTGTACTTTTTAAAATTGATGTTGCCAACTTAAATAAAGATGATCTTGAACTGGAATTAATTGATTTTGGTTTGGAAGATATTTCGCATGATGAAGAGAATAATCATTTCATTATTCAAACACAGTTTACCGATTTTGGAAAAATGCAATCTGCTTTAGAGGAAAGAAAAATTCCGGTGCTTGAAACAAGTAAGATATATAGTCCTACCACCACTAAAGAATTAACTCCTGAACAAGAAGCAGAAGTAATGGCCATGATAGAAAAGATGGAAGAGGATGATGACATTGAGGCTGTTTACCATAACATTGCTTAACCGTTTTGGAAAAGCAATGGAAAATATATAACAATAGCAATACAAAAGCTATTGAAGAACTGCAACAACAATTAAATGTTGATCCTATCATTGCTAAATTGTTAGTGCAACGCAATATTTTCAATTACAAAGAAGCCAAAGATTTTTTCCGACCTGATCTTACACAATTACATGATCCTTTTTTAATGAAGGGTATGGATGTTGCCGTAGGAAGAATAAATACTGCGATCGAAAAAAATGAAAAAGTTTTAATTTATGGCGATTATGATGTAGACGGCACAACTGCCGTAAGCGTTGTTTACAGCTTCTTTAAAGACCATATTGCTAAAATAGATTATTACATTCCTGACCGTTATAAAGAAGGTTACGGGATTTCTTTTACCGCCATTGATTTTGCCAAAGAAAATAATTTCTCTTTAATAATTGCATTGGATTGCGGCATTAAGGCCAACGAAAAAATAGATTACGCCAATTCAAAAAATATTGATTTTATTATTTGTGATCATCACTTGCCCGGCGATGAAGTGCCCGCAGCCATTGCGGTATTAGATCCTAAACAGAACGATTGCAATTATCCTTTTAAAGAATTAAGCGGCTGTGGCATCGGTATAAAATTAATTGAAGCTTTTTCGAAAAAATATAATTTTCCATTAGAGGTTTGTTATAATTATTTAGACTTAGCTGCTGTAAGTATTGCAGCGGATATAGTACCGTTAAACGGCGAGAACCGTGTGATGGCTCATTTTGGTCTTGAAAAAATAAATAAGAACCCAAGACCGGGAATAAAAGCATTATTGAATTTAAATCAATTAAAGCAAGCTGTAACAATAACCACTCTTGTTTTTGTTTTAGCCCCTCGCATAAATGCAGCCGGCCGTATTGAGCACGGCAGTAAAGCCGTAGAGCTTTTAATTTGTGAAGACGAGATTCACGCTGAGGAATTTGCAAAAGCCATTAACGAAACAAATACACAGCGCAAAGATCTTGATCAGGGAACTACTTCTGAAGCATTGTTGCAAATAGAAAATATTGAATTGAGCGGAACAAAAAAATCTACCGTGCTGTTCAGTCCAACCTGGCACAAAGGTGTTGTAGGTATTGTTGCATCGCGCTTGATAGAAAAATACTATCGTCCAACCATAATATTGACTGAGAGCGATGGCAAGGTTTCTGGTAGCGCGCGCAGTGTGAAAGAATATGATGTTTATACGGCTATTGAAAAATGCAGCGACCTTTTAGAACAATTTGGCGGACATAAGTTTGCTGCCGGCTTAACGTTGAAAAAGGAAAACCTCAATGCATTTATTGATAAATTTGAAAAGGTTGTTTCTGAAAGTATTACCGAAGATCAATTAATTCCGAAAGTAGATATTGATATAGAATTAGAGTTTCACGAAATAAGCGACAAGTTAGTGCGTATCTTAAAACAGTTTGCGCCGCATGGTCCGCATAACATGACTCCTTCTTTTTATTGTAAGAATGTATTTGAAACCGGTTGGGGCAAAGTGTTTGGTAACAATCATTTAAAACTGGAGTTGTTCCAACAATCAAATCCTAATATTCGTTTCCAGGCCATTGCATACGATAAAGGCGATTATATTAATTTTTTTCAGCGCAAAATTCCAATGGATATTGTTTTTAAGATCCAGGAAAATGAATATAGAGGTGTTACAACTATTCAGTTCATGATCGAGGACCTGAAGGTAAATCAGAGTAAATAAAAAAGGCTTACAAATTTTGTAAGCCTTTTTTATTTCATTTACAAATTAGTTATGCCTTCTTCCGCCACCGCCATTACCGCCGGTGTTCCTTCCACCGCCGCCGTTATTGCTGCCACCCATATTACCACCAACATTTTTACCACCGCCACCGGTGTTTATGTTGCCACCTTGTTGTTTTGGTGGTTTGGTCATGCCCTCATTTTTTTGCTCTTGCCTTTTCGGTTGCGTATTTTCCTGTTTTGGTTGCTGGTTTATTTTAGGTTCGTTATTTTTTTGTTCCTGTTTATTCCAATTAGGTTTTGATTCATTTTTTGGTTGTTCATTAACTTGTTTTGGTTGTTTTGGATCTTTTGTTTCTCCCTTTTGTTCCAAACGTGGGTTATTGTTTTGTCCATTCAAATCTTTTGGAGTTCCTTCTGTTCTTTTATTCATTTTCTTTTCGGGATCGGCAGGCATAGAATTATACTTTCTTCCCGGCTTTACATTGTCCTTATAAGTTATTTGTTTTTGATCATAGTAGCCTGTACGTTTATGCTCGCGCACAGTTTCTGCAGTCATTCTTCTGCCATAATAACCTTTATGTAGGTTTGGCGAACGATAAAAATTACAATGATAATAATGGTGATGGTAATGATGTGCTCTCCAGTAATGGTTACGCCAGTACACCGGGTACCATGGAGTCCACCACCCAGGATAATAACCCCAATACCATGGCGAAACATAAACTACATAAGTGGGGCCATAAATATATTGTACAGAAGGCCATGCCCAAACATTTACAACAACATTTGGATCGCTATTATAATTTGAACCGGAGTTATTATTAAAATTACCCTGATCATTCTTGCTTTTGTAAACATCATCTGTCTCAGTATCTGATTTTAATTTTTCAGAGGAAACTGTTTTTTCGGCTTTAGGTTCAACTATATAATTTTTTCCGTACAACTCTTCGTCTCCCACAATTTGAATATGTGCGTTACCATCTTTTGTTTTTTCTATCTCAATAACCGCTACGTCCTGTATCTCGCCTTTTGTAACAGCGGTTTGCAAAACAATAGTGTGTGCTTCACCTTCCTTATTATCTACCACTTTTACATAGTCTACTTCACCATCACCATTTAAGTCGAGGTTATTTATTTCGTTATCATTACTATTTATGGCTTTTTCAAACGCTTCCAGATTACTTGATTTTTTAAAGGTTTCTAACGCGCCCGGAAGGTCAAAATTATCACCGGGTAAACCAAGAGAATCGGGTTTAGTTTGAGCAAAGACAGAGCCTGTTGTTATTAGACATACGGCTACAATTATTTTTTTAAACGCTTTCATGATTTTGCTTTATATATAGATTACCTAAGGTACCTCAAGTTTAGTGCCATTATATATATTTTAACAAATAATAAGGGTTAAAGCGGTTTAGAAGTTAAGTTCTTTCTCACTAAAAAATTAAACCGCCAGAAAAGGGCAACGGCGACAAAGGTAAGAGCTGTCAATAAAGCGATCCAAATACCAACCGTTTCCATTTTAAAGGTAAAAGCCAAAAGGTAAGCTAATGGCAACGCAATTAACCAGTAACCCACCAAAGTAATGATGGTAGGATATTTTACGTCTTCTAATCCACGTAATGCGCCAATTGCCACAACCTGTATACCATCAAATAGCTGAAACATAGCTGCAATAATTAAAAGTTTAGAGGCTAGTTCTATAATTTCTATTTCATCGCTAAAACCCAAAGGTAAAACCGTACTAAAAATTAAAAACAAAATGCCAAAAATTCCCATTACCAATAAAACCAATTTCAGCGCTGTATACCCGGCATTTTTTATTTCCAGCCAGTTTTGTTGTGCGTTATAAACGCTTACCCTTATGGTTGCCGCACTGCTTATACCGCTTGCAAACATGTATGTAAATGCTGCTATACTTAAAGCAATGCCATGCGCATCTATTTGTTCTTTACCAAAAGTGCCTGCCATTAAACCTGCAATTGCAAAAGCTGCAACCTCAAATGTAAATTGCGCGCCTGAATTTAAACCAATGCGGGCCAGATCTTTTAGTTCTACCCAGTTAATTTTAACCTGCTTATAAACTGCACCAATTTCTTTTGTGAGTGGTGACTTAAAAATAAAAACTAAAAAAGAAATTCCCATAAAAGCCCTTGCTATAAATGAAGCCCAGGCCGAGCCTAAATAACCCAATTCAGGAAAACCAAATTTTCCGTAAATTAAAAGGTAGTTCAAAACAATATTTAATAAATTACCTGCAACACTAATAATAAGCGCCATACGCGTGTTGGCAAGACCCTCACAATATTGTTTGCAGGTAAAAAATAAAGAAACAGGTATCATTGAAAAAATAAGCACATCAAAAAACGGTACGGCTAACTCTACCACTTCAGCCGGTTGCTGCATATATTTTAATACATCTGATGATAAGAACAAGATCACAAAACACAAAACCGCAACCGAGAGGTTAAGCACTAAAGAATTTTTAAAAAGAGAAGCTTTTTTTTGAATATCGTTATTATGATGCGCATCAGTTACTAAAGGCGTAGTTGCATAACTCACGCCAATACCAAATACCAATAACAACACGTACAAATTATTTGAGAGTATACAAGCCGCTTGCTCGGTTGGACCGATCTTTCCCAAGAAAATTGTATCCACCATACCGGTTATAATATGGCCTACCTGTGTTATAACCAGTGGCCATGCTAAATACAGGGTTTCTTTGGTATGCTTATTTTTAAAAAGGGAATTGAACATTGGGCTGCAAAGATAAGAGAATCTTTGTAAAGAAATTATTATCCACGATTCGACCTGAATCGGCGTGACAATTTCAAAAAATATATAATGATAACTAAGCCTTTAGAAGCTACTTCTTTTTTTCTTCTGGTTTAGAAGGCATTACAGTTGTTGTTGGAACAGCGCCCTGCTTTTCCGGTGGATCAATGGCTTTTTTTAACCAGCTTTTAATATCATTTAATTCTTTACCATTTATAGAGTGTGGCATTTCGTAATTATTAAAAGTTACTTCATTTATTTTTTTCGACTTTAAAAATTTTACCGCGCTATCTGCTTCAGCTATTTTTATAACATTATCGGAATTACCATGCGCAATAAAATATTTTGTTTTTGCTGCTTTTGCCCAATCTACTTTTTGCTCTTTTGATTCCTTCATTAATTTTCCGCTTAGCACCAGCACGCCTTTAATTTTTTTGGGTGCGCCAAGCGCAAGATCATAGCCCATCATTGCACCCTGACTAAATCCCATAATAAAAACATTATTACTGTCTAATTTAAGTGTTTTGCAAGCGTTACTTATAAAAGATAAAATTTTTAAGCGACTCTCTTTTGCTTTATTATAATCGTAGGTAAAAGGCTTATCTCCTGCGCGATCAAGTACAAACCAGCCAAAGCCACCATCCTTTAATGCTTCCGGGCCGCGTAACGAAATTACTACAAACCTCGGATCCAGCGCTTTTGCTATGTCAAAAAGATCTTCTTCGTTACTACCATAACCATGTAACATAATTAAAAGTGGTGCAGGTTTATCTGTCTTCTTCGACGCTTCATTAACCTTATAAACTAAAGTTGAGTTTATTGTTTGCGCGAAATCCAAAAAATAAACTGCAACAAAAAATAAAACTAATATCTTTTTCATCTCCTTCTGCTTTTTTTGCTTTTACCACCTTTGTTTCCTGTGTCACCACGATCGTTCTTACTACCGCCATTACTTTTGCCTCCGTAATTTTTCTTACCGCCACCGCCACGTGATCTGTTATCATCAAAGTTAG
Source organism: Bacteroidia bacterium (assembly GCA_016787785.1). Lineage (GTDB taxonomy): Bacteria > Bacteroidota > Bacteroidia > B-17B0 > Aurantibacillaceae > Aurantibacillus. The sequence goes on along the minus strand of JAEUTO010000005.1, from coordinate 543,899 downwards.
ATCTGTTATCACCAAATTTCGAAGCGCCCGAACCACCTTCAGAATCCGCAAAAGCAAAATTCAATTGTTTCTTCACCAGGTCGGCATCCACAACTACAATTTGAACAGGATCGCCAAGGGTATAAATTTTTCCGGTATTACGACCAACGTAACGGTAATTATCCGAATCGTATGAGAACTGATCGCCTTTAAGATCACGGCTTTTGATCATCCCTTCACATTTGTTCTCAATTATCTCTGCATAAATACCCCACTCTGTAACACCACTAATAAGGGCATCAAAGGTTTGTCCAATTTTATCAGACATAAACTCTACCTGCTTGTATTTTACCGAAGCACGTTCCGCTTCAGCAGCAACACGTTCCTGATCGCTGCTGTGTTTACATAATTTTTCTAGATCATCCTGGTTAGAATATTTTGTACCGTTCAATCTTGCTTCTAATAAGCGGTGTACCATTACATCAGGATAACGACGAATAGGGGAAGTAAAGTGAGTATAATATTCAAAACCTAAACCATAATGCCCTGCATTTTTGGTTGTATAAATTGCTTTTGGCATACTTCGCACGGCAAGCATTTCTATCATGCCCTGCTCTTTTTTATTTTTTACATCAACTAATAATTTGTTGATGGATTGTGCCATTTTTTGTTTGCTTCCCAGTTGCATCTGGTAACCAAAGCGGGCAACAAATCCACTCAGCTCAGCCATCTTCTCGTCACTTGGCGTATCGTGAATACGATAAACACATAAATTTTTTGGGTCGTCTTTCTTTTTTTGATTTTGATGTTGTGGATTCTCATCGTTCTTACCACCCTTACCTAAAAATTCAGCTACAGAGCGATTCGCCAGCAACATAAAATCTTCAATTAATTTATGCGCATCTTTTTGCGTTTTAAAAAACACGCCTATAGGATTTCCTTCCTCATCTAAATTAAATTTAACTTCCGCTTTATCAAAAAAGATAGAGCCACGTTTTGTACGCTCTTTTCGTAATTTTTTTGCAAGTTTATCGAGTAATAAAATTTCGTTTTTGTATTCTCCTTCTTCTGTTTCAATAATGGTTTGCACATCTTCGTAGGCAAAACGTTTGTTGCTGTGAATGAGCGTTTTTCCAAACCATTGATCGGCAATATCGGCGTTATCATCCATTTGAAAAACAGCCGAGAAACAATATTTATCTTCGTTGGGGCGTAACGAGCAGGCAAAATTACTTAATACTTCGGGTAACATCGGGATCACACGATCCACCAGATACACAGAGGTTGCGCGCTCCACAGCTTCATTATCAAGGATAGAACCCGGTTTTAAAAAGTGAGTTACGTCTGCAATGTGCACACCCACTTCCCACAAACCATTATCTAATTTTTGAATAGATAAAGCGTCATCAAAATCTTTCGCATCAACCGGGTCGATCGTAAAAGTTAACACTTCTCTAAAGTCCCTCCGTTTTTCGATCTCTTCTTTAGTGATTGCTGTATTTAATTTCTTTGCTTCTTTTTCCACAACATCCGGAAAATGTTCGGGCAAGCCATATTCGGCCATTATAGCGTTCATCTCTGTTTTATGAACTCCAGGGAAACCAAATACTTCTTCAACAACACCAATTGGATTTTTATCGTTCGCTTTCCACTCTTTTAATTTGATCTTTACTTTTTGCCCATCCTCAGCATCTTTGATATCACCTAAGTGAATAAAAAAATCTACATGGATCTTATGGCTATCAGGAATTACAAAAGCAAATTTTGGATTTATTTTTATAGTACCAACAAATTCTGTTTTAGCGCGCTTAATAACTTCTATTACTTCTCCTTCTTTACGTTTGCCGCTGCGTTTTTGCAATAGCTGTAGTTTTACAAGATCGCCCTGCAATGCATTTTTAGATTTGTATTGAGGAATATAGATATCATCCTCCGATTCACTAAATACTACAAAGGCTGTTCCCTGGCTTGTAAAATCAATAGTACCGGTAATATATTGTTTACTTTCTTTTATCTGGTACTTTCCGGTTTCTTTTTCAATTACAAAGCCCTGGTGTTTCAGTGCTTCCAACGCTTCTATCAATTGAAGGCGTTCGCCATCGGTATTAATTTCCATGGCGGCACCAAGCTGTTTGTAATTAAATACTTTTGTATCGTTATGTTTTAAAAAGTCTAAAACTTCTTCAAATAAATAACGTTTGGGTTTTTTGTTTTTAGACATATTTAAAGGTACAAAAGCTTTTGTTAGTTTTACCTTAAGGGGTTTAAGTGTTTATTAACAGATAATCGTAACAAAAAAAGCCCCGTCTGTTCGACGAGGCTTCTTAAAAGAAAATTTAAAGTTATTTACCTAAGGACTTTTTTAAGTTATCGTCGATAGCTGCTAAAAACTCCTCTGTATATAAATAGTGCTCACCATGTTTTACATTGTTACCGTGCGCACAAACGGCCAGATCTTTGGTCATTTTGCCACTCTCCACAGTTTCAACACAAACCTTTTCTAAAGTTTGAGCAAAGTGAATCAATTCTTTATTACCATCTAATTTACCACGGAATTCCAAACCTCTTGTCCAGGCAAAGATAGATGCAATTGGATTTGTTGAAGTTGGTTTACCTGCCTGGTGATCACGGAAGTGACGCGTTACAGTTCCATGAGCTGCTTCTGCTTCCATAATTTTTCCATCAGGCGTAATTAATACAGAGGTCATTAATCCTAATGAGCCAAAACCTTGAGCAACTGAATCAGACTGAACGTCGCCGTCATAATTTTTACAAGCCCAAACAAAGTTGCCGTTCCATTTTAATGCAGATGCAACCATATCATCAATTAAACGGTGTTCGTAAACAATTCCCGCTGCTTCGAATTTTGATTTGTAATCTGCAACGTAAATTTCTTCGAAAATATCTTTAAAACGACCATCGTATTTTTTTAGGATAGTGTTTTTTGTAGATAAATATAAAGGCCATTTTTTATTTAAAGCAACGTTAAAGCAAGAGTGCGCAAAACCACGGATAGATGCTTCAAGGTTATACATGCCCATTGCAACACCTGCGCCGTTAAATTTAAATACTTCGTGCTCGATCACTTTTCCATCTTCGCCTTCAAATTTCATAGTTAATTTTCCTTTTCCGGGAATTACGAAATCTGTTGCTTTGTACTGATCGCCAAATGCGTGACGACCAACGATAATTGGAGAAGTCCAGTTTGTAACTAAACGCGGAACGTTCTTACAAACGATAGGCTCACGAAAAACCGTACCATCCAAAATATTACGAATAGTGCCGTTTGGTGATTTCCACATTTGTTTTAATTTGAATTCTTTTACACGAGCTTCATCAGGCGTGATCGTAGCGCATTTAATACCAACCTGATATTTTTTAATTGCTTCTGCCGCATCAATAGTAACCTGATCGTTTGTTTCATCACGATACTCCATGCCAAGGTCATAGTACTTGATATCGATATCCAAATACGGAACGATCAATTTGTCTTTAATAAATTTCCAGATAATGCGGGTCATTTCATCGCCATCAAGTTCCACAACGGGATTTGCTACTTTAATTTTGCTCATATATTAGTTTTTAATAATTTTTTGAAAATACTTCACAAATTTAGAAAAGGTTGTGTAAGAACCAAGTTTTTTCGAGCGATTTTTATTGATTTTAAACCATTATATTTGAACAAATTTAGTTTAGATGAAGTTTCATAAAGAAGGTTACGTTAGCTTACTTTTAGTGCTTGTTTTTAGCGCTATTATTACGTTTATAGCTCATTACTTTTTTCCCGCATTTGCCATTGCCCATTGGTTTGCATACGCTTTAAGCGCATTTTTGATCATAACCATTGTTCAGTTTTTCAGGCACCCCACCCGCCAGCATACTATAGACGAGAAGCTTATTATTGCCCCTGCCGATGGCAAAGTGGTAGTTATTGAAGAAACCACTGAAAATGAATACTTTAAAGACAAGCGTTTGCAGGTAAGTATCTTTATGAGCCCTATTAACGTGCACGTTAACCGTTATCCTATTGCCGGAATTGTGAGTTTTTTCAAATATCATCCCGGTAAATTTTTAGCTGCCTGGGAACCGAAAAGCAGTACTGACAACGAACGCACCACAGTAGTTGTAAAACATGCTAATGGGAAAGAAATTCTTTTTCGCCAAATTGCAGGTGCTTTGGCCCGCAGAATTGTGTGGTATTGCAAGCAAGGTGATGTGGCCAAACAGGCCGGAGAAATGGGTTTTATTAAATTCGGCTCGCGTGTGGATCTTTTTTTACCAATTGGCACAAAACTTAATGTAAAGATTGGTGATGTTGTAAAAGGTTCGCAATCGGTGCTTGGAGAGATCTAAAAGAATGCTCTGATCTGCGCGCCACCTAAATGCACCGCATTTGAATTTGGTGTTTTTCGTCCGTTATAATTAATACTTATTTGAAGATTAGAATTTAAATTACGCTGGTAGTTTAATTCCCATGTAATGTTTTGTCCTTTACTTAAAGCGTTTAGCATTTCATATGCAACGGGCGAGTTTTCGGTGTCGTTATACTTAATTAATACAAGGTCCATTCTTCCGGTCAAACTTCCCTTCTCAGATTGATTGTATTTTATTTCTGCTGCGAAGGTATTTATAAAAGCTGTTTGAAATCCTCCTTCAATTTTATTTTGTTTTTGATTGTACTTATAAATGCTACTGATACGAAAATAAGTATTCGGTTGAAAGATCAACCTGTTCTCGGTTTCGTAAGCTTCGATCAAATAATTCCTGGTCGAAAAGAATTGCGAGGCATTTCCTTTCTGACTAAAAATAACTCCCGAATTTATTGCCCAAGCTTTTAAAAAATTAATTCGTCCTTTTATTTCGTGAGACAACAAGGTTTTTCTTTCAATACCATTTACTAATAATTGCTTTGCCTGGTTGTTGATATACGTATAATCCATTCCAAACACAGCAGAACTTTGATTAAAGAAAATACTTTGCCTGAAATTATTATTGCTCGCTAAGATGGACGTATCTTTTACATCCAACAAAGGATTAAAATTTAATATATCGCCGTTATCGGCAGTTTTTCCGTCTACACGAAAAACACTTTGTGTTACCCAGCGGTTTATAAAACGCGCCGCAGCATTTTTTGGTTGTTTGATGTAAGAAGCAGGACGTAAAGAAATAGAAACGCTTAATTGATTTTGCAACACTTTTACATATTGATTGGTTGGTGTAAAGATCCTAATGAAACGCGCCTGATCACTAAATTGAGCGATCTCAAATTCATTTATTTCTTTTATACTGTTACCGTTATAATCGTTCCAGGCATATTGTCCCTGCCCGGGCGCTACTTCTAAATAATAAAATTCACGTTTGTTTTCTAAACCATAGCCCGTTTCATAAAATAAACCAGAAGTAATAAATCCTTTGAACCAACGCGGGTTATACTCTAAACGACTTAACACTGTATTATCCGGTTTTAAAAAAGTGCCAACTACATTTCTTAATTCTAATTTACGATAGGTAATTAAAATGGTGAATGGATTATTTTTAATCGAGTATATGGAAGTTTGCAAACCAATATTTGTTGCAAATGTGCTATCTTTTAACTGATCGCCATAAGCTAATTTATCTCTACGCTCTTTGTAAAATAACTTTACATTATTTTTTGAACTGTCGGCATTTGAGATGCTTCCCTCCCATTCCCAGAACTGGTAAGCTCTTGGCAATAACGTTTTATCTGTTGAACGTTTAAATAAATTATTCTCAAACTCATCGCTATAAGTGAATTTTATTTTTCGAACACGTTGTGATATCAAAGATTTGTGCCTGTAAAATTCAGTATTCTGTAAATTTAAATTATCAGTAGTAGTTAAAAAACTTCCACCGTAACTTGTGGTTAGATTTTTAAACTGGTGCCTCGCCACCGCATTATGACGAATACCCTGATAATTATTTCCTTCGTTAAAAACATTTAAGCCATATGTTAACGCAGAACCTTTTGTATTTACCAAGCCTAATTCTGCACTTGCAATATTCTGATCGTTTAAAAGCACGGAAGTTAATGGTCGGTTCCAATCACGGTCAAATTCAATACTTCTAAAACGTTCTATTTGCTTAAAACGCTGTTGTAAAAATTCGTAGCCAAGGTTATAAATAAACTTGGTTTGGTTTTTTAAAGAATCCGTTCTTAAAATGCTTTGATTTTTGCTGGCTATTTTTACTCCGGCCCCTTCATCATTTCCTTTATCGATGCGACTAAACCGATTAACATCATTTTTAGTGTAAACCCCTTCTGCATTTAAACTGTTATTTTTTGTAACCGAATAAGTAAAACCACCGGTTAACATTTGATTTTGTTTTGGAGTAACCAATGGAATAACCGGTTCAAAACTTCCCTGCGGTATACCACCAACCGGAGATACCCATTGATATACACGTCCGTTAGCCGTAGAACTAATTTGATTATAATTTCCCTTATAAGCGCCAACATTGCTAAACTTTAAACGGTATTTGGCACTATCAGCATCGGTGCTATAAACATAAACATTTGCATAAAGAACGGAATTAACTAAAGTGTCAACGCGTCTGTAAAACACATCGCTATTATTAAATTCTGCCGTTTCAACACCTGTGTAAACAGCTTTGTCTAAAGTGTCGCCAATAGCTATCAATACATTTTTTTGTTGTTGTGATAAAGTTTGTTGTAATGGCTTGTTCTTGTTATCCTGCTCACTATAAACATTAAAGAATATAGCGCTTTTTTTAGTTTGCACTTCTTCACCAAAGAAAAATAACGAGCGCGCATAATTTCGTTCCGCATATTGAAACTCTGCTACGATACGCTTATCTTTTGTAATAATTTGTTTTGCGGTAAATGTTAGTTCGCCCGTATTGTAATCAATAATGTAATCGTTCTCTTGTCCGCGTTGCAATAATTTTCCATCAATGTAAATTTTTTCCGTTCCACTTAAAATAATAATAAAAGGTTCGTTATCTGCGCCTTTCATACGGTATGGACCCTGGTTATTCTCAGTTCCAAAGAATATTTGTCTTGAGAATTTTCCACGTGATACGGCACCAGCCACTTGTGTTTTAAAAAGAATAGGTTTTTTAGCGGTGCTGTCTAAATAATTATTTTCTAAATAAGCGCCTTGTGCCCTTTTATAAAAACTCATGAAGTACGAATTTTGCGGACGTGATAATTGATAATCGCCCACAACTAATTTTGTAGTAGTATTATTTAACTGAATGTATACCTTGTCAAATTCCTGCAATTGCGCCGTTGTTCCGTCGGCTTGAAAGGGAATATTGTTATCCGTTGCGGCCAACACCATATCAATTTCAGGAGTTAGTTTTCCACTTACCTGTAAATTTAAATTGGAGTTAACTACTACGTCCTGATTATTACCAAAGGAAATTCCACGACTGATGTTGCCATTCTTATTTAATCCATCATTCTGAAATAAATAATCTTGTTTGGAATTAACGTTGTTATAATTGATGGTGTATGGATTATTTGGTTTAGACAGATCGGTGAAAAGCGCATTGGGATCTTTATGAAAATATTTGTGCTCGAAATTATAAGGAAAACGTTTGTAGGCCACAACAATACTATCCGGTATTTTTGAAAAGATAAGTGCGTGTAATTTGTAATTTACTTTAGGAAAATTAAGTGAGTCGCCTTCGGGAAAAGTCTTAAAATTAACGCTTCCGGGAACAAGACTTAAACTATCCAAAACCAAAGTATCGCTAAGGGTTTTAAAGAGTTTTTTTTGGTTTGGATTAAATACCTGCGCCGTTCCTTTTAAAATAATAAAAGAAAACACCATTAGAATGCCTAATCGCCGCAAATACACCATAGGATAACGTTTTTAAAGATACAAAATTGTACAAAACAGAGGCTTTTTTGCCTGATACCAAGGTATTTAAGATCTAAAAATTAATTAGCCTGAAATTATTTTTGATTTATATATTTATAATTGTAATTTAATATCATTAAATCTTTTTTATATGAGCAGACTCCTTTTTTTAGCATTGTTTTGTTTGACTTTTGCCAATAGCAATGCGCAGGATAAAATAAAATTAAAAACGGGTGACATTATTAAATCGAGAGTACTAAAAGTGTCAGCAACAGAGATCACTTACTATAAGATCTTTAAATTAAAAGATCCTAAATTAAAATTAAAGAAATCAGAGGTTGAGTACATACAATACGAGAACGGAAAAATCGCTTACATGTCGAGCAAAAATCCTGCAAAAAAAGGCACGGCAGCAAATCCTACCAAAACGCCTAAAAAGAAAACAACTACAAAGAAAAAATAATTAGTGGTTGAGTTCGCTGATCGCTAACTGCGCCATAAGGCCAACACCCGTTTCTAAAGCGCTTTCGTCTATGTTAAATGTTGACGTATGAACACCTGAAGTTATTCCATTGACTTTATTAGCAGTACCTAATCTAAAAAAACAACTTGGTACTTTTTGCGTAATAAATGCAAAATCTTCTGCAGTCATTCGCAAAGGCAATGCTTCTACATTATCGTTTCCTAAATAATTTTGCGCAACAGAAAAACAAGAATTTGTAAAAGTTTCGTCATTAACTAAAACAGGATAACCTTTCTCTACTCTTAAAACAGAAGCAACATTGTATTTATCGGAAACTTTTTTAACAACATCCATTAGTTGTTGGTGAATGCTCTCTCTCCATTTTTCATCCATTGTTCTTAATGTTCCTGCAATTTCTACTTTATCAGGAATAACATTGGTAGCACCTTTCCCCTCTATTTTTCCAAAAGCAACAACGGTTGGAATAGCTTCGCCCATCGTTCCTTTTAGCGCGCCAGGCAACATGTACTTGTTATTTATTTCCAAAATAATTTCGGAAGCTATCAATAAAGGATTTATATATTCTGCAGGCATAGCGGCGTGGCCACCTTTACCGTTCACCGTAATATATAACTCATCCGTACTTGCCATGTACATGCCACTTTTAAAACCAACTTTCCCGGCTTCCATACTTGGAAAAACATGCAAGGCAATTGCTTTATCTACTTTTGGGTTTTCTAAAACGCCGGCCGCTATCATTAAACTTGCGCCGCCCGGTAAAACTTCTTCACCGGGTTGGAACATAATTTTTACTGTGCCTTCAAATTCGTTCTTAAGTTCATTCAAAATAAATGCAGCGCCTAATCCAATAGAAGAATGTACATCATGTCCGCAAGCGTGCATTACGCCTTGGTTAACAGACTTGTAAGCAACATTATTCTTTTCTTCAATAGGTAATGCATCCATATCGGCACGCAACAAAATTGTTTTCTTTTCCGGATTTTTCCCTTTGATGAGCGCAATAATTCCTGTTTCTACATGACCTGTTGTAAATGAAATTCCCGCTGCAGACAATTGTTGCTGAATGTATTTCGACGTTTCGTATTCTTTAAAAGAAAGTTCTGGATGCTGGTGTAAGTGCCTTCTTATCTCAAGCACTCTTGTAAAATACTGTTTGGATAGAGCTTTTATTTTAGAAGTAAATGCCATTATTTATTCCAAAGCATTTTTACACCTACCAATATCATTACAACAGCAAATATTTGTTTTACCACTTTAGTATCTATTGCGATTGCTGTTTTGCTTCCAAAATAACTTCCAACAAAAAATGTGATAGCCATAATGGCTGCAAATTTAAAATCAATATTGCCGGCTTTGTAATAATTGTAAACGCTTAATAAACCAATTGGCAATAAGAACATAAAAATAGCTGTGCCTTGCGCTGTTTTTTGATCCATACTTAAAAGATAAACCAAAACCGGAACAACAATTATTCCGCCACCTATACCAACCAAACCACTTAAGAAACCGGCAACTAAGCCAACACACAAAAGAATGATAATTGTATTACTCATATAAAAATTTAAAAGTCTGTTGCTAAAGAAACGCCAACCACTCTTTTTTGAACTTCCCAATTATCAATTCCCCAACCAAAATCCAATCTAACAAAATAACCTAATAAACGCGATCTGAAACCAAAACCCATACCACCCACTAAAGGATTTTTTGGATTATTTACCGTTACAATGATATTACTTCCTTCGTAAGGATAAACATTCACATTCTCTGTATTCTCTTTGCTAAGTGGATTCCAGCCCGTCCATGCCATACCAACATCTGTAAAACCGATGATCTGGAAATTATTTAGGAAGTCGGAACGCAAAGGATAATTAATTAAATAACGTACAATTGGGATGCGCAATTCTGAATTGTAAACCACAAAATTATTTCCGTTACGGATATTTTGTTTAAAGCCACGCATATTGGTAGCAATAGTTTGAAAACCATATTGCTCTGGTTTTACGATATTAATATTGCTGTTAAAAGAAGGGTTTAACCAATTGTCAACTCCTCCTAAATAAAATATCAAACGATCTGTTCCTAAAGAATTACCGCCGGCAATACGGTTACACCAGGTTATCTGACGATGCAGTTTTTGATAATGACGTGCGTCAAAACCGGAAGTGATCAAATTTCTGTTCTTATCATCTTTTATCTGCCAGTATTCGCCCCACACTTTAAAACGGAAACCGTTCATGATATTGAGCATTACACTACGTGTATTATCAAAACAATATTCTAACCTGGCACCCGCCATATTTTGATACTGTGGTTTTAATGGTAGAGAGAAGTCACCGTTTGAAAGTGGCATATACCTGTCATTCCTATATAAAAGCGAGCCTCTTACAGATGATACCGGACTGAACGGATATTTTATTTTATAACTTATTGTATGTGTATTTACTTTAGCATAAAAATCTGAAATTAATTCGGGCGCAATTGCCACACGGGCAAACGTTTGCCTGTCAAATAAAAACTGGTGATCCCATTGTTTCTTACGACCTTCCCATGAGAGCATGAATTCATTATCCAAAGATGGGTTGATCCTGAAACCACCAACAATACGTTGATCTTCGAACAGATCGCTAATAGCCACCTTGGTCAAAAAGTTGAAGCCGGGGTTTAAATACAAAGGCGAACCACCGCCTGCAAAAACCTGGTAATTGTTTGCAAGAAATGAATTGTCAAATTGTGTTACAACATAATCGGTATAGAAGGATGTGAAATAATTTTTTTGAATTGGGAAGTTAAAAAGATTTGAATTTTTTGTTTTGGCTGTATCTTTTTTGATGGTATTGCCCGCTACTGCAGTTGGCGTTTTGGTTGCGCTATTTTTTTCGCCTTCAAATTTATAGTTATCAAAGTCGATGCCATTATTAGCAGGCTCGTCTTTTTTAGGTACCGAAATAGTTTCTGCGGGTTTGGGTTGTGCATTCTCTGAAATATCAACTAAAACAGGGCGAGCCGAGATCTTAGCCCAGGTTTGCAAAGGATCTCTTATGGTTACTTCGTTGAGTTTATTAATTGGCGTAACCAGTAACATGTTCTTACCATTGGCATAAATAACTTCTCCTATGTGCGAACTCTGATCATTAATGTGATGTTCTAAAATATTGCGATCAAAATTGGTAATTGGTTTTGACTTGAAAAAATAACGGTAATGCTCTGTGGTATCCACAAAAGAAATCGTACTGTCAAACTCTGCAATGTACCGGTTATAAATTCCGTTCTTCTCGCTTAAATAACAAATGTAATTATTGTTGTAGGCTTGTGCTTGTGTTTCGTTTGTCTCAGGGGTGTTGCTGATCCTAACCATGGCTTTGTTTGTGAAAGGATACTGCGCCATGAAAAGATCCATATTCCTGTTCATCTTATAAAAGAACTTTGCATCGTCGGTTGCTTTAATTGTATCGTTTACCCTGTTACTTTCAAAAACAATTTGTTTATTGCCTTTAATAAAAACAGGGTTGTTATCATCCCAGATGTCGTTCGTTAATTGTTCTATGCCGCTTGTATTCAAAGAGAAAACAAAAATATCACTTTGCCCTTTTCCCTTTTTAACGGCACTTATTGCAATTCTTTTTCCATCAGGACTAAAAGAAAAGCTGTTTACTTTTTCAAAACCTGGTAAATTACGAACCACTTTCTCTTTTTTCTCAATGTCGTAGCTATGAATTACTATCTGATCCTTTTTTTCGTAGATCATAAAAATAATATCACCGTTTGGATGCCAACCTAATAAGGGATAGTTATAATCCGGCAACTGCTGCACCTTGGGCCCAAACTTTAATAAACGTTTTTGTTTTTTCTCGCCAACTGTATTTAAGTAAACACGAATTTGGTTCAGTTCATTTCTGGCGTAAATAACTTTTTTACCATCGGGACTAACCTTTAATTGATAGTATTGACGGAAGCTTTTGTATTTTTTTAGAACACTGTTATTGTTTATTGGCGATTTACGCAACGTGTCTTTATTCAAAAACAATCTGCGGTTATAGGCATCTGTAAAATCGTAAACCAAATTAGAAAGTGAAACACCGAGCACGAATAAAAATGCGTTATCAGGACTACGTGTTACACGCGTCATGTACAACAAATTGGGAATTACCGCTTCGCCATAAGACTCTACAATATAGGCCCAAAGCGAATGTCCTGCAAGAACGGCTTCTTTTCCTTCCAAACGGTTAAAGTGATTTAAATGATCGTTCTTTATCGCATCGTAAGTATAATTATCAGAATAAGAAGTTGTGCCTTCAGAAATGTAACTTACCAAACCTTGCACATACCAAGCCGGCAAATTTAATAAGGTAGAATTACGAACCATTTCGCGGGCGTTGCCTCCAAACAAGATCTGATTAACTAAAATTTGTGCGATACCAGCTTTGATTTGAATTTCCAATTCGGCATGTGAACCGTTAAAGAAAACGCTCATCTTATTGCCGATTATTTTTGTAACGCCACCAATGTTAGTTTGCTCATCGCTACTTAAACCTAAATTGCTTTGTTTAAAATCGTTTTGATTGTTGTAAACAAGAATGCTTATTTTTTCTTCGCTTTGGTAATCGAGTTTTTTTTCAAGAAGTGGTAACTGATTATTTACTGAAACCGAAACGTATTTTGCAATTTCGCCACCACCCTGGTAAGAATAAATTCTAAAACGATCGTAGTCGTAATAGGTCCAGTTAAAATTTTGGTATTGGATCCGGTTCTTACCGAATTCCATCTGGTGACCATAATTGAATTGCGCCTTAAGTGCAACTGAAGAAAAGAGTATAAAAAAAAGTATGTAACGTATAGTTAATTTCATTGCATGAGGAACATTAAAGATACGTAATTTGTTCAAATTTATTGTGCAAAACGGCTAATAAATTAACTTACTCTAACATTTTAAGGTCGCCCACCGCGCTGCCCGCTATACCTTTGATTGAGCCGTAAAACTGGCTGGTATTTAACAACACTTTATCCAGCTGTTTTTCACGCTCTTTCCAGATCTTTTCCATTTGGATCTTTTCTTTAATAATTCCTTCGCGTAAAGCCAAAAAGCCTTCGCCAACTGCCTCGATGTGTTGTCTGAACTCATTGGAAGTAAGGTAATTATAAAGCATTTGTACTTTATCGCCTTTATTTTCCTGACTTACAATGGCCGAGTTGATCTTTAAAAGACCATCCCTAAGCAGGAAAGAAACTGCCTTTACATCACTAAAACGGCAGATCCATACCCCGTCTTTAAAACCAAAATGCTCCATATCTTTTGGTAGTGTTTCGGTTACTATCACTGCAATATCAGCTTGCTGGGCGCGCATGTCTTTTTTCAATTTCTCGATCCATTCGTTAGTAAATGCCTTGGTACGTTTACTTTCGTAGATGATCTTACCGCAAACATCGCCCACGGTATTTTTTACATGTTGCACACAATCGGCTCCCTTAATGCCTTTTGCCACTTCTTCTATCGTATCAAAAGGAAAAGTTGCTTTTAACAATTCCTCCAAAGCCAATTCTAACACCTCGCCCTGTAACTGCATACTGCCCTGCTCTGCCTTGCGGCGCATGGTCTCTACCAGCTCGGCCTGATCGGTTAATTTTTTTTCGAGTTCTTTTATTTTAAGGTCTGAGCGCTCGCTTTCCATTTTCTTAACCCTGTCCTCTATCTCTTTTTGGCGAACGGCCATTTGTTTTTCAAGATCCAATTTTAAAGTTTCTTCCCGTTCTTTGATCTGCTTTTCTTTTTGCATTAATTCCAGTTCTTTTACCTGGCTCATCTTTAATTTTTCCGACTTCTCGGTTAATTCTTTGTTAAGCATTTCCATCTGCATAGCCATTTCTGAGGCTGCTTTCTTAATAGCTTCCTGCTCTAGCTGACTTTTGGCCAGGCGTAGTTTATCTGCCAGAATTTTCTCCTGGTTCTCGCCTTGCGTTTTAATTAGCTCTGCTTCTTTTGCCAGTTGGGCTTTCTCGGCCTCAAACTTTTGCTTCTCTTCGTTGTATTTTTTTAAATACTTGCCCCTGATATCATCCTCTATCTTTTGCGATAGAGCATTCTCTATCGGGAACTCATGTTTGCAATTGGGGCAAGTAATTGTTGAATTGTTGCTCATAACAATGTATGGTTTTATGTAAATTTACGCTTTATGTTTTTTTAATTTGTTTGTTTTTATTAAAACATTAATAACATGAAAGAATTGATTTTAATAAGACATGCTAAAAGCGATTGGGGGAACGAATATTTGAAGGATATTGACAGGCATTTGAACGAACGAGGTTATGGCGACGCCTATCTTTTAAGCAATTGGTATTTAAAAAATCAAACCATTCCCGATCTCATTCTTTCCAGTACAGCAACGCGGGCATTAAGCACAGCACTTATCTTTGCAAGAACTTTAGATGTTGATATGAGCAATTTTGTTCTTGATAAAAACATGTACGAAAGTTCTGCCACTAAATTATTAGCTATTATAAAAAAGCAAGACGATACAAAAAAAACAATAATGCTTTTTAGTCATAACCCGGGCATAACCAACCTTAGTAATGATCTAAGCAAAGATGTTTTTTTTGAGAACATTCCAACCTGTGGCATTGTAAGTTTAAAATTTGATACAAAATCCTGGAAAGATATTAGCGAAGAGAGCGCAAAATTAAGCTATCACCAGTTCCCTAAAGATTATAAAAATTCTAATTAACGTACTATAAAAACTGATGAAGAAAAAAGAAGTTCCATACATTAACCGCGAAATTAGCTGGCTTTCGTTTAACGAAAGAGTATTGCAGGAAGCCGCCGACCCAACAACACCGCTAATTGAACGCTTAAAGTTCTTAGGTATCTTTAGTAATAACCGCGACGAGTTTTACCGCGTGCGTGTTGCAACCGTGCGCCGTTTAGCCAAGCTTGGAAAAAAAGCTTTGGCTATTTATGATGAAGATCCAAAAGAATTATTAACGCGCCTGCAACGTAAAGTAATTGAACAACAAATTCGTTTTGAAAATATTTACCAGGAAATTTTAAAAGAGTTAGCAATAAACGATGTTTTTATTATTAATGAAAAACAGCTTACCACATCGCAGGCAAACTTTGTAAGGGATTATTTTCGCGATGAAATCGTTTCCACCTTATTCCCGGTGATGATCGACGATACTAAGCCTTTTCCTTTCTTAAAAGATAAGGCCAGTTATTTGTATTTGAAACTGGAATCGATCGTTAACAAACAAAAAAATAAATACGCGATCATCGAAATTCCTTCAAAAATTATTTCGCGTTTTGTTGTGCTGCCAAAACAAGGCAACAAACATTTTATTATGTTGCTTGATGATGCTATTCGTTTTAATACTGATCAGATCTTTGATGTATTTGGTTTTAGAACAGTTGAATCATACAACATTAAATTAACACGCGATGCTGAGTTAGACATGGATAACGATGTGAGCAAAAGTATGATCGAAAAGATCTCTAAAAGCGTGAAGGCCCGTAAACAAGGATTGCCGGTGCGTTTTGTTTACGATGCCGCCATGCCAAACGACATGTTGCGTTACATCATGAAAAAATTAGGGATGGCAAAAAAAGACAATGCAATCCCAGGTGGGCGTTACCATAATTTTAAAGACTTTATTGGTTTTCCGAAGCTCGGTGAAAAATCGTTGACCTATAACAGCCCGCCTTATCTGCAACACAAATATTTGATAAATAATCCGCTTTCTACGTTAAGAGCAATAAAAAGTAATGATATATTGTTGCATTATCCCTACCACACCTACAACCACATTATTACGTTATTGCGCGAAGCGTCCATCGATCCAATTGTTGAGACCATAAAAATTACGTTATACCGTGTTGCCGACTCATCTAAAATTGCTAACGCTTTAATTAACGCCGTAAAAAATGGTAAAAAAGTTACCGTAGTAGTTGAATTACAAGCACGCTTTGATGAAGAGAATAATATTTACTGGGCCAACAAATTACAGGAAGAGGGGGCTAAAGTAATTTACGGTGTACAAGGTTTAAAAGTGCACTCTAAACTTTTTTTAATAACCACCCGTGAGGGAGGAAAAGAGGTAAAATATGCCCACATAGGCACCGGTAATTTTAACGAAACTACTGCGCGCGTTTATACCGATTTTTCTTTACTTACCTGCAATAAACTCATTGCAGATGATCTATCAAAGATCTTTGATTTTTACGAGAACAATTTTAAAGTATTCAATTTTAAAACATTGTTGGTGGCACCATTTTATATGCGTAAAGTATTTACAGATCTGATACAAAAAGAAATTCAGAACGCTAAAAGTAAAAAACCCGCAGCCATAACTTTAAAAATGAACAGTCTGGTAGATAAAGAGATGATTGAAAAACTTTACGAGGCAAGTAAAGCAGGCGTTCAGATAACCCTAATAATTAGAGGTGCTTGTTCGTTAGTTACCGATTTTGATGGCTGGAGCGACAACATTAAAGCATATAGCATTGTAGATAAATACCTGGAGCATACGCGCGTGTTTATTTTTCATGATAACGGAAAAGAAAAAATATTTATTTCATCCGCCGATTGGATGAGCCGTAATCTTGACAGCAGGAGTGAAGTGGCAGTACCAATTTTTGACGAAGGAATTCGCGCACAATTAAAAGAGATCATACGCATTCAATTATCCGGCAATACAAAAGTGCGGATCATTGATAAGAAACAGGAAAACTTTTATAAAAAAGCAAAACCGGGCGAGAAAAAAGTACGTGCGCAAGACGAGGTCTATAATTATTTAAAGAACGACAACGAAAAATTTTTGAATATTAGTAAAACAAAAAAAATAATTTATAACTGATGATCTTCGCAGCCATTGATATTGGAAGTAATGCCATGCGCCTCTTATTTTGTCGGGTTTATGTAATGGACGGTAAGCCCCATTTTAGTAAAGAAGAACTATTCAGGATGCCAATAAGGCTGGGAGAAGATGTTTTTACGATCGGAAAAATATCAGAACAAAAATCTGAAAAATTAATTACAGCCTTAAGAGGTTACTCCGAATTAATTAAAGCATATGGTGTAGAAGCTTATAGAGCTGTAGCAACAAGTGCTATGCGTGATGCCTCCAACGGTGCTCAAATTATTTCGCGCATCAAATCAGAAACCGGATTGAATGTAGAGATCATTGATGGTAAGAACGAAGCCTCGCTTGTTTTCTCCAACCATATTGAAGAATTATTAAATCCACGCTTTGCTTATTTATATATTGATGTTGGTGGCGGAAGTACGGAGCTCACACTTTATTTTAATAACAAAGTTGTAGCGGCCAAATCGTTCAACATTGGTACTGTAAGGATGTTATTGGATAAAGTTGACAAGAACGAATTTGAAGAAATGAAAGTGTGGTTAAAGCGCAACACCGTTGGTATTCATCCATTAAGTGCTATTGGCTCGGGTGGTAACATCAATAAGATCTTTAAAATGAGTGGTAAAAAAGAGACCAAACATTTAAGCTACGACCGTTTAAAAGGCCTTTACGATATGCTTTGCTCTTATACTTACCAGGAAAGAATTGAGCGTCTTGATTTAAAGCCCGATCGCGCCGACGTAATTGTACCGGCCGCTAAAATATTTTTAACCATTATGAAGAACGCGGACATTGAAAAAGTATATGTTCCGCAAATTGGCCTATCGGATGGCCTGGTGCATGAAATGTACGAAAATCACATTAAAAAAAGTAAGTAGATAATTTGTCCGTTCAAAACTTTATATGTTTTCTTTCTTTTGGCATTACCGATGCTGTGGATATTTTATTGGTGGCCGTTATACTTTATCTGGCATACAATTTGGTTAAAGGCACATCGGCCGTAAATATCTTTATTGGTCTTGCTTTTATTTATTTCGCTTACATTATTATTAAAGCTTTTGATCTGCGCTTACTCTCTTCTATTATTGGTAAGTTTGTGAACGTGGGTGTTATAGCGGTAATGATCGTTTTCCAACAAGAGATACGAAAATTCTTATTATACATTGGCTCTAACGAATTTTTGCGCAACAAGAACTGGAAGAATATTTTTAAACGCAGCTTTGCAAATAACAGCGACAAAGAAATTTATTTAAATATTGAAGCCGTTGTGGATGCCTGTTTTAATATGAGCGAAACCAAAACCGGAGCCTTAATAATTATTGCGCGCAAATCGGATCTTAAGTTTTTTATTAATACAGGAGACCACTTAGACGCTGGGTTAACCAGCCGCATGCTGGAAAATATCTTTTTTAAGAATTCACCACTGCATGATGGTGCTGTAATTATACAGAACAACAGGATAATTGCCGCAAGATGCGTTTTACCGGTAACAGAAAAAGAGAATTTTCCGGCCAATTACGGCATGCGCCACCGTGCAGCCGTTGGTATCACAGAAAATACCGATGCCCTGGCCATATCGGTATCTGAGCAAACCGGGGCTGTTTCGTTTACAATGCATAGCGAAATAACGCCAAATATTAATAAACAAACGTTAACATTCCTGTTGGAAAAAAACCTTAAACAATTAAACTAAAAAATAGTAATTTCAAAAAAATTATTAATTATGAATATTTCAGAAGACAAAGCAGTATCGGTAAATTATTATTTAACCTCGAGTAAAAATAATCAACCCGAACAATTAATAGAACAAACATCAACAGATCATCCATTTGTTTTTTTATTTGGATTTGGCGGTGTGTTGCCCGAATTTGAATCTAACCTAATGGGAAAAGGCAAAGGCGATAAATTTGATTTTAAAATAAAAGCAGAGAACGGTTACGGTGTATTTGAAAAAGATTACGTGGTAAAAATTGACAAAGCCGCTTTTGAAGTGGAAGGTAAATTTGATGATGCGCGCATTAAAGTGGGTGAAGATGTTGAAATGAATGATGCAGAAGGCAACCAGTTAATTGGTAAAGTTTTAGAAATAACCGATGCCCATGTAGAAATGGATTTTAATCACCCTTTAGCCGGGCACGACCTGCATTTTATTGGCGAAGTATTAGATGTAAGAGAAGCTACGCAAGAAGAACTTGACCATGGCCATATTCATGGACCGGGTGGACATCATCATCATTAAGAAAATTAAGAGCCTGTTAAGTTTTAACAGGCTTTTTTGTTGATTACCATTCAGTAAAAGAACGTATAGCACATAAAACAGAAATGCTAGTTAAATGAAACTTTATCGAAAAAAACTTAACTAATAAAAATGGCTTTTGGCAACCTTCCTACTCTCCCCTTTTGCTCACAGAACCAAAATCGTACTTTAATTTTACGATGCGCATGGTTTTATTGTTGGGGTCGCGGATGATGAAGGAATTTAGTAAACCATTGCTGGAATCGGATACATAACTTACTTCTTTGATAAGGGTTTCGTTCTTAAAATGTTTTTCGGTGTATAACTCGTCTTTATTGTCGTACTCGTAAGTGATCTTCAGGTCCACATTATTATGCGCGTTACCTTTAAAACGAGCTTCCGATAAATGATTGTTCTTGTATTCAAATTTGTGTTCCTGCATGATCCAGGAGGCGGCGGTATAATTCTCGATGATCTCTTTTTTTCTTCCTAAACTATCATAGTTAGTAACAACTTCTTTATACGAACGGTTCTCGTTATTTAAATACGTACATTTTGTTTGCCCTGAAGAATATTTTTGATATTGAAAACTGTCTTCGCTTAATAGCACCTGGTTGCCTAAAACAAACATCGATCTGTCTTTGCTATTGTTGGTTTCTTTAAATCTTAGCTCTTTGGTTAAATTACCTTGCGCATCGTAGCGGTAATAACGGCTTTCGTAATAATTAAAACCATCGTTGTATCGTTTTAATATTAGATTTTTACCCGAATAAAAATAGTTGGTGCTAACCGTATCGTAAATATAAACGCTTTCTACTCGCGTGCCGCCATTACTTATCTTTCTTCTCTTTCTATATACCGGAGGAGTGCTTACTTCTTTTTCTATTGTTTTAATGATCGTAGTAAAAAAATAACGCGTGATCTTTCCATTCGTATCAAAATCATATGACTCGATCAAACTTTTATCCACAGCCACTTGAAAATCCTTTTTATCAATAATATCAAAAGTAATACGCCTGATATTATTCTTTTTGATCACTTCAGGGTTAAAATTATGTTGCGTTTCAAACGGTGTTTCGGTTGAAGGTAATAAAACCTGTGTTCTTGCGGTTAAACAAAAAACAAAAGAAAAAAGTATCAGTGTAAATTTATTCAAGTTGCAAAAGCGCCTCTTCAACAGACTCTACCGGTTGTTTACAAGCCTGGTTTTCGCAAACGTATATCATTGTTTTTTGCGGGTTAAACCTGTCGCTTGTCAACGGAAGGGCCGAGTCGGTGGCGCTTACTGCTAAAATCGCATTTGTTATGCCTTGTTGGTAAAGGGCCGCCAACTTTTCATTAACATTTTTACCAACAATGGCGATCTCTTTAAAAGGAAAGACCAAATGCAGGGCCAAACAGCCCCAGTTACTGTATCCCGGGCCATATTCCTTTAGTTCAACAGCTACGCAATTTAACATCTTCTCTGCCTTTTTTGTCCATTCTTGGGCACCAAAATAGCTTCCCAGGTAAAATAAATTAAGGGCCATTTGCGAATTAGAAGCCGGAATAACGTTGTCGGAGATCTCGGAAGTACGCGCCACTAATTGCGAAGAAGCGTTGTTTGTGTAGAATAATAATTCGCTTTTTGGATTTGCAAATTGTTTTAACGCGAGGTCGGTTAAACTTTTTGCTTTGCTTAAATAATCTTCATCCTGCGTAATTAAATAAACCTGTTGCAGTGCTTCAATAGTAAATGCGTAATCGTCTAAGAAGGCGTCAATTTTTGCTCTTCCATTTTTATAGGTACGTAATAGCGAACCGTCGGCGTTGGATAATTTATTTAAAATAAAATTAATAGATGATAAACAAATTTCTTTGTACTCATTTTTTCCAAAACTTAAATAGGCTTTTGCATAAGCTGTGCACATCAATGCATTCCAGGAGGTGATTGATTTATCATCCAACCCAGGCATGATGCGGCTTTTCGATTCCTGTTTTAAGATCTCTTTACAGGCGTTTATTTTTTCATTAAGCTGTTCCTGTGTTAAATTAAACTTGGTAAGTACTTCATGTAAATTTTCTGCGCGCATTAAAATATAATTGCCGTGTTCCCAATAACCTGTATCGTTTATTTCATAATACATGGCAAACACGTCATAATGTTCTCCTAAAAGATCTTTCAGATCTAATTGGTTCCACACATAATATTTTCCTTCTTCCCCATCGCTGTCGGCATCAAAAGCAGAATAAAAACAACCTTCTTCTGCGTACCAATATTGTTTTACAAAAGCTAATGTATCTTCGGCAATTTCTTTATACAATTTATTTTTTGTGAGTGTAAATGCTTCGCAGTATAATGAAACCAGTTGCGAATTATCGTACAACATTTTTTCAAAGTGTGGTACTTTCCAGAGCATATCTGTGCTGTATCTCGCAAAGCCGCCGTGCAGCTGATCGTAGATGCCACCGTAAGCCATTTTTGTCAACGTTAGGTTAACGTGCTTTAATAATTCTGCATCTTTACTTAAAACAGCGTAACGTAATAAAAATTGATAGTTAGAAGGCAATGGGAACTTCGGTGCCCGGTTTGGTCCGCCCTGTGTATTGTCTAAACCGGATTTCCATTTTTTAATACTTGCTTCCAGTAATTTTCTATCTACCGCAAGATCATTTTGTTTTTGTGTCGTTAATAATTCTGCCTGTTTAATGCCGTTGGTCAAATTTTCCGCGTATTCCAGTGTCTTCTCTTTATTCTCAGTAAATAAACCCGATAGGCCTTTCAAAATATCCATCCATTTACCTTTATTAAAATAAGTGCCGCCGTAAATAGGTCTGCCATCGGGTAAAGTAAAACAATTCAATGGCCAACCGCCGGAGCCGGTCATTAGCTGTACTGCTTGCATATAGAGCATATCCACATCTGCTCTTTCTTCTCTATCTACTTTAATATTGATGAAATGTTCATTCATTAATTTCGCAACTTCTGCATCTTCAAAACTTTCGTGTTCCATTACATGGCACCAATGACAAGCACTGTAGCCAATGCTTATAAGCACAGGCTTATTCTCTTTCTTCGCTTTTTCAAAGGCTGCATCCGAAAAAGGCAACCAGTTAACGGGATTGTATGCGTGTTGCAATAGGTAAGGGCTGCTTTCATGAATAAGCTCGTTTGGAATTTTTTTTGTTTGTGTCATAGCTTGCAAAGTTAGCACAAGCAATGTAAACAAAAAGCACAGAGCTTTATTCTCTGTGCTTTTTAGTGTAATTTAAACTTTAAACTGTTAATTTTTGATCATTTTACTATTCCCAAAAATATGATCGCCTTTTATTTCAACTATATAAAGGCCATTTGAAAGATCTTTTAAATTTACCTTATATGTTTCGCTAAGTATTTTATCAGAAAAAACCACTTGCCCAAGGCTATTGTATAATTTTATTTCAGAATTTGTTAGATCTTTGCTTGAATAGATATAAATAAGATCGGAAGCCGGATTTGGAACAATACTTACATTTATTTTTTCGATCATTGTTTCACTGATACCGCTCACAAGTGCTATACAACTGGGCTTGTTAGCCAGGTCGTAAAAATTTTTCACAACAGCATTTTGATTTTTCATTTTAGCGATATTTTTATGTCCCGTTGCACTACTATCAAAAGTTGTTAATACTGAAAAATCCATTTCGAAAACAGCATTTGGTAAAAAAGTGAAAGGGCCATTACCAATAATAAAACGTCTGTCTCCTTTTAAATTATTTTTTGTGTATTCATTCCAACCTGTATTAAGTTGTGGATTGCCAGGATATGCATAAGGAATTGCAGGTGAAGAATTGCCATAAAGATAACCTGTTGAATCGCCTTTTAAAGGTGAGCCATCTAACCAGATCGACCTCATGTAATTATAATAATGAATCGCAACGCCGGGGTTATTAGTTTGCGGGGGAAATGCGCCTATGTTATTATTATAATACATAAAATTATTAAATCTTGTGTCTTCCATTGGTTCATCAATTAAACCGTTATGATTGTTATCTACTGCATCCATTGGGTTGGCAAGTGGTCCTTTTAATACCTGGTAAGATGTGATTGGCGGAAAATTTCCATAACTACCATCCAGACTATCTGCATTGTACGCATAACCGATACTTGCCTGTGGGTCGCAACCAATATAATCGTCTGTATAATTACCAAGATCAACATCGCTCCATATACCCACCATTGTACTATTATACTGTATACTTGAGCGGTTAAATACTTTGTAATTATAAAATGTAGTGTTGTTTAACTCAGGGTAGGATGCTAAAACGGCCGGGCAATTATATGCGTAAGCCGATACCTGGATCTCAACGCCGAGAGCTACTCCTTGCGTTTCTGTATGAGATGACTTTTTATCGTTACAAACATAAAAGATCATTTGATCACCTTTAATTTTTGGGTAGTCGCCGTTATAAGGGTTATAGATACCATCATTGTCAACGTCTATAAACGGAGCAAGATAATGTGAATAACCTCCGGAAACATTGCCATGTGCGGGCCAGGTTAAAATATCATTTGTAGGAACATAAGTGTTAGCAGTAATTGATCCGTTGGCATAAGCTACAAGGAACGAATTAATATCGTTTGTGCTCACTTTCCATACTTTGTCAAAATTATTAGAAGTTGCGTTATCAATATTTCCACTAATAGTGTCTAAAGGGCCTAGCCAGAAATCCACCCCATTTTGCCTATAGGTCATGCCCGCCATATGAAGCTGGCCACCACCATCAAGACCACCGAGCCAAACCGAGCTTGCAAAATTGCAATGCTTACCTGAATTTTTTGGCACTTCATAGGATGCATTTCCGGAAGCAAGATTCCAGAACATGTCGTTCCGATTCATAATAAGGGCTTTTACATTATTAATGTCGAGATAAGCCTGTGTCTGACTACTGAGGCCCGCTGCAAGAGCCGCAAACAAAATGAGTAAATTTTTTTTCATGTCTATTAAGTTTTGGTACCTCTAAGTTACCTTCATGAAAATTTATTCGCAGCCGGAATCTGATAACTGGCCATCAAACTCAAACAAATGGTTCTGTATACTTCTTATGTGATATTCCACAAGAGGCAAATATTGTTTATTAAGCCCATAAATTTGCTTTTGGTTTTAAGCTTAAACCTATTTATTTAGTTAAATTTGAATAAATATTTTTTGTATCATAAAAACACAGAAAATAAGAATTAATATGAAAAGAATATATTGGATAATTGGAATTGGTGTTGTAATTATTTTATCGGTAGTATTGGTTAAATACATGAATGGCAATAAGCCTTTTGAAGTATACACACAAAAAGCAACCACGCGTACGATTATTGAATTAGTTTCTGCCACAGGTAAGATCCAACCAGAGACCGAGCTAAAATTAAGCAGTGATGTAAGCGGTGAAATAACCGAGATGACTGTGAAAGAGGGTGATCAGGTTAAAAAAGGTGATCTGTTATGCCGTATAAAACCAGATCTGTATGTAAGTGCTATTGACAGAGTAAATGCCAACGTAAATACAACCAAAGCTAATTTAAAAACCGCTATGGCTCAGCTAGAACAGGCAAAGGCTAATTTAGCAAATAGTGAAGCCATGTTTAATCGTAATAAAAAATTGTTAGAACAAAATGCTATCTCGCAACAGGAATTTGATGGTTTTAAAGCGCAATACGAATCTGCAAAAGCAAATGTAATGGCATTGGAAGCAGGCGTAAATGCGAGCCAGTTCAATATTCAAAGCAGCGAAGCAACTTTAAAAGAAGCTAATACAAATCTAGATAAGACTTTCATTTACGCACCCGTTGACGGAACGGTTTCTAAACTAAGCGTTGAAAAAGGTGAGCGTGTAGTTGGTGTAAGCGGCATGGCTGGAACAGAAATATTGCGTTTGGCCAATTTAAATGAAATGGAAGTAAGTGTTGAAGTGAACGAGAATGATATTATTAAAGTGCACAAAAATGATACCGCATTAATTGAAGTGGATGCTTACATGGATAAAAAATTTAAAGGCATTGTAACAGAGATAGCAAATTCATCAAACAGCATGGGTATTTCGGTTGATCAGGTAACTAACTTTGTTGTGAAGATCAGATTGTTGAGAGAGTCGTATCAATTTTTAATTTCAGATAAAAATGAAATTCCATTCAGACCAGGCATGAGTGCCAGTGTAGACATTCAAACAAGAAAAGTGGTAAATGTAATTGCTATTCCAATACAGGCAGTAACAACACGTAACCCGGATTCCTTAAATGTTGGGCAGAATGAAGATAGTCGCGATGTAAAAGTAAAAAATGATCTTGAAGAGAAAGAGAATAAAAAAGAAGAAGTAAAAATTAAAGAATATGTTTTTGTAGTTAACACCGATGGAACTGCCAAACAAGTAGAAGTTAAAACGGGCATACAGGATAATGATTTTATTGAAATTATGACCGGCTTAACTGATAAGCAAGAGGTAATTTGTGGTCCGTATGCTGCCGTATCTAAAAGTTTAAAAGAAGCCTCTAAAATAAAGATCGTAAAAAAGGAAGACCTTTATAAAACCGAACGTTAAGTGGCTTTTATTTTAAATATTGAAACGTCTTCAACCGTTTGCTCTGTATCGCTTAGTAAAAATAGCGAGCTTATTTCTTTAAAAGAAATAAATGATGGCTTTACGCACGCTGAAAATTTACACGTGTTTATTGAAGAAGTTTTAAAGACTGCTAACATTTCGGTTAAAGAATTAAATGCTGTTGCCATAAGTAAGGGACCCGGTTCATACACCGGCTTGCGTATTGGCGTTAGTGCAGCAAAAGGTTTGGCATTTAGTTTAAACATTCCTTTAATTGCATTAGATACTTTGCAAATAATGACCAATAGTGCGTTGATCAAAGACGATGCAGCGGTTTATTGTCCGATGATAGACGCAAGAAGGATGGAAATTTATACAGCCGTTTACGATAAAGATCTAAAACAATTAAAAGATACCGAAGCGTTGATCGTGGATGAAAATTCTATTCAACAATTTTCTGAGTTTGAAAAAATTTATTTTTTTGGCGACGGTATGCTTAAGTGTAAAGAGCTTTTGGGTGCGCTAAAAAACGCCGCTTTCATAGAGGGGATTTTACCAAGCGCAAAAAATATGTGCGATCTTTCTTACAAAAAATATTTAGAAAAGAAATTTGAAGACGTTGCTTATTTTGAACCTTTTTATTTAAAGGACTTTTTAATTTTAACCAAGAAATCATAATTATTTTTTTAAGAACGCTTTTGCTTTTTCCGCATAAAACTCGCCTTCGTCGGCAATAACTTTAAATTCTTCAAGCGCTGGCGCTTTATCTCCATTTTCATACAACGCAAGAGCCTTGTAAAACATAGCTTCTTGTAAGAAAGCATTGTTTTGATCTTCAATACACCGTTCTAAATACTCGGCAGCCTTTTCATAGTTCTTTTTGTAATAATAACTCATTCCCATATAAAAATTACAGTTAATGTCGTTATCGTTGTATCCTGAAATTACGTTTAAAGAATAAATGCATTGTGAGTAGTTACCGTTTTTAAAAGACAATAAAGCATCCGAAAATTCTTCATGCAGAAAATAATCGGCACTCTGTTTTAAACCTGAGTTAACCTTATTAATATCTTCTTTGTTAGCATATGCAACCGATAATGCACCTTTGAGTGGCAACTTTATATATTGGTTCTTTTTAAAATATAGGGTTGTATAATTAGTTACTTTAAGATCGTGAATGTAAACTATGGGCGCGTTGGTGATGTATTTGATCTTTGACTCGCCGGTTCCTTTACCAAGCATTGCCGAAACATCAATTGGTTGTGAAGGAATCATTACTACTGAATCGTTTGCTGTATAATAAGTATTACCTGCATTATCTGTAACATGATCAACAACAGAAGAAGTATGAATAAAATTCTCTTTAACGATGTTAATAGTATCTAATATAATCGGTTTTTCAGTAATTACTTTTTTAGCAGACAATGCATCATTTAAGATCTTGTTTGGTGTGTTTGACGAATAAAGCACCGGCTTATTATCGATCATAAAAAATAAGGATACGCCAATAAATATGCCGATGATCAAACTAATAAAACCAAAGTAAATACCATTGTTATAAGAAAAGGTACGGTTCTTCACCTTCGATTTTAGGTCGGCAAGATCGGCCTCGTTTACAGCCACCTTCTCAAAGCCAAGTTGGGCAAGATAATCAAGATCGTCTATATTATTTTTATCAACCTGCATTTTTTCTGTTTTTAATTTTTGCTTCAATTACTAATTTCAAATTTCGTTTACCGTTTTGAATAAAACTTTTTACCTCGTTCAAAGAAAAATTTGTTTTATCACAAATTTGCTGGTAGCTCTGCCCTTTTAAATAAAATAATTCGACACAAATTTTTTGATTTTCTTTCAGTTCTAACAAACCTGCCTGCATATGGTCCATCATTACTTCATCGCTCACTCCTAAAACTTTCTCTTCTTCTTCAATTGTCGTCTCCGTTAATTCAAATTCCAAATAACTTTCGGGTAACCTATGTTTATTTTTATTCTTGCGGATCTCGCTAATACAATAATTTCTTACCACAAAACTTAACCAACCTCTAAAATTCTTTACTTCTGTCTTTTTTAATTCAGTGATCAACTTCTCAAATATTTGCATCACTGCATCTTTGGCAACATCCTTATCTCTGAAATAAAATAAGCAAACCCCAAAAACCGTTTTTACATGTTTTTCAAAAAGCAGGCCCACAAGTTCTTTATCGCCTGTATTAAAGTAATTCAGGGCAAGTTCCTCATCCGTGGCAAAATCTCTTTTTTTAAATAACCACATAAATCCGTTTCTCTCTATTAAGACGCTTTTAGTTTATTATTCCATAAAAATAATTTATTTATGGAATATCCCACTATTTCTGTCTTATTATCAGAAACCGGTACAAATTAATATAAACCTTTAAAAACAGAAATTATGAAAACTTTAAAACTTAAAACAGCAGTCCTTTCCGCACTATTCATGGTGTTTGGACTTAGTACTATAGCGCAAGGCTATGGTGAGATCCGTGGAATTATTAAAAATACAGAGCTTGAACCGGTAGAATTTGCCACCGTAAAGATCTTACAGGGTAACGTTCTTATAGGAGGCACTCAAACCGACGCTCAGGGTAGATATAAATACAAACCTTTAAACCCCGGCACGTATGATCTGGTGATAATAGAAGCGGGACATCAGACCCAACCTGTAAATAAAATAAAAGTTGTACCCAATGAGGCCACTTATGTAGATGTAAAGATTACACCTAATACCCTCGAGGGAGTAACTGTTACGGCAAAAGCCTATGATTACACTAACTCGGGAGTAGATAAAAGCATGTACACAATGAAAAGCCTTGACGCCACAGAATTATTACAGTTAGCGGGCGCTGACCGGGGAAATATAAAAGGCACATTAACAAGCATTTCTTCTGATGTGATTGAAACAAATGGCGAATTGCATTTTAGAGGTACTCGTGGCGATGCTACCGGTTATTTTGTAGATGGTGTAAGAACTATGGGCGCCAGCACAATTCCGGGTTTAGGTATTGAGAACTTAACTGTATTTAGTGGCGGTGTTCCGGCCATGTATGGCGATGTAATGGGTGGTGTGGTAATTATAACAACCAAAAGTTATTTTAGTGGTATTCGCGAAAAGAATATGAGAAATAATGCATACCGCGAAAAGATAATTGAAAAGAAACGTATTGAAAAAGCAAAACTAGACGAAGAGGCACGTTTAAAGGAAATTGAAGAAGAAAAATTAAAAGAAAAAGCACAATAAGATGCTTAATAAAAAAAAGCGCATTCGTAATAAATGCGCTTTTTTTATTTTAGAATTTTATTAATTCCTCATATAATTCCTTAACAGGTAAACCCATTACATTATAAAAACTTCCATCTATTTTATCAATGCCAATATAACCGATCCAGTCCTGCACCCCATAACCACCGGCTTTATCGTAAGGACTAAAATTGGTAAGATAATATTCTATCTCTTCGGTCTTTAATTTTTTGAAGTACACTTTACTCACATCGTAAAAAGTAGTTTGTTTGTTGGCGCTTTTTAAACAGACAGCCGTAAAAACTTCGTGCATTTTTCCGCTCAAGGTTTCGAGCATCTTTTTTCCTTCCGCGAAATTCTCAGGCTTATTAAAAACTTTGCCATCGCACCAAACAACCGTATCTGCTGTAATTAATAATTCGTCTTCTTTCAATGGCTCCTCATAAGCATCTGCTTTTAACTCCGCTAAAAAAATGGGGATCTCCTGTGCCTTAAGTTCTTTTGGCCATAAAGACTCATCTGCTTTTATAGGTTTATTTAAGAACTCGAAGCCAAGGCTTTTTAAAAGGTCCTGCCTCCTTGGCGAAGCAGAACCTAATATTAATTTATAAGGAAAATTTTTGATTATTTCCTCTACGCTATTTCCCATCCTTTATTAATTAGTTACAATTACTTTTATTTTCACACTATTTCCAGTAATGTAATAGATACCTGAAGCTAAACCATAAAATTCTACTGAACTATTGCTATCGTTTAAATTAATTTCTCTTACAACTTGCCCAAGTGCATTTATCAAATTGTATTTTCCGTTCTCGGCAAATACAATAGTGAATTTTCCATTGTTTGGATTTGGATAAACATTTATTGCAGGTGAACTATTTTTTGCAAGACTATTTAGCCCTGTACATAATGACACGTTTTGGGTTACCGTTGCTGTTGCAACACAACCGTTAGTAGTGTTAGTTCCGGTAACAGTATAGGTTGTATTTACAGTTGGCGAAACTGCTATTGAACTTGCGTTTGAGCTTGTATTCCATGTATACGTATTGGCACCACTTGCAACCAATGTAGCAGTTTGCCCAGTACAAATAACACTTGTACCTGCAATTGAAACAGAAGGAGCTGTAGTATTTGAAACTATATTAACTGTTGACATTGCCGCACACAAATTTGCATCTACAACAGTACATGTATAATTTGCAGGAGACAGAGGAGACGCAACAGCCGCATTACCTCCTGTAGGAGACCAGCTGTAAGTATATGGACCTGAGCCACCGCTTACATTTGCCGTAGCAGAGCCCACAGGATTTACGCAAGTAATATTTGTTTGATTTATAGTACTTACTATTTGCGTAGGTTGTGAAATAGTATAAGCTTGTGACATTGGACATCCATTTCCATCAGTTACTAAACAGGTATAACTGCCTGCACATAAATTAGCAGACACATTTGCCGGACCACCAGATGGCGACCAACTATAAGTATAAGGACCAACACCACCTGTTACAACTGCGCTGGCGATAGCAGTACAAGCATTAAAACAGCTTACATTGGTTTGTGTTGCACTAATAGCAATTTGCGCAGGCTGATTAATTACCATAGATGAAACAGCTGTACATGTTCCATCAGATACAGTACAGGTATAGCTTCCGATAGTTAAATTACTTGCAATAGATGTTGTGCTAACAGCAGGAGAGGTCCAGCTATAGGTGTAAGG
This sequence comes from Bacteroidia bacterium, assembly GCA_016787785.1. Lineage (GTDB taxonomy): Bacteria > Bacteroidota > Bacteroidia > B-17B0 > Aurantibacillaceae > Aurantibacillus. The sequence continues at coordinate 512,984 of JAEUTO010000005.1, read as the reverse complement.
CGCTGTACCGCCAACAACTGAAACAGTGGCAGAGCCGTTAGATCCACCAAAACATGAAATAGAGTTAGTTAACGCACTTGCAGAAAAACCGTTTCCAACCTTCACGTCGTCCCAGATTCCAGTACCCGAATTAAAATTATAAAGATGAACCCTTGTTAAATTATTTACAGATGCAGATCTGAATGGGAACGCTGTGGCGATCAAAACATTATTGATATAGATGTCAAACACATGCGTGGTAAAATTTATATTTTTTAATTCTATAAAATACCAGGCATTTGGTGTACAGTTATAAATTTGTGTACTTGAAGAAACAAATCTGATATTAGTACCTCCCTGCCAGTAGCAAAACATCATACAATTAGTTGCCGTTACTGCATTATCGCCGGCAACTACATAATTAGTGGCTCCTGTTCCCGTTGGATATACCGCCCACGACATATAATTAGGTGTTGCAGCCGCAAAAGCAGTTGACAAGCCTGTTAAATGTGTGCTTGTACCTCCTATTCCCTCAACTTTAAAGTTTCCGGCATAAGCACTTCCGGTTGTTACACTGGCAGACGAAAGCCCTGTGCCTAAAGTCCAGGTTGGCGTGTAGCTTCCCGATTCGAAGCCATCATAAAAAGCAGAAACGCATTGCGAGCGACTATAAAAAGTCAAAGCAACAAAAAGGTAAAGTAGTAGATTTTTTTTCATGATAAATTAGTTTATCCGAAGATAAAAAAAAATCATATATCTTTTATATAAATCTTAGAAAAAGGCCAACTTGACCTTGACCGCTTACGAAAAGTAAAAAATGAAGCTATACGAAAGCCCCATTAACATTATAAATTTTAGAAGAAGACTTGCATTCTTGAATTGTTTTGATTCTTTCGCCTTTAGGGTCATTAATGCCAGAAAAATTAATGGAATAATAAGTGCTACAATTATGTAAATATTATTTTGGTTAATGATGATGCGGTAAAATTTAAAGGTATTATAAATTACAAAGGATAATAATATAATAGTGATAACAATTAAAAAGAAAACGTTAAGCTTACTAGCAGGAATACCCCATACAATTGGCATAGTATGGCCACCTGTTGCTTCATCGCCTTTATAGTCCTCCATATCTTTTATTATTTCGCGGGTAAGACTTGTAATAAAAGCAAACAATGAAAAAATAAATGTTATCTTAAAACAGGAAAGAACAACATCCTGATGAACGGATGTAAAACCAGGATGGATCTTTTGCATTACACCCATTTCATAAACAAAAGGCATAAACGCCACTGCACCCGTAAGCAAAGATACAGTAATGTTGCCAACCAATAATTGTTTTTTAAAGTGCGTACTGTAAAACCATAATAGAGTTGCAGCAACAATGTGAAAAATAGCCAGACGTAAATAACCGGTCATTAAAGCGGCATACATGCCAATTACGATTCCTAAAATAGTAAATGTTATATGCAAAATAATTGCCATGCGACGTTTGATTATCCTCCCTACAACAACTGTATCGGGATGATTGATCATATCTGTCTTCATATCAAAATAATCATTGATAATATAGCCTGCAGCAGCAATGAGAACAGTGCTTAACACAACCAAATAAAACAAACCATTATTTAATTCTAAATGAATATCATTTTGATTTAGGATCTTCTGTAGGACAAAATAGCGCAATAAAATTTGCGTTAAAGCGATCATGATGAGATTTTCCATCCTTATCAGCTTTAAAAAAGCAATGCCCTTATTATTTAATAGTTTATTCAAATTACCACTTTACAATTTCCCATTTATTTTGCACCCGCAATATTTGCTCAATAATATCTCTTACACAACCCTCACCACCATTTTTATCTGAGATATACTGACATATTTCTTTTATGTCTGTAGCAGCGTCTTTTGGACAAACTGCAAGGCCCACCCTGCTCATAATTTCGTGGTCAGGCAGATCGTCGCCCATAAAAAGAACTTCTTCGTCGGTTAAATTATTCAATTTTAAATAATCCAGGTAACAAGCTAATTTATCATGCGTATTTAAAAAAACATCGGTAACACCTGCCCGCGCCAACGCATTTTTAATTGCATTATTATTTCCACCACTTATAATGGCGATCCTGAATTTTTTTTGCACCGCTAAGTGTATGGCATAACCATCCTTTGAATTCATGTTACGCACCATCTCTCCATTTTCCATTACCAGCACTTTACCGTCGGTCATTACACCATCCACATCAAACATAATGGTGGTTATTTTATTCAGTTTCTGTTTAAAGTTAAGCATGTTTTTTTGCTTGCTGTTTTATAATTAGGTTACTTAATTGTAAATAGATCTTTTTAAGCTCAGTATTTTTAGAGATTAGCTTCAAATGTTTTTCCATTACCCTTTTATCGCCACGCCTGGCAGGACCAGTTTGAGCAGCCAATGGATCTAATTTTTGGATCTTTAAAACTGTTTGTTTAATTAGCGGCAATAATATCTTTTTATCTTTCGCGGCCAGATCAGCGGCCGCTACAAATAAGGCATTAGTGAAATTATTTACAAGTACCGCAGCCAAATGAAGTTTTAAACGTTCTTTATAATTTAAACTGATCACATTGTTGCTGAATTCTTTTGCGAGATTTAAAATTTTAGTTTTAATTGCGGCATTTTTTGCTTCGACAATAACTGGTACCTCTTTCCAATTTACTTCATCCTGTTTTGAAAAAGTTTGCAACGGGTAAAACACTGCTGTATTTGATCGATCACCCAACTCGTTGATCTTTGCACTTCCAGAAGTATGAACGATAATTGCATTTGAATTTTTTGTTTTGATCCTTTTGGCAACTGAGGCAATATTTTTATCGGCTACGCAAATAAAATAAAGATCGGCATCGGTAACAATGTTCTTTAAATTTGATGTGACCGAACATTTTAATTTTGTTTTGAAATCGTTCAGTAAACTATTCGCTTTGTGATTATAAACGAACAGTTTGTAATTCTTAAAAGCCGCAAGTTGTTTTGCTAAGTGCCATGCTACATTTCCGCAACCTATTATTACGATTTTATGGCCTGTTGATTTTCGCACAAGATTAAGATTGTACTTTGAATTTACGAATTCTTTCGATAATGGCAATACCGGTGCCAAAAGCCATGATAAGGCAGCCCAGCCACAATACATTGATGTAAGGAAATACAAACGCTTTCATAACTATAAAATCCTTATTATTCGCAAGCTTTTCGGCCATTGTAATTTCTATTGTTCCATCGTCAGGATTGATCTTCCAGAAAACGAATTTTAAACCCAGATCATTTTGCACGTCTTCTTTTGGAATAACTACATTATGCTGAATGATAAATTTAGGGTAAGCCATGTAGCTTTGGTTCTTTGTATTTACACAACGTAGTACCGCCGTAACCTCCAGTGCAGAATCATTCTTTTCGTATTGCTCCTTGCTTAAATTACTTCGCAATGAATCTATAATAACTAAAGCATTACTCGAAAAAATGGTATCGCCCACGTGACCCACATAATTTTTAGCTTCGCCAAAACCATTTTTCTTTTTAGCAGATGTATCTACATTAAGGTCGGCTGCTGCAATGTGTGTATAAATATCTCTGCTTAAATAATGCTTTGTATCGGGTTCCGCAGCCTGCCCCATTCGTGGATTATCCTGGATGTGAGGTTCTAAAGCAAAATCAAATTCAGGTTTATTTTCTTTATTTAATTTAAAATATTCTACCGTATAATAAACATCAATGCCTATTCGTTTTTTTCCTTTATATAACACCAGATAAGGACCCATTGGTAGTGTATCACCCTGTGTTAATAAAATGCTCTCACGATCATCAAAATCTTTTCCTAAGGCTGTTAATTTTTTATCAACGATATTTTTTGGCAGTGTTACTTTTTTAGATGTAGATATTAGTGCGCCAATAAGAACCATAGCAAAACCAATATGGGCGATAGATGCGCCACTTTTTGAGACCTTGCCTTTTAACACCATTAAAAAATAATCGCCGTTCGCAAACACAGCAAACAAACCGGTTACAAATAACAGTGAGTAACTAATGAGATCCCAGGTATCAACGCCTTTTGCTTCTGTATTGGTTAAAAAATAAAGCGGAATACTACAAGCTAAACCAAAAAATAACGCCAATACGAAAGTATAAGCAACACGTTTAAAGAATTTTTTAGGATCCGTTTTTTTGTATTTTAAGAATTGAGATGCAGCTATTAAAATCATAATTATAATGGCGAAAGGTATCATCCACACATTATACACGTGCACTTTTGGCGGAGCAAATTCTGTATTAAATAATTTATTAATTACGGGAATAGAAGTGAAGTATGTAATTATCAAACCCGATAATAAAAAAACCAGCGAACCCAGGAACATCCAGAATTCTCTTGAATACAAGGCTTCTTCATCTTTTTCTTTTGGAAAATAAAGATAATACGAGATAACGGTAATGATTGCCGATGAAGCCAGCCATACTATGAGCAAAATTGTTTTGTAGCCATAAAGTAATCCGAAAAAAAGTAAAAGCAACGACACAACAACATACGAAACTTTAAAAAGTTTGTCGTTAATTAATAAGGCAACTGTAATAAAAATAAATGTAAGCACATATAATACTAACTGGCCGGTCATTCCAAGATCTGTAAACGCATGTACAGAAGCATTTCCTAAAACGCCGCTACGTGTTAAGAATGTAGAATACAACACTAGCAAAAAACTACAAATAGCTAAAAAATGTGTGGTGAATAATGAGCCACCTTTATTCTTGTTAATGATCATCGTGTGACCAGCACCAACCATTACCAACCATGGAACAAGCGAGGAGTTCTCAACGGGGTCCCAGGCCCAAAAACCGCCAAAGCTCAACGCTTCGTAAGCCCAGGCACCGCCCATTAAAATACCAATACCTAAAATTAAAATACAAAAGTAGGTCCAGGGCAAAGCTATTTTTTGCCAATCGTTATATTTTTTATTCCATAAAGCGCCAATGGCAAATGCAAATGGAACCAAAGTAGATGCAAAGCCTAAAAATAATGTAGGTGGATGAATGGTCATCCAGTAATTCATTAACAATGGATTTAAGCCGCGTGCAGTTGACTCATATTTGCCCATTTGCACAAAAGGCAGATCCATGAATTCTGAGTGTTCTTTCATTAGTAGAAAAGGGTTACTTCCAACTTTATAGTCGAAAAGATAAACACCCAATAACATACTTGCTAAGAACACTTGTACCAATGCAAATATGGTCATTACAGGAATCTCCCATTCGCCATTTTTAAGCTGGCGTTTTAAGATCATTCCTAAAAACACATTCCAGAATGTCCATAGCAAAAAGCTTCCTTCCTGGCCTTCCCAAAAACAGGAGAGGATATATTTCATATCCATACTTGTATTGCTGTGTTGCCAAACGTATTGGTATTCGAAATAATGGTTTAGTAACATAAAGAACATGGTACCAATGATACCAATCACAGCAAACCCATGAATGTTAAACCCAATACGTGCCAGTTTTATAAAAGAACTATTTTTTGAAGAAAGGTAATAAGCCAAACAAGAAAGAAGCGCGCTTACAAAAGAAAGAACAACAAATGCATTGCCAAGGTTACCTGCCCACAATCGCTCACTTATATACTGAATGTTGTTCATAAATGAAGCACTATTTTATTTGTGCTTTATTATCGTTGTATTTACTTGGGCATTTCATTAAAATATCGTTTGCGTGAAATTCGTTTCCCTCTATTTTTCCTATTAAAACAATTTGTTCACTTTTTTCAAAATCCTGCGGTTTGCTTTTGTGAAGCACCACTTGTTTGTGCACACCTTTATTATCAATAAGTGTGAACATAAATTGATCGGCGTTAATTTTTGGATCATAAATTTGTGGTTGATCTTTATCCAATTTTCCAACTACGTGATATTCTTTATCAGGATTAGAAATTGCTTCTGTAAAATCGGCATAGGTACTTGTGTTCTTCAGCGAAACAAATATTACCCCAATTGCAACTGCAATAACAATGATGCCAACAATGTGTAATTTTTTCATTTTACTTATTATTAATTTGTTTTTCGAGCTTGCTTACTTTAAGTTCAAGCAGTATTAAGAAAATAACCAGGGCAACAAAGATCATTCCAATAACCGTTATTACCACATAAATTTTTCCATCACTACGAAATGTATCTGCCATTTCGGGCGACGTTAAGGTTTCCTGCGCTGATGAAAAAAGTGCAGATAACAAAAACACTAAACTTAAAATTCTTTTAATCATTTAATTTATTTTTAATAAAACTAATCCTGTTCTTAATACTATAAAGCCAAAAACTAAAAAATACCCAACCTAAAACTGCAGGATAAAAGATCATGCGCATGTTATTATCCATATCATATTGCGCAAAGGCAGGATTACCGCCATTACCTGGATGTAAAGAGTCTGTTAAGCGAGGAAGGATCATGATAAAAACATTCATCATTACGAACGCAAAAACATTGTACACTGCAGATATACGTGCGCGTTTCATTTCATCATCAACCGAATAACGTAAAATAAAATAAGCCAGGTAAATTAAAATACTGATGGCAACACCATTTAATTTAGGGTCTTGAAAAGTCCACCAGGTGCCCCAGGTATATTTTGCCCAAATAGAACCAGTAGTTAAACCGGGCAGGCTAAAGAAAAAACCAACCAATGCTGCGTTATATGCCTTTGTATCATGCTGTAAATTATTTTTTGTAAGAGTAAGAATACTTTGAATTAAAGAAACGGTCATCATAAACAACATGGCAAACCAAATTGGCACATGGTAATACACATTACGAATAGTTTCGTTCAAAATATCCAAACGCGGAACCGGATTTAATAAACCCCAAACAAGGGTGTATAAAATAAAAATTACTGAAAGTATTTTGTACCAGTTTTTCATTTATCAGTCGATAGATTTTAGTCGGTAGATTTTAGTCGGGAAAATCATGTTGAAAGACTGACGACTATTGACTAACGACTATATTCTATTCAAAGAAATTAATCGCGCCAAAGATACGGAAATAATAGAAAAGAAAGGGCAATAGTTAAAACATTTAGCGCCACTAAAATGCCAATAAAATTAAAACCAACACCCGCCCACTCTATGCCATCCACAGCCTGTTTGCTAATACGTATAACCACCAAAATAAGCGGCATTAATACCGGGAAACTTAAGATACTCATAATTGCAAAATTGCCGTTTGCTTTGCTGGCAATAGCGCTCATTAAGCTTAAAATAGCCGCCAAACCAGTTGAGGCCAATGTTAAAACCACAAGGAACAAGCCAAGATTCTCAACTTCGTTCTTAATAAAAAAAGCGTAAAAGAAAAAGGTAATAAAGCTTAAGGCCAACATAAAAACCATGTTATAAATGGTCTTTGAAATAATAAAGTGTGTTGGGGAATAATGTAAATAATTATAAAGTGCCTGGCCGCCAGTTTCTTTTAAAAAACTCTTACCACTTATTGTTACCGATGTGTATAATGTAATTACCCAGAATAAAGCATTCCATGTTGGTTTATCCAAACGGCCTTTAAAACACAATGCGCTCACAAAAATTGTTCCTATTACGTACACCAACACACCGCCAATTGTAGATTTTTGGCGAAACTCTAAAAGGAATTCTTTTTTTATGAGTGATAAGATCATTGATATACTTTTAGATCTTTACCTATATCGCGTCTGAAATATTTTCCTTCGTAATTTATAACACCTGCCGTTGCAAAACTTTTATTTACTGCTTCATCAATTGTTTTTCCAAAAGAAGTTATGGCAAAAACACGACCGCCATTGGTTACTACTTTATCGCCATCTAATTTTGTTCCTGAATGAAAAACCTGTGATTCGAAATGCGTATCAAGACCATCTATTACTTTTCCTTTTTCAAAATCGCCGGGGTAACCCCCGCTTACCATTACCACAGTTGTAGCAGTTTCTGAAATGGTCTCGTATTTTTTTTGATGTAAGGTTTGTGTAGCAACTCCCTGCAGAAGATCGATAAAATCGCTTTTAATTCTTGGGATCACCACTTCCGTTTCAGGATCACCCATACGGCAGTTGTACTCAATTACCGAAGGCTGTCCATCGCAATTCATCAAACCAATAAAAATAAAACCACGGTAATCAATACCATCTTTATTTAAACCATTTATGGTTGGTATAACTACTAATTCTTCTACTTTTTTTATGAAAGCCTCATCCGCAAATGGCACGGGGCTAACAGCGCCCATACCACCGGTATTTAAACCGGTATCGCCTTCGCCAATACGTTTATAATCTTTTGCAGCAGGTAATATTTTGTAAGATTTTCCATCAGTTAAAACAAAAACTGAAAGCTCTATGCCTTTTAAAAATTCTTCAATCACCACTTTAGTGCTGGCTTTGCCAAATTTAGCATCCACCAACATGTTCTTTAACTCTTCTTTTGCTTCGTTAATATCGTTTACGATCAACACGCCTTTACCCGCAGCCAAACCATCAGCCTTTAAAACAAAAGGAGGTTGCAATGTTTCTAAAAAAAGAAAAGCATCTTTTAAATTATCTTTTGTGAATGTGGCATAACGCGCAGTGGGCACACCGTGCTTTATCATGAACTGTTTACTAAAATCTTTACTGCCCTCTAATTGCGCACCATCTTTTTTTGGACCAATTACCGGAATATCTTTTAGCACGTCATCATTTAAAAAATAATCGTGAATACCATTTACCAATGGGTCTTCGGGGCCAACCAAAACAAGGTTAATATCTTTTTCCCACACTAAATTTTTAATGGCTTCAAAATCGTTAACGCCAATATTTACATTGGTACCGCAATTTGACGTGCCGGCATTACCCGGAGCAATATATAGATTTTGTAATTGTTTGCTTTGGGCTATTTTCCATGCAAAAGCATGTTCCCTTCCACCAGATCCTAAAATTAAAACGTTCATAATTAATAAAGTGTAAAAATAAAAAATCCCGACGGTTTATCGGGATTAAAAAAACTTTTTATGGTGAAATACCTTGTTTCCTCTAACTCTTTTTCGAGCTCTATCGGCATTTTGTTTAGCCAGAATATTATGTCTTTGCACTTTTCCTTTTGTTCGGTATCGCGAGAATAAGGTCCTGGAATCTTTGCTACTATATGAACCCGGGCGTGAATGCCTCATGGCCCAGGCTTTGCTCTTTCCTCCCCCGCGTCTGCCGCCACCTCTGGCAAAGTTATCTGCATTTCCACGGCTCTTGCCTTTGAACATGCCTCCGCTAGCCCTTTTTTGGTTTCGGTGCTCACGACGCCTACCGCCACTTTGAGCCATAAAGTCGTTAGTAAGAAAGATCCCGCAAAGAAGGAAGAATATGAAAATAGACCTGTTCAATTTCAATCGATTTACAATAATAGTGAAAAAATCGTGAATTTTAACATAAATCGGCCGTTTTGTCGTATATTTAACATAAAGATGTAAACACATAATGTTGTATTTCTCTTTTTAAAAAATCTCCAACTATCGTGCCGCTTTTTTCGTATTGGTTTTTAAGAGCTATGCCCTTATAACTCTGCTTAAATTATGGCTTGTAGGCAACAATAAATTTTATATTTAAACGTTAAAATACACTACTTGAAATACGCCTTTTTTATACTTAATTTATATTGTTTAACGCTTTTCTCGCAGGTTGGCCCGCCTGATCTGCGCTGTTTGCAGGTATTGCCCAATGGTAATGTAACTCTAACCTGGATACCACCATCTGACCCGGGCGGTTTGTTTGATTCTTATGATATTTTTAGTTCTATTAATTCGTCGGGGCCTTTTGTAATTGTTGGTACAGTAACATCTATAAACACTACAACATTTACGCACTCTACTTCCAACTCCACACTTGCAAGTGTTTATTATTATGTAAGAACCAATTATAATCCGGGAGGCACTTCTATCTCGGCACCATCGGATACCTTACGAACCATATTTTTGAACCTCATTAATACCGCCGGAGCGCCTGATGTAAAATTGGTTTACAATAACGTGCATCAACCCTCATTGCCCAGTACACCCGGTGCTTTTTCAATAGCAAGAGAATATCCATCGGCAACATGGAGCAGTTTAGCAACAACTAACGCTTTAAATTATGCTGATACAATTAGTGTTTGCTCTGCAAGTTTAAATTACCAGGTTACTTTACCCGATAACAGCGGTTGTATTTCTGCATCTAACATTCAGGGAGGCACTTTTTCTGATAATAAAAGTCCCAACCAACCTTATATCGATTCGATAAGTGTTATGCCAAACGGAAATGTTGTTTTAGCCTGGCATATACCAAGAGATCTTGATATAGTAAAATACATTATTGTAAAAAATATAAGCAGCACATTTACAGATATTGATAGTGTAATAGGAAGAAATAATACTGTTTACACGTTTACGACCAATGAAGCTAATTCAAACGCTGTTCAAATTTATACATACGCCGTAGATAGTTGCGGCAACCCGGGGAGCTATGATATCCTGCCAACAACCATGTTCTTGAAAGCAACATATGATAAGTGTGCCTATAAAACAAGTTTAAACTGGAATGCTTATGTAAATATTCCCAAAGGGATTTTAGAATACAGAATTTACGCCTCCGTTAATGGTAGTCCGTTCTTAAAGATCGGATCTACTACCCAAACTAATTTTACGGTTGATAATGTGCCGCCAAATAAAAACGTGTGTTACTTTGTAAGAGTAGTTAATACACCCCAAACCATAACTGCATCATCAAACAGGACCTGCATCTTTTCTGTGCAGGTACCCGCATCAAATTTTGTTTACATAAAAAAGGCAAGTGTAAAAGATAAATACTCTGCCGAGGTAACCGTTTATTTAGATACCACTGCAACCAGCCAGGGAGTTGATATTTATCGTTCTACCGACGGTGTGAACTTTGATGCTATAACCTTTTTACCATACAGCGGCGCTGCACATTTTTATTATCTGGATGAAAAATTAGAGACTAACGAAAAAAGTTATTATTACAAAGCGGTAGTAAGAGATAGTTGCGGTAACTCAAGAACATACAGCAATATTGCAAAAACAATTTTACTAAAAGTTAAAGGCGATGAAGAGAATATTTTTACCAACCATTTAGACTGGAATGACTATTTAGGCTTTGCCGGAGGCGTTAGCGGTTATAACATTTACCGTGTTATAAACGATGTTCAATCCGCAACACCCGTTGCATCAACCGGCCCGATGGTAAATAATTATACTGATAATTTAGAAGATGAGGCGCCTAACGGTTCTAAAATAGAATATTTAATAGAAGGTATAGAAGGTTTAGGCAACCCATATGGTTTTATGGAAAGCACAAAATCAAATACTGTTGCAGTTTATATGGAGGGAAAGATCTTTGTGCCTACAGCATTTGCGCCACATGGTAAAAACAGAATATGGTTACCTGTTACGCATTTTGTAGATAAATCTGAATACACAGTTACAGTTTTTAACCGTTGGGGAAATAAGATATTTGAAACACACGACGATACAAAAGGTTGGGATGGCAGCGGCTATGGTAATGATGTATATGTGTATTTAATTACATACAAAAATGCGCGGGGGGAATACAAAGAACTAAAAGGCTCTGTTTTGCTTATGGAATGATCTTAAAATAAAAAACTCCGATTAAAATATCGGAGTTTTTTGTTATTAGAAATTTTCAATTTTATTTTAATGTTGCTGTTACCCAACCCGAATCCGGATCATTTCCTTTAGCATCTAAGCCAACATAAAATTGCCATTCGTGGTTTGCATATTTACCAGTGTAAGATGGTGTAGCGTGTGCCGGAAGAGATACTTCGTAGGTCCAGTTATAAGTTTTGCCGCCTTCTAATGTTTGTGCCTGGCTTATAACAAATTCCTGCTTGTTAAACACATCATGATCAAGATTTACGTTCTGCGGATTTTTATCGCTACCACCAGGTAATTTATCGCGCGAGATATTTATTTTTTCTACGCTTCTTACATATAGATAAACTTTTTCGATCGGTAAAGGCGCGTCTTTTACCACAGCCGTAACGTTAACTTTTATTTTTTCTTTTACGCTTGTACCTTCAACAGTAATACTAACTTTTGCGCCACCACCGGTAACCTGGTTGGCAAGGTTCTTAATTTTATCAAATAATCCCATGTTTTAAGTTTTTAAATTATAGTTCTAAATTAATATTTAAATCTTAAAATAGTTAGTTTATTTGATCTTATTTACAATTCGGCAATTACCATAAACAACTGAAAATCAGAAGATAACATCGTGTTTTATTAAAATGGAAGATATTCCATATAAGCGCCTCATATCTTTTTTAATTAATAACGTTATTATGAAAAGTAGTAAATAATTTAGCGTTAAGTAAATTGCATTAATGAGATACATTTATTTTATACTTTTTATTTCTTTTTCATTTTTTATTGTGGCTCAAAAAAAGCCTGCAGTAAAATTTACGCGCATTTTATTTGTGTTTGATGCCAGTAAAAGTATGATAGCCAAGCATCAAAATACCACCCGTATGGATGGTGCAAAAAATTTGTTCTTTAAATTCATTGATAGTTTAAGTAAAGATAAAACACTATTGTTTGCTTTAAGGATGTATGGTCATACGGTAAAATATCCTCCCGGTGATTGCAAGGACAGTAAATTAATTGTTCCGTTTGGCGTTAATAACATAGCCCTTATAAAACAAAAAGTACAAGCCGCTACACCAACGGGCATTACGCCCATTGAACATTCGTTAACAGAAGCTGCTAATGATTTTGTTGACAATAAAACAAACAACATAGTTATTCTTATAACTGATGGTATTGAAGAGTGCGGTGGAGACCCCTGCAACGCCCGACAAAAATTAATGACGAAGGGAATTATTTTTAAACCCTTTATAATTGGAATTGGATTGACGCCCGAACAAATAAAAACATTTGAATGCGTTGGTACATTTTATGATTACGATGAGCAAAATACTTTCAGCAACATAACAAACATTATACAGCAGCAAAAATTAAACAAGACCTCAGCGCAGGTAAATTTATTAGATAAAAACTCACTGCCCTCTGAAACCAACGTTAACACTACGTTTTATGATGTGGGCAGAAAAGAATACAAATACAATTACCTGCACACAATGAATTACCAGAACAACCCCGATACACTATATATTGACGATTTTCCAACTTACAAAGTAATTGCGCATACGATACCGCCTACCGAAAGTAAAGAAATAAAATTATCGCAGGGTAAACATACTATCATTCCTATTGACGCGCCGCAAGGCTTTTTGACAATTAAACGTCCTGATGGCGTTTATAATTTTAACGAACGTGTAAAATGTATCGTTAGAAAAGCCAACGACATGCAAACACTTAATGTGCAATTATTAAATGCCACCGAAAAATATATTACCGGAAAATATGATCTTGAAATATTAACGCTTCCGAGAATTTACATAAACCAAAATGTAATTGAGCAGTCAAAAACAAACACTATTGAAATACCAAACGCTGGCGTGCTGCAGGTAAAATGTTTAGAAGCCGGTGATGGGTGCATCTTAGTGAAACGAAATAATAAATTAGAATGGGTTTGTAATTTAAGCGCACAAACCTTGCAAACCTATTATTTACAGCCCGGCACTTATGTTTCTACCTGGAGGGCAAAAGCTTTAAAGGGAAGTATTTATACGGTTGAGAAAAAATTTACTATCACTTCAGATAACCAAACGATCATAGAATTTTACCGTTAAAAAGCAATTGCCAAAAAGATCCCGCCCCAGCCCGAGTCAACACCTGTATGGTATTCGCGCGTGAGATACGTTCGTGAATAGGTTAAACTAAAACGCTTAATTGCAACCACAACATCTATAGTGCCCGCAAAAACAAAACGCTCAACATTATCTGCGTCAATTACGTAAATGTCTTTTGAGAATATACCGCCCTGTAGTGTGGCATTGTAGCCAACTAATTTTGTATTGGCTTTTATATTTCCATAAATTTTAAATTTTCTTGATAAGGGATCTTTTGAAAGACCCAAATTATTAAAGTAAGGATCGAAGAAACCAAAACGCATATTTAGGCCCGCACCAAGATCAGTATACAATGTGCCAAGCCGGAAATTGGCATTAGCCATAATCTCAAAATATTTTTTGTAAACAATGCCTTTCTCTAATTTGGTTCGATAATTAATAACATAATCATTAGCCAATTGATACTCCCAGCCTAAAGGGCGAATATTTACAAGGCCTTTATGAATGGCTTTTTGTTCGTCTTCGCAACGCGCGCATTTACCAATGCCGCCAAGATCTAACTGTGTTTGTAATAACAATTTTTTTTCTTTGCTTAAAGAATTTAAAGAGTGAGAAATAAATATGGTTCCTGTGTAAGGCCGCTCGCCAAACATAATTGTATCTACGCGAATACTCTTGGGCGTAAAACAATCCTGCTGTGCATGTATACCGTAATAATTAACGGCGTTATGATTGAGCTTTAACAGTGTTCTGGAGAAAGGCGAATATCTTACAACAGGATGAATGAGCGTAGCAATTATACCCTGGGTGTAATACCTGTCTGTTTCATTAAAAAAATCATTCTCGTAATTAAATTTGAAATAATTTTCTTGGTTTACTTTAACGGCCGAATTATCTGTTTGAGAGAAAGAAACAGAAGCCAACGAAATAAAAAATAAAAACAGTTTGATTTTCAAGATGTGTGTTTACTTATATACGTTTAAAAACAGATGTTGGTTTAGCATCTTTCAGAAACAAAAAACCCCCGAACAAAATTCGGGGGTTTTAAATTTATTAGTGACTGTCTCCGTCCTGTTCTCCTTCTTCCAAAGGCACAGTTTGAACAACGAAATCTTTTTCTTTTCCTGGTTTAGAATAATCATAAGCCCAGCGGTGAACTACAGGTAATTTACCTGGCCAGTTACCATGGATATTAGCCATTGGCGTTGTCCACTCTAATGTGTTTGAGTTCCAAGGATTTTGAGGCGCTTTCTCGCCACGGAAAATACTGTAGAAGAAGTTGAATAAGAAAATACCTTGTCCTAAAGCACCAATGATAGCACAGATAGTAACGATCTCATTAATATCAACTAAATTATCAAACATTGGAAAATTAGAGTTTGTGTAGTAACGACGAGGTACACCAGCCAATCCTAAAAAGTGCATTGGGAAGAATACGCCATAAGCCATTATTAACGTGATCCAGAAGTGAATGTAGCCTAATTTTTTATTCATCATACGTAAGAACAATTTTGGAAACCAGTGGTAAACACCAGCAAACATACCAAAAATGGCAGATAATCCCATTACAATGTGGAAGTGAGCAACCACGAAGTAAGTATCATGTACATTGATATCTAAAGTAGAATCTGCAAGGATAATACCTGTAACACCACCTGTAATGAAAGAAGACACTAAACCAATTGAGAATAACATTGCAGGAGTGAATTGCAAATTACCTTTCCACATTGTTGTAATGTAGTTAAATGCTTTTACCGCTGATGGAATTGCAATTAATAAAGTTGTGAATACGAATACCGAACCTAAGAATGGATTCATACCTGTCATGAACATATGGTGACCCCAAACGATGAACGATAAGAAACCAATAGCTAACATTGAACCGATCATGGCACGGTAACCGAAAATTGGTTTACGTGAGTTTGTTGAGATAACTTCTGATGTAATACCTAAAGCCGGTAATAATACGATGTATACCTCAGGGTGACCTAAGAACCAGAATAAGTGTTCGAATAATACAGGGCTTCCACCAACGTTATCTAAAGGGCGTCCACCGATATAAATATCAGACAAATAGAATGACGTTCCTAAACTTCTATCACAAAGTAATAATACAACACAAGAAACTAAAACCGGGAAAGATAATACACCTAAGATAGCTGTAATTAAGAACGCCCAAACTGTTAACGGCATTCTTGTCATTTTCATTCCTTTAGTACGTAAGTTAATTACCGTTACAACGTAATTGATACCACCTAATAACGAAGACACAACGAACAAGGTCATAGAAAGCAACCAAAGTGTCATCCCTAATTTAGAACCAGGAATGGCTTCAGGTAATGCAGATAGAGGCGGGTAAATTGTCCAACCAGCAGAAGCAGGGCCGTCATCAATAAATAAAGAAGCTGTCATGATAACACTTGACAAAAAGAAGAACCAGTATGAAAGCATGTTTAAGAATCCTGACGCCATATCACGCGCTCCAACTTGGTAAGGAATTAAAAGGTTAGCGAAAGTTCCACTTAAACCACCTGTTAATACAAAGAAAACCATGATAGTACCGTGGATAGTAACCAAAGCTAAATACATGTTTGGATCTAAGATTCCATCTTTACCCCACTTGTCACCAAGCATTGCGTTAATGAAACCAAATTTTTCACCTGGCCATGCTAATTGCATACGGAAGATAATCGACATCGTCATTGCAATTACAGCCATAACTATAGCAGTAATTAAAAATTGACGAGAGATCATCTTATGATCCATACTGAAAACATACTTAGCCACGAAACTTTCTTCATGATCATCGTGATCATGAACGTGGTCGTGGTGAACCAAATGTTCTTTTTCTAATTCTGAATTTTTTACGGTAGCCATGTTATATTTATTTAGAATTTTTTAATTATTTTTTTTCAGCAACTGCTGTTTTAAATGCTTTTTGTTTTGCTAACCAAGCCTGGTAATCGGCCTCAGTATCTACAATTAGGTTCATTTGCATATTGTAATGAGAAGCGCCGCAAATTTTATTACACAATAAAAGGTAATCAAATTCAACCGGCTCTTTCCCAAACTTAGCACGTTGGGCATTAATTCCTGCCATCATTTTTACTACGTAAGGCTCTTTTTTCATTTGCGCCGAAGTTTTGGTAGGAACAAATTTGAAACTGGTTATCATACCCGGCACACAGTTCATTTGCGCGCGGAAATGGGGTAAATATGCGCTATGAATAACATCACGGCTACGCATAAATAATTCTATCTCGCGGCCCACTGGAATATGGAATTCATTTTTTACTAAAATATCATCGTTACCTTGTGCATCTAAAGTATCCATGCCTACAGCGTTTCCTCCGTCGATCTGGCGGTAGTCAGTTTCGCCGAGCTTACCATCTTTACCTGGGTAGCGCGCAGTCCAGTCGAATTGTTTTGCATAAAGTTCAACTACAACTCTATCAGGTTTATCAGCAACCGTCATGATTTCGTTCCAGTATTTTAAACCAAAAATTACGATAAAAGCTAAAGCAATAGCCGGAATGATTGTCCAAGCCATTTCTAATTTATTGTTATGTGTAATATAAGAAGCTTTGGATTTTTCTGTACCACGGTATTTATACGCAAACCAAAATAAAAAGAAATTGGTAACAAGAAAAACAAACGTGATCAGGTAAATATTTGCATCCCATAAAGCATCAATTTTTTCTCCGTGAACAGAAGCAGCAGGAGGTAAAGATCTATCGATCCAACGATTTACCTGCCAAAAGAAAAAAGCAAAAAATACGATCATAAAAGCGAACATGGCTTTTCCCATCATATCATTATCAGTTTCAGTGACCCTCCATTCTTTTGTCTTTTTTAAGCCTCGGCTTAACTCAATAACCCTTAATAATTGATGTCCTGCAATTATTAATAAAACGATGGCTAACAGTACTAAAAAATTCATTTTATTTAAGTTTTATATTTTTAATTCTATTTTTTTATTTCTCGGATCTTAATTTATTATTAGGTTGAATGATGCAAACTTTCGCTTAAGAAAGGATGATTTTTAACCAATAAAGGTGCTTTAGCAAGGGCATTTAAAACAACATAAAGAAATAAACCCAAGAAGAAAAAGAAGTTACCGAATTCCATCCAACTTAATCCATGCCAGTGATGACCAACGGTACCCGGCATTACGATCATAATAACATCCATGTAGTGACCAATAAAAATAATTGTACCTACAAACATTAAGAAGAAGAAATTACGTTTGCTATCTCTGCTCATTAACATTACCATTGGGAATGCAAAGTTCACAAAGAAAACAGTCCACATTAAACCTTTAAAATTTTCCCAACGTGTTTGGTAGTAAATAATCTCTTCAGGAATATCAGCATACCAGATCAACATAAATTGAGAGAAGTATAAGTATGTCCATAAGAATGAAATTGCAAACATCCATTTACCTAAGTCATGAATAGTACTTTCTGTTACAAACTCTAAGTAACCTAATTTTCTAAGCCAGATAACTAAAACAGTAATTGCAACAATTGCACTGATCCACATACCTGAAAAGATATACCAGCCAAATAAAGTAGAAAACCAGTGTGTATCGATACTCATTACCCAATCCCATGCAGAAGTAGATGATGTTACAGCAAATAGTACCATAAACCAAGCACCTATTTTAATGTTCTTCCAGTGGTAGCTGTTGTTAATATCAACGTCTAATTTATCTGCTTCAATAGAATTCTTACGTAATTTGAATGTGAACCATAACCAGCCCACCATATAAAGAATAGTTCTTAACCACCAGAACCAACCAAAATAGCTCATTTTATTTGCAATGGCCTCATCGTAGTTTGCACTACCCGGCGTATCAATTCCTTCAGCTTGCCAGTGGTAAATGTGGTGACCATGAAAGTGACCAACGATGAATAACGCCATCATAAAACTTAAACCATAAGGTAAGTACATGGTCACTGCTTCGATGATACGTTTTACTGTTGTAGCCCAGCCAGCCTCTGCTGCGTACTGCAATCCTAAAAAGAAAGCAGCGGCCAATGATAGTGCCATAAAAAAGAATGAGCCAGCAAAAAGATTGCTCCAGGCGCGTGTGCCAGCGTGGTAATGCTCTTCTTCATTTCCTTTGTCAAGTAAAAACATCAATATAATTGATATTAAACCTACTGCCATTAAGCCAAACGATACTAATTTTGCTTTTGACGGAACTGTAAAATTTAATTTTTCGGTATTCATAGTCTCTCTTAAATCTTAATTAATATTAGTGTTTAGCAGCAACTGTAGGAGTTACAGCGGCAACGGTTTTCGTACTGTCGCTTGCAACTTCTTTAGGCCCTTGTAATTTTTGTACATAAAAAACTAATTTCCACCGTTCTTCCTGCGTTAACTGACTTGCATGAGAACCCATTGTTCCTTTACCATAAGTAATGGTGTGAAAGATCTTTCCTTCAGGTAAATTTTTCAAAGTACCATTGTATGCTGGAGGTGGGCCAGGTAATTTGCCGCCAACTTTTCCATCACCGGCACCAGTGGCGCCATGGCAGTGTACACAAAATTTTCCGTATAACACTTCACCATCTTTTTCAAACGCTGCTTGTTGACTAGCATATGGATTATGTAAATTTAATCCGGCAGCCTCATAACCTTCTGCAGTATTAGGATATGCATATGGTAAATAACCACGCGCAACAGTTCCTGCTACAGGAAGCATGGCGTTAACCAATGTATCGCCATCAACTGTGTGAGTGCTATAATTTTCGAGTGAAGGCGAACGATACATGTCAGGCATGAATTCTACACCCGGACTGTTCTGATCTCTTTTACCACAAGATGTAAAACTTGTTAATACCATGCCAACAAGGGCAGAGGCGAAAACAAATTTTATGGTTTTATAATGTTTTTTCATACTAATGTGTTTCTTCTATTACATATTTTGGTTCAACAACAAAAGAGCCTTTGTGATTTACTTCTTCAGCGCCATTACCTTTCATGATCTCTTCAGCTTGCTTAGCTTGCTCATCATTTAACTCTAAGTAAATTAAAAACTTATCGTCTGTAGTTCTAGGGTCTGGATTTTTAGCTTTTGCTCCAGGTACTAACCAGCAACGTAAAAAATAAGTTAAAGCCATTCCATGAGCAGCACAAAATACAGTACTTTCAAAAGTAATTGGAATGAAAGCCGGAATGTTCATATAATATGCAAAATTTGGTTTACCACCAATATCATTTGGCCAATCATGAACCATCATGTACCACATCATTAATGTGGCTAAAGAGGTTCCGGTTATACCATAGATAAAAGCACAGATTGCAATTCGCGTCCTTGGAACACCAATTACTCCATCAATACCGTGTATTGGCATTGGAGAAAAAACCTCTTTAATACGGATACCAGCAGCTCTTAATTTCTTACAAGCTTCTAATAATGGCTCCTCGTCGCCAAATACACCGTGAATAATATGTTTGTTAGTTGCCATATTGTTTAGATCAATTTTTTATTAATGATGATGATTTTTAGCTGCTTCTTTTTGAGATTGTCCGGATGATTTCAAGATTGTTTTTAATTCAGCTTGAGCTATCACCGGGAAATATCTAGAAAATAACAAGAAGAATGTACCAAACATTCCTATTGTTCCTACAAAGATTCCAATATCAATAAATGAAGGCGTATAAGTATTCCAGGTTGAAGGTAAATAAGTACGGCATAAAGTTGGAACGATAATTACAAAACGCTCGAACCACATACCAATATTTACAACTATTGATAAAATAAATGTAGCAACTATTGATGTACGTATTTTTTTGAACCAGAATAATTGAGGTGACAAAACGTTACATGACATCATAATCCAGTAACTCCAAGCCATAGGACCAGTTGCTCTGTTTAAGAATGCATATTGCTCCCACTCTACTCCAGAATACCAAGCAACAAATAACTCGGTTAAATAAGCCACACCAACTATAGAACCTGTAACAATAATTACAATGTTCATGTATTCAATGTGCTTAATAGTAACGTATGATTCTAATTTGTAAATTTTTCTAACAACCAGCATTAAAGTTAATACCATTGCGAAACCCGAGAATACAGCTCCAGAAACGAAGTATGGAGGGAAAATTGTTGTATGCCAGCCTGGAACAACCGATGTAGCAAAGTCAAATGATACAATAGAGTGAACTGAGAATACAAGAGGGGTTGATAGACCTGCTAATACTAAAGATACTTCTTCAAAACGACTCCAGTGACGAGCGCTTCCACCCCAACCGAATGATAATAAACCATACATTTTCTTTTGCCAAGGCTTAATAACGCGGTCACGTATCATTCCAAAGTCAGGAATCAAACCAATGTACCAGAAAACAATTGAAACTGTAGCATAAGTTGATACTGCAAACACGTCCCAAAGCAATGGTGAGTTAAAGTTTGGCCATAAAGAACCGAATTGATTTGGCAATGGAAATAACATGTAATCTAACCATGGACGACCAGTGTGCAACAATACAAATATTGCAGCACAAAGTACGGCGAAAATTGTCATTGCTTCTGCCGAACGGTTAATTGCCATACGCCATTTTTGACGGAATAATAATAACACAGCTGAGATCAAAGTACCGGCGTGACCAATACCAATCCACCATACGAAATTGGTAATATCCCAGGCCCAATCTACACCATTATTACTTCCCCAGGCTCCAATACCTACACCAATAGTGTAAGCTAAACAGCCTATGCCCCATAAAAATGACAAGGCACAAAGAGTGATTAGTGTGTACCAACCCTTTGCAGCTTTTCCTTCAATTGGCGCTATAATATCATCAGTAATCTGGCGGTAACTTTTATCGCCAAGTATTAACGGTATCCTTATTTCTGATTCTGCGTGCATACTATATTTTTAATTTTTTATACTAACTATTATGAATGTTTTTCTTCGCTATGTGCTTCTTTTTTATCTTCATGTTTTGCCCCAGCATGATTTTCTTCACGAAGAATTTTCTCATCCTGATTTCTAACTTTAACCATGTATGAAACTGTTGGTTTTACACCAACTTCTTCTAACAATACATAATTACGTTCGCTATTTCTCCATGTTGAAACTTCTGATTTCTCATCGTTTGCATCTCCAAACATAATTGCGTTTGTAGGACACGCTTGTTGGCAAGCAGTTTTAATAGATCCATCCTGTAAAGTAGTTCCAGCTTTTTTAGCTTCTAATTTACCAGCTTGTAAACGTTGTTGACACATTGAACATTTTTCCATTACACCACGGCTACGAACTACAACGTCAGGGTTTAATACCATGCGTCCTAATTCTTGTTGTGCAGGATTAATATCAGCAAACATTTCGTTACCATTGTAATTGAACCAATTGAAACGACGAACTTTGAATGGACAGTTGTTAGCGCAGTAACGAGTACCAACGCAACGGTTATAAGTCATCATGTTTAAACCCTCAGTACTGTGACTCGTAGCTAATACAGGACAAACAGTTTCACAAGGTGCGTGATTACAGTGTTGACACATCATTGGTTGGAAAGTTACTTTCGGGTTTGCCGAAGGATTTTCCATTTCAATATAAGTTTCTTTTGATCCTAAATGTTCTTCTTTACCTTTTTCAAGATTCATATCCGAACTATAGTAACGATCAATACGTAACCAGAACATATCACGTGTTTTAGCAACTTCTTCTTTGCCAACAACAGCAACGTTGTTTTCTGAAGTACAAGCTACAACACAAGCAGCACAACCGATACAAGTATTCATATCAATACTTAATCCCCATTTGTGACCCATGCGTGGAAACGCATTCCAAAGATCTATTTGATCAACATGTTTTTTGCCACCACCATGAACTGGTAATTCTGCAGCTGGATTCCATGATTCTTTCTCTAATGTTTTGAATTCATTTAAAGAAACTTCACGTAACAAAAACTCCTCACGACCCATAATAGTGTGTTGAATTTGAGTTGCAGCAAATTTATGCTCATCGGTTGTTTTTTTGATCGAAACATTCGCAACAATAGGTTGGATAGTTTCGTTAGAATAATTTAAAAATTGGAAAGCGTTAACACCTTTTGCATTAGCAACCTTCATAGTTTCAGCGTTACGGCCGTAACCTAAAGCTAAACCAATTGTTCCAGGGGCTTGACCAGGTTGAGGGAAAACAGGAACCTTAATTGTAGTTCCGTTAACAGTTAATTCAACTATTGAACCTTCAATATCCTGACGTAACATTTCATTTAATCCCATCGCTTTTACATCGATAGGGCTCATTGTAATGTAATTATCCCATGTTACTTTTGAGATAGGATCAGGTAACTCCATTAACCAAGGGTTATTAGCTTGGTTACCATTTCCTAAACTTATTTTTTCATAAACAAAAAGATCAAAAGCGCCACCTTTAATAGAAGTTGCCATTGATGCAGCTTTGTTATAATCTGGTGTTGGAAGAGTTTCTGCTAAAACAACAGCTTCTTTTTTATTTTCAACTTTTACCGGTGCTGTTACTTTTGAAGAATCAGAAACTGTTTCAACAGCTTCATTGATCATTGCAGCCACACCTGCCATTAAAGGTTTTCCAGAAGAATCTTTTGCCATTGGCAATACCGGAGCATCTTTATAAACAGCTAATTTTGTAACACCATCATGTAATGCGTGAGCCCAAAAACTAGGGAAATCTAAGTATTTACCTTGGTTTACAAATACATGATTATTCCAATAGCCTTGTAAGTACGCTAAATAATCACTTTTTACGCCAGCCCATTTTAAGATACTGTCTTGAAATTGACGAGTTCCTTCGTGACGAGGTGCTGCAAAAATTGGATTAATAGTTGGTTGTTGTAGTGAGAAATGTCCGCGTTTTGGATTTGCATCGCCCCACGACTCTAAATAGTGATGATCAGGACAAACAACATCTGACACTTGCGCAGTTTCATCTAATACTTGCGCGAAAGAAACTTTTGTTGTTACTTTTTTATATGCATCGGCAAATTTAAATGATGCCGGAGCGGTATAAACTGGGTTACAATTGTAAGTCATTAAAACACTTACTTTACCTGCAGCCATATCAGCCACCAAGTCAGCAAATTCTTTATCGTTACCTTGTTTTAAATTATAATGCATTTCAACATCTACAGATTTACCATAGTTGTCAAGCATTTTATTAATTCCATTTACTAATGTTTGAATTCCTTCATCATTAACTCCTGAAACTACTAATGAATTTCCTTTATTTTTTAAAAGATCTTCTGCAGCTTTTTTAAGTGCTTTAACTGCTAAAGGATTAGAAACTTTATCATCTCCGTTTGCTTTTGAATTACCTGTAGCGCCAGCTATTTCATTAAACAATGCAACGGTTAAACGGCCAAGTTCTGAAGCTTTAACTAAAAAGCGATCATCAGCATTTGCGCCTGTTAATGATAAGTTTGATTCGAAATGATAATGTTTACTCATTTCAGGTTTCTCTTTAGAAACGCGACGGTTAACAGCGTATTGTTTTGCAAATTCGCTTGGGTTTAACCAGTTTCCTAAAAAGTCGCAAGCAATACCAACAATGGTTTGTGCTTTACTAAAATCGTAAGAAGAAACAACAGATTTACCAAAAACATTTTTGTTTGCTTTGGTTAAAGCATTGTATGAAATTGAATCGTAAGTAACGTGTTGTGTATTTGGGTATTTTGCAATGAATTCTGCAATTACCGCTTTTGTAGAAGGACTGATGATAGTTGACGTTAAAATACGAATTGATCCGCCATTTAAAGCAGCAGCAACTGCATCATCAGCTGCTTTCCATGAAGCATCTTTGCCTTTTACAACTGGACCACGTAAACGAGCTCCATCGTATAAACCTAAAACAGAAGCTTGAACACGAGCAGTAGTTCCACCGTGTGTAATTTTTGAAAGGTCATTTCCTTCAATTTTAATAGGACGACCTTCGCGGGTCTTAACTAGAATTGATGAATAATCATGCCCATCATAAAATGTGGTTGCATAAAAATTTGCAACACCAGGGGTAACTTCCTCTGGTTTTACAACGTAAGGAATAGATTTGTTAACAGGGGTCTCACAAGCAGCAAGTGCAACAGCAGCTGTTGAAAATCCCATCACCTTTAAAAAATCACGGCGTGATGTGCCTTCTTTTTCAGCTTCATCACTTCCCAAAAACTCATCCATAGGAAGAGGAGTAGCAAACTCATTTTTTTGTTGCTCTTGAAACTCCGGACTATTGTGTAGTTCAGGTAGGCCTTTCCAGTATTTTTTTGACATAGACATTAGTTATATAAATTCTTACTGTAACTTGTTATTAATAGTGACACTTGGCGCATTCTAAACCACCGATCTTTTCAACGGTAAATTTAACGTCGTACTGACCAGCGTATTTTTCTTTTAAAGCTTTGTGTAAACGATCGTAGTAAGCATTTCCTGCCATAGCAACTTCAGTTTTGCGATGACATTCAATACACCATTTCATAGTTAGAGGAGATTTTTGTTCTGCAACTGTCATGTTCTTAACATCACCATGGCAAGTAGCACACTCAACTTTACCAACAACAACGTGTTGTGAGTGATTAAAATAAACGTGATCTGGTAAGTTGTGAACTTTGATCCATTTTAATGGGTTTTGTTTGCTGTTATCGTAAGTTCCTGATTTGGCATCAAAACCTGCTGCAGCATAGATCTTAGCAATTTCTGTGTCTTTGTATACTGGTCCTGTTTGAATGCCTTTGTGGCAATTCATACAAATATTTACAGTCGGAATTCCAGCGTGACGAGATTTTTCAACCGTGCTGTGGCAATATTGACAAGCGATCTCATTATCTCCTGCATGTAATTTGTGAGAAAATTTAATTGGTTGCTCGGGTTTGTATCCTTTTTGGGTTCTGTAATCGTAGTAAACACCAATGTTGTAACAAGCGTCCCAACAACTTTTCATTCCGCCAAAAACAATAATGATACTGAATACACCAACTAAACGTTTGTGACCAGAGATCCAGTTTCTAACCTCTTGTCCAAAGGTCATTTCAGGGTTTTCAGGTTTTCCTTCAGAACGGTTGCTTGAATTTTGTAATGAAGCTCTAACACTTCGTAAAGAGCCAATTAAGATGATTAGAATAACGATAAAACCTAAAGTCAGATAAAGTGGTTCAATGCCTCCATTACCTTCCGAAGTTGCAACTTCGTCTTTTGGTCCTTTGTCTCCACCACCACCTACTGGCCCTGGAGGAGGTCCTTTAATGAAAGCTACGATAGATGCAACTTGCTTTTCATCTAACTGCCCTTCAAATACTGTCATTGCTGCCTTGCCGTTTTCGCTATAAATCTTATTGGCGTAAGCATCTCCGCTTTTGATCATCTTCTCAGAGTTCAGGATCCACTTAGTGATCCAATCGCCCTTTGGCACACGGTCAAAAACGCCCTTAAGGCCGGGACCAGTGAGTTTCTGGTCGTCGTGCGATTTGTGACAAACAGCGCAATTTTGTTTAAATAATTTTTCTCCGTCTTGGGCGTAGATCTTTGAAGAGAGGGCAAAAACCGTGAAAACTACTGCTAGCAAGGTTTTTACTGAAGCTTGAGATATGTTGTTTTTCATATAAAAATGAGAAATTTTAATCTTTTTTTGTTGTTGCAATGACAAATTAATGACACTAAACGATGGCAAAATTAACAGAAGATTGAGAACTAACGCGGGAATTTTTAAATATTTTTAACGAAAAACGTAATTTATAATCATTCTAAATAAGAAGATTTTGAATGCTCGATTGATAGGTAAAAAAAGGTGCTTTGTCGAGCTACAACATTCCAAAAACTAAATAATTTAGAAAAATCCTCGTAAACAAAATTAAAACTGAGAATTTGATTAAAATTATTTGATAATAAATCGTTTTACCCCCAATTTTTGTTTGGAAGAAATTCTTAAATAGTAAGCGCCCGATGCTAAATTTAAATTCAGATCAATTTTAGTTTGGGTTGTATTCTGAGAGTAAACAATTTTACCCATCACATCTAAAACTTCAATTGTTTTTTGACCTGCAACTTGCTCGAAATCCAAACTAAATTTTCCTTCATTTACGCTTGGAAAAAGCTCAAAAGCGAGTGAGGTCTTCTCTGCTTTATTTGCATTTGTTATAACCGAATAACTGGTTTCCCAAATACCTCTTCCAAAAGTAGATACATATACTTTGTTTGCCGGCACATTAAATTCGATATCACTTACAATTACATTTGGCAAACCAAAGCTATTGCTTACCCAGCTTGTGTTTCCAAAGGTTAACACATACACGCCTATATCGGTTGCAACTATTAAATTATTTGTGCCGGGAATTTGTTTGATACAATTTACAGGTATGTTTGGCAAATTATAAGAAATATTTTGCCAGGTTGCTCCGCCGTTTGTGGTTGTAAAAACCTTTCTGCCTGCACTAAACCCTGCCATAGAAACATATGCAATGTTAGGGTTTGTTTCGTTCACTTCAATGCCGGTGTAATACAAACTATCGGGTAAATTATTAGTGATGTTTGTAAAACTAATACCGCCATTTGTGGTTTTAAAAACCATACCGGGCATCCCAAATTCATAACGCACTCTTCTGGCAGCATACACTACCAGGCTGTTTGAAGCTGATACGGCCAACGCGCTTATTTCAGTGTTTGTATTTGTAACCGTATTGGTAAATATACTTGCTAAAGCATTCCAGCTGTTTCCGCCATCTGTTGACTGCACTACATTTTCATTTCCTATATACAAAACACCTGGATGATTATAATCTGCAGCTATTGGTGTTACCCATTCACAGGCTTCGCCATTTATATTTGTATTTGGATAGTTGCTTGAAACACCGTCATTATTGCTTGTGTAAAAATTTCCGTATTGGCTTGAGCCCACGATATCACTATTATTCAAAGGATCTAAATAATTATCCATTCCATCACCACCAAAAATAGTTGACCATGTTCCGGCCTTATAATAAAATGTAGAATTATCCTGCGCACCAGCAACCAATCTACCGCTTGTGGTTCTTGAACTCGATAACCTGTAAAAAGAAGAAACTTGCATACCATTATTCAAATGTGTCCAATTAGTTGGCCATGCGCTGGTAGACCAGTTGCTAATAACCATATTGGGTGTTCTATACACCCCACCATCGCTACAAACGAAGTACTGGTTGGTGCCGGGCTGTCTTTCTATCGAATGAATATCGCAATGTAACGTTGGGCCGTAATTTGTTGTCCAGTGCGAAATAGGGTTAAAATTCAACGCGCCATCTGTTGATCCCCAAATATTAATACCCCCGGTATAAACTGTTGTTTTAATTGTTGGATGAACTAATAAACCAAGATCATAATTTCCTTGACCGCCAGCATTATTTCCCTGATCATATTCCAAAATATTTAAAGCAGGTGGAACAAAGGTCCATGTTGCGCCAGCGTTTATACTTTTATAAAAGCCATATAATCCATTACTTCCATCAACACACAAGGCGTAAATATAATTTGGATCAGAAGGGGCAATGGCAAGCTTAACACGCTGAATGCTTCCTGTTAAAGGCATTCCGGTGTTCAGCATATTCCAGGTATTTCCAAAATCGGTTGATTTATAAATACCCGCATTTCCTAAATTTGCATTCTGTACCCAACCGGTTGCGCCATACAAAACGTTTGGATTTCCCGGGTCGCGTTGCAGATCCCAAAAAAGAGAATCTAATTTTTTTACCCAGCTGGTTCCGCCATTCGTAGATTTATACATACCGCTGGCGCCACAAGCTACAAGGTCGTTACCGTTAGCTGGGTTTACAATTACTTTCCTTATTAAAGAAGCATCGCCATCTGTTAACTGAAAGGTTAAACCTGTTGGGGCCCAGGTAAGTCCGCCATCTGTAGTTTTATAAACACCCATGCCATAATGCGAATGCCTTTTTCTGCCATTTAAAAATAAACTTACACCAATGTATTCAAAGTCACAAACAGAAATATACATCGTATTTGGGTTTGAAGGATCGATGCTGATGTCACTAATTCTTGTAATAGGTAAATTATCGGTTAAGGGTGTCCAGCTTGCACCATTGTTCGTAGTCTTCCAAACACCACCTTGCGCCACACCCACAAAATAAGTATTTGAGTTTGAGGGATGAAACGCTATGCAATTAATTCTTCCAATACCATTTTCCATATAACCTGTTAAATTATTTGGCAAAACGTTTGGCCCCGTTGGCGACCAAACAGATGCAGCACTGGATGCCTCCATTTGTTGTTTTGATTCGGCCATTTCGATAGCCGCATTTATATAATCACCGTAACCCGCAGGTTCGCCTTGTGTATTTGTATGGAATTGCGTTTCGTACTCCCATCGTTTAAAATTCTTCCAGTGTTTCTTTCCAGATAAGTCGTTGTTCTTTTTAAATTCGTCAAATTGTTTTTGAACTTCTTTAAAGGTTAAAGCGCGCCCGGTTGTGTTTTTAGTAAAACTTTGCCCTGATACAAAAAAGGAAATTGAAATAAATAATAAGGATATAAAAAATTTCATTTGTTTTAAATTTAATTAAAGATACAAAAAAATATGTTTAATTTGTTATCAGAAAATTTGTTCCATTGATCAAATCAAAAAATATAACCATTGCCCATTTAAAAGAAATTGCAGCGGTCTTTAATGAAAGCTCTGCTTTGCAAAAAAAAGCCCTTTTAAATGAATGCGCGAACATTAAATTAAACTCAAAAAAAATAATAGAGCAATATCATGATTGTTTGATCTTTTTAATGGGATATCCCGAAAACGAAGAGTTGCTTTTGATCGTCCAAAAAGAGATGGACCGTTTAGCGGAAACTGTTAAAAAATCACCCGCACATTTAAAAGACCAACTCGAAAGAACCGGCATTGCGTATACGCAAACGCAAGCGGCCAACAGTTTTACATTGATACAATGGTTATTAAAAACATATCCTAACCAGGTTGCCTTACATTCTTTTGATGAAACCGGTATTCATCCAAAAGAAATTTTACGCCATGCTTTATCGGAAATGGAATTTGAATTTGCTTTTTCAGAAAAATTAAATCCCATAAAATGGTTAGAGCAAGCCGTAGGTTCAAAAAACAAAAAAGATCTTTTGGTTTGGCTGATCAATCATTTTGAAAGGATTGATGCTTCCGACCTTATTAAAGACCAATTATTTGAATCGTTAAAAGTTTACATTTCAGTTATTCCAACCAACAAAACACTTTCAAAAGGTTTTGGAAATTTTTCGTTTCACAAAAATTATTACCATACAAAAGGTTTACTAAAACGTTTTGATGAAAAAGAGATCATAAATAAGAAACTACCTGCACCCAAAAAATTATCTAACGCGGATAAAAACCTCATTATTGAAAAAGCACGGGTGGCCTTATTTTTATTGAACCGCGAAACAGAGCCTATTGTGTATTGCAACGCAGATGGTTTATTGTTTTACGAA
The DNA here is from genome assembly GCA_016787785.1 of Bacteroidia bacterium. GTDB lineage: Bacteria > Bacteroidota > Bacteroidia > B-17B0 > Aurantibacillaceae > Aurantibacillus. Next base: position 482,803 of record JAEUTO010000005.1, on the reverse strand, counting down.
CTGGAACACGGATTATCGATTGCTTTATTTAGCATACTTCCTGAAAGACGTTTGCCACTTGAGTCTTACATTGGTTTTATGATGTTTAAAAATGGTTTTCCTATGGCATATGGCGGTGGTTGGTTATTTGGCAACCGTTCGCTACTTGGCATAAATATCTTTGAGAGTTTCAGGGGTGGCGAATCTGCTTTTGTTTTTTGTCAATTATTACGCAGCTATAAACAAAGTTTTGGTGCAAATTATTTTGAAGTGGAGCCCTACCAGTTTGGAAAAAATAATCCGGAAGGTTTACAATCGGGCGCCTTTTGGTTCTATTACCGATTTGGTTTCAGACCGGTGGATAATGATCTTAAAAAACTGGCAAGCGAAGAAGCGGAAAAAATTAAAACTACAAAAGGTTACCGAACATCTATCGAAACCTTAAAACGTTTCACAAATTCAAACCTTGCAGCTAACTTTAATAATGAAGCGCAACCAATAAACCCTAGCGTTATTAGTGAATTTATTACAGAACAAATTAAACTAAAATTTAATGGCAACCGGTCTGCGGCAGAAAAGTGGTGCTTGCAAAAATTAAGAACAGATCTTGGAATTGAAATAAGTAAAATTTCAAGGGTTGAAAAAATTGGCGTTAACAAGTTAAGTTTTTTTATTGCTTTTTGCATTAACACATCTCGCTTAACCTCAACTGACAAAAATAAATTAAAGAATTTTGTATTAGAAAAAGGAAAGTTCGAATTCAATTACATTGAACTCTGCAACTCAATTAATTTCAGGAAACTGTTTGTAGAAGATCTGGTTTAAATGCGGAAATTATTTTTCTTTATTCGCTTCCCAGGTAGCTGATTGTTTTTTTGAGAAGCGGATGCCTAACATGATCTCATGCGTACCGGTTGAATACTTTTTAATGTTAGTTGTTGTAAAATCATACGAATAACCTATCATTAAATAATTCTTGTAAAAATATCCTACCAAAGCCGTAAAGGCATCATTGTGACGGTAAGCACCACCCAACCAAATTTGTTCCTGGTAAATTACCCGTGCGCCAATATCCATTTTTGGCGGAGCAGGAATTGCATATTTTACAAGGAAAGATGGTTCGATCTTAAAGTCGTCACCAAGATCAAATTTATAAGCAGCATTTAAATTAAAATGATTTATAATCCTACTATTTTTTCCTGCACCATCATATAATTTAATTGGCGCTTGGTATAACTGCGGTAAACTTAAACCAACATAGAACCTGTCTTTTTTATGGAAATAAATTCCTGCTCCAAAATCGGGTACATAAGTAGTTTGATACGTGCTTAATAAATTTTCATCACCACTATCACGTAAAACTAATTTACTTCCATCAATTCCCCACTGCAAAACACCTGCACTTAATCCCATCGACAGGAACATGTCTTCTTTTAATTTTAAATGGTAAGCGTAAGAAAAATTTAATCCTGTTCTACGTGTTGGTCCAACAATATCGGTATACAAATTCATACCAATACCCATGTTCTTTGATTTTATGGGGCCATGTAACGTTAGCATATATGTTCTTGGCGCATCTGTAATTCCTATCCACTGGTAACGGTTATTTGAACGCACATCAGCAAAATCATCTTTACCAGCAACCGCAGGGTTAATAGCCATTTCGTTTAACATGTACTGCGTGTACTGCGGCAATTGCTGACTAAAACCGCAAACCGCAATTAAACTAAATAAAAATATGTAACACTTTTTTATCATTATCTAAATATGGTTAATGGTCCGGTAAACGGTGTTGTGTAGGCCGGATGATTTAAATTAATTACATAATAATAGGTTCCAACTGGCAAATCTTTTCCTTTGAATTTGCCATCGAACTGTCCGCTATAGTTATTATAGAAATACAGCAACTCGCCCCAACGATTATAGATCTCAACTGTGTTTTCAGGGAACTGCTCTATATAATCAATGATCCATTTTTCGTTTTTCGTATCTCCATTCGGACTAAAGCCATTTGGAATTTTTATTAACGGATATAAGAAAACAGTCATTGTATCACTCACGGTACAACCCGTTACAAGATCTACAATAGTTACTGTATAAGTTGTATTTATCGTATTTGATGCTACCGGATTTTGTATGCTTGGATCATCAAGATCAAAAGATGGAGACCATGTTATAGATACCGAACCACTTGTGGTTGGACTGCCACCAATAGTTACGTTTGAGAATACCGGAATTGTATAGGTTGGTCCGGCATCAACAACAGGTAATGTATAAATGTTTACAACCACCTGGTCTGTATCTCTGCAAGCCGCAACCGAAGAAGTGGTTACTAACTCAAATGTATAAGTGCCCGGCGTCATGTTTGGAATTGGCGTTGAAATATTTGCTGTGTTGCCCACTGTATTCGTATTGTTCGGTAACAAATACCAATCATAAGAAACTGCACCGAAAGAATTTGTACCGGTTAATGCAACTGAAGGTGTAGGACAAAGACTAAAATCGTTTCCGGCTAACGCCACAATGCTAACCGTTGGCACTACATCTAATACTGTATCTCTGCGGCAACCATTATTATCTGTTAAGCTTAATGAATAAGTGCCAGCAACTATGTTTGTAATGTTTTGCGTGCTAGCTGTAAAGGCTGCCCCTGTCCATGTATAAGTAAAGGCTGGTGTACCTCCGTTAACGCCCACGTTCAACGCACCATCATTAACAGAACTACAAGAAGAATTTGTTATAGTTGGCGTTAAAGTTATAAATGGCGGATTGTTTAACGTTAAACTTGTAGTTGTTGAACATCCTTTTGCGTCAGTAACCGTTGCAAAATAAACTATTGGCGCTGTACTTGGGCCAGGACATAATGAGAACTGCGGGTTACCCACTGCCAGTGGTGACCAGGTAAATGAATAAGGCAAAGTTCCTCCGCTAGGCACCAAAGTAATGGCACCATTACAATCATCATGACACTTAGGTTGTTGTACATTGGCTAAACTTAATTGTATAGGTTGGTTTTGGGTCAATGTAAACGACTGAATTGTTCTACATCCATTAAACGCCGTAACAGTTAATGTTATTACTCCCGCGCCGAGGCCACTAACTGTTGGCAATGTGCCGCCATTACTCCAGGCATAAGTTACAGGAGTAGAAGTAGTTGTTCCCAGTGCCGTAATAGATCCGGTTAAAGCTCCTGAACAAGCTATATTAGTTTGCGTAAATGTAATTACAGGTCCATTTGCATTGCTTATCGCAAATGCTTGCGTTTGCGGGCAGCCCGGTGCAGCAGTATTTGTAACCGTAACGGAGTAGTTACCCGCTCCAATACCGGTTAAAGAAGAAGTGATGCCCGGACCCGGAGTCCATGAATAAAAATAACCACCCGGAGCTAATGTTGGACTTACAACAACGTTGATCGTTCCATTATTAGCACCGCATCCCGGCGCACTTATTATTGGGGTGATCGTATACTGTATGCCCGAATTAATATCTACAGATGTCGTGCGAATACAACCTTGCGCATCTGTCATTTGTAAGAAATAAGTACCAGGGCATAAATTTGTAAGTACAGAATTTGAAACTGCCGGGCTGATCCAGCTATATGATATAGGGTTGGTTCCACCAACAGCTGTTACAGTTGCAGCACCGTTACATTGGCCGGCACATATTTCGTTTTGAATATTTGTTGTTTGTCCGGTAATGCCGTTTGAGTTGCTGATATTAATATTTTGTATTTGCGTACAAGCATTATTATCTGTAATTAATACCTGGTACAATCCCGCACATAAATTTGCGGCTACTGACGAAGTAGCGCTTGATGTCCAGCTATAAGTATAAGGCGCAGTTCCACCTAAAGCGGTTACCGTTCCGGAACCATTACACAAGTTACATGATGGAGAAGATATAGCGCTTGACGAAGTAATTTGTAATGGCGAAGTAATACTGGTTGTAAAACTGTTAAAGCATCCTAATGCATCTGTTGCAGTTAATGTATAAATACCCGTACATAAATTACTTGTAAATGGGCCCGTTTGTGAGTTGCTCCATACATAAGTTATTGGCAAGTTAGGACTGCCCGAAATAGCAATTACACTTGCAGCGCCCGCACAACTTCCGAAACAAATATTATTAGTAGTTGCTGGGGTCGCGGTCATATTTTGCACGCCCGGTAAAGTAAGTGTTTGCGTAGATGGACAAAGATTATTATCTAAAATATTAACCGTGTATGTTGCTGCGCAAGCATTTATTAAAGTTGCTGTAGCCGATGCGCCGGGTGACCATGTGTATTGGAAAGGTCCGGTTCCGCCAAACGTACTTAACGTGATTGAACCATTACAAATACCATTACAGGTTGGGAAAGTAAGATTAGGTAATATTGAAATTGAGGCCGGTTGTGTTATTGTAACAGAATTAAACAATAAACAATTATTAGCATCTTTAATTTGCGCAGAATAAGTTCCGGCACATAAATTTGTTTGTGGATTCACCGATGAGGTTGATGGTGGAACGATCCACGAAACAGTATACCCTGGCGTGCCACCAACTATGCCAACTGGATTAATTGAAGCGGCACCGGTACAACTACCAAAACATGTAATACTCGAAGAAGTGATCGGCGCAGCACTTGGTCCGTTTGCATTACTTACTGGGATAGTAACTGTGTTTGTACAATTATTTGCATCAGTCACCACAACTGTATACACACCGGCAGATAAGCCCGAAACAACAGAACTTGTGCTTACAATTGGTGCACTCCATGTATAACTATAAGTTGGCGTTCCCCCACTTGGAATAACAGTAATAGACCCATTTGGTGTTGCTGTTGCTCCACAGGTAGCAGGACCTATTGAAGTGTTGACATTTAAAACAGGAGGATTTGTTAGTGTAAACGTTTGCACATCCGTACAATTATTATTGTCCTTAACAAGCACAGTATAATTTCCAGCGCATAAACTACTCAAGGTTGCAGAGTTTGGTCCGGCAGGCGTCCAGGTATAGTTTAGCGGCGGCGTACCATTTGCAGCTATACTAACAGCGATCCCATTACAGTTACCATTACACGACGGATTTGTTGAAGTTATGTTCGCTAATAATGCAGGCGGGCTAACAAGATTTGCTACGCCGCTTGCAACGCAGCCACTGGCATCAGTAGCAGTTAATGTGTAATTCCCCGGGCATAAATTTGTTGGATTTTGTCCCGTTCCGGCAGCAACCCAGTTAAAGTTCACTGTTCCTTGCGCTCCCGCCATTAAAGTAGTGATACTACCTGTACATGCGGCATTACACAAAGGGTTAGTTGGTGTTAAGGTAAGGTTAAATACGCTTGGAGCAGTAATTGTAAACCCTTGCGCAGTGGTACATCCATTCGCATCTACAATTGTTCCGGTATAATTACCTGCGCATAAACCTCCAATACTTGGAGTAGTTGCGGGTCCGCTCGACCAACTAAAACTATAGGTTGGAACACCACCACCAGCGGTTAATGATGCTGTGGCATTACATGAATTAGAACAACTGGCATTTACAATAGTTAATGTCTTAGTTAGAGCCGTTGGTTGTGTTATTGTAACTACTGTAGTTGCTGGGCAACTATTTGCGTCGGTTGCATTTACAGTATATGAACCCGGACATAAATTAAAAATATTTTGATTGGTAGATCCTGTAAAAGTTCCAACCGGTAACCATGTAAACGTTGAAACCCCTGTACCGCCACTTGCTGTTACGTTAATACTTCCATTACATGCGGCATTACATAAAACGTTACTTGGTGTAGTAGTTAAAGTTAACGCGGTTGGTTGTGTTATATTAAATGTAAGCTGTCTAGGACATAAGTTCGCATCGTTAACATTTAACGTGTAAGTGCCCAAACATAAATTTGTAACAGTTTGCGTTCCTTGTCCAGTAATAGGACCCGGCAACCAGTTTAATGTATAGGTTGGTGTACCGCCAGATACTGCAACGGTGATAGAGCCATTACATGCTGCAAAACACTTTGCATTTGTAACCGCAGAGTTAACAGTAATTGAAGTGGCAGGCTGCGCAATACTTATAGTTTGTGTAGTGATACAACCTGTTGGAACATTAGTTACGGCAATATTATAGGTTCCAGTTAACAAACCGCTCGCTGAACTCACATTACCAATAGTTGTGAAGCCTACAACGGGTGTCCATGTAAATGTAAATGGACCAGCTCCAACGGCTGTAACCGTAGCTGCGCCAGTGTTAGCACCAAAACAGGTTACAGATTGTGTGTTGATATTTAACGTAGGCCCCGTTGGGTTTGTTAAGATAGCAGATAAAGTAGTAGAGCAAGCGCCATCTGAAATAACTAATGAATAAGATCCTGCGCCTAACGAAGAATAACAACTTGTTGCAGCGCCCACACCACCGGCAGGAGTCCAGGCAAAAGTATATGGTCCGCCGCTACCACCACTTGGTGTGGCACAAATGCTTCCATTGTTTAAATTACAAGCAGATGGATTTGTTGTTGTAAATGTTGCAGCAATAACCGGTTGCGAAGTAATTGTAAAAGGAGCAGGTGTTAATGTACAACCATTTGCATCAGTTACTTTTAAAGTATATGTACCAATACATAACCCCGAAAGATTTGTTGTTGTAATTGATCCTGGGCTCCATGAATAAGTTAACAATCCTGTTCCACCCGATGCGTTTGAATTAATAGCTCCTGTGCAATTTCCGAAACAATTAATATTTGTTTGGGTAGGCGCTACAACAATTGCCGGTGGATTTACAAAAGAAATAGTTGCGGTGTTAGAACAACCATTAAAATCTGCAACTAAAACCGTATACGTTCCTGCTCCCAATCCGGTTGCTACCTGTGTTGTTTGTGTAGGTGCGGTTGGCGACCATGTATAACTATAAGGTAGCGTGCCTCCTAAAGGATTTGCTGTTGCGGTTGCAGTAAGACCGCCAAAACACTGGATCGTAGAACCAGAAGTGGCAACAGTTACACTCACAGTTTGAGCAACGTTGGCAGTAGCCGTGGCTATACAACCTTTGCTATCTGTTACAGTAGCCGTATAATTTCCGGGACATAAACCACCTACTGTTACATTTGTTCCAACTGAAACCGCTAAAGAATTTGTCCACACTATAGTGTAGCCCGGCGTTCCATTTGCAGGAGCTACTGTTGAGGCACCAGTACAAGCATTACAACTTGAGAGCACTCCCGTAATCGCTGCTGATAAAGCAATGGGCGAACCAATTGAAAAATTTATTGAGATACTACAGCCATTGGCATCGGTAACATTACAGATATATGCTCCTGCAGATAATCCTGAGAATATCCCTGTTGTATTTGTTGTAGCTCCAACCTGAAAAGAATACGGTGCTACACCACCTACTGCGGTAATTGTTGCCGAGCCGTTATTACCGCCTGCACAAGAAGTGGATGTTGTGTTTTGAGTAAGCGTGATCGAAGAAGGTGATGTGATTGTGGCAGTTGCTGATTTTGTACACCCTTTCGTATCTACTACAACTAAAGTATAATTCCCTGCACATAAAGCGGTGTTAGGATTTCCAACCGGGCCGTTAGACCATGTTAATGTATAACCGGGAGTTCCGCCCACTACAACGGCTGATAATACACCGTTACAACTTCCAAAACAAGTTGGCTGTGTTGGTGTAATAGTTATAGTTACATCTGGCGGCTGTGTAAGTGTTGCTGTTGAGTTTGCTGTACAACCATTTGCATCAGTAACTGTGAATGTATAATTACCTGCACATTGGCCGGCAAGTGCACCACCCGCAACCGTTCCTGTTGGTGTTGTCCAAACAAAATTATATAAAGGGGTACCGCCTAATACACTTCCGGCGAGTGTACCATTACATGCATTAAAACAACTGATGGATGTAGTAGCTATAGATGGTATTAATGGATTGGGTTGTTGAATATTTATTGCAAATGTTTGTGAGCAAACACCAGAGCCAATAGTTAAAGTATAAATACCGGCACATAAATTTGTATAAGGAGGCGCAGTAAAAATTGTTGCTGTTGCAGAAGCCAACGTAAAGCTAAATGGTCCGGGAGGGCCTGAAGGAGCTGCGTTTATTGATCCATTGCATGCCGCATTACAAGTTACACTTGCTGAAGTAATATTTGGTGTAACGCTGGCAGGTTGTGCAATAGTAACTACAGTAGAAGTTGGGCAAAGAGAGGCATCTTTAATAGACACAGTGTAATTTCCAACACATAGATTGGTATACGGTGAGGCAGTAAATACTGTTGCAGTTGAAGACGCTAAAGTAAATGTAAATGGAGCACCGTTTCCACCGGATGGCGTAGCGGTGATCGATCCATTACATAACCCAAAACAGGTTATACTTTGAGTTACGGCAGTAATACTTAACGCAGGAGGCGCTATCAAATTCACAACAGCAGTTCCTGTACATAAAGAAGGGGCTTGGGCTATGATAGTATAAGATCCGGCGCAAACGTTATTCCATGGCGGCAATGTTGTAAGAGTAGCAGTTGCCGACATTAACGTAAAAGTAAACGGGCCTGGTGGACCTGCAGCCACGGCAGTAATTGTACCATTACAACCGGTGTTACACGAAACGTTTGAGAAAGTTGGCGTAACAGTTATTGGTGGCGGTGATGTAATTGTAAATACTGGTGAAGGTGCAAAAAGACAGTTATTTCCATCGCGTATGGTAACGGTTTGCGTTCCGGCACATAAATTGGTAATAGAAGAAGCGTTTACAGTTGGGCCAGGTGTCCATGTATAATTATATATCGGACCTGTTCCACCTGTTACCAAAACAGAAGCCGTTCCATTACATAAACCACCGCATGTAACGTTTGTTTGAGTTGGCGTTACGGTCATGGCAGTTGGTTGCGTAATATTAAAGTTTGAAGTTATCGTACAACTTTTAGTATCAGTAATTGTATAAGAAATTATACCGGGACATAAATTTATTAACGACGCTGAGCCTGCGGCTGGCACGGTGAAAGTACCACCAGGACTAAAATTCACAGTATATCCCGCTGTTCCATTTATTGGAGACAACGAAATAGAACCGTTACATGCTGCATTACAGGTAACACTAGCTGTGATCGACGTTGAACTTAATGCAGCTGGTTGACTTAAACTGGATGTAAATGTACGCGTACACCCTTTTGTATCAACAATAACAAATGTATTTACGCCTGCACAAAGATTTGTAAAAGTGTTGATGCCAGATGGAACAGCAAAAGAGTTAGCTGGCACACCATTTAAAGTAACAGTGTATGGTGGAACGCTCCCACTAATATTACCAGTAATGGAACCGTTACATAAACCAAAACACGTTGGTTGAACAAAAGTAAATGGAACAAAATTGATAGCAGACACGCCGGGAATTGCGACTGCGTTTGAAAATGCTAAAGGCACTGCTGCTGAAAAAACGGTCACATCATAAAAATCGGCGCAAGAGCACATGTTGCTTATTGTGTACGAACCTGGTCCGGGCACTACATTCAGCGTTGGCAATGCACAAGATAAATTATTCCAGGTAAGTGTATAAGGGCCGGGCGCACAACTAACATCAATATTCAAGACCAACTTACCATCGCAAACACCCGAGCACGAAATACCAACCGATGAAAGGGTTGCATTACAAACCGCATTGGCCGCGCTGCTCGCGTTTATAATTTTATAGTCGTTTCCAAAATTTACCGAGGGACCTATTTTATATTTTGAAGGATCTGTTTGCTTCGCTTTTATTAAAAATTTTTCTGAAATAAAATGTGTGTTATTTCCAATTTCAATAACGTCTTTCACATCTAACTTTCCGTTTTTTACATCAAAATTTACTGCATTTGTATTTGAGAAAAAGTTTCCGGTTTTAATTAATGAAGAATTAATTTTATAATTTCCTGAAGTGAAATTTAATGAGTTTGCATTGTCAATATTTATGTTCTTTAAATTCCAGTTACCATTTACAAATTCAACATCTCCCTCATAAGCATCCTGATTGAAATTTACATTTTTATATTGCGTAGAAGCAGAGCTGAATTTTAATTTAGAGTTAGTCTTAAAATTTACATTATGTGTTAACACAAAATCGCCACCAATATTTATTTCGGTAAATTTTGTGCCTGTAACGGTATATTTAACAAAATCATTATTGAATTTCAACGACTTACAAAAATTTACTCCTACAAAGTTAATAACAGGATTAACGTAATTAGCCGAAGAATTATCATCAAAAACAACATCATTATTTGCTGAAGGAATGATATTTGAAGCGGATCCACCCGAAGTTAAACTCCAATGATTTTGATCATTGAAATTCCCGCTACCTCCCACCCAATAAAGGGTTTGCGCTTTAAAAACGAGAACGGTAAAACAACAAAACAGAAAAAGTATAGATCTTTTCTTACCCAAATACATATAATTTAACTTATTTTACGAAAATAAAGCTTAATTGGTTACTAATATACAACAAATAACAACGTAATTAACAATCTGATTGTGCAAACTTTGATATTTGAAATTCCTAAATTTTAGATGAATGAACGAAAAAGAAAAAAACTCATGGAAAACGCTTTCCAGCGAACTAAAATTTGAAACTCCCTGGATAAAAGTTACGAAGCATGATATCCTTAATCCGGCTGGAAAGCCGGGTATATATGGTGTTGTGACTTTTAAAAATTTGGCCATAGGTGTTTTACCTATTGATAACGAGTATAACACCTGGTTGGTTGGGCAATGGCGCTATCCATTAGGCAAATATAGCTGGGAAATTCCTGAGGGGGGTGGTCCGCTCGGCGAGGAGCCATTAGATTCGGCTAAACGCGAGCTAAAAGAAGAAACCGGAATTATTGCAAAAAAGTATACTGAACTGGCAAGAATGCACACCAGCAACTCAGCCACTACAGAATATGCAATCCTTTTTATAGCACAAGATCTTGAATTTACGGAAGCAGAGCCTGAAGAAAGTGAAGATCTGCAAATTAAAAAAGTATCTTTTAAACAAGCCTATGATATGGTTATTAATGGCGAAATCACCGATTCGCTGAGTATGGTAGCAATTTTAAAAGCGAAAATTTTGATCGACGAAGGAAAATTATAAGCATTTTTATTAATTATACTTAATATGTGCGCTACTAGTATTACAGATTTTATTTCTACTTTTACATTCTAATAAAATGAAAGCACTGGTACAAAATTTTACAACACAATTAACCGAAGCAAAAACTATTGCCGATAAGGCAATTATTTCTTCTTCTCAAAATATACAAAACATTGTTATTACGGGTTTGGGTGGTTCTGGCATTGGCGGCACCATCATTTCTGAGTTAATTTCAGATTCATGTGCTGTTCCGATCACCATCAACAAAGATTATTTTTTGCCTGCGTTCGTAAATTCAAATACATTGCTTATTGTTTCAAGTTATTCTGGTAACACCGAAGAAACCTTAAGCGCTATGCAACAAGCCATTTCAAAAAAAGCACAAATAGCGTGTATTACAAGTGGTGGAAAGGTTTTAGAATTAGCTAAACAACATCAATTCGATTTTATTGAAATTCCGGGCGGAAATCCCCCTCGTTCTTGCATTGGCTATTCATTGGTACAGTTAATAAAAATTTTAGTTGCAAAAGGTTTTGCCGATAAAAAATTGTTTACTGACCTCGAAAACGCCATTGCTTTATTAGATAAAGAACTTATCGCCATTAAAACAGAAGCACAAAAAATTGCAGGCAAACTGGTAAATAAAATTTGTGTGATCTATACTTTAGGCACATGCGAAGGTGCAGTTGTTAGGTTCCGCCAACAAATAAATGAAAATAGCAAAATGTTATGCTGGCATCACGTTTTTCCGGAGATGAATCATAACGAACTGGTTGGCTGGACAACAAAGAACGATAATCTAGTTGTTGTTACTTTCCATACTTCTTTTGATTACGCGCGCACAAAAAAACGCTATGACGTTTGTAAACCGATCTTTGAAAAGTATTCGGCTGGTGTTATTGATATTAACGCAAAAGGTGAAAGTAAATTAGAACAATTCTTGTACCTTATAAATATCGGTGATTGGATAAGCTGCTATGTTGCAGAGTTAAGAGGCATCGACCCTGTTGAGGTAAATGTTATCGATCATTTAAAAAGTGAACTCGCAAAATTTTAGTTTTGCAAAATAAAAAGATCATATTCCGCGATCTGGGTTTAATGGATTATAAAGCTTGTTGGGAATACCAGGAAAAGCTCTTTAACGAAACGGTTCAACAAAAAATTTCTAACCGCGACCTTCCACCAGAAAAACAAATTCCTACAAAAAATTATTTATTATTTGTTGAGCACCCTCACGTTTACACGTTGGGAAAAAGCGGCGACGAAAAAAATCTTTTGCTTAACGAAAAACAATTGGGCGAAAAAAATTCTACTTACTATAAAATAAACCGCGGTGGCGATATTACTTATCACGGCCCCGGACAATTAGTTGCCTACCCTATTTTAGATCTTGATAATTTTTTTACCGACATACATAAATATTTACGTTTACTGGAAGAAACAATTATTATTACTTTAAAAGATTACGGTGTTGAAAGCGGGCGCAGTAAAGGCGAAACAGGTGTTTGGCTGGATGGAGAAGATAAACTAAAAGCAAGAAAAATTTGCGCCATGGGCGTGCGTTGTAGCCGCTGGGTAACCATGCACGGCTGGGGCTTTAATGTAAATGCCGACCTTGATTATTTTAAGAATATCATTCCCTGTGGGATTAATGACAAAGCGGTAACGAGTCTTCACAAAGAACTTGGACGCGATGTAGATATGAATGAGATAAAAGAAAAATTAAAAAGCAATTTCGCGAATTTGTTTGAGGCAGAATTGATTTGACAAAAGATACAAGATAAATGACACATGATTCTTTTATCATAAATCATTCTTCTTTTTATCAAATTTAATACGGACTTTGTTTCCTGATCAGTTTTGAAAATAGTTTTGGGAAGAACCGTTTTATTTTAACCATTAAAATTTCTTTACCCCCAATATAAATTTCCTCTTTATTATTTAATATGCCGGCAATTATTTGATCGGCGCAAGCCTCAGCACTTAATGCGTTTTCATGACTTTCATCCATTTTATTGTGAGCTGCCCCACTGGCAGTTACGGCATTAAACGAAACGTTAGTTTTAATTTTTCCCGGGCAAACGATCATCGTTTTAATGCCAAACGCTTCTGTTTCCAATCTCAACGACTCGTAAAAACCGTGTAGCGCATGTTTTGCCGCGCTATAGGACGAACGTAAATAAAAACCAAACTTACCGGCAATACTGCTAATTGCTATTATGTGTCCGCTTTTTTGACGTTTCATATAAGGCAAAACAGCTTTTGTTAATGCCACATAAGAAAAATAATTTACTTCCATTAACTGGCGATCGATCTCAAGCGGCGTTTCTATCGCTTCTGAACGCTGGCTGTAGCCGCCGTTATTTATTAATATATCTATGCGACCAAATTTATTCATTATCTGGGCGGTTAGGCCCGATGCATTTTTTGTATCGCTTAGATCAAATGGTAAGATCATCAGATCTAATTGTGGTAATTTAGTTAGTGCGCCTACCCTATTTAATTCATCTTCTCTTCTTGCCGATAAAATTAAGCGCGCTTCCTTCTTAGCCAGTTGCAAAGCCAAGGCTTCGCCTATACCTGAAGAAGCGCCGGTGATCCATATAACTTTATCTTTGAATGGGTTCATTTTTGTTCCAATAAATCTACAATTTGTTTTGGATTAATTTTGCTCATACAATCACAATCTTTTCCACTTTTACAATTAGCACATGCTTTATCAAAAACCACAAAATGCGCATCTTTTCCAACAGGCATCCATCTGCCGGGATGTATTGGTCTTTTTGGAACGAACAAACCAATTGCTTTTTTATTTAAAGCTGCTGCAATATGCAAAGGGCCTGTACTTGCAGCAACCAAAGCATTACAAGAATAAATAAAGGCAATAAATTGCTGTAATGATAATTTCCCGGTAAGATCTGTTATATTCTTATTCTTTAAAAATTCGGGCATTAGTTTCGCTTCCGGTTCGGTGCCGCTCACAAATATTTTATATTTATGAGTTGGCAAAAGTGTTACCAATTTTTCAAAATTATCTATACCCCACTCTATGGCACTGCCTTTACTTTTTGGGTGAAGGATAATATTTATTTTAGTAGGGTCTATTATTTTTTTAAACTCTTCGTTTAAAACAGGAATTCTCGAAAATCCGTAATAACCAGAAACTTCTTTTAACGCAATAGAAGTGTTTACATTTAAAAACTCAAGTAATTTAAAATTTAATTGCGATTCGTGTAACTCGGAATTTTTTCTTGAGAGCTTAATTAATTTATTACAATTTAACCAATGATAAATACGGTTAGTGGTGCCAACTCTCGTAGGAATCCCTACTTTTTTTACCAATGTGGCAATTTCTTTTTTTGGAAACACATGCACAAAAACATCTGCAGAAAATTCTTTTAAATATGCTACTTGCTCTTGTGAAGATAATTTTTCTATTTCATCATAATTAATAAATCCGTCAACATGTTCACTCAAAGCAATAACATCTTTGGTATAATTTCTTCCTAAAAAAAATATTTTACAATGAGGGAAATTTTTCTTTATAAAACCTGCCATTGGCAATGTTAATACAACATCACCAATACTATCGGTCCTGCTAAGAACGATCTTAAAATTATCTGGTAGTTTTTTGATGATAAAGATCTTTTAGTTTTTTATATTTTAAGTAGGTTGCGTAAGCCGAAATTCCTGAGATCAAGTACCCTGCCTTTCCATCCAAAAATCCAAGTTTTAAAAAATAGTGATCGATGAATTTTGCAACGGGGTTTACAATTAATTTAAACAACGGCGCTTTTTTTCCATTCTCAAAATACGCTTTTGCCGAAATAGTTGTAAAATACTCTACTTGCTTATAATGATCGGCCAAAGAATAATAACTATAATGCAAAATATCTCCTTTTAAACGTCCCGCATTTTTATCGCCCGCAAATAACTCATATTTATCGTGCGGGTTAATTCCCGTCCATTGGCCTTTTGTTCTATCCCACAACCGCAGTTTTGCATCAGGGTACCAGCCACAGTGTTTTACCCAGTGCCCACAATAATTGGTGAGACGGTTCATATAATAACCTTCTTTTACAAAATTCTTTTTTATTTCGAGAATAGAATTTTTTAAAGTCTCATCCAGAGCTTCATCCGCATCCAATGAAAGTAAATGATCATTTGAAGCATAGGTAATAGCGCGGTTCTTTTGCTGTATGTGGCCATCAAAAGCATGCTGAAAGAATTTTACGCCATGCTTCTCACATATAGCTTGGGTTTCGTCCTTACTAAACGAGTCAAGGACTACAATTTCGTCGGCGATCTCTTTAACAGAAAGCAAACAACGCTCAATGTTCTTTTCCTCATTAAAAGTAATTATAACTACCGATAATTTTATCACGCCTTAAAAATACCATTTTTAAAGAAATGATTAACTTTAAACAACTAAAGCCATTAACAGTTTTTGGCAAGGTAATTGTGAATAGAACATAATAAGGAAAAACCATGAAAAATAAATTTATCATCACCCTGATCATTTTTTTCTCGCACTTCATTTTTTTAGCACAAAAAAATACAGGTCATGTGCCTGGTACGCCTTGTGATGGCTGTAAATGGGCCGATCCAAATACAGAACTCCAACAAAATGATGCTAAAGTTTTAGATGGAAATGGTGTTATGGCCACAAGTTATACCCAAACAGCCTGTGGTTTAAATTTTGTGCAAGTTAGTAATCCATTATATAAACGTGGTTTTAGTTTTCAGGTGGGTCTTAATCAGCCAGCTGCCTTTGCAATTGCTGGCATTCCTGTTGGAGCCGTTATTCAAAAAGCATTTTTATATGTTGGCGCTTCCGGGAATTTAGGCCTGTTCAACACAAGTATCACCAATCCACTTTCTACAACTGCTAGCTTCTCTATGACGCAAATTGGTCAACATTCTGATAAATGCTGGGGTTATAGTGGTACCTATAATTATAGAGGCGATGTTACATCTATTATTGCGGGTAATGGAAATTATATTATTTCCGGCATCCCGGTTATGCCGCAAACGCCTCCAAAAGATGCCGATGGCGCGACTTTATTTATTATTTATACAGATCCAACGCAAAATTACACGGGTAGTATTATTATAGGAGATGGAGCGCAAGTAGCCGCGCCAGGAACTGTGAATTCAGTTCTTTCGGGTTTTAATGTTTGCGCAACACCATCTGTATTTACCAATTTTATTGTGATCTCTGACTTGCAAAAAGTATTACCTACCGATGTGAGATTGAACAGTCTGGCAAATAATTTTCTTTTACCAACAGCGTCGCAACAGGTTTGGAATTATATTTCAGCGCCAGGTGTGCCGCCATTTGTTGGACAAACCACTGCAAATTACGGGGCATCAAATACGAGTGACTGTTTTAATTTAGTTATGGCAGGTATGTATTTCCAAACCTCTTGCTCTGTTTGCGGTATACTCACCATTCCAAACCAAACAATTTGCGCGGGTTCAACCGCTGCTTTCTCGGTTCCAAATAATTCTTTGCTAACCAGTCCTTCTTATTCTGTAAATCCGGGTGGCCTGACAAACACAACGGGTAATTTTACGGTGTCGCCTCTTGTAACAACAACTTATACTACTTATGTTACGGGTTTAAATTCGAGCAGCGTTACTGCAACTGAAACGCAAACATTTATTGTTTTTGTAAATCCTTCACCAAGCGCTTCGCCAACAACTACACAAACAAGTTGTACGAACACAGTTAATGCATTTAATTTAGGATTAACATTTACGCCCGCAGTTCCGGTACCAAATTATACAGTTAACTGGTCAACCATCCCAACGGGCGTAACAAGCGCAACTCAAACGTCTGCAAGCGGAGGAATTACACCTGGTGTTTATAGTGCAACAATAACAGCTGCAGGCGGCTGTTCAACTACAACAAGCTTTACCCTTAATGCGCCGGCAGCAATTTCTGCTTTTACATTTACACCAAGCGGTACAAGTTTTACGGTTACCTGTGCACAGCCAACTGTTGTTATTAATTTGAGCCCTGCAACATATAATTATACTTGGACAAACGGTTTCTCAACACCACAAACAGGACCAACCGGGAACTTCACTTCATCCAATTTAGGTACATGGTCGGTAACAGGTGTTAATCCTGCTTCAGGTTGTGTAAGCACGCAAACATTTGTGGTAACACAAAATTTAAGTATTCCCTCTTCAACAGTTACACCTTTAGCACAAAATATTGTTTGCCCTGTTGGAGCTCCTGCAACCTTTACAGGTATTACAACCTCTTCTTTAACCAATGTTACGCATTCGTGGTATTCACCATTTTCTCCGGGAGCGGCAACTAATGCGGGCACCATTTCAATTTATAATTCAAGTGCGCCGGGAACTTATACTTATTGCGTAACAGATAATGTAAGTGGTTGTAGCACGTGTAAAACTGTTACCATTACTTCATCATCCGGATTTCCAACGTTTACAATTACTAGTCCGCAACAATTTACTATTGGCTGCGCCACAACAAGTTTAGCAACTATTAATATATCTAACGTAACAACTGCGCCAACACCCGGCGGCCCCGTTTCTTATACGGTATTGCCTCCAACCTTTGTTGGACCCACTTACACCGTTGGTGGCTCAGCAACCTATACGGCAAACGTGCCAGGGCAATACACTGTAATTGTGCATGACAATACAAACAATTGCGAAACAAAAATTCCTGTTTCTATTATTCAAAATACGTTTGCACCGCAAATTTCTGCATCCGCAAACACACAAACACTAACATGCGATGTGCCTTGCACTTTAATAAAAGGTACCAGCACTAATACGAACGTTGCATTTAGCTGGGCTTTTCCGGGCCCGCCCGCAGGTCAACTGCCAAACGATACACTAACAGTTTGCACAACTACCAACTCCACAAATACAGTTGTTGCTACCTATACGTTATCCGTTACAGATAATATAAATAAGTGTAAAAGCATACAGCCTTTTACGATCTATCAAAACACAGCAAAACCAAATGCAATAATTACCGGTGCAAATTTTATTACCTGCGCAACAGAAACTATTAATTTAACCAATGCAAGTACAAGTAACGTTCCGGCAATTTTCTTCCCTACGCAACCTGTAATTGGTTATGTTTGGTCGGGGCCTTCGCCGCAACAAACATTCTCAAACACTTCAACTTATATTGCCTATATACCTGCAGGTGTGGCAAACCAATATACGTTAGTAGCGAAAGATCTTAACAATGGCTGCACATCGGTAGCAACAAAAACAATTGGTGATAACAGGGTCTATCCAAATGTTGGCCCTGCAACTTATACTTTTGATTGTGGCACCTTTGGAACGCCTATCTTTCCTGTTATTACCGGTACAACAACCGGCTTTACCTATTATTGGACGCCTTTAGGAGCAATAAGCACAGCTTCATTTAGTTCTTATACAAATTCAATGGTAACAGTTAATCTTGCAGGACAATATGCAGTTTCGGTTACAAATACGCTGAATGGTTGTTCAAATAACGCTGTTATAACAGTTGTTAATGGTGCATTAAATGGTGATTTTTTACCGAGCACTTTTAGCGGTTATGCGCCATTAATTGTAAGCTTCGATAATTTATCAGCATCCAGTTCTACGGCAACAGGCACGTCCAGCATTACTTCGGTTTGGAGTTTTGGAAATGGCCAGAGCCAGGTTACTACTTCATCAACAATTACGCCTGTAACAACATACAGCAATGCGGGAACTTATACCGTGACCATGTATGTTACCAAAGGAACTTGTATAGATACAGTTGTTAAGGTCATTAATGTTGAACTGCCTTCAAAACTGGAAATACCAAATGTATTTACACCAAACGGTGACGGAAGCAACGACGTTTTCTTTTTAAAAGTAGCAAACGTAAGCGAGATACATGCTTTAATATATGATCGCTGGGGAAATAAGGTATTTGAAAGTAATAGCACAACCGGAAATATAGCCTGGGATGGCAAAACCATGGCTGGTAAAGACGCATCTGACGGCACCTATTTTTACATTATTACTGCAACCGGTAAGGATGATAAAACCTACGACCAAAAAGGGAATGTGAGTTTATACAGATAATTTAAATTTTTAAAATTATATCCCTGATTGATTAGGACTAAATGCTATTTTTGTAATAGTGCTTAGTAAAGTCCAAAAAATAATCAGTCAAAACCTTGTACTAACCGTTGCGTTAATTGTAACATTAATTGTTTATTCAAAATTTTTATTCTTCGGGCACATAAGTTGGGATGATCCTGAAATGGTGTTTAAGAATAAATTCGTAAAAGCTTTTGATGTAACCGCTTTATTTAGCAACCACTTCGTAGGTAATTATATTCCAGTAACCATGCTTGCGCATTCTATTGGTTGGTTGCTTTTTGAAAATACCGACGGCGCACACCATTTCATTAATCTTCTATTTCATTTAATAAATGGTATTTTAGTCTATCAATTAGGTAAAAGGCTTTTTAAGAACGACCTTATTGCCAACCTTGGCGCCGTTATTTTTTTGTTACATCCCATGCAGGTAGAGTCGGTTGGCTGGATAGGTGAATTAAAGAATGTGCTTTCTACTACTTTTTATTTGGCCGGCGTTTTGTCTTACTTAAATTTTACAGAACACTCAAAAATCAAAGACTATATTTTGTGCTTTTTGTTTTTTGTGTTGGGTTGTTTAAGCAAATCATCGGTTGTTATTTTTCCAATCACATTAATCTGTATTGATATTTTAATTCAGAAAAAGGTCGCGCCAAAATTTCTTGTAAATAAAATTCCTTTTATTTTATTGGCCGTTTTATTTGGGATCATTAATATTAAAACACAAACGGCCGACCAATTCATTAACCATTCGCACGAATTCCCTTTTTATCAAAGAATTGGTTTTGCCGGTTTTGCTTTGCTAAAATATTTGATCTTATTTTTAGTGCCGGTTAATTTAAGCGTGATCTATCCCTACCCCGAAATTTCGAACGCGGTTTTTGTAGTTGGTTTCTCAGGCCTTTTAATTATTGCAGGATTGATCTTTCTTTTTATCAAGCAAAAAAAATACTCTGCACTTGCAATACTGTTATTTATTTTAGCCAATTTAATTTTAGTGTTGCAGTTCTTACCTTTTGGCGAAGTGCTTTATGCCGATCGCTATATGTATGTGCCTTTAATTGGTTTTGCCTGGTTAGCAGGATTGCTTATTTCAAAATTAAAAATTCAGCCTATTCTCATTTCTTTAATTTCTATTGTTCTTTTCTCTGTCTTTTCTTTTTCCCGCACCAACGATTGGAAAAGTGCTTTGAGTTTGTATGAGGACATCAATAAAAAATATCCTAACCAATTCATCGTTTTAAATAGTGCCGGTGTAGAAAGTATGTTTCTGAACGAAGATAACAAAGCGCTTGAATATCTTAATAAAGCGGTTTCTGTTGCTCCAAGAAATTACAAAGGCTTTTATAATCGTGGTCTTTTATATTTAAAAAATAATAAACCTCAAGATGCCGTTAAAAGTTTTAACCAGGTGATAGAATTATATGAATACCCTAAAGCATATGTTGGACGCGCAAACGCTTATTATATGTTGGGCGATTTTCCAAAAGCTATAAATGACGCGAACTATGTTTTAAAAACAGATCCAAATAATACCCGAGCGCATTTTGCATTGGGCAATTGTTATAATGATCTTAATCGTTTGGATGATGCATTGAATGAGTATAACAAGTGTATTGAACTGGATAACTCAGAAGCCGAATTTTATTTTAAACGCGCTATTGTGTTTGGCAAGAAACAGGATTTTAAAACCTGCATTACTGAGATCGATATGTGCCTGCAATTAAATCCGAATTATTTTGAAGCCTATTACTGGCGAGGTGTTGCCAAAGTGAATTTGAAACAAGGCGCGTGCGAGGACTTTAAGATCGCCGCGCAAAAAAATTATCAACCGGCTATAGATGCATTTAATAAATATTGCAGATGAAAGTAACGATCATACAAACTCAGCTATTCTGGGAAGACAGGGCAAATAACCTGGCACATTTTGATGCGCTGATAAATAAAATAACAGAGCCAACCGACCTAATTCTATTACCCGAGATGTTTACAACAGGTTTTAGTATGGACCCTGCAAAGGTTGCAGAAGAGCATTTAACTGTAACGCATAATTGGTTATTAAAAAGGTCTAAAGAAAAAAATGCTGTTCTTGCAGGAAGTGTTGCCATAAAAGAGGGTGATAAGTATTACAACCGCTTGCATTGGATAGAACCGAACGGTAACTCTTCTTTTTACGATAAGCGTCATCTATTCCGCATGGCAAACGAAGATGAAAAATATACTGCCGGAACAAAAAAAATAGTTAAACAGATCGGTGGTTGGAATATTATGCCTTTAGTTTGTTATGACTTGCGTTTCCCGGTTTGGAGTAGAAATTTTAAGGATCAAAAACCTCAATACGACGTTTTGGTTTATGTTGCAAATTGGCCGGAGGTCCGCGTTTATCCGTGGAAACAATTATTGATTGCCCGTGCTATTGAGAACCAGTGTTATGTTATTGGCTTGAACCGTATTGGAAAAGACGGCAACAATTATAATCATTCAGGCGAAAGTTTAATAATAAATCCCCGCGGCGAGATAATCAACCAGCCAAAAGCAAATGAAGAATGTATTGAAACCATTGCTTTGGATAAAAATTATTTGGAAGATTTTAGAAAATTATTTCCCGTAGGTTTAGATGCGGATGATTTTGAATTAAAATGATGCTTAAAACACAAACAATGAAAATAAAAGTAACTCTTATTATATTAGTTTGCTTTTTGTGTAATGCTCTTGCACTGGCGCAATTTGACAGTAAGCTGGCAGACAGCCTAACGGCGAAGCTTAAAACATTAGGCCAGGATACCAATAGGATCAAATGCCTGAACGAGTTAGCCTTCACCATTAAATATTCAAACCCCAAACTAGCTGAAGAGTATTGCAATGAAGTTCTTCCATTAGCGGAAAAATTAAAATTTTACAGAGGCTTGGCGTTTGCTAACAAACTAAAGGGAATTCTTTTTGATGAAAAAGGCAATTACCCTGAAGCAATCAACTCTTATATGCGGTCCTTGTCTTTTTCCAAAAAAATAGATGATAAAATGGCTACCGCCAGAACAGAAGCAAACATTGGCATCGTATTAAGAAAACTGAAAAAGAACAGGGAGTCGATAAATTATTTTAAAAGATCGTATCAATTTTTTGCAAATAAAAATGCCATGTACGAAATGATTGTTCTGATGAATATTGGTCTTTCATATATTGATCTTCATGTAGCGGACAGCGCGCTACTATATGAAAAATGGGCTTTTGAGACAATGAAGAAAAACAATCTTGAAGATCCAAAAGTATATGGCAACCTTGGCCTGGCGTACTGCGAAAAAAAAGATTTTGTAAGTGCAGAACCATTAATTAAACGCTGCCTTGAAATAGAAAAAGAGGAGAATGCAAAGCCAACCTCTATTGCCGTTTGGAGTATGGACCTTGCTTTTGTTTACAAGAATACAAATAAAACAGATGCTGCTATTAAACTGCTGGAAGAAGTAATACTCGTGTTTGGCAAAGATAAATATACGTACGAAGCTACACACTGTTACAACCAGCTGGCAGGCATTTATGAAAACAAAGGCGACTGGAAAAACGCCTATAGGTATCACAAAATTTTATCGCAAATAAAAGACACTATCTACAATTCTGAAAATTCCAGTCAGGTTAATAGCTTAAAAGAAAAATATGAAACCGAGAAAAAAGAAAACGAGATAAAACTACTAACTGCTGATAAAGCAACCCAAGAAGAAACGCTTAAAAAAAACAGGATCATCATTTATTCGGGGGCCGTTCTTACCATTTTGATATTTCTGTTTGCCGTTTTAATTTACAGAAGCAATCGACAAAAACAAAAGATCAATAAGGAATTAGTTTCAAAGAACATACTAATTGAAAGTCAGAAAAAAGAAGTAGAAGATCAAAAAGAACTTGTTGAAGAAAAACAAAAAGAAATTTTAGATAGTATTAGCTATGCCAAACGACTTCAACAAGCCATTTTGCCACCAGACAACTTTATTACCCAATTCCTCCCTGCTTCGTTCATCTATTATCGGCCTAAAGATATTGTTGCAGGAGATTTTTACTGGATGGAAGTTACTGAGGATAAAATTTTAATTGCTGCTGCAGATTGCACCGGCCATGGTGTTCCGGGAGCTATGGTTTCGGTTGTTTGTAGCAACGCGTTAAATCGTACCGTAAAAGAAATGAAAATAACAGAACCCTCAAAAATATTGGATAAGGTGCGCGAGCTCGTAGTAGAAACATTTGAAAGGAGCCAAAGCGATGTAAAAGACGGCATGGATATTTCGTTGATCTCTATAAATAAAAGCACTTCTTCAGATAACAAAATAACTCTGCAATGGGCCGGTGCAAATAATCCGCTTTGGTATTACAGCGAAAGCGAAATGAAGGAAATAAAAGCGAATAAACAACCTATTGGAAAAACAGATCAGCCACTGCCGTTTACAACACATAAGCTTTCGCTTAACAAAGGTGATAGCATCTATTTATTTACCGATGGTTATGCCGATCAGTTCGGCGGACCAAAAGGAAAAAAATTTAAGTACAAGCAGCTAAACGACCTTTTATTCGCAAATGTTAGCAAATCTACTAACGAACAAAAAGAAGTTTTAGAAAATAACTTTTTAAACTGGAAAGGTAGTCTTGAGCAAGTAGATGACGTGTGTATAATTGGCATCAAATTGTAAATAGCTCTTTTTATATATTTACCGTTAATTCGGAATTACAAAGTCCCCTTATTACGTTATAAAAGCGAAGAATTGCCTAATAAACTTGCATTTGCCAAAGCCCTCTAAAATCTTATCTTTGTAACCTGTTTATTAAACAAAAAAGCACTTTAAATTACATGGAATACAATTTTACCGAGATAGAAAAAAAATGGCAGGCCTACTGGGCTAAAGAAGAACCATTTAAGGCTTCAGACGATTCTACAAAACCAAAATATTATGTGTTGGATATGTTTCCATATCCTTCGGGTGCAGGTTTGCATGTTGGCCATCCGCTTGGTTATATTGCTTCGGATATCATGGCACGTTACAAACGCCACAAAGGTTTTAATGTATTGCATCCAATGGGCTATGATAGTTTTGGTTTGCCCGCAGAACAGTATGCGATACAAACAGGACAACATCCAAAAATTACAACCGAACAAAACATCAACCGCTACCGCGAACAAATGGATAAGATCGGTTTTAGTTTCGATTGGGACCGTGAAGTAAGAACATCTGATCCGGAATATTATAAATGGACGCAATGGATCTTTATTCAAATATTTAATTCCTGGTACAATAACAATTCAAATAAGGCGGAAGATATTTCTACTTTAATAAAAGAATTTGAAGCAAATGGTAATTCAAAAATAAATGCTGTTTGCGATGAGGATACAAAACAATTTTCTGCGGCAGACTGGAAAGCGTTCTCTGAAAAAGAAAAGTCAGACGCCTTAATGCATTACCGCATTGCTTATTTGGGCGAAGCTTATGTAAATTGGTGTCCTGCTTTAGGAACCGTATTAGCCAATGATGAAGTAAAAGATGGTGTGAGTGAACGTGGCGGTCACCCGGTAGAAAGAAAATTAATGAAACAATGGAGCATGCGCATTACTGCTTATGCACAACGTTTGTTGGAGAGTTTGGATACTTTAGACTGGACAGAAAGTTTAAAAGAATCGCAGAGGTATTGGATAGGACGTTCTGAAGGAACTTCATTGAAATTTAAAATACAAGATGCGGGACTCAAGACTAACGACTCAAGACTAACGACAGATGAAATAGAAGTATTCACAACACGTCCCGATACCATATTTGGTGTTTCGTTTGTAACATTAGCACCGGAGCATGATCTAGTTCCATCATTAACAACAGCAGAAAATAAAACAGCCGTTGAAGATTACGTTACAAAATCTAAAAATCGTAGCGAGCGCGAACGACAAGCAGATGTTACAAAAATATCAGGTGTGTTTACCGGCTCTTATGTAGAACATCCATTTACAGGAAAACAAATTCCTATTTGGGTTGGTGATTATGTGTTGGCGGGTTATGGTACAGGCGCTGTAATGGCAGTCCCTGCGCACGATGAGCGTGACCATAAATTTGCAAAACATTTTGGTTTGGCATTACCGCAGGTTATTGAACCAACTAAAGAACATGATTTTGATAAAGAAGCATGGGGCGAAAAAGAAGGGAAATTAATTAACTCTGATTTTCTAAATGGCTTAGATGTAAAAGCAGCTATTAAAAAAGCAATTGCAGAAATTGAAAATAAAAAAATTGGCAAAGGAAAAACAAACTACCGTTTGCGTGATGCTGTATTTGGCAGACAACGTTATTGGGGCGAACCAATACCTATTTATTATAAAGATGGAATTCCTTACGCTTTAAAAGATTCTGAATTGCCTTTAGTATTGCCAGAAGTAGATAAATATTTACCAACCGAAGATGGTGAGCCTCCTTTGGCGCGTGCATCCTCATCCTGGAAAAAAGACGGAAAATATGATTACGAGCACAGCACCATGCCCGGCTGGGCTGGTTCGTCCTGGTATTTTTTACGTTATATGGACGCGCATAACGGTTCGGAATTTGCATCAAAAAAATTAACAGACTACTGGAAACAAGTTGATCTATACATTGGCGGCAGCGAACATGCCACCGGGCATTTACTATACGTACGCTTCTGGACAAAATTTTTAAAAGACCTTGGCCATATTAATATTGATGAGCCTGCTCGGAAATTAATTAACCAGGGGATGATACAGGGGACTTCTGAAAAAGTGTATAAATTAGCTACTCATCAACCTTCGACCATATTCGGCGAAAATCGAGAAAATTTAGGGCAACCTGCTTCTCTTATCATTGATGATAAGTATATAAATGTTGTATTGCCAAAAAATTATTCTGATATTTTAATCAATACAAATATGAAGAACTATATAAATAGTACTTTTCATTCTTTGTATTCCGCTAATGTTCCGATAGATTTTGTTGAGAAAAACAAACTTGATATTAAAAGATATACTGATTGGATTAATGAAGCAAAATTAACTGTTTTTATATCTGATGAAAATTATTATTACAATGGAAAATATTTTGATTTTGCGGGAAAAGAAATTACGAATGTTCCAGATTTTCAATTTACTACTTTTAATGAAGTAGAAAAAATGTCTAAATCAAAATGGAATGTTGTTTCTCCTGATGATATTGGCGAAAAATTTGGCGCAGATACTTTACGTTTATACGAAATGTTCTTAGGTCCGTTAGAGCAAAGTAAACCATGGAATACAAATGGCATCACAGGTGTTGCGGGCTTCTTAAAAAAATTGTGGCGCTTGTTCTATTTGTCCCCCTCCGGAGGGGGTGTCGCGCAAGCGACGGGGGAGGGCGTTTTTAATGTGAGCGATGAAGCGCCAACAAAAGCTGAACTAAAAACATTGCACAAAACCATTAAAAAAATTACAGAAGATATTGAGCGTTTTTCTTTTAATACCTCGGTGAGTAATTTTATGATCTGCGTGAATGAATTAACAGAGGCAAAATGTAACAAGCGTGCGATCTTAGAACCATTGGTAATTTGTTTGTCGCCTTACGCGCCACACATTACCGAAGAGCTTTGGGAAAAATTAGGTCATAGCGGAAGTATTGCCCTTGCTACTTTCCCAATGCATAACGAAGAGTATTTGGTGGACGACAGTTTTATTTATCCTATTTCTTTCAATGGTAAAATGCGTTTGAACATTGAACTTCCTGCAACATTAACTTCTGCAGAAATTGAAAAAGAAGTAATGAGCAGAGAAGAAGTACAAAAATATCTTGAAGGTAAAACACCGAAGAAGATAATTGTAGTGCCAAAAAAGATCGTAAATATTGTGATTTAGTCAAATAAACTACTGGTCATGCCGAACTTGATTCAGCATCTGAGTACTTAAGATCTGTTGAGTACTGAGATTCCTGCTCGAGGCCGCAATGACGTTTTATCTTAACCATTTCATTAGGCATAACTTTTGCGTGATCTTTAATAAAAAAGATCATGGAAAAATTGAATTTATCAGATACAAGCGTAAATGTTAGCGACTTAGAGCGCACACAATCATTAATTACCGGGACTTTATTTCTGATCTCGGGCATAAATAACGCTAAGGATAAGCCGGTTACCTCGATGTTAAAATCCCTTATTGGTGGTTATTTAGTTTATCGCAGTATTAGCGGCCACTGCCACATCAACCAAATGCTGGAACGAGACACGGCCTAGGAGCAGGAAAAATTCTCCTCAGTTTATTTAACAAAGAATTAGTTTAAAAAATGTTATAAGAAATAAGATTCAATCTTTTTTTCTTAACTTGTTGTATCAAAAAAAACTGATACATGAATTTTAAAATAATATTCGCAGTAGTTATTGCTTCTTTATTTTCCTTTTCATTTAAGCCCGAAGATGAGAAAGAAAAGATCTCCTGGAAATTAGAACGCC
Source organism: Bacteroidia bacterium (assembly GCA_016787785.1). GTDB lineage: Bacteria > Bacteroidota > Bacteroidia > B-17B0 > Aurantibacillaceae > Aurantibacillus. The sequence continues at coordinate 455,194 of JAEUTO010000005.1, read as the reverse complement.
CTTTAACCTGGGATGATTTTAAAGGCAAACCCGAAAAGCGTTTTGCTGCCGCTTCTACCAGTTATGATATTTTGAAAGAAGTAACTAAGAATTCGGTTGAAATTAAGGCCGTATTTTTTACCCAAAGCTCCTGGAAAAAAACAAGCTGGATAAACGACCAAGTGTTAGCGCATGAGCAAAAACATTTCGACATTGTAGAGTTATATGCGCGTAAGCTCCGCAAACAAATTAAAGAAACTAAATTCACTTCTTATGAAGACCTTAAATCAAAAGTAGAAACGTTATATGATGCAAATGATAAAGCCATGGATAAATACCAGGACCTTTATGATGAAGAAACAGATGGCTCTATGAATGGCGATAAACAGCGGGAATGGGAAGCTAAGATCATGAAAGAAATAAAAGCGCTGGATGCTTATAAAGAAACAGTTTTACAAATTAATTTTGCCAAATAATTAATGGCAAAAAAATAATGCGGTCCAAACCTGAACCGCATTATCGTATATTGAGGACACCTAAAAACTCCTAGTCAACATTGTCATGCAAGAATGAATTGTTTGGACGAATTTCAATTTTCTTGTCATCACCTTCGCTTAAAGTAAATCTCGACACATTTGATTCAGTGCTGTGTGTTTTGTTTTCAAGATTTATATTTTTACGTTCAAAAGCCGTTTGTTTTTCTAAGGCTGCCAAACCTTCAGGGCTTTTCATTTTAAGCGTAATTTCTTTTAGTTTACGAATACGATCCTGAGCTAATTTAATTTGCTCTTCTCTACTAATAGTATCCTGCTCAGCAGTTGACTCGTTATTGTTCTCGTTTGAAATGGTATGCGTTTCTTCGGAGTTAACGTCGTTAAATGTAAATTCTGTAATTGTAGAAGAAGTTACTTCACTGGTAACCGTTTTTGTTTCTTCAGTAATAGAAGTCACCGTAAAATCTTCGTTCGTAGTTTCATCTGTTGAAGTGATGATATTTACTTCTTTCTGAGTTTCTGTTTCTTCTTTTATAAATACAAAAGGTTCTGCATTCTGGATCTCATCAATGATAGTAATTTGTTTTACTTCAGTAACAGGCGTTTCAATTTTCTCTTCTAAATTTACAACCTTACGATCTTTAAAGCTCATTGGCTCAAAACCTGTAGTTTGTTTTGATTTAAATCCTGTAGCAATAATAGTAACACTTACATTATCTCCTAACGAAGCATCAGTACCGTAACCTGTAATTAATTCAGCAGTTCCGCCGGCAGCTTCCTGAATAAAATCAGTGATCTCACCAAACTCATCCATATCAATATCATCCGTACCACTCATGATATTTAACAGTACGTGACGTGCGCCACTAATATCGTTATCGTTTAATAAAGGAGAGTTTAATGCTTGCTCAACTGCTTTAATAGCGCGTTTTTCGCCACTTGCAATAGCAGAACCCATAATAGCTACACCGCTATCTTTCATAACAGTTTTCACATCGTTAAAGTCAACATTGATGTGCATGTGTAAACTGATAATTTCTGCAATACTTTTTGCAGCGCCTGTTAATACATCATCAGCATGTTCAAAAGCTTCGCTCATTTTTAAGTTACCGTAGATCTCGCGTAATTTATCGTTACCAATAACTAATAAAGTATCTACGTACTTTTTCATTTCTTCTAAACCTGCTTCAGCTTGTGCGCGACGTTTTTTTCCTTCAAACGTAAAAGGAATAGTAACGATGCCAACAGTAAGGATTCCTAATTCTCTTGCAACACTTGCAATTACTGGCGCTGCGCCGGTACCTGTACCACCACCTAAACCGGCAGTAATAAATACCATTTGCGTGTTAGCACCTAAATATTTTTTTATTTCTTCGATCGATTCTAAAGCGGCATCGCGGCCAACATCAGGAATAGAGCCAGCGCCCAAACCTTTAGTAGACATTTCGCCTAATTGAATTTTAAAAGGAACAGGGCTTTTATCTAAAGCTTGCTTATCAGTATTACAAACGATGAAATCTACCCCCTTAATTCCTAAACGGAACATATGGTTTACAGCATTGCTTCCGCCGCCGCCAACACCGATCACTTTAATGATAGAGCTGTCTTCTTGTGGTAATTCGAATTGCATCATGGTTATTTTTTTAAGGGTTATTAATTTATAAAGTCGTTAGTCAATAGTTGTTAGTTGTTAGTCTTTACTCTTACTCAATATCATCGCTCATCCAATCTCTTGTTCTGCCAATAAGATCGGTAAAGTAACTTCCAATTTTTTTCTTAGAGTGACCGGCAATTTTTTTCGCTTCTTTTTTCTTTGATTCTTCGTTCGTTAATTCAACTTCCACTTTCACAGAGTTGTTTCCTTTTTTAGAATCACGTTCGTATTTTTCGATGCCTTTCATTACCAAACCAACGCCGGTTGCATACAATGGATTTTTTAATTCATCATCGTTACCAGCTAAATGCTCATTTGGCGTACCGATACGGCAATCCATACCGGTAGTTAACATTACCAACTGTGGTAAATGTTTTAATAAGGCGCCACCACCTGTAACAACAATACCTGCTGCTAATTTGCGTTCAAAGCCAGAGCTTTTAATTTCGAATAGAACGAATTCTAAAATTTCTTCCATACGCGCCTGGATAATTTGCGCTAAAAATTTCACAGAAATTTCTTTGTGTGGACGGCCACGTAAACCCGGAATAGAAATAATTTCGTTCTCTTGATTTTCTTGTGACAATGCAGAACCAAAACGCATTTTTAATTGTTCAGCTTGCGCTTTAATTATGCCGCAACCTTCTTTAATATCTTCCGTTACAATATTTCCACCAAAAGGAATTACTGCGGTGTGGCGGATAATGCCATCGTAAAAAATAGCAACGTCAGTTGTACCACCACCAATATCTACCAACACTACGCCTGCTTCTTTTTCCTCATCGCTTAAAACAGCATCAGCACTTGCCAACGGCTCAAGATGTAAGTCAACCGTTTCTAAACCTGCGCGTGTAACACATTTAAAAATATTTTTTACAGCAGAGATCTGCCCGGTAATAATATGGAAATTTCCTTCTAAACGAATTCCAGAATGCCCGATAGGATTTTTTATTCCCGATTCGTTATCAATGATATATTCCTGTGGAATAACATGAATGATCTCTTCACCCGGACTCATCACCAAACGGTGCATGTTATCAATTAAATTATCAATATCTTTTTGGTTGATCTCATCTTCCAAACTTTGACGAATGATCATACCACGGTGTTGCATACTTTTAATATGTTGTCCGGCGATACCAACAATTACCTCACCAATATCAACGTTTGCTTTATCTGCAGCCATTGATACGGCCGCTTTAATAGAGGCAACCGTTTGTTCGATATTTACAACTACGCCACGGTTTACACCAAGTGACTCAGACTTACCGATACCTAAAATTTCAATTTTGCCAAATTCATTCTTACGGCCAACAATAGCAGCAATTTTAGTTGTTCCAATATCTACTCCAACTACCAGTTCTGAAGCTAAATTAGGGTTGCCTTGATTTGTTGTTTTTTCCATAAGTTTTATTTTTTAGTACAAACTACTAAGTTTTTATATTTTAAATTGATGTTCGTGTATTTTGTCCAGCTATCGGCTTTGTTCATGCCTTCTGTATAAAATAACTTTAGTTTATTAAATTTTTCGGCTACATCAGTTGCTGTGCCGAAAACAATTTTTTGATTGCCAATTGCGGGGAAGAGCTCTATTTCTTTTTCTTCGTTAACGTAGATCTGGTGAACCAAATTGGCTAACACCGAATCGCGGTTAATGAAATTTGCTACTTCATAAATATCATCCAACATACTAACCTCGCTGTACATTTTACTTTCCTTTATCTGATCAACCGAATATTGGTAGCGTCTTGAATAAGGTTCGTAAATAAATCCACTTGCTACGATCACCCGCGCCGAGTAGTTATCATTCAGCGGCATTAATTTTGTTTGCGAATCAATGTAAAAACTTTCTCCGTCGCGGTTAATGATCCGTAAAACAGGCGTGCGTTGTGTGATGTCAATTTTAACTTCTCCGTTAATATCGGCAGCAACTTCCGCATTTTCGATAGCAGGATGTGAGTTCAAGCTTTTTTCAAGTTCCGGGATATTGATATTCTTGTATTGATTGAGAAGAATTGAATCTTTTCGCTCGCTAAAGAATTTCGTAATATCTTTTTCGCTCAAAAATAAATTCTCATCGTTGTTATGAATAGAAATATTCAACGTTTTTGCAACAATGTTCCTTTCACTTTTTGAAACGAAAGCCCATGAACTTGTTAAGCCTGCAATGGCAATAATCCAAAGAACGGTAATTAAGATTTTTTTATAGTTCAGTTTTTTCAAACTTATGTATTTAATATTTTTTCAAGCGGCTCTATTAGCGAATCAACATCTCCTGCTCCCATAGTGATCAGAACCTCGGGTAACGTTTCTTTCATTTTATCCAGCACTTGTTGTTTGGTCATCAGTTTTTTGTCTTTCAGTTTCATTTTACTCAGTAACCAGGTTGAAGTAACACCTTCGATCGGTTTTTCGCGGGCCGGGTAGATCTCCAAAAGAATGCATTCATCCAAAAGATCCAAACTTGCCGCAAAATCATCAATAAAATCACGTGTGCGACTAAACAAATGCGGTTGAAAAATACCGGTTATTTTTTTTGCAGGGTATAATTTCCTAACCGAACCAATAGTAGCCTTCAATTCTTCCGGATGATGAGCATAATCATCAATATATACTACTTTTTCGGTTTTAACCCTGTAATCAAAACGGCGTTTTACACCACTAAAAGAACGTAAAGCATTTTTTATAACATCACCTTTTATCCCAATTTGCTGCGCAATTGCAACTGCTGCAATCGAATTCTCAATGTTGTGTATGCCCGGTAAACCAAGCGTTACGCCACTTATAGCCTCAACAGGACTTTTAATGTTATAAGAAAATTGTGCGTTGGCCATAACAATAGATTCGGCACAATATTCCGTATCTAAATTTAATGAGTAGATCAGGCGTTTATTACTCAGCGTCAAATCGTTATCAACATTTTTTTTAACAATCAACATGCCGTCACTTTTAACCTGTTTGGCGAATAAAGCATAACCCTCTTTAACATGTTCGGCGTTGCCGTAAATATCTAAATGATCGGCATCAACGCTCGTAATAACAGCTATTTGAGGGTGCAGGGTTAAAAAAGAGCGGTCGTATTCATCGGCCTCCACCACAACGTAAGCATCTTTGTCGTTAACGTCGCCAAGTAGTAAATTAGTGTTATAGTTTTTTGAAATGCCTCCCATAAACGAGAAACAATTGATGCCGGCACTTTTTAAAAGGTGAGTAACCAGGGTTGTAGTGGTTGTTTTGCCATGCGTGCCAGCAATAGCTATTGTTTTAAATTGTTTGGTGATCTCACCCAGAACAACTGAGCGTTTTAAGATAGTATAATTATTCTCTAAAAGATATACATACTCTGCATGCTCTTTTGGAACGGCGGGTGTGTACACAATTAAAACTTCATCTTTTGAATAAGAAGCTAAAATGGTTTTGAGTCTTTCAACATTATCATCAAAATAACATTGTATGCCTTCATTTTGCATTTGGTTGGTTAAGTTGGTAGCTGTTTTATCATAACCAATAACCGTTTTTTTGTAGTGGTTAAAAAAACGCGCCAGGGCACTCATACCAATGCCACCGACACCTAGAAAATAATAGAGTTTATAGTTTAATATGTTCATCCTTTTCGATTAAATATCAATGATAAAGGATTAAAGATTCACAATCGATCTTTAATCATAAATCATTTATCATGAGTCATTCTTTATAGTTTGCCAACTTCAAAACTTCTTTTGCAATTATATTGGCAGAATTTAAAAAAGCCAGTTGTTTCATATTTGTTTTTAAAGTTTCCTGTTCTACCGTATTATTTACTAATTGAATTGCACGGTCAACCAAAACTTGTGTTGCTTCTGTATCTTTAACCAAAATGGCTGCGTTCTTATTTACCAAAGCCATAGCGTTTTTTGTTTGATGATCTTCCGCGGCCGTTGGTAATGGTACTAAAAGGCAGGGTTTTTGCACGATACACAATTCTGAGATCGCTCCTGCCCCTGCTCTGGAAATAACCACATCGGCAAAAGCATAAGCAAGGTCCATACGCGAAATAAAATCCACTGCTGCAATATTTTTATTTTCAAAACCTTTTGTTTGCTGTTTTGCAGTTTCAAAATAAATTTTACCTGTTTGCCAAACCAGTTGAATAGCATTGTCTGCAAATTTTTGTAATCCGGAACCAATTGCTTCGTTAATGGCTTTCGCACCTAAACTTCCACCCACCACTAAAACTGTTCTTTTATTGGGATCTAATTTAAAGAACGAAAAAGCCTCGCTCCTTTTTTCAAGAATGTTTACAATATCCTGTCTTACAGGATTCCCTGTTAGCATTATTTTTTCTTTTGGGAAGAATTTTTCCATGCCTTCGTAAGCCACACAGATCTTATTTACTTTTTTTGAAAGAATTTTATTGGTAATGCCTGCATAAGAATTTTGCTCTTGTATCAAAGCCGGAATCCCCTTACCTGTAGCCGCTCTTAATAGTGGGCCGCTGGCATAACCGCCGGTACCCACAACAACATCAGGTTTAAAATCATTTAGGATTTTTCTGGTCTTTAATAAACTTTTAATGATCAGAAATGGTAATTTGAGATTAGAAAGTGTAAATTTTCTTTGCAAACCTGCTATTGGAACGCCAATGATCTTGTAACCCGAGGCCGGAACTTTTTCCATTTCCATTTTGCCTATGGCGCCTACAAATAAAATTTCGGCGGTTGGAGCTAGTCTTTTAATTTCATTGGCAATGGCAACTGCCGGAAAAATGTGGCCACCCGTGCCGCCCCCACTTAATATGACCTTAAGCTGTTTCAAGTTTTTCTTCAGATTTGTCTTCTACACTTCTGCTTACGCTTAAAATTATTCCTATCGCTATCATGGTAAACCAAATAGAAGTTCCCCCCATACTTATAAGTGGTAAAGGCTGTCCGGTTACAGGAAATAAATTTACCGCAACTGCCATATTTACCAATGCCTGGAATACCAGGCTGAAAGAAAGTCCAACTGCAACAAAAGAGCCAAAAGGTTTATCATTATCACGTAAAATTTTTATACCTCTATATAAGAGTATCATATATAGGAACAATAAACCAAAACCGGTCAAGAGTCCATATTCTTCAATAATAATTGCATAAATAAAATCGGAAGAGGCCTGCGGCAAAAATGCACGCTGCGTACTGTTGCCCGGACCCTTTCCAATAACACCCCCGGTAGCAATGGCAATTTTTGCCTGCTCGCTTTGGTAATTACTTTTTGTATCACCACTTGAAAAACTTTCTATCCTTGTTTTCCAAGTTGTACCACGGCCACCGGGAATACTCTCCGGCAATAACATGATCCAGGTAAAAAGTAAGGCTGCCGCTAAAGTACAGATACCTAAGATCTTTAAAATTATTTTAATGTTAATGCCACCAACAAACATTAAGATCAAACAATTAAAAAATAATAAAGCTGCCGTAGAAAAATTAGCCGGTAATATTAAAACGCAAATTAAACCTATTGGAAGCAAGAGATATTTTAAAACAGATTTAAAATCTACCAGCTCTTTTGCTTTAAGCGTTAAAACGCGCGCCACATAGATCAACAACATTAATTTTGCAATATCTGATGATTGAAAGGTTAAACCAAGACCGGGAACTTCTAACCAACGCGAAGCTTCACCGGCACTAACACCTTTCAATAATGTGTAAATTAAAAGCGGAACAGATAAAATAAATCCAATTTGTGCCACTTTTGAAAATATAGTGTATTTAATTTTATGGAACAGGTAAGCAATTCCAAACCCCAACGCAATAATTACAAAATGTTTAAATAAATAATATTCGGTATTGCCTTGCTTAAATTTATGCGCAAGTGTTACAACCGCACTGTAAACTACCAAAACAGATAGCAGCGACAATAAGAACATTATTGCCCAAATAACCTTATCGCCTTTTAAATAGTTAAACAGTTTCATTTTTATTTAATTTATATGATCATTCACCTCAAGATTTCTGAAAATTTAAAGCGCATTATCCATTAACAAATGATGATCATTTATTTTAGCAGAGGCTAACGTAAATTATTTGCAATGGAAAAACTTTAAATCAGAAAACTGACTTGAAATTTTTATTACAAACCCTTTACTGCACGTTTAAATTGCATCCCTCTGTCTTCGTAGTTTTGAAACAGGTCAAAACTTGCGCAAGCAGGAGACAATAAAACTACGTCACCTTTTTTACCGATCTTGTATGAAGCGGCAACGGCATCAGTTGCATTGTCAGTTTCAACAATTAATTCTACTGCATCCTTAAATGCAGCAACAATTTTTTTGTTGTCTTTACCTAAGCAAACAATTGCTTTTACTTTTTCTTTTACAAGGTCGAACAACTCGTCGTAGTTGTTGCCTTTGTCTTGTCCGCCGCAGATCCAAACTACAGGTTTCTGCATGCTTTCAAGTGCATACCAGGTTGAGTTTACATTGGTTGCTTTTGAATCGTTTATAAATTCGATGCCATTGATAGTAGCAATAAATTCTAAACGGTGTTCGATGTTCTGAAAATCCTGTAAGGATTCCCTGATGATCTCTTTTCGCACATCAACGATGCGGGTGGCAAGCGATGCTGCCATGCTGTTGTAAACATTATGTTTACCCTGGAGTGCTAGTTCTTCAATTGTCATAGTTAAGGGTTGTTGGTTTGGTTTATAATTAAGGGTTATTTGGTTTTCGGTTAAAAATGCGCCGGGGCCATCAATTGGTTTTTTGATGCTGAATGGAACGAGCTCGGCTGCAATTGCATGCTTTTGCATATAGGCCTGAATGGTTAGGTCATCTGCACAATACACAAAAGCTTCTTTCTTACTTTGGTTTTGAGTGATTCTGAACTTTGATGCTACATAATTTTCAAATTTATAATCGTACCTGTCTAAATGATCAGGTGTAATATTTAAAAGCACGGCTATGTCAGCTTTAAAATCAAACATGCCATCCAACTGGAAGCTGCTTAATTCTAAAACATAGTAGTCGAAATTTTCACGAGCTACCTGCAAGGCGAAACTTTTCCCTACGTTTCCCCCTAGACCAACGTTATAGCCTGCTTTTTTTAATATGTGATACGTTAACAAAGTTGTTGTTGTTTTACCGTTTGAACCGGTAATACATATTTTTTTTGCATTTGTATATCTTCCGGCAAACTCAATTTCTGAAACTACAGGAATTTTTTTTGCCAATAATTTCTGTACCAACTCCGCTTTATCAGGAATACCCGGGCTCTTGATCACCTCATGGGCGTTCAAAATCTTTTCTTCAGTATGTATTCCTTCTTCAAACAAAATATTCTCTTCTATTAATTGTTCTTTATACTTTTCTTTTATTAATGACTTATCACTCACAAAAACGTCGAAACCTTTTTGTTTAGCGAGTATTGCACTTCCTACTCCACTCTCTCCGCTACCAAGTATTACAATTCGTTTGCTCAACTATCTTAATTTCAGGGTTACGAATGTTAACACAGCCAACATAATTCCTATAATAAAAAAACGCATTACAATTTTTGATTCATGGAAACCAACTTTTTGATAATGATGATGCAGCGGTGCCATTTTAAATAAGCGATGCGTTTGCGCAAACTCTAAACCTTTTCGTTTTTTCTGATACTTGAAATACGCGACTTGAAGTATCACAGAAATATTTTCTACTAAAAAAACGCCACATAATATTGGGATCAATAATTCTTTGCGAATAGCAATGGCGTACACTGCAATAATTCCACCAATGGCAAGACTTCCGGTATCGCCCATAAATACTTGTGCAGGATAAGAGTTGTACCACAAGAAACCAACGCAAGCGCCAATAAAAGCTGCCATAAAAACCACGAGCTCGCCGGAGTTGGGTATGTACATGATGTTGAGATAATCTGCAAAAACCGTATTACCTGAAACGTAAGCAAGAATACCTAATACCACACCAATGATGGCACTTGTTCCTGCAGCTAATCCATCAATGCCATCCGTAATATTCGCTCCGTTTGAAACTGCGGTAACAACAAGTATAACCATGGGAATAAAAATTATCCACCCATACTTAGCGCAATCTGTGCACAACCAGGAAATAAAACTACCATAATCCAATTCGTTATTTTTAAAGAAAGGAATGGTTGTTTTTAAAGTTTTAATAGGCGTTTCAGCATATTTTGGCGCGCTCAATTTTTTCTCAGTATTCGTTGAAATAGTGGCGATGTCACTTGACGTTGAAGTAACACGTTCCTTAATTACAACATCGGGGTGAAAATAAAATACGCAGCCAACAATTAAGCCGATACCAATTTGCCCAACAATTTTAAATTTACCTTTTAAACCCTCTTTATTTTTTTTGAAAACCTTAATGTAATCATCTAAAAAGCCAATGCCACCTAACCATACTGTTGAGATAAGCATTAAAACGATATATACATTTAATACTTTCGCGAATAATAATGTTGGAATAATAATAGCAGCAATAATTATTAAACCACCCATGGTTGGTGTGCCACTTTTTTGTGTTTGTCCTTCCAACCCTAATTCGCGAATGGTTTCGCCAATTTGTTTTTTGCGGATATAATTAATGATGCGTTTACCAAAAATTAAAGAGATGATCAACGATGAAATTAACGCCAAAGCAGCACGGAAGGAAATATACTGGAATACTCCTGCTCCCGGGAAGTCAAACGCTCTATCTAAATATTGAAAGAAATAATATAACATCTTATATGTCCAGTATTTTTATTGTTTCTCTAAAAATTTCAAAATCATCAAACGGTTGTTTTACGCCATTTATTTCCTGGTACTTTTCGTGCCCTTTACCAGCTATTAATATAATATCACCGGCATTACTTATGCTGCAGGCAGTTTTAATTGCTTCTTTTCTATCTGTTATCCTCAATGTTTTTTTTGCGTCAACCGGGTTAACGCCTTTTTGCATTTGATCTAATATTGCTTCAGGGTCTTCGCTACGCGGGTTATCTGAAGTAAGAATAACTTTATTACTGTACTCGCAAGCAATTGCCGCCATTACCGGGCGTTTTGCCGAATCTCTATCACCACCGCAACCAACCAATGTGATCACTTGCTCGTTACCCGTTCTTAGATCCTTAATTGTTTCTAAAACATTTTTTAATGCATCGGGTGTATGAGCATAATCTATAATACCAATAACACCTTTGGGTGATTTGATATATTGAAAACGCCCCTCAACAGAATTAAGGTTACTTAATGCTGTTAACACATTTGTTTTATTTTGTTTTAATAATACTGCTGCAGCATAAACAGCCAATACATTATAAGCATTAAATGTTCCTATCAGTTTTACCCACACCTCAACATTGTCGATACTCAATAGCAAACCATTCAATTGGTTTTCAAGGATCTTACATTTAAAATCTGCCATGGTTTGCAAACTGTAAGTATGCTTTTGTGCTTTTGTGTTTTGAAGCATGACCATACCATTACGGTCATCACGATTTACCAATGCAAAAGCATTATTTGGCAGCTGATCAAAAAACCCTTTTTTGGCTTTTATATATTCGTCAAATGTTTTGTGATAATCCAAATGATCGTGTGTGATGTTGCTGAAAATTGCCCCACTAAAACTCAACCCGGTTATACGATGTTGTACTACAGCATGAGAACTCACTTCCATAAACACATATTCACAACCTTGCGCATACATAGCAGTTAAGAGTTCGTTTAATGCTAAAGCATCCGGTGTTGTATGTGTTGCAGGAATTACTGTATTGTTTATTTTATTTTCAACAGTTGAAATTAATCCAACCGAATAACCTAATGATTTAAACAAATTAAATAATAAGGTAACGGTTGTTGTTTTGCCATTTGTGCCTGTAATACCAACCAGTTTTAATTTCTCTGAAGGATTGTCAAAAAAGTTACAAGCAATTATGCCTAATGCGTAAGATGAGTCAGTTACTTTAACATAAGTTACGTTCTCGCTTTTAGTTGCAGGTAACTCTTCACAAATAATGGCAATGGCGCCACTTTCTATTGCTTTGGCAATAAACTCATGCCCGTTAACTGCAGTGCCTTTTGTTGCAACAAATAAAGAATCCTTCTTCACTTTCCTCGAGTCAAACGTAACCGAAGAAATAGCCATGTGTGTAGAGCCGACTATTTCTTCGAGCCTTACTTTATATATGATATCGCTTAACAGTTTCATATTAACGTGAGTACTATTTTATTGCCTTTATTAAATTTTTGTCCCGCTTCAATACTTTGCTTTTGAACCGAGCCAAAACCTTGTAACTGAACGTGTATGCCTTTATTCTCCAGTAAGAACAACGCATCCTTTGCAGAAAGTCCGTGAAGGTTTGGCATAATACCTTTCCTTAACTGACTTTCAATATTATTTTCAGATAAAATTATTTTGGTTGAATCATTTGTATTTCGCTTCACAAACATTTCGTTTTCTGCTTTAGAAGCAGGCAATGAAAAACTTTTTGTAATAGAATTGATCTCGTTACCTTTTGTTGTAATAACAGAAGGTACTTTAGTGATCAAATCTTTTTTATCATTAATAGGTTGAATAAAATCCAAACTTCCAGAATAAACCTTTTCGGCGATCTCTTTAAATACCGGCCCGGCAACTGCGGCCGCATAATATACACCGTTGCTTGGAGAATTGATAACCACAATACAAGAGTATAAAGGATTCTCTGCCGGAAAATAACCCACAAAAGATGCTTGATAATTACGATCGCCTACGTCGCCATAAGCAGATTTACCTTTCACTTTTTTAACGCCCGTTTTAGCAATTTGTGCTGTTCCGGTTTTACCGCCAACTTTAAAAGCGGTAATATTTAAAGTTTTCCCGGAACCGTTAAGCACAACACCCTCTAATAATTTTTTTGCTTTTGTAATGGTTTCTTTTTTAACGATCTGCTCTTCCAATATTTCGGTGCCAAACGTTTTTACTACAATACCATTACGTTTAATTTCTTTTACGAAACGTGGTTTTACCATTTTACCATCGTTGGCCACTGCATTATAAAGTGTTAAAGTTTGTAATGGTGTAATTAAACTTTCGTAACCATAACTTAATTGCGGTAAGGTAACACCCGACCAAAATTTAGTCTTTGTTTGTGGTATCATTCCTTTTCCTTCACCGGGAATTGATAATCCTAATTTTTCGTTTAAGTGAAAAGAATTTAATTTATTCGCAAACTGCTGCGGGTTTTTAGCGTAATACTTCGTAATTATCTTACTTACACCAACGTTAGAAGAAGTTTCAAATACACGTTGCACAGTTAACGTTGGCGATTCAGGCGCATGCGAATCTTTTACTTTTTTGTCAAAGTACATGCACTCACCATTACCTACAGCCACTTTTTCATCAAGACTTACATTATACTCATCGATTACCGCAAGCATAGAAGCTAATTTAAAGGTTGAGCCCGGTTCTGTTGGGTAACCAATAGCATAATTAAAACTCTCGTTATAGCTATTTGTATCTCTGGTACTTTTTGTAAGATTAACAATAGCTTTTATAGCGCCAGTTTTTACTTCCATTAAGATAGCGCAACCGTGTGACGCTTCATTTTTTATCAACGAACGCATCAAAGCTTGTTGAGCAACGTCCTGAATATTTATGTCGATAGTTGTGTAAAGATCGCTTCCGTCTTTTGGCTCAACCTCATTCTCATCGTTTATCGGACGCCACACACCACCGGCAATTTGCTGCATTAAACGTTTTCCGCTTATACCACTTAAGATGCTATCAAAAGCGCCTTCCAAACCAACCGGTTTAATACCCGGTCTTGCCATACCAATAGTTCTACCCGCAAGCATTTGAAAAGGGCGTTCGCGACGATTCGTTTGCAATGTTACCAAACCGCCTTTTCTCCCTTTTCTAAAAATTGGAAAGGTTTTTAGTAACTGAAGATCTTTATACGATACGTTACGTTGAAGCAAAACGTAACGATCGCTGTTCTTTCTTGCGTTGTTAAGTATCTTTAAATATTCCCGTTCGCTTTTATCTCCAAATAAATTACTTAATAATAAAGAAAGCGAATCGCGGTTAGCTTTGTAAATTTTTTCAGTAATACCCGGCGCATTAATGTCAACAGCTATCTCATAATATGGCAATGAAGTAGCAAGTAAAGCGCCATTAGCATCGAAGATATTTCCACGCACCGCTTCAACAGAATCTAACTTGGTTGTAAATGCTTCTGCTTTATCCCGCCATTGCTGCCCCTGTGCAAATTGAATAATGCAAATGCGATACAATATGCCAAGAGCGAACACACACATAAAAATGTATATGAGATAGGTGCGTGAAAGAATATTTTTTTTCTCGTTCAAAATTATTTGCCTGCTTTATATAATTGTATGCTATCTACTTTAATTTTAATTGGTGGTACTACCGGTTCTTTTAATCCCAGTTTTTCTGCTGCTTTTGCAACTTCACTTTGTTTACTCGCAAACATGAGATCGCTTTTAGTTGAAATGTATTCAGACCTTAACTCCTTTAACTGATTTGAAATTTTATTTACTTCACGAATTTTATCATCCGCATAATAGCCGTTAGCGATATAGAGAATGGCAATGAATGCTAAAAAAATGATAAACGGCAAATGCTTTAGAGTTTTATCGTTGGTAAGAAAGGTGCCGCTGAAAACTGCTGAGAGGCCTTTACCCAGAACACCTTTTTTGCGAGGCTTTGAAGATTTTTCGGTCGTTTGGTCGGTCGTTTGATCGACAACAATTTCTTGCTCTATTTCTTCTTGTTCCTTTGTGGGTATTTCTCTGTACTTATTGGCCACTACTATGTTTATTATTCTGTGTTTCTTATTTCGTGTTTAGTTTCTATTTTATTTCTGTTTCCTTGTTTCTAAAACAAGAAACCCGAAACCCGAAATATTTTATAATTTAATTGCTACTCTTAATTTGGCGCTACGCGCTCTGGTATTGTTTTTAATTTCTTCTTCATTTGGTAAAATTGGTTTGGATGTCAAATTTTTGAAGATCTTTTTACTTGTTCCAAAAATCACATCCTTCTCTTCTACCCCATCTACATTGCCCGACCTTATTAAATTCTTTACCAACCTGTCTTCGAGACTGTGGTAAGAAATAACAACTAATCTTCCGCCGCTTTCAAGTATCTCTACACATTGTGTGAGACATTCTTTTAACGCTTCCATTTCCTGATTCACTTCTATGCGTAACGCCTGAAAAACTTTTGCTAAAAATTTATGTTCTTCAAATTTTGGCGTGCAGGAAGCGATGGCTTCTTTTAACTCGTTTGTTGTTGCTATCTCTTTCTCTTCTCTTGCGGCGCAGATAACAAAGGCTAAACGGTTTGCATTATGGATCTCGGCGTAGGTCTTAAAAATGTGAATGAGCTGTTTATCAGAATACTCGTTCACAATTTTTTTTGCTGTTAACGTGTTTTGTTGATTCATGCGCATATCCAACTCTGAGTCGAAACGAATGGAGAATCCGCGTGATGCTTCATCGAACTGATGTGACGAAACACCAAGATCGCCAAGGATACCATCTACTTTATTAATGCCATACAATCTCAGGTAATTTTTCAGATGCCTGAAGTTGTGTGGTATTAACGTAAAACGTTTATCCTTTAAAGCATTTTTTTGCGCGTCCTCATCCTGGTCAAAAGCAAACAGTTTTCCTTTTTCGTTCAACTGTTTTAGAATATGAGCTGAATGTCCGCCACCACCAAAGGTTAGGTCAACATACACGCCGTCGGGCTTAATGTTTAAATTATCAATACAGGCTTGTAAAAGAACGGGGTTGTGATAAGCATTACTACTCATCGTCACCATCATTAAAATTTATTCCTCCCAACACATCTTCTGCTAGCTTTTCAATATTTATTTCCTGGTTTAAGAAGTCTTCGTATAATTTTTTATCCCACAACTCTATCACGTTGTTACTTCCTAAAACTTTCAGATCTGTTTTTATTTCAGCATAATCTGTTAATGCTTTTGGTAATAATAAACGACCTGTATTATCCGCTTCAACATTTGTTGCACCCCCGGTAAATCTTCTTACAAAAACATCGTTGGCTTTTATCAATCTGTTGAGTTTGCTTAATTTTTTATTTAATCTTTCCCATTCTTTTATTGGGTACAAAACCAAACATTTTTGGTGCAGGTTTCGGTTGATCACGAAGCCATTCTCAAAAAACGCCTCCAGCTGCTTCCTTAGGTCGACAGGAAACATGAAACGCCCTTTTGCGTCCACTTTACAATCGTATTCCCCTATCATGCTGGCCATTAGTGATTTTATTAGATTGTAGCAAAAATAAGTATAAAACTTCCACTTTTTACCACTTTACACCATTTTTTACCACTATTGTTGAAAAAATGGAGGTTTTAAACATTGTTAATAAGCCTAATTATCAGTTAGTTAAAATACATTTTTGGCAGGAAACGCAGAATTGGCAAGGATTGTAAAAAATGAGTGGGCGAAAACAGCTGTTCATTTCCAAATAGGATCTGAACAGGTTATTAACAATTTAGGGATTTTGGTCGAAAGGCAAAAATGGCCTTACTTTTTTTGAGGGTTTTATCAAAAAAAATTACTGAAAATTAAATTTAGAATTGGCTTTATTGGTGTTTATTATGAGAAAAAAGAAGGCATTACTTAAATAAATCCATCTTTTTTAAAATAATCAATGATGGCATCGATGATGAGCTTATTTTGCTGCTTCGCATCCAGGTGCGGCAAATTTTCTTTTAACTTCCAATGTGGCCAGCCATCTTTATCTCTTCCTTCAAATTCATAAAATCCAAAAGGTTCTAATAATGCACAAATTGCAATGTGCATTACTTCGAGCTTTTCGTCTTTTTTATATTTTTTAAACGGCTTGCTTAACTCCTGTAACCCGATGATAAATAAAATAGCATCGTAATCCATTTCTCCATCAAAACGTTCTTTTAATTTTTCCTGGAGTCGCTCCCAATCACTCTTCATTAGATACTAGTTATTAGATTTTAGTCGTAACTGATTATTCTTGTTCGTCAGATTCTTCCTCTTCAAATTCCCCTTCATTCATATCCGGCAACAAAGTTCTGGACTTTATTTCTTCCTGTTGATGGTGGTGAATAAAATCTAAAAGATCTTCTTTGCCTACTTTTTTTTCTGAAGAAGTAATAAAACTATTTGGCAATTCATCCCACAACTTTAAAAGATCCTTCTCAATACTTTTAATATTTTTTGTAAGCTCTAGTTTAGAATTTTTATCTGTTTTGGTATAAATAATACTAAAGGGAATTTTATTTTCGCCGCACCACAACATAAATTCACGATCTATCTGTTGCAATGGCAAACGGCTATCAATCAATACAAACAAGCAAACCAGCGTTTCACGCTTTTTACAATAATCGTAAATAATAGTTTCTAATTTAGCGCGATTGCCTTTGCTTGTTTTTGCAAAACCATACCCGGGTAAGTCAACTAAATACCAATTATCGTTTATTATAAAATGATTTATTAATTGCGTTTTGCCGGGTGTAGCAGAAGTTTTTGCGAGTTTATTGTTATTGCAAAGCATATTTATTAACGAAGATTTACCAACGTTACTTCTTCCAATAAATGCAAACTCAGGTAAACTTGGTTTAGGGCATCCAAAAATACTGGAAGCGCTTTGCTTAAATATGGCTTTTTTTATGATCATTTTTATTTTAGTATTCCTTTCTCAACTAAATAAGAATGAAAATGCCTTTCTTTTTTACTTTGATAAACGTCCGATATTTTTACGAGGATACCTGTCTCTTCCACATCGCCAAAGGTTGGATTAATGGCCGTTCCAAAACATTTCATGGTGCTACTTAAATTCATATACGCATTAACCAACGGCGGAATATTTTCTCCCAGGGCACGTACCAATTTATTTAAATGCGCATGGCCTGCTTTGTAATCTAATTTTTTTAATTCGCTAATAAATTCCGACACATCTGTTTTAAATGTAATACCTTGAATTGGTGTTACTAATTTTTCAGGGTCAGGAAAATAATGTAACATAAATGATAGAATATAATCTCTTGCAGTAACATTAAAATCGGTGTACATAGTTACTTTTCCGTAAAAATATTTTTGCGACGGATTATCAATTACCAAAGCACCTAAACCATCCCATAAATTATCTAAACTAAACAAACCTTTTCTAAATTGCTCGCTCGGCTGGTATAGTGGTTGAATAAAAGAACGTCCGAGCTCAATCGTATAAGGCAAATATTCTTTATAGAACTGCTCGCTAAAATCAAAAAGTTCTGTAGTTGCCAATTGTACTTTGCCATTAATATATTCAGCATCCTTACATAAAATAAAGCGGTAAGCACCTACTATTTCTTTATCCTCGGGGTTCCAAACCAATAATTGCTGGTATGGGTGAGAACTGGTATCGTATTCATCAATATCTATTGCTTTACCCGTGCCGCCACCCGCGTGCCTAAAAGTAACTTCGCGCAATCTGCCAATTTCGCGCATAACGTTAGGCGAGTTGTGATGCGTAATTATATAAATTTCGTTATTGCCATTGTTGGTCTTGCGAACATACCGCTCTTTGGTCAATTCGGCCAACAGTGCTTCTTTACTAACTTGTTCAACAATTTTTTCCATAAGCTTAAGAGCCTGTTTAATATTTATTTGACGAACGTAAATATACAATTAAAATAGCCTTTTTTTAATTATCTTTAATGCATAATTCAAATGAACATCTTGGCTTTTTATAAAAATTTAACCTCTGTATTTTTATTGTGTCTGGCCAACTCTTTTTTAGGGCAAAATAATTATGTGTTTAATTTTGCTAAAATAGACGAACAATGTTCGAAAGGAGCAGCAGGACTGCAAATAGACTCCGTTAAAAGCACCGATATGTTAACTATCGACTGGAGCAATGGACAAAGTGGTGTATTCTCTATAAACGATCTTGATAAAGGAGATTATTCGGTACATGTTGTTATTAAAGCACAACCGGACACCGTTTTGCTAACAAAGGTAGATACCACGATTAAATTTAAGATCGAAAAAGTAGAATGTCCGGTTGTTGTATCCAATCAATTTACGCCTAATGATGATAATTATAACGATCATCTGCAAATTTATAATATAGATAAGTATCCTAAGTTTGCTTTGTATATCTACAATAAGTGGGGGCAACAAGTGCATTCACAAAAAGAAAATTATATTCCCTGGGATGGAACATGGAATGGTATAAAGGTATTGGACGGCACTTATTATTATGTTTTTTATTACGATGGAGGTGATAAGAATAAACTACTTAAAGGAGATATTACTATTCTAAGATGAGGAAATTTACCTTATATATAATTTTATGTTTTTGCTGTGTACTTATAAAGGCTCAGCAATTTCCTCAGTATACCCAATTTATTTTTAATAAGATCGGCTACAATCCCGCCGCATCCGGCACATCCATTAACGCGCCGTATGAACTTATTTTTGGAGCAAGAACGCAGTGGATAGGCTTTTCAAATAATCCCAAATCAGGTTTTGTGTCTTTTAATTATAATTTTGTTCCAAAACGCGGCTACACCAAATGGCATAATGTTGGCATCTACGTTGACCAGGACCAGGCCGGTAATTTCGTGCATAATGATATTTGGTTATCCTACACGTTTCATTTATTGGTTACAAAAAAAACGATCATGTCGTTTGGATTATTTGCGGGCGTAAAACAATTTAAACTCACAAGAAATAATTTAGACAGAAATGATCCTGCTGTTGCAAATAGTAACGGGTCGATTTGGGCTTATCCAGATCTGGTGCCCGGCATACGGATCACAAATAAAAAATTCTTTATGGATCTGTGTTTACAGCAGGCCTCGGTTTTTAAACAATCGGGTATCGGCGGTCAAATAGGTTCGCCATCAAGATTATTACCGCACTATAATTTTAGCATTGGTAAAAAATTTAAAATAAATGATTTTGATAAATTAATGATTGCACTTAATGCACATAGTCCTATTACAGGTTTACCTTCACTGGAGTTGAATATTATGAATTACTACAACAAACGTTTTGCGCTTGGTGCCAGCATACGAGGCAAGAATTTTGTTTGTGCCATTGTACAGTTTAAAGTATTAGAGACTTTAAATGTTGGTTTGGCCTACGACCTCTCTATAAACAAGGTTTTTAGAGCTTCGCCTCATACTGCCGAGATCATGGTAAGCTTCTCTCCCTTATTTGGCGGGGAATTGACCGAGAAGGTAACCAGAAGAAATGTAGCAGACTGTACTTTTTAAGTTTAATCATATAAACCATTTCCCTTTTACTTTAATCCACTTAAAAAACAAAAGCTACCACATTTAAGTAGTTGGTTTTATATTCCCTGCCATAGCTCTAATTTTACATCAGGATCTAAGTTGTATCAAGGAAGAATACAAAAAAAGATCAAACCTTTAAAAAAACAAGACTATGAGCTACCTAATGAACAACCAGCAAAAAATAAACGAGATTATTTTTGCTAAGAGAAATAAAAATTATGGTGCATACGCAATTCGTTCTTCTTATGGCAGTACCATATTTAAATCATTATCGATAATGATATTTGGATTTGGAACATTTATGTCTATAGCCTATTATTATAGTAACAGAAATAATATGCCTGATCAAGACAATTCACAATTAGTTATTCAGGATTCTTCTACGGTAACAATATTTGATCTTAAAAAAGATGAACCTGCAGAGAAAAAAACAGAAGCTGAAACTAAAACAAAATCAGATCCTAAAACATCTGATGAAATTGCAAGAAGAATAACCGACTCTGCAATTGTTTCAACGAATTCAGTAAACATAGATCATACTCCTGTAACAACAGGAACAGGTTCTGTTGCTACAACCGGAACAACCGATACAGATGGAAAAACCACTGGTTCAATTACAAGTACTGGTGGCGGAAAAAAAGATGTAGAAGAGTCGTATGGCGTAGACACGCAACCGGAATTTGAAGGCGGCTTAAAAGCGCTATATCAGTTTGTATCAAAAAATATAAAGTATCCCGTTGTTGCTTCCGAATATGGCAAACAAGGTTCGGTGTATGTAAAGTTTGTAGTAGATGAAAAAGGAAAAGTGTGTAACCTTACATTATTGAACAACGCCGGTTATGGAATGGATGAAGAAGCTTTGCGCGTAGTTGGTATGATACCCAATTTTAAAAGTCCCGCCACTGTAAAAGGTCAACCGGTAAAAGTATATTATCAATTGCCAATAAAATTTAAACTTAATTAGTTTAGGGTCTGGTTAAGGTGTGTTGTAAATATGTGTAAAAGGCCGGGACTAGTTTCCGGCCTTTTTTGTTTTGATAAACTTATACTGTGAAGGGAAATTAAGATTGCAGGAAAATAATTATCCCAACAATTGTTTTACTAAAACAGATACCATTTTATTATCGGCTTTGCCAGCCAAAGTTTTTGAAGCAGCGCCCATTACCTTGCCCATATCACCGGGGCCAGTTGCACCAACAGAAGCTATAATTTTAACCAACTCCGCTTTTACTTCCTCTTCACTCATTTGTTTTGGCAAATATTCTTCTATTATAGCGGCCTGCGATAATTCAACTTCTTCAAGATCGGGACGGTTTTGGCTTTTATAGATCTCCGCAGATTCTTTACGTTTTTTTACTTCTTTTTGTAATGCCTTATTAACACTGTCATCCGTTAAACCTTCAGGCGACGTTTTTAATAATAATATAACTGATTTTATGCCACGCAGTGCTTCCAACTTTTTTGCATCCTTTGCCAACATGGCTGTTTTTATTTCACCGTTTATTTTTTCTTCAATATTCATATTCGCTCTTATTTAATTTACATACAAAAATAAAAAAATTAACCATATATAAAGACCGCTTAAACTAAAAAGAAAAATTAACCGCATAGATACATAGGATTTTCATAGAAAAAATAAGGAAAACATAGAATTTCCTTCGCTGCGCGAAGAAAAAATGTAGAACTCATAAGCACAAAGTTGTTTTTGTCTATGTTCCTATGTTTTCTATGTGGCTTAAATTGTATTAAACAAAAAAAGCCACCCGATATGAGTGGCTTTTCTTAAAAAAAATTTATTATTAGTGACTAACAGTAATTTTACCTGTTTTTAAAGTTTGGTTAGCATTACCAATTACACTGTACATGTATAAACCTGTTGTGTAAGAAGAAACATCTAACGTTAATTTACCTTCTGTTAAATTTTGTTTTGCAACTAATTTACCTGTAACGTCATAAACAGCTACTTGTTTTGCTTCTGTATTTTCTGTAGCAAAATTTACAGTAGTGCTTGATGGGTTAGGGAAAACAACTAAGTTAAATGAAGTTGTATTCGCTTCTTTAATACCTGTAACTAATGGTTTGTGACGGGTTACAATTGTTTGAGTTGATGTACCTGCTAATGGTGCAACAATTGTAGAAGTTGAAATAGTAAATAAAGCTTCTTTAGTACCTACGTTATAGTAATCCCAATTTTTTTGAGTTACAGATCCTGCACCTAATTGTACAGTAAAGTTAATTGTTTGAGAAGTAACTACACGGATAGCGCTTGTATAAGTTCCGGTAACTAAAGCTAAAGTTCCTGTTCCATCAGCAAGTGTTGTGCTGTTACCTGTAAATGTTCCTGTTTGTGATAAAGCAGGGATCGCAACACTTCCTGCAGTAGCAGCATTACTTGTTGTAGATAAACTCATTGGATAAGCCGCTAAAACTGCAGGTGCAGAATAAACAAATGATGCTGCAATTGCTGCAATTGTAACATTACCACCCCAATAATTATAGCTGGTTGCGCTAGATTTGTAATACGATAAATTAGATGCTGCTGAACCCATCTGTACACCTGGAATTGGGTAAGAAGCATTTGAATTTGCGGTAGCAGTATAATTATTTACAATGCTGCTATGTGTTGCAACACCTGTAAAATTCCATAATGCACCGGCACCTGCCGCACCTGTGCTAATAGCTGCAGAGTCGCATTGGTAAGTTGAATACATATCTCCTGCTGCCGGAGAGTGGTTAGCGTCGGTTAATGTTTGTGCGTTTAAAGACAAACCTGCTAAAGCTGTAAAGAAAGATAGATAAATTTTTTTCATGTTTTTTTATTTTAGTATTTCACCAAAAATAGAAAAAAAAACAAGTTCTTTTTAACTTTTTTGGGATAAAGGAGTTAAATGAGGGAATTTTAACAAACATAGGGGCATTAAACAAAAAACCATCCTAAAAAGGATGGCTTTTTTGAATGTTTATTTTCTATTGCGATTAATGACTTACAGTTACTTTACCTGTTCTTAGCGTTTGGTTTGCGTTACCAATAACCGAATACATATATAAACCGTTATTGTAAGCAGATACATTTAATTTTAATTTACCATCCGTGATAGTTTGTGTATCCACTAATTTCCCGCTGATATCATAAATTAAAATAAGCTTTGCTTCTTTACTTTCTGTAACAAAATTTAAAGTTGCACTTGAAGGATTTGGGAAAACAACAAGATCAATCGCATTTTGTTTATTTTCTTTTACACCAACCGTTGAGGGATTGCTTCTTGTAACTATAGTTTGCGTAGAGGTTGAAGAAAATGGAGGTCCGATCTGAAATGTAGATGTGGAAATTGTAAATAGCGAATTTTTTACTCCTGCTTCATAATAATCATAATTTATTTGAGTAACAGTTCCCGAACCTAAAGGCGCAGTAAAATTTATAGTTTGACTAGTAACCACACGTATACCATTATTATATGTTCCAGAAGGCAGGATCAATGTACCTGTGCCATCTGCAAGGGTTTTACTATTTCCGGTAAATGTTCCGTTTTGTGATAATGACGGGATTGAAATGCTTCCACCAGTTACGGAATTAGCGGTACCATTAAGACTCATAGGATAAGATGCCGTAATAGCTGAAGCAGTATAGACCAATGTAGCAGATAAACCGCCAACAAAAATATTGCCACCCCAATATTTAAGATCTGTTGCGGTACTTTTGTAGTAAGAAATATTATTGATAGAAGACGCAACGGCTACACCCGGAATTGGATAACTTGTGTTTGTATTAACCGCAGCCGTGTAATTGTTTACTACGCTTGAATGCGTTGCAATTGTTCCAAAATTCCAGGTTGCACCGGCACCTGAAGCGCCGGGAGTGATCGCCAGCGAATCGCATTGCCATGTTGTACTCATATCTCCAACGGCTGGGGAATGGTTAGCATCTGTTAATGTTTGCGCATTTACAGTTAAACCACAGGCTAATGATAAAAGTGATAAATAGATTTTTTTCATGAGAATAGTATTATTTGTTTTACCAAAAATATTAAAAAAAACAAGGCAATTTTAATTTTTTTTCGGTAAAGCATTAAAATATAGAGACTTTAACGTCATTTTGCTTTTTTAACCACATAGGCACATAGAGTTTTAGAAAAGAAAAATCAAAGCCGACTAAAAAGAAAATCATAGGGATTCTTTGCCTTTGGCAAAGAATTTATGTGAAACTCATCGGCACGAAGTAGATAAACTCTTTTCTATGTGCCTATGTGTTTTAAATTGTAAACTATTGTTTCATCAATAACGAACTGTCTCCATAGCTTAAGAACCTAAAATCATGGTCTAAAGCGTATTTATAAATGTTTTTCCAGTTATTTCCTACAACGCAACTTATTAGTAACAACAAGGTACTTTGTGGCTGATGGAAATTAGTGATGATGCCATCCGCTACTTTTAATTTATAGGGCGGGGCTAATAATATGGATGTTTTACAACTTAATTGCTCTAAATTATTTTTTTCTAACCATTGCAATAACGCAGTTAAACTTTCTGTAACTGTTAGTTCCTTTTGCATGATCTCGTATGGAAACCACTGTCCTATCTCAAGTTCCGTGGGTTTTATCGTAGGATCACAAAACAGCTTCAAACCCATCCAATAAAGCGATTCAAAGGTTCGCAATGAAGTAGTGCCAACAGCTATCTTTTTTTTATCTCCACTTTTTATTAGTTCTGTAATTGTTGTTTTGCTTACATGTATCCACTCGGCATGCATATCGTGCCCGGCTAAAGTTGCTGCCTTTACAGGCTTAAAGGTACCTGCACCAACATGCAGCGTAACATACAATGATGAAATGTTTTTTTGCTTTAATTTTTCGTTTACTTGCTGTGTAAAGTGCAAACCTGCTGTTGGTGCTGCCACCGAACCGTTCTTTTCTGCATAAATGGTTTGGTATCTCGTAGCATCCAGTTCTTCACTCTTACGTCTTAAGTACGGTGGTATAGGCATTGCCCCTGCTTTTTCGAGCACTTCTGCAAAACTTAATTGTGCCGGGTCCCAACAAAATTCTACCAACACATCTTCATTTCTTTTTTCAATTAGTTTTACTTTCAAGCTAATTTCATTTATTCGTAAAACCAATTCTTCTTCGCGCCACTTCTTTAGATTGCCAACCAAACATTTCCATTTTACGTTTTGGGTGCTTAACATGGCCTGCGTAATATCAAGATCTTCCTGATATGGCTCTAAACAAAATACTTCTATGGCCTGCTCTTTCTCATTCAAAAAATTTAACCTTGCCTGAACAACCCGTGTATTATTAAATATTAAAACACTTTCTTCTTCCAGATGATCGGCAATATTTTTAAAAATAGTTTCACTTATTTCCTCATTCTTATAAAGCAATAATTTAGAGGCGTCCCTGTTCTCTAAAGGATAATTGGCAATTTTTTCCTGCGGCAGATCGTAAGTGTAATCTGTTATGGCAATTAAAGAAGGATGGGAACTCATTTTAAAACTACCAATTATTTTATATTCATCAGACGAATAACCTTTTCAATGTCTTCGGGTGTATCTACACAATGGCTGTCAAAAGTAGTTTCAACACATTTTACTTTATAACCATGTTCTAACCAACGCAATTGTTCTAACGATTCTGCCAGCTCTAAAGCCGAAGGTTTAAGCTGTGTTATTTTTTCCAGAACATCTGCACGGTACGCATACATGCCTACATGCCTGTAATACTTGTAATGTTTGTGCCATTCTTTTTCATCAACGCCTTTTATGAAAGGAATAACATTGCGACTAAAATACAATGCCTCGTTATTTGAATTTAAAATTATTTTTACCTCGCCCTTATCAAACAACACAGCATGATCGTTGCATTTTATCATTTGTGTGGCTATTTCTACTTCTTTATTGCATGCCTCTGCCAAAGAATTTATTTGCGCGGGATCCAAAAAAGGTTCATCGCCCTGTATATTTAAAACGTGGTCAAATTTTTGCCCATTTAGTTTATAGGCCTCAAAACATCTGTCGGTGCCACTCGGATGCTCCGCTTTGGTTATTACAACCTTTGCCCCAAAGGTTTTACAATGTTTGGCAATGCGCTCATCATCAGTAGCAATAAGTACCTGGCCCAATAAATTTGCCTTGCAGGCCTGTTCGTAAACACGCTGTATCATCGACTTACCCTTTATTTCCACCAGGGGTTTCCCGGGAAACCTTGTGGAGGCATAACGGGCAGGTATAATTCCAATTATTGACATTTTAGTAATTATTATAGCAATTCCCAAAAATAACTAAAAACTATTAGCTATTTTTATTGTTCTTAAAGTGTGAACGTTAAAGTTATCATATCTCTCTTCGCGGCTTTCCTAATTGGTTTTTCTTTTAGGGAACCCTCTGATATTACTCCCGCTAAGATCCTGCATCAAATGTACGATTCTATTAAAAATGTGAAAACTATGCGCACAAAAGTGGCTGCATTAGAACGTATTGATAAAAAGTTCTCTTCTGCCAATTCAGAATACCTGGTACAAACAAATCCCCGCAAAGTATATTTTGTTAACCGCGCAAAAAAACTGGAAGTTTTATACAATACCGAACTATATGGGCGCAAAGCCCTGGTAAAGCCAAATGTTTTTCCGTATATGACCATAAGCCTTGATCCAACGGGCAACATCATGCGCAAGAACCAGCATTATTCTATCCACGAATTAGGTTATTCCTTCATCGGAACTTCTATCGCCCTAACCTTAAGTAAAGATAAAGATGGTTTAAAGAATTTTACCTATCACGGTAAATCGCACAAAAATGGTTACACCTGTTATATGTTGGAATATGAGAATAAAAATTATTCTTATGTAGATTATAAAGTTGGTGAAAAAGAAACCGTTGGCGTTGTTGCTTCTAAATTGTGTGTGAATGAATATTTGTTACGCGATAATAACGATCTTTTAAATGATTTTGGGTATTTAAAAAAAGGAAAGACCTTAAAAGTGCCAACCTTATATTGTAAAAAGGCCGTTTTATTTATTGACGAAAAAATGATGCTTCCGGTTTCGATCAGCCTCTATGATGATGCAGGATTATTTGAAAGCTACGATTACTCGTCAATAGAAATCAATAAACCTTTTAAGGAAGCCGACTTTAACCGCAATAATAAAAATTACGGTTTCTAAAGTTCTTTCATCAAAACATTATAAAGCGCTATCATTCCTTCAACATCTTTTTTATGCACCTTTTCATCTGGCGTATGCACATTCTCTTCTGCCGCACCAATAAAACACCAGTCCCAAGGATACTCTGCCATTTGTAGTTCTTTGGCATCACTTCCGCCACTTCCTTCAACCTCTAATTGAAAAGCGCATTTATTTTTTCGGGCAATAGAAATAATTTTATTAATGTAGCTTCTGCGTGGCACTAAACTATCGCGCATACTAATTACCGGGCCTTTTGCATAACTCACGCCATCAGAGATCCATGAGATATCGGAGATCAAACCTTGCGAGATCTTATATTTTTCCTGCAAATATCTTTGAAGATAGGCAACGCTTCCGCCTCCATGCTCTTCGTAAGTGCTAAATACAATTGCGCCGTCTTTTAAAGTAGCGGCCACTTGTAAAGCGCTATAAACTCCCAAACGGTTATCCATATAACAACACTGAATGTGATCTTTATCTTCGCGCCAGTTGGGTTTAAACGTTAATTCGGTGCCGGTTTCAAAATCTCTTTTTCCTTTGTATGATAATTCGCGCATACCGGTTTTTTTATCATCGGTTACTTTTAATTCTACTTCCTGCAAACCTTTACTATCAGATCCTATCAATTTAAATCCGCTTTTGGTAACTGGTCCGCCAATTTTTACCAGTTGTTTACCGTAACGCACGGTAAAACCAATACTATCCATATGTGCAAAAATGGCCGTGCGTGGTTTTCCAAAAATCAAAATAATATTATCCTGGAAGCCTTCACCATAAATAACTTTTGGCTTTTGTTTCCACTTTTTTGAATTTTCTTTTATATAATTTAAAATGAACATTTTCATGCCAACCTCATTACCGCTTGGGGCGTGCATATGACACATGTCTTTAAGGAGAGTATATTCTGAGTTGGCTTTTGTTTTTTTCATAAGGTGGCCTAAATTGTTTTTAAATAACTGAGTTTTGAGGTATAAAGTTCCGTAAAATCTTTTTCTAGTTGTAGTGAATTTTGTTTTTTTATTTGAAAAATGATCGCATTATTTGTTTCGTATGTGTGCGAAATTATTTTTGCGTTATTCTCTTTTAAAATTCGCATTACCAAGTTAATACTTTCTTCATTAAAATCAACTTTATATTCAAATAAAATAAAACGTTCGTATATTTCTGCCGCCGCAATAACCTCCGCGGCAGCCTGTTTATAGGCATTTATCAATCCGCCTACCCCCAAAAGCGTGCCACCAAAATAACGCACAACCACTATCAAAACGTTACTAAGGTCCTTTGCCTGTATCTGCCCTAAAATAGGTTTTCCGGCAGTATTATTGGGCTCACCATCGTCGTTTGCTCTAAAAGCAGCTTTATCTGCTCCAAGTCGCCAGGCATAACAATGATGATTGGCGGTAGGATGTTCTTTTTTTAAATGGCCTAAATGCTCTTTTATTTCCGCTTCACTGCTCACCGGAAAAATATAAGCAATGAATTTTGAACCGCGCTCTTTAATAAGTGCTTGTTGCGCCGCTTTTATTGTAAGATATGAATCTGAAAAAAGCATTACAAGGCGATCAATAAAATGGATATAATAGCTAAAATAATTCCGGCAAGATTTAGTGGTGATAATTTTTCTTTAAACACGATCCATCCCAAAAATGCCGAAAGCGCAACGTTGGAAAGATTTAAAACGGGGAACAGTTGTGCGCTTTGAAAAACGTGTGCATCGAGCGATTTAAAAATAAAATAAATACTGAAGTAGTTTGGTACGCCCAGAATAATTCCTCCTATTATATTTTTTAGCGCAAATACATCTTTGATTGTCAAGGATTTTTTTACACTAACATTGTAAGTTAAAATAAAGCCGCCAACAATAAACGCCGTTAAAAATGTGCAGATAGAAAATAAAGCGCTCTCATCCTTGCTTTTAATATAAAATTCGTTGCTGGCATTTATCGTAATATCAATAAGCCCGCTGCCAACAAAAACCAGAATAGGCAACCAAATTAAACCTGCATTTACAGATCTTTTGGTTGAGGAGTAAGTTGAAAGGTAAACAGCAACCAGAGCCGAAACTATACCTAAAATCTTAAGAAAAGACAGGTGTTGATCCAGGAAAATAACTGAGAACAAGACGGGCATTACTACACTCATTTTATTAGCGACTGATGCTGTAGAAATGCTTATTTTTTGAGCCGTTTGAGCAATTAAATAAAATATAGAAATAAAAAGCGCACCAAGAGGTATGCAAATAAAGATCCATTCTGAACTAAAAATGGCTTTAATGCTAATACCTGAATTTAGAAAGAGTATTCCTGTAAGTCCCGCGCTTATGTAGTTATATACAAGAGCTACCAGCGAATTAACGCCATATTTTTGAAATGCCTTAAGAACTAGTAAGAGCAGAACACTGATCGTTATTGTGAGGACAATATAAAGCATTAAACCGGTAACAAATTTATGATATAAAATTAAAACAGGCCCTTATTGTAGAATATATTTTTATATTTTTGATGTATGAATAAACACTACGCTTTTTTTGCACTGCTTTTATGCTTTTTAGTAAAAACCGGTTTTTCGCAAACCATTTACTATAAAAACATAAACGATTCTATTTTGCCAAATTTTAAAGACACTGCTAATAAAATAATAATTGTAAACGGCGACTCAACATTCAACCTCAAAAACAAATTTGCATACGTACAGCGTTTTTTTCCGAAAATAGAATTTCAGAACATTAAAATCAAATTCAGAAAGTCGCAAAAGATCGTGAAGGTAAAACCTACCTTTGCTTCCATTTTTAAAGCGCCTAAACAACGTACTTACAAGATCTGGTATAGTAACCTAAGCGAAACAACTTTAGATAGTGTTCTGCTTAAAAACCTTTCCATTAATTCTCAAATAGGATTAATTGCAATTCAGATGAGCAGAATAGAAGATTTTAGGACCGGTGGTTTTTTTGATTTTGTGGCCTGGCATTTTAAACAGCTTTCTACCAAAGCAAGAAATAAAATTAATTATGACGATGAGTTGCGCGCAATTGAAGCAGGACTTGGTTACCAGCTACTTTCACTTAGCAGGGAAAATGAAGAAAAATTGAAAATTGAAAAATGGAAAAGTGTAAAAGGCTATTCAAATTACATCAAACAAAATAAGAACCGCTCAATGAGCGCTGAGATCATTGCTAACTTTGTAAACGATCAACCTATTTATCACGCTCAGCAATATAAATAGTTTTTAATTCTTTTAATAAATTAAAGTCTGTGTATAAGCATTTGCGTTATAGTTTATTTTTTGTCTTCATGGGCGCCATTTGTTCGTTTTTTGCGCAACAAAATAATGAGCAATTCAATAAGTCGCTCGATTCACTTGAAGCCATCTTAAAAACATCTCGGCAAGATACCAATCGGGTTAAATTATTGGTGCGTATTGCCAGTCGCAATAAAAATATTGATCCCGAAAAAACGTTGCGCTATTCAAAAGAAGCATTGGCGCTTTCGAGAAAGCTAAAGTTCATTAACGGCATTTTCAGAAGCTTTGAGGTCATGTCAAACGGTATTCGTGCCGCCAATCTTCAGAAAGAATTTTTAACTGATCTTGACCAATGGGAAAGAACAGCGGATTCTGTTGGGAATCTTCATCAAAAAGCAAAAAGTTATAATTTTCGCGGAACCATGTTGATGGACCTCGGAAATTATTCAAAGTCTGCCGAATATTATTTTAAAGCTTTAGCTATTGATGAAAAATCAGGAGATAAATATTCTATTGCTTCTGATTATGGTAATCTTGCGTTGGTTTATGAATCTATGAAAAAATATCAGCTTGCCTTGGATTATGTAACTAAAGCCATGGCAATTGACAAGGAAATTGGCGATATGAAAGGCTATATGAACGGAATAGGAAACTTAAGTAATATTTATTCATACATGGGCGACAATAAAAAAGCGTTGGCTTATGCACTTGATTTTTTAAAGGCTGCCGAAGCGGAGGATAACAAAACGCTTATTGCCGGCGCGCTCTGCAATATTGGAAGCCTTTATGATGTATTGGGAGAAAATGATAAGGCCATTGAATATTATCAAAGAGCTATACCAATGGGTGAAGAGCTTGGTAATGATGAAATAATTATTGCCAATGGCATTAACCTGAGTAATTTATACCTTGATAACGGGCAGTATAACGAATCGATAACTACACTAAAACCAATATTAAAAAAAGTAGAAGAAGCAGATATAAAATTTGGGATGAGTGAATGTTACCATATACTTGCCGCTGCCTACCATGGAAAAAAAGATTTTGAAACTGCATACGATTACCTTGACAAGTACAACGCAATAAAGGATACTTTATTAAATTCTGAAAATTCAAGGCAGGTAAATGAAATGTCGGCCCGGTACGAAAAAGACAAGCAGGAGTTAAAGATCAACTCCCTTGAAAAAGAAAAAGAACTTTCTAAACAGGTGATCGAAAAACAAAATAATTTTCGCAATGTTTTAATAATTGTAGTTGTGCTAATAGTTGTTTTGGCAATTGTATTATTTAGGGCTTTCATCACCAAACAAAAAGCCAACCGCTTGCTTGAATTAAGTAATGCCGAGATCCAGCACCAAAAAGACATTATTGAAGAAAAGAACAAAAGTATTACCGATAGCATTTTTTACGCTAAACGCATTCAAACAACCTTAATGCCTTCAGAAAAATACATTAGCAAAAGCCTTGAAAAACTGAATAAAAAAGATAAAGCATAGGTGCTGAACTTTTATCCGACCGGATTGTTATACTTAAAAATAACGTTTATGTTTAAAATAGCCTTTTTTACTGCACTCACACTTCTTTCTTTTATCTCCTATTCACAGGCTCTTCAAGGGCCAGATAATCTTTTTATTGGCACTATTAAAAAAGACGGTACTGTTTTGGATGAAACCAATAAAGTGGTTGGGAAATTTAAAACCGATGGCACCGTACTCGGTAAAAATTCCATCGTTATTGGCTTTATTGCCCCCGACGGGCATATTGAAAATGAAGCGCATAAATTAGTTGGAACCATTAAAGAAGACAATAATATTTATGACGCGGAGAAGAAATTAATTGGCAAGATATTGCCCGATGGCACGGTACAAAATCAAAATGGAGAAGTAATTGGTTATGCAAAAGAAATTTTAGCGAGATGGGCCGCCGCATACTTTTTCTTTTTATTTTAGAGTAAGCAAATTACTCTTATGAAAAAATTATTACTGCTACTCTTCATCTTTTGTTCAAATTCATTTTTCCCGCAAGCGCCAAACGGTTTTGACCTTATAGCATGTAGCAGTAGTGATGGCATTACCTGGACAAATAATAATTTATTTCAGGATTCAGCAGGTGTACCAAGTATTACACAACATTCAACCGGAACGATCTATTGTGCGTTTCAATGGTTTCCTGCACCAGCTTCTCCAACAAATACAGCTTTTGATAAAGTGGCGGTAAAAAAATCTACAGACGGCGGACTAACCTGGGGCACGCCCACACTGGCTGTTTTTAATGGACTTCCTCCAACTTTTAAAAAACCTTTCGATCCAACATTGGTAATAGCAGATAACGGGCAAATAAGAATGTATTTTTCATCTTCAAAAACAAACACATTAACCATGTTGGATTCCACCTACCATTGCTATTCTGCAATATCAAGCGATGGCGTAAATTACACATGGGAGCCCGGTGTGAGAGTTGCCGTTGCTGACTCTATCACAATTGATCCGGCGGCCGTTAAGATAGGAAGCGCCTGGCATTATACGGCACCAAGAGCTTTTCCGGCAGCCGGTGCTTTTCATTTTATTTCAAATGACGGGCTTGCGTTTACAAGAACAACAACTATTGCTTCAGATGCTAACCACAATTTTACAGGTAACCTTATGTCGGATATACCGGGAGGCGGATCAACCTTTCGTTTTTATGGAACACCTTCGCCACAAACTGGTGCCATCTGGTTTAAAAGCACAATTGATGGCATTGGCTGGAACCCCACTTTTACTAATTGTGTCGGGTCGATCACAAGTAACGGTGTTCAGGCCGATCCAGCAGTTATAAAACTCGGCGCCGGAAATTATATAATGGTGTATGTGAGTAAATATTCGAATGTTATGGGTTTAAATAAAAATAAAAACGAGCATTCAACTTTTACAATTTATCCTAATCCGTTAAAAGATCAGATACATATTGCGTTAAATGATAATAGTACCATTGAAGAAATAAAGATTTATGATACTGAAAGTAAATTAGTTTTTCATTCAACAGAAAACATATCTTCGTTTAAACACCATTTAAATAAAGGCATTTATTTTATTGAGGTCAAAACAAAAAACACAAGCGAAACAAAGAAAATAATTATTGACTAATAAAGTGCATGCATAAAAAAACCGGTGTATCATACCGGCTTTCTTATTTTACTCTTCAATAATTATTTTTTTCATTTCATTAGCAATTCCAAAATCGATCTTCAAAAAATACACGCCGCTCTTCAAACCGGGAGTTATTCGTTTCTGCGAAGCGTTAATTTTTTCGCGGTAAACAATTTGCCCGATAGTGTTAAAGATCTCAACATCTGCAATTTCTGCGTCGCATCTAATTTCAAAACTACCTTTACATGGATTTGGAAAAACATCCAGTTTATTTTTATTTACATTTTCTTTGATACCAACATTGCCTGTAAAACATGGTAAATAATAATTTAATGCGGAATCTATATAAGCCGGTGTTTGATGAAAACCGCCATGGCCTAAATTTGGATCTGAAATGTAAAGCCCAACATTTCCACCATTTAATTGCACCCAGTTCTTAGCATTATTCATTGCCCAACAGGCGGTTTGAACCCCGGGATCAAGACCTCCGCAAAACATAGCCCATCGTTTTCCGTTATATAACGAATGGCCATACATCCCAGAATTTATCTGCGCATACAAGGTATAAACTGAATCAGGTTTTCCTGAATTAGACAATACTGTACAAAAATAATTCTTGCCGATAGATGGACGCGTGTCGTAAAACGCAATTGCATAGGACCGTGCAGAACCCCTGCTAAAACCATGTAAAAATGCTTTATTAGAAGGGTATTTTATTCTCTTTAGAGCCGTATCGATGTATCTGTAAATTACAGTGTCCTCAAAATAATCATTGGGTGAAACTGAGGCAGCACCTCTGTACCATTGCATTGCAATAATGCCTACACCTTTTGCAGCTGCCTTCTGATGCCAAAGATAAAACTCGTCAAACACATTTCCTGTTGATCCATGCATGGTAACAAGCAATGGGGTTAAAGATGGCGTGGCGCCGGTTGGCATCCATTTTAAATAAAACGATTTTCCATCTGCGGTGGCAAGTGCCTGCGCCCCATTGTTTATAGCGTATTGCCCCCGGCCTACATCGTTATTATAAAATTCGTTGTACAATGCCTGAGCTGTTGGCGGCAAACTTTGCGCATTAATTTTTAGTATAGAAATAATGCCGGCTAAAAATAAAATAGATCTTTTCATAGTTATTCAATAATTATTTTCCCTTTTACGGTTTTGTTTTTTAATTGATAGGTATAAACGCCTTTGTCCCACGATGCTGTATTAATATTTATTTCATTCGTAAAACTGCTTTCAAAAACAATTCTACCTAATAGATCTGTTATTGTAAGAACTTCGTTTTCGCCTGTTGGCGCTGTGGTTTTTAAAGTGATCTTTTCGCTTGCGGGATTAGGATAAACCAAAAGCTGCCGGGCTGACTCGATCTCATTAATATTTGTAATGCCACTTATCTGGTAAACTTTTACAGCTGCCTGCCAATCTTTTTTATTTACTGGCACAACATATTTTTCAATATCGTACGACACGTAGAGTTTATTTCCTACCAGCGTTAAAAAAGGCCTGTTACAATTATAACTTGTACTGCCTGTAGTTGTGGGCACAGCAAAATTGGTAACAGTAGTGGTGTTTACAATATTCCAGTTGTTATCATAAATACCTATGAGTACATTTCCTTCATTGTGCTCACCGGTATGATGTGCCACATAATAATACCCCGCGTTCCAGATAACACCCTGGCTCCATTGCCCATCATTATGCAAAAGCGTTTTATTGATATACGTAAAATTGGCATCGTATTTATAAGCATAAAGATCGCGTGTATTAAAATTTTCCATTGTTACCTCGTAATAATTTCCTGCGTTAAATATCATGCTGGAACCCCAGGTTATTTTAGTTTGAGAAATTATTGTTGGTGTTGCTACAGAATTTAAATTAAGGTCGTATTGATGGATCTCTGACAACGGCGCAAGTGAAAGGCTTGGAGGATTTACCGGTGGACAAACGCCGGCATCATTCATTGCCCCTATTATTAATCTTCCATTGGTGTAATTTAAAAGCTGATCGATATTTGAAGAGCATGAGTTTAAAGTAATTGTTTTTGAACTAAGAATATTAAAATCATCATCGTACTTAGTGAGTTTATAATTTGCGGTTGGCGACGCCAATGTTAAATGATAATAGTTACTATCTACCATAACCATAGCAAAATCACCGGCACCTGTTTGCCCCGGTAAACTGCCGTGATTGCCCGTATACACCATACTAGCGTTGTACTCGCGCCAGGCAAAGTTCGATAGTACGCCGGCTGGTGAAGCACTACCTGCCTGCCTTGCGGCATAAATAGTATAAAATTTATTTCTTGGTTGATGGTAATAGATCCTTGCAAATGCACCAATGGTATCGGTAGCATTTGGCGTTAAAGAATACGAGTTTAATAATGTTAAGCTTGGCGCCTGTCCAAGCACAGATGTAAAACTTATTAAAGCTAAGAGCGCTGAATAAAAATAATTTTTTCTCATAATTAATTGGGTTTAAACCAAAATTATAAGATAAAATCACGTACACTTAATTTTGTATACCAACAATCTGCTTTTGTATACTAAACCAATACCGCCTATTTAAAATAGCGTTGTAAAAAATCGTCTTTAAAAAGGTCGCCTAAAGGAATATCGGTTCCATGGATGATCATCTTTTGTTTGGCTACTTTTTGGATCTTGTTAAGAGCAACAATATACGACCGGTGAACACGAATAAAAAGGTCTTCCGGCAGCTGTGCTCCTATCTTTTTTAGATTTTGCCGCGTTAAAATTGGTTTGTCGTGAGCGAGCGTATGAATTTTAACGTAATCTTTTAATCCTTCAATATATAAAATATCGTTATAATTTATTTTAAAAACCTGATGCTCTGAATTTATGATAATAAAACCGGGGTCTTGTTTTTTGTTTTGCTCACCTAACAAACGATCGATCGCTTTTTTACAAGCCTTTTCAAAACGTTCGTAGGTGTAGGGTTTTAAAAGATAATCTACTACATTCAGGTCAAAACTTTCTACAGCATATTTATCGTAAGCCGTTGTAAAAATAATTGGTCGCGTGATCTTATTCTTTTTAGCCAGATCCATTCCTGACATCAAAGGCATTTGAACATCTAAAAAAATAACATCAACATTATTAAAATTTTGCGTTTTTTCGGCTTCTGTAACGCTCGTGTATTTTGCCGAAATAATAAAGCTCTTTTCCTTCTCAATAAAACGTGTTAATTTATCAATGGCCAGAGGCTCATCATCAATAATTATGCAAGTAAATTTTTTCATGCAAGATCGATCTTCAAATTAACGCAATATTTATCAGTAGATAAAATGTGGAGATCGTGCTTTTGGGGATAGATCAACTGCAAACGTTTTTGAATGTTTGCCAGACCAATTCCACCCGATTGATCTTTTTTATATTCCGAAATAGTGTTTTCCGTGATCAGTTCAACAACACTGTTTTCAATTTTAATATGAATTACCAGCTTATTGTTGTCACCTAAACCATGCTTAAATACATTCTCAACAAAATTTATTAAAATAAAGGGTTCTATCATTAAATTTTTAGGATCTCCAAGTACGTGAAAACTCAATTTATTGTTTTCATTCAACCTTATTTTTTGGAGATCAACATAATTTTTTACAAAATTTAATTCATCGCGCAGTAATATCTTTTCGAGTTTTTCTTTTTGAAGTAATTCGCGCAAAAGAGCTGCCAGTTTGCCAACGTATTCCTCAGCCACATTTACATCTTTATGCATTAACTCGGTAATATTATTTAAGGTGTTAAATAAAAAGTGTGGACTTAACTGGTGTCTCAAAACTGCTAGCTCCGCTTTTTGTTTTTCAGAAATTAAAACTTCTTTTTCCTGCTTAGCAACAAACCAATCCTGCAAAGCCCTAAACGCTGTACTTATGGCATAGGCTATAATAAGATAACCCGCAGCGGAAAAATGAAAACGAAACTCCGAAATTTCTCTTTTTGGAAATAAAAACTCCACTATAAATGTTCGCGAAAGAATTATAATGATAAAGCTAAGAATTACCGCACTAAAGAATTTCAAAAATTTCTGTTTTTGAAAGAGATAAGGAATGAAATAAAAATAATTGAGGTTAAAAAAAACGATGAGGAAAAAATAATATAAAAAATGCTCCAGGTTAAAGCTCCACAAAAAATGGTCAACACCGGGTGGTTTGTTAAGGTATGGAAAGGCCAGAAGCATGAACCATGCCAATACCTGCAATATCAATAACGCTATTTTAAATGATCTGTTCAGCCATCTAAAATACAATTATTTTTTTTTGAGAAGACTTATTGTATATAAAAACCGATTTTTTGTATACAAAGGGTTGATTTGCTATTACAAAATAAAAAAAAATCCCACTGCGTTTTTAAACCACATAGGCACAGAGAGAAAAGGTTTAGCTAAACTTAAATGAGTTACACATAATTTTATTCGCTTTGCGAATAAAATCTATACTACAAATTCGCGTAAGCACACAAAGTTGTTTGTCCCCCTCACGGAGGGGGTGCCCAAAGGGCGGGGGAGGGACCTCTAATGTCTTACCTCTTTTATGATTTGTATTATTTTTTCCTTTACAAAATCAATTTCTTTTAAAATTTCTTCATCCTTAAATCTTATTACCCTGTATCCTGCATTTTCTAAATCCTTTTGCCTGATCTTATCATTAATAATAACCTCTTCTATTAAATGTGTATAACCGTCAACTTCAATAATTAGTTTTAGATCTTTACACATAAAATCTGCTATGTAATTTAAAACTGGTCTTTGACGGTTAAAAGTAAAACCTGTCTGTTTTAAGCGTAAAATATACTTCCACAAACAACTTTCCGCTTTTGTCATTTGCTTTCTATTTTTATGTGCAAATGTTTTAAGATGTTTACTGTAAAGATTATGATTGTTAATTTTCATTGTTTATTCCCTCCCCCGTCGCTTTCGCGCCACCCCCTCCGTGAGGGGGACACTTTGTGTGCTTACGCCAAAATGAGACGAAATTAAAAAAGAAAATAAAAGATAGTGGCTATGAATTATAGTATTGTTTATTCCCTCCCCCTTCGGGTACTCCCTCCAGAGGGAGACACTTTGTGACTAAAACAAAAAACCCGCTTTTCAGCGGGTTCTTAAATTATTAACGTAAATAAAGCATTTCTCTGTACTTAGGCAACGGCCATGTTGCATCATCTACAATGTTCTCTAACTTATCTACATTGTAACGTATAGTTTCAAAAAATGGTTTTACTTTTTCGCAATAGGCATGTGCTTGTTTCTTTGCAGAGTCTAAATTATTTGCATTTTTACGCGCTTCGGTCATATCATCCGCTGCTTTTTTAATAATTGTAACATGCTCGCTGATCTCTTTTATCAGATCAATTTGTGTATCGGCAGCTTTTTTAAATTCTGCAGCGCCTAAAATTTCTTTTAAACCTTTTGCGTTTTCAATTAAGGTCTTTTGATAATTTAAAGCGGCAGGGATAATTTGGTTATTCACCATATCTGCCATGATACGTGATTCGATCTGAATTTTCTTAGTGTATGTTTCTAAAGCAATTTCGTAACGTGCTTCCTGTTCGCGGTGATTTAAAATACCTTGTGACTCAAACATGTGTAACGATTTTTTTGAGATCATCGCATCTAACGCGCCCGGCGTTGTAGCAATGTTTGCTAAACCACGTTTTTTTGCTTCTGCTTTCCACTCATCGCCATAACCGTTTCCTTCAAAACGAATACGTTTGCTGGCAATAATGTATTTTTTTAATACCTGGAAGATGGCTTCATCTTTCTCTACTTTTTTATCAATCAACGCATCTACTTCTTTTTTAAAGGCCACTAATTGTTCTGCAACAATGGCATTTAACACGGTCATTGGTCCACCACAGTTGGCAGAAGAACCAACCGCGCGGAACTCAAACTTATTTCCGGTAAATGCAAATGGCGAAGTACGATTACGATCTGTATTATCTAATAAAATATCAGGAATACGACCGATGTTCATTTTTAATTTTGTTTTTTCTTCCGGACTCATCTTGCCGCTGTGAACTGCTTTTTCAAGATCATCCAACACATTAGATAATTGTTGTCCTAAAAAAACCGACATGATAGCCGGCGGCGCTTCGTTAGCACCCAAACGGTGATCGTTATTTGCAGAGGCAATAGAAGCACGCAACAAATCAGCGTGCTCATAAACTGCCATTACAGTATTTACAAAAAATGTAAGGAACTGTAAATTGGTTTTTGGTGTTTTGCCCGGCGATAATAAATTTTTTCCGCCGTTGGTTGCTAAGCTCCAGTTATTGTGTTTACCGCTACCGTTAACACCGGCGTAAGGTTTCTCGTGTAATAACACACGGAAGTTATGACGGATGGCAACTTTTTCCATCACATCCATTAATAATAAATTATGATCTACCGCTAAATTTGTTTCTTCAAAAACAGGCGCGCACTCAAATTGTGCAGGCGCTACTTCGTTATGACGGGTACGCACAGGTATTCCTAATAAATGAGATTCGTATTCAAAATCGCGCATGTAAGCTGCAACTCTTTCCGGGATAGAACCCCAGTAATGATCTTCTAACTGTTGGCCCTTTGCCGGAGCATGACCAAATAACGTACGACCAGTTTGTTGAAGATCGTAACGGATATTATATAAAGCAGAATCAATTAAAAAATACTCTTGTTCCCAGCCTAATGTTGCAATTACTTTGGTAACGTTCTTATCAAAATACTGACAAACATCTGTTGCAGCTTTATCAATAGCGTGTAACGATTTTAATAAAGGCGTTTTAAAATCTAAAGACTCACCTGTGTATGAAATAAAAATGGTGGGAATGCATAATGTTTGTCCCCAGATAAATGCAGGCGATGTTGGATCCCATGCTGTATAACCACGCGCTTCGAAAGTATTACGAATACCACCGTTTGGAAAAGAAGAAGCATCGGGTTCTTGTTGCACTAATGCATTACCGCTAAAACGCTCAATGGCGCGGCCACCGGCAATAGGTTCAAAAAATCCATCATGTTTTTCGGCAGTAGCGCCCGATAGTGGCTGGAACCAGTGTGTGAAATGTGTAACACCTTTGCTTTGCGCCCAGGCTTTCATGCAGGCAGCAACCTGGTCGGCCATTTTGCGTTCTACAATAGTGCCCTGGTTCATAGAGTTTTGAATGCTGTCAAATGCTTCTTCCGAAAGGAATTCGCGCATGGCATCCATGCCAAATACGTCAGAGCCGTAGTACTCCGAAACTTTTTTGTCTGATTTCTCAAGGGCAACAGGCACACGGTTTACAACGTCCTGCATGGCTAAAATTCGTCTTGTGGTCATTTTATAGGGGGTTAAATAGGTTTTTTATCAAAATTTTTACAAATGTAGTCAAAAAACAGGGGGTCAAACCAAAAAATATCAACTTTTTTGAAAATTT
Organism: Bacteroidia bacterium; assembly: GCA_016787785.1. Taxonomy (GTDB): domain Bacteria; phylum Bacteroidota; class Bacteroidia; order B-17B0; family Aurantibacillaceae; genus Aurantibacillus. The sequence goes on along the minus strand of JAEUTO010000005.1, from coordinate 413,857 downwards.
TTGTTGAAAAGGAGGGGGTATGAGGACTAAAGACTAAAGATTTAGGATTAAAGATAGAAATTTGGGGGGCGTGCCCCTTTGGGTCGCGCTTTACGTTCCAATCTTTTTGTTCGCACCCTCACAAAAAGGATTTCCACTGCAATCGCTCACGCAGCATTCCGGAACCTAGTTCATCGCAAGCAAACACAGTGTCCTCCTTTGGAGGAGGTGCCCGGAGGGCGGAGGAGGAAATAAACAGTACCTACTGCTGGAGGTAGGTGTTTTTGTGGTTTATATTGGTTTATTTTATGTATTAAATTAGATTAACAAATATTAAATGAATGTAATAGAAATACAGCTACAAAATTGCTTTGGAATAGGTAAACTAGATCATAAATTTGACTTTGCTCAACTTAATACTGGCTCTTTCCTAATTTATGCACCAAATGGCACAATGAAAACTTCGTTCGCAAAAACGCTAGAACTTATTTCGAAAAACGATGCTAAAACAATGCCCTGTGATCGAGTTTATGATAATAGACCCTCTATACATAACATTCTTGTTGATGGTAATCCTATTTCAACAGAAACGATTTTAGTGGTTAATACAGAAGACAGTACTTATGACACATCGAATAAAATAAGTTCATTCATCGCAAGTAAAGATTTAAAGAAAAAATATGATGCGATTTATTCTGAATTAGATGAAAAGAAGGGTGAGTATATAAAGAAATTAAAGCAAGTTTCACAAAGCACTGACTGTGAAACCGAATTTATTAGTGTGTTTAGTGAATCACATAAAGATACTTTCTTTGAATTAACATTGAATATTTCAAAATTACTAGTTGACAAACCGAAAGCTTATAGTTTTCGTTACAATGATATTTTCGATAAAAAAGGAAATGTAAAAAAATTTCTAGAAAAGAATCAACCTCTTTTAACTCAATATATTCATAATTATAACGACCTTTTAAATAAATCAAGATTTTTTAAAGGTTCAAACAATTCGTTCGGAACTTTTCAAGCAAATGAGCTCCTAAAATCAACTGAAGATAATTCTTATTTTGACGCAGGGCATAAATTTACACTTAGTGACAATATAGAAATTAATTCTGCGAAAGAATTACAATTATTAGTTCAAAAAGAAATAACAAGCATTGTTAATGACGAAAAACTAAAAAAGTCATTTGACCAAGTTGATAAATCTATAGGAGCTAACGCCGAACTCAGGTCCTTTAAAAATGCTATTGAAAAAGATAACGTTTTATTAGTAGAACTTGAAAAGTACGAAGACTTCAGAAAAAAAGTATGGTTAAATTACATTTCAACACTTCCAAAAGAAACATTAGACCTTGTTCAATTTTACGAAAGTAAAAAAACAGAAATCGAAGCTATAATCAAAGAAGCAAAAAAGGAATTTGTTATCTGGGAAGAAACTATTAAAACTTTTAATGAAAGATTTTATGTTCCCTTTGAAATTAAACTCATAAATCAAGAAGATGTTATATTAAAAGAAGAAACAGCAAGTCTTGAATTTAATTATAAAGACCATAACCAGGTGCCAGTGAGAAAAGATAAAAATACACTTCTTTCTATACTTAGCAAAGGTGAACAGAAAGCCTTCTATATCCTCCAATTATTATTTGATATAGAATCAAGAAGACAATTAAATCAAAGAACATTATTAATTTTAGATGATATTGCTGATTCATTTGACTATAAGAATAAATATGCAATTATTGAGTATATAAAAGAATTGCATCATAATACAAATTTCAAACTAATAATACTCACTCATAATTTCGATTTTTATAGAACTGTTGCCTCCCGGTTATATTTAGACTGGAAAGCTGTCTATATGGTTATCAAAAAAGATAATAGAGAAATTGAATTATTACAAGGGAAATATAGAAATAATGTATTTGCTGATTTCAAACAACGTCTATCTAATCAGGAAGTGTTTGTAAGCATTATTCCATTTATTAGAAATCTAATTGAGTACACAGAAGGTAGTGCAAGTTCAAATTACAACTTGCTTACTTCTTGTTTACATTTGAAGGCCAACACTAGCAGCATTACTTGTAATGATATACTTCATTTGATCCATACTAGTTTTTCTAATACCTCAAACCAAAGCATTTCCTTTGGCACTAAACTCGTAAAGGATTTGGTCTATGAAACTGCAGACTCAATTGAAAGACAAAACACTGTAAATGAAATATTGCTCGAAAATAAAATCACTTTATCTATTGCTATACGTCTTAGGGCGGAGGAGTATATGATGAGCAAAATCCCTAATTCTAATACTTTGGTTATAACATCACATCAAACTCAGGAACTATTAAAACATTTTAAGACAGTGAATTCAGATAGATCAATTCTAATGACTCTAGAACGAGTTAATTTAATGACTCCAGAAAATATTCATGTAAACGCTTTTATGTATGAACCGTTGATTGATTTATCTGTTTTTCATTTAGTTGATTTGTATAAAAAGGTAAAACAACTAGCTTAAAACTTTAGCTATAGCTTTGAAGTAATTATTTAAAAAGAAACTTATTCCTTTAAGAAAGATTATATCGGTCATTGGTCAACGAGTTTACAAGCAAGATTATCTTTTGCTAAAGGAAAGGCTATTACTTGAATACAAAAAAATCAAAACTCAAACAAAACCATTACCAAACCAAACTCTTGAGAAGTTCTTAATTTCAGGAGAAGATCATAGGTTTAGATATCACTTAGGATTTGATATTGTTGCAATCTTAAGAGCTATAAAAAATAGTCTAATATATCAAAAAGTTGAAGGCGCAAGTACTATAGAACAACAACTTGTAAGAGTACTTACCAATGATTTTGAAAAAAAACTTAAAAGAAAAATAAAAGAAATCTTCTTAGCTACCACCTTAAGCGAATTAGTTCCACGTAAAGACATTCCAACAATTTATCTTTACGTTGCCTATTATGGCGCAGGAATGCAGGGTATTGACCAAGTTTTCAACAAACTTGGAATTGACCCTTCTCAAGTGATTTCGAATGAAACATGTGCGGAAATAATCGCAAGAATTAAATACCCAGAATCACAAAACAATAACCTAAGAAGACGTTACCAAATTGAAATGCGTAAAAACCATCTTCTTAGTTTATACGATAAACATAGTTCATACAAGCAATTTAAAATCTATGGTTGACATACAAAACTACCTCAATCTTTCTAAGACTGCATCTTCAATAAGTATACACCTAACAATTGCAGAAGAGTTTTCTGAAAATTATAAAAATATAAACGAGAAAGAAAAAGATTCTTTTCTCAGGCATTATATAGTTAATAATTGCCCGTATATTTTTAACTCAAAACCTATATTATTTGAACAAATTATTCAGTATCTCGCTGATAAATTGGAAATTAATGCTTCTGAAGTGAAATTAATTGGCAGTGCAAAAACAGGATTTTCTATTAGTTACCCTCCAAATTATGGCCGTTTATTTACAAAAGACAGTGATCTAGACTTTTCAATTGTTAACGAGGACCTTTTTTTGGAACTAGAAGAAGAGTTCAACTCTTGGGCTGATCAATATCGAAATAAAATAATTAACCCTAAAAATGACATTCAAACGAAATACTGGGATTTAAATTTATTTGAAGTTCCAGAATATCAACTAAAAAATGGGTTAATTGACACTTACAAAATACCTAATACAAATGAATTTCCTATAGCAAAAAACATTAACAATAGCCTATCACTCATTGTGATAAATCTAAAAGGCAAACATTCAATAGAGGTAAAAGGAGCTTCAGTCAGAGTATATCGATCTTGGAAAACTTTCAGTAGGCAAATAAAATTAAATACTACTAAAATACTGAATGAAACAAAATAGTATAAAAATGTTACTGAAATTTAAAAATAATGACTCCTACAAATCAAGATCAACATATTATTCCCCGTGTTTATTTGAAAAAGTTTGGTTATGTAAATCAAAACAACCAGTGGATGGTATCTGTTCTAAAAAGAGGTGAAAACTTTTCTCGTCAAAAAAGTATCGAGGGTTTTACAATTGCGACAAATCATTTTGACATTGAAAGTGAAGATATAAGAATTCAGAGAATGTTCGAACAACTTAATGGAGAGCTTGAAAATGAATATAACAGTATTATCGACGAGCTAATTGAAGGATCAAAAATAATTGACAAATCTTGCGCAATGATTTTGCAAACGATAGGGAATTTGACTTGTAGGTCTGATATTTGGAGAAATTGGGTTTTTGGAATATTAAACCATGCAAATAAGAGAACCTTTTTGATGTCAATATTGGGACACAATGCTACTTCTTTTGCAGATCTAAATAGCATCTTGGAAAGGCCTCATTATCGAATTTTGTTAGATTTAAGTCCGGAACAGGCGATTAATCGTGTATTATTATATTTTCTTGAACACCTTTGGATTAGACTTCAGCATTATGAAATTGTAATTTTAAAATCTCAGGAACAAAAACCATGGTTTACAAGTGACAATCCGGTTGTTTTACTTAATCGGACCAGAAGATTTGAATGCCTTTGTCCGGAAAGTGAAATATATTTTCCATTATCTCCTGATTATCTTGTTTATATACATTATCCTGGTTCAAATGATAAAAGAAATAAAATGCGTTCTTACCAACCAAATATAATTCATGAAGCAACTGACTCGCAAAATGAAGGGTTGCAAAAATTAATAATTCGCAATAGTAACCAATATGTTATAGTCGCTGGAGAATTTAGATATAGAAATGGAGAAATTATATAATTTATAATTCATTTTAGACTAACGGATGTCAGTCTGTTAAAATATGCACATATGCATTTCCCTCCCCGTTAGAGCGGATTTTTAATCCGTGCAAAAGCTTATCTTTAACTAATATTTATTGCAAAAATTCCTTTACATATTTATTTTTTTAAGTCGGTTTATATTTTCACAAACTGAAACAATTGAGGTCTCCGGTAAGGTTTCGGATCCCCGCGATGAGAAAAAAGCAATTTTTTGTTGTAAAGTAAGACTTTCCTTCGATACTTTGTTCATTGAAACAGATTGTGATACAACAGGACATTATAGTTTTACCATATCAAGGTCATTGATGAGAAATCATAAAACAAGTTTGTATGCTTACCAGGATCATCGTCTCAGACAAAAAAAATACCCTGCGCCAGCGGATTGCCCTTATTTATACTTTGGTCCAAAAAGATATATGAACTCCAACACGACTTATTTTACATACAAGCCAAATATTGGAATTTACAAGGCAGATGTGGAAATGCAGGAGGGCTGTTTTTTACAAAGAGGACCTTGTTTTAATTTTAAAAAGAATTCAGTAGAACTTGTTAAGTGCGACGAATTTGACGCTGACACCTCGCTATTTTGTTTAAAAAACACTCTATTAAAAAATCCAACAATAATTATTGAGATCAACGCTAATGCCTATGACGAAGAAAATAATTTAAAATTATCTGAGTTAAGGGCAAAAGCAATAAAAAATAAATTGATAGTTTTTGGTATTGACAGTGTAAGAATAGCCACAAAAGGACATGGTGACACAAAACCTTTTTTATCGAAAGATGTAATACAAAAATCAAAAATAAAAGAAGAGAAAGAGCTTTTAAAAGCAACGAACCGGCGAGCCTATTTTTCGATCCTTTCCTGGGATTATGATCCAGTACTTAAAAAAATAATTTCCCGCTAACTACCCCAGTTCGCCGTGGATTTGTAATCCGGTCTTTACAAATTCCAAACCATTTTGTATCTTTAAAACAGAAGATAACCTTATGCATAATAAGATAAACCAATGATAATAGAATACAGCATAGAAGAAAAAGATTTTTTAGAATATCAACTTTATACCGCTTCAAAGTCGGATAGGATCAAAGCGAAGAGACTACGCAATAAAGTTGTATCGCCAGCTATCTACATCGTAGGTGGGTTTTTTCTTTTATTGCTAAACAATTATACTTTAGCTATTACATTTTTTATTCTAGGGCTTTTGTGGTTTTTTATTTATCCCTTGTGGGAAAGACAACATTACGTAAAGCATTACCGAAGTTTTATAAGAGAAAATTACAAAGATAAGTTGGGACAACCTGTTACTTTGGAATTGAACAACGATCATATTATCGCAAGAGACAATGGTAGCGAAAGTAAAGTGATGACAAAGGAAGTAGTAGAAATAAACGAAACAAGCGCAACCTTTTATTTAAAATTAAAAGGCGGGCAATCCTTCATTATCCCTAAAGACAAAATTAAAACTGTAGACAGTTTGACAAACAAACTAAAAGAACTAGCTAACTTTCTTAGTATAAAATACAATCTCGATGATTCCTGGGCGTGGAGATAAACACAAAAACTACCGTGCTATTTTTTAGTACATTGCGCATTAGAAAATAATACCCTGTAATGAACAGACTTAGCATATCATTTATCTTCGCGATTATACTTATTTTAAGCACAACGGCCTTTAGCCAACAACATACATTTGAAGCCGGCATAGAAGGTGGTGCAGGTTATGCGCATCTTTCAGGCATTAGCATCAATGAGAACGATTACCAACTGAAGCCTGTATTTTCATCAGGCCTTACTTTTATGTATAATTTTCATAAACACTTTTCTATCAGAACAGGTGCTTCGTTCGAAAAAAAAGGCGGCAGGGCACAAGGCGATTTTCCAGACGCAAATGGCAACAAAATTGGGGAATATAAAACGGATATTGGTCTTGATTACATAACAGTTCCACTTCTTATTCGTTTCACGCAAGGAAAAAAAATCCGCTTTTTTGGCGAAGTAGGGCCTTATTTTGGCCGCCTACTCAAATCAACATTTACATATAGCGGACCAAATGTTACGGGTGTTTTAGTTGCCGACTTTACTTCCTATTACAAACGCTTCGATATTGGTATAACCGGCGATGTGGGCATTTCGCTACCTGTTTCAAAAGCTTTACGGCTTGCTTTAGTGCTTAGACACAATTATGGCCTTTACAACATTGCCGTTCCACAACCTTATGCTGATCTGAAAACAAATAACAACAGCAACAATGTGTTGATTGGACTCGCTTATGTTTTCGGTACGCCAAAAAAAACGAAATAAAATAACTATCAATTTGGATCAAATAGCTATCCGTTAGCGCGGCCCCAATAAGTATCGGGATCTAATCCATACGCCAATAGATTTTTCCCTCTCCAAAAAGCTTTGTACATTTAACCAGCAATTTGTGATATTATGACCTCTCAAAAAATAGTTCTTTTAATTACCATTTTCTTTTTCTCTTTTTTTGCGAAAGCGCAAAATTACAAATGCATGCCTTGTGGGCAGGATTGTGATAAAGAAGTTTTTACACAAGCAGGTAAATGTCCGCATTGTAAAATGGACCGCGTTTTAGCCAGCTCTATTACTTTTAAAACTATAGAAACAACAAAGGTTTGCGATTATATTAAAGGGCATCCAAAAACTATTTTGCTGGATGTAAGAACCAAAGAAGAATTTGAAGGCAAGACTGATCCTGATTTTGGTTCTTTAAAAAATGCCATTAATATTCCGGTTGATGATCTGAAAACGAGATTGAAAGAGCTTGAGAAATACAAGAACGCTGAGATCATTGTGTATTGCTCACATAGTCATCGCAGTCCAAGGGCTTCGCACCAGTTAACGCAAAATGGTTTTAAAAACATTATTAATTTATCGGGCGGCATGAGTGTGATGACCGATAATTCCTGTAAAAAATAACTTGTTAGCTTACAACTTGTTTTCCCTATTAAAATTTTTTACATTTATTTTTTAATTTAATATCATGGCAGAATTAAAAACAAAAAAGACGGAGCTTAGCGTTGATGCATTTGTAAAAAAAATAACTGAGAAAGAAAGGCAAAAAGATGCGCTGGCAATTATTAGTTTAATGGAGAAAGCAACAAAGGCAAAAGCCAAAATGTGGGGCACTGCTATTATTGGTTTTGGCGATAAAGTTTTAAAGTACGAGAGCGGCCGTGAATTGGATTGGTTCATCATGGGTTTCTCGCCCCGCAAACAAAATTTTGCCTTATATATTTCGGGAGCGGTTGAGAATGCAGCGCTTCTTAAAAAACTTGGTAAGCACAAAACCGGAAAAGGTTGCCTGTACATTAACAAATTAGAAGAAGTGGATGCCGCTGTTTTAAAAGAGATCATAAACAAAGGCTTAAAGTAAGGCTGTTGTTTTCGTTTGAAAAATTTTTTACATTTATTTCTGAATCTAAAACAAAAATGGAACTGTTCGAAAATATTTCAGAAGGTTATTCAAGCAAATATGGCAAAGAACATGCCGTTATTATTAGTTTTCATTACCCGCACGATAACCTGGATATGTTACATGAGCTGGAAATTCGTCTCACAAAAATAATTTCAGATAATAAGGTGGGCGACTATGATGGACACGAAGTGGCTATGGACGATACAGATGCCACTTTGTTTATGTATGGCCCAAATGCAGAGGTTTTATTTAAAACCGTGAAACCTTTATTAGAACAAACATCGTTTATGAAAGGTGCCATTGCCAATTTAATATTTGGGCCGGCCGGCACCAAAGCACCTATGATAGAAGTGGAAATAGGTGTATGACGAGAATTTTATTTACATCTTTTCTTATTTGCCTTTTTATATCCACGCAACTAAAAGGTCAAACTGTTACTTCAGTTCCGCTGGCTAACGAGATCACACAACATAATTTTAATTTTAAAGGTTTTGCGCTTAAACTAAATGATGACGTGGCGGATGAAAAAAGTGACCATTTATTGGTTGGTGAAATTCATGCCATTGAAAAAGAAGAAAAAGATCGTGATACACTCATTAACCGATTATTTGAACTGAAAGGAGTTGTATATGATGAAGGAATGGGAATATTAATAACAACCGATAAAAATTATAAGATCAAACAAATTGCAAGATCGTTTATTGGTGAGAAAATAATTTACGACCCAATAAAAAAACAATTTACTATTGGTGCTCTTTTTTTCGATTATTTGAAAGTTGGCGAAAGATCTTTTTCTGCCTGGCAACCGGTGATCATTAAAACCAATATGCAATTAAGATCACAGATGTGGTTTGTACAAAGGCCTTATTCCTGCATTTTAAAGAATATTTTTATCGAAAAAGACGAGCTATTGATCTTTACAAGAAGTAATATTGATAATAAAAATAATAAAGGCGATGAAAAAGCGGAGATTATTCGTGTGTCAACTTCAAAAGTGCATAAAGATGAAAAACGCGGATGGATAAATGTATTTGATATTCTTTCTGTAACAGAAACGCCGCATAACGATAAGGGCAGATTAGAACTATCTGAAGTTTCGAAAAAAGATAACGCCTATTATTTTGCTACTTCTAACTTGGATCAGTTTACTTTAAAGAACAGTAATCATTTATACTGCTTCACTAAAAATAAGCTTACAGAAATACCGCATTTTGCAGATGTATTAAAACAGAGTCAAAGTTATTCAGACTGGGTAAACATCAATGAATTTTTTGCAACTCAAGCAAATAATTACATTACACTTAGCCATATTGGGGCCAGTAAAAAAGAGATACAGTTTACTACAACAGATACTAGTTTTAATATTTTACTTCAAAAAAAGATCCCACTAAATGATTATGCCGATTTCGATAAGATGATCTTACTGCCAAATAAAAATGTAGCTATACTTTCCGCAAACACTGCGGGAAAGTGGAGCTATTATTTATACAATGAAAACATGCAGCTCTTAAAACAAATAGATTCAGGCGTTTCAAATAAATATCACCCACAAAATTTTAAATCCATTTCAGATAACAACATTGAATGTATTTTTTATGTAGATATCGTATCCAAAAAAGATTGTCTTTTACAAATTTTGGACTTAAATTGAATTATAAATTTTGTGAAGAATTAGATCCCCGGTTCGCGCGAACATGATATATTGGGGTGGTAACTGGTTTGTATTAAGCCGTTTTCTTAATTATTTTGCGGTAATGATGATGTTTTCTTCTAACATTTATGGCTTTAAGTTCAGCTTCAATGTTATGGCTGTTTTTTGGTAAACGCGAAACCAGTACATACAGTAAAAATAAAGCAAAGAAAAAGATCGCCGTTAAATAGAACACGAACATATTTTCTTTCATGGGATTGGTTGCTATGCTAAGTGTATTTGCTGTTGTTGAAACAGCGAATAATAATATTGTGCTAACGAGAACTATTCTCCTTGGAATCCTTCTCACATTTTCTTTTGTTTCCATAATATATATTTATTTAGGTTGTTGTTTCTATTTATTTATACGTGTGTCGCAAGCAAAAGGAAAGTTTTTAAGGCCGGTTTTATATATCTGGTAAGTGGGCGCAAATAACTGGTTCATATACTGGTAATGTTGGCAGCATATAGACGGGTTAATAATTATTTGCGTAAACAGACGCTTAATTTTCGTTCGAAACCTTGCTTTTTAAAAAGGACCTATTAAATTTGTGCTGAACAGATCAAAAAAAAATAAACAATGGAAACAATAACAGTTGAAACCACAGTTAAAGCGCCGGTAGAAAAAGTTTGGAAATACTGGAGCGAACCGCAGCACGTTACAAAATGGTGTCAGGCATCAGATGATTGGCATGCGCCAAAGGCAGATAACGACCTGCGCGTTGGAGGAAAATTTAGCACTACCATGGCAGCAAAAGATGGTAGCTTTAGTTTTGACTTTGGTGGCATATACACAAACGTGCAGCAAAACAAATTAATAGAATACACTTTGGAAGATGGCAGAAAAGTAAAAATTAGTTTTGCCGGCAATGGTAACGAAACTAAAGTAGTAGAGACCTTTGATCCTGAATCAATGAACCCAGGTGATATGCAAAAAGCAGGTTGGCAAGCCATACTTGATAACTTTAAAAAGTACACAGAAAATAACTGATGTGCGCAAAAAAACAATTAAGAACCTGCAGCAAAGGACATACATACTATAAAAGTAGTGATTGTCCTACCTGCCCCATTTGCGAAGAGGAGAGAAAACCTGAGAACGGTTTTCTTTCTTTACTCGCAGCACCTGCAAGACGCGCCCTCGAAAATGCAGGTATAAAAACATTGGCTCAACTATCAAAATATTCAGAAGCTGAAATTTTAGAACTTCATGGCATGGGTCCGGGCTCTTTACCAAAACTACGCGCAGCTTTAAAAGCAAAAAAATTAGCTTTCAGTAAAAAGTAATCTACTATAAAAATGTAATTTTGTTTGTGAGTTTATTTGAAGCAGATCCAACCGAAAATTTATTACCCTTTGATGGTACAGTAAATTATTTCGGAAAAATAATGGACAAGCAACAAGCAAGTAATTATTACCAAACATTATTAAATACCATTGAATGGAAAAATGATGAAGCCATCATTTATGGCAAGCATATTGTTACACCAAGAAAAGTAGCCTGGTATGCTAATCAAAATTATCCTTACACCTACTCTAACACAACCAAACAAGCTTTACCCTGGACAAAAGAGCTTTTAGAATTAAAGCAGTTAACAGAAAAAATGAGTGGTGCCACATTTAATTCCTGTCTCTTGAATTTGTACCATAATGGTAACGAAGGCATGGCATGGCACAGCGATGATGAAAAGGCGCTGCAAAAGAATGGCACAATAGCTTCTTTAAGTTTTGGCGCGGAACGGAAATTTGCCTTTAAACATAAACGAACAAAAGAAACTGTTGCGCTGATATTGGAACATGGAAGTTTATTGCTAATGAAAGATGCAACGCAAACAAACTGGTTGCACCGTTTGCCGCCAACTACAAAACTATTTGCACCACGAATAAATTTGACGTTTAGAACTATAGTAGCTTAAAATTTTAAACACATAGAAACATAGGTTAGGACCGACTGTATGCCAAAGATAGGTTCACATAAATTTCTTCGCTAGCGAAGAAATCCTATGTTTTACTTTTGTTGAGCTTTTGAAAACCCTCCTCCGTCGCTTCGCGCCACCTACTCCAAAGGAGGATAAAACTATGTGTCTATGTGGTTATATTTCTTATTTTTACTCAAAATAAAAGTTATGATAAAATTTGCCTACACCATTTTTTACGTAAAAGACGTAACCAAAACAATTGAATTTTATGAAAACGCTTTTGGTTTTAAACGTAAATTTATTGCAGGAGAAAATGAGTATGGCGAATTAGCAACTGGCGATACTACCCTTTCTTTTTGTGCGATAGAGTTAGCAAACAAAAATCTTTCAAAAGGATTTGTTGAAAGCGAACGAGGCAAAAAACCTTTTGGAATGGAAATAGGCTTTACTACCGATGATGTAGAAAAAGCAGTTGCCGGTGCCATAATGGCCGGCGCTATTTTAGTTGAGCAAGCAAAAACAAAACCCTGGGGACAAGTTGTAGCTTATGTTACAGACCTCAATGGTTTTTTAATTGAGATCTGTACCCCAATGGATTAGGCATTTACTCAACAAAACGCTTCTCCTGCTCAATGTAAAATTATTTACTACGTAAGTTTGGCAGCACAGTAATTTTAAAAGGCTTTATAGTCATTCATCTGAAAATTATTTAGCTGTATTGTTACATTTGAAAAAATTTAAAACTCTTTCAAATGAAAAAACTTTTATTCTCTTTTGCTATATTATTTGCATGTGTTGCAAATTCACAAGTAGCTTGTAACCAGTCGGCTTACTCAGCCATGCACACCTTTACCGCCGGCACTTCGGTAAATACGTTTACCGAATCAACCCAAACACTTTTGTTGTGCAACAATGCTGTAGTATGGGATACATTAAGCAGCGGCGCAAGCGGTTTTTGCAGGGTTGGTGTTTTAAAAGCAAACTCGGCGTACCATGTAAGATCAAAAGGTTGTGGTAACCTTTATGTAGTAAACACTTCAACTGTTTATATAATGGCCGGATCAACAGTTGCCTGCAATATAATACTTGAACCGGGAGCAACCATTGTTAACCAAAGTACTTTAACATTAAATACCTCCAGTTGTTCTGCCATTGTAACGCCATCTGCTAACTGCAGCATTGCAACTGCGGTAGTAGAAAATAAATTAAATAGCAGTAAACTAAATGTTTATCCAAATCCCGCAAACAATAATATTAGTATTGAAACAATTTCAGGGTCGTTTAACGAAAGTGAAATAAGTATCTTTAATTTATTAGGCGCAAAAGTTTACAGCAAAAATTTCCTTCCTTCTAAAAAAATACAATTAGAGTTAAACGGCCTTGAAAGTGGCGTTTATTATTTATCTGTTAATTCCAGCGACATAAAAGAAGTAAGAAAAATAATAATTGCAAGATAAGAGCCGTTAAACATGGCACATATTAAGAGGCAGCAGGTAAGCTGCCTCTTTTTTTTGTCTTTTGGTTAAACATTTGTATCTTTAAGAACATGAGAAAATTACAGTTTACATTTTCGATCGCGGGTCTGCTACTATTTTTTGCCGGCTGCAATTCCGAAACAAATGAAAAGATACACCTTCCGAGCCCGGTATATAATTATGCTAAAATAGAAGATAGCCTTTTTACCGTTAAGCAGGCTGTTTATGTTCCAATTTATTCGAATATTTATTTGATGGATGGATCTAAAACACAACAATTATCTGCAACATTAAGCGTGCGCAATATTAGTTTTAAAGATAGTATTTACGTTACCAGTGTAAATTATTACGGTTCGCAGGGCGAGTTATTAAAAGAGTATACCAAGTCAACCATTTTAGTTAAACCCATGAGTTCTATAGAATTTGTTGTTGAGCAAGCCGAAACAAAAGGCGGACCCGGTGCTAATTTTGTAGTAAATTGGGGCGCTGTAAGATCGGCAAACAGTCCGTTAATACAAGCGATCATAAATAATAATAGTCACGCCAGCGTTTCTTTTGTTACCTATGGAATTGTAATTAAATAATTTTAGGCTTGCATGCCAGACGATCCGGAATTTAAAGCGTTATATGAAAAATATGGAGCAATGGTGTATAACCTTTGCTTAAAGTATTTACAAAATGTTGAAGATGCTGAAGACGTAACGCAGGAAGTTTTTATCGCTATCCACAATTCATTACACCAGTTTAAAGGCGAATCAAAAATTTCAACCTGGATCTACCGCATTGCAGTAACGCGCTCTTTAGAATTTTTAAGAGCTAAGAATCGCAAAAAAAGATTCGCTTTTTTTCAAACTATTTTTTCGAACGAAAAAGGGGAAGTAAAAATTGAAGCGCTTCATTTTATACACCCCGGCGTGCAGTTAGAAAATAAAGAGCGGGCTACCATTTTATTTGCTGCTATAGATAAACTTCCCGAGAATCAAAAAACAGCTTTTATTTTAAGTAAGCTCGAAGACCTCAGTTATGCAGAGATCGCCGCTGTAATGAAGGTCTCGGTTCCGTCGGTAGAATCGCTTCTTTTTAGGGCAAAACAGAATCTCCAGAAAATTTTGGGGGATTATTACGAAAAAAATGAAAAATGACCGCAAGTTTTTAAAACAATAAACATCTAACTATATATGAACGCCAAAGAAAAATGGATACAGGATACCGAAAACAGTCTTAACGGCTTGAAGCCGGCTGAAGTAAATCCTTACCTCTACTCTAAGATACTTGATCGTTTAAGTGCCAAAACCAACGTGGCGCCTTCCAAATTAGTTTGGGCAGCGGCTGCATCATTTGTTGTTCTTGTTCTTTTAAACGTTTTTGTTTTAAGAACAACTAGTGCTAAAAAAAGTTCCGAATTGCAAACATTGGCGCAACAGTACCATTTGCTAAACGATAACATTATTAATTATAACTGATCGTCATGAACAAAACAAAACTGTTAGGTATTGCAGTTATTGGCTTACTGCTAATTAACCTGGGAACTTTGGCACTTATGTTCTTCAGATCAGGGCCACAGCATTCTGATCATCCGCCGCGTGGCGAAGGGCCAAAAAAAATAATTATAGAACGTTTAAATTTTGATGCCGAACAACAAAAGCAATATGAAGTAATTATTGCAGACCATCGCAGTAAAATGCATGAGTTAAATAAAAATTCAAGAGAGTTGCACGATGAACTATACTCCCTGTTAACAAATACTACGATCGATAAAGCCAAAGCAGATTCTATTATCCTAACTATTTCCGAAAATCAAAAAGCACTTGATAATTTAAATTTTGATCATTTTCAAAAAATAAAGGCTATTTGTAAAGACAAGCAACTTGAGAATTTTAACGCCCTGGTGCAGGACCTCACGCATCTTTTTGCCCCACATGGTGGGCCGCCAAAATAAATCATATATTAACCGCAAGTTTTAAAATCAAACAGCATCTAATCAATAAAGCAAGAAATTCAACCTTATGAAAAAAATAATCCTATCCCTTTCTATCGGCGCATTTGCAGTGTCTGCACAAGCGCAACTTAGTCCATTAATTACCTCTTGGGCCATTAACACAACCAGCGCAACCGGTTATAATAATTTGCCATCAAACGTGCAAACTGTGCAATACTCGGCTACGCAGGTTTATGTAAGCGCTTCTTGTATTCCAGGTTATAACATTGGTCCGTGGACAGCTAATCCTAACACGCCAACCAATCAAAATTTTGTTTGCAAATTTACTTTGGCGCCGGTTCAAAATACCTCAACGCCAATTTTTACCGCCTTAGGTAATATGGGACTTTGGAGCAATGGTGTTGCCATCTTTAATCCAAAAGACGGGCAGTACTGGAACGGCAGCGCATTTACTATGGGCGCTACAACTACTGGTTTTAACCGTAACGCGTTGGTGTATGAAGGCGTTAGTTTTGACGCTTGTTTAGGACATCCGGCACCAAACGGTGCTTACCACAATCATGTTAATCCAAGTTGCTTATATAATTCAACACTTACAACTGTTCACTCACCAATTATTGGATATGCCTTTGATGGCTTCCCGGTTTATGGTGCTTATGCATACACGAATACAAATGGTACAGGTGCCATAAAAAGAATGACACCGAGTTTTGTTTTAGCACCAAGTACAGGTTCTGTTTTATTAGGTGCTAACTCCGCTTCAGCAGCTGCATCGCCAACCACACCAACTACACGTAATGGTGGTCCGCCGGTAAACGCAACTTATCCTTTAGGTAACATGTTAGAAGATTATGTGTACGTAGCTGGTTCTGGCGATCTTGATTTTCATAACGGACGCTTTTGTGTTACTCCTGAATATCCCGCAGGAACCTACGCTTATTTTGTAACTATTGATGCTACAGGTTATCCTGTTTATCCATTTGTACTTGGGCCAACTTATTATGGAACCGTGCAGGCCGGCAATACTGGGCCAACCGGAAGCCATGTAGTAATAAGCGAAGCAACAACTGTTTATACACCATCATCAACCGGCTTGAACGATCAGCAAAAACTTCCAATTAAATTTACGGTAATGCCAAATCCAACGCAGGACTATTTGTTTATTTATATGGATGTAGAAAGCAAGAATAACGTAAAAGGTAAATTGGTTGATAATAAAGGAAGAATTGTGCGAACGATAGATTATTTACAACCAAGCATTGCTTATTCTTTAGACATGACAGAACTTTCTAACGGCATTTATTTTTTGATATTAGAATCGGATAACCAAAAAACAACGCAAAAAATTATTAAGTCAAATTAGTATTATCAATTTATTAGATCTCCAATAATGAAAAAAACTCTTCTCTCTTTCGCTATTATTTTTGTTGTTTTATCAAACATGAAAGCGCAAACTTATAATAATTTGTGGATACCGGATACGTTGATAGGCACAACTTTTAACCTGGCTGTTAAAGATACCTTTAAGCAACTTCTTAGCGGAAATCAAACCATTACTGGTGGCATCAATAATAATTTTTGGGGGCCAACTTTATTCTTCAACAAAGGCGATACCGTGCACATGAACGTGAAAAATAAATTGAATGATAGCACAACCATACACTGGCATGGCATGCATTTACCAGCCGTTATGGATGGCGGGCCACATCAGGTCATTCCTCCGGGTACCTTATGGCAACCTTATTGGAAGGTAACTAATAATGCCGGTACCTATTGGTATCATCCGCACTTACACGAAATGACATTAGAACATTTAAGCAAAGGAATTGGTGGATTTATTATTGTTAGGGATGCTGCAGAAAGCGCATTAACCTTACCAAGAAAATATGGTGTAGATGATATTCCATTGGTACTAACCAGCAGAAGATATGATGCCAGCAATCAATTTGTAACTACAAATGTTTCTTATGGCGACTATATGCTTACAAACGGCACGCCAAGCGCACAAGTTAGCTTGCCAAAACAATATGTGAGATTAAGAATTTTAAATGCCGAAATAGAAAGGGGTTACGATCTTGGCTTTAGTGATAACCGAACTTTTTACATTATTGCAAACGACGGCGGTTTAGTAAATGCGCCTGTTGCTGTTACCCGCGTTAAATTAATGGTGGGAGAAAGAGTTGAAATAATGGTAAACTTAGGTAATGACTTAGTTGGATCAAGCATTGATTTAAAGGCTTACAACTCTGGTCAGGCTTTTGGGTTTCCGGGGGCAGAACCGGCTTCCAGCGGACAGTTTGGAAGCTTATTAAACAACATTGATTTTCCGGTATTACATATTAATGTTATTGCGCCAACCGCAAACCCCGTAACCTCGGTGCCACCCGTATTGGCTAGCAATGTGTATTGGACATCTGCAAATGCAACAGTAACCAGAACGTTAAACATCACAAATGGTAATCCAGGACCGAACCCGATTCCATTTAATTTTGATAATGCATCCTTTGTGTTAAATACAATTAACAAAACAGTTAATTTAAATGATATTGAAAAATGGACAGTTGTAAATAACAATGTTTTTGGACACACCTTCCACATCCACGATGTTGAATTTAAAATTGTAGATAGAAATGGCAGTACCGCTGCTGTTGGTTCTCATGAGGCGGGGTGGAAAGATGTTATGTACGTTCCGAAAGGTGAGTCGGTTTCTTTTGTTGCTAAGTTTGATGATTACGCGGATGCCATTCATCCGTTCATGTACCACTGCCATTTTTCAAATCATGAAGATGACGGTATGATGGGACAGTTTGTTGTAACTAATCCGGCTGGTTTTAACGAAATAAAAAAAGAGATCATTTCCTTTTCTCTGTTTCCAAATCCAACCGAGGATAAATTAACTATTAAAATGGGAGACATGACTACCGAAGTATATTACATCACCATCGTTAACATCAACGGTAAGGCAGTGATGATGCTACCTCAACCTGAAATGAGCAAAGGAATAGATGTTTCAACACTTGCCAAAGGTGTTTATTTTGTTCAGCTAATGGACAAGAAAACAAAATCAATTACCACACAAAAATTTGTAAAAAACTAAATGAATTGGTTTAAAGGTTGCATATCTACTTTATTAATTGTTTCACTTTATTCGTTTAAAGGAGACAGAAACAATTCCAATTCTGTAATTGGTAAAACCGTAAAAGATTTTAGTTTAAAAAATGTAGATAATAAAATTGTTTCTTTAAGTGCTTTTCCAGATGCAAAAGGGTTTGTGGTTGTGTTTACCTGCAATCATTGCCCTTTTGCAAAACTATATCCTAAACGTTTAAACGATCTCAATTCAAAATATAAACCATTAGGTGTTCCTTTAATTGCTATAAATTCAATGGATACGCTGGTTTATGAAGAAGAGACCTTTGAATTAATGCAAAAAAAATCGGCTGATGAAAAATTAAATTTTCCATATCTGTATGATGCAACACAAACCGTGGGCAAAAATTTTGGGGCTTTACATACACCACATGCATACATAATTTGGAAAGAAAACACTAATTGGGTAATAAAATACAGCGGAGCAATTGATGATAATGGTGAGCATCCCGAAAAGGCAACACCCTACATTGCTAACGCTTTGGATAATCTCATAAATAACAAACCAGTTTCAAAACCCGAAACACAGTCGTTCGGTTGCCGAATATTTTACAGAACAAAATAAAAAACTACCAAAAAAATATTCTAACTTTAATTTTTAATTAAAATGAAAAAAAGGAATATTATATTGGTTTGTTTTCTACTTACTTTTGTTAGCATCAACGCGCAAAATTTAAGTTTAAGTTTTAATCATTTCGTAAATAACCAGGCGCTTAAACTAGACTCTTCCATTTATAAAAATGAACTGGGGCAAACCTTTACTGTAAGTAAATTAAAGTACTATGTAAGTAATTTTCATTTTAAGGCAGTTTCGGGAAAAGATCTTTTTATAAACGAAACGTTTCTAATTGATGAGGATGAAGAGGGAAGTAAAAAAATTTTACTGTCAAAGGTCCCCGAAGGAAATTATACCAGCATGGATTTTATAATTGGCGTAGATAGTTTACATAATTGCAGCGGCGCGCAATCAGGCGCATTAGACCCTGTAAATGCCATGTTTTGGGCCTGGAATACCGGATACATTTTTTTAAAGCTGGAAGGTCGGGCAAACACATCTTTATCGCCAGGGCATTTTTTTGAATACCATATTGGTGGATACAAACAACCAACCAATTGCATTCGCAAAGTTTCTTTTGATCTTGGTAAAAATGAAAAGACCATTACCAAAGAAATAAAAATTAAAGTAAATGTGTTGGAAATTTTAAAAACACCCAACGCCATTGATTTTTCAAAACTATCATCCGTAACCGATCTTAAGAACGCAACAGTGATAGCCGATAACTATAAAGACATGTTTGAACTAATGCCCAATGAAAAATAAGATCGTTTATACTCTTTTTATTTTAATTGCCGCATTTGCGTTATGCAACAGTTTTGTAATTGAGAACCCTTATTTTAAGATCACAAAAAAAGATGTTAAGCTAAAGATCCCAAAAGGATTTCCAAAACCTATTTACAGTTTTAAAAAAAATAAATTAAATCCCGATGTTTTTGTTTTGGGTCGTAAATTATTTTACGACAATTTACTTTCAAAAGATAATAGTGTAAGCTGTGGTACTTGTCACCAACGCATAGCAGCATTTGCCCATATTGATCATAAATTGAGTCATGGGATCTATGCAAAAATAGGCACGCGAAATGTTCCCGCTTTACAAAATCTGATCTGGAAAGATGCGTATATGTGGGATGGCGGTGTAAATAATTTAGAAGTACAGCCTATAAATCCAATTACTAGTCCTATTGAAATGGATGAGAGTTTGGCAAATGTGGTTTTAAAGTTACGCGCCAATAAAGAATATGTAAGATTATTTAATAAGGCTTATAAAGATACCCTGATAAATTCTGAACGAATGCTAAAAGCGCTGGCACAATTTACAGGCTTAATGATCACTTCCAACTCAAAGTACGATAAGTATATGCGCAAGCAAGATACTTTTTCGCTGGCAGAAAAAAATGGTTTACAATTATTCAGAGCCAAATGCGCCACCTGCCACAAAGAGCCTTTGTTTACAGATAACAGTTACAGGAATAACGGTATTAAGATAGACACTTCTTTGAATGATTTTGGCAGGGGTAAGTTGACCGAAATTGAAAAAGATTATAAAACATTTAAAGTACCGGGTTTGCGCAATGTTGAAATGACCTACCCCTACATGCACGATGGTAGATTTAAAAAACTAAAAGATGTTATTGAACATTATTCCAATTCGGCTAACCATGATGAGAGGGCCGATACACTCATCAACAAAGTAGGTAATTTAACTGCACAACAAAAAAAAGAGATCCTTTCTTTTTTGCTTACTTTAACGGATAAAGAGTTTTTATACGACCGCCGTTTTGCAGACCCTAATATGTTGCAATAATACTTCTTCTATTTCTGTTTCAAATTGCTTTAAGCATTCAATCAATTGTTCAAACGAATCGATAACATAATATTTATTCTGCAAAATGTCTGTTCTAAAATCATGTTCCATAATTCTGTAAATATCAAAATCTTCTTTTAACGATCTGTTACTAATCGCATTTTCGGTTTCTTCTTTAGAGGAAATAATTCCGGCACCAAAGACTTTTAATTTATTGCCTTCTTTAATTAAACCAAACTCAATAGTGAACCAATACAAACGCTGAAGTTTCAAAATAATTTCTTTGTTATGGATGTGTTTAAGTGCAAGTTTACCCATTGATTCAAAAAACACTGAGTAACTTTTATTGCTAAGTAAAGGTGTATGGCCAAATACATCATGAAACATATCCGGCTCTTCTAAATAATCTAATTGTTGTATGGTCCGCAGCCAGCAGGTAGAGGTAAATTTTTTTTGCGCCAGAAATTTAAAAAATTCATCTGCCTCGCTGATATTTGGCACCGTAACTAATTGCCAACCGGTAAGGGTATCTAATTTTTTATTCACCTGTATAAAATCCGGAATCACTTCTGCGTTAAATTCTATTCTTTCTAATGAATACAAAAATTCGGAAGAAACTTTATTCTCTAAATTTTTTAACTGGCGTTTAAATAATGTTTTCCAAACTAAAAAGTCTTCTGGTGTGTAATTGCTGTAAATTTGTTCTGTTGGTCTCATGTTTTTTTATTTTTAAATTGTGGGAAATAAAAAAACCGGCTGGCGGGCCGGTTTATAATAAAAATTATATGTAAATAAAATTACAGCCCTATAGATAGAGGAACAAATAATAATAATATTTAGAAGTGAATGCCATTAAACCGAAACTTTTTTGCTTGCGAATTTAATTTTTGATTCTTGTTTGTTTAAAATGCGAACAATATTCTTACGGTGCGTTACGATCAATAATAAAGCAACTACAATTGAAAAAGTTGTAAGTATTGGATTAGTGTTACCAAAAATAAAATGTAGAATAAATGGAAAAGCTACACCGGCCAACATAGAAGATAAAGAAACCATACGCGACGTAAATAATACGATCAAAAAGATAAATAAAGCAACACTACACGATAATGGCAAAATGCACATTACTATCCCTAAAATGGTAGCAACACCTTTTCCACCCCTAAACCCTGCAAAAACCGGAAAAATATGTCCAACCAATGCCGCAATACCCAGGGCAAGTTGAAGATTAACGAATTCGTCGCTTTCAAATACATAAGGACTAAGAAACGCCAATAAAACAGCCAGGCTTCCTTTTAAAATATCGATAATTAATACTGGAATACCTGCTTTTTGGCCTAAAACCCTAAAAGTATTGGTGGCGCCGGCGTTTCCGCTTCCGAATTCACGCACATCAATATTATAAAAAGCCTTACCGATCCAAACCGCTGTGGGAATTGAACCTATTAAATAAGCAAGTATGATTAATAGTGCTACCAAGTTTTTGAAATTGTTAAATCTATTATAACAAATCTATAAATTTTTTTAAACAAAAAAAACACTCAGGCTTATTATTTATTAAAGCCTAAGTGTTTTATAGTCAGTCAATTAACAATTAATACGCGCCTTTAAGCTTAACGCCTTGTTCTATTTTTTGTAATGCTGTAATATAGGCCGCAATTCTCATACCCGTTTTAAACTGGGTTGCATTGTTCCAAACGGCTTCAAAAGCGATCTCCATTTTAAGATCGTGCTTAGTATTAACCTCTTCTTCTGTCCAGTAATAGCCTGCTTTATTTTGAACCCACTCAAAATAACTTACGGTTACACCGCCGCTATTGGCTAAAATATCCGGAACACAGATGATTTTTTTATCATTTAAGATTGGATCAGCCTCAGGAGTAGTTGGTCCGTTAGCACCTTCTACTATCAATTTAGCCTGGATCTTTCCGGCATTTTCTTCAGTAATTACATTTTGTAAAGCCGCAGGCACCAAAACATCACATTTACTGGTAAGTAATTCTTCAGCTTTAATTTCTGTTGCGCCTTTAAAGCCTTTTAAAACGCGGTTATTTTTAGCAGCAAAATCAATGGCTGCAGCAATATCAATACCTTTTTCGTTGTAAAAAGAAGCTGTATGATCGCCAATACCTACAATTTTAACTCCTTTTTCAGAAAGTAAACGTGCAGCATGCGAACCAACGTTACCAAAACCCTGCACTACTGCAGTAACTTCGTTAGCTTTTAAGTTCATTTTTTTAAGAGCTGCTAAAGTATTAACCATAACACCTCTGCCTGTTGCAGCATCGCGGCCCAATGAACCGCCTATAGCAATTGGTTTCCCGGTAATTACACCAGGGCTATCTTCGCCATTTATTTTATTGAATTCATCTAATATCCAGGCCATTTCTCTTCCACTTGTTCCCATATCCGGCGCAGGAATATCCCTGTTAACACCAAATACATCTTTCATAGAAACAGCATAGGCGCGACTTAAACGCTCTAATTCGCCAACACTCATGTTACGAGGCTCGCACTTAATACCGCCTTTTGCTCCACCATAAGGTAAATTTGCAACTGCGCATTTAAAACTCATCCATGCAGCTAAGGCCATAACCTCATCCGCATTTACATCCATTGCATAACGAATGCCGCCTTTGCTTGGACCTAAATGAGTGCTGTGAACTGTACGGTATCCTTCAAAAACCTGAATTTTACCATTATCCATCATGATGGGAAGGCTTACTTTAACTTGTTTGCTTGGGTTTCTGAGTACTTGTAAAACCTCATCACTAAGGTTCATTAATTTGGCGGCCACATCTAAACGGGCCAATACAGCATCAAACATACTATCGTGTGCTTGTGTTGCATTTACTGTGTGTGTTGACATAAGTAAATTTTAGTGTTGTTAGCTGGGGGGCAAATTTAAGCATTTTATTCAATAGCGGCAAGCTATATCTTAATAGTTTAGTTGCTTTAAAATAACAAATATTGGTAAGAATAAATTTGCTTTACAACCCTGCTATGTGTTAATTTGACGAAAACTTGAACGAATTCTTAAAAATATTTTCCGTTTTTCTTACCTGTACTTTCTTTTTTGTTAAACTGGGTATGCCTACCGCTGTGGTAGTATTTAAGTACAATTTTATTAAAGTTATTTTAGTAGCCTGCGCAGGAGGTATAACCGGCAACGTAATCTTTACCAATTTAAGCGCCGCCATTTTAAGATGGATGGATAACTACCGCGATAAAAGAAATATCCATAAAAAAATATTTACAAAAACAACGAGGAGGATGATACGCATTAAGCAACGTTTTGGCCTTGCAGGAATTGCAGCTATTACTCCTCTGATCTCGCAACCCATTGGTGCCTTTTTTGCCGAGAAATTTTTTAAGGACAAGAAAAAAGTAATTTTGTATTTAAGTGTTTCGGTGGTGATATGGGCTATTGGATTATATTTTATTCTGTATCTTTTTCACGATCAGTTAGCAATCTGGGGCGTGATCTAATTTAAATTCAAAATTTAATAGTTTCGTGATTTGAAAGACATTAAACATATTTTTTTCGATCTTGATGATACACTTTGGGATTTTGAAAAGAACTCAGGCCATGTTTTGGAGCAATTATTTTTAGAGTTTGATCTTAACGCGAAATTAAAAACGGATTATAGCAATTTTCACACAACCTATAAAAAAACCAATGCGCAACTTTGGCTGCAATACGCTAAAAAAGAAATAGACAAACAGTATTTACGCAACCATCGTTTTAATTTGGTGTTTAACCAATTTGATTACGATAATTACGACGAGAATTTAATTATTACAGATCATTATCTTAATCGCGCCCCTAAAGGAACTCATCTTAAGGATGGTTGTATTGAAACGCTGGACTATTTAAAACAAAACTATCATTTGCACATTATAACCAACGGCTTTAAAGAAATACAGTTCATAAAAATTGACGGCTGCGGCTTACGTGCTTATTTTAAAAATGTAATAATTAGCGAAGAGCATGACCTTACAAAACCCGATGAACAAATTTTTAGATTAGCCGAAAAATTTGCAGGTGCTAAAAAAGAAGAATGCATTATGATAGGCGACAATTTTACCAGTGATGTAGAAGGCGCTTTAAATGCGGGTTGGGATGCAATATACTTTTCGCATGAGAATTCTAAAAATTTTACCGGGAAACAGATCACTAACTTAAAAGAACTAAAACAGATCTTTTAAATTTAATCAGATCAATCTTCTGTAACTACTTTTTTCATTCCCACCTGTCCGCTCACATTATAGATCTTCACAAAATAAATTCCTTTTGCAAACGATTCTAAATTTAGTTGATGCGAATTACCTTTAGCATTCTCAGTTACTAAAATTTGTCCGGCAATAGTTATAACTTCTACTTTTTTTATCTCGCTATTACTTTTAATTGTTACCGATCCCTTTGTTGGATTTGGAAATAGGTAAATAGTGTTTTCCAAATTATTTTCTCTTAATCCATTTGGAATCCCAACATTTGTTATTGTATCAACGCCAATAGTTAAAGGTGTAACTATTCCGTTTGCATCTGATTTATATGCTAAAGATAAGCCAAAATGAAATTGGTCGTAGCCTTGAAAACCCGGATCGACTTTAAAGTGAAACACCGCAATTTTACCATCACCATTTACATTTATATTATTAGTGTGTGTTGTAGCAACGTTAATAACACCGTTATTATATTGTTTTTTTCTGAAATGTAAATTTTGATTACTAGCATTGAGAAAAGAAACAGGAAAATCAACATAAACGCTATCATTTGCAATAGGGAATGTATTGAAAAACGTAATATTAAATGCAGCACCATTAAGATTTGAAATTGAATTACTGGCATCGCCCAAATAAATAGAGGCAGTTCCCCAATTACCGCTAGCAACAAAGCTTTGATCAGGAATAATAACTAACTGCGGATTAATGATACTTTCACTATTGCTTTTAAATGAGTGAGTTAAATTGTAATTATTATAAATCGCTAATGTATCGTTAAGATCAATTATTCCATCTCCATTACAATTCGAATGACATAAATTTTTTCCATTGCTAATAAAACCTATCCAGTTGTTTGCAAAATACGATTGCCATAAATTACTTGTACTTGCGCGTGGTGGACCCGTTTGTGTAAGATGTAAGCCTAATTCTAAAATATCAAGGTTATTGGTAACGCCGTCGCTATTGGCATCGCCGGGCCACACATCAGCACAGTTGCTGTTTACAAAAACATTAAATGTTTGAGTGCTCACGCAACTTGGCGAATTAGATCCTGAAATAGTATAATTTGTAGTTGCAGTGGGTAAAATATTTATAGTAGTAGCGCATGCAACAGAATTTAAAGAATAAGAACTAGCACCATTCAAAGTAAATGTGGCGCTTGAGCCACTACATACGATATTTGAACCAGATACAGTAAGATTTATTGGGCCAACATTCACAGTAAAGTTTGCCGAAGTTGTGCAACCATTAATATCTGTTCCAGAAACGGCATAACTAGTAGTAACAGGTGGAGAAAGAACTATACTATTACTATTTGATCCTGTGCTCCATGTATATGTGCTCGCACCATTAACTGTTAATGTTGAAGCCGCTGCAGAGCAGATAGCAGTATTTCCAGTTATAGATAAAGGAGATGGAGATGGGCTAACGGATAAGGTTACAACTTTTGTAAGTGGTGCGCAAGAACCAATTGGGTTCATTATTAAAGTATATGTCCCCGCAAAATTTGTAGTAAAGGTTTGATTCGTAAATGCAGGTGTGTTGTAAGGCGGGTTAACACCAACGCCAGCCCATGAATAAGGCCCTAAGCCCGGAGGGGCTGTAATAGTAAAAGTAGTAGCGCCACATGTTGGAAATGTTACTGCGGGATTTGCAGCAGAAACAGGGTTGTTATTAAATGTAATTGCCATTGGCGAACATTGTGCATCAATATAAGCATAGCCATAATGGCCACCGGCTGTACAGTCGGAAGCAAGCATCTCGATAGTAATATTTTGACCCATGTAAGCAGAAAGATCTACCGAACCGATCTTCCATTTATTAAAAACCAGTGCGCTAGCCGTGGTAGCCGGTGTACCAGATTGTGTATTATAATATGCGGGCGCATCCGTGCTTGAAGCACAGGCTGAGCTTGGTGCAGAAATAGTGAAATTAGGGCAAGTTATAGGAGAGCTGGTTGTAGCATTAATTAAATTAATTTTCATTGCTCCGGCATCACAACAGGTATGCCCCGTAGAGAAAACTGTAATAAATGCAAATTGAAACAAACAATTTGCCGGCGTAACAACGATCGTTTTTGAAATTTTTTCGATGCTGTAATTATTTATATTGCTATTAAGACGGAGAAATTTACTACCATACATATTAGTGATACCCGGGTTTACAGTGTTACCTGAATTTGACCCCGTTCCAAAAACAGAATAGATCGGGTATACTGCTCCAATAACAGGGTCAATATATCCTGAAGCTGAGATCAATTCTGATTCGGCGGGCGCACCCGTTGTGGTCATGTTGCACGAGGTTGATGGGAATTGATTTAATCCTGAGCTCAATGTCCATCCCGCAATTTGGTTTGCAGTTGTGATCATTCCCGGAGCAGAGGCTTCAAAATCTTCGTTCACACAAACAGCCGCAGACGAAGGGCGTAGATTATAACTTGAGTTTTTGTATTTATGAATTTCTGGTGTAATGCCATATTTACTGTTTACGTAAGAGCGTTTTAACGACCACATTCTTACTTTAAATTCTTCACCCAAAAAACCTTCAGAGACCGCTGAATTTTTCGCCGCTACTTCGTCAAATCCAGCTAACGAATCTGCTGAAAAAATATAATTGTGTTGTACGATCTTATTATTTTGGGAAATACCTGCCTTAGTAAATAATAAAAGAGCTGCAATGGATAAAAAGTTTTTCATGTAGAATAATTTAGTTTTTATACTAACAGTATAAAATTAATTAAAAAAACACATTTACTTAGGCTCATTGAGTGAATATACCCTTTCACCGCTTAAATAGGTATCTAAAACTTTAGTTTTTAGAACATCTTCTATTTTGCATTTCATAATATCGGTATCTAAAATAATAAAGTCGGCGCTTTTTCCTTTTTCTAAACTACCTTTTACTTTTTCTTCAAAATTAGAATAGGCTGCCCAAATGGTCATCCCTTTTAAAGTTTCCTGGCGCGATAAAGCGTTTTCCATTTGAAAACCACCCTTGGGAAAACCTTTACTATCCTGCCTTGCCACAGCTGCAAAAAAAGTTTTAAATGGCGAGATGTCTTCCACCGGAAAATCGGTACCCAGCGCCACTACTCCAACTGAATCTAAAAGATCCTTGTAGGCATACGCGGTTTTAACTCTTTCTTCTCCTAACCTGTCTTTTGCCCAATACATATCGCTGGTAGCATGTGTTGGTTGGATTGAAGGTATTACAGACAAATTCTTAAAATATTCAAGGTGTTTTTTATCTACTACCTGTGCGTGTTCTATGCGCCATCTTCTTTTTTTGCAGATCTCTTTAAACAACTTTCCATCCACATCTCCAAACATTATAGGGTTAGAGCCGTAAACATTTAAAATAGCCCAAACGGCTGAATCGCCAATACAATGTGTATTCATTTGAAATCCACTCTCTTCCATTTTACTTGCCATTTTCATATAATAATCCAGATCATTCAGTAAAAACCCTTTCCAGTCTTTTTTATCGGCATACTCTTTTAAAAGACAAGCACCTCTTGATCCTAAAGCACCATCACCATAAAACTTAAAAGAGCGAACCGTTAGTCTATCTGAAATATAGATCCCTTTTTTTAAATAATGATCCAGGTTCTCTTGTGTTGGTGTAAGCATAGCGTACACTTTTATTTTAAGTTCATTCTTTTTTTGAAGCTCATCGATCGCATCTACAATATTCTTTTCAAGGCCCGCATCATCAACAGTAGTTAAACCAGCTGCCAGGCAGTTTTTTTGCGCTTTTAATAACGCTTTTTGTATTTGTTCTTTACTTGGTTTCGGTATCTTTTCTGTTACCAGATCTACTGCATTGTCAATTAACATACCTGTTAACACAAATCCTTCTTTTAACATAGATTTATCTCCAACCTGTTCATTATATGGCCAGGGCATAGACTCTATTGTTCCGCCTTTAATTTTTTCAGGACTGTTTATTCCAGCCAAATTAAGTGCAGCGGCGTTTGCCAAAGCAGCATGGCCATCTATTCTTTTTAAAATAACCGGCGTATTCGGAAACAACGAATCTAATTTCATCCGGTCAGGATACTGTTTATTCTCCCAATCGTTTTGATCCCAGCCCCGCCCTATGATCCAATCTTCTTCTGCAGTAATTTTTTTTAATTTGTTGCTGTTCGTTTCCGGAAACATGTTTCGTTCTTTCGCAAAAGCAATAGTTCTTTCAATTACTTCCTCAAAAGACTTTGTGCCCACCAGATCCAATTCATTCAATCCTTTTCCGTAACCATAAAAATGGCAATGTGCATCTATAAACCCGGGAAATACGGCTTTTCCATTAAGGTCTCTTGTGTTTTCCGATCCATATTTTTGCAAGATCACATCATTTGTATTTACTTCTGTTATTTTACCATCTTTAATGGCGATAGCTTCATAAGTAGTAAATAAAGAATCAACCGAATATATAACTGCGTTATGCAATATTGTGTCTACTTTGATCTTTTCGGGTGAACAAGAAAACAAAAAAGAAATTGTTACTATTAAAATAAAAGCGTTTTTTAGCATGATCAAATTTAAGAAATATGCTTCCCGAACAAAATAAAAAAATTGCGCTTAAATGGTTTGAAGCATTTAATGCGCACGACCTTGAAAAATTATTATCACTTTACAACGATAATGCCGAACATTTTAGTCCGAAATTGAAAATTCACAAACCCGAAACACAAGGCTTAATAAAAGGGAAGCAAGCCTTACGTGAATGGTGGCAGGATGCCTTTAACAGGTTGCCAACCTTAAACTACGAAGTGCTAAAATTAACGGCAGATGACGAACAGGTTTTTATGGAATACATAAGGCACGTTAAAACCGACGAAGATCTTCGGGTTGGCGAGGTTTTACAAATAAAAAACGGCTTAATTGTTTTTTCACGGGTATATCATGGCTAAAAGCCATTTTTTTCACCCTTTTAGGGGTATTTAGCGCATATTTATTTTCGGTTATTTTAAGATTAATTTCATAAATTCACCAACACTTAGTTAAAATGAAAAAATTAGTATTCATTCTTATTTCAATTCCCGTTTTAGTTTTCTCGCAACAAAAACTAACATTAGAGAATATTTGGGCAAGTGGTATGTTTTATGCAAAACATGCTGAAAGTTTTAACGTTATGAACGATGGCGTAAATTACGTTGATATTGTGAGCCAGGCTGGAGAATTAACGTTAAGCCAGTTCGACTTAAAAACTGGGAATAAAATTAAGGACCTGGTTAAAGCAAGTGACTTAAAATTCAATGATAAACAACTTGATATAAATACTTACCAGTTCAGTCCGAACGAAGATAAATTATTGCTTTACGAGAATCTTGCAAACGTATATCGCCGTTCGCCAAAAGCAAATTATTATGTTTATGACATTGCTTCAAAAAAAACCACACAACTATCAGATAAAGGACAACAAATGTTTCCAAACTTTTCGCCTGACGGAAAAAAAGTGGCGTATGTAAGAGATAATAATTTATACATTAAACATTTGGATACCGGCCTTGAAGTAACAGTTACGCGCGATGGCGAAGCCAATAAAATTAAGAACGGTTGGGCCGACTGGGTTTATGAAGAAGAGTTTGCGCGTGCAGATTATTTTGATTGGAGCAGTAACAGTCAATATTTAGCTTACGTAAAATTTGATGAGACCCGTGTAAAAGAATATACGATGGATTATTATAATGGTGAATTGTATCCCACTAAATATACTTTTAAGTATCCAAAGGCCGGTGAAGATAATTCAATTGTATCCGTTCATATTTTTGACGAGGCCAGCAAAAAAACAGTTACTGCAGATATTGGTGCAGAAAAAGATATCTATATTCCGCGAATTCAGTTCACTAATAATCCTTTGGTACTTTCTATTACCCGCTTAAACCGTTTACAAAATAAATTAGAAATACTTTTTACTGATGTTGTTAATGGAAAAGGTGTTGTTGCCTACACGGATGAGAGTAAAACATATGTTGACGTAACAGACGATTTGCGTTTTGTTGGCGATAAAGGATTTATTATTTCGAGCGAGCGTAATGAATACAATCATCTATATTACTACGACATCAGCGGTAAATTAATTAATCAGATCACCAGCGGCCCTTGGGATGTTATGGAGTTTAGCGGCTTTGATGAGGAAACAAAAACGCTTTATTATGTATCTACAGAGAACGGAGCCATTAACCGTGATGTGTATAGTATTAAGTTGAA
The DNA here is from genome assembly GCA_016787785.1 of Bacteroidia bacterium. Taxonomy (GTDB): domain Bacteria; phylum Bacteroidota; class Bacteroidia; order B-17B0; family Aurantibacillaceae; genus Aurantibacillus. The sequence continues at coordinate 382,662 of JAEUTO010000005.1, read as the reverse complement.
TGGAAAAGATAAGAAACGTTTATCAACCAAACCCGGTTTTACAAACTTTGAATTTACACCAGGCTTTAAATATTATATTTCAAGTCATAGTGATGCAAATACACCACCGGTTTATGAATTAAACAGCATTGACGGAAAAACGGTAAAATTACTGGAAGACAATAAGGTGTTAAAAAGCACTATGAAAAATTATAATTTGTCTACTAAAGAATTTTTCAAATTTAAAACTTCTGAAGGTGTTGAGTTAAACGGCTGGATGTTGAAGCCGCAAAATTTTGATTCAACAAAAAAATATCCGGTATACATGTATGCGTATGGTGGGCCGGGTGCTAACGAAGTAAATAACGCATGGGACGGCATTGATTATTTTTGGCACAGCATGCTTAACCAGGAAGGCTACATGGTTGTTTGTGTAGATAATAGAGGGACGCAAGGACGTGGCCGCCAGTTCAAACACAGTACTTATATGCAGCTAGGAAAACTAGAAACAATAGACCAGATAGAAGTAGCAAAATATTTAGGAAAACAATCTTACGTTGACAGTAAACGTATCGGCTTCCAGGGATGGAGTTACGGTGGTTATATGGCTTCGTTATTAATTTCAAAAGGTGGAGATGTTTTTAAAACTTCAATTGCCGTAGCGCCGGTTACAAACTGGAAATATTATGATAATATTTATACCGAACGTTTTTTACGTAAACCGCAGGATAATAAAAGTGGTTACGAAGATAACTCGCCAACCAATTTTGTGAAAGGCATAAAAGGTAAATTTTTATTGATCCACGGAAGCGCAGACGATAATGTACATTTACAAAACAGTATGGAATTGGCAAACGCATTGGTAAATAATAATATCCCATTTGATTTTATGCTTTATCCAAATAAAAGCCACGGCATTAGCGGTGGTTACACACGCTTACACATTTTTTCGAAAATGTTGAAGTTTACAAAAGAGAATTTATAATATGTTCAAAAAACGCCTGATAGTATTTACCGGTGCAGGAATAAGTGCAGAAAGCGGAATTAAAACCTTTCGCGATTCAGGCGGGCTTTGGGAAGAACATAAAATAGAAGATGTGGCAACCCCGGAAGCGTGGGTAAAGAACAGGGAATTAGTTTTAGAATTTTACAATCAACGTCGTAAACAGGTAATTGCCGCTAAACCAAATGCAGCGCACGAATTTATTGCCGAATTGCAAAATAAATTTGATGTGCAGGTAATAACACAAAATGTGGACGATCTGCACGAACGCGCAGGAAGCAAAAACGTAATGCACTTGCATGGTGAGATAATGAAAGCGAGAAGCACTGCAGATCCGTCATTAGTTTATCCATTAAAAAAACCGGAAATTTTATTGGGCGATCTTTGTGTAATGGGTTCGCAATTAAGGCCGCATATTGTTTGGTTTGGCGAAGATGTTCCTCAAATGGAACAAGCCAACCTTAGTGCAGAAAAAGCAGATCTCTTTGTCGTTGTAGGTACTTCTTTAAATGTTTATCCTGCAGCTGGGATTATCAACTTTGTAAATGCAAATACACCAAAGTGGTTGGTAGATCCGGGCGATTTTAATTTAGATTACATAAAACAATTACGCCACATAAAGCAAACTGCCGTTAATGGTGTTAAAAGTTTAAAAGAAGAGTTGTATAAAAATTTGTAAAGCAAAAAAGCCACCGAAAATTTTCGGTGGCTTTTACTTTTTACTCAAACAAAATTTATATTATTTTCTTCCGGGGCATTTTTTACAACGGTCGCCTTTTTTAAAATTTTTGCAGCAATCTTTTTTCTTTTTGCAACAATCGGCAAAAACAGTTAAAGGACAATTATTTTGAAAGAATATGGGCGTTTTAGGCTTTTCTAAATTCTCTAAATTCATGTTATAAAGCTAGTTGAATGATTTAGTTTTTTAAATACCATAAAAAGGGTAATTTTCAGCTCTCAAACCGGTTATTTAACGGTTTGTCTTTCTAAATGAAAATAGAGCCTTTACATACCTGGTTACCCTCAAACACACAACCACTGCTTATTGCCGGCCCCTGCGGTGCCGAATCACTTGAACAGCTTGTTAATACCGCAAAAGGGCTAAAAGAAACCGGGAAAGTGGCTTTATTCCGCGCCGGCGTATGGAAACCCCGCACCAGGCCCAATGCCTTTGAGGGCAAAGGCGAAGAGGCTTTAAAATGGCTGGTTGAAATAAAAAAAGAATTTGGCTTTAAAATTACGGTAGAAGTTGCCAATGCCCAGCATACTGAATTAGCCCTAAAACATGGTATTGATGTATTATGGATAGGCGCCCGCACTACTGTTAACCCATTTAGCGTACAAGAAATTGCCGACGTCTTAAAAGGAGTTGATGTGCCCGTAATGGTTAAGAATCCCATTCATGCCGACCTTCAATTATGGCGCGGAGCAATTGAAAGGATCAATAATAGTGGTATTACAAAACTTGCTGCGATACACAGAGGTTTTTATGTTTATGGTAAAACGAAATACCGTAACAAACCCATGTGGCAATTGCCAATTGAACTAAGAACTTTATTTCCTGAATTACCAATTATTTGCGATCCGAGTCATATTAGCGGTAACCGCGAATTAATTCCCTCTGTTGCACAAAAAGCATTAGATCTTGGTATGAATGGTTTAATGATAGAATCCCATTTTAATCCCGCCATTGCTTTGAGTGATGCCGAACAACAATTAACACCTGTACAATTAAATGAACTTGTCTCAAAATTAATTTTACGAAAACAGCGCTCTAACGATGATGCTGTTATTGATAAATTGGCAGAGCTGCGAAACATTATTGACGAAGTGGATGAAGAATTAATTAATGTTCTAAAAAAACGCACACAGATCATTGAAGAAATTGGTGCTTATAAAAAAGAACACGACATCACTATTTTTCAACTTGAGCGTTGGCAGGAAATTTTACGAACACGCGCTCAATTAGCAGAAAAATTAGGTATCTCAAGGAATCACGTAGAAAAAATTTGCCAGCTGTTACACGAAGAAAGTATTCGTATTCAAAATAGCGTGATGAATAAATAAACTAATGCGTTAACCTTGCCTTTTCCTCATCGTTACTTTTTGTTTTGCGTTGTTGTACTTTAATTTTACCAAAATTGTAATTTACGCCTACAGTAAATCTCCTTTGGTCAAATGTAGAATACAGATCTGTATCCTGATTTTGAAATATGACTCTTGTACGAACCACGTTTGTATAAAAAATATCATTTACACCAAGGGAAATATTTAGTTTGTCGTTAAAAAATGTTTTGCGAACCGCTAAATTGGCACCCCATCGCGGAGCATTATCATAAATCCCAACCATGCCTGGTGCATGCAAAAAAGTACTTTGCTCTAAAATCCATTTTTTTGGAAACACAAACCTGTTATTTATATAAAGGTAAACAGGGAAGGATGCGCCGGAATAAGTAAGTCCGTCGATGGTGCCGGAAAAAGAAACAAAATTAATCGACCCGTTAAAATTAAGCATCCACCATCTTTTTATTTCTTTTTGAATAAACAACGAATAGCTGCCAATATTGATACTACTGTTTTTCAGGTTGTCCACTTTATGAAGAGATTCTTTAGTAGAATCATTTTGTACCGGGTAAAAGAACAAATTATCGGTGATCGTAAAATAAGTAAGTGTGTTGTAAATACTTCCTTTATATCCATGTGTAAATTCAATGGTATTACTGTATTCGGGCATTAAGTAAGGATTCCCAATTTGCGTCACTAAAAGATTTAAAAATACTTTGTAAGGATTAAATAAATTGTATTGCGGACGGTTTATTCTTCGGTTGTAGGATAATTGAAAACTGTTTTTTTCGGAAGGATTATAATCAAAACTAATTACAGGAAATAACTGAAAATAGTTTCTGCTGAATTTAACTTTACTCGTTCTGCTTTCACCGTTAACCGTTGTGTTCTCGGCACGCAATCCAACTTGTATGCTTAATTTGTCTAATTGTTTTTGCAAATTAAGATATCCCGCATCAACTCTTTCGTTATACGAAAATACATTTGAAAAATTTGTATCCAGAGAATAAGTGCCAGTTTGATGGTTTTTATTTTCGAAAATAAAATCGCTAAGCATTACCTGGTAATTTTCCTTTACACCCATTTCTAAATTCAATGTTTTTGAGAGTTTTTTTTCAAGATCCAGCTTTGCCGAATACAAATTAAAATCAAGGGTATTATATGTCTGAAAGATCTTGGGATCCAAAACTTCGTTCTCATCTTTATCGCGAAAACGACTTTCTAAAAAACCTTTATACACATCAAAGCTTTCAGTATAATCGGCAGAGAATTTTAATTTTGTCCCCAACGTATCAAACAAGTGCTCGGCATTAATATTATAATTCCGATAATACCAATCATTTGGTCTCACCGACCTAAACTCCAGCCTGTCGTATCCGGGACTATTATCACTCAAAAAATTATTGCCATTCCTATAGGGCGTTGCATTTCCATTAGAACCATCTATCCTGAAACCAATTGTATTTTTTTTGTTTAAATAAAAATCTGTTCCAATATTGTAAGATACGTTTTGATTTATAGCTCTTTCAACCGTTCTTTGATCAAATAAAGTAGTAACAGAATTATAAGTAATATTCTTTTTATAAATACTGGTGTATTGCATTTCATCATGACCAAAATTTATGCCGCTAAAAAACGTTGCCGACTTCCCTTTATAATTAAGAGAAAAGCCGCCATCTTTATTCGCATAAAAACCTTGCTGGTAAGATACATTAGCGCTACCACTAAAACCGGTGATCTTGGTTTTTTTGGTCTTGATGTTGATCATACCGCCAGTACCCGCTGCATCATTTTTTACAGAGGGCGTTTTTAAGATCTCGATTTTGTCCACCACTGAAGCATTTAAACTTTTAAGAAGGTTGATCAATTGCGGGCCGGATATCTGTTGGATCCTGTCGTCGATCATTATTTTCACCCCGTCTCTTCCAACAATAGAAATATTCTCGCCGTCTACAACTACACCCGGCATTTTTGAGAGCAGATCATAAACAGTATTTCCGACTGCTAACGGGCTGCCATCTACATTAACCGTAATGTTTCCATTTTTAAATTCAAAGATCTTCTTTTGCACTGTTACCGAAACCTCATTCAGACTAACTTCTTTGTTCCCAAGAGTGATATCCGGAACAGAATAAGCTACAGAGCTATCTAATTTAAAAACAGAACTAAATCCATCTTTGTATCCCACCGAAGCGGCTTTGATAAAATAATCTCCTGGCGAAATATTTTCGAAAATATACGCTCCTTTATCATTGCTAAAATTTCCTTTTGCCAGTAAACTATCTTTTGCCTTTAATAAAGCAATTGTTGCAAAAGGAACAGGTACATTTAATGAATCAACTATTTTGCCTGCAACAGTTTGCGCAAAAGAAGCAGACTCAAATATGCTGCACAAAAGAAATACTATTGACGTTCTCTTAAAACGTTTGTACAACATAAGCTCGGGATTTAGCTTTATAAAAAATAACAAATTAATTAAACGCTTTTAAATTACTTTATTTAAACTTCTGGCCGCTAACTATAACAAATTTTGGCTAAATGGTTACAGCGATCTTTAAATTATTTTATTGCGATAAAGTATTAAGTGCTTTTTTTGCCTCTTCGTAAGTAGGGTCTAACCTTAAAGCCTTCTCCCAACATTGTTTTGCTTTGTCATAGGTTTTTAAATTATAATAAGCACCACCCAAACCGTACCATGCATGAGGGTCATTTGGCACAACAATAGTGCACATATTATATGCTACTGCAGACTCATGTACCTTACCCGCGTCAAACGCTTCAACGCCTCGTGTCTTTAATATATTAGAATACACCCTATAGTAATTTTGTAAATATGGATTATCCGGATAAAGATGTTCTGCCAGTTTCCAATAATAGATGGCGTCTTTATCGTTACCCAATTTAAAACTAGCTAAACCTAAATTTAAATAACCATTTACGTAACGAGGATGCAACTCAACAGCATGCTTTAAATAACCCATACCTTTTTTGAGGGCGGCCTCTCTCTTGTCAACATAATCGCCTTGTTGCATTTCTTCGTTGGTAATTTTTAACTGACCATTATAATCATTAAATTGTGTGGGGTCTTCGCCCGGCAAGGATACACCTGTGATCTCTTTCGTATCTGCCAGGTCTATCCAGCGCGCACCTGCATTACCTAAAACCAAAACAGAGTGGGGCGAAGTTTTTACATCTTTTAAAAATAAGGTCACATCATTTTTCCAATCCCAGTTACGTTCCCAGGTTTTGCAACCACATAAAATTAAAATTACAAGTAAAGAACTCATCAATACAGTTCGTTTTGCAGTAAATGAAATAGACTTTAATTTTTCTAAACCAGTTAATGCTAACCACGCAATGGCAATGGCAACACCAATGGATGCGTGGAATAAAAATCCTTCACGCATGACTGCGCCAACAGGGAAAATAAAATTTGTAACTAAAATTAAAAATGAAAAATAAGTTATAATGGCAAAACCTAAAACATGACGTTTAATAGTTAACCTAATTCCTAAAATCAGAAGACCAAGATTTAAAATTAAAGAAATGATAAATCCAACATCACTAAGATCGCTGTATGGAATTTGTGCATAAGAATAATCGCAGGTTAATGCGTTTGGAAAAACAGAAAGCACAAGATATTTAAGCATTACAAAAACTTCAGATGCAAATTTTTGTTCGCCTGTTGCCAATAAAAAAGGGTTATTTAGAAGTTCGGTGTCAGGCAAACCCGGTGAGATCTTTACAGAAATTAAACGCATGACCATATAAATAGATCCAAAAACAAACAGGCTTAAGCTTAACAGACCTAAATTAGCAGCTTTTATTTTTTCTCTATCAAAAATATAAAGCGCAAGTGGAATAAGTACTAAAAGCACAATGGCATATTCCTTTGATAACAAGGCCAGGAAAAAAGCAAGACCTACAATTATGAGTGAACTTATCTTTTTTGAGTTGTTATATTTAAATGAAAATAAAAATGTAAGAGCAATAAATATTACTGAAAAAATATCTTCTCGGCCTTTTACATTGGCCACAATTTCTGTATGAACAGGATGAATTAAAAAAATGAGGGCCGCTAAAAAAGCCATGTCCTGTCTTTCTTTAAAGATATAACGGCTAAACAACAAATAAAGTAAAACACAGGCTAAAATGTAGGTCCACATATTATTAAAGTGTCTTAAAAAAGCGCCTTTGGTCTGACAATCCACTTCGTTAAAAACGCCATCATGGTTTAGATCTTCAGATGCGTCATCCTTAAAATTTTTATTCAGATCCCAGCAATTATAGCACTCATTTAGTTGAGCAACATGGTCGTTATTCAAATCCATAAAATCGTTGCATTCATAATTTATTTGCAACGGTGCAGGATCAATGTTTCCTCCACCCGACTTCCTTTTACTAACCGACGCTGGAGATGCCGGCGAATCCGGTGTTTCAATTTTATCGTTATCTATCTTGCCATTCTTGTTTACATCTTCTGCAAACATATAAAAGCCTGTTCTGTAAGTTCCAATTATTTCCTGTTCCAACGCAAAACTCACAATGGCCAAGGGCCGGTACCTTCCGCCCTGCAATTGATCTGTTGCATTCATACGTCGGTAAAAAGCATCGTAAGCATCTTTTGTTAATATATCTTTTATACCGGCAACACCTTTTAATACGTAGTTATTTTGATGAATGACAATGCTATCATCCAAAGCATACTCGTTATATAACGACGTGCAGTAAAAAATAATACCTAAAAGCACCAAAACAAACAGCGGTTGTTTTTTGTTAAAGAATGGAAAGTACTTAAAAGCACTTTGGGGTTGCTCTACGGGCAACTGCTCTTGGTTATTAATTTGTTCCGTTATCATACGTTTGTTTTTTGTTTAAACCAAATGTGTAAATACTTGAAAGTACAGTAGAGCTTTTTACAGAAGCGATATTAGAAACGTATTCGCTTACATGCGCTTCGGTCTTGTTGCTTTTATCATCTTTAGTGAAAAATAAAATAACACCACCAATAACTACAGTAGCAATAACGGCATGGTATAATTTTATTTTAAAATTTAGGAATGCTGCCACCAGCGAGAAGAAATCTTCTATCTCTCCTCTACTCGCTTTCTTGCGCCCAAATATCTTCTTTCTGGATTCTGCAGAAAGTTGTGGCACTTTTAAATTCAGGTCCTCTACCGACATTTTATCGCTGAGAAAATTATCCAGTTCGTTCTTGTTTTCCATGTTAATTAATTTACAGGCTTAAATATTTTTAATTTTTCTTCGAGAACTTTTAGTGTATAATGTAATCTTGATTTTACGCTACCCTCCGGGCAATTTTGTATTAACGCAATTTCTGCTATTGTTTTTTCTTCCTGGTACTTCAAAATAAACGCTTCTTTTTTTTCAGCAGAAAGTTCGTTTAAAATGTCTCCCAGCATTTTTCTGAACGTGAGCCCATCCATTTTACTTGCCGTGTTTAAAAACGCAGTATCGTTCACGCTTTCATTTATATATTTTATTTCTTCATTACTTTCTGAAACTATTTTTTTATGCCGGTAATAATTCTTGCAACTATTAGAGGCTACTGAAAATATCCAGGTTTTAAAAGAGCGACTTTTATCAAATCGTTCAGGTGCCTCCGCAATTTTTAAGAACAGATCCTGCAACGCGTCTTCTGCGAGCTCCTTGTCAAAATTCAACATGCGAATAAAATAACCCAGCAGGCGTTTACTATAACGTTCATAGATCTCGTCAAATGCCACTACTTCGCCATTGCTCAAACAGAACATTAACTCTTCATCACTTAAGAATTTATACTTACGCGTTTGTTGCGGCATACACCTTTACAAATTTTATATGAGACCTCATTTACAGTTTAATGTATCGTGCTTCTGCTAACCTGTACACGTGAAAGAATTGAAAGTTCATTTAATTTTTTAAGTAAACTAAATTGTTTCTTTAAAAGAATGTTAAAAATAAAAAAAACCGGCGCTAACCGGTTTATTAATATAGAGATTATTGGGAAAAACATCTATTCTTTCAAAAATTTCTTTTTTAATGTTGTATTGCCTGCTTTTATATTCAAAAAATAAATACCTGCATTAAGTTCGCTAATATTAATTTCAGAAGTGGAATAATAATTGCTTATCACTCTACCATTCATATCTATAATTTCAATTACATCTGCAATTAGATCATTACTCAATTTTATTTTTAATTTATCCTGAGCGGGGTTAGGAGTAATGAAGACATCGTTCGCCATTAAACTTTTTTCATTTGCGCCAGTAACCAGGCAAAAATTTAGATTTACAGAGAACGTAACAGGCGTGGCAGAGGTAGAAAAATTACTTAACGTAAATGAAGTAACAGGTTGTATTGTTGGGCTAACCATTGTTTGCGGAAATATAGGGCCGGCGTTACTGCTATTATCAGTTATAGTATTTGAACAAGAAAACGTTAAAGCAGAACTAAATTTTTGAATCGTTAAAGGATTATTTGGAAAAGAGTAACCCGAAACGTCAAAATAATAACTACCGTTATATATCGAATGCGGCGCGTGTGAAGGAACAGCATAAAAAGAAGGTCCAATATTATAATTGTAAAGCATAGCGGTTTGAAAATTATTTCCAACCCCATTAGAATCTAACTTTAAAAAAGCACTTGTATATAATACGTTTGAATTGTAAGTACCCGTGGCGTAAAACAGATCACCATTATTATTTTCGTTAACATAAAATGCAATTTGGGCAGGATTCATAAAGGAGTTTGAGATCGCTTTAAACCATTTCGCGTTTCCGCTTATATCAAATTTAGCCAATTGGTTAATTGGAATTGAAGCAGGAATCGAATATCCTTGAAGACGTGCATAAAAACTATTTGCGAATCTTGATCTTGTAAATCCCCAGCTAAAACTTTGATAGTTACCTGTTAAATGATTCTTAACGCTTGTAAAAGCATTGGTAATATCGGAAAATGAATATATACTAACGCCAGAACCTCCTGAAAGGGCCATAGTTCCGGCACCGGCTAATTTATATATACCGGCAGAATCACATATTATGGATAAGCCTTGCATTGGAGTAGTTCCCGTGTTACCATTAAAAACTTTTATTTTAATTCCGTTACCAAGCGTATCTGTTTTAAGCAAAAAATTATCTCCGGAAAGTAAAAGATCATTGTTTCTGTCCAATAATAAACTAGTTAAATTAAGCGTATACGAAATTGAAGTTGTTGCAGATAGAATGGCATTTATTGCCTGAGTAGTTTTAACCCAACTTACGCTGCCATTTGGGTTGAGTTTTCCGAAGTAAATACCGAATGAACCATTTTTAGCAATAAAATACATGCTCCCTGTTTTTGAAAGCAATAAATTAGAAAAATTTAAACCAGCATATGTCTTGGCCCAAATAGTATTAAAATTTTTATCTGTTTTTACAAGCCTATTACCGTGAAACATATAAATATTTGTATCAGCATCAACCGGAAACTCGTTAGTGTTAGCAGTTGAAGCGTTCAGATACGGCAAAATTTGCGCATAAAATGAACACGAAAACAGTATTAATATTAAAATGGATATTTTTTTCATAGGTAATGTTTTACGATAAAAAATGTTAACTACTTTTAAAGTAAAAATAGTCAATTAATAAGCTTTTATAGAATAAAAACTAATACACGGTAGTTTTTTGCGAATAAACGGTAGCTTAAATGGAATACCTTGAGATTTCCCAAAGCACAATGCCAATACTAACCGATATATTTAATGAATGTTTGGTGCCTGCCTGGGGAATTTCAATAACAGCTTTACAACCATCAATTACTTCCTGATCTACACCATACACCTCGTTGCCAAACACAAATGCCATTTTTTCATCAGGTGTAAATTTATTTAGCGGAACGCTGTTTGTAGCTTGCTCAACAGCATAAATACTGTAGTTTTTTTGTTTAAAAGCCTCGATAGCTTCAAGTGTGGTTTTAAAATATGACCATTTTACAGTAGATGTGGCGCCAAGAGCTGTTTTTTCTATTTCTTTGTTGGGTGGCTTGCCCGTAACGCCGCATAAAATGATCTCTTCAATTAAAAATGCATCAGCCGTTCTAAATGCCGAGCCAACATTGTTAAGACTTCTTACATTATCCAAAATTATAACAAGAGCCCGCTTTTCGGCGTTTTTAAAATCGCTCACCGACATACGATTTAGCTCTTCGTTCTTTAATTTCCGGTTCATTTTGCGCTGTTTTAATCAATAAAATACCTATATTTATGCTTTAAAAATAGATACTTTTTTTTGTGAAGGTAAGTAAAGAATTTAAAATAGGTATTGTAGTTATATGTGCCATCGCAGCCTTTCTTTGGGGCATTAATTTTTTAAAGGGTACTAATCTTTTTTCGCACAAATATTATTTGTATGCTGTTTATCCAAAAATTGACAATTTGATTCCCGCTAATCCATTATTAATTAATGGTTTTAAGATCGGCCAGGTAAACGAGGTATCTTTATATCAACAAGGCGGGCAAAATAGGGTTTTAGTTAAATTTTTGCTAACCGAAGACGTTAAGATCCCTAAAAATTCAATAGCAAAAGCAATCAGTTCTGACCTTTTAGGATCAAAAGCCGTTGAAATTATTTTTAGCAACGAAGCCGAAATGGTAAAAAGTGGCGATACACTAATTGCGGCGGCGGAAGAAGGCTTTAAAGAATCGTTGGATAAACGTATTGCTCCCATTCAGGCAAAAGCAGAGAATTTAATTAACAGCATGGATAGTGTAATGACTGTTGTGAGTTTAATTTTAAATACAAAAACGCGGGATAACCTTGATAAATCTTTTGAGAGTGTTAGAAAAGCGATCTTAACGTTAGAACAAACGGCTTACAAATTAGATGACCTTGTTGGATCGGAAAAAGTAAAAATATCGAGTGTGCTTTCTAATTTAAACCAAATAACTTCTAATTTAAATAAGAACGGGCAAAGGATCGATAACATTATTAGTAATGTAAGTAGCATGACGGATAGTTTAGCGAAAGCACAATTAAAAGACGCTATTGCCAATGCCGATAAATCTATGAAAGAATTAAATATTTTGCTGGCCAAGATCAACGAAGGACAAGGCACAATAGGTAAGCTTGCTAAAAATGATTCGTTATATAACAACTTAAATAAGTCATCAGAAGATCTGGATAAATTATTAAAAGACCTAAGGTTAAATCCTGAACGTTACATTCACTTTTCTGTTTTCGGAAGAAAATCCCGCAAACCTGTAAATCCATAGACAACAAATATGATAAGCTCGATCATCTTCGCTTTACTTTTAATTGGGGCATCTGGTTATTTTGCGATCAATGTTAAGAAGATCCGCAGAAATATTCTCTTAGGCAGAGATGTTTCTTTTGCTGATAATAAAGGTGACCGTTTAAAAACAATGATCTTAGTAGCTTTTGGCCAGCAAAAAATGTTCTCAAGACCCATTCCTGCCATCTTACATTTCTTTTTATACTCCGCTTTCATAATAACACAAATAGAATTAATAGAAATAGTTGTGGATGGAATAAGTGGTAGTCATCGTATTTTCAGAGAATCACTTGGTGGATTATATACGTTTGCCGTAAGTTTTATTGAGATACTTTCTGTTTTAGCGTTTATTGGAACCATTGCATTTTTAAGCAGAAGAAATTTATTAAAAGTGCCGCGTCTTGTAAAAAGCGAATTAAATGGTTGGCCAAAATTAGATGCTAACTTAATTTTAATCGGAGAGATAACATTGATCTGTTTTATCTTTATGATGAATGGTGCCGACGAGGTTTTGTATTCAAGAGGTTTATCGCATGCAACTAATTTAAATGACGGCTCTTTGGGTTTAACTGTAAGTAAACACGTAGGCCCTTTATTATTTGGCGGCTTGTCAGAAAGTGCACTACATATTGTTGAACGTGTTGGCTGGTGGGGACATATTTTAATGGTGTTTGGTTTTTTAAATTATTTACCATTCTCAAAACACCTGCATATTGTTCTTGGATTTCCCAATACTTATTACTCGAATTTAAAACCAAAAGGTGAGTTCACAACGCTAGACGCTGTGACAGATGTGGTTGCTCCAAATTTTGATCCCGCTTACGTTGCAAAAACAGATCCAAATAATCCTGTGAGGTTTGGCGTTAAAGACGTACAAGATCTTAACTGGAAAAATTTAATGGATGCCTATAGTTGCACCGAGTGCGGAAGATGTACTTCTGCTTGTCCGCAAAACATTACAGGTAAGGCATTATCGCCGCGTAAAATTATGATGGATACGCGCGACAGATTAGAAGAGGTTGGGAAAAATATTGATAAGAACAAAGGAACCTTTGTAGATGATGGAAAATCTTTATTAGGTGATTACATAAAACATGAAGAGATCTGGGCCTGTAATACGTGTAACGCATGCGTGCAGGAATGCCCTGTAAATATCGATCCATTGGCAATTATTGTTGAAATAAGAAGGTATTTAGTGATGGAAGAAAGCAATACACGCCCGGAGTTAAATACCATGTTCACTAACATTGAGAACAACGGTGCACCATGGCAGTTTAGCCAGGCAGATAGAGCTAATTGGACTAACGAGAATTAAAAATTTGATCATATGTCAACTATAAAAGTTCCAACAATGGCCGAGATGATGGCTGCAGGCGAAACTCCCGAAATATTATTTTGGGTAGGTTGCAGCGGCAGTTTCGACGATCGCGCCAAAAAAATTACCAAGGCTATTGTTCGTATTTTAGATCATGTAAAAATTAAATTTGCTATTCTTGGATCTGAAGAAGGTTGCACCGGCGATCCGGCAAAACGTGGAGGAAATGAATTTTTATTCCAGATGCAGGCCATGCAAAACATAACGGTAATGAATGGTTATGGCGTTAAGAAGATCGTTACAGGTTGCCCGCATTGTTTTAATACCATTAAAAATGAATATCCTGCTTTGGGTGGAAATTACGAAGTGGTTCACCACACACAATTGGTGCAGGAATTAATTAATCAGGGTAAATTAAAAGTTCAGGGCGGTGTATTTAAGGGAAAGAAAATTGTTTTTCATGATCCGTGTTATTTAGGAAGAGCAAATGATGTGTACGAAGCGCCTCGCGAAATAATTGAAAAGTTAGATGTTGAGTTGGCTGAAATGAAGCGAAGTAAAGCCAAAGGTTTATGTTGTGGTGCCGGTGGTGCACAAATGTTTAAAGAGGCTGAAAAAGGAAATAAAGAAGTGAATGTGGAGCGCGCTGAAGAAGCTTTAGCATTAAATCCGGATGTGATAGCGGTTGGTTGTCCGTTTTGTAACACGATGATGACCGATGGCGTGAAACACTTTAATAAAGAAGACAAAACCAAAGTACTGGATATTGCAGAATTAATAGCTACCGCAAATGATCTTTAATTTTAATAAAAGAAATTATTCTTTATTTTTTATTGCAACTATTTTATTGTTTGCAGTTAATGCCTGTAAAAATAATCCTGAACAAACTCAAACTGAAAACAAAACCGCCGATAGTTTAAGCATCAAATTAAATTCGCCCGAATTAAAAGCGGTAAACGCCGAGCTGTTAAAAGATGCCGGAAATCCAGACCTGTACGATAAGCGGGCCAATATTTATATTGCTTTAAAACAATTAACCGAAGCGGTATATGATGCCAAGCGTGCTATTAAAATGGATAGTACCAAAGCAAATTATTATATGACATTAGTTGATGCCTATTACGCACAAAATAATACACGTTTATCAAAAGAGCTTTTAGAAATAATTGAAAAAAAATTCCCTGATAATGTAGATGCGCTGTTAAAATTATCTGAATTATACTATTTGGTAAGACAATATCAGAAAGGAATTGATTACGTGAACAAAGCTTTAAAAATTAACGACAGGTTAGCAAAAGCCTATTATTTAAAAGGAAGTATTTACCGAGAAAGTGGAGATACAACAAGAGCCATCTCAAGTTTAGAAACCGCTATTGAACAGGACAATAAATATGAGAATGCTTTTATTGATATTGGCGTAATGTATGCTGCAAGAAAAAATCCTATTGCTTTAGAATATTATAATAACGCGTTAAAAATAAATCCGTCTAACGAAAACACAGTTTACGCCCGCGCTAAATTATTACAGGATATTGGTAAAATAGACGAAGCCATTATTGAGTATAAAGCCATCTTAACGAAAAATAAAAATTGTGAAACCTGCTACTATAATCTTGGTGCGATTTACCTTGAAATAAAAAAAGATAATAAGACAGCTTTGGAGAATTTTACAAATGCCATTGCCCTCAACCCAAATTCGGCAGCGGCTTATTTTGCCCGTGGTTATACTTATGCGAAGCTAAAAGACAAAGAAAGTGCAAAAGCAGATTATAACATGTGCTTAAAGATCCAGCCCAACTTTGAGGCTGCAATTCAGGCTCTAAACGAGCTTTAGGCCTTTTCTCCCTTATATTTTAGATTAAAGCCCCATATTTGTTGACAAAAAGATTTTGCCTTCGGCTTTAAAATTTTATATTTATAGGATATTCCAAAAAAAATGAAGCTAGAGAAGAAAAATGTTGGTATTGCTTTACAAGGTGGAGGCGCTCATGGCGCATTTACATGGGGGGTTTTAGACAGACTCCTGGAAGAAGATAATCTTGTTGCTGAAGCGATGTGCGGAACAAGTGCCGGCGCAGTAAACGCTGTAACATGTGCATATGGTTTGCATATTGGCGGACCAACAAAAGCTAAAGAACTTTTAGAAGAACTCTGGAGAAAGATCGCCCTTAGTGGTAGCTTTTTATTTAAGCCCGGTGTATTAGATAAAACCTATGGCCAAGGGGATATTTACAATAGCACCGGATACATGATGTTCAACGCTATTACTCAAGTACTCTCCCCCTACAACTTTAACCCCTTTAATTATAACCCACTTCGCGATATTTTAACTAATATTATTGACTTTGAAGAATTACAACGTTACAATAAAAAGAAACTTTTTATTTGTGCAACAAATGTAAAAACAAACAAAGCAAAAATATTTTCCAATAAAGAAATTACGGTTGATGCAGTTATGGCGTCGGCCTGTTTACCGTTTTTATTCCAGGCTGTTGAAATAGAAGGGCAATTTTATTGGGATGGTGGTTATATGGGAAATCCTCCCATCTTCCCGATCATCACCAACACCAATTTACACGATATTGTATTGGTAAAAATTAATTCAATAAATATTAATTCGGTACCAACCACTGCAAGAGATATAGCAGATAGGGTAAATGAGATATCTTTCAACAGCAGTTTAATTAACGAAATGAAATTGATTCACTACCGTAATGAATTGATAAGAAACGGCATCTTAAAATCGGATGATAAAATTAACCGCGAAATATTTGTACATACTATTAGTGGATATGATGCACTAAGCCAATTAAGCTACAGCAGCAAAATGAACACATCCTGGGAGTTTTTATCAAATCTGAAGAATCGTGGCCGCGAAATTGCAGAAAAATGGCTTGCTACCGATTACAAAGAAGTTGGTTTAAAATCCACTTTTGATGTAGAAGAGCATTTCTTCGACAAATTTTAATGCGTTTGAAATCCAGTGAAAACGGGCTACTCAAGGCTTAAACGATCATTTAACTTTCTTTAAATTTTATTACATTAAATTTTCTTAGTTTTACTATTGGAATTTACGTTTAAAAGCCCGATGCATTTTATTTTCCAACAAAAAAGGTCATATTATTCTCTACAAAAAATCTGGCTTTGCTTGTTTTGTTGCTCGTACTTTTTTTCGGGTTCTCAAACAGCTTATTCAACCGATCCGGCATACCTTGCTTTTAAAACAGAAAAGAATAACCTTATTACCAACTATTATTTTACCTATCCTGATACAAGCATCAACAACCTTCATAATTTTTTTCCACGTAATTTTTTAGGTAATATTGGGTTGCCCTCTCCAAATTACTTACTTAATTACGGCACTAACGATCTTGGTTTTAATTTTTGCCCCCCGGCTTACAAAAACGATGTGTATAACGAGAACCAGGTAAATTACTACCGCACGAAAGGCCCTTACGCCAATCTTACCGGTATTGCAGGGAGTAAAAAATTTCAGGTCTTTAAAATGGTCTTTAGTCAAACCTACAAAAGGGTAAACGTCACTTTAAAATTCAGTCGCTACACCTCTGAAGGTTTTTATCTTAAGCAACAAAGTTATACCAACAATTTTTATCTCTCAAGTAATTACATTACAAAAAAAGAGCGCTTTGGTTATTATTTTTACATCCTAAACAACGGAAATAAAAACAAAGAAAATGGAGGTATAAAGGCTGATAGTCTTACCGAGACAACAT
Source organism: Bacteroidia bacterium (assembly GCA_016787785.1). Taxonomy (GTDB): domain Bacteria; phylum Bacteroidota; class Bacteroidia; order B-17B0; family Aurantibacillaceae; genus Aurantibacillus. The sequence continues at coordinate 365,294 of JAEUTO010000005.1, read as the reverse complement.
TGTTACAGAACAAACAACTATTTCCTGTAAGATTAAATTCCGCTACGCGGGATAACAGGGAATTTAAAGCCATGTTCAATCCATATTTTAAATTAAATAAGGGCGATTCCGGCACAAAATTAAATCATTTCATACAATTAAAATCCAGCTTTGCTTCAAGCAAATATGAATACAATGACTATAATATTGCTACTGAAAACTTTTACATTATTAGATATTTAAATACCGACACGACACATGACAGTTCTCACGTGTTAAAATTTATAAACGAAATTAGTTATGCTGCAGTTTCTACCAACTCAAATTTTGCGCTTTCATTTGGATACAAAAATGAGGTAAACCAGGTTTGGCAAAAAGCCGATAGTTTATTTTATAATCACATAGCAACAGCAGATCTTGTTTTTAGAAAACAGTTCACGGCCAGTCAAAGAGCAACAAAAGATCAAAGATCACTACAAACTCATTTTAATTTTCAATACATTTTTGATGGCGCTAACAAAGGCAACTACAAGGCCGAAAACAGATCCGTCTTTCTTTTAAATGGTGGTAAGTCGCGGTACGTATATTTAAATTTATTGGCAGAGAGTCGTTCGGCAGATTATATTTATAATTACTGGATAAGTAACCACTTTACCTGGTTTAATAACGGTTACAAAGCCCAACAACAAACACAGGCTAATTTAGGTTTTGCTTTCAACAAGAATTTTTCTGTTGGTGTATTTGTTCAAAACATGAATAATTATTTATTTTTTGATAACGTAGGTTTACCGGGGCAATATGCAAAACCAATAAGTAATACCGGATTTAATTTAAATTTTGCCAAGATATTTTTTAAACACCTAGGCACTTCGTTAGAATATCGTTTCCAAAACACATCCAATACTACCTATGTGCGGCTTCCAAAAAACCAGGCAAGTGCTAAACTATTTTACACTGGTTTTCTTTTTAAAAATAATTTACAATTGCAGATAGGAAGTCAGTTGCAGATCTATGATTCTTTTTATTCGTATGGTTACATGCCGTCAACACAAGCTTTTTATTTACAAGAGAATTTTAAAACAACTCCTTACCCATTTGTAGATGTTTATATTAATGCCAGAATAAAACCGGTATCCTTTTTCTTTAAACTTGAAAATGCACTGTATGGGTTAGCCGGAACACATTACGCCTTAACTCAGGGCTACTATCAAACCGACAGGGCATTTAGACTAGGCATTAGTTGGAGCTTTTTTGATTGATAATTTTACCACAGAGGCACTGACAACAAAAAGAAAAGCACAAAGTTTCTTTAGTTTTAATGCTTAGAATTAACTAGCAAAGGGTTTAATTCCAAAAATTATAGTTTTTTAACGCTTACTCATGGTGGTATTTCTCACCCTTTAAAATAGTAAAAGCGCGGTATAACTGCTCAACAAAAAAGAGTCTAACCATTTGATGTGAGAAAGTCATTTGCGATAAAGAGATCTTTGAATTGGCCCGCTTATAAACAGCCTCGCTAAAGCCAAAAGGCCCGCCAATTAAGAAAATCAGCCGTTTTGTTGATGCATTTTGTTTTTGTGCTATTAAGTTCGAAAAAGCTACAGAAGAGTATTCTTTTCCCTGTTCATCCAATAAAATAAGCTGGTCTTCGGGCAATATGGTATTTAAAATAAGCTTGGCCTCTTCCTGCTTTTGCTCGCTATGACTGCGCTGCCGCACTGCCTTTGGCACATTAATTGTAACCATATCAAATGCAGCATAGTTCTTTAACCTTTTGGTATATATTTCAATACCCTCGGTCAAATAACTTTCCTGTGTTTTATCTATTTGAAGTAACACTATCTTCATTGGTTAAAAGTGCGAAAAAATTATTAACTTTGTAATACATCTCATGAAAATTGCGATAAATATCTTTTACCTCATCTTTACATTCTTTTTTGCAGGTGTTGAACCGAGCGAAGAGATAGTAGCTGCTTTAAAACAAGGTAAAACTGCCGATATGGTAAAATATTTTGACGAGAAGGTTTCTATAAAGATCATTAACCAGGAAGATGTATTAAGTAAAGCTCAGGCAGAGGCCAATTTAAAGTTCTTTTTTGAAAAACATACTGTAAAGGCATTTTCATCGAGTCATATTAGCTCGATTAATAATGGTGCACAATATATTACCGGTTCGTTAGAAACGAATAGCGGAAAATTCAGGATCTCTATTTTATTAAGAAGAAATTTAATTGCACAATTTCGAATAGAGAATGATAATGACTGATTTCATCAAACTTCATCAAAAACACTTTAATTTCAAACAATTCATCCTCGACGCTTTTATTGAAGATGTTGGCGATGGCGATCACACTTCGCTTTCTACAATTCCAAAAAAACACAAAGGTAAAATGCAACTTCTTGTAAAAGAAGATGGCATCATTGCAGGAATTGCCGCTGCAGAAAAGATCTTTAAACAGGTTGATAAGAATTTTAAGTTAAAGATCTTTATTAAAGATGGTGCTAAAGTAAAAAAAGGAGACATTGCTTTTGTTATTGAAGGTAACACTCAAAAATTATTAACGGCAGAACGTCTTGTTTTAAATATCATGCAACGCATGAGTGGTATTGCAACTAAAACAGATTATCTACAGGGCTTATGCAAGGGCACAAAAGCTATTGTAATTGACACGCGTAAAACAACACCGGGGTTTCGTTTTTTTGAAAAATGGGCAGTTATAATTGGCGGTGGCGCCAATCATCGTTATGGTTTGTTTGATATGATCTTAATAAAAGACAATCACATTGATTTTGCCGGTGGAATACTTGAAGCCGTTGATGCAGCAAATTTATATTTAAAAAAAACGAAAAAGAAATTAGCGGTAGAAGTAGAGACGCGCAGTTTGGAAGATGTAAAAAAAGTTTTGAAGCATGGTGGTGTACAACGTATTATGCTTGATAATTACACGCCACAACAAACATTGGAGGCTGTTAAATTGATCAACGGGAAATTTGAAGTAGAATCTTCAGGAGGGATCAACGAAACAAATATTGCTTCGTACGCTAAATGCGGTGTTGATTTTATTTCTATTGGAGCCTTAACACATCATATCAAAAGCCTTGATCTAAGTCTGAAAGCGATAAAATAATTAATTGATCCACGTATTCCATAAGCGAACTGGATTTATTATTTTTATTTTGTAATTTTATTCTCAAATCCAAAACAACATGTATAAAGCCATTTTAGAAGTAGACGGAAAAGTATATCCTTTATCAAGTATAAACATTAATACCTATAACCGCGGCTCGGGTTACGATCCAAACCCTAACGATCAAACACTTGTGTTCCAGATCAAAACCACAAAAATGGATCAATTCATTTGGAACTGGATCAGCAGTCCGGATATTACAAAAAAGAATGGCAAAATAAAATTGATCGATATAGATGATAACCTGGTATTAAAAACCATTATTTTCGAGAATGGTTTTAGCAGTTCATATAATATGAACTTTTATCAAACCAGCGACAGTAATGACACCAGTGTTACTTTATCTGCCTCAAAGATCACTATTCAGGTAAACACAGCATCCTCAACCCCGGGAGCAACAAAAGACTAATTATAAAGTTTACAGGCTTTATCCAAGATAGCTTTTAAATTTTTTACATCAATATCCTTTTCGGGATCTATATAAATTATTTTCTGCTTTTTTCTTCCTTCGCTTACCAGCTTAGAGTGATCTATTAAGTAACCGTTAACAAAAGCAATATAAATTATTTTTGTTTTAGGGTCGTAAGAAATAAAAGCCAACCATTTTTTATTATAGTAATAAAAGGGCGTATTAAATTTTCTGCTTTCGGTTATCTTATCAGAATGATCTAAAATAAAGCGTCTTAAAAACAACAAGCAGCTTTTATACGGCTCGTTAAGAGAATAAAAATAATTATCTATTTGCTCCTGCATTTTAAAAACGGCGAAAAATTAATAAAGTTTTACCGCAAGATTTAAGATATCATCCAGTTTTTTTACGTTTACGTCTTTATTTGGATCAATATAGAATACCCTGATCTGCTTTCTTCCCTCATCTACCAGATCTTTATGCCTGATCTTATTGCCATCTACAAAACCAATATAAAGGCGCTTTGTTTTTTTATTGATCGAAAAATAACAAAATAATTTTTTCTTATATGTAAAGAATGCCGTGGTATATTTCCAATGTTCTTCTATTTGCGAGGAATAATCCAATAAATGTTTCCTCAAAAATAAAAGACAACTTTGCTCAGGTTCCGGCTTTGAAAAATAATAATTATCGAGTTGATTTAGCATTTTTAAAAACTTCGAGATAAGAATGTTGATGCGCTTTTACACAATAGTTTTTAATAACAGTTTCTCTTCCTTTATTACCTACCTCAATTCTTAACGCTTCGTTATCGATCAGATCCGACAAAACGTTTAGCCATTCTTCATCCGCACTTGCTAAAAATCCATTCTCACCATTTTGAATGATATCTTTATTTACACCAACTGCGCTCATTACTACAGGCACAGCACATGCCATATAAGAAAGCCCCTTAAGACCGCATTTACCGTTGGCCCATTCATCATCCGGCAAAGGCATCAAACCAATATCCAAAGAGTTTAATTCGCTTACTTCGGTATTCTCTTTCCACTCTATTGCTTCAACATTTAAAGTTTGGTGTTTATAATATTTATCGCCAATAACTTTAAACTTTAATTTGTTTTTGTATTTCTCCTGCAATTTAATAAGAACCGGAACCAATAATTCAAAATGTTTGATGGTGCTAATGCTTCCACTCCAACCTATAGTTATTAGTTTCTTATTACGGTGTTCTGTTTTTGGAACATGCCAATCCGAATTTACAGTAGTTGGAATAATAACAACGTTTTTATTATAAGGTTTTGCTTTCTCGGCCAAATAAGCATTACCAGCAATTACGCAGTGTGCGTTGGCAACATTCGTATAAAATTTTTCAGGTTTTTTTATCCACTCCCATTTTTTATTTCCGGGACTGGTATCCGCTAACCAAATGCTATCATCAAAATCAAAAATAACATAAGCGCCGGAGTGAAATGCTTTTTTTTCAAAATAAGAACTTCCTAAAAAAGATGTTTCTCTTTGAATAAAAATGATATCGTATCTTTTAAATTGAAAAGCGTCTTTTAAACGGATAAAAACAGATTTAATTAATATAAGAACTTTTGCTAAAAAATTTCCTTTGGAATAAAATAGTTCATCGTCCTTTTCACTAAGCAGGTAAGAGAATTTGAATTTAAAGCCATTCTCTTCTAAAAAAGGTAAATACTGTTCGAACCTGTAACGTTGGCTGGGCGAGCGTTTTGGCCTATGAGCGCAAAGTATCAGTACATTGGCCATTTCTATTCTTCTATGTCAATTCTAAACTTATGAAGGAATCTGTGAACAACTGGCGAAATAATAATTGCAACCGAAGTTAAAAAAGTAACACCACTATAGATCGCATAAAAAGAAGCGAAGATCTTTCCGCCATTATTTATAGCCTTATCAACCGGCCCCATTCCTGTTAAGATCATACTGGCATTATACAAACTATCTATCCATCCTAAATTAAAGTAATAGTGGTAACCGATCATACCAATTAATAGTGAAAAGGCTAAAATAATAAGGCCTGCAATAGCACTTCGTACAATTTTATTTACGAAGTGCTTATGAGGAGGTAAACGTTTTACACCAGAGCCGGACATAATTTAGCTTCCGAATTTAAAGCCCAAAGTTTGTCTGCTGCCTGATGATTGAGTTTGCAGATGTTTAACGTCATCAAAAATTAGCTCTGTAAGATGTTCCTTCTTACGTTGATCGCTTGGCATAGAAGCCAAACGTAAATTTTGTTTCATTACAACATCACCAACAACTTGCCTTGCCGTTCTTGCGTTTCCGAAGAATTTATCGCGGCTTTCGTATAAATTATTCAAGTAAGATCTTAAATGAGCTTCTGCTTCAGGATTTGCTGTTAAACTTTCTTTTTGAAGTAAGTTCTTAGTGATCACCCAAAGTTGTTCTGGTTGATAATCTTCAAACATAAATGTTTTATCAAAACGCGATTTAAATCCGGGGTTACTTTCAATGAACATATGCATGTTCTCTGTATAACCAGCAACAATGATCCCAAATTTTCCACGTTGGTCTTCCATACGTTTTAAAATTACCTGAATGGCCTCTTGTCCAAAATCGTTCCCACCATGTCCGGCCAAACCATAAGCCTCGTCAATAAACAAAATTCCGCCCATAGCTTCTTCAATTACAGCTGCCGTTTTTGTGGCCGTTTGTCCAACATAACCTGCCACTAAACCCTCCCTATCAACTTCAACTACGTGACCGCGCTCAATCACACCTAAGGCTTTGTAAATTTTTGCCATAATACGTGCTAAAGTTGTTTTACCAGTTCCAGGATTTCCAGAGAATACAGAGTGAAGCGAAAATTTATTTACAACATCTTTACCGGTTTCGTTATAAAAGCGAATTAGTTTTACCAACTCATGGATGTCCTGCTTTATTTTATCCATACCCACTAATTCGTTCAACTCAGCCAATGCATCATTTAATTGTTTATCATTAACAATTAATTTCAGTTTCTTTTTCTGTTCTGTAACAAACACATCTTCAAGATCCGCCAACGAAATAGTTGAAAGATCTTCTTTTGTTAGATTTGCAAGATCGGTTGACTTCATTAAACGCAAACCCATGTTTTGTTTTGCTTCTTCAACAACCGCATTTACAAAGCGAGCGTTACCAAAATGTTCGTCACGTTTACGATAAGCTTCGATTAATTGCTCTTTTAAGAAGGCGTCGGCATCTGGCGCAAAAGTAATTTGTTTTTGACCAGAAGTATAAACTGCAATAGCATGTAGTTCTTCAGGCAAATAATCATCAAAGTGAAAATACTCTGTGAAGCGGGATTTTAATCCCGGGTTACTTTCTATAAAACTTTTAATTTGTTTAGGATAGCCGGCGCCAATAATAGCAATATCGCCAGGGCCATCACTCATTTCTTTTAAAAGCATTTCAATAACTTCTTTACCAAAATCTTTGCTATCATCATCTGAACGAGCCAACGAATATGCCTCATCAATAAATAAAATACCGCCACGTGCACTATCTATCATCTTTTTTGTTTTTGGTGCTGTTTGTCCGATGTACTCACCAACCAAGGCGGCACGATCTACCTCAACAACATGGCCTTTAGTTAACAAGCCCATTTTATTATAGATCTTACCTAACATTTTTACAATGGTAGTTTTTCCTGTGCCCGGATTACCGGTGAAAATACTGTGTAAAGCAATTTTACCCGAATCATCAAAACCTTTTTCTTTACGAAGTTTATTAAAATTCAGGTAGGTGATATTTTCGCGAATAGATTTTTTAACGCCTTCCAACCCTATCAACGCGTCTAAATCGGCCAACAATTCTTCCAAAGTTTTTTCAGAAGCACCTTCGTTATTATTTGGGTTTTGACTAGTACTTGAATTACCGGCAGTTAAAGTTTGCTCAATGGTTTTTAATAACGGTGTTTCGCCTTCTTCTTCAACATTTGCACAGTTAAACGTAGTTGCACCAATTAACACATCGTTAAAAACAACTTCCACTAAATATTTGTCGTCTGTCCAAATACCCGGCGTATCGCTGCCCCAGGCCTTTTCAAAAGTATAGGTGTAATCGATTTTGTTTGCATCAACGTAACCGGTTTGAACTACCGACGCTTTTGGCTGACCCGAATCATCGTGAAAATTAACAAACAATTCATAATGATAATCAAGTGCGGTTATGTTCTTGAATTTAACTTCGGCCCAAACATATTTTGTATCGTTCTTGCTAAAAGTTTTAAGGTATTTGCGGTTACGTTCCTGCCAACCATCGTGGTGACTATTATATAATTTAATGTGCTCAATTTCCAAATATGGATTTGAGTGAGTAGTTACTTCGCCAACATCATTAATATGAAATAATTTTTCGCCAATAAAAACATCGTCAACATAGGCTTGCCACAAGTAGCTTCCTTTTGTCCAAAAGCCGCCCTTATTTTCAACTCCCCAGCCATCGCGTAAATAAAAAATGTTCTCATCTTTTTTTACATTGATGGTTAATTCGCGGTTACATATTTCTTTTTTACCAACATTTTCAACGCATTTTAGATTTACTTTTGCCGTCCAATCTTCTTCGTCAAATAGTTTATTAAAAATTGCCAGTTCAACCCGTATATAATCTATTTCAGCTTTATCCATTGCTGTACGGTAACGCTTTTGGTTGTTCACCATCCACTCATTGTTGCAAAATGTTTGCAAGCTCTTAAACTTGTATCTTTTCTCCATTATCAAAAAATTTTATCTATTAAAAATAAAGAAACTAATTAAAAAAAGGAAATTATTTGACCTTTTTTTGGGTTTGGGCTTTAAGGTTTAAAGGCTTATTTTTGTAAGTAATGAACCTTGTTTTTGACATTGTAGAAATATTAAAAGTAACCACCGTGTTATTTGCGGTAATTGACGTAATTGGTTCAATACCAGTCATTATCAGCCTTAAACAAAAAGCCGGGGATATTGATTCTTTTAAAGCCTCATGGGTTTCGCTGGCAATTATGCTTGTTTTTTTATTTATCGGGCAAAGTATTCTTGATATTATTGGCATTAAAGTGGAGGATTTTGCCATTGCGGGCTCTTTTGTTTTGTTTTTTATAGCCCTTGAAATGATCCTGGGAATAAAAATCTATAAGGATGAAATGCCGGCAACAGCATCGGTTGTTCCATTAGCTTTTCCGTTAATTGCAGGTACAGGAACTTTAACAACTTTACTTTCGATACGGGCAGAATATAATTTACTCTCTATCATCATTGCTATTTTTATAAATGTGGTAATAGTTTATTTTGTTTTAAAATATATTAGTCTGCTAGAAAAACTTTTAGGTGTTGGTGGCATTGCCATTCTAAAAAAAGTTTTTGGAATTGTGCTTTTAGCGTTGGCAATAAAATTATTCAGAAAATACACAGGCCTTTAATTTTAAATTAAAATTATGTCAAGGGGATTAAGCACCATTTTATTATTGATAGCCTCCAATACATTTATGACCATTGCCTGGTACGGACATTTACGTTATAAGGATATTAGTTTTTTAAAGAATACCGGGATGATAGCCGCTATTTTAATTAGTTGGTGCATTGCCTTATTGGAATATAGTTTAATGGTGCCTGCCAACAAATTAGGAAGCAGTATAAATGGCGGGCCATTTAATATGTGGCAATTAAAATTGATACAGGAAGTGATCTCAATTTCAGTCTTTATAATTTTTACTTTAGTTTTCTTTAAAACCGAAACATTAAAATGGAATCATTTAATTGGTTTTGTTTTTTTAATTGCAGCGGTTTATTTTTTCTTTAAGAAGTGATTTACTTCTCAGTTGCCTCTCTCAAATATTCTAAGAAAGGATGCATGGCTTTAAAACCGGCAACGATTTCCTTAGCTGAATTTTTATCAAGTATTTGTTTGTTTGTGAAAGCGTGGCTTACAATAAAATGACGGTTACGCAAAAGATCAATTAACGGATGTTCTTTATCATAGCCCTTTGGCGCGGTTTTTAAAGCGCCATCTTCATCAAGTCCTTTATAATATTTTTTAAATGATGCTGATTTAAGGATCTTTAATAAAGGCGCAGAATTATAATCTATTTCCTGGCGTATTGCATTTAGCATTTCAGGTTCGGGCATCCAAACACCACCAGCAATAAAATTTGAATCGGGTTGTACGTGAAAATAATAGCCCGGGCCAACCGCTTTTTTTCCGCCGGCATTAATACTTGCGCCCATATTGTTTTTATATGGTGTTTTATCTTTACTAAAACGTACATCTTTGTAAATTCTAAAAGTGCAATCCTTTGCCTTCATATCAGGAGAGATCGTGTTATCAAATTTGGCAACGCCATTAATTATTTGCTGCACAAAAACTTCAAACTCTTCTTTTGCTTTCAAATAAGTACTCTTATTCTTCTCGAACCAATCGCGGTTATTATTAGCTTCTAATTTTTTTAAAAATGAAAAAACAGTTTCCATAGTTTATATTTTTATTCTGAAATATTTTCTGAAATTTTTCTAAAGAATTTAAGATGACTTAAAAACTCTGATGCAATGATACGAATGATGGTATAAACGGGTAAAGCTATTACCATTCCAAAGATGCCGCCTATGGTACCTGCCATTAAGGTTACAATAAAGATCTCGAGCGGATGTGCCTTAACCGAATTTGAAAAAAGGAAGGGTTGAATAATAAAACCATCCACTAAATTAATAGTAAGCAGGGTAAAAAAGATGGTATTAATGGTTGGTCCAATTAATTCATAACTACCGGTACTGATACAAGAACTTACCCCTAATATTATTGCAATAACCATGGTAATGGCAGAACCTATATACGGTATAACATTTAAGATGCCTGCACAAAATGCAATGATAAGTGCGTTCTTAATTCCAAAAATAGTAAGGAATAAAAAAACGGCTCCACCAACAATGAACATGTCAATAAATAAACTCACAAAATATTTACTCAACATTTTTTTAGACATTTTAAAAACCTCGCGCATTTCTTTTTCAACGCCAAGAGGCGTAATGGTTAGCAAACTATTCTTAACTATTTTTTCATCCTTTAATAAAAAGAAAGTGATGAATAAAGTACATAACATGCCGCCAAAAATAGTCCCAAAATATTGAAAGGTATTGTTAACCACCATGCTTATGTTCTTTGTATTTACATATTCCGTTACCTGGGTAGAAAGGTTTTGTTTAAGATCTTCTTCGCTACCCACTTTTAAAAGCAAACTTTTAATACCCGGAAACTGTTCCAGGATATTATGAAAAACATCATAAAAATTTAAAGCCGATAAAAAACGAATTTCTGTTGCGAGCGGCGGAATAATAAGAAAGAACAAGCCAAAAAGCACAGAAACTATTAGTAAGATTGTTATAAGGGCAGCCAGCGCATCAGGCATGTTTCTTTTGCCAAATTTGATCTTTTCCAGTTTATAAGTAATAGGATAACCAACCAAAAATAAGACCAGTGAGATAGCGATATAAATAACGATTTTAAAAAATAAAAAAGCAAAAGCAACAATGGCCAAAAGACCAATTATGCGCCAGATATTTATTTTTAAAGGCATGTAAACAAAGATAGTTTTAATTGGTTAACTTTGGAAGAGTGAAAAAATTAATCCCTAAAATAATTACATTTTTTATCATTTTTTTGGTAGCAGCCTGCATTACCCGCAAACCATTTGTTTCTAAGCCAACCAAAAGTTTGGTTAACCCCGATAGCGAATTATTAGAAGTAAATGCCATAGCCTATCACTTAAATGATTCTGTTACTGTTAGTTATTTAGAAATTAAAAATGAGAATTTAATTTACAAACGCCCGGATACTTCTTCGGCTTTTTATGCCGACCTGCGCATCTCCTATAAACTCTTAAGCGAGCCAAATTCGAGAAAGATAATCGATAGCAGCTCTTACCATATTATAGATAGAGCAACGGAGCAAGTAGAAATTAAATCGCTGGTATCTAAATTTAATTTAAAGGCAAAAAATAACGCCAATTATTATTTAGAAATAAATGTTTTTGACCTCAACAAAAAAATAAGATACACCAAAGGGTTAAACATTTACAAAAAAAATAGTTTTACCGAACAAAATTTTTTGATCACCTACAACGATATTATTTCTTTTAAAACACATTTTTTAAAGAACGAAACGGTGGTGGTTAGATTCGCAAATCCTGCCATTAACCAAATAACGGTGAATTGTTTCTTTAAAGAGTTTGGCCCGGCCCTTCCGCCATTTTCTACCAAAACAATTGATGAATTTAAATACAAGCCAGACAGTGTTTTTAAAATGGAGCTTAGCACAAATCAATTTCAGTTAACCATGCCGCGCAATGGTTTTCTTCATGTTGTTCCTGCTCAGGATACAAATGAAGGGTTAACACTTTATACCTACGACAAAACTTTTCCGGGTGTAAGCAACAGTGATGAAATGATAAGCTGCACCCGTTATTTAATGAGTAAAGATGAATTTGACTCTTGTAAAACTGCGCTTGATAAAAAAGTGGCCATTGATAATTTTTGGATCAGTATTGCAGGAAGCAAAGAGCGCGCCAAAGAATTATTAAAACGGTATTATGGTCGTGTAAAAGAAGCCAATAAATATTATACCAGTTATACGCAAGGTTGGAAGACAGATAGAGGGATGATATTTATTGTTTTTGGAACACCAACCAATATATATAAAAGTAGCAAAGGCGAAACATGGGTCTACGGCGTAGAAACAAATCCAAACGCTACTCGTTTTACATTTAACAAAACGCAAAACCCATTTAGCGATAACGATTTTGTTTTAGAACGTTCTCAGTTTTTTAAAGAACCTTATTATACAGCAGTAGATTTTTGGCGACAAGGCCATGTGTATATAAATAACGGACGCTAATTTATTCTTCTAATAAACCACCCTTTTTAAGCAGTTCATAACCCTCATCTTTTGGCAAATTTGGTAATTTTGATGCCGCTACAGCCAACTCATCGCAGCGGTTATTCTCTACATTGGTTGCATGGCCTTTTACCCAAATAAATTGATGTTTTTTGGCATCGTATATTCGTAAAAATCGTTGCCATAGATCAACATTGGCCTTGTTTTTAAAGCCTGTTTTACGCCAGCCAAATATCCATTTTAAATTAATAGAATCTACCACATATTTACTGTCCGAATATATCTTAACAGGCAGATCGTTGCTTGTAACGCTCTCTAAACCCACTATTACCGCCAATAATTCCATGCGGTTGTTGGTGGTTAATTTAAAGCCGCCGCTTATTTCCTTGCGGTGTTGTTTAAATTTTAAAACCACTCCAAACCCACCCGGACCGGGGTTTCCGCTCGCTGCGCCGTCGGTATATAATTCAATAAAAGTTTCCAATTCAGGGTTTAAGTTAGCCTTTTTAGGGCCAATATTAAGTTTAAATTACCAGAGCGCGTTTAAATTTATATAATAAAATTGTTTGCAGCTGATTTTTTAGCGAAACAAGGCAAATTTTGCAGGCATAATTGAACGTTTACGGCGAAAAATTTAACGAAGTTGTAGCAAAAAAGAAGCTAAAACAAATTATTTGATGAATTTTAAACGTGCTCTTTGATATTTTAGATGGATGTTTTATTGGTAAAATGCAAATTAGTAGGTATATTCGTATCTCTAAATTCAAAAAACATGTCAGTATTAGTAAATAAAAATTCGAAGGTGATCGTACAGGGTTTTACCGGTGGAGAAGGAACTTTTCACGCAACCCAAATGATCGAGTATGGAACTAACGTTGTTGGTGGAGTTACTCCCGGCAAAGGCGGAACAACACATTTAGATCGCCCGGTTTTTAATACTGTTTCAGAAGCGGTTCAAAAAGTAAACGCGGATGTATCTATCATTTTTGTGCCGGCTGCTTTTGCTGCCGATGCTATTATGGAATCTGCTGATGCAGGTATTAAAGTAATTGTGTGTATTACCGAAGGCATTCCTGTTAAGGATATGATCTACGTTAAAGAATATTTAAAAGGAAAAGCTTGCCGTTTAATTGGCCCTAACTGTCCTGGTGTTATTACGGCCGGTGAAGCTAAGGTGGGTATTATGCCCGGCTTTGTATTTAAAAAAGGTAAAATTGGTATTGTTTCAAAAAGCGGTACTTTAACTTATGAAGCAGCTGACCAAATTGTAAAAGCAGGTATGGGAATTACTACTGCTATTGGTATTGGTGGCGACCCTATTATTGGAACGCCAACTAAAGATGCAGTTGAACTATTAATGAACGATCCTGAAACCGAAGCTATTGTAATGATAGGAGAAATTGGAGGAAATTACGAAGCAGAAGCTGCACGTTGGATAAAAGCAAACGGAAATAAAAAACCGGTTGTTGGTTTTATTGCCGGGCAAACTGCTCCAAAAGGCCGTACAATGGGTCACGCGGGTGCAATTGTTGGTGGTGCTGAAGATACAGCCCAGGCAAAAATGAAAATATTACGCGAATGCGGAATTTTTGTTTGCGAAAGCCCTGCAGAAATTGGTAAAACAATGGCTGCTGTTTTAAAAGGTGAAAAAGTTACAGCTTAATTTATTTTTATAATATTAGAAACCGCGTTCAAATATGAATGCGGTTTTTTTATTTTTTTACGCGAATTGTTTTTTCAATTTTTTAAAAAACAGAACAGCCATAACACAGCCAAAAGAATTGGCCACAAAATCCTGCCAGTCGGCACTACGGTTACTAAAACATTTTGCCTGCATTATTTCTAAAAGCCCACCGTATAAAACGCAAAGTAAAAAATAAATGATCATCCATTGTTTTGGCTGGTTACGCTTTATTACAACTACAAATAATAAACTATTTAGTATAAAGAACATGGTAGCGTGCACCCATTTATCAAAACTCAACAGCTCTAACCAACTAACGCTTGGTATGTAATGGCCAGGCGTGGCACATAAAGCAAAAATAATTGCAGCCCAAACAAATGAGAATAATAAACTGTTTTTATAAATAAGTTGTTTCAATTTTTTTATTTGGGATAAAAGTGCAAACAAAAAACCCTTTCAAGTTAAACTAGAAAGGGTTTTAAATTTATTAGGCTAAAACTATGCGCCTATTAATTTTTTATAATCTTCAACGCTTAATAATTCGTTTACTTCAGCGGGATTGCTAAATTTAATTTTTATCATCCAGCCTTTTCCGTAAGGATCGCTGTTCACGCTTTCCGGTGCAGAATCAATATCCTTATTAACTTCCAAAACTTCGCCTGTTAAAGGCATAAAAAGATCACTTACCGTTTTAACGGCCTCTACCGTTCCAAAAACAGCTTCTTTACCTACAGTTTCGCCAACAGTATTTACATCAACATAAACTATATCACCTAACTCGCGTTGGGCAAAATCTGTTATTCCTATTGTAGCTTCGCTACCGTTTATTTTTACCCACTCGTGGTCTTTTGTGTATTTTACGTCTGCTGGAAAATTCATATTTGATTTTTTTTGAATTACAAATGTAATTGTTTGTTTGAATTATCAAATATTTTTTTGCTTAAAGTTGATATTTATTCTAAAGCTTATTGGAAATTGATCCTTAAGCTAAAGCCACCGGTTGCATTGGCGGTTGGGAAGGAAGCCGATGTTTGAGGCTTGGTCTTGATCCAATCATAAAAGAGCCTTAAATTAATGTTTTGCGTTAATTGGTAATCGGCCGATGAACGAAGGGTAATAATATCTGTACCTCCTGTTGGAATGCTGATACCATCAGATACCCTGCGGATAATAGAAAGGTTTTTACGATAACTCACGTCTACCTTGATCAGTAAATTGCTTTCTAAAACCTTACCCTGGATCTGGATACCTTTGATTTTTAATTTAGGATACATATAACCTAAACCAACAATATACTCCTGTCCTTTTGTTTCAATAATTTGAGGACCTGTAATATTTAAGCTGGTTGTTTTATCACGCTTGGTCTCAACGTTGGCGCTCCAACCTTGTTTTACAAATTGAAAATCAAATTTTACCAGTGGCGCAAAAGCTTCAGTAATTGTTATGGCATTAATATTGTAATAAGGCACAAAGTTAGAAGTTAACTGTGTACTGCCCGTTGCAACTGCCACAGGAGCTCTTTCGCTTTGCGTTTTACCATCAACATTAAACAATATATTGTTTGTGTATCCGGCAATATTATAGGTACTTCTGTAACCGTGGCGAACGGTAATACTACGGAAGGTCTTTTTAAATACAGATAGTTTTCCTAAACCATCCCAGTTAATGGTAAAGTTTGGCAAGGGCACCGTTGGAAAAATATTTGTGGTCTTATAATTTTTAACATCCCTGCCCGTGTAAGTTCTGTAAAAGGCGCCAAGCAAAACGTCTTGTTGGTTATCCTGGTAGCCATCAACATAACTTACCGTATTACCCTGTATGTTTGTGTAAGTATACGAACCGGTTGAATTTGGGTTAGCCTGACCTAATTCATTCGCCACATTTCTTCTTTCCAATAAAAACTCATCAAACAAACTTGAGTTAACGCCTGTGCCTTTGTCTTTAAAGCCACGGAAGAAGGTAAATGTTGAGATATTAAAGTTACCTGTTTCGTTCCTGCTCACGTGAAAATCAAACTTATCTGATATCGAATCATAAAGCATGTACTCGCTAATACTTTTTGATTTTGTGTAATTTCCATTCAATTCAATTTTCAAACTTCCGTGTGGTTCAACACTTGATCTATAAGTATAGGTAGTGTTTTTAGATTCAACATAAGGTGTTGTTTGTTGTGGTAATTTTGAGAGCCAGTTATTCGCGGCACTGTTCTCTCGAATATTAGCATCGTGCAACCCAGTTGTAAATAAAAATCCGGGCGCCTGGTTGTTTGCAAAATCCATACCCATGTATTGAGAGCTAGGTAAAAAATTTGACATCGCCTGACCGTTTTGTTCCTGGAAACTCAAAGAAACATTTTTGATCATCATAATACCTCTTGCCAAAAACTCACCAAGATCTTTAAAATTACTTTCTTTTTCTTTCTTTTTAAGCGAGTCACCCGCTGCTACAGCAGTACTGGTAGCTGCCGCACCCTTACCCGGTTTAGCAAGATCTGTTGGTTTTTTCTGATTTGTATTTAAGCGTTTAAAATATGGTATCTTGTTATATAGTTGAATCAGATTAAAGTTACCGGTAATATTATGCGTGTTGGTATTTTGAATGGTATTACCAATTTTATCATCGGCAGCAAATGGGCGACGTTGCCATGTGTAGGTACCGCCATATTTGTAGGTGACAGTTGTAAAATCTAAAAGCGGAATTTTATTAAGTGGTACATTTACGTTCACATTATTTTGTTGACGGTAAATAGTGTTCTCTCCAAATTTTCCAACAAGATTGTTAGTATTTGAAGCTGTATCAATTTTCCCATTCATGAAGGTATGAACAATATCATCGCGATGTGCCTTATCTTCTTTAAACACTTCGCCGTATTGTTCTAAGATACGCCCTTCGTTATTGGCGGTAAAATCAAACTTAATTGCTTTACTAAGATCCCAACGTAAATTATATGCGCGATTGATGAGGAAATTTTTATTGATCAAAGTTGGATTCTCAAATACGTTAGCTCCCGCATAAAAACTTGTAATATCACGATTTTTAAGCGCCGCGTAAGATCTGTTAAGATCAACCGATGTTCCGAAACTGTTTGGTAACAATTGTAAATTAAAATCTTTTATTAAAGCAAACCATTTGTTTTGGAAGATCTTCATTTTACTGAACGGTTTGATCGTATAAGGATTTGGTAAATTAAAGGCGTACTGTAAATTTCCGCGGTACTGCCTTGTAATATTATATTCAACGTTTACATTTCGTTTAAATAACTCCGTGTAAGCGTATGTTGCAGAAAAATTACTAATGTCCCATGGCATTGGTTTAGCGCCTTTCCGTTTAAAGCCATCTATCCTTACATTGGTAAGGTTAAATCCTTTTCGCTCGGTAAAATCGAGCACCTGCTTTTTAATTTCAGATTTTTGTTCGTCAGTAATATATTCGCTGTTGTTAAAGTCGGTCATTTTCACATCCGGATCAATTGGATTAAATAATGGTGTTACAATTGTTTGTCCGTAATTATAAAACACAGGTAATGTTATTTTCCATTTATTTGGGAAGAATTTGCCGGCGTTAATAGAGCTACTCATATCCCAGTTAAAATTAGTTTCCCTGCTACGTTCATTTATTTTTTGTTCTACCCCACCCCAATATGGTGTTTTGTATGTACCTGCTAACGAAACCATACCAAGATCTGCCAACTTAGCTTGCACCTGGCCTGTAGTTGCCCAACCACCTTTATTAATAAATTCGGTTAAACGTAATTCGTTTACCCACACCTCAACACAATGCGCCAGATTATCTGTACCCTTTGCGTTTTTTATACCAACCATTACACTTTTTATGGTTCCTAAATTTGGATTACCAACTACCGAAATTTTGTAGCCGCCAAAATCTTTTGTGAAGGGTTGTGATAATTGATTTAGATTACTGAAGTAACCCAACTTTTCATTTCTTAAACGTTTTACTTCACTAATATCACTAAATTTAAAATTAATTTCATTTTCTTGCGGCCAAACAATATAACGGTCGTCAACATTATTAGGATCGTAAACACCTTTATTGGTAAGTTTTAATGGCACTTCGTATTCGTAAAAGTTATTATTGTAATCGGTACCAACTCTAAAAAATAAAGTAAGATCGCCATCGTTCAATGGAATGTCATTTAATCTTTCGGCATGCACGTTCATTTTAATATTATTGAACATACGTGTATCCAGATCAACATTTTTAAATACTGCTCTGCTGTCGCCATCTTTTAAATTACAAACACGCATTTGCAAAGCCTGCTCATTTTGTAAAACTAAATTTGTGGTTTGTACATTTTGCTGTTGTTGAATATCAGGTGGCAAAACATAATTTACCGGCACCTTGTTACCATTCTCTTGTAAACTCACAGCAGAAACGTCGAATGTTGTAGAATTATCATCATTAGCAATATACTCACCGGTTTGTTTAAGATCGTAAGCATAACGTCTCCAATCTGCGCGCACGAGTTCAAAACGGGCTAAACGTACTAGCACCGGTCTGTCAAAACCTTTCATATAAACGCGCATAAAACGGATTGAGTTAAAACCTTCTATGCCACCAACAACAGATTCGAATTGAGTGATAGGAATTTTAAACTGATACCATTTTACACTTTTGTTGATGCCGCCAAAATCGGCCGTGCCGGTGAATTGATCCACAATAAAATTTGTACCAACAGATGCAGGATTAATATCGTTAGGCGAAATTTTTACATGGTACTGGTAATAATTTTCTGTTTCACTAAGGGTATTATCTTTATTTACATCTTCTATGTTTGGTAGTATTGACGGACCAGATGTATTGTACCCTTCGCCGTTTAAACTTTTGTATTGCGCTTCAGTTGGTGCGTTACCTTCCGAATTATTATATTTTGTATATCGCCTTAAGGTATTTGCTTGTATTGAAGGATCCGAATCGTAATCATCTCCCCTATGAAAATGATATCTATCTGTTGAAGGATCGGAATTAAATGCGTCCTTAACGGATTGGTTAAAAGGTCCCGCATTCATATCCGCAATTGCACTTCTAAAACGATAACGCTCGTAACTGTCACTTAAACCATCATAACCAACATCCTGAAATTCACGGTCAGCTTCGTCTTGAGAAAATGCATTTACCGTTGGCGGAATTAAAGGAACATTAGCTACATTGTTAGAGTCTACAGGCAGGTTCTTTGAAAAATCGGACACACCCGGTATACCATTTTCATAAACCATCCTGCCATCTTTTACAATATCTTCAGAGATATTTCCGATGTTGATATACATATCACCGGATGGTAATTTTGTTTTATCAAAACGCGAATCGGTAGCTGCATCGTAATCCTCATTAAAAGGGTCCATCATCCAAAATTGGATGTACTCTACGTTAGCTGCCTGAAAGTCATTGGTCTCTAACCTGCGCATTATACCACCCCAGCGGTTTTGCGGATTTTTTAAACTACCATCAATATTAATACCCGCAGAAACAGAGGTTGGATTTACATCGTAGTTATACGGACCGCGTTCGCTCGGATAAAAACCAAGATCTAACACCGGTAATACAACCTGCTGACCGTTAGGAGGCGTTTTGCCCGGAAATAACTCAGTCTCAAAAACCTGGCGCCACATGTTATTTGAGAAAACATTGTTGTTATAAAAACTTGGTGTTGTTCCACTTTGAGAACGTGTGTACATGTTATCAATGGTGTACCAGTTAAAAAGCGCACGGTTCAATCCGGTTGATGTTGTATTTGATGTAACAGACTCAGGAAATAAACTTGGTATGCCCTGCGGAATACTTGCCAAATACCAACCCTGTGGATTTCTAACATCTATTAATGAAATAGAACCTTCAAAATCGTCTATGTATGAGTTTCCACTTTTACCAATTGCTTTTGCATTGCCCGGAAATAATTTGGCGATCTCACCACGGGTTGAAATAGTACTCATTTCTTTAGTACTGTAAAACGGCAATTTATCTAAAGCACGGGTTAAAAAAGGTGCGTCTGTTTTGTAAGTAAAATCAAGTCCCGCAACAATATTGCTTACCGGCTCATCACCAATACTTACTTTTTGCGTTATTGGTCTTTCATTAAAGCGTAATAAGGTACTTCCTAAAGTTAAATTTCTACCCGCCTTATAATCCAAACGCGTACCCATTAAACTTTTTTGCTGCACATTAAAAAGCGAGTTACTTTCTAACGAAACTTTTACTTGTGCGCCTGAATTTAAAATTCCTTCGTTAATGATCTTCACACGTCCTAAAGTGTAATCAACCGTGTAATCCGTATTCTCAACCAAAGCTACGCCGTTAGCCGTAACAACAACAGCGCCTTGCGGAATATTTAATGCGTTCAACGCGATCTCAGAACCAGAAGACGATTTATAAGTTCCTTTAATTTTGTAACGGTTCTTATTCTGAATAAATGAAGCTGCAGTTTTTGTAGAATCATACAACTCTGTAAAAATATATTTATTAGCTGCCGGAAAATCATTTGCCTGATCGAATTTTTTTGCAAGACTGCGTCCAAAAGGTTCAACGGTTGGAAAATATACACGGCCATTAGTTGCAAGAATTGTGTAACCAGTAATAAAATCAAAAACGCCATCAGAGACTTTATCACCATTAACGCTCAATCGATCGCAATTTAAAACACGGATCAATTGTTGGCCGTTAATTGCACCGAAAGGGAGATAAGGAACATCAACACCAGTTTCAATATTATTGTAGTATACATCTAATTTAAAATCCTGTGGATTTAAATTATACGCACCTAAAGCATAAACGTTCTTCATCATTAACTGCCACATTGGATGTCTAATACTAACGTTATTACTTTTTAATAATTTACAGATCAACAAAGCACTGTTGTCAGGTACCTGATCACTAAACTCACCTACCTGATATGTTTTGCCACCATAAGTATATTGGTATGAAACTGCTAAAGATTGTTCGTTACTTAACTGTTGGTTCAATGAAATAAAACCTGTACGTGGATTGAAAAAATATTCTGTTTGATTTAAGCGACGGGCATTTTGAATAACATTGTAATCACGTGAGGCATCCATGTAGGCAGCACCTGAATTGTATGGATTGGTTGCAAAAGATGTTGTTGGTAACGCAGAAACGCTGCTTAAAAGCCTATCCTTTAAAAGACCATTGGTTGTATTTGTTAAAATAGAATATAAACTATTGGCACCATTTTTTGGATTTACATCGGCGCTGTCTGTAATAGCTAATCCAAATGGTACAATTACAGATCCTGATTTGTAGGCTGATAATCCTGTGAACACGTGTGCCGAGTCTTCACCAAGATCTTCAAAGGCCACAACGTTACGTGTTTGTTCAGCAGTACCATTAATATTTAAAACATAAACCTCAACTTTTGTAATTACAATTGGTGTATTTACAACAGGCAAAGTTCCCATCCAGGCATCGTAATTATCTCTGAAATAATGGCCTAAGAAATAATGTTTGTTTTGTTCGTAGTTATCGCCGTTTAGAAAAAAGTTTTGTGTTTGCGCACCACCCTGAACATTTACCTCTTGTTTTTTACCACGTTGTTGCGAGAAAACAGTGGTTGCAGTTAACTTACCAAATTGCAATTGTGTTTTTAAACCAAACAAAGTTTGACTACCCGAAATTAAAGTACTGTTTAAAGGTAACGTTACGTTACCGGCTTCAATTTTTTTAATGATCTCATCTTCGTAACCGGTATAATCTAACTTCACCTGATTTTCCCAATCAAAAGATGCTTCGGTGTTATAGTTGGTAGTTACTTTTAATTTATCTCCAATTTTACCAATAAGGTTTAACTGGATGCGCATATTAAAATCGAAATTGGTAATTTTTTGTTGCTTCTGTGGAATAGCTGGATTGAAATTTTTATTTCTGTTCAATCCAAAAATTAATTCGGCAGTACCTGTAGGTTTTATATCAACGGTATTACCCCCAAAGATACGATCGAACAATTCGCTGTTCACCTGCAATTTTGGGATCATCCCCCTGCGCGGTTTCTCGTTAAGATCATCTGCAGCCACTCTCGAGCGCCAGTAGTCACGCATCGATTTTTTGAATTGATAGTCCTGATATTCCTTCATGCTCATGTAAGTTTCAGGACGGTAATCCATATCACCGATCTTTTGTTTTACATCATACGTTCCGGTTTTAGGATTGTACTCAATATCGCTTTTTATATTCTCAGGATTTTCTAAATACAGTTTTGATTTTGGATCGTACAACGGTGGTTTGCCATTGTTATCTTTAAAATCATAATTCAGTTCTGTTTCGGGAGTATCAGCCGCAAGAACATTTTTTGATGGTAAATGTTCGAAAACGTCAGAGCTAACGATCTTAGTTGAATTGGACTTTGTAACAACAGCTAACAAACAAGCTGTTGCGCTGGTTACTACTACAAAATTTATAAGTCCGCTTGCTCTCACAAAAAGATGTACCTAAAAGTTTTTTAACGCTGATTTAATTAATATTTCCACATTATCGGTACCTATGCCTTGCTGTTTAATCGCTTTTTCAAGCGCTTTTTCGGCTGAAGCCTTAGGAAAACCTAACGTAACCAGAGCCAATAACGCCTCGTCTTTATTTTTATTGTACGAGGTTGTTAAAATCTGCGAAATACCTCCTTCATGTTTGCCCATCTTGCCTTTAAGATCAACAACAATGCGCTGTGCGGTCTTGTCGCCAATTCCTTTTATACTTTTTAGCATGCTAACATTTGCAGTATTTATTGCGCCTGCAATTTCTGCAGGAGAAAGGCTGGAAAGCATTAACAGCGCGCTTCCGCCGCCAACACCACTCACTGAAATAAGTTTTCTGAATAATTCGCGCTCATCTTCTTCGGCAAAACCATAAAAACGGGGATTATCGTCGCGTATATAAACGCTTTCTATAAATAACTGAGCCTCTGTTTGTTGGCTCAATTTTGAATACGTATTTAAAGAAACTAAAAGGCCATAACCTACCCCATTTGCCTCAATAATAATATGGGCCGGGTTTCTGTACGTAATTTGTCCTTTTACATAATTTATTAACGACATAGCTTTTTTCTACTTTCTTTTTTGAGCGTCAACCACAGCTATAACTATCATATTTACAATTTCGCGCACGCTGCTGCCTAACTGCAACACATGCACGGGTTTGTTCAATCCCATTAATACAGGGCCAATTGCTTCGGCGCCACCTAATTCCTGCAATAATTTATAAGCAATATTTCCTGCTGCAAGATTTGGGAAGATAAATGTATTTACATCTTTATCTACCAAATGGCTAAAAGGAAATTGTTCTTTTAATAAATTATTGTTTGAAGCAAAATTAGCCTGGATGTCGCCATCCACGATCATGCCCGGATAATTTTTATGTAAGATCGCGGCAGCTTCGCTTACTTTTTTTGGAGTTTCGCCTTCGGCAGAACCAAAATTTGTGTAAGATAATAATGCAATGCGAGGGATGATATTAAATTGTTTTACTGTGTTTGCAGTAAGCACGGCAATATCCGCCAGCTCTTGCGCTGTAGGGTTTGCGTTCATGGTAGTATCTGCAAAAAAGTAAGGTCCTTTTTTCGTCACCATCATGTAAAGACCTGCAACCCTGCTAACACCGGGTTGCACACCTATGATCTCTAATGCCGGTTTAATTGGCGTGCCGTATTTTTTTGTTAAACCTGAGATCATCGCATCGGCCATACCTAGTTCAACCATCATAGCACCAAAATAATTGCGGTCGCGCATTAGTTTACGCGCATCATATTGTGTTAAACCACGACGTTGGCGCTTTTTCCAAAGCATATCACCAAACTCTGCACGTTTTTCCTCTTCGCTATTTAACCATGGATCAATGATCGGTGTATCGCCAAGATCGAGTTGGTATTCTTCAACTAATTTGTCAATTTTTTCTTTGTTTCCTAATAAAATTGGTTTTGCAATACCTTCATCGCGCGCAACCTGTGCGGCTTTCAGCACTTTATAATTATCTGCTTCGGTAAACACAACGCGCTTTGGATTACTTTTAGCTTTATTAGCCAAACTGCGCATCAACTTGTTATCTTTTCCTAAGCGGTTATCTAATTCTGCACGATACGCATCCCAATCGGTTATCTTGCGCTGTGCCACACCACTATCAATGGCGGCTTTTGCAACTGCAGAAGATACAACAGAAATTAAACGACTATCGATTGGCTTTGGAATAATGTAATCTTCTCCAAAACTTAAATTTTTAGAACCATAGGCCAAATTCACATAATCGGGAACGGGTTCTTTTGCAAGAGAGGCAATTGCAAGCGATGCTGCTAATTTCATTTCTTCGTTAATGCAAGTTGCCCTTACATCCATAGCCCCTCTAAAAATAAACGGAAAACCCAATACGTTGTTAACCTGGTTAGGATGATCGCTGCGGCCAGTTGCAACAATAATATCTTTGCGCGCAGCCATTGCATCATCGTAAGAAATTTCAGGAGTTGGATTAGCAAGCGCGAACACAATACAGTTTTTTGCCATGCTCTTAACCATATCCTGGTTAAGAATATTTCCTTTTGATAGACCAACAAATACATCGGCGCCTTTAATAGCTTCGGTTAAAGTGTTGATCTTGGTATTTTCAGAAGCAAAAAATGATTTGTACTGATCAAGATCGGTTCTTCCTTTGTGAATAACACCCTTGCTATCAAGCATAGTGATATTTTCTTTTTTTACACCAACAGCAATGTACATTTTTGCACATGAGTTAGCGGAAGCGCCGGCACCATTAATAACCAGCTTAACATCCTTCATTTTTTTCTTTGAGATCTCAACAGCATTCAATAGACCAGCAGCAGAGATAATGGCTGTTCCATGCTGATCGTCATGCATTAAAGGGATATTCAATACTTCCTTAAGGCGACGTTCTATCTCAAAACATTCAGGTGCTTTAATATCTTCTAAATTTATTCCACCAAAGGTGGGCGCTATATTTTTTACGGTATTTACAAATTCATCAATATTTTTTGTATCTACCTCAATATCAAATACATCTATATCTGCAAAGATCTTAAATAATAGACCCTTTCCTTCCATAACGGGCTTTGAAGCAAGAGCTCCAATATCGCCAAGGCCAAGTACCGCGGTGCCATTAGAAATAACAGCAACAAGGTTACCTTTTGCAGTGTATTTATACGCATCTTCAGGATTTTTTTCGATCTCTAAACATGGCTCGGCAACTCCTGGAGAGTACGCCAGAGTAAGGTCGCGCTGGGTACTGTAAGGTTTAGTTGGAATCACCTCAATTTTGCCGGGACGGCCCTGAGAGTGGTAATCTAAAGCATCTTCTTTTCTAAATTTTGCCATAGTTTTTTTATTAAGGATGACGAAGATACTAATAATATTTAACCTAAAGAACAACCAAAAAACCCTTTAAAAAGGGTAAAATACGACGTTTTTTGAAAAATTTTTAAAGTTAAAAACGTAGAATAAAAAATGAGTGAAAAAAATTACAGAAACCGGAATTCTTTCCAGCTGTGTTTACACTTTTCGCATTCGTAAACATCATCTACCTCGGTGTGCATGAGATGATAATTTTCAAGGCTTCCTTCTATCAAAATTCTTTCTATCCAAAGCAATTCTTTATGCGCACATTTCGGACAATCACCCAAAACTCTTTCGTTCATAGCTTGTCGTTCCGGAATCCATCCTTCGTTTGGCTCAGTCATTTTTTAGGCTTTTAAAAATTGAAGATAAAAAACCGTGCCGTTATTTGGCTCCGACTCAAACCAAACTTTACCGTCAAAACCCTGCATTATATTTTTTACCATTGCTAAACCAAGTCCGGAACCTGTATTTTTAGTAGTAAAATTAGGGGTAAACAACTTTTGTTTTAGATCACTATCAATTCCACAACCGTTATCTTTAATTGAAATAACTAGCGAATCACTATTATCTTTTAATTCAATTTCAATTTTTGGATCTGCAATTTCTTCTAAAGCCTGTACCGCATTTTTAAGGATATTATTAAACACACGCAGCGCCTGATCTTTATCGCCAAGAACTAAGATCTCATTTTCAGTAATGTGATTTTTGATGAAAATGTTCTTGTGATTTTCGAAAGTAGAAACCGAATTTTTGATGACTTCGGAAAGATTTATTGACTGTAAATTTGTTTTTGGGAATTTTGCGAAACTACTAAACTCATTGGCAATATTGGCCAGAGAGTCTATCTGTTCGATAATTCCTGCACTTGCTTTTTCAAATTTTTCTTTAAAATCATCCGGATTATTTTTCATTAAATGTTGCAGGTATTGCAAATTCAATTTCATGGGCGTTAACGGATTTTTAATTTCATGCGCAACCTGTTTTGCCATTTCGCGCCAGGCGCTTTCGCGTTCACTTTGCGCTAAAAGATTGGCGCTTTCTTCTAATTTTAAAAGCATTTGATTGTACTCGCTTACTAATTTCCCTATCTCATCATTACTTTGCCATTTAATTTTTTCATTCTGTTTTCCTAAAGTAATATTAGCAATTTGCTGTTTAATTAATTGCAGAGGCCGTGTAATATAACCGGCTAAAATTAAACCGGAAAGAATACTAATTACAAATAAAATTACATATACATTTATGAACGCGCTAATAATGCCCGAAAGCTCATTTACAAGATCGGCCTGTCGGGCATAATATGGTAAATTCACAAAACCAATAAGCTCCTTTTTTGCATTAAATAATGGCGTATAAAGCGATGAATAATTTAACTCGCCCGCTTTTTCATCTACACTTGTTGCCGAAGTTTTGTTTTGCTTGAGATCAGCATATGCTTGCGGATTGACCAATGACGCTGCCAAACCAAGATCATACAAGCGCGGCTCACTCGTATTAAATAATTTCCCTTCTTTGCCAAATAAACTTATATCGGTACTAAATAAATGCGCGTACTCTTTTAATTTTAAATTTACCAGTTCTTTTTGCGTTGGATCAAAAATTTCGGAAGGTGTAAATTGTGTGGCTAATTCGTTAATGATCGTTTGTGTTTTTTCCTGTAATTGTTTTACATTATCGGCCTTAAACTGATTAGATACCAACGTCGCAGAAGTTACACCCACAGCGGAAATGGCGAGTAGCAACAAAATAATTATTATGGCCTGGATACGACGGGTAAACGAAGAAGATTTAAATCTTTCGGTAAAAAACAAACCATACACAAAATAATTGCAATAACTTATAAATGAGAAGAACAGAAATAAATAAGAATTATATGTAAAATAATAATCGCCATTTTTTGTTTTTTGACTAATTACAATTTCGGTTTCTTCATCGGGAGAGAAAAAATAATGAATATAATCTGTATTTGTTTTTGAAAGTGCTAAAGAATCGCTACTAAAATAAGGATAATTAAAATCGCCATACCGGCTGGCTATTTGCCCCGAGCGGTATACAGCGTGACTGAATTTTTTTAATTTATCCGGTTTTTGCTGAGACTGATCCAATAAAAGATCGGGAAAACTTCCTAATTCTTCAAACTGTTTTGGCTCTAAACGCACGTATAGATTCTTTGTGCTTAAGGGAATTTTTCCGATGTAACGCGAGTTCTTTTTATGTTTTGCAATAAAAAAGAAGTTTGGTGATACAGAGTCTGTTTCTAAATATTTTATTTGATCCTCAAAAAAACCTTCGTTTAAAAGTATTTTATCCTTTGGCGAAAGCAAAGGCTTACAATCCTTATCAAATAAGGAAATCTCGACATTGTAGCGGTTAAAATAGCCGCCAAAATATTTCTGTTTTAATAATTGTTCAACTTCTTTTTCGCTATTGGGTAAAAACTCAATAAGCACTTTTAATTTTTCGTCGTTCTCTATCTTTTCAGGAACACTTGTAAATTCACTTTCAAGAATGGCATCTTTACGTTCGCTTAAATTAAAAGACAAGTGTTTTAGATCTTGTTTTTGATTTTGACTGATATAAAAATTAAAAAATACAGAAGTAATTACCGACATGATAAGGATCTGTAAACCCAGTCCTAATGAGTTTTTTGAAAGATCTGCCTTTGCCAGGATAAATAAAGGCAGTGCAAAAATAAGCAGCCAGTAATATTCAAAAAGGTTGGCATAGCTAAATACTAATTGAATTACCAAACAAATTGCAAAGATCAAAGCCGCAAAAATAACTGCGTCTTGCACAAATTTTCCGGCAAAAAAAGTAATCAGCTTATATATTAGCACAAACACTGCAAGACAATAACAGGTAAGCGCAAACAAAGCAATAAATGCGGGAAATTTAATACTGAAAATACTTAAAAAATCGAAGTTAAGTGTAGAGTTGCTTACCAAACTTATGATAGCGTTGTTGAATTGAACAACAACAAAACCAATTGCAAAACACAAGAACAAAATGTTTACATAATTTAAATTCTTGGCAGTAGTTTTTTGGATCTTATAATTAAGCGCCACGCTAATAAATAATAAAATAATGGCATTAAATAAAATGTCGCCCAGATAAGCATTTATAAGCGAATCGGCATTACCAAACAACTGCACGTCATATAAAACACTTCTATAAAAAAACGCCGGCCACTTTAACCATATCATCAAAGCCCTTATAGCAAGAATAGCTAAAAGCCAGATAATTGTATGCAAACTCTTTGGTTTTTCTTTTATGATCAATAAAATTGATAGTAAAAAAATAGTAAAACCTATTAAAAAAACCACAAAACAAATATTGCTTGTTGAAACGGAATGGTAAACTTCTTCGCTTCCCGTAAGATAGAACAGAGTCTGATCATTTAACCTGACAGCATTTTCAGGAAGGCCGGCAGCAGAGAGATCCAACTCTTTTGGAATATCTGTCCAATCACTAAAACTGTTTTTTAAATAATTGTTTTGAAGGTCGTATTTTGGTTTTATTAAACAAATTGCAAGCGCTAAATGCGCTTGCTTTTGGGTTTTAAAATATAAATAATCTCCTTGCTTTAATGTGGCAATTCCGAAATCCCTGGCAAATAGTTTTTTATCATAAGAAAGTGGGATCTGGGCATTATTCCAATACTCCAAACTGTCGTTTGTTAAATAATAAAGCCCAATACTTTGTTCTTTAAAAAGCTTTTCAAACTCAACCCGGCGTTTGTTTATATTATCATTTAACAATTGATCAAGTGCCTTTTTTGATACGCCCTGCTTGGTGTTAATTTTTTCGCCGGCGTTTTGCGCAACACTGGCAATAGAATACGAAAAATGATTGTTTAGTAAGATTGCGCCCAGCATCAAAAGACCGCTGACCATCAACAGGATGTAGTAAATTTTGCTTTTTTGCATTAACCATAGCAAAATAGTAAAAAATCCTGTACCCTTAGAGGATTTTATATTTTTTTTGCAATCAATTTGCGTTTATATTTGTATTTTGCAGATATTTTTAATTATGGCACAACCTACTAAGACGTTAAAACAACCGACTTTTCCTGAGTTATCTCAAACCTTTAAGTATTTTACTTTTTTAACCCATAAAATGGCCATGATCATCATTGGCGTAGTGGGTTTTACATTTTATATTACTTCAATAAACGGTGAGTATGCGTTAGATGATGGGATCATTATTCACCAGAACGATCACGTAATTAAAGGGGTTAGAGGTATACAAGGCATTTTAACCAAAGATGCCTACGAAAGTTTTTACCGTAGAATGTGTGCCACCGATCAATTAGCCGGTGGTCGTTACCGTCCGCTTTCTGTAATTAGCTTTGCTATTGAGCAAGAGTTTATGGGAGCCTATAGAACGGGTTTATATTTAAAAGTTGAAGACTCGAATAAAAACGGGGTATTGGATAAAGACCTTGTGAACTTTACCTCGCCATGCGGTAGACCAGAAACGAATTATGAGTATAATGATTTTGTGGATCTTAATGGTGATGGCATGGCTCAACAAAATGAGTGTTACAACTGCTGGGATACGAATCAGAATTTTAAGAACGATTCGGATGAAGATCTAAATATTGATGGTGTTTTTAATGAGGTAGATTGTCAGGTTTATAAAGCAAACGTTCGTCACTTTAATAACATCTGGACGTTTGCATTAGGATGTGTGTTTTTATATTTAGTTTTCTCGCGTTATTTTTTCCGCACTAACCAGGATCTTGCTTTTTTAGCCGCCTTACTTTTTACAATGCACCCAATTCACTCCGAAGCAATTGCTAACGTAAAAAGTCGTGATGAGATCTTTTCACTGATCTTTATTTCGCTCACCTTCCTCTATTCCTTTAAGTATATGGAGACCAAGAAACCGCTCGATCTTTTTTGGGCAGCTTTTATGTTCTTACTCGCGTTGCTTTCAAAAGAATACGGTATTATGTTGTTGATACTTGTTCCATTGGCTGTTTACACATTTACTGATAACGATTTTGATATTAAAACATTCAGCAAAACAAAAGAATTTAAGCAAACCATTTTTATTGGTCTAACGTTTGTTGCCTGTGCATTTTTTATGTTATACTTAAAACGTTCGTTTGACATGCATGCACTTCCGGGCGCTAAACCAATTAAATCTTTCTGGGTGTTCCCGTTTATTTTTATTGGTGTTGGAATATTTATGTTGGGCGCGAATAAAAAAAATAACTTCCAGAAATTAATGGCTTGGTTTTATTTCGTGATGTTGTTTTATTTAGCAATGCGTTTAATGGCAGTAAAACTAAAACCAGGCGTGCCTGATACTGAGATCTTAAATAATCCATACTTATTGGCCAACGGGCAAGAACGCTTCTGCACTAAAGCATACGTATTATTTAAATACTTTATGCTACAATGTTTCCCGCATCCGTTGTCTTCTGATTATTCATACAACACGATCGAGTACCGTCATTTTACCAGTTGGGATTTTATTGCCTCTATCGTGCTTCATATTGTAATCGTTTGGACTGCTATTAAATACACTATCAAAAAACATATACTTGGTTTTGCAGCAATGACGTACATTGTATTTGCGTTATTGATCGGTAACGTTTTAATGGATATAGGTGCTACAATGGGTGAACGTTTGATCTTTCACTCTAACATAGGATTCTGTATTGCGGCGGCTTATTTTATCTTAAAAGGATTTGATAAACTATCTGCTATTACCGTTAATGTTAAAAGAGCAGCATTGATTGCTATTGTTTTAATTGTTGGGTTTTTATTCGGCTGCAAAACATGGGAGCGTAATTATGACTGGAAAAACGACGTTACTTTATTCTTAAAAGATGTAAACACCATGCCAAACTCTGTTTTGGTTTTAGGAAATGCGGGTGCACGTTGGGTTGATCTTGCAGATACAAAAGAAATTACGGGCATACAGGTTGTTGGGCAGGATTCTACACGCTACAATGACTATAACGGTACGCTTCATATTAGCGACGAAGAAGTAAAACAAGGTGGCTACGCTTCAAAACGAGATGCAGCTTTATACAAAGGTATTGGTTTCTTAAAACATGCCATCGAATTGCATCCGCGTTACGTGAACGGATATTTAAATTTAGGTTTAGCCTATTTTAAATTAAGAAAAGATTTTGAAGCGCTTTATTATTGGAAAAATGCCGAGCGTTTATATCCTAACAATCCGTACTTAAGAAATTACTACATTGTTTATTATAACGATCTTAAGAACCGTGGCGCTACAGCATTTAACCGTGGAAGAATGGATTCTGCAGCAATTGCATATAGAAAATGTACATTGCTTGATCCATACAATCCGGAAGGGTGGTATAATTTAGGCGGTGCCTATTTTAACAGCCAAAGATATATTAAAGCCAAGGAATGCTGGGATCGTGCTTTACAGTTAAATCCAAATTATCAGGAGGTTAAACGAGTAATGCCAATGTTAACGCCTCAAATGTTAGGTCAGACACCTGCCACTAGTGTAGTGCCGGCACAACCCATCAAAAACAATTAATGCGGTTTTGGCTTTTAATATTTTTAATAACGTTAATTTATTCTGTCAACTCGCAAACCGTTGTTAACTTAGATAGCTTAAAAGCGCCGGCTAAAACAGATAACATTTATAATAGACCATTATTTAATGATAGTTTAGCCAGCAGCTTTTGCATAATCATTAAGAACGAAGTTAAGCCTCATAAGCACCAGTATCACAGCGAACACGTTTATGTGGTAAACGGCGAGGGGCAAATGAAGTTAGGGAACCAGGAATTTAAAATTAAAAAGAACGACTTTGTTTTTATTCCAAAAAATACAGTTCATTCAGTTAAAACAACAAGTAAAGAACCATTAAAAGTAATAAGTATACAAGCTCCTTTTTTTGATGGCAAAGACAGAATTATTTTAGAAGAAAAATGAAAAAGATCTTAATATTTACAGCCTTAATAGTTTCTACATCACAATTATTTTCGCAAGTACTTTTTAGTAATAGCTTTGGTAATTTAAGTTTGCAAACTTATACCACAACATCAAGCTCCGTTCAATACACAACGGCTCCGTCAATTTTTAGCATGATCAATGATGGTCTAAAGAATAATATTGGTTCTTCTACCAACCCAAATAAACCATTTAACGTGCCTGCTCTTAAAACAGAGGGTTGGGCTGTTCTTCATAATACGATCGAAAATGATACGTTTTTAGTTAGCACCAGTTGGTTAGATACCCTGGTTGCGGCCGATAGATGGATAATTACACCACCGGTTACAAATATTACAGCCAACACAGTTATTACATGGCTGGCCAAAAGTCCGGATGCAAATTTTCAGGAAAGTTATTTGGTGTATGGAACAAATAAAACCGGAACATTAGTACCACAGGATTTTACAGTAGGCGATCAGTTATTTACAACAAGTGCAGAGAACAGTACCTGGACCAGAAGATCAGCCAGCCTTGGAAGTTTTGCCGGACAAACTTTGCGTTTTGCATTTAGAAACAACTCTAATAACAAATATCAATTATGGGTAGATGATATAGAGGTTCTTACCTTGCCAAATAATTTGGATGCCGCACTTACTTCTATTGATGCAAAAAAGTATACACTTACAAATTCATCCGATACCGTTAAAGTTAACTTATCCAATTTAGGCGCAAAAACAATAAACACCATTACATTAAATTATACCATCGGTAACTCTTCGGTAAATTCGCAGGTTTTTACTTTTGCAAATGGCTTAGCTTATAAACAAACGAATCTATCTGTTTTTCCGCTGCCTTACAGTATTTCTACCGCCGGTAATTATAAATTAAAAGTATGGCTCAGCGCTAACTCTTTAAATAATAGTTTGCAAGATCAAGATCAATTGAATGATACGGTTTTTACATATATTACTGTGCAAAGTTCTGCTCCAAGAAAATCTGTTTTAGTTGAACAATTTGTAAACGCTTTTGATGGCGAATGTACAGATGCCGTTCAAAAAATATTAGCGCTTCAAAATGACTCCGTTGTTGTAGTAAATGTTCACGATCTGGATTCGTTAAAAGAGCCAAATTCAACAGGCATTCTCTCAGCCTACAAAAAAAATACTGCCACCGCCATGTTCGACAGGAATTATTTCTCAGTTTCCGGAAGCGTTGCTGCTACTCGCCCCTACTATAACAGCCTGCTAACAAAACAATTACGTACGATCTCACCGGCGAGTGTAAGTATTGTCAACAAAACATATAATTCATTTACAAAACAATTATCATTTACCGTTAAAGCCGATTTTGTTGGCGATGTAAAAGGCGATCTTCGATTAAATGCTTATTTGATAGAAAACCAGGTGCACGGCCCTTGGGGAGATACGCTGGTAAATGGTTACAATCAGTTAAACAATTATTATAATGTGCCATGGTCACCGTTTTATCAAATGGGTTATTATTCGTTTACGTATTCTACCAATGTTTTAAACGGAATTCAATTTCCTCATCAAAATACTTTGGTTCATTCTTTTGATGGGTCTTTCGGAAACCCCGGACTGATCCCCACAACAGGGGGCACACAAAACCAGTCGTACCAGCAAACTTATACCTTAACTGTTCCTACACCCACCAATGGCATCAATAAATTTAACTCGGATAATTTATACATTGTTGGTTTTTTAGCAGAATACAGCGCAAACCAAAATGCCCGTAATATTTTAAATGTTGTAAAAGAAAAGATCACAACAAATAATGAAACTTTGGGCTTAAAAGAAAACACTTCAAAAGTCGATCTGTCTGTTTATCCCAACCCTTCAAACGGAATTATGTATTTAAATAGCTCAAAAAACATAAATACCTATCAAATTAACGTGATAGACCTTGTGGGCAGACCTGTGCTGGCCCAAAGCCTTGTGCGGGTAGGAAATACCAGCATGTTGGATCTTTCTATGCTCACCAATGGTATTTATTTCCTTCAAATTAGCTCTGAAAGCGGCAATTTCGTTGAGAAAATTGTTATCCAAAAAAACTAACCGAATTTTTGTGAGGTTTTAAAAAAAGCCCTATCTTTGGGTTTCCTAAACTGCGGGTGTGGCGTAATGGCAGCCGCACCAGACTTAGGATCTGGCGCTGAAAGGCGTGGGGGTTCGAGTCCCTTCACCCGCACATTTGAGCCCCGAATTTTTTCGGGGCTTTTTTGTTGAGTTTTTCCAACATTTAATCTTAGTGATCACGCATCTTAAAACTTAATAACCACCTTAACATTTTCATTTATTTTCTCTCACCTTTTAAGACAAATAACGCAACACACTTTTTAGCTAAAAATTGAAAAAGGCGTTTTACAATATAGAGTAACAAGGTCAACAATTATAACTTCTAATTTTATACCTTTGAATTGTGTTAGAAGATTTTCCTGAACATATACGATCGCAAATTAAATCCCTACCAGATCTTCCGGGAGTTTATCAATATTTTGATGAAGATGAATCGTTATTATACGTGGGCAAAGCAAAGAATTTAAAAAAGAGGGTTTCGTCTTATTTTGCAAAAGAACACGATAGTAGTCGCTTGCGATTGATGGTGAAAAAGATCCACGATATAAAAACTATTAAAGTAAACTCTGAACTCGACGCATTATTGCTTGAAAATAATCTGATAAAAAATCTTAAGCCAAAGTATAATATTAATTTACGCGATGATAAAACATATCCCTGGATCATTTTAAAAAAAGAGCGTTTTCCGAGATTATTCTATACACGACGACAAGTAAAAGATGGTAGTGAATATTTTGGCCCATACGCTTCTGTAAAATTGATGCATACGCTATTAGATCTTATACGACAAACGTATCCTCTGCGCACCTGTAGTTACGACCTAAGCAAAGAAAATATTGATAAAGGAAAATTTCGACCCTGCCTTGAATTTCATATTGGTAAATGCAAGGCACCATGTGTAAATAAACAGGACGAAGCAGAATACGATCAGAACGTAAAAGAAATACGCCAAATTATTAAAGGCGATATTAATTTTGCATTGCGCGATCTGAAAGATAAAATGCAAAAGGCCGCTGACAAATATGATTTTGAGAATGCAGAGATCTTGAAGAATAAGATAGAAATTCTTAGCAACTACCAGAGCAAATCAACGATCGTTCATCCATCAATCACAAATACAGATGTGATAAATATTGTGAGCGATGAAAAAAGTGCCTATGTACATTATTTTAAAATAATAAATGGCGCTATTATCCACGCTCAAACTATAGAGTTAAAAAAGAAAATCGATGAAAATGATGAAGAGCTTTTACTTTTTGCGATCATCGAATTCAGGAATAGATTTAATAGTTCAAGTAAAGAGATCCTGGTGCCTTTCATTCCTGAAATAAAATTGCCGGATTGTGAATACATCATCCCAAAAATTGGCGACAAAAAACAGTTGCTCGATCTTTGTTTAAGAAATGCGATTGCCTATAAACAAGAAAGAGAAAACCAGATCGCATTAACCGACCCTGAAAGACACGTAGACAGGATCATGAACCAAATGATGAAGGATCTTCGCATGAAAGAGCAGCCCAGGCGTATTGAAGGTTTTGACAACAGTAACATACAAGGCGAGTATGCAGTTAGCGCCATGCCAGTTTTTATAGACGGCAAACCTGCAAAAAAAGAATACAGACACTTTAATGTAAAAACTGTTGTTGGCGCAAATGATTTTGCAACTATGGAAGAAATTATTACCCGCCGGTACTCAAGAGTATTAGAGGAGAATTTACCCATGCCACAACTAATTGTTATTGATGGCGGCAAAGGTCAATTAGGTGCTGCGTACGAAAGTCTCAAAAAATTAGATCTAATTGGTAAAGTAGCCATTATTGGAATAGCTAAGCGCCTTGAGGAAATTTATTTCCCTGGAGATCCTTTACCTTTGTATTTGGATAAACGTAGCGAAACATTAAAAATAATTCAACAAATAAGAGATGAAGCGCATAGGTTTGGCATTACACATCACCGTAATAAGCGTAGCCGCGAAACTTTTAAAACAGAATTGAATGAAATAAAAGGTATTAGCAACAAAACCGCCGAGACCTTATTAATAGGGCTAAAGAGCGTAAAAAACATTAAAGAGGCGAGCCTTGAAGAATTAGAAAATTTAATTGGCAAGTCAAAGGCCAAACTTGTTTTTGATCATTTTAAGAACAATGACCTTGTATGAAACAATTAAATGTTATTTTTAAAAAATGAAAATATATATTTCACTTTTATTTTTATTTACGCTCAATTTTGTGCCGGCACAAAATAATGTAAGGGTATTTTCAGGCAATGGCGAATTATTTACCGTTAGTATTTTTGACACGCTGCAAAATAAGATTCCGCAAACAAATGTTCTGGTACAAGGTATTTACGATGACACATTAAGATTAAAAATTGTATTTGATAATAAAACAAAATTTGAAACCACCTTACTGCTTTTTGAAAAAGGCAAACCAACAAAAAATAAAGAATTTAATTACAGATTAACTCGCGAGCAGGATAAAATTAAGTTAAGCTATAATGGCTATTACGATGTGGTTAAATTGCCGCAACCCTTAGTGCCCGAAAAACCTATAATTGATACAACCTCCAAATACAAGAACACACGTTTAGGTCATTTTTGTGAGCTAAAAGATAGCAAACCCCTTTATTACAATAACATTCCAAAAGATGGTAATTGTGTTGCCGGGATGCCGGAAGATTACATTAATTACACTAATTTATTGATGCTAAAAGCTCAGGTTGCAGATGATAAATTTATTATCGCAGAAAATGTTTGCAGAAATAATTGTTTAACCACGGCGCAATTAAATTTTATTTTAAAATACATAGAATTTGAATTGGATAAATTGAAGTTAATTAAAATAGCCTATTTTAATTTAGCCGATATGAATAATAAAAAAGATCTGGAAAAATCGTTTCGATTCGAATCCTCTATTGCTGAATTAAATACCTTTTTTAAAACAGCCGTTGATACAAAAGTTTTAGCCGCAAAAAATTGTAAAACTACTTCTGCCATTGAAGAAGTAAAAAACTTCCAGGATCAATTAAGCGTTTATACAAACGATACGCAACGCTACGAAGCATTTAAAAAGTCGTACGAGAGCTATTGTTACTCAAAAGACCAAATAACAACTATTTTAAACACTTTTATTCACGATCGCGAAAAATTAGATGCCGCCAAAATGCTGTATTTTAGATGCGCTGAGAAAGATAATTTTCTATTGATCGCCGATGTATTTTCCTACAATGAAACAATAAGTGAGCTAAAAGATTTCGTTAGTAAACAAAAAGACTGAAAATTAGCTGTTTACCTCCGGCAAACGGGCAATTTAGCCCCTAAATAACTTTGCAATATGGCTCCCTTTTTTTATATTTACGAGATTGAAGCCCATTCTCGAAATAAAGGAAATTAGTAAAAAATTCCAGATCCAAAGTAATACAAAGCCCTATTTGAGCTTAAGAGAGAATTTATTCTCATTTTTAAAGCCAGGTTCAAAAACTGAAGAGTTTTGGGCACTTAAAGATGTAAGTTTTGATGTTATGCCCGGCGATACGATTGGCATCGTTGGTAAAAATGGCGCAGGCAAATCAACCCTGTTAAAAGTGCTTTCAAAGATAACCCCTCCAACAAAAGGAAAGATCATTTGCAGAGGAAGAATTGCGAGTTTACTTGAAGTTGGTACAGGTTTTCACCCGGAATTAAGTGGCAGGGAAAATATTTTCATGAACGGATCTATTTTAGGAATGCGCAAGGCAGAAATATTAAAGAACTTTGACGCTATTGTAGATTTTTCTGGAGTAGAAAAATTTATTGATACGCCTTTAAAACATTACAGCAGCGGTATGCAGTTGCGTTTGGCATTTGCTGTTGCAGCTTTTTTAGAAAATGAGATCTTAATTATCGATGAAGTGTTGGCTGTTGGCGATGCCGAGTTCCAAAAAAAATGTATGGGCAAAATGGGAGATGTGAGTAAAAGTGGAAGAACCATTATTCTTGTTTCTCATAGCATGAATGCCATCCAATCACTATCGAATAAGGGTTTGCATATGAAAGCCGGGCAAACCGATGGCATTACTTCAGTTCAGTCGGCAGTGCAAACCTATTTTTTTGGCAATGAATTGGATAGCGCTGGTTATGAAAAATTTGAAACGCCAACAACTGATAAAGATGCTATTATTATTGAGGGTAAAATTTTAAACTCAAAATATGAGATCACCAATATTCTTGAAACATGCGAGGATATGTATATCGAAATTAACTGGCTAAATATTACCGGAAAAAACACAACGGTAAGTTTTGAAATGGCCAAGCATAATGGCGTACAGGTAATGTGGGCTGCAAACGTAAATTCAGATCTAACCGGCGAGCAAAATAAAGCAAAAGGAAATTACACCACACGCGCGAAAATTCCTGCTAATTTATTAAATGCAGGCGAATATTATTTTAGGATACTATTGTATAATGGCGTTAACCATAACGTTTATGATATGAAAATAAATATTTTGAATATTAGCATTAAAGATCCAATGGATAGGAGAAGCATTGCGCGGGGAAATTTTACATCAACATTTGAAAATTACGTTCTTCTGCCGGCTTTAGAATGGAATACCACGAAGAAAAATACCATTGCATAACAAATGGCCATTTATAGATCAGAAAAACAAATTTCAAAAACCCTGGTAAAAAATAATTTACCGAGCAATCTCGCAGACGCAGATCTGTATTTATTTGAAAAAGATATAAAAAAAGAGTTGCCCGATGTATTTATAAATTTCGCCAATAACATAAAGGTTACACCACACGGCGTACTATTTAAAAGACTTCATGTTTTTGATCAATTTTTAATTTGGCCGGCCCATAAAAAAGAATTCAATCTCTTCTATTTAATTCGAAACTATTTTTCAAGAAAAGAATTGATCTTAGATAAGAGCAAAAAATATATTATTTGTTTTGATTATTGGTCCATGGGTTACTTTCATTGGATGTGTGATTTTTTGCCAAAAATATTAATCGCAGAAAAATATTTGGTTGACTATACTTTGGTTTTACCTGACAACCACAAATACCATTACATTACCGATAGCTTGAAAATATTTGACAATATAAAATTGGTCCGTTTTTCAGATAACCAATACGTTTCTTGCTCAGAAGCTATTGTTCCTGACAAAGCAAGCTATTCAGGTGATAATAATCCTTTTATCATGCTAAAAATTAGAGATAAATTTTTGGCGTTTTATAAGCCGCTGCACGACGCTAACTTGTATGCTCCTAATTTATATGTTAGCCGCTCTAAAGCCAAAGGAAGATTTATTACCAATGAAAAAGAAGTTATTAATGCGCTTACCTCACTGGGATTTAAAATAATATATTTTGAGGACTATAGTTTAGAGGATCAAATTAAATTAACCTACAATTGTAAAAATTTAATCGGACTGCATGGTGCGAACTTAACAAACTTAATGTTTATGAAACCTGATTCTAATATATTAGAATTAAGAAATGAAGGTGATACGAAAAATAATTATTACTATTCATTGGCTTCGTCATTTAGTATAAACTATTTTTATATGCAATGTAGATCAAATGCTACCGAAAACGATCAAACATTTAATATACATGTAGATATTGAAAAACTGATGGTGCTTACAAAAAAAATGTTAGCTAAGTAATTAATAATTATTAAAATTCTCATATATAAACCATCATGAGTTTTAAAAATACTATTAAAAAAATGCCCGGCGCTATTTCATTGTATGATTTCGCATTAAAAATTCGTTCTTTCTTTGGTTCATTTTATACCGTTTTTGTTTTTTTCAAACACTACTCAAAATTCAAATCGCTTAAAGGGGGCGAGCGGTTTAAACTAAACTGGAGTTACCAAAGCGCCATTACATTTGAAAAAACCGTGATGACTGAATTTGACAGACATTACATTTATCACACAGCCTGGGCAGCAAGAAGGTTGGCAGAAACCAAACCAACCAAACACATAGATATTTCCTCTTCCTTATACCTATCGGGAATATGTTCGGCATTTATTAATATTGAGTTTTATGATTTTAGACCGGCCGATCTGCAATTAAGTAACTTAAAGTGCGCATCTGCTAACTTAACCAACTTACACTTTGCAAGTAACTCTATTAATTCGTTATCCTGCATGCACACC
The DNA here is from genome assembly GCA_016787785.1 of Bacteroidia bacterium. Classification (GTDB taxonomy): domain Bacteria; phylum Bacteroidota; class Bacteroidia; order B-17B0; family Aurantibacillaceae; genus Aurantibacillus. Next base: position 324,617 of record JAEUTO010000005.1, on the reverse strand, counting down.
GTAGAGCACATTGGTCTTGGCAGATACGGCGACGCTATAGATGTTAATGGCGATCTAAAGGCGATCTCAGAATTGATACGAGTTTTAGCACCGGGTGGAAATTTATTTTTTGTTGTGCCAGTGGGCGAACCAACCATACAATTTAATGCCCATAGGATCTATTCTAAAGAACAAATTTTAGCGTACTTTAAAGAATTAAAACTTGAAACATTTACCCTTATTGGCGAACAGTTTTCTCAGGGCGGATTAATTGATAACCCATCTAAAGAACTATTGGACTCGCAAAAATATGGATGCGGCTGCTTTTGGTTTAAGAAATTATAATGATTGAATCTTCAGTAAATAATAATTTTTGTGTACTCGTAATGTCATGCGATAAATATCATGATCTATGGAGTCATTTCTTTTATTTTTTCGATAAATATTGGAAAGATTGCCCCTATCCTGTTTATTTAGCAACCAATTCAAAATCATTTACGCATAAAAATGTAAAAGTAATTAATTCTAATTGTGTTAGCACCTGGTCTGAAGAAACAGCAATTGTTTTAGATAAGTTGCCGCATGACTATATAATTTATTTGCAGGATGATTATTTTATTCTTGACAATGTAAATACTATTGCATTAACAAACCTGTGCTCGAAATTTGTTCAATATAAGGCAGATTATCTAAGGCTATTTCCAATAATAGGGCCCGACTCTGTGTTTAAAAGTGAAAACGACATTGGATTAATTTCAAAAAATGCTAGCTATAGAACCTCTCTGCAGGCAGCAATTTGGCGGAAAGAATCGCTTAAGAAATTACTTGTTTTTAGTGAAAATCAATGGGAATTTGAAAGTAATTCTCCTTCAAGATCCGGTTTGATGCTTTTTTTAAGTATCAACCAACAAAATAAAGGACGCTTTAAAAACCATACTTACCCAATTAAGTACTACTATTTAACAGCTGTTTTAAGGGGTAAATGGCGCAGGGGCATATTAAATATTTGCAAACGAGAAGGTGTGGTGCTCGACCTTAACTACCGCAAGCCCGAGTCATATGGACAATATCTTTATCAATCGTTTTATGATTTTAGCCCTACTATTATTAAAAAATGCCTTGATATTATTAAATCAAAGTTGATTAAAAGCCAGAGTATAAATATTTAAGGCGAAACTATTATTAGAATTTATTTATGTAAATTTCCCTAATCTAATTAAAATGCTAAAAAAGCTAATTTATCTCTTTCTAAAAAATAAATTCGGAAAAAAAAGGTACCACCGATTTTTTTTAATAATGAAGAATTTAGGTATACAAGGCTTAAATTATAAATCTACGGATATTGATACGAGTGGTGAAAAGTATTTTATGACCACAGTAGCCCGGTTTTATGCGTCAAACAAAAACAAAATAATAATTTTTGATGTAGGTGCAAATATTGGTAATTACGCTAAAGCACTTCTTCAATCATTTAAAGAAAATTTTCATATCTATTCTTTTGAACCATTTTCAACTCCTTTTAAACAGTTGGCATTGATTAAGAACGAACGCCTTACGCTTGTCAATAAAGGATTAAGCGATAAAAAAGAAGAATTGTTAATTCACACAAGTGATGAATATAGCGAAATAGGTGGCGTATACGATCGCACGTATGCCTTTAGTGATATTCCACACGATAAAACAGAAAAATGTCAATTTATTACCATTGATGATTTTTGCGTTGAGAATTCTTTGCCAAAAATCAATTTTTTAAAAATTGATGTTGAAGGTCATGAATTGGCCGTTTTACAGGGAGCTAAAAAAACGATTGAAAATGGGAACATTGATTTTATTCAGTTTGAATATGGATCTGGAAATATTTTTTCTAAAACTTCCTTCATGGATTTCCACGCCTTTTTAAATGAAAAATACGCTATTTACCGTTTACTTAAGGATGGTATTATTGAAATAGAAGCTTATAGCACAGATTACGAAATGTTTATTTTGACAAATTTTATTTGTATTAAAAAAGATTTAGCCCAAAGATATAAGGAATTAAATATGTAAATTTTAATTCGATCCGCAAAGCCTCAAAACAGTCAACTATCCTGAAAGTAAAAAAATTTGGCGCAGATAAAAAATGAAAAAAAACCCTCTGCATACAAAAACTTATTTTGAAAACCTAGATTCATTAAGGTTTTTAGCGGCTTTAACTGTGGTTATTTCGCACTGCCAAATTAATTTTAATTATGTTTTTTCGAATAAGGTCTTACAAATTCTTCATTTGCATTTTTTTAAAAACGGAAGCCTTGGGGTGAATTTTTTCTTTGTGCTAAGCGGCTTCCTAATTTCATGGCTTTTGCTTATGGAAAAAGAAAAAAGGAATACCGTTGATCTTATAAATTTCTATAAACGAAGGGTCTTAAGAATTTGGCCGGTGTACTTTATTGTTGTTATTATTGGCTTTTATATTGGTAGCACTTGCGATTTTCCCTTTATAACAAATCAAAATTTTAATTACCGATCCGACTTAACTCAAGTAAAATGGTACGTTACTTTTTTGGCAAATTACGCTCCCGGAAACTCCAATTTTCTAATATCTCAATTATGGTCAGTTTCTGTTGAAGAGCAGTTCTATTTCTTTTGGCCTATCTTATTTCTATTTGTAAATAAAAAGCAATTCCTTTATTGCTGTTTCCTTATTGTAATTATTTCCTTTATTTATAAAATTTATGATATGCAAAGGGTCTCAACTTATGTATCTACACCGTTTGTGATGTCAGATCTGGCCTTTGGAGGTTTAATTTGTTATTATGCCATGTACCATCAAGCATTTTTTTCTTCTATAAAAAACCTAAGCAAAAAGTCTATTTACGCCATTTATATTGTTCTTATCTGTTACACTTTTTTACATGGTTTTTCGCACATATTTGGTGAAAAAATATTCCTTCTTTATTCGCCCTTTGAATCCATCTTATTCGCCATCTTATTCAGCCTTGTTATTCTAGAGCAAAATTTTTCGGATAATTCCTTTTATAAATTTGGTAAAATCAACCTATTTAACAGGCTTGGAAAAATATCATACGGTATCTATGCTTATCATATGCTTACTTTTCCAATTGCGTTCTACATTGCTTCCTTACTTCCCTTTAACGACTTAGGTTTGTTATCCTATTTAATCAAAACATTTACCGTTATTATTTGCACCATTTGTATAAGTCTTTTTTCATATCATTTTATAGAAGTTAAATTTTTAAGTTTAAAGAATAAAAGTTTTTGAAATGAAATGGTTAAAAAAATCAACCTCAAAGCAATTATAAAATGAAACAGATCTCAATTTACAATACATTTATTCACCCTACTGCTACGCAGAAAGTAAATGAAGTATTACAATCAACTTTTTTAAGCGAGGGTAAAGTAGTTCAGGAGTTTGAGAATAAACTATCTTCCTATTTAGGAATTCAAAATCCACTGGCAGTTAATTCCGGAACAACCGCTCTTCATTTGGCTCTTGATCTTGCAGGTATAAATGAGGGCGATGAAGTGATATTACCCGCACAAACCTTTGTAGCAACAGGATTAGTTATCCTTCAGCAAAAGGCAATTCCGGTTTTTGCCGATATAAATTATGAAGACGGAAATATTTCCTGTGCCTCTATCAAACAAAAAATCACCCCAAAAACTAAAGCCATAATATGCGTGCACTGGGGAGGTTATCCCTGCGATATGAATGAGATCTTATTAATAGCTAAAGAAAATAATTTGGTTGTGATCGAAGATGCTGCGCATGCCTTAGGGGCTCACTATAAAACAAAAAAAATTGGTAGTATAAGCGATTATACGTGTTTTTCATTTCAGGCAATTAAGCATGTTACCACTGGAGATGGTGGAGCTATTGCCTTCAATAACAAAGATAAATTTAAAGAAGCCTTTTCAAAAAGATGGTTTGGCATAAACAGAGAAACAGCGGCTCAAACCGAATTAGGAGAAAGAAACTATAATATAAAAACCTTGGGCTACAAATATCATTTGAATGATTTTGCGGCATCATTAGGCCTTGCAAATTTGATAGGATTTAAAGAAAGATTGAATCACAGAAAGCAAATAGTAGCTGTATATAATAAGGGACTCGAAAAAATTAATGGAATAAACCTTTTTACTTACCAAGACGACAGAGAAAGCGCAAATTGGTTATATGGTTTTCATGTAGAAAACAGATTGGATTTTATTAGAAAACTAAAATCGCAAAACATTACTGCATCGGTGATCCATCAACGCATTGATAGAAACAGTGTTTTTGGCGGCATTACGGGTGATCTGGTAAATCAGGAGAAATTTGATCTGTCTCAAATTCACATACCAATTCACGATGATATAAGCCTTGAAGATGCAAATTATGTTATCGAAACGATAAAAACAGGATGGTGATGACCAGATCATTTGAAAAACCAAATTTTTTAAATTTAGATGCTTTACGTTTTTTTGCATTCTTAGCAGTTTTTTTATCACATTGCATTTCATACTTTTCCTACTCTTTTCCAAATAAATATTTGGAATTACTTCATAAACACTTTTTTATCAATGGCAATTTAGGGGTAAATTTTTTCTTCGTCCTTAGCGGGTTTTTAATTTCGTGGCTTTTATTTATTGAAAAAGAAAAAACCGGAAAGCTGGACATCAAAGCATTTTATATGAGGCGTATTTTAAGAATTTGGCCGGTTTATTTTATTGTGGTTTTAATTGGTTTTTCAGCCGCTGCGTTTTTTAATTTTTCGAGCTTTTCGCAACCCTTTTTTCACCTAACTTCCCGTATAAACCAATTATTTTATTATGTATTTTTTTTAGGAAATTTTGATCTTATTATAAATGGCCCAACCAACTTCATTTTATCAGTTTTGTGGTCGGTATCCATCGAAGAGCAATTTTACCTGGTTTGGCCAATATTTTTTTATTTCTTATCGCCAAAAAAAATTAGAAACCTTTGTATATTTTTAATTTTAACTTCGTTTGTCTATCGCTACTTTAATTCTGATATAAAGTCCTATCTATCCAGTTTTTCTGTAATGTCAGATCTGGCTATTGGAGGTTTTACAGCATATATATGTTTATATAACCAAAAATTCATTGATTGGATATCTAACATTTCAAAAAAACAGATTTTTTTCATCTACTCGGCCTTAATTCTTTTTGTTCCCCTGCATGGCTTTTCGCATGTATTTGGCAACCAATTCTTTTCGATATATTACCCGTTTGAAGCCATCATCTTCTCTTTTTTATTTGCGTTTATAATTGTAGAACAAAATTTTGGTAAAAATTCGTATTATAAATTTGGCAATTTATCGTTGTTTAGCAAATTCGGCAAAATTTCCTACGGGCTTTATTCATATCACATGTTAATGTTTCCAATAGCCTATTATTGTACAAAAAGTGTATTTTTTACAGACAACCAGTTCTTTCAGTACCTGTTAAGAATATTGATTTCATTATCATTTACTATTATTTTAAGCAAATTGTCTTATTTGTATTTTGAATCCTATTTTTTAAAATTTAAAACTAGATTTTCAAAAAATTTACCCAAATAATTAAGATAAATAGTAAAAAATCTTTATATTGTAAGCTAATAATAGATTTTAATAAATGGCAATATTGGTATTAGGTTCTACTGGATTTGTCGGTCAAAATATTACTAAAGTATTTGACGAAAATAATATCTCCATTGTTAAATCATCAAAATCCTTAGGGTTAGATCTATTATCATACAAATCTTTATTGGACTTTTTTGCTGACACTAATTTTGACTATATTATAAATTGCGCAGCACATGTTGGGAGTTTAAATTATGTTTCAAATCATGCCGCAGATGTAATAAAAGATAACTCCAGAATGTTGTTGAATTTATATGAGGCAGTTTCAACCCTGCAAAAAAAGCCTATTATTATTAATCCAATTGCAAATTGTTCGTATCCTTCTACTTCAAATGTATTCACTGAAGAAGAGTTATGGAATGGCCCCCTACACCGTTCAGTAATGGCTTATGGCTCTACAAGACGTTTATTGTTAAATATTGCCGATAGTTTTTCTTGGCAGCACCACATTAGATCTATCAATCTATTAGTTCCAAATATGTATGGTCCTTTTGACTCTACAGACCCAAACAAAGCCCATGCGCTAAATGCATTGATCTCGAAATTTGTGAAAGCTGAAAATGAAAGTAAAAAGGAAATTGAAATATGGGGAACAGGTGTTGCGATCAGAGAATGGTTGTACGCAGAAGACTTTGCAAAAATTGTTCTGGATATTATTACAAATTCAAAAACAATAGGTTTTTCTGAACCTATTAACATTGCTCAAAATTTTGGATTAAGCGTGAAAGAACTTGTTGAGATAATAAATCAAAAATACAATAATAAATTTACGATTACCTGGGATAATACCATGCCAGACGGTGCAGCAAAAAAAGTTATGGATGATAGGAAATTTTCTAAAGTTTTTCCAAATTTTACTTTCCAGGATTTTGATACCGGCATATTAAATACCATTAATTTTTATAAAAAAAAATATCCTTATTAATGAGCACAAGCGATCCATTAAATTTTAGATCAATCGGCGAGGACGTATTTATTTCTCCCACTGCAATTTTTACCCGGCCCCATTTAGTTTCAATAGGTAACCATGTTGCTATCGATCATGGCGTTTACATCACAACTCAGGCTGAAATTGGCGATTATATTCATTTGTCACCATACATAACTGTAATTGGCGGAGCTAAAAGTAAATTGAAAATTGAAAATTTTGCTACAGTAGCGGCGGGCACACGAATAATTGCCGGAAGCGATGCCTTTTTAGGCGAAGGATTAACAAGTGTAACCGTACCGGAACAATATAGAGATACAGTTAACTTTTCTACCGTAAAGATTGAAAAATTTGTAGGAGTTGGAACTAACGTGGTAATAATGCCGGGTGTTACTTTAGCCGAAGGTTGTGTTATCGGAGCAAATTCCTTAGTTACTAAAGATACCGAACCGTGGACCATTTATGTGGGAAATCCTGCGAAGCCAATTAAAAAAAGACGGAAAGATAAGATGCTACTTTTTGCTAAAGAATTAGGATACCAGTAAATGAAAATCACTCTTTCTTATATAATGACCACTTACAATAAGTTAACGTATTTAAAAGTTACGTTACCCTATTTAATAGAAGCATGCAAACAAGACGAAGAAATTGTTGTAGTTGATGGTGGAAGTTCAGACGGAACGGTGGAATACTTAAAGGAACTATTTGACCAAAAAAAAATTCATCAATTTATTTCAGAAAAAGATTTTGGAGAAGCGCATGGAACAAATAAGGCAATATTGATGGCCAAAGGTGAATTACTAAAAATAATAACAGATGATGATATATTCGATTTCAAAGTTATTGACTTTTGCAAAAACCATCTGTTAATTAATAAAGAAATTGATATTTGCGGTTCAGATGGCATTGGTTGTAGTGCTATGAATAAAACAAATGATTTTATCCCAACAGTTTATAGAGATGGCTTTTTAGAATGGAAAATAAGTAAAAAACCATTTTTGTTTTGTGGATTAAGTTATCTCATCCGCAGATCGTCTATTTCTAAACTCGGACTATTGAGTACACAATTTAAAATAATTGATCTTGAATATTCGGCCCGCGTTTCTTCATTAAATGCAAACATTGTTTTTTGTAACGCTTACAGTTTTGCAAACATAGTGGGTATTGACAGCAATTCCAGTAAATTTTTTGACGCCATTAAACAAGAGAAGAAAATTCTTAAATACTTATATAAAAATATATCAAACCTAAACTATTCAATAGAGTTAAAACATATAATTAAAACAAACGTACAAAATTTACTAGGATCCAAAAAAATAGCTCAGCCGATAGCTAATTTTAGCTACACTGAGTTAGTTAAAGATAGCACTATGGCACTCTTAAAAATTAATTCTAAAATAGAATTTTCATTTTTATAATATGTATTCATGAAAATTTTATTCTATACACCTTTTAATTTACGCTCAAGAGATACTGAAACTTTGATGCAAGCTTTTTTAAAGCAAAAACATGAAGTTTTGTTATTAACGCAATCGGAAAAAGGTATCTATCATGAGAAATGCAGTTCGTTAGGAGTTAAATCGTATGCCTATGTCGCAAATAAGAAGTATAAATATTTATTTATACTAAAGCATTTTATTTATTTAATAAACTTTTGCCGAAAAAACAAAATAGACATCATCTATGCACATTTAGAAAACGCGAGTATGATAGCTGTTTTAGCCCAATACTTCATTAAGGCAAAAGTTATTAGCTGCAGACACGTAACGGAGGAGCCTCATTTGCTTAACTCAAAAAAATATCTATCTCAGATCAAATTGGTAAATAAGTTAAGTAAAATGATAATTGTTGTATCGCAGCAATGTAAAGACTTTATGGTTACCGTTGAACATGTTAATCCTTCAAAAATAAAAGTCATTAATCTTTCTTATAATTTTGCGCTATACGATCCGATCAATTTTGAAAAGGTTAATTTGATCAATGGCAATACTGGTGGTAGTGTTTTGAAATTCATAATGGCCTCCCGTTTTATTGATAACAAAAAACCATTTACAGCGCTGGAACTGATCAAGAAACTAAAAGAAGACGGCTTACAAGTTAAATTAATTATATTGGGATCGGGCCCATTAGAACAAGAAATAAAAAACTGGATTTCGAAAAATAATCTTGAAAATGAAATTTCACTACATGGTTATGTAGACAATGTCTTAGATTACTTTGCCGCTTCGGACATTCTGCTTATCCCATCAATTACTGAATCAAGCTCGGTAGTTCTAAAAGAAGCCGGCCTTGCTAAAATAACTTCAATTATCTGTAAAAACGTTGGCGATGCAGAATCTTACTTAACTAATGAAGATGTTTTTTTTGTAAATAAAGAGAATTTTGTCTTAGAGGCCCGAAAAATTGCCATAGCCCATGTTTCGAAACCCGATATTTTAAAAGCAATGGGTCAAAATTTGCACAAAAAGGTTTTAGAAAGGTTTAGCATAGATAACAATTTATCTCATTATGATTCTATCAATTCAACTAAAAAAATTGAGTTAATCCCAAGAGTTGCTTTTGTTTCATCTCATATCCACACCTCGCTACAATTTGAATGGTTTGAAGAAGAATTATTTAAACAAAACATCTATAACATCCATGTTATAATTAACACTTTAGAAAATGAAGTGCCATTGTTACACACAGAATTAATAAAATTGGGAATAAAGAGTTATTTATTAAATTATAAGAACCGCCTCTCGCTTTTCACCTTACTATTTTCATTAAGAAAAATTTTAAAGGAAAATAAAATAAATATAATACACACCACTTTGCCCTATGGAAATTTAATTGGCCAATTAGCCGCATTATCGCTTGGAATTAAAGCAAGAGTAACAACTTGCGAAAATGCCAGCTGGGCTTTTGACTACAATTCGCGTAAGCAAAAAATTATCGATCGGTTTACCTTTTTGTCGGCCAAAAAGGTGATTTCCGTGGCAGATACTGCAAATGATTTTTTATTAAACACCTGGAAAATAAAACCTTCTAATCTTGTTCAGATCAACCATTCCTTAAAATTTATTGAATACGAATCGGTAACAAGCGAGCGAATTAATAAGATAAAAACCGAGCTTAATATAAAACCTGAAGATTTTACCATGGGTATGATTGCAAGAACAGAGTTTTGGAAAGGGCATCAATACGCTGTGGAAGCGATGGCGGAGGTAGTTAAATTATATCCAAACATTAAATTATTAATATGCGGTTCAGTAGGTTTCGACCATCAAAAATTATTAGATCTTATTTCGGACTATAAACTAGAGAATAACGTAAAATTTATTGGCTTTGTTAATGATACCATAGCGTTTTTAAAAGTTATTAAAGTTCAAATACATATTCCAATTAATAAATATGTTGAAAACTGTGGGATATCCATAATTGAGGGCATGGCGGCAAAAACGCCTCAACTACTAACTCTTTCAGGCTACTCATATCAATCTGCCAAACATTTAAAAAATGCTTATGTGGTAGATTACTGTAATTCAAAAGAGGTTGCACAGGGTATCATCTATCTATACACGAACTACGATAAGGCCATCGCCTTTGGAGAGCAAGCTTATAAAGATGCCTTAGATCAATATACTACCAACGTTAAATATAATAAACACATGCAAGTGTATAATGAACTACTAAATAATTAATAATACTATGTTTAAAAACATAATCTACTCTATAATTGATTTCTTGATTTTAGGCAAGGGTTTACCTTGTTACGTGAATGGCTTTAAAGTAAAGTTTCCCGCAAAATGGTTTCGCTACTTTGAAAATGATTACGAAAAAGAAAACATGTTGTTCATCAAAGAAAATTGCATGCCCAACATGGTAGTATTTGATATTGGGGCCCATTTAGGCTTAATGTCAATAATCTGCGCCCAACTGCTCCAAAAAAAGGGTAAAGTGTATTCCTTTGAACCAACTCCTAAAACTTTTGAAATTTTAAAAAAAGTTATAAAATTAAATAACGCGTCAGACGTTGTTATCCCAATTAATAAAGCAGTTGCTAAGGAAAATAAAATAATTGATTTTTATTTGTCTGTGGAAGATGGCAGCAATTCGAATAGTCTGGTTTCTAAAAATCATAGAGAAAGAAAGCCTATCCAGATACAGGTTACCTCGTTAGATATATTTGCGAAAGAAAATAATATAAAACAAATTGATCTAATAAAGATCGACGCAGAAGGTAGTGAGTATGACGTGTTGTTAGGGGCTAAAAATATAATTTCATCCTTCAAACCAAAAATAATATTGGCGTTACACCCTCCATTAATAAAAAATAATGGACATAATATAGAAGATATATATGAATTTTTAATCAATCATAATTATTGTATTAAGCTAAACGGTTCTGTAATTGAAAAAAATGAATTTTGCACAAAAGAGGACTTTTTTGACGTACATTTAACAACCATGTCTTAAATGCCAATACTTTTTTCCATAATCATACCAACTTTTAATAGGGCTAATTTCATTAAGAATACTATTGAATCGATTCTAATACAAGATTATGCTAATTATGAATTAATTGTTGTTGATGATGGAAGTTCTGATAACACAAAAGAAATTGTAAGCGGTATCATCCAAGATAATTCAACTAAAAAAATTAAATATATTCATCAAGTAAATAGCGAAAGAGGTGTAGCCAGAAATAACGGATTAAAAGCTTCATCAGGTGAATATGTTATGTATATGGATTCGGATGATACTTTGTACCAAAATCACCTTTCAGTTGCGAATGAATTTATTCTTAACAATAAATATCCGGAAGTTTTTCATTTAAGATATGATCTGAAAAATCAAGAATTGAAAAAGTATGGAGAAGGTCCGATATATAAAACCACCGCAAACAAAGACTTGATCTTTGGAAACTTTTTAAGCTGCAATGGCGTTGTAATAAGGAAAGATATCGCTTTAGAAAATCAGTTTGAAGAAAACAGAGCCATGGCAACAGTAGAGGATTGGCATTTATGGTTAAGGTTAGCGGTTAAATATCCTATTCACTACTGCAATACAATCACATCCAGTATAATTAATCATGAAGAGAGAAGTGTAGTTATTACAAATAAAGATAAATTAATACTAAGATTTGATACATTTATGCAATCCGTTTTATCTAATCCATCGATCACTTCTTATTACAGCAAAGACCTAAACAAATTTAAAGCCAGTTGCTTCTCATACATTTCCTTGCATTTAGCTTTAACCGGCAAAAATAAAAGAACAGCTCTCGCATATCTATTTAAAAGTATAAAAGCATCTAAGTCCTTTTTACTCACAAAACGCTTTTTTGCAATTTTAAGAAGAATTATTTGAAAAAAGACACGCATATTCTTGTTATAACGTATTGGAAATTTGACGATGCGTTAATTCAAACATACACGCTGCCGTATTTAAAAATTATTGAATCTATTGTAGGTAAAGATTCTAAAATATATTTGCTCACTTTAGATGCCGCCACCAGGCCAATAAATCAAATTACTTCTGTAATATATAATATTAGCAAAACATATTTTCCTTTTGGCCTAAAATCACTATTTGAATGGGTTAAAAATTTTATTTTTTTAATAAGATTCATTAAAAAAAATAAAATCCAATATGTACACTGCTTGTGCACCCCGGCGGGAGTTGCCGGCTATATCTTATGCAAACTAACAGGAGCGAAGTTAATTCTGGATAGTTTTGAGCCACACGCCGAAGCGATGGTAGAAAATAATACCTGGAAAAAAAATAGCTTACGGTATAAATTTTTATTTCGCTTTGAGAAATTACAGTTAAAGTTGGCCACCCATGTTATATGTGCTGCCGAAGGCATGATCGCTTATTCGCAAAAAAAATATAATATTAAAAAAGAAAATTACTTTGTTAAACCGGCATGCGTTGATTTTTCAAAATTTGAATCAGTCCAAAAAGATTTCAAATTACTGGATGGCATAACGGAGAATAACATCATTTGTATTTACGCCGGAAAATTTAATGGCATATATTTAGAAAAAGAGGTTTTTGATTTTTTTGCAGTTGCCCATTCGCATTGGGGCGATAAGTTTAAAGTAGTATTGTTAACAAATGAAAGCAAAGAAAAAATAGATCACTATTGCCTTAATTCAAATTTAAATTCTAGTATTATTACATTAAAATTTGTACCGCATTCTGACGTTCCGAAATACATGGCATTAAGTGACTTTGGCATCTGTCCTGTAAAACCGGTACCTACAAAACAGTTTTGCACCCCCATTAAAAATGGTGAATACTGGGCTATGGGATTGCCGGTAGTTATTACAAAAAACATTTCTGAAGATTCTGATATTATACAAACAAATGATATTGGTTATGTATTAAATGCACTTAATGAGGAAGAGTACTTAAAAGCGATCATTAAAATAGAATCGCTTTTACTTAACAAAGAAAAATTGAAATTGAAAATAGTTGAAGTAGCTAAAAAATACCGTTCGTTTTCGATAGCCGAGAAAATTTATAAATCTATTTACGCATAAATCGCACTTTATTTAGATCAAATAAAATAAACAGGGATATTAAATAAAAAGGCATGCATGGTATTTTTAACCGAACTAACGCACCGTAATTTGAGGTAGTTAGTCCGACAGAAAATGCAAAGAAAATGGCAAACAAAAATGAAAAAATTAGTAATGGATTACTAAAAAGTGATTTTATGAGGGTGGTTATTTTTACTCTTATTACAATATAAATAGTAAACAAAAGCATAAATAAATTTTCTAAACCAGATAGAACCATTACCGGATTTCTGGCATCCCAAATAAATGGTCTAAATAAAGCCATGTTTAAAGCTGCCGGAATTTTTGATGAAATTCCTGCTAAAGTTGGCTCATAAGCTCCAATATCATAACTATTTGTTCCGTATTGCCCTCTCACTAAATCTTGCTGCGTTTTTACGGCTTTGTTCAAAATATTATCCAAACTGTATTCTCCGAGGTATTGGCCTAATATATTATATGAAATTGTCAAAATTATAATTATAGAAACCATTGCCAGCGGAATAACTAATGTTTTTAGCAAATTATTTTGGATTCTTTCAACTTTGGCGAAATTTAACCAAATAATTGTGCCTGGTAATAATGCAAACAATATGTAAGGCTTAATCAATAAAATAATTAAACTGGAAAGTATTAATAAAATTAAATACTTCGCTTTTCTGTTTTTTAAAATAAAAAACTTAAATATTCCATAGGTAAAAAAACCAATGCAGCTTAACGTATAAGTATCTTTTAGAATGCTAGATCCCCAAAAAAAAACTGATGGCATAAAAAAAATAGCAATGGCAAACTGTTTTTTGAGGTGTGGAAAGTGATATACAAATAGTTCATACAATTTCCATAAACCAACAAAGCTTAAGCTTGACAGGATAATAGTGGTAGGAACAAAAGTGGAACAGCCTAACAAACACAACGGTACCGTTAAAGCAACTGTAAATAAGGCATACATGTCTGTGGTACTAAAATACAAACCGCCATAATTAAAATACTCATAGGATAACTGACCGATATTAATATTATAAAAATTCAGCATCTCAAAAAACAATTCGAACTTACCGGAATATAATATGTTAACCATGGTTTTTGCCGATAAAAAATAATTACTTACATCTCCTCCCTCAGTATAGTAAAAGCTGTAAATTATGCACACGCCAATTCCGCCTATTAGTTTGCAAACTAAAGCTGGTATAAAATAATCGTAATAATCTTTTTTATAAAGGTATTTATTCCTTTTTTTAAAATAATACGCTATAAACAAAACTATAGCAATATAAAATGGTGCTAATAATAAATCATAAATATCAATCCATTGAGCTTCGATAGTATAAATTTATAAAAATTTGGGCTATATATTGTGTAAAAAAAATATTTAAGCCTGCGAAAATATTTCCTTTTTTAGTTAATTTTTTGTGACCAGATTGTGGTATGCCATATAAACTAGAGAAATTATTCTTTGGTTATTTGGATAATCCTTATAGCTTTTTATTGGCGCACGCATGATCTGTTCAAACTCTGAAGCGGTTATTTGCAGTTTTTTGCAAACATAACCGATTTCGTCGCCAACAGTATTGGTATTATAGTAGGGTCGTTCTAAGATTTTCAATGCGTCTTCTCGTCGTATATCACCGTTACATATTGAAACAGACAAAAACACTTTACGGTAATCAATATGAAATTTAACAGGCAAAATATAAGTTTGTACAAGTTTTGTATAGTGACTTTCATGATGCTTTTCCATATAATCTTTCCAACCAAAACCTTTCAAAAGCTCTACAGCTTTTGTTCTGTCATAATTCACATAATTAAGTAAATAAAATATTTTAGTCCTTTTTATAAGCTTATAATATGCCTCGGTCCAAAAATCAAAAAACGGAAAGCTCTTCAATCTAACTTTTCCAAAAATGGATTGAATGCCCGTTACAAATTTTTTGTCTTTTGCATCATAGTGCCAGCTTTTTGGAAGTATTCCTTCAGTACTAAAATTACATCCCATTATTATGTGCTTTACGCCATATTTTCCAGCTATTTTATGCAAACTACCTAATATTGCAATATCTGTGGGTGTTTCAATTTCAGGAACAGATGCTTTTAAAAATGATAATTGCAAATCTTTGAATTCCTCCCAGTCTAATACATAACTTTCGTAATCTAATTGCAGTTTATCAGCTATAACTTTAATATTTTCAACCGATGTAGTCGAATTCCATCCATTATCCATATGAACCAATAACGGCCGTAATCCCATTTTTTTGGACAGATAAGCACTATAGCAACCATCTGCGCCCCCACTTACCCCTATTACACAATCGTACTTCTTATTCCGTCCGCTTTTTTTAATTTGAAGAATTTTAGTATTCAATAAGTTAGAAAGACTGTCAATTTGAGATGATAATTTTGCCTTTTGTGATAAATAAGAATTGCAATGGTTACAGTACATTTGGCTGTCAAATAGTATTTCACTATCTGATGTATCCATAACACAGCGCCGGCATTGTTTGTAATTCAGAGGAACGTCTAACGAATTATTATTTGACATAAAATTGCAGAGCAAACTATAAATATAATAATTCAATCCCATCTTTGCATCTAAATTGAGTATATTTATCAAAATTTTATTAGATTATGGCAACAATAATAGTTACTGGTGGTGCCGGATATATTGGGTCACACACGATCATTGAATTGCTTACCAGCACTGATTTTACGGTGGTTTCTATTGATAATTTTTCCAATTCAACCTCAAGATCTTACCAACGGATAAAGGACATTTCAGGCAAATCTTTTGACAGCCTGGAGCTTGACTTATGCAATAACAAAGAACTAAATGCTCAGCTCTCAAAAATTACAGATATTGTCGGCATCATTCACTTTGCAGCGTTTAAATCTGTGCCCGAAAGTGTTGCCGACCCATTATTATATTATAACAATAACTTAAATTCGTTAACTAACATTTTAAATTTTGCTAAAGAGAAAAAAATAAAGAATTTCATTTTTTCTTCTTCCTGCTCGGTTTACGGTAATGCCGATGAATTACCTGTTACAGAAAATACACCACTAAAAGCTGCCGAAAGTCCTTATGGCCACACTAAACAAATTGGCGAGGAAATTATTAATTTTATGTGTAAAGCATTTCCAGAGCTTAATGCGGTTTTATTGCGTTATTTTAATCCTGTTGGCGCGCATCCAAGTGGAAAAATAGGTGAGTTTCCCTTAAACAGACCCAACAATCTGGTACCCATTATTACGCAAACAGCGGTAGGTAAAAATTCTTTAACTGTTTTTGGAAATGATTTTGATACACGTGACGGATCTTGCATTCGCGACTATATTCACGTAAGCGATATAGCCGATGCACATGTTAAAGCGTTAAATTATTTAATTGAGAATAAGAACAAAAAGAAAAGTACAGTTTTTAATTTAGGCACTGGTAATGGCGTAAGCGTTTTAGAGGCTATTAGATCTTTTGAAAAGGTTTCTGGTAAAAAACTAAACTATACTATTGGTAGTAGACGCGATGGTGATGTTGTAGCCATTTATGCTAATAATAATTTAGCAAAAACAGAATTGAACTGGATCCCAAAATTTTCTTTAGATGATATGATGGGCAGCGCCTGGAAATGGCAACAAAATTTAGAAGCAGAAAAATAAAAAAAACTCAACAAATTAAAAGGATCAAACTCCAATTTCTAAATGCGACCTGAATTTTGTGTTGTAATCAATTATACTTCTTAGAATAACTTCTCGTGCCTCGTCCGCTCCATAGGTATGTGTAATTTCTACAGCCTTATTCTCCTGCCCGGGCATATTCTTGTACGTTAAAAAATAATGTTTCAGCCTATCAATTAGCGTTACCGGGCACTCACTAACGTCTTTTAGTTTTCCGTAGATCTCATCCTGTTTTAATACAGCAATAATTTTATCATCGGCTTCGCCCTTGTCAATCATTCTAAATCCGCCAATAGGAATTGCTTCTAAAATAATATCGCCACTTGTAATATTCCTTTCTGTTAAAACACAAATATCTAATGGATCACCATCGCCTTTAGTAACGTTTAGTCCGGATCTTATTTCTGCAAACTCTCTTACTTTTTCATCACAATAGGTTTGAGGTACGAAACCATAAAGCGCGGGCACATAATTAGAAAATTTTTGGGGACGGTCTACTTTTCTATAACCGGTTAATTTATCAATTTCGTATTTAACCGTATCGCTTGGCACCATCTCGATATATGCGGTTACAACATTTGGGCAACCTTCTCCAATAGGAATACCATGCCATGGATGGGGTTTAAATAATTGAACATTCATAGTTAAAATTTAAAATATTTTTTAAATAACCAATAAAATAAAATTATGGCCGATAAAGAGATCACTAACATTAAAATAGTTTGATTAGTAGTTGGTTTCTCATTCCTGTTCTCTGTAGTAGTATTTTTAAGAACTAAAAAGCGGTGTAAGCCCAAAGTTTGTCTTAAAAACTTCAACTCATCATAATAATCGTTTCCGTATGTAGAAGTATAAAAATCTTCTTTTTCATTCTTAAAAAACTTCCGGCTCCTGCTGCACCAATTCATCATTGCTTTATCTACCTGCTTGTAATTACTATAAATGATCCACTCCTCGCCTTCGCTAAAATCCATGGCGCACTCAACCCCGCATTCGAACAACACTTTAAATTGTTTGGTAGCATTGCCCTTATATAATTCTTCTAACTCAAAAACAGCAACACCAAAATTGCTGTTGCAAGTTGTTACCGAAACAACTTTTCCTTTAAATATAATTTCGTACTTATTACATTCTTCTATACCAAGAGTAGTTAATGGACATTGACAGGCAAGAGTGCTAAAACTGTTTAAAAAAAACAGAGAAACAAGAAATAATTTTATAAAACCTCTCATTAAAACGAATTGTTTTTTAGAAATTCCTGCGAAGCTTTCATTAATTCATACACAACCTCATCGTTTTGCATGAAAGGTACATTTTTTCTATACGAAGAAATTACAGTTTCTATTTTTGCAGATGATTTTAACGGGCGTTTTAATTCTAAAGCTTGTGCTGCATTTAATAATTCAATGGCTAAAACCTTTTCGGTATTTTCAATAACTAAAAAACATTTTGTTGCGGCATTAGCGCCCATGCTCACGTGGTCTTCCTGGCCGTTACTAGAAACGATACTATCTACACTTGCGGGCGTACACAATTGTTTACTTTGACTTACTATACTTGCCGCAGTGTATTGCGGTATCATAAAGCCTGAATTTAATCCTGCGTTGGCCGCTAA
This sequence comes from Bacteroidia bacterium, assembly GCA_016787785.1. Classification (GTDB taxonomy): domain Bacteria; phylum Bacteroidota; class Bacteroidia; order B-17B0; family Aurantibacillaceae; genus Aurantibacillus. The sequence goes on along the minus strand of JAEUTO010000005.1, from coordinate 306,257 downwards.
AAAGGGCGGTAACCCTCTTTGACCGGATATCAATAAATAAGTTCTGCGTTCCGAGATGCTTGCTAACTCGGCCATAGCAATGCATAAAAAATCCAGAGCTAAAGCTAATGGCTGGCCATGAAAATTACCACCACTTAAGATCTCATCTTCATCAGGAAAAATAGTTGGATTATCCGTTACCGAATTTATTTCAGTTTCAAAAACTGAATTCACGTAAGCTACAGTATCCTTGGTGGCGCCATGCACCTGCGGTGCACAACGAAACGAATACGGATCCTGCACCTGCTTCTTTTCCAGCTTTCCAATTTCACTTCCTTCTAAATAATTTCTGATAGCACGCGCTGTTTGCAATTGCCCAGCATGCGCGCGAATAGTATGTAAATTATCCTTAAACGGATCCATTCGCCCATCAAAGGCATCTAGCGAAACTGAAGCGATAAGATCGGCGGCCTTATTTAATTGGTCAGATTTAATTAAACAATAACAACCGTAAGCACTCATAAATTGTGTACCATTTAATAACGCCAGGCCTTCTTTTGACTTTAATTTTATTGGGTTGATATTCTTTTCGATTAAAGCTTCTGAAGCATTTACTTGTTTGCCTTTATAATTTACTTTACCCAGACCCAACAACGGTAAACTTAAATGTGCCAGTGGTGCAAGATCGCCACTGGCGCCTAATGAGCCTTGTTGGTAAACTACAGGATAGATCTGGTTATTTATAAGATCGCATAAACGTTCAACAGTTTGTAACTGCACACCACTTTTGCCATAACTTAATGATTGGATCTTTAATAACAACATCAGTTTCACTATCTCCTGTGGTACTTCTTGTCCCATGCCACAAGCGTGGCTTTTTACTAAATTTTCCTGCAATTGTTCAATGTCTTTATCGGGAATAATTACGTTGCACAAGGAACCAAACCCCGTGTTGATGCCATAAATTGGCTTAGTATTGTTCTTTAATTTTTCATCCAGATAATTTCTGCATTTTAAAATAGAATTTTTAGTTGCCTCGGTTAAAACAACTTTAGCATCCTTATCGCCCAGAAAATTTTTAAGTTCAGTTAAAGTTAATTTTTTTGTATGGTCAATATTAAATGTCATCTCTATTCTTATTTAATTCGTCAATTAATTCGTTCAAACTAAGTTTCTTTTGTTCGCCGCTTGCCATATTTTTAAAAGAATATGTTTGACTGGCAATTTCATCTCCTCCTACAGTGCAAACAAAAGGAATGTTCTTTTTATCGGCATATTCAAATTGTTTTCCTAATTTTTTTGTTATGTCAGGATAGATCTCGCAGGATATATTATTTTCTCTTAATCTTGCTGCTAATTTTAAACAATGCTTTTGAGTGTCAATATCAAAATGAGTAAATAATAATTTTGTACTCGAAACTTTGCTTACATGATCGGGAAACAAATTTAGTTCTTCCATCACATCATAAATACGATCGATACCAAAAGAGATCCCTACCCCGCTCATATTCTTTAATCCAAAAATACCTGTAAGATCATCGTAGCGACCACCGCCCAAAATGCTCGGTGTAAAGCTTCCCGCATTTGCTTTTACTTCAAAAATAGTTCCTGTGTAATAATTTAAGCCGCGGGCAAGTGTTATATCTAATTCAACTTTTGCAAACGAAAGATTGCAATTAGATAAAAGGTACTCAATTTCTTCAATACCTTTTTTTCCGTCTTCATTATTGCCAACTAATTTTCTTAGCACTTCAACTTTTTGTTCGTTGTTGCCTTTAAAATCTAAAAGTGGTTGCAGCGTTTCTATGGCTTTCGCAGAAATTCCTTTTTCAGAAAGTTCTTTATTCACCCCATCCTTTCCAACTTTATCTAACTTATCTATTGCAACTGTGATGTCAATAATTTTTGAGGGCTCATTAATAACATCAGCGAGTGCCGAAAGAATTTTACGGTTGTTGAATTTTATTATTACGGGCACACTTAATTCTCTGAACGATTTATCCATTAAAGAAATAAGATCCAGCTCATTTATTAAAGAATCTGAACCTATTACATCGGCATCACATTGATAAAATTCACGGTAACGGCCTTTTTGCGGCCTGTCTGCGCGCCAAACAGGCTGTATTTGATAACGCTTAAACGGAAAAGTAAGATTGTGTTGGTTCATTACCACATAACGCGCAAATGGAACCGTTAGGTCGTAGCGCAATGCTTTTTCAGTAAGCTCTTCTGAATTGCGGGATGATTCTAAAGAAAGATCGAACTCTTTTTTTAGGAGCTCTTTATTTTTGCTTTCGTGAATGCGTGAGTTTAGAATTTTAAAAATCAACTGATCACCTTCATCACCATATTTACCCGTAAGGGTAGTGATGTTTTCCATAGACGGTGTTTCTATTGGCTGGTAGCCAAACAATTCAAAATTATTACGGATAATATCTAAGATATATTGTCTTTTCTGCATTTCGGCGGGGCCAAAATCGCGTGTTCCTTTAGGAATTGATGGTTTCATTCAGTAAAAATATCTCGTAAATTTAGTAATATTCTTAAAGGAAAAGTAATGCGCCAGCCAAAATAACCGCAGATAATACAAGAATTATAGCTATCGTTGCCGAAATCCCAATTACAAGATTATAAGGCCACAACTTATGTGGTAATTGATACTTAATTATTCGTTTTTTGAATTCTATGCTTAGAAATAGCGAAACTATCAAAAACCCTGCTCCATAAAGCATGGCTATCATAAACAGATCTTTTAATATTAAGGTTAGAGCGAAAATAGAAATGGAAATTAGTACAATCCCAAGTCCAAATAAAAGTAACGGTAACAGCGGAAATTTAAATTCATGATCTTTTTCTTTCGCCTCATCTGTTCCTTTTACTTCGTTTGGATCATATCTTAAATTAATTATTCCAAATATTTTTTTCTTTTTCCGTTTGAGTGTATCATTTAGTGCTTTTATTTTTATAGGACCAATAAATAATCTATTACTCGTATTACTTACCTGTAACAATTCTTTATCCTCGCCTTCCCTATTATTTTTAATAAAAAGTTGGTTATCCTTTACTAGATTTGAATTATTTGTAAGACTTGAGTGACTTATTATTTCTGTTTTTACAACTGCATGTTTTTTATGGCTTTCAGATATATACCAACCCCTTTGGTAATGCCTTTTTTGGACAGAACAGCAAGATAATAACAACCATATTATTATTGGTAAAAAGTAAATTGCTTTTAAGTGGCCTTTTCTCATGCAGAGTTTATTATACGCCCTGCGCTTTCTTTTTCCTGTTCTTTCTTATAGCTCTTACAATTAAATACCATGTAATAGCGCCAATTAACCATAAAGGCCAAAGGTTTACCATTATAATTAAAAAACTTAAGAACCCGTAACTGCCATTGCTTAAAGCGTTTCCTAATTTGCCGCCGAAATTAAAACCACTGGTTCTTTTCTCGTAATAACTTAAAGAAATTGTGCTGTATGCTACCTGATTGTTTAAGTATTTTAATCGGCCCTCGCTGGCCTCTACATCTTCTCGTATGATAGAAATTTCCTTTTCGATCTTTAGTATGTCTTCGATCTTGTCTGCTTTTGCCAATATCTCCTGGTATTTGGCCTCCAGTTGCTTTTTATTTTTTAAGCGCGCTTCAATATCAACAAATTGTTCCGTTACATCATCAATATTTATGTTTTTTGAATCAATTTCTTCGGCACCAATTAAAACCTGCTCCAAAAATTTATCAAAATTTTTACTCGGGATCCTAACTATTAAACTCTCCGAAGGGTTCTCGTTGCCACCATAATTATTTTCTTTAGCAATATAACCGTTAAACAAAGCAAGTGTTTTTTGCACATTTTGTTTGGTATCCTGTAAGCTTTTTACTTTAAAAGACACTTCGCCATTCTTAATTAATTTTTGCTCTATAGGTTTTGGAAGCGCGTCGTTTGCTAAAGCTCCTGCTTCTTCAGTTCCAGGAGGCGGAGGCGGCGGCGGCGGGGGCGTCATATTCATTGCCATACCGGCCTCCATATCTTCTGTCTTACGCGCTCCACCACAAGAAGATGTGAATACGGCAGCGAAAAATAAAAGTATAATAATTTTAGATCTCATAATTATTTAATTTAGGTTGATACTTAGGCCTTTATACAAACTTAATCAAAAAGTAGGCTTTTTTGCACAAATAGTGTAGGGGTAAATCCTATTTCATACGTCTTACCTCCGGTAAGTGTTAGTTGGCCGCTTCTAAAAACAGTTTGGCTGGTTATTTTTTACATAAAAGGCATTTTTTTCGTATGGAAACTTGTGGGACAATTTAAGTTTCCATAGTTTTGTGCCCGGAATACAACATTTTTAAAAATTATAAGTTATTAGCTCAAATTAATACAAGATATATGAAACTCCGTTTACTGATTTTTTTAAGTTTTTTTGTTTTAAAATCCTTTAGCCAGGAAAAATTTAGCATTAGTGGTTATGTTAAGGATAGCAAGAATGGCGAATCTTTAATTGGCGCAACCGTTTTTAAACTGGGCTCTAATGTTGGTGCTGCAGCAAATGAATATGGTTTTTTCTCGCTCACACTTCCAAAAGGCGAGCATGTAATTGCCGTTTCCCTAATTGGATACAAAACATTTACTCTTTCGGTAAATCTTAATAAAAATATAACTAAGAATTATGAGTTGGCTGAAGAGAGTAAACAACTGGATGAAATTGTTGTTACCGGAGAGGCGGAAGATAAGAATATTAAAAGTACCGAAATGGGTACAACCAAACTGGATATAAAACAAATAAATAAAATTCCGGCTTTGTTTGGTGAAGTAGATGTGGTACGCGCCATTCAAATGCTACCCGGTGTTACAACAGTTGGTGAAGGCGCAAGTGGTTTTAACGTGCGTGGTGGAAATATTGATCAGAATTTAATTTTATTAGATGAGGCGCCGGTTTACAGCTCTTCGCATTTGTTTGGTTTTTTCTCGGTATTCAATCCTGATGCTGTTAAAGATGTAAAATTAATTAAGGGCGGCATCCCATCACAATACGGCGGCAGGGTTTCTTCGATATTGGATGTTAGGATGAAAGAAGGTAATAGTAAAAAACTTTCGGTAAATGGTGGTATTGGGTTACCTGTTTTTAGCCGACTATCAATCGAAGGTCCGATTGCAAAGGATAAAGCCAGTTTTATTATTGCAGGAAGAAGAAGTTATATTGACGCATTGGTAAAACCATTTGTAAAATCTACAAGCCCTATTAAAAACGCCATCTTTTATTTTTATGATCTTACTGCAAAAGTTAACTGGCGTATAGATGATAAAAATACAGTTTTTGCAAGTGGATACTTAGGTCGTGATGCCTTTGGTGCGCCGGGCTTTAAATTTAATTGGGGAAACACCACGGGCACTTTGAGATGGAATCATATTTTTAATAATAAATTATTTATGAATACAACTGCTATTTATAGTAATTATGATTACCTCTTGGATTTTAAACAAGAAAGCAATAACCAACAATTTAATTGGACAAGCCAGATCATTAACTACAGTTTAAAAAATGATTTTTCATATTATGCCAATAGTAAGAATACGATTCGCTTTGGTGCACAGGCTTTATTTTACGACTTTTTACCGTATAATGCTACAGGCAAATTTGAGAATACCACTATTAAATTTAAGGCCGACAAGCGTTACGGCATAGAGTACTCAGCATATGTTGGTAACGAACATAAAATAAGGCCACGTTTAACAATGGAGTACGGCGTACGCGTGAGTGTTTATAATTATATTGGTAAAGGTACAGCCTATACGTTTGGCGATACACTGGCAAATGAAGAACTTCCGCTTAAAAGCTCCAAAAAATATGAGAATGGGCAAATTATGCAAGCCTATGTAAATCCTGAGCCGCGTTTATCTGTTAACTACGTAATTAATAGTTTCAGTTCAATTAAAGCAAGTTATAATCGTATGGCTCAGTATTTACAATTAATAAGTAATACGGCAGCCAGCACACCGTTAGATGTTTATACGCTAGCAACAAACAATTTAAAACCTTTATTGGCCGACCAGGGAAGTGTTGGTTATTTTAGGAATTTTAAAGACAATATGTTTGAAACCTCGGTAGAATTGTATTACAAATATTTACAAAATCAATTGGATTATATAGATAATGCCAACCTCTTTATTAACCCTACAGTTGAAAATCAATTAGTACAAGGTTTAGGCAGGGCCTATGGAGCAGAGTTTTATGTGAAAAAAAATAAAGGCAAACTTACCGGCTGGATCAGTTACACGTTAAGTAAAACCGAACGCCTGGTAAATGGTATTAGTAACGACAAATGGTTTTTAAGCCGTTACGATAGAACGCATTGTTTAAATACCGTACTTACCTATGAGCTAACCAATCGCTGGAGTGTATCAACCAATTTTGTTTTATTAAGTGGTACGCCTGCAACCTTTCCTAATTCAAAGATCAGTGTTCAAAATTTTAACATTCCCTACAATACCACTGGCACACGAAATAATTATCGCATTCCGGCATACCACCGCTTAGACCTGGGTGCAACCTACAATTTTAAGAAGAATGAAACGCGCAAGTTTAAACAAAACATTGTTATTAGCGTTTATAACGCCTATAACCGCCGTAATGCCTACAGTGTATATTTTAGAACAAAACAAGGCTCTACTTTTGAAACGGAGGCTGTTCGTTTTTCTGTGATTGGATCTATTGTACCTGCATTAACTTATAACTTCAATTTTTAATTATCATGAAAAATATATTCAGGTTTTTAGTTTTTACTTCCGCTCTATTCTTTTTAGCATCTTGCGAAGATGTTATTCAAATAAAACTCGATGAAGGAGCCAAATTGTATGTTATTGATGCCTTTGTAAATGATCTTAGAACAAACCAAACTATTCGCGTGGTAACAAGCGATAATTATTTTAGCAACCGCGAAGCGCCCCCTGTAACCAATGCGCAGGTTGTTTTAAAAGATCTAACAGCAAACGTACAATATAATTTTGCATATACTTCAAATGGCAATTATGTTTTTCCAATAACAACTAATGATACAATTGCGCGTGTTAATCATCAATACGAATTAAATGTTACAATTGACGGTAATGTTTATCGTGCTTTAAGTTTGCAAAAACGTACCGCTGTTTTAGATAGCATTAGTGCAATTTACAACGAAGGAACAGGTGGCTTTGGTCCGTCATCTCCTTTTTATAATTGTTTTTTATGGGCAAGGGATAAAGCAGACGACAATCCGGATTATTACTGGATAAAAACATCAAGAAACGATACCTTATTTGATAAGCCCGGAGACTTAAATACCGCTATTGACGGCACCGGTGGAGTAGTTACAAATGCAGGAGTAGACACTCTTGATTTTACACCGCCTGCTATATTTTTAGGATTTCAAAGTTACCGTTCGGGCGATAAATGTAAAGTAGAAATACATTCCATTTCGCGTGAAACGAATAATTTTTTGTTTCAGGCAGTAACACAAATTCAAAATGGCGGCTTATTTGCAACCACACCCGAAAATGTAAGAACGAATATTTTAACGCCAGAAGGCGCTAAGACCAAAGCAGTTGGCTGGTTTAACATGGCAACGGTGGTAAGTAAAACCAAAGTTATACCTTAGATCGCTCATTTTTTTTATCTTTGGTTAAACCATTTTTTTAAAATATGAAAACCTACTTCTTCCTTAGTGTTGTTGCATTACTTTCTTTTTCATGTAAGAAAGACAGAACATGTACCTGTACGATCACAAAAACCGGTACATCAACTACCACAGGAAAAGCGGATCTTGAACTTTTCCCCGGCTTTCCAACAACGCTTGCAGATACATCGTTTGTAACCAGTGTAAACGAGACACAAATAGTTGATAAAAAAATTGAAATGGTGAGTAAACGAACAGCCAAAAATAATTGCTTAAGCTATACTGAACCTTACAATGAAACAACGCTCACTTCGGTTCCGGCATCATCGTTTAACTTATCGGTTATTGTTACAAACAAAGGCGATAAACACTACAATTGTAAGTTGAAATAAATTTTGTTTAATGTAAGACTTACTTTCCCATTTTTAAAGTTAGTTCAACCAAACGATTGCAGTAGCCCCATTCGTTATCATACCACCCTATTATTTTTACAAGGTTACCTACTATACTTGTAAATTCAGCATCATACAATACGCTATGTGCGTTGCCTATAACATCAATACTTACAATTGGATCTTCGGTATATTCCAAAATTCCTTTTAAATGGGTTTGGCTGGCCAACTTAAAAGCATCATTAATTTCCTGTGCAGTTGGGATCTTAGTAAGCACACAAGTAATATCTGTTAGTGATCCATCGGGCACAGGAACTCTCATACCACAGCCTCCTATCTTTCCATCCAAATGCGGAAATATTTTTGTGATCGCTTTAGCTGCTCCTGTGGAAGTTGGAATAATGCTCATAGCAGCCGCTCTTGCCCTACGAAGATCTTTGTGTGGCGCGTCGTGGATGCGTTGGTCGCTAGTGTATGAATGCACTGTTGTAATGTACGCTTCTTCAATACCAAACTGATCTAACACTTTTAGCATGGGCGCAGCGCAGTTAGTTGTGCAGCTTGCGTTAGAAACGATGGTATCGGTACTTAACAAAACACCATCATTTACGCCTAACACAACCGAACGGATATCATCATCTTTCGCCGGCGCAGAAAGAATTACTTTTTTTGCGCCTGCTTCAATATGTTTATTGGCGCTTACTTTATCCAAAAAATGTCCGGTACATTCAACAACTATTTCTATATTATTTTCTTTCCAGGGTAACTGGGCCGGATCTTTATGCGAAACTATTTTTATTGTTTTACCATTAACAATTAAGTTATTCCCATCTACTTTAATTTCTCCGTCAAATTTTCGGTGAACAGAATCGTACTTTAATAAATGCGCAAGTGTTTTCGCATCGGTTAGATCATTAATAACAACTATTTCTATACCAGGGTTATTGATGCAATTGCGAAGGTACATTCTGCCAATTCTTCCGAAACCATTTATTGCAACTCTTATTTTTTTCATTTTATAACGGAATATAATACATTATTTTTTATAGGGTTTTCTTTGCTTGGAAGTTAAATTAAAAACATACCACTCATTTTTTGTACGCAATAAAACTTCGTCCTTTTCAAAAGGCGTAACTTCGTCGGCATTAAAAATTGTTTCTTCTTTATTCTTTAAATTTAAAAGTATATAGTACTCCTTTGGCTCAAAGATCTTATATATAACAAAACTCTTTGTTGCCATATCAATATGGCGTTTATAGCTTGCCAGTTTTTTACCACTATAATTATAAATATCGTCATCGCCATTTACCCCAATTCCGGCGCTGCACCCAACAATTATGGAATCTTTATTATTAACCTTTACTCCTGAATATTTAAAAGGAATAATTTCTGTTCCTTTAAGATCTATTAACCCGGTGTAAACTATGTTTGCCTCGTCCTTAATTTCTGTAACAATGAACTCGGGTTCAGCAGTAAAATAAATTTCATTATACCCTTTGCTAATAGTTTGACTAAAATCTCTGGCGATCAAATATTTTTTATTTTTAGTTGCTACTATAAAATAATTCGGATTTTCAGTATACTGTTTTAGAGTTGTTTTTCCAAGTGCAAAAGTGGTACAGGTATCTGCTTCGTCTGTTTTTATCTTCAAACGATCGCCTTGTTTATTTAAATAATTGCACGAATATGTAACAGTAACGGTTTTAATAAATTTATTTGCCGATGGTGCTTTTGCTTTAAAACAAGCCAGACAAACTTTACCCGAATTATCAAAATTAAAGACCGTATCATAAACTGGTTTTATGATCACTTTATCGTTTTCTTTAATTCCCCACTTTAAATTTTCTTTAAAGGGCATTGTTTGGCAGTTAAGTTCTTGTGAAAAAACCACTATACATGAAACAATTATGCAAACTATTAACCTCAACTTAATTGAACATTAAAAGTAATTAAAATTTAAGTTATAAGCGAAATTAAGGGGTTTTTTTGACTTGGTCCAAAAAATAAGGCTAACAGAGGCCGCAAAGCAATAAATTAATTGGTCGTGCAGGTTAAATTTATCTAAAAAAATAGCTAAAAACCATTTTTTAATAATGTATCCTTGCGCGGTATCAAATTCCTATATGGTAAGTAAGGCCTTGATATGATACAGCCCAATTAAAGGCTAAGCGCTATGAGACCACAAATTTTAAATCAATTAATCATTCCCGTTGTGGGCAATTTTTTGCCCTTGGGTTATTTTTTACCCAAAAATTGAATACGTTGGAAATATCCACTATTGTGCAATAATAAATGGCCAAAAAAAAACTAAAAAAAGTAATTCTATCTACCGCGGGCGTAATTGTTATTGCGATAGTTCTCATAATTATATTTATCTCTCCGCTTACAAAGTACCTGGTAGAAAAATACGATGAAAAATTCTTAGGACGAAAGGTAACTTTAGACTGGGCTTATGTGAATCCTTTTACGGGTTATGTTTATTTAAATAATGCAAAAGTATATGAACCAAATGGTGATACACTCTTTTTTTCAGCAAATGGTATAAGTGCTAACTTCTCTCTACATAAATTATTTTCAAAAAAATTAGAAATAAACAACCTTATACTAGAAAAGCCCTATGGTGTAATTGCACAAGACACGGCAAAAAAATTAAATTTTACAGATATCATTAAACGCTTTTCACCAAAAGACGGAAGTAAACTTAAAGAAGGAGGGCTGCGTTTTAGCTTAACCAGCATAACCATTGTTAACGGTGAGTTCATTTATCGCGACTTGTTAATACCTGTAAACTATCCCATTAAAAAAGTAAATATTGAAAGTACCGGTTTTAGATGGGGTTCTGACAGTACTGCGGCAAAATTCTCATTTATTGCAGGCATCGGAAAAGGTAATGTAAAAGGGAATTTTAAGATCAATACTAAAAATCTTGATTATAAATTAGCTGCAGTTTTTAATAAATACGATCTAAAATTTATTGAACAATATTTAAAAGACCTTATTAATTACGGAACCTTTTATGCAAACATGGACGCGGATATTGAAGCTACAGGGAATTTTAGAAAAGCAGAAGACCTTTTTGCAAAAGGGTTTTTAGCCATTAATGATTTTCATTTTGGCAAAGACAAAAGTGAAGATTATGCTTCGTTTAAAAAATTCGCTATTAAGATCTATGAATTAAGCCCAAAGAATAAAAAATATGTTATCGATTCTGTTTCTCTCGATCATCCGTTCGTTAAATATGAACTGTATGATCATTTGGATAATGTGCAAACTATTTTTGGTAAAAAAGGTACAAAGGTTTCATCTGCAAAAAATTCAAGAAAATTTAATCTGATCTTTGAATTAGCAGATTATATCGTTAAGCTATCAAAGAACTTTTTAAAAAGTGACTATAAAGTAAACAGGCTTGCCATTTATAAAGGCAATTTACTATTTAATGATTATAAATTAAGTGAAAAATTTTCTATCGGTTTAAGACCTTTTGATATTTTAGCCGACTCGGTAAATAAAAATAACTCAAGAGTAAAGCTAGACTTTAGATCAGGAATGAATCCTTACGGCGATCTTGCTATACATTTAAGCATAAATCCAAAAGACAGCTCGGATTTTGACATGGATTATCATTTTCAAAAAATTCCAGCAACACTTTTTAACCCGTATCTTATTTCTTATACCTCATTTCCGCTAAACAGGGGCACTATAGAAATAAAAGGGCATTGGCGCGTTCGTAGTGGCGATATACAAAGTAGTAACCGCTTGTTAGTGATCGATCCACGTGTTGCAAAACGTGTTCATAGAGAAGATATTAAATGGATACCGTTACCAATTGTAATGGCAATTGTAAGAGAAAATGCCAACGTTATAGATTACACTATTCCCATAACCGGTAATTTAAAAAAACCAAAGATACATTGGAAAGACATATTGTATGATGCATTAAAAAATGTTTTTGTAAAGCCGGTTACTGTGCCGTATAGTGTTAAAGTAAAACAAAGCGAAAAAACAATAGAAAAAATACTTTATGTTAAATGGCAAATGCAGCAAACAGAAATATATCGTTCGCAGGCAAAATTCTTAGATAAAGTTGCCAATTTTCTTGAAATGAATCCGGGTGCTTCAATTTCGGTGTACCCTGAAACTTTTGAGGAAAAAGAAAAAGAACAGATATTATTTTATGAAGCGAAGAAAAAATTTTACTTACAAAACACTAAGAAAAAAGAAAAAGAATATGATGAAGATGATTCTCTGTTTGTAGCTAATATGTTTATAAAAGATTCGGTTTTTTTTCATTACATAACCAAACATCTTAATGACCCAATGTTATTTACCATACAGGATAAATGCATGGCTTATATTGGCAAATCTCTTGTTAATAAGCGGTTCAACCAATTGTTAGCTAAACGAAAAAAAGTTTTTTTAGAGCCTTTTAAAGAAAATGGTACAGTTAACCGTGTTAAAATGCATGCTAATGAAAACTCCATTCCGTACAACGGCTTTTCATTTTATAAAATAATGTATAATGGCGAAATGCCCGAACCGTTGGTCGAAGCTTACGAGGATCTTGATGAGTTAAATGAAGAAAAACCAAGAAATAAATATTTGGATTTCCGCAAAAAGATCAAAAAAATGTTTGCGAAACCCACTAAAAAATAAAATTATCCTAACCTGTTTATAAAATGAAAAACTCAACCATTGAAAGTATCGACGCGCTTAACAAGGCACAAGATGAGCAAATAAAAAAACTGCATCAAATTGTTGAAGCTGCCATTAAAGAAGAAGAATTAATTATTGATAACCTACAACACCCCCCGGCTGAATTACTTTCATCAGGTCAAAAATTATCGGATAAAGTAGCGGTGTTTGGTGGCAGTTGGAAATTTATTATTTTCTTTGGAGTTATTCTAACCCTTTGGATCATCTATAACAGTAGCGTTAAAAAAGATGCAGCCTTTGATCCATATCCGTTTATATTGATGAACCTGGTACTATCCTGTATTGCCGCGCTACAGGCGCCAATTATAATGATGAGTCAAAACAGGAAAGAAGAAAAAGACAGGAAACGAGCTGAAAACGATTATCTCATTAATTTAAAAGCAGAGATTGAAATTCGCAATCTGCACCAAAAAATAAACTTATTAATGGAAGAACAGATCAAAAAATTAATAGAGACACAAACCATAGAGATAAAGCTCTTAAATGATCTTCACGCTAAAATGGATAAAATTAATAAATAACTGCTTCGGCTTATTTTAAAGGCACCTGTAAATTTATTTCTATTGGCATTGAATTTGCATATAAATAGTAAATAAAAAAACAGAAAACATGGGAAACATACTTTACACAGTAGCAGTAATTTTAGTAATAGTTTGGGCAATTGGCTTTTTAGGCTTTCACGCAACAGGCATTATACACATACTTTTAATTATTGCTGTAATAGCAGTTTTATTAAGACTTATTCAAGGAAAAAAACCGATATAAACCAAAACGCGATCATTCGTGTCTAAAGTTTAAATGCACAACGGTTGACCGTATTCAAATCATTGGTTAAAATCAAATTATATCTCAAAACACTTATTGTACTTTTTAATTTACATTAAAAAAGATTAAAATAAAGAAGTTTGAATAATTTGGCTTTGCTGGCGTTTTACTTTTTCTACAGAACTGTGAGTGCCTGTAATTTCGTAGACATCTGTTTCATTATCACGTGAGGCAATAATAACATTTGTTTTTCCCGCATGTTTTAAAAACAGATCTTTTACCAACTTAGGGTCATTGTTATCTCTTGAAAGATGAGATAGAAAAATATGGGTCAAAAATTCTGATCTGTGGTTCAAAAAAATTTCAAGTGACTGTGTATTGGATAAATGTCCTTTATCGCTACTAACGCGCTGTTTCAAGTGATAAGGATAGTGTCCGTTTTGCAACATGTGCTCATCATAATTTGCTTCCAGGAAAGCGGCATGGCATAGTTTAAAGTTTTGCATAACGTGTTCGCAAGCAGTTCCAATGTCGGTTAAAACCCCTATATTAATTCCTTTTCCTGAAACAATAAAACTGTAAGGGTCGGAAGCGTCGTGAAATTTAGGGAACGATTTGATCGTAAGTCCACCAATGATAATTTCTTCGTAAGCTTTAAAAGTTCTATTTAGCTCGGGTAAAAGAAACATACCACTATGTTTTAAAGTTACAGGCGTAATGTAAACCGGTAAATTAAATTTTCTTGAAAGAACCTCTACCCCACGTATATGATCGCTGTGTTCGTGCGAAATAAAAATGGCCTTTACTTTATCCATTGTAAGTCCTAAACGCTTCATGCGTTTTTCTGTTTCACGACATGAGATGCCGGCGTCTATTAATACTGCTTCATCATTAGTACCAACGTAATAGCAATTGCCATTACTGCCCGAATTTAAGGATGTGATAAAAAGCGACATGAATGATACAAAGAAAATGAAATTAAAATAAATAAAACGGATGCCGCTTTAAACTTATAATAAACATATGAAAATGATGATCTAAAAAAAGCGAAGGTCAACCTACTTCAAATTGTTAATTACCTGTTTAAATTAATTTTGACAAAAGTAGTTTGGCAACATTGGGTTTACACAAAAAACAGGTTAGGGTAACAAAGTAGTTTTACTTTTATGATGGTTATGGTTGTTCTAATATAATTCCAAGAAACCGACACCAAAACTCTAGTAATGGTGGGATACGGTTCAAAAAATTTCTAATGCTTATTAAAAGCCGGGTTAAAAGATCCGGCTTTTTTTGTAACCATTTTTCATTTTTAAATTATAATAATCATGAAACAGATATTAATAGATGCAGGTACCTACCTTAGTGTTGCTTTTCTTCTTTTGTTGGCCTACGGCTTTACATTGTTGGTAATGGATTAAAATTGGGATTAACTACCCTTAGCCCACAGGCTTAAGCCTGCAAATACAAAAGCATATTCCCAAAGAGGTCATTTTTTGTTTTGCACTTACTTTTAAGAAAGCAAGCTTTTTACGGATGTGCGCAAAACAAAAAAGGCCAACTTTCGTTGGCCTTTTGCATTTGTTGTGATCCCGCTGGGATTCGAACCCAGGACCCCTACATTAAAAGTGTAATGCTCTACCAGCTGAGCTACGGAATCATTACAACCTTTTCGCAGGAACCGCCTCTATAAAGAAGCATTTCGTGTGCGGGCCCGATTCTTACTAAAATTTTCAAAATCGGAGTGCAAATATACTTTCATTTTAATCATTTCCAAAATAATTTTTGTAAATATTTAATATTTCTTTTTTCATTGTTTTCAACAGTTTTTATACATTAGCCTTGTTATGCCCGAACCCCCTATAATTAAACTTCTCAAAGGTTTTTGTTCTGTTTCTTTTGGCGAAACAAGAGAGAATATTAAAGCTATTTTTGGCGAACCCGAGGAGACACAAACACTCACAGATGATATTCTAAACACATCGTCACTGGTCTATCATTACTGGGATCTGGGCTTTTCTTTGTTTTTTGATAATAACAAGAACCAAACGTTTTCTAGTGTAGAAATTGACAATAAAGACACATTGCTCTTTGATGTAAAATTGTTTTCATTGAAAGAAAAAGAACTAATTGAGTTAATGAAAGCTAATGGCTTTGCCTTAACAGATACCGAGACCCACGAATGGGGCGAAAAACGTATAAGCTTTGACAGCGCTGGATTGGACTGCTATTACGAAAACCATAAATTGGTTTCTGCCAACTTTGGTGTGGTAGATGCCGAAAATAATTTTTATTATTTTCCGAATTAAGGTTCATAAACCCGGGCATCAAGACACCCCATTTATAAAAGAGCAATAAAAGCCGTAAATATCCGTTTTTGAGAAAACATCAATAAATCGTAACTTTAACCCTATAAAAACTTAATCGAATGCCTGGAACAGAATTATTTGGCGCCGAAGAGCGTAAAGAAATTGAAGATGTTTTATCTACCGGAATCATGTTCCGTTTTAACCATGACGCGCAACGTAATAACATCTGGAAAGCTAAAGATTTTGAAGAAGAAGCTAAAAAAATAACCAAAGCAAAATATGCGCTCGCCGTTTCAAACGGTTCGGCTGCTATAATGGCTGCCCTTGCGGCTTCGGGCATAGGCACAGGCGACGAGGTTATTTGCCCGCCATTTACGTACATTGCTACAATTGAAGCCGTTTTATTGCTGGGTGCCTTACCCGTTTTTGCGGAAATTGATGAAACGCTTTGTTTAAGTGCCTCTGGCATCAAAGCGGCCATTACGCCAAAAACAAAAGCCGTTTGTTTGGTACATATGTGCGGTGGCAACGCTAATATGGACGAGATAATGGCTGTTATTAAAGAACATAAACTTATTTTGGTTGAAGATGCCGGACAGGCATTTGCGGCTTCATATAAAGGCACTGCTACCGGTTGTTTTGGAACAGCCGGAGCTTACTCTTTCGACTTTTTTAAGATCGCTACTGCCGGGGAAGGTGGAATTTTGGTGACCAACGACGAAACCACCTTTAAATTAGCCGATAATTACTGCGATCACGGTCATGACCATGTTGGCAATAACCGAGGAATGGAAAATCATCCGGTAATTGGCTTTAATTTTAGAATTAGCGAGTTACATGCCGCTGTTGGTGCGGCTCAAACACGTAAAGTGCCTTTTATTCGTGAATCAAATTTAAAGATCAAAAAAGCACTTCAAACCCAGCTATCTAAAACAGCTGGTATTAGTTTCTCTAAACTGGGCGATGAAAATGGCGATTCAGGCACTTTTTTAAATATTTTAATGCCAAGTACAGAGATTGCAAAACGCACCGTAGATGAAATGAATAAGGCCGGCGTTGGTGGTTTTAACTACTGGTTTACAAATATGTATCACTTTATCAATCAGTGGGATCATATTAAGCAATTAAAAACTGCTTCTAAACTGGCCATTCAGGTTTTAGGTGCCCCACAAGACTACAACAATTTAAACATTCCTAAAACGCAAGATGTTGTGGGCAGATTAATTTCTTTTGGCATTCGTTGCACATGGACAGAGGAAGAAGTTAGAACATTAGCAACTAAAATTTCGGAATGTGTTGTTAAAGCAATGCAAACCGAAAAAGTTTAATCACAATTAATACTTCAAGATCCATCTGTTTCAACTAACAGATGGATTTTTTATTTGCTTAAATTTACACTCTGCCAACTAATAAAAAATACTTAGCTTCTTTGATCAAAGATCTGAAAGAATTTTCAGTAGGATGTATCTATGAAAATGAAAGCCTTATCGTTTCATCAAAAGAAAATACCATTAGTATTTATTTTGACAGTTCTATTGCTAACGAAAACAAAAATAGCATCACTGTTCCGGTTGATTTTGTGATTCGCCAACACAATAAACTTGTTCCGATCATCTTATCTAAATTAAATTTAAACAAAACTATTTTTGCGAGAAATTGCAACGTAGAAAAAATAGAAAAGAATACAGCCGCAAATTTTTTTAATAAATTTCATTTTCATGGTGCAACCACCAGCGCATATAATTACGGCTTATTTTATAAAGACGAGTTAATTGGCGCTGCGTCTTTTTCCAAGGGCAGAAACATGAACCGTTTACCAAAAGGCAAACAATCATTCGAGTTAATTCGTTTTTGTTGTAAAAATGGTATCACAGTTACCGGTGGTTTATCAAAATTGATGAAACATTTTTACCTTGAAAAAAAAGCCGGTGATATTATGACCTATGTTGATAAGCAATTCTCTAACGGTGGTTCATTCATAAAAGCAGGATTTAAGATACACAGCGAGACGCCCCCACTCAATTTTATTGTAAATAAAAAAACGTTTGAGCGCGCACCTTTAAAAGAAAATGAAAAATTTGATGCGGATTTATTTTATAAAGTGCAAAATTCAGGTAACATTAAAATGATCTATCATCCCAATGAAAAATAATTGCCTGGTTATAATAGGTCCAACCGCCAGCGGCAAAACCAAACTGGCCTGCCAATTGGCTTACCATTTAAATGGCGAGATAATTAGTGCTGACGCTCGTCAGGTATATAAACATTTAACTATTGGCACCGGTAAAGATCTTGATGAATATATCGTTAACGATAAAAAAATAAATTATCATTTAATAGATATTGCAGAGCCCGGCGACCAATTTTATTTACATGACTTTGTGCGTGAGTTAAAAATTGCTTTTAACGAGGTAATTTCAAAAAACAAATTACCAATTATCTGCGGCGGTACAGGTTTATATTTGGATGCATTGCAAAAAGATTTCAGCTTTACGCAAATAAAAGAGAATGAAATTTTAAGAAAAGAATTGGAACCATTTTCAAAAGAAGAATTACAAAAAAAACTAAAATCCTTTAAAATCGAAAAACTAGATAAGGTTGATCTGGACTCTAAAAAAAGATTAATTCGGGCTATTGAAATTGCCAGCCATTTAAAAAATAATGAAACCGAACTAATTACGACCGAACTGCCTTATAAACCTTATTACGTAGGTATAACAATAGCTGCTGAAGAACGAAAAGAAAGTATTTACAAAAGGCTTATTCATCGTCTAAACAATGGCTTGATTGAAGAAGTTGAAGGGTTACTAAAAAAAGGCATGAACCACGAGCGCTTGCAATTTTTAGGTCTCGAATACAAATTCGTTTCAAATTATTTGCAAGAAAAAATTTCAAAAGAAGAACTAATTATTCTGTTAAGCACCGCCATCAATCAATTCTCTAAAAGGCAAATGACATGGTTTCGTAAAATGGAAAAAGAGGGTGTAAAAATTAATTGGGTAGATAGAAACGCAGATATTAAAAAAATCCTGGAAGAACTAGATCAAAAATTTGATCATTGATCTTGCTTGGGTTCATCTTCCTTACTTAAAACCTCTTTTTTTGTATCCACGATCTTAATCAAACCTGCAGTTGCTTCTAATTTAAAAGTTGCTTTTTCTATTCCTACACCTGGTGTATCCATATCATCACTTGTAACAATGGAAGTGATCTCTATTTTTCCGTCCGCCGCTATTTTAGCTTCGGTTTGCGTATTCATCATGGATGGCGGATCGCCGCCACCTGATATCTCGGCAATATTAAAAAGTGTAGCCTCGTTATTTTTATTTACAAATGTTCCTACTAATAGCGTTCCCGAAAAGAAAGGGCAGGCTTCATAACTTGCGTTTGTAATTCCCCAAACAAATAATTTATTATTATCAGGTAAATTAATTAGCGCAACTTTATATGCAATGCAGGTTTTTGTCATGCCAATATCTAGCTTTTCTAAATAGGCCTTGTACGCACCACTTTGTTTTAAAGAATCTATTTGTGCAAATTCATTTATATCGTAAACTAATCCGTCGCCTAGCTCTCCTTTTAAAAAGTTAACACCTAATTGTCTTACCTGTTGGTACGTTATTCTTTTGTTGGTATCCAATGTTTGAACAAATAGTGTATCTATCCTTAAAGGTAAAGGCAACAACCTAAAACCCTCTTCCGATAAAGGAAAAGTTGATGATACTGTATTACTATCTGTTTTAGTAATACTTTCTAAGCTCTTTTGCTCATCGTTACCACATGAAGCAAAAACCAAAACACAGAAAAGATAAATATAATTTTTCATAAGGCTAAGGTAATGAATCTTTTAAAACTTCAATTCTTACTTTAGTTAACCCGCTTTTTACAAAATTTAATTGTTTCGCCGCACGCATGGTAACATCAATTTTACGCCTGGACGATCTTGGCAAACGATCATTTACCGTAACAATCACTACACTATCATTTTTTAAATTGGTCACTTTAACCTTTGTGCCAAATTTTAGGCTCTTATGTGCCGCGGTTAAACTATCGTGGCGAAATCTTTGCCCGCTGCTACATTTCCTGCCTTCAAACTTTTTAGCGTAAAAACTGGCCGTTCCCGTCTCTGTTTTGGACGAATCTATTTGCGAAAAGCCATTTACAAAAAAGCTAAAAAAGATAAATATGTATAAATTCTTTATTTTTCAATTTACAAAATTTTGAGCAGGCTAAAAAATTAAAATACCTTTTTCATCGAAAAAAGGTACAAAAGGTTGGGTATTGGCCTTAAATTTTATCCCCTAAGATGCCCGTTAATTCTACAAAAAGTAATTTTCTTTAAAATTTATTTGGAAGTATAAAAATAAATGTCTTAAATTTGTCGAAGATTAAAACCACCCAATGTGTGTTTTAATTTATTAAGAAGTGGCGAGAGAATAGGCTCATTGACCCACTGGCAACCAACTAAAAGTCCCGATTTATCGGGATTGGAAAACAGGTGCCAACTCCTACTCCGATGAAAAACGGAGAAAAATAAATTAAAAAAAGAAAAAATGAAACACACAAAATCAAAAAAACAAAACGACTCTCAGTCAAAAGGATTTAACTCTAATCTCCTTTCTTCATTTTTAATGATGGCTTGTTGTATGTGCTGCTGTTGCTGCATGTGCTAAGCTAATTTTCCTCAAAAAATTTTATTGGAAAATTTAACCTTGGCAACCCAAGGCAAATTTTGATGTATTCTGCTATTTAGAATTTCACATCATTCTTCAATTACAAATTTACTAATCATTAAAAACAAGAAATCATGAATAACAACAATAAACCAAAATATATAAGTGTACTAAACAGTGTTAATTTACTGGGCGACGAAGAACACATAAATTTTTTAGCGGTGCAGGCCGAATTTGGAATTGAACAACGCGGTGGTGCGTACCCTTTAAACATCATTCCTTCGCATGTAAATCGTTTAGCTAATGAAGTTAATTTTTTAACCTCTCTGGAGAAAAAGCAATTGATCTTTTCCGGCAACATATTTAATAACTAAAACTATCCAGGAAAAATGAGCTTATCAACGTTTACATATTCAAAACGATTCCAGTTAGAAAACGGGCAATCACTTCCGGGAATTGACATTGCTTACCAAACATTTGGAACCTTAAATAAAGAGCGCAACAATGTTATTTGGGTTGCACATGCTCTTACAGCAAACAGTAATGTGTTTGATTGGTGGAAAGGTTTATTCGGCGAGAACGACCTTTACAATCCAAAAGACTATTTTATTGTGTGCGCAAATAATTTAGGTTCTTGCTATGGCACCACCGGTCCTTTAAGTATCAATAACGAAACTAAAGAGGCCTGGTTCAATTATTTCCCTCAAATAACTATCAAAGACATTGTTGCTTCGTTCGAACTTTTAAAGGATCATTTACGAATTGACAAGATCCATACGTTAATTGGCGGCTCACAAGGTGGTCAAATAGCAATGGAGTGGGCCTTGCAAAACAAAGAGCTTGTCGAGAATTTAATTCTTATAGCTACCAACGCGCAACATTCGCCATGGGGTATTGCCTTTAACGAATCGCAACGTCTGGCAATAAAAGCTGACAGAACTTATTATTCAAATACAATTGACGCCGCTAAAAAAGGACTATCTGCTGCCAGAAGCATTGCCCTTTTAAGCTACAGGGGCTATGCAACCTATGATGAAACACAAAAAGATGAAAACTATAATAAAACTAATAATTATGCGTCGGCTTCTTACCAACGCTACCAAGGCGAAAAGCTGGTAAACCGCTTTAACGCATACTCCTATGTAAGATTGTTAGACGCAATGGACAGCCACAACGTAGCGCGCAACAGAACCGAAACAAAAGAGCAGGCCTTAAAACAAATTAAAGCGACCACGCTTGTGATTGGATTAACTACTGATATTTTATTCCCATTGAACGAACAAAAATTTCTGGCAAAAAATATAAAAAACGCTGTTTACTCTGAAATCGATTCAGCTTATGGTCACGATGGCTTTTTAATTGAAACTGAAAAATTGACCAAAGTAATATCGGGTTTTTACGCAAACGAAAAAATAAAAAAAGACAAACTTAATTTACAAAAAACAAATAACTAGAAACTATGGCAAAGAAATTAAAAATAGGTTTATTCGGATTTGGCTGTGTTGGCCAGGGTTTATACTATGTATTAAATAATAGCACCGGCTTTAAAGCAGACATTGTAAAAATTGCAGTTAAGGATAAAACCAAAGAACGCAGTGTTTCAAAAAACCTTATCACTTTTGATAAATACGAGATCTTAAACAATCCGGAGATCGATGTGATCGTTGAATTAATTGACGATGCTGAGGAAGCTTTTAATATTGTAAGCGAAGCCTTAAAAAAAGGAAAACATGTTGTTACAGCCAATAAAAAATTATTGGCACTTCACCTCGAAGAATTATATAAGTTGCAGCAGGAAAATAATGTATCATTATTGTACGAAGCATCGGCAGGTGGAAGCATTCCAATTATCAGAACTTTAGAAGAGTATTTTGATAACGAAGAACTGGAAAAAGTTTCAGGAATCTTTAATGGTACAACCAATTATATTCTATCCAAAACCATTAACGAAAAATTATCGTATGCTACCGCGTTAAAACAAGCGCAGGAACAAGGTTTTGCAGAAACAGATCCAACAAGCGATGTAGAGGGATTTGATCCGAAATATAAAGCGGTGATAATTGCACTTCATGCTTTTGGATTAATTATTAAACCGGATGATGTTTTGAATATTGGCATTACTACATTACACAATAATGATATCAAATATGCTTCAGAAAAGGGCTATAAAATAAAATTAACTCCGGTCATTCAACGCCTGGAAGGTGATAAAGTTAGCGTTTTAGTGGCGCCCCGTTTTGTAAAGGACACAAATCAATTATTTAATGTTGAGAATGAATTTAATGGAGTAATTGTAGAGGGCAAATTCTCCGGAGAGCAATTTTTACAAGGCAAAGGTGCGGGCAGCTACCCAACGGGTGCTGCGGTACTATCTGATATATCTGCCTTATCACATGGATACAAGTATGAATACAAAAAACATGTTCAAAAACATGCTTCTAATTTTACAAACGATGTTTTGGTAAATGTTTACTTCCGCTACAACTCCATTATTGATCTTAATAAATTTGAATTTGATGAGATCACTGAAAAATATAACGGAACAGATTATAATTATATTATCGGCAAGGTTAATCTGCAAACCTTATTAAAAAACCGCGATTATATTTTAAAAAATAATTTATTCATTTCGCTGGTAAACGATACAGTAACCTTAAAAGAAAAAAAGAAAAGTTCTATTTTAAATAAAGAAAAACAATTGATTACAAATTAAAAAATAAAGAATCATGTCAATTAGATTAGGAGATAGCGCACCCGACTTTGTAGCAGAGTCAAGCGAAGGAAAAATAAATTTTTACGAATTTTTAGGAAATAGCTGGGGAATCCTATTTTCTCATCCGGCAGATTTTACGCCGGTTTGCACCACCGAACTAGGAACAGTGGCAAAGCTTAAATCAGAATTCGATAAACGCAACGTAAAAGTAATTGCATTAAGTGTCGACCCCGTAGAGTCGCATTTAAAATGGATAAATGATATCAACGAAACGCAAAATACAAAAGTAAATTATCCCATCATTGCCGACCCGATCTTTGAAGTGTCAAAATTATATGGTTTTGTTCATCCAAATGCGTCCGATAAATTTACTGTTAGATCAGTTGTAATAATTGATCCGGCTAAAAAGGTAAAATTATTAATTACTTACCCGGCATCAACCGGAAGAAATTTTGATGAGATATTACGTGTAATAGATTCTTTACAATTAACGGCCAATTACAGCGTAGCAACACCTGCAAACTGGAAACATGGGGAGGATGTTGTTGTAATACCTTCGATTAAAACCGAAGATATTCCGGCAAAATTTCCAAAAGGATTTAAAGAAGTAAAACCGTATTTAAGAACAACGCCTCAACCAAACATTTAAGCCATGGAAAAAATTTATATAAGCGAATCTGGTCCGGAAGTATCGGCAGCTATTTATAGTTTCTGGAGATACAGCACGGCCGCATTGGCCAATCAAAAAAAGGTAGAAGAAATTGTTAATTATAATTTGGAGTTAGGTGTAAATACATTTGACCACAGTGATAATTATTCCGATGGTAAAATAGAAGAGCTTTTTGGTAAAGCCATTTCTTCAAGTTCTATAAAGCGCGAAGATGTAATTATTTCTACAAAAGCAGGTATCAGAAAATTTTCCGGAAAAAATAAAAAGGCAGAATATTACGATTTGAGCGCAGAGCACATTACTAAAAGTGTAAATGATTCGCTAAAAAAGTTAAACACAGATTATATTGATATCTTTTTACTGGAGCATTATGATCCTTTGTACAATGCTGAAGAAACCGCTTCGGCTTTAACCAAACTTTTAATAAACGGGAAAATAAAATTCATCGGTGTTTCCAATTTTAATGTATTTCAGCATCGTTTGTTAGCCTCTCATTTATCGCAGCCCATCATAACAAACCATCTTGAATTAAATCTTTTGCAAACTAACGCTATCGATGATGGTCGTTTGGATTTTATTAAGGAACAATATAGCAAACCAATGGCTTATGCGCCATTAGCGGGTGGAAGAATATTAAGCGGAAAAGATAAAAAAGCTGTTAAAGTTAGAAAAGCCTTAACTGAAGTAGCTAGAAAACACAATATTAATATTGAACAGGCTGCAGTAGCCTGGTTGCATAAATTGGGCGCTTTACCGATAATTGGTAGCCCCGATAAAAAACGTATTAAGAACGCAGCAACGGCTTATGCTGTAAAATTAAGTAACGAAGATTGGTATCATTTATATAATGCTACAAAATAATTGCCATGCAAAGTTTTAGAACAGAATTAGAAAATATTAACTCCTCTTCAAAGGCACTGATCGAAAAAGATATAATCGATCTTGATAAAAAGATCCGTGCTTTTAAAGAAGGAAAGATCGATGAAGAAAAATTCAGGAGTTTGCGCCTGGCCCGTGGCGTTTATGGCCAGCGTCAGCAAGGTGTACAAATGATCCGCATTAAACTGCCGTTTGGCAAATTAAGTGTAAAACAATTATTGCGTATTGCTGATATAAGTGATGAATATTCAAACGGCAATTTACATTTGACTACAAGACAGGATATACAGATCCATCATGTAAGTTTAGATCGCACACCAGAACTTTGGGCGAAATTAGAACAAGACGATATTACCTTACGCGAAGCATGTGGCAATACCGTTAGAAATATTACCGCTTCGCCTGAAGCAGGAATTGACCCAAACGAATTGTTCGACGTTTCGCCATACGCTCATGCATTGTTTGCTTATTTCCTGCGCAAACCCTTTTGCCAGGAAATGGGCAGGAAAATAAAAATGGCCTTTTCCAACAATGAAAAAGATACAGCTTTTACATATATACACGATCTCGGTTTTATTCCAAAAATAAAGAATGGCCAAAGAGGCTTTAAAGTCTTAATAGGCGGCGGACTTGGCGCGCAGCCTTTTTTAGCGCAAACAGCTTTTGAATTCCTGCATGAAGATAAACTTATTCCATTTGTTGAAGCAACCTTACGTGTATTTGATAGAAATGGTGAAAGGGCCAGCCGTCATAAAGCACGGTTAAAATACCTGATCAATAAAATTGGCTTGGAAACCTTCTTAGCATTAACAAGAGAGGAAGAAAAAGCGTTGTTGGTTAAAGAATTTAAGATCGCTACCGAAAATAATAGCGTAAGTACAACTTCTCGCTTTTCTCTTTTAAAAGAAAAGCCGGCAATTAATGAGGTGGACTTTAACAGATGGTTAAACACAAATACCTTTAAACAAAAACAAAAAAACCTTGCTGGCGTTTACATAAAAATACAACTTGGAAATATTTCAAGTGAAGCAGTACGAAAATTTGTAAATGTTGTAAAAAAATATGCTGATGATGAAGATGTACGTATTACCATTAATCAAGGATTTTTATTACGCAATGTAACACAAAGTGAATTACCATTCTTATTTAACGAACTTGAAAAAATTAACTTAGCAAGTCCCGGATTTGATTCTGTTGGCGATATTACTGCTTGCCCGGGAACCGACACGTGTAATTTAGCAATTTCAAACAGTACACATATTTCTGTTGCGCTTGAGGAGGTTATTTACAGCGAGTTTCCCGATCTACTTTACAATCATGATATAAAAATTAAAATTAGCGGCTGTATGAATGCTTGCGGGCAACACGGCTTAGCGCAAATAGGTTTTCACGGTAGTTCTTTTAAAGTTGGTACAACTGTTGTTCCTGCCCTACAGGTTCTGTTGGGCGGGGGCACTGTTGGAAACGGCAAAGGAAGGATCTCTGATAAAATAATTAAAGTAGCCAGTAAACGCGGGCCCGATGTTTTACGTTCGTTACTTAGTGATTTCGAAAAAAACGCTGTAGAAGGCGAGTACTTTAATTCGTATTATGATAAAAAAGGTAAAGACTATTTTTATCAACTATTAAAACCGTTAGCAGATAATTCAACGTTAAAGCCAGAAGATCTTATTGATTGGGGACAAGATGAAAAATTTGCAACTGCCATTGGTGTTGGCGAATGCGCCGGCGTGGTAATTGATCTTGTTGCTACGTTGTTTTATGAAGCTGAAGAAAAATTAGCCTTTGCAGCAGAAGCATTTGAAGAAAAATATTTCGGCGATAGTATTTATTATTCATACGCTGCTTTTATAAACGCTGCTAAAGCATTATTACTCGACAGATCAATTCATGTAAATACGCAACAGGGGGTAATCTCTGATTTCGATAAATTATTTGAAACAGACAAACCATTTAGCTATGACACTTCTTTTAAAGAATTGGTTTTACAAATAAATAAACATGAACCTTCGGAATACTTTGCAGAAGACTATTTTTCGCAAGCAGATCGCTTTGTTAAAGAAGTGAAACAATTAAGAGCAAAGTATATCAAAGAAACTGAACTGGAAAAAACGTCGTAATATGAACATGCGGATGTATAAAAACAAAATGTGTTGTTGCTGTTGTTGTTGTTGCCAACCAATACACTAATTTAACTGAGTTTGAAATTTTCGGCGCCTCAGTTAAATATAAAACCGAAAAATTCAAATCATAAACAGTTAAATAAAAAAAACATGTCACAAACAATAAATCCAAAACTAACCCTTGTAGGCGCCGGTCCAGGCGATGTTGAATTAATAACCCTTAAAGGTTTAAACGCACTAAAAGCGGCAGATGTTGTTTTATATGATGCCCTTGTAAACAAAGAGTTATTAAAATTCGCCCCCGCTAATTCATTAAAAATTTATGTTGGTAAGCGCAATCATCAACATGCATACACACAAGAACAAATAAATTCTTTAATAATTGATCTTGCTTTTACTCACGGCCACGTTGTGCGTTTAAAAGGTGGCGATTCTTTTGTTTTTGGACGTGGCCAGGAAGAAATTGATTACGCCTATGCCTTTAATATTGAAACGCAGGTTGTACCCGGAATTTCAAGCTCAATCGGCGTTCCCGCCTTAAGTGGGATCCCTGTCACTCATCGTGGCGCTAGCGAGAGCTTTTGGGTAATTACCGGAACAACCCGTGAAAATAAATTATCACAAGATGTGTTATTAGCCGCAAAAACAAAGGCAACCGTGGTGATCTTAATGGGCCTTTCCAAATTGGAAGAAATTACAGAAGTGTTTAAAAAAGAAAACAAAGGAAATACAGCGGTTGCATTAATTCAAAATGGTTCATTGCCAAATCAGGCAATTGCATTAGGAACCATTGATACAATAGTGGGTATTTCTAAAAAAGAAAACATACAGGCGCCTGCAGTTATCATTATTGGAGAAGTAGTAAAACAGCATAGGGCATTTTCATTAGCGCGCGTTAATTCCAGATATCTTTTTAACTGATGAGTACAAAATATAAAATATTTACTTTGGTTTATTTTGAACGATGTTGTCTTAACTTTTCATTAAGGTTAAACTTGATGTTACCCATCACGTACAAATTTCTAAAATATTAACAAAATAAATTTTTTAAACAAACTTATGAAAACAATTTTAAGTGCTTTGGCACTTCTCTTTTCTATATCACTTTTTTCTCAAAATAATTTGATTCAATTATCCGGCATCATCCATGATAAAACAAATGGTGAAGTGTTAGCAGGCGCTGTAATTCAGATAAAAGGAACACAGACAGCTACACAAACTGACGGCGAAGGTAAATTTATTTTAAAAACTGCGCTTAAATTTCCTCTTACCGTTGTTGTTTCGTACATAGGATTTGAGCAACAAGAGTTTTTAATCGAAAATGAAAATCAAAAAACAAATTTTCAACTCAATCAGCAAGTGCTAATGGTAAACGAAGTAGTTGTATCTGCTTCACGTACTGAAGAAAGTATTTTAAAATCACCTGTTGCTATTGATAAGTTGGATATTATTTCCATTCGCGAAACGCCGGCGCCTACATTTTTTGATGCGTTAGAAAATGTAAAAGGTGTGCAAATGACAACAGGCAGCTTAACCTTTAAGGTTCCCAATACGCGCGGGTTTAATTCTCCCAATAACTTCCGGTTTACGCAGTTAGTTGATGGGATTGATATTCAATCGCCAACATTAGGCATGTCATTAGGAAATACAATTGGACCAAACGAATTAGATATTAAAAGTGTTGAGATCATTCCTGGCTCCTCATCTGCATTATATGGTGTAAACTCCATTAACGGTCTATCTAATTCATTTACAAAAGATCCTTACAATTACAAAGGTCTAAGTGTATATCAAAGAACAGGTGCTAACCATGTCGATAATATTGATCACGCTTTAAGTTTCATGTCAGAATCCGCTTTTCGTTTTGCAAATACGGCCGGAAAAAATGATCGTTGGGGCTATAAAGTAAATGCAAGTTATTTTCAGGGAGTTGATTGGGTATCAAGTGACCATACAGATCAAAATCCTTACAATCTCACGTCTTCAAATCCGAATTTTCCTCAATTCGGGAGCGGAGAAACTAATCCGGCTTATGATGCTTACAATATTTATGGAAACGAAAGTAACAACAACGTTCCGGTTACGATTGTATATCAGGGAAAAAATCAAACTTTCAATGTTCGTCGTACCGGTTTTCAAGAAAAAGATCTGGTTGATCCCAATGTAAAAAACATAAAGCTTGACGGTGCCCTTCACTATAAATTGACCGATAAAACTGAAGTAAGTTATAAGTATCGTTTTGGGCAAATGGACGGGATCTTCCAGCGCGGAAACAAAATTCAGTTAAAAAACGCCTCGCTTCAAAATCATGCCGTTGAAATAAAAAATGACGCCCTGGTATTCAGAGCTTACACATCTATTGAAAATACCGGTGATTCATATAATTTAAAACCTTTAGCAGATAATTTAGACCTTACATTTAAAGATAACAAAACATGGGGTAATACATACAAGTCCACTCTACAAACTTTGGTGAGCTCCGGTACCGACCTTGTAACCGCTAATCAATTAGCACGTGAAAAGGCGGACGAAGGAAGATATACAAGCGATAGCCAGGAATTTAATGATGCAAAAAATACCATCACTACAATTAACAACTGGGATCACGCCTCCTTAATTAAGGATGCTCCCTTAACTGGTGGTGCCGCTTTGATACAAAAAAGTAAATTGTACCATAGTGATGTTCTGTATGATCTTAGTAAATACACTTCAAAGATATTTGATGTTCTAATTGGCGCAGATGGCCGCTTAAATCAAGTAATTCCCGATGGAAATAATTTCGTAGATTTTAGTAAACCACTAACAGAAAGAAATCAACCAGGAGGTAACGATGTTTATTATGGCAAAGTTGGTGGTTTTGTGCAGGTAACAAAAAAATTATTCAACGATAAATTAAAATTAGTTGGGTCGTTACGCTATGATAAGAATTTTGATTTTGATGGAAAGGTAAATCCCCGGGCAGCAATTGTTTACACTTTAAAAAACCAACATAATTTCAGGATCTCTTATCAAAACGGTTATCGCTTTCCTGCATTATTTGAAGCACTATCATTCGTAAATAATGGAGGTGTACGCAGGGTTGGCGGCTTACCAAAAGTAAACGAAGGTTTGGGCTTTTTAGAGAACTCGTATACACAAGCTTCCATAAATGATTTTACAAGTTTGGTAAATACAGATATTGCAAATGGTTCAACAAAATCAAATGCGATCATTAAAAATAAATCCGCTTTGGTTGTTGCAAATTTACCACAGTTGCAACCAGAACATATTCAGGCATTTGATGCAGGTTATAAAGCGGTATTGTTTGGTAATACGGTTGTTGTAGATTGGGATCTTTATTTTAATATCGAGCAAGGTTTCTTAGGTCAAGTAGAAGTATCTGTTCCCACAACTGGTCCGGTTGGTAGTGATAGCGCGGCATTTGACGCTTACACAAAATCGAGACAAACACGTTACCGGGTATTTACAAATGCAAGAAATACTTACTATAGTTATGGCTCTGCTATAAGATTAAGTTATAATTTTTACAAGTCCTATACGATCTCAGGAAACGTAAATTACAACGACTTAAAAACCCAACAAGCGAATGATATTTTCATCACGGGTTTTAATACTCCTAAATGGGCTGCCAACATTCAATTTGGTAACCGTAACCTGTTTAAGAATTTTGGATTTAATCTGATCTGGAAATGGCAGGAAAATTATAAATGGGAAAGTCCATTGGCAACCGGTAACGTGCCTTCATTTAATACATTTGATGCGCAAGTATCCTACAAACTTACCAAAGCCAACACCTCTTTAAAATTAGGCGGTACAAATATTTTAAACAAGCGTTATGTGCAATATGCGGCGGGGCCAACCATTGGCGCGTTGTATTATTTTAGTTTAACATACGATCTTAAATTTAAAACCAAGCAAGCTTCGGAAATAAAATAATGAACAAACGTTTATACATATTTTTAACGCTTATAACGTTAGTTTATTTAAAAATCTCATCTCAAAAACAGATAATAAATGAGGAAAGAATTTTTTTAGGCTATTTTAATCAAACGCGAATTACAAAACGCTTTGGCGTGTGGTCTGACGTACATTACCGGCAGACAGATAGATTTACAAACAGGCCGTTACAGGATTTAGGGCGTGTTGCTTTAAGTTTATATTTAACAGATAATTTCAGGATAATGGCCGGCTATTGTTTAGCGTATAACTTTCCTGAAAGCGGTTTAAGATCTGGCAAAATTGAACATCGCCCGTGGCAACAACTATTTTTAAAACAAGAATATAATGGTGTTCAAAGCATTCAATTATTAAGGCTTGAACAACGCTATATTCAGGTTGTTGTTAATGATGTAGCAAGAAATGAATATAGCTACACCAATCGTTTACGTTATAGTTATCTGTTACTGATTCCATTTTCAAAAACGGGGATAGTTCCAAAAAAAATATTTGCGGTTCTTAACAACGAAGTGTTTTTTAATTTTGGAAAAACCATCACTTATAATGTTTTCGATCAAAATAGGTTCTTTGCCGGAATCGGTTACCAGATCAACAAACACAATTCAATACACTTGGGTTATATGAATGTTTTTCAACAAACATCTAGTGGAAGTAAATTCATAAACAGCAATTGCATAAGGGCCTTTTACTACCACAACCTTGATTTTAGAAAAGAAAAAAGCTAATTAATGACAACTGTCAAAAATAATTTATTTCCTGTATTCCTTAAATTGGAAAATTTTCGCGTGCTTATAGTTGGCGGAGGAAAAGTTGGTCTGGAAAAAGTAACTGCGGTATTAAATAATAGTCCCGCTACAAAAGTTACATTAATTGCAACAACTGTTAGTGAAGATATAAAACAATTCGCTGAAGCACATACTAATTTAATTATCAAAGAGCGCATCTTTAACAATGAGGACCTTGAGAATATTGACCTGGTTATTGTGGCTGTTAACAATAAAGAAACCAGCATTCATATAAAAGAAGAAGCACAGAAAAGGAATATCCTGGCAAATGTAGCCGATACGCCTGAGCAATGTGATTTTTATTTAGGCTCCATCGTTCAAAAAGGAAATGTAAAAATTGCTGTTTCTACCAACGGTAAATCGCCAACAATGGCAAAACGTATACGCGAAACACTTGAAGATTCTTTCCCCTTAGAGATCAACGAATCAATTGATAACTTAACAAACGTTCGCAAACATTTAAGTGGCGATTTCTCGGCAAAAGTAAAAAAGTTAAACGCAATAACTTCAATATTATCAAACAACCCGGAAAAATTAAATAAGGTAAGTAGAAAACGTTTGCTCATTTATGGCTTTTCTGTTCCTGCTTTAATCATTTTTGGTTATTTACTTTGCTATTATTTGCCGCCGGATATTATTGGTGGTTATTCGTATTTAATTGCACAGTCTCTCGATTCTTCCATTTTATATTATATTCTTGCAGGATTTATAGCTCAATTAATAGATGGCGCGCTGGGCATGGCTTACGGCATTACGGCAACAACTTTTTTATTATCCTTTGGCATATCGCCGGCCGCGTCAAGCGCTAGCGTTCACACGTCCGAAGTTTTTACAAGTGGCGTTTCTGGTTTAATGCATTTAAAATTCGGGAACGTGAATAAAAAATTATTCAAGAATTTATTGATTCCGGGAGTTATAGGTGCAATTTTAGGGGCGTATATTTTAACGTCCCTTTCAAATTTTAATTACATTATTAAACCAGTGGTTTCGCTTTATACTTTAATTTTAGGTGGGATCATAATTTATAAAGCAATTAAAAAAAATACTGCCCGCAAAAAAACAAAACGAATTTTTCCGCTGGCACTATTTGGCGGCTTATTAGATTCTATTGGCGGTGGTGGCTGGGGCCCAATTGTTTCTTCTACATTGATAGCAGGTGGAAGAAACGCCCGTTACACAATTGGTTCTGTAAATCTTGCAGAATTTTTTGTGGCACTTGCAAGTTCATTAACATTTATAACCTTAATTGGTTTAACGCATTGGATGATCATTGCAGGATTAATAATTGGGGGCGTTATTGCTGCGCCCATTGGAGCGCTCATTGCCAATAAAATCCCAACTAAAACCATAATGATCTTGGTTGGCTTAGTAGTAATAATAATAAGTTTAAAAAGAATTTTTTTCTAAATAAAATATGATAACAACAGATATAGCCATAGTAGGCGCAGGACCGGTAGCATTATTTGCCATTTTTGAAGCAGGGCTTTTAAAAATGCGCTGTCATTTAATTGATTACTTACCTCAGGTTGGGGGGCAACTTTCAGAGATCTATCCAAAAAAACCTATTTACGATATTCCAGGTTTTCCTAGTGTTTTAGCGCAGGAGTTAGTAGATAATTTAGTAAAGCAAGCCGAGCCATTTAATCCGGGTTACACATTAGGTGAACGCATTGAAACTTTAGAAAAACGCAGTGAAAAAGATTTTTTGTTGACAACCAATTTGGGAACACAGATCCAGGCGAAAGTAATTGTGATAGCCGGAGGCTTGGGTTGCTTTGAACCCCGCAAACCGGAAGTTGAAGGATTAGAAAAATTTGAGAACGGAAAAGGTATCAATTACATGATCCTTGATCCGGAAAAATACCGAAATAAAAAAATGGTAATTGCCGGTGGTGGCGATAGCGCATTGGATTGGACGATATTTTTAAGTGAGGTATGCTCTGAATTAACACTGGTTCATAGAAGCGAATCATTCAGAGGAGCTCCGGATAACGTGAATAAAGTTTTTAAGTTGGCCGAAGAAGGTAAGATAAAATTACACCTTAACACCAACCTAAACTATGTAACTGGCAACGGCAAATTAAATAGCGTGGCAATAACAAATAGTAAAACAAATGAACATACCATTATTAACACAGATCATTTGATTCCTCTATTTGGGTTGAGCCCGAAATTAGGGCCGATAGAGCATTGGGGGCTAAACATTGATAAAAATGCTATTGAAGTAAATACAGAAGATTATTCGACCAATATCCCTGGCATTTATGCAATAGGAGATATTAATACGTATAAGAACAAATTAAAATTGATCTTGTGTGGTTTCCACGAGGCAGCTCTAATGGCACATAGCGCCTACAAGTATATGAATCCGGGCGTAAAATATACTATGAAATATACAACAGTAAATGGTGTAAATGCATTCTAAAATAAACTATATTTAGAGTAAAAAACCAAAATGAGAATAAATATAAAACGAACCGACGACGATTTTAAAATGGAAGCCGTTAATGAAGATGGTAATTCTTTGTTAATGGATGCTTCACCGGATATTGGGGGGCACGGAAAAGGAATGCGCCCCATGCAATTGTTACTTTCCGCTTTGGGAGGTTGCAGCGCTATCGACATAATATTGATCTTAAAAAAACAAAAGCAGGAAATAGAGTCTTTTGAAATTGAAG
Source organism: Bacteroidia bacterium (assembly GCA_016787785.1). GTDB lineage: Bacteria > Bacteroidota > Bacteroidia > B-17B0 > Aurantibacillaceae > Aurantibacillus. The sequence continues at coordinate 271,970 of JAEUTO010000005.1, read as the reverse complement.
TGGATGGAGATCGCGAAAAAACAGAGGACGTTTCTTTGTTTAAAAACATCGCTCTGCATTTCAAAATAAAAGGAAAAGTGGACAAAGACAAAGCGGAGCGCGCGGTACAATTATCTGTAGATAAATATTGTTCGGTTGCAAAAACACTAGAGGCCACAGCAAAAATAACGTATAAAGTGACTGTAAATTAATATGGAAAATAAAAAATTTGAAACCCAGGCCATAAGAGCACAAATGGAACGTAGCCAGAATAACGAGCACTCTGCCCCACTCTATTTAACATCAAGCTTTGTATTTGATACTGCAGAAGAAATGCGCGCTGCATTTAATGATGAGTCAGATGATTTTATTTATTCGCGTTACTCCAATCCAAACGTTAACGAATTCGTAAATAAAGTTTCTATCCTCGAACATGCAGAAGCAGGGGTTGCATACGCATCTGGCATGGCCGCTATTTATACTACATTCATGGCTTTATTAAAATCGGGTGATCATATTATTTCCTGCTCATCCGTTTTTGGTGCAACGCATGCTCTTTTTACAAAGTACTTTCCCAAACTAAATATTTCGCATTCTTATTTCAATACAAACAATGTTTCTGAGATAGAAAAATTAATAAAACCAGAAACACGTTTTATCTATTTAGAAACGCCAACTAATCCGGCCATTGAATTAATTGACCTTGAATTGGTAAACACGATCGCTAAAAAACACAAACTACTCTTTATTGTAGACAATTGTTTTGCTACGCCGTATTTGCAACAGCCCATTAAATACGGGGCCGATCTTGTTGTTCATTCGGCTACAAAATATATGGATGGACAAGGCCGTGTTTTGGGTGGCATTACAGTAGGCAAAAAGGAATTGATAAACGACATCTATTTATTTGGCAGATTAACCGGGCCATCGTTAAGCCCTTTTAATGCCTGGAACTTAAGTAAGAGCTTAGAAACTCTGGCCTTGAGAATGGACCGCCATTGTGAAAATGCGTTACATATTGCAAAAGCTTTAGAGGGGAATTCAAAACTAGAGAACGTTTCATATCCATTTTTACCTTCTCATCCAAATTATAATATTGCAAAAAAACAAATGAAAGCCGGCGGTGGTATTATTACCATTACCGTTAAAGGTGGTTACGAAGCTGCCAAACAATTTTTAGACAAATTACAAATGATCAAGATATCCCCAAATCTTGGAGACGCAAGATCTATTGCAACACATCCGGCTTCGTCCACACACTGCAAACTTTCTGAGGAAGAACGAAAAACGGTTGGTATAACACCGGGCTTAATTCGCATCTCAATAGGATTAGAAAATAAGGAAGATATTTTAAATGACATTTTACAAGCCTTAAACTAGTGAAACAAGAAATTAATAAAATAGAAGAAACAATAACTGGTCTTTCTCCGGAAAATGCACTGGCCATTCTGGCTAAAGAATTTTCGGGCAAGGTTGTCTTTTCAACAAGCCTGGGTTACGAAGACCAGGTAATTACACATTTTATTTTCTCAAATAATTTGCCAATAGAAATTTTTACTTTAGACACCGGTCGTTTGTTTTCTGAAACCTATTCTGTTTTTGAAAGTACTTTACAACGTTATAAAAAATCTATTAAAACATATTATCCTCAAACTGAACAGATAGAAAAACTGGTTTCTCAAAAAGGCCCCAATAGCTTTTATGAATCGCTGGAAAACAGAAAAGAATGTTGTTACATCAGAAAAGTAGAACCTTTAAAACGTGCTTTAAAAGGAAACAAGATCTGGATCACCGGCATAAGAGCAGAACAATCAGGTAACCGAAAAGATATGCCAGCACTGGAATGGGATGAAGGAAATCAGATCATAAAATTTCATCCTATTATTAACTGGACATTAGAAGACGTAAAAAATTATATCGCTAACCATAATATTCCTTACAATAGTTTACACGATAAAGGTTTTGTTAGTATAGGTTGCGCTCCTTGCACGAGAGCAATAAAAGAAGGCGAAGATTTTCGCGCAGGTAGATGGTGGTGGGAACAGAACGATAAAAAAGAATGTGGCTTACATAGTATGAAGTAAGATTTAAAAAATGAGATTTAAGAAATAAAAAATGAGCAAAAAATTAGATTATTTAGATGCGTTGGAAGCAGAAGCAATTTACATTCTGCGCGAAGTGGCAGGCCAATTCGACCGTCCTGCATTGTTATTTAGTGGAGGTAAAGACAGCATTTGTTTAGTGCATCTGGCTTTAAAAGCTTTTCGCCCGGGTAAATTTCCATTTCCCTTAGTGCATGTCGACACCGGACATAATTTTCAGGAAGCATTAGATTATAGAGATAATTTAGCGAAAGCAATTGGCGAGAAATTAATTGTTCGCAAAGTAGAAGATACCATCAAAACTAAAAAATTGCAAGACGCTAAAGGAAAATTTCCAAGTAGAAATGGTTTACAAACCTACACACTTTTGGATGTGATAGAAGAATTTGAATTTGATGCTTGTATTGGTGGTGCCCGCAGGGATGAGGAAAAAGCTAGAGCCAAAGAACGTATTTTTTCTGTACGAGATGAATTCGGACAATGGGACCCAAAAATGCAACGCCCTGAATTGTGGAATATCTATAATGGAAAAATAAATAAAGGAGAAAACGTGCGCGTGTTTCCTATTAGCAACTGGACAGAGTTAGACGTTTGGAATTATATTAAACGCGAAAAAATAGAATTACCATCCATTTATTTTACACACGAACGCGAATGTGTGGTTACCGAACACGGTCAGTTAATGTGTACAAATAAATTTTTACAGCTAGACGGCAACGAAGAGGTAGTAATAAAAAAAGTACGATACAGAACAGTTGGCGATATGACCTGTACTGCCGCCGTTGAAAGCGAGGCTTATAAAATTGAGGACATCATCAACGAAATAAAAGAAGCAAAGATCAGTGAACGCGGCGCTACGAGAATGGATGATAGGGTAAGCGAAGCTGCTATGGAAGATCGCAAAAAAAGTGGGTACTTCTAGAAGTGAAAAATTATTTTTTCATCCAACATCAGATATTTAAAATTTAAAATTACAACAATGGACTTATTAAGATTTTTTACAGCCGGAAACGTAGATGATGGCAAAAGCACACTCATCGGACGTTTATTATACGATAGCAACTCTATTTCAACGGATATAATTGAAACATTAACACGACAAAGTAAAACTACGGGCACTAATTCTGAAATTGACCTGGCATTATTGACTGACGGATTAAGAGCTGAACGTGAGCAAGGAATTACCATTGATGTGGCTTATAAATATTTTACAACCGATAAACGTAAATTTATTATTGCAGATACTCCCGGCCATATTCAATATACGCGTAATATGTTTACCGGCGCCTCCAACGCAGACCTTGCCATTATTTTAGTAGATGCAAGAAATGGAATTACCGATCAAACAAAACGCCACTCTATTTTGTCGGCAATATTGGGAATACCACATGTTTTGGTTTGTATTAATAAAATGGACCTCATAAATTATTCAGAAGCACGTTACAAAGAAATTGAAACTGATTACTTAATTTTTGCTCAACAATTAGCCTTAAAAAATATTTCGTTTATTCCGGCAAGTGCATTGGCAGGTGATAATGTTGTTACCAAGTCTGATAAAATGAACTGGTACCATGGCCCAACACTATTGGATTTTTTGGAAACTATCGAGATTGCAGAAACAAAAAAAATAGAAGCCGCTCGCTTCCAGGTACAATATGTTATTCGCCCGCAAACAGATGAACTACACGATTATCGGGGGTTTGCCGGAAAAATAGTAAGCGGTACATATAAAAAAGGCCAACGTGTTATAGTATTACCATCCGGTATCGAAACTGAAATTGAAAAAATTGAGCTCCATCAAAAAGAAGTTGACGTTGCCGAAACAGATCAGCCTGTGGTTATTCACTTAAAAGATGATGTAGATGTTAGTCGCGGCAATTCGATCGTATCTGCTGAACATCTGCCAAAAACCGAAAAAGAAATAACGGCAACAATTTGCTGGATGGACAATGCTGCCTTTATTCCTGGCCAAAAAATATTGCTTCAACAAAATAGTTTCCGCACAAAAGCTATTGTTAAAGAAGTTATAAGTAAAGTGGATATCCACTCATTTTTGGAACTACAAAGTGATGGCAGTATGAAATTGAACGATATTTGCAAGGTTTTAATAAAAACCGCTGACGCTGTAAGTTTTGACACTTACTCGGTAAACAGGGGCACAGGGGCCTTTATACTGATCAATGAGAACACTAATAATACTATAGCTGCTGGAACGATAAATTAAAAAATTTGGATATATAATAAATAATACTTTAATTTGCTCCAGTGAAAAACAATACACAAATACATCTTCATCATAACTTACTTCCGGTAGGCTATGATAGTATTGTGTTTTAGAATAAGAAATTACTCCATAATATATTATAAGGCTTACCAATGCGGTAGGCCTTTTTTTATGTCCAAAAAAATAAAATAACATGCAAACAAAACTAAAAATAGCAATACAGAAGTCAGGCAGGTTAAGCGAAAGCTCGCTTAAGCTCCTAAAAGAATGCGGAATAGAATTTGATAATGGCTTGAATAAATTAAAAGCAGAGGCCTTCAATTTTCCTTTAGAAGTTTTTTTCTTAAGAGATGATGATATTCCTCAGTATGTTGAAGATGGCGTTGCAGATATTGGGATAGTGGGTGAGAATGTAGAATTAGAGAAAAACAAGTCAGTTAAATTGATTGATAAACTTGGCTTCGGAAAATGCCGTTTGTCTATTGCTATTCCAAAGGATCAAAAATATACTTCTTTAAAAGACCTCAACGGAAAACGTTTTGCTACCTCTTATCCTAATATTCTTTCTACCTACTTATCAAAAAATAAAATTAAAGCCGAGATCCAGGAAATCAGTGGCTCTGTGGAGATCGCTCCTGGAATAGGCCTGGCAGACGCAATTTGCGATCTCGTAAGTTCGGGTAGTACACTTTTCACTAATGGATTAAAAGAAATTGATGTTGTGCTAAATTCTGAAGCAGTTTTGATCGCAAATAAATCATTAAAAAAACCACAGCAAGCAATTTTAAATAAACTACTGTTTCGTATTAATGCCGTACGGAAAGCAAAAAAAACAAAGTACATTTTACTGAATGCACCTAACAAATCTCTTGAAAAGATCTGTAAAATACTTCCCGGCATGAAAAGCCCGACCATTTTACCTCTGGCAGAAAAGAACTGGAGCTCAGTTCACTCGGTAGTACAAGAAGATCAATTCTGGGAGATAATCGAAAAACTAAAAATAAATGGGGCCCAGGGAATTTTAGTGGTGCCAATAGAAAAAATGATACTATAATGAAAACAATAAAATATCCAGCCAAGACTGATTGGCCTGAAATATTAAAACGTCCCGCTTTTGACACTCAATTTCTTGATAAAATTGTTGGTGGCATCCTTTTAGATGTTAAGCAAAACGGTGATGCGGCTATTAAAAAGTATAGCTTACAATTTGATAAAGCTACACTAAGTAATTTCTTCGTAACGGAAACTGAGTTTAACGAAGGAGAAAAATTGTGTAGTCCTGAATTGAAAGGAGCTATTCAATTAGCAAAAAATAATATCGAGAAGTTTCACAGTGCACAAAAGGAAGAGGTCAACTTTATTGAAACGGCTTCGGGTGTGAAATGTTGGAGACGCTCTGTAGGAATAGAAAAAGTTGGTCTGTACATTCCGGGCGGTTCTGCTCCGTTATTCTCTACAATTTTAATGTTAGCTGTTCCTGCAAAAATAGCAGGTTGCGAAGAAATTATCATGTGTAGTCCTGCAAATAGTGAAGGAAAATTAAACCCTGCTATTTTATATACAGCAAAACTAATTGGTATTACTAAAGTCTTTAAAATTGGTGGCGCGCAAGCTATTGCAGCGATGGCTTATGGAACAGAAAGCATTCCAAAAGTATTTAAAATTTTTGGTCCGGGTAACCAATATGTAACATGCGCCAAACAATTAATAAATAAAAGTGGCACAGCTATAGATATGCCGGCGGGACCGTCTGAGTTAGCTGTGCTTGCAGATGAAAGTTGTGATCCCACTTTTGTGGCAGCCGACCTTTTATCGCAGGCGGAACATGGAGAGGATTCTCAGGTGATATTAGTTGCCGATAACGAAAAAGTAATAACATCCATATTTTCTGAAATTAAAAAACAATTATCGCTTTTGCCAAGAAAAGAAATTGCCGCAAAGGCTTTGGAGAACAGCAAAATAATTTTGGTAAAAAATATTTCGGAAGGAATTGAACTCGTTAATGAATACGCTCCGGAGCATTTAATAATTGTTTGTAAAAACGACGAAATAGTTGCAGAAAAAATAGTTAATGCCGGTTCCGTCTTCCTTGGAAATTATTCTTGCGAAAGCGCCGGTGATTATGCTTCCGGTACAAACCATACGCTGCCCACTAATGGCTATGCCAGATCATATAGTGGCGTTTCTTTGGATAGCTTTGTGAAAAAGATCACCTATCAAAAAATAACAAAAGAAGGTATTTACAATATTGGCCCTGCGATTGAGGTAATGGCAGATGCAGAGGGGCTACAAGCTCACAAAAATGCAGTTACATTAAGATTAAAAAAATAAAAAATGAAATTCGACTTAAATAATTTAGTAAGAGAAAATATAAAAAAGCTGGTCCCCTATTCTTCTGCACGTTCAGAATATAAGGGAACAGAAGGTATATTTTTAGACGCGAATGAAAATTCGTTTTGTCCAAATGTTTCTCAAAAAGAAATCATAGGCACCGCCCTCAATCGTTACCCTGATCCTATGCAATTTTCTCTGAAGGAAGAAATTTCGAAGATAAAATTTATTCCTGCAAAAAATATTTTTTTAGGCAATGGCAGCGATGAGGCAATTGATATTCTATACAGAGCCTTTTGCGAACCGGGAAAAGATAATACACTCATTTGCCCACCAACATATGGCATGTACGAAGTATCGGCAAACATTAATAATGTAGAAGTAATTAAAGTGTCTTTGATAGCTGAAACATTTCAATTGGATACTGATGCAATTTTAAAATCGATTACACAAAACACCAAATTGATCTTTATTTGCTGTCCAAATAATCCAACCGGCAATGGCGTAAAATGGCTAGCGATCAAACAGATATTAGATAATTTTAATGGAATTGTTGTTATTGACGAGGCATACATTGATTTTGCAGGTTACCGAAGTTTAATTCCGGAACTGGCAAATTACCCAAATATGGTCATTCTTCAAACCTTTTCAAAAGCATGGGGTTTAGCAGGACTGAGATTAGGTATGGCGTTTGCCTCGGAAGAGATCATTGAAATATTTAATAAAATAAAACCACCATACAACATTAATGCAGTTTCGCAAAAACTTGTAATAGACATTTTAAATAACTCCGTTCAGGTAAGTAGCTCTGTAATTGAAATTATTTCAGAAAGAAAGAGATTGAGCGAAGCACTTTCAAAATTAAAATTCGTTTTAAAGGTCTATCCTTCCGAAGCTAATTTTTTATTAGTGAAAACAACTAACGCTAATAATGTATACGCGTATTTAATCAAAAATAAGATCATTGTACGCAAAAGAAATACCATTATTTTATGCGACGACTGCTTAAGAATTACTATTGGCACAAAAAAAGAAAATGAAATTTTATTGAACATTTTAAAAGAATACAAGACATGAAAAAAATACTATTTATCGATCGCGATGGTACGCTTATAAAAGAGCCCAAAGATTTTCAAATTGATAGCTTTGAAAAATTAGCTTTTTTACCCGGTGTGTTTACCTGGTTAGGTAAAATTGCGCAGGAACTAGATTTCGAATTAGTTATGGTAACCAACCAGGATGGCCTGGGAACCGATTCCTTTTCGGAAGATACGTTCTGGCCGGTTCATAATTTCGTCATTAATACACTTAAAGAAGAAGGTATTGTGTTCTCCGAAATATGTATCGACAGAACTTTCGAAAAAGATAATGCGTCAACACGCAAACCAAATACAGGATTGCTTAAAAAATATTTAGGAGACAACTATGAACTTGTTAATTCGTTTGTGATCGGTGACAGACCAACCGATGTGCAATTGGCAAAAAATTTAGGTGCAAAAGCGGTCTTTATAAAAAATAATGATTTTAAACTTCCTGAAGACGTAACAGTATTTCAAGTAAACAATTGGAAAGAAATATATGATCTTTTAAAATTACCCGAAAGAAAAGTTACATTCTCACGAAAAACAAAAGAAACAGATATTAAAATCGAATTAAATCTGGATGGAAAAGGAAACTCTTCTATTTCTACCGGCATTGCCTTTTTTGATCATATGCTGGAACAAATTGCCAAACACGGAAATATTGATCTGACCATTAACGCAAAAGGCGATCTTCATATTGATGAGCACCACACGATCGAAGATGTTGGTTTAAGTTTAGGCGAAGCTTTTTTAAAAGCCCTTGGAGATAAGATCGGGATGGAACGTTATGGTTTTTGCCTGCCTATGGATGATTGTCTTGCGCAGGTTGCTTTAGATTTTGGTGGAAGGAATTGGTTAGTTTGGGAAACGGAATTTAAACGTGAAAAAATTGGCGAAATGCCTACAGAAATGTTCTTCCACTTTTTTAAATCTTTTAGCGACACCGCAAAATGCAATTTAAATATAAAGGCGGAAGGGCAAAATGAACACCACAAAATTGAAGCAATTTTTAAAGCATTTGCAAAAGCAATAAAAATAGCGGTTAAACGCGATAAAAATAATATGAGCTTACCGTCCACAAAAGGAATACTATAGATGAAAACAGTAATTATTAAATACAATGCAGGTAATGTGAGCTCTGTGTCTTTTGCTTTGGAACGAATTGGCATTAACGCTTTGATAAGTGAAAATGCAGAAGAAATAAAATCTGCAGATAAAATCATTTTTCCGGGAGTTGGCGAAGCTGGCAGCGCTATGAACTATTTGCGACAAAATAAATTAGATGAAGTAATTCATTCACTTACTCAGCCCATACTTGGAATTTGTTTGGGCATGCAGTTGATGTGCAATTATTCTGAAGAAGGAAAAACCAATTGTCTTGGGATCTTTGATCAGAATGTAAAACTATTTCCTTTGAGCGAACTAAAAGTACCGCAGGTTGGTTGGAATACGATCACAGATCTTAAAACAAATTTATTTAGCGGTATTATTGAAAACGAATATCAATACCTGGTACATAGCTATTATGTAGAGCTAAGCGCATACACTATTGCACAAACAAATTATGGTATTAGCTTTAGTTCTGCTTTAAATAAAAATAATTTTTATGGCGTTCAGTTTCACCCCGAAAGATCGGGTGCTGCAGGGCAAAAAATATTAGAGAACTTTATAAAATTATAAATATGGAAATTATACCGGCAATAGATATTATTGATGGAAAGTGCATTCGCTTAACACAAGGTGATTATTCTCAAAAAACAATATACAACGAAAGTCCTTTAGAAGTTGCGTTGCAGTTCGAATCTATCGGCATAAAGCGCTTACACCTTGTTGACCTGGACGGTGCAAGGCAGGGAAAGTTAGTGAATATCGATATACTTGAAAAAATTTCTTCTAAAACAAACTTGAAGATAGATTATAGTGGAGGAATAAGTACAGACGAAGCCATTGAACAGGTGTTTTCTTGTGGAGCTGACATTGCAAGCATAGGCAGCATAGCTGTAAAAAATAAAGAGCTATTTAGTTCATGGTTACAAAAATACGGCGCCGCTAAAATACTTCTGGGTGCGGATGTAAAGCACGAAAAAATTGCAATAAATGGCTGGCTGCAAACCACAGATATTTTACTTTTTGATTTTATTAGGGATAATATAGACAAAGGAGTGACAAGCATTTTTTGCACAGATGTTTCAAAAGATGGTTTAATGGAGGGCCCTTCGATAGAACTGTATAAAAAAATAAAAAATAAATTCCCAGAACTAAATTTAATTGGCAGCGGCGGAGTTTCTAACAGAGAAGATGTGCTTTTACTCAAAGAAATTGGATGCTCTGGAATAATTATTGGCAAAGCAATTTATGAGGGATCAATTACTCTTAACGAATTAAAAAAATTATTGTAATGCTTTCAAAACGAATTATAAGTTGTTTAGACATTAAAGATGGGCGCACGGTTAAAGGTGTGAACTTTGAAAATATTATTGATGCCGGCGATCCGGTTGAGCTGGCTATTGCCTATGCACAACAGGGCATTGATGAATTGGTTTTTTTAGATATTACTGCCAGCAACGAGAAACGAAAGATCTTAGTTGACCTTGTTAGCCGCATTTCGAGACAGGTAAATATTCCGTTCACTGTTGGTGGAGGCATTTCTTCCGTTGAAGATGTTTCAGTTCTTTTAAATTCCGGTGCCGATAAAGTTTCTATAAATTCTGCAGCGGTAAAAGATCCCGGATTACTAAAAAAAATGGCCGGGCAATTTGGTAGTCAATGTATAGTTGTAGCAATTGATACAAAATTTGAGAACAACGATTGGTGGGTATATATAAATGGTGGCCAAATAAATACAGGTATAAAGGCAGTAGACTGGGCAAAAAAAATAACTGAACTCGGTGCAGGTGAAATTCTCTTAACGTCGATGAATAACGACGGCACCAAAAAAGGCTTTGCGGTTAATATTACCAAGCAAATTTCAGAAGCAGTAAATATTCCAGTTATCGCAAGCGGCGGTGCCGGAACAATGCAACATTTTAAGGAAATATTTATAAGTGGCAAAGCAGATGCGGCATTAGCGGCCAGCATCTTCCATTATAAAGAGATAGAAGTATTAGAGTTAAAAAAATATTTAAAAAATAATAATTTAGAAATAAGAATATGAAACCAAATTTTAGTAAAGCTGCTGATGGATTAATTCCAGCAATAATACAAGATAATAACAGCAATGTAATTTTAATGTTAGGTTATATGAACCAGGAAGCGTTTGAGAAAACACAAAAAGAAAAACGTGTTACTTTTTTTTCGCGTTCAAAAAAACGTTTGTGGACAAAAGGAGAAGAGAGTGGAAATTTTTTAAATGTGAACTCTATTTTATTGGATTGCGACGAAGACACGCTTTTAATCAAAGCCACTCCTCAAGGACCCGTTTGTCATACCGGAACTGATACCTGCTTTAATGAGAAAAATAAGTCAGGTAATTTTTTAAGTGAGTTAGAAAATATAATAAGTAAAAGAAAAGAAGATCCGCAAAGTGATTCTTATACCTCATCGCTCTTTAAAAAGGGAATAAATAAAATAGCGCAAAAAGTTGGTGAGGAAGCCATTGAGTTGGTAATAGAATCTAAAGACGATAATAAAGCGCTTTTTTTGAACGAAGCAGCAGATCTGCTCTTTCACTACCTAATTTTGCTAAGGGCTAAAGATGTTTATTTAAAAGATATTACTGCAGTTCTTGAAGGAAGAAATAGCAAGTAAAATTATTTTACACCTGCCTTAGGCTTAGGCTTGGGCTTTTTATTATTTTCCACCTTCTCGATGTTGGTGGGTGCAACATAACCCGGTTTCGGTTTTAATATAAAATTTCTGTTCTTTTCAATATCTACTTTACCAAAGTCGGAAATAGTAATTTCTTCTTTGTAATCTATGTAACCGGCAGATACAATTGAAAGCTTGTAGAATCCTGCGGGCAGGCTCATTACAAATCGTCCTGTTTTGGAATGTGGTGTAAAGTTATATTCAATTTTATTTTGTGCGTTAGTTACGATCATCGAAACGGTGTAATTTTTTGGTTTACTTTTTGCAGTTGTATCACCCAAATAAATTTGCCCAACAAAGATCTTACTGATCTGATCGTTCTCGTTAAATTTTATCCTGTAAAGATCAAGATCGCCAAAGCCACCCGGACGAAAAGCGCTAATGTAAGCAACCCTGTCATCAGGTGTTACACAAATATTTCTGTCATCATCGGTAGAGTTAATTGGGTAACCTAAATTTTGAGGTTCGCTAAAAGTATTTTCCATTACATTCCATTCTGTTTTAAACAGATCGTATCCACCCATACTATTATGTCCTTCACTCGCAAAATAAAGGGTTGCACAATCGTTAGACAGGTAAGGGAAATCTTCGTTGTACTCTGTATTAATAACAGGTGGTAATTTTTGGGCCATACCCCATTTACCGTTTGGTAATTTTTTACAAACATACAGATCGCTGTTTGAAGTAATTTTATCCCTTCTTGCAAAAACCATTATGCTTCCATCCTCATTCAAGCATCCGCTTGTTTCAACTTTAGCGTTAATTAATGGATCGCACAATTTTGGTTTTGGAAATTCAGTTAGAACATCTTTTCTTGCTGAAACATACAGGTCACCAAATTTATCGATGTGATCAAGATAAACATAAAGTTCTAAACCATCCGGACGTAAACCAACTACCTGCTCATCTAAACCTGTATTAATTGTTTTTCCCGCGTTAGCCGCTTTTGTCCAGTTATTGTTTTCGATCTTGCTATAATAAACATCGCTACTGTGATATCCATCCATTTCCACTTTTTTTCCACCAACGTTCTCTTTTCTTCTTGATGTAAAAGCAAGAACAGTTTCATCTGCGCTAACAAATGGATAATAATCCGGCTCATCACTATTGATCTCTTTTCCCAAGTTTTGAAAAGTTACGTTTGAGGGTGCATCGATGAACTTTTCGGCATTATCGCAATTTTCGAGATAACGTTGAACTTTTTTTGCTTCTTTTGGTTTTAAGCTTTTAAATTTTTCGAATGCAGTTTTAGCATCTTCAATGCGGTTATTCAATAAATAAGCTCTTCCAAGATTGATCCAAACTTCTTCCTCACCTTTATCTTCTTTTGAGTAATCTTCAAAATATTTAATAGATTCTTCGCGGTTGATCTTTGTATTAAGGTAACAGATACCAAGATTGTATTTAATTTTTTTATTGTTCTTGTCTTTTTTTAATTCGGCTTTGTAAATAGGAATAGCCATTAAATAGTTCTTATGTTTAAAATGCTCATCGGCATCGTAAATGTCTTGTTTCTTGCTTCCGCTTTTTGTTTGCGAAAAAAGACCAAGGCTTAAACACAAAATAATTAGTATGACAGAGAATCTTTGGTTCATTTTGGGAGGACTAATATAATAAAATATTATATAAACCTCATTTTTTTTGTGACAATTTAAAAAGCTCGTCTTTTTCTTTTTTTGTCAGGCTGTCATAGCCACTTTTCGAAATTTTATCAAGTAATTCATTCATAACCTGTTCGGAGTTATAAGATCTTGGTTGGCTTTTGCTTACAATTTTTAATTTCTGCTTTTTCCTCGAAAAGATGTCTAAGTTAAAAAGATCAACCCCTTTTCTTAGATTATATCCATATAAAACGCCAAATAAAGCGCCACCAATATGGGATATTTTACCCCCTGTATTTACCGAAAGGTCAATAATAGTGCTTACTCCAAAGGTTATCAGGAAAAAATATTTATACGGTAGCTCAACTACACCAAATAGATATACCTTATAATTGGGCGAGTAAACGGCCATTACAGCGCCAACACCAAGCACAGCGGCTGATGCCCCTAATAGTAAAGAGTTGCCAAACGACTCCGGGAATATCAGACCCAATATTAAAACCAGGCCGCCACCGCACAAACCACTCATTACATATACATACAGCATCTTTTTCTGACCAAGAATAGTAAAGAATATTTGAGCTGTAAAATAAAATAATACCATGTTCCAAAAAATATGGCCAAGGTTTTCGTGGGCAAACATGTAGGTAAAAATGGTCCAGAATTTATAGATAAAATCAACGCCAATGGTCATTGCCACGTAAGGTGTTAAATTTAAATGAGAAAGGTTACCAACTAAATTTAGTGTTAAAAAAATGGCAACATTTATTATAATTATCTGTGTAAGTACACCTTGCTGCTGGAAATTATATTTAATTTTTTGAAAAAAGTTCATACTCAATAAAAATGTTGTTTGTCTTTACGCCATATTAAAACAATAATAATACCAACTATTAAACCGCCAATATGCGCAAAATGAGCTACGTTATCTTCTGGGTTACTCCTTAAACCCGAGAACAGCTCAAGAGCCCCATAACCTATAACAAGCCACTTTGCTTTTACGGGAAAAAGAAAATAAAGATACAGCATTCTGTTAGGAAATATCATACCAAAGGCGCCCAGTAAGCCAAATAATGAGCCCGAGGCTCCAACCACAACATGAGAGTTAAGGTATTGATTTTTATAGTCTAACAAAAATTGTGAGGCTAAACTCATTGCCCGGCCCTGGCTTTCGTGCATTGCTTGATTATACTGCTTAATAAAATTGTTAAATTCAAACACGAAGTCGTCCGATACACTTCTTTGAAATCTTGGGCTAGCAAATAATTCTTCAAAAGTTGTTGGCGATAAATTATTTTGAACGGCCTGGATGGAATCTATTAAAGGGGTGACCGAAAAATAAGTAACTATATATTGAGCCAGTGCAGCTCCTAAACCCGTTAAAATATAAAAGATCAAATAACGTTTAGGGCCCCAAACCTGTTCAAGTACCTGCCCAAAAATATATACGGCCAGCATATTAAATAAAATATGAGAAAAACTGCCATGCATAAAAATATAGGTAATAAACTGGTGTGGCTTAAAGTCTGGCGCCGTTGGGTAGTGCAGGCCTAAATACTTTGCAAGGTCAATGTTTTGAGTACTTTGCAGGGCAACAGTTAAAAGAAAAAAAACCACATTAATAATTAATATGTTCTTGGTTACAACTGGCAAACCACCAAAACTATTAGGCCGATATTGATTATTGAAGTTCATTTATTTTTTAAAGAATTTTTCTATGTCCGTATAATCCACTTCCATCATGATTGATTTTCCCGATGCGGTATGCAACGGATCTTCACAATTTATTAAATGTTCTAATATCAGGCGCATCTCTTCATTATCAAGTGATTTGCCGTATTTGATACAGGTATTGTAGGCAATTGCCCGACATAAGTTATCGTGCTTTTCTATCTTGCTATCAATGGTATTTAATTTAAAAGTTTCGAGGATGCTTTCAATAGTTTCCGCGGTTTTAAAATCCTTCAGATCGCTTGGTGTACCGTTAACAACAATGCTGTTTTTACCAAATACCTCAAAGTCAAAACCTAACAATTTAAATTCATCGCCAAGATCTTTTATAAGCGTAAAATCATTCGCGCTCAACTCTATTTGTTCCGGGAAAAGCATTTGTTGTGATGCTATTTTTGTTTCTTTTTTTGTTCTTAAATAGTGTTCGTAAACAATGCGTTCGTGCGCTCTTTGCTGATCGACAATAAGCACATTTTTATTGTAGGTTGTAACAATATATTTTTGATTTAATTGAAAAAAAATAAAATTAACGGCCTCATTTTTTAATTCTTCTAAGGCATTTTGTTGGGGATTATCAGAAGTTGTGATAGTGTTTTCCTGCGTATTCTTAAAGCCTTCGAACATCGTTTCCCAATGTTGTTTATTGGCTTTTTGTAACGTATTATCCTGCGAAATAGATGTATTAGAATTGAACGGATTATAATTTTGATTATAACTAACCTTTGGTTGCGTGATAATTCTGTTCTCTGATTGCGCGTCTAAACTCACGCTCATTTCAGAATCAAAATCTAGTGATGGGCCTACGTTTGCCTTACCCAGTGCGCGTTTGATAGAACTTACCAATAACATATAAACTGCTTTATCATCGGTAAATTTCACTTCTGTCTTCGTTGGATGAATATTGATATCGATATTTTTTGGATCCATTTCTAAGAACAAAAAATAACGGGGATGGGATTGATATGTGATCAATTCTTTATACGCTTCGTAAATTGCATGATTTAAAAAAGGGTTTTTTACAAAGCGATTATTCACAAAAAAATACTGTTCTTTTCTTGTTTTTATTGCTGCTTCGGGAAGACTAACATAACCGCGGATCTTTACAAAATTGGTGTCCTCACTAATTGGAACAAGTTCTTTTTGAATGTAACTTCCAATTAAAGATTTGATGCGTTGCATTAAATTTCCGGCTGGAAGATTTAGAACTTCGTTACCATTACTTTGAAAAATAAAATGAATATCGGTATGCGGAATTGCAACACGTTCTATCTCATCAATAATATGTTTTTGTTCTACCTGATCGTTCTTTAAAAAATTACGGCGGGCGGGCACGTTAAAAAATAAATTCTTTACAATAAAAGTTGTTCCGGTAGCACATTGACATTCGGTTTGCTCAATAAATTTTCCGCCTTCAATAACTATATGTTGGCCCACAAGATCGTCGGCTTTTTTTGTTTTTAATTCTACCTGTGCTATGGCGGCAATACTCGCTAAAGCCTCGCCTCTAAAGCCTTTGGTAGTTAAGGCAAAAAGATCGTCAGCCGAATTTATTTTAGACGTAGCGTGCCTTTCAAAACACATTCTCGCATCAAAAGGATTCATGCCTTTTCCATTATCGATCACTTGTATGAGCGATTTTCCTGCATCTTTTATGATCAGTTTTATTTGCGTGGCACCGGCATCAATAGCATTTTCTAACAGCTCTTTTACAACACTTGCGGGCCTTTGCACTACCTCACCTGCGGCGATCTGGTTTGCTACATGGTCTGGCAAAAGTGCTATTGTATTATTTGGCATAAATCTCTCAAAAGTAACGATTCTGTAATTTTAAAAATTTTATTTTTTTTAAAATATTTTTACCAAAAGTTCCTAAAATACTTTTTTACCAAAACGTTAAAAAAATAATTAACAATTAGCTGTTATTAAAGTCGTTTTTAACTATTTCAAAATCAATACATTGTGAGTTTTATGATTTTCGTTCCCTAGTTTTAAAAAAATTGTTCAAAAATATTTAATAAGTTAGCTAATTAAATTAAAAAATATGAAGTTTCATTACGTCCTTCTTTTTGTCTTGACTTTTGCTTGCAGATCTATTTTTGCTACGCATGCGTTCCCACTTGTCAATTATAATTTCACTGCGGGTCCAACAGGTATAACGGTAAACGGCTCCTCAAATGGCGCTACGTGCGGCGGCGGACCATACTGGATGCAGATAGAAGTATCATGCTCTCCAAGTGGATTCCTCGGTGTACAGCCAACTTGTTTGATAAACACCCTTACTAACTGGACTGGCCCTGGTGTTACATATGTTAGTTACCCTTTCTTTAACTCATTATTGAATATTCCTGGCTATAGCGCTGTAACTGGTTGGAATGACCAGTGCGTTCAGGAACCCTATAATTCTATACTCATACCTTACTCCTATTTTTGCCCGGGAACTACTATGTACTTTAGGGCAAGGGAAGCAGTATACGGCACCACTAGTACAGGGCCTTGGACGGCAGTCAATGCCTTTGTGGTACCAGGCGTTCCACCTGTCCCTTGTTCCGCCTCTTTAACCCATTCGCCTTTTACAACAGCACTTACACCTAGTTGTCCGGGTGCAAAAACATTAACCATTAATAATCCCAATTGTCCATTACCTTGTGCCAGTCCTGCTTTAGCGCCAAGTTGTGTTACATCCACTGTATATTACAAATACTATGATAATGGAGGTAACTTGCAAGGTATAACAACTTCACCAACTTTAGCATTGCCGAACGTAACAGCAACAACAACCTATTCTGTTTTCAGGGTCGATTCCTGTGGTGGAAATGGTGTCTGTCCGCCGAAAAGTTCCTGTGGTTTCCCGGGTGGGGGTTGGCCGCAGATGACAACAATATTTATTTCTGCTCCTAATATTGTTGTGGCTGCTTCACCTGCTACAATTTGTCCAACTACATCTTCAACATTAACAGCCACGGGCGGGGTCACCTATACATGGCAACCCGGTTCACTATCAGGGGGTGCGGTCGTCGTCTCTCCACCAGTCACTCAAATTTATACGGTCACGGCAACAAACTCTATAAGTTGCGTCTCTTCTAAAACTGTTCAGGTCACGGTCAGTCCGGCACCTGTTATTACGGCAAATACCAGTACCAACGTTGTTTGTGCGGGTAGCCCGGCTACATTAACAGCCGGAGGTGCGACCAATTATACATGGAGCACAGGCGCTACAACCTCAGTGATAGTTGTAACTCCAACCATAACTACATCTTATACGGTTGTAGGAGGTAATGGAAGTTGCACAGGTCAGGCTACAGTAAATATAAGTGTTATAGGCTCTCCTACAGTTTCTGCTTTTAGCAGTACAAATACAATTTGCGCTGGAGGCACTGTGAGTTTATTGGCCGGAGGCGCATTAACCTATACATGGCAGCCTGGTAATCTTGTTGGATCAAATGTGGTTGTATCACCAGCTGCCACAACAATTTTTACTGTAACAGGAACATTGCTTTCTTGCACGGACACAGAAACTGTTCAGATATCAGTGAGCAACGGGCCAACCATGACCGTTGTAAGTTCGCCTACTACTATATGTAGTGCAAGCGGCGGTTCAGCAACTTTAAGTGCTAGTGGTGCAGTAAGTTATACCTGGAATCCGGGCGCAATTCTCTCTTCATCAATCGTTATAACGCCAACCGTTACCTCTACATTTTCGGTAACAGGTGCCAATGCACTGGGTTGTCAAACTACAAATACATTATCTTATTCCGTAACGCCAACACCAACGTTAAATACTACTTCTTCGTCAACTGCAATTTGCGCCGGAAGTTCGGCAACTTTAAGCGCCACAGGTGCGGGTTCTTATACATGGAATCCTGGTGCGTTAATTGGTGGCACTGTAACAGTTTCTCCGGCAAGCAACACAACCTATACGGTTATTGGTGCTAACGGAAGTTGTATTAGTACAAAAACAATTGCCTTAGTTGTAAATGCCAATCCAACTGTCAGTACTGCTGCTAATCCAACAGTAATTTGTAGTGGAGGATCGAGTACATTAACCGCAATTGGAGCTTTAACTTACACTTGGCAACCAGGCTCGTTACCAGGGGGTACGGTAACGGTATCTCCGGGATCGACAACGGTTTACACTGTTACGGGTAGTAATGCTGCGGGCTGTACAAACTCTGCTACACGTCAGGTTTCTGTAAACATTACACCAACAATTAATCCAATTTCAACACCGACATCTATTTGTGTAGGCGGTACAGCAACTTTATCAACAGGTGGTGCTACTACTTATACATGGAACCCAGGTAACTTAAGTGGCGCAAGTGTTACAGTTTCTCCTGCATCAACAACGGTTTACACTGTTACAGGAGCAACTGCAAATTGTACCGATACAAAAACGATCTCGTTATTAGTAAATCCAATTCCCACTGTTAATGCAACAGTTTCACCAACGGTTATTTGTGCTGGAGCATCTGCAACGCTCACAGGATCGGGAGCTTTAACGTATACATGGAACCCTGGGAATATTGTTGGAAATCCTGTTACTGTTAACCCACTTGTTACAACTTTATATACTGTTACGGGAAGCAACGGAAGTTGTACTTCGACAAAAACAGTGAATTTAATTGTTAATCCAAATCCAACTATTACGGCAGTTGTTTCGCCAACAAATATTTGCGTTGGAAGTTCTGCAACTTTATCGTCATCTGGTGCTACATCTTACACCTGGAATCCAGGCGCTTTAATTGGCGGAACAGTTACAGTTAATCCGGCTGCAACTACACTTTACACCGTTACAGGCGCTAACGGTTTTGGCTGTAGTACAAGCAACACTGTTAATTTAATTGTTACACCAATTCCAACTATCAATGTTGCCGCTTCACCAGGAACAATTTGTGCAGGCAATTCAACAACACTTACAGCTACAGGCGCTACAAGTTATACTTGGAATCCCGGTGCTTTAACCGGAGGTACAGTAACTGTTTCTCCTGCTACAAATACCACTTACACGGTTACCGGATCTAACGGCGGTTGCTCAACTACTAATACGGTGGCAATTATTGTTAATCCAAATCCAACAATTACAGCTGTTGTTTCTCCTACAAATATTTGTGCAGGAAGTACGGCAACATTATCTTCATCAGGCGCTACATCTTATACCTGGAATCCGGGTGCTGTTATAGGTGGAACTGTTACTGTGAATCCAACTGCAACTACACTTTATACCGTTACGGGTGCTAACGCTTTTGGCTGTACCACAACCGCCACTGTTAACTTAATTGTTACACCAATTCCAACCGTTAATGCTATTGCTTCGCCAACTGCTATTTGCGCGGGAGGTTCTACCAGTTTGATTGCAAACGGTGCAACCAACTACACATGGATGCCGGGTTCATTAACCGGAAGCAATGTTTCGGTTTCTCCTTTAGTAAATACTACCTATACTGTTACGGGTTCTAACGGAACTTGTTCTAATACTAAAACAATCACTGTTATTGTTAACCCAATTCCAACTTTAACTATTACTGCTACACCAACTGCAATTTGTAATGGTGGTTCTGCTACATTAACAGCTTCAGGTGCCGCAGCCTACAACTGGTTGCCGGGTGCTTTGGTTGGCGCTAACGTTGTTGTTAATCCAACTGTGACAACTACCTATACTGTTATTGGTACAAGTGCTGCCGGTTGCAGTAATACAAACACAATTACTTTAATTGTTAATCCTATTCCAACTATCACTGCTGTTACATCTCCTACTAATATATGCGCAGGAAGTTCTGCAACGCTAACATCTACAGGCGCTACATCTTACACCTGGAATCCAGGCGCTTTAATTGGTGGAACTGTTACTGTTAATCCAGCTGCAACTACACTTTATACTGTTACTGGTGCTAACGCTTTTGGCTGTACCACAACTAAAACGGTTAACTTACTTGTTACACCAATTCCAACTGTTAATGCTACTGCTTCACCTACTGCAATTTGTGCTGGCGGATCAACTACTTTAACCGCAACCGGCGCTACTTCTTATACATGGAACCCTGGTGCTTTAATTGGTACTTCTGTTTCTGTTTCTCCTGCTATTAACACTACATATACCGTTACTGGTTCTAACGGAACTTGTTCTAACACTAAAACAATTTCAGTTATCGTTAATCCTCTACCAACTTTAACTATTACTGCTACACCAACCGCTATCTGTAATGGTGGTTCTGCTACCTTAACTGCAAGTGGTGCTGCCGCATACAATTGGCTGCCGGGCGCTTTAGTGGGTGCTAGCGTAGTCGTTAATCCAACTGTTACAACAACTTATACCGTTATTGGTACGAGCTCTTTAGGTTGTAGCAACACTAAAACTATTACTTTAATTGTTAATCCAATTCCTTCTTTAACTGTTACAGCTACCCCTACTGCAATTTGTAGCGGGAACTCAACAACGTTAACAGGAACTGCAACCGGTGGTGGTCCATTTGCTTCTATTTGGAACCCGGGTGCGATCGTTGGACCGGTTGCTGTTGTTTCACCTGTTATTAATACAGTTTATACATGGAGCGTATCAAATAGTTTTGGTTGTGTTAATTCTAAAACAATTTCTATCAATGTTACTACTACTCCAACTATTGTTGCTACCGCAAGTAACTTTACTATTTGCGCTGGTGGCACAACAAGTTTAGCTGCCGGTGGCGCTGTAACTTATACATGGAATCCGGGTGCCTTGATTGGTGGAACAGTAACTGTTAACCCAACTGTTACAACCACGTATTCTGTTACGGGTTCTAACGGCGCATGTAACGATACCAAAACAGTTACTATTGTGGTAAACCCAAATCCAACTATTACTGCTACTTCTTCTCCAACTAATATTTGCGCAGGAAGCTCAGCAACATTGTCATCTTCAGGTGCTGCCTCTTATACATGGAACCCTGGTGCTGTTATTGGTGGAACTATTGCAGTTACTCCTACAGCCACAACATTATACACAGTTACTGCTTCTAACGCTTTTGGCTGTACCACAACCAACACGGTAAATTTAGTGGTCACACCAAATCCAACAGTAATTATTGGGATACCATTAGTACCTATCTGTGCAGGATCAACTGCAACGCTAGTAGGTATTGGCGCAACAAGTTACACCTGGTTACCGGGTGGATCTAACGCTACTGTATTAGTTGTGCCATTACCAGTTGCACAAACATTTACCTTAATTGGATCTAACGGGCTTTGTCAATCATCAGGTACCGCTGCGCTGGTTCCGGTTGCAAATCCAACCATAAGTGCAACCGCGTCTCCAACCACAGTTTGTGCGGGAAGCAATTTAACTTTAACTGCTTCGGGTGCAACTACCTATTCATGGAATCCAATTGCAGCAACAGGTTCTGTTGTTATAACAACTCCAACCGTTACCACAACATACAGCGTTGTTGGAACTGACTTAAATGGTTGTATCGGACAAACAACTGTTAACGTATTAGTTTCGCCGATCCCAACTTTAACTGCCAGCGCATCGGCAACTTCAATTTGTGTCGGCACAACTGTTAGTTTAACCGCTAACGGTTCCGGAACTTACACATGGAACCCAACTGGTTTAACAACGGCAACAATAACCGACACTCCAACGATCACAACAACCTATACAGTTTCAAGCAGCAATTCATTTGGTTGTATTGGCACTTCTACCGTTACTGTAGTTGTTAACACAGTACCTTCTTTAACAGTATCGCCATTAAACGTAACTGTTTGTAGCGGTTATGCTACAACACTTACTGCTTTAGGAGCAACAAACTATACATGGTTACCAAGTGGTAATACGACTTCCGCGACAGTAGAAACACCTACCGTAAATACAACATACACTGTAATTGGTGCAAACGGTGTTTGTTCATCGCAATTTACAGTTGATGTTTTTGTAACACCATTACCTGCTAACTTAACGGCTACAACAAGCGGCTCAATTACATGTACTGCGCCAACTGTTACTTTAACGGGTAGTTCAACCACCACTAACGTAAGTTACGCATGGGCTGGACCGTTCTCATTCACATCAACATCTCAAAGCCCAACAGTGAACGTGCAAGGTACTTATACATTTAGCGTTATTGATAACAGTACAGGTTGTATTGCTTCCGTAACATTGAACGTACCTACAGATTCGTCAATACCATCTGTAACAGCAACAACAAGTGGAAGTATAACTTGCGCAAACCCTAGTGTGACTATTAATGCTACAACAACTTCTACAAACGTGTCTTATTCATGGACAGGTCCGGGTAGCTTTACAAGTACAGCACAAACATTTACATCGATACAATTCGGTGTTTATACTGTAACTGTTACTGACCTTTCAAGCACCTGTTCAACAACAGCAATTGTTTCTGTTGGTATACATACACAGGTTGCTGTTACAGCTTCAATAACACCCGCTACATGTTCGGGCAGTGTAACTAATAATGATGGAACAATTTCTGTATCGAACTTTACTGTTACAGATAAATATGATCTTGTTGTTGGAACTACATATACGGGAACTGCAACTTATTTAACCGCTACAAATATTCCAACAACAGGTATTATTACAAATACTTTAGCAAATCCAACTAACACTGTTGCATATACAATAAGGATATTTGATGCTGAAGGTTGCTTTAAAGACACCACGTTAATTTTAATTCCTATAAATTGTTTATCTGTAAATTCCTTAGGTTTGGCAAAAGCAGTTAGCACGCCAACTTTAAATGCCAATGGAAGTTATGATATAACATATAAAGTAGTGGTTAAAAACTATGGCTTGCTGCCATTGAATGATGTTGCCTTAACGGAGAATTTGAATAACACATTCCCGTTGCCAACGACATTTAGTGTGGTATCTGCTCCATTAATTACATCAATAGGAAGTAGCTTAACACTTGATCCTGCATTTGACGGAAGTGTTAATATTTCATTAACCAATCCTTTGACAAGTACATTAAATCTTGGACAAAGTGATACAATTGTTTTTGGAGTTAGAATATTTACTAACGGTTTCTTTGGTCCATTCAATAACTCTGTTATTGGTTTAGCAAGTCCGAGCCCAAGTGTGTTTGTAACAGATTCATCAGAAATTGGATTAGATCCTGATCCGGATACTGATCTTAACCCTACTAACAATAATATTCCAACACCTATTCAGTTCACGCCTAATATTTTCTTTGGTATAACTAAAAAAGGAGTTGTTGGCCCTAAGCAGTCGGATAAAACTTATGATGTTACCTATACTATCACCATCCATAATTTAGGAAATGATACGTTAAAAAATGTAACCGCAAAAGATAGTTTATTCAATAACACAGTCAGATATCCTGCAACTTATGTTATGAAAACTGCTCCTGTAGCAACTGGAAGTTTAAATGCCAATGCGTTATTTAATGGCAATAACGATATCAATTTATTAACGCCTGGCTTAAATGTTATGGCGCCAGGCGATGTTAATACCATCGTATTTACAATTAATGTAAATCCTGATACAGTAACCATATTTAAAAACAGCGCTTATGGAAATGCATTGAGCTCAACCAGTGTTACGGTTTCCGATACTTCTAATACGGGCGATAATCCAGACTCAAATAACAATGGTGTTTGGAACGAACCGGCAGATAACCTACCAACCGTATTGATCATTCCAAATACTGATTTCTTTATTCCTGATGGTTTCTCACCAAATGGTGATGGTAAAAACGACCTGTTTGTGATAAAAGGATTACCGGTTGGTGTTGATAATGTATTTACAGTTTATAACCGTTGGGGAAATAAAGTGTATTCTAAATCAAACTACGATAATACATGGAATGGAACCGCTAATGTGAACGGCACTCTTGGAACTGAAAAATTACCGCCGGGCACATATTACTATATCCTCGAATTTAAAGGCGGGGACATACAAACAACTAATGGATTTATTGTGATACAATACTAATTGATAAAAAATATTTAGATGAAAAGCACCATGAAAAAAACAAAGAAAATAGCAATAGTTGCAATTCTTTTTATGATCGTTACCGTAAGTAAAGCGCAATACGATGCACTATTCACGCAATATATGTTTAACGAGATGTTCATTAATCCGGGTTACGCCGGAAGCAAGGAAGCCATGAGCGCAACTTTATTGCATCGTCAGCAATGGGTTAATTTCCCCGGTCGTCCGGTAACAACGTCTTTCTCATTGCACGGTCCTCTAATGGATAATAAAATGGGTTTAGGTTTAAGCGTTTTAAATGAAAAAATTGGTGTGCTAAATAGGAATTTAGTTTATCTAAGTTACGCTTACAGGGTAAAAACCGGCGACAAAGGTCATTTAGCGTTTGGTCTAATGGGTGGTATCCATAATCAGTTGAATAAATTTTCAACTTTAAAAACAAACGACGATGGTACTGTCGATCCTCAATTAGGTCAAAATTCACCAAGTGTTTTAGCTCCAAATTTTGGAACCGGTATTTATTTTAATACCAAAACATTTTATACAGGCCTTTCGATTCCAAGAATGGTGGATGATCGTGTTACGTTTAATCCAAACGGCGATGTTTTACAAACGACAAAAATAGATCCTTCAAAATTTCACTACTATTTTACAATTGGAAACATGTTCACCTTATCTAGTAGTTTAAAATTAAAAGGTCAGGCAATGGTCAAAGCGGTTCAAAATGCGCCAATACAATACGATGTTAGTGCAAATTTCTTTATTAAAGAAATGATCTGGGCCGGACTTTCATACAGGAGCAACGCTGCTGTTGCCGCTATTGTTGGCGTACAGGTTAATCCGCAATTTTTGGTAAGCTACTCGTATGATTATGGCATTAATGCTATTCAAAAATATTCTCAGGGGTCGCATGAAATAGGGATAAATTATTTATTCTCTTACAAAGGCAAAAAAGTTGTTACACCTCGTTATTTTTAATTATTACAATTTAATTTCTTATGAAAACCAGTTTTAAATATTTCTTGTTATTGAATGTTTGTTTTTCCATTTATTCGTTTGGCCAAGCCAGCGCATTAAAAAAAGCAAATAAATATTACTCTACCAAAGCGTATTCTCAGGCAATTCCCTATTACGAAAAATTGCTTAAAAAAGATAGTAGTAACAAGATCATACTTTCCAATTTAGGAGATTGCTATCGTTTGACCAATAACACAAAAGGACAATTACTTTGTTACGGTGGTTTAGTAAAATCTGGTAATGCTGAACAGATACATAAATTATATTATGGGCAAGCTTTAACCGAAAGCGGACAAAAAGAAAGTGCTAAAACTTATTTTGAACAATATGGAGCTGATGCGAGGGGAAAAAATCTTGCTTCATCTGTTGACAAAATGAAAGCATACACAAAAAATGCAGACGCATATAAAGTTGAGATCACATCTTACAACTCTGATCAAAACGATTTCTCTGCTGTAAAATATCAAGAATCTGTTGTGTTTGCATCTTCAAGAAATAAAACAAAATGGATCAATAAAAAACACGGTTGGACAAGTGACAGCTACATGAAGTTGTATACCAGCGAAAACAGTGGTAATGGTGTTTATTTAAAACCAAAGATATTTATGGGTGATCTGAGTTCAAAATATAACGACGGCCCAATTTGCTTTAGTAAAGATTTTAATACCGTTTATTTCACCAGAAATAATTCAAATAAAAAAATGATAAGTAGTGAAGACACTTATAAATTAAAAATATTTGAAGCGGGCTTAAATCAAAATGGTTTTGACAGGGTAACCGAATTACCTTTTAATAATAACAATAATAATTGCGCGCATCCATCACTTTCTGCAGACGGCACATATTTGTTCTTTGCTTCAGACATGGATGGCGGTTTTGGCGGAATGGATATCTACTACGTTAAAAAAGAAGGTGAAACATGGGGCACCCCGGTTAACCTTGGCGAAAAAGTAAACACAGCCGGTACTGAAGTATTTCCTTTCATTGCAGCAAACGGATTATTATATTTTTCTTCTAACGGTCACGATGGAATGGGTGGTTTAGATGTTTACGAAACTAAATTTAAAGACAACAAAGCAGGAAGAGTTTATAACATGGGTGAGCCTGTAAATAGCACTCATGATGACTTTGGTGTTTTTTTAGGAGAAGATAATAAGATTGGCTATTTAAGCTCTAACCGCAAAAGTGGCGGAATGGATGATGATATTTACAATTTTGAAATTTTACGCGAAGTAAAAAGAGGAAAAGAAATAGTGATCGTTACTAAAGATAAAGATAATGGCGAAATAATACCAAACACAAAATTTGCCATGAATGGAGATACAGTTACCACCAACGAAAAAGGTGAGTTGGCAACTGTTATTGAAGAAGATATTAGTTATAATTTAGTAGTTGATAAAACGGACTATTTTAAATTGGAAGACAGTGTATCTACAAAAACCTCCCCTGACGATACTTTTACAAAAGAATTACGCTTAGAAAAAGATCCGCATTTATCATTATTAGCATTTGTTACTGACGCAAAAACAAATCTTGCATTGGAGGGTGTAAAAATAACTATCAATGAATTACCGAGTAAAGCACCTTTTGATAATTACACTACTTTGGCAACGGGTGACTATCGCAAACCATTAAAAGGCAAAAAGGTTGGTGATAAAATAAGTTATTTTATAGTTTTAGAAAAACCAGGTTATATAACCAAAACATCAACTTTTATTTATGACATTAAAGCTCCTGGAGAAATAAAAGTTAACGAATCTTTAAATCTTACATTAGGAAAAGTAGAAGTTGGTAATGACCTGGCAAAAATGATAGATATGAAGCCTATTAATTTTGACTTGGGAAAATCTACTATTCGTAAAGATGCAGCGCTTGAATTAGATAAAGTTGTGAAGATAATGAATGAATACCCTAACATGTATATTGAGCTTGGCGCTCATACAGACTGTAGGGGTGCTGCTGCTGCCAATGCTAAACTTTCTGGCGCACGTGCAAAATCAAGTGCTGCTTACATTATTAAAAAAGGTATTAAAAAAGACAGAATAGTTGGCAAAGGTTATGGTGAAGCAAAATTATTAAATGGTTGCATCTGCGAAGGAAAAATAAAACCAACTTGTTCTGAAGATGAACACGCTAAGAACAGGAGAACGGAGTTTATCATAACTAAATTGAAATAGACTCTTTAATGAAAAAATTATTTTTTTTATTATTTAGTCTAATAACTCTCTCTTTTTATTCTCAGAGTTTAACTACTAGCTTAACTGCCTGTTATGCTTTAAATGGAACAGGTGCTGAACCTATAAATAATTTTACCGGAACGTTAAGCGCTGTAACTCCTACGCTTGATCGATTTAATAATCCAAATTCAGCTTTTGCTTTTAGTGGTAATTCGGGGAGTTTTATAGAATTACCAGATAATCCTTTATTAAAACCTACAAACGCTATTTCATTTTCATGTTGGGTTAGAATGAATACGCTTGCCGTTGGGCAATATATTATTTTCAATAAAAACACTGTATTCAGTAATTTTGAAGCTTACACGATTAATGTCGCAACTCAATTTGGCGCACCAAAATTCCGCGTTCAAAAAGGAGCCGGAGGATTAACTACAATTGTGGACGGCACAACAACAGCTTTAATTAATACCTGGTATCATATTGCCGGTACAATAGATAACTCCAGCGTGAACCTTTATGTGAATGGCGTTCTTGAAAATTCTTTGCCAACCGCCCTTCCATTCAGTTATGTGCCCGGTAAACGAGTTATTTTGGGCGGAAGTAACGAACCTTCCTTTAATCTTCCTTTTAATGGGTCGATAGATAATGTACGATTCTATAACAGGATGTTAACGCCGGCAGAGGTAAATCAATTATATTTAACTGATCCCGCCTGTGTAACTTCAATATCAAATCCAAATTGTAACTCTTCGTTTTACGCACAAGCAACAAGTGGAATATTTGAATCAGGATTAACAGTTCCAAACACGTCTACCCTTGTATCACTGCCACCTGCCGGTAGCGGATTTGCCGTTGGCCCTGCTTTTGGTTTTCCGGCGCCCAACCCAACTTTTTGGACAACCATAGCAGGAAACTTTGCTTATTACGATGGAACTAATTTTATCAATACAGGTCATTCAACGTCAAACGCCGGCGCTGTTAATATTGGGGGTAGTAAAAATCTTATTTATAATTTAGTAGGAGCCACAGGACAAGTTTATAAATATAACGGTACCGGGGCTGCCACTTTGGTGGCAACAATTCCTGCATTGGCAGGAGGAGGGCCATATGATCTTGTTGGTGATGACCAGGATAATTTTTATTATTTAAGAACTCAACCTCCACAAAGTTTAAATGTTTACGATCCCACGGGAGTTTTAACTTGCTCCTATTCTATTACTGGTGTTTTACCCGCTACTGCAGGTGGTGGATTCTCTATTGTTGGTAATACCGTTACTGCCCATACCGGTAGCGCTTATTATGTTGGAACTATTACAGGTTCCGTTGTTAATTTTACAACCACTCCTTCCACATTTGCTTCTCCATCCGATTTTGCAAATTGTCATTTGGTAAATACCTTTAGTTCTAATATTACGGGTAATCCAAGCGCTTCATTAACTTGTTCAAGTCCCACCCTAACTTTAACTGCTAGTTCAACTTTAAGTCCAAACTCTTATACATGGACAGGACCAGGTATACTTACACCAATTAATAATCAAACCGTTCAGGTAAATGTTGCAGGTGTTTATACTTGCTCATTGACTTCTCTTACTGGTTGTCCAGCTAAAACGTCTGTTGCAACATTTACTGTAATAAATAGTGGTGGTATATTAACACCTACAATTACAAGTACTGGTAGTCTAAGTTGTACCAATCCAACAACCCAATTGATAGTTTCACCTAACTCACCTACCAATACAATAGTATGGTCTGGTCCGGGCATAGTTGGCGCAAATAACACGGCCTCTATTATCGCCAATGCGGCAGGAATTTATTCGGTAACATTAACAAGTACATTGTGTAGTGGTACCGCTACTTTTAATTTGGCAAGTGGTATTGGGCCGTTAACGTTGATTCCTAGTCCTGCATCTGTTCAGATCTGTTCTTCGAGCGGGCCGGTAACTCTATCCGTTACGGGTGCAACAAATTATACCTGGGCTCCTGCCGCTTCATTGATCCCCTCAACAGGATCTGTTGTGGCTGCTAATCCTGGCGCTACAACAATCTACACTATTAATGGTGTTACGGGTGCTTGCAGTGGAAGTGCAATTGTAACTGTTTCAGTTAATGCAACGCCAACTGTTATTATTACAAGTGGTATTCAGACTGTTTGCGCAGGTAACTCTGCAACATTATCTGCTTCGGGTGCGACTTCTTATACCTGGAACCCTGGTGGGTTGATTGGTAGTCCTGTTGTTGTCTCTCCGGCTGTTACAACTATTTATACGGTTATTGGCGCTAACGGTTCGTGTACTGCCAGCGCTACTACGAGTGTGGTGGTAGTGCCAAGTCCAAGTATTTTTACGCTAGCCTCTCCTGCATCAGTTTGTCAGGGAGTTTCTACAAATATCCTTGCTGCAGGTGCTTTAAGCTATACATGGCAACCGGGTAATTTAAGTGGTGCCTTAATAACCGTTACCCCTGCCATATCTACAGTTTACACCGTAAGCGGAACGAACGCTACAGGTTGTGTTGGAACTTCAACAGTCTTAATTAATGTAGATCCTAATCCAACGATCACTATCAATCCGGCTTCGCCAACAATTTGTGCCGGAAGTTCGGCAACTCTTACAGCAACCGGCGCTGTTAATTATACGTGGACGCCGGGCGCAATTGTTTCTTCTTCTTTGGTGGTTACTCCGGCAAGTTCTACTTCATATACAGTAAATGGTGATGATGGTACCTGTCCGGGTTCTTCAACTGTTTTAGTGACTGTAGTTTCTAATCCAACTGTTACCGCTTCAGCAAGCAATACTTTAATCTGCCTTGGTGGTTCCACAACTTTATCAGCGATAGGCGCAGGTTCTTATACCTGGAATCCGGGTAACTTATCCGGTAGTTCTGTTACAGTGTCTCCTCTTGCAACAACGGTTTACACAGTTACGGGCGGTACGGGCATTTGTTCGGATACTAAAACAATTTCTATTACAGTAAATAATGGGCCTACAGTAACGGTGGTAAGTTCGCCTACAACTATTTGTAGCACAAGTGGAAGTTCTGCCACCTTAACTGCCAGCGGCGCTTTAAGTTATACATGGAATCCCGGCGCGGTTGTTGCTTCTTCTTTAGTAATTACGCCAACGGTTACTTCTACTTTTTCTGTGAGTGGTACTAATGGTCTTGGTTGTGTTTCTACTACTACTCTTTCTTATTCAGTTACGCCTACACCCACAATAAACGTTAGCTCATCTTCAACTGCAATTTGTGCCGGCAACTCTGTTACTTTAAGCGCAACGGGTGCCGCCTCTTATACCTGGAACCCCGGTGCGTTACCAGGAGGAACAGTTACAGCGGCTCCTGCAACCAATACAACTTACACTGTTACCGGAAGCAATGGTAATTGTACAAGTACGGCAACAGTTGCCATAATAGTAAATTCCAATCCAACTATTACTGCCGGTTCTTCGCCCTCACTTATTTGTAGCGGCAGCTCCAGTACGCTAACTGCTGCTGGCGCTTTGACCTTTACATGGAATCCCGGCGCTTTGAACGGCACATCTGTTTCTGTTAGTCCGGGCGCGACAACCAACTACACTGTTACCGGCACTAACGCTTCTGGATGTACCGCAACTGCTGTAGCTATCGTTTCAGTAAATATTACGCCTACTCTCAACCCTATTGCAACACCAACCGCTATTTGTATTGGTGGCACTTCTACCCTTTCTTCTGCCGGAGCTACTTCATATACCTGGAACCCTGGAAACCTTTCCAGTGCAAGCGTTACAGTTGCTCCATTAGCAACTACTAATTATACCGTTGTTGGGTCTACATCAGGATGTTTCGATACTAAAACTGTTTCTGTTATTGTAAATCCTTTACCCGTTATCAACGGCGCCAGTTCGCCAACTGCTATTTGCGCAGGTTCCACCGCAACGCTTACTGGTTCGGGTGGTTCAACTTATACGTGGACACCTGGTCCGTTAACCGGCGTTAACGTAACTGTGTCTCCGGCAGCAAATACCACTTATACTGTTGTTGGAACCAACTCTCTAGGTTGTTCTAATTTTGGCACAGTGAGTTTAATAGTAAATGCTAATCCAACAATTACCGCGGTAACTAATCCAACCAGTATTTGCAGTGGCTCAGGTGCTTCTGCTACGTTAACAGCTGGCGGTGCTCTTTCGTATACCTGGAACCCGGGCGCCTTGCTCGGATCTCCGGTTATTGTTAATCCAACCGTTACAACTGTTTATACCGTTACAGGAACCAACACTTCTGGTTGTGTAAGTACCAAAACCGTTAGTATCTTAATTACGCCTTCACCAACTATTACTATTAGTGGCAATCCCGCTCCACTTTGCCGTGGAAGCTCAAGCACTTTAACGGCAAATGGCGCTGCGTCTTATACCTGGCTACCGGGCGGTTCTACTGCAACAAGCATTGTGGTTTCGCCAACTGCCACTACCGTTTATACAGTTATTGGTTTATCTGGAAATTGTTCTTCTACCA
This sequence comes from Bacteroidia bacterium, assembly GCA_016787785.1. GTDB lineage: Bacteria > Bacteroidota > Bacteroidia > B-17B0 > Aurantibacillaceae > Aurantibacillus. The sequence goes on along the minus strand of JAEUTO010000005.1, from coordinate 239,488 downwards.
AAACATTTACATTGGTAGTATTGCCGCGTCCTAATATTAATATAACAACTCTTCCACCTGTGATTTGTAATGGTGGTTCTGCTTTATTGCTGGCTTTTGGAGCCACCAGCTATACCTGGAATCCTGGCAGCGCAATTGGTAATACTATAATCGTGTCGCCTTCGGTTACTACTTCTTATACGGTTACCGGTAGCAATTTAGCGGGCTGTACAAATACAGCTGTTACTAATGTATCAGTCAATCCTAATCCTACAATTACTACCATTCCTTCTTCTACACTTGTTTGTTCTGGAAATTCTGTCACACTGGTTTCGAGTGGTGGTGTAACTTATTTAGTTAATCCGGGCGCTTTAACCGGACCGATCGTTGTGGTTTCTCCAACCGTAACCACAACTTATACCGTTACCGGTTTAAATAATTTTGGTTGTACAGATACTGAGACGGTAACTATTACTGTGGGTGGCAATCCTACTATTACTGCCAGCGCTTCAAACTCACTTCTATGTGATGGCGGATCATTTACTTTATCTGCAACCGGTGCTACTAATTACACATGGATGCCAATTGCTCTTACAGGAAGTACTGTTGTTACAACGGCTACTAATTCTGTTAATACGTATACTGTTATTGGTGAAAATGGTGGTTGTAGTTCTGTAGCAACTGTTTCTGTATTTGTGATCAGTTGTAACAACACGATGTTTGGTATGACAAAAGCGGCCGGCAAACCTGTTTTAGTTTACAATACGTTTTACAATGTTGATTTTACTGTTACCGCGGTTAACGCGTCTACTATTAACTTAACCAACGTTACTTTAAATGAAGACCTTGGTTTTGCTTTCCCAATGCCTAGTAATTTTAGCGTGGTGAGCCAACCGGTTATTACGTCGCAAAATAGTAGTCTAAGCATTAACCCGTTATTTGACGGCGTATCGCAAATAAGTTTAACATCTCCTTCTACCAGTACTTTGTTAGCCAACAAACGCGACACCATTGTATTTACTGTACGTATTGATCCTAAAGGCTTTTATGGTCCATTTAAAAACTGGGTAATTGGGTTCGCTGATTTTATTAATAACGTTACCGTTATGGATACCTCAAATAACGGCTTTACATGGGATCCTGACTTTGATGGTGATCCTACCAACAACGACACGGTGACCATCATCAACTTAACACCTATCGATCTTTTCATTCCGGATGGTTTTTCTCCTGATGGTGACGGAAAAAATGATGTTTTCTTCATTAAAGGTTTAAATGGAAGACCAGTGAAATTAACGATCTTCAATCGCTGGGGTAACAAAGTATATGAGAAATCAGAATACGATAACTCATGGAATGGGTTGGTGAATGCCACTGGCCTGGTGCTTGGTAGTAATAAAGTGCCACCCGCAACGTATTATTACATTATTGAATTCCTGGATGGGGAGAAAGAAACAAGGACAGGATTCGTTGTAGTGCAGTATTGAAAATAAAACTAAAAAATTTATTTCCTAAAGCCGGAAAATGAAATTAAAATATTTTATACTCCTTCTGATTAGTTTAACTACTAATTTATTTTATTCGCAATCGTTATCTACAAGTTTAACAGCATGCTATGCGTTAAATGGAAATGGGACAGAACCCATTAATAATTTAACGGGTACGTTAAGCGCCGTAACCGCAACAGTTGATAGATTTAGTAATGCTAATTCTGCAATTCATTTTAATGGAAATGCCGGAAGTTTTATTGCACTACCTAATAGTCCATTATTAAAATCGACTAACGCTGTTTCATTTTCTGCATGGATAAAACTGGATAATATTACTCAAAGCCACTATATAGTTTTTGCTCACAATACCTGCGCCAGTTATCATGAAGGTTACACATTGATAACACAAAATTTAGGGCCAGGGTATAAGCTATATGTGGTAAAATCAAGTGGTGCATGTTCTCCGGCAACGCAACAGTTAATATCCAGTACCACAAACCTGGTTGCAAACACCTGGTATCATATTGGTGGTTATATAGGGAATGATTCATTAAAAGTATATATGAACGGGTCTTTACAAGGTACCTTACCAATTACAATTCCATTTAGTTATAATGCAAGTGAAAATGTTTTTTTGGGAGGAACTGGGCTTCCTTTTAATCTCCCGATGTTAGGCTCACTTGATAATGTTAGATTTTACAACCGAAAATTAACTGACGGCGAATTCAATCAATTATATTTAACCGATCCTAATTGCGTCGCTTCAGTTACAAATCCAAATTGCAATAATTCTTTTTATGCTTTAAGTGGTTCTTCTGTTTACGAATCAAATACTGGTATACCGAATACCTCTACTCTCACTGGCTTGCCGCTTCCGCCGGGCGCAACAGGTTTAGCTGTCGGCCCTGCATTTAGTTTCCCTGCACCTAATCCAACGTATTGGACAACGGCGGGAGGAACATATTGGTATTATAATGGAACAAATTTTGTAAACACAACTCACTCTACCGGCAATGCAGGAGCCGTTAATCCAGGAGGAAGTAAAAACTTTATCTACAATTTAGTTGGCGCAACAGGTCAAGTATACAAATATAATGGCACCGGGCCTGCAACTTTATTAGTTACAAATCCTTTCCTGTTTCAAAATACCGGCCCCTTCGATCTGGTAGGCGATGATCTTGATAATTTTTATTTTTTAAAGACTCAATCGATACCTATGGGTATGGCTGTTTTAGACCCCAACGGAATTATGACATGCTCGTTAGTTGTAAACGGTATTACACCATCTCCTTCTGGTGGCGGCTTTGCTTTTGTAGGCAATACCGTTACTGCTCATACCGGTGCAAATTATTACGTCGGAACAATTTCAGGTACAACTATTAATTTCACAGCTACCCCAAATTCTTTTCCGACTCCAAGTGATTTTGCAAATTGTTACGCAAATAAAATATTCAGTTCAACTATTACTGCGGCTCCAATTTCATCGATCACATGTTCAGTACCGACAATTACGTTAAGCGTAAATTCCACTGTAACACCTGTAAATTATCAATGGTCTGGCCCGGGCATCTTAACTTCTCCAAATAACCAAACCGTTCAGGTAAATGCTCCTGGAGTATATATTGCAACTTTAACAACAGGTTGTCCACCGCAACTTTCTATTTCTAGTTTTACGGTTGCTAATAATGCTTCACCAATTAATCCAACCATAACTTTAACAGGTAGTATAAGTTGCTCAAGCCCTACTGCACAACTGTCCGTAGTGCCAAACATATTAACTAACACCTATTTTTGGAGTGGGCCAGGTATTTTTGGAAGCAATATCACACCAACATTAAATATTATTGCTGGCGGCTTATATTCGGTTACTATAACGAATCCGGTATCAGGTTGCTCAGGCACACAAACAATAAACGTTCCAACGGGTAGTACTTCTTTAACAATAAACGCAACTGCGTCCAGCACACAAATTTGTTTTCCGAGTGCAGCGCCAGTATCTTTTACCGCAACCGGCGCTACCAACTATACCTGGACGCCAGTAGGCGCAACTCTTCCGGGAACAGGTTCTGTTGTGGCGGCTAATCCAACAGTTACCACAACCTACACTATAAGTGGTACTTCCGGAGCGTGTACGGGAAGTACTTCTATTACCATTTCTGTAACGCCAACGCCAACAATGGTTGCTATTGGAAGCCCAACGGTTTGTTCAGGTTCGCCAACAACTTTATCTGTTACCGGCGCAACAAATTATACATGGATGCCTGGAAGTCTAACGGGTCCCACTGTTACGGTTTCTCCAACTGTAACTACTAATTATACGATAACCGGTGCTAATGGAGTTTGTACATCTACCACAAGTATTTTATTAACGGTAGTTCCAATTCCAACAATTACAGCTTCAGCTTCGCCAACCATTATTTGCCAGGGCAGTACTTCAACTTTAACGGCAAATGGTGCAATAACTTATACCTGGCAGCCGGGCAATTTATCCGGCAATACAGTAACCGTTAGTCCTTTAGCTACTACTATTTATACTGTATCAGGCAAAAATATTTTAGGCTGTTCATCAAGTACTACAATTCAATTGGTTGTAAATAATCCAACAATTAGTGTTTCACCTTTATCCAATACAATATGCACGGGTTCATCAGCAACTATATCTGCAAGTGGTGCAAGTTCTTATACATGGAATCCGGGTGCTTTTACAACATCTTCTGTTGTGGTTTCGCCAACAACCAGCACTACTTATACGTTGATCAGTATTAACGGCGCTTGTACGTCTACGAGCACAATTCCAATTTCTGTTGCTCCATTGCCAACAATAACAGCTGTAAGCAATGCAACGGTTATTTGTGCAGGTGGAAGCGCTACTTTAACTGCATCCGGTGCTTCCACATACACCTGGAACCCGGTTGCTTTATTTGGGTCTACCATAAGCGTTTCTCCGACCATGACAACCGTTTATGTTGTAGCAGGAACCTCTTCTTTAGGTTGCATCAACGCGGGAACCATTAGTGTTGCCGTTAACCCTACACCCACTGTTTTCGTTACCGGTAGCCCAACCAATATTTGCAGCGGTTCTCCTTCTCTATTAAATGCTTCGGGTGCGGTAACATATACCTGGGCACCAATAGGTTCTAACGGCAGTACCTTAGTAGTTACTCCATCAGTAAGTACAACTTATACCGTTACCGGAACAAACTCTTTAGGATGCGTCAGTTCTCAAACCGTTAGTGTTTTGGTATCGCCAACTCCTACCATTACTGTTTCAGCATCACCAACAACTATTTGTAATGGTAGTTCGGCAACATTAACTACAAATGGCGCAACAACTTATACCTGGATGCCGGGTGCTTTGACCGGAACTTCTATAGTAGTCTCTCCAACTGCCACAACAGTTTATACCGTTAACGGCGCATCTGGCATATGCAATTCTACCAAAACATTTACCTTAGTTGTATTACCACGTCCTACTATTTCAATTACAGCAATACCGCCGGTAACGTGTAGCGGTAATTCGGGTGCATTATTAGCGTTTGGCGCTTCAAGTTATACATGGAGTCCTGGGAGCTCGGTTGGAAACACGTTAGCAATTACGCCATCGGTAACTACAACGTATACAGTTACCGGCACCAACACAGTTGGTTGCGCTAACACAGCAACAACAACAGTTACTGTTAACCCTTCGCCAACTATTACTGTAATTACATCCTCAAACACCATATGTTCAGGAAACTCAGTTACACTAACTTCCAGTGGCGCGCTTAATTATATCTGTTTACCGGGCGCGCAAACAGGTTCTGCTATAGTAGTTTCTCCAATCGTAAATACTACTTACACCATTAGCGGAATAAACGGTTCGGGTTGTACAGATACAGAAACTATTAGCATTACAATTGCCCCTGGCCCAACCATAATTGCAACGAGTTCAAATACTCTTCTGTGTGATGGTGGAACTTTTTCTTTAAGTGCGAGTGGGGCAACGAATTATACCTGGATGCCTGTGAATCTTACCGGTAGCATTGTTTCAACCACGGCAAGTACTTTAATTAATACTTACACAGTGGTTGGCGAAATTGGCGGCTGCACAAATACTGCAACGGTATCTGTTGCGGTTATAAGTTGCAACAATTCTATGTTTGGTATGACCAAAGCAGCCGGAAAACCTGTTTTGGTGTATAATTCTTTTTATAATGTTACGTTTACGATCACCGCAGTAAATGCGTCGACAATTAATTTAACCAACGTGAGCATGGATGAAAATTTATCTGTTGCTTTTCCAACACCAACAAATTTCTCAGTTGTTAGTCAGCCAGTAATTACATCTCAAAATAGCAGTTTAAGTATTAATCCTTTATTTGATGGCGTTTCTCAAATAAGTTTAACCTCACCTTCTACAAGTACATTGTTAGCTAATAAGCGCGATACTATTGTTTTTACAGTAAGAATAGACCCAAAAGGATATTTTGGTCCGTTTAAAAATTCTGTGATCGGTTTTGCTGAATTCATAAATAACGTTATTGTATCAGATAGTTCTAATAATGGTTTTGTTTGGGACCCGGATAGTGATGGTGATCCAACCAATAATGATAGTGCTACCGTAATTAATTTTAACCCTATCGATCTTTTTATTCCTGATGGTTTTACTCCTGATGGAGATGGAAAAAACGATGTTTTCTTTATCAAAGGCTTAAATGGCAGACCGGTTAAATTAACTGTCTTTAACCGCTGGGGAAATAAGATCTACGAGAATGGTGAATACGATAATGTCTGGAATGCCTATCCAAATGTGTCCAACACACTGGGAAATAATAAAGTACCTCAGGGAACCTATTATTATATTATTGAATTCATAGACGGTGATAAGGAGACAAGAACCGGATTCGTAGTAATACAGTATTAATTAGCATTTATAAATTCACTATTAGATTATAAATGGTAATTTTACCAATTCCGTACAATGAAGATCCTTGGATACATATTCTCTCCCTTCTGGAAAATTTTATTCGTCCTTAGTTTTGCGATTCCTTTTTTAATTTTATTTCCATTATTTTATTTTGCTTTACGAGCCGGTAAGTTTGATTTTGTTTTTAAATTGAAACGTTTGTGGGCAAGACTAATTTGCACCTTTTCTATTTTAATTCCATCTATATATTATAAAACAAAAAAATATAAGTTGCCTAAACCCTGTATTATTGTATCCAATCATACTTCTTATTTAGATATTATTTTTTGTCCCTTTTATATTGATCACACTGCAGTTTTTATGGGCAAGTATGAATTGCTTAAAATTCCACTGTTCAAATACTTTTTTGTTTACCTGGATATTCCTGTTAATCGCAAAAGTATTACTAATGCACACAAAGCCTTTTCTGATGCCGGAAAAAAACTTGACGCAGGATTAAGTGTTGTTATTTATCCGGAAGGAACAATAAGTGAGAATGGAAAATTAAGGCCTTTTAAAAATGGCGCCTTTAAATTAGCCGTTGAAAAACAAGTGCCCATAGTGCCGATCGTTAATTTAAACAACTGGCAGTTCTTACAAAACGGCGGCTTCTTTAAAAGTCATGGAAAGCCTGGCAATCCTAAAATAATAGTTGGCGACCCAATATATACCAAAGGAATGACAGATAAAGATGTTGACGGACTTAAAGAGAAAATTCATACCTTTACTTTACAAGAATTAGAAAAATTTAATGGCAAATAAAATAGATATTAAAACGGTTGATGAAGTTGCTCACCTGGCACGCTTAGAATTTAATGATGCAGCAAAAGAAGAGATCTTAAATGATATGAATCGTATGCTGAGTTTTGTGGATAAATTAAATGAGTTGGACACTAATAATGTAGAACCTTTAATTTATATGACAGATGAAAAAAACATAATGCGTAAAGATGAACCCGAAATAACCGTTACGCAGAAAGAAGCTTTGAAGAACGCACCTAAAAAAGACAGCGATTATTTTAAAGCACCAAAGGTGATAGACCAAAAAAGTTAATTTACTTTTATGAATTTGTAGGCCAGATTGTTTACCCGCAAAAAATAAATTCCTTCGGGCAATTCTTGCACATCTAATTCTCCGTCTTCCAGTTCGCACTCTTTTACGATCTGCCCTAAATAATTTATCACCTCCACTTTTGTTTCTTTACCACTATTTTTTATTGTTAGTTTATCCTTTGTTGGATTTGGAAATAGAATAATATCTTGTTTTTCAGCTTGTGTAGCATTTGATAAAGTAATTAAACTGGCATTGTTATTTGGCAACCTGGTTAGTATTCCATCGTCATTCCCACCATAAATATTTTGAAATGAAGATGCGCTTGTAGGATAAGTTGGCGAAGACGATTTACCACAAAAAAACAGATTGTTTGTAGTGACCGCGATATCATTCCCATAATCATAACCTGCAACACTGCCAAAATAAGTTGAATAATTTGGCTGACCTGCAGATGTTAACCTTACAATTACCAAATTCTGAACCCCCGGAAGCACACTGTAATTGGGTGTTCCAAGCATCGGGAAATTGACGGATGCAGTTGTACCTAAAATATACAACTCGTAATTGTGTATTTTCATTCGATTAACAACATCTACATCCGAACCACCAATTAACGTTGAGTAAATTAAATTTCCTGTTGGAGAGATCTTTGAAAAATACATATCCGTCATGCCTGCAAGTGTTGATTGATAGGCTGCCGTTGTAGTTGTAAAATTTGAGCTGGTTGTTTGTCCGCTTAAATACAAATTTCCTAAACCATCCGTGATCAAGCCCCACGAATCATCCTGTCCACTTCCACCCAGGTAAGTTGAAAAGATCCTGTTTCCTAATGAATCAAATTTGATCACATAACAATCTAAACCAACGTCTTTTGAAGCCTGTATGCAACCTAACGAGGTACTTAAATTAAAACTATTTGTGCCTCCAGCTCCAAAAACATTTCCAAAATTATCGGCGATTAGTGCGTGAATATCTTCGCTCCCCAAACCGCCGTAATAGGTACACCATTTTAAATTTCCTGTGCTGGAAAATTTCGCAACAAAGGCATCTGTATTGCCGCCAAAAGTTTGTTGAAAAGAAGAGGCGGTCGTATAAAGATTTGTAGAAGTTGTGGTGCCTCCAATAAATATATTGCCATTAAAATCACAACTCAGATCATAAGCAAGATCGGATCCTGATTTACCAAAATAAGTTAACCATACAAGATTTCCATTTGGTGTTATCTTTCCTACAAAACAATCCGATTGTCCAGCATTTGTTGGTTGAAAGCAAGCAGGTGTTGTAGGTAGTCCCGTACCCTGCGAATAACCTGTAAATGCTATATTACCATCGGTACACATAATTATTTTTTCGCCACTATCAAAATTAGCAGTACCTAAGTAAGTTGCCCAAATAAAATTACCGCATGAATCAAACTTTGCAATGTAGGCATCATTAACACCGTTTATAGCGTCACTTATTAAACCGGGCATTACAGTCAACGAAGGACTATCAGTTTGCATAATAACATAACTGTTCTTATTGTTATCTAATGCAAGTCCTCTTATGTCATCTGATCCAATTTTTCCCGAGTAGGTTGACCAATAGCTACAACTCTGACCAATAAGCCCAAGTTGAAAAAAAATTAATATGCCACAGAGGTATTTCATTAAATAAAAAAGCCCGAAACAAGTAGTTTCGGGCTATTAAGATACACAAATTTTTTATCTTATTAAAGTAACACTTCCGTTCAACGCGTGTGATTTACCGTCTTTACCAACATAACTCACTTTGTAAACGTAAACGTTATTTTCTGCTGCCTGTCCTTTAAAGGTACCATCCCAACCTTTTCTAATGTCGCCAGATTGGAAAACTAAATTACCACCTCTGTTAAAGATCAACATTTCAAATTTAACCGTGTTATTAGATACTGCCAAAAACACATCGTTGCTTCCATCACCATTTGGTGTAAAGGCATTTGGTAAAAACAATCCCATCTCATCTGCAACAATTACTTTTTTAGAGATCGAAGACTTACATCCTTTATCGGTTTTAACTTCTAAGGTAACATCATATCTGCCACTATCCTGATAAGTATAAGTTGGATTTTGAACTGTTGAATTGATATCCGGACCAAAGGTCCATAACCATGATTGCACAAGTGCTTTTGTTGAAAGATCAGTAAACTGCGTTGTTCCATTTATCCAGGTTGAACCATTATTGCTGATATCAAAATTTGCCACCGGCACTGGATATGTTTCAAATGTTTTTTCAATCTCGGCTTTACAACCTTTGGCATCAACACCTGTTAATTCAATTGTAAATACACCTGCCGAATTGTAACAAATGTTTTTTGGATTTACAGATTGATTCACATCACCGTTACCTAATTTCCAACTGTAATCAATTCCACTGGTAGTTGATAAAGCTTTAAATTCTACGTTACAAACCGGCGCACAAGCTGAAATAGCTTTACTCATATCAATATCAATACTTGGCTTTGGATTAACTTTTACAGATGCGCTTCCGGTTGCTATACAACCTGCGGCATCAGTTAAAGTTAAAATATATGTTCCGCTATGTAATGGTGTTGCATCCAAAATACCCATGTTTGCTTTATTCGAACCAAAGGCATTTGGGCCTGTCCATAAATATGTAACGCCACTTCCATCTAACGCTTCAAAATTTATAGTGCCGCCTTCGCAAAGTTCTGCAGGAGAAATAGAAGGATGTAATACTTTTGAAGCATTTACAAAAACGCTTGTAGTTGCAGTTGCGGTGCAACCCTGTGCTGATGTAATTGTAACCGTATAAACACCACTTGCACTTGAAGTTGCATTATTTATTACCGGGTTTTGTGAGTTAGAAGTAAATCCGTTAGGACCAGCCCACACAAAAGTTCCATTACCGAAAGCGTGCAGTTGCACATTATTACCTGAACATGCTGGGCTATTATTACTTGCAGAAACGCTTGTAGAGCTTATAGCTACAGCAACTGTTGCACTTGCATAACAGTTACCGGTTAATGTAGCAGTTACTATATAATTGCCACCTGAGTTATTTGCGGCAATTAACGAAGGGTTATGCTGCGCAGATGCAAAATTATTTGGACCCGCCCAACTATAATTACCGCTTCCACTTGCCGTTAAATTTATTGGGCTTCCGGGACAAACGGGGCTGTTAGCGCCAGCGCTCATTGTAGCCTGGTAGGTTGCTAAATTTACAGTTGATGTTCCTGTACATCCATTTGCATTAGTCGTAACACATGTATATATACCAGCCATTGCTGCAGTAACATTTGTGATCACAGGATTTTGTACCGATGATGTAAAACTATTCGGACCTGTCCAACTATATGTTACACCGTTTGTGACTGTATTGGTAAACGATGCTGTACCACCAATACAAACAGGTGAGTTAACAGATAAGACAGAATTTGGTGCAGGGTAAACCTGTACCGTATAAGAACCAAATGCCATACACGGACCACAACCCGCTTTTGTAACTGTTACCGTGTAAATACCGGCTGCAGTATACGTGTGAACCACGTTTGTACCGGTACCAATTCCGCCGTCACCAAAATTCCAGTTAAGATTAAAGTTACCTGCATTAGCACTTACATCTGTAAATGTAAAATTAGGAGAACTTAAACATGTATTTGGTGTCATAGTTACCGTTAATGGTGGTGGTACACTTAATACATTCACAGTTACAACTGCAGGTTGAGCACTTATAAATTGACACATACATGCACTGCCTGTTAAACATGAAGATAGTGCCTGCGTCCATACGGCATTGCTTGGCGCGGTAACAAATGTGTTTGTAATGTTTGATGATGATAAAGGAAGATTCGTGAAAATAATAGGCACGCTTGGTGGTGTATAAATAATTGTGCCGGAAGGAGAAGCACAAAAATAAGTAAGCCAAACGCTAAACGTTGTAGTAGCTGTTAAATTAGTAACTGATAAAATATTTATTGAAGTGGTAAATGTGTTACCATTACCAACCGTAGTTGATACCGGATTTGATGAGGTCCAGCTGAAAGTTGGAGTAACCGTTAGATTTTTTTCGCATGAAGGAACGTTACCCACGCACTGACCATAATTTGTTCCGGTAATAACTGCAGTAAGTTGCACGGGACCACAGCAAACAATTGGGTTTGGAGAAGCATTAACTGTCATGTTTAACGTATTTGGCGGATTAACAATTGGCGCACCCGGAACAACAAATGATTGAACTGCTGTCCACGGACCTGTATTACCGCCACCCATTACCATTTCGCGTGAGCGGATGTAATAAGTTTTACCAGGACATAAATTTGCAAACGGAATTACATTTGGGTGATATGGTTCTAATACACAATTATCAAACCAACCGGTTGTAATATTATAATTAGGCACATTTAATAATGAATTATAATAAGGATAATTTAAATAGGATGTGGCAGGGTTGTTCCAGTTAGTTAAGGTGCTTGTTAAACATGCCGGTTGAGTGCCCACAAAAACCGGAGAACATGAAATTTCGGTTTGCATCCAATATGGTCCACAACCACAGGTTGAAAGATCAGAATTTGCATTAATAGTTACGCCTGTAGCACCAACTGTTACCTGATAATTAACCAAAGGCATGCCATGACAGGCTTTTAATTGTTTAAATCCAACAACCGTTGTTAGAAGAGCGAAGAGCGTTAATTTTAGAGTTTTCATAGAAGTATTTGTATTACGCCTCAAAACTACCTTATTAAAAACTTACAAAAACTGTATTTGAGCTAGACTCAGACTTAACTTATTAAAAAGCCGATTTAGTAAAGGGAAAAAAAACGAACTGAGTGAAAAGGCTTTATTGCTGAGGGAACAAGGCGTATCCCAAAAAACCCTTATTTAACGGGCGATTGCGAAGATTTAGGAAAGATCTTCCTCCAAAGTTGAACGATCTGCTTCCTGAAAATAAAACACATTAATAAATAAGGTACTGCCATTAAATATAATATACCACTATTTAAACTTCTTGCCATAGAAGTTGGATTTGATTTCAAAGAAGTTTCTGCCGCCTGTTTACACATAGCACATTGCGCTTCAGCGTCAAAACTAAATAACACTACGAACAGAATAATTAAAACTGTAAAATATTTTGTGTTTTTTTTCAATGTATTTATACTCCCCACAAATTTACGTTAATTTTTGTGTTGGTTTGTTTATTTAACAGGTAAAATGATCAAAATCAGCATAAAAAAAGAGCTGTATTGCAACAGCTCTTTTTAAAATTAAATTTCAAAACCTTATTCGCCTTTAAAATTGGCTTTTCTTTTTTCTAAAAAAGCACTTACACCTTCTTTAAAATCTTTAGTACCAAAAGATTTACCAAATTCTTCAATTTCTACTTCAAAACCATTTAATTTAGTGTTGTAACCTGCATTAATAACTTTAATTGCAGTTCTAATTGCAGTAGGACTTTTTGTAGAAAGTTTAGCTGTAATTTCGAAACACTTATTTAATAATTCTTCTTGTGTGGTTACGTAGTTTGCAAGACCCCATTTATAAGCGTCTTGCGCATTGATCATATCTGCCGTAACGATCATTTCAAATGCTTTTCCTTTACCAACCAGTTGCGCCAAACGTTGTGTTCCACCGTAACCTGGAATTACACCTAAACTTACTTCAGGTAAACCCATTTTTGCATTTTCGCTAACTACACGAATGTGGCAACACATTGCCAATTCTAAACCGCCGCCTAATGCAAATCCGTTTACAGCAGCAATAATTGGTTTGCTGTAATTCTCAATAAAATTAAATATTTTAAAATGCCCTATCGAGCTAAGTTGTTTTCCTTGCTCTACAGAAAAATTTGCAAACTCTGCAATATCTGCACCGGCAACAAAAGCCTTTTGGCCCGAACCTGTTAGTATGATCGCACGGATCTCCGGTTGATTTTCAGCTTCCACCAAAGTTTCGTGCAGTTCTTCGATCGTTTGCTTATTTAAAGCATTTAATTTATCAGGGCGATTAATTGTAACAACTAAAACACCATTTTGTATTTCGCATAAAATATATTCACTTGTAGCCACCATCTTATTTTTAATTATAAACTGAGCAAATATAGAATATTAGACTCTAAATAATACAAAAGTTTTAAACCGTTAAAAAGTTAAAAAAAAGCTTCTTTTGGAGGCTAAACACAAATTTAAAAATCAGAAATTTAACATCTCTTTAAGCACGATCATTTAAATGGTTGGCCAAAAATTTTCCCATACTAAAACACGATTGAAGTAAGTAACCCCCTGTAGGTGCGTCGTAGTCGAGCATTTCGCCTATCACAAAATTATTTGGCAATTTTTTTAATTCAAATTTTTCTGAGATCTCATTCAAAGAAATTCCACCAACTGTAGAAATCGCATCTTCAATTGGACCAAGCGAAAAAATGGTCAATTCTAAATTCTTTAAATTGTTAACAAGTATGCCTGGATCTAAAAAATCACTTTTACTAAGTTTAGATTTTAGTAATGCTATTTGTGTTTTATTTAAATTAAGTTGTTTTACTACATGTTCAGTGTAAGAGATTTTTGAAACAGGTTTAGAAATACGTTCTATCATTTCATCAAAAGACAGATCGGGCTTAAGATCAATAAAAATTTTTGCTTCATTTTTTTTGTTTAGCTCGTCTCTTATTTGCGGGCTTAAAGGATAGATGCCGCTTCCCTCAATGCCTGTAGCCGTAATTACAACTTCACCAAAATGGATCTTGTTACCACATTTTACTGAAATATTTTTTAAGGGTTTTCCTTCTATACTTTTAAGGATGTCTTTTGGCCATTCAATTTTAAAACTACAATTGCTTGCACTAAAAGGAATTACATCAATGCCTTTTCCTTTAAAAATAGTTAGCCAATCTCCCTTACTGCCTGTTACCGGCCAACTGGCGCCGCCTAAACAAAAAACAGCGAGATCGCTTTTTATTTTTTTATTGCCCGTTGCTGTTTTAAATATCAATTCATTTGTTTCAGAAAAACCTTGCCACTCGTGTTTAAAATTTATTTTTACAGATTGCTGTTTCAATTTTTCTTCCATTGCTTTTAAAACATCAATGGGTTTTATTCCTTTTTTTGGGAATATGCGTCCGCTGCTTCCCACAAAAGTTTCAATGCCAAGATCATTCATCCAGGCGATAAGATCTTTATTAGAAAAATGCGAAAACGCGTTAGTCAGAAAGTCTTTTGGTGTATATCTGGAAACAAACTCTTTTTCATTTTCGGAATGCGTTAAGTTTAAACCACCATCTCCTGCCACTAAAAACTTACGTCCTAATGCCGTGTTCTTTTCAAAAATTGAAACGGAATATTTTTTTGGATCCAGCTCACTGGCTAAAATAATAGCACCGGGGCCGCCACCAATTATAGAAATTGTTTTTTTCAATTACGCTTTCACCCTCTGCAAACACTCGTCTATACTCTTATACATGCCGCTAAAGAATTGATAACGTTGTTTCTCAGACACACCACTTATCAATGTACTTTTTTTCTCTAAATTTCTCACCCAATGCTCCGTCTCTTCACAAAATTGCGGATTGTTGGTGGTAAGTGAATTCATGGTATTAAAAGAAATATAAGAATAAGTTGTGTCGCCCATTACTACATAAATACAATTGGTACCTAATACCACTTCGCTGTTGTATAACGAGAAAGTATCTGATTTATCGCTGATGTTCTTTCTGCTGCTTTCCGCATTCTTCAATATCATATCTATCATTACCTTGTATTCGCCAAGTAGTTCGGTTGCATGTGCCGAAGAAATTATGCCGCTGTCAAAATAAAATTGAATTTGTTTTAAGCCGGTTAAAACTGTTTCGGAGGTCCAGATCTCAGAGCTTGGAACCGTTAGGTATTCTTTATAAACATTGTGCGCAATGTCTATTAGATTTTGTGGTACAATTCCCCATTCAAATTTTTGTTGTTGGTAGGCCGGAATATTTAAAACAGATCGTTGCCAATAAAATAATTTAAAATCGGTTAATTTTTTTGAGAAAAAAGAATAAAAAATAGGGATCTCTTCGGCAACATAATAAACTTTTCGATTCTCAAACTTGTTCATGGTTTTAAGGTGCGATAAGATCCTGTTCAAATACGTTTCAAAGTTCTTTTCGCTATCCGTTAATTTGGTGTACGAAAAAGTTACGGTATCGTTTTGGTTGCTAAAAACTTCATCCAGACTTATTGCATATTTTTTTGAGATCTTGTATACCTCTTCAATGGTTAATTCGGTTTCGCCTCTTATCCTGCGGTAAGCACTATCAATGCTAACATCTAAAACATCTGCAATTTCTTCTGCTAAACCAACACTGGGTGGAATTATAGCTTTGAACTTGGTTATAAAATGATTCTGTATAAGAAGGTCAACTTTGCCTCCTTTTTTTTCTTTTTTAACAGGCATATTTCGATGATTTATAGAGATAAAGATAGCGTTTTTAGTAAAAAAAGCAAATTGCTAGTTAAACATTTGCATTTATTGCAATTAATTCGCCGTTTTTAAGTTTCACGGCAACTTAAACGCGGTTTATAATGCTTTTGCAAACCCAACCGCAAAAGGTCGTAAGGCGCTGCTGTTTTAATGCGATAATTTTGATCAAGAAAAAAACCTAACTATGAAAACAAGAATTTTAAATCAAACGCCTTACCTGTTAGTTTATAGCAGGCTGTTAATTGCTGTGTATTTTATTTTCGTTGCCATTTTTAAACAACTGCAAGATCCTATCACCGTAAGTTTACTTTTAATTTTTGCAGTTTTAAGCGATGTGTTTGATGGTGTCATTGCCAGAAAATTAAAGATAGATTCGGTCCGTTTACGCCAATTAGATAGCAGAGTGGATATCATTTTTTGGGTAACACTTTTATACGTTTTGTTGGTGATGGAAAATTCCTTTGTAAGATCACACGCCGCAGCGCTTTTTATTTTATTAATGTCGGAGGTTTTTATACAGCTGTTTGGCTATCTAAAATTTAATACTGCATTGGCATTACACACCTACGCTGCAAAAGCCTGGGCTGTACTTTTAACGTTATCGGTATTACAAATATTATTGGGTAAAAATGCAGAGGTTATTTTTTACGTAATGTTTGTTTGGGGATTAATAGCACAATTAGAAGTGGCATTGATCATTTTTAAAATGAAAACTTCTAAAGTAGATGTAAGTTCAATTTTTAAACTAAAAAAATAATTATGGAACAGGCAGATAATTTGCAACGATTTGATCTATTGGCAGACATCCAGAAAACAATTTTCAGGATCCCTTTTTTAAAGGAAGCCGTAAATTCATTTTTATTACAACCCTATGAAGACTATTTCATCAGCAAAAAATTAAAGATCTGTTTTGAGTTAAAAGAAAGATGGTCGTTCATTGAGTTGGGCCTGATACATTCTGAATTGGCAAAACAAATTTTAAATGAGTTGGAATTTATAAATAACGGCATCAAAGAAAGCATTAAACTGGTGTCTTTTGGGAGCGAACCGGCAATCGAGTTCTTTTCGAGGAACGATGGGCCTTTCAAAGACCCTGACAACGGCATTTGGAACCGTTTTATCTCTAAAATTTAATTGCTACAGTTTTTTTTGTTTCGTATCTTTAGTGTCATTTTAAAAGGATATGCAACAGATCAAAAACTATATAAACGGCGCCTTAACCGAACCCGTTTCAAAAAAATATTTAGACAATTTTAATCCTTCAACGGGTAAAGTTTATTCGCACATACCGGATAGTGACGAAAAAGATGTGGAGTTGGCTTATGCTGCCGCTAAAAATGCATTTAAAGAATGGAGCGTTACGTCTAAAGATAAACGTTCGGCCTATCTTTTAAAGATAGCCGCTTTAATAGAAAAGAATTTAGACAAATTAGCGCTTGCAGAAAGTATTGATAACGGCAAGCCTTTAAAACTAGCTAAAACAGTGGATATTCCACGTGCCGCCGCTAACTTTCATTTTTACGGTACCGGCATTTTACATTATGCTTCGCATGCGCATAGCATGGAGGAAACTGCTATTAATTACACACTGCGTCAACCGGTTGGCGTTGCAGGTTGTATCTCTCCGTGGAATTTGCCGTTATATTTATTTAGTTGGAAGATCGCACCGGCTTTAGCTGCCGGTTGCACAGTAGTTGCAAAGCCATCTGAAATAACACCTATGACCGCATTTTTGTTATCTGAAATATGTATTGAAGCAGGTTTACCTGCGGGCGTGTTAAACATTGTGCACGGCCTGGGCGCAAAAGTTGGTAATGCCATTGTTAGTCATAAAGATATTCCTTTGATCTCTTTCACCGGAGGAACGGCAACGGGTAAAAGCATTGCCAGTATTGCCGCGCCCATGTTTAAAAAATTATCGTTGGAGTTGGGTGGTAAAAATCCAAACATCATTTTTGCCGATTGCGATTACGATAAAATGTTAGCCACTACATTAAATTCTTCTTTTGCTAACCAGGGACAAATTTGTTTATGCGGCTCGCGTATTTTTGTGGAGCGTAAAATTTACGATAAATTTAAAACGGACTTTGTTGCAAAAACAAAAGAGTTAAGCGTTGGCGATCCGTTAGACGATAAAACAAAAGTAGGCGCCATTGTTTCTAAACAGCATCAGGAAAAAATAGTAAGTTATATAGAACTCGCAAAACAAGAGGGCGGGAAGATACTTTGCGGCGGAAACAAACTCACGTTAAAAGGTGAATTAACAGAAGGCTATTATATTGAACCAACCATTATTGAAGGTCTTGCCTATGATTGCCGTACTAACCAGGAAGAAATTTTTGGTCCCGTAGTTACCATTACACCTTTTGATAAAGAGGAAGAAGCATTGATGATGGCCAACTCAACGGTGTACGGATTGGCAAGTATTGTGTGGACACAAAATTTAACCCGTGCGCACAAAATTGCAAATAATTTACACGCCGGTATTGTTTGGATAAACTGTTGGTTGTTACGCGATCTGCGCACGCCGTTTGGCGGTGTTAAAGCCAGCGGTGTTGGCAGAGAAGGTGGCTTTGAAGCTTTGGACTTTTTTACCGAACCAAAAAATGTTTGTGTAAAACTTTAAACGATTCTATTTTTAAATTTTTAGGTTTTGGCTAATTATTACGAAATTTTAGGTGTACATTCTGGAGCCGGTTCCGCTGAAATAAAATCTGCTTTCCGGCGCCTGGCCAAGATCTACCATCCTGATAAAAATCCTGCAGGTAAAGAGCATTTTGCTAAAATTTTAAAAGCCTACGAAACCTTATCCGATCCAAAACTTAAATCGATGTACGATTACCGTTTGGATTATAACCTTGCGATCAACGAAAACTACGCTTCTAAAAACAACAAGACAAAAAACTGGAGCTTTGACGAGAAGGAATTAAAGCGTAGAAAATATTACGATGAACACATAAAAAAATACGCAAAAACAAAAGAAACTTACAAGCAGGCAACCGAAGGAAAAACACATTATAACGAATTTAAATACATACTTTTTGCAACTCCCATTGCGGTTGGCCTTTTTTTATTGATCCTTAATTTAGCTTCGCCGGCAAATACTGCACTCAAAAAACATGTTCCCCAAAAGGAAATTGAAGGACCAAAAAAAACCTCATTAAAAATGGGCGACGCGCCTTACAGTAATTATTTTGGAAGAAATAAATTTGATACTACCGCCAATTTTGACCTTACCGTTAAAAATAATACCGGCAAAGAGTTGATCGTTTGCCTTTTTACAAAAAAGAGGTTTATAAGAAGTTGCTACATTCAAAAAGGCTTTTACGCGCAAATAAATGAATTGCCAAAAGACTCTTTACTGATCAAATATTGCACCGGTTCAATTTTTAGTTACTCGCTGAAGCCTTTGGCGACTGAAGTATTTGGCGCTTTTAAAGAAGATCCCGAGTTTTTTGAAAGTAAAGAACCAACCGCTTTAAATTCAATTAATGAATTAACTTTGCAGGGAGGAAAAAACGAAGGGTTTACGAAAATAGACGAAACAAAATTTTTTACTAAAGACTAACGCATGATAAAAAAAATTGAACATATTGGCATTGCAGTTAAGGATATAAACCAAAGCAACGAGCTTTTTAAAAAATTATTTGGTAAAGAACATTACAAAGTAGAAGCCGTTGCATCTGAAGGTGTGAGCACCTCTTTTTTTATGTTGGGCGAAACAAAAATTGAATTACTGGAAGCAACGTCTGAAAATAGTGCCATTGCAAAATTCATTGAGAAAAAGGGCGAAGGCATTCATCATATTGCTTACGAGGTAGATAATTTAGATGCAGAAATGGAGCGCTTAAAAAAAGAAGGTTTTGAATTAATAAACCAAACAGCAAAAGATGGCGCGGACAATAAACGCATTTGTTTTTTACACCCAAAAACTACCAACGGGGTTTTAGTTGAATTGTGCGAAGAAAAAAAATAAGAACTTATGACAGACATTAAAATAAACATTCAGAATCCGGATAACACAGTTACAACAATTGAAGCGCCCACCGATATGGGTTTAAGCTTAATGGAAATTTTAAAAGGCAACGATTACCCTATTTTGGCAACCTGCGGTGGCATGGCGCTTTGTGCTACCTGCCATGTAGAAGTACTAAAAGGTTTTGAAAATTTAAACGAGATCTCGGATGATGAGTATGCCATGCTGGATACACTTCCAAATATTACCCCTACTTCGCGTTTATCCTGCCAGTTAAAACTGATTCCCGAAATGGATAATATAACGGTGAAGATCTGGGGAGACGGGGTTGTTTGAAATTAAATAAGGATTGCAACAGTTCCCTTACAACGCGACCAACCAAGCCAGTCTTTAATCGAAATTATTGAGGGTTGCAAAATATTTGCAATTTCATCTCACTGACAATAGAGTTTGGTGAAGCTACGTTGATGCGCGTTTCGCTCCACTCAGTCAAGGAACAAAACTGCGGCAGCAGAAATCTGGGGATTGTTTTTAACTTTTTATAATTGCTATCTTTCATAGCATTAAAAAATGAGATTAAATATTAGCTTTGTTGAAACAACTGAAGTTTGGAATAAAATATGGCAAAATTTACCTCTTTAGAAATATGCGCTGGAGCCGGCGGTCAAGCTTTAGGGCTTGAAAAAGCAGGCTTTGAACACATTGCTTTAGTTGAAATTGAACCGTTGGCTTGTCAAACTCTTAGAAATAATAGACCTAAGTGGAATGTTATCGAAGGTGATTTGAAAAAATTCAGTGCAAGTCCTTTTAAAGGAAAAATTGACTTGTTTGCAGGGGGCGTTCCTTGCCCTCCATTTTCTATTGCAGGAAAACAGCTAGGTCATTTAGACGATAGAGATTTATTTCCTGAAGCATTAAGATTAATTAAAGAATGTAACCCTAAAGCAATAATGCTTGAAAACGTTCGAGGATTATTAGACCCGAAGTTTGAAGATTATAGGGAGGAAATAATTGCTGAGTTAGAATTCTTGGGTTATGAATGTGACTGGAGAATTTTGAATGCGGCAGACTATGGAGTATCGCAACTTAGAAGAAGAGCTATTTTAATTGCCTTAAAGCGAAAATATTTTAAACATTTTAAATGGCCGAACAAATCTTCGTCTTCTCCTCTCACAATTGGCGAACTTTTATACGATGAGATGAATAGCCTCGGTTGGAGTAACGTTGATGAATGGAAGAAAAAGGCCAATGGCATTGCACCAACTTTGGTTGGTGGTTCAAAAAAGCATGGCGGTGCTGACTTAGGTCCTACCCGTGCAAAAAGTGCTTGGGCTGAACTAGGAGTTGACGGGAAGGGTTTAGCGGATTCTCCGCCTATAAATGGATTTAAGACGTTTCCAAAACTTACCTTAAAAATGACTTCACTTGTTCAAGGTTTTCCAGTAAATTGGAATTTTGAAGGAAAAAAAACACCAGCCTATAGACAAGTTGGAAATGCGTTTCCTCCACCAGTAGCAAAGGCTGTTGGCAAATCAATTATTAAAGCGTTAGCAAATGGCGAAAAAAGCAATAGTAAAAAAAGCAGCCTCAAAAAAATCACCAAAAGGTAAGGGTTCTCGAAGTAAATTGAGAGAATTTTTCACTCTCAATGTTGGCAAAATATTAGACTCAAATACCCTTAGAAAGGTTGCCGGTAAAAGCGAATGGGGAAGACGGGTAAGAGAACTACGTAATGAAGAAGGGATGAATATTGTAACGCACAATGACAGAAGTGATTTAAAGCCGGGACAATATTTACTTATTGATTTAAAACCCCTACCTGCTTTTGAAAGAGGCATATCCAAAGAAACGAGAGCTTTTGTTTTAGATCGCAACGGTTTTACTTGTCAAATGTGCGGCGCGGCGGCTGGTGAAATACATCCATATGACGCAGGTAGAAAAACGAGATTGCATTTAGGGCACATAATAGACAAATCTATGGGCGGCACTGATGATCCAGGTAATTTAAGAGCAATTTGTTCTGTTTGTAATGAGGGCGCGTCAAATTTAACCTTGAATAGACCAGAGGCTATTAAATTAATTGCGCAAGTTCGACGAGCTCCTAGTAAAGATCAAATTGATATATTGAACTGGTTAGTTACAAAATTTCCAAAACAAGCATCCGAATTGACTACTGAGAAAAAATAATTCTTTTCTTTTTCGTTGACCAGTTTCTTACGACTTTTTACAAGCACATTTGGCGTTTCATTCAAAGGCAACTAATTTTAGTGACGCCAAATAAGCTTGCAAAATTTCTTACTCGCCAGTGTGGACATTGGAACGAGTAATTTTTCAAATTGCATTCCTATCGGACAAAAAATTAAAAAGTTTGGACGTAAACAATCTGTTTGACAATTGAAAAAATTTATCAGCGGACACTTAACCAGAAGTTAAACTGTAGGGCGGTAACTAGTTGCTAACAGAAAGTTCGGGTCATTTTTTGCGGGTTAACGCTCAAATGCATAACTTGGACTTAGCAAAAAACGCTTTCAAATTCGCAAAAACGTTAGGTTCAATTTAAACAGACAGAAATCATATGATCATAATTTCAAAAATTGACATCGAATACTACCGATCTCTTAAAAAGGTGACTATTCGAAATATAAATCACTTAAATATTTTTTCTGGTAAAAATGATATTGGAAAAAGTAATGTCCTAAAAGCATTGGATACTTTTTTTAATAAAGCTCAAGTTAGTTTTATTGATGACTATAATAAAGACAGGCTTTCAGAAGTGAGAAAAGATAGCATTAAAGGAAAACAATTTATTAAAATTACTCTTGAAATAAAGAATCCCGGAAATTATAAAACATTACCTGAAACCTTTTCAATTACAAAAACGTGGGACAGAGAAGGGAATTTAATTAATGGTTACAAGGATAATTTTGACACATTAATTAAGCAAAAGAAATTTGCGTCCGATAAAGTTAAAATTGCAAGAAGAACTTTAACCCAATTCCTAAACAAAATAAGGTTCACATATGTGCCGGCCATTAGAGATGAGCATTTTTTTAGTTATTTATTAAATAAACTTCAAGAAACTATTTTTGAAGTTGAAGAAAGAAAGCGAAGTCAAACATTTCAAAAAAACATCAAAGGTTTTAATGAAACTATAAGAGACTTAACTACAGCTTTAAATAGCGAATTTGAAAATGTATCTGGAATAACAAGTAGCTTAAGTTTTCCGAATAATATTTCGGAAATATTTCAAAGACTTATTATTGATACCCAATCTGGCGAACATAACATTCCATTGAGATTAAGAGGTGATGGAATAAGGCTGAGATATATACCAACAATTCTTAATTATATTTCAGTTAACTCCAAATACATTGAAATTTGGGGATTCGATGAGCCGGAAAATTCTTGTGAATATTCGCTTTCTCAAAAAATCGCAGAACAGTTTGCTTTAGAATACTCAACTAAAACACAAATATTTGTAGCAAGTCACTCGTTTCATTTTATTTCTTTATCCGTCTCGAACGTTTCTAAATTCAGAGTTTTTAGACTTGAAAATAATTCAAATACGCAAGTTGCACTAATTGATGATTCAAACAAAAATATTTTATCAAATGAATTAGGAATTCTTGACATAAATAAAGAATTGTCTATACTTTATACATCCTTGACCAAGGAAATGGAATTAATAAGTGAAACAAAAACTGCTTTATCAGAATCACAGAAACCATACTTGATTTTTGAAGGTAAATCTGATAATTTACTTTTTGAAGTTGCTTACAAGAAACTTTATAATAAAAGTATAAACTCGGACTTTACACTTTGTGAACATTTAATAAATTCAAATGGTAGTGCAATTGGTTCTAGTGCAAGATTTATTAACGATTTTTTGTTTAATCATATTACAAAGACCCCTACAAATAATAAAGTTATAGGCATATTTGATTTTGACAAAACAGGAGTTGATGAAATAAAGGCTCTAAAAAAGGCTTTTAATCAAATGGATTCGGCAAGTGACAAGTTTTTTCTATTTCAACATAAAACTAAATTAAATATATATGCCATTACAATTGTAGCACCTTCCCATAGATCTGATTTTATCCATAAACCAAAATCAGACTATTGCTACTTATCTAGTGAATTGCTTCTAAAAGACTCTGCAATACCAAATCCAAACAAACAATATCCAACTCTATTTGACCAAAGAGTTTACATGTTTACTGGGGACAAAATGGCTTTTGCAAGTAGTATTGAGTTGAATAAAAACACTATTGATTTTACTGGATTTAGTCCAACATTTGATTTAATAAATAAAATAATAACCAGCTCCTAACAGCCAGCAATTGTACAATGCTGGTTTTCGGCGCATCGCAAAGTCAATTTATTGTCCAGTCGACTCCAGAATTTTTTTTGGCTTTGTTAACTACCCAAAATCCCTATAATGGTTCCAGGTAATGGAGCTTAGATTCTTGCCAAATGCAAATGTAATATAAGCGGTTACGCCGCAATGAAAGATGAGCAAGTGCATAAAGGCTGCTGCTCTATACCCGCTCCAGTAACCAGCAGTGGCATCTAAAGTAATTAGTGGTGTAGGTATACATAAGGTAACGATCAATGTATAGATAAACACCGTTGTAAATAAATGATCAAAATTCTTTAGCGGCCAGGATAATAATTTTCTGTACCATTTAAAGTCATCGCCCCATTTATGAATAATACAATAATTGCCAAGATTGGTGGGCGCAAATAATATAGCCGGTTTTTTTATGCCATCTTCTTTAAATGCTTCTAACGGAGCCAGGATCTTAAAACCTTTGATGTCTTTTTTATAAACTAAATTAATGTGTTTTATTTTTAAGATAGCTTCGTAAGGGATCTCTGCTTTGTAATATTTACTATCAATAAATTTTAAACGGTACTGCAACGCAATTTTCTTGATCTCCGAAATTTTAAAGATCATATTGCTATCTACATCTGCTTCATCAACTATTTCAAAGGAATCATTGTAGTGTTTTAAATTCTTTAAGATCTTATCTTCCGAAAAAATATCGTTGCTTAAAATTCGGTTAGCTTCCTGGATGAGCTCATCTTCTTTGCTCCTGGTCTTATTTTTAAACCGGGTTAGCTCTTCTTTAATATTCACACCCTTCATACGTTTTCAATTAATAAGGAATGATAGCAATACCAAACGAGTACATATTAACACCGTTAACGCCTCTGTCTTTTTGAAACACCTCACTCACATAATAACAAGCGGTAAGGCAAATTTGTTCAAAGCCAATGCGAAAATTTACACCGTAACGGATGTGATTGATATTCTTTGTGTTGTAAACTCTTAACTTGCCGTCGGCATCTACCATTTTACGAAAATCGTTTATCACATAACCACCTTTTACACCAAATTCCATTTTAAACTTCCGGTCCGTCTTACTTCTAAATCGTATCTCTAAAGGAATTTCAAGGATCTTTTCGTTATAACTGTTGGTTTTATACTCGGTTGTTTTAGGTTGCAAAATAGTAGTTACACTTTTATTATTTGTACTATCTAACTTGTAAATAAACTCGGCATTGCTATGAAAATTATGACTAAAAATACCAATGCCATAGCCAAAACTAAAACTGGAACGGCCAATGGGTTTATCAAACATAAAAGCAAAATTTAAACCCAGACTTCTCCAGTGGGTCTTGATATTAGCCGGTGCACCCAACCAGGCCGTGCGGTTAATTTCTATGATCAATCTATCGCCGGGTTCGCCTTTGTATTTTTTAATATTGAACTCATCCTCCGAACCGGTTTTGTCTTTTGGCGTTTGCGAAAAGCATAAAACGGGCAGCAATAAACATGAAAATATAAAGAAGAGCTTACTCATTTATTGGGATAATTATTGAACGTCAAATTTAACGATAATCGGTTAACTAAGCAACATCAGGGATTGCGCCAAAATGGACTTGGCCTTGAACTTTACCTTGTTTACAAAACCGCTACTTTTACTGAAATTTACTTCGTTATAGACCCATCTTATGGCATATTGATAGAAGCGTTTTGAATGCATGCGTTTAAAATCATAATCCCTATCGCTGATCTTATTCCAGGCGCCGGCGGCTTCAATGGTGTCGTTAACTTCAGTATGCAAAGGCGTTCCTTTAATAGGATAAGCCAATGTAACGGTATAATAACTTGGATCAGATATTTTTAAATGGCGAATGGTCTCTTTTATATCTGCTTTATTTTCGCCCGGATAACCAAGCATAATAAAGGTTCCAGCCTCTATGCCATAGGCTTTTGTTTTAATGATCATCTCGCGTACCTCTTTTACATTCACACGCCTATCCATTGCATCAATTATTTTTTGCGAACCACTTTCCGCTCCTATCCAAACCCTAAAACAACCTGTTTCTTTTAAAATTTTTATAATGTCTTCGTTTAGTCTATCAGCGCGCGTAATAATTTCATAAGGAATAAAAACCTGTCGTTTTAAGACCTCATCTTTAAACTCATTCATCCATTTATGGCTTATGGTAAAAACATCATCTACAAACCAAACGCGATCGGGGTTATAATTTTGTTTTAAATAGGCCAGCTCGTCCACCACTAATTTTGCACTGCGTCTTCTGTAGGTGCCGCCATACACTGCCCTGCTACACCATTTACAGGTGTAAGGGCAACCACGCATGGTACTTATAGAATACATGCTGTAACCATGATGTTCTTTCCAGGCATTGCCATACAAAGTAAGATCTATTTTACTTCTTGCCGGCATGGGCAAGGTATTTATATCTTTTATTAACGTGCGTTCGGGTGTAAAAAAAACGGTTTGGTTTTGAAGATAAGCAGTACCCGCCACTTCGGCTGGAAGAACATTATTAGTATTAAAGAAGTCTGCAACTTCAAAAAAAGTTTGCTCGCCTTCGCCAACCACTAACATATCGGCACCGTTCAACAAATAATTTTCGGCGTTGTATCGTATTTCGGGTCCGCCTAAAATAACTTTGCAATTTTTAAGTTCAGGATGTTGGTGAATAAATTCTGTAATTTTTAATACAGAAACCTTGGTCATTAAATTGGTATAAATGCCAACTAAATTAGGTTTGTTTTTAAGAAGATAAACTTTAAATTCTTCAAAAGATGAGAAGGTAGAATCAAATACGTCGTGCGCAATATCTTTACTTTCCAAATAGGCCGAAATGTAGAGAATGCCCAATGGAACATAAGGTTTCATGATCTCCAATTCTTTGGGATCGTCTTTTAAAAAATATCCGTGCGTTAAAAGTATCAACTTACTTTCTTTAAATGCAATATGTAATGATCTGCATGATCAGCGGTCCAACTAAATTTACAAAATACTTTATCAAGACCATTAAAAAGTGAAAGTAGTGCTTTCTTATTTCTAAAAAAGGGATTTAAATAAGAAGGAGGCACAAATAAACCAACGCCGGCAAGTGTTTGAATTTTAAAATTAGGGCCAAATACCTGTTGAATTTCCTTTGGAGAATAATACCAGATCTTAAATTCCGTATCGTTATTATGCGCAGTAACGCCTTGCGTCAATTTCCTGCGGTTCGCGTCTTTCTTTCTGGATTTTAAAGTAAAATATAGTCTTTCCCAAATACATTTCCTTCCCATGATCACAAAAAAAAGATCTGCCTCTTTTTCTAAAAGTAAATTGCATTTTATTGAAAGATCATTCAGATCGTTTGGCGAAATGCAATTCAATCCTCCAAAATTCGAAAAAATAAAATTTTTATTTTTAAGCTCCGGTTCAAGCGACTGTATTGATTTTTTTTCGAAATCAATATTGGCGGTTTTTTCCTCCCGTTTTTTTGTCCGGCATTGTTCGATCATTTTTGGAGACACATCAGTAGCCAAAATTGAATTTACCTGTCTGGCAATTTCAAAGGCATCGTAACCGGTTCCACAATTCAATTCAAGCACATTTTTTTCTTTATTTAATAAAGGGATCAAATGTGAATAGACCATTTCCCTTTGAAGCAAACCAATGGGAGAATAGGTAAAATGCTCATCGTAGAGCTCGGCATAACTATCAAATGAGGCTACTTGCATTGGGTTCTAATTTTTCTAATTTCTTTTTAAGGCTTTGTTGTTTAAATAAATAATACGGCCTTAGTAAACTTCTTTTATTGATCGTTCCTTTTTTGATAAGGTCCTTTGCTTGTTGCCCTCTGAATTTATAATGGACAAAGCGTTGTAAATAGCGGTAAAAATTTGCTTTATAAGTACTGTTAAACATCAGGTGCAGGTCGTCAGAATCTTTCCAATTTTGTTTTGCTACCAGATCTTGTTTTACGTTTTCGTAAAATTTTGTACCCGGCAATGGATAAGAAACCGAAATACCAATATCGTGTGGTTTTAATTCGTCTACCATTGAAATGGTTTTCTCTATATCAGCAATTAATTCGCCGGTATAACCAAACTGCAAAAAGAAACAAGGTTTTATGCTGTGTTTTTTAAGAAGTAGTGTGGCTTCCTTTATTTGTTCTATGGTCGTTCCCTTATCCATAGCATCCAATATCTTTTGCGAACCACTTTCAGCGCCTATCCAAACTTCTTCACAACCCGATTCTGCAAGGTATCTTATATTTTCATCTTCCAATAAAAGATCGGCGCGACTTTGAATTTTATATTTGATCTTTATATTTAGTTCTTTAATTGACTCATTAAATTCTTTTAACCAATTTGGTTTTAATCCAAAAATATCATCGGCAAACCAAATGTGCGTAAAGCCAAATTGGGCTTGCAAGTGTTTAATTTGTTTAGCTACATTTTGTGGCGAATGCGAATTGTATCTGTTACCATAAACCGGTTTTGCGCACCAGTTACATTTGTATGGACAACCACGCGTAGTAACAAAATTAATTGAAAAGAAACCGTGTCCTGAAAGCCATGCGCTTTTGTAATTTGTAATATCTACAAGGTCCCAGGCCGGTAAAGGCAACTGATCAAGGTTTTTTAATACTAGCCGCGGCGGAGTTTTAATGATCTTATTTTCTGAAGAATACGCTAGACCATTTATTAAAGCCGGATCAAAACTATTTTTTTGTTTTAAACCATTTATTAGTTCTAAAAGTGTTTGTTCTGCTTCGCCAATAATAATATAGTCTGCATTATTAGAAAAATATTTTTCGAGGTGATCAGTAGCGTCAGATGACGAAACAATAACCGGGATATTATATGCTTTTGCTAATTTCTGCATGTTGAAAGCAGCTTCGCGCATATTGGTTAAACACATTTTAGTTAAGTAGTTGAACGAATCGTCATAAATTACAAATACATCCGGTTTAAAACTTTCTAAATGTTGTTTAATAGCATCGGGCGAAGTAGCAAATTGAAGATCGGCTAATTTTACTTCGTATCCATTTTCTCTTAAAACGGAAGCGGCATAAAGTGTTGCCAGGGGCGCAAAAGGCGTCTTCGTTTTTAATTGTTTATTATCAAAATGCAGGAAATACGAATGTGTAAAAAGGACTTTCATTTTATGAAATCAACAATTTATCTTTTCAAGGCGCAAATTCAATTCTGCTAACACCTTTTTTTGATAGCCGCGCGGGTGATGTTTTGAAACATTTTTTCGACTGCGTAAATTTAGGTCAAAATCTTCTTTAGAAAAGTTAGGGAATTTTTTTTGCCAGGACGAAAGCGTAAGTTCAAAACATTTTTTATCCAACTTATCGCCAAGTTTACCGCCAAATAAAACTTCTACTAGTTTGAAAAAGTACTTGGTTGCTTTTTTTTCTTTTAAGAAAGTTGAATCATACGCCTGTTTGTTTGGTAGAAATTCTTTTGTCCAGTTATTTACATCAAGAAATTTTTCAAACAAGGCTTTATTGGTAATTGGCACAAGCGTTCTTACCTCGGTAGCTACAAAAATATTTTTATCAGGGATCTCGAGGTTATTTGAATCAACCAAATAATTAACGCAAAAATATTTTTTTGAGTTAAAAAGAAAGATCTTTTTAAAAGCAATTAAAATAGAACGGCATAGCCATAATTTATTTGGGGATGTGATGATGAAATAATCTATATCTCCATCATCTTCCAATAATCCTTTTGAACATGAGCCCGAAATACAAACCGACTCAACAAAAGGAAAACGCGAAATAAAGTTAGCGTAACGCTTAATTACCTTTTGTTTTTCCAGAAATCTTTTTTCTGAATCAGAACGTTTTGCAATAAAATCAGCATTGGCTTTTTCTAAAAAATAATAGCCATCTGCTTCCGCTATCATTTTAAGCTCCACCAGTTCGTTAAGGATCAAATTAACCTGCGTTTGTGTGGTTTTAAAATTGACGAAATCGAATATTTGATTTGGCTTTACGGGATATTTAAACACATCAAAATAGCATAGGCAGCTATACACTGCAAACTGACCTTTGGTTAAAGTCACCTTATCTAAATCTACTGCTATCATGTATCCTTTATAACTTTAAAGATAAAGTTTTTTTCCCACTTTATTTTCTTTTCGGTTACAAGGTTTAACAAATAATTATGCTTTTTTGCTATTGCGTTGATCCTCTCCAGGTCGCAATTATCGGCCAAAGACATGAATATTTGAGAAGATGGCAGTGAATATTTACCTAATTGTGCGAATAATTTCTCGAAATACTCTCCATTTTTACCACAATACCAGGCAAATGCGCCTTCGTTTTGAGGATCGTTAAAAAAATAAGGTGGATTTATAAAAAGAAGATCGAATTTATTCTCAGGAACAGAATCAAACAGATCGGATAGATAAACCTCAAAATTTTTGGCTTCAGGAAAATTGTATTTGAGATTTTCTTTGATACCATTTACAGCAGTGGAGCTAATATCAAAACTACAAACAGCGGCTCCTTTTTTTAGTGCAATAAAACTCAATAATCCCGAACCGGCGCCCACCTCGCAAACCTTTTTATTATTAAGATCAAGGTTCTGAATAAATTCTGCAAAAAAGGTAGAGCTAAAAAAATAAGCAGGATGAAAAACGCCGGGATAGATCTTTAAGTTGATACCGTGGTAGGTAAACGATCTTGCTTTTTTTAAATAGAGTTTTAAAAAAGGTTGTATAAAAACATCGTACGTTTTTTTATGTAAACGATCTAACATTAAAAACCTTCTATTTCAGGTTGGCGGTAGTTCCAGATCTTTTGGAGTGCTTTAATTTCGTATGGAAAATTATAAAAACCCGTTTTGTATCGCAAACTGGTATATGTTTTTAAAAAGCTACGCTGCCAGTTCTTTAAACGTATATCCGAAACTGTTGGATAAACGCCATTGATTACCGTTTCAAAATTTTTGATCTTATCGATCATGTAAGGCTTAAGCCAGGGTGTAAGCGGATTTTTACGCAGATCAAAATTTTCCCAGTGTGGCGAGATCCAGTCTTCCAACTTCTCCGGAAATTTAAAACCGGTGCTAGTAACCATGTTGTATAATTCAGAACCCTTTGTTGGAACCGGGCTATACAAATAAATAATTATTTCTGTAGCCGGATTTACTTTTTTGATCTTTTTAATGAATTCAATATCCTCATCAATTTGTTTATTTACCAGCGCCTCATCCGATCCCGGCATTCCCAATACAAAAGAATATTCGGGAATAATATCAAATTTCGCAATACGTTCTGCAAATCTTATTATTTGTTCGCCGGTTTGTGTACCACCTTTATCCATGGCCTTTAAAACCGTGTCGTTTCCTGTTTCTGCACCAAAAAATATCATTTTGCAACCGGCCTCTCGCATTAATGCCAGGCTTTCATCTTTGTATTTGTCAATGGTATCAATCCTTCCTTCGCCCCACCAGATCATCCCTTCATTCTTAATTAGATTGCTGAATTCAACTGTACGTTTTTCTGACACAAAAAAATTGTTGTCGTGAAACTCAATAGCATTACCGCCAAAATTATTCTTTAAAAAAAGAATGTCGTCGTAAATTGCTTTCGCCGATTTTCCTTTCCAGCGCGCATTATATATTGGTACAACACCACAGAACGAGCAGGTAAAAGGGCAACCAAAACTGCTATGGTACGCAATTGTTTTTGTGCCCAAATACGTTTTGCCTAAATATTTTTTTATGTCATAAAACTCGTTAAGTTTCTTATAGGGTAATGCTGGTAAAGTATCAAGATCATAGATCTGGTCCTTTTTGGCAGAAATAATTTTGCCCTCTTTTTTATATATTATATTGGGGATATCCTCTAAACCCGTATTATTTTCGAATGCTTCTAAAACCATAGGAAAACAAATATCGCCCATGCCATTAATAATGACATCTACAAAACCCGAATTTAAAACCGGCTCCGGTTGGTTGGAAGGGAAATAACCTCCCCAAACAATTTTTAAGTTGGGGTATAATTTTTTTAATTTGATAGAAAACGGAATAGCTTGTTTTAGCTGGGGGCCCGGCATTACCGTACTTGCAAAAACGTCTATTTTTTGGTTTGAGAAATAATTTAAAATAACCTGCTCAGGATCACTCTCCATATTGCCATCAACAATAATATAGTTATGCTTTCCCTCAATAGATGCCGCCACCTGCAAAATACTGTTGGGTATCCTGGGTTTTGACCTGGCACTTCGAGGGTTAAATAACAATATATTAAGAGCCATTTTTGAAACGGTGTTTAGCAACAATTTTAAAGTATAAATATAGTGCAAATAGGCTTATAATGTTTGCTAAAATTGCGCCTATTACTGCAAAATAGCTGATAATAATGAAGGATAGAGCAATATTAATGAAAGAACAGAAAAGCACACCTGTTAAAATAACGCGGTGCTTATTTTGATGTGTGTACAAGTATATTTCCAGTAGCGTAAATGAGAAAATAAACAAGTTAAAAAATACCAACGCCAACATAGTAACGGAAATGTTGAATTTGTAAAAATATAAAGTGATAAAATAAAAACAAGGTAATGCCAAAAGCGATAAAACAAAGGAAACAAAAGCAAAGCGCTTCATATCCACATTAAATTTATCTTCTTTTGATTTGAACCAGTTTACCATTTGCCGCGAAAAAAAAGACGTAATTATTATTTGCGATAAACCTATTAAGCTGCTATAAATATGATAATTGATAAGATCTTTTGCGCCCAAATAAAATGAAGAAATATAAAAATCGACCTTTGAAAGCAGGAAAGCAAAAAAGGCAACTAAAAAATAATTTATTGTTTCTTTTAAAAAAGGAAAGGGATTTATAAGTCGCAACGAAATTTCTTTATTGAATATAAGAAGGCCACAAACGACCTTTACTATTTCGGATGCGGTAATTAAAATAAAAACTGAGAGGGACGTAAAGTTAAAATTCATTATATACGCGATAACCAAAACAGAAAGTGAAAGGATATCGATAAAAGCAAATCCTACATTTTTATTCCTCGAAGTGGAAAAAGCCTCAATGGTATTATTAATTGATTTAAAAAAAGAAAAGGCCAGGATAAAAACCAATAAGATTAATTTAAGGGGAAGAAAAACGAGAACTATCCCCAACACAAAATACAAAGCGACCCTTAATGAAAATAATTTTGAAAATATATTTCTTGTATCTGATTCTGACGTAAATAATTTAACGCTGTAGTCTCTTAAGCCCCAATTAAAAACGATCAATAATAAATTGCTACCAGTAAAAAAAATAACGAAGTCTTTAAGATCTAGCTGCAAATTAAGCGCAGTAAAGGCGAAACAAACAAAGGCATTCAATAAAGAAGAGGAAACGCCTCTTATTGTATTTGAAAAAACAATGCCCGTATTTGAATTCAGTACCTTCAATTATTTTATAAAATTTGGCTCCCGGGGATCATTCTCCCTTACGCTAAAAATTGGAATACCGGCTTTGAAGGGAGCAAATTGAATAATGGAATCGCGGTAATAGATATCTCCAAAAAATTCAAAATCGTGGTAGTTATGTGTACGGTTATTTTTCAAAATATCTTTCAATGCTTTTGCAGGAATATTCCATTCTTTAGAAAGTTTCATGAGCGATGGTTCCATATATCCAACGTACAAACGCTCAGTCAAAGAATGATCCTGTGTTTTTGAATAATCAATATCGCTATTTAATTTTTTACGGGCAGCCGTCAATGTATCCATTAGTGTTTTAACTAAATTGAGATACTGCCTTTGCGAGATATAACCAGAAATTGAATCGTTATTTGCAAAAAGGGGTTGAATATTAATTTCGTGGCACCATAAACATTTAGCAGGCTTACCGGCCTCGCTAATAGCTTGCGGGCTTCCATTCATTATCTTACCTTCTACATCGTAAACCGAAAAACGCAATTGGCCATTTGGCATAATATCAAATACTTCGTAGGCACTTACTTTAAATTCGTTTTTGCTGATGTCGCCAACGCCTTCTTCGGCTATAAATAACCAATTGGTATAAGCACCTTTATTATACACTTTTAAAACCCGCGTATTTTTTGAGACCACCGACTTTGATACAGGGAAAACAATCGGAACTTCGCCCTTATGTTTATTTAATTTTTCTGCATAGGTTCTTTCAACACCTGTAATACGGTAATAGTGTTCGCTACTCCCTAACAGCAATGAGACAAAAGCCCCAAGATCGATCGAGTTTTTAATTTTATATTCTTCTGTTCTTTTAAGTGAATCGTTTATTATTTTTAATGCGCTTACTGCTTGCGCAGAAAAACCAACTCTGGAAAGATCTAGACTGAACCTGGTAGAGTCTAACCTCGTGATAGCGGCATTTAAACTGTCTTTTCTTAATTCTGCACCTAAAAAAGAAAGCGCCCATAATAAACCACCACGGCCATTTTCCCAATTATCAATTTCGTAGATCTTAGTAAATTCAAGGTTAATGGTATTATCAACCACAGCTTCTTTTTTGCAGGAAAAAAACAAAAAAATAATTCCAATAAAATATATACTTGCTCGTTTCATTATTCTACTCGTGTAGGTTTTATTACTTGTAAATAATACATACCAACACCACTATTTTCGTCTGACATAAATATAAGGTCTTTATTATTTACAAAAATAGCCTTATTCGTCAATAAATGTTCAGGATAATTTTTTCTAAAGGTAGTTGAATCTATTTTATTTGAGACAAATGCTATCCGCTCTAAAGTATCTCTATTACCCATGCAGGTATACATATCAATATGATCATGACTTACATTAAAATCGTAAACCACACCGGTTTTTGATCTGAACTCATTTACGCTATCACTTTTATAGTTATAAAAAGCCATAGAGGGTAAAATAAAGATAAGCAAACAGGCTACAAAATATTTAAGATCAAATGCGGTTTTAAATTCAACCATTATAATAATAAATACCGCTATTAAGAGCCATACACGTGTGTATTGTAATAGGAGCGGTAAATTGCTCAACTTATGAATTGGAACATTACAGGCAATGAATAAGAGACAACATATTAAAGCCATTTTTTTGATGTTTATGTTTTTTAAAAAGAAAATGAAAGGAAACAGTACAATCAACCCATACACGGTGGAGTATTTATTTATTAAAACCAAAACTAACACAGAAATAAAAAAAGACGCAAATACATCTTGTTTTAAAACCACTTTTATAAACAGGCTAAAAACAAAACTATAAAACACCACCTGTGCAATAACTGCTATTAGTGTAGCATTAAGCAGTGGCGTGGGATTTAAAAAGGGATGAAAAACAAAACTATTTAATAAGAAAGTGTGAAAGCTCTGGTTAAAATGAGAAAATGGTGCTGTTACATCGTTAAGAGCCAAACGCGGAAAGACATCCTGGTAATAATAATTTACCACTTCTGCACCAACCAATAAATAGGTCAATAAAAGTATGGCGCTGGTAAACAAAATGGTCCAGCCAAAGGCTTTCCAGTCTTTTTTAAATAAAAACAGAACGGCAATAAATGCCGGAAAGACCTTTAAACAGAACAACAGCGCAATAATTACGCCCGGGGTTATTTTTCTATTGTTTTGTAAGGCAATATAAAATTCAAACAATAAAGCCGCTATTAATAAATAAGCTTGTCCGTGATGAAAATTAGAATAAAGCGGCTGCAAAAAAATAACAGGAAGAAAATAAAAAGCTGGGCTAATTACTCTCAACGTTTTTATAAGTCGTTGTAGCGAAAAACAGAATACAAAAAGGCCTAAAAGATTGAAAAGCAATTTGGCAACCGACAATTTTAAAAATGTGAAGGGCCAGTAAAAGAGCAATGAAAATGGAGGCACCGGCGTATAGTTCTCAAAAAACACACCACTTTCATAAAGTCTTATTTCGGAATTAAAAAAATGGATGCTTTGATAGAATTTTAAAGGATCAATGCCTTCTCTCCAAAACCTGCTGCCGTAATAGTAATTACCAAAATCTCCAATGGGATGATTAAAGGTAATAACTAAAAGAATGCAATTAAACAGAAGGAAAAAGTAAATAAATTTTTGAACGTCTACGATCTTAAATTTATTCTCAAAAAGATCGTCAATTTTTAATTTTGCTGTACCGGCCAAAGATCACGCTTTAATCAATTAACAATTTCTGGCTGTACACCAGTTTATTATCGCTTGCTATTTTTATAAAATAGGTGCCTTTGCCAAATTGGCTAATATCTAGGTTTGTAACTTTTGCGCTGATGTTTTTGTTTAACAACACTTTTCCTTCAATATCGTACATGCTTAACGTGTATTCTTTTTTTAACTCGTCTTTAAACTCCAGCGTGCATTTATGTTTTGCCGGGTTTGGATAAACTTTTACATCCACACTATTTTTTGCATGTTCAATTATCCCAACCGAACTGGTGTCTGTAGAATTACCAAATGCATATTCTCCCAGTTTTAAAGTATCAATTTCAATAAAACCGGTTCTTGTGCCGGAAATAAATTTGTTCATATTCTTAATTACTTTCCAATCATCTGCGGCGTTTGCTCTGTAAAATAATCTCACGCTGTCTCCATTTACGATGGTTAGAAGTGTGTCTAAATAAGAAAAAGTACCGCCAATTGTTTTATTTCCATCGTAATTGAATCTGATCTTTGAAACAAAGCCGGGAGATAAGATCCCTTCCACTTTCCAGAAATGTTGGTTAGAGAGTTTATGATTTGCAGGATTGTTCTTGAATGGATCTGGCTTCACGTAATTATGTACCACGCGGATCAAACTCGAATCCAAACCTTTATTTTGAACGATCATAGATACTTTTCCTAAATTCCAGTTAAGATTTCCGGTATTTTTTACGGTTTTAACTTCGTGTGATGTAGCATCTCCAATTTTGCTATCGTAATTTAAAGCCGAGTAAACCGGATTGAATGGAAGGTTAACTGTAAAACTTCCGGTGGCGCCACTCATGGTAACTGTTTTAACTGCGAACGACCAATCGTTCTTAAAAAATTTAACTTCTAAGGGCACATTATTATGAAGCAACGTTGTGCCATACGTTTTTTGTTTTAAAGCAATAACTGCATCATAACTTGTTGGTGAGAGCTGTGTGTATTTTACAGAATCGATCGCGAAATGCGACCAGCCTCCTGTAAATACCCAGTTGGTGAAAAAATCGGTTAAATTTTGCCCACTGCTTGTTTGAAGTAAGTTCCTAAACTCATTACTGTTTATACTCTTATATGCGTTTTGTTGCATTACATATTTTGCGCCGTTAAAAAAAGGAACGTCGCCCATATAACCTCTTAACGTGTGTGCAACATCTGCGCCTTTTTTGTAAACATGGTCGCCATACGTTGTGCTGTGCGGAATACCACTAATTGCTCTAAAGCCACCATCTTTTTTATGAAGGAAATGTAACAGATCATCGTGTTCGGTTTTCACTGCATTTAAATAACTTGTTTTGCCGTATTGCCATTCTAAGAACATGTAAGAGCTAAAGGTTGCCATCCCTTCATTTATCCACATGTCTTCCTGAGTTTCGCAGGTAATAAGATCGCCCCACCAGTGATGCGATAATTCATGCGCCATTAATTCTGCCTCGTATGCAAGGTTACCAATTACCGCACGCGGGTAGGCAATATTTGTTGCATGTTCCATAGCACCACTATTAAATGGTACCAACGCATAACCAAAACGGTTCCACACATAAGGCCCAAAATAATTCTCAAATCCATGAATACAATTTTTTAAATTAACGAAACCGTTTTTCATTGCAGTAGTATCTGCAGCAACACCAACCAAAGTAATTGGCTTAACACCATTAAGCGCGTTAATTGTCCAGTTTACCTGTTTGTATTTTGCAACCGCAACACTGGCTAAATAAGTTGGGATCTCTTCGTTCAACACCCATTGGCGTGTACGTTTTGCTAAGGTAACAACATCAGAAGTTAATTGCCCGTTGCAATATGCACGGCGTGTAGAATCGCAGGTAATATTAAATACATATTTACTACGCTCTACAAAATTATCAAAGCAAGGAAACCAAACGCGACCATAATTATGTGGTTTGGCACCAAAACCCACACCTAAATTATAAGCGTATTGATTGCCGGCGTGGTTGTCAAAATAAAAACCACCCCAACCACTTGGATCGCCCTGTGGCAAACCATGGTAATAAACTGTAAATATAGAGGTGTCGGTTGTGTTTTTTGGCGCAGTAAAATTAACCTTCAAGATAGTGTCGTTATAAGTGTAGGTTAATGTTGTTGCATTCTCTTTTATCGAATCAATCGTTAATTTAAGAAGATCAAAACGAATAAAGGTTCTGCTATTTAATTTTGGCGCAAAGCGAATTTGTGTATTTCCCTTAATATCCTTGGTGGTAAAATTACCTATCTCTAAATTGATAGTATAGGTTAATATATTAAAGGTATCGCTTCTAAGATTTTCGGCACTATAATATATGGGTGCTGCCGACTGCATATTTTTTCCATGCTGGCATCCGTAATTTTGTGCCGAAATAGTTGAGCCTATCAACAAGCCTAACAGGCACATCGCTTTTAAATAAATTCTCATAATCTAAATTTAGGAAAAAAATCTTTACAAAAAACAGCATTTTTAAACCGATAAAATTTAAACACATAGGCACATAGGTCTAGAAGAAACAGTTGATGCCTAAAGTAAAGCATAGGTTTTCTTCGCCTTTGGCAAAGAAACTATGTGCAACTTTTTAAAACCTTTGGGTTTAATTTTCTATGTGTCTATGTGATTAAAAATAATTGCCTTTGATAAGGTAATTTTTCACATAATCAGTAACACCCTCTTCAAGACTGGTAAATTTTTTCGAATAACCAGCACTTATTAATTTGCTCATATTGGCTTCGGTAAAATATTGGTATTTGTCTCTTATATCAATTGGCGTATCAATAAATTCAACGTTCGGTTCAATATTTAATGCTTTAAACGTGGCATTGGCAAGATCTAAAAAAGTGCGGGCCGTGCCGCTTCCTAAATTGTAGATACCGTTCTTTACATTGTTCGAGTATAAGAACCAGATAACATTTACCACATCTTTTACATACACAAAATCGCGCAGCTGTCCGCCATCTGTATAATTAGGATTATGCGAACGGAATAATTTTACTTTACCGGTTTTATTTATCTGCAAAAAAGAATGGAAGATCACCGAGGCCATTCTGCCTTTGTGATATTCGTTTGGTCCGTATACATTAAAGAACTTTAAACCATACCAGTTGGGTGGCGTTTGTTTTTGCTGCAAGGCCCATTTATCAAAGTCGTTCTTGCTTTCGCCGTAAAGATTTAATGGTTTTAAAAGCGGGATCTTCGTTTCGTCATCTTCATAGCCCTGCTCACCCAAACCATAAGTTGCGGCTGATGAAGCATAAATTAAAGAAATACTATTTTTAGCACAGATCTCCCAAATGGCTTTGGTGTAATTAAGATTGAGTTCATTTAAAATATGAACGTCTTTTTCGGTGGTATCTGTTCTGGCACCAATATGTATAACATGACTAACAATATTGTAATTCTTGTCAAACCATTCAATAAAATGCTTGCGTTCTATCTTTTGGTAAAAGGTCTTTAACGTATAATTGGCTTGTTTATCGGCTACAGAAAAATCATCTACCAGTATCAAATTATTTACACCTTCCGAATTAAATTTCGAAACGATGCAACTACCAATAAATCCTGCCGAACCTGTAATAACGATCATAATGTATTTTGTGATGTAAAGTTAATTAAAAATAATGAAAGAGAAACACGATCATTCATTGCTCCGGAGGAGCAAAATATTTACAGAAATAATTTAATAAGGGCTGGCATGCCGGAGGTACGCAACATTGTTGTTACAGCTCGGCCCTTTTGTTTCGCACCTCTGGTGCGATCGTTGCACGTGTATGTTGTTTTTAAAATGTTTGGCTCCTCCGGAGCCGAAAAAAGTAACATTTGCGATAGAACTGACCAACAAAATCTGCCAACTTAAAAGATCTATTTTGTTATTCGCTTAATTTTTAAGAAATTTAACTTGTATTATGGAAATAAAAAGAGTTTTTGATATTCTTGATAAACTGAAGAATACCTCAACAAAGGATGATATTTTAACAGCTAAAGAAAATAAGCAATGGGTAAAGCACAGCGTTGCCGATTTTGTAAATAAAGCAAATTATGTTGGCTCGGCACTTTTACATTTAGGTTTAAAAAGCAGCGATAGTGTTGCCATAATGGCCAGCAACATGCCCGAATGGAATTTTGTGGATTATGGTGCGCAACAGGTTGCCATGCCAACCGCGCCAATTTTTCCTACCATAAGCACTGGTGATCTTACTTATATATTAAATCATTGTGAGGCAAAAATTATTTTCATATCAGAAAAATCTACTTACCAAAAACTTGCAAGTTTAGAAGCAGAATTGCCACATTTAAAATATGTTTTCAGTTTTCATCCTATTGAAGGTGTTAAATCGTTTAGCGAATTTTTAGAAATAGGAAAACAAAATTTAGATCTCAATAAAATTGAAGCTATAAAAAGTAAAGTCACCGAAAACGACCTGCTTACATTATTATATACATCGGGTACCACTGGCCAACCAAAAGGTGTAATGATCTCGCACAAAAATTTAGTGCGCAATGTTTTAAATTGTGAAGATATTGCGCCATTTACGCCAAACTGGCGTGCTTTAAGTTTTTTACCTTTGAACCATGTGTACGAGCGTTTTTTGAATACCATGTATCTATATCAAAACGTGAGTATTTATTATGCCGAGAATTTTGAAACTATAGGAGACAATTGCCGCGATATAAAGCCCGAGATCTTTGTTGCTGTTCCCAGAGTACTGGAGCGTGTACTGGAGAAAATAATGTCGGCCGGCGAAAAATTAGGTGGATTTAAAAAAACAATATTTGATTGGAGCGTAAGATTAGCGGAGAAATATGAATTGGATGGCACAAACGGTGCCTGGTACGAATTCCAAAGAAAGATCTGCGATATAATGGTGTACTCAAAATGGCGCGCGGCTGTTGGGGGTAATGTTTTTGTGATTGTAAGTGGCGGCGCCGCATTAAATCCAAAAGTTGATCGCATTTTTGCCTGCGCCAATTTAAAATTATTGCAAGGTTATGGTTTAACTGAAACTTGCGTGGTTGTTGCTGTTAACCGTTTAGGAAAAGGTAACCAAATGTTTGGAACCGTTGGACACGTGATAAGAAATACAGAAGTAAAAATTGCCGAAGAAGATGGTGAGATATTAATGAAAGGCGAAAGCTTAATGATGGGTTATTATAAAAACCCGCAAGCAACTGCTGAAGTAATTGATGAACAAGGTTGGTTTCATACGGGGGATATTGGAAAATTTGTGGGCAATAATTTTTTAAAAATAACCGATCGTAAAAAAGAGATCTTTAAAAGCAGCGCCGGCAAATACATTTCGCCGGTTGCTATCGAAAATAAATTAAAAGAAAGCAGGTTCATAGAACATTGTATGGTAATTGGCGAGGGACAAAAATATGCCTCGGCTTTAATTATCCCTTCTATCTTAAATTTTAAAGAACACTTTAATAAGAATAACATTGAATGGCCGGGAACACATACCGCGCACGAACATGATGAGATAAAAAAGATCATCAACGCACATATTAAAGCCGTTAATGCAACTTTGGCTCCTTACGAACAATTAAAACGCTGCCAATTCATTTCCGGTGTTTGGACAGTTGAGTCGGGCGAAATAACGCCGAAATTAAGCCTGAAAAGAAAAGTGATCGCTGAAAAGAATAAGGATGTGATCACGAAGATATTTGGTGAAGGGGATTAAGAATAGATCACGACCAAACTTTAGTCCCTTCAGTACAATTTGTGCAAATATCAATTTGATTTCTGCTCTTTAAGATCGAACGACGGAAATTATTATATGATTCAGAGAACCAAATGCTCTCAAATGTATCTTTTTCTAAATTCCCTAATTTGTATTTAGCGTCTTTATCAAAACAGCAGGGCACAATTTTACCGTCCCAGGTTATTACACAACCTTGCCACATACGCCAACACTGGTTCAATAATCTATTTTTTAATTCAAATTTCCCCGAATCACCTTTTTTGTAACGTGCATATTCTTCCTGATCAGGAATAAGATCGTGCCCATTCTCAAAATCGTAGATCTGTGCCGTTTTTATCTTTACCTCATCCACTCCCAATTCTTTTCCCAATTTTTTTACTGCCTCAATCTGGTGCTCGTTGGTTTTAAA
Source organism: Bacteroidia bacterium (assembly GCA_016787785.1). Taxonomy (GTDB): domain Bacteria; phylum Bacteroidota; class Bacteroidia; order B-17B0; family Aurantibacillaceae; genus Aurantibacillus. The sequence continues at coordinate 197,024 of JAEUTO010000005.1, read as the reverse complement.
TACAACAAATTGCCAAACAACATGTGGCGAGCTGCTGTTTAATAGCTTTTTTTGTTTTAAAATTTCTTTGGTGCCGGCAATTACTTTATCATAATCGCCACCAATGCGGTACTTTTCGTAAACTTCCTGTGTAATGCCGTCAACCGAAATAATGAGCTTATCCAGTTTGCTCAATATTGTTTGTTTGGCATTTTCTTCGGTCAAATAATGTGCATTGGTACTTGTTATGGTAAAAATATTGTTGCTGCTTGCAAACGATACCATCTTTAAAAAATCCGGGTTCAAATAAGGTTCACCCTGAAAATAGAAGGTAAGGCTATGCAAATGTTTTTTGGTCTGCATTATGATCTTTTCGAACAATTGGTTTTGCAACATACCGGTTGGCCGTGTAAATTCGCGCAAGCCACTCGGGCATTGCGGGCATCTTAAATTGCAACTCGTAGTTGGTTCAATACTAATAAAGAATGGCAAACCCATTTGAACCGGTTTATTGATCAAACGCGAGTAATAAAATCCAAAAGCGAGTTTAAAAAAGTTAAATGCTTTATAAACGGACAGTTTTTTAAATATTTTAAGATAATAGCTTAACAAGGTCTTAAGCAAAGATATACTTTAATGGAATAATGTTTTACTTTTACAGCGTTAATTAATGGCAAAGCAGGCATTTAAAATAGTTTCAGCATTTTTTCTTATTCTTTTATTCGGAAAATGCGCACAGGTTGGTCCATTAACCGGTGGTAAACCTGACACTACTCCACCAACATTGATAGAAGCGCTTCCCGCAAACGGTTCGGTAAATTTTAGTTCAGATCAAATAATATTAAAATTTAATGAGCATGTAAAGTTGAGCGATCTGCCCAACCAATTAATTATATCGCCCAAACTTAGTTTTGAACCCGATATAGAGACGGATGGAAAAAAAGTGATCATCTCGTTTAAAAAGCAGGCTTTATTACCAAATACTACGTATCGTTTTTATTTTGGAAAAGCGATCATAGATATGACCGAAGGAAACAGTCTTACTAATTTTGAATATGTTTTCTCAACAGGTACTGTGATCGATTCACTCAGGATAAATGGTAGTGTACTCAATGGATTTAATAATAAACCCGAAAAAGACATTATTATAGGACTTTATAATAAGAGTGAAGATGTAGATAGTTTGCTGTACAATAAAACACCCAACTATATTACCAGGAGTTCTGAAAGCGGCACATTTGCTTTTGGTAATTTACCGCAGGGTACATATAAGGTATATGCGTTAGCAGATAAGAACAAGAACTATATATATGATGGCGAAATTGAACGCCTGGCTTTTTTAGATTCTGCACTTGAACTTAGCACCGATACAAATGTGAGCCTGAAGCTATTTAAAGAAGAAGCAAATAAGGTTTTCGTGAAAAAGATCTATTCACCTTATTATGGTTTTAGCCAGGTAATATTGAACAAGAAAAGTGTTGTTAGCTTAAAAGCATTAAATAAGGCAGATGACGCATATATATATGAAACAAATGTTGGCAGAGAAAAAGACACCATATCGTTCTACTATAAAGATCTAAAAGATACTTTAGATCTTGTTTTAAAGAATAGCTCATTTAAAAGAACCGATACCGTTAAAGTTCAACTGCCAAAGAGCAAAGGCGGTAAAAAGAAATTCAGCGCTACGTTAAATACATATCTTGGTAAACTACCACTTAATAAACCGTTGCAACTGGTATTCTTAAACTGGATGGATACTAGTAATACGGATGCAACAAAGATCAAACTGAGCAGCAAAACTGATAGTTTAATTGGTGAAGAGAAAATAAAATACAAGTGGATAAACATTAATACCCTTCAAATAACTAATAAACTAAAACAAGGCAGTCAATATTCTTTAAAAGTTGACACAAATGCATTTTTGGATGTTAGCGGCAACAAAAATGATAGTTTGATGCTCGCTTTTCAGACCGAAAGTGAAAATGAACTCGGAAAATTATCATTAAAACTACTTTTTAATAAAAAACAAGGCTATTTAGTTCAATTAATAAATGAACAAGAACAAATCATCAGAGAGCAATTTGTGTCGTTCAGTTTATCAGGCAGTAACGCTACAACTATTGATTTTACTAATGTTTCGCCGGGTACCTATCAAATTAAATTTGTGTTTGATGTGAACGAAAATAAAAAATGGGATACAGGTAATTTAAATTCGAAAATACAGCCCGAACATGTTTTTATTTATCCAAAAACAATAAAAGTTTTGTCGGATTGGGAAATTGAAGAAGAAATTTTAATAAAAGAATAAAAAAATCATTTTCGGGTTTTTGACCCATTTTTTCAAAAAACTGTACATCATTTTTTTTAATCAAAATACACGATGCTCTGTAACAATAGTAAAATCAATACACGCCGAGCATCACGAAAAAAAAATTTTATTTAAATCATCATATTGTAATTATTAATTAGGGCGAGATATTCCGCTATTAACAATTTCAACAATTCAATGTTGAAAAAATAATGACTTAATAATTAGATAACTCTGAAAAATTTATTTACTTCGTATCAACAAATCTCAAAAACAAAAAAACCATGGCAAAAAAAGCAACAGCTAAAAAAGCTACAGCAAAAAAAGCAGCTCCTAAAAAAGCAGCAAAAAAAGGCGCTAAAAAAGCAGCTCCAAAAAAAGCAGCTAAGAAAAAAGCAGCTCCTCGTAAAGCAGCTAAGAAAGCAGCTAAGAAAAAGTAAAAAGAAGCCCCGCAGAAGCGGGGTTTTTTTTTGACCTTTTTTTTGTACCAAACAAAAGTGTTCATCTCAAAATTTAATTTATATTTACACTTATTATTAAAACAGAAAAGAGATGAAAAAACTAATCAATTTATTATCCGTTGCTATAATCGCATCAACCCTTGCTTCATGTGGAGGTAAAAAGGCAGAACAAGAAGCCATAGTTGCCCCTCAAGGCATGAATGTTTTAGATCTAAGCAAATATGGCAAGCCATTTGCGATCTTTGTTCCCGATACCGTTGCTGCTAAACTTACCATTACCGAACAATCTTCAGGCGCATTAGATATTAAAGTGGGTGGAAACTTTGCCATTACTATTAATGAGCAAGCTGCAGACATTGAATTAAAGAAAAAAGACATTAAAGAAGACGAAGTACTTAAATTTAAGAACTACATCGTTGACGAACCAACCGCTATTTTTTGGGAGAGCGAGATCGTAAAACCTGAGTTTCATTTCATCGTTAATCAAAAGATCGGTACTACTGATTACTCGATCGAAGATCTTAAGAGCACAGAAACTGAACCTTTTGATAAAGAAACAACTCAAAAAATGTACGATAGTGCAAAAACTATAAAAGAAATTAAAAAAGAAGAAAAGTCTTAATTCTTACCGATTTAAAAGAAAAAGCCGTTTCGGATATCCGAAACGGCTTTTTTGTTTCCGCACCTTTAAAAAACCAGCTATCTGCGATGCGCTGCAAAATCAAAATCCTCGTTTATGGGAAATAAACTGCGATTTTAATTTTTTGTGCGCCTTGATAACTGTCTTTTTAAAGACGCTCACTTGTTTAACGCTATTAACAATAAAGGCAAATTATTAACAGAGTAGCCAACCTTAGAAAGTTTTTCTAATATTTGTCCTCAGTCAAACTTATTACTATGTCGGAAGAACTTGAAAAAAATGAAAGTGGAGATCTGTTCTCAAAATCTGTAAGAGCCGGAAAACGCACTTACTTTTTTGATGTGAAGAGTACTCGTGGAAATGATTATTACCTAACTATTACTGAAAGCAAAAAGCGTTTTGGAACAGATGGTAAATTTAGCTATGAAAAACATAAGATCTTTTTATATAAAGAAGATTTTGAAAAGTTTGTAGAAGGCCTTAACGAAGCAGTTGCGCATATTAAAGAAAATGCTCCTGAGATAGAACCAAGAAAGGAGTATAGTGAAAATAACACTACCGAATCTTCAAGTTCTGAAGTGAATTTTGAAGACCTTGGAAAATAAAACAAAGAACGGATCCCTAAAAAGATCCGTTTTTTATTTCAATACGTTCAACGCTTCTTTTAATATCAATTTTTCCCACAAAGCATATTCTTTTGCCGAAGGATGAAGCCCATCTGCCGCCACTAACGTAATATCATCTTTCATTTTTTTAGACAGATCGTAAATATCAACCAGTGGTAGTTCTCTTTTTTTTGCTTCAGCAATAATTACGGCATTAAACTCCGCTATTCCCTTTCCAATATCCCTTCCGTTACCATAACCTTTACCTTGTGGCGTAACTCCAAAATCAGGAATGGTAATTAAAATGATCTTTTTCTTATCAGATATAGTTTTTTGAACTTCATCCAATATAAATGTCAGGTTTTTACTAAATGCTTCTTTTGATACTCCCCGCACCCAATCATTCACACCAATTAATACGGTAACAAAGTCGGGTTTTAATTTTTTTACAAGTGGCAATTCATTATCAATAAGATCTTGGGTGCTAAAACCATTGCGCGCCGGGTTATCCAATAATTTACATTCTATTTTATTCTCAATTAAATGATTGGTCAATAATAGTGGCCAGGCTTCTTTTTGGGTTGCACCGGTACAAATCGTGTACGAGTCGCCAAGCGGCAAATAATTTATGGTTTTTGGTGGTTGCATTGTAAATGCTGTAAAAATTACAATAACTAAAAAAAGGATCTGGTAAATATACTTTCGTTGCATACACTAATTTACGATTTTGAACAAGTTTTGGATCATTCCATCAAAAGTTTTTTAGGATATATTAATTAACTTCGCAATACCAATGAAACTTTTGATACTTGATAATTACGACAGTTTTACTTATAACCTTGCTCATTTGGTTGAAAAAGTAAGCAACATGCCTTTCGAAGTAATTAAAAACGATAAAATAACGATAAAAGAGGTCGATCGTTTTTCAAAGATCCTGCTTTCGCCCGGACCCGGATTGCCAAAAAATGCAGGTATTATGCCGGAGCTTATTAAACATTATCATACAAATAAAGCAATTTTTGGAGTTTGTTTAGGATTGCAGGCAATTGGTGAGTATTTTAATTTTCCATTAAAAAACCTTGATACAGTTTTTCATGGCCTGGCAACGCCAGTTAATGTAATTGCAAAAGATAAGATCTTTGAAAATTGTCCAACACGCTTCGAGGCCGGAAGATATCACTCCTGGGTTATTGATCCGGAAAAAATAAACGCTGATCTGATTGTTACGGCAAAAGATGACCAGGGCAATGTTATGGCAGCCTGCCATAAAACATTTGATGTAAAAGGTGTACAATTTCATCCCGAATCAATTCTTTCAGAATATGGAGAAACCATCATCAAGAATTGGTTAGAGATCTAATCACAAAGAGCACAAAGTGTTTCACTAAGCACACAAAGTTTAATTTTTCTTTGCGCTCATTGTGCCTTCTTAGTGTGCTTTGTGGTTAGGAGTTCGCTTATTATTCATTTTTTACTTAACTTTAACCATGCCTGTTATTAAGTCGCTCGGATATAACATTACAATAGGAAAAGATGCTTTAAGATCGTTATCGGCATTTTTAAAGAAAAATAAATACTCCTCATACTTTATTATTTGCGACGAAAACACCTTGCAGTTTTGTTTGCCGAAATTAATTGTTAGTTGCCCTACTTTAAAAGATTCAGAAATAATTGAATTGGAAAGCGGAGAAGCCAGTAAATCGCTTGAATTTACTGCGCACATTTGGCAAACCCTTATTGAAAATAATGCTGATAAAAACTCCCTGATCATTAATTTAGGAGGCGGAGTGGTAAGTGACCTTGGAGGCTTTTGTGCTTCTACATATAAAAGAGGAATAGACTTTATAAATGTGCCCACTTCTTTATTATCCATGGCCGATGCCAGTGTAGGTGGAAAAACAGGAATAGATTTTGCAGGACTAAAAAATTCTATTGGCACATTTGCACAGCCAAAAGCGGTTTTTGTGAACCCGGATTTTTTAACAACATTACCGGCGAGACATTATAAGAACGGGTTGGCCGAGATCTTTAAAATAGCTTTAATTAGTGACAAAAAAATTTGGGAACAGTTAAAGAACTTAAAGTCAGATCACAATGCCGAACAATTAGTAACCAAAAGCATTACTTTAAAGAATAAAATAGTTGTAAAAGATCCTTTAGACAAAGGTGTACGTAAAATATTAAATTTTGGACACACCGTTGGTCATGCCATAGAATCTTTATTACTTGCCACTAGCGAAGAACTGTTGCACGGTGAAGCTATTGTTATAGGCATGTTGATCGAAAGCAATATTGCTTTGCAGAAAAAACTGATCAACACGAAAGAACTGAACGAAGTAACGCTTATTCTTAAAAAAGTTTTTGAACCAAAAAAAATAGATCAACTTACTTTTAGTTCAATTTATGCGTTATTAAAGAATGATAAAAAAACCAGCAAAGGCAAATTCAAATTTTCTTTAATTCATAAAATTGGCAATTGCAAGTTTGACGTGGAAGTAAATGAAGCACAACTAAAAAAGGCCATAGCGCTTTATAATACCTTAGCATAATGCTTCAACTTTCGGCGCCGGAACATATTAAAAAAGCAGCCATTCAACTGGCAGGATCGAAAAGTATCAGCAACCGTTTGTTAATTTTAAATGAAGTGTTAGGCCTGAATTTGGCACTCGAAAACAATTCTACATCAGAAGATACTTTACTTTTACAAAACGCTTTACAGCAACTAAAAAATAAAAAAGGCGGAACCATCGATATTCATCATGCCGGCACCGATATGCGTTTTTTAACCGCACTTTTGGCAACTAAAGAAGGAGATTGGATCTTAACCGGCTCTGATCGGATGAAACAGAGACCCATAGGCGAATTAGTAAATGCATTAAGATCTTTGGGCGCCGATATCAGTTATCTGGAAAAAGAAAATTTTCCACCTTTAAAAATTATCGGAAAAAAATTAAAAGGAGGTCAGCTCGAAATTGACGGCAGTATCAGCAGCCAGTTCACTTCCGCTCTGTTATTAATCTCTCCAACATTTGAAGATGGTTTAACATTGACTTTAAAAAATGAGATCGTTTCGTGGCCTTATATATTAATGACCTTAGATCTGTTAAGCCAATTTGGTTTAAAGGTTTCTACGGTTTTAAATACAATTAAAATTTCCGAGTCTTTAGTCATTAATCCTACATCTTTAATCTATAATATTGAATCCGATTGGTCAGCCGCTTCGTATTGGTTCAGTATTGTTGCGTTAAGTAAAAATGCAGAAATTATTATAGTTGGATTGACAAATTCTTCTTCTCAAGGCGATTCAATTTTACTTAAAATTTACAAAGAACTTGGTGTTTCATCTCAGTTTACAAACAAAGGACTTCTTCTTACGAAAAGCTCTAACGTTTCATCAAAATTTGAATACGACTTTACAGATTGCCCCGATCTTGCGCAAACAGTTGCCGTTACTTGTTTCGCACTTGGAATAAAAGCTAACCTTAAAGGCCTAAAAACTTTAAAAATTAAAGAAACTGACAGGATATTAGCATTAAAAACGGAGCTCGAAAAGTTTGGCGCAAATGTTGAAATTACTTCCGATTCACTAACTATTCTTGAAACCCGAAACAAAAAACCCGAAACAAGAAACCCAATTAATACGTACAACGACCACCGCATGGCCATGAGCTTTGCCCCACTGGCATTGACTTTCGGACCATTAAACATCCAAAATCCGGAAGTGGTTTCTAAATCCTATCCCCTTTTTTGGGAAGATTTGAAATCAGTTGGTTTTAGCGTAAATTTGCTGCCATAAAATGGCATTTTTCGGTTCAGATAAAACTACAAAAACAGAAGGTAAAGAAATGTCTTTTCTCCAGCATCTGGAAGAATTTCGCTGGCATTTGGTAAGAAGCGCATTAGTTATAATGGTGTTTGCTATTGCCGCTTTTTGTTTGAACGATTTTGTTTTTGATACCGTTATTTTTGGGCCCTTACGTCAGGATTTTATTTCTTATAAAATGTTGTGCAGTCTTGGTCATAAAATTGGTGCCGGCGATGTTATGTGTATGACCATAAAACCCGCGCATCTTCAAACATTAAGTGCATCAGAACAATTTTTTAACCACATGTGGATCTCCTTTTTGTGCGGTATCATTTTGGGTTTTCCTTTTGTATTATGGGAGTTATGGAAATTTGTTCGCCCGGCATTAAAAAATAAAGAAATTGGTCCGGTAAAAATATTTGTAGTTATTGCTTCGGTATTATTTTTAATTGGGATCTTTTTTGGTTACTTCTTGTTATTCCCGATGAGCTATAATTTCTTAATTAATTACCAGGTCTCTTCAAGCGGTATTGTACAAACCCAAAATACCTTTGATGATTATATTTCGTTGATCAGCACCATGACCTTGGTTTCCGGTATAATTTTTGAAATGCCTATACTGGTATATTTTTTAACCCGTATGACGTTGCTTACACCGCAGTTTATGCGCAAATACCGCAAACATGCGGTGATCATCATTTTAATTGCTGCTGCTGTAATTACACCCAGCCCGGATGTTACCTCACAAATGGTGGTAGCAATTCCAATGTATCTGTTATACGAGGTTAGTGTATTTGTATCTGCCTGGGTTGTTAAAAAACATAAATTAGAGTAAGCTTGAAAAAGACATTAAAATATAGTTTGTTTGTTTTATGTATGACATACAAATTATTTTTATTTGGTGCCGATCTAAAAGAAGTAATCAACTTTGGATCAAATCCCGGTAATTTAAAATTATTTACGTTCAACGATTCTCTGGCGAAAAATAAAGCCATTGTCTTTGTTTTACATGGCTGTGTTCAAAATGCAGAGAAAATTGAAGAATTATCCGATTGGAAAAAAGCCGCGTTAAAAAATGATTTTGTGGTTTTTTATCCTCAGCAAAAGATCATTAATAACGCTTCTGCTTGTTTTAACTTCTTTTTCGAAAGCGATATCAATAAAAATGGAGAGTGTTTGTCTATCTATCAGATGATGCGTTACGCCATTGACACTTTAAAGGTAGATTCAACCCGCATCTTTCTTTACGGCGCATCTGCCGGCGCATGCATGAGTGAAGTTGTTTGCGCTAATTATCCCTGGCTTGTAAATACTGCTGCCCTTTGCGGCGCCATTCCTTATAGAACATATGTTGGCTTAAAGGCAATTAACCTTTTGGGTAAAACAGAAACAAGACCTGCCAAAGAATGGGGCGATCTAGTTAGAAATCAAAATACTTTTTATACGGGAAAATATCCGCGAATTATTCTTGCACATGGTACTGAAGATTTTGTGACGGATTATGGTTATGCTGCCGAGATTATTAAGCAATGGACAAATGTTCACGGTATTACCGATGAGCCAACCGATGGCGTGCCCAGATTTGGAAATAACGAAAAAGTAGATCTTTACATTTATGGTAATGGCAAACAAAAGGCAGCGGTAAAATTTTACAGGATAAAAGGCGTAAGCCATCAACTGCCTGTTGATGTAGGTGACGGTGAGAAACAAGGCGGCCAGGACAGAATATTTTCTACAGATATTGATTTTTTTCTGACCTATTACATTGTTAAAGATTTTGGTTTAATGAAATAAATATGAGTGATAAAGTAAAAGAATTTAACGACTATCGTTCGAAAATGAACGAGGTTATTTTAGGAAAAGACAACCTGGTAATTAAACGCCTGTTTAATTTAGATACACAAACTTATGCTGAAGGTGCATTAAACGTAAAGACAAAAGAATTGCTTGGCCTTGTTGCAAGTATGGTGTTGCGTTGCGATGATTGCATTAAATACCATTTAGAAAAGTGCAAAGAACAAAACTGTACCACCGAAGAAATTTACGAAGTTTTTGCTGTTGCAAATATAGTTGGCGGAACCATTGTTATTCCGCACACACGCCGTGGCGCAGAGTTTTGGGAAGAGTTAAATAAATAATTTAGAACAAAATGATTGCCGCAAGAGTTTATAGCTTTTGGTTTACTAATGTTCATGAGCTTACCGGTTCGGATCTTTCAGAGGACAATAAACCAAAAGAAGAAAATAAAAATCCTAATTAACCGCGTCTAATTTCTTTTTCACATCAGCAACAACTTTTTTCTGGTTGTCGATTTCTGTTTTTTTCTTGGTTTGCGCCTCTTCGTTCTTTTTTATCTCTTCTTCGGCTTTTTTAATTTTCTTTTTGTTATCCTCAATATCCTCTTTCAAATTCTTTTTGTCCTTTTCAAGATCTTTTAACTGGTCTTCCAGCTTCTCTAATATTTTTTTAGACGATTTGGCCTGCTCGTTCACAGCACCTGAACTTGCATCTACCACTTTTTTTTGAATGTGTACTTCGCCTTTCTTTTTTTCTATCTCAACATCCTTTTCAATAATTTCTTTTTCGGCTTTGGTAATTTTCTTTTTGTAATCTTCAATATCTTCTTTTAAGTTTTTATTATCCTTTTCAAGATCTTTTTGATCATCCTCTAATTTTTCCTGAGCTCTTTCTGCAGCTTTAACGGCAGCGGCAATTGGTTCCTTCGTCATTTTTATGGCAAAATCCTTCATCATTTTTTCAATGAGTTTGGTCTTGTCTTTGTCTGACGAGGTTAAATAAGTACCGCCAAGGTCAACAGCAGTACTCATTTTTACCGTTCTGGCCTTTTTATCTTCTTCAAATTTGGTGTAAATATCCACAGGATTATTGCCCCATTCTTTTATTAGAATATTATCTCCAAAAACTTCTTTATCACTGTCTTTTACTTTTTCGTATTTAAAATCCTTCAATACTTTTTTCCATTCGCTTATCGCATCGTCTGCATTATTTTCATAAATAGTTGTAGTCAATGCATATTGACTACCGGTACTGAATTTTTCGTTACCGTCTGTTACATTTATAGATTGTGAAAATGTTAAGCCCGCAAAACATATTGCCGAAATAGTAAGTAGTTGTTTCATAGTAATAGTTTTAAAGGTTATTCAATATCCCAAACACTTTTGCGTTTGCGCGACTTAAATGGCTTAAAATAATTTTTATGTTCTAAAATAAACGCCATAATAAAATAAATAATTATAGGGCTGCCGAACGTAAAAAAAGACAGATAGATAAAATACATCCGTACTTTGGTTGTTCTAATGCCAAGCAATTTGCCCCACCATTCGCAAACACCAAAAGCTTGTTGTTCAAACCACTGTATTATTTTACGGATCATATTACAAAAATATAAAAAATTAAGCTCATTTCAACAATGACGCCGCCACCCCACATTTTAAACAGGATTTTTTACTACAATAGTTATCGTACAAGTTAATAGCAGCCTGGCTATCAGCCGCAGTCTTTAACAATGCCTTTTTTTCCTCAAATAATTTGGTTTTTGTATTTTGCTCAAAATCGCACTTATTTAACAACTCAATCGCCAGGTCGGTCATTTCCGGTTTTGAGGTTCTTTTAGAATAAAAGAAATAAAAAGGCGCAAAAGTATTAATTACCAGATTTTCAATTGAGCTAAGTCCAAGCGCAAGATCTTTTGACGTCACTTTTCCATCCATATTATAATGGTTCTTCCAGTAACCTTCTAAATTTATTTTTAAAGCTAATACTATCTCGTCGTAATTGGCAAAATCGTACGGCGCAATAAATAAAACGGGTTTTGTATTTAGCAGTTTTGCAAATTGCGCTAAACGTATGGTTGGGAAATTGGCAGGGCGCAACTTTGAAAATTTAAAGATCTCTTTATTTAAAGAAATAATACGGTATTTATTTTTTAAATAATCAAACTCGTTTTGTAATTGTAAAATGTATTTGTCTTCAAACTGGTTTTCTAATAAACCACAAGTTCCCAACAACAATGCCTCCAACTGTAAAAGGTTATCAGCGTGCTTTAATAAAATAGTTATTGGTAAATTTTTTGCCAGCAATTCAAAAGGTAAAGAGTTTACTTTAAAACCAAAGTTTCGCAACAATAAAAAATAAAATGTTTGCGTGTAATCGCCGGCAACCGACTTAAAATAATTTTCTATCGCGTTTACCTTACCTTCCAAACGCTCTAGGGTCATGCGCTCTAACCAACTAATAAATTTAAAGTCGTTTAAGCCAGCTAATTGATTATGACAGGCAATTTTAGTTTTTGCACAACTCAGTTGATTGTAGGTTGCCAAAGTACTTTCGGCAATTAAACTTTTTAATTCGAGCACCTCAACATTGTTGGTTGTATTTTGATCGAGATCTGTATCGTGTTCATACACCACATGCAAAATAATATTATCGTAATTTTTGTCTTGCTGATGTTTGTGTTTTAACCAATCGCTGGTTTTAATATGCACTTCAATATTGCCAACAAGAATTACTTCATCTATTTTAATTTGTGCGTTAAAAAAATCCGGGCCCGAATCTTTATTCAATTCACCATTCTTTAAAACAACTATCTCTTTGCCTTTAGCAGTAACAAAAGGCACCGGCTTTAAAATTTTATACTGCCATAAGAATTGTAAAAGATCCTCACTAAATTTAAGCATAGCCCTTAATCTTGTAAACTATAAAACCAAGCCATTCGTGAATTAACATTTGCAACGAAAATAAGGCATCAGGATTGGGAATAAATAAATGGTCAAACGTAAAACGCCTTAAGCCGCTAACTCTGTTTGTTAGATAAGGCGTGAGATTTGCGTAACCCGCTTTTTTAAATACGGCCATTGCTCTGGGCATATGAAAGGCAGATGTGACCAATAAAAAATTGCCTTTTAGTTTTAAACTATCCAACATTTTTTTTGTGTAAACCGCATTTTCATACGTATTCTTACTTTCTGTTTCAATAATGACGGCACTATCGGGAATATTAATTGCCTTTAAATATTTTTGTACATAAATACCTTCTTTTCTTTCAGGAAATTCAATACTACCACTGCCGCCTGTAAAAATAATTTTTTTTACCCTGCCATTATAATACATAGGAAATACCTGGAATAATCTATCGCCCCCCCAACCAAAACTCAGTTTTTTCAGGCGCACATCCACACTTCCAATTCCTCCTAAAATTATGGCGCCATCATATTTAGTGGTCATAAGGTCGTAATCGGGCGTTACAGGCTCATATTGGCGAAAACATTCATCCACTATAAAAGAGTTGCTACAAACAAATAAGATAATTATTGCAGCTATTCGTAGTTTTTTGGCGCGACCTTCTACTTTAGTTTTAAAAGAATAAAGCAGCAAAATAAACACCCATACCAAAGGAGAAATTATAAAACCAAGCAGCTTTGAAAGGTAAAAAAACATAAGCCTAAGATAATAACAAACTAAAACATTTAAAGGATATTTTACAACATGAATATTGATTATCTTTAACCACTAAACAATTTGAATTTTTTGTAATACATGAAAAAGATCTTAGTAGCAAACCGTGGTGAAATTGCATTACGCATTATGCGTAGCGCCCGCGAAATGGGAATTAAAACCGTTGCCATTTTTTCTGAAGCCGATAGAAATGCGCTTTTTGTAAGATATGCCGATGAGGCTGTTTGCGTTGGTCCGCCACCAAGTGCACAATCTTATTTACAGGGCGATAAAATTATTGCTATTTGTAAAGAATTAGGGGTTGACGGGATCCATCCCGGTTACGGATTTTTGAGTGAGAATGCGGATTTTGCAAGAAAAGTAAAAAAAGCAGGCATTACTTTTATTGGCCCAAGTGCCGAGAGCATGGACCTTATGGGCGATAAACTCAGCGCCAAAGCTACCGCTAAAAAATACAAAGTACCCATGATTCCAGGCTCTGAAGGCGCTATCAGCGACCTTAAAGAGGCGGTTAAAGTAGCCAAAGAAGTTGGTTTTCCTTTATTGATAAAGGCCAGCGCCGGTGGTGGTGGTAAGGGTATGCGCCTGGTAGAAAAGGAAAGCGAGATCGAGGAGCAAATGAAAATGGCTATAAGCGAGGCTATTTCTGCCTTTGGTAATGGCGCCGTTTTTATTGAAAAATATGCCAGCCGTCCACGACACATAGAGATACAACTATTGGCCGATAACCATGGTAACTGCGTTTATTTATTCGAAAGAGAGTGTAGTATTCAACGCCGACACCAAAAATTGATTGAAGAAGCGCCAAGTAGTGTATTATCTCCTGAATTGCGCGCAAAAATGGGCAAATGCGCCGTAGATGTGGCCAAAGCCTGTAATTACAGCGGCGCGGGAACGGTTGAATTCTTATTGGATGCCGACTTAAATTTTTATTTTTTAGAAATGAACACCCGTTTACAGGTAGAACATCCGGTTTCGGAATTAATAACCGGTTTAGACCTTGTTAAAGAACAGATAAAAGTAGCACGTAACGAAAAACTAAGCTTTACACAGGAAGATCTTAAAATAAACGGTCATGCCCTTGAAGTTAGGGTGTGTGCAGAAGACCCGATGAATAATTTTTTACCGGATATTGGCAAACTGGTGGTTTACAAAACACCAAGTGGCCCGGGCGTACGCGTGGATGATGGGTTTGAAGAAGGTATGGATATTCCCATCTATTACGATCCTATGATCTCAAAATTAATTGTACATGGCAAAGACAGAACGGAGGCCATTGAAAAAATGATAAGGGCCATTGAGGATTATACAATAATAGGTGTTGAAACAACGTTAGATTTTTGTAAATTTGTTTTAAAGCACGAAGCTTTTGTAAGTGGCAACTTCGATACCGGCTTTATTGCAAAATATTTTACACCCGAAGTATTAAATGTTAAAAACGAAGAATACGCCGAATTAGCGGCCATTGCAGGTTCTATAATTTTTGAGGGAAATAAGACAAAACAAGCCGGATTGACCGAAAACCCTGTTAAAAAAAGCAAATGGAAAACGAACCGGTTGAATTAGCATGAAACTTGTAGGTTACCTTTAGCGTACAAGATAATAAAGGAGTAGATGAGTAGTTGTTTTTTAAAATATTCTTTCAATAATTCATTTTTAAAAACAATGGCCTTAATTATTATAGGCCTTAATTCGGTTTCTTTTCAGGCTCAAACAAACACACAGGATTTTACTGTTCCACCAAAGGTTGGTTTCCGATGCAGGGCCGAAATCGTGAATGGTGATACCCTTCCCTTGGTTCTTTTAAATACCGTTTATATTTATACCGAATATGTTTTTAAAACGCCACGCCAATACGAGCAATGGACAAGAACAAAACATAACGTAAAAAAAGTTTATCCCTACGCTATACTTGCTGCCGCAAAACTTAAAGAGTATGATAAAGCACTCGAAAAAATGCAGGATGAAGATCTTAAAAAGGCCTTTTTAAAAGTATGTGAAAAGGATCTTAGAAAAGAGTTTGAAGATGAATTAAAAGACTTAACCGTTACGCAAGGAAAAGTGTTAATGAAATTGATCGACCGAGAATCGGGCAAAACAACTTACGAGGTAGTAAAACAACTTAGAGGCAGTTTTCAGGCAGCTATGTGGCAAACCCTGGCACGATTATTTGGAAATAACATGAAGACCGAATACGATGCTCAGGTAGAAGATATTATGATAGAGCGCGCCATTAAATTAGTCGAGAATGGGCAGTTCTAGGCGTTTTTATGTTATTAAGAATCGGTTGTAAACAAAATTTTTATAAAAGATAAACGAGATTTAAAAATTTTATTATTTTCGCTATATGTATAGATTATTAATTATTGCCATACTTTTTGTGTCATTTGCAATGAATGGCCAAACAAAGACCAAAACTAAAACTAAAACCAAAGTTGCCAAGGTAGATTCTACCGGTGCAGAAATTGAAGAAGAAAAAACTCCTGAAGAATTACTGGAGCTAACGCTGCCTTTAGAGACAGAAATTGATCCTATGACGGGCAAAAAAGTTTTTTATAAAGAAAGAAAACTTAGGAACGACTCGTTAAGGAACGCTTTGCGTATAGAACAAAGAAAGAAAAAAATGTCGTTTTGGGTTAAAACTACTTACCCTAATCCAAAACTTAAAACAAAACAACCTCCTATTCAATTGTGCATTAACATTGCCAATAAGGATACTAACTTAACCTATTGTGTAAACGATTCTATTTGCAAAGATCCTGAAATTAAAAAAGTGGTCTATGAAAAAGTAGTTGGCGATACAACGTATATGTTGATCTTTATTCAGGCATTCACTAAATCCAAGTCAGATGGCGGCGTTTGCAATGCGGGTAAAGAACAAAAATTATATTTTGTTAGATGGCATCCAAAAACCAATGTTGCGAAGTGGAAATTGAAGAATATAAATTCTTGCATTAAAACCATTACCAACATGACCAAGGAAAAGATCACCGATTGGGATAAAACCTCGATTTTAACGGTAAGTTACCACAGGGGCTCTAATTTTTATGATATTAAATTCGATCCGCAAAAGCCGCAATTGGGCTTCCAGACAGATGCTGCCGGTGGTGCAAGCGGCGAGTAGATCGGGTGCCTTATTATATTAAATTTTAGTTTTTCGAAAAAAATAAGCATATTTAACCTGTTTGAATCCCGGGTTAAAAATACTGCTGCAACCGATTGCATTTATTTACGGCTTAATAACGCTATTAAGGAACCGTTTGTACGACGGGCACTTTTTAAAGGTCACCAAATTTGATGTTCACACAATTGGCGTTGGCAATTTATCTGTTGGTGGCGCCGGAAAAACTCCCCTTGTAGAATATTTAATTCGTTTACTTCGGCAGGAAGAACCAAAATTGGCAACGCTTAGTCGTGGTTATAAAAGAAAAACATCCGGCTTTTTATTGGCCAATGAAAATAGTACAGCCGATGATATTGGCGACGAGCCATTGATCTATAAATACAAATACCATGTTCAGGTAGCAGTAGATGCTAACCGTGTGAACGGCGTAAAAAAATTGATCGCTTTACAAGATAACGCTCCAAAAATAATTTTGCTGGATGATGTTTTTCAGCACCGCGCTATTCGTTGCGGATTAAATATTGTAGTAAGCGACTATAACAATTTATATTTTAAAGATACCATGTTACCTGCAGGCACCTTGCGCGAATTTAAAAGTGGTATCGTTCGTGCCGACCTGATTATTATTACCAAGACGCCGGATAGAACAAGCCCGGTTGAGATACGTAACATTTTAAAAGATGTAAATCCAAAAGCACACCAGCAGGTATTTTTTAGTTATTTACAATATGGCGATCTGTATTCAATTACCAACGTAAACGAAAAAATTGATACGCTCAATGATCTTTTCCGCTTCAGGGTTATTTCGTTTGCCGGCATTGCAAACGCGCAACCAATGGTTAATTATTTAAAAGAATACGCTGCTGATGTAAAACATTTACAGTTTAACGATCATCACGAATTCTCAATAAAAGATCTCGAAGATATTGAACGTTATTATAACAGTTTTGAAGGCGGCAATAAAATTTTAGTTACTACTGAAAAAGATTTTATGCGTTTAAAAAGTAATTTGGTTTGGAACATTGCACAGCGCATGAATATTTATATTTTACCTGTTGAAATGACATTTAAAGATAAGGAAGAAGAATTTAATCAAGTAATTTTAAAGTATGTTAGAGCAAATAGAATTTACCACCAAAAGTATACGTGAGAAGACCAACAATTTTATTCCACAAGTTGGTATTATACTTGGAACAGGTTTGGGTGGCTTAGTAAAAGAAATTATTGTTGAGTACGCGCTTCCGTATAACGAGATCCCTAACTTTCCGGTAAGCACGGTAGAAGGCCACAGCGGTAAATTAATTTTTGGTGAGTTGGGTGGCAAAAAAGTTATTGCCATGCAAGGCCGTTTTCATTTTTATGAAGGTTACAGCATGCAGGAAGTTACTTTCCCTGTTAGAGTTATGAAAGCCCTTGGCGTAAAAACCTTATGCGTTAGTAATGCAAGCGGTGGCATGAATCCAAAATTTGAAGTGGGCGAAATAATGATCATTAACGATCATATTAATTTATTTCCAACCAATCCATTAATAGGAAAAAATATTGAAACATTAGGACCGCGATTTCCTGATATGAGTGAGGCTTACAAAAAAACCTATGTAGCATTAGCAAAAGAAATTGCCAAAGAAAATAATATTAAGGTAAGCGAAGGCGTTTATGCCGGCTTAAGTGGTCCTTGTTTTGAAACACCTGCTGAATATCGTTATTTGTGGCGCACCGGCGCAGATGTGGTGGGCATGAGCACCGTGCCCGAAGTTATTGTTGCCAAACACAGCAGCATGGATGTATTTGGAATAAGCATTGTAACCGATCTCGGCGTTGAAGGTGTAGTGCAAAATGTGAGTCACGAAGAAGTGCAACACATTGCAAAAATGCAGGAACCAAAAATGACCTTATTGATGAAGGAGTTGATCAGAAGAATCTAATTCACCATATTCTATTTTGAATCTTCCGGAAAGATACAATCAATCAACGCATGCTCATCGCCCATTGATGTGGTTGTAAGGATCAAACCAATGCCTTTGCAATAATAATATTGCGTAAAATAATTCAACGGCATTATTGTACCATTCATTGATATCTTACTTTCAGCTTCAATCATCATTACATTTTCAAAGGTTTTGCCTTTTACTTCTTTTACCATACCAATGCCTTTAACGGTCATTACCATAATACTATCCAGCCCATTGGCTTTAAATTTAATTTCCCATGTATCGCCCAAGGGCGCGTTATCTTTAAGTAAGATATTATTTGTTCCGGGTTCAAAAGAATCTGTTATATAATCGTTTCCTTCTTTACGAAAGATCGTGTCCTTCTTCAGTGTAGAATTTACCATGGTAAATTCGTTTGGCTTTGCAGGATTTACCGCGGTGATACTATTTGTGTAACTCGATCCATCCTTACATAAATAAACCCAGCCACATCCTACCTCAAGTGGATAATAAACTTCTACGCCATCTAATGCCATGCTATTTGGTTTTAATTGTTTGTAGTATAAATTTAACTATTCTCTGTATAAGAAAACATTCTCGATCACAACTTTTTCTTCTTTTTTATTGATTATTTTAACCAATATCCTGTTCTTTTGATAAGAAGAAGGTCCGTCAATTAAACTAATAAGGTCGAATACCTTTTTAAAACCTTTAGTGCCAGAGTCTGGCATCTCGTTAATTACATACTGCGATTCGTATTTTAAACCGGGCATGTAATTTAGTCTTACAAGGCTATCGTTGGTAGTTTTTAAAAGTTTACCATTCTCAACATAAACGGTTACAAATCTTTTTAAAGAATCGGGTACTACTAAATAAAAAACATCGCTTTTACTTTTTACAACCGAATCGGTAGTTGAGTTTTTAGAGAAAAAATAAATAAGGTTAGAATTTTTTTGAAATTTTATTTTTCCTGGGGTTTGAGAAATTATATTTCCCGAAACAAAAAAGATGGAAAAATAAAAAATATACTTCATGCTATTCTTTTTCGATCTCCTTTTTTACTTCCTGTATGTGTTCGTTTACCTGTTCGGTAATACCACTGGTACTATTTTGAATATCTTTTTGGATACTACCGGTTGCATCTTTAAATTCTCTTATGCCCTTGCCCAATGTTTTGGCAATACTTGGAATGCCTTTACCACCAAATAGTAGCAGGATGACGAATAAAATAATAACTACTTCGCCCCCGCCTAAATTTAAAAATAATATAAATTGTTGTGTGCTCATTTTAATTTTTCCTCCTCATAAATCTAAAAACAACTACTGCACCGGTAATAAGAACTATAACCACAAAAGCTATAATTAAAAGATCACCTAAATCAACTCCTTTGTTCATCGTTCAAAGTTAGTTATTAAATTACTCTTCGTCAATTCCAAGATGAATTAGTGCATCTCCCTGGTTTACTACGGGTTGGTTGTTAATGCCCACAATATAGCCATTGGTAGGGCTAAGTATCTTATCTTCTGTCTCACCAAAAGGGTTACAGATCACACCCAAAAGATCACCCTTTCTAACATGCGCGCCGTTATTGGCGTTCATATGAAACAAGCCGCTGCAGTTAGCGCGAACCCAGGTATCCTTTTTTATTTTAACAGATGGGTTGTGCGGCAGATCAAAATCGATCATGTCGTACGACCTCATTAATCTCAAACAACCATTTACCCCTTCGTTAATTGCTAAATAATCAAAACGCATACTTTCGCCGCCTTCATACACTAAAATAGGTTTTCCTTTTTTTGCAGCTTCTTTCCTAAACGTTCCGTCACGATAGGTGCTGTCAATGATCAACGAAGTAGCAAAGCGTTCGGCAAGCGCCACATTATCGGGAAAATCAAATACACAACGCAATTGCGGGTAGTTATTTATTTTAGCACCACCTGTATGAAAATCAAACCCAAAATCTATAACAGGTATAATATGTTTCATGAGATCGTAAGCAATTCTGCTTCCTAAAGAACCATTCTTGGTTCCCGGAAAACAACGGTTAAGGTCGCGCCCATCGGGCAGATCGCGACTACCATATAAAAAAGAAACTACATTTATAACAGGAATAGCTACTAATGTTCCACACTTAAGATTTTCTACTTCGTCGCGCGAGATAATTTTTCGGATGATCTCAATTCCATTTGTTTCTTCGCCATGCATGCCTGCACATAATAAAACAGAGGGGCCTTCTTTTTTTGAATGAATAACGTGAACAGGAATTTCGATCTTTGTTTTTGTATGAAGTTCATACGAATTCAGGATCACTGTTTTGCTTTGGCCGGGTTCAATTTTCTGACCATTTATGGTTATTGTTTTTTGAGCCATAAATTACTCTCCCGGTTTATTAAATTCATTTCTTTCAACGTACTCAATAATTTTTCCCGCAATATCAATTCCGGTCGCGCCTTCAATGCCTTCAAGTCCCGGAGAAGAATTTACTTCCATAACCAGCGGCCCACGCTTTGATTGCAACAGATCAACGCCGGCAATTCCTAATCCTAATTTTTTTGCAGCTTTAATGGCTGTTGCTCTTTCTTCGGGTGTAAGTGTAATAACCTTTGCCGAACCACCACGGTGTAAATTACTTCTAAATTCGCCCGCTTTTGCCTGGCGTTTCATAGAACCAACTACCTGTCCGTCTACTACAAATACACGCAGATCGGCACCACCGGCTTCTTTAATAAATTCCTGCACCAGCATATTTGCTTTTAATTTCATAAAAGCTTCCAATACAGATTTTGCAGCTTTTTGATTATCTGCTAAAATAACACCAATACCTTGCGTACCCTCTAAAAGTTTAACAACGCAAGGAGCGCCACCAACGCTTTGAATAACGTTATCAATATCCTTATCTTTTGGAGACGAAGCAAAACCTGTTTTAGGAATACCTAATCCTGCGCGTGCTAATATTTGTAAACTTCTTAATTTATCGCGTGAACGTACCAGGGCCTGCGATTCTACAGCGGTAAAGATCTTCATCATTTCAAACTGACGTACAACTGCAGAACCATAAAATGTTGCAGAAGCGCCTATTCTTGGAATAACAGCGTTAATATCTTTAACTTCTTTGCCGTTAAAATAAATATGCGGTCGGCCCGCCTCTATTACCAAAACACATTTCATGTGATCTAATAAAACTACATTGTGGCCGCGCTTTTCTGCTGCTTCTATTAACCGGCGGGTAGAATACAAATTTTTATTACGTGAAAGGATCGCGATATTCATATACTATTATTTTATTTGAATTTGTTTAATTACTTTTTTTGTTACTTTTTTGCCACCGGTATGGATCTGATTAGCATCAATTATAAATTTCCCTTTTAATAAGCGACGTCCGATTAAAACATCGTATCGCATATTCGCCCGATCAGAAAGCGAAATGGTTGACCATATTTTTTTCTTTCCGATCTTGATAAGGGTTTTTATAATATAGCGTTCTTCCTCGTCACCAAAAGAGTTCTTTATTTTTTTTAAAGAAAATTCCTCAAAGCGTTGCATTTTGTGATTTTGGTTATCGCAGAAAACTACGAAAAAAAGTATGGGTTTTGCGTCTTCGGTTTTGACATAAATTTCAGAACAATGAATGGAAGATGTGTAAGCGCCGGTATCTATTTTTGCTTCTACGTTAAAAACTTCCAATAATGGAAAATCTACAAACTCTCGTCTACCAATTAACCTTAAACTATTTTTTTTCTCCGGCATAAAGTGAATAGAAACGCCCAACATTTACTTCAGGGGGCAGCGTTTCTTTTTGCAAGTAGAAATTTACGAACTTTTTTGCAAAATAGGGTGCTAACATCACGCCTTTTGTGCCTAAACCATTAAAAATAAACAGATTATTATACTCCGGGTGCAAACCTATAATTGGGCGTCTATCGCTGGAGGAAGGCCTTACGCCAGCCTGTTGATCTAAGATTGTATAGTTGCAGTTAATTAATTGCGCCAGTTTTTCCTCTAATTCAGCACGGCCTTTTTGGCTTTTTTCTTCGGTAAGGTCGGTCCATTCATAAGTTGCTCCTACTTTATAATTACCGTCCGGCTGATCCATTATAAAGCCATTCTTATTTAAAATATGGTCTTTTATCTTAAGGTCGGGTGCAGAAATAACCAGCGTTTCTCCCTTAGCAGGTTTTAATGGTATCCAATTAAAGAAGGGATTATTTTTTACCAAATAACCTTCGCAAAAAATGATGTTCTTAGCGTTTATTCCCTTATAGGAAACATGATCTGCATTTATTTTTAACTGCGCGTGATCAAATGTTTCATCTACCAATTGTTCTTTAAAAAAATTTGTGGTCGCATTTAAAAACTCGGCCACGTTTAAATTTCCGCTTTGCTGCACTAAACCAAATTGCTCTGCGATCTTACAATTTTCCAATTCCAAAGAATTGTTGCTGTAAATAATAGGGTCTAAAAATCCTTTTAAATCAATATTTGCCTTTGCCGACCATAGTTTTTTTTCCTGTTCTTCATAGAACGATCTAATGATTGACCGTTGAGTAATTAATTTTTTACCAAGGCGTTTTTCGCAGGCTGTATAAAACACATTTAAATGTTCAATAAGTTCGTCGGCCAACCAGCTTTTGGTAAGGCGTTTAAACACTATTGGGTTCCAGATGCCAGCTGCTACTTTTGAACAACTGCTTAAATCAGCGTCGCCAATAATTTTAAATGAGCTATTAGTGTTGTGAAGTGTATGAGCGATGACACTTGCCGCAAGGCCTCTTCCAACAATAATAAAATCGATCATTTATTTTCCGATCTAACGTGTGGATTATAATTCTTTTTAACGCCTTTGTATGCGCCCGAGAAAAACAAAAATAATTTAATGCCAACTATATTTTGCTTGTAATTTAATTCGGCAAATAATTCGGCACCAATACCAATATCGTAAACCAATTTTGTTGCAGCCTGTGCCGATGCATAAACGCCAACGCCCTGGTAAAATTCAGGTTTAAACGTATTTGCAGTATCAGGCACACCAACAACGCCATAAAAAAAAGTGGGGCCACCAAAAAACGCAATGTTATACCTAGCACTTTCTTTTCTATATCCATAGCCCAAACGCGCCTGGCTTTGATTATTTTCTAAGAGCTTATCGCCGCTTATGGCAAAACCCAACTGGAAGTATTCACGACGAATATGAAAATGGAAATCAAGGCAAACGCCTTGTTGCGCATCTGACCTTAAACTTGAATTAAAAAAAGAAGGGCCAAAGTTCAAGTAATTATTGTATAAACGATAACGTTTGCCATCGTGAATGATCTCTTCTTTTCTGTCATACTTAGGTTTGCCTCCCGGAATAAGAATTGGCTCCTGTGCTAAAAGACCAAGGCCATAAAAAAGGGCAATTATGAAGGCAAATTTTTTGATAATACAAAGATAGCCAGAATATTAATTTACAGGCAAATTTTATGTATCGAACTTTGTAAAATGACAGTTATTATTGATAACTGGTATAAATACCTAGGTTAAGAAGGGATTTGTTTGGCGTTCGTAACCAATTGTAGTTGCAGGGCCATGGCCGCTGTATACTTTTACATCATCCGGTAAAACAAATAATTTTTCGCGAATAGAGCGTAAAAGGGTTTCGTGGTCGCCTTTTGGCAGATCGGTGCGTCCAATACTATTGTAAAAAAGAACATCGCCGCTAATCAATAATTTATTTTCTTTATTGTAAAAAGAAATGCTTCCTGGCGAATGACCTGGCGTAAAAATAGTTTCAAATTCATATTGGCCCAAGCTGATCTTATCTCCCGGTGTAATATATTTTTCAGGAAACGGTGAGGGATCACAAGGCACACCATACATGGCTGCCGTTTGCGGTAAACGTTCGATAAAAAATAATTCTTCTTTGTGCATTTCGGGAAGTAAATCATAATTATCTAAAACAAATTTGTTTCCCAAAATATGATCGATATGCGCGTGCGTTAAAAGCAAACGGCTGAGTTTTAATTTTTTTTCATCGATAAAATTTTTAAGGATGGCATTTTCAGAAGAAGTATAATTGCCCGGATCAATAATAAAAGCAGTTCCCTCATTATCATAAAGTAAATAAGTGTTTTGCTGAAAAGGATTGAAGGTGAACGATTTTAAATACAGCATTTTAAATTATTTTTTGTGTTAATTGTAATTGGTTATTCGTAAAATTTACAAGATTCAAGCCGGCATTTTTGCCCAGAATTAAACTTCCAAATTCGTTCTCTAAATTTAATGCAGATGCATTATTGAAGGTGATCATTTGCAAAATAGTTTCTAAAGAAAATGCGTTTGAATTTTTTAGTATCACATTCGCTTCATCCAGGAGGTCAAGGCTGTTATTACTTGCCAAACTATCTGTACCAAGGCAAAGCGAGGTTTTGTATTCTTTAAATAAACTATAGTCGGGTAATTTATTTTCGATATATAAATTTGCATTTGGGCAAAAACAAAAAAAACAATTTTTATCGGCTGCAGCTTTAATATCTTCTTTGGTTGAAAAAGTATTATGCACCAACATTGTTTTTTGCTCATGGATTGTATTGATATACGACTTCAAACTGGAAATTCCCGGCGCTTTGAACCAGGAAATATCTGTTTTTAAAAAATCATACAGGTCTTTAAATCCATTGGCCTGGCCTAAAAAGAATTTTGTTTCCTCTTCTGTTTCCTGATTATGAATGCACAGAGGCAAATCATGTTCTTTGTCAAATTTTGCAATACGATCTATCAATTGAAACGATGTGCTATATGGCGCATGGGGCGCAAGGCTTCCTAATAAACCAAGCGACTGCAATATTTTAAAAAAAGGCAAACTCAGATCAAACATCATTTTTTCGTTTGCCGGATTTAATCCTAAGATCTCGATGAATGTGTGATATTTTATTTTAGAATTTTGTTTTGTCTTAAAACTGTCATCAGCATTGCTAATATCGCCCACTGCAACAATTCCGTTATTCCACATTTGCGCATCGGCAGCAAGAGCATGTTCGTGAATTGTTTCTTTGGTAAAACCACCAGCCATGCGTTGCATAATTATCTGCTTACCAAAACCCGGAATACCCGTGTGTTTTTGAATTTTACCGTTTAAATGACTGAGCTCTAAATGGCAATGCGCATTTACAAAACCCGGTACAATTATACCTTCAAAAGATTCGATAATATCGTTTTGTAGGGTGGTTGCCCTAGCGATCTCTTTTAACCTATTTTGGCTATCAATTACCAATACAGAGCCCTCAGCGAGGTATTGCCTGCCATCAAAGATCTTATTCGCTTTCAAAAATCGCATGGCGTAAAGTTAGCTAATTATAAGTATCTGTGGTATCTTTACAGCGCAATATTAATGGCAAAAAAAGACATACGCGCTTTATCGGTTGAACAATTGACCAGCCTCTTTAAAGAGATCAACGAGCCTGCTTTTAGAGCTAAGCAGGTTTATGATTGGCTATGGGCAAAAAGTGCGGTTGATTTTGATCAAATGTCGAACCTCTCAAAAAATTTGAGGGATTATTTAAATACCAATTTTGCCATAAATAATGTACAAATTTCAGAACTACAGGTAAGCTCTGACAGAACCATTAAATGCGCTATGCGACTGCATGATAATTATGTTGTTGAAAGTGTATTGATACCACATCAAACACGTTTTACGGCTTGTATCTCATCACAAGTAGGTTGTAGTTTAACCTGCAAGTTTTGCGCTACCGGTAAATTAAAACGTATGCGTAATTTAAATGCCGATGAAATTTACGACCAGGTTGTTTTAGTTAAAAATACAGCCATGGAAAGATATAATGCACCATTAACCAATATTGTTTACATGGGCATGGGCGAGCCATTATTGAATTATAACGAAGTATTAAGTTCGGTAGAAAAAATTACGAGTCCTAAAGGTTTGGGTATGGCTGCAAAACGCATTACTGTTTCTACTGCTGGCGTTGCAAAAATGATAGCCAAACTAGCAGATGATAATGTAAAATTTCATTTGGCTTTATCATTACATGCAGCAACCGATGAAAAAAGAAATCACATTATGCCAATTAACGAAACCAATTCGTTAGAGAATTTGGCAACATCTTTAAATTATTTTATTGATAAAACAGGTACGCGCCCAACCTTTGAATACATTGCTTTTAAAGACTATAACGATTCTATTCAGGATGCGCAGGACCTTGTGAATTTTTGCAAAAAAGTAAAAAGTAAGGTCAATATTATTGAGTACAACCCGATTGACGATGGTGAATTTAAACAAACTACCCGCGACCGGTTAAAGGCTTTTACCGACCACTTAGAAAAAAACGGAATTATATGCAATGTACGTCATAGCCGTGGTAAGGACATTGATGCAGCCTGTGGCCAACTGGCAAATAAAAATAAATTGGCTATGGAACAATTAAAATAAAAAGTTTAAATTTAAGACCATTGTGTCTAAAGCAATAAACGAAATAAAACAACCGGTAGCGGAACACATGCTGGCTTTTGAAGAAAAATTCAAAGATGCCATGAAAAGTTCTGTACCTCTACTTGATAAAATTACCAACTACATTGTAAAACGAAAAGGTAAACAGATCCGTCCGCTGTTTGTTTTTTTGAGTGCTCAAAATACCGGCACTATAAATGAAAGCACCTATCGTGCAGCAGCCTTAATTGAGTTATTACATACTGCAACCCTGGTACATGATGATGTGGTGGATGACAGCAACGAACGCCGCGGTTTTTTTAGCGTAAATGCCTTATTTAAAAATAAGATCGCTGTTTTAATTGGCGATTTTTTACTCTCAAAAGGTTTGTTGCTATCGTTAGATAATAACGATTTTCATTTATTAAAAATTGTAAGTAACGCCGTGCGCGAAATGAGCGAGGGCGAATTATTACAAATTGAAAAAGCAAGAAGACTTGATATTTCTGAAGAAATTTATTTTGAGATCATCACCAAAAAAACAGCCACTTTAATTGCGGCTTGCTGTGCGGCAGGAACGGCCTCGGTTTGCGAGGATCAAAAAGTAATTGATCTGGCAAAAGAATTTGGCACCTTAACCG
The DNA here is from genome assembly GCA_016787785.1 of Bacteroidia bacterium. Lineage (GTDB taxonomy): Bacteria > Bacteroidota > Bacteroidia > B-17B0 > Aurantibacillaceae > Aurantibacillus. Next base: position 169,632 of record JAEUTO010000005.1, on the reverse strand, counting down.
GCATCGCTTTCCAAATAAAAGACGATCTTTTTGATTATGGTAACGATGACCAGATTGGTAAACCAACAGGGATAGATGTGAAGGAGAAAAAAATGACGCTGCCATTGATCTATGCGTTAAATAATTGTACCTGGATGGAAAAAAGAAAAGTGATCAATATTATTAAGAACCATAACGAAGAAAGCGAGCAGGTAAAAGTGGTTATTGATTTTGTGATAGAAAAAGGCGGCATTGCTTATGCCAATAAGGTAATGCACGAATACAAAAATAAGGCGTTGGATGTTCTTGCAAAATTACCAAAAAATGCATCGCGCGATAGTTTAGAACGTTTACTGGTTTATGCCATTGAAAGAAAAAATTAAGTGTTAGTTATGAAAAAAATAGCTTTTATTATTTTGCCGATTTTATTCGTGTTTATTTTTTCGTGTAAGAATGAAACTGAAACACCGAAAGAAGAAGTTGATAAACATGTGGCCGATTCGATCTCAAAACATAAGCAAAAATTGGTTGTTGACTCGTTAAAAAAGAGAAATCCCTTATTGATAATGCCGCCAGATAGCAGTTATAGCGGCGAGTACGTAGATAAATACGAAAATGGTATCACAAAGTTTAAAGGCAATTTCAGGTTCGGCAAAAAGCATGGGCAATGGATGTCGTTTTACCCAACAGGTTTAGCCTGGAGCGAATTACACTTTGATAAAGGGTTACGTGAAGGACCGAATATTACCTATTTTGAAAATGGAAAGATCCGTTACACAGGATTCTATCGTAATGATGCTAGAGATAGTATTTGGCTGTATTATGATTCTATTGGAAACCTTGCCGAAAAAGTTTTGTTTAAAGATGACAGAATGGTAAAAAAATTGCCGTTAAAGTAGTTTATTACTTGCCTACTTTACTGCCGTCGTAAGCCCATTTTAAATAAACAGAGCCCCAGGTAAAACCGCCGCCAAAAGCAGCTAAAATAACCACATCGCCTTTTTTTAATTGTTTCTCGTAATCCCAAAGTAAAAGCGGTATAGTGCCAGCCGTTGTGTTTCCATAACGCTCTATATTCATCATTACTTTTTCTGAACCAATGCCCATTCTATTAGCGGTAGCGTCTATAATCCGTTTGTTTGCCTGATGAGCAGCAAGCCAGTTAACATCTTTATCGGTTAAATTATTTTTTTGCATGATGTCTGCGCTCACCTCAGCCATATTATATACAGCTTGTTTAAAAACGGTTTGCCCTTCCTGGTAAACATAATGCATTTTATTATCAACCGTATCGTGGCTGGCTGGCCTTAAAGATCCGCCGGCTTTCATATGTAAGGATGTTGCACCGTTTCCGTCGGCGTGTAATATAAAATCAACAATACCTACATCTTCTGTAGTTGGCTCAAGCAATACTGCTCCTGCCCCATCACCAAATATTACACAAGTAGTTCTATCGGTGTAATCAATAATGCGGCTCATCATATCTGCACCAACAACAACAACTTTTTTATAACGTCCGGCTTCAATAAATTGTGCACCGGTGGTAAGCGCGTAAATAAATCCGGAACAAGCTGCGCCCAGATCAAAACTCCAGGCTTTTGTTGCCCCAATTTTTGCGGCAATAATGTTTGCTGTTGCCGGAAAAACCATATCCGGTGTAACGGTTGCGCAAATTAAAAGATCAATTTCTTCCGGCTTAATGCCCCGTTTTTTACAAAGTAATTTTACAGCCTCAACGCCCATATCGGAAGTAGCTTTATTAGGATCGTTCTCTAAATGGCGTTGTTTAATACCTGTGCGGGTAGTTATCCATTCATCAGTAGTATCAATGATCTTCTCCATGTCGGCATTGGTTACAATGTTTTCCGGCAAAAAACCTGCTACTGCTGTTATGGATGCTCTGATCATTTTATTGGAATGTTTGTTGTATTTTTTCGGTTAACTTAACATCTACGAGACCTTTAGCTAAAACCAAAGAATTTTTAAATGCTAATGGGCTTGATTTGCCATGACAAATAATAACATTGGAGTTGATACCTAAGATTGGCGTGCCCCCGTATAATTCGTAATTAAATTTGTCAAAATATTCGTGTTCAACTTTTAATTTTTTAGATACTGTGTAAAATGCTTCTGCCATTTTAAGTACAACGTTTCCAACAAACCCTTCGCAAACAACAACATCTGCTGCATCTTTAAAAATATCCCCGCCCTCTACGTTTCCAACAAAATTAAAATCTTTTGAGTCTTTCATTAATGAGTAAGTAGCCTGTGCCACTAAATTTCCTTTTTCAGGTTCTTCGCCTATGTTTAACAACCCTACTTTTGGATTGTTTATTTTATAGATCTCTTTTGCAAGAATAGAGCCAAGTATACCGAATTGATAAAGCACATCCGGTTTACAATCTGCATTGGTACCAACATCTAAGATCAGCCCAAAGCCACCATTCTCTTTTGGCATAATAGAAGTAATACAAGGCCTTATAACACCCGGCACAGCTTTTACTGTGAACATAGAGCCAACAAGCATTGCGCCTGTATTACCTGCGCTAATAAAGGCATCTAATTGCGCTTCTTTTAGTGCTTTAAAGCCAAGGTTAATACTACTGTTTGGCTTTTGAGAAAATGCTTTGGTTGGGTGTTCGCCCATTTCAATAACTTCGGTAGTATGCAAATAATCAAAGCTATTTGGATCTACTCCTTTTTTATTGAAATATGCTTTTGCCACTTCACTATCGCCAATTAAAACAATTCGTGCCTGAGCAGGAAGTTCTTTAGCTGCTAAAATAGCTCCTTCTAAACAGTTGTCCGGAGCAAAGTCACCACCTAAAATATCAAAGCCAATTTTCATATATATCTGTCGTAAAAACGAATTTTTAACAAACTACAATAATACAATTTTATACGCTTAAATTCACTTTAAACAGGCTGATTTATTAATAATTTAATTGTTGGGAAAATTGATCTCAATTTTAGCGCCATTGTTGTTAGAAAACAAAACTTTACCCTCTATTTGCTGGGTTAACGATTTGATCAAAACAATACCTAAAGAACTGGTTTCCAAATCAGTATTAAGATCTTTGTCAAATCCTTTGCCCGAATCTTTTACTATTAAAGAAACAAAATTGTTCTCTTTTTTAATGCTGATATAAAATTTATTGTTGGCGGCAGGTTCATCTTTAAAGCCATACTTGATGCTGTTTGTTACTATTTCGTTTAAGATAAGGCCCAAGGGGATAGAAACACTTATAGAAAGATTTATGGCATCATAATCTTCTTCAATGGTTACATCGCCTGCCAGATTATAGGAATTAAAAAGTTCTGAGATAAGTTCGGATGAATATTTTCCAAAATCAATCTTTTTAAATTCGGGATTTTTAAAGAGCATTTTATGCACCAGGGCCATGCTCATAATTCGATCTTTGGTTTCGCTTATTACTTGTTTTGCTTCATGGTTATTTATAGCATCTTCCTGCAAATTTAGCAAGCCGGAAATAATAGCCAGATTATTCTTTACACGATGATGTAATTCGGCCAGCAAAATTTCTTTTTCTTTGAGTGAAAGATTCACCTCCTCTTTTGTCTTTTTTAGATCATCGAATTGCGATAAGATCTCTTTGTTTTGATTAAAAATAGTTTTGTTCAATAAATAGGTTATCATGGCGGTTAATCCAACAGACATGATCATGTTATAGATCCACATTACCCTTATAGATTCAGGAGAAAGTGTTTTAGTTTGAAACGCAGGTAGATCAACAAAAATATTTAAAAGAAAGAATGTAGCACAGGTAAAAAGGTGCAATAAAAAATGTTTATCAATAACCGAAGGGTTATTTAACAGAACAATACTTACAATTAAAGGAAAATAAAATAAATGAGAACCCACTTCATCGGGATAATATTTGCAAACAAAGAACAAGGCAATATTTACATTTATTGTAAAGATCGAAAAAGCCAGGCTTGTTCTATTTTTGTAACTTAAAAAAATAGAAAGAATAGTTATAAAAATAAATGTAAGTTCAATGGCAAGCGGAAATTCGTCTCGGATAAAGAACCAATTGGTTAGCCCAATAAGTAAAAAGGCGAGTACAACTAAGTTTAAAAAGTTTACGCTTTTAATGCGTCTTTTATCGTGAAAAGATTGATCCTCTTGTATGCCAAAATTTATACTCCTAAAAAAAAGTGCTTTTAAGTTCATACAAGGGCCCTATAATTTTTCAATTTTGGCAAAAATATAAAAAGCAGGTAATATTACCTGCTTTTTAATAAAATACCTGAAATAATATTTATTATTATGCTTTTTCCATAACCACTTTACCTTTATAGTAAAGTTTTCCTTCGAACCAGTGTGCACGGTGCATTAAATGCGCTTCGCCGGTGGTTGAATCTTTTGAAATTGTCATAGCAGTTGCTTTGTATGTTGCACGACGTGAGTCTCTACGTGAACGGGATAGTTTTCGTTTTGGATTTGGCATGATTTCTTACTTTAATTTTTATTAATATTTTTTAATTTATTCAATTGCTCCCATAAAGGGTTGTTTTTATTTTCTGCTTCCTCCGAATCAGAAGTTAAACTATCCAGTTTATCCCTTGTTTCGTAATCGCACTTAAACTCTTCTTCATCAAGTTCGCATGGCACACGGCGCGCGGGAATAGCTAAAATAATGTATTCGTATAAATAGTGAGAGATGTCAAATTCTTCATCCCCTTCTTCAATAACTAAAATTTCGTCATTGCTTTCTTCAGGATTTCCATGTTTAATAACCAGATTCTCTTCACCTTCAACCGGAAAATCGAAACCTTTTAAACACCTGTCGCAATCTACATTAACAGTACCTTCAAAAGTAAAATGCATTTGCAACAAATGATTTTGTTTTGTGAGTGTAGCTGTAACATCAATATTGCCACTTTGCACCTCGCTATTTTCAATCTTACTAAAGAACTTATCGTTTACTTCGAATTCAAATTCATGTAAACCAACGGGCAATCCTCCAAACTGTATTACGTACTCACTCTTACCCATACCTCTCTTTTAAAAAGGACTGCAAATATAGGTTTTTTGTTTGATCTACAAAATATATTAACAAATAAAAGCCTTGTATTTGCCTGTTTTAGGGCTTTAAAGGCCCTTTTAAACAAAAAAACCAGCCCTTTTAGAGATGGTTCTTTTAATTATTTAAAGAAATAAATTGCTTATTTATGGGTCTTTTCGCTGCTAACAGTCAATTTTTTACGTCCGCGTGAACGTCTTGCTGCTAGTACACGGCGACCATTTGCTGATGCCATGCGCTCTCTGAATCCATGTTTATTTTTTCTTTTACGTTGCGATGGTTGAAAGGTCCTTTTCATGATATTAAATATTTACTTGTTATTTACTTTTAAAAATGGATTGCAAATATAGCGGTAATTTTTATTTCGGCAAACTTTATTTAAAATTTAACCCTATTTAAGGGTCTTTATTACAATTTAATGACAGGATAAGCACTTTTATACCGTAATTTTACAGCCTCTATGGCAAAACAACGCAGAGGGGGCGGACCCACCAATAACGAGAACGATGAATTACCTAAGGCCAAGCTTAGTCTTGCCAATCTTAAAAAATCGTTGCGTTTATTTGGTTACTTAAAAAGACAAAAGTGGAAGTTTTTGATGGGAATGGTCTTTTTAGTTGGTACAGCCTCTGTTGGCCTGTTATTCCCTGTAAAAGCCGGCGCATTATTTGGCTTTTTTGATAGCAACCCGGCGCATTTAGCCGAAAATCAAGGCAAATTAATGGGCCTGGGCATTACTCTTTTAATTATACTATTGATTCAGGGTGTATTTTCTTTTGGCAGGGTTTATTTTTTTACACTTGTTACCGAAAATATCTTACAGGGTTTGCGTAACGATACCTTTAAGCGTTTAATTCAAATGCCCATGGGGTTTTTCTCTAAGAACCAGGTGGCTGAATTAAGCAGCCGCATGGCAACAGATATAAATGTTATTTCAGAAGCATTTACTGTAAACATTGCAGAGCTTATTCGCCAAACAATTGTTGGTGTTGGTGGCTTAGTTTTAATGGTTGTTCTTACCAAGTGGGAAATTGCCCAGTGGTTTGTTTTCATTATCCCGCCACTTACAGTTGTTTCTATTTTATTTGCAAAAAAAATAAGAAAATATTCAAAAGGCTTTCAGGATAAGATCGCTGAAGCTAGTGTAATAGTTGGCGAAGTACTTTCGGGGATCTCTAATGTGAAAACCTTTACCAACGAGGCTTACGAAATAAAACGCTACACCGAAAAAACACAGGATATTAAAATTTTTGGATTTAAGTACGGTGTTTTTCGCGGAACATTTTTTGCTTTTGTAATTACCTTTGTTTTTGGCACCGTGTTTTTCATTTTGTACATCATGGTGCAAATGGTGATGAATGGCAAACTAACATCAGAACAATTTGGACAATTTTTAATGCTCGCACTTTTTGTCGCCGGTTCTTTGGGTGGCTTACCCGAACAGGTTGCATCAATACAACGCGCATTGGGCGCTACCGACAGGGTTTTTGAATTAATTGACAGTGATATTGAGGATATTGAATTATTTAAAGATAACGTGCCAGCAAAACGATCAAACGGAGAAATTGAATTTAAAAACGTTTCATTTAATTATCCAACACGCCCTGATTTTGATGTGCTCAAAAACATTTCCTTTAAAGCCAGTTCCGGCGAAACCGTTGCCCTTGTAGGAAGTAGTGGTTCGGGTAAATCTACCATTGCAAGTTTGATCTTGCGTTTTTACGATCCGCAAAATGGAACGATCGAGGTAGATGGCGTTAACAGTAAAGATATCCAGCTAACCGAATTAAGAAAACAAATTGCAATTGTACCACAGGATGTAATTTTATTTGCGGGAACAATCAAAGATAATATTGCATACGGTAAACCAAACGCAACAGATCTTGAGATTGAAGAAGCAGCGCGCAAAGCAAACGCTTATGATTTTGTAAATTCATTTCCTGACAAATTTAAAACTTTGGTTGGCGAAAGAGGTATTCAACTTTCTGGCGGACAAAGACAGCGAATTGCCATTGCACGTGCAGTATTAAAGAACCCAAGCATTTTAATTTTAGATGAGGCCACAAGCAGCTTAGATAGCGAAAGCGAACACTTGGTGCAGGAAGCCCTGGATAAATTAATGGTAGGCCGCACCAGTATTGTTATTGCACATAGATTAGCAACGATAAGAAATGCTGATAAAATTGTGGTTTTGCAAAATGGTTTGGTTCAGGAAATTGGTTCACACCAGCAATTGATCTTAAACGAAAATGGTTTGTATCACAAATTGAGCAAAATGCAGTTTGAACTAAGCTAAATATCTGCGGCTTCTATTTTATTATCTACAACCGTAAAAAATTTGGTTTTAACCGCTTTCCTTTTTTCGATATACTTTTTATAATCTGCTGTAGAATTTTTACGGTTATTAATTACTTCGGTAAAGTTCTCATTCAAAGCAATTAATAACTCCGATGCTTCGCGCACAGCAAAGCCGCCACCACTATTGGCCGACAGGTAATCTACCAAATTGTTCTTTATGCAAAAACCTACAAACAAAGGGTTTGCTTTTTGGTTCACTAAAATTCTTACACCACAAACCTCAGCCATTGAAAGATCTAAAACATCATCAAAAAAATAAGCTACTTCGTTGGGTTTAATATTTTCTTTTTCGCAAATAAAATTAAGTGCGTTTATTTTTGTTGCTATTTTAAAGAAAGAGTAGTCAAAACATTCGCGCTTGCAAAAATAAAAAGCAGTCTCATTGTTCTCGCCACTAATAACAGCTGTTACGGGCAATTGGCCATTCTTCATAAAATAAGAATAGCGCAGCAAATTTGTGCCCATGCTGTCTACTTCACTAAAATTACTGCCGCCGGTATTGTTTTTTTGGCCGTTATTAAAAACGCCATCCCAATCAAAAATAAATGCTTTAATGTTGGGCAATTTTTTTTTGAGCTCAGCAATCGGTGTAATAAATCTTCCACCAATATTTAAATATGCGTTTTCAATTTCTTTCATAAAAAAAGCCCCGGTTACAGGGCTTATTATTTTTGCTTACGATTTTAAGTCCTGAATATCCAGCATGCCAACAGGCTTGCCGTTATTGGTAACAACAATGGTATCTACATTTGTTTTCTTAAACAACGTATTTGCTTCGTTTAATAATACATCTCCTTCTATTGTAATTGGTTCGCGGTATTCAAGATCGCTTAATTTTTTGGTTAAAATATCGCGGCCTTTTTCGCCTAATAATTTACGGAGGCTTCCGTCAGTAAATACACCTTTAATGCTACCATCCTTTTTAACAACGGTAATAGCACCGAAATTAAATTCGGTTAACTTAATAATAGCATCTGTAATATTTGTGTCTTCTGAAACAATAGGATTAACGCCATTAATGGCCTCTTTTACTTTTACCATCATTAAGCGGGTATCCATTATAAATTGATCGGTACCAACGGTAGTAAAATTATTTTCGGTTAATTGTTTTAATATTTTTAGAGGAACGGTTATCGTGTGAACACCAATATTAATGGCGTTACGCACATGCTCCACCGTTCTAACAGACGAGAACATGATCTTAGTATCGTAACCATAAATATCAACCGCATCAACACATTGTTCAACCAATGCTAAAGCATCATGTCCTTGGTCCTGTAAACGACCAACTAACGGGCAAACGTAAGTGGCGCCCGCTTGCATAGCCATGTAAGCTTGTTGCAGGGTGTAAACTAAGTGAACATTTACTAAATAACCTTTATCTCTCAGCATCTTGCAGGCACGCACACCCTCTAACGAAACAGGGATCTTAAACACTGTTTTTGCAGGATCTAGGCCTAATTTTATCTGGCGCTCGGCTTCAGCTAAAACCTCTTCTGCGGTGTTTCCTAAAGCCTCTATTTGAAGCACAGGAACCATTTTGCTTAACTTTACAATTGTACCGTCAATATCTGTGATCCCTTCCTTTTGCATGAAGGTGGGTGTAGTTGTTAATCCATTTAAGAAGCCTAATTTAAAACCTTCTTCAATTTCTTTCAGGTTAGCTGAGTCTAAGTATAATTCCATTTTTATCTGTTAAATTAAAGTGTAAAGAAACTAAAAAAAATTGGATTTTTTAGCATTGGTTATAAATAAGAAAAGCCCGGAAAAACCGGGCTTTTCAAAAATAAAATTAAAGTATTACTTAACTACTAATTTTTTAGTAACAGAGCTGTTTGCCATTTTTATCTGTGCAAAATAAACTCCCGAAGAAAGGTCGTTGATGTTAAGATCAATTTTGTTCTTACCTTCTGCGATAACAATTGCTTTTTCAGAAACAACAGCGCCCAGTGCGTTATAAACGATCACTTTAGCATCCATTGCTTTTAAAGAAGAAACTTTTAAAACCGTTGCATCAGATGCAGGGTTTGGGAAAAGTTCAAATGCAGATAATGCATTAGCGTTTAACTCATTAACGCCAGAAGGTGCATTGTATTTAATGCTGAACTGTAACGAGTCACTTGTATTTGCCACATTGGTTAAAGTATATTTTATATAGCTATAACCTACTGCCGTAAATTCATCAAGATCGGCGGTAATGATCTGGAAAGACCCTTGTACTTCTGAAGCACTTTGGCCGCCAGTCAAGGTTAAGGATTGTAACGAAACCATTTGCCCGGTACCATAGCATTGACTCGCAAAGCAAAAACGTGGATCAGCACCGGCATTTTTTACAACGTCGTAACGTTTAAGGCTATAAACTTTTGTAGAACCACTTGTATTCTTTACATCAATATCATTTGTTGATGTAGCATTGAACGTAGTGGTGTTTGCAATAATTTGATTAGCAACCATAGGCACCGGCGAATTTGTGTTGGTAATGTTAGTTACCAAAATACTTGATTGCGAAAAACCCTTCACACAAAAAACAGTGAGTAAAATAAGTAATGATCTTTTCATTTTTATAATTTTAAAAAAGCCTTGCCATAAACGGCAAGGCTTTTATATTAATACAATTTATTATTTAGTAACAGTTAATTTTTTAACCATTGAACCGTTTGTAGATTCAACAGAAACAGTGTATAAACCATTAGCAAAATTGTTAGCGTCTAATTGTAAAGTATTAATACCTACAGTTAATTCAATTTGTTTGCTATAAACAACTTGACCTAATGTATTTACTACTACAACGTTTGCGTTGCCTGCAGTAACAGCATTAATTTTTATATTAGTTTCGCCTTTTGTTGGGTTAGGATATACTTCAAAGCTAACATCACTTGTAGCGTTTGTTTTAATTGAAGTTGGGTTAGCTTGTGCTAAGTTGATATTATCAACATACATATTGTTACCATAATCAGAAGTAGCAACAAATTTTACTAAAGCAGTTGGGCTGTTTGCTAAGGTTGGTACAGCAACAGTAACTGTTTTCCATTGTGCAGCACTTGGCACGAAAGCAGATGTTACAGGCGAAGCGCTTGTAGCTAAAGCAGTTCCAGCTTGAGTGAATACAGTTGTCCATGTTTGACCACAATTGGTAGAAACTTTCACTTCTAACTGATCATTTTCGTTATTTGGTACAGCAGTATAAAACGCATAAGCAACATCAAAAGATAAAACTGGTGAGCTAACAGCAGTAAGATCTGTTGGTGGTAAATAAATTTCATCAGCGTCTCCGGTTGCAGAGTTGTTGTAGAAATCGTATTTAGCAGCGCCTGTGTTAGAACCATAAGCACCAGTAGTACCTAAGCGGCTCCAAGTTGGACCAGCATTAGCGTTAACCAAGTTCCAGTTTGTTGGAGGGAAAGTAGCAGCAGTAAATGGCTCAGTTACAGGACCGGCAAAATAAGTTGGAGAGCAAATAAAGTTTTGGTTGTAAAACTTGTTATTACCCATGTTAAATTCGCCACCACTTACCGAAGTAATGTTATAAGAAAAAGTATGAGCACCAGCAGTTACAGTAATTAAATTTAATGGAATTGTAGTAGAAGCACCGGCAGCTAAATTACCTGTCCAAACTACGTCACTACCAACAACGGCATCTAAAGTAGGTGAAACAGTAAAAGCTGTAATAGCGTTTGTACCGTTATTTTTAATAGTTGCAGTTGGAACTAAAGTTGTAGAACAAACTATACCAGAGGCTATGCTAGATGTAACAGCTTTAGCATCGTTAGATACACCAACAGTGTTTGATAAAGCAGCTTGTTGCACTCTTTGATTACCATCATCTTGGATGAAACCAACAAAAGCAATTTCAGATTTATCTCTTGCATAAGCAGGAACTGGACAGCTAACAACAAAAGATTGTGTTTGACCATTAACCCAACCGCTTACCATTGCAGTACCCATACTTGTAGTAACGGTACCAGAGGTTGTTGTAGGAAATGCTTTAATAGCAACATCATCAAAATCTTTTTCGCCATTTGTACCTGATTGAACAGGGAAATGGATATGTCTTTCGATCATTACTAAACGGTAAACCAAAGCACCTGTTGAAGTGTAGTTAGCAGTTGCTTGAATGTTTACGGTAACTGTAACAGTTGAGAAAGTAGGATCCCAAGCACGGTTCATTGTAATTGAGAATGGAGAAGTGAAAGACGAAGCAGCATTGATCATTGTGTTAGTACAATATCCTGCATGATCATTTGCAGCACCACCACCCGGTACAGCCCACATGTGACGGCCATCCATTCTACCTTGTGGAGCAGAGTTGATACCATTTGAAGGTGTATCAGTTGATGTCCATGCAGATTGATAGTTATACCCTGAAGCGCCATAACGCCATGTAATTTCAGATTGGTTTGTTTTCCATAAAGACCAAGTATTTGTTGGTGCAGAAGGAATAGGCACCTGCCATTTAATAGCAATCACCTTAGTAGTGTTTGTAGGACTAGCTAGAGTAGCATTTAAGCCTGGATTTGTAGCTGCACACGGAGGACAAGTTTCTCCTGTGAACTCTTCGAATAATGATAAACGAGGCGATTGCGCTACTGCAACCATTCCTGCTACCACTAATCCAAATGTTAATAGATTTTTTTTCATGTGATTAGTTTTAAATTGATTTAGTTATTAATAGTCAAACAAATATAATCATCAAACTTTGATATATCAAACGGAATTATGTTAAAAACATAGAGAGGTATTATTTAGGCAATTTTTCTTTATTTACAACACTTTCGGAGGACATTTTTAGTCAAAATTTGCTCCTTTTTTTTGTTCTCCTAAATAATCTAAACAAAAAAAGGCCGCCCTTTTATGGAGGCGACCTTTTTTTAGTGAAAATTTGATATTATTTAGAAATAACCAGTTTTTTGGTTTGCATATTTTTATCAGTTGCTAAGCTTAAAAAATAAATTCCGGTAGTTAAATTTTTACACTCTAACTTAATTGTATTTGCGCCGGCATTTAATTTATGTTGGCTAGTGTAAACTATTTGTCCCGTAGAATTGGTGATATTTATTTTCACATCCATGTTATCCAACGCATTCATTAAAATCGTTGCGTTCTCTGTTGTTGGATTGGGAAAAATATCTAAAGAGATATCAGAAACTGCTGTATTATATTTTAATCCGGCAGGTTGGTTGTAACCCATAAAAAATGCCAGTGTATCATTTGCATTTCCAACGTTAAAAAGTTTGTATTTAACTACGTAACTTCCTGTTGAAGTTCCCTCCTCAAGATCGATCGAAAAGGGTTGGTTATTATCAAATGAATTATCTGCTAGCGGAAAAACTGTACTTGTTTGTCCGGAAGCCAATAAAATTGTGTAGTCGCCAGAGCCCGGTGTGTTTACAGGAGATGTGAAACAATTATTACCAAAACAAAAATAAGTTGTTTGTGCACTTGGCACTAAACTTTGATCAAGCGTTGGCACCTGTGAAATGATGGTTCTTGTAACGTTAAAGGTTTGTGTAACCGCCGCGTTATTTTTAATTCTGAATTTTGTTACAATTAAAGAGCTTGGCGCTGTTGGCTCATACACAAAGCTACCGTTAGTAACTGTGGCCGTTGGAATATAGTTCGCGTCTGTTTTATACAACGAAAAACTTTGCGCACTAACTGTTGCACAAAGACCTATTGCAAAAAGAATAATTATTTTTTTCATTTTAAATTTATTTAGATCGGTTTAAAAATAAAAGCCGGCGATATTGGCCGGCTTTTATTTATTTAAAGTATTACTATTATTTAGAGATAGTTAATTTTTCGGTAGTTACTTTATTGCCAACCATCACTTTTACAAAGTAAAACCCTGTAGTAAGATTAGATGTGTTGAGATCAATATTGTGAATACCTTTATCTAAGTCTGCAGAATAATTATAAACTTCTGAACCCAGCATATTAAACATTTTTACAGCAACTTTTTCGTTCTTGCTTATTAATAGCGCTAAAGTAGCTTTATCTGATGTTGGATTTGGAAATACATTAGCAGAGAATTCTTCCGAAGCATCGTACTTGGTTACACCAGTCGGGAAGTTATTAACGATAGTTATAGGGCCAGAATTGCCGCTGATGATCTCTTGTTGCGTTTCTGTAACAAAAGCTACAAGCTTTAATTTAGAAAGTAACACGTTAGACTTAATAGCGCCACCGGTAACTGTTAACGGGTATTGCGCCGGAATGGTGTAGGTAAACGTTTTTGCATATAAAAATCCTGCAGTAGTTGTAGTTATAGGATCGCCCCATTGACCTGTGATCATATGACGTAAGATCTTATTATGTTGGTATTGGCTACCAACCATCATTGCTGGATACCAAACAGAACCTGAAGTTTGTTGACCAAGCACGCTATCTTGTAATAAAGCCAGGTTAAAGTAATTTGTAGAATTTACGCTATTACCGGTATAATAAACCTCAGCCTGAACAGTCAATAAATTTGTAGCTGCATCAATAGTTGCTTGCAATGCTACATTTAAATTTGAGTTCTGACCCATGATCTGGTTACCTGTTGTTTGCCAGGCACCGCGACTTTGAGCTGTACCCGGTGTTGTAGTATTTTGGCTATAAGCAGCAAAAACATGTCTGTTTACCGAACCTGCAGGATAGCCCGTTAAACCTGATTGGCCTGCTAAAGCAGTTCCAAAGGCTGTTCTAAAATCAATTGCTCCCGAAGCAGGCGTTGAGTATCCACCAACGTGAACATTTATAACAAAAGCATTACCTGGGTTAGCAGCCATAATAAGATCAGCTCGTTTATGCCCATCCGGACAATATTGACAAGTGTAGCCTGTGTATTCCTCTAAAATCATTTTACGCGCTGATACGGCAGTACCAACCGGTAATTGAGCAAATGCCGAAAATACGCCAAGTGCAGATAAGATAGTAAGTAGTTGTTTTTTCATGTATGTGTTTTTAAAAAATTAATTTATCTAAGGCCAAACATCTAAGTTAAATATTAATATGGTAAAATACAATGCTTAATTTGTTAAAATAAAAAGGCGGTCTAAATAATTTAGGCCGCCTTTTAAATAGTTTTATCAGCGAAAATTATTTCGAGATAATTAATTTTTTGCTGGTAGAATTTTTACCTGATTCGATGATAACAAAGTAAACACCGTTGGCAAATTCTTTCGTATCCAATTTAATGTTGTTTGCACCAGGGTTAACTGATACTTGTTTTGAGTAAACAGTTTGGCCAATTGCATTTGTTACTTTTACGTTTGAAACAGATGCATTATCTGCTTTAATTTTTAAAGTAGTTTCGTTCGTAGCAGGATTTGGGAAGATCGAAATATTAACACCATCCTTATTATTCTTTGCAAGACCAACAAATGGGTTAGATTGCGAAAGATTAATGTTGTCAAGATAAAGGTTATTACCGTTATCATTTGTGGCTCTAAATTTAACCAACACATTTGGACTTGCAAATCCAGTAAGTGAAATATTTTCAGTTACCCAATCCTGAGCAGTAGGTGCTAAATATAAAGAAGTAACAGCTGCGCTTGTAGCAAGTGTTTGACCAGCTTTACTATAAACATTTGTCCAACTTGCACCACAATCATTTGATACTAGAACATCCAATTGGTCGTTCTCGCTTAGGCGTTGTGCTTTGGCAAGATCAAAAGATAAAACCGGCGTAGCCGACCCGCTAAGATCAATTGGTGGTAAATATAATTCATCCACGTCTCCAGATACCGGATTAGTATAGAAATCAAATTTCACTGCCCCAAGGTCATTTGTGTTACCATAAGCACCAACGTTAACTACCCTACTCCACGTAGGACCATTGTTAGAGTTAACCCTTGTCCAGTTTGTTGGTGGAAAAGTAGCTAAAGCAAAATCTTCGCTCACAGGTGTTGTTTGATAATTAGTTGCAACAAGATAATTTACTTTGTTTGAAACATTAAAGAAATTGTAAGGGTTATTCATAAGTACATTGAAAGAAAATGTATGCACGCCTGAAGTAACTCCTGTTGTAGTTGTATTTAAAACTAATGTAGTTGACGCGCCAACGGCTAAGTTACCACTCCAAGGCGTAGTAATACCTGCAATACCATCTGTATAAGGTGTTACTGTAAACGTTGTTAAAGGCGTTGTGCCATTATTTTTTACAGTTACCTGCGGTGTAATGCTAGACGTACAAGTAACGCCTACTTTTGCATCTAATGCTGTTAAAGCTTCTACCGGAAGAGCAACTTTATCAAGTCTGAAAGCTTGTAACACATTTTTATTTGCTTCATTTTGAATGAAGCCAACAAACGCTACCTCATCTTTTTTTCTTGTATACGCAGGAATTGGGCAGTTAAGTGTAAAGGTTTGTGTTTGGCCCGTAACCCAGGCGGTTGCTAAACCATAACCACTAATAGTTGGAAAAGACTTAATACCAACTTCTTCAAAATTCTTTTCACCATTAGTTCCCGGTTGCACGCTAAATTGAATTAAACGTTCGATCATTACCGTGCGGAAATTTAATGAACTAGCAGTTGTAAAATTAGCAGTTGCCTGAACTGTAATAGTTAAGTTTACTGATGCACAAAAAGGGTCCCACGCACGCACCATATTTATTGAAAATGGCGAAGTAATAGCTTGTGCCGTGTTGATCAAGCTTGGCGATGTATTTACAGCGTGATCAGAAGAAGCACCAAAAACGGTAAGACTTTGCCCATCCATTCTACCTTGCGGCGCAGAGTTAACAGCGTAATAATTCATACGTGTGTTAATTTCTGCAGAGTTAGTTTGGTATAACGACCATGTATTTGTAGGAGCAGAAGGAATCGGCACCTGCCATTTAATGGAAATAACTTTTGATGCATTTGCAGTTAAAGTAGCATTTAAGCCCGGATTTGTAGAAGCACAAGGCGGACAAGTCTCTCCCGTAAATTCTTCAAACAAACATAAACGTGTTGTTTGCGCATTGGAAACCAATCCCGCGATCATTAAAGCTACTACTAGTAAATTTTTTTTCATTGTAATTATTTTTAAATGAATTGTTTTAAGTCTAACAAATATAGCAAACTCTTCTTATAAGACTATTGCACAAAGCGTTAAATTTTTGGCACAATTCAACTCAAAACCACAATTTATAGGTAATTTTGCGGCAGAATGGTCCTAAACAAAAAGCTGGAGGGGATTTTTAATTCAAAACTTCAAGAGCTAAACCTTAACCAAAACCACTGGCTACAAGGTTTAAACGGATCTGCTTTGTCTTTTTTTATCCAATCGCTTTATTTAAATCAAAAAAGATCATGCGTCATTGTTGCGTCTGATAAAGAAAAAGCTGCCTATTTACTAAATGATTTAGAAACGCTTTTGGCGAACGAAAAGGTCTTATTTTTTCCTGAATCTTATCGTCAACCTTATCAGGAAGAAAAAACCACCAATGCAAATATTCAGGAAAGGGCTGAGGTTTTAAATCTCTTATCAAAAGAAACGTTTAAAGGTATTGTTATTACCTATCCGCAAGCGCTTGCCGAAAAAGTTACCTTAAAACAAAAGCTACATCAAAATACCTTGCAAATAAAAAAGGGAGAAAAACTCAACATCGATTTTATTTCAGAATTTTTAGTTTCTTACGATTTTGAACATGTTGATTTTGTTTACGAACCCGGACAATTTAGTATCCGTGGTGGCATAATTGATATATTTTCTTTCGCTAACGAATTTCCTTATCGGATAGAATTGTTTGGCAACGAAGTAGATGCCATCAGAACATTTGATCCCACCGATCAATTATCAAATGCAAAATTTGATTTTGTAACAATCATCCCAAACATTAACTCCACTATTTTTACAGAAGAAAAAGTAGTGCTGTTAAGTTATTTCGACGCCGCTGATTCGTTTCTATTTTTTGAAGATGCGGGCTATGCGTTGGATATTTTTGACAAAAAATTTGAAACGGCAACAAAAGCATTTCACCAACATACCGGAGAGATCAAACAGGTTCCGCCTGAAAAATTGTATGCCCGCTCAGATGAATTAAAAGAACAATTAAAGAAGTTTACTTGCTTTGAATTTGGCATCAGATCTGTTCTCGCTTCCGAAAATATTAAATTCAATCAACGGCCCCAACCATCTTTCAATAAAAATTTCGATCTGTTAATTGCTAATTTAAAAGAAAATAAATCAAAAGGTTATGACAATTTTTTCTTAACCGATAATGTAAAACAAGCCGATAGGTTAATAAGTATCTTCAACGATCTGCTTGCAAAAGAGCACCGCACGTATGATACACTCATTGATTATTTGCAGCTGGATATTCATGAAGGGTTTATTGATGAAGATCTTAAAATTGCTATTTACACGGATCACCAGATCTTTGAACGCTATCACCGTTTTAAATTAAAAGAATTAAAACATAAAAGTGCAGAAGCTTTTACAATAAAAGAATTACTCACTTTAAATCCGGGAGATTTTGTAACGCATATCGATCATGGTATAGGCCGTTTTGCGGGCCTGCAAAAATTAAACATCAACGGTAAAGAACAGGAAAGTGTAAAATTATTGTTTCGCGATAATGATGCTTTGTATGTGAGCATTCACAGCCTGCACCGCATTAGCAAATTTAGTGGTAAAGAAGGTCACACACCTAAAATAGATAAATTAGGGAGTACCAATTGGGCTACTTTAAAACTAAAAACAAAACGTAACGTAAAAGAACTTGCTTACGATCTTATAAAATTATACGCCGAAAGAAAAGCAAAACCCGGGCACGCGTATCCAAAAGATAACTATTTGCAACACGAGTTAGAAGCTTCCTTTATTTATGAAGATACGCCCGATCAAATTAAAGTTACTAAGGATGTAAAACGCGATATGGAAAAACCGCATCCAATGGATAGATTGGTTTGCGGTGATGTGGGTTTTGGCAAAACAGAGGTTGCTATTCGCGCTGCATTTAAAGCTGTATGCGACAGTAAACAGGTTGCTATTTTAGTACCCACAACTATTTTAGCTTATCAGCATTTTAAAACATTTACCGAGCGTTTAAAAGGTTTGCCTTGTAATGTAGATTACATAAACCGCTTTCGTTCGCCAAAACAAGTTAAAGAAACCTTACAAAAATTAGCAGAAGGAAAGGTGGATATCATTATCGGTACACACAAATTAGTTGGTAAAGATGTTAAGTTCAAAGATCTTGGTTTATTGATAATTGATGAAGAACAGAAATTTGGTGTTGGTGTAAAAGACAAATTAAAAACATTTAAAAGTAATGTAGATACCCTTACATTAACCGCCACACCTATTCCGCGCACATTACAATTTAGTTTAATGGGTGCTCGCGATCTTTCCGTTATTTCTACTCCGCCACCCAACCGTTACCCCGTGCAAACAGAATTGCATTCTTTTGATGAAGAACTAATTCGCGATGCAGTTGCCTATGAATTAAACCGCGGCGGCCAGGTATTTTTTGTACATAATAAGGTGCAAAATATTACAGATATTGCCGGCATTATTCAGCGGCTTGTGCCCGACGCGCGCATTGCAATTGGACACGGACAAATGGATGGCGAAAAACTGGAAGATGTGATGCTTGGTTTTATGGAAGGAGAATACGATGTTTTAGTTGCCACTACCATTATCGAAAGCGGTTTGGATATCAGTAATGCTAACACTATTATTATTAACGACGCGCAAAATTTTGGATTAAGCGATCTACATCAAATGCGTGGCCGCGTTGGCCGAAGTAATAAAAAAGCGTTTTGTTATTTACTAGCACCATCGCAAATTATGCTCACCGGCGAAGCGCGTAAACGCTTAAAAGCCATTGTAGATTTTAGTGATCTTGGCAGTGGCTTTCAAATTGCAATGCGCGATCTGGATATTCGCGGAGCGGGAAATTTATTGGGTGGCGAGCAAAGCGGTTTTATAAACGATATGGGCTTTGATACTTATATGAAAATTTTAAATGAAGCCATAGAAGAATTAAAAGAAGAAGATTGGTATAAAGATGTGGTGGGCGAAGAACATGAGTCGGACAAATCGGTCTTCTCTCGCCAATTTGTAAAAGAAACCGTTATTGAAACAGATCTTCCATTATTGATTCCGGATACTTATGTAACCAGTTTAACGGAACGCTTGTTATTATATAGAGAGCTGGATAACATTACAAAAGAAGAAGATCTAAAATTATTTGAAACTAATTTGAAGGATAGGTTTGGGCCGGTGCCTTTAGAAGCGATTGAATTGATAAATGTGGTGCGCATGCGTTGGAAAGCTATGAAACTTGGTTTTGAAAAACTCACATTAAAGAACAAGAAAATGCTGGCCTACTTTTTAAATAAACAGGAAAGCGATTATTTTTCGAGTCCAATGTTTCAGGCAGCCTTGTTATTTGCGCAAAAATATCCTAATCTTTGTACATTAAAGGAACAGAATAAAAAATTGTATTTAACTGTAGAAGATGTTGATACCGTAAAACGTTCGGCAGAAGTGTTAACACAAATAGAAGAGCTTATCCAGTTCCCTGAAGTAAAGCAAACAGAATGAAAGCCAGATCGCGCGCTATAATAATATTAGGTATTCTCTTTGGATACATTCTTTTACAATTTCTTTGGTGGGAAGTTTTGTTAGTGCGCCAAACCGGACAAATTATAGACCTCAAACAAAAAATTGCCGAGCTTACAACTACAAATGAAGATAGGTTGATACAGGAAATTGCTTTTTTACATCAAAAAAAGAAGATACAGGTAATAATGGTAGTTGGCGAAGGAACCGTTTTTTTGTTGCTACTTTTATTTGGACTTTATAAAATTAAACAAGCGCAGGATAAAGAAACAGCGTTAAATAATCAGCAGAAGAATTTTTTCTTAAGTATTACACACGAATTAAAAACGCCCATCGCCGCCACAAAATTGCAATTGCAAACATTACAAAAACAAAAACTTAACGAAACAATGCAGCAAACATTAATTGCTAATGCATTGGCAGAAACCGAGCGCTTAAATAGTTTGATTGACAATGTTCTTTTAGCAAGCAGGCTGGATGCCGGTGAGTTTATGTTTAAACTTGAAAGACATAACTTAAGCGAAAAAGTAAATGCAATTTTGAACCGCTATTATAAAAAAGAAATTAGTACAGGAGAATTAAAATTAAAGATAGACGAACAGATCTTTGCCGAAATAGATGAAAATTCCTTTCCATCTATAATTACTAATTTGGTGGATAATGCTCTAAAATATTCTCCGGATGAAAAAGAAATAATAATAGAATTGTTAAGCGAAAAGAACGCTTCAATATTAACAATACAAGATAAAGGTTGTGGCATTTCGGATGCTGATAAAGAAAAGATCTTCAACAAGTTCTTTAGGGCCGGTAACGAAGAGATACGGAACACACAGGGTACAGGCCTGGGGTTATACATCGTTAATTATATTGTGAGCAATCATGGCGCAAGTATAGCTGTAAAAAATAATTCGCCTAAGGGAAGCATATTTGAAATACGTTTTAATGCAATATAGTTTTTTAAAATATTTTAACCTTGTAACAATTTTATTTTTTGTTTCGTGCGCAGAGCCAAAAGAAAAATTTTCCAACATCTTTTCTGATCTTAAAAAAGACACAACCATTAAATACGCCAAACGTTTTGCTATTTCCCGCAATAAGCAACTTACCGTTATTTACCTTTTTGGCAATAAAAACAACTTTGATACAACGGCTACGTATTTAATTTGCGCCGATCCATCTTTAATAAAAGTAGGCAGAAAAAATATTACGCTTATTAAAAGTCCTTGTAAAAAAATTGCAACATTAAGCAGTATTTACGTTAATATGCTTTGCGAGCTGGGTTTAATTGATAAAGTAGTAGCCATTGATAATGTAGATTACGTTAACAACAAAGAAATTCTCGCGCGCTGTGCTACTAAAAAAATAGTAGAGTTATCAAGAGGTATTGAATTGGATCTTGAGCAAACCATTGCTTTAAATCCTGATATTATTTTCACCTTTGGTATGGGCGATCCAAAAAAAGACGTCAACCCAAAATTATTGCAAACAAAAATACCGGTTGCTATAAGTTTAGACCACAAAGAAGAAACACCCTTAGCCCGCGCCGAATGGATCAAGTTTTTTGCAGCCTTTGTAGAGAAAAAAGACATGGCTGATTCTATTTTTAACCTAGTAGAAAAAAATTATAATGAACTTAAGGTAATTGCGCAAAAAACAGAAGCAAGACCAACGGTATTTAACGATATTAAGTATAGCGACTCCTGGTACATGCCCGGCGGAAAAAGTTACATGGCAAAATTATTAGTTGATGCCGGTACGAACTATTTGTGGAAAGAAGATGAGAATTACGGTAGCATTCCCTTAAGTTTTGAGCAGGTATATGCAAAAGCAAAAGAAGCAGAATTCTGGTTAAACGTTTCTACTCTTAAAACGAAAAAAGATCTTTTAAGTGTAGACAGTCGTTATGAAGAATTTGTTGCTTTTAAAAAAGGTAATGTATTTAATAATACAAAATATACCAATTCGCATGGTTATAGCACCTATTGGGAAACCGGCATGATCTATCCTGATAGGATTTTGAGCGATCTTATTCTTATCTTTCATCCTGAATTAAAAACTCAGATCAAAAATGAATTGTTTTACTACGAACAATTAAAATAAATTTGGAAAAAAATACAACCATAAAGTTTTTAATATTAATCTGCCTGCTTATCGTTGCATGCTTTTTAAGTTTATTTTTTGGTGGTAGCGAGCCTATTAACTTTGGCGAATTATCGTCGAACAATTTTATTTTCTGGCACATTCGTTTTCCAAAAACCATTACGGCCATTATTGCCGGCTGCACGCTTTCGGTATCAGGTTTGATTTTGCAAATTATATTCAGAAACCCATTAGCGGGACCTTTTGTATTAGGCATAAGTTCGGGTGCATCTTTAATGGTGGCCATAAGTATTCTGGCAGGTAGTGCCTTACACCTGTTTTCTGTTTTTTTTATTGGCAAGGCCTTCATTGTTCTTTCGGCAATAACCGGTAGTCTTTTAATTACATTTTTAATTTTAGGTATTTCCAAAAAAGTTAATAGTAACGTAGTTCTACTTTTAATTGGTTTAATGCTGTCGCAAATTTGTGGCGCCGTACAAACTGCCTTAGAATATTTTTCGGATGCCAATAGTTTAAAAAGTTTTGTTATCTGGGGCATGGGCTCTTTAGCAAACACAACCAACTTTGATCTGCTTATCTATTTACCAATAGCTTTAATTTCAATGCTTGCGCTTTTATTTTTTGTAAAACCTTTAAATGCATTATTGCTCGGGGAGAATTATGCTCAAAATGTGGGCATCAATTTTAAATCAAGTCGTTTTTACTTAATTTTAATTTCATCGTTATTAACGGGTTTAACAACTGCGTTTTGCGGACCAATAGCTTTTATAGGAACAGCTGTTCCAATTCTTTCGCGTATGGTATTTAAAAGCTCAAAACAACATTTGCACGTTGCTTCCTGTTTATTAATTGGAAGTATCATCCTTTTACTTTCAGATGCACTGGCCAATTCTGCTATCAGCAATATCTCTTTACCCATAAATATGATCACCACATTTATTGGCGCACCACTGGTTATTTATCTTATGTTTAAAAACAAAACCTGGTAATGGATAAAAAAGAGTGTATAGTTTTAAAAGATGCAACCTTAGGTTATAAAAAAACCAATGCCAGCATCTCTATCCTTAAACACCTTAACCTAACTTTTTACTCCGGCGATTTTGTGGGTGTTGTGGGCGTAAACGGTGTGGGTAAATCTACATTGCTTAAAAGTCTTTGTGGTTTGCTGCCGGTTTTAGAGGGTGAAATATTTATAGATGAACAACCTATTAGCAAACTTTTATTAAATGAGTTAGCAAAAAAAATTGCCATTGTTTTAACTGAAAAGATAGGCGGATTTAATTTAACCGCTTACGATGCAGTGGCAGCTGGGCAAATGCCTTATACAAATTCTTTTAATCGTTTGGAAAAAGAAAATCGGCTAATTATTGACCAGGCAATTAAAATCTGTGGCATAACCGCTCATCAACACAAATTATTAAATGAACTGAGCGACGGCTTGTTTCAAAAAACAATTATAGCCAAAGCCCTTGCTCAACAAACCCCTATTATGCTTTTAGATGAGCCAAGCGCCTTTTTGGATTATGCATCAAAACACGATCTTTTCATCTTACTAAGAAAACTTGCAGATGAAGAAAATAAATGTGTTTTGGCGAGTTCGCACGATCTCGACCTTTTATTAAAATACTGCAATAAACTATTAGTGATCTCAACTACTTCTATTGAATTGATATCTGTTTCAGAGGCTAAAACAAATAAAGTCTTCCTTGAAATTGGTGGCGGTTTTATTTAGAGCTTTTTCCACACAGTACTTGTAAACATTTTTTAAAAAAGTTTGTTGTTTATTTAATTAAAGCATTATTTTTGTCACCGTTATGGCCCTAAAAATTAAGAACTCAAAATTACCGAACGCCGGAAAAGGTTTATTTACAGATAAGCCAATCAAAAAGGATACAAAGATCATTGAATACAAAGGCGAAATAATTAATTGGAAAGAATACGAAAAAAGAGTGCTGGAACATAAAGACGGGTATTTGTTATATATAAACAAACAACGTTGTATTGATGCTTATGCTACTCCAAAATACAAAGCGCGTTATGCCAATGACGCCGAAGGTATTAGCCGTATTAAGGGTATAAAGAACAACGCCTCATACGAAATTCATGGAGATCAGGCCTATATTGTTGCTGAACGTGATATTAATGCCGGAGAAGAAGTATTTGTAGGTTACAGTAAAGAATACTGGGATTGCATCCGCTACAACATTAAACACAAACTTTACAAAAAAAATTAATAGTATATTTACTCTACTTTGTCGCGTTTATAGCACCGGCATAATTTAATTTTTAATGAGTAAATTTTTAATAGTTGGTTTAGGCAATATTGGCGAAGAATACGCCGAAACACGTCATAACATCGGCTTTAAAATTGTTGATTCTCTGGCTAAAGATGCCGCTATTAAATTTTCTTCTGATCGCTATGCCGATGTTGCCGAATTAAAATACAAAGGCAAGACCCTCATTCTTATTAAACCGAGCACTTATATGAACCTGAGTGGCAAAGCGGTTAATTATTGGCTGCAGGCAGAAAAAATTGAAATTGAGAATATGCTTGTTTTAGTGGATGAACTTGCCTTACCTTTTGGCAAAATACGCATTGGCCCAAAAGGTAGCGATGGCGGCCATAACGGACTTACAAGCATTCAGGAAACCCTAAACACAACTAATTATCCGCGCTTACGTTTTGGCATCAGTAATGAGTTTAGCAAAGGCTCGCAGGTTAATTATGTTTTGGGCAAATGGAACGAAGAAGAATTAAAGACCCTTAATGATAGAATTAAAATTGCTGCAGACGCCGTTAAAGCGTTTTCATTTATTGGCCTGCAGCGCTGCATGAACGAATTTAACACTAAATAAATTTTATCTTTAGATAATGCTTTACAGTCAAATAGTTGGTCAGCAAGAACCTAAGCACCGCTTACTAAAAATGGTGAAGGAAGAACGCGTGCCCCATGCCTTATTATTTGCCGGAAAAGAAGGGAGCGGTAATTTACCCGCAGCAGTTGCTTTTGCGCAACACTTATATTGTAAAAATAAAACCGACGAAGGCGCTTGCGGAAGTTGCATCTCTTGTAATAAAGTTTCAAAATTAATTCACCCCGATCTGCATCTGGTTTTTCCTATTGCAAAAAGTAAAGATGTAAAAAGCAGTAATGACCTGATTAAAGAATTCAGGGAAGCTTTTTTGGCCAATCCTTATATTAGTTTAAATGATTGGTTTAACGAATTAAACGCTGAGAACAAACAGCCCATAATACCCGTTGAAGAAGCAAATGATATCTTAAAAAAATTAAGTTACACCAGCTACGAAGGTTCTTATAAAATCATGATCATTTGGCAGCCAGAAAAAATGAATGCCGAATCGGCCAACAAACTTTTAAAGATATTAGAAGAGCCGCCCGATAAAACCATTTTTGTTTTGGTATGCAACCATACCGAACAATTATTGGCTACTATAATTTCGCGCGTACAACAAATACCTTTTTACACTTGCAGCGAACAAGAAATTTCTGAAGCGCTTGTATCTAATTATAAAGTGAATGCGGATGTTGCAAGACAAACTGCAATTCTTGCCAACGGTAATTATGCAGAAGCAATTACTTTACTAACGCATAATGAAGAAAGTGTTTCTTTTCTGGCGCACTTCCAGAGTTTTATGCGCCTGGCTTTAAAATTCGATCCGGGTAAAGCTTTAACATGGATAGATGAGAATGCGGCGTCCGGTCGTGAAAAACAAAAGCAATTTTTGCAATATGGTTTAGAGGTTTTTCGCGATTGTTTGATGTATAATTTTGGCGATAAGAATTTAGTAAGGTTAAGCGGACAGGAAAGACAATTCCTCGAAAAGTTTGCTCCCTTTATCAATCAAAAAAATTACGAGCGTCTTGTAGAAGAATTTAATAACAATTATTATTATATAGAGCGTAACGCTAATCCAAAGATCCTTTTCATGGATCTGCTCTTAAAAACAAACGAACTGATCAACACAAAATAAAAAAGGGTTACCAAACGGCAACCCTTTTTTAAGACCTTATAATTAACTATAAAACTATTTTATTTATTAATGATCATTTTTTTAGTACTTTCTTTACTTCCTGAATTTATTTTCACAAAATAAACACCATTAGCAACGTTATCTAAATTTATTTTTTTAGTCATATTATCATTTACGGTTTCTGTTTCATAAACAACTTCGCCAATTAAATTGTAAACTTTAATTTTTACAGTTTCGTTATTTGCATCGTCTATTTTCACATCAAACTGTCCGCTGTTTGGGTTTGGATAGATCGCATAATTTACATTTTCAATTTCAACATCTTTAATTGCTGTAGGCGTAAGCGCCGGAGGAATAACATTTACCTGAATCATTTGCATTTCGGGACTTGAAGACTTGAAGATAAATTGATTTACGCAGGTTGACGAAGAGCCACCACATGCAACAGTAACAGATAAACAAATAGAGTAAGTTCCTGACGCAGAATAAGTGTGTGATGCATACAGTGTATTGCTGGTGCTATTATCTCCCCAACTCCATGTTGCAGCAACTACATTCCAGGGCGATGCCGGTGTAGCGTTCCAAACTAAGGTAGTTGTGCTTGGCGCCAAACTGAAATTTGAATTTGCTACACAAGGAATACCTGTAACGTTTATTGATTGAACTATTGTATCGATACAAGTTGGAGTAGTTTGATTATTTACAAACAGCAACACACTATAAGCGCCAGCGCTATTATATGTATGTGTTGGAGACTGGCTGGTGCTTGTAAATCCATCGCCAAAATTCCAATAATAGGTGGTGTTTGCGTTTGTGCCGGTTGACGTGTTTGCAAAATTAACGTTACCACCTGCACCAACTGTATGCGAATAATTTGCAACTAAATTACAAGGTGTTACCGAAATTGAGTTAACCACAATAGTTTTTGTAACTGAAGAAAAACAGGTTATTGAATTATTTATTACAGTTAACGTTGCAATGTAAGTACCATTTAAACCATATGTGTGTGACGTAGGATTTCCCGAACCAGAAGTAAAGTCTCCAAACTGCCAACTATAAACACTTCCTGCAACAGTACCTGTAGAAGTACTATTAAAATTAACTGTTCCGTTACTACCCTGCGTAAACGTAAAATTTGGATTTAACCCGCATGGTAAACTAGTAACATTTACAAAAAACGAAACAGAATCTGAACATGATGGTGTAAAGTTATTTGTAGCATATAAAAAAACGTTGTATCCACCATTTGCAGCGTAGGTATGAGAAGTTGATGCACCAGTACCGTTAGAACTTGCGTCACCATAAACCCAGGTATAGGTTGTTCCGGGAACTGTGCCGGTAGATGTACTTACAAAATTTACACCTCCATTACCTGTTTGTGTAAATGTAAAATTAGCATTGAGATTGCATGTGCTGGATGTTACCGTAATAACCTGCGTTGCTGTACTTACGCACGTTGTAAAAGAGTTCATGGCCATTAACGTAACGGTATATGTTCCATTGGTATAGACCGTTGAGGGATTAGGTCCGGAACCCGAAGTTGAGTTACCATAATTCCATGAATATGAGGTTAACGTATTTGTACCAACAGAAGTGCTGCTAAAATTTACCAGACCATTAGCACCTAAGGTGTACGTAAAACTTGCATTTAATGCGCAGGGGTATGAGTTAACAAAAATTGGAATAACAACAGAATCAGAACAAGTTGCCGTAAAATTATTATTTGCATATAAAACAACATTATAATTACCATTGGCTGCATATGTATGTGAAGACGTAGCGCCGGAACCAGCAGTAGCGTCTCCATATGCCCATGAATAAGTAGTTCCTGGAACTGTGCCGGTTGATGTACTTGTAAAACTTACCGCTCCGTTACTACCTTGAGTATAAGAAAAATTAGCATTTATATTACACGTTGGCGTAATTGCGTTGGTAATATTTATTGTATATGATACCGAGTTAGAACAGGTAGGCGGGGTATTATAAAATAAATTTACAGTATACGTGCCGTTTGCAGTATAAGTTATTGAGGCGGTTGGCGAACCAATAGCGCTGTAGGTTGCACTGTTACCAAAATTCCATTGGTATTGTGTAGTTATTGAGTTTACCGGCGTACAATTGGCAAGAAAAGTAACGTTGCCGTTTGCATTGGTAGTGTAATTAAAGTTGGCTACACATTGCGCTGCTATTTTTCCCGAATTTAACACAAATAAGAAGCTAAGTACGAGAGACAGATAAGTAATAGTTTTTTTCATTTTTTTGTTTTTAACATTTCGCCTACTCTTTTTTGGGATCTTCGGCATCCTCCCCTTCTTAATACACTTATACAAACAACTTTTTTAGTTGGTTGGGTTAGTTTTAAAATTATTTATAAGCCACGCAAATTACAGCATCGGCGTTGGTTAGCGCAATAGAACTACTGCCGTTATAAACAACACAACTGAATTTAACATGTAATTTTTTAGTCACCTCATTATTATCATTTTTTTGATAATCATCTACCGATACGATTGTAAAATAACTTGATACAGGTTGTAGTGGATCTTTTGATGTATAAACTGTACCATTAGCATCTGTCCAGTTTATAACAACGTTAGACAAGCCTAATGTATTTGGAGTAGCGTTTACAGAAGCAATGGTATAATTAGTAGCGCATGAAGAATTATCGTTTTGTGTTACAAAATTATAATTAGCATAAGCAATTTTGCCGGTGTTATCGGTTACTTTTAATGTTACAGGATAGCTCCCAATATGTAAATAAGTATGATTTGGATTTGCGGCTGTTGATACTGCCGTACCGTCACCAAAATTCCAGGCATATGTAAAAGGTGCTGTGCCTTGCATATTATTTGCAAAAAAACTAACACTGTTACCAAAAGTACTTGAATCGCTAATCGTTGTGCGAAAGCCATTATTTAAAAAGCCAATATTTTGAAAAGAATTGCTGTTGCTTACACAAGAATTAACGCCATTTACTGTTAAGCTAACTTTATACTGACCCGCTTTTTTGTAAACATGATTTGTAGATGGCAAATTTGAAGTTGAGCCATCGCCAAAGTTCCAAAGGTAAGAAGAGGCTGGCTTATTATAACTCGATTGAAATTGAGCTGTAAAGTAAGAGGCCGACGCGCTTAACAAATAATTATAGTTGCCGGGAATAAGAGCTGAATCGATCTGAGTTGGAGCATTTGAAGTTCTTACCTTAAAATCGTTTATCTGTATTTCAATACTGTTTGGGCAATTGCTGCAACCTGTTTGTTTTAAGCCAGCCATAAATCCATAAACATTATTCGAATCTTGTTGAAAAGAAGAATACATATAGTAATTATTCACACCAGCCTCAAAACTTGTTGGCGTTCCGTTAACATTCATACTGCAATTAAAAACAGGACTACCTTCAATAGATGATACAGGATATTCTTTTTTTTTGCAGGAAACAAAAATCAAAAGCGAAAAGAGTATTATATAATTAAACGTTCTCATTTTTTAAATAAATTATAAATTAAAGTAAGTTTTAAACCAATATTTTTTTCCTTTACATTAGAGTTAAAGAAAGCATTGTCTTTCACATCGGTCATACCATACATAAATTCAGTATGTAACCAAAGATCTTTAGCAAGATTCCTTCTGTAAAAAAGAGATAGCTGTGTCTCAATTGTTTTAAAGCCTTGGGTGTAGCCTGAAGTTTTTAAAACTGTAGCGTTACCTTTTTGACTGGCTTTTTGGCTGTATAATTCAACATTACTATTTAAATTAAATAAATAACCAACATTGCATCCAATACCAAAAACGTTTTTGGCGTCAATTGCATAACTTGCCCGGATAGGAGCAACCATATAATGCATGGTAGTTGGTGTAAATACCATCACATCGCTTTCTTCGCCAAAATTATAACGTGTTGTGGTTACGGTATGGCTGCTGTATGAAAGGTTACGCACCATCGTGTAATGAATACCAAAAGAGAATGTTACTTTTTTAGTAATAACGTTAGAATAATTTAAACCTACAATAGGATTAAAACCATTCGCATCTCTTTTACCCGGGTTATTCCAGCCAAATAAATAATTGGTTCCTGCTTCAAACGAAATAAAATGTATAGGTTCTTTTACAAGTGGTTTTGGCAAAGAATCTTTTTTTGGCACCTCTGCAATTGTAGCAACAGTTTTTACAGAGTCTGAATTATTATTAGTAGAAGCAGTTGTTGGAACGATTACTTCAGGTGTAACCACTGCAGGAACAACAACAGGTGTTTCTTCAACTTTTGCCGGTGTTGATTTTACTTCTTCAGGAATATTTTTAGCGATCGGCGCCTCCTCATTATTTTTTGTAGTTGTTATTGCAACTTCCACATTATTTTTAGAAGTTATCTCTTTTTTCTTCTTTGTTTTAGATGATACAATAACGCCCGACGTTACATTCGTTTTCTTTTCTTTTTTAGAAACTTTAGTTACCGGTTTTGAATTTGTATTTTTTTCCTCTACAATTTTTTCGTTTGTTGAAACAGGTTGTTCAACTTTTTCGGTTAGCGGTTCTTCAATTTTATTTTCTGCATTTGAAATTGAAGTATTTTCAGCTAAAGGAAGAACTGTTTCTTGTTGTTTTGTTTCTTGTTTCGGGTTTACAGTTTCTGTTGTTTTTATATTTGCATTGTTTACAGCGATCTCTTTTTTAAGACTAGTTTCTGTTGGTTTTAAAATATAAAATCCAATAGCTGTAATAAATAACAATATGCCACTTAAAATATAATAAAAGAAAGGGCGTTTTTTCTTTTCTTCTCGGGTAGCATCAAGCATAGCGCTAGCCTGCTCCCAGTTGGACTCATCAAACTGGAACTGCTTTTCGTTCAGCTTTCCTTTTAAGGCATCTTTAAAATCTTTTTCACTATTCATGGTAGATCATGTTTATTTCGTGTAAATCATTTTTTTTTAAAAGTTCTTTTAATTTTTCCCTAGCCGAATTTAAATGCCATTTAGATGTTCCTTCGGTAATATTCAATAATTCGGCAATTTCTTTGTGCTTAAATCCGTCAACAAAATATAAGTTAAATACCTGGCGGCTGGCTGGTGGTAATTCTGCAATGAATGAATAGATCTGATCGGCATCAATTTTAGTAATAGCTTCGTTAATGCTTGCATACTTATCTGTTTCATGATAATCTTCAACATACTGCACATTGCTGTAGTGGATCTTTTCTTTTTTGTATTCGTTGATCAGCGTATTGATCATCACTTTTCTTATCCAGGCTTTAAAAGGTACTTCGGGTTTATACTTATCCAGGTTTGTAATTATTTTAAGGAACCCAATATTTAATACTTCCTTCGCTCTATCTTCATTACGGGTATATCTTATGCAAATGCTCATTAAATAACTATAGGTAAGTTTATACAATTCATATTCAGCCTTGCGGTTACGCTCAATGCAACCGTTGATCAGTTGGGGCTGAATATCCATGTTATTACTTATAAGTTCTCTATTAACCATTACAAATTAAAAGCCCTTAAGGTTGGGCGATCAAACAATTTCTTTTAAATCTAACTAATTGATATACAGATAGAAACAAAAAAGGCGAAGCTTTCGCTTCGCCTTTTTTTTAAAAATACCGCTTACGATTTGATCTTTACGATCTTAAACTCAGTTCTCCTGTTTTGCGCATGTTGTTCTTCGCTACAAGGAACTACAACTGCACCTTCGCATTTACAATCGTTAATTAATTTAGTTTCGCCATAACCTTTTCCGTAGATACGAAGAGGGCTAACACCTTTAGATATTACATAACCCGCAGATGCTTTTGCACGACGGTCAGATAAAGCAAGATTCCCCGCTGCACCACCTCTACAATCAGAGTGTGAACTCAACTCAATAGTAATACTTGGGTTTTGAGTTAACAACTGAACGATCTTTTCTAATTCTATTTTGGCGTCCGGTCTAACAACTGCTTTACCAAGGTCAAAATAAATTGGATTTAAGTCAACAACTTTTCCAATATCGGCACCCAATTTAATTTTATACATTTTGGTATTTAAATAATCGTGTAGTAAAACATATCCTTCTTTTTTAATAGTAATATCAACGGGCTGTATCTTGGTCAAATAACCTTCTTTCTCCATTTTTACCATGTAAGAAAGATCGTCGCCCACTTTTTTATCTTTATAAATGTGTCTAAAATCTCCGTCCTTATCAGTAGTAAAGCTCATAAATTCCTTTTGCGTGAACGCATCTGTAATAGTAACTTTTACTCCTTCAATTGGTGAAAGGTCATCTGCATCGGCAATTAAACCAAGTAAACCAATAATTTTTTTCTCAACTAAAACTTCTTTTTTAGTATTGGCTAAAGATGCAATATCCGCTTCCTTAATAACGCCAACACTTTCCTTATAACCATCTTTATTTGCTTTAAGCTTATAATCTTTTCCCGGCAAAACATTCAACTTAATTTCTCCATTGTCATCTGATTTTGCTTCGTAAACGGGCTTACCGGTCTCATCAATTAAAACCACAGTAGCGTTAGGAATAATTTCTTTTGACAGATTATCTTTTACAATTAAATTAATAGCACTACTAATGATCGGGCGCTTTGCAACAAAACTATAAATATCATCCTTTGTTGTGCCGCCTCTATTTGAAGTAATGTAACCTGTTGTTGTTGTTCTGGCATAAAAACCAAAATCATCAAATTGTGAGTTTACAGGGTATCCCAAATTTTGTGCTTCAAAGTAAGAATCTTCGGCAGGCACTGTATAAAAAATATCTAGGCCGCCTAAACCAACTTTTCCATCACTAGCATAAAATAAAACTTCGTCTTCAAATAATTGAGGGAACATTTCTCTTCCTTCTGAATTCACAGATTGACCGAGATTTGTTGGTTTTGTCCAACTATTATTTTCAAAATTACTTACCCACACGTCTGTTAAACCCAATGTACCTGGCATGTCTGAAACAAAGTAAATAGTCTTACCGTCTCCACTTATTGCTGGGTGCCCACAAGAATATTCATCGCTGTTAAACGGGAATTCAGTCCATTCGCCCCAACCTTCTCCTTCTTTTTTTCTGCTGAATATTTTAAGATTTACACGGCCATCTTTTGCTTTTTGATATTTATTTTTTATAAAATTATTACGTGTAATATATTGTGTATTGCCGTCTTTTGTAAAACAGATGGGGCCTTCGTGCACTTTTGTTTTTAAACCTTCTTTTACAGCGTGCGCATTCAAAACATCGGTTCCTTCGATATAACCTTTGTATACATCTAAATAATAAGAATCATCCCAACCGTATTTACGTCCTGCTACAGAGGTATTTCTTCTTGATGAAAGAAAATACATTTCGTTATTTACAACATATGGACAAAAATCACCTTCATCAGAATTGATTGATAATTTTTTTAAGACATAGTTACTCGAATCTTTTTTTAGATCTTCGATAACAAGTTTTTTTTGCGCTAAATTATCTCTGATAAGTTTATACTGATTGTCATTAATTTTAGAGAATACTTCAGTAGCCTTACCGTAATTTGAATTGTATTTTAAAACCTGGTAATAATTGTAAAGATCCTGATCAGTCATGCCCGTGTTAGAATACGCTTTGTCGTAATACACTTGTGCTTTACGATAATCGCCCATGTTTAAATTACTTTCGCCGGCGCGCACGTAGTATTTAATTTTTGGATGTTTGCTTCTCGAAAGCTCTTCATACATTTCGGATGCAGAAACAAATTCTAAATTATTAAAACGTTTATCGGCAATTTTTTCTTTTACCGATTGTGCTTTAGTTACAAGTGATGTAATAATTAAGAAAGATAGTATCGTATTTTTCATTTTATTAAGTTCTTTATTGTATTAAAAATAACGTGGTGATTTTAATGCTTTTTGATTTGATAAGAAATCATATCCAATAATTACCTCGTGCGTACTTGGGCTATATTTTCCCATGTTGTTAATAGAGTAATCGTATGCATATCCAACACGTAATTGCTTTGTAAAATTGTAGGCAATGTTAGCGCCTGCTGCTGCACCGTGACGGTACATTACACCAAACCAGATCTTTTCATTAAACAAGGCAGATAAATTGGCATCAATTGACAGTGGCGCATTTTGTGTATACTTAATTGCGCATCCCGGTTTTAGATCCCATAAACTATTTAACTTAAACACGTAGCCTGCAATTAAATAATAGTGTAATACTTGTGTTGATGCAGCAAAGTTTGCATCCTTACTTAATTTGCTTGGAATAACTTTTGGAGCAGTTAAACCAACAAAAAAACGTTGACCATAATAATAAACACCGGCACCTGTATTAAATGTGTTGGTGTTAAAATTGGTGTTATTGGTCACTAGCGGATCTGCCGCGTCATTAACAGCTAAGCCTCCTAAATTATTTCTTATAAGATCGGCGCCAGCACGAATACCGAAGCATAAACGATCGTTTGCCTTATTTAAACGAATACGGTATGCAAAGTCGCCAAACACAGCAGTTTTGTTTGTGGGCCCTATTACATCATTTACAACGTTTAAACCTAAACCGATAGATTCGTTCATTAATGGCGTGTGCATAATAAAACTATTTGTTTTGGGTGCGCCTTTCCATCCTGTCCATTGGCTCCGAGCATCTAAAACAACGCTTAACGCATCGCGACTGCCAGCATAAGCCGGATTTAAAATAGAGGAGTTAAACATGTAAAACGAGTTTTGAACCTCTTGCTGCGCAGATATAGTAGTGCTTAAAAAGCTTAGTACTATTAAACCTGCAATGTTTGTGCGCTTGATCATTCTGTTATTTTATTTTCTTCGTTACTAAAAAAATTAATACTGTAATTGAATAAATCCTCTCATAATAGTTTGATCCTGATCGCCAAGATCTAAAATATAAAAGTAGGTTGCTGTTGGTAATTTATTAGATCCTGTTTTACCATTTGCATTTGGCGATCCATCCCAATCATTCTTGTATGGCTTGGCAAAATAAACCTGGTTACCCCAACGGTTAAAGATCTGTAAACTATTATTAGGATAAGAATCCAGTCCTGTTATCTCGAACACATCGTTATGACCATCACCATTTGGTGTGAACACTTCGGGTATATTACCTATTTTATTATTTACTTTTATTACTATCTCTGCCGTTGAAGTACAAGCTCCATTCATTGATGTTAATACAACGGTATATGTTCCCGGTGAGAAAACATTGGTTGGATTGACCTGTGTTGATGTGCCATTGCCAAAACTCCACGAATACGTAATAGCGCCTATACTTTGATTTGTGAAGTTCACTGTCAATGGTGCAACGCCTGATGTTACATCGGGATTAAAGGCCGCTACTACAGAAGTACTGCTTACCGATACTGTTTGTGTAGATGCGCATCCGGTAATGTTATCTGTTACTATTACCGTGTAAACACCAGCTCCGTTTACTTCCGGGTTGGCAGTGTTAGAACCGTTAGTTATTGCAGGGCCACTCCAATTATATATTACATTGGTATTGCTGGCTTGTGCATTTAAGGTAGTCGTACCCGCTCCACCGCAAGGTAAGTTGCCTGATGCGCTTGCCGTAAAGCTTGGTGTGGTGGTGTTATTGGCAACTGTAATGGTTTGTGTTGCCGAACAGCCTGAGTTATTATCTGTAACAGTAACTGTATACGTTCCTGCGTTAGCTGTATTAATAACCGACGAAGTTGCTCCTGTACTCCAGCTATAGGTTACCGAACCTGCTGATGAGGCTGTTAAGCTCACCGTGCTGGTGTTTGGCTGACAACCAATTCCTATACTTGAACTACTTGATACGTTTAAGCTTGGTGGTACATTGGTGCCTACCACCGGTACTGTTAATGATGTTGTGCTGCAACCCGTTAAGGTATTGGTAACCGTTAAGCTATATGATCCATTTTGGTTTACCTGTACGTTTGCATTGTTTGGGCTTCCCACAATACCAGGGCCTGACCATGTATAGGTTAAGTTTGCAGATGGTGTAAAGGTTGGTGCTATGCTTACAATAGTATTTGTACAAGATATATTTTGTGCTGTGGCTGTTCCTGCTACAATGGTGGGTGCTGTTGTTGCATTACCAACGGATACGGTACCGGTTGATAAACATCCATTGGTAGCTTCTATTACTACTGTATAAATACCCGGCGCACTAAAGCTCACCGCTGCGGTTGAATTAGTGCCAACAATACCAGCAGTCGGACTCCATGTATAACCCTGAATGGCAACCGTAGAGGTTAATGCTACTGTTACATTTGGTGAGGCTGTT
Source organism: Bacteroidia bacterium (assembly GCA_016787785.1). Lineage (GTDB taxonomy): Bacteria > Bacteroidota > Bacteroidia > B-17B0 > Aurantibacillaceae > Aurantibacillus. The sequence goes on along the minus strand of JAEUTO010000005.1, from coordinate 133,374 downwards.
AAACAAGTGATGCTTGGATTAGCATTGCTTAAAGAGAAGGTCGGCGCATTGGTGTTCGGAGATACCGTTGCTGTTCCTGCGGCAGCAGAACAACCGTTAGCTGCTGTAGCTATTAAAGAAAAGGTTCCAATACTTGAGCTCGTAACTTGTGCGGTTGCCGTATTGGCTCCAGCTAAAATAGATCCTCCTGCGGGAGCAACCCACGAATAACTTACTGCTCCTGTAGCTGAGCCGGTGATAAATGCAGTTTGTGCCGGACAGGCCAATAAAACATTGTTAGGACTAACGTTTACAGCAGTTGGCGGAACAGTATTAGCTATTACATTGTAAACAGCAGTACCAGTACAGCCGTTAGCGGGGTTTTGCACGGTAACTGTATAAGACGTATTAACTGTGGGATTTACTACTATCGACGAAGTATTTGGTCCCGCACTCCATGTATAATTAAAGGCAGTTGCCGTTGGCGTTGGCGCCGTTGAAATAGTTGCTGTTGTATTATTACAGTTTATACTATTTGTAGCAACTGCATTTGGTGTTATAGGAGTATTATTTGCAGCTAGATTATACGACACCGTGGTGTTGCAATTATTGCTTGTATTGGTAACCGTTAAATTATATACACCTGCTAAACTTCCACTAACCACTGAAGTATTAGAAGGACCTACAATTCCAGGACCTGTCCATGCATAGGTAACACCGGTTGAAGGGTTAGATGTTACTGTTGTTGATTGAATGGTGTTTACACAGGTTAATGTTCCATTAGAAGAAGATGCTGTTACCGTTGGTTGGTTTACAGAAGGACTAACTGTATAAACCAAAGAAGAAATACAACCTGTAACAGGATGCGTTGAATTTAATGTGTAGGTTGTTGCGCCGTTAACCGCCACTGTAGAGTTATTTACACCGCTTGAAAAACCACCTGATGATGCCCATGTATAGGTGCTTCCAGCTGGAGTGGCCGTTCCACTAAGTACAACAATACTGCTTGTACCACAACCCGAATTAGCAGTTTGACTACCAATAGCAGTTATTGCCGGGGTGGTTAGATTGGAAGTAATGTTTACAGTTGCTGCTGTTGTAGATGTACAACCATTGCTGGTACTGGTTACTGCTAATGAATAAACTGCAGCAGAACTTACGTTCGCGTTGTTATTATTAGCAGAGCCTACTATGGTGCCTCCACTCCAAGTATAAGTTACCCCCGCCACTGGTCCGCCAGTAATATTTACAGTTGGATTGTTACAGGTAATTACTGGTGTTGAATTTATTACCGCTATTGGTTTTACTGTTTGGGTCGTTACAGCTGCAATGTTTGTATTGGTACATCCGTTAACAGAATTGGTCACATTTAAAGTATAAGTTCCACCGCCATTTCCGCTGGCGTTAGCTGTATTACCACCGCTACTGATAGATGACCCAACTGGAGCCACCCATGTATATGTTACACCCGTTGTTAATGAACTTAAATTTATAGCATTGTTAGCACAAGTTACAGTACCAGCGCTGGTAGCGTTTGGAACGCCTTGTACAGTATTTACAACAGCAGCTACTACGCTAGTGGACGAACAGCCATTAGTTGTATTGAATACGGTTACCGAATAGGTCCCTGAGTTTGATCCGGTTGCTGCGGCAGCGTTTGCACCAGATGTAATAGCTGCGCCCGCTGGTGCAGTCCACGTATAGTTTTGTCCTGCTACAGCAGGTGTATTCAAATTGATCAACATATTTACGCAGGTAACGCTACCTGTTGTTGTAGGAGAGTTTGTGATAGTTGTATTAGGAGCTGCAATAGCAATGCTTGTTGCGCTGGAACAGCCGTTAATTGTTGATGTAACATTTAAGTTATACGTTCCACCTGCATTAATTAACGGGGTTGCAGTAGCACTGCCAGATACAATGCCCGGGCCTGTCCACGAGTAATTTACGTTACTTGCAGGAGAGCCTGTTAAATTCATAGATGGGTTGCTACAATTTAAAACCGTAGGGCTAGAAATAGCTGGTATAGGTAATACTGTATTAACAGGTACACTAACGGTTGCCACATTGGTAGAAGTACAACCTGCGCCGGATGTAACTACTAAAGAAAACGGGCCCGCTTGGTTAATTGTTGGGTTTGCAGTACCGCCACCACTCACAATACCAGTACCACTCCAGGCATAAGTACCTCCGCCCGACCCACTTAAAACCTGTGTTGGACTTGCGCAGGTGATAGAGGCGGGTGATGTTCCTGCATTTGCAACGGGTAAAGGATTTACGGTAATGGTTTTGGTGATGATCTCTGTACAAAAACCGGATGCAATTGTAGCTGTATAAGCAGTTGTTAGCGCCGGCGAAACAGTTATACCGGCCGTATTAGCTCCGGTACTCCAGGTATAACTTGGTGTGGAGCCGGCCGCAATCGCGGTTAAATTACTACTCTGACCAAAACAAATAGCATTACTTGAAACATTGACCGTTGAAATCGCGACCCCGGAGGACGCGCTAACTGTGTAATCACAAGCGTTACCCGCAAAACCATCTATCATAATGTAATAGGTATTACCGGGCACGAATGAATTATAACTTAATGTCATTACTGGTGCATAAGTGGCCTGCGACTGGCAAGTGAGTAAAGTAAATGCCGAGCAATTAGGCGTGCTAAAAAGGCCGGCCTGTAAACCTTGTGTTGGCGAAGAACAGTTTTGCACAGCAATATTAATATTAGCTGTTGCTGAATTTGGAATGAATTTTATCCACGAATTATTCTCTATAGAGCCCGAAGCACCGCAAAAAGGGCCGCCAAGGTTAACACCAAGGGTAGCATTATCAGGTGTATACCATCCGTTGGTTGCACCACAATACCCATTTAAGTCGCAAATTGGAACGGCCGAAGCGCACACATCACTTGCAGGCAAATTCCCCGAACAGTTTTGCGGTTGACAACCTATAATAGCATTCCATCCCCAATCATTAACAACGTTATCTGATTTAAAATTGATAGTCAAATACGCGCCTGTAGATTGATAACTTACCGGATTAGCAACAGTACCTGAAATAGACGCCAATGTTGGGCTTCCTATAGATGGTCCATTAATGATGGTTAAAAAGTCGAATCCGGCCTCAGTGTAAATGCAATCTGTTGTTGGGAAACCTAATAATCCTAACGAAAGGAAACTTATTTTCATTGGAATTAGGGGATTACCCGAATAAAATGTAACGGTGTAATTCTCGTTATTACAATAAGCTGCATAACCAAATGCGGCACAATTAAAACTCGGAAATACGTTTCCTTTGCACGCCGTAACGGTTTGAGTGGTATACAGGTCCATGTAATAATCTTGCGCCTTAAGGCTTACCGAACAAACAAATAAAATAATTGCTAGATATATTTTTTTCATAATCGAAATTTTCTTGATTTAGATAATTTTCTTTGAATGTTTATTTTACGCGATCGATCTTTTTGATCTCCGTTTTCTTTGGTTCAGTATAGTTATTCGCTATTTCCTGCGAAGAGATCGTTTGATTTTTATAAACTACAGTATAAACTTGTAATTGCTTTAAAAAGGATTCAAAATCCTTGATTGTTGCGGCATTAACAGACTTAAGTTGGATTCTGCCATAATTCTTTTCTGCAACATATTCGGTAGTAACTATGGTAAAAACAGTTTGCTTATTCATTTTTAAAACCAACTCATCCATGTCAGCTCTTGCAATTTGAGTAATTGATAACCCGGCATTGACAAATTGATTAGACGCATCGATCACTCTAACCTCTGTCTTAAAATTTTGTCCAAAAGACGTATTGATGTTAAATACAAATAGCAAGATGGCGGTAACCGAAAAGGAAAATTTCATAGCTGTTTTTTTTTGAATTTGCTTGGCTAAAATAGTAAAAAAAACCGCAAGGCCTCGGCTAAATAGTGTTTAGTAACGCTCTAATTCAATTTAGAGGGTAAAATTTAACAAATAAGCGAAACTTTAAACGCTTTTTAGAATGAATTTTCTCAAGGTATTTAGCGCGTAATTACTAGTCATAATGATATTTCGCTGTCTGTTATCGCCGAAAATAAATTTAAAAGCAAGGGTTTTTTCTTTTGAAGCTACTGCTATCCAAACTGTTCCCACCGGTTTATCGGTTGTACCGCCCGTTGGGCCAGCGATACCAGACACAGATAAAGCAAAATCGCTCCCGAATTTTTTTAAAACATTTTGAGCAAGTTGTTCTACACATTCCCGGCTTACCGCGCCAACTGTGTTAAACACTGCTTCATCTACTTCCAAAAGATCGTGTTTGGCTTTGTTTGTGTATGGAATTATGGCGCCTTTAAAGATCTCCGATGCGCCTGCAATACCCGTAAACATTGAGGAAATGTAACCACCCGTACAACTTTCTGCAAGGGCTAAGGTTTGCTTTTTTTCACGTAGTAGCTGACTCACAACCTCGGCTAAAGAAGGAGTTTCTTCGCCGTAATTTTCGTAACCAAAAATGTAGGTATCAATTATTTTTTTTAATTTTTCGATCTCAGAGTCAATGTTCTTTTTAAGGGTTTCTTTATCAGGCCCAGTTGTAGAGAGTCTCAATCGCACTACCCCAAGTTGTGGTAAATAGGCTAGTTTAATATTATTATTCACTAAATTATCTTCCCAGCTTTCTATCATTTCTGCTAAAGCACTTTCGCCAATACCATTGGTGAGAACAGTTTTATGATAAATGTGTGGCAAATTATTTTCGTTTTTTATCTTCGGCAAAATGGCCTCCGTCATCATAGCCTTCATTTCATAAGGCACACCGGGCATGCTAATAAAAACCGTTCTGTCTTTTTTCATCCACATGCCTGGCGCTGTGCCATTTGGGTTGTGTATAACGGTACAGCCTTTTGGTATCAACGCTTGATTACGATTAATTTCTGTTACTTCCTTACCACGTTTTATAAAAAACGAAGAAACGTGTTGAAGCACTTTTTCATCCAACACTAACTCTGCATTAAAATAGTTTGAGAAGGTTTTTTTTGTAATATCATCTTTTGTTGGACCCAAGCCTCCGGTAATAAAAACAAGATCGGCCCGCTCTGCAGCATTATCAAAGGCAGTTACAATGGCAGCTTCATCATCGGCAACACTTGCCATATGCACAATTTTTATCCCGATCAAATTAAGTTCCTGGGCTATCCAAACAGAGTTTGTATTTGTGATCTGGCCAATTAAGATCTCGTCGCCAATAGTTAGAATTTCTGCCTTCATAATTAAATGTAAAGAAAATTATATTTCATATGTTTAAATAATTTGTTTTTTTATTGCCATATGGTTTACCCAGTTTAGTCTTTTTTGTTTGAATTTTAGGTAAACATGGGTATTTCACAAATTTTAAAACCATCCATACAGGCAATAGTTTATATTTGCTATAAATTTATTAAAATAATCCACAACCAAAATTTAAATATGAAAAAAGTAATTTTATTTGGCTTTATTCTTCTTTCATTTTCTCTTTCATCGCAAACTATGTTAGAGAAATTAAAACATAAAAAAGATAGTATCGAAAAAGCAGCAAAAGAAAAAGCAAACGCCATTGTTACCGGCACAACTGCCCCTACGCTTACGAACGATGAAGTTATTAAGGGATTAAAAGAAGCTTTAACCGTTGGCACAAATAACTCTTCGGGGCTTGCCAGCAAATTAGATGGCTTTTATAAGAACCCATGGATCTTTATTCCATGGCCGGAAGAAGCAAAAGACATGAAAGTGAAACTCACAAAAATGGGCATGAGTAAAAAAATTGCCGAGTTTGAAACAAGTTTAAATCGTGCCGCCGAGGAAGCTGCTTTAAAAGCGGCGCCCGTTTTTATTGATGCAATAACCAACATGAGCTTGTCTGACGGCTTCGCTATTTTAAAAGGTGTTGATACTGCTGCTACAAATTATTTACGCAAAACAACTTACAACCCTTTAAAAGATAAATTTTTACCAGTTGTTAAAGAAGCCGTTGCAAAAGTAAAAGTGACGAGCTACTGGCAACCTTTGGCAACGGCTTACAACAAATTACCCGGCGTTAAAAAACAAAACCCAAATTTAGATGAGTATGTAACTAACAAAGCCATTAATGGTTTAATGGTTTTAATTGCCGACGAAGAAATTAAAATTCGTAAAGATCCTATGGCACGTGTTACCGACCTTTTGAAAAAAGTGTTTGGTTTTGAAAAATAATTGAAAAAGGGATTCAGGACGCAGGACTCAAGACAAAAGACAAGTCGGAATTTTATGCTGAATAATCTTTACATACTTTTTATTGTTGCCTTATTAATTTCCTGTTCGCAAAAAGCAGAAGAAGTTTCTGTTACTGTCATTGCCGACTCTGTCGCTGCTACCTCAGATACCTCTATTATTAAAATAGCATCTGAAACCCAGGTCAAACAAGATTCAACAACGGCAGACGATGATGAAATGGCAACTTATTATATAGTTATAGCCGACACCGGCAAAGATTATTATTTTTTGGATAAAGAACTATTCGCACTCCATAAAAAAATGAAATTAAAAATTGATACCATGGAACGTCTTTATAACAAAAAGAAGGATCTGATATCATTGCCCATAAATCATTCTGACGAAATTTATGCGGGAGAATATTATCCGCGACGCCACCCATCTAACGAGCTAAGTCTTGAATATTTAAATTATTATAACGAAAAAGCGCCTGAAAAAACTATTGCATTAGTGGCGGCCATTTTTGGAACACAAGAAGAAGGTGATAAAGTAAATGCTGCTATTAAAACATTAATGCCAAATGCTTATGTATTAAAAGCGAAGGTGTTTATTGGTTGCATGCATTAGAATTACAAATAATAATTACAGATAAAAACAGCGTCTAAATATTTATTTATAACACTTATTCTTTTTTCCTCCTGCGTAGTTTTTAGAAAGAAGGAATTGAAAAAAATATTCACCCATGTTGAGACTGAGCCTAAAATCTATTCTTTTACACTGAAAACAAAAATTACCGACATTCTTTTTGTAAAGGCCAAAATTAATAACCGAAGCGATGAACAAAATTTTATGTTTGATACAGGAGCGCCGCTAACTTATAAATTTACCACAAAAGACAGCTTCAATATTCAAGCGAAAAAACTTTTTAGGCTTGGACCATATAAAACTGACTTTGGATCTGGATCTATTAATCTGGGCAATGTAAAATTTAATAATGCTGGATTTTTAGTAACAGATCAGATTTTGGGGGAGTATAAAGAAGTAGAAGGCATAATTGGTGCCTCAATGCTTCAAACATCAATTTGTGAAATAAACTTCGCCGACTCAACTATTAAAATTTCTAATGATATAAATAATTTTAAAAATATTGAAAATTGTTACTCAAGCGTTTTTGAACCATTAGGAAGCCAGGGAACCCCAATTGTGAAAATTGTAGTCGGTAAAGACACTGCAAATGCTTTTATTGATACAGGCTATTCAGGAATTATCAGGCTTAACGATAAGATAAATATCCCTTCAGAAGAAGCTGAGAAACAAGAAATGTTTAGTTCAAAAAAAGATATTTTTACCTATTATCAATTACATCGGTTAGATATTTCAGGAATAAAAATGGACACAGTTATTTTAGGACAGGATAAAAAGTATGGTGGTTATAATTGCATTGGCCTGACATTTCTTAAAAAATTTATAGTTACTATTGATTGGATCCATCATCGAATCTATTTTAAGCCAATAAAAGCTATTCTACCGAAACAAATCCTTTACACTTATGGATTTACTTGCTTAATGAAAAATAATCAGTTACGAGTTTATGCGATTTATAAGGACTCTCCAGCTGAAAAAGCAGGTCTAAAAATTGGTGATGTTATTGTTAGTATCAATCAAACAAACAATTTCTCTGATTCCACAATTTCGAATATCAATGCATGGAAACTGAGTAATGATTCTATTCGACTGGAGATCAAAGATAAACCGACAATTACTCTAAAAAAATACAAACTATTTAATTAATTGTTTTCGTTAAGCCCACTTTTCCAAGCTTCCGACCTTCTTAAAAAAGCGTTCAACACTTTTTTCCGTTTCAGCTAAAATTTTTAATTCGGGTGCATGATGCGGCTTTTTTCTAGCGTCAATGATCATGGGTCCTTTGCAGCCCCAGTGTTTATTTTCGGTAAGCTCCTCTACACCGTAAATATCATGGCTCGGGTTGCTTCTTGTATACGTTACCCAAACGTAATCGTTTAAATTTTTTGGGTTCGCTGTAAATTTAAAATCATCGTAAATAACTATTTGTACAATGCCCGCAAATTCATTTTTATTTTCGCTGATGAAAGAAGCTAATTTTTGAATTTCTTTTTTTGCATTCTCGTAATTAGAAAATTTATTTAGTTCCAATCCAATAACGCCTTCCATTAACACGACAGCATTAGAAATAAAATCGGCAGAAGAAATTGCTTTGGGAATTTCAGAACTCAGTTCTCGTTTTTTATCGCCGTAGGCCGCAACAATTAATTTACTGCCTTCGTTTATCCCATCACCACTATAATCCAGCGTATCAATCGTTGTTTTGGTTTGAAAGTGTAAATCTCGGGTCAGATCTATTCTTTCAAAAACATGTTTAAAAAATGCCCGGATGTCATGGCAATTTATTTCTTTAGTATCGTCGCCACTTATAAATAAATATTTTGCTAAACTTAGCTGACCTGTTCCTAAAACTCTATTAGCCTGCGTTAATAATTCTTGCGGACGTTTATTTTTTAAATATGGTGTGTAACGTTCGCTGCCAACAGCTAATAGTAAAGGATGTACGCCTGCAGCATCAACCGCATGCACTTCTTTTACGCCCGGAATTTCGTTCGGAATAGCACTGCCACTAATTTCGTGTATCAACGCGCCAAAAGCAGTATCTTCCTGCGGCGGCCTGCCCACAACCGTAAATGGCCAAATGGCATTTTCTTTTGCGTACACTTTACTTACTTTCATTAACGGAAAATCGTGTGCTAAACTGTAATAACCCAAATGATCTCCAAATGGCCCTTCAGGTTTATTTTCGTTCGGAAAAACTTCGCCCGTAATTACAAAATCTGCATCTAACGAAATACAAAAACCATTTTCGTAAGCATATCTAAATCTTCTTCCGCCAATGGCGCCCGCAAAAGTTAACTCGCTTATCCCTTCAGGCAATGGCATTACAGCAGCTAAAGAATGTGCAGGCGGGCCGCCCACAAAAATACTTACCTTAAGTGGTACATTTTTTTTATTGGTCTTGTTTTGATGAATACCTATACCACGATGCAATTGATAATGTAAACCTATCTCTTTATTTAATTCGTAATTATTTCCATTTAATTGTATACGGTACATGCCAACATTCGAATTCATTACGCCGGGTTTATCCAGATCTTCAGAATACACTTGTGGCAATGTTACAAAAGCGCCACCATCCATGGGCCAATGTTTTATTAAGGGTAGATCGGAAATTTTAATTTCTTTAAAACCTGCAGAAGAAAAAGAACCTTTTTTTGGTAATGCTGTTATTGCAGAAATACCCGTACCAATAAATTTAAATGGACTTTTTAATGCGGCAATTGGGTTGTTGCGCAGCACCACCATTTTCTGAACTTTCTCAAAGGTATCTCTAAACATAAATTTGCTACGCTCTAACGTACCAAATAAATTACTCACCGCTTTGTATTTTGATCCTTTTACATTTTCAAATAAAATAGCAGGCCCGCCTTTTTCGAAAACCTTTAAATGAATAGCGGCCATCTCTAAATTGGGATCTACCTCTTCTTTTATTCTAATTAACTTCCCGTTTTTTTCAAGATCAAGAATGCATTCATTTAAATTTTTATAGCTCATAGTTATGTAAACCAACTTAATGGCATAATGTTTTATATTGCAAGATAAATTCTTGTTTGCTGGAATTTTTTATAAAACTCCGGCGTTTTAGAATTGAACCTGATGCCAAAGGTAAAATTGCCGGTAATTGAATTATTGAGGAGTCCAACAAATTTGCTATTGTAAATAGAGAAATCGCTTATGCTTGAACCGATAATATAAAAATGCTTAAAGTTCATGCCTACTGAGAATCTTCCGTCGCCAGACCAGGACACATAAGATAAAGGCGAGGTTGTATTTCCATAACGGTAGGTGCGCCATTGTTGTTCGGGACCAATAATAAATAAACCGCTTACAAAAAGCGTTTTAAAAAGAACAATAGTTGCAGCAGCTCCAACATTTGCCGAAATTCCAATTACTTTTAAACCATTCATGTTTCCATAATCGCCATAAAACGGGCGCGATCGTAAAGGAAAAAATGAGCTATCGCTGCGTAAATTATTATAGCTTACGCTTCCGCCCAGCACCCAGGTAGCCGCCGATCTTATCTGGCGGTAACCGCATGCATAACCAGACCTGAATGCAAATTTCTTATGATTTGTAAAATATAAAAATTTACTTCTAAAAAGGGTGTTTTCCAAATTCGGTTGCTGAAAATATACACCCGTTCTTTTAAAAGCCGTATCATATTTTGCAGTATTCTTATCATAAAATCCTTTGAAGTAACGAAAGGAATTTTCGAGAAACCAGATATTGCCACCAATATTAAAATTTGTTGTGAACGTTTTTGTATTCCCCTTGCCTTCACTTTGACTTGGTGGCGCGGTTCTCAACCCCAATGATAAACTGAATTTATCATAATTAAGCTCAATACCACTGATCAATCTCGACTCAGCAAAATAATCGTTAGTGGATACGCCCAAAGAATCTTTTTCTTTAAATTGCTTAAACTCGTTATTAAAATTACGGTACGACTGAAAATATCCTACAATTAAACGCGAGTTGTATTTTTGATATTTAGTGGTGTCCCATTTAGCATGCTGATGAGCTTTATCTGAGAGAGCGGTATCAACTTTAAACCAGCTTTGAGAAAAAGTTTCAGCTGTTAGGAATAAACAAATTGAAATTATCAGTAAGTTTTTCATTTTTTATTTAGCTTTGTGAAGATATAAATTTTTATTGTATGTTACATTTTTTAGAAGCCTCCGACGAAATAAATAAATTAATTCCTACCGTAGAGGGCGTTAAAGAGACAATTGTTGCAGACCAGCATAAACTACAAAGTTATTTTGACACTTTTGTTTCGACTGTTGTAAACTATACCCCCAAGGTTATTTCTGCTATAATAGTTCTGTTAATTGGGCTGTGGATAATTAGCCGCCTGGCTAAAATTGCCGAAAAAGCCATGACCAAACGTCAACTGGAGGTAAGCCTGAGGACTTTTTTAAAGAGTTTGTTAAGCATAGGTCTAAAAATTATTTTAATTGTAACGGTTGCCGGTATGCTTGGTATTGGTACAGCCAGTTTTGTAACCATTCTGGGCGCAGCCGGATTAGCGGTTGGTTTGGCTTTACAGGGTTCGCTATCCAATTTTGCCGGCGGAGTCTTAATTTTAATATTTAAACCTTTTAAAGTTAACGACATGATCGAAGCAGGCGGGCAAACCGGAGAGGTAAAAGAAATTCAGATCTTTAACACTATTTTACTAACGGCTGATCATAAAACTGTGATCTTACCAAACGGGCCTTTATCAAATGGAACGATTGTTAATATTTCACGCTTTGGAAGTTTAAGACTTGAAATTAATTTAGGTGTTAGCAGCGATAATAATCTGGAGACAGTTAAAAAAGTAATTAACGAAGTGCTAAAGCAAAACGAAAAAATACTACCTACACCCGAAGCCGGAATCTTTATTGGAAAAATAACAGATGGTGCAGTAAATATTACAGTAAGGCCTTATTGTTATCCGTCTGACAGCGCTTTGTTAACGAGCGAGCTTTACGATGATCTTAAAACAGCCTTTGATAAGAACAAAATTAAAGCGCCAATTCAACAACGTTTAATACATAATGTAGCTAATTAAATTCTTATGGAAATATCTGAGGCACAAAAACTGGTTGACGATTGGATAAAAAAATACGGCGTGCGTTATTATAACGAATTAACCAACATGGCCATTTTAACCGAAGAGGTTGGCGAGGTAGCGCGAATAATGGCCCGCAGGTACGGCGAACAAAGTGAGAAGGAAAGCGATAAACAAAAAAAGTTAGATGATGAGATAGCAGACGTGTTGTTTGTTTTAATTTGTATTGCCAACCAAACCGGAATTAATTTAGACGAAGCCTTAAAGAAAAATTTAGAGAAAAAAACCGAGCGTGATTCAGAAAGACATTTGAATAACCAGAAGCTAAAGTAATTATCATAAAAGCTTTGTCACGCTGAACTTGATTCAGCATCCCAGCACTGAAACAATAGTTATAATTAAAACTGAGATTCCGGCTCAAGGACAGAATAACGTAACTTGTTTAATAAAACAAATTCGCGTTAGAAAAAATATTCCAATACAAAACCGGTTTTTTTATTTTTTGTCCTTCCTTAAATAAATATTGTTGCCCTTCTCTGTCTATCATTGGAATATGACAATTGTGTGTTTTATTTAGTTTTTTAGGAATAAAACGCATGTTATGAATGAACCTGTTTTGCACGGCGTTCCTAACTTGTTCTGCATCCACACCAAAGTTTGCCTGTACATTCTGCGAAAAACCTAAATTATATTTAAACTGCGCGCTTAATAAACCGTGAGATATTTTTGGGAAAACACCATTTGTAGTATCTATGTAACATTTAGTATAGATTTTACGATGGTCAATATCAATACTTCTTCCCATTCTGCCGGTCCACATTGTGCAGTTAATAGCCGCCTGAAAAACATCTTTATATTGATATTGAATTAAAAACGCTCCGGTTCTGAAACGGTCTAATATAGGTTTTGCCAGAATATCATTTTCAGTAATAAAACTTACGTTACCAAATTGAAAAGCAGCAATACCGGTAACCTGTTTGGTTTTAATTTTATTAAAATAATAATTATAAGAATACGCCACTGAGTTCTTATATCCCGTTTGATTGGAAACAGAACTAATAAATGAATTGGTATAGGTTTGTTTAGCACCATAACCTACAACAATTCCCTGTGCTAAAGCCATTTCATTATAAATAAATTTCGGGCCAAGATTTTTGAAGCTAAAATACATTCGCAACTCTGAATTTGTTTGCACAATACTGTTCACATAAAATAAATTAAAGTTTAAACCAAGTCGTTGAAAGTGCGTTCCAAGAGCAAAATTGGCGCTAATATTAAATCCAATATTTTTATTTTGGTAAACCATCTCCTGCGCAAGTGCTGCTCTAAAAAAAACAAAGAGAAATAACGTGGCTAACGTCCTGAGTATGTTATTGTTTATAATCACCTATTTTTTCGCGGAGAATTTGTGGCGTTAAACTTAAACCCGATACAGCAATATGTGCCTTGTTATAGTAGTCTTTTCGCTCATTTAATTTATTATCTATAAAAGTAGCTAATGCTTCGCCTTTTAAGTTTTTAAGAAGGGGTCGTTTGACCTTAGAGTTTTCGAGACGTTGGGCCAAACTAGCCACAGGTAATTCGATATAGATCAGAAGGCCGGACTTTTTTATTTTCTCTAAGTTGTTCTCATAACAAACTGTTCCTCCACCAAGTGCAACAACTAGTTTTTCATCTTTTTTTAGTATCTCCTCCAAACATGACCTTTCGATCTTTCGGAAAGTAGCTTCGCCAAAATTTTCGAATAAAGATTGCACCGTTAATTTTTCCCTTTTTTCGATGTACTCATCCATATCAATAAAAGTAAGTCGTAATAGGCGGGCAAGTTTTTTGCCAACGGAAGTTTTCCCAGAACCCATAAACCCGGTTAAAAAAATATGTGAGTTAACTTGCATTATATTATTTCAAGCGCAAAAAGAGTAACATCATCCGTCTGTTCTTCATTTCCTTTAAATTTAATAAAATGATCCTTTAAAACTTCGACTTGTTCTTTTAAAGGCAAGTTTTTTGTTTCCTGTATTTGTTTATTTAAACCAACCTTATACATACGCCGGTTTGTTCCCTCGTTTTTTTGATCGTAATATCCATCGGAATAAAAGTAGATACGATCACCATTTTTGACTTCGAATTCCTGGTCGGTAAATTCATTAGTATTAAAAACTAAAAATGAGTTTTGATATTTAATTTCTTTTACATCACTATCAATTAAAACTGAAATAGATTGACTTATACCGCTAAAATATATTTTTTTTAATTCGGTATCGTAGCAAATTAAAGATATAGCAAAACTTTCCTTTACATCCTGGTCTTTGATATATATCTCTGAAAAACCTTCCAGTAATTTTTTTAAGATGGCGGACGGCTGTTTAAAACCGGTTAAATTATCAATTATGCCGTGAAGAATGGAGTTTACAGAGAAAGACAAAAGCGCGCCGGGTACACCGTGCCCTGTGCAATCTACCAATGCAAAATAATTAAAATTTCCCTTTTTGTAGGTGTAGTAAAAGTCGCCGCTTACAATATCTTTTGGTACATAAAGCGCAGCCGTATTTACCACATTGGCAAATTGTTTATCCAGGTATTCCTGCGATGGTAAAATACTCTCCTGTATTTTTTTTGCATATTGTAAACTTTCGTTTATTAATTTGCTTTTGTGTAACAACTCCGTGTTTGAATTCTCAAGTTCTGAAGATTTTAAATTCAATTCTTTTGTACGGTCATTCACTTTTGTTTCAAGCGCAGTGTTTTGTTCTTTTATTCCCCTTATTCTTAGCTGTATTAAACCGTATATGGCGAGTAAACTAAATAGAACGATAATGGTATTGAACCACCAGGTTTGGTAAAAGGGAGGTTGAATATAAATTTTGTAAGCGATCACTTCTCCAAAATTATTTCTTCCATCAGAGGCTGATAATTCGAATATATATTTGCCGGGATTTAAATTGGTGTATACCGCTTTTATTTCGTTGCTAGGAATACTCCAATTTGCATTTAATCCTATTAACCTGTAAGAATAAAATACATTATCCAAAAGGTTATAGTTAATGCCTTTGAATTCTACTGTGAAATCGTTCTCGGTATGATCGAGTTCAAGAGGTATGTTTACATCTACAATATCGTTAATGAAATTTTTTGACTTTCTAAAGGCCAAAGATTCGAAATCGTTATAAATATTGGAGATATAAATAGGGATATCCATTTTTAATTGGTTACCTGGTTTGTAGCGGTATGCGCCTTTGTCATGGGCGATCCAAACATAAGTTGAATCAGAAAAAATAGCTTTGTCGGTAAGATCAAAATCAATTAAACCATTGCGTTTGTTTATTACCTGGTAAGTGCAATTCTTATTATGTTTTTGTTTTATTGCCAGCTGTATCAAGCCTTTGTTTGTTGCAGCAAATAAAAAAGTATCAATGATCGCTATATCCCAGATCTCGTTATTTGGAAAACCATCCTTTCTATAATTTGAAAAGGTTTCTTTTCCCTCGTAACAAAACAAGCCTCTGTCGGCCGCTATCCAAATATGATCATATTTATCGGCTTCAATACTATTTACAACTCCCTCCGGAAAATTCTTCACTGTTCTTTGCGAGATCTCGGTAAATTTATTTCCATTATACATGGTTAAACCATCGCCCGTAGCTATGTATACCAAAGAATCTTTTTTAAGAATATCCTGAAAATAATTGGCATGTGTTTTTCCAAATATCGTATCAACTTTATCCAGTTTTGTATTATACCGCAAAAACCCACGTTTAAATCCAAACCAAACAAAATCATCATCGCACAAAAGTGTCATTGATGGGTTATCAGCGTTAGGAATCTTGTAATCAAAAAAAGTTCTCTTTTGAGGCGTATATTTTAGCACGCCTTTCTCGCCCTGCGTTATGTATATAGCGCCATCCTTATCAAAACAAAAGTGTCTTAAATTTTCCTGACCGGTTAATTTAAGGTAATTGGTAAAGTGGTTAGAATCTTTATTGAATTTCTTAATTGCTGTTTTTGTTAAAGCGTAAACATTTTTTTGGGCATCACTTGCAAAAGTTATAGGTTCTTCGTTAAAGCTGTACTTTATGATGTCGCTCTTGATCATTTTAAAAACACCGTTAGAGAAAGTGCCCAGCCATAACAGACCATTGTTATCAAGATTCATACATTTGATCTCGCATTCGTCAATACCGTTCTTGGGATCGTACTCGGTAAAAGTAACTAAGTCGTTTGTGCTCACTAATCCGGTTCTTGTGCCTATCCAGAGTGTATTATTATCAACAAGCATGCATCTCACAAAATCTTTGGACAAACCGTTCTTGCGGTTAATTATTTTAACCAGTTTCAATTTGTCAAAAACATACAATCCATTTTTGGTAGCAAGTAATACAAAGTTTTTATATTTTTTTACATCAACTATTCCTTCAATATTTAGACTATGGTCTTTTTTAAAATCTATAAATGTTCCGTTGGCAAGCTTCACAAAAAGCTGGTTTCGGCTTGGTAACCAAAAGTTCTTGTCATCGTCAATTAAAAAACAAACAGGAATTGTTCTTCGTTCAATATTTTTAATTTTTTGATCAACAATTGCAACTAAGCCGTCTTGAGTAGATGCGTAAACAGTATTGCCAACAGCGGTTGTTAAAATAACATTTGAATTAATACTATCGTTCAAAACTTTACTCAGGTTAATAATCGAATCTCTGGTAATAACTTCAAAAGCACCTTGTGAGCCAACATATATCTTATTATTTACCTCATCTAAAACAATATTTCGTATCAGATCATTATTTAAACCGTTATCAGAATTAAGTACTTTAAATTTCAAACCATCATAGCAGGCAATGCCGCCACCAAAAGTAGCGATCCAAATACGGTTATATTTATCCACCTTTATGTCGTAGATAATAGAAGATGGCAAACCATCTTCAACACCAATTTTCTTGAAAGTTTGTGATTCTCCTATGTAGTGTAGAAGACTAAAAAAAAGTATCCAATAAAAATGATACCTCAGGACTATTTTTTTGAGTGGTAATTAAATTTTAAGCCACACATCGTTTCCATTTCTTTACCGGCGTCTAACATATCCGAATCTTCTGCGTGATAGAACCAATCAATTTCGAAAGTAACTTTAAATTTTTCTTTCCCAACAGTTTTTAAAAGTAAAAAAAGATCGAACAATACTTTTGCTGAAGTAGAATTAAAATATTCAAGATCAACTGTTAATTTTTTTGAGATCTGGATCTTTGAATTTTCAAGATCATTTAAAATATAGATATAATTAAAATAATCATTAAACCATTTAAAGGTAGAGTCGTAATATTTTAAAGGGTTCTCTGGTCTACTCTCGCCGGTAATTGAAAATTTATTCTCTAAATGATTTAAATGAATACTTGGATTAATATCGTCTCCTTTTATATCTAATGCTTCCATAATGCTAGTTACTGGTATTTATTTTAAAATTTATGCTGAATAAAAAATTATCATTGTATTCTTTAAAATGAAAATTGAAATTGTTGGTTTTTAAAACAAGATCGACTAAGCCAAGGCCTGCTGTTGAAACTTCTGAGTATTCATTATTTGAGATGATCTGCGATTTAATATTAAGCAACTCATCTTTACTTTTAGTATTTAAAAAATTAAGTTTTTCGATGATGGCATCTTTTTGTTTTGCGTTAACAACATTTATTGTATCGATAGAATAACACTTGTCGCCAATAGAAACTAATAACAACGATTTATAATGCAAAAGAGCATCTTCAGGAAAAAAATTATGTTTAATGATATTCTCTACACACTCGTTAATGGCGTTATATACACGTTTGATCACCACAATATTCTCTTTATTACTTTCCAGTTTACTACGGGTAATATTTAAAACCTGCGTTAAAACTTTACCGTCAATAAATCCATAATAACTAAAAAGTACGTTGTTGGTGTATAATATTTCGCTTAGTGTTCTCATATAGCTTTACTAAAATATATTATTTTTTTGACAAGGCAAACTCTTTTGCAAAATAAGTAAGTATTACCGAAGCGCCAGCGCGCTTTATACTCAATAATATTTCATCCCTTATTTTATCTCCATCTATCCATTTTTTTTCGGCTGCAGCTTTTACCATTGCATATTCGCCACTTACATTGTAAGCTGCAATTGGCAAATTAAAATTATCGTTCAAAAGTTTAATAACATCCAAATAACTTAACGCTGGCTTTACCATTAAAAAATCGGCACCTTCGTTAAAATCCAGATCAGCTTCTAAAATAGCTTCACGACTATTTGCAGGATCCATTTGGTATGTTTTTTTATCTCCAAATTTTGGTGCGCTATCCAGCGCATCTCTAAACGGCCCATAAAAAGCGCTGGCATATTTTGCCGTATAACTCATAATGGAAACATCTGTAAATCCTGCATCATCTAATGCCTCTCTAATAAACCCAACCCTGCCATCCATCATATCACTCGGCCCTATAATATCAGCCCCGGCTTCTGCTTGCACCACTGCCATCTTTGCAAGAATTTCAAGCGTCTCATCATTAAGTATCTGTCCGTTCTTTACAAAACCATCATGACCATCGCTGCTGTATGGGTCCATAGCAACATCCGTCATGATGATCGCTTCAGGAAATCTCTTTTTAATTTCTTTGATCGTAACTTGATAAAGTCCTTTTTTGTTTAACGATTCGGTTGCCCTTTTATCTTTTAATTTATCGCTTAAGCTCGGAAACAAACAAAAGGTATTTAAACCTAATTTTAAACAACTTTCTATTTCCTTTAAAAGCAGATCGCTGCTATACCTGTATATATTAGGCATAGAAGAAATCTCTGATCTTTTGTTTTTTCCTTCGGTTAAAAATAATGGGAATATAAGGTCGTTTACAGTAACAGAATTTTCCTGAACCAAGCCTCTAATAGTTGCATTTTTTCGGTTTCTTCTGGGGCGCTGTGGTAAATTTATCATAAAATAATTTAGATAAAATTACGGCATTTTTATGAAATAATAGAGGATTTTATTTGGGCTAAATGCTATTAGTTCTTAGCGATCATAGCTCTTTCGTTCATCTCGAGCATGGCCGCTAAAACCAATTGAGAATAATTTTGAGAAGCGTTTTTAAACCGCGCGGTTTGTGCCTGCCAAAGATTATAGATAATATCCATATTACCTTGTTGGGGTTTAAATGTAAATAAAGCGCTTTGCACATTATAAGCACCGGCGTGGTATGCATGCATTACCAAAAGCCTAAACCATAATTCCTGCTCATTGTAACCGGTAATATTTAAAGAATCGAGCATTTTATGCACTTTAGGTATACAAATGGTTTTAATTAAACTACTCGATGCATAGGCGCTTCTTTCAAAATCAGCACGCTCATCAATTTGTTTATTTACTTTTAAGCCAAACAACCTTGCCACTTCTTTCATTAACTGAAAAGGGCCATAAGCACCTGCATTTGATTTTTGTAATTTGTTAGGGCTCTCAATTAATAAGATAGCTTGCGCAAACCACGGGTCTACTCCATTCTCAACAAAACAATTAATACCGTTGTGGAAATTCTGCGATGTTTTATCAAAATCATAAAAGAATTTTTTTCCTGTGGTAATTAATACCCTATTCGTAGAATCAACATTATATGCAGCTCTTACGCTGTCTCTATAGAATTTTTTTAAAGAGTCGGGTCTTGCATTCCAATCTTTTACACTTATTTTTTGAATGATAGTTCTGTTTCCTGCAAAGTTTACAATAGCACTATCCTGATGCAGGTTCATAATACTTCTCCAAAATTTTACCTGCGCCACCGTATCCAATTTAAACTGGTAAATGGTTTTATCCAAAACGTAATTTTCGTTGATCTTTGTTTTTGGATTAAGCACACCCACAACATTATGGCATAAACTTTTGGGTTCCTCGATCTTACTTTCAGTTATGGTAATAGTTTTTTTTGCTGGTGGTTCAGCAGAATTCACTGCATTATTACTGCAGGAGAATAGAAAAACGGATATTAATAATAAAAACCTCAATTTATTTTAATAAGCTAAAGTTAATGATTAATCGCCATAATTCAAATAGCGCTAAGGTTAAAAAATTAAAAGTGGATTGTTATTATTTTAAGATGCGGTCACTTATTTCATTAAAGTAACATGGCCAATATACTCTTTGCGCCCTTCACCATTTGTGCCCACAGCGCGGATCTTGTAAATGTAAACCCCATCCTGCGCCATTATTCCTTTTACGGTGCCGTCCCAGCCTTTGGTTACATCCTTACTAAAGAACATCGAGTGGCCCCAACGATCGAATAATTCCATACTAAAGCCTTCGGTTTTAAAGCCTAAACCTTTTACATTAAATACATCATTCAACCCATCACCATTTGGTGTAAAGGTATTTGGAATAAATACATTCATATCTTCCATCACTTCAATTATTTTTATTAATGAGTCAACACATCCCTTATCAGTTCTTTGGATCAACATAATGGGGAATTTACCCGCGTTTTCAAAAACACGTTGTGGGTTCTTTACGTTACTGGAATCATAACCATCAATGCCTGTTCCTGAGAACAACCAGTTCATACTGGTTATTGGGCCGTATTGTGACAAAGGATTAAAAGTAACCTGGTTGTTGCTTGTTGTTATAACATCGGGCGTCCAGTTAAAGTCGGTGCGTGGTTTTGGCCAAACTACTATTGGTACCGGGAATTCATAAACACCTTTACATCCATTCTTACCTAAAGAAGTTATTTTTAAGTTGTACGTTCCGGGTTCTGTTAAACAATAGGTAAAGCTATCTGACTGCATAACATTTGTTCCGCCAAAATCATAAGTGGTTATTGCTGCCTGATTTTGTGTTTTTGTATTGTAGAATAAGCATAACGGTTCGCAGCCTTGTTCTTTCTCTAATTGTAAGTTTGGTTGGGGTGGTTGGTTTACCTGAACAGTAAATGTATGGAAAACGGTGTAGTTTGGACAAGCAATATCGTAACCTGCCAAATTGTAAATTGTTGTTCCTAACGGATGACCATATTGTACGCTTCCTGTGGGTGACCCTAAAAACGAGCCTGGGGTCCAAACATAAGCATAGTTTTGGCTACCACCTGTTGCGCCTGCCACCAAAGCAATGCTATCGCCTTTACAAATTGTTCTGCTCTGTGGCGTCAACGTAAATGCAAGTGGGGTAAGCACATCTATTTGTATGTGTTGGTTTGTTGTACAAGGACCCAATGAAACATTTAATGTATAGGTGCCGGATTGGTTGGGTTGAATGCCGGGAATAGTTAAGTTTTGCGTATTAGATGTAAAGCCCGTTGAACTTGTCCATGTATAAGAGGTGCCTCCTGCTGGGCCCGGTACAATTAACAACGTATTATAACACATTTGTTTATAAGCATCCAATGTAAAAGTAAGTTTTGGATACACCGTTAATTGCACGCTATTTGTATTAAAGCAAGTTAATTGTCCATTATTATATGAGGCTGTTACCATATAAATTCCCGATGCAGTAGGGGTTGGTGAAAATAACAAAGGGTTTTGTGCCGTTGATGTAAAACTATTTGGCCCTGTCCACGAGTAGCCACTAGCTCCATTTGAACTGGCTGAAAGCTGTGCGTTGTTTGGAGCGCAGGTTGAAACTGTTGGTGTTACAATAACAGGATTTACAGGAATAACGTTTACTTGCGCAGAGCCTGAAGTTGTGCAACTAACAGATCCGATCGCAAAGGTTGAAGTAACAAAATAAACTCCCGCAGAGGCCGGTTGAATATTATTTATAGGAGCAATTGCTAAATTAGAAGAGAAATTATTGGGTCCAACAACCGAAAACCCTAAAGCCCCGGCAGCTACAGTATTTATGCTTGTATTACCATTTTGGCAAAGGTTATTTGGATTAGCGGTAACGTTTGTTGGAGCTGTACCAACAACCTGAACATTTGATGTTGCTGTTGATGTGCACACCAGGGTTGTAACCGGACTGGTATAGTAAGCTGTTACATTATACACGCCGGCATTAGCGGGTTGAATATTATTTACTGTTGGATTTTGTTGAACTGAATTAAACGGCCCCGGGCCTGTCCATGAATAAGATGTTGGGGCAGGATTTGCATTAGCTACGAGGTTTAAAGCTGTGCCCTGACATAATGTAAAGCCAGGAGTGGCAGTTACTGTACCCGACGGCACAATGCCAACCGTTGTGGTACTGGTTGTACTGCACGAACCTGTAGGAAAAGTATTTGTTACAGTAACTGTATACGTTCCAGAGTTTGTTGGTTGTGCATTAGGTATTGAAGGGCTTTGAACATTTGAAATAAAACCATTTGGCCCCGACCATGAATAGGTGGCTATTCCGGCAGTTGTAGCATTAGTTACAAAATTTACAGCAGTGCCTAAGCAAACCGGACCATTGTTAGTTAATGAATTAATTGTTGGTGAAGCATTAACATTAATTTGAACGGTTTGTGTAGATGTACATGCAACATTAGATGCCGTTACCGTATAAATTGTTGTTGCCGCCGGAGCCAAAGAAATGGATGCAGTTGTTGGTCCGGTATTCCAGGTAAATGTAACTACGGTTGTTGCTGTTGAACTTGCAGTTAATGTTGTTTGCTGCCCGCTGCAAAGCGTAGTGTTACCCACAATAGTTACCGGTAAAGCACTATAGGGTAAGGCAGGACTGGGTAAGTTAGCTAATGATGAACCCGCAGTTCCTGCAGCTGCACCAAATGTAGTATTAAAGCAGGAACTGGCAGGGTTTAGAACTAAACCCGCTGCACCACCATTGCTAAGATAAGTTATGGTGCCAGGCATTACTGCACCGCTAAACGCAAAAAGTCCGCCACCGCCGCCGCCACCCGGGCCATGACAGTTACCGGGAAAAATAGTATTGTTATTACTGCCACCACTGCCACCACTGGTATTAACCGTTAAATTTCCTACATAATTATTACACTCAATAAAAATTGTTCCACCGGCGCCGCCGCCGCCCGAACCTTCGTCGTTAGCAGTAATAGTAACGCTTCCACCTCGCGCAGCAACAATTCTGTTATTACACACTATTTGATTTGCTTTTATATAAACGATACCGCCACCGATACCACCAGCAGTTGCAACCTGGCCGTTATCTCTAAATCCGCCGCCGCCGCCGCCGCCCATAAACAATGATGCAAAAGAAGGCGCTAAATTTAGCCCTCCAATACCGCGTTCGTTGGTAGCACCACAGCCATTATATTCGTTTCCGCCCAAACCGCCTGCCCCAAAGTTGCCGCCGCCGCCGCCGCCCGAATTGCCACAGTTAGATCCGCCACCACCGTTGGCCTGTTTACCTTTCATACCGTCCTGCCCTACTATCCACCTCGAAATACTTTCACCTTTTTGACCACCGTTAACATTAAATGCGCCAACAAAACTGCCATTGTTACAGCAAAAGCCACTTGTTGCAAAGTTGCCACCTCTAAAGCCGCGAGCATTTACATCAATATCTGAATTTAACGTAAGCGTTCCTGCTTCAAAGGCCAAGATCCCACCAATTGTGCCATTCCAGGGAGTACAACTAAGTGTGCTTGTAACAGTAGCAGAACAGTATTTTGGAATCCGCACAATTTGTGTAGAACCTGTTGCAGTATTGTATGCATTTGTAAGAGCAGCATTAACGGTTATAACATTTCCGGCTACAGCTGTAATATTTTTGTACTCATAAACTCCCGCGCCGCCCATAGCAGAAATGTTTCCAAAAGTTGCATTATTAGCAGTAATTACTGAGGCCCCTTGCATTTGAATGATCATGATCTGATCGCCAACCGCAAAGCCGGCTGCAGATACAACTGTAATATTTGATCCGGCAACACCGGTAACAGATGCATAGGTGTTAATTATGCCGCCAATAGCCTGAGAAGAAACCAATCTTGAAAGAAGGCAAAGTATAACAACAAAATAAATTCTCATGAGATGTAAAAATAGTAAACCAAATTGATTCAATCTAATCTTAACATAAGTAAATGAGCGAAAGAACAGTTTTATCTAGTGAAAATGGCGGGTTTTTACGCGAATTATGTCTTTTTACCAAAGGAAGCAAGCTCCTTTCCTATACCCGTAAAGGATACAATGTTTAAAGGGAATTCTAAGAACACGTGTAAAAAACTTAAAAAGAACAGAACCTGTAATCCTAAATTATAATCATAGATATATAGGGAAATAGAAATTAACCAGGCTGCTATAGTTGCAATTAGCACCTTTTTTGGCACTAAATGCCATTTTATTACCGATGTTTTTGAGAACCAGTTAAGGTAATGGTAGGTATAAGCAAATGCAATAAAACGCATAATTACAAAACCTGCATTGGTAGTAAAAATTTGTTTGATGTTGGTTAACTGATCCATATTAAAAAAGTTGATCAAACGATAATTTAACTCTCCAAATTGCGTGTAACTTTTTTGAGAGTAATCGCTAACGTTGTAAAATAAATTACCAGGTTGCACAACAATAATGATAATAGAACAGGCTATTAAAACAAGAATTGAAATTAATCCGGCCCACGATCGTTCTTTTAAAACACCGTAAAGCATAAATGCCCAGGTAAAAATAAAAACGTGAATAATGGTTGGCAAAAACACCGCCACCCAGGTAAAGAACATAGGCGAGTTATTTAAGAACCCAATAAACACCAGTGCCAGCGCGATAATTACAAAACGGTATAACCAGTCTTTTATAAATACAAAAGCAATGCAGGACAGCAAACTAAACAAAATAATATCAGCTGTCAATCCATAATTTTTTGGCGGATTATAATTCCAATAAACCAAAACAACGCAGGCAACTCCTAAAAAAACAAAATCGTATTTTCCCTTGGTGAAATAATTTTTTTTGTGAAGCCAGCCAATTTCTGTAAGGTAATGGAGGGGCCCTAAAATTCCATATGAAAATAAAAATAATTCGAAGGGAATAAAAAATGCCACAACACAGGACAGGATTATTAAACCAGTATTTAAATGATGGATAGTAGCAGGTTTCATTTTTTATTTAAGTTAACCGGTTGTTTACTGAATTCTTTAATAAAATCGGGCCAGGGTTTTGTTTTATACGTGTTACTGGCAATAAAATATAAAATAGGTTTTAAATTTTCGGGCGATTGGTAAAAATTTAAAACATCAATGGGATCAAGTTTTTCATCTAAGATACAAAGTGCCGGCAACGAAAATTTATTATTCGTTAGCTTTAAAGCTAAATTATGTAGCGGATAATTATTTACCAATTGCTTATAATATTTATTGTTCTTAAACAAAACCGTATCATTTGACTCAGCATCAAAATTAACAAAATAAAAATTCTTATTTAAATAAATGGCAAGGCTTGTATCAACAAAACTTGTTTTTGTCATCACCCTGCAAGTATTGCAAAAAGAAGTACCAATGTTTATTAAAACTTTTTTTGGCTTCTTTTTTTGAAGACCTTCCAATTCTTTAACGTTATATATGTTAATTTTCCCTTTTGCAAAAGCGGTATCTATAAAAGCCTGATTAAAGTGTTTGTTAAATTCGTCAAATGATGTCGTTCGCCAGGCGTTCTCAACCATAAAAACTAAAATTGGTTCTATTTTTTTATCCTCCAAAAAACCCTGCGTTAACAAATTATATTCAAAATTATTTGTGATGAACATAGTGGAAGGATAACTAAGACTACTGCCTAAAAATTTTATCGCAAGTTCGTGTGGGGTCTTTGGCTCCGTTGAAGTTGGCTTATAGATCTTTCCATTATACTCTACAGTATCCTTGGTTTCGGCATCAAACTTTACCGGGTAAAAATTAGAATTAATATAGCCCGCCAGATTTGGATTAGAGTACGTTGTTTTCATCATATGCTTGCACCAGCCGCACCAATCTGTATAAATATCTACCAAAAAAGGTTTTTGAACCTGTTTATTTTTTTCCTGTGCCTCTTTAAAAGTTAACCATTTAACAAGTCCGTCCTTTTCAGTCTGAGAAAAAGCTGGAATTATTAAGATAAAAAAACAAATTAAAAATGCAAGGGCTTTATTTAACATACATTTAACCTTATTAAATTACAAATTCTTAATTTTGTATAAATTTAAAAACTATTTACCATGATTAAAAAATTACTTTCGATTGGATTGTTTGTTGCTGGTGTTAATGCAGTTAACGCACAAAGCTTTTCATTGTACTACCCTTTTAGCGCTGTACAAGGTACTGCTGCATTAATAACTGTGGATCCCACAACTCCTCCTACCGCTACCGGCATTACTTCCGGGTCTTTTACAGCAGTTGGCACGGGTACAGGCTCAACAACAAATGGTGTGTTTTCTTTTGTTGGCTGGGGAACCGGAGCAACTAACGCTAACAATACAACCTTTACAGGAGCGATCGATCTAAATAAATATTATCAAATTACGCTTACTCCTCAGGCAAATTATATTGTTACGCTTAACAGCATGTCTTTTGGATCAACCCGTTCGGGTACAGGTGTTCGTAACTGGGCAGTTAGAACGAATAAAGATGGTTATGCTGCAAACATTGCTGCTTCATACACACCACAAAGTGTTGCTGCTACTAATAGCCCTATCCCTATCTCTATCCAGGGCGGTAACACGTTTTTCTGGAATGATGATGCCGTAACAGGATCAGCCGCTTTTGCTACTTATAATATGTGTGGTGTTACTTTTCCTGCAAATTGCGCTAACCAGTTCACACCTTTTAACATTCGAATGTATGCTTGGAATGCTGAAGGCACTGGTGGAACTTTCCGTATTGATACATTAACAATTAACGGTGTAGCAACAATGTCGTTAGGTGTTGGTTTACCAACAATTTCTCACGACATCAATGCAAAAATCAAATTATATCCAAACCCAAGTACTGATGGTGTAGTTGTTGTAGAACCTGCAACAACAGACTATTCAAAAATTGAGGTAGTTAATATTTTAGGTGCAGTAGTTGCTTCACAAAATAACCCTACAACAGAAGAGAAAATAAAATTAGATCTAACTACTTTACCTGTTGGAACTTATTTTGTAAAAATAACTTCGGGGAATAAAGTTTATACCGAGAAATTAATTATTGCGAAATAATTTATTCTTTAATTCAACAAAAAAAATCCCGGATCAAAAATGGTCCGGGATTTTTTATTTCGTTGGATTAAAGCCCTTATTCGGATTTTACAACCACACCACTCATTGGATCACCTGCTGTTCCTGAATCTTTACCATTAACATCTTTAATGTTATTTACAGTTTCCTTATCAATTATTTTATTGTAAGGATCAATACCAACCATAAAAGGTTCTATATCAACTATAAATTCTATTTCCTGTTCTTTATTGCTTATTTTATGTTTCTTAATGTAAACCACATCACCTAATTGTTTTGCATTTGTTTTTCCTTTTGCAAACACAGCAATATCAAACCAATTGTTTGGAACAACTTCTTTGGCTTTCCCTAAGCTATCGCTTTGTGTTTTTATACAAGATATTTTTGCGTTAATTTTAAACTTACCATCGCTTGTTTTTTTGAAACTCCAACTTTTAACAGCGTTATCATAAACAACAATGCGCTCAAACATATCTTTTACAGTTTCTTTTAAACTATCGGGCGTTGCTTGTTTAATAAAATCATAAAATTCGTAAGAGGTTGTGTAAGGCGCTTCCTGGAAAGCCACTTTTTTAATGTACCTTTTTAGTGCAGCATTTAAAGTGTCTTCCCCTAAATAATCTTTTAATGCATACATAATTACACTTCCCTTACGGTAATGAATGTACTGTTGGTTCTCGCATAATAATAATGGCACTTCCTTTTTTCCCTCGCTTGAGCGTCCTTTTAAATACGAATTCATTTCATAGCGTAAAAATTTACTCATTGATGCCTGTCCGTATTCTTTTTCCATTACCATTAATGCACTATACTGACTCATTGTTTCGCTCATTACCGTACAACCCTGAACCTCGGCGCCAATTACCTGGTGTGCCCACCATTGATGTGCTACCTCATGAGCTGTAACATAAAAGGGGTAATCTACTTTGTTTGGATCGGCATCATCAACCTTTGCAATAAAACCAATTCCTTCTGAGAACGGAATCGTATTTGGAAACGATTGTGCAAAAGTTTGATAACGCGGGAATTCTAATATACGAACTTGCTTATGCTGGTAAAGACTAAAGTTCTTAGTATAATAATCAAGAGACTTTTTTATACCTTTTATCATGCGCTCGATGTTGTATTCGTGTCCTTTGGTATAGTAGATCTCTATATTAACTGTATTTGTTTTATTTAATGGGTCGATCCATTTATCCCTTTTAATTTCGTAGCGGGCAGATAAAAAAGAATAGAAATTCAAGATCGGTGAATCCATTTTATATTGAAAATAATGGCGCCCGTTTTCTTTCCAGTCTTTTAATAAATAACCCGGTGCAATGGCGGTTTGCCCTTCTTTTGTTGAAACCACGCATTGAAAACGGATCCAATCTGCATCATGCGTAATATAAGTATTTGCATACGCAGCAGTATCTGTAATACTTGCCATACGTGGCTTAGCCGAAAGTTTGTATTTTTTTCTTGTAGAATTCTCAGAAAGCTCAGAGCTTGGATCATAACCAATTGTTGGTAAAACGCGGCTATTAAAAAACGAACCGTTCTTAACAACCATTTCTTCATCTGTTTGCATGATGAAATTTTTAGGGAAATACTCCACATCAAAATCAAACTTTACAGAATCACCTGCAGGTAATGGCGAGTTTAATTCATAACCATAAAAACCGTTTGCTTTGTCGTCTACGAATTTTTTATTCGCTACATTAAACTTAAATTCTTTGATAGTGATCTCGGAATTAAAATTTATGAATATTTTGGATAAAGCTTTATTATGTTTATTCTTCAAATAATAAAACCCTTTTATTTTTGTTCCCAGTTCATCCGGAAAAATATCTACGTTTACGTTAGATTCAACAACTCTTGGCTGTAATTCTTTTTCGTACTTTTTATAAGCGATCTCAAAATCGGCTTGTTGTTTTTCCTTTTCTTTCTCGGTCTTATATTTATTCAATACACGAGTGTTGTAATAAATAATGGAGCCAAATCCAAAAAAGCACAGCAATCCAAATACAATTGTTAGCTTATAGGATAACTTAAAACTCTTTAAGGCCTGTTTCCATCTGGTAGAAAAAGTTTGCTCTTTTCCTCTTTGATAAATGGAAATTGCAAATGTGCTTATAATTAACATCAAACCTATCCAGTAGGCCTTCAT
Organism: Bacteroidia bacterium; assembly: GCA_016787785.1. GTDB lineage: Bacteria > Bacteroidota > Bacteroidia > B-17B0 > Aurantibacillaceae > Aurantibacillus. The sequence continues at coordinate 104,267 of JAEUTO010000005.1, read as the reverse complement.
AACAAAAAAGTTTGGCAATGTGTTTCCATGGCCGTTCATGTCTGAATACTTCATGGTATTACCTGCAATATTAAACCTGTACAGGTCATTGTCATAATTCAATGCCCTTAATATTAAAGGTAAACCAAGCACAATGAATGCCATCACAAAAAATGCTATGTAACGGTTTTTAAAGAACACTTGCAGAGAAAGACCTAAAGCAACCAATAAAGAAATACCAAAAACTCTTAATAGTACAACATCTGTAAGATACAGGCCAAGCTCAAATTTTGTATACCCATTAAGACTTTGAATACAAATACATGTAAAAACACAAACAAGGTTTATAACAAGAGAAACAAATAGCAATGAAAAGAATTTCGAAATAAATAAAGTACTGCTTTTTACAGGTGTGGAACCTATAAGCTCATCTATCTTACTATCTTTTTCGCGCCAGATGAGAATGCCCGAATAAAAAATGATCATGATCATTTGAAAAAAACTGAACGTTCCGCTCGCCAATTCTATTTGCATATAGGTTACCGGATAGGTTTCTGTGCCGTAAAGAAGGCCTGCGAATTGCGAGATAACCACAACTAAAAGAATTGATATTCCGAGAATAATGATAAAGAACACAGACTTAGCGATCTTTAAAAATTCAAATTTGGTTAAAAATAATAATTGCTCAATAACAAGGTTACGATCAAAGATCTGGGTTACTTTTGGCAAATGCCCAATTGATTGAATTGCTTTTGAAGGTTGTGACTTAGTTTCTTTTGTTTTGCGCTTAAAAATACTTACAGGGTTTAAGAACTGATTAAAGCTAAATCTGTAATACGTTATAAACAAAAGCAGGAAACCTAAGCCGATCCACAACAAGCGGTTAAATAAAATGTAACTACTAAATGGTATCGATCGCACATTGTTCTCAGCGGGCGTCCAATATTCTGTAACAGATGATAAAGCTTGTGCGCCAAATGGATCCAATAATGAAGCAACAGTTTTATTATCAATATCGGAAATTATACTTCTTGAGATTCCGGCAATAACAATAAACACAAGGCTGCCAACATAACCGCTTGTCATGTTGCGCGTAAAAGTTACCAGACTAAAAAACAGGCAGCCAATAAAAAAAGTATTTGGCAATAAAAAATAAACGAATGGCTGAAAAAAATTCATGAATTTAAATTCACCGAGTTGCCCATTATCATTACTCGCAAAAAGATATGCGATCAGTAGCCCGAAAATAATTCCCGTTAAAACAAAAATCGTTAATAAAAAAGAAGCGCTGAACCTGCCAAATAAATAACTGAATTTGGTAATAGGTTTTGTGAAATAAAAAGAAAAACAATTGTATTGAAAGTCTTTTTGCACACAGCCCGCCATTAAAGCCACACAAATTAAAAGTGTAATTAAGCCAAATAAATAATCGCTATTAAAGCTGGTTAAAACACCCGCAATAGTTGTGGCAGAATTAATATAAGAATTAGTGTCGGCATTAACACCGCTAAACATGCCCGATATAGCTGCGCCCAGCAAAAATGCAAGGGCAAGAAAAACCACAAAATAAATATAAACGCCCGGCCTTTTTAGCCATTGTTTTAATTCGTAAACAAAAATTTCTTTGAACATATTAAATTATTTTGTTTTTATATATGAGAAATAAACATCTTCCAGGTCGCCTTCAATAGCCACGAATTTTGGATCAGGTAAAGAGTCGCTCATTACGTGTACCACAATTTTTCCCTCAGCCACGCGTGTAGATATAACATTATATTTGTCGCGATATTCGGTGATCTCTTCTTTGTTAATGATTACTTTATATACTTTGCCCTTTAACAGATCTAAGGCTTCGGTAGTTTTTCCCTTAAACATTACCTGGCCAAGATTCATTACCGCCATATTGTTACAGAGGTTACTTACATCTTCTACAATATGTGTAGATAAAATCACAATGATGTTCTCTCCCACTTCGCTTAATAAATTGTGAAAACGATTTCTTTCCTGTGGATCTAAACCCGCAGTTGGCTCATCAACAATAACCACTTTAGGATTACCCAGTAACGCTTGTGCAATACCAAAACGCTGACGCATGCCACCACTATAATCACCAATATAACGGTTACGTACTTCGTATAAATTTGTTTGGTGCAACAACGCATCGCACACTTCTTTACGTTCGGCTTTATTTGAAATGCCTTTTAAAATAGCAAAATGATGCAGCATATCATCTGCGCTTACTTTTGGATAGAAGCCAAAGTCCTGTGGCAAGTAGCCCAGTACTTTACGCATTTCCTCTTTGTTATTTATAACATCCAGCTCGTCTAAAAAAATGGTGCCTTCGCTGGGTTCCTGCAAAGTAGAAATGGTACGCATTAAACTTGATTTACCGGCACCATTTGGCCCCAATAAACCAAACATACCGTTTGATATTTCTAAATTTACATTTGATAAAGCCTTTAATCCTCCCGGATAAACTTTACTTAGGTTTGTTATTTTTAATTCCATAATTGTATTAAAGATATAGTTAAAGACGTTATAGGTAAACTAAAAGTTACAGAAAGTAAAAATACTTACATGAACAGCAAAAAAACGGGATGGGAATACAAAAGCTTATTTTGCCGGTTTAAAATCGGCCACGCTCAATTGCTTATCGCAGATAAAAAATTCGTCTTGTATTGCGTTGGAAGCAACAATAACCGTGCGATTTTGAGAGTGCTCTTTTATAAGAGCTTTATACCATTCAATTGCTTTGGCATCAAGATTTGAAACAGGTTCGTCTAACAACAACAAAGGCGTATCGCATAAAATAGCGACGCCTAATTTTAATCGCTGTTTCATACCACTACTAAATTGTTTTATTAATTTATTTCTGGCTTTGGTAAGATCTAACAATTCAATGATCTGTTCTGTAGAAAGATCTTTTACAAAAGGTTTAAAGATCTTTGTGTGATCTATCATCTCAGTCAACGTAAATTCTTCAACCAAATGAATGTAGGGAGAAGCAAAAGAAATGTAATTTTTTATTTTATCGATAGGAATGATCTTGTCGTTATTTTTATAAATAACCTCACCTTCATTCTCGGTAATAAAACCGCTTATTACTTGCAGTAGTGTTGATTTACCCGATCCATTCCCTCCTAATATAACAACTTTGTCGCCTGCGTTAATTGTATAAGTAAGATCTTTAAAGATCCATTCTTTATTAAATTTTTTACTGAGGTGGTTGAGTTGAATGGATAGCATATTTTAAATTCCTTTAACGATGCCATCCTTTTGATTACGGATAAAATCTACAATTTGTTTTCGCACTGCCGTGTCAGGCATTTCGTTCTCAACAATTTCTAACGCGTTGGTTACGTTGTGGCCGCGCACAAAAATAATACGGTATATATCTTCTATTTGTTTAATAAGTTCTTTATCAAAACCTCTGCGTGCCAAACCAATTGTGTTTACACCAATAAATTGTAACGGCTCGCGCGCAACTCTGCAATATGGTGGAACAGATTTTCTAACTAAAGAAGCTCCGGCAATAAATGAATGCGCGCCAATATTTACAAACTGTTGTGCGGCAACAACACCTTCAATGATCACAAAATCTTCTACCGTAATATGTCCGGCTAAACTACCATTGTTGGCAATAATAACATTGTTACCAATAGCGCAATCGTGTCCTAAATGTGTGTAACACATGATCAAACAGTTGTCGCCAACTTTAGTGGTCATACGATCTGCAGTGCCTTTGTGAATGGTTGCAAATTCTCTTATCGTAGTATTTTTTCCAATAACGGTATTTGATTTTTCTCCTTTGTATTTCAGATCCTGATTAACAATGCCAATTACGGCACCGGGAAAAATTTTACAACCGCTACCAATGATCGTATCAGGATAAATTAACGCGTTTGGATGAATATAACAATCATCACCAATTTCAACATCTTCGTAAATAGTAGCAAAAGCTTCTATAGTTACGTTTTTGCCTATTTTAGCTTTAGGACTTACGTTTGCAAGAGGTGAGATCATAAATTAAGTAAGTTGCGGTTCAGGGGTTTTAGATTCTATATTTTTTACTTTTACTATTTGTGCCATCATTTCGGCTTCCATTACCGGTTTGTTATTTACATAAGCAACTCCGCGCATGTGGCAAATACCTCTGCGAATTGGTGTTACAAGATTTAAACTGAAAACCACGGTATCGCCGGGAATTACCATTTTCTTAAATTTAACACCGTCTATTTTCATGAAATAGGTTAAATAGTTTTCCGGATCCGGTACTGTTTTTAAAACCAATACGCCGCCGCATTGCGCCATTGCTTCTATAAGCATAACACCAGGCATTACAGGATTATCCGGAAAGTGGCCTTTAAAAAACTCTTCGTTTAACGTAACATTTTTTACACCTATAACATGGTTTTCAGACATCTCCATAATTTTATCTACCAGCAACATGGGTTGACGGTGAGGCAATAACTTCATGATGTCCATGATATTCATAACCGGTGCGGCATTCAGGTCTATTTTTGGATAATCTTTTTCCTGTTTTTGTTTTTTAGCAAGTGCTTTTAATTTTTTTGCAAAATCAACATTTCCGGCATGGCCGGGACGTGCTGCTAAAACATGGATCTTCATTGGTTTTCCAACCAAAGCAAGATCGCCAACAATATCCAATAATTTATGACGCGCGGGCTCATTATAAAAATGCAATTTGGTATTATTTAAAACGCCGCGACCTTTAACTTCTACATTTGGTTTATTAAATACTTTGCGTAAATGATCTAATTTTTCTTCCGGTAATTCGCTATCCACTAAAACAATGGCATTATCAAGATCTCCACCTTTAATTAAGTTATGTGCTAATAACGCTTCTAATTCACGTAAAAAAACAAATGTTCTGCATGGTGCAATTTGCGATTTAAATTCGCGCAAGTTATACATGGATGCGTGTTGTGTTCCTAATACTTCGCTACCGTAATCCACCATCACCGTAACGCGAAATTCATCCTGCGGTACAGCTAACATTTCAACTTTTTTAACGGAATCTTCAAAAGTTAAATTCTCTGTTAACTCAAAATACTCGCGGTCTGCATCTTGTTCAACTATTCCTGCTTTTTCTAAAAGTTCAATAAATTTTAAGGAACTTCCGTCCATAATTGGCATTTCGGGGCCGGTAACCTGTATCAAACAATTATCAATAGCTAAGCCCATTAAAGCGGCTAATACGTGCTCGGTTGTATGCACTTTTGCACCGTTCTTTTCTAATGTTGTACCTCTTGACGTGTCAACCGCGAGATCAGCATCTGCCTCAATGATTGGCGCACCATCAAGATCGGTACGTTGAAATTTGTACCAGTGATTTACAGGTGCAGGATTAAAAGTTATTGAAACAGGTGCTCCTGTATGCAAACCTACGCCCGATATAGAAACAGGCCCTTTTATGGTTCTTTGTTTATCGCTCATGAGTATAGAAAAATCGTGTTTTGTAAATGTAGTTAAATTTACGAATTTTTACTAAAATACCAGATAGGGCAGCAGTTTATTATAAACAGCGTCATCGTTGATAATATCCTTCAAATTGGCAGGGGTTATAACGGTCTTTTTACGCCAGTCGAACAGGGCTTTCGTTAACTCGTAACTCAGGTAAGGATGTTTATTAATTACCTTAAAATCATCTTTATTAAGGTTAAGTTTTTTAACAGAATTTGCATCTACGTTCACAAATGGTTTTACTTTTTCGAAAAGCTCGTTGGTAAAGCCATACACTTCTTTTAATTGTTCGATAGATGTATACCCACCTAACATGCTCCGGTATTTTAAAATACGTTTAGTAAATGATGGGCCAACTCCGTTCAAATCAATTAATGCAAGGCTATCGGCAGAATTTAATTCAACCTTTGCTTTTGTTTGACTTTTTATTGGCGTTGAAACAACGTTTTTGTTGTCTGAATTTTTTTGTTCGCCTCCAACTTTGTTTTCAATTAAAATATATGGTTCCAACTGCGCGTACAAATTATCGGAGACACCATATACTTTTTGAAGATCCTTTTTTTGTTTAAATACAAAGCCCTTATCTCTGAAATTTAAAAATGTTTTTGCGGTCTTTTCTTTAAATCCTAATTGCAACAATTGATCAAATGAAACTGTATTGGGATCGAACGCAAATAAGCTTACTGCACTTTTATTTTCAGAAAAATTGGTTGAGAAATTTTTATTTGACCTTTCGCAAGAGCTATCAAGTTTTCTTTCGATCAGTGGAAGATCTTGAATTGTAATATTACCGGGACTTATAAAGTAAGGGTAAATAATGCGTATCAAAAATAAAATAAAACTAATTAGTGCGAGTACTAATAAACCATTTCGCTGTTGTTTATTAAATCCAAAATAATTATTCAGAAAGCTGCTCGCCATTTTTATGCATCTTAAAAATATAAAAAATTGGAATACCAAGAAACATAATTAAAACACCTAAACCTGTATTGAGGGTTTTAAATATTAAGAGATCAATACAGATAGCAGAAGCTAATAATATATACGCTGCCGGAAGCACAGGATAACCAAGCGCTTTATAAGGACGAGGTGTGTTGGGTTCTTTCTTTCGCAAATAAAACAAAGCCGAAATAGTTACTATGTAAAATACCAGGGATGAGAACGTGCAATAATCCAACAACGAACCATAAGAACCACTCAAGCACAGAACGGATGCCCACACAGCTTGAAACCACAAGGCTTTTGAAGGCACATGATTTTTATTGATGTATGCTGCCGATTTAAAAAACAATCCTTCTTTAGCCATGGATTGAAATAAGCGCGAACCGGATAATATTAAACCATTATTACAACCAAACGTTGAAATGATAATTAATAAAGCCATAATGTAAGCAGATACGTCTCCAAAAACAGCGAACATAGCCGCTGTCCCTACCCTATCATTTTGCGCATAAGCAATTCCTTTTTCAAAAACATTTGCCCCTTCGGGCGAACCAAGAGCGGGAAGTAACATAAAATAAGCAACGTTGGCTAAAATATATAATACGGTAACAATTAAAACGCCAATTAATAAACCCAATGGAATATTTTTTTGCGGCTCTTTTACTTCACCGGCAATAAAAGTTACGTTGTTCCAGGCGTCGCTGCTAAAGAGTGAGCCTATCAACGCTACGCCAATAGCGCTTAATAACGTTACAACGCTAATATCAGAGCTTTTAGATGCATTAACCATGCCCGAACCTGAAAACGGTAACTGCATATTATTGTGCCAATACCCCGCTTTGTATCCAACAAAAAAACCTATGCCAATTAGCCCCAATAAGGCCAGTAATTTTGCGCTGGTAAAAATTCGTTGAATGATCTTACCGTTATTTATGCCAAGTGTGTTTAAGTAGGTAAGAAAAATAACTGAGCCTACTCCCAATAATTGTGTAGTTGAAATAGAGAAGCTTCCAATCTCCAATACCTTGTGCTGTTCGTCAAAAAAAGGTATAAAAACGCCAACAAATCTTGCAAAGGCAACTGCAACCGCAGCAATTACTCCGGTTTGTATCACCGTAAAAACCGTCCAGCCATATACAAAAGCGGTTAATTTACCGTATGCGCGTTGTATATATATGAACTGGCCGCCTGCTTTTGGCATCATGCCTGCCAACTCGCCATAACTTAAGGCAGCAAATAATGTAATAACACCGCTAATGAGCCAGCACATTAATACCCAGAAGGGTGAGCCTAAGGTCCGCATCATATCTGCACTCACAATAAATATACCTGATCCGATCATGCTTCCCGAAACGATCATAATGGTATCAAATAGATTTAAACTTCTTTTTAATTCGCTCATAGTTGGTTTATGGATTTAAAGATACTTAAATTTGCAAATAATTAAGAAAAAGAAAGTTTTAAGGAAATGAAAGTAATTGGCGACCGAATAAGCATTTTAAAAAAAGATAATTTATTAAGCATTGTAATTTTACCAACTACAGATAAAAAGAAATTAAATATAATGTTCTTGTGGCTATTTGCATATACAGTTTGCGGAATAATTGTTTTTATAAATTATTTTAGGATGTATGACGAGGAAACAAAATTGTTCATGATCATATTCCTGGCGTTTTGGGCTTATTTTGAATTTAAGGTTGCACGTGCATTTATCTGGAAAAAAAATGGCAAAGAAAAATTCTGGATCCAAAATGGTGTTATACATTACCAACGTGAACTAAATAAAAAAGGAAAGGTAAAAGAATATAGTATTGAACTGGTTGACGATTTTAAGATCATTGATGTTACTGACACCAGCTGGGCCGATAATATCAACCAAAGTTTTTGGATAAAAGGCGGCGAGCGTTTGGAATTTATTTCGCAAGGCAAAGCCATTCGTTTTGGAATGCAAATAAGTGATGAAGAAGCGCGTTCAATTTACAACGAAATAGATAAATTTATTTTTAAAAAGTAATTTCTCGACTGAACTCATTATAACAGATCAATTTCTGTCACGTCGAGCCCAGCCGAGATGCATGCTTATATCTTAAGCGGCCGTATTTACTTTTCTATTGATGTAAACAACCAGCCATTTAATACCAAAACCTGCCGCTACAAAAATTAAAAGTAAACCCCAAATATTTGTAAGGAATAAAACGAAGTTCTTTAAGATCTGAAAACCATTTAAAAAAGAATCTCCCAATTTGCTAAAGAATGAAGGCTGATATGGCTCCACTTGTTCTTGCACTGCTAATAATTGTTTTATTACCGTTTGGGCCTGATAGGTTTCTAATTTAATTGCGCTGTAATTTACCTGATCGGCCAGGTCGTAAGATTCAATTCTTTTTTCATCGGCCATAGTTTGTTTGGCTAAAATATTTTCTTCAGTATTTAAAACCTGTGCTTGTTTTGAAGTAACTCTATCCGCCTTTGTTTCCAGTTTATTTTTGTAATTCTTGTAGCGATTCTCAGCCAATTTATTTGAGAACAACTTCATTTTTACATCATCTGAGCGTAGGGTTCTAAAATCAATAAATAGAGCCAGATCGCTTATTTGTCTTAAAACAGTATCTAGTTTTTGGCTGGGCACACGAAGTGTAATAAAATTTACTGTAGTGTAATGCGTTTGCTCTAAAATAGAATCCTTGTTAATTTGTGTAGATTGGGTGTAATGTTTATTTGACGTTAATTCGCTCGACGAAATGTATCCACCATAACCTGCAACTATATCTTCAATTTTTTTACTTGAGTTTAAAACATTATCTACTTTAAACTTAAGATCGGCTGTGCGAATAAAGTTGTGTGAGATACCATTTATGGTATCGGTGGCAATGCCCTTCATATAGCTGGAGACTGAATCGGCAACTTCTTGCGATACCTTGGCGCTCTCTTCTCTATCCGACATTCGCTCGGCAGAAGATCCGCAGCTAAAAAGAAAAGTTGAAATGCTAACGAACAAAAAAAACTTTAGCGCTAAATTTTTAGGCAATGCAATTCCCGCTCCAACAAAAGCCTTGCTTTTGCCAGAACAATATTTTATACTGTTCATACGTTATTAGATTTTAATATTTATACCAGAACTTAAAAAAGGTAACCTTTAATTAAAAACGTTTCATTTTATAACAAATTTAATCATGAAGAATCTCATCCTTATCTCGTTAATAGCTATTAGTTTTACCGGCTGTAAAAAAGAATATGTATGCGAATGCACAAATCCCGGCGGAAGTTTCAAAGCCTTTTCTAAACGCACTACTAAAGAAAAAGCCGATCAACAGTGCAAAGATTACTACGAAGAAAATTATGGCAAGATAATAATGAGCGAAACTTTTTGTGAAGTAAAGTAATTAATGCAGGATCTTAAAAACGAGCTCTTTTAATAATTCGCCATTTTCAATACTTGGATTATCTACCCCTTTAGCTTTTAGATCGCATTCTTTTAAGTAAGCGAAAATATTTTTTAATTTTCCTGTGTTATAATTTAAAGCCGCTTTTGCATAACCGTCCACAAAATAAGGGTTAACACCTAAGGCTCCTGCGGCGGCAAATTTACTTTTGTCGGGCAAAAAATGATACTTTAAAATTTTACTGAAATAACCGTACAACGAGCTTAAAATCATTACTGCCGGATGTTCCTTTTCATTGAATGCAAAATAATTAACTATCTGGTTAGCCTTTAAAATATCTTTTTTCGCCAGAGCATCCTGCAGCTCGAATACATTAAACTCTTTACTTATGCCAATGTTGTCCTGCACCAGGTCGGCAGTTATCTCTTTTCCTTTTGGCAAAGAAATTACGAGCTTGTTTATTTCGTTAGCTATTTTACTAAGATCGTTCCCTAAAAATTCAGAAAGTAAAAAACTCGCTTTGGGTGCAATACTATACCCTGTATCTTTTACATAATTGTTTATCCATTCCGGCACCTGGTTGTCGTATAACTTGTTTGACTCAAAATAAACTGCATGCTTTTGAAGGGCTTTAGCCATTGCACTTCTTTTATCGATTGTTTTGTATTTAAAACAAAAAACCAAAATGGTAGTTGGTTGAGGATTGGCAATATAATTTACAAATTGCTGAACAGCACTATTAGGATTATTTTTTGCAACAGCAGAACTATCATCTCCGCCGGCACTTTTATTTAGTTCTTTTATGTTCTGAGCTTCCTTAACAATTACCACCTGGTATTCACTCATCATTGGAAATTGTTTGGCAAGCCCGAGGATACTAACAAAATCAATATCTTTTCCGTAAACAATATTCTGATTGAATTCCCGGTCGGCTTCATCTAAAACATTGTTCTCTATATAATCACTTATCTGGTCAATATAAAAAGCTTCTTCGCCTGATAAAAAATAAATTGGTTTATAAATGCGGCGCTTAAGGTCGAGTAATATTTGATTTGCTTCTTTCAAGGTGTGTGTACTTTTTAATTCTAAAATTTCATTTCAATTATAAATGTTGTGCCATTTGTTTTTTCGATCTTTAATTTGGCATCCAGTTGTTCTGCTAAAATATGTATCAATTCCATACCCATTGATTTTTGATTCAAATTTTCAAAATTTTTGGGCAAGCCTTTACCATTATCACTGATCTTTAAAACACATCCGTTATTTGAATCTGCAAGCGCAACAGAAACCTGACCTTTGGTGCCCACCGAAAAAGCATGTTTGTAGGCGTTGGTCAATATTTCATTGATCATTAAACCCAATGGCACAGCAGTATCAATATTAATTTTACGTTCGCGCAAAGCAATATCAGTAGTTAACGAAATGTTGTTAGAAAAAATCGTTGCTTCTATCTGCACTACCAAATTCTCAACATATTCGCCTAAACTAATTGTAGAAATATTATCTTTCTGATACAACATTTGATGCGTTAACGAAATAGCATTGATCCTTTGTTGCGCATCTTTTAAGATCGTTTCTGTGTTCTCATCTTCTACTTTGCCAAGTTGCAAACTTAACATACTCGAAATGATCTGTAGGTTGTTTTTTACACGGTGATGGATCTCTTTTATCAGAGCTTCTTTTTCTTTTAACGATTGCTCAATTAAATGGTTCTGTGAACTGATCTGTTTATTCTTTAATGATAATTGTGCCTCACGTTTTTTAGAATTACGGTTGTTTAGTGTTAGAAAAATGACAATCGTAAGCAAAACAAAAATACCTGCTAATAAATAGGCTCTAAAGGTTCTTTGTTTTGCCTCTTCAAATCTATTTTGTTCTATCAATCGGTCTTTTTCATTCATTTCAATTTCCGATTTTTCAATACTTATAGCCACGCCTTGATTGTGGATCTGACGTTCTTTTTCCATTAGCTGGAAACTATCGTTTATGGTAACGTATTGCTGATAACACTCGTTTGACTTGTAAAAATCTTTTACCGAATTATAATAACTGGCACAAGTGAGCAACAATCTTAATTTTGGTCCAATACCGGTTACTTTTTCATTAAGAAGATTTTGAGCAGAATCTAAATAGTTTTTTGCAAGTTGTTTTTGTTTTAAATTCACATAACATTTTGTAAGAAGGTTGTAGCTGTTGAACGCGCTCTCGTAATTCTGAACTTTTAAACTATAATAAACGTCAACCTTTAAAAGAGGTATAGCCGCCGTTACGTCGCCTTCGTTAAAATAGCTCAGTGCTAAATTACCATCTATTAAAGCCAGGAAAAATTTATAAAAGGTTTCTTTTTCCTTACTTACTTTTTTTTGAAGTAAAAGATTTTTTGCTTTTAAAAAATAAACCTGGGCACTATCCGATTTTTTCTTAGCGTTATAAAAAACGCCAATATCATTGTATAGATTTGCAAAACCATCGGTATCATTCCTGGAAATATATTTTTTTCCTTCAATCCGTCTCTCGTTAATTGCCTGCTCCGTTAAACCAAGCATATTATATAAAGTACTTTTTTGGTGGCCGTAGTCTATTTTAATACTATCATTCTTTCTATCCCATTTGTTTTCCATCAAATGATGTATCTCAAAAGCTTTATTAATGTCGCGGATCTTTACAAAAGCATTTTTAAGCATTGAATAACACCTCAACGAATCATTTACATTTGAAGCGTGGTTACGTAAACTATTTTCTAAAATAAAAATAGCTTTGGTGTAATTTTGCTTGTTTAGTTCAATATCTGCTTCTATTTTATCTAATAAGAATTTTGCTTCTTTGCTTTGCGAACGCATGTAAACCAAACTTTTTACTTTATCTAAAGTATCTTTTATCTGTGGGTATATATCCTTTATCTCTGAAAAAGGCACAGAAGCAACCAGACGCACTTTATTTTTAAGATCGGCCTTATTGAATTTTTCTAAAAATAATTTAGGATCTGTTTCTGCCTTAAAAAATAAAGGCAAAAAAAGTAAAGCAAAATAAATATGTCTTAAATTTATTTTCAAATATAATATTACCCAGCCCAACCATCACGGTCTAAACTCCGGTATTGAATAGCTTCTGCAATATGGTTAGTTTCTATACTCTTTGAGTTATCAAGATCGGCAATGGTACGCGCTACTTTTAAAATTCTATCGTAGGCCCTTGCACTTAATCCTAAGCGCTCCATCGCGTTTTTTAAAAGTGTATTTCCTGTTTCGTTCAATTCACAATAGGTTTTTAGATCTTTGGTACGCATTTGCGCGTTGCAATGCACATTTTCATCTTCATTAAACCTCTCGCTTTGTATCAATCTTGCCTGTATTACACGATCGCGAATTGCTTTACTTGATTCTGTATTGGTTTGTTTGCTCAGTTCGCTAAATGGTACGGGTGTTACTTCGATGTGAAGGTCTATTCTATCTAATAAAGGGCCGCTGATCTTGTTTAAATATTTTTGAACGATGCCCGGTGCGCACACACATTCTTTTTCAGGATGATTGTAATAACCACATGGACAAGGATTCATACTTGCAATTAACATGAAACTTGCCGGATAATCGACAGAGAATTTTGCGCGACTGATATTTACAACTCGGTCTTCTAACGGTTGGCGCATTACCTCAAGCACTGTTCTTTTAAATTCGGGTAATTCATCTAAGAATAAAACGCCGTTGTGCGCTAAACTAATTTCGCCTGGTTGTGGGTTATTGCCTCCGCCAACCAAAGCAACATCAGAAATAGTATGATGAGGGCTTCTAAAGGGGCGTTGCGTTACAAGACCCTTTCCTCCTTTACCGGTTTTGCCAGCAACGCTATGGATCTTTGTGGTTTCTAATGCTTCATGCACCGTAAGTGGGGGCAAAATACTAGGCAAGCGTTTACTTAACATGGTTTTACCGGCGCCCGGCGGACCAATTAAAATAGCATTGTGCCCGCCTGCAGCAGCAATTTCTAAGGCACGTTTAATATTTTCTTGTCCTTTAACATCCGAAAAATCAAATTCAATATTTTCTAGCTGATTTAAAAATGCAGTGTTAAGGTCTATTTTTGCTTTTGGCAAGGCCTCACCGTTATTAAAAAATTCAATAACCTGTTTAATGTTATTAGCATACAATACCTCCAAACCGTCAACAACGGCAGCTTCAGTGGCGTTTATTTCAGGCAATATGATGCCTTTAAAGCCTTCCTTTTGTGCTTGTATAGCAATTGGTAAAGCTCCTCTTATGGGCCTTATCTCACCATCCAGAGCCAATTCTCCCATTATCACATAATCTGTAATAGTATCTGAAGTTATCTGTTCGCTTGAAGCAAGAATCCCCACCGCAATAGTTAGATCGTAGGCGGAGCCTTCTTTGCGGATATCCGCAGGTGCCATATTAACGGTGATCTGTTTCCCCGGAATTTTGCAACCATTCTGTTTTAATGCTGTATGAATGCGGTGATGGCTTTCTTTTACCGCGCTATCGGGCAATCCTACCAGATAAAAATTGATTCCCGTTCCCATACTAACCTCAACCGTAACTTTGGTAGCACTTATGCCTTGCACCGCATACCCAAATGTTTTCACCAACATATATGCAAGTTAACCAATTTTCTTATAGTAAGAACTTAAATTTTCTTGTTTAATTTTAACAAATAAGTTGCTTTTTACCTATAAAAACATCTTTCATCCTTTACAATTCGGCTTTCTTAATTTACAATTCGGTATAAATCAACTCCTTACTTTTTTAGACCTTTGTTTTAAAACCAACTATCATGAAAAAACTATTTATCTTAATTTTTGCAATAGCACTTTGTAATGTCGTAAAAGCTCAGGCACCGGACCTTAAAACTGGTGTTAGCTTTAGCTACAATTGGGCGCAACAAACAAACGATTTAAGCTTGACCTGGGATTTTTTTAATGTTGGCGGCAACACCAGCACAACATTTACAATTGCTTACATCGCTTCAACAGACTTAACAATTGATGCCGGCGACTACATGCTTGATTATGTTGTTGCATCGGGCGCTGTTGCAAACGCTTTTGCTACAGTTAATTTTACTGCGCAATTGGCACCAGATGCGCTGCCTACGGCGGTATACAACCTTATAGTTTTTATTGATTACGGTGATAATGTGTCAGAATCAAATGAGAATAATAATATTGTTAAGTTTGGCACTTTTAATTTTACCAATCAAGGTGTTGGCATCAAAGAAAATACTTCAAATTTGCTGGATGTTAGCGTTTACCCAAATCCGACCGTAGAAACCCTGGAAATTACGCTAAACCTTAAGGAAAAAATAAAGGACATTAACTATTCGCTCATGGATCTTTCAGGGCACGAAGTACTGAATAATACCTTTGAAACAGATGATCTTTCAATAAAAAAAGAAGTTATTTTACCTGCTCTTGCCAAGGGAATTTATTTTTTAAATATAAAAAGTGGTTCTGCAACACTAGCAACTAAAAAAATTATAGTTAACTAATTAATGGGACTGCGCTTTAATTTTATACTATGATTTTGTTGTAACGCAACTGGGATTTAAACATAAAGTGGGGTTTGATGAGTTAATACACAACATTTAATTACTTATATAGAAGATTAATTTTTGAGTTTTTAATTTTTTTTGTAGGTTTGATTAAATATTATCCCAAAAATGAAAAATTTACTACTTGTTACATCGCTTTTCTTCACGTTAACTTCTTTTTCGCAGGACAAAACCATAGAGTTAAACTGCTACAACAAATGGGCCGCCAAGTTTGAGGACAGGGGCGCAGACGATGTTAAGGACGGTGTTTACGAGGATGTTATTATCACCAATCGTCAGGGAGCAAAAGCCGTTTGCAATAACGGAAAAGCAGAAGTAATAAAGGGAAAACTGACTAAATTTTACATTTTATTAAGTGATGGTACTTATGAAGAAGTAAAAAGGACCTGGAAAAACGCATCTAACGAGAACGTTACCATTATAAACGGCATGAGCAAAAGTATGATCTCTGTTCATAATGAGCTTATTAACGTTTTATGGCCAAGCAAAATAAAGCCTAAAAAAGCAAAACCTACAACAGCGCCTGATCCTACAGACGATTAAATATGATAATTATCATCCGCAATGGCTGATAAATGACAGTTTTATGACAAATAAAAGCCATTTATATACCATCTTTGCGGTATAATTGGATTCTTTTAAAATAATAGCTTTTACTCACAAAAATTTGCCGTTCGATCTGATCGGGAAATTACATTTGAACCAGGAGGAACAAACAACCGTTTTAGGAGCTGTAAAGTTAAATTTTGGCTTTGACGAGTTTTTGTTCTTAAGTACCTGTAACCGTGTTGAGCTATTTATTACCTCGCAACAGGAATTAAACAAGGTTTTTATAAAAGAATTAGTGCTCTTTTTAAATAGCCGTTTAAATAATGTTGAAGCCAATGAATTATCAGATAGCGCTGAGTTCTATTCCGGTGATGAAGCTGTTGAACACCTTTTAAAAGTTGCCTCTTCTTTAGATTCGATGGTAGTTGGCGAACGCGAAATTATTACGCAGGTTAGAAAAGCTTACGATTTTTGTAACATGTTAGGCTTAACCGGCGATTTTATTCGCTTGTTAACCAAACAAACCATTGAAACGGCAAAAGATATTTACACCAATACAGATATTGCAAAGAATCCTGTTTCTGTGGCATCGCTTGCATACAGGCAATTAAGAAATTTAGGCATAAAGAACGATGCGCGCATTTTATTTGTAGGTAGTGGCGAAACAAACACGGTGCTTGCTAATTATTTACAAAAACATAAGTTTGCAAATTTTACGGTGTTTAACCGTTCATTGGCAAATGCTGAAAAACTGGCCGCCATTTTAAAAGGCAAAGCTTTTGAGTTTTCTAAATTAAAGGATTTTAAAGAAGGCTTTGATGTGTTGATCGTTTGTACGTCAAGCAGCGAACCGTTAATTACCAAAGCCATTTTTGATAAATTGAATGGAACAGAAAGTTCAAAAAAAGTAATTATCGATCTTGCGTTACCTGCCAATGTAGAAGAAGTTGTTGCAAAAGATAAACTGGTGCGTTATATTGATATTAATTCTTTAAAAGCGCAAGCCGAAGCCAATTTGGAATTACGCAAAGGCGAAATTGATAAATGCGAACAGATCATCAAAAATAAAACGGAACAATTCAAGTGGTTACACAAAGAACGCAGAATTGAACTTGCTTTTGGCGAAGTGCCTAAACAAGTGAAGGCCATTAAAGATCTTGCGGTGAACGAAGTATTTGCCAAAGAAATAAATTTGTTAGACAACCAAAGCAAAGAAGTTTTAGAAAAAGTGCTTAGTTACGTTGAGAAAAAATACAACGCCGTAGCTATTAAAACAGCTAAAGAGTTGCTGTTGAATTCGAAGAATTAGAAATTTACTTTAGTCATAAATTAAAAAAACCTCCTGCAAAAATGCAGGAGGTTTTTTTGTTTATTTGTATTCCAATCTTAATGCATAACATTTATTTTAAATGTCTTAAAAAAATTATCGCTTGAAAATTTAACTAGGTAAGCCCCGTTTTCCAAATTAGCAGTGCTTAATTCTTTAGTGCTATTTTGTTTTAAAATTAATCGTCCACTTAAATCGTATAATGCAAGTGTTACATCTTTAAATACCTCCGCATCGTATTTAATAAATACTTTATCAGATGCTGGATTTGGATAGATCATGATATCATTACCTGCGATTTGCATTTCACTTTCAGCAATTGACAATAAAGAGTTTGTTGAAGAAGCCATCCTGGCCTGCCCAAATGGATGTATTTTAAAGCCATATTCTTGACCGGTACAACCAGTAAAATTTGGTGGAATAACAACTAAAGGTCCAGAACTACCTAACAAAACATTAGATGAGGATATAAGTGTATTTTCCTTGTACGTATCATACCAGTCAACAGTGTAAAATGTGTTATTTTTTAGGCCGTAAATATGTAGAGCGCCTAACCATCCTGATATTATAGGTTTTGCATCTTGTCCTGCGGTAAGATTTAATGGTGAGACCGGAGGGTTAGGACAACCTGACCCTGGAGGGACGGTTAGGTATAAACTGTCATATTCATTTTTAAGTTGATTTGGATAAATAGTATTATAATATGGCAAACCACTACTAGGATCATTAAAGTTTGTCCACCAAAAAGTCTTATTACGAACATATCCAACAATATGATCGGCCTGGTAACCATTATTATCAATAAGATAAAAAGCTTCCAATTTTGCTCCCATTTGCTCCATGTCTAAATGTCTCGGAACATAATTACCTGCGTCAAAATCTATATCTTTTATAAAAGCCTGAAGTGGCTTAAAATGCTGTATAAAACCATCACCACAATTATGATATGATTGTGAAGTTGGGTCAATTTTTAAACCCATGCGTCCCCACATTTCTAATCCAGAAGTTACACCGCCAATAAATGTAGTTGACCATAATAATGTGTGAAAAGTAGGAGCCATAAATTCAGGGAAGTTTCGCTTAAATTCTGGCATTTTTAGCGAACCTATACATCCCCAATCTGCTAAAAGACCCATTTCACCAGCCTGGCAAGGTTTACTGTAATAAGTCCTAAATAAATTAGTATTACCATATGCGGCGCTAAATGTTGGTTGAGTGTTATAATTATATGGATGAGTACTAAAAAAATCTAAATCCGGTATGCTACCAACATTGTTCCCTGCTAAACTTGTATCAAATATACAAGGGTTACAATTTGTTGGGTACTTGGCTTCATAGGATGCTGTGTATAAATGATCTCTATGATTTAAAGTTGCCGGGTTTTTTATGTAATCTATCATCTCGGCTAACCAAGGCTTAAAATAAGTGTTCAAGGCGCTCGCTCCTACAATTTGATCATTAAGAAAATGAAATTCATTAAACATTTCGAAGGCTGCAATACTTGTTGCATAGCCGTAACGGGCTATCATGTAGCGCAATTTTTTTTTGGCCATTTTTTTAGCATTTGGATCTGTAAAATACTGTTTAATTGAACTTGGATCCCGAGCAGTAATTAGTATATCACGGTAAGGATTTTTTGTATCCCAGGTATTGGTTCCTCCTGATTCTGGAACAGCAATAAATCCATTTTCTTTATCATCAAGTACCCATTGTATGTACAAATTTTTGTTTTTTGCCATTTCTACTAAACTATCAAACTCCCACAAAATAGCTTGACGGTTGACTCCTTTATAATTTTGAGCCGGTGGATTGGCAGTGTTTAGAATTCCGCCTCCAAGTGGTTTTTTAGGGTCTGCGTCATACACGCCTGCCTTTTCCCATTCAAAATCATAACCATAATAATTATTCCAAATTCGTACGAAGTTAGCACCCTGGTTGGCTATCTGTTCTCTTATTTTTTTACGATGTTTATAAAAACGGGATGGGTAGGCAAAGTTAAACCAATTAGATCCCCATGCTTGAGCATCACCCACTGGAATATTATCTTCCTCAAGTCCAACCGGATTATCAACAGATATTCCTTCCTGAGGCACTCCTTCAACAATACCAATAGGTAAAATTGTTTTTTGAGGCTGAGATGGGTCTGGTTGCGTAACTAAAAATTTTCCGTTAACCCCCAGTTTCAAAAAACCTTTGCTGTTCGAAGTTATGGTACTAAAGGTCTGCCCAACGTTATCTTCATATCTAAGAATACCATTATTTGTTTTAATTTTCCAGGTTACTGTATAGGTTCCAATATACCTTGGAGCAAAGCGCACCCGCCAATGGTATTGCAGATTTGTATTTTCTACCCAGTTTGTATTCAGATAACTCACAGTGCTGCCGTTAGCAAATGCATACGAATACTCTCTATAATAAAACCCATATATGGTTTGTGGTGACTTTCCCGGAAAAGAAAAAGTGGCTTCCACGCTGATTTTTTCAGGATCATAAGGGTTAATGTAATTTTCCTTAAAGGCATTTCCATAACCATTAATGCATGAATACTTAGTTGTCCCTACATAATTTGTGTCTCCAAAAAACTTATTTATACTGTCCGTAAGGCCTTGAGGTAATTTTAATCCAAGTTCGAATTTATCATACAGTGGAATATTATTAAAACCACTTGCATGATAGGATACAACTTCTATTGGAGAAGATTCAATATAAGCAGCAAAAGATCCAGTGGAAAAATTTGTCATAGAGCTGCCGGGTTGCATACTAATATAATGCTGCGCTTTAATAGTATAATTTGCAGCATTGCTAATGTTTCCTGTATTTAAAGTAGCATTGCATGCATTATTGTTTTGCGTTCCCGAAGAGTAACTTCCTGAAAAATTTACAGGAGGAGAAGTAAACGGTGATGATGTTTGACTTGTAATATCATAACTTATTAAAAAAGAAATAATAAACAAAGCCGTTCTAGATATAACGAGTTTATTTATCATATTATTTAATTTTTAATTTCTTTTTTAATTGCTTCGATCTCTTTTTTTAATTCAATAATATAAAGCGTTAATTCTTCTATCTTCTCCATTTGAATTTTACTCATTTCTCCCATATTTATGCCATTCGCTTCAATTTCTTTGGCACTTGGTATATTTGGCAAATGTTTATTTTCTTTTATGTAATCTTCCAAGTTTTCTAAACTTTTTAATTTATACTCAGGAGCAAAAACATAATCAGCCCATGCAGTTGAAGCAGTAATATAGCAAGACTGAGCTACCATCTTTCCTGCAACAGCAAACATAAAATCGTTATGAGGGCTATTCGGCGTTGTATTCCCGATCCAAACCTGTGCTATATCCAAATTAGTTCCTATTGACTTAAAATTTATTAATTTATATGATTGGTTTACGTTACTCCAAATGTGTCCAACACCTGAATTATCTTCACCAAAACCATAAGATTTACTATTATTAAGTATCCACGAACCAACATTACCAGAAGATTGTTTTAATCTGTATTCATAAGTGCCACCCGATCCATCTGAAATAGAAAATGGCGTCACGTCAGTTGACCTTATATCTAATTTTGCTGTTGGCGCAATTGTCCCAATACCCATAAATCCAGCAGTTGGTTGCCCAAATCCACCACCACTAATAAATAAATTATATCTATTATCAGTATAATCATATAATATAAAATGTCCAGAGCCTTCTTGGCTTCCATTCCCTGATGAACAAAAACCATATTTATGACCTGCGGTTGATGTATTATCTAACCTAAATGTACTGTGGCCAGATGATGTTTGTGTAATTAAAATACCGTCGTTTGCGGTTGCTGTTTTAATTTCCAGCGCCTTTGTAGGACTTGTTGTTGTTCCAATACCAACGTTACCTGACCTATATGCATTGCCGGTTGTGTTAGAACCGTTCCAAACAGTTTGAGACATACCGATTGCTGTCAAAGCCATAAAGATTCCAAAAATTATTATGCGTTTTTTCATTTTATATTTTTTAAAGTTTTAATAAATATAGTAATATTTTTTTGTACTTAAAAAAAAGCCATTAAAGATCTTGCGGTGAACGAAGTATTTGCCAAAGAAATAAATTTGTTAGACAACCAAAGCAAAGAAGTTTTAGAAAAAGTGCTTAGTTACGTTGAGAAAAAATATAACGCAGTAGCTATTAAAACAGCGAAGGAGTTGCTGTTGAATTCGAAGAATTAGAAATTTACTTTAGTCATAAATTAAAAAACCTCCTGCAAAAATGCAGGAGGTTTTTTGCTTTTAGTACTTCAACCTATTTTACTGCTTAATTAATTTTGATACGTATCTTTTATCAGCGCAATTAATTTGTAAGAAATAAACACCTTTATCCAAATTCTTAATTTCAATTTGTTTTTTCATTTCACTTGTTTGTTCACTAAGTACTAGTCGACCCATCATGTCAAAAATATTAATTGTTTTATTAGAACTAGTATTCAATTCCACAGTAAAAAGATCACCAGCAGGATTAGGGTAGATCTTTAATTCAGAAGTATTTGTATAAGTTTTTAATCCAACTGTTGAATTGTAATTAATTTCGTCAACGTAAAGTCTGTTTCCAAAACCATTAACGGTATCTTCTCTAAAATAAAAACGGATCTTAACATTACTTTCCGATAAAAAGTTTAAAAAATTTGGGTGTTGCGTAACATCATACAACGCCCATTGTGTATTTGTTGGCACAAAAAGATTTGAATTAATACCTCCGGAGGCAGCCGCAAAACCGCTCATGTTAGGTGTGTATATATCTGTCCACGTGCCACCACAATCTTTACTGGCCTGTACTTTAAAAACATCTGTAAAAGCAGCATTTTTTCGTGCGTAGGCATATTTAAACGTAAATGCAGCGCCGGGGCTATTTAAAAAATCGTAGGCTGGCGTTTCTAATAAAAATAGAGAGCCGGGTGTCGCATTGTCGCCATCCACAAACATACTTTGATTTCCTTCTGAAGCGCAAGTATTGGTTAACGCCCATTGCGCAGATGACGAGGTAATGTTTTGAATTTGCCAATTAGATGGGACTGTTGTTTGCTCAAAGCTTTCTGAATAGGTATTTAAACTTAAAACTGTATTGGAATTGGCTGTTAAAACAATTGTGCTCGAGCTGCTGCCATTTGTATTTGAAGCTACACACACCAATGTTGAAGGCCCAGGATTTACCAAGGTTACCGATGTACTTGCCGCAGTGGATGATGAAAGAACTGCACCATTGCTTGCCGACCATTGATAACTGGTAGGATTAGCGTTAGAGGTGTAAGAATTTACGATCGTAGTTTTACCGGTACAGATAGTTTTTGAAGCCGCACTGGTTTCAACTAGCGGAATGCAATTTGTAGTTGATGTTGTAACACCGGTTAAAGATAAATTTGTTGCAGAATAAAGATTTTGTCTATTATTAATTGTACCGGTTAAACAAGTTAGCATACGGGCTTTTTGTCCATTCGTAAACATTAATTTACAGGGCGCGTAATCCATATAATTTTGAACATTTTCCTGCACGCTTGGCGTACAAATTGCCGCATTGTTTATTGAGCAAGTTGTAAATCCTTTTGTAATGGGCGTATCGGCAACCGCATCGTTACCGCAGGCCACACCGGGACTATTAGTGGTTCCCCACACATGCTGTAGATTAAAAAAATGCCCTACTTCGTGCGTTAAAACCCTATAATCTACTCCGCCGGTTGTACCAATATTACCAACATAATTATGCATACAAACAACAACATCAGCACTTGCCGGAACCGGGGTGCCGGGCAAAAATGCATAAGCGCCATCCAAACCAATTATTTTTTTTACAACATAAATGTTCAGGTATTTATCGCGCGGCCAGGTATAAGCAAATAAACTAAAATTATTGCTATCCCAAGTGGTGTTAACATCATAATGTCTTATAATTCCATTCGTGCAATTACCATTGGGGTCTATTGTAGCCAATTTAAAAGCTACGCCAACATTAGCAATGTTATTTGTAAAACTTGGAACGATGAGCGTTGTATCGGCATTCAGCTTTTGATAATCGCGATTAAGAATTGCTATTTGACTTTGCACTTGCGCGTCAGAAATATTTTCGACACCACCAATGTGTAAAATATGAAACACCACCGGTATTGTATACTGAGGCGCTGCACTTACATTTTGTTCGTTGTTTAATTTATTCAAAGGCATTACTTCATTATCATTTTGCGAAAACCCGGAGTTTACAAGCTCTGGATGCGCCTTCAGGTAGCGTTCTGTAACTATCTGCTGGCCGCATAAGCCCTGAGCAACACTTTTAAAAGTTAGTTGACTAAAGCAAATAATTGCCATTATACTTATGATTGTTTTTGTTTTCATATTATGTCTATATAATTTTTATTTGATACGTTTAACTTCGCTCTCAACACTTGTTGAATTATATTTTGGTTTTTTATTTGTGTTTTTTCCAAAACGGTAAACAAATGTTATTGAAGCAACTCTCGTGTCGCGTATACTGTACCAGCCCGCATCCGTTAATTGGAGATTATTGATAGTGCCCCTGATACGGTTAGTAAATAATATATCGCTCAAACTACATTTTACTACGCCTTTATCTTTTAAGATCTTTTTTTGAATACCAAAAGTTGCGTGGCCAAAATCACCAATAACAAATTGGGTTTCTGTAAGATCTGTAATATACTCGCCGCTCAGTTCTAATGCCCATCCGTTTTTTAACGAAGCGGTATTATTTAGGTTAATATAAAAGTATGTGCCGGTGGAATTTAATTGTTCTGTATACAATTTGCTTTTATATTCTGCATAAGAGACTTCGCTCACATAATTTGTTGTTAGCCACTTGCTCAACGGTAGTGATCCCTGAAACGTTATGTTATACTGCACGGTGCTACCAATATTTCCGGGTCGGCTATAATAAATGCCATTATTTATCTCAATGGTTTCCCGGGTTTGATCGGCAACATTATTGTAGGTTAAAGTAACTGCGAACAAACTTTTATAGCCATAGGTTAAATTTACATTATGTGCTATTGAAGGTGATAAATAAGGATTGCCTGCATAATAAGTGTATTTGTCGAGTGGGCTTACAAATGGATTAAGGTCTTTATAAAAAGGCCTGTCAATGCGCTTACCATAATCTAAACTTAAAATATGATTTCCTGACGTGTCCAGCTTATAAGAAAAATAAATTGTCGGGAACAGGTTATTATACTCGCGGTTAAAGGATGAACTTTCGCGTAATGGGTTACCTAATTGTTTAGCAAATAAATTTGTTGCCTCAAAACGTAAGCCCGCCTGAATATCTAACCGTGAGATTGATTTTGTGAAGTTAACGTAAGCGGCATTTATTAATTCGTTATATAAAAATGTATTGGTTAAACTATAATTTGCTGCCGTTATTCCATTTTGCGTAAGGTTATACTGCGCATCATTATTAGTTTCTGTATACGCTGATTTTATTCCGAGATCAAAACTTGCATTATTTTTTAGTGGATTTGTATAGTCTGCCTTAACTGCGTAGATGTTAATGTTGGATGATAAATTCCCACTTTGCAAATCGCTGTATATATATGTACCGTCAGGAATAACAACATCGTTTTTGAAATTTTGCTTAAGATCTACATTATAGCGTATATGATCGGCGTTAAAAGTTATTTCTTTACCTATTGAATCGATCTGATGTCGTAGGTTTAAATTAAACGTTCCGTTCTTTAATTCATTTTTATCTTTATTATCGGCAATTACATTATTATTTAAACTATTATCCGAATTTAAAAAAAATGCATAATTATATTTACTGGTTTGTGTTGGACTATACATTCCTTTAGCCGACAACCCTAAAGTGGTTTTGTTGCTTATGTAATAATCCAAAGCGCATCTTGTGTTGTAAGTCTGCGTTCCCATTTTTAAATAGGTGTTCTGTGTAAAGATCGATTTTGTTGTGAGGTCCTCATTTTTATACAACCGGTTAATAGTAAGGTCCTGGTAATGGTTCAGCACAGCCCCG
This sequence comes from Bacteroidia bacterium, assembly GCA_016787785.1. Classification (GTDB taxonomy): domain Bacteria; phylum Bacteroidota; class Bacteroidia; order B-17B0; family Aurantibacillaceae; genus Aurantibacillus. The sequence continues at coordinate 79,038 of JAEUTO010000005.1, read as the reverse complement.
CCAAAACTGGAGTAAATGGCGATCTTTTTATTACTATAATTTAAATTTACATTATTATTAGTTCTGGCGTAACGGCCTTGTGCATAATTTAAACTAACATTTCCATTAAGACCCTGCAGCCGGGTCTTTTTTGTTCTGAAATTAATTATACCCGCATTACCGGCAGCTTCGTATTTTGCAGGTGGATTGGTTATCAATTCAATCTGTTTGATGGTGCTTGATGGCAATGAGCGTAAAAAATTCTCTAACTCGGTTCCCGACAAATAAGTTGGCTTGTCATCCACATAAACAATAACACCCGCTTTACCTTTCATTTTAATTTCGCCATTTTGACCTACCATTACACCGGGCGCTTTTGTTAACAGATCGAAGGCGTTTGTTCCTGCCGAAGATATCTGCGCATCGGGATTTATAACTGTTCGGTCTATCTTTCTTTCAATAAAATTTTGTTTGGCAACAACGGCTACCTCTTTTAAATTTTGAGAAACGTTTTTTAGAATAATTATTATTTCATTTTGGCCAGCAATTGTTTTTTGTAGAAGCGTATTTGAAAAACCGCTGGCGCTTACAAGTAAATTAAAGGTATCTGATTTGTTTGTTTGAAAATCAAACGAGCCATTACTTTCGCTAAATGTAGTTTTAACAAGATTGTTGTTTGCAGCATTAAGTAAACTAATAATTGCTCCTTCAATTGGTTTTTTTAAAGAGTCGGTTACAATGCCGGTTATTCTTTGTTCGGTTTGTGCACTCGTTTTTTGTATCCAAAAAACGGCTAAACAAATTAATATGTAAATACGCCTTCTCAATTTGTTGATTCTATTTTTAACCAATGGCTGTTTGGACTGGCGGCCAGTGATGCAGTTATGGCGTCACGTTCTTTCAATTTTTTATGTTCGCGGATGCTCTTAGCCATTAAAGCAAAAGTAAAGCCTCTTTAGGTAGGCCACATATCAATTCCTGCTATTTGCCTCACATAATACTACAGCCTGTTTCGCTCGTTTACCGTTTAAAAAATCAACTTAAAATACTACCGAAGAACACGCCTAAACGCCTTTTACATAAAAACCAAAATATCCTTTACTCAATTGGGCTATCTTTAAGTAAATGCTTATTACACATGAAAATAACCCTGTTCTGCCAAGAAACGCAAACTTAACAAATGTTTCGCTTTTAAAGGAGTTTTATAATTCAGACCCTTTTAGAAGTTTTTCGATCAAATACGTTTCTGAAGGAAAAGAAACATATATTGTTAATGGCAAAAGGTATGAAGTAAGCGACAGACACTACCTGCTTGCAAATAACCATAGTGAAGGTTCAGTTTTAGTAGACAGCAAAACGTTGGTAAAAGGCATCTGCATTGATGTTTCGCCGTCTATTATTAGTGATGTTACAGCGGGGCTTATAGATCCAGGGCAATTAAACAACGATATTAGAATAGATACTTTTTTAAACTCATCGAGTTTTTTTGAAAATGTGTATCCATCCAGCACAACGCACTTAGGTAAATTTATTGAAAAATATGAAAAGCAGATAATACTATCTCATAAAGAGAATACTATTCTTTCAAACGAGTTTTATTTTCAACTGGCCGAAAGAATAATTAAAGATCACATTCCTATTTTAAAACAGCTGCAAAACATTAAAGCGGTTAAACCAGAAACCAGAAAAATGATCCTTTATAAGCTTATGTGTGGTAAGGAAATTATGGATAGCTCGTTTTTGAAAACAAACTATGTGGCCGAAATAGCAAAAGAAATAGGTTTATCGGAATATCATTTTTTTAGACTTTTTAAATGCGTTTTTGGTGTGAGCCCAAACAAATACCTTATTAATAAAAGAATGAATTACGCCATGGAGATGCTAAAGAACGGAAATGTAACGGTATTAGATGTTGCGCTTTTATGTTCCTTTCCCGATGGATTTAGTTTTAGTAAATCGTTCAAAAAACATTTCGGCGAGAGTCCATCGCAAATAATTAAAATAAATAAACATCTTTAATCCCCGTTTAATATTATTGAATTTATGGCAAAGCAAAGAGGAATTAGAAAAAGCGTTAGTTAGGTTGAGAAAAACAGCTAAGGAATTGTTGTTGAATTCGAAGAATTAAAAAAATTATTTAATAGAAAAAGCCCCCATGCGAAATGCAAAGGGGCTTTTTTGTTTTACTAACCAACTAAAAATATTTATTGTTTTATCATTTTTTTAGTAACAGTTTTATCTGCAAAATTTAGTTTTACCAGATATAAGCCCGAAGGTTGATTTTGAATATTTATTTCGGTTGAATTAGATGGCGACATAATGTTTTGCACAATAATACCAAGAGCATTTTGAATTTCAATAGATTTTAAGTTTCCTTCCTTGTCATCAGTTGTAATTGTGAAATTACCGTTGTTAGGATTGGGAATAATAAACACTTTATCGTATTTTTTCACCAACTCTTTATTTTCCGCACTATGTTTTGATATTGAAGAATTGAATGTGTTTAAATTATTAGTTTGGTTTCTAAGAGAATTATTGCTTCCGCGAAACGTACTAATGTTACTGCAATCAATAGTATTAATAAAATAGCTGCCAGAAGTTAAAGCTGAACTATTTATTATATCGATCTTATTTGAAGCTACAATGTTAATTGGTGAAGACACGGTGCAACCATTTAAAACGATATTATCTCCAACCTGAGAATTACTGATGGATTCATTTACAATATTTACGTTTGACTCAAATACCTTAATAAATCCACTGTGTGAAAACCAGCTATTATTTCCGCCACCACCAGAGAGTTTAATTCTAAAGTACTTTCCAGATGAAAGAGGATTACCTAAATGATATAAATAGTCATGTAAATTTATTGTACTGATATTTGAATGAGAAACATTAAACCAATTACCTAATTCTGGTCCAATTAAATTTCTATTCTTATCGCATTCTTGAATAGAAACATGGATCATTTGATACCAACATCTATATTTTTCCCGCCACCATGCATAGTTAGAGTCATGATAGCAATCAGATGCCTCGGGGTCTGTATAGTCTAATCCTTCCTTTTTTACCATTGTTGTTTTAAATGTACTGGTTGTTTCACATCCAGGGGTTGATGAATAAGGACTTAGGATTATTGATCCATATACATCACACACGTTTACAATATCCCACCAATTAGTTGTCTTGCCATTAATTTTAAAATCTATTGTACTACAATTTACCGGAGAAGTTGCACACGGAGGGCAACTTCCTCCGCAATCAACACCGGTTTCATTTCCATTTGGAATACCATCATAGCAAGATGGCGCAGTAGAGCCGCATCCCGCGATAGAATTTTGCAGAAGCCCTCCCCTTATATTACTTAGTGTCAACTGCATTTTAGTTGTTTGATCCACGGTAAACATATTTTTGCAACCATCATCTGCATCATCCATATAATTGTGTACCAACCTTGTTGAAGACGAGTTGTTATTTTGAGTTGTACACTGATTTGGTGCAAGGCAATTATTTCCTAAATTAGAGCCAGAGCTGCCAAAACAAAAAGGTGTATCAGCACAATCATCATCATAAGTACAAACGTTTTGAGTATTGCTACATAAGTGTTTTAGATTTAGCCAATGACCCACTTCATGTGTTAAAATTCGTGTATTGAAAAAACTCATATCACAAACCACACCATCTCTGAACTTAAGACTGGTGTTTGAATTTGTAAAATACATCGCTGGATCAGACCCCCAAGCCTTTTCAGTACAATTAGTTAAATTGCATATCCAAATATTCAGATATTTTGAAGGATCCCAATGTGAAAGAGTTTTTATAGTAGCATCATCTGATACACAGTATGGTCCATATGAGCCTATTGTACTTACTATACCGGTTGTATTATTTCCGTTTTCATCTTTTTGAGCCAAACAAAATTCAATTTCTGTATCCACACCATCCCCTTCTCCCGGCGTATTAGCCATCTTTCGATAATCCTGGTTAAGCTTTTGTACTCGTAATTGAATATTTGCTAAACTAAAAGCTGGATCAGTTGTAACAACATCACCAATGAGATGAAATACTACGGGTATGCGTTTCACACCCCATTGTACTGAGCCTCTTGAACGTAAAGAATCTAAATGGCGTGATCTGATAGAATCGTTAATTCCTGTTTGAATTTGCTGACGTCTCAACGCATAATTTGGATCATTTAAATTCATTAATGATTCAAAATAAGATGTTCCACAATTAATTGACTGACCAGTAATATTACTTGAATAAAATATCAGGCAACTAAAAAGAATTAATATATTACTTTTCCTTTTCATTTGTAATTAATTTTAATGACCTGTTTATTTAGTTTTATTTTTTAATGCATCAATTTGTCTTTGCTGTTCAACCATATGTATGGTTAACTCCTCTACCTTTTTTAATAAAATTATATTCATTTCCGCAATATCTAAACCATTTTCATCTACCTCTTTCGCGCTTGGCACTTCTGGTAAATGTTTATTTTCTTTATAATATTTCTCTACTTCATATAAGTTTTGTAATTTATAATCATTAGCAAAAACATAATCTGGTAACCAGTTTGGTGACCCCGGGGCAGTTATATAAAGCGATTGAGCCACCATTTTTCCCGCAACTGCAAAAGAAAAATCCGTATGAGGGCTTTGCGGTTTTGTATTACCAATCCATACCTGCGGTTGTGCACTTCCTTGTAATCCAAAATTCATTATGTTTACCGGTGTTGGTGAATTTATGTTGCAAGCAATGTGGCCAACAGCAGCATTATCTATTCCAAAATTATAAGAAGATAAAGAATTACAAACCCATACTTTTGAAGCATTAGCTGATGGTGTAGTAACCCTCAATTCGCTTAACGCCGGTGAAGTTACTTCTAACCTTGCTGTAGGATTAGTGTTACCAATACCCACAAATCCGTTATCTAAAACAGACATTAGATCTGTATTTCCAAAACCAAAATTTAAAGCTGAATTTGTTGCGCCACCTTTAAAAGAAATATAATGCTTATCTGCTGCATCAACCGATTTTTGAATTCTTAACTCTGTGCCCTGCCAAGTGTTACCGGCCGTGTGACGTTTATCATATATCTTCAAATAATCAGTATTACTTCCCGAAAGACTTGAAAGCTGGAAATAACTTGACTTATCATTTGCGTTCAGTCCCATTTGTGCGCCCACTACATCCAATCTTGCTGCCGGACTTGTAGTTCCTATTCCAATATATCCAGCAGGAATTGACGGGACGTAACCGCCACTGATAAATAGACGACTTAAAGAACCATCATAAATTGAAAAATTTCCCGCACCGTGGTTATTATTAACACCTAACGAGTTTAATGACCATGATCTTCCGCCTGTTGTAGTATTATTTAAAACCAATCCTGCAGATCCGTTAGTTATTTGTGTTACTTTAATCCCTTCATCTGCAGTATTTACGACTATGTCTAATTTATTTGCTGGTGAAGTAGTTCCAATTCCGACCCGTCCTGCGCGATATACATTTCCACTCGGAACTAAATTATCAGTTGACGACGTTGAGCCAGCCCATTGAGCATTAGCAATTCCTGTTAAAGCTAAAAAGCTTCCTAAAATTATTTGTTTTTTCATAATGTGATTTTTGATTTTACAACACAAAACTAAATTATTAACTCTTGGATTGTTTTAACTTGAATGCAGTTAACCTCAACTTTTATACAAGTGGTTAAATTTTTGAGTGCTTGAATTTTTCATAATTTGCTAAATGCATTTAATTACGGCAGATAGGAAGCCGTTATTCTTTATTTCTATGAATGCATTAGAATATACTATAAAAAGAAAAGCCGCTGAAAATTCAGCGGCTTTTTTCTACCTATTATAACTAAACAAAAAATTATTCTTTTATTATCTTTTTGGTAACAGTAGCATTATCTACTTTCAATCTAACAAAATATACGCCCGCTTTTTGTTCACTTAGATCGATCTCTGTTTTATTATCCGTAGCTTTTATTTTATATACTAATGCACCTAACACATTCATTACTTCAATATCTTCATTTTCTTTCACGCCGTTTATAATTATCAAACCATTTGTTGGATTTGGATAAACATTTATTTCGTTGTTTAAACTATTAGTTTGAATGCCTGTACATAACGACACGTTTTGAGTTATAGTTGCTGTATTACTACAACCCGTTACAGTACTAGTTCCGGTAACAGTGTAAGTAGTAGTTACCGTTGGATTAACTACAATAGCCGAACCTGTTGCAGATGTGCTCCATAAATAATTTGTTGCGCCACTTGCTGTTAATGTTACAGGATTGCCGATGCAAATTAAACTGTTTGAGCTGCTTGTTGTTAAAGATGGAAGCGCAGAAACGTTTTGTGTTATTGAGGCCGTAATAGTGCAACCCGTTATAGCGTTTGTTCCAAAAACCGTATAAATAGTAGTAACCGTTGGACTAACAACAATTACTGAATTGGTTGCAGATGTATTCCAAAAATAACTTGTTGAATTGCCATTTACAGTTAAGGTAGCAGAACTTCCGGCACATAATACACTATTTGAACTTGCCACCGATGCAACAGGAGAAGAAACAGATTGAGTGAAAACAGCTGTTGCAGTACAACCGGTTGCCGCGTTAGTTCCAACAACGGTATATGTAGTTGTTACCGTTGGGCTAACTATAATTGAAGGCCCGGTTGCAGATGTATTCCATAAATAATTTGTTGCCCCGCTCGCTGTTAATGTTGCTGGATTAGCCGGACAAATTAAATTGTTTGAGCTTGCTGTTGTTAAAGATAAAGTTGACACATTTTGTAATATAGATGCAGTAGCCGTACAACCGGTTACTGCATTTGTTCCAAAAACAGTATAGCTGGTTGTAACGCTTGGATTAACAACAATTACTGAACCTGTGTTAGAAGTACTCCAGAAATAACTCGTTCCATTACCATTTACAGTTAAGCTTACTGCATTACCAGGACAAGATAAACTATTTGAACTAACAATCGAAACTATTGGAGAGGAAACGTTTTGTGTAACAAGGGCAGATGCTGTACAACCATTTACTGCATTTGTTCCATAAACAGTATATGTTGTTGTAACAGTTGGATTAACTATAACCGCTGAACTAGTTGCGGATGTACTCCATAAATAATTTGTTCCGCCACTTGCAGTTAATGTTGCTGAATTACCGGGGCAAATTATACTGTTAGAACTACTTGTTGTTAAATTGAATGGTGAAACGCTTTGTGTTATAGCAACAGAAGCTGTACAACCCGTTAAGGCATTGGTTCCAAAAACAACATAAGTAGTGGTAACCGTTGGACTAACAACAATTAAAGGGCCGGTGGCAGATGTATTCCACAAATAACTTGTGACATTTCCGGTAGCTATTAATGTTGCAGAAGCGCCTGAACAAATTGGATTATTTGAAGTGGACACGAGTACATCTGCCGAAGAAACGTTTTGAGTTATTGCTGCTGTATAAGAACAACCAGTAAGTGTACTCGTTGCGTTTACTGTATAGGTAGTTGTTACCGAGGGACTAACCACAATAACAGATGTGGTAGCAGAAGTATTCCATAAATAATTTGATGCGCCGCCAAGCGCGGTTAATGTAGCAGAACTACCTGCACAAAGCGTGTTGGTTGAACTGCTTATTAAACCAGTGCCTGAGCCTGCAGTATACAATTGCTGTATCTCGCAAGGTGTTATTACCCTATTCCAAATACCTATGTCATCAATTTTACCATTAAAATAACGGTGTATAAAATTCCAGTTGCCGTCGTAATCAGCACCAAAATAAATTGAATTTGTTGAATTACAGATTGTACCAACTGCCGCATCAGTAGCTGCCAAGACACCATTAATATAAATAGACCCTCCAGATGTTGAGTTGCTTATGTAAACAAGATGTTTCCAAACATTTGTAGAATTTGCAGGAAGACTTGGAGGTGAAGAAAAAGCAGTAAGATTGGTATAATTTGTTGCAAATTGCACTTGGCTGCCTGAAAGCGCTGCCTCATAAGTATCTGAATTACTGCCGCAGTTTAATGCCTGGTACCATTTAGCAACGATCGATTGAATGCCAGAGAACGCGTTGACGTTTATCCAAACCGAAATGCTCATATCATTAAAACCTGATTGAGAAGGGCTATTAGGAACAATAATATAATCCGTTACACCATTATAACTGTATGCTGCATTCGGAGTTGCAAATCTATCAGTAGTAGGCACAGCGCCATTAACAATTCCATTATTACCATTTCCACTCAAGTCATTAGCATTATTATTAAAAGGCCAAAAACCAACTAAACCGTTTGTTGGAACATAAGACGGCAATTGAGCAAAAGCAATTGTGTTTAAAAATAGAATTAGACTTAATAGTATCTTTTTCATAGTACGATAAATGAACCACTAAAGCTACAAAAAAACCGCTTTCTCATTGCTATATTAAGCGCTTGGGCCTTATACTCTTATAAGTGGTCGTTTTTGTGAGTGATTAAACTGCTTAAAGTTTAAGAATTGGTGTTTAAATTGGTATTATTGCAACTAGTGAAGATTATAAAATTATATGTGTTTTTATTTGTTTTAAGTGCGATTACGCTTAATTCACAAACGCAATCATCTCCCGCAGCGAAATTTTTGTTCAATAACAAAAGTGATCTGGATTTGGTTAATAATTTAAAAGCCAGGTTAGTGGGTGTGAATTTTACTACCGATAGGTTTGGAAACGAAAATAACGCCCTCTTTTTTTCTGGTAATGCGGGCAGTTATGTTAATCTTGGTTCTTCTAAACTACTCAAACAGCGGGCCGGAAGTATCTCCTTATGGATAAAAATAGAACACCCGGTTATGTCAGGAACCGGCGCTAAGTATAATCCGATACTTATAACCAAGTGTAATCCATCAGATGATTTTTATGAGTCCTATGCCATTTATTATATGCTGGAAACAAAAAAAATTGTTGCTGTTTGCGCTAAAGATTCTACACGGGATATCGGTGTTTTTAGCAAAAGCAGCTCTACCCAAAATAACTGGCAGCACCTGGTAATGACTTATAACGATGATGTAATGAGCTTTTATATTGACAGCGAATTACAAGGATCGTTTCCAAAAAACTTTGAAACCAAATTTCTTGAGGGCGACTCTGTCCTGTTAGGTTTGACTGGTAATAAAAAAAACAACCGCTGGCTTATAGGCTCTGTAGATGATGTAGCTTTTTATGATAAAGTGCTGACGTCAGCAGAAATAAAAGACCTTTATAATGCCCCTGATCCCAACACCAATAAAATCATCTTAAATCGTATCCTTCTCTGTTTTTCAATTCTCATTCTTGCGATCGGTTTATTTTTTATTATTAAATATAGATTTAAGATCGCCCTTCAAAAAGAAAAAGCACGGCTAGAACTAAATAATAAATTATTGGAAACAGAGTTGCGTGTTAACCGGGCTCTCATGAATCCGCATTTTGTATTTAACTCTTTAAACACTTTAAATCATTATATCCTCACAAATAATAATGAGATTGCCAGCGATTACCTTGTAAAATTTTCGAAACTCATACGCAAGATATTAGATAGCAATATGTCGGATACTATTTCTTTGGAACAGGAAATAGAATTGATACATGGCTACCTGGAGATTGAAGGCCTGCGCTTTAAAGAAGATATTAAATACGAGCTTAATATAGATCCCGCTATCATTCCATCATCCGTAATAATTCCAATTATGATGATACAACCATTCATTGAAAATTCGGTTTGGCATGGCTTACGAGATAAAACAGGTGATAAAATAATCCGCATTTCTTTTTATTTATTCAACAATAATTATATAGAATGCACAATAGATGATAATGGTACCGGGAGAAAAAAGAAAGAACCTAACCCTCTTGAAAAAAAATCGCTTGCAACCGGTTTTGTCATTCAACGACTGGAATTGCTCAATAAGATCCACAACTTAAATTGCAGCTTAACTATTGCCGATAAAGAAAACGGGGCCGGAACAATTGTAAAAATTATCTTACCAATTTTAAATAAATAAGTACTATGCGCTTACGTGCTATAATAATTGACGACGAACAAACAGGAATTGAAACGCTAAAATTCTTGATCGAAAAATATATAACCGATGTAAAAATAGTGGCGCAAACAACAATTGCAAGTGATGCAATTGAGCTAATTGAAAACTACATGCCGGAAATTGTTTTTCTTGATATAAGCATGCCGGAAATGGATGGATTTGAATTATTAGAAAAGCTGTCATGGAAAAACTTTCATTTGGTATTTACAACGGCACACCAGGAATATGGCCTTAAAGCTTTAAAAAACGGGGCCTTTGATTATTTACTTAAGCCTATTGACCACAAAGACTTAAAGTTAGCAGTAGAAAAAATTAAACTAAAACTGGTAAACGAAAAAAATATTTTGCCGGAAATGGATTTTACGCCGTTAAACGAACTACAACAATTACCAACAAATAAACTGGCTATAACGTCAAAACAGGGTGTTGAATATGTTGAATTAACTGACATTATAAGCCTTGAATCAAGATCAAATTACACACTTATTTATTTAAATAACGACAGGACGTTATTAACTCCTAAAACATTAAAAGAATTCGAAACACAGTTGTGCAATGGCAACACTCAGTATATCCGTGTTCACAATTCTTTTATAATAAATTTGCATAAAGTTTTGAGGTACATTAAAGATACCGACGATATTATCATGACCAATAACCAGAAAATCCCGTTAGCCAAAAGCAGGCGAGAAGTTTTTATGAATTGGCTGGAGGTGTAAACCACCAGCTTTATATTTTTGCCCTGTTAACTTTAAATCTTTATCTTTGGCGCCGTGAAACGGAAAATTATTATAGGCACGCGTGGAAGTGAACTGGCGTTATGGCAAGCCAATTACACTAAAAATTTACTGGAAGAAAAAGGCAACGAGGTTGAAATTAAAATAATAGCAACCGCCGGTGATCATTCGCAACAATTTGAAACCAGTTTTGATAAATTGGAAGGAAAAGGTTTTTTTACAAAAGAACTGGAAGAAGCTTTACTAAAAAAAGAAATTGATCTTGCTGTTCATTCGCATAAAGATCTTCCAACCCAGAGCCCGGACGGTTTGATGATCGCCGGTGTTTCAAAACGTGAAGACCCTTCGGATATTTTAATTATTAACGATAAAGCTGCTGACGATAAATTAAAATTCGGTTTAAAGAAAAACGCCATTGTTGGCACCTCATCTGCAAGAAGAAAATCACAATTATTAGCTTTCCGACCCGACATACAAGTAAAAGATCTTCGCGGTAATGTACCAACGCGCATCAATAAATTACGTGAAGGAAATTACGATGCTATTTTAATTGCTGCTGCCGGTGTTGAAAGATTGGAAATTGAATTGGATGAATTTACGGTTGAAAAATTAAATCCCGAAGAGTTTGTTCCTGCGCCTGCACAAGGCGTATTAGCATGGCAAACACGTGAAGACGATAATTCACTTCTTGAAATAATTGACACCATAAGCGATCTTGATGTTTTAATTAAAATAAATATTGAGCGTCAGTTATTAAATATGTTTGATGGTGGTTGTCATTTACCTTTTGGTGCTTATTGCGATACCGAAATGGACGACGAAGACCGTTTACGTTTTAAAGTGTGGGTAAGCGTTGCCCAGGAATGGAATGAACAGCCCAAACAGTTTTATTTTGACACCTTGGATACAGATGGTTTTGTGGACAGAATGTATGAGCACATTAAACACGTTAAACCAAAAAAAATATTTATTACCAAAACATTTAAAGAAAGCGAATACTTACCAACTGCTTTAGGAAAATTAGCCTTTGAAGTGCATGGAAAAAGTTTAATTGAATTTAAACAGATAGCGATAAAATTTTTACCAAAAACAGATTGGATCTTTTTTAGCAGCAAACATGCCGTGCGTTATTTCTTTAATCAAAAACCTGAATTGTGGCCGGGCGTTAAATATGGTTGTGTTGGAAGCTCTACCAGCGCCGAGTTGCGCTCGTTTGGACACCGCGCCGATTTTATTGGACAAAGTACCGATATAAAACTGGTAGGTAAACAATTTAGCAGCAAGGTGGGTAACGCACGCGTTCTATTTCCAATTGCAAGAGGCAGTATGCAAAGCATACAGTGGCAAATGGTAAAACGCGACAATGTGATTAATTTAGAAGTGTATGCTACTTTAAAAATCAGCGAAGAAATTTCTTCTGAAAATGAAGTTTTAATTTTTACAAGCCCTAGCAATGTAGAATCGTATTTTGAAAAGAATACAATTCATCCGCATCAAAAAATTATTGCCATGGGCGAAGCAACCGGTAAAGCTCTAGAAAAATTAAAACACAAAAAGTATACTATGCCGCGTAGTTTTGATGATCTGGGCATGGTGCAGGCAGTGTTAGGTTTACCGCATCTTTAGTAAAAAATGTAAGATGTAAAAAGGCAAATGGCGCATACGTTTTCCATCCTCCCTTTCACCTTTTCCATTAAAGTAGATCGTTCGCTAAATTGGCTAACTCACTACGTTCACCTTTTTCTAACGTAATGTGTGCGTATAATTTTTGGCCTTTTACTTTTTCGATCAAATAACTTAAGCCATTACTCTGCGCATCCAGGTATGGCGTGTCAATTTGATGAATGTCGCCCGTAAAAATAATTTTCGTGTTCTCCCCGGCTCTTGTAATAATTGTTTTTACCTCATGCGGCGTTAAATTTTGCGCTTCATCCACAATAAAAAATACATTACTTAAACTTCTTCCGCGTATATATGCTAACGGACAAACCACTAATTTTTGAGACTCTATCATCTCTGCAATTTGTTTGTGCTCTTTATCTTTTTCGCTAAAGCAGCTGCGGATGTATTTTAAATTATCCCAAAGTGGTTCCATATATGGATTTAACTTGCTATTCACATCGCCAGGCAAATAACCAATATCTTTATTGCTTAATGGTACAATTGGTCGCGCTAAATAAATTTGATGATAGTTCCTTCTTAACTCCAAAGCACCTGCAAGTGATAATAATGTTTTTCCGGTTCCGGCAACACCTTGAATACTTACCAATTTAATGTCCGGGTTCATGATCGCATCCAAAGCAAAAGACTGTTCTGCATTTTTTGGAATTACACCAAAGGCCGATGTTTTTATAACACGGTTCAATGTGTCATCATCTGCATTGTATCTTGCCAAAACACTTTGCGATCCGTTTTTAATTACATAATAATGATTGGGCAAACTTTTATACCCTTTTAAAATTGGTTTTGCTTTTGCGCTTCCCTGATTATAAATTGCAGCTATTTGTTCGGCCGTAGCTTTTATGCCTTCACTATTCCCTGTATAAAGTTCATCAACCGTTTTTATTTTCCCGGTCTCATAATCTTCTGCATTTAAGCTTAAGCTTTTTGCTTTTATGCGCAGGTTTATATCTTTTGTAACTAAGATAACTTTCCTATCAGGATGCATTTCTGCTGTATACAAAGCTGTATTTAAGATGCGATGGTCAGCTTTGCGATCGGCAAAAATACGTTCGGCATTAATTTTAGAAGAGAAATTCATCTCTATCTTAAACTTACCGCGGTTAGGGCCGTTTATGGCCGTCCACTCCTGTAACGTATTGTTACCACTTAACTTATCAATGTATCTGGTAAATTCGCGGGCAGAAAAATTCTTGGTATCGTTACCCTTCTTAAAATTATCCAGCTCTTCTAAAACTGTTATTGGAATGACCACATCATGTTCTGCAAAATTTTTAATAGCTGTGTGATCGTAAATAATGACAGAGGTATCTAACACAAAGATCTTTCTTTCGTTGGTACTTGCCTTGCTGGTTCTTTTGGCCATAATAATAAAATAACTTGTGGTAAAGCTATTAATCCATCATTGGTATTTTGGTGGGATAATAAATTGATTTGAACAGGAGATTGTTTATTTCAGAAAGACGCCCATTTACGTAGAGACTCGCACGTATTAACAACCTTAGGTTTATAATATTAAAATAAAAAAGCACCGGGGTTTACCGATGCTTTTTTAAAAAAAGAAAATTTATTTTTATTGTGCTTCTAATGATTTAGAGAAACGTTTACGTGTATTCTCATCTAAATGGATCTTACGTAAGCGAATGTTTAAAGGAGTTATCTCAACATACTCATCACCCTGGATATATTCCATAGCTTCTTCTAAGCTGAATTTAATTTTTGGAACAATACGCATTTTCTCGTCAGTACCAGAAGCACGCATGTTTGTTAATTGCTTTTCTGTACAAACGTTTACAACTAAATCGTCAGGACGAATATGTTCACCAATGATCATTCCCGGGTAAATTTCTTCTCCGGCTTCAATAAAGAATTTACCTCTGTCTTGTAATTTGTCTATTGAATAAGCTACCGCAGAACCCTTGTCTTTACTGATCAATACACCTGCAATACGGCTTGGGATATGACCTTTCCATGGTTCAAAGCCTTTAAAACGATGCGCCATAATGGCTTCACCGGCTGTAGCTGTTAGTACATTATTACGTAAACCAATAATTCCACGAGCAGGGATCTCAAATTCAATATGTGTTAGATCGCCTTTTGGCTCCATGATCAATAAATTACCTTTACGCTGTGTTACTAAGTCAATTACTTTACTTGATGATTCTTGCGGCACATCAACAGTTAATACCTCTATAGGTTCACATTTTTGACCATCAATTTCTTTAATGATAACCTGTGGTTGCCCTAATTGTAACTCGTAGCCTTCGCGACGCATGGTCTCGATCAATACAGATAAGTGAAGGATACCACGGCCAAATACAAGGTAAGAATCAGGAGATCCGGTTTCTTCAACACGCATGGCCAAATTCTTTTCTAATTCTTTATATAAACGATCGCGTAAGTGACGAGATGTAACAAATTTACCGTCTTTACCAAAGAAAGGCGAGTTGTTAATGGTAAACAACATACTCATGGTTGGTTCATCAATATGCATGGTTGGCATACCTTCAGGATTATCAAAATCTGCAACTGTATCACCAATTTCAAATCCTTCAATACCCGTAAAAGCACAAATATCACCTGTTACAGCTTCGCTTACTTTCATTTTTCCAAGGCCTTCAAAAACAAACAATTCTTTAATACGTGATTTTTGAATTTTACCATCGCGTTTTACAACACTCACCGGCATGTTTTCTTTAATGACACCGCGATAGATACGGCCCACAGCAATACGACCAATGAAAGATGAATAATCTAATGAAGTAATTTGTATCTGTAAACTACCTTCGCGTTTTGGTGCAGTAGGTATTTTAGCAATAATAGTATCTAATAAGAAAGTAACGTCGTTTGTAGGCGTTTTATAATCTGGGCCCATCCAGCCTTGCTTGCTAGAACCATAAACAGTAGGGAAATCCAACTGATCTTCGTTTGCATCAAGGTTAAAGAAAAGGTCAAAAACATTATCATGCACTTCTTCAGGACGACAATTTGGTTTATCTACTTTATTAATAACCAAAATGGCTTTTTTACCCGCAGCTATTGCTTTTTGAAGTACGAAACGTGTTTGTGGCATTGGCCCTTCAAAAGCATCTACTAATAAAATAACGCCATCAGCCATGTTCATCACACGCTCTACTTCACCGCCAAAGTCGGCGTGACCCGGAGTATCAATAATATTAATTTTAGTTCCTTTATACGTAACTGACACGTTCTTTGCAAGAATGGTAATTCCACGCTCACGCTCAAGGTCATTGTTATCAAGTATAAGTTCGCCAGTTGCCTGGTTATCTCTAAATAAATTACACTGGTGTAAAATCTTATCTACTAAGGTCGTTTTACCGTGGTCAACGTGGGCAATAATGGCAATGTTTCTAATTTCAGACATATTTGGTTTTTAAGCGCCGCAAAGATACTACTTTTATTGGTTAAATCACTTTACTACAAAGGTTTATATCAATTTTTCTTTATACTTTTAACAAATAATTGGAAACCGGTTCGCATATACAAGGCTCTTTAAACCCCTCTAAATGGGTAGAATTGTACGCCGATTATCTTTATAGGTTTGCTTATTACAGGGTAAATAACGACGAATTGGCGCAGGATCTGGTACAGGACTGCTTTTTAGCGGCTTTAAAAGCTCTTGAAACATACAAAGGACAAGCCTCCGAAAAAACGTGGCTGGTAAGTATTTTAAAGAATAAAATAATCGATCATTACAAAAAAGCCTCTACTCGTAACGAATCGCCATTGCAATTAAGTACGCAAGATGCTCCATCTTACGATTACTTTTTTGATAAAGAAGCGAACGGACACTGGAAAAGTGATACCAAACCTAAAGATTGGGCTGCCGCCGACAATAATTTTGATGCCAAAGAATTTTATAAGACACTGGAAAAGTGTTTGAGCCTGCTTCCCGAAAAATGGAAGGGTGTTTTTACAATGAGTTTATTAGATGATGCCGAGGCAAAATTAGTGTGTAAGGAATTTGATATAAGCTCGTCTAACTTTTGGGTGATCATACACCGCGCCAAATTGCAGGTTAGAGCCTGCTTAGAGAAGAACTGGTTAAAACTGTAATGGAAGAGTTAAAAGAGCATACACATAAATGGTACACTTTTGGGTGTAAAGATGCCACTTACCTTACAGTTAAAAGCGATTATGCCGAGCTTTCTTTTTTGGAAAAAGCCCAGCTTAACTTTCACTTAATGATTTGTAAATATTGTCGCTTTTTTGCAACTCAAAACAAAAAAATTAGCAGCTTTTTCAGGGCTTCGTATGATAAAACAGAGGTAAAACTTTCGGATAATAAAAAAGAGGCTCTAAATCAAGTAATTACGAAAAATTTAAAAAAATAATCTAAAAACCTGTAAGTTTTTAGAATCTAACTCGACTATAATTACGTAAATTCATATAAACCTTTAAACTAAAACTAAAATGGAAAAAAAATCAACATTAGTTACTTGCTCAATGATTGCAGGTGCTTTATTAAGCGTTTCAGCTATTACAGCTAACACAAACAGTTTATTAAACTATAACGGTTTGGGAACTGCCGGTGAGGTTCGTACTTCATTAGTTAAAACTATCGAATTAAATTGCGGCGAGAAAAAAGACGCAACTAAAACAGATACAAAAACTAAAGATGCAAAATGTGGCGAGCACAAAGATGCAAAAGCTAAAGATGGCAAATGCGGCGAGCACAAAGCTAAAGACGGCAAATGCGGCGAGAAAAAAGCTAAAGATGGTAAATGCGGAGAAGGTAAATGTGGAGAAAAGAAAAAAACTGACACTCCAAAATAATCAAACAACATAAAATTCAGCCCCTCTCCAAAAAAGAGGGGTTGATTTTTTTTCAGGTCATGCAGTTAAAAGATAACAAATATATAGGGATAGGTTTCAGAAAAGATTTTTCTGAAGAACTGTTGGATTCAACTGTTCTTAAACCCGCTTTTATTGAGCTGGCTCCCGAGAACTGGATAGGCATGGGTGGCTATTGGAAAAAACAATTAGATAAAGCCGCCGAAAAATTTCCCATCTCTTGCCACGGCCTTTCACTTTCAATTGGAAGCCCTGATGATCTTGACCTTGATTTCTTATACAAAATAAAAAAATTCATTAAAGACTATAAAGTACAGATCTATTCTGAACATTTAAGTTATGCAAAGTGCGATAACGCGCATTTGTATGACCTTTTACCAATACCTTTTAGAAAAGATGCGGTTAAGCATATAATTGCTCGCATTAAACAAGTACAGGAAGTTTTAGAAATGCCCCTGGCTATCGAAAATGTTTCTTACTATACACCGGTTGCTGCCGAAATGGATGAAGCAACTTTTATCTCAGAAATTGTTAATGGATCTGGCTGTAACCTGTTATTGGATGTAAATAACGTTTACGTAAATTCATTTAATCATAAATACAACGCTAAAGAATTTATTAAAAAATTACCGCTCAATAAAGTAGCCTATATTCATATGGCCGGCCACGAGCAGATCTCAGACACTGTAATTATCGACACGCATGGCGAAGCTGTAATTGATCAGGTGTTTGATCTTTTTGAATACACTACCAGCTTATTAAAACCGGTTCCTGTTTTATTAGAACGCGATTTTAATATTCCTGAACTAGAGGAATTACAAGGCGAAATTACAAGAATGGAAACTATTGTTTCAAAAACGTGGAAGAAAGAACATGCCATTGCTTAAAGAAGAAACACGCCAACAGCAATCTAAATTAGCTGAATATTGCAAAACTGGTATTGTGCCGGAGCTAAACGGCATTATTGAAGAAAATCTTCATCACTACCGCCGCCTTGTTTTTAATATTGGCATTGATACCATTGAAACCGCTTACCCTATAACGTATCGCTTTTTGCCAGACGAAATTTGGGACAAATTAGTTTACGAATTTTATGCCGAACATAAATGTCAAACGCCACAGGTTTGGCGCATGCCTTTAGAGTTTTATGACTATTGTGTTGAAAAAGACATCCAGGGAAAACTGAATCTTCCGTTTCTTAATGATCTTTTATATTTTGAATGGCTTGAATTGGAAATGCACACCATGGAAGACATTCCCTATCCATCGTATGATACAAAAGGCGACTTATTAAAAAATTTACTTGCAATAAATCCTGAACATAAATTGGTAAAATTTACTTACCCTGTACACGTTTTAGCTGCTACAGAACTAGAGGGAAAAGAAGGTAATTATTTTTTATTGATGTATCGCGAAAAAGAATCCGGAAGGATCCAATTTATGGATGTTTCTATTTTATACGCCTACATTTTAGAGCAAATACAAAATGGTTTAACATTGCACGCCGTGTTAACCGACGCTGATTCTCTCTTTCAAATAAATAATTTTGAAATGCTGAAAGAACACGCGCTTGTTTTTATTAATGATCTAAAGCAACGTCAGTTTATTCTTGGTTTTTTAAATAAATAATTATGATAAATTTATATAACCGTATAAGCAACGGATTAAACAAAGCACAAGACCTGCCATTATTATTTTTACGTTTGATATTAGCTTATGGTTTTTGGGAGCCTGCAAAAACCAAATGGGCCGATATTAATTCTGTTGCAGAATGGTTTGAGGGCATGGGCATTTTTGCGCCAAAATTAAATGCTTATTTAGCGGCCTCCACCGAAATGGCCGGCGTATTTTTGTTGATCTTAGGATTAGGAACGCGCATCATTTGTTTTCCGTTAATAATAACAATGGTATTGGCTATTAAAACAGTGCATTGGGAAAACGGTTTTGCGGCGAGCGAAAATGGATACGAGATCGCTTTGTATTACATGTTAATGCTTATAACCTTAATGTGTTTTGGTCCGGGTAAATTAAGTATTGATTATTTGATCAGGAAAAAATTGGAGAAAAAATAAATTTATTTAAGTGTAATTTTATCTGACTCTATAATTTGTTTGCCACTTAGTTTTTCGTTTGCAAGCCTTATCATTTTTTTAGCGATCGTCTTTGCATTTACGCCTCTATATTTTTTTAATCCACCAATAAACAACGGACCTAAAAGCACTGCAAAAAAGATCCCGATCTTTTCTCCTAACCTAAACTCTTTTCTATCTCCTAAAATAAAAGAAGGGCGCAAAATAATAAAAGCGTTAAAGTTTAATGCGGCAATTTTTTCTTCCAAATCACCTTTCGTTCTTAAATAAAAATTTGATGATTTTGCATCTGCACCAATAGAAGAAACTAAAATAAATTGTTTTACGTTATTTTGTTTTGCTAACTGCGCTATTTTAAAAGGGTATTCGCAATCAATTTTATATTGGTTTTCTTTTGACCCGGCTTTCTTAAGAGTAGTTCCAATAGCGCAAAAAACATCATCACCCTTTATAATCGATCCATCAATATTCTCAAAATCAATAATACGTTCTTCCAGTTTTAAGTGGTTCAGTTCTGTTTTTCTTCTAACCAATAAAATAACCCTATCGTATAAATTAGAGTCGTTTAATTCATTTACAAGATAAGCGCCCACTAAACCCGTTGCGCCAATTACTACTGCTGTTTTCACGCTTCAATATACGGTAATTTACTGTGCCAGGTTTTAGTTGGCTCTTATTTTTTAACAGACTCGTTTTTAGACATTTGCTTATCATTTCTCTGCAAGGATTTACTTTTTTAAATCCAAAAATCTTCGCAATACGTATATGCAAAGAAGATTTAATACCCAATTTTGTTTGTAGTTATGCGTGCCTACTCTTATTCACTCATCTATTTTTTAATTTATACCTGTAAGGTTTAACTGATT
This sequence comes from Bacteroidia bacterium, assembly GCA_016787785.1. Classification (GTDB taxonomy): domain Bacteria; phylum Bacteroidota; class Bacteroidia; order B-17B0; family Aurantibacillaceae; genus Aurantibacillus. The sequence continues at coordinate 58,794 of JAEUTO010000005.1, read as the reverse complement.
TAATCGTATATTTCTATAATACAATTGACAAAAAAAATAACATATAATCAGGATGAGCTTATTAATCTGATAAGGCAACGCAACCAAAAGGCCTTTACCTTCTTATATGATAATTATTCTAAGGCCTTATTTGGTGTAATTAATTCTATTGTAAGCAGTCAGGAAGAAGCCGAAGATGTTTTACAAAACACATTTGTAAAAATTTGGAATAATTTTGAAAGCTACGAAGAATCCAAAGGGAGATTATATACCTGGATGTTGAATATTGCAAGGAATTTAGCAATAGACAGCACCCGTTCAAAGCACGAAAAAATCAAATCAAAGATCCAAAGCACTACCGACACCGTATATCAAAAGAACAATTTATACGTTGATGATACTGCACATGAATCTATTGGAATAAGAGCAATTTTAGGCACATTAAAAGAAGAACATAAAATAATTATTGATCTCGCCTATTTTGAAGGATACACGCAAGAGGAAATTTCGAAGAAATTAAATTTACCGCTCGGCACCGTTAAAACTAAAGTAAGGCAGGCCATTTTAACATTAAGAGATCTGACAAAAAAAGAATTTTTACAGTGAAGGAACACGAAGTGATATCATCTGGCTTATTAGAAAGCTACGTTCTTGGCACGACAACTGTCGAGGAGAACGAGCTGGTGCGTGACCTTTGTATTAAGCATCCTTCATTAACTGATGAAATAGAGTTAATTGAAGAAGCATTGATCAATTACTCAGCCCAAACCATTACTCCGTTAAATAAAGAATTAAAGAATAAGATCAGCGACAAATTATTTTCAAATACAAATACCGAAACTGAAATAATTCCTATTACAAAAACCGATAAAACAATTCGTTTATATAAACTTGGTATTGCTGCAAGTATTGTTTTTTTCATTACAAGTATTGCTTATATTTTTTATTTGCAGGATAATCTACATATAAGTGAAGTCAACTCAATAGAAATTATCAATGCAAAAATTTCTGCCGAAGAAAAAGTTTACGAGCAACAGCAGTCATTAAACGCACTCGAGTCTAAGCTTCAAATTTTGTCTGATCCAAAAATTAAAACAGTTGGCTTAAAAGGAATGAACTCTTTAGCCTCCAACTCCGCTTTGATTCACTGGAACACTGAATCAGACGCTGTATATTTTAATGCTTCTAAACTGCCCGCTACGGCTGCTGGTAAACAATATCAGTTATGGGCTATAGTTGATGGTAAGCCGATTGACATTGGCGTTATTGACCTTGTTAATGATACTACATTTCAAAAAATGAAGTCTGTGAAAGGCGCACAATCTTTTGCTGTTACTATTGAAAAAGCCGGCGGCGCCATTGCTCCAACGATGGACACGATGTGTTTATTAGGCAATGTGTAAATAATAAGCCACTAATTCCTCTAAATTTTATTGTTCATTATTCTATTTAGTGAAATCCACGGCAAATATTATTTGCCGTCATAAATTATGTGCGGCTTTGCCACACATTGCACGAATCAATAATTAGTGATTTTTGGTGGAATTAGCGGCAAGAAAAAATCACCATTTGTATTCCTTAACAACCTGCACAAACAACTTCACTTTCTCTTTATCAATATCCGGATATAATCCGTGACCCAGATTACAGATGTATCGCTCTTTTCCAAATGCGTTGAGCATCAGTTGAGTTTCTTCTATGATTTTTTTATCACTTGCATATAACAAACAAGGGTCGGCATTTCCCTGCAAAGTTTTATTTCCTGAAAATTTACGGGCAGTTAATGGATCAATGGTCCAATCTAAACCAATAGAATTACAACTTGTTTCCGAAATTTTTTGTACTGCATAATGCGCATCTTTTGCAAAAACAGTTACAGGAACCAACGGCGATAATGCATCGCAAATTTTTGAAATATATTTTAAAGAAAATTCGTAATACATTTTCTCGCTTAACACACCAGCCCACGAATCAAACAGTTGCACAATATCAACACCAGCAATAACCTGACCTTTTAAATAATTAATTGTGCTTTGCGTTATTTTTTCGAGTAATTGATGCGATAATTCAGGTTGTGTATATAAGAATTGTTTTGCTTTACTAAATGTTTTGCTGCCGCTACCTTCTATCATGTATGCGAATAAGGTCCATGGTGCACCCGCAAAACCAATTAATGGCACACGGTCATTTAATTCTTTTTTTGTAAGCCGAAGCGCCTGCATCACATAATCGAGATCGGCAGCCTCTGCAATTTTTAAATTATCTATATCTGTTTTGTTCTTAACAGTATGTTCAAACCAGGGGCCTTTTGCTTCTATCATTTGGTAGGGCAAGCCCATTGCTTCTGGTATTACTAAGATATCACTAAAAATAATAGCAGCATCCACCCCCAAAATATCAACGGGTTGAATGGTAACTTCGCAAGCCAGTTCCGGGTTTTTTACAAACTCAATAAAGTTCTTTGCTTTGGCCCTGGTAGCCCTGTATTCAGGTAAAATTCTGCCGGCCTGGCGCATAAGCCAAACAGGAGCGCGCTCTACAGCTAAACCTTTTGCTGCCCGTAGTAATAGATCATTTTTTAACATCATGGCAAAGTTACATGCAAATTCCACAATTCATAAAAATTATTCGCTTAAAATAGTGATGAGCGGTTTTTTATCTAAACCCAAAGGGGTGTATATTGCGGCTACTAAAACCACACATGAAAAAATTACTATTATCTATCGCCTTTATTGGCGTGAGCTTTGCAAATGCGCAACAGCATTTTTGCTCTAAAGCAAAACAAGCTTCTATGGCTGGTCACCTTGGTCACCAGGCCAGAACATCAGCATTAGTTCCTCAAATATCACACGAATTAAAATACGATGTAAAATTTGTTCACCTGATGCTTAACCTGGAAAGAAACACCAAGTTTGTAAACGGCGGCGTAAAAACAGTAGCAACGGTTACAGCCACAGCAATGGATACCTTTGCCTGTTTATTACACCTAAATCATACGATCGATTCTATCCGTTTTAATGGCGCTCTTTCTGCATTTACAAGAAAAGACAGTATGGTAAAAGTAGCACCCGCCGTGCCATTAACAACCAATCAATCTTTTACTGTAATTGTTTATTATAAAGGAAATCCTCCCGTTGGCGGCTCTGCAATTGGCAGCGGCTTCAGCACCGGCACCTCTACATCCTGGGGTAACCAGGTTACCTGGAGTTTAAGCGAGGCTATTGTTGCTTATCATTGGTGGCCGTGCAAACAGATCTTAACCGATAAAATAGATTCAAGTTGGGTATCGGTAACAACCGACTCTTTAAATAAAGTGGGATCAAACGGCTTGCTTAAAAATACAACCATCATTGGAAATAAAAAACGTTACGACTGGCAATCAAGAATTCCTATTAATTATTATCTGATTTCGGTTGCTGTTGCCAAGTACAAAGAATATAATTTATACGCACATCCATTATACTTGCCAAACGATTCTATTTTAATTCAAAATTATATTTATGATAACGCCTTAAATAATACACTTTTTAATTCTCAAAAGACGCAATTGAATAAAATGCCGCAAGTATTAGAATTTGAAAGTAAGATGTATGGCATGTATCCTTTTTACAAAGAAAAATACGGACACAGCATGGCGCCATTTGGCGGCGGTATGGAACATCAAACAATGACCAGCTTGGGGTTTTTTGATTATTATATTGACGCTCACGAATTGGGTCACCAATGGTGGGGCGATAATGTTACTTGCAAGAGCTGGGGCGATATTTGGATAAACGAAGGTTTTGCTTCTTACACGGAACATTTAGTAGCGCAGTATTTAGATCCTCCGAATTTTGCTACTAATCTAAATTCCGCACACAACAGTGTAATGAGTCAGCCTGATGGAAAAGTTTTTGTTACAGGGCAAGACACGATGGACTCGAATGTGATTTTTGATTCGCGTTTAACATATGATAAAGGTGGTGCAATCATCAGATCTCTTCAGTTCTTAACAAATAACGATAGTACATGGTTTAATACCCTACGTGGTTTTCAAAACACCTATAAAAACAGCACAGCATCAGTTGTTGATTTTAAAAATTATTATCAAACGTTTACGGGCATTAACCCAACGCAATTTTTTAACCAATGGTATTATGGCGAAGGTTATCCAACCTTTAATGTAAAATATTATTTTGCACCAAATACGGCAATTATTAAAAGCACGCAAACTACTAGTTTTCCTTCTTCTGTTCCATTATTTATAACGCCAATCGAATATAAAATTACACGTTCTGGTTTTCCTGATACAACTGTAAGGGTAATGCATAGCAATGCTATTGAAACATACACCTTTAATATGCTTGGCACACCAACTGGTGTTATTTGCGATCCTAACAATTGGTTAATAAATAAAGTAATTGGCCCTGCTGTAGACAATTCATTGGGCCTTCATGAAAACGGAAATTTATTTTCAACTATTACAGTTGGTCCAAACCCTACCAAAGGATTTTTTACGTTAGCTAACGATCAAAATATAGAAGGCAAAGCCGAGGTATTTGATATGACCGGAAAAAAATTATTGGAGAAAAAATTATCTCAAGAAACGGATTTTGATCTGGGCAATTACGCTAACGGAATTTACATTCTGAAAATTTCTGATACAAATGGTCGCGAAAGATCTTCGCAAAAAATTATTAAACAATAATTATATTTCTTGTTTCAGGTTTTTTGCTCCTGAGAAATTAAAAAAGCCTTCCAAAAAAATTGGAAGGCTTTTTGTTTTTGATTATCCGTATCCCATTTGTTATTATTTAAGACCTATGAAATTCCCTAAGTATTTTTGTTTGTTTTATGCTATCAGTTAATGAAAACCAATTTAATTCCCAATTTGGTTCACCTTTAATCTCTTTCTTCCAATTTTTAAACTGGTCTATATTCTTTGCCTCAATAAGAGGGGTAGCACTAAACACACTTCCATCTTCTTTTAATGTTGCTACAAGTTCATTATCCTTAAACTCCCAATTTATAATTGTAATCTCAATACTATTTGAAGCAATACCATAATTATAAGAAAGAGTTCCTGGTTTATATATTAACCATACATTTAGGGTAAGCTCATTTACATCAGCTTTATTATTATAAAACAATGCTAAGGATTGAAAACCAATATACTTTTTACCTTTTATCTCAAAAATTAAACCTTCCTTGCATATTTCATTAAGATTACCTTGAATTTCTAAAAGTGTTTTCTTTCTTTCTACTCTGAGGTCTTTATCTTCATATAAATCATTTATCAGATCAAAAATTGTAAATACTGGTTTTATGTATAACAATCCCTTATCATGTCTTTCAATATCGTGAGCTTTCTTATTTCTAACATCTCTTAGCGAATGTATTTCACTTACCGAGTCTGTCTCAAAATAATTATTCTTAAAGAACCAATTTATTAACTTTTCCAAGTTCATGGTGTCGGTTTGTCCCAACTCTTTGTATTTAGTCTTTAAAGCCCTTTCCAAAGTAAAAATACTTTGTACTAGAGCAACATCAATAAAATCGTATTCATAAAAAGTATATAACATGATTTTTTCTATAAGTTGCAGATCTATTTTAATGCTTTCCGGAACTTCATTTTTAATAAATACATCTTCCAAAATATTTTTTTTGTATTCTTCAAGAGTTTCAAATTCCCAAACTTTATGTTTTAGTATTTCCATATTTAATCTAAAATTTATAATTCAACATTTTCTTTTAATCCTCTCTACTTCCATCATCGGCCATACGCACAATTTTAGGAGTGAATTTTGCTAACACATCTACAAGATCGGATTGCGCGGCCATTACCATATTTATATCTTTATAGGCAAATGGCGCTTCATCTAAACCTGCTCCAATTAAAGTTACACCATTATCTTTTAATGCTTTTTGCATCTCACTTTTTGTAATGGTTTTAATAGCTTGTGTACGGCTCATTAAACGTCCTGCCCCATGCGATGCAGAGTTAATGGAATTTTCTTCTCCTTTTCCACGCACTAAAAATCCGGGCGCGGTCATTGAGCCCGGAATAATTCCAAGCACATTTTTACCGGCTGGTGTTGCGCCTTTACGGTGAACTATCACATCTTGTCCGTTATATTTTTCTTTCCAGGCAAAATTATGATGGTTCTCAACACGTGCCAATAAATTTCCACCAATGGCAGCAGTTAAACGGTTATGAATAACTTCATGACAGGCAGACGCATAATCACCAGCTAAATTCATGGCCAACCAATACTCTTGTCCTTCGGCAGAATCCAAACTTAAGTAAGCAAGGTTCTTTGCAATTTGTGGTAGGTTACATACTTCTTTCGCGATCTTTGTATAATGCCCTGCAACAGTTGCACCAAAACCACGCGAACCCGAATGCGTTAATAAAGCAACGTATTTTCCTTTAGGAATATTTAATGCCTCATCTGCTTTTTCAAATTCAATAATTCCCCATTCCACAAAATGATTTCCACCACCCGAGCTTCCTAATTGATGAACGGCTTTATCGTGAAGGTTTTTTATAAATGGTGTTGCGTTAAAAGCGGCGCTATCTAAAACAGAATGTTCTGCTTTATTTCTTCCTTCCCATCCGTTACCCGCACCAAATTTTGTCCAAGCAATTAATTCGCGTTTAAATTTACTTTCGTTCTCTAAAAAGTAAGATTCAGGAATATCAAAAACAGATAAGGCCATGCGGCAACCAATATCAACACCAACACCATAAGGTATAACTGCATTATTAGCAGCCAACACACCGCCAATAGGCAATCCATAACCCTGATGTGCGTCGGGCATTAAAGCACCTGCAACAGTAACAGGCAATTGCATGGCCACTTTCATTTGGTCAAAAGCTCCTTGTTCAATATTCTCTTCTCCGTAAACGGCAAATGCATTTGCATTTTCTTTTAACGCTATTTCTGCAGTATCTGCTTTTAGTTTCTCGATCAGGTCATTCGCGATCGGAGATAAAACTTTATCATCTAAAAAACTTTCAGGATATTGAAATACTTTTAATAATATAGCTAGTACTTCTTCGCGTTCGGTATCTTCAAAATTTTGTTCAACCGCTTTTATTGCAGTTCCAATTGCTTTTCCTTCAGGATATCCCAATTCTAAAAGATCTTCTCCGTTAATGTTTAATTTGTTCATTTTTTATTCTATTTAATTTTATTAGTACATCTTTTTTATACACTTCTTTGCTTACTTCTTGCATTTTTAACCTATAAACCTCGTTATAAAATGATTCGACTTTAACTTCTTTATCGACAATTTTAATTAATCTTGGGTACTTAACAGCATTTGTCTTCATTAACAAATATTGCCATTCATGATCTGCCAATTCTGTTTCTACACGTCCGCGTTTAGTATAGATCATTTTATAGTCAACATTAATTACTGGTATAAGCTCGGTTTCTATTGTGCTTTTAATACGTTTATTTGAGCCGTATAGTAAAAAATATTTTCCATTATTCTTTCTTCTAAATATTCTAAATTTAAAATTCTTAAAGTATTCCCTAATAACGGAAGCAATTAAAATAATTATAAATAACCCTATTATAACTCCAATTATTTTAAATATAGTTGTTAGAATAAAAACACTTATGTCGTTAAACACCACAAAAAAAATCACTGCGCCAACCCATAATAAAGGTTCTTTTAATTCTTTCATAAAACAAAGGAATAGTTTATCTGCGCAATCAAATTGCGTAGATTGTAAAGATCTATACATTCTACGCTAAAGACCTGATTATAAGAACAATATTTTTATTTTAATTCGGTAGTTCCATTTATCAATAATCACACATCAAAGGATATTAATATGTTATCCACAGTACTTTCGAATACCAATTTTCTGCCTTATTTTAACACAAATTATCGAAGTGAATTTTACCGAAGATCAAATCCTTGCGCTTGCGCCTGATGATGCCTCAAAAAAATCAGGTAAAGAACAAGCCAATCCTTCTAAATGGTCAAATACCGGAATTGATGAAAAATCGCTTTGGGGCGAATGCCAGGGAAGTGGAAAAAATCCTTATCGCACACAGGTTGATCTTGCAAACATTGCTTTTAAATGTTCTTGTCCAAGCCGAAAATTTCCATGCAAACATGGCCTTGGAGTTCTTTTACTGTATTGCCGTGAAAGATCTTTATTTGCAGCAAAAGATTCTCCGGCCTGGGTAAAAGAATGGATGGATAAACGTGAAGAAAAAGCTGAAAAAAAACAAGAAAAGACAGATAAGCCGGTTGATGTTGAAGCACAAGCAAAAAGACAACAACAGCGCTTAAAAAAAATAGACAATGGTGTTGAAGAGTTGCAATTATTAATTAATGATATTGTAAGAAACGGAATTTTAAACATGCCCGAAAAAGGCCCTGCTTTATTTACCAATCTCACCAAACGCATGATAGACGCGCAGGCGCAGGGTTTAGCGGGAATGGTGCGTGAGCTTGCAGAGATGAATTATTTTAAAGAGAACTGGCAAAATAGTTTTATGGATCAGCTGCTTCGTATCTATATTACAATTACTGCTTTTAAAAATAAAGAAACCTTAAATGATAATCTTTCGGGAGAAATAAAAAATCTTATCGGCTTTACACAAAGTCCTGAAGAATTAAAACAACAGGAAGGCTTAAATGATAATTGGTTCGTATTAGGGAAGCAAACTGTGCAACAGGAGCAATTGTTTGTTCAGCGAAATTGGTTGTTAGGTATTAACTCCGGGCAATACGCACTAGTATTACAGTTTTATGTACGCTCGCAGTTGCCTGAACTAAATTTAATACCCGGATCTGTTGTAGAGGCTGAATTATCTTTTTACAGATCAATTTGTCCTTATCGTGCAATTATTAAAAACACAGATAAAACAATTTCACCAAAACAGATTACGGGTTTTGACAATTGGAATTCATTAATGAAATTTGAGAAAGAGAAATATATACGATCGCCTTTTATTTTTGAATTGCCTTTTTTTATAAATACAGTCAGTTTGGCAAGACTTGAAAATAAATGGTTTTTAAATGATGTAAACAATGTTTCTGTACCCATTGTATGCGATGAAAACAAGCTTCATGCATTGTTAGCGGTATCGGGTGGTAAAAATTTCAGTGCTACACTTATTGGTTGCGAAGGCGTATATGAACCTATAGGGATTTTTATTAATAATAATTATTTCATTTTATGATAAAGCCCTGGGAAGAAATAATTAATACTTCTATTATTGGTACTGATAAAAAACAGATCAATACACAAGTATTGCACCCTTTACTTAATTCCTTATTGGAAGAAGTGAAAAAAAGCGCCAACGAAAAAGAAGAACAATTCTTGAGGCAAGCTGCAATTATTTATAATTACAGGCGCGGAGGGTTTAATGTTAGTAGTGCTACCATTCCACTAATAGAGCCTTGTCCAGATGAAACGTTAAAATATTGCTCATCGCCGGCTGAGGCTTCACTTCAAGCCGTACTTAGCGACGAAAATTTATCTTTACTTTATTTTTGGTTATTACAGTGTTCTAAAAATAATAAGATCGCACCGCCACATTTTATTCCAACCGTATTAGAGATCGCAGAAAAAAATAAAGATCTTAGAGCTTTAATTTCTACTTGCCTTGGAGAAAGAGGAAAATGGATCACCTCTTTTAACCCGAACTGGAAATTTAGCGCCGCTCTTTCTTACAAAGAGGTTTTTGATCATGGTAAATCAGATGAAAGAAAAAACGCGTTGATGCTATGGAGAAAAGATTCACCTTCGGAAGCAAGGGAAGCACTTATCAATGTTTGGAAAGAAGAACAAGCCGCTGCAAAAGCAGATCTGTTAACGACATTAGAAATAAATCTTGAAAAGAACGATGAAGCATTTTTAACCGAGGCGCTAAAAGAGAAAAGCCAAAAGGTAAAAGAAATAGCATTGAAATTATTAAAGCAGATCCCTGATTCATTTATTGTAAATGAGATATGGGAATTTACAAAGCCTTTAATCTCAATTAAAAAATCCGGTGCTTTACTTGGCTTATTAAATAAGGAAGTTTTAAATATTGATCTTTCGTTTGAAATTCCTGAAAAATTTAAATCTTATGGTATTAGTCATATAGATGCCAGTAAGGTTTTTACCGAAAAAGAATTTACGTTAGATCAATTAATTGGATCCATCCCCTCAATACTCTGGGAAAAACATTTAAATTTAAACGCTTACCAAATATTAGAATTGTTTAATAAAAAAGAAGAAACAAAAAAATTTATTTCCTCATTAGCAATGAGCGCTAATACATTTAAAAATTCTGAATGGGGTATTATATTATATAAGGAATATAAAAAGGTTTGCTATTCGGTGGTCCAATTCTTTAGCCAGGAATTAAAAGAAGATGTCGCGCTTGCCTTATTGCATGACTCAAAGAATATATATGCTTTTCTTCCTGAAAAAGAGATAGAATGGACGCAAAAATTTGTAATGGCTTTGCTTCAAAAAACTTCACAGGAACCTTATTCGTTCTCTAAAAATTATTACAAAAATATCATTCATCATTTTCCTATTACAATTCTTGATAAAATTGATCAGATACAAGTAAATGATCCATTAAAGAAAAGTTACTGGGATGGTATTTTGGAAGAAATAAAAAAAATGCTCTCAATTAAAAAACAAATCATTCAATCTTTTTAACTATGGAAAATATCATCAGGCAACATGCAGAACAACAGTTTGCGCAGGAACTGGAAGAATTAAAAAAACAAGATACAGGATCGCGTCCGCCAAACTGGGTATTGTCTCCTCAAGGAGTAGTAAGTTACCTTATGGGAACTAAATTAAAAAATGGGTTTGAAGTGAGTCCAAAATATATAGGCAATAAGCGTTTGATGGAAATTGCCGTGGCTACTCTTACAACAGATAGGGCTTTGTTATTATACGGTCTTCCAGGAACAGCAAAATCATGGGTATCAGAACATTTAGCTGCGGCAATCTCAGGAACGTCTGCTCTTATTGTTCAGGGTACAGCAGGTACCAGCGAAGAGAGTATTCGTTATGGATGGAATTATGCGCGCTTATTGGCCGAAGGTCCTTCAGAAAATGCGTTGGTTGAAACGCCTGTAATGCGTGCTATGAAAGAAGGAAAAATTGCCCGCATTGAAGAGTTAACAAGAATGGGTTCAGATGTTCAGGATACACTGATAACTATTTTGTCTGAAAAAACATTGCCCGTACCCGAATTGAATACAGAGATACAAGCGGTTAAAGGGTTTAATGTTATTGCAACTGCAAACAATCGTGATAAAGGCGTGAACGAATTATCAGGTGCATTAAAACGCAGGTTCAACACCGTTATTCTTCCATTGCCGGATAGTATAGAAGAAGAGATGGATATTGTGAAACGCAGAGTGGAAAGTCTTGGTAAAGCAATGGATATCCCTTCCGAGATCCCGGCCTTACAGGAAATAAAACGTATAGTAACTATCTTCCGCGAATTAAGAAATGGTTTAACAATGGACGGAAAAACAAAAGTAAAAGTTCCAAGTGGCACCCTTAGCACCGCTGAAGCAATTTCAGTAATGAACAGTGGCATGGCTATGGCTGCCTACTTTGGTGATGGTAGTATTAAAGCTGCCGACCTTGCAGCAGGCGTAATTGGTTCTGTTATTAAAGATCCCGTACAGGATAAAATTATCTGGCAGGAATATTTAGAAACTGTTGTTAAACAACGAGACGATTGGAAAGATATTTATCGCGCTTGTCGCGACCAGGGTTTTTAATAATATGGCAATTCATTTATTAGGCATACGGCATCATGGCCCGGGCTCTGCACGGAATGTAAAGCGGTACCTTGAAAAGGTAAAGCCTGATATTATATTGTTAGAAGGTCCACCCGAAGCAGATGCTCTTTTAAAATGGGCAAGTCATGAACACATGAGGCCGCCTGTTGCCATACTGGCCTATGTTCCAGACAATCTCCAAAAAGCATTGTTTTATCCGTTCGCAGAATTTTCTCCTGAGTGGCAAGCAATTCTCTACTCTATTGAAAATAAGATCCCACTGCGTTTTATGGATCTTCCTGTTGCTCATAAATTAGCCATTGAAGAAAATATAGAGGAAAATAAAAAAGAAACTATTCCGGAAGAGCCGCCTATAGAGGAAAAAGATCCTTTCTTATATCTTGCTCAAATTGCAGGATACGAGGATGCGGAAAAATGGTGGGAAAATAATTTTGAGAACCGAAGTAACAATGATAATATTTTTGACTCTGTTAACGAAGCCGTTACAGCTTTACGCGAAAACACTATTGTAGAAGAAAAGAAAAGCGAGAGATACAGGGAAGCCTGGATGCGTAAAGTAATTAAACAGGCTGAGAAAGAAATGTTTAATGATATTGCAGTTGTTTGTGGCGCATGGCATGTACCTGCATTACAAAATATGCCTTCTCAAAAAGATGATACGGAATTATTAAAAGGTCTTCCTAAAGTAAAAGTAGAATGCACCTGGGTACCTTGGACGTACAGTCGTTTGTCATTTACAAGCGGTTATGGTGCCGGAATAAATTCCCCTGGCTGGTACCATCATATATGGAACACAAAAAAAGACGTTAGTGTAAAATGGTTAACTAAAGTAGCGCGTCTTTTCAGGAAAAATCAAATAGATGTTTCATCTGCGCATATAATTGAAACAGTACGTTTAGCGGAAACGGTTTCTTACCTTCGCGGATATTCAAAACCCGGACTGGATGAGCTGAATGAAGCTACCCGAAGTGTAATGTGTATGGGTGAAGATATTTTAATGTCTTTAATTCATAAAGAATTAATTGTAAGTCCGAAGATCGGAGCCGTACCGATCGAATCGCCAAAACCCCCTTTACAGGTTGACATTGAAAAAATTCAGAAACAATTACGCTTGCCTTTAACCGAAGAAGAAAAAGAAATTGTACTTGATCTGAGGGAAGAGCGCGATATGCAAAAAAGTATTTTTCTTCACCGCTTATCATTGCTTGGTATTAAGTGGGGTGTAAAAAGATCTGTATCGGGTAAAGGAACTTTTAAAGAAGCATGGATTTTACATTGGGATCCTGCATTCTCAATAGATATAATCGACAGAGGAATTTGGGGGAATTCGGTTGAAGAAGCTGCCAATAATTTTTTAGTTTCACGTGCATCACAGGAAAATTCTTTAAGTGTAATTACTTCTGTTTTAGAAGACTCTTTATTATCAGATCTTCCAATTGCAACACAAGCATTATTAAGCAGGATCGATTCGCTTGCCGCTGCATCATCGGATGTTATGCAATTGATGGCGGCATTGCCATCATTAGTTAATGCTTTACGCTATGGCAATGTTCGCAAAACAGATACTGAGATCCTTTCAGTTATAGTGGATAGTATCATTGCAAGGATCTTTATTAGTTTACCATCCGCTTGTCTTTCGGTGGATGAAGATGCTGCACAACAATTACTTGATCTTTTCTTTTCGCTTAACGATTCGGTTTCTCTTTTACAAAACGAAGCGCAGCTAAATGATTGGTACAAAACTTTATTCGCAATTGCTGAAAACAAAAATTCATCTTCATTGGTTGCAGGTTATGCAACCAGGTTAATTTATGATTATAAACTATTAGATAGTGAAAAATTAGCAACAGCATTTGGACTGGCCTTGTCGCCTGCTGTGGAATATTCCCATGCTGCATCTTGGCTTGAAGGTTTTTTAAAAGGCAGTGGTACCATTTTACTAATTGACGACGCATTGTGGGGATTAATAAACAATTGGGTAAATACCTTACAAGATGATCACTTTATACAAGTGCTTCCTTTATTAAGAAGAACATTTTCGCAATACAGCAATCCTGAAAGAAGAAAGCTGGGTGAAAAAGCGAAGGGATCAGGGGTAACAACTACCTCCGTAATTTCATCATCATCAAACTTTGATCACGATAATGGAATGCTAGCAGTGCCAGTTATTTTAGAATTATTAGGAATTAAAACCGAAACGAATTTGCTATGAGCGAAAAAGAAGAGTTGCTAAAACGTTGGCGATTGATATTAGGTGGAGGCCAAAATGATGGTACAGGAATGAGCCTTGATAATAATGGGATAGAGATTGATAATGCACTTTCTGCATTATATGATTCTGAACGTGGCGGCGGCTTAGGTAGTTCATCGCCAAATGTAAATCGTTGGTTGGGCGATATTCGTTCCTTCTTCCCTTCATCGGTTGTTAAGGTTATGCAACAGGATGCGTTAAAACGTTTGAATTTAACAAGCATGTTAACCGAAAAAGAAATGCTTGAAAATGTAGAACCTGATATACATTTAGTAGCAACGCTTATGACGCTTAGTCGCGTAATTCCTGCAAAAACAAAAGATACTGCAAGGCAAGTCGTAAAAAAGGTTGTTGATCAATTATTAAAAAAGTTAACGCAACCCACACAACAGGCAATTGCGGGAAGTCTTAACAGATCAGTAAAAAACAGGAGGCCGAGACATAATGAAATAAATTGGCATTCTACGATTATAAAAAATCTTAAGCATTACCAACCAGAATACAAAACTATTATTCCCGAAATAAAAATTGGTTATGGCAAAAAAAGGCATTCTTTAAAAGATGTCATTCTTTGTTTAGATCAAAGTGGCTCAATGGGAACCTCTGTAATTTATTCAGGCATTTTTGGATCAGTGATGGCATCGCTTCCCGCCATTCAAACAAAGATGGTAGTGTTCGATACGAGTGTTGTCGATCTTACAGAAGATCTTAAAGACCCTGTTGAATTATTATTTGGCGTACAGCTGGGCGGAGGCACAGATATTAACCGCGCTTTAACATACTGCCAGCAGCTTGTAAAAAAACCAAATGATACAGTAATGATTTTGATCACCGATCTTTATGAAGGTGGCAACCAGGAAGAAATGTTGAAACGCGCGTCAGAATTAGTGGCGTCGGGTGTTCAACTAATTGTATTACTGGCGTTAAATGACGAGGGTGCACCATCTTATGATCATCAAAACGCTAAATACCTTGCTTCATTCGGCGTTCCGGTATTTGCATGCTCGCCCGATAAATTTCCGGATCTTATGGCAGCTGCATTAAGCAAACAGGATATTACCATGTGGGCCGCTAAAGAAGACCTTGTCTTAAAAAAATAAAAAGACCCTGCTTCAAAAAATTGAAACAAGGCCTTTAACTAATCTACAAGTAATTTAGTAACGGCAGCTGTATTCATTGCCCACTCACGTGTATAAACTTCATCGGCATTTTTATTTTCTAAGATGTTTAAACCCTGAGCTTCTGCTTTTATCTTTAACAAATTACCAATGCTTAATTTGCTGTCCAATTTTTGCAATAACAATTCAATATTTTTCATATTAAGGTTATTTACTAACTGACCGCCAAACGGCATTTCTAACCAGATAACTTCAGAATTTTCTACATCCAATACACCAAATACAAGGCCTTTGGTAAGCGAGCTTACAATTCGTACCTGGTGTTGTACACAAGATGGATCATAAGCAACCCCTGTTCTCTCAGATATTGTCATTGGATGTTTGCTATTCATCCAACCAACAACCATGTTAGGAGAAATACTTCCATTGCTATATGCATTAGATGTAAACGTCACATACTTTGCACCTGCTTTTTTTAATTCACTCACAGTAATTTCAATATACTCGGCAGTACCAATCTTTTCGGGGATACTACGAATATCTCCGCTATGTTTACAGCCCGTTGCTACAAGATTATAATATGAACAGAATTCTGTTTTATTATTTTCATAAGCAATATGGCAGCTAAGATCCATATCCATGTGTTGTGCGTGTAAACCATTACCCCATTGCATAAACAAACGTACTTTATCACCTTCTACTTCAAAGCGCGTACCCATTAATGCAGAAGGAAGGTCCTGAACGCTCTCGCTTCTATCTCCAATTGAAAGCGGGATCTTAAACAACATAGGATCAATAAAAATAGTTTTATTTTTATTTTCTACTGCTGCAAATCTTTTTTTCATGGCAAGAATAGTTAATTCTGCAATAGCATTTTTCATTTCTTCCATTTGCTTATTATCATATAAACGCAGCAATGCATTGCCTGGAATATTTTTTGCAATTCCACCTAAAGGTTTTACAACGCGACGATTTTCTGTATTGAAATAATTTTCGGCATACATGTTTAATGTAAATACTAAACGCGCAGGTACTTTATCAACTACTTCTGAGAATGCTTTGATCGTATCTTCACTACCAAACCATAACATGTTTGCAAATAAAGAGCGTGCAAACATACCCGGACGTTGCTTTAATAAATTAAACGTATTCTCAGCATCTGCACGTAAACGGAAATGATTTACCTGTCCTTGCCAAATAGTATAATCTTCATTATAAAATTTATCCAGCAGCTCTTTTAATTTTTCAAAGCCTGTACGTTTTGCATATTCAGGCAAACGTAAAGCACGTATAAAACGGATCCACATCTGGCGTTTTGGGTGCATGCCCTCACACATTTTTTGTGTGTCCACATCCAAACCATTTAACCATGTTGCAACGCGTAAGCTTTCTTTACGGCCGTATTTTAATTTCAATTCTTCGGTTGCCGCTAATTTTTCCTTCGCGCTTTTATCCAAACGTTTTGTAATATGACCTGCATTTTTTGTTTTACGTTTTACGATCGTTTTTGGCTCAATGATCTGTAAAAATCCTGTATGCTTAAACCATAAGTAACGCAAAATATCAGTTGGTGAAGTAAACAATGCCTGTGCTTTCTGCGGCTCATCATTTTCGCTAAAAATATCTATCACTAACATTAATGTTTCTTTCATTCCAATTTTAACTTCGGGCACCGGCAATTCTTTCAGCAACAATTTTAAGCTGTCGGCTTGTGTTGCGTCTAATGCTGTTTTTGAAGTTAAAAGATCTGCAAGAAATTCTCCTGCTTCTTTTTCTGTCCATAGCTCAAGAATTTTAAACTTACTTCCTTGATTAAAACTTTCAATTTTTCCGAATTCAAATGGCGTACCGCAAAATGGGCAACCGTTATAACGCTCTAAAGGAAAAGTTCCTGCAGGAATAATATGGCCGCATTGCAGCTTTGTACCTTTTGCCTGGAAAACATTGGCAAAAAAGGTCATAATATGATCAACAAATGATTCTCCGGTTGGTGTATCCCAACCTTTAACAAGAGGCGTCCAGTTTTTATTTACCCCGGTAATTGTTTTAGCCGCTTCCAAAACTTTTAATTGATAAACAGGCGATACATTATTTAATGCGATCAACAGGTTTTCAGATACACCAAAGCCCAGTTTTGATAAATTAGCAACTAATACCGCAGTAGTTTCTGCAATATTTTTTCTTTCTGCTTTCATCGCCTCATTAGGAATGAAAATGGCTTGCTGACGGAAGCCTACGTTTAGTAAATTGTTATTCATTTTATTTTTGTTTTAATAGGTAATTCTAATACTGTTTTTCCAAAAAAAGAAGTAAGTAAAAGTTGACCTGATTTTTATATTGTAATTATAATAATAAATTTTTGAAAGTGGAGCGGGTGGGATTCGAACCCACAACCTACGGCTTGGAAGGCGTAGAAGTAAATTTTAATTGAACGTTAATTTGTAAACAATTTTGGACTCGAACCAAATCCCCGAAGGGATTTACCAGTTGAAGTATGTTTACATTGAACGTTAATTTTAAAAATAACGTCGCTCTACCTTTGAGCTACCGCCCCATCTGTATTTTAAAAAGGCAATTGGCGGAGTTATTGTTGAGCGGAATGGGATTCGAACCCACATTTCCGGAGCAAGCTCCGGCGTCCTTCCCTTAGACGATCCGTTCCGGATAAGAAGTAACCCGGCCTTGGCCTGTTTAATAAAACAGTTTTTTATAAAAGGCAATTGAAAAAGTTTTTTCATTTAAAGTGAGTTGAAGTAACTTAATTCTTGGCCTGTTTATTTATTTTAATTTTTTTCATTCATTGTTAGATGTACATTTATTTTACCACTGATAAAATAAATTTCTATATCACATATAGCAAGAATGAAATATTTCAAAGAACATTAATTGTTTTATAACTATTGTTTTAAAAGAACGTAACAAAGATTTATAACTACTGCGCAATCAAACTGCGTAGTTAAATTATTTTCTTTACTTTTTATTTAAGTGCTTGAATAACAATGTAAATAATTTTATTGTTTTGTTCCCTTAACTGGAGTCGAACCAATATCTTATCCTTAGAAGGGACATGTTTTTCCGTTAAACTATAAGAGAATTTTAAAGTTCTCCCGACAAGAATCGAACTTGTGTTTCGCGGTTAAAAGCCGCGAGCTCTGCCACTGAGCTACGAGAGATTTTTTTGTAGCTCCTGACCGAATCGAACGATCACTTAATGGATGTAAACCATTTATTCTGCCTTTAAATTAAGGAGCTGTTTTTATTTCTGTTTCTCTTCTTCATATAATAATTATTTTAATTGTGGAGCGGATGAGAATCGAACTCACCTCAGTCTGCTTGCAAAGCAGACTCGCCAGCCTTGGTACATGACACCCCGTTCTATTTTTTTGTTGCCCTGTTGCTTTAGCAGGAATTGAACCTGCATCCTCCGACTTATGAGATCGTTGCTCCACCATTGAGCTATAAAGCATTTCTATTTTTTGTTATGAAGTAGAAGATTTTCGCCTTCACTTCATAACAGTGAAGCAAAAGACATTTTATTTCCAATAAAGTCTATCTGCTTCGCTGTTGTCTTAGCAGGACTTGAACCTACAACCTTCGACGTATCAGATCGCTGCTCCACCAATTGAGCTATAAGACAATGAGGACAGAAACAGAATCGAACTGTTATTAAATTAGTTTTGCAGACTAATACCGAAACCAATATTGGCTACCTGTCCTTATGAGCGAAATATCAGAATCGAACTGCATCCCCTGTTTGGAAGACAGGTGCTTTACCATTAAGCTATATCTCGCATTAATATTGTACTCTGTGCGGGAATCGAACCCGCGTTGCCAGATTGAAAGTCTGGTTTCCTAACCGTTTAGAAGAACAGAGCAAATTAACTCCTCTTCTTCAATTTCATTTTTTGTATTCATCATTTCTTTTTTTAATAATTATTTTTTTATACCCACAAAGCAAGCTATGCTCTGCTTCATGTTTTCAATTTCAGAGTAACAGTCGGGAATTTCCTACGTTTTTAAACAAGGCTTTGCCCACTATTGCACTATTACTCTATTCGCACACTCCCAACGAATCGAACGTTGTCCTTTGCTTTTGGAGAGCAATTGGCCGCCATGGCCCGGAATGTTTTTGCGGTTTATAAGGGAATCGAACCCTTGTCTTCCGATAGACAGTCGGAGATAATAGCCTTTATACCAATAAACCAATTCTTTGATAGATGCTCGTGTTTTGTATCAGGCTTTTACAAACTTTGCTTTTATTGTCATTAAGCTGCGGGCTTTAACCGCTCCTTATACTCTGCTGCACTTCGACAAAAACACAGCAACACTTTTCGCATCTATCGGGTGTACCTTTAATGGTAAACCACTTTCTTTACTTCTTTAGGTTAGCTCGCTTTCGCTCGCTGATCCTTTAAATCCCATAGTCACAATTCAAAAAGCGATCCTTCGGATCAATTTTTTTATTTTATCGTTCTTCTTAAAGCAAGCTTTAAACGATAATAAAATAAAAAACTCTGCGAGTCGCTTTTAGAATTTATCTGCGGACAAGGCAGGGTTCGAACCTACTTCCTTCTGATTAACAATCAGTCGCTCATCCATATGAGCTTCTCGTCCTTTATATTATATTTTCCATTCTTTAAAATTCTTCAAAAATATCTTCGCAATATTTTTTGCATCATCAATTCCACGGTGATGCGTTCCTTCTAAGTATAATTTTTCCATTTTCAAAGCGCCAGCCATTCCTATTGGTCTGTTTAATTTTTTTATTTCTGCATATTGGTGTTTTAAACTAATATGTTTTTTTAACCAAGCCGCATCTGTTTTATGTAAATTACAATCAGCAATAAATTGTCTTTGATCATAAAAACCCCAACTACACAAAACAAAATTTTCATTTATGTTGATCCAGCTTTTAAATCGCTCAATTACTTTATCAAACGTTTCTGCCGCATCAACATTTTTTTGAGTAATAGAGGTTAACTCTGTACAAAACTTTGAAAGCTCGGGATTAACAACCGGTTTAATAAATTCATTGAATTCACTTTCTATTTCTTTGTTTTCATTTATGCAAACTGCACCTATCTCAATTACTTCATTTATTTTCTTTTGGTCTTTATTTTCCCAACAGGTAGCTTCAAGATCTACTATTATATATTTCATTTCTTATAATTCTTTTGTTTCATTTTTATATTCACTCTGTATCGCTTTTCCGAATATGATATGAGTCCATCCATTTTCATATCCGTGATTGTTCGCAATTAAAAATCCTTTGTTCGCATCTGTTTTTACTATTTTATGCGCGTCAATAAATCTTCCTTTTACTTTACAGAACACTATATCTTTTACTTTATAATTTTCTTCTTTTTTAAATGTTAGTAATGATCCGCTTTTAAGTATTGGTAACATTGAGTTTCCGAAACATTTCATTTTTCCTGAGCCGGTTGTTTCGAGTTCCAGCTTAAGTCTTTCGTATTTATTCATTTTTTTATTTTATTATAAGATCCTTAACTATTAAAGATCTTTTGAGCCGACAGCAAGAGTTGAACTTGCGACCCGCTGTTTACAAAACAGCCGCTCTGGCCTCTGATCTATGCCGGCATTTTTTATTTTCAAAGAACTTTTTCATTCATTCGCATCACAAAACCTTTGCGGTTTGTTTTATTCGTGGCCCGCGTGAGATTCGAACTCACATTTTCTTTCGAACAGCATGGTTGTAAATACGCTTCCCTACTTTAGCATATCCGTTTCGGTGCAACTGTAAATTATACTCACTACAACGCGCGGTCGTAGCCAGATCCCATACACTCCGTGGTTAAGCCTAAATTTTACCACAGCTTTTCCTTTTAAGCTACCAGGCCAATATATTAATGAACTGCTTTATAACATTACAAAGGTTTATACTTACTACGCAATTGAATTGCGCGGTTAAACATTTTGATGCATTTTGTATTTAAGTTATTAAAATTGAACTTCAAAAATTTTAAATACTGTATATTTTATGCTCAACTACGTAAATAGATTGCGTAGTATTTTAAGTTTTGTATATTTAATGCTTTAAACTTTATCTTATGCCAATAAATAAATTAGCACTTGTGCGTTATAAGACAATTGATAACTGTTTACAGAACCGTTTTCGTAAATGGACGCTTGAAGACCTTGTAGAGGCATGCTCAGAAGCTATTTACGAATATGAAGGCATTACCAAAGGCGTAAGCGTTCGCACAATCCAATTAGACATTCAGAACATGCGTAGTGAAAAACTGGGTTACAATGCTCCCATCATTGTTACAGACAAAAAATTTTACTGTTATGAAGACAAAGGCTACAGCATTACAAATATTCCTTTAACCTCACAAGACCTTGGTACTTTAAATGAAGTTGTAGAAGTTTTAAAACAATTTAAAGGCTTCTCTTACTTCGAAGAATTAACCGGTATGGTTACACGTCTTGAAGATAAATTATATAAACAACAAAATAAAGGCCGCTCATATATTGAATTTGAAAAGAACGAATTACTAAAAGGTTTACAATTTATTGATCCGCTATTAAAATCCATTGTCAATAAAAAAACGTTATTGATCAGTTACAAATCTTTTAAAGCCCGACAGCCAATTGAAATTACCTTCTTTCCTTATTTGCTTAAAGAATATCGCAACCGTTGGTTTATTTTAGGCAAGGCCAAAAAAGGAGATGCCATTATGAACTTAGCACTCGACAGGATAGAGCTTATTGCAGATGCTGAAAAAGAAAAATATCAAAAAGCAGATTTTGATGTTTCTACTTATTATCAAAATGCAATTGGCGTAAGTATTATGCCAAATCAAAAAACAGATCTGATCGTTCTTAAAATCCTTAAAGAACATGCACCATACATTTTAACCAAACCAATTCATTCAAGCCAAAAAATTCTTAAAGAAGAAACAGACGGAACTATTTTTTCCATAGAAGTGATCTGGAATTTTGAATTGGAAAGAGAAATTCTCGGTTTTGGAGAGCAACTCATGATCCTTTCGCCAAGCAGACTTTCGCGCAAGATCCAATCGCGATTAAAAAATACACTTTCAAAATATCAAAGAACAGAGAACTAATTTTATGAAGTAAAACTTCTCTACTTCATTTGTGGGAATGATAGGATTCGAACCTATTAAGCCTAAGCACCGGTTTTACAGACCGGCCTGACTCTCCAACGTCAGCGCATTCCCAAGGGTGAGATAGGAGAATCGAGCTCGTATCCGCAGCTTCACAAACTGCTGTGTTAACCTTTACACTAATCCCACCATATTATTTGTCGAGTGTGCAGGAATCGAACCTACTAACTGATGCTTCCAATGCACCCGTGCTTAAACCTTAGTCACCACTCGTTGTCGGGAAGGCAGGACTCGAACCTACAGCCAAATGCTCCCAAAGCATTCCATCTACCAATTGAAATACTTCCCGATATTCTTTTGACGACCTGTAAGGACTCGAACCTTAACCCTCCTGATTCGTATTCAGGCGCTCTTCCGATTTGAGCTTCAGATCGTTTTTTTGTGGAAACGGTAGGACTCGAACCTACATCAACAGTTCTTCAAACTGCCGCATTGACCATCTCTGCTACATTTCCATTTCATTTGTCGGGGCGGCCAGATTCGAACTGACAACCTTTTGCGTATAAGGCAACTGCTCTCACCGTTGAGCTACATCCCAAAATTTTTGCGGAAGACATAGGAATCGAACCCTGACATTTCTGTCCGCTCAAGAGTTCATGTGCTGAATTAATTTTTTTTAACTGCCACATGTTGCATTCGTTTGAATATTTTAATTCAAATTGTCAAACGAATGGTTCAAGTCTTGTTGTACACCATTGTACGCTATCTTCCATTTTTCATCTTCGCAACCCAAAGCAGAACCTCCGCTAAAGGTTGCTTTGATGAACGCAAGCGGAGAAATGAGTTACCGACACCCATGCCCTTAAGCACGCTTTGCTTAGCAAGCAAGCCTGAGCCCCGCTCAGTTATTTCTCCTTATGTATACCCGGTGAGACTCGAACTCACAATTGTACAGGGCTTAAACCTGTTGCGGTTGCCGTTACGCCACGGATATATATTCATTACTAACGGTTTGCACTGTTAATAATTTCGTACCCTCTATGGGACTCGAACCCACACTCGACGGTTTCTAAAACCGTTGCCTCTGCCGAATTGGGCTAAGAGGGCAGTTGTCGGAAATGGGTTCGAACCACTATTCTCAGATTCAAACTCTGACGTCCTGCCAATTAGACGATCCGACAAAATATTTTTAAAATAAAAAGCCCGATCACTTATTCAGAGACCGGGCCTATTAAAAAATAGAGCATACGATTCCCTGTCAAACATAATTTGTTTGAAAAAATTTTACGGTTGGCATACTGATACTATGCTTCATTTTTATTTTCTTAAAATAAAAAACCCCGGATTTTTATGCCGGGGTTTAAAAAATTATTTAATATTATTAAATCATTTACATAAACCCACGACTTTTCATAAGCCCTCTAACCTCCGGCTGGCGAACATCACAACTATATATAAATAAATTTTTCATTTTTGTTTTATTATTCTATGCTACAAATGTAAATCAAATTTTTTGAATCAAAAAAATTATTTTTTATAAAAAAGTAAATGAAAATATAAAAATAGATTTTTCAATGTCTGGACCACCAATAAAATCAAGTATTACACAGCAAAATGAAAAAATGAAACTATTTTTAAAACACTATTTTTTAATGAGTGAAATTGGTTTTTAAATTAGTAAAGCAAATTTTAGTTAGCTACACTATCCTGAAAAACGAATTTATTGCATTAACAGCATTTGAAAACCTTGCATAGTGCTGCCCGGAGATCACAATATAATTGAGTTTTCGGGCATTTAACTCTTCTTTAATACGATCAAAATGCCATTGCCTTAAATGAGGAAATTCTCGCGTTCCATCATCTTCCCACGGAATATCAATATCCATTAATAAATATAGATCGTGTTTTAACGCATAACTTTTGTCAATAACATTCTGCGGACATGTTTTAAAATAGATCTCGCTCCAAATTTGTGTAACGATAAGATCTGTATCACAAAATAATAATTTATCTGCTTTTTCTAATCCATCATTTTCTGTTTCGACTTGCCCATTAGCAATATGCTGAATATCTTCTAAAATTAATTTTCCATCTTTCTGCACAAAATAATCTCTGCCAAATTCTTCTACCCACACTGTCTTAAAATGTTCAGCAAGCTTTTTTGCCATTGTTGTTTTGCCTGTAGATTCGGGTCCTGTAAGAACAATTCGTTTTGTAAAATACGGCCTTACATTTTTAGGAATAAATTGCCAATACTTAAATGGCTCCTCACGAATTTGTGTTCCGGAAACAGGAACAACATTTCTTGATCTATCAATCATTACATGTTTAATCCCTAATCGCTCCGCTACTTCATCACCATAATCTTCCGAAGAAAAAAAAACTTCAGTCTCCGGATCTATTTCTCTTTTTAAAAGAGAGATCCAGATATTCCAAAAATCAGGGTCTTCGTGAGGATAAGAAGGCACTTCATCTGTAACATGAATAAAACGGGCCTGAGGAAGCAAGTCTTTCATCCATTGATAGCGGAGTGTACCGGGAATTGATTCTTTTTTAATTGTACAAACCAAAACAGTTAACTCTTCTGTCATTTCCATTGCGGAATGAATAAGATGTAAATGTCCGTTATGAGGAGGCAAAAACTTTCCTAATACAAATCCCTTTTTATATTTTTTTGTTTGTTCCAATCGCTCAAACCCTTAATTGCTAAAATTAAAAATACAACATAAATTCCGCTTGAAAGATATAATTCTTTATACCAGAACAATAGTATGTAAATGATATCAGCTAAGATCCATAAGATCCAATTTTCAATTTTCTTTTTTGCCATTAACCAATTTGCAATTAAACTTGTTGTGGCGACAAATGCATCCACATAGGGTGTTGAGGCGTTTGTATATTTGACCAGTAGATATGACCATAAAAAAGCAATGATCAAAATTACGCTGCCATATAAAATTCTTTGTGTGTTATTTAAATAACTTACCCCTAATTCCTCCAGTTCGTTTTTTTTATGCTTCCAGTTATACCATCCATAAATACCTTGCACAATAAAAACTATTTGTAAAATCATATCTGCATATAATCTTTCCCGATAAAATAAGATCAAATAAAAGCTTACACCTATAATTCCTGCAGGCCAGTTAAGAATGTGTTTTTTGACTGCTAGCCAGGTACAAACTAAACTAAAAATAACAGCAATTATTTCTATCCAGTTCACTAAAACTTTAATTTAAGTGTTACAAAATAATTACGCGTGGCCATTGCAAAATAATAAGGCTGCGCAGCCTGAACATAACCGGCAGTATAATACTTTTGATCAGCAATATTGTTTATCATAAAATTAAGGCTGTGTTGCTTTAAAAATATAAAATTAACAGAGGTATTAAAGATCAAGGAAGAGGGCACTGTGTATTTCGCATTATTAGAATTATCTAAAAAAGCTTCGCTTAAGTAACGCGCATTAACTTCTGCCTTTATGAACTTTGTAAAATCATAAGCCACAGCTTGATTAAAAATAATTTGCGGCGTTAATAAAGGCTGAACATTTTTATAGGTTACAGAATCATAATCGGTTGTATAATTTTTAATTTGATTTGAACTTAGATTTGCCTGCGTACTAAAAGTGAATCTATAAATAGGCGCTGTTACAAAATTTAATTCTACTCCTCTTCTATAACTCGCTTCAACATTTTTACGCAAAGGCAAACCAATATAACTTAATTGGCCAATAGCCGCGATCTCATTCTTAAAATCCATATTATAAACATTAAGATCGAGCTTTGCCTTTTTGAATAAAAATTTAACGCCGACTTCAATATCAATAACTGTTTCGGGTTTTACACGGTCTAAACCGCCTACTTCCAAATAATTTAACGAATCCAAATTATCGTATCCCGCAAACATATCATTTCGTGTTGGCTCCCTGCTCGTTTTACC
This sequence comes from Bacteroidia bacterium, assembly GCA_016787785.1. Taxonomy (GTDB): domain Bacteria; phylum Bacteroidota; class Bacteroidia; order B-17B0; family Aurantibacillaceae; genus Aurantibacillus. The sequence continues at coordinate 32,650 of JAEUTO010000005.1, read as the reverse complement.
TACTGATGCGTATGCTACATGTCTATTATTTATAGAATAAGAAATTCCACCTTTTGGGTTTATGAATTGCCAATTAGCTGTTTTAATATTTAAGGGAGTATTTGTATCAGCAGTATAACTGAATTGCGCAAGGCGGTATTGTAAATCTGCAAACAAAGTTAGTTTTTGAATATCATATGCTACTTTTAAAAAAGACGCAAATTCATTTTTATGTCCCGAGTTCTTATATAACAAAACACTTTCATTTGGTTGAATAGACGCATAATGTTGGCGTACATAATCGTTTGCATGGATGCCCATGTTGATCTTTAAATTATTTCGCTGATATTGATAATTAATAATTCCTCCAAAAAAATCTGATCGCACTGAAAAATTATAAAGATCGGGTGAAAATAAAATATCGTATCCACCTTCTAAGTATGTGTAATAAACCGTTGAATTAATAAACGAATACTTTCCCAGCGGCACAATATATTGCAGCATTGCCATAGTTTGTTTGAATTCATCCTTTTCATCCTTCGTTAAAAAATTAGCGCGATAATTCGTTTTTAAAGATGAATCTGAAATTGCCAAGTAGGCCATTTGATTTTTAGAAAAACCTGTGAACGTTGTAAATTTTAAAATGCTTTTTTTACCCACATAACCTCCGCTAAAAAAGAAGGATTGCCCTTTTGTGCCCGAATGCTCGCGAAAGCCATCAGAGCCTGTATTAGAATAGCGCCCGTAAAAAGACCAATTATTTTTTAATAAGCCGGTATTAAATTCCGGACTTAAACGATACGTATTATAAGAACCATAGCTCGTACTTAACTCAGTGTAGGCAGAATCATTTAATGAAGGTGATTCCATATTTACCGAACCGGCAAAAGAGGCTGTGCCATTTGTACTAACGCCAACACCTCTTTGCACTTGAATAGAACGTACGCTGTTTAGAAAATCCGGATAATTAGAAAAATAGGCGCCCTGATCTTCCGGCTCATTTAAAGGCGCTCCATTTAAAGTGAAATTAATTCGTGTTTGATCAATACCTCTTAACCGTAAATATGAATAACCTGTATAATTTCCGCCGTCAGAATACCAGGAAAGGGCCGGCGTTTTTGCAAGAATAACAGGCATTTCCTGGCCGGTATAATTTTGTTCAAGATCTTCTTTAGTTAAAGTAGATTCTGTTACCGGTAATTTTCTTTCTGCTCTAACTGCATTAATAGAAATTTCTTCCAGTTGAATTTTTTTTAGAGAATCTTTTTTTACTTTTAGCGAATCGTCAGGAAATACAGATCCATTAGCATTTAGATCCAAAAAACTAATTAATAAAGTATACAAAATTATTCTATTCATACGTCCCGATTGACCTTTTCATTTGTTCAAGATCTTTATCACTGTAGCAAACTAAATATACTTTTTCAATTGTACTATTATTATTTAAAAAGTTTGAAATAGTTGAATAAGCTATTTTTGCTGCTTTATCAAAAGGAAAACGGTAAGCGCCGGTACTAATAGAAGGAAATGCAATTGTTTTAATACTATTTCCAGAAGCTATTTGTAACGAGGAGTTATAACAAGATGCTAAAAGCCATTCTTCATTTTCGGTTCCATTGTTCCACACCGGACCCACAGTATGAATAATAAATTTTGCAGGTAAATTATATCCCTTAGTAATTTTCGAATTTCCGGTAGCACAACCTTTTAATGCTCTGCATGCTTCTAAAAGATCTTTTCCGGCAGCTTTATGAATTGCGCCGTCAACGCCTCCTCCACCCATCAAAGAGTTGTTGGCTGCATTAACGATCGCTTCAACTTTTAGCTGCGTAATATCTGCTTTTATAATTTCAATTTTATGCATTCAAAACCGCAGCGTGTTTTTCTAATTCTTTATTAATTCTCATCCTTATGTCTGAAAGTGTTTGTTCATTCAAAACTTTTCCATTTTCGAAAACAGTTTGTAGTAAGCCTTGTTTCTCTTCTTCCCAGGTGCATTGGTCTTTCATTTTTAATTCACCGTTTACTTCGTGAACAGCCATTAAACCTTTGGCAGATCTTTTCGTGCCATCATCTGTTTTAGGATCCTTAAAAATATTTCTTCCTTCTCCGTTTACTTCTCCATACGTTGCTTTCATGGCAAAACCATAGGTATCACGCGTAACATATTCGTAAGTATAAGAACCAATACCCAAAACAACATTAAATGAAGCAAATCCTTTTTCTTTTAAGCCTTCTAAAATATCTTTCTGACGCTGAAGTGTAATACTATCGCCATAAATTAAACCAATATGCGAATCCAATAATTTAAATCCTTTATCGGTCATCGTTCCTCCAAAGGTTTCCCACATACATTCAATCGCTCCTTTAAATTCAGGACTTCCCGGAGCGGCATCTTTATCGCCAATAATTATTTTTACCGGATCTCCGCTATCAGGACGAATAACCACTTTGCCATCACGTGCTAAAATTTTCGATTTTAATTCCGGTAAAAATTCAGTTATCACTTTCCAGAAATCCCATGTATCAGAAACTATTGAAACAATTCCATTGGGATAAATTTTTGTGATCAATCGGTCGAACGTTGCGATCTCATTATCTTTAGTGCCCATACACATAACAGAGTGTTCGGTTGCAGGAACACTTCCACCAATTAGTTCTTTATCTGAATTGGCATTATAATATATTTCATGAAAATCAATTGCAGGTACACTGTCTGTTCCGTAAAAAGAAAGCAAATGTCCTGCTGCACTCATACACGCATCTTCAATACCGCTCATGCCACGGAAACTAAAATCGTGCCCCTGCCAATAAACAAAATCTATGTTATTATCGCTTACCGTGCTTCTTGCATATTCGTTAAAACGTTTACGGTATTGAAACGCAGTTGTAGCGCTTGTTGCAGGCTTCCATAAAATAGCCGACATTAATGACTCCAGGTAATTCGTTAACCAGAAAAATTTTGGTTTTGTATTATAAACAGTAACCACCGGAATTTTAGGCGAAACAATTGTTCCCTCAGGTAAACCTTTTACAATTAATGGTAAATAACCAAGATCATGCAATTCTGCAATGTGTTCAACAGGAATACTATCTTTTCCCAAAGCATTATCCATACGACGTTTGTAATCGGCCATTACTTTTTCTTTTGGGATATTAAAGAAGCCTTCGTTCCATTGCTTTACCAAATATTCTTTTACAAAATACTGTAATCCAAAAAATACAAGTTTATCATTTTCTGCCAATCTTGATTTACGGGGCGTGAAATTGGAATATACCATTTCTGTTCCTTCGGGATATTGTCTGCGGTGATCTGCTTTATAAAAGTCGATCAACATTAAGGGATTAATTTTCATACTTTTTGTTTTTTATATTTTGAATGATTTCTTCTAAATTATTTACTTGTTTTATTTTATACTTTTTACAAACAATATCAATATTCCCTTTTCTCCAAAAACCATCAGGACAACACACAACAAGCTTTCCGGAACTTGCAAAAAGACCAAGCTCTAACATGCTTACCGGCGATTTTGTTTCAGGAGAAAAATAAAACACGATCATGTTTGCTTTTTCTAAACCTTCCAATTCCCAGCTTACCTGCTCATTAAATTGTTTGTTATCTATTGATTGCTTCCAGGAAGAATCCCAATCGTCTCTTCTTGGGTTCAAGATACAAATATCATCCGTTTCTTCAAGTGCTTTTTCAATTTTCTCTTGCCAATTTTCGGCAACGCCCATTTCTATAGATCCTGCCAAAAAAACAGAAAATTTGTTTTGACTATTTTCTAAACTATATGGCGGTTTTATTACTTTCATAAGCTACTCTTTGTTTCTCCCTTTTTCATTGGGATATAATTCTTTTACAATATCGCTTTGCCAGAATTCTTTTGTATCAGCATCCAATATTGTTAGTTTTCCGTAAAATGCTGCCCCTGTATCTATATTCCATACATTAATAGCATTCATTGGTTCTTCTACATCATAATTTAATGTAGGTGTGTGCCCTATAAAGATCTCGTTGAATAATTTTAATCTTTTAGGATACGATTTTGAATCTTTTTGGATTCGTTTATCCATTGTCAGTGCCATTTCCCAAAGTGTTCTGTCCCAGCTATAATTGGAAGCATAGGTTTCTTTTTCCGGGCCATGCATGGATGAATAACCGGCATGAATAAATAAATTATTCTTTTCATCTACATAATAATCCCTCATAGACTCGAAAAAATTTAAATGCTTTTTCCATTTTGTTTCTTCGTACTCACCATAACTTTCAATAGTAGACTTTCCTCCATGAAATAACCAGGTTTGATCGGCATAGCTTTTTTTTAACCAATCTTCGCACCAGGTATCGTGATTGCCGCGAATAAAAATACATGTATTTGTTTTGTCCAATTCTATTAAAAATTCAATTACTTTTGATGACTGACTCCATCCATCCACATAATCTCCAAGGAAGATCAACTCATCATCCGAAGTCACAGCAGCTTTTTCCAATACTTGTTTTAAAGCAAGGTAAGCTCCGTGAATATCCCCAACTATTAATCTTCTTTTTTTCATTTTTTTAGAATTCTATATATTTTGCAGGAACTTCATCGCACAACCAAACACCATTTTTTGACAAATAAAATGGCAATCCATCGTTGTACATTTTAGAAGCATGAACCTTTAAAATAACTGGTTTACCCCTTCGGCTTCCTACTTTAATGGCAGTATCAAGGTCTTTACTTAAATGAACATGCAAACGTTGCATTCTTTTTAAGCCGTTTACTTTTATCTCATCCACAAATTTTGCAACAGTGCCATGATACAAATATTCTAAAGGTTGTGTTGCTTCAAATTGAAGGTCAACGTTAACCGTATGGCCCTGGTTCGCTCTTATCATTGTATACTCGTCATTAAAAGCAAAACGTTGTTTATCATTTGTGATCACAACTTCTTCCAGTGTTTCAAAATCCAGTTTTTGTTTACGAGCATTACATTTTTCAATCAGTTCATCTACGTTTACCCAACCGTTGACATCCATTTTGATCCCGATCTCCTCGGGTTTGTGCCTTAAAACAAGGCTTAAAAATTTACTTATATGTTTTAAATCTTTCATTTTTTTAATTTTTCATTAATTCATCTCTTACTTCCATTAAGGCAAAACCTAAAAGGTTCTCTCCTTGCCAGCGTGCGGGATCTTTTGCATTTTGATCATCTTCTGCTAAACCAATTCCCCAAATCGCATCAACAGGGCTTGCTTCTACCAATACCTTATTTTTTGTCTGGATCAAAAATTGCTTTAAGGATTCGTTTTGTGAGAATTTTAAAAAGTTTCCCCGTTTCACAATTTCATATTTATTTTTATTCCAAGCTTCTGCATCAAAATTTTTTATCTGGCGGCCAAGATCTTTTACATCTTTTGGCGAAGTTTTTGAAATTATTCTTTCGAATACTTCCATATCGTTAAATAATTTTGCTTTACCGGCCATCATGTAATGTTCCGCAGTTCTGTATACAATACTATTTTCTGAAAACTCAGCTAACCACCATTGGCTCATACAGGTTTTTATGATCGATCCATCTTTAGAAGGTTGATGCCCCCAAAAGAAAAGATAATCATTGTTTGTTTGCTGGCCTACCCAATTAATATCGTATTTCATAATTAAAATAAATTGTATTGTTTATAAAATTCATTTTCTGCAATAGTTGAAATTGAATTAGAGCTTCCGACATTCTTGTATCCTGCCTCTTTTAACCTATCTAAAGCATTATGACTGAAAATGCCGTGTGATGCGATAAAATAAAGATCACCTGCGTTCTTTGCCTTTAGTGCTGCTGCCAGTTCAATAAATGTTCTACCTCCATCGCAAATATCATCTACTACTATACAGGCTTTACCATTTAAATTATCAGTGTTCACATCACTTTTAATAATTTGTCCGGTTGCAAGATCGCGCACTTTTATTCCGGTTGCAATATTGCCTTTGTAGTTTATTTTTTGTGCCAGCTTATCTACTTTTTTATAAGCACCCAGATCTGGAGATACCAAAACGTAATCCGTTAATTTTACTTTTTTAAGAAAGTCATTTACCATTTCGTAATTAGCAATGTTGTGGCATTTATTTATTAAAGCAACTGATACATCGCTGTGCGCGTCAAATACCATTACCTTGTTTAAATTTAAACTATTAAGAATATTTGCAAATACTTTGATTGATAAAGGTTCGCCAGGAACCATCACCCGATCCTGCCTTGCATAAGGAATGTAAGGAATAAACACTTCGATATAATTAACCATCATATTTCTTAAAGCATCAACGGCCAAACACAAATTCATAAGATCATCGGAAGAATTTAAACGTGTATTAATGTGCACTTTATCATTCTCAGAAAATGTGGTTAAAAATTTAACGTGGCATTCGCCACCTGCAAATTTTTTTAATTCTACCGTTTCGTTTGTTTCAAATAAGTTTACTGTTTTCATAATTTAATTTTTTTAAAGTTCAAAGTGAAATCCTTTTTGTGTTAAGTCCTTATATACTTTTTTATCGAAGCTATAAAAGCGGGCTGCTTTATGTGCTACATTTTTTTCTTTTTCTTCTAAAGCTTTCAAAAAGCCCATTCCTAAAATTTTCTTTCTGAAGTTACGTTTATCAATTTCAATCTCTAAAATAGATTCGTATAATGCTTGCAGTTGACTTAAAGTAAATTTCTCATTCAACAATTCAAAACCAATTGGCTGGTAAGATACTTTACCTTTTAAGCGTTGAAAAGCAGCTTTTACAATTTTAGTGTGATCAAAAGCAAGCTTTGGTAATTTAGAAAGTTCAAACCACTCCGCTTTTAATGTATCGCGACCCGCAATAACTTCGTACTGGTGTTTATCTACTAAAGCAAAATAAGCAACAGATACAATTCGTTCTCGCGGATCACGATCAATATCGCTAAATGTATAAAGCTGCTCAACAAACACATTTTTCACCCCGGCTTTTTCCAACAGAATTCTTTTAGCACATTCTTCAGTGGTTTCATTCATAAAAACAAAGCCGCCGGGCAAGGCCCATTTGTTTTTAAACGGTTCTTTTTCGCGTTCGATCAACAATAATTTTAATTCACCGCCATCAAAACCAAAAATAACACAGTCTGTTGCCAAAGCCGGCCTATCGTATTCGTATTGATATTTTTTATTTTGATTCATTCTTAGTGTAATTCTTACACAAAGATATGCCCAAAATCGATACGAGAAATCTACTTAGTGTTAATTTTACACTATAACCTCGTAACCCGTTGATATTCAAGTCTATTAATTTGAAAGGCTATTCCTTTAAGAATTTTTTTGTGATAGAAATGCCAGACGACGTGCCAATAACGATAAAATAAATTCCATTACTTAATGTCTCAATATTAATTTGTTCAAGATCTTTTGAAAGGTTAATTATTTCTTTCCCTTGAAGATCAATAATTCTTATTTGTTTTATTTCTTCGTTCGCTCGCAAATACAATTTATCATTCGCTGGATTCGGATAAACTAAAAGATCAGCATGGCCGACATTTTTATTTATCGAAGTAATAACTGAGCTAAAAAAATAATGCCACACATCTTTAAACAAATTATTTCTCTTTGCTGCCGGATAAACCGTTTCAAAAGGAAAAGCAAAATGAACTAATTTTCCGGGAAGAGTTCCCGATGGAAAAAGCCCTGCATAACATATTCCTGCATGATCGTTTAAAGCTGATGTATATCTTAAACAGGTTGAACTTCCATTTACATTTGTAATTACATCCGGGTAATCTACATTATAGGTGCCACTGCTTCCGTTATCAAAAGTTATCGTATCACTCATTGCAAACAGCGGTGAAATTTCCTTTGGTGCTGTGTACCAGGTGGAAGCTTGATTATTTGGCGCGTCGCTCACGTAATCTGCTTTTAAATAATTGTTGTAAAAGTTTTGATCTGCCACGCTACCGTTTTGATCGAGGTCCCACCCAATTTCGCTACCACTTACAAATAAATTGCCGCCTTGCTTTAAATAATTTGCTACCGCGGTTTGTTCTGTTGTATTAAATGTTTCGTTTGCGGTGCTTTCTTTTCCTAAGATCCAGTCTACTGCTTTGTAAGTGTTCACATTAAACAGACCATCCTGTATGGCTTCGTTAGTAGCGGAAGAAAAATAAATGCTGTTGCTGAACGCACTACCGCCGTGTTGTTTAATAAAATCAAACGTATTTCCCGTAACCACTCTATCAAAACCATTTACTACTAAAAGTGAATCCTGGAAATTACAAGGCACGGCTGCCAGAATTTCTGAAATAGCAGATGTAACCGAATAAGTTGAATTGCATGCGGCTATTTTAATATAACAAGGCTGGTTTGCAATAACCGTATTTAGGTTTAAAGCAGTTTTTATAATAGTAAGGGGTGGACTAAATGAAACGCCATTATTACTTGTATAAACTTTATAGTGTGTTACCTGACCATCATTCTTTACTTTAATATCAATGGTATTATTTCCTTTATTTAAAACGGCGAACGATTTGGGCACAGATAAAAATGTAATTGGATTACCATAAGGATACTCCGGCGGATTAATAACGCCCTCGTCACTCAATAAAGCGCTTAATGTAGATTGTAAAATAGCTTTTACAGTAGTAGGCGCATTATTATACATCACATCATTTTGTATTAAACGAATACCATGACTGTAATCCATGTAGGTATCGCCATGCACATTGCTCATGGGCTGTATTGGATTTCCGACAGAAGTATGCCAGCCATAAATAACTACACGGTTAGGTGTTGAATAAATCAAATTAGAGATCACCACATCTTTTTTATCTCCACTTACTAATGTACCTAATGAGTATGTGGGAATAAAAGGCGCACGTTGGTTTTTTACCATACTATTGTGTTGCGCAAACGCCTGAACAGTTGTCATGGTGCCGCTTGCAGGAATAGTTAACGGCGACATAGTTAGCGTTGCTTGAGCGTAAATATCATTTACCATTTTGCGTGTAGGTAAAGTACATCCTATACTATCTGCAATTTTTGTAGCCAACATAGGCGACATAGGACATAAAAAATAATCTGCATCAGATCCAACTGCTAAGTAATCGGGAATAACGTAATAAGTAACGCTTTTTGTTTGCGCTGCAATAATTGCAGTACTTGTTACAGGTACCAAGATCCTATAAAAATCCGGTACGTTGCCTGAAATAACTTCGTTATAAATAGAATTTTCGCGCGCCGTTAAACTTAATGGTGCTATCACCGCTGTAAATTGACTTCCGGTTAGCATGGTGCTTTGGCGCGGAGGCAAAGTCAATGTTTGCGAAAAAGCAAGTTGCAGTTTCAAAAAAATAAAGAGATAAAAAAAAGTTTTATAAAATTTCATGCTTAAATTAAAGTCTAAAAGTAACTTTTCTATTATCAACCAACGAAGATCCTTTTTATTAAAACAATTTAGAAAATACTTTTCGGTAATAATAAAAAAGATAAAAGAAAAGCCCGCATTTCTGCGGGCTAAATTGAAAATTTATTCGTGGAGCCAATGGGGGAAACTGAGAACTTTGACCCTGAAGATTTAGATAAAATATTTGAATTTATGGGCATGATTGAGGCTTATGCTGAATTTTAATAAAACTAAGTAAATGTACTATAAATCAAGACTTAACCAATAAAAATAAAGCCCTAGGTTAATTTTTAAAATCGAAAATGATACTTTTTATTGGGGAAAACACAGAAAAGTAATTCCTCCAAAAGCCCCCAGTTTTACTGTTTGTTCAAGACCCATCAAGTCAGCTCGTGAATCGGGCAAAATATTTGGCAACCACGTTGATAATTTAGTGGCACATTCAACATAATCGGGTTTTGGTTTTTCAGTCTCTAAGAGATGGAATAATTCCTTTATATAATCAGCATGTACTTTTAGTCCGGGCTTTCCTTTAACCCCTGTAAGTTTGGCAAATGATTGGGTATAGGAAGCATAGTGATAAGTTAAATCAGGCTTCCATTTAATAAACATACATGGCAGTAAATCCAAATTAATGTAATGAATTGAGGTACCTTCAATCGAAGTATCAAATGCGTCCTTTAAAGATAGAATACTGGGTATACCGGGTTCTAATTTATCAGCTATTGTAATAAATCTTTTCTTTGGCATTAAAAGATGTGAAGAAAAATGATTTGCTTCTTTTTCAACTTGAATATTTGATACATAGCTATAATCTGAGGTGTATGATAATGACTCACCATTTTTCAATTTATTTCTATGTTCATCAATAAAATAATGCCCTAACTCATGTCCCAAAGTAAATCGGGTGCGAGGAGAAATTTTAGTTTTTAAGAGATGTAAATTTAAATAGATATAAAACTTATTGGAACAATGTAAAAGTTCTCCAAGAAAACAATCATTGTAATTTCCATAAATAAGAGAAATCTTTTTTTTCTTGGCAATTTTTTCAAGATTGACCTTGTTTTTCAAGATATTTTCTTCAGCAATAGATTCCGCTAAGTCTGAAATATGTATTAAATTTTTATTATGCATTATTTTTTTCGCGGTTTTTTTGCTTTTGCATCCGCCTTTTTACGGTCTGCATCCATTCTCTTTCGAACGTCTTCTGTTATTTTTGACGACCCTTCTCTTGCGGCCATCGCAAGCTTTTCTTCATGCAAGGCTATAACTTTTGCTTTGGATGTTTTTTTAGATGGTGCATCTAAAAATAAAGGTTGTTGCAAATCTTCAGGTAATATAACATCCGTGTTACCGAAGCTCTTTTCAAATTCAATTACTTCATCAACAGTTTCAGGAAATAAAAAGCCACCAGTTTTAAGTGCTTTTTGAATTAACTTTTCTTGTTGATTTTGAACTTGATCGACTGCCACATTTGTTTTTCTCATATTTTTTAATTCTAATAATTATTTAAAACAGATTGATTTAATTTTGTCTAATGAACGTTTTTTTCTTTGGCGGATTGCTTCCGGTGTGGTTTTATAATATTCACAAAGATAATTCATAGCGTTGGTACTTAGGTGCAATTTTGTATCCACACAACCTTCACCTGCATACGTCAGAACAATATGCTTATCTTGCTCAGACAACTCATTCATTGCCTCCTGAAGTTTTACACGGAACTCATTTGGAACTTCAATATCACCCCCGCCTGTTAAAATAGCAAAAGGGTCATAAGATGGTTCGGGGATATTAAGTGTATCAAAATCCACGTGTTCATCAACTCTTTTGCCAATTTCCTTTAAAAACTCCCTATTGGCAATCTTACCAAGCCAAGCTTTTAGAACTAATTTACATTTTTCAGGTTGAATTCCTTCGGGAAAAGTAAACTTCCCAATGGTTTTATACGCTATAATAAATGTAAGTTGTAAAATCTCACGTGCCATAGCGTCGCTATCCTGAAAATTTCTACATCTAAGGCTACCTACTTTATAAATGTAAGGAGCGAATCGATTGTAGAATTCGTATTGTAGAAACTTTAGTTCCTTCTCATCTTTGCTTACCTGAATCCTGGCAACTACTTCAGTATCGGTAAGCGCTTTAAACGGCGTTTTTTCTTGTAAAATTTCCTGCATTTTAAAAAATTTAATGTTTCATATTAGTATAATCTGCAAGAGTGACAATATGTTTGTCACTCTTTACTCTTTTATAGATAAACCATTTAAAAGTTATAAATTATGCGGTTCAAATGCAAAATTATTATTAAACAAAATCTTAAAGCAACTACCAATTTACATTTAATAAATGTGTTATTTATATACATATAATCTGTAAGCGTGACAAACCGATTCTGTCACGCTTTATCCTTTTATATATAAACAATCCAAAATTTATAATCATGGAAAATAAAAATGAAATCGACCTCGAGCAATATGCAAAAGAGGGAAAAGAAGTGCCTAAAGGCCACCACTATATTATATTGGTAGACAGACAAAAGTATACTGTTAAAGAAGAATGTATGACTGGTAAAGACATTCTAACTTTAGCCGGTAAAGTGCCAGTTGAGCGTTTTCAGCTTAATCAACGCTTCAAAGGTGGTAAAGTAGTTAAAGTTGGTTACGACCAGAAGGTTTGCTTTACAGAGCCAGGAATTGAAAAATTCATGACCATTCCTTTAGATCAAACAGAAGGAGGTAAATAAAATGAGGCGAGACTTTCAACTTCAGGAAGAAGATTTGTTATTCCTTGACAATTTGGGATTACCTTGGGAAACTATAAACGATGGTGGTATGCAATGGGTTATTATTCATAATTACCCCGTTCCCTTCGGTTATAATGTGGACATAGTAAAGGTCGGCATCAAATTGGAAACAGGTTACCCTAGAACTCAATTGGATATGGCTTATTTTTTTCCAAGCCTAGCAAGGCTTGACGGAAAGCTTATTAATGCTTTAAGCATGCAACCAATTAACGGTGAAAACTTTCAGAGATGGTCTCGCCACAGAACCCCACAGAACCCTTGGCGTGAAGGGATTGATGATTTATCAACGCACATGAGCTTAGTTAGCTTTTGGTTTGAACAAGAATTTATAAAACAACCTAATGGAATTGCAGCTTAGAATATCAGGAGTACATCATCAAATGTTAAAAAAACATTTGCTTCCAGAAGATGGTTTGGAATCTGTTGCAGTGGCATTATGTGGTAGGTACATGGACAAAGATAATATTGTACTTACTGTGCATGATATCACCTTAATTCCTGACAGTGAGTGTCTATCTAGAGAAGAAGATCTTCTTCAATGGCCCACGCAAAAGGCCATCCCTTATTTTGAAAGGATAGGGAAAAGTGACTTGGCTATTATGAAAATACACAGTCATCCTGGAGGCTATAATAAGTTCTCTAGCACTGACGACAAATCTGATGCTGAATTTTTTGATTCTGCTTTTGGTTGGGCTTTAAATGATAAGCCACATATAAGTGCTGTAATGCTTCCTGATGGCGAAATTTTCGCACGATTATTTTTCAGTGATTTACACCATGAACCTGTAAAGAAGGTTTTAATTTCAGGTGATGTAATTAAACTATATAATACTAATACCGGGTCAAAATCGGATGATTTTGCTTTGAGGACAATTCAGGCTTTTGGAGATAAAACATACCAAGATTTAAAGCAGATGACTGTTGGAGTGATTGGATGTTCAGGAACTGGTAGCCCATTAATTGAGCAGCTAGTAAGATTAGGAGTAGGGAAAATAGTATTAATCGATCCTGATACAGTTGAGCAAAAAAATTTAAATAGAATATTAAACACAACAAAAAAAGATGCTGAACTACACAGACCTAAAGTGCTAGTTATTTCTGAGGCGATTGCGAATATGGGTTTGGACACAAATGTTACTCCATTACAAAAAAATCTCTATGATAGTCCAGAAGCGCTTAAGGAGCTAATCATGTGTGATAGCGTTTTTGGCTGCATGGATAGTGTTGATGGTCGGCATTTACTGAATCAATTATGTGCTTTTTATTTAGTTCCTTATTTTGATTTAGGCGTAAAGTTAGAAGCGGATGGAAAGGGAGGTGTTAACAAAATATGCGGATCTGTACATTACCTTCAGCCTGGTAAATCTTCTCTAATATCACGAGGAGTTTACACTACAGAGGATTTAAGAGCGGCTTCACAATATCGAAAAAATCCTGAAGAATTTGAAAACTTGAGAAAAAACGCTTACATCAAAAACGTAAATGTGAATACGCCTGCTGTTATTAGTGTGAATATGAATATTGCCAGTCATGCCATTAACGAATTTTTGAATAGAATTCATCCTTATAAAGCTGAACCTACAAGCAACTATGCCCTATCTACAATTGATATTACAGAAAATTGTATAATCAATGTTGCCGAAGATGATTTATCCATAGATAATTATTTAAAGAAAAAAATAGGTAGGGGGGACATTACGCCCTTTATCGAAATGCCGGAACTAACATAATGGGAAAGATTAAAGAAATAATAACGAAATTTGTTGCGTGGCTTTTACCCGAATATAAGTACAGGTATGCAGAAGATTTTCCTGAATCAATAAAGGAAAATACTGTGTATATTATTGGCGATAAAAGATCTCCCTGGCTGTTAGCGTTTGAATGCCCTTGCGGATGCAAGCAAATTATCCAATTAAATCTACTAAAAGAAGCTGATCCCAATTGGAAATTTAAAGTTACTAATGGTAACAAGATTAGTATCTCACCATCAATATGGAGAACAACGGGTTGTAAAAGTCATTTTTTCATAAGAAATAGTAAAGTTGATTGGGCTAGAAGTAGGAAGCGCTTTAGTAATAAGTAAATTTAAATAACGACATATTTGTTCGCTTTTTTTCTGTAAATAAGTCTAATGAATGTCAGTAAGATAAAGACGAATCTGTCAAATTGACCAACGAAAACCTATTGGCATAATTTGTGAATTATTGTTAAAGAAAACCCTCCCGTAGTAATGTTTTTCGGGAGAGTTTTAATTGCTATATAAAATAGCGTGTTTTGATCGGCCGCAAATATAGTAATCTTTTCAAATAACAAAACATTTGAGAAAGCAGCCCCACTCATTTAAAATTTGGGGATAAACAAGATTGACTATGAGTAAGAAATCTACTACTTCTGCACCGAAGTACAGAGATGCTAAATCTGGCGAGTACGTAACAAAAAAGTACGCTGATAAGCATCCTGCTACTACAGTAAAAGAAAAGGATAAAAAGAAATAATTATCCGTTTCAAATCAAACAAACCTTTAGCAAGGGCAAAAAATGCCCTTGCCTTGGGTAACTATTAATTTAAAATTTACTAAATGAAGAAAAATTACTATCAGATTCTTGCTGTTAAACTTTCAGCCAATATTGAAGAAATAAAAAAAGCATATCGAGAATTGGCGAAAAAATTTCATCCTGACAAAAATCAAGGTGATAAAGAAGTGGAAGAAAAATTTAAGGAAATATCTTCCGCTTATGAAACCTTATCAGATGTTCAAAAAAGAGCGGCGTATGACTTGAAATTGGAAGAAGAGAATATCCGATTGCAACAGGAACGCATCCAAAAAGAAAAAACCTTTAATAAAAACAATCTTAATTCTACAACTAAAAATAATGGATTATCGGTTGTTCTTGGTGTAGCATTATTATTTCTGATTATAGGACTGTTGTTCATGAGTACTGACGGTAATGATACTAAAGGAGCGTAAAAAATAAAGAGCATTAACTAATTATTAATTTAAATAAAAACAAAATGGCAAAATGGGCAGATTATGTAATTACGGGAGTTTGGTTCAGCGGTGAACATATTTCCTATGTAATGTTACACGAAGACAAAGGAGAAAGTATCTCTTCTCCTGGTGAAAAGATGAGCAGAGAAAAAGTAGTTCAAATGATAAAAAATGGGAAAACCGTTGTTACATCTACATGGAATTATCAAAAGGGTACTTGGAGTAAAGGAGCTGATGTGGGCTATGAAACAGTAAAGGGAGTTGACTATCTTCGTTCTCATAAAGACAAAGTGGTTACTGACAACTTAGACAATTTAATCAAAATGCATTACTTTCTTGGTTAACTAGGTAAAAATAAAAAAGCGGAGACTTCCGCTTTTTTATTTCCTAATTTACCCGATGAACCTTCTTCGCTTCATCGAAACCAACCCACTTTCCTTTGCTATTGAGTCCTCTGTTAGCTAATTCCCTTCGAACCAAATAAACGAGGTCAAAATCCCCTTGTAATGCTTCAGTAAGCACTTTAGTATTTGTAAGGCTGAATAAGAAACCCGGATTTTCATCATCCTTCCTATTGGCATAAAATTCGGGGTAGAATTTCTCTCTCGATTTTTCTACTGATTTTCCTGTTTTCTTATCCCATTCTTCGAAGGCCTTTCTCATAATCACTAAAAACTCGGAAAGGTTGTTGTGAATAGTATTCACGATTTCAGGGAGATTAGAATTTCTTTCTTGCGCGATATCTAAAATGTCGATGTAATCTCCATCAGTTAATTCCAAATCCCATTCACGTTCAATGACTCCTTTTAAGACTCTCACTCCGTGATTAAAAGGGATTCCAGTTTTTTTAATTTGCTCAGCAATTTTTGGAGAAGATTTTTGTTTCATTGCTTTTAATTTCTCTTCCCCGGTTTTAGTTAGCTGACCGCCCATTTTTTTCCAAACATCGGGTGGTATTTCTTCTCGAATAACGGTATCACAATGCCTCGCATGCTCCATTGCCTCTGCATATTTTCCTTGATCACAATATTTTTTGATGATTTTAAGGTTGTGCCAATCTGCTTGATTCAACCATTCTGGTTCAGTCCAGTCGTTTTGTTTTTTGGTCTTTTTCATTGCATTATTTTTAGTTCCGTCTAACAACGGTAGATTATTTCGTAAAGTCAAGTTATGTTTTGAAGAACTGCTTTTAATACCACTAATTTGCCCTTCAGCACTCCATTCGTAATACAAATCTTTGTCTTTACCGGCTACCTTTCTGAGCTCATTCTCTGTGCCTGATAATCTCAGGTCGTAATATGAAAAACCACCTTCATTCTCATCTTCCTCCTCTTCATCATCATTCGACATAAAATAAACGGCATCTAATTTTACTTTAGCTTCTGCTTTTTTAATTTGAGCTTCAGCTAGTTTTTTTACCCATCGTTCTGCTTCAGATTTATGAGCTCTAATAGCTTCTTGAACTGAATCTCTACGTTCAATAAGAAAATCAAATTCTTTTAGAGGGACGCTATACGTTGGTTTAATAACGATTGAATTTTCATTCTTTGAAACTCCATTAACTGGATGGTTTTCCCAATCATAATTAAATAATAAATCATTATCTGCTATTTTTTTAAGTTCGCTTTTAGTTCCTTTTAAAGTAGCATCAAAATAAGCTACTCCGTGACTAAGCCTAACCGAATCCATTTGATTGAATTTTACTTTATTCACGGCAATGTTTACCTTTTCATCAGAAATAAAATCTACAATCAATCTTTTAACCACTTTATCTGCTTTTTGAGAATGGTTATCCAATATATTGACAATCTCTTCTTGCGGTTTTTTAGGAGAGATTAATTCCATTGCCAATTCCTCTAAAGGAATGCTGAACTCTGTTTCAATTTCTATAATTGGTTCGCATTTGGAATTTTTTTTTACTTTTCTGATTCCCGACAAATCATCTTCTCCCGAAATCCCATCATCAAAAATCCGCATCTCACCACCTTGATTAAAACGACCATTCTGAATAGCGATTCCTTTTTCGGGTACTTCAATAATTACATCGACATCGTGTTGAAATTCATTTGTACCTCTGAATTTCCCTTCTTTTGTTGTTTGAAAAATATATATAAAAGATACACCCTTATTATCCGCTTTTAACTTCTCTAAATCTTTAGGATTTAGCTCCAATTTGTTCACGCTGTCCAATATCACAAATTGGTATCCTGTCACGCTTTTGGGCAGATTATCGGAAACAAAGAGATTTTCATTTGCCACATCCTTTTCTTTCAATTTCTTCTGTAAAGTGGCATCCAATTTCTCTTCCTTGGCAACATACAGCACCTTGCCGTGATTTCTTGCCAAATACCCCGCAAAATCTACGCACAGATAGCTTTTTCCCATTTTTGGGCGTCCATATACCATAGCCGTGAATCCGGGCGCAGGATCGCCTATAAATTCGAGCCACTTGTCTTTAAGTCCAATGGTGCTAAATTCCATATTGGCGAAATCCACACTGCTCATAATTTTGCCATTGTTTTGGCTTATTCCGTTTAATTCTATGGATTTGCGCTTGGGCTTCTTTTCGGTTGGTTCATCGTCCATATCATCATAAGCATTTTCATATTTCTCAATGATGGTTTTATAGCGTTTAATGGTTTCGGGTTTTAGAACAAAATGCTTGGCATTCTTCATGGTATTGAACGCATGGATAACGGCATTTTGCATGGCAATAATATCTTTAGCTACTGGAGATTTTTTGGTGATCTCTTTATTTTTAATTGCTTTTTGCAATTCATCAATAAAAATCTCAAATGTATTTTTGTAAAGTATTTTATCGTGAAATGCTAAAAAGCGATGAATGAATTTTATCTCTGTTCCGATTTTAGAATAGGGATTTACTTTTTTCTGTTTATCGGCATTGTTTTTTGTACCCTCCATTTGCTCTTCTTCTTTTTCTTCCATGCCGGATAAATTCTTTTTATTTGATGCGATAAACTCTTCCAGTTTTTTAAACACCAAATCAATCATGCGTTTTAAATCTGCATCATTTTGATATTTACTCCAATCTTCTCCATTAACTGTTTTGGTTAAGATGACCGTGTGCGATTGTTTTAAAACCAAGGGCAAGTTTTCAAAACCAATTTTATTTATAGTATTGAAGTAGTTTTCTTTCGTGATTTTCATGCTGCGAATTTTAATCGTTTGAGTTGGGATTCTAAATTTTTGACCGATACTGTTTTAATATTTGGCTTTAATTTTTGAGAAATTGCTTTGATTTTTGTAGAGTCATAATTCATCACCAACATTTCTGTTTTCTTTTTATCGGTATGCTTAGTCACAGCAACAGATTTTTCTACTCTCTTTGTTTTCCACTTATACTTTTTGATGTATTGAGACAAAATAGGAGAAGGGTAAGAGCTCAGTAAAAACTTGCCCTTTACCTTTACTAAGGCATCCAACAGTTGTTTGTAATCTTCCTCCGAATAGCCTTTGTAATGACCCATGTCAGAACCGATGTAAGGAGGGTCGGCATAAATAAATGTGTCTTTAGTATCACTACGTTGAATAACTTTAATCGCATCATTGTTTTCAATTTGCACCATTCGTAAACGGTCAGCGTAGGCTCTTGTAAAATCATCACGTTTGTTGGCGAGTGATTTTTCTTTTGAGTTTTCTTTTCCAAAACCCCAGGAGCCAATCATACTGGCGAAGCCTTGATTGGTTAATACCCACAATGCCCACGCACGTTTTATGTCACTAAACAAATCGGGATGTTCATACACCACCATTGCCTTTTTATAATGTTCACGGCTGTGTAATGTCCCTTGGATTTCTTTTTGGAGTTCAGCAAACTTTGTTTTTACGACTTTGAAAAAATTAATAACCTCTCCGTTTTTATCGTTGATGATTTCAACTTCCGATTTTGGTTTAGCAAAAAATAATGCACCACCTCCAAAGAATGGTTCGCAATAAATTGTGTGAGCCGGTATAATATCCAACAAGTGTTTTATCATATTCTGTTTACCTCCGTAGTAGGTGATGGGTGTTTTCATTATGCCGCTAGTTTAAAGTTCAATAGTTCTAATTGCAGCTCGAGGGTTAAGTTCTTTATTGAATCATCATTTTTAAATTCAATTACTTTCATTCCAATGAGTCGTTCTGCAATTGCTCTCACCACAGGAACACTCACTGCATTACCCAATAGTTTGTAGCGCTGCGAATCCGATATTTCCGTTACTTCTCCGTCAAATATTCCGGGCCTTGTCCAGTTATCTTTAAATCCCTGTAAGCGTTCACATTCAATAGGAGTTAATCTTCTTAAATTATTTTTAGAAAGTGTATATTGTTGTACACCTGTGTCAATCGTTCCGGCAATGCCTTTGCCGACACGTCCTCTTCGTTTGTTTGCTTCCAAATAAGATAAATTAATACTGTCGCCTTTTTTAGCTGTAGCATAACCTTTCTGTGTGTCTTCAGGAACATGGAATACTCCGTTCTTTGTCCAGTTATCGGGAAAACCTTGTAAGCGTTCACACTCTGTGGGAGTTAAGCGTCTTATCTTTTTATTGACTAAATAATTTCCGGTTTGAGATCCACTACCGTGACCAGATGATTTGATTGTTTTTGAAATGCCGTTTTTTGAATCATACAAACGATTGTGTTCTGATTCATTTTTTGTGAGTTCGCGTAACATCACCATGCTGTCCTTTTGAACAGTGGTTAATTGATTGGCGATTTTATCTTTTCGTAATTCAATTTTTCCTCCTTGCCCTTTGTAGTTGCGTGTGCGATAAGCTGCTCCATTTGCAATTAAGGGTTGTCGAATCCAGTCCTGTTGTGTATTTAGGGTCGGACTCTTTTTCATCTTAGAAAGATTCCATTTGGTAGAAGAACCTTTCCAATGCAATACATACGGAGAACGATGTGTGCTTTCTCCCACTTTGGTATCGATGGTTGGACTTATAATTTTCCTTTGAGATTTTTCTTGATCGAACGCATCACTCCCTTGAGCGCTTTCTCCGATAGGAAATATTTGAGATTGGGTTTTGCCTCTAAGATATCCGACAAAGTAAACCCGCTCTCTGTTTTGGGGTAGAAACCAGCTAGTATTAAGCAGTTGCCATTGGATGTCATAAAGCCCAAGGTCGGCAAACGTTTGCAGTATGACCTCAAAGTCTTTGCCTTGGTTACTGGAGAATAACCCTTTGACATTTTCAAAGATAAAAACATCGGGTCGGCATTCTCTAATAATTCTAACTGCTTCAAAAAAGAGATTGCTTCGTTTTCCTTTAAGCCCTTTGCGTTTGCCAGCAATGGAAATATCCTGGCAGGGTGAACCAAAGCAGATAATGTTTGGCCGCTCGATTTTTTTGGTGTTGATTTTCGTAACATCGCCAAGGTTGATTGAGTTTCTAAAATTGTATTGATAATTCGCCACTGCATATTTATCAATCTCCGAAAAGTAATGTTGTTTGATGTGGTAGCCCGCTTCTTCCAATCCTTTTGAAAAACCGCCTGTTCCGCTGAATAGATCGAGCAGAACAATTTCGTTTTTATGTGATGGCGTTTTTTTCATTTGTTGATGGTGCGATGAGTTGAATAAAAAAGCAGAGTGCGTCATTGCACTCTGCTTTTAAATAAAATTTAACTATAAATTAGGGTTTTGCGATTGTCCCAAATGTTAGTGAAATTTTTGTTGCCGCCTGACCATTGGTAAGACAACACTCCTTTAGCATTGGTTACTTTAAGAATTGCCCATAATGGTTCGGATGTTTTTACACCCGGAGTAGAGAACCCTTCATACACCACGTTTGCATTACTTTGGTCGATAATGGCAGGCTCAAAAAACAACTTGTTGTCAAGGGAGCTTACTTTATCTTTTAATCCTGTAACAGAATCTGCCAAAGTTTTTATTTGGTTGATCTCAGCAGTTTGTAATTCCTGTGTTGCCAATCCTGCTGTTACACTTGTTTGAAGCATTGCCATAATTTGGTCACGCAAATCATCTACACTTGTACTTACAGGAGCTGTTACATCAGCTTGGTCAACAAATACATTATACAATGCTCCCTGTCCGATGTCAATTTTGATAAGGGTATCTCTGACGATTGCCACTTCACGGATCTGATTTTTTAAAACAAAGCGTGGGGAACCATCGCTTGTTATTTTTAGGCTCGCGCCATTATTTAAAATTTCTGTTGCCATAATAAATTGTTTTTTAATTGTTAATTATTCTCGTCCTTGTCTTTTATTGCCCCTACAACGACTTCGCCTATTACTGCTCCAATAAAACCACCAATCATAACATAAGGAACTACGTCTTTTGCTGTTTCCTTTGCATAGAAATAACTGATTAAAGAAGCCGCGAGCGTTACCGTTGATACAATTGTTTTTTCTTTCATGCTCATTTATTTTCGAGAGTTGATTAAAAATGTTGTGGTGATTCCTGTTAAGATTAAAAAACCTGCCGCCAAGAATTTATTTTGAATTCGATTTTTGCGCTGTTGCTTATAAGCAGTATTTAAATCTTCAGTTAGCTTTCGTTCTCGCTGTAGATTACCATCGGCAATACTTTTTAAATCAGTATAGGAAGTGGTACAGATGACTAACTGCGAATCCTTGACGGCAAGTAGATTACTGAACTCGGCAATATTCTTTTCATAATCGGCCTGTGTACTATCCACCCAATTGGTAAATAAAAGAACCTGCTGTTTGAGTGAATCACAATCGTTCAACTGCTGTATCTCGCTTATTCCGGTGGTGTCTTTTTTTGCGAGCTCTACCACATCAAATTTTGATTGCTGTAATTTTAGTTTAAGAACTTTGAGTTTATACTGCGTTTGCGTTAACTCCTTTTGTAAACTATCACTCTGCCTTTGCAGAGATACAATAGCGTTTTGATAATGTTTGTCAACCACACTAATTTGTTTCTCTCTTTGTACGATTTGGGTTTTATCGGGCTTGTAAACTTGATCGGATGAGCATTTACCAAACAACAGGAACATTCCTGTGATGAGTGCTGTTAAAAAAATAATAATGGGTACACGTTTCATATATTAAAATTTAAAAGTTTATGATTTGATTTATTTTGTGGGAGGTGTGTCTTTGGATTTTCGTTCCAAAGAATATCCGAATGTGCCTGCACCAATCATACTAATGAAAGCGTAGAACATGAATTCAGGAACGACAACGCCAATGAACTGCTGACCAACCCAAGAGATGATGGACATTAAAACATAGATGAGTGTTATGACTTCTCTAAGTGAGAAGTTGCCATCTTTGTCTTTTAATAATTGATGAATGAACTCTTTCATTTTTTGCGAAACCAGTTTATAATGCGTTTAACAAATCCGATTTTCTTTTCGGGTATAATCGGGCTGATCGTTACAATTATTTTTACAATTGTTTTGCGTTTTAAATACGCCATCTGTTTGCAAGAATTAGTGCAGTATTTAGTATCGCTTCGCTTACACTTAAAAGTTAAACTACAATGCAAACATTCTTTTAATCTTTCTTTTTCTTTACTCATGTTTTTAGTTCTGTTTTTTAGATTTAAAAAATTGAACGATTTTTTCTCTGCTTTTAAAAGAAAAATATCCTACTGCTATTAATCCAAGAGTTCCTATACCGTATGCGGCACGCCTGATGTTTTCTCTTTTTACTGCCCTGAAATCTATCAGGGTATAAGTAAATTTGTTACCATATAACTGGTGGTGGCGTTCGCATAGTTTTAAAAACTCCTGAAAGGCTTCTGCATTTTCAAAGACTTGGCATCCTGCCGAATACTTATCGACTGTTCTCGTAGTACCTGTTTTATTGGCTCTGTGGATATTGATTCCGTATAGGCCTGTTGTTTTTGTACCATTGAGAAAATCGAGTTTTGCGTTGCGGTCGTAATCACGAATCACCGTCACGGGTTTACGTTGTACTAAGGCTTTGTATTTTCCCTGATGCAGTCCTAATTGATAGGAATTTGTGTACTGACCTTCTGAAAGGATTGCAGTCCCTTGTTGTTGCATCGGGTTTTTTAACCAAAAAGTACCGGGGTCTGTTGTGGCTTTAAATACATGATAGTTCCACTTGATCGGGCTAATCTTATAGAACACATGAATCTCATCATCAAATTTATTTGGCTCGGTGCTGTTTCCACGTAAGCCTACTATATTGAGTTCGTAAGGACGAGTATAAAGCTCATAACGTTTGTGACGAAGTATGGCTCGTAATTTTCCAAGTATCATCTTATGCTGCGTTGCCTAAATCGGGTTCGTAATTTTTTAACCAATCTTTTACATCAAAGCAGGGGCAGGCTTTGTGTACGTTTGGAAAATCACGGTGGCCTAATACTTCAGCAGAAGGATATTTTTCAGTGAGTGATACAATCAAATCGAACATCGCGTGTTTTTGCGAATCGCTTCGATTATCAATTGGTTTTCCTACTTTATCAATACCACCTAAATATGCAATGTTGATACAGGCGGAGTTATGTAAATACACACCGTTACTGTTCTTCTTTTCATCTAATAACTGAACAACTGTTCCGTCTCGTTGGATAAAATAATGATAACCGGGTGTGTCTTTCCATCCTCGTTGTTCCTTCCAATACCGTTTGATAGATTCAAGCGTAGTATTGGTAGGTGTGGCACTACAATGCACCACAATGTATTTTATGTTTCTAATGTTATTCATTTCTACTTTTTCTTTTTTGTTGTGATAATTTTCATCCAGTCTGAATACTGTCCAAACTCTGCTTCAGCTTTCATGTCATCTAGCATATTTGTTCCGTATAATTTTTTGAAGGAGACTGCGGTTTGAATAAAGGCGGTTTGTGTTGGTATCTCATTAAAAACAGCAACAACAGCATCACCATCCGTTCCCGGTAAAAAACCATAGACCTTATCAAAAGCGGCCTTTAATCTTTTTGCCCATGCATCGTAAGCATTAACCGTTGGCGCTTGTCCTTTCTTTGGTGGTTTTCCTGCAATGATTTGCAGCATCTCATTATACTCGGTGCTTTGCAACTCATCACTCATATCCTTTAGTAAATTGGAGTTGTAAAGTTTTTGATAGGACTTCTGAACCTTTGCAAACTCATCTTTACTACTAATTTGCCGAAGGGCGTTTCTCAGAGCTGTTGTGTTTGTTCCAAACCATCCATCATTTTCAAAAGCCATTTTAATTTGCTTGGCTGTTGTTGCTGAAGATCCGTCTTCAAAACTTTGGCTCTCTTCTTTGTCCGCCACTTTATTTAAAATCAACTTCCTTCCGAAATACACCCCTCCTCCCAATACCGCTAAACCAATAGCTGAGTAAAGGAGTTTTTCCTTTAGGCTCAAACCTTGTTCTTTTGGAACATTCGGATTTTGATATGGAATTATTTCTTGCATTTGTTTTTCTTAAACTCCCAAAGCTTTTTTTGCGAGTGCTAGTTTTACAGGATCGTTTTTAACGATGTGCGCGAGCTTCTCCAATTCCTTTGCACTAAGGCGTGAAGCGAGTACCGTCAAAGCACTCATCTTGGTGTCGCCTTCTTGTTCCGTAAGTGCTTCGATGCTGATATCGTAATTAAATTTTGCCATGTTTTTTTTTCGTGTTGACACAGTTTTCCTTTAGGCAGGCTGATTTTCACAGCCTGCTAAAAGAATTTCTGTATGATTAGTGATTTAGTTCTTACCGATATTTTTCAGAACTTCAGTTACATTGATGTTTAATAATTCGGCAACGGGTTTGAGTTGTGAGGTATCTTCTTCCAGTTTGGTAATGACCTGAGTGAGAATAACGATTTCTTCATCATCAAAACTTTCAGCAATTCCACGCATAAAGTTTAAGTAGCCTTTCTCTTCATCACTTAATTCAGAAGCATCGCTTTTCTTTTTAAAGCTGACTTCTGTTTCCTGAGTTGGAATAGTAGTGCCTCTTTCTTTATTATCCTGCTCAATGATCCCGGCTAATGCTTCTCCACCCGGTAACTTGGCAACCATTTGTGGATTACGCCTTACGATCCCCTCAACCACCACAGACGCTAACTCTCCAAGATTCACATTTCCCCAATGCAATTTTTTACTTCGGTACTCTTGTAATTCTGCTGCTAACTTTTCAGCGTACTCTTCTGACTCTTTGAGTTGCTGTTTGGTTTGTTCCAGTTCCTTGACAAGAGCTTCATGTTCCCATCGTTCACGGTGGGTTTGAAGTTTTTCTTCCATACGACTTTCAATTTCAATACCGCTTAAGCCTTGTTGCTGAACAACAGTTTTTTGTTCTTCCAGCTTTTTCATGCGGTACACATATTGGTCGTTGCGCGGAGATTGAGAATTAGTCGAATACACCAAAATGCGGATGCGGTCGGTGTCTTCGGTCATATAATCCTCATAAGAATCAAACTCATGGATGTCGTTTGTTTTATGGACTGCTTTTAAATTATCGACATAGATTTCATAGTATCGAGCAGCGTTTCTGTCCGCTTGTGTTTGCAGATACAGTTTTAGTTTGTCGATTTTTAACTGGTCGTATGTTTCGCTTGTGATTGCCATATTATTTTTTCTCTTCAGTTTTTAAATGTTTCGGTATAACCTGAATGAAGCGTAAGTGATTAACTGATGTTGCGTAGTTGTTAATGTAAATGAGCCCTTGATGTTCATACGTCTGCTCGTTAGTTTTTCCAAAACTCAGATCATACATTCCAAAATCCGATATCACACTAATACTTACTGGAGCATCTTCAACCATGATGTAAAATTGGTTGTAGGCTTCTAACTCCAACAGTTCTCCTGCTTGTAAGACCAAATGCCTAAAGCGTATGTAATAGTTTTTACCATACCCCAACTCTTCCATTCTACGAGGGATGTATTCCAAGGCTAATGATGTTGTCATTTCTCAGTCGATTCTTTTTCGTTAGTTAAAAATTCAAAAGCCACTCCGTTTTGTTGTTCGTTAACCTCCATCCACACAAATACTTTCAGTGTGTAAGACAAATCTTGCTTATAGAACTTACCAATGTTATCGTGATACAAAGCATTGATAATGGTTGACTCAACAGGAACATCTACTTTTTTTGGCGCGGTCTTTCCTCTGATATCTTTTAATCCCGAGTGAATTTCAAATGCTTTAGGCTGTTTAAATTCTTCGTAAAATATTGATGCCTTAACCCAATCCGAAAAGAAGATGTTTTCCTTTTCCATACTTTGGAGTTTTAGTTTTCCGGCAACATTATAGTAACCTTCTTTTCTTCTTGGTTCTCTTGCAGAAACTAATGTTTCTAAAGTTTTGATTTCCGGCATCGCTAATGGAGCAATGACTTCTTTTCCTGACCTAGATTTTAAAAATACATCGGTTTCAATTCCAACAATTTTAAAAGCGTGTTTGGAAAGTTTTATTTGAAAGTGCTTGACTTGTCCCGCTTTCGTGATGCTTGTTTCAGTTACTAAAATTCTTACTCTGCTCATATCTCACTTTCTCTTTCTCCATCAACACTTAAAGACACGATATAAGGAGCGAACACCGTTCTGCCATCTTCACTATCAGTATATTCAAATGTGATTAGTCCGTTACCAACAACTATTTTCCCGATGTAAAAACAACGTTTGTTTGGCTCTACATTTTCCGATGACATGATTTTTTTAGTGGAATACCCCTCGGCATAGATTTCATCCTTGTTAATCTCCAAACGGAATGAACCTCTGTAATAAGCCAAATCATCACGGTTAGAAAGTATGCACACACCATAAATGGTCTTCACACTTTTATCGACCTCAAAGGTTTTCTTAAACGTTTTTCCGGCTTCAGTTATTTGCACATCAAATTGCTTGGAATAATATTTTAACATCTTCTTTTCTCTTTATTTTGTATCTCTATTCGGTACTCATTAGTTTGATTGTGATTGTTAAAAGTGGTTTGCTTGTGTTTGCAAACCACTTTTGTTTTTCACATCTTTTATGGAGTAGTAATCGTTCCATGCAATCCCACATACAAATGTGTTTTCGGATCTAAGCCTTCCATTGAACCTAAGTCAATAGTTGCTTCCACCAAAATATCATCGTGGATCATGCGCGGGTTTGCCAGTTTGTAGTAACCAACCGGAACGGTATTCATCGTTTTGGTTTTGAAAATTGTGTTTACCGTTTCAGGCATAATAATTTTCTTGTTACTTTTTAAACTGAACTCTCCGTTGGCAATGGCAGCAAAATCTTCGATGCCATCGAACTTAGAACCGATCACTTTATCTTTTGTTAAATCGGCAGGAATGGTTGCCAATAAAAAGATACCGCTTACAAGCAATGCTTGATTCTTTGGTAATTTTGCATTACTGATATTACGCAAACCCACTTCTTTGTCATCCTGTGTCTCAAACATTTTTACTGTTTTAGAATTTACAGGTTTGATGCTGTAGATAATGGTATCCGCTAAACGTAACTCTCCCTTTAATAAGCCTTGTTTAATGTGTTGCGGCAACTCATTAAAGTGTTTTTCCATTTCCGCACGAGAACCTCTACTTGCAGGAACTCCTCCCGCCATTTTATTCATAACACGCATGCGCTGAATCGGATTCATGCTTCTTAATGCGCCCAATAACTCTTCTGTTTCAGGCCCGTCAAGACCTAGCAATGCTGCTGAGTTATTGTATTCTTCAATTCCGTCTAATGCTCCTAACATAATTTTTGTTTTTAGTTTGTAATTAATTTTTGTTTTGATGATTGATGATGAGGGTTTCAGGTTTTATAAAATAGGTTCTTCACCTAATGTTCCAAACCCACCTGAAAAGGATTGTTTGCGCTCAAAGGCTTTTGCTGACTCCGCTACTTGTCTTTCGATGCGGTCTAATTCATCAAATGCTCCTTCGAGCTCTTTGCCATTTGGATAAGTGATGTATTGCACTTCGCCCATACCATTTGTTCCATCTTCTTTTTCTTTGCTCTTGATGATCTTGTCTAAAAAGAGTTTGCGTTTAAACTCATCTTTGAAAGCGGCCATACGGTCTTTTATTCCTTCAAAACCGTCCTTTTCTGCTCCGTTCATTCCGGCAACCGCCTGGTATCCTCCCGATGCCATCATGCCCACACCAAATGCTGCCGCTCCATTACTGCCCATGTAATGTCCGACACCAGTGACTGCAATTCCGACAAGGAAAGAAGAACGTCCCACCACCGCACCTGCTAATCCTCCGCCAATAGCTCCGATCAATACATCCCGGCCTGTTTCGATAGCGGTTTTTTTAAAGTCACCTTTCGCCAATGGGTTTGCTCCGTTGAGAACCTCATGTTGATGCGCTTTTTTTATGTACCTGTTTTTACTTTTTCCCATTTTTTCTTTTTGTTATTTAATTGAACTCAAAAATTATTTTCCCTTACAGTAATGCAACCGATTCTTTTTTGTGTTTTTTACTTTTGAAGTGTTTGTGTTTTTTGTTTTTCTTTCTGCTTCTTGGAACACCTGACAAAGCAGGTTGTGTGGGTTGTGGAGGCTCTGCTTTTTTATGCGTGACGATTTTGTATCCTGCGAAGAGTAAACCTAAACTTCCAACTCCAATAGCTACAGGCTTGATCCACTTTTTGTTCTTATCCCAAAATCCTTCAGGCTTGTCATCGTCAACATCCTCTTTCGCTTTGCTTTTACTTTTTCCGTTGATGTTGGAATCATTTGAGGCATCATCATCTCCGCCACCGCCACTGCTTCCTCCACCTCCTGATGAGCCGGAACTTTTACTTTTCACGTTTCCACTACCACTATCTTCATTACCTGATCCACCGCCTTCTTCGGAAGAACCGCCACCGCCTTCTTCGCTTCCTCCACCTTCTCCGCTTGAACCTTCGCCTTCTTTCCCTTTTTTCGGAAACATACTACCGACACTTTTAAGTAAGGCAGCAATAGCTCCAATCACTCCGGTTGCAGAAGCAATTGCTGTTGCTGTCACCACTCCTAATTCACCGAAATCATCTTGTACTCCTGATAGTTCATCGTGGTACATATCTGTTCCCAGGATAGCGGAAGCATCGGATGTTTCATCCAATCCATCCAATGGATCGTAGCCTGCTCCTAAACCGTTTACTTCTTTATTCTTGTTTCCTTTTCCGGTAAGAATGGCTTTCTTTAAATTTTCCGGTTTGCCTCCCATACCGTAAAAAATCTTTTCCAATTTTTCACGAATCCTTTTCAGTTTGGCAAATTTGCCCATATCCAACCCTTTACTTTTTGCTGCTTCATCACTCAGGTATGACCATTTTAAACGCTCCCCGATTTTCATTACGTTTAATTTTGCTGAGAGTAAAACACCTGCTCGAATAGTAGCTGTTGCGGGGTTTAAAATGTTGGTGAGGTGCAATCCTTTTTTCAAAAGGTTTTTTAATCTCCCTTTTTTCTTTCCTCCTCCGCCTTCTTCGGAGCCTCCTTCAGAACCTCCACCGCCTTTTGCTTTTCTGCGGAAGAGTTTTCCTAATTCCGACATAGCCTGATTATCATCGAAAATTCCGACTAAATCGAGCGTGTCTATGTTTTTGTAATTACTGGTGTCGTTGACACCATTCAAATATTCTAAATCCATGTTTGTATCTTTTTTTTCGCTGTAGGGTTCTTCATAATTAAAATTTCTCACCACGCAGTCGATGGTTATGTAAGAGCCATCACTTAAAGGAACAATAGGGTAGATGTGCTGAAAGCGGTCTTCTTTGTATTTGGTAATTCTTAGCTTATGTCTGATTTTTAAATTGCTCAGAATACTGCTGATAAACACCGTATAACAATCACAATCTACGCCTTGTATGTTTCCCCTGTCGTGCCATGCTCTCGCAGGACTTCGTACTTGTTCTTTTCCATCTTCATCTTTTTTGTAGGCGATGTGATCATAAACAAATTGCCAAATGTTCCTGCACGTTTCTCTTACATTATTACCTTTTAGAACTTGGGCAATTCTCTCTGTGTGGAATAATGTTTCTCTTACCACTTGTGGAATGAACCGAATCGTATCCGCTACTGTTGCACCTTCCTTCTTAGTGATGTTGGTCAGCATTGCCCTTGGAAACAAATGGTCGTATTCCCTTCCGCTTTTAACTCGTATTGCTTCTCTTCTTTCCATATTATACCTTTCCTTGACTGAGTGTAATGGTGTCTGCTTTGGTATAAGGAACTTTCTTCCATCCGATGTCAATCGTAGTGAGTGTTTTCACATCCAACTTTACCGGCTCTTTGTTTTGAATGGCCCTGATTAGTCCCCCCGATAAAGAAAAAATGTTCATCAGCGGAACTTTAATCATCATCTTGTTAATGATAGCTTCTCCAAATGCCGGTATCTGAATATCTTTATCGAGTACCTGTGATGAACCCACTGTAGTTCCTTTGTACACCAACTTGATAAATGGAAATTTAATTTTGAACGGTGTACGTGTCGGATTTTTTAATTGTACATCAACCCTTAACGTCAATCCTGAAAAATCCAGTTTGTGAACTTTTACCATCGGAACGGTTTCCAGTTCCGCATTCATTTTATTGAGCCGTAATAGATAAACAGTTCCACCGATTATACCTCCTCCGATGATTGTTCCTACCGTTATTTTTTTCCAAGTCTCCATTACTTCTTTTTTAATCGTTCGCTGATGTAATCCCCCGCTACTTTGAATGCCATCCAAATCACTCCGCCCACGAGTGCCTTGACTGCATAATCGGCAAGTCCTGAGTAGTCCAGGTTAGCAAGCAGAATTGTTCCCGTGAGGAACATATTGCTGCTGCTATCAGTACTGCTTTGATTTTCTTTCATTGTACCCTTCTTTTTTTATTGTGGTAATTACTTTACGAGAACAAAGGAATGGCAATGGTTTTAGACACTTTCCGAAAGTTTACACTTGGTTTAATCTTATTGATTATTATTTTAAACTGTTGCAAATCGTTTTATGGATTTTTGAGATTACGATTCAACTATTCCAGGTACTCCCAATTTATCAATGATTATTTTGACTTGTGCAATCGTGTAAGAATTAGCTTTTAATTCGCCTATCTCATTTTGAAAACCCTCTATCCATTTTTTGAATATGTGTGGCGAAACACCATACATATTGCGCATCTCCTTTGGAGTATATGCTCTTAGCAAAAATTTTCCATCTCCAACTTTATTACTCATGCGTTGATTGTTTTAAAAAGTTTACATGAATCGTGATGTTGTAAAAAAGCTGCATGAGTTTTTCATCTTGGTATTGAATTAACTTTTCGTTAATCTCTAAAAACAATTCTACTTCCGAATTAGCAACATATAGCATCATTTTTTTAGCGATGAATCTCAAGCCGGAAACTTTATCAAAGTGATTTTCTTCTCGCTCTTTGTAAAGGGCTGTGTATTCATCTTCGCCTTTCATTAATACTTTGTTATAATCCTCCAACCTTTGTGGATTCATGTGTGCGAAGCTTTTGTAAATACAGAGCTCTCGTTCTATGATGTTTGTGCTGTAGGTTTCTGACTCTGTTGAATTTGAAATACTGCTTCTTAATACTTCATAGTGAGGCACTAATCGCTCAAAGTAAAAAGCAGGATTAATTGCTCTCGCTACTTTTTGTATTAAGATTAATGTTTCAATACAAACCTTTGCATAGTCAAAGTATTTCTGTTTTTGCTTTCGATTCTCTTCTCTTTTTAAAAAGTAGAATCTTGATTTTTTTGAGAATTTTTTACTTGGGTGTTTGCCACCTTTTATCACTCGCATGTGTGAGTGATGTTCCTGTTTTAATGCTGTCATAATTTTTCGTTTTAAAATTTGTGACGCAAAGGTGTTACAGCAGAGTTGAGCAGTTTCCGAAAGACGCAGTTATTGTAAGAAGTGGTAAAATTTGTTTGGAATTGTAAGAAGTGTGCGTTTTTATTAAAAAACAATCTCCTTGTATTATTATTTGTAAATTAGAATAACTAAATAGAACGCAATGAGTTATAAGTATTCAACCGAAGAGGCTATTATTTGCTATCTTAAAAATCATCAATTAACCCAATTAGATGAATTTGAGAAAGTTAATTTTAAGGAGTTTTTTGATGAAAATAATCCTGCAAATATTTATTTCATTCTATCCAAAAAAAGAATAGCTATTAATCCTAATTATATTGATTTTAGTGAAACGCATGTTGAGTTGGAATTCAATATTTTAAATAGGAATAAAATTGAGACGCAGCGATTACGAATAGAGCACTACTATCCTGGACTTAAAGAAATGAAGATATTCAGTAATTACCCATATAACTATTTTGAAGTTAAGGATGAGGAAGGAACTACTCTGTATGGAGGAAAGACCGCTTACTTTCTTGACGCTCATTTCAATAAATTGAAACAGTCGGATTTAATTGATTATGAAATTTTATATATAGGGCAGTCTCTTGATATACATACAAGTGTACCAGTTGTGTGGAAATTTCAGACAATGTGACCCCTTCTCTTCGGAGCAAATTGACCCCCTTTCTTCGGAGCAAATTGACCCCTCTGTTTGAGCTGTATATTTTGTGCTGATCAAAACTGTTCTATCAATTATAAGCTAAGTTAGTTTTTT
>JAEUTO010000008.1 GCA_016787785.1 Bacteroidia bacterium | reverse complement strand
TCACCTCTTCCCATTCCGAACAGAGAAGTTAAGCCCACCTGCGCAGATGGTACTTGGCCTAAAGCCTGGGAGAGTATGGCGATGCCAATTTTAAAAATCCTCACTATTAATTTAGTGGGGATTTTTTTTTGACTCTTTTTTGATAAAGACCTGTCATTTTTTGTAACTTAGTTTTGGCAGATTAATAAATAAATTATGGTAAAATATTTTTTTGGTTTAATAGCTAGCATTTGTTTAAGTAGCATTACCACTGCTCAAAGTTTTTATGTTGCCTCAATACGTGATTTACCATCGCCTATTACCAAAACATTTTTAATGAATCTTCAAAACTGCGATTCATTAAAAATTTATACATGTCCACCCACAGTTGATATATTTAATTCGCCCGAAATGACATATACTGATATTGCTGCTGATAAAAATTATCTTTATTACGTAACAGGTGGATCTGGAATATTTTACAAGAAAAATATTGGCGATACCACATCTTGCCAACACTTAGGTACATTTAATCATAGTATAAATGCATTAGTTGCAGATACAATGGGAACTGTTTATGCGGCTGGCCAACAAAATGGTATCTGTAGATTATTCAAATACAATTCAAATGTATTTACCCAAATTGGTATCCTTCCAGGCAATTTTTTTTCGAGTGGAGATTTGTTTTTTTATAATAACAGATTGTTTATGACAGGAACCAGCGCAAACTTTACAAGTTCTTATCTTGTAGAAGTAGATATAAATAATCCACCTCAAAGTTGTTATTATATGGGTCTCCAAAATTTACAGCCATATGCGGCGTTTAGCGTTAATAATGGAAATGTTTCAAGAGCTTTTATAATCGGAAATAGTAACGTTGCATCAGTTAATACATCATCTCTTATAGAGATAGATATGCAGGCAAAAACTATAGGAACCGTTCAATGCGTTTATCCATTTATGGTTGGTGGTGCAGCAATAAATTATGATTACTCTACTGCAGGCATTTCTCTTTGCAATACTACCTCACTGAAGAATCAATTTTCCGATGTTAATTTTTTCAAGGTCAATAATCCTATAACTGACTTTATAACCTTTCAAACCAATGTAAATCTTTCTGATATTAGTAGTATAGAATTATTTGATGTTTCAGGAAAAAGAATAAAAAATTTTACAGGCTCAGATATTTCTGAAAAAATAAATATAACAGACATTGCACCAGGGATTTACATTCTCAATATGCATGCAATTGCTGGAGATCAATACCAGCAAAAACTCATAAAATAAAAAATTAAAAATTCAAATAATAATCTTTGGTAAAGTCTTTGTATGCTTGTGTGTAATTTCTTGATTCGTTCTCTTCCAATACCAGCGTGGCTTCCGAGAACTCTGTTTCTTTAAACTCAAATTGCATTAAATGTCTTTTCTCAGTTTCTTTTTCTAGTCTGGTTCTTATGCGCAACAATTTTGATAAGTGTAATCCTTTTTGCTCGGCCATTTTTCTAAAGATGCCGGCTTCGTTCTTCGGAAGTATCAAACAAAATTTCCCTTTTATATCTAATAATTTTTTTACACTATCAATAAGATCCTCAAAAGGCAAGGCATCCGCGTGACGTGCAATTGTACGAGTAGCTTCTGCACCCTTGTAAGAATCTATAAAATAAGGAGGGTTGGTAACGATAAGATCAAATTTCTGATCACTTTCTTTTGCAAGATCCTGTATAGAAATATTCTTTACATCTACCTTTGCACTGTAAATACTTTCCGAAACATTTAATTTTGCCTGCTCGGTACTTTCTTTATTAATATCTATAGCGGTGATCTTGGCTTCCGATTTCTGCGCAAGCATCAACGAAATTACACCTGTACCTGTTCCAATGTCTAAAATTGTTTTGCTGCCGTTGGGATAGATCCATGCACCCAAAAGAACTGCATCTGTACCAACTTTCATGGCACATTTGTCTTGTTTTATAGAGAATTTTTTAAAAGCAAAAATATCATTAGGCATAAATTTTGTTTTTTCATGTATAACTCCAACTATGAATTTAACCTATAACTTTTCTTTTTGTTTAAAAAAAAAGCGTTAGATAACTAACGCTTAAATTATTAATATGATGCTTTAGTATCTCCACGACCTAAATTACGGCCATATCCCGGTGATACATTATATCTTAACATGATCTCTAAACCACCATTTCTTTTTGAAGCAGGAGTTAAAGCAGAAACGTTTATATCATACGACGCACCAAATGCATATTTATCATATTGCACCAATACCTGAGGAACGATCGCATCCCTGTAACGGTATTGCGAACCAACTGAAATAGCGCACGGTTTTTTATTTGTTGTATAAACCGATTGATCTACCAAAATAAATTTAAACAATGCTCCTACAATGAACTCGCTGCTTGGGCCCTGACGCATGTATATAAAGCTTGGCATGATAGCGTTCTTAGAATTAGGTATATTAAAATCACCATTAGCATACGCGCAATAACGTGTATATAATTTTTCTGAAGTGATGATAAATGAGTTTGCAGGAATGCTATAGTGATATGCCGAGAAACCAAAGTCAAATTTATTACCATCTTTTGAGCTGAAGAATTTTTCGCTTTGTGCATAATTAAAATTAACGCCGCCACCCATATCATACGTAGTGATCGCACTTCTTGGTGTAGCAGGCTCACCGCTTGGTAACGAAGAATTATATTCGTAACCGGTAAATTGTCTGTCCCAACGCATGTTGTTTACATCAATAGTTCTGTAAAACAAACCACCTTGTAAACCGCCCGAAAATTTCATTTGCTTATTTATCTTTTGAATATAAGAAATACCCAAATTCGGATTAAGGCTTTTTAATTTAGCGTCGCCGGCAGCATCTTTAAATACATTTAAGGCAACTGCAAAATAACTTCCTTTTATTTTTTTTGCTTTAATGGTTTGTTCAAAAGATAAACCAATAGTTTGGTAGCTGGTTGCAACGCTTCCCCATTGAGTTCTGAAATTAGCAATAACACGCGTGTTATAGTGTACGCCGGCCAACGCAGGGTTAATGCTGCTTGGGGTCTCGGTATACTGAGAGAAGTGAATATCCTGAGCTTTTGATAATTGGTTTACCATTAAAAAAGCTAAAAAAGAATGGACGATATATTTAGTTTTCATATGTTTAAGCCTTATCTTATTAATGTTACGTTACCCTTCAAACTATAACCTTTACCGTCATAATCTTTACCCTCGAGTCGATAGACGAATACACCAGTATTCATAATATCTCCTTTAAAAGTCCCATCCCATCCAATATGTTTGTCGGTGGTTTCAAATACTTTTTGACCCCAGCGGTTAAATACCATAAACGTTAATGTCTCTAAACACTCACCTCTCACGTATAGTACATCATTAGCGCCATCATCATTTGGAGAGAAGGCGTTAGGTACGAACATCTCGCCACAATCCTGAACTACGATCACATCTATTGTATCGCTTGAATGACATTGCGAACTATTCCATCCTTCTAAAATATACTGCGTAGTGTTTTGCGGGCAAACAGTAACAACCGGAACCGTTAGAAAATTAGATAATTTATAATCCGGTCTCCATACATATGATTTAGCACCAGAACCTGTTAATGTAACACATTGTCCAAAACGAATTGTTGTATCGCTTCTGTATTGTCCCGGAGGAATAATAGTTACGTTTGGAATATCAACCACCTTAATATATTTATTCCTGTAAGCAATTAATGTACTACCGCCAGCTGCAATAGGATATGGATTTGAAACTTTTAAGATCACATTCCATGTACCTGGCAGATTATAACAAATAGTTGGGTTAGTTAAAGTTGATGTAGGCGGCGCTCCGCCCGGGAACGTCCAGTCATACAACTGCGGTAATCCAGCCATCGTATCGGTATGATTTAAGAAAGTTACGCAAGTTCGCGTACAAATAGTATCGTTAGGTGTGGCAGTTTCAAATTGTATGTTCCTGACCGGTCGACAGTCTATTCCTCGAATCGTGACCGTATCATCCCGTCTACAACCGGGTATACCATTGTAGCCTGAAATTAAAGAGTAAGTAACCAGAAATGGTAAGCGACAAGGTGCGTTTACAATAACAGAGTTATTATTTACCGGCGTTAAAATTGATTGGTTATTACATGGTGGATTTAAATATCCGGAGCTCCATGTGTACGTTGGCACAACGCCAAATGGTAAACCTACATTTTGATTTACGCCTGTTAACGTTAATGTATTATCAGGTGCGCCAGGACTTAATCCCACAAAACAAACGGTGTTAGTTGCAACGTTATTAATGGTTGGTATTGCAATAGCTGTTATTGGTTTTGGCAATACAGTTACCGTAATTAATCTCGGTAAAGAAACGCAAGCTCTTGCATCATAGATCTCAAACGTGTAAGTACAGGTATTTAAAGGGTAAGCAATTACTGTTCCCGATAAAGGATTGTCTAAGCTTGGTGGCGGAGCATTTGCAGGCTCTGTCCAAACATAACCGTTAGCATTTGTTGCAGTTGGAATTGGCAACACGGCAAGCGTTCCAATAGCTGTAGTTGTTAGTTTTATAGAATCACCCAAACACATAATTGGTTGTGCCGGTGTAACTGCCATTGTAAATTGTGGTATTACTGTAACACAAACAACCGCAGAACCTGAGCAAACTGCTGTAGAACCTGTAACGGTGTAACAAGTTGATGTAGGTGGCCTAACCGTAATTGTTGGCCCTATACAAATGGTCATGTAAGTTGGATTACATTGCGTCCAGTTATATTGTGAAGCACCTGTAGCATTTAAAGTTACAGGTTTAGAGAATGAGATCGGATAGTTATTGGCTATACACGTTGTGAAACTTGATTGCGTTACCTGTATATTCAGTGGAGGCGCCTGATTGATAGTTATAACTGAAAAACTATTACAACCCACACCCGTACTTCCTAGAACAGTGTATGTTCCCGGACCAACTGAGATAGAGGGTTGAACGATGGATGTAGTTAATGTTGTTCCTGTCCATGTGTAAGATGTAGCACCGGTTGCAGTTAAAGTAGATGTAAAGCCTGTACAAACCGCAGAGGCAGTAGCAGAAACGC
Organism: Bacteroidia bacterium; assembly: GCA_016787785.1. GTDB lineage: Bacteria > Bacteroidota > Bacteroidia > B-17B0 > Aurantibacillaceae > Aurantibacillus. The sequence continues at coordinate 81,383 of JAEUTO010000008.1, read as the reverse complement.
CTATTGAGGCGCCTGCACCCATGTTTATTGTAATATTTGCAGTACCTGTACAACCCGCGCCATTATCACCTACAACAGTATACGTTGTTTGTGAGTTGGGCGACGCAACAGTAATAGAGCCACTCGTCGTACTTAAAGAACTCGCCGGCGACCACGTGTAGTTAGTAGCACCTGTTGCTGTTAATGTTGTTGTTTGGCCCGGACAAACGGTTGCAGAACTTGCTGCCACAGTTAATGAAAGACCGGTTGTCATACCCACTTGTACGGTAAGATTGCCATTACAGGTTCCGGATGTAACAAAGACAGTATAAGTTGTTGCCGTGGTTGGATTATCTACTGCTGTTGAAGTTGTTGAAAGTGTTGTTGAAGGAGGAGCAACCCAGGTATATGTGGCACCACCACTGGCTGTTAAGGTAACCGCAGAGCCCGGACAAACCGAAGGACTTGAAGCACCAGCCGAAATAGCTAAACTATTACCAACAGTAACTGTGGTGTTGGCAGCCGCAGTACAACTACCAATAGTTGCAATAACAGAATAAGAAGTTGTTGCACCTGGAGAAACGACCTCTGTAGAAGCAGTACCTAAAGCAGTAGCACCGTTAAACCATTGGAAAGTAGAACCAGCAGTAGCATTGGCGGTGAGTGTGCCTGATGCACCTGTACAAATTGTTTGAGACGCAGGAACAATACCAACAGTAGGACCCGTAGAAACAACCACAGGAACGGTGTTAGAAGTTGCAACAGGTAAAGGACCATTAAAAGCAACAACACCAATTGAATAATTACCGGCTGCAGTATAAGTAATAGCAGTAGAAGTACCAGTTGGCGGCGCAAATACAGCACCGGCAGGAATAGAAACCCATGAATAAGTTGTAACGCCGGCTATAGTACCAGTAACGGTAGCCTGAACAGTTTGATTGGTACAAGCAGTTGCTGCAGTAGTTACAGTTAAAGCAATTTTTGTAAGCGTAATATCATCAACTGCGAATGAAGGATCAGCGCCAATAGGGTCATTGTTTGTCCATCTGAAACCAATTCTAACAGCTGGATTATTGTTTGCAGTTGCTGGAAGATTAACACTAAACGGTGTCCAAAGGCCTTGACCTAAACACGGTCCATTAGCAGTAGGGGCCATGTTTCCAAGACTATTCCAAACAGCACCATCAAAGTAAAGCAATTCGCAAAAATCGATGCCTGGGACTCCTTCAGCAATATATTTAAATGATAAATTGATGTTACTTTGTCCGGTACAATTGATAACAGGCGACTCAGCTCTCTTATTAGTATTAGCACCAGCGCCTGCTAAATATGCCGCTCCGCAATCAGCAGTAGGGCAAATGAAAATAACAGCAATTGAACCCACATGTAAAGTACGATCATTACCTGTACAACCAGTTCCACAAGAACCCACGGGCAAACCGTCTTCAGATGCGCTCATAAACCAGATATTAGCCTGAGGACCATTTCCGGGACCAGTAGCTAAATTGGTAACGCTCCAAGCGCCATTACTGGCAGTGCCCACAGCTGCATTAGCCTGCGTGCCCTGGCCGCCTGCTCCAGCACAAGTTGCAGTGCCAAAGTTCTCAGACCAAAAAACCTGAGAATACGCAGTTCCTGATAAAATTAGAAGAACAAATAAAAAATAAGAATGTATAATTCTTTTCATAATGTGGGAGAATTTTAATTAGCTAATATAAGGTTTATGTTTTAAATAATCTAATAATTTTAGGCATTAACGGGCATTTTTACGAAGAGGCAAAAGTTAATTATCTATCATCATCTGATCGCATATAAACACGTTCTGTTTCACGTAAAGGTTGGGTCACATTTTGTTTTTATGCGGTTTTTATAAAAAAACCTCAAAATTTTGTTTAAAGAGCGTTATTCGCTGAGTAAATGGCTTTTGTTGAACCCTCTTTTTACCCAAGTTTTAAAAACAAATTAACATTCAAAAGAACCAATTTAAAAAAAATGCAACTTTAGGGTTTAGAATTTGTACTCTAAATTATACTCTAAAAAATATGCATTTAAAATATTCTTCTCACCCAAAGGCACTGCTTGTACTCGAAGATGGAAAAGTGTTTGAAGGAAAAGCCGCCGGAAAAATTGGAACTACCACCGGTGAGATCTGCTTTAACACCGGTATGACAGGTTATCAGGAAATTTTTACCGATCCTTCTTATTTCGGGCAAATTGTTGTTATGGCAAGCTCACACATTGGTAATTACGGTATAGAAGAAAATGAAGTAGAGAGCGACGGTATTAAAATTGCAGGCATGGTTTGCAAAAAATTCAATACCGGTTTTTCTCGTCCACGTGCACAAAAAAGTTTGCAACAGTATTTTGAAGAATCAAACATTGTTTCTATCTCTGATGTAGACACCCGTGCAATTGTGCGTTATATAAGAGATCGCGGCTCTATGAACTGCATCATCTCTTCTGATAATTTAGATATTGAATCCTTAAAAAAACAATTGGCCAAAGTTCCAAAAATGGAAGGATTGGAATTGTCTTCAAAGGTTTCTACAACCAAAAGTTATTTTTATGGCGACGAAAAAGCCAAACATAAAGTAGCAGTTATTGATTATGGTGTAAAGAAAAATATTTTAAGATCATTGGCAGAACGTAACTGTTATTTAAAGGTTTTTCCAATGAGAACGTCTTTAGAAGAAGTGCTTGCATTTAAACCGGATGGCATTATGTTATCTAATGGTCCCGGCGATCCGGGCGCTATGCCAAAAGATTCTGCCTTTGTAAAACAATTGGTTGATACGGATATTCCTGTTTTTGGTATTTGCTTAGGGCATCAGTTATTAGGAGAATCGCAAGGGATCTCAACATTTAAAATGAAAGCCGGTCATCGTGGTATCAATGCGCCTGTTCAAAATCTTATCAGTGGTAAAAGTGAGATCACTTCTCAAAATCATGGTTTTGGTTTAAATCCTGAAGACATTAAAAAGAATCCAAATATCGAGATCACGCATATTAATTTAAATGACGGAACAATTGAAGGTATTCGACTTAAAAATAAAAATGCTTTCTCAGTGCAGTATCACCCAGAGGCTTGTCCGGGCCCATTAGACGCAAGATATTTGTTTGATGAATTTGTTACTAATATTGAAAAAGCAAAAGTTTCGAAAAAGCAAACAGCCTAAAATGTAATGTAAAATGTAATGTAAAATGTAAGATGGCAAAGGTAAAATGGACTATACATTTTCCATATTCCCTCTTACATTTTCCCTAAATAAGTTTATTTGATCTCCTCAAAATCCACGTAATCGCCTTCTTTATCGGCGCTTTTTTGAATTACTTCTTTGTGATCTTTTTTAGCTGAAAAATTTGCAGTCGTACTGGTTTGTTCATTCTGCATATTTTGATTAGAAGAATTGTTGGCGAAAGATTTTTTAGTACTTCCTCTAAAAATATCTACCAGTTTATAAATTAACCAAACAACAATTAATGTCCAGATTATATCTCTCATAATATGTACAAATTTAATTATTTAAGCGCAATACTGGGGTTATAGTTTGTTAATTTCATTCTCGTTAAGGTTTTGCCACTAATTTCACCAATTATCACAAAAATAATTTAAAAATTAAACCTTTTATTTTTTAGTGGAAATAAACTGAAATCCTTTTATATAAGGATTTCAGCCGATTAACACAAAACAAAATAGTAAAGTAACTCCAGATTTTTTTAGTGAAATTAGTGCAATTCGTGGCTTAAATAGTTTGGGTGGTTTTTATAAACATTAACACCTTACTTTATCAACAAAATTGGCCGTTCAGCAAGGATTTGATACTTTTGCACAAAATTAATTCATTTATGGAATCTCTGGAAAAAACAAACACAGATTATAAGTCTCAGCTTAACGATTGGATCAAACAAGAGAAAGCCGCATTAGACCTTATAAATATAGTGGGTAAACTATGGTTCGAAAGATCTATCGAGCTTATTTTATTCCGTAACCAATTGGTAGATAGAAGTGCAAGTGAAATAATGAACCTGCATTTGTATGCAAAGAACATTGTAAAAAAACCAATTTCGATTTATGAAACTGTTGCTATTGCACAAGAGATCGCTGAATCGAAGGTAGGCGCAGGAAGAATTGATATTGGAAAATTAGCTTTTGAGTGGGATCAGGAAAAAGCAAAATACAAATCGCAAACCGATTTTATAAACGATAAATTAAAAGATATGCTGGGTGTTACAAACCCGGTAATACCAAAGGATGTAATACTTTACGGTTTTGGCCGTATTGGTCGCTTGGCCGCTCGTGAATTAATTGCGCAAGCAGGTAAAGGCGAGCAATTGCGTTTAAAAGCGATAGTTACACGAGGTAACAGCGATATTGAAATTGTAAAACGTGCCGATCTTTTACGTACCGATTCAGTACACGGGCCTTTTCCGGGAACTGTAATTGAAGATCTTGAAAATAAAGCGCTCATCATTAACGGACACACCGTTTACATGATAGATGCAAAAAACCCGGAAGATATTGATTATACAAAATACGGCATCCGTGATGCGCTAGTTATTGATAACACAGGTGTATTCAGAGATCGCGACGCACTAAACCGTCATCTAAAATCAAAAGGTGTTTCAAAAGTATTATTAACGGCGCCTGCAAAAGGCGATGTGCCAAACGTTGTACACGGTGTAAATCACGAGACTGTTGATGTAAAAAAAGAAACCATTTTTTCTGCAGCAAGCTGTACAACAAATGCTATCATGCCAATTCTGATGGTAATTGATAAAGAATTAGGAATTCAAAAAGGACATATTGAAACTGTTCACTCGTATACTAACGATCAGAACTTGTTGGATAACTATCATCCAAAATACCGTCGTGGCCGCTCTGCCGCGTTAAACATGGTAATTACAGAAACAGGTGCAGAAAGTGCCTTGAAAAAAGTATTGCCGCATTTAAGTGGAAAGTTCACCGCGAACTCAGTACGTGTACCAACCCCAAACGTAAGTTTGGCTATTTTGAATTTAAATATTAATAAAGAAATTACGAAAGACGAAGTAAACGAAATTATTAAACGTTATGCTTTACAAGGTGCGTTGGTGGAGCAAATTCAATACGCTTTTAGTAACGAATTAGTAAGTACAGATATTATCGGAAGCTCTTGCCCAAGTGTGTTCGACAGCCAGGCAACAATTGTTTCTCCTGATAAAAAAAGTATTGTGCTTTATGTTTGGTACGATAATGAGTATGGTTATACCCGCCAGGTTATTCGTTTTAGCAAACACATTAGCGAAGTTAGAAGACCGGTTTATTACTAAACAATTTTAAAAAGTCAATCAATGAAAAAAATAATTTTCGCATTTATAATTGTATTTATTACCAATTTAGCAATGGCTCAACCTCCTGATGGTAAAGCAAAGGCAGGCGATGTGTATGGTTCTAAAACAGATAATAAAAATGCTGTAGCAGCAAATGAATTGCCAACTTTGATGAAAGGCAAAGATACCATCCCGGTAAAAGTTACAGGTAAAGTATTAGATGTTTGCTCGAGTAAAGGTTGCTGGTTAACCTTGCAGGTAAACGATACAACCAAAGCATTTGTAAAAATGAAAGACTACGCTTTCTTTGTTCCAAGCGCACTTTCGGGCAAAAAAATTGTTTTAGACGGTATTGCTTTTACAAAAACAACTTCGGTTGCCGAGTTAAAGCATTATGCAGAAGACGGTAAAAAATCGCAAAAAGAAATTGACGCTATCACTGCACCAAAAAATGAAATTCGGTTGTTAGCGAATGGAATCCTAGTGGTAGAGTAGTTAATAGCGAGTAGGTATTAGTTATAAAGAAAGCTCCGTTATGCGGGGCTTTTTTATTCTGCTAGTTCCCCCTTGGAGAAGGGGGTTAGGGGGATTGATACCCTCAATGTTTTTAACCACATAGAAACATAGAAAAAAGAGGAATAGTTAACCGCTCAAAAGGGGCCCATAATTTTCTTTTGCCTTGCAAAGAAAATAACTATGTTTTGCTTTGTAAATATACATTAACCTATCAAAACACTATGTGTCTATGTGTTTAATTTTTTTATGAAATTTAGTGTGATTTCTCCCTTTTTATACTATGTTTGTAATTCTTAAATGAACCTTGAACTAGCCATAAAACAAGCCATCCGCGATATTCCTGATTTTCCTAAACCCGGAATTATTTTTAAAGATGTAACACCATTATTTTACGATCAAAAATTATGCTCTCGTATTGTAGATGGATTTATTGCGCAAATGGCTGAAAAGCCCGATGCAATTGTTGGCATAGAAAGTCGCGGCTTCTTATTTGGTTTTTTAATAGCCAATAAACTGGATATTCCTTTTGTGTTAGTTCGTAAAGCAGGTAAATTGCCTTACAAAACAATTAATTACGAATACGATCTTGAGTATGGATCAGCAAAAATAGAGATGCATGAGGATGCCTTGCAAAAAGGATGGAAGGTTATTATTCATGACGATCTTCTGGCAACGGGTGGTACGGCAGAGGCGGCAGCAAATCTTGTTAAAAAATTAGGTGCTTTCGTTTTAGGGTTTAACTTTGTCATAGGTTTAGATTTCCTTAATGGAGAAAAAAAATTAATTAATCATTCAAATAATATAACATGTCTGGTACACTATTAGAACACGGAGTTGGTATGAATTTTCAGTTGAACGAAAATCAAACAATGATCGCGGATATGATCCGCAAATTTGGTAAAGAACATATCTATCCTAAAATGATGGAATGGGATGAGTCGCAGGAATTTCCTGTTGAAGTTTTTAAAAAACTTGGCGACTTAGGTTTAATGGGCGTTTTGGTTCCAACAGAATACGGTGGATCAGGATTTAGCTATACAGAATATGTAACCGCAATCACCGAATTAGGAAGCATTTGTGGTTCTATTGCTTTATCAATGGCCGCGCATAACAGTTTATGCACCGGCCACATTTTACAATTTGGTAACGAAGAACAAAAGAAAAAGTATTTACCAAAACTGGCAACCGCAGAGTGGATAGGCGCATGGGGCTTAACAGAAGCTAACACCGGTAGTGACGCTATGCGCATGCAATGTGTTGCAAAGCAGGATGGCGATTACTGGGTGTTGAACGGAACTAAGAACTGGATCACACACGGCATCTCCGGAAACGTTGCCGTTGTTCTGGCACGTACAGGTGAGCTTTTAGACAGTCATGGCATTACAGCATTTATAGTAGAGCGTACAACTCCGGGTTTCCGTGGTGGTAAAAAAGAAAATAAATTAGGTATGCGTGCCAGCGAGACTGCAGAGTTAATTTTTGAGAATTGCCGTGTACATAAATCACAAGTGCTGGGCGAGGTTGGCGATGGTTTCGTGCAAGCAATGAAAGTATTGGATGGTGGCCGTATCTCTATTGCCGCATTAAGTTTGGGTATTGCAAAAGGTGCCTTGAACGCAAGTATTAAATATGCAAAAGAGCGTCAGCAATTTGGCAAACCTATTGCACAATTTCAAGGTATAGCATTTAAAATTGCCGATATGGCAACTGAATTTGAAGCTGCAGAACTATTAACGTTTCAGGCGGCGGACATGAAAAATAAACATTTAAAAATGACCAAAGAAAGCGCTATTGCAAAATATTACGCCAGCGAAGTGGCTGTAAGATGCAGTACAGAAGCAGTTCAGATCTTTGGTGGTTATGGTTATACAAAAGATTTCCCGGTTGAGAAATTTTACCGCGACAGTAAACTATGTACCATAGGCGAAGGTACCAGCGAAATTCAAAAACTGGTGATAGCCCGCGAATTACTAAAATAACTTAAAGCCGTCTGCAAAGGCGGTTTTTTGTTTAACTTTAATATATAAAATTTTGCAAAATGAAACATTATTCAACACATGCTATTGATCAGCTCACTCGCCACTGTATGCGCGATACTGCCGGTTTTAACTGGCTAATGAATAATGGTTACAAAGAGCTTATTGCTGTATTGGATGCTATACGTGATGATAAAAAGGCATTTAAATATTTAATGGATAACAAACACTTTGTGTTGGCTGCTTTTGTAAACTCTATTTGGGAAGACGAAAAGGCTTTTAAATTTTTAATGGATGCAAAAGCTTTTCAATGGGCTGCTACTGCAAATATTATTAATGGCGATGATAAGGCCGAAGAATTTCTAAAAACTTCGGGTAATGAGCATTATGTGCTTTTAGCGCATGCTATTCAAATGCGAATACATGAAGATGGCGACAGGAATGTTAGCCCATGGGGTGTAATGAAAAATTTATTGAACTTTAAAAAAGACGTAGATTGAGAATAATAGACAGTATACCGCACCACAGCATGACCATCAGTATCTTTCAGATGAATGATAAATACCAGGTTAAATTTGAAGCGGGTCCTATGGAACAGACCTTTAAATTTTCTGTAGAAGAAGTAAAAGGTGTTGAAAATTTAAAAAAGTTGATCAACGAAGCCTTCATCGAAAAAACCCGTTTGCGTTTTAACGAAATGTTCCTGGAAATGAAAGCTCTGAACTAAACACCATGATCATTTTTCATAACAACCGTTGTTCGAAGAGTAGGGAAGCCTTGGAATTATTAAAAGACAGTAAATGCGAGATCGAGATCCGTGATTACCTTCACTTACCTCCCAGTAAAAAAGAAATAAAAGAAATTCTTGACATGCTTGGTTGCAAAGCAATTGATATTGTAAGAAAGAATGAACCAATTTTTATTGAAAAGTATAAAAACAAAAAGATCACTAATGCCAAATGGATCGAGATCCTTAGTAAAAATCCGATACTAATTGAACGTCCCATTATCATTGACGGAGTGACTGCTATCGTTGGCCGTCCGGTTAAATTAGTGATAGATCTGATCAAAAAAAAGAAAAAATAAGGCCTCATTTGACTTTGCCTTTTAGTTAAATCTAATTACTTTAGACTAAACTAAAAAACTAAAGAAAATGAAAAAAATACTTTTTGCGCTCGTTTTAATTTTAAGCCTAAACGATTCTTTCGCCCAACAAGCTAACACCGTTATTTATGAATATAAAATGTTTACCACTGTTGAATCTGTTATTCCTGCGGGAATGGGACGTTCCCGACTAATATCAACTGATAAAGATTCCCAGATCCAGGAAAAAGATCTTGAAAATTTTTTCTCATTAGTAGGTATTAATTTTAAAAATATTCAAAATAACGATCAGGTAATTACATCAAAAATAAACGAATTTGCAAAAGACGGCTGGGAGCTAACTCAAACTGTAAATGGTGTTTATGGTCCGGAGAAAGGTACCGGCCTTTTTATTACCCGTTATGTTTTTAGGAAAGCTGTTAAATGAGAATAACGCACATGTTAGATCTGCAAAAACAGACTGTTAAATATTAAAAGTAATTGTGATCAGGTATTTTTTAGCATTTTCAATTTTTTTTGTTTCTTGCAAGAAAACAAATATTGAGGCCTCCTTTTATTACTGGAAAACAAAATTCAACCTTTCTCAAACCGAAAAAAAAATTTTAAAGGAGCTTAACACAAAAGCTTTGTATGTTCGGTTCTTTGACGTAGATATTTCTGAGGAGTCCGGAAAGCCTTTGCCAGTAGCGGTTTTGGAAGGTGTAGATTCTATTCCAAGAAATATAAATTGCATTCCTGTGGTATTTATCACCAACCGAACTTTTTTAAATTTAAATAAAGGTCAAGTCGCTTTGCTGGCAAAGAATAGTGTTTCAAAAATAAATTCAATTAAAAATAATTATGCCGAGTTGCAGTTTGATTGCGATTGGTCTGGCAAAACAAAAGAAAATTATTTTTTCTTTCTGGAAGAAGTTAAAAAACTTATCCCGAAAGATGTTATGCTTACATGTACCATTCGATTGCATCAGGTAAAATATACCTTTAAAACCGGAGTTCCACCTGCAAGTAGAGGTATGCTTATGTTCTATAACATGGGCGATCTTGGCAATATAAACGGAGAAAATTCAATTTATAGTTCAAAAATTGCCGAGAAATATACCTCCTTCTTAAAAACATACGAATTGCCGTTGGACATGGCCTTGCCTATTTTTAAATGGTATGTTCATTATAGGAACAATAGTGTTGCTGGACTAATTACCAAGAATGAAATGCCAAAAATTAATGATACAATTCTTTTTTCGCAACAGGAAAATAATACTAAATTTAATGTTAAAACAGATCATTTAGAAAATGGCATCTTTTATAAAAAGGGCGACGTTTTAAAATATGAAACTATAAGTAAAGAACAATTAATTGAGGCAGCAGAACTATTACAGCAAAACCTTAAAAAAGAAGATAGGAAAATAGTTTTTTATGATCTTGACGAAAACAATATAAATTATTATGAAAAAGAAACTTTTGAAAAGGTTGTTGCTGGTTTTAATTAGCGGATCCTGCATTGCAACAATAACTGTTTTAGCCTGTGCCGGTGGCGATTGGGATGGCACCGAAGGCTCTATGTTTACACCTGAAATAATTAACCAGCCAAAGTATAAACCTTTTTTTAGAACTCAGGCTACGCCATTTTACGATGGTTACGACGATGCCAGCGCCGGTATCTTTAAAGAGCAAAACACAAAAGACTGGATGAACTTTTTGGGAAATAATTTAAGCAAAGAAGCTGTTGATTATTGGTTGTACGAAGCCACCATCAATCAAATCGATTCTATGATCTTTGATATAAAAAAGAAGCCTTCTAATTTAACTCAAAAGTCGCAGAGCTATAGTTTAAAAGCTTTACAACCTGAAAGTAAAGCAACAGGTTTCTTATATTTTTTAGGCTTTGCAAAGCGTAATGAAGAATTTGCGGTAAAAGAAATAAATTATTGGGGAGATGAGAACAAAAAGAAAGGCGTGTATTCCATCACAAAACAAATTGCCGGAGGTGTAAATTTTTTAGCAAAAGCTACCGATGCATTTATGAAAGAGCGCTACGCTTTTCAATTAGAGCGTTTGTATTTTTTTAATAAGGAATATAATAACGCTATTAAAATTTACAAAGAGAATGAAGGGGCTTTTAAGTCGGAAGATAATATAAAGTGGAGGGCGCTGAGTTATTGCGCGGGTGCATATTATAGGCAAGGACAATACGCACAGGCCAATTACTTATTCTCGAAGGTCTTTGATGGTTTTGACGCACTTAAAAAATCAGCTTATTTGTCTTTTCATCCTTTGCAGCAGGCAGACTGGAACGAATGCCTTGGCTTAGCAAAAACAACACATGAAAAAGAAGTGTTATGGCAAATGTTTGGTTTGTATAACGATTATGTAACAGCCATGAGAGAGATATTAAAGCTTAATCCTAAGTCGGATATGGCTGATGTTTTATTAACGCGCGCAGTAAATATCGAAGAAGAAAAATTTAATGGTAATCTCGGAAACGACCTGTCTAAACAAAAAGAACTATCAGAAAAGATAGATAAGAACCTTGTTGCCTTTTTAGATGAAATGTCGGCAACTAATTCAGCAAACAACCCAGTTATTTGGCATTTGTCGGCTGCTTATGTAAATTATCTTAAACAGAATTTTGCAACTGGTGATAAACAATTGAAATTAGCAGAACGATACTCTAAAACAAGTAAAATGATCAAAGCGCAATACCATTTGATCAGCCTTGTTGGAAAAGTATCACGCCTAACAGATCTAACGCCAAAAGCGGAGGCCGATCTTTTAACCGATCTTAAAGTGATGTTCAAAGACGAAGTGGAAAATTCTTTTAGGCCAAATGCAGCGCGTTTATGGGTAAGAACTACTTTGGCAAAATTGGCTATTAAAAAAGAGGAACACGAGAAAGCAGAATTAATATTGAACGGCATAGAAAATCGTTTTGATAAGATAGATAATCTAAAAAGTATGATCGCTTATTGGGATAAAGAAAATAAAAGCGAGTTCGAGAAATTGTTTTCAGAAGTTTCAGGTTTAACAAAATTTAGTTACGTAACCTTGTTAGGCATTTGTTATACGCAAAACGATCAGTTGGAAGATGCGTTGCGTGCTTTTAAGTCTATACCAAAATATAAGAATGAATTACTTGGAAATCCATTTACCATTCATGTCAAAGACTGTCACGATTGTGATCACGAGGCCGTACAAAAAACAAAATACAACAATATTTCATTTGTTGAAAAGTTAATTGAAATGAAAGGCATTGCTATTTCAAAGCCGGCAGAAGCTGGTCAAAATTATTTTTTAGTAGCAAATGGTTTTTACAACATGACCTACTTTGGCAATGCGCGTTATTTTTATAACAGCCAGATAAACAGCAATTATTATTTTGACGAAGAGTTGCATGCAGCAGAGTTGGATAACGAACTGGCATTAAAGTATTACCTTCTGGCCAGATCAAAAACAAGTGACAAAGAGTTGCAGGCAAAATGCACTTTTATGGCTGCTAAATGCGAGCAAAACAAGTTCTTTACAAATAAACCTAAAGATTATAAGGGCGATTTTAGATCAGGGGTTTATTTCGCGCAGTTAAAAAAAGAATACACAACAACAAAATATTACCAGGAGATCATTAAAGAGTGTGGTTACTACAGAAAATATATTGGAAAATAGTTTTTCGAAATTGGAATGAAAAAAATAGGATATAGCTCAATTATAATTGGTGTTGTTGGCATCGTTTATGGTATTTTGTTTTATCCCGATGAGGACTTCAATGTATTTTACGCCTTTTTCTGTTTTTTTTCTATTGCATTATTTTTTCTGGGAATTTCTTTCCAAACGTTTCCGTTGCCTCTTGAAAGAAGAAAAAAGTTTGCTATAGTTTTTTTTGTACTTACAGTGTTTCTGTTCGCTACATACTATTTTTTTAAGGAGCATCGTTTTCCCGGGGCATCGTATATAGCTTTTGGTATATTTTATGTTTTCGCTTTCCTTTTTTTGCCACTTCATTCAAAGAACCGTATCGAAAAATGGAAAGCCTACACAGGAACATGGTATGCGTATTTTTTAACCATTTGCGATCTTGTTAGCCTGGCCTCTATTTTTTGTGGCCTGCTGTTCCGCGTAATGCACTGGCCTGGCGGTGAGGTGCTTCTTAATTTTGGAATTGTTGTTTTAGCAATAACATTAATAAGCTGGAACCGTTTGTTTGGAAAGGAGATAGTTTTGCGCAAAGCAGCAGAAGATAAAGTAAAAGAATCTTTTGTAGAATTAAAAAAGCAGCATATTATTATTGAAGAGAAAAATAAAGAGATCCTTGATAGTATAAATTACGCTAAACGTTTACAAGAAGCAATTCTTCCATCGGAAAAGATCTGGTACAATTATTTACCGGATAGTTTTATATTATATCAGCCTAAAGATATTGTTGCCGGCGATTTTTATTGGATCGAGAGGGTAGGTGACCAGGTATTATTTGCAGCTGCTGATTGCACAGGGCATGGTGTGCCCGGCGCTATGGTAAGTGTTGTTTGTAGCAACGCTTTAAACAGAACTGTTAAAGAATTTAATATTACAGAACCCGGAAAGATCTTAGACAAGGTACGGGAACTGGTAATTGAAACCTTTGAGAAAAGTGTGAACGAGGTAAAAGACGGTATGGATATTTCGTTGTGCGCTTTAAATATAAAAACAAATGAATTAAAATGGGCAGGCGCCAATAATCCATTATGGCTTATTTCTGGAGACGGAATATTACAGGAAATTAAGGCAGACAAACAACCTATTGGCAAGTACGCAGAAGAAAAGCCTTTTACAACACATACTTTGCAATTAAATAAGGGCGATGCTATTTATCTTTTTACAGATGGCTTTGCCGATCAATTTGGTGGACCAAAGGGAAAGAAATTTAAGTATAAACAATTAATAGAATTACTGATCGCCTCTAAGGAAAATGAAATGGGGGTGCGGAAAAATTTATTAGAAAAAGTATTTACAGACTGGCGTTCGAACTTAGATCAGGTAGACGATGTTTGCATTCTTGGAATAAAAATTTAAAACGTGCAAACGAGTCAGTTTATCCTGAGCTCCGTCGAAGGAATGTTTGCATTCTTGGAATAAAAATTTAAAATGTGCAAACGAGTCAGTTTATCCTGAGTCCCGTCGAAGGAATGTTTGCCTTCTGGGAATAAAAATTTAAAATGTGCAAACGAGTCAGTTTATCCTGAGCTCCGTCGAAGGAATGTTTGCCTTCTGGGAATAAAAATTTAGCCGAGTATTGTTTCTTTAATCAACACAAAAATTCCCACAGTTAAAGTAAACCAACCAAAGCTCGGTTTTAAGCGTTTTGCCGATACTTTGTTTGATAGTAAACTTCCTAATAAGATACCCGCAATGCATGTTGCCGATATGCTTAATAAAAAGATCCAATCAATATGCTGTTGACCAATATTACCGGTAAAGCCAACTAAAGAATTTACTGCAATGATGCATAGTGATGTGCCTATAGCTTTTTTAAATTTTAAACGTAAAAAAAAGATCAGCACCGGCACAATAATAAAACCTCCGCCTGCGCCAACAAATCCTGTTATAAAACCAACACAAACGCCCAATAAAATCACAAAAGGTATACCCATCGGGCTCTTCGCAAACTCGTCCCATTTAACCTGGTTAATGGTATTAGGTTTTCTTTTTTTGATCATACTGTACGATGAAAACAAAATAAGGATCGCGAAGATCACCATAATAAAAGCGTGTTTTGAAATTTCCAGCCCAAGTAGTTTAAACTCTTCAGGAATGGATGGCATTACAAATTTTCTAACACAAAAAACTGTGATCATTGAAGCTATGGCAAACTGCGCAATAGCTTCAGCACTTATTTCTCCTTTCCGTAAATAAGAAAAGGCGCCAATTAAAGAAGTTAAACCAACAATAAATAAAGAGTAAGAAGTTGCAATATCTGCGCTGTAACACATTAAATATACTAATACCGGCACGCCAAGAATTGATCCACCGCCTCCAATTAATCCTAAGATCAAGCCAATGCATAAAAAAGCTATAAAACCCGTTACGATCAATTTTTCTTTATTACGTTTTCGATATTTAATTCCTTTAATTGTTCGTCACTTATTTCACTTGGCGCGTCGATCATAAGGTCTCTTCCTGCATTATTTTTTGGAAAAGCGATGAAGTCACGAATACTGTCAGCGCCACCAAACATAGAGCAAAGTCTGTCAAAACCAAGAGCAATGCCCCCGTGCGGCGGGGCGCCAAATTCAAAAGCATTCATTAAAAAGCCAAATTGTTTTTGTGCTTCTTCTTTTGTAAAGCCTAAAATATCAAACATTTTTGCCTGTAAGGCTTTGTTGTGGATACGAATACTGCCACCACCAATTTCTACGCCGTTAATTATAACGTCATACGCGTTTGCTCTAACGGCCCCGGGATCGCTGTCCAATAAAGCAATATCTTCCGGTTTTGGTGAAGTAAAAGGATGATGTTTTGCATGCCATCTTCCGGCTAAGGAGGCTAATAAATTGGGATCGCCTTCATTCCATTCCAATAAAGGAAAATCAATTACCCATAAACAAGAGAATTTATTTTTATCTCTTAAACCTAAACGGTTGCCCATTTCCAAACGCAATTCGCTTGCAGCTTTTCTTGTTCTTTCTTCTGCTCCGGCCAAAACTAAAATAAGATCGCCTTTTTCTGCACCACAAGTCTCTGCCCATTTTTTAAGCGCATCTTCATTATAAAATTTATCTACGCTTGATTTTAAAGTGCCATCGGTATTTATACGTGCATAAACTAAACCGGTAGCGCCAATTTGCGGACGTTTTACCCATTCGGTCAATTCATCCAATTGTTTACGTGTATATTCTGAAGCGCCTTTTGCGCAAATGGCAATTACTGCTTCTGCATCATCAAACACTTTAAAGTTGGCACCACTTGTTACAGTTTTAAAATCAACTAATTTCATTTCAAAACGTGTATCCGGTTTATCGTTACCATAATGCTTCATTGCATCTGCGTAACTCATTCTTGGTAAAGTAGGGATATCAATTCCTTTAACGGTTTTAAACAAATATTTTACTAAACCTTCAAACGTTTGTAAAATGTCTTCCTGCTCTATAAAACTCATTTCGCAATCTATTTGCGTGAACTCCGGTTGTCTGTCGGCACGAAGGTCTTCATCTCTAAAACACTTTACAATTTGATAATACCTGTCAAAACCACTTACCATTAACAACTGCTTAAAGGTTTGCGGACTTTGCGGTAAAGCATAAAATTGATTAGGGTTCATGCGACTAGGCACCACGAAATCACGCGCGCCTTCCGGCGTTGATTTTATAAGCACAGGTGTTTCTACCTCTAAAAAATTTAATTTGTCTAAATAGTTTCGCGTCTCAATAGCAAGACGATGACGTAACTCTAAGTTCTTTCTTACACTATTTCTACGCAGATCAAGATAACGGTATTTCATTCGTAGCTCATCACCACCATCTGTTTCGTCTTCAATAGTAAATGGAGGCGTTAACGAGCCGTTAAGCACTTCAATGTTTTGAAGTTTAATTTCAATATCACCTGTAGCTAAATTTTTATTCTTGCTTTCTCTTTCAATAACAGTACCGGTAACACGCAAAACCATTTCTCTTGTTAGTCCCTCTTTACCCAGATCTTTGCTGTTTTCATGATCATCGGAAAAAATAAGTTGTGTTATGCCGTATCTGTCTCTAAGATCAATAAACGTAGCCCCACCAAGCTTTCGTGTTTTTTGTACCCAACCGCAAAGTGTAACGGTCTTGTTTATATCAGTATTTCTTAGTTCTCCGCAGGTATGAGTTCGCAACATAATATTTAATTTAGTATAAAATTAAGCGTTTTTGGTTAAAATTCAATTTCAGGAGCCAGTTTTTTTAACTCCCCTTTTTGTTTGGCAATAAAATCTTGTAATTTTTGCTGTTCCTGGCTTCCAGAGCTCATTTCACGATGGTTTAGGGCCTGGTTAAGCTTGTAAATTTGTTTATTAAGTTCTATCGTTCTATCGTTAAAGCAAGCATCCGAAAATTTTTCCCAAACGTAAGTAATAGCTTGTTCATTAGGATGAGCAAGATCTTCCTTATAAAAACGATAGTCGCGCAGATCATCATTTACCAATTCGTATGCCGGGAAATAACAACACTTTTTGTTTTGCTTAATAAGTTCATGCACCGATAAAATTAAAGTAGACTTACTAAGATTATTTTCAGTAACGCCGTCTCTTAAATATTTTACCGGTGAAACGGTAAAGATGATCTTTAACTTTGGATTAAAATTTTGTAGTTTTTTAATTAGGCCTGTGTATGCCGAAACAATTTCATTAACAGCTAAAAGATTTTTTTCAAAGATCTGTTGTGGTTGTTTATGGCAATTAGCAACCACTTGCCCTGTTGTTAAATGATGGTAGAAAAAAGCTGTGCCAAATGTAATGACCAACACATCACTTTCTTTTAAATATGCCTGCGCTTTTTTTGTTTGTGAGTTTACGTTTTCTTTTAGCTCGTTTGCCGAAGGCGCATTTATCGAGGTGTGATGAAGGTAACTGTAATAAAGGCCATTTCGCGATAAAATAAAATTATCACTAAGGTCTTTTGCATTTAAAATATCTGTTAAACTCTGGTGAATACTGGCGGGATTAAATAATATACCATTTGGATTTGAACTGGTATTAAATTTATGCTGCTTTAATAATGCGCCAATATTTTCTGAAAAACAAGAGCCTATCAAAAACAAATTATGTTTGTGATTGATATCGAAATCAAATTTTGGTGGCGTGTAATTTAAATGAAATTGCATTTATTTTTGTTTTACCTCTTCAAATTTTTTATCAAGGAATTTTTTAGCGCTCTCGTAGTTATTCTCAACTTCTCCATCTAAGATCGCATCTTTTAAAGAATTCTTTAAGATGCCAATTTCCTTACCGGGCATTAGGTTGTAGAGTTTCATGATGTCTTCGCCACTAATAGGTGGTTGCCATTTGCGTATCTTATCTTTCTCTTCCAGCTCAACTAATTTTTTACGCACTATTTCAAAATTCAACATGTAACGTTTTACTTTGTTCGGATTTTTTGTGGTGATATCACTTTCGCATAGAAGCATCAGATCGTCAATCTCATCGCCTGCTTCAAATAATAAACGGCGCACAGCGCTATCTGTAACTTCTGTTTTGGCTAGTACTATTGGACGCAAATGAAGTTCGACTAGTTTTTGCACGTACTTCATTTTTTCGTTAAGCGGTAATTTTAAGTTGGTAAAGATCTTCGGCACCATGCGCGCGCCTCTATCTTCGTGTCCATGAAACGTAAAACCATGTCCTTCTTCAAAACGTTTGGTGGCCGGTTTTGCAATGTCGTGTAAAATAGCAGCCCAACGTAACCATAAATTATCACTTTTTTTAGCGGTGTTATCCAAAACTTCTAACGTATGGTAAAAATTATCTTTATGCGATAAGCCATTAATAACTTCAACACCTTGTAGTTTTACCATTTCAGGAAATATAATGTGCAAAAGACCAGTATCAAAAAGTAATTTAAAGCCAACCGATGGAATGGGCGCAAGAATGATCTTATTTAACTCATCGCTTATACGTTCTTTTGAAACAATATGTATGCGCTCTTTATTGGTTGTAATGGCTTTTAAGGATTCAGGATGGATAGTGAAGTTCAATTGTGTTGCAAAGCGAATAGCACGCATCATGCGCAAAGGATCATCGCTGTAGGTTATGTTTGGATCGAGTGGTGTTCTTAATATTTTATTTTCCAGGTCTTTTAACCCGTTAAACGGATCCAGTAGTTTTCCGAAATTTTGTTTTGAAACGCCAATTGCCAATGCGTTTATAGTAAAGTCCCGGCGATTCTGATCGTCTTCCAATGTGCCATCTTCAACAATTGGTTTGCGCGAATCGCGGTTATAACTTTCTCTGCGAGCGCCAACAAATTCAATTTCAAGATCGTTGTATTTTACCTGTGCGGTACCAAAATTTTTAAAAGTAGAGAGGTGAGAACCTTCCCCTAACTTTTTATGTAAAGCAGTTGCAAGGTCAATTCCTTTACCAATAGTCACAATATCGATATCTTTACTAGTGCGTTCCAAAAAAATATCGCGCACATAACCACCAATGGCATAAGCATCAACGTTAAGATCGTCGGCACAATCTTTTATCTGTTTAAAAATATTTTGGTTAAGAAAAGAGTACATTTAGCTAGTAAAAGTACGATTTTAAAGGCAAAAAGTAGGTAAGAAATGTGTGTATTATTTCTTTAATTCTGACCTTCTTTTTTTCTCTTTCATTATAAGGTTTAGCTCGCGGCCTGTTTGACCTTTAACACTCGTGTTTTCCTGGGCCCTTCTTATCAAATAAGGAAGGACTTCTTTTACGGGGCCGTAAGGCACATATTTGGCAACGTTGTAATTATTAAGAGATAGATTGTAGCTTATATGGTCGCTCATACCAAATAACTGAGAAAAATAAATGCGTTTATCGGCCGGCGGAATATTTTTTTGTTGCATCAGTTCAACAAGGTACGAACTGCTTTTTTCGTTGTGGGTTCCGGCACATAAACCAATAACATCAATATTATCAACACACAGTTTTAAAGCCTGGTCATAATCTTTATCGCTGGCTTCTTTGCTGGGTTGAATGGGGGATTGGTATCCCATTTCCTGAGCACGCTTTCTTTCCTTTTCCATATATGCACCACGCACTAATTTTGCGCCAATATGGTAACCGTTAGTTTTTCCGGTTTTGATGGATTCAGTTAAATAACTTAATCTATCGTGACGGTAGAATTGATAAGTATTGTAAACAATGGCTTTGTTCTTATTGTAAAGCGCCATATTTTCGTTTGCAAGATCATCAATTGCAGGTTGAATCCAACTCTCTTCCGCATCAATAAAAATGGCCTGGTTGGCCTGGAAAGCAGAACTACAAATTGCACTAACACGATCTTTTACACGCTGCCATTCCTGTTTTTCTGCATCGTTTAGTGTTTTTTTTGCGCTCACTTTTTCTAACAGTTCAAATCTTGCTAAACCCGTAACTTTAAAAACGCAGAAAGGGATGTTCTTATCATTCTGCGCCATTTTAATTGTTTCCAAAGTTTCTACTTTGCAATTATCAAAATCACCTTCGCTCTCCTTACCTTCAACACTGTAATCTAAAATAGTACCAATATTATATTTTCCCAATTCGGTAATTGTTAATGAGCAATCATGAATTGTTTCGCCACCAACAAATTGTTTAAAGATGGTGCTTTTAATTAAGCCTTTAAAACCAACATTTAATGCTAACGGGCCAAAGTTAGCGCCCATCTTTACCAAAAGCGGATTGCCGATCAATTTAAATAACCAATACGAACGATTTAGTTCTGAATTTGTTTTTGCTTTGAATGCGTTTTCTGTATTTTCGAAAGAAACCATATATAATTTTAGATTTGTGATTTCAGATCTTAGATTTAAGATATACACTTCTTAAATCTTCAATCTTAGATCTTAAATTTTAATATCCGAATACTTCTTTTAACGTTAAAAATTTAACCGTTCCATATTTTTCAAGAACTTTTAGATCCAAATTTTCTTTTTTTCCTAATACCAATACTGTAACAGGCTTGCCCTTAACATTCTCTTTTTGGAATTTCTCTATATCCTCAAATTTATAATTTTGAACTTTTTGATAAATATCTTTTCGAATATCTATTTTGTTACCCATGTTTTCTGCAGACAGGTAATTAAAGAATATATCCGATTTGGTTACACGGTGTGTCCTCATTTCCTGTAATATCAATTCTTTCGAAGAGTTAAAGCCAGCTTCAGATCTTGGCATGTTATTTAAAAGATCGCTAAGGCCTTTCATTGCTTCACTCAGCTTGTCGGCTTGCGAACCGATGTACGAACTATTAAAATAGTTTTTATTGAACTTATTTGGCGCGCTATAACCCGAACCTGTTGAATAAGCCAGAGCTTTTGATTCGCGGAGATCCTGGAAAACAATACTGCTCATTCCTCCGCCAAAATAATTATTATATAATGCAATAACAGGAACGTTGTTTGGGTCATATTTTATTCCGTTTGAGAGCATCAGTATTTCAACCTGTGTCATATCAAAGTCCACTACATACACTGTTTTATCAAGTGTTCTTTCTACAAAATTATACGTGGGAGGTATTGCTGATAATTTTTCAGGTACATTGTGATACGAATTTACCATCGATTTCACCTCTTCCAATTCACTTGGTCCGTAATATAAAACCCGATGCTCAAAGCTTATTAATGACTTTATCTTGTTCTTAATGTCGGTTGTAGTTATTTTATTAATCTCCTCTTCAGTTAACAGGTAAGTAAAAGGGTTAACAGCGCCAAAACGCGCGTAATTAAGCATAGCAGAATGTAAAATTACTTCTTTTTGTAACTTAAGATCGTTGCGTGATTTGATAATGTCTGCCAATAAATTCTTTAAGACAGTTTCATCCACTACAGGTTTATCGAGTATTTTCTCAAATAATTTTAATGCTGTTTCAAAATTATCATTTAAGCCAACCAGGCTTATCCAGGTATTGTCGCCGTCGCTAAAAACGTTAAAAGAGCAGCCCAGACGATAGAATTCCTGTTTGATCTTTGCAGCATCCATTCCTTCTGTGGCAAGGTAAGGAATGTACTTAACTGCAATAGGCAACAACTTGTCGTTGTTTTTACCCATCTCAAATTTGTAATACAATTCAAATAATTTATTCTCGTTATTTTTATTGTATAAAAGTGGGATATTGGATTTTAAAGTTGATTTTAAAATATCTTTTTCATAATCTAAGAACTTGGGTTCTATTTTTGAAGGCACTGCTGCATTAATGGTTTGAACGAATTTCGAAGAGTGATCTCTGTCTACTTCAATTGGCGTAATAGCAGGTTTTACAACCTTTTCAGCTGGAGCATTCTCACCTGTTTTTTTGTACACTGCAACGTAATTTGAATTCGTAAAGTTCTTATTTGCGAAATCAACTATTTCTTTTTTTGTGATCTTTGAGATACGTTCTATTCTATCAACAGATTTTTGCCATTTAATATTATTTACAAAAGCATCCAGCATTTCGAAAGCGCGTGAAGAATTTTGTTCGAGTTCTTTTGTTTTTCTGAGTTTTAGATCAGTAATAACGGCTTGCAATAACCAATCAGGAAACTCTCCTTTTTTTACCAATTCAATTTGACTTAAAAGTAATTGTTCAACTTCTTCTAATGATTGCCCTTGTTTAGGTTCTCCAGTCATACCAAACATGGCATAGTCTTTTAAAACGTAAAAGATGTTATTGCTGTTTAATACTTTTTGCGCCTGGTTTAAATTAATGTCCATCAAACCTGCGGTACCATTATACAATATTGCAGCCATTAGATCACCCATATCAGCATCAGTTGTTCCTTCGCCGGCAGTTCTCCAGGCCAGGTTAACACTTGCAGGATCGGGGCCTACAACCGTTTTTACGATCTTTGACGTGATAGGTTCTTCGGGTTTATAACTGTAGTCTTCTACGGGTTTTGCAGCGTAACTTCCAAAATGTTTTTCAATATCTATAATTACTTTATCGGGATCAAAATCACCGCTCATAATAATGGCCATATTATTTGGAACGTAATATTTATTGTAAAATTTATTTATCTCGATAAGTGAGGGGTTTTTTAAATGATCGATTGTGCCGATGGTAGTTTGTGTGCCGTAAGTATGATTTTTAAAAAGACCAGACATGATGGCATCGTAAACTTTATCATTGTCATTATCAAGACTTCGGTTCTTTTCTTCATAAACGGCCTCTAACTCTGTATGAAACAAGCGTAGAACAGGTTTGCGAAAGCGTTCAGCCTCTATCTTTAGCCAGGTGTCAATTTGGTTGGCCGGAATGTCGTTAACATAAACGGTTTGATCAAAAGAAGTAAATGCGTTAGTGCCATCTGCACCAATGGTGGCAAGCATTTTATCATATTCGTTTGCTATCGCGTACTTTGCCGCAACACCACTTACGCTATCAATCTGGTGATAAATGATCTTGCGTTTTGCTTCATCTTTTGTTTGACGATATACTTCGTAAAGATTTTCTATCTTTTTTATCTCCGCTTCTTCTTTTTTAAAATCTTTTGTTCCGTAGGTATCGGTACCTTTAAACACCATATGTTCCAAATAATGTGCAAGGCCCGTTGCGTTTGGCGGATCATTCTTACTTCCGGCTTTAACTGCAATAAATGTTTGAATACGTGGTGCGTCTTTATAAACTGATAAATACACTTTCATTCCATTTTTTAACGTGTAGATACGTGTTTTTAACGGATCGTTCAAAGCATATTCATAATTTAAGCCGGCTTGTTTAAGATCGGCAATTGGAGTTGCGTTACCTAATTGTTTATTTTTTTTTACGGGTGTTTGTGCAAATGAAAAAAACGTTAACAATAAAGCAACAAGAAAGAAGTTTAGTTTGTTATTCATCATTTGCCCGGGATTTTTTTTGCATTGTAAATTTAGTAATCTATTTCTAAATCGAAACGTTTTTTTAGCTCTAGGAGGGCCGGATTTTTTTCGGCCATATTCTTAAATATATCAATAGGTTTAAAGGCTTTGGCCTGAGCTTCGCTAACAGTAGTTGCTATCTCCAGGCTAATTAAATTATTGCAAAGTAATTTGCGGAGTTCATCCAAAAATTGTTGTCTGATCTCCATCAAAGTCTCTTTCTGCGATTCGTTATTAATATTTAAAGTAATGGTCTTATTTGAAAAATTTATTTGCGCCATCGATAAAGTAGTTGCTATTTGTTTTGCACCACTTTTGTGTTTATTGGCAGCATAGGTTGCTATTACACTTTTAACATCATCAATGGTCACATCTTTGTTCGCTTCTTTTGGGGTGTCCTCGGTTGCATTAAGGGCAGACTCAATAGGTTTATTTGTGTAATTTGTCTTTGTCTCGTTTAAACTGAAAGCAGATTTTATTTTTAGCTGGTCAAACGATACGCTTGGTTTAGTTGCCAGTTTAATTTCTGGATTTTGTGAAGCATTAAAAGTGGATGCAGCAGTAGCGGTTGTTTGTTCTGTTTCCGCTTTTTTCTCGAATAAAGTTTCTAACTCATCATTTTTTTTTTCCGCATCTGGCGACGCGGTTAAAAAAGTGAGTTGCATGAGTGCCATTTCAACGAGCAGGCGTTGGTTCTTGGCGCTTTTGTAATTTACATCTGTTTTACTTATTAAAGCTAATGACTTCAATAAAAAAGTGAGGTTGCATTTTTGCGATTGCTCTACATAACGCTTCTTAAGTGCATCACTAACTTCAATAAGCGAAATGGTTTGCGGATCTTTGCTTACTAATAAATTTCGTAAATGCTCGCCTAAACCAATTAAAAAATTGTGCCCGTCAAATCCTTTTTTCAAAATGTCATCAAAAGTGAGCATGATTTCAGGCATTTGCTGACTCAAAAAGCAATCTGTTATTTTAAAATAATAGTCGTAATCTAAAACATTTAAATTTTCTACAACCTGCTTGTAAGTCAAATGGTTTCCGGTAAAAGCAACCATCTGATCAAATATAGAGCAAGCATCGCGTAAACCACCATCAGCTTTTTGCGCGATCACATGCAAAGCTTCCGGCTCAAAGGTAACATGCTCTTCTTTTGCCATAAAGGCAAGGTGTGAGCTTATATCATCCGTTTTAATACGGTTAAAATTAAATACCTGGCAACGTGAAAGTATAGTTGGAATGATCTTATGCTTTTCTGTAGTAGCTAAAATAAACTTAGCATGTTTAGGAGGCTCTTCAAGCGTTTTTAAAAACGCATTAAAAGCGGCAGTGCTCAACATGTGCACCTCGTCAATGATATATACTTTGTATTCGCCTAACTGAGGAGCAAACCTCACCTGGTCAACTAAATTACGGATATCTTCAACAGAGTTATTACTTGCCGCATCTAACTCATAAACATTTAATGAAGCCCCGGAATTAAAGGAAGTGCATGAATCGCAGGTATCACAAGCCTCACCGTTTGCGTTGATATTAAAGCAGTTGATCGTTTTGGCAAAGATACGGGCACAGGTTGTTTTGCCCACACCACGAGGCCCGCAGAACAAATAGGCCTGCGCCAGCTGTTTGTTGATAATGGCATTTTTTAAAGTATTTGTAATATGGCCTTGACCAACAACTGTGTTAAAGAGCTGTGGGCGGTACTTACGGGCCGATACTATAAAATTTTCCATTGGTAGACCTTAAATTTACGCCAAATAAGCCTTTTTCAGAAAGATTTTTGTGCCTAAAAAAGGTTAATTTATTAACTATGTGTTTATAAATATAGTTTAGAAAGCTAAATTTATAGCATTGAATCCTAATAGGCTTATACTACTGCTTGGATTAACTGTAATAGTTAACTGCCTTAACGCACAAAGGACCTTAAAAGGCGTTATTGTTGAGAAAGACAGTAACACCGTAATGCCCTTCGTTTATATCATCAATAAAAGTAATGGTAATGGCACTATGACGGATAATGACGGTAGGTTTTTACTATTATCCAATAATAACGATACGCTTATCTGTTCTTATGTTGGCTATTCAAAAATGTACATTCCGGTAAGTCAACTTGCACCTAATGGCAGAGGAGAGGTTAAAATAATAATGGATAAGCAGTTTATTAATTTAAATACCGTAACTGTTAACTCGTTTAAAGTTAAACCGTATGAGCGTGAATACATGAAATCCATTATTGACAGAAGCAGAATTAAGACGATGGATTACGCCTCCAGCCCCATTACCGCGCTTTACATGCAATTTAGCAGCGAAGGACGGCAAGTTCGAAAACTGGCAAAGATATTTGAAGACCTTTTGATAGAGGAAGAAGTGCAAAAAAAATTAAGTCCTGAAATACTTAGAAAATTAACAGGAGACGATAACATAGATTATTATGCTTTTAGAAAATACTGTTATAATGTGAGCAATGATTTTATAATTACGCACGATGGTGTTGAACTTTACTCGAAAATAATGCAATGTTATAAGCGTTGGAAACAGGAGAAAGGCGCGGGATATAACAGTGACAAAGGCTATCAAAACAATAATACAGAAGAAGGGCATAAAGCGTTTAACCACGTAGATTATAATAAGGGCGCGAAAAAGAAGGACGAATAATTAAGTATATTTTTAGAGCAACCATGGGAAATAATTTTTTAGAAGCCGCAAAAAAGCAATTTGAATATTATAAGTTGTTGGGGGAAAAAACCTTTGATCAGTTAAATGATGAGCAGTTGTTTTATATGTATAATGAAGACAGCAACAGTATTGGCATTATCGTGAAACATTTGCATGGCAATATGTTAAGCAGGTGGACGGATTTTTTAACTACAGATGGCGAAAAAGAATCACGTAACCGTGATGGTGAGTTTGAGAACGATATTAAAACAAAAGCACAATTGCTGGAAGTTTGGAATACCGGTTGGAACTGTTTATTCACCACTTTAAATTCTTTAACTGAAGCGGATCTGCAAAAAACAATTTATATTCGTAACCAGGGATGCTCCGTTACTGACGCCATCTTAAGGCAATTGGCACATTATCCTTACCATGTAGGACAAATTGTTTTTATAGGAAAAATGCTGAGCAATAATAACTGGAAATCGTTATCTATTCCAAAAAATGCTTCAAAGGAATACAACTCTGAAAAATTCGCGAAACCAAAACACAATGCGCATTTTACAGATGAGTATCTTAAGAAAAAAGAATAATTCCATTTTATTTAACCACAAAATACACAAAGAAGGCGCTATGAACACAAAGTGGTTTTCTTTGAGCTCTTTGTGAAAAATCTTTGTGTTCTTAGTGGTTAATTATTTCTTTCCACCTTCCAGATTCAGCAAAATCTTTTATAACGTTATTTCTTTTTATTAAAAATTTGGTGAGGTGTTTTGTAAGGACAAGTTGGTTAAATAGTTTTCCAAATAAGCCATAAGGCGATTCGTATTCAAACCTGTCTTTCATAATCACAAATTCGCCAACCGTTTCAAAATAATGATCATGTTTAAAATATTTAAAGACTCCTTTTTTTTGTTCGTCCCTGAAATGGTAGGGTCGGTTAACCAAAGGAATAAAGGATGTTAGCTGTTGTCGTATACCAAAATGAGTTGCCTCCCATGTAACAAAGTCATTTTGTTTTACGCAGCCGCTGGTAATACCATCTATGGCTTTTTCGTTGGTTCCATCTGTTGAAACAATGTGAAGATCAATGCTTGTTGCTAGGTCAAAACAAACTTCAATGCTTGCTTTTATTTTTGTTTCTATTTCAATTACCGGCATGTTTGTTATTTATTCTATTCTCTCCCTGTACAAAAACCTTTCCTGTGTACTGTCGAAGGGCCTGTAAACATAGTACACGTAGCCATCTTTAATTTTTATTTTTTCGGCGCTGTGATGTTTTAACTTGTAAGTGCCAACTTCTTTGCCGGTTTGATGATCGATATGTTTTAAATAATGGTGGCCATTTTTGCTAAAGAAAGCATATACTTTATTGGAAAGTTCATCTACAAACAATTGTTTTTTCCACTCTCGCCAGTTCTTTGGATGATGGTAAGAAATAGAAATGCTATCAATTAATTTATTTTGCTTGTTGTAATGATATAAAAAATTGTTGTGATGATTAAAAATGCAAACAGTATCTTTTAAAATAAAAATTGGCGCATAAAGAGGTTCATAGAACATGCTTTGGGTAAAACCACTTAAAAGCGCGGCTACAATGCGTTTATCGGTTTTATAATATTGTGCAATTCTTCTGGCTTCTAATTGCATTTGCGGTGGCAAATAATAATATTCCAGATTATAAAGTTTCATTAAGTCGCTATTGGTGATGGTTGCTAATAAATGGTTAAGCGAATCGTTCGTTCTTAAATAATAATAATTGAAGAGAGGGTATTTTTCCCAGTTATCATGATAGTAAAAATGGCTGTTGGCAGTATCTTCAATTGGTTCAATAAACCTGGTAAAATCTTTTTGGTTGATAGGCATAACCATAAGTTCTGTATTTAAAACATCCAATCTAAAAACAGAATCTTTACAGATCACATCTGTATAACCTTCATAGTCATGAAAAAAATGTTTTGCTTCACCGGCTTCTTTTGGAAGGTCGTACGATGAGATTATTTTTCCTTCGTAAGTAGAAAGTTGTATCTGTGCTTTGCTTAATGAGTTTTGAGCGGTCAATAGAATTAATTTGTCTTCATAAAAATCAAAATCAAAAATGCTGTAATTGGTTTTACCAACAAGTGTTTCGGGCTTGTGTGTTGCGTATACTGAAATGCTGTCTAATAGATTTGATCGCTGAAGGAGGCCGATAGTTACATTAACTGTATCTGAACTCCCTGCTTTTACCTCTTTAATAAAACTTTGATAACTCACATGAGATACCAACAATTTATAAATGGCTTTTTTTGGAAGGTCTAAAGTAAATTCACCTGTTTTATTTGAATAAGTTGCAAAAGATGTGTTTGAAACCTGTATTGCAACGCCTTCAATAAATTTACCGGAGCCGGTTTCAATAACTTTTCCTTTTATAAAGATCTTAGCATTTTGTGATCTAACAAAATTAAAAGCCAGAACAAATAGAAAGATAAGCGTATATATTTTGTACTTGAACATTTTAATAATAAGACGCAGTTTTATTTCAATTCCATAAGGATAATGGAAAATGTAATAGGTAAGATGGAATATGTGCGTTTTTGAATATTATTCATTTTACATTTGCCATTTTACCTGTTACACTAGACACCATATTTCCCAACTTTTTTCGGCCTGAAGGTGTAACATACTAAGTCCGTTAATAGTTGTAGCACCCTTTTCTTTGGCCTGTTTTAAAAAGGCCGTTTGTTCGGGATTATAGATAAGATCATAGGCCAAATGTTTGTCTGTAAACAAATGATAGGGCAGGGCAGGCGATTCAACAGTATTTGGATAAAGACCTAAAGGCGTAGTATTTATGATCAATTTAAACGCATCCATTACCCTTTCGTTTATTTCATCATAAAAAAAAGTGTTTGTATTTTTTTTTGCTGATGTGCTGACGAAAAAAACCTCTACCCCAATTTTTTTTAATGCATAAGCCACAGCTTTGCTGGCACCGCCGGTACCCAATATTAAAGCCCTTTCGTGAGTAGTATCCAAAAAAGGTTTTATGCTTTGTCCAAAGCCATATGCATCTGTATTATAGCCGGTTGTTTTGTTGTTCTCTATCTTAATGCAATTAACCGCGCCAATTTCTTTTGCTTCAACGCTGAGCATATCTAAAAAAGGAATAATATCTTCTTTGTAAGGATTAGTGACGTTTAGTCCTTTCAAATTTTCGGTTGCCAGTACTTTTTTAAATTGTTCTATATTTTCCAATTCAAAATTTTGATACTTGTGATCTGTAAGTCCTTGCTCTTTGAATTTTTTGTCAAAGTAAGTTTTAGAAAAAGAGTGCGAGAGAGATCTGCCAATGAGGCCAAAATTTATCATAATTAGTCGAGGGAGTAAGATTGATTAAAAACAAACTGGGTCTTACCGGTCTTTAAATTTACGCCAACACTTTGGTTAATGGAGCCACTTATATTTATAACTATAAGATCTTTGCCTAAATTGTATCTTAAATAAATGTTGTCGCTTGAATTAGTGGTAACAATTTTCTTGAAGGTGCTATCTTTATTCCTCCAGGCAAATTGGCCGCTCTTATCCACCAAAGCGAGCACGCCATCAGCCTGTTTTGAAAAATTGGACGCGTAAAAGAATAATAATTTATCGTCGTATTTTTTAATGGGAGTAGCCATTGCATAAATGGAATCACTTATAGGTTTTATGCTTTTGATATACGAGCTCATATAGTTATTGCTTGATTTGAGCTGCTCTACATAACTATCGGAAATGTTGTAACTATCGCCACTATTTCTTTTCATATTACATAAATAAAGCTGTGCCTTTTTATTTTGAGATAGATAGATATTCTCTTCAAAAACGCGCTCTTCTGAATTTACTTTCTCTGCTTCTTTTTCTGTTAACAATAATTTTGAATCTAAATAATAATAAAGATCATCTCCTGCTGCTGAACTTATTTTAATTCGGTTTCTGTAATATTCCTTGTCTGTTTTAATCAAACCTTGTTTTAACTGAGGAAATCTTTTTTCGAACCATTCGTTTCCAAATAACCTTTTTCCGGTATACAGTGCAAAGCCTTGTATGCCGCCATCTTCAGAAACGTTGTAAACGGTATCGTTACTTACATAATATTCGTTATCAAATATTTTTGATTGGTTAAATAGTTCTTTCCAGGCTTTGGGTTTGCCCAAGGCTTCTTCTGAAATTATTTTTTTTGTAACTGGGTCAACTAGTCGTAACCAATATTTAACGCTGTCTAATTTGTTGGTTTGTGTTTTTAACACAAGCCAAACTACAGCTCCTTTACTGCCGGCTAAACAATTGTAATTATCTACTCCGGGTTTTTGCCAATCACTCAAAAATGAAGTGCCGCTCGTAACAGCTTTATTGCTAAGGGTAAGTACAAAAACACTTGCAGCGCCTCCAATAATTGCCATAAGAATAGCAACAACTATAAAGATCCTTGCAGGTTTTATGTTAATAGGAGTTACACTAATGGGCTTTTGGGGATGAACCTGATGAAAAGGATTTTCGTTCTTCACCAAAAATGTACTATGGCAATAGTCGCATTGGTAATTAATGCCGCTTATGTGCGATACTTCTGTAGCTCCGCACGAGGGACATTTTAACTGCTCAACCTTTGCCATTATTTTTTGAATTTATTTTTAAGTGCAGCTAAAGCGCTGTTTATATCGTTTGGATCATAAACTTCTTCTTTTTCAACTTTTGGTTTTGTTTGTTTTACAACTTGCACTTCGCCCTTCATGCTTAAAGCAATGCGTTTACGTTTAACATCTACTTCGCTAACAGTTACCCAAACTTTTTGCCCAACTTTAACAATTTTATTTGGATCATCAACAAACTCATCTGCCAATTGCGAAATATGAACCAAACCATCCTGATGCACGCCAACATCTACAAAGGCACCAAAATTAGTAACATTTGTAACTATGCCGGGTAAACGCATTCCTTCGTGCAGATCTGAGATTTTGTGAACGTTATCATCGAAGCTAAAAACTTCAAATCCTTTACGCGGATCGCGTCCGGGTTTTTCGAGTTCCAATAAAATATCTTTTAACGTTGGCAAACCAACTGTATCTGTAACATATTTTAAAACCTGAATTTGTTTTCTCAGATCTTTGTTTTCGATCAACTCATCAATGCTACAATTAAGGTCAGCCGCCATTTTTTCTACGATATAGTAGCTTTCCGGATGCACTGCACTTTTGTCTAAAGGATGTACGCCATTTTTTACGCGTAAAAATCCTGCGCATTGTTCAAATACTTTTTCGCCCATGCGGGGTACTTCTTTTAATTGTTTGCGCGATTTAAATTCACCGTGTTCATTTCTATAATCAACTATGTTTTGCGCTAACACAGGGCCAATACCTGATACGTATGAAAGTAATTGTTTGGAAGCAGTATTTAATTCTACACCAACGGCGTTTACACAACCGCCAACTACCTCATCGAGTTTATTTTTTAGATGTGTTTGATCAACATCATGTTGGTATTGTCCAACCCCGATTGATTTAGGATCTATTTTAACCAACTCAGCCAAGGGGTCAGCTAATCTTCTGCCAATTGAAACTGCACCTCTAACAGTTAGATCATAAGCTGCAAATTCTTCACGTGCAACTTCGCTTGCTGAATAAACAGAAGCACCTGCCTCGCTTACAACAATAACGGGAATTTCTTTTGGTAAAATATCGATGTTGCGAATAAATTGTTCTGTCTCACGCGATGCTGTTCCGTTTCCAATGGCGATCGCTTCGATATTATGTTTTTGGCAGAAGGCTAGTACTACCATCTCCGCTTCTACGGTTTTACGTTGCGGTTCATGTGGGTAGATAACAGTCTCTTCCAATAATTTCCCTTGCTTATCTAGGGCAACAACTTTACAGCCCGATTTAAATCCGGGATCTAATCCTAAAATTGCTTTTTGGCCTAACGGTGGAGCTAATAATAATTCGCGTAAATTATCGGCAAAAACAACAATAGCTTTTTCGTCAGCTATATGTTTTGTCATTAATCGCATTTCTGCTTCAATGCTTGGCTGCAGTAAACGTTTGTAACCGTCTTCAATAGCTTCTTTAATTTGGTTCGCAGCTTCACCACGCGAGACGATCATTTTTTTCTCGGCTATAGCAAGCGCTTCTTCGGTATCTACAGTAATATCTAAAATTAAAATATCTTCTTTTTCACCACGGCGCATTGCCAGTAAACGGTGCGAAGGACAGGTCATTAATTTTTCTTCCCACTCAAAATAATCTTCAAATTTTTCGCCTGCTTCTTCTTTTCCTTTAATTAGTCGACTTTTAATAGTTGCAGTTCTTTTAAAAAGCTCTCTTATGTTTTCTCTTATTATAGCATCTTCACTCATTATTTCAGAAATGATATCACGTGCGCCTTGCAGTGCATCTGATGCAGAGGCAACTTCTTTTTCATCTGAAACAAATTTTTCTGCTTCCTCAAGAATGGAATTAGTTTTTTGTTCTAAAATTAATAGCGCTAATGGTTCAAGACCTTTTTCTTTTGCAATTGTAGCTTTTGTTCTGCGTTTTGGTTTGTAAGGCAGATAGAGATCTTCGAGTTTATTTAAAGTTTCGGCAGCAAGAATTTGTTCTTTTAATTCTGGTGTTAATTTATTTTGAGAATCGATCGATTTTAAAATAGAATCACGGCGTTGTTCGAGCTGTCTTAAACGTTCGATCTCGTCACGAATTTGCATGATCTGTACTTCATCTAAACTACCGGTTGCTTCTTTACGGTAACGTGAGATAAATGGAACAGTGCCACCTTCATCTAAAAGTTCTATGGTTGCAGTAACACTTTTTGAATCAATTTTTAATAGAGCAGCAATTTTAAGGTGCATTGATAGTTCGGTCATGGTTAAATGTCTTTTCTATAAAAATAGCGAGCTTAAACCGCTTATTGAACTTGTTTTTTCAACAAAAACGAAACTTTTGTTTATATTTAAAGTATAAAAACCAACCATTTCTGAACGAAATGCGTATCTATTTATTAATAAGAAAAACAGAATAATATGAAGAAAATTCTACTTTTAGCTTTAGCAATAGTTACGGTACAAATACACGGTCAAATACTTAATCCAGGTTTTGAAAGTGTTACCGGTAATAAACCTAATAATTATAACACCACTTTCTACAATTACAGTTCTTACCAGATCCGTGATACATCAGCTTCTCACACCGGTAATCACGCTGCTTATATCAGAGGCTTAAGTGCCGCGAGTTATAGTGTGCAGGGAGCGGTTTTAGGCGTATTCTCTACCGTGGGATTGCCTTCTTCAGTGCAAGGGTGGTATAAGTGTAATATTGTTGCCGGCGACTCTTTGGTTTTTAATCCTTACTTGTATCAAACAACTACTAATTCGCCATACGCAATTGCCTATTCTTTTACTACTGCCTCTACTTCTGTTTATAAGCAATTTACCGCCAGTTTTAATTTCACAACATTTCCAATAACATTTGCTGACACTGTTTTTATAAGTGTTTATTTATCGGGACAGGGTGTTGATGGACAAGGTGTACATATACCTGCAACAGGTACATGGGCAATTATTGATGATCTCACGATGGGGCCTGATGTAAACACGGGCGTAAAAGAAACGACGGTTGAAGAAGGTATAGAGCAAGTGTATCCGCAACCATCAACTAACATGGCTTTTATGATCTACAATTTAACTGAGACGTCGGTATGCGAATTAAAACTATTTGACATAACAGGCAAGGAAATGAAAACTATTTTTTATGAGGATAAACAAACAGCGGGCAAGTATAAAGCAGAGATACCTGTTTACGATTTGCCGCAAGGAGTTTATTTTGCCCAGTTAAAAGTTAACGGACAAATAAGAACAGCCAAGATCGTTAAACAATAAACTAAGCCTGCGCGGTTGGTCCACCAAAATTCATTGGGAAACCATTTTCAAGATCTTTGATCTTTCCGTTCATTTGCTCAAATTTAGAGATATTATCTGCAAGCGCCTTAACCAGGCGTTTTGCATGTTGTGGCGTTAACACAATGCGTGATTTTACCCTTGCTTTTGGAACACCCGGCATGATCTTAATAAAATCAATTACAAATTCACTTTGAGAGTGGGTGATGATAGCAAGATTAGAATAAATTCCTTCTGCTATTTCTTCACTTAATTCAATATCTAAATGCGGCTGGTTTTGGTTTTGATTTTCTTCCATATTAATTCTTTTTAAATAAACTGTTTCATTTCGTTGGCCATTTTCATTGCTTCTTCTGCGGCTTTCTCTGCAAAATCTTTTCCGTTAGATGCATAAATAATTCCGCGACTTGAGTTGACAAGTAAACCAATATCTTTTGTTAGGCCATGTTTGCACACATCGGCTAAACTTCCACCTTGTGCACCAACACCCGGTACTAATAAAAAATGTTCTGGTATGATCTTTCTAATGTCTGCAAGCATTTGAGCTTTTGTAGCGCCAACTACAAACATCATATTTTCTTTTGTGCCCCATTTAGAAGAGGTTTCAATTACATTTAAATATAATTCTCTACCATCTATCTTTTTTTGCTGAAAATCTGCCGAGCCTTCGTTGCTTGTTAATCCTAAAACAATAGCCCATTTGCCATCATACTTTAAAAAAGGAATTACTGAATCGCTTCCCATATAAGGTGCAACAGTTATAGCATCGCAATTTAAACGTTGAAAAAAAGCTTTGGCATACATAGTACTTGTGTTACCAATGTCGCCACGCTTTGCATCGGCAATTAAAAAATGATCCGGATAATTTTGTTTAATGTATTTTAAAGTGTGCTCTAAACTCTCAATACCATTCAATCCATAAGCCTCGTAAAAAGCGGTGTTTGGTTTAAATGCTACGCAATGGGGTGCAGTGGCGTCAATTATTTTTTTGTTGAATTCATAAATAGGATCATCCTCATCATTTAAAATATGCTTCGGCATTTTTTCAATATCAGGATCTAAACCCACGCACAAAAAATTCTTTTTCGTTCTTATCTGTTCTATTAATTGGCTTCTTGTCATATTTTAGTTTGATAATTTATTTAAACAACTTTCAATAAGTATCTGTACACTTTTTTTATAATCACTGGTAAATTCTTTACGTACGCGGTTAGCAATAATTACGCAAATGGTCAGACATTCATGCCCTAGTAATTTTCCCAAACCATACAGCGCAGAAGTTTCCATTTCAAAATTTGTTATGCGTTGATCGCCTAATTTAAAATCGGTAAGCAGTTCGTTCAAGTTTGGAGCTGAAGATTTTAACCTAATTTGTCTGCCCTGCGGGCCATAAAAACCAGGGGCTGTAGCAGTAATACCAACATGTATATTTTCTTTAAACCGATCCAATAATAGTTTGCTTGCAGCAACGCAATAGGGGTAGGGTAAATTGTTTTGCCAGTTGGTATGTTTAATAAAGGCTTCGCTTATTTCATTCTCATTTATAGTTTTCCAACCTTCGTAAAAATTCAATAAACCATCAAGTCCAATGCCATGCGAGCTGGCAACTAATCCGTTTACAGGAATATCTCCTTGCAAAGCGCCACTTGTTCCTAAACGAATGATATTTAATTTTCTTGGTGTAGGATTTAATTCTCTTTTTTCTAAATTAATGTTTACGGCAGCATCCAGTTCGTTCAAAACAATATCAATATTATCGGTGCCAATGCCTGTGCTAAGAACGGTAATTCTTTTTCCGTTATAAATACCTGTATGCGTTATAAATTCACGATGCTCGGTCTTAAAATCTATTTTAGAGAAGTAGCCTGAGATCTGTGCTACACGATTTTGGTCGCCAACAACAATTACGTCGTCTGCAATATCCTCATTTCGTAAATTAATATGATATACCCTGTTTTGAGAGCTTAAGATTAATTCGGTTTCCGGGAATTGCGACATGGTTATTTGAGAATTATTGATGTAAATATAATTATAATACAGCTAAAAAATGGGGCAAAAAAAAACCTTCTCTTGAGGAGAAGGTTTTTTTTAATTTTATTTTGAATTAGTTTACCATTCCGGTAAATCCTGCATCAGCGCGTAATTTTACGAATTCAACATCGTCTTTAGCATAAGCTTTTAAAGCACCATCTTTTTCGATAGCTGTTTTTAAGTTGCTAAGAACATCAGCGTTGTTTCCGCCACGGGCAGCAGCAACTGCTTTTAAGTAGTAGCTATATCCCATTTCTTTTTCGTTGCTGGCATCAATAGTTTCTTTAACTGCACCTGGAGTACCAGCTAATAATTGAGCTAAAGCTTTGTTATGACCTTTGTAATCACCAAACTCACTAACAGCATCAGAATATTTACCATTACGTACATCTAAGATACCCATGTTGTATTTTGTTTCAGGAGCACCACCAGCTTTTTTGTAAAGATCCATTGCAGCAATACGGTTACCGTTTTTAGCTTCAATGATACCTAAGTTGTTGTTAACCTCAGCTTGAGAAGCGTTGATGGCAGAAGCACGTTTAAATGCAGCACCTGCTTCAGAAACTTTGTTTTGTAATAATAAAGCAACACCTAAGTTATTAGGACCTCTCCAGTCTGTTGGAAATTGTTTTTCAGCAGATGTGTAAACCTGAACTTTTGTATTTACATCGTTCGTTAAGTTAGCACCGTATAATAACTCTTCAATAGATAAACTATCAGGGTTAGAAGTCATTAATTTAGTGATCTGCTCATCAGTACGTGATTTTTTGTCAACGTTGATTGTGATTTCAGAACGGCGTAATTTTGGTAATACTTTTTCAGCTAACTCAACATAAGTTTTAGAAAGATTTTTGATCTCTTTACGACGTTGCTCAGGATCTGAATACATAGTTAAAACACGTAAGATAAGATCTTTGTCAGCCATTGTAGAAGCTTCCATTAAAGATTTAAAACCTTCCCAGTCTTCTTTAGTTGTACCAACTTGATATTGTTCTTTCGTTTTACCGAAAGTGATATCTTTATTTTTGTTTTTTGTGAACTCGCTCATTACAGCAGTAGAACCGGTTTTAGCACGGTCTTTAGCTAAGTTCTCATTTTTATCAGTTTCACCATCCGGAGAAGCATAAGCTGAAACAGAGATACCTTTAAATTCGTACCAAGGTGAACTTAAGTTCTTTGAGATAAAATCGTTAACAGCTTTCATTTCTTCCGATTTCATTTCGGCCGGACGAACGTTAGAAGCGTTAATTGTATAATATATGTGTGTTGTTTGATTTGCAGGTGTTGTTTTAACAAATGCATCTTTACCCATTATTCCTTTTTCGTCGTTACGAACTAATAAAGAAGTAACCATGGTAGCATCGGCTAATTCAACCGGATCAAACTTTTTCTCTTTCTTTTTTACGGTACCAACTGCACGCACTTCAACTTTAGCGTTG
The DNA here is from genome assembly GCA_016787785.1 of Bacteroidia bacterium. GTDB lineage: Bacteria > Bacteroidota > Bacteroidia > B-17B0 > Aurantibacillaceae > Aurantibacillus. Next base: position 43,967 of record JAEUTO010000008.1, on the reverse strand, counting down.
CGCATATATGGTTCGTAAGCAAATTTTTCAGAAGTGTAGTTAAAAGTACCACCAGTTGAATAACCAATTTTTTGGCCTGAACCTGTGGCTTTTTCACCAACTAACACTACTGGCTTTAAAGCTTTTTCCCCACCATTGCCTTTTACAACCGGAGTAAGGGTTAAAGTCACTTTTTTAGCAAATAACTTAGGGTTAAATTTACCGTTAACACTGAATTGAATGCTGTCTCCATGCATTTCAATCGGATTTGGCGACACTGTATACTTAATGTCTTTTTGTTTTTTTAGCATTTTTCCAAGCCCATCGCAGCTTGTTAAAATTACCGCCACCGACAAACCGGCCCCTATCGTACGTAAAAATTTTGAATTCATCTTTAAAGTTTAGATTTATTATCGCCACAAAAATAGAAAAATATTTTAATTACTACCTAATTTTTTTAACATTTAAAAAAAAAGGGGAAATATTTGACTTTTTGTCTGTTTTGTTCTTTTACGCTATTATTTTTTTTGAGTTGCATTCTCTCTTATTATTAATAATAGTTCTAAATTTGCAGCGCATTTGGAAAATACCCACAATAATACAGTCAACCCCGCTTATTCGAAGTTTTCGGGTTTTCTTAAGTTAACCAAGTTTGGTTTGGGTTCGCTGGTTGTTTTTTCAGCAATTATCACCTATTTTACTGCGGCCAGGGAAATTAATGTGAACGTTATTTTTGCGTTAACAATAGGTGGTATTTTGGTAACTTCTGCTGCTAACGGTTTTAATCAAATAATTGAAAAAGACCTCGATCGTTTGATGAATCGTACCAAAAATCGGCCTATGCCTACCGGTGTCTTATCCGATACGGAAGCTTTTATTTTTTGTACTATTTCTGGTGTTGCAGGAACCATTTTGTTATGGGTTTTCACAAATCCTCTATGTGGCATTTTAGGGTTTATTTCTATTATTTTATATGCCGTTGTTTATACGCCGTTGAAACGAATTACCCCGCTATCCGTTTTCGTTGGTGCATTTCCGGGCGCGTTACCAACGTTAATTGGCGCCGTTGCAGCAACCGAGGGTTTTGGAGAGATCTCTTTTTTTGCATTTTTATTATTCATGATACAATTTGTTTGGCAATTTCCTCACTTTTGGTCGTTGGCCTGGTTCTATAGCGATGATTATGCAAAGGCAGGCTTTCATTTACTGCCCTCAAAAGGTGGCAAAGACAATGGATCAAAGTTTCAGATATTGATCTATTCTGTATTTTTATTAATTACAAGCATTTTCCCATTCGTCTTTCAATTTGTTGGTATCATTAGCGTAAGCGTTTGCGTTATCTGTGGTTTCGCGCTATTGTTGCAAGCCTATAATTTTTACCGTTTACCAACCGATGCTTATGCAAAAAAATTATTTTACGTTACTTTAATTTACTTACCGGTAGTTCAGTTAGCATTAATGACCAAATCTTAAAACTTAAAAAAGTGGAACAAGCAAAAATCAAAAAAGAAAAACCTCACAAAGAAGAGCTGCGACTGGCTAAACGCAAAGCAGCAAAACCATTACTTTGGATAGGTATAGTAAGTATAGTTATGCTTTTTGCCGGCTTAACCAGTGCTTACGTAGTTAGAGCTCAAAATGGTAACTGGTTGGTTTTTCAATTGCCGCCAATTTTATTGATAAGTACAGCCATAATTGTTACCAGCAGTTTAACCATGTTTATAGCACAGCGTGCCATAAAAAAAGATAATTATAAACTAACAAGTATTGCTCTGCTAGCAACACTTTTACTTGGTTTTGCCTTTTTTTACACACAATATAGCGGCTGGAAGCTGTTGGCAGCGCAGGGGATCTATTTTGGAGGGAAATTCAGCAATGCATCAGGCTCTTTTTTAATAATCATTGCTTTTCTGCACCTGGCGCATATGATGGGCGGTTTAATAGCGCTCATGGTTTCATTAACAAAGTCGCTGTTGAAAAAATATTCTGCCTCTGATAGCCTTGGTATTGAGCTTACTGCAATTTATTGGCATTTTCTTGATATTTTATGGGTGTATTTGTTTTTGTTTTTATATTTTTATCGTTAATATTGCAACAGTATTTTTAACACAATTTAAATTTAATTATGGCGCACGTAGCAGAATTTGACGCAAAAGCAGCTTGGGATGGTGGTCAATCACCATTTAGGGTAAGTTACGGAAAAATGATGATGTGGTTTTTCCTTGTATCCGATGCTTTAACTTTTGGTGGTTTATTGGTTTCTTATGGATTTATCCGTCACAAGTATGCCGAGGTTTGGCCTAAAGCTGAAAACGTTTTTACTCACTTTCCTTTCATCGAACAACATTTGCCTTTGGCTTATGTAGGTTTGATGACCTTTATTTTAATTATGTCATCTGTTACTATGGTTTTGGCTGTAGAAGCGGGTCATAGAATGGATAGAAGAGGCGTAACCGTTTGGATGTTCTGGACAATTGTTGGTGGTGCTATGTTCGTTGGTTCTCAGGCATGGGAGTGGTATCATTTCATTGTTGGAACTCATGTTGGTGGACCTGAAGGTCACGGTGGTGCATGGAGAAATGTTTGGGATCAGGCAGTTAACAATGGCGCTGGTGGTTATGTGAAGCAAGTGTATCATGGCGCTACAATGGCGGTTAATGAATATGGTGTTCCGCAGTTTGCCAATTACTTTTTCTTTATTACTGGTTTCCACGGTTTCCACGTATTCTCGGGTGTTATCATTAACTTAACTATTTTCTTAAATGTTTTAAAAGGAACTTACGAAAAACGCGGTCATTATGAAATGATCGAAAAAGTTGGTTTATACTGGCACTTTGTAGATCTTGTTTGGGTATTCGTATTTACCTTCTTCTACTTATTGTAATTTAATAATTAATAAAATTAAAGAATTTAAAACTTAACTATTATGTCAGAATTTCACGATGATTATCCACATTACGAAACAATGTATAACCATGACGAGGCTCATGGAAAAAAAGCCCGCCGTACGTTATGGAATGTGTTTTGGATAATGTTAGCAATAACGATCTTTGAATTAATTATTGGATCTATGGCTCCTGGTCACGGTTGGACAGGTGCTTTATGGTTAAAAGTTTTATTTATTGGTTTAACCGTTGTTAAAGCTGCAGCCATCGTTTTATGGTTTATGCACTTAGGTCATGAGGTTAAGTTCTTTAAATACATTATCTTATTACCTTACATTACTTTTATATTATATGCTGTTTTTATTATTTTAGTTGAGGGCGTGTATTCTGGTTATCCACGTAATGTTACACGTGTAGATCAGATCTTTATCGATCAACAAAAAGAACTTAAAAGTGGTCACCACGGTGGTGGTGATGCGCACGCTACAGAAGCAGCGCACAGTGAAGAACATCACTAAAATAGTAAAGGCTACCAAATCGGTAGCCTTTGTTTTTTAATAAAATTCAAATTTCATGAAAAAAATTATACTTGTAATCGCTTTATTATTTTCCATCTGTATTAACGCGCAGGTTAATACTTTTTCATTTACTATAACAGGCACACAACCCACGGGCTTTGCAACAGCTTTGCAAATTGCCGGACAAAAGTGGAGTAATTATTTACAGATCAATGTTCCAATTAAAGTAAATGTTTTTATCGTGAACGCCTCTTTTCTTCCTTTTTCTGCGATCACATTTGCAAACGGAAGAAAAAATTTTCCAAATGCACCCGTTACAAATACACTATATGTAACTTCCTTAGCCAATCAACTTGCTGGCAGCGAAACAAATGTTGGTGAATACGATATGGATATTTATTTTAATTTATTTACACCTTATTATTTTGGAACAGGAAAACCACCTTCAAATAAAACCGATTTTATTTCAACAGCTATGCATGAAATAGGCCATGGTTTAGGCTTTTACAGTGATGGTTACGTAGATGCAAATGGCAAAGGTTCTTTTGGTAATATTCCTTCTTCCACTTTTCCAATTGCTACTTCTTTTCCATGGCATGGGCAAGATAGCGTACCCGGCATCTTTGATAAATACATGGTTAAAACATCCGGCAATCATTTAACTACCTGTGCGCCGCAAAATTCTAACGCCTTAGGAGACAGTTTAAAAAATGGCGCGATTTATTTTAGCGGACCATTATACGCTAATACATCTCATTCAAATACACCAGTACGTTTATCGGGCGGAGCCGGAACTTTTACAATTGGGGTTGATCTTTTGCATATTCATCAATCATACGCTAATACAATTATGTCTTACTACTGGGGTGTAGGAGACACTGTTCGTATCCCTGCACCATGGGAGTTAGGAATATTAAAAGAGATAGGCTGGAATTTAAAAGCAGTAGGTATAAAAGAAAATAATAATTCATTAATGGCAACTGCTTATCCCAATCCTGCAAACACAACTATTAGCGTTGCAGGACAAAACATAAGTGAAGTAAAACTATATACAGTTTTAGGCGACCTGGTTTGTATAAGCGAGAATGTTTTAAAAGCAGATGCACTAGTTATTGATACAAAAGATCTGAACGACGGTGTTTATTTATTAAAAGTGGCTTTTAATAATACTAGTCAAACCTCAACAAAAAAGATCATGGTAAAACACCGGTAATTTTCAACAAATTTCGCATTTCATGGCCTTTTATTTTAAAATCTAAATTTATTTAGTAACTTCATAGTAACTAAAACCCAAAAGCTATGAAAAAAATATTTAGTCTATTATTTATCGCCCTTGGTTATTTATCAATTGCTCAACCGGCTTCTTTTGCATCAAGAGGTATTGGCGGTGGTGGGGCGCTTTTTGCATGTGCCATTAACCCTGCAAACAACAACGAATATTATATTTCATGTGATATGGGTGAGCTTTTTCACACCACCAATTTTGGTGCATCCTATAGTCAGGTAAATTTTCAACAGCTAATTGGCGGACATAACTCAAAAGTTTGTTTTACATCAAGCGTGGGTCTGCTTTATTCAATTAGTTACGCTAACAATATGGTGCAACCAATGAAAAGCACTGATAATGGTGTTACGTGGACTGTGCTGCCAGGAAACCCAAATAACACCGAAGAAACTTTTAGTATTGATGCAGATTACAATAATCCACAACGGGTAATTATTTCTTATTACGGCAATATTTATTTTTCAGGAAATGGAGGAAATACTTTTACAAGCATTCACACTGCTACAAATACCGGAGCAGGAAATGTTGTAGGTGGTGTTTTTTTTGACGGCAATAATATTTACATAGGAACAAATGATGGTGTTTTAGTTTCTACAAACGGAGGAACTTCTTTTAGTACAGTTGCTATTACGGGTTTGCCAGCCACAGAAAGGATCTGGTCTTTTGCAGGTGCTAAGGTTGGACCAACCACTCGTTTTTTTTGCATTACAGCTAATGTGGCAGATATTTACGTTGGCATTGTAGGTTCTGATTATTACCAATTTGCAAAAGGTGTTTATGCGGTAGATTATGGTGCAGGAAATTGGGTTCCAAAAATGACAGGTATAAATTTAACAACCGATTTCCCGATGTTTGTTGGTATGGCGGGTAACGATATTAATACAGTTTATCTTGCAGGAAGTAATAGCAGTTCTTATCCTGATGTTTTAAAAACAACCAACGCAGGAACAGGTTGGTCGCACGTTTTTAACACAACAACAAATCAAAATATCATCACGGGTTGGAGTGGGCAAGGTGGTGATCGTCCCTGGAGCTACGGCGAGTGTCCGTTTGGTTTAGCTGTTGCGCCTAACAATTCGCAAAGCGTGATCTTTGGAGATTTTGGTTTTGTACATAAAACAAATAATGGCGGTACTGGCTGGTCGCAGGCCTATGTTGATCCAACAGGCCAACATCCTGCAAATGCAACTACACCTCCAAACACAAGTTATCAAAGCGTTGGTATAGAAAATACAACTTGCTGGCAGGTTGAATGGATGAACGCTAATAATATGTTTGCCTGTTTTTCTGATATTCGTGGCATAAGAAGTACAGATGCAGGAACCTCATGGTCGTTCAATTACACAGGTCACACTGCTAATTCAATGTATCGTATCGCAAAACATCCTACTAACGGTACGCTGTATGCCGGAACATCAAACATCCACGACATGTATCAGAGTACGCGTTTACAAGACAATATCCTTGATGCAACAGATGCTAACGGAAAAATAATTTATTCAACTACGAACGGCGCATCGTGGCAAAATTTAAAAATATTTAATCACCCTGTTTTTTGGGTTGCGCTGGATCCAAATAACCCTAACCGCGCGTACGCTAGCGTAATTCATTATAGCGGTGGCACCGGTACAGGAGGCGTTTATGTTACAAGCGACCTACAAAATCTGGCAACATCTAACTGGACCTTATTGCCAAATCCGCCCCGTACCGAAAAACATCCTGCAAGTTTAGTAGTGTTAAATGATGGAAAATTGGTGGCCACTTATTCAGGTCGCAGAACGGGTGCAGGCGCATTTACCGCAAGCTCTGGCGTATTTATTTACGATCCTGCTTTAAACAGTTGGACAGATCTTTCGCACACAGGTATGTATTATTGGACAAAAGACATTGTACTCGACCCTAACGATCCTACACAGAGCACCTGGTACGTTTGTGTGTTTAGTGGTTGGGGTGGCCCACCAAATGGTTTAGGTGGTCTTTACAAAACAACAAATAAAGGTTTAGCATGGACAAAATTAACCGGAACAATATTAGACCGTGTTACTTCAGTAACTTTTAATCCGGCAAATGCCAGTCAGGTTTTCTTAACTACAGAAGGGCAGGGCTTATGGCAATCAAATAATATCAATGCTGCAACGCCAACTTTTTCAATTGTACAAAGTTATCCATTTCAACAGCCCGAGCGCGTATTCTTTAATCCATTTAACCAAAACGAAATGTGGGTTACCAGTTTTGGAAATGGTATGAAAGTTGGAAGCTTATTACCAACCGGTAATTTTGAATTTAAAAATGCAGCCGTGGATGGCATTGATCTCTTCCCTAACCCAACTTCGGGCCAGATAACAGTTGATTCTAAATTAAATGGCAAATTTGATATGGTTGAGGTATTTGATCTTACAGGAAGATTGGTTTCAAAAACAACCTTAAACAAAACAGAAAGCAATACAACAATCGATGTTTCTGCTTTTGCTAATGGGGTGTATCTTGCAAAAATTTCGCAGGAGGGGCAAGTTGTGTCAACCAAAAAATTCGTTGTCGCAAAATAATTTAGCTTAATCATTTGTTTAAATAGCCGCGATCCAAAGATTGCGGCTATTTTCATTAGAATAATATTTGTAGTTTTACATTACTAAATGAAGAAGGTACTTATTCTTACTTATTATTGGCCGCCAAGTGGTGGGGCAGGTGTACAACGCTGGCTTAAATTTGTAAAGTACATGCGCGAGTTTGGTTTTGAGCCTGTTGTTTACACAGCCGAGAACGGTGAGATGCCGGTGATAGATGATAGTCTTCAAAAAGATATACCGAAGGGAACAACGGTTTTAAAGACGCCTATCTGGGAACCCTATGACTTCTACAAAAAATTTATCGGCAGAAAAAAAGATGATAAAATAAATGCTTCTTTTTTGAGCGAGAATAAAAAGGCCGGCCTAACCGAAAAAATAAGCGTGTGGATAAGAGGGAATTTTTTTATTCCTGACGCACGTAAATACTGGATAAAACCAAGTATAAAATATCTGAGCGAATACATTCAAAAGAACGCTATTGATCTTGTTATTAGCAGCGGGCCGCCGCACTCTATGCATTTAATTGCCTTAGGCTTAAAACAAAAACACAACAATTTAAAGTGGATCGCTGATTTTCGTGACCCATGGACCAACATCGATTTTTATGAAAAATTAATGTTGAGTAAGAGTGCAGATGCCAAACATCACAAACAAGAATTATCAGTTCTGCAAAATGCCAATATTGTTTTAAGTGTTGGCCAAACCATGAGCGATGAGTTCTTGGAAATGTATAAGACGGCCGGAGGAAAGGATCTTGATAAATTTAAAGTAATTACCAACGGTTTTGATACGGAAGATCTGCAAACCGGAGCTATCAATAAAGATAAAAAATTTAGTATTGCCCATATTGGTACTTTAGTTAAGGATCGCAATCCGCAGGTGTTGTGGAAGGTTTTGAAAAAAATAATAACTGAGAATTCAGATCTTAGAAAGCAATTAGAAATTAAATTAGTTGGTAAAATTGATATTTATGTAAAAGAGCAAATTGAACAATTTGGTTTGACTCAATTCGTAAATAAAATAGAATATTTGCCACACAATAAAGTAATAGAAGAGCAGCAGCGCTCTAAATTATTGTTATTGTTGGTTAACAATACCAAAAATGCAAAGGGTATTTTAACCGGTAAATTTTTTGAATACATGTCTGCCAAAGTCCCCATATTGGCAATTGGTCCTGTAGATGGCGATCTTGCAAAAATTATTAACGAGACCAATACAGGTTTGATAAGTGATTTTAACGATGAGGTAACTCTGGAAAAAAATATTCTTGCTTACTTTAATGGCAAAGTAACAGAAGCTAAAGAGGTCGAGGTAAATAAATACAGCCGTAAAGAATTGACGAAGGAATTATGTAAATTGTTAGAAAAAATTTCTTGACATAAGTCTTAAATCTTATGTCATAAATCCTAAAACCCTACTACATTTCCCACTTCTTCCTGTATGTCTCCGAATAAAAAGCAATACGCGATATAGTAGCAATGGCTCTTTCCTGATTAAAGAAGGCCGAACACTCAATGGTTTCTTTTATAATGATATCATCTTTGGCTATTGTAAATGAAGCTTCTACCAAACCATGATTCTCTTCAAGCAACATCATTAATACTTCTGCTTTTTTTGGATCTTGTAACTTTGTTACCGGGCTTAAGGCCTGAAAGAACACACGTTCATTTTCTTCCCACACATCCAGCAACACTTCTGTGCTTTTATCTTTGCTGATGTTATACTGTCCTTCATTTACCTTTGCTTCAGTGGCGTTTATGCCAAGGGTCTTAAGTGTGGCTTCAATAACGCCTATAATTTGTTGGTACATATTATTGTATGGCTGTTGTAAGTTGGTTTAGTTTATCTGTAAATAATTGTGCAAATTTATTAGTGTAATATTTTTGTTTGAACTGGCCCACCCATTGTATGCCTTTAATGCTGTTAGTTAAAAAAACTTCATCACCGTTCATTAGCGTGTTAATAGTAACAGGGCTTTCAAACGTTAGAATTTTATTTTGTGTAGCTAAGTTCATTATTTGTTTGCGCATAATACCCGCTACGCAACCTTCACTTAAAGGCGGTGTGTAAATGGTGCCATTCTTCACAATAAAAATATTGGAACTTATGCTTTCGCAAATTGTTCCGGTATCGTTAATTAAAAAGCATTCATCCAGCTTCATACTTTGTTTTGCCAAACCGGCCATTACGTAAAACAAAGCATTTGCTGTTTTTAAGTTGGATAATTTGTTTATGGGTTTTTTCAGATCAGAATAAACATCCACCCAAAAACCTTTTTGATTTAATTCGTAAGGGCCTTCAATTTCCTCGCTTTCGATTAAAAATGAAATATCATTTGTTTCGGGTGTATAATAACCACCTTCATTTCTAAAAACCGTTAACCTTATTCTGGCATTTGGCGCATGCGTATTATGTTTTAATAATTGCATTATTAGCTCGTTAATGTTCTCGGTATTAAATTCGGCTGGCAGGTTCATGCGCAAAACTGTCATGCCTAATTTTAAACGCGTAATATGGTCGCGTAAGAACATTACCTTGTTGTTGCAAAAACGTATACTCTCAAACAAAGCGTCGCCATACCTGAAGGCGCGGTTGTTGAACGCAACACTTGGTTCGTAAATGCTGATCAAATGACCGTTTAATATACAATAACTGTCTTTCACGATTTATACTGCAAAATTTGCATTTTTTTAGGCTTAATTATCTCATTATCAATTAACTTAATAACAGCTAAAAGTTAATCAATGGATAAATTCTTCTCAATTTTACTGCTTTGTTCAAAAAGCCCAATACATGACAATTTAGCGTTAATAAAATTTTGCACATTATTTGAAAGAACAACATCCAAACACTACATTTGGTTTAATTAAAAATTTAAAATTATGTTCGACAATAATGAATTCAAAAAATATGCTACAAAACATGTAGGCATTAATAGTTTAACTTATGATAGTTATACTTCACGTATCCAGTCTTCTTTAACTCCATATATTATCGAAGAGCGCCAGCTTAACGTAGCGCAAATGGACGTTTTTTCGCGTTTGATGATGGACCGTATCATCTTTTTAGGAACAGGTATTAACGACCAGGTTGCTAATATCGTTCAGGCGCAATTGCTTTTTTTAGAAAGCGTTGATGCTAAAAAAGATATTCAGATCTACGTTAACTCTCCCGGCGGATCTGTTTATGCAGGATTAGGTATTTATGATACTATGCAGATCATTAAGCCGGATGTAGCAACTATTTGTACAGGTATGGCTGCAAGTATGGGTGCCGTGTTACAGTGTGCCGGAGCAAAAGGAAAACGTACTGCATTAAAACATGCACGTATTATGATCCACCAACCATTAGGCGGCGCCGAAGGGCAGGCAAGTGACATAGAAATTACTGCTCGCGAGATCCAGAAATTAAAGAAAGAATTGTACGATATCATTGCTACACATAGCGGACAAACCTATGAAAAAGTATGGGCTGATAGCGATCGTGACTATTGGATGATAGCACAGGAAGCTAAAGATTACGGTATGATAGATGAGGTTCTAGAAAGAAAATAACAATAACTTCTCTTAAGATCCCTCAAAACGCTGTTTTGGGGGATTTTTTATACCCATTACTTTAAAAAATCATAAAATGAGTCTTTAAATTTTGAGTTTAAAGCATATATAAATATATTTGGTATTAATTACAAATCTAAAATTATGAAGAAATTGCTTTCAGCGTTATTTATAGCTTCTACAGCTGTTATAATGGCACAGCCAAAGGGTAAAGACCCAAAGATGGCTCCTACGCTTACACCGGGTTATTACTGTAATTTAAAGGGAGATACAATTAAAGGCGAGGTACAATCCAATCCAATTGGTGGCGAAGCTGATTTTTATAAAGGATTTAATTTTAAAGCAAAAGGACCCGGAAAAGTTGTTGCTATCAGTCCAAAAAAAGCAAAATGTTATGGCTTTGATGGTAGGAATTTTGTTCTAATGCCGTTGGAAGATGCTGAAGTTTATGTAGAATATCTTTCAAAAGGACGCCTTTGTTTTTATGAATATAAATTTGATGGTCAGGTAATGGGTCAACCGGGTATTGAGAGTATTTATTTTATTCAGGATACAAAAGCCGATCAGGCGTCAGCAGAGTTACGCGAAATGAAACGCCTTAATCCAAAATTCTATAAAAAAGAAATTAAACCTTATTTAAAAGATCAAATTGCAACCTGGGAGAACCTTGATAAATTTACTTTCAGAAAAGAACAGGTTGCCAATTCAGTAAATGAATTCAATTCCTATTATCCTTCTGCCAGCGCTTCAACTAAATCAGATGTTGAAGTTGAAAAAGTTGGTGATACGCCAAAAGAAGAAACAGAATAAAATTTTTTAAACTCCCTCCCAAAACGAGGGAGTTTTTTTTGTCTTTAACCCAGATTGTGTTTTAGTATTTGATATTAAAGTACTCCAAAGTGAGGGTGAAGAAGGAAAATACCGGTTGTATTGCAAGGCTTTTTACATTAAACAGGTCTGTTTTTTAGGGGGTAAAAACTTTAATTTGTCTAAATTGGCAATTTAAGAGTGTTAAAATGCTGGTATTTTAAAAACATATTAGTGATATTTATAACTGTATAAAAATCTCAAAAAACCCTTTATGAATCGTTTAATTATCACTGCTAACGAAATGTTCTTTTCTAAACATCTTTCGTATCAAATTCTTTTCGCTTTTGTATTGATGATCTTAATGGGCCTAAATAAATAAATATCCCTTTTCTTAAAATTAAAATAAGTTCTTGTTTAACAAATCTGTTGCGGGGTAGGTTAAAATTTGCTTGTTTAAAATGGCGCGGTACTAAATAATTTTTATGCCTGCAATGCAAACATCGTCAACCTGCTCATTGTCGCGCTTCCAGGCAACAAAATTATTCATTAAAACCTGCTGCTGCTCGCTTAAACCTAGATGATTATTGTCTAATATCAATTGTTTGAGATATTTGTATTTCAATTTTTTTCCGTTTTCACCACCAAACTGATCTGCATATCCATCGGTAAGGGCATAGATCACATCACCGCTTTCTAAACTAAATTTATGATTTGTAAACGGCGTTGTTTCCTTTGGAGATTTACCTACCGGCATCCTGTCGCTTTCAGGCTCTATAGCAACCCCTTTTCTCACAATTAAAACAGGGTTGTTGGCGCAGGCAAATTCTAATATTTTAGCTTTAAAGTCGAAGCATAATAAGCTGCAGTCCATACCATCTTTTCCTCCTTCGGCGCTGCCGTCTTCTGCCAAATTTTGGACAAGGCGTTGGCGCACATGGTCTAAGATCAAATTAGGTTGTTGAATGTTTTTTTCATTTATGGCCTCATTTAAAAAATTAATATTTAAAAGACTCATAAAAGCGCCTGGTACACCGTGACCGGTGCTGTCTGCAATAATTAAATAAAACTTATCGTGCATACTTGTTGCCCAATAAAAATCACCGCTCACAATATCTTTTGGGTTAAAATAAATAAAATAATTTTTCAAATGCTTATCTAAAATTGATTTACTGGCCAAAAGAGCATTTTGTATACGCTGCGCATATTTTATGGAATCCGTTAATTCTTTTTGTTTTTCTTCAATTACTTCTTTTTGAAGCATTATCTCTTTCGTTCTTTCTTTAATAGTATCTTCTAATTGCAATTTTCTAAGTTCCGAGGCTTTTTCCCTATGTTTAATAACCAATATCATTGCTCCGAAAAGTGCTAAAATGCAAAGCAAAATAAACCACCAGGTTTTCCAAAAAGGTTGGGTGATCACGAATTTCTGAGTTAGAATTTCGCTTTCGATATTATACGAGTTTATACATTTTACTTGTAATTGATAAGTTCCGTCGTTTAAGTTTGCAAATCGTATTTTATTTGAGGGCCCGTTATCGATCCATTTGTCTTCCAACCCAATTAATTTATAATAAAATTTATTTGGAGTGGGTGTAAATACCTGATTGGTATTTAACTCAAAGGTTATAAAATTTTTATCCCAGTTTAAATTTATGTTTGAATTTAAAAAATCATTTAATTCATTCTTCGACAATGCCGAATCATTAATGCTTACGTTGTAAATAGACAATCTTGGGGCAGTTTGCGGAACTTGTAATTTTGATGGGTTAACCATCAGTAACCCTTTTATTGTTGCAAAAAAAATGTTGCCGTCATCCGCAACCGGAATATAAGCTAAAGCTCTTTTGTGATTAAAGCCATCGCCGTTTAACCCCAGGTCTTTTGTGTATTTGTATAAATTTTTGGTTTTAAAATTAAAATTAAAAAGATCCTTACTGGAGGCAAACCAAAGATCTTTTTTTGCATCGGTTGCTATCTGCAGAATGGATAGGTTATTTATGCCGATTTCATTATTCCAATTCTTTATTTCTTCGGTATTCTCATCAAACGAGTAAATTCCGTTACTACAGGCTATCCAAACAGTAGAAGTCTTATCGTAGTAATATGCGTTAATAGTGCTGTCTGCAAAAGGTTTATCTCTTTGTTTTTCGCTTGAATATTTCATGCTCTTTTTTGAGCGCGGGTCAAAAGTAAAAAAACCTCTTGTGCCACATCCAAAAAAGTATTTCCCATTCTTTAAAATTTCCGAATAATATGGCTCAGCAGCAGTGCTTTTTTCGGGAATATAAAGTTTTTCAAATTTATTTAGTTGTTCGTTATACACCTTATAATTGTCAGTTGAGCCAAAAATTCCCATGGGTGGCAATAAGCTATCTGTATAAAAGAAAATTGAATTAATTAGGGTATCCTCTTTGAAACTGGTTTCCTCTCTTGTTTTAAGGTTTTGCTTTACAACATGAGGTACAAGTTCGTTGGTTATAGCCTGATAAAATAAATTATTATTAAAAATCTTAAAGCTTAAAATATGTTTTTCTCTACCGCCCAGCGCCTTTTTTTTAGATGACTGTATGGGTTTTAAAAGGCTGTCGGTTTTGTAATTGTAAACCGCAATACCGTTTGCATTTGAAATATACAGTTTGTCTTTGCCGCGCAAGAGCATTTGATTTACCGGAATGCTTTGATGTGAAGGATTTGTAAAATCCAGATTAAGATCCGCCCAAAGTTTTACTCTGAATTCTTGCCGTAATGGATAATACACGCTAACTCCGCCATTGCCATGGTTAACCCAAATGTTATCTTCATTATCTTTTGTAAAAGAACCAATAAGGTTACTGCCTACGCATGTTTCGCAATTAAATAATTGTTTATGATAGAAAGCTTTTTTGGTTTCAAGGTTTACTATCATAATGCCCGAATTAACGGTATTTGTCCATAAATTATTATGGTCATCAATAATATAATCACGGGTATTTTCGAGGCTTGTAAATTTGTTATCGAATGCTTTACCAGAAATACGCGCGGCAGTTTTGTTATTGGGGTCAATACAAATCAGTCCACTGTAAGTGCCAAACCAAAACACCCCGCTTTTGTCTCTGTAAACGTAATGAGCCAGCGTTAAACAATGTTTAATGGTTTCGGCCATTTCTTTATCTAAATTTTTAAAACAATCTTCTATTTGAAATGGTGTGAAAGTTTTTTTTGCCGCATCAAAAATAACGGGCAGCGCCTTAGGCTTTTCTTCAAAAAATGTGACCAAAAATTTGTCTTTTTCAATTTCAAGAATGCCTCTCACAGTATTAAATGGAATACCATTTGCCTTTGGACGTTTTTCGTCAGCTAAATACTGTTCAAACTGTCCGGTTTTTCTGTTCAATAATGCTAAACCTCCTCCCCATGTGCTTATCCAGAATCGACCCTGCGAATCTTCATAAAATTCAGACAATACGCCTTGATGAGGAAATGTTCCGGATTTTGCGGAGTCGGATTTGTAATGTGTGAATTTTTCGGTTTCAGGATCAAAACAGCTTATGGCACTTTCATTTGCATAACCAAACCAAACAACGCCGTTTTTGGCAATAAATAGATTTTGTAGATTTTTATTTAGAGGCGAATTTTTGTCATTTTCTTTGTAAGAGTAATAACGCGTGTAATAGCCGTTATAATGCCCCAGTCCTCTATCTGCAAGTAGCCAAAAGCCGTTCTTATTATCTTTTTTTATAAGCCTAACGTTTTTTGCCTGGAAAATTTCGGGATCAAGGTTGTAAAATGCAGGCTGAAAGCTTTTTTGTGACACAATTTGTTGCCAAAGCAAAATAAACAGGATTATGTATTTTGTTTTCAAAAAATTGTAAATAGATAAAATTTAACAACTAAAACGAATAGTAAAAATAACCAATATTACCAGATAAGCGAACTTATTGGTATTTTTTTTAGAGCGTTAAACAAAGGTATTTATCAGATGTTGTGTGAACTAAAAAGATTATTTCGCTTTTTTCTTAGGCGTTTTTACTTCCTTCCATTCAACAATATCTCTAATAACAACCGATGCACAGGTTAAACCAAATGCTGCCGGTAAGTAAGAAATTGTACCATAGGCTGATTTTTTATATTTGCTTCCGTCTGTTTTCATGATTGAGTGTTTTGCCGGATTCTCGGCACTAAAAACAGATTTAATGCCTTTATAAATGTTCATGTAGCGCAAACGTTTTCGCACATACTGGGCCATTGGGCAAACCTCCGTTTTAGAAATATCTACCACCTGTATCTGGGTAGGGTCCATTTTACCACCTGCACCCATACTTGAAATAATACGTTGGTTATTGTAATAGGCCATTTGTAATAGATATAATTTTGGCGAAATGCTATCTATGGCATCAATAACATAAGTAAATTTTTGTTTCATGAATTCTTTCATGTCGTCGGGTGTTTTAAAAGAATCTACAACGGTAAGATCGATCTCCGGATTGATCAATTTAATTCTTTCACCCATTAAGTGCGCTTTGTTTTGCCCATGTGTTGAAACCAAAGCTTGTAGTTGTCTGTTACGATTAGTGGGGTCAACGGTGTCACCATCAATAATTGTCATTTTACCAACGCCGCTCCTGGCAATGGCTTCTGCAGCATAAGATCCTACACCACCAAGTCCAACAATAAGTACATGCGCGTTATTTAATTTTTCCAGTCCTTTTTTTCCCACCAATAACGAGGTGCGTTCCATCCAACTTGTATCCATTATAATGTTGTTTTAAAAACAGTTTCAAAATTACTTTGTATTTGTTGTTTAATTATTTCTTCGTCAATTCCTAAAAGCTCCGCAGCTTTTTTGTAAATGTATTTTATTGAAAGATCGCTATCATCGGTCTCCAGGAAAAAATTCTTTCGTCCAACAATTCTTATTGCTTTTGCAGCGTTTGATTCGTAGCCCAGCAGCGCTTTTCCGAACGAAAAATAATAACCCTGATTAACTAAAACTCTTGCAATATTGTCGTTATTGTTATAGCCATGCACAATAACAGGCACTGTGTTATCATTTAAATTCAAACAGTTTATAAGCTCGTTAAAAGCTTTAACACAATGCACGATCAAAGGTTTATTTATTTCATTAGCAATTTTTATCTGCTCAATAAAAACTTCCGTCTGAAAATCAAAATCGGTCTTACTTATTTTATCTAAACCACATTCACCAATAGCCAAACAACGTTTTTCGTGGGCTACTATTTTTAATTTGGCCAGTTGCTCTTCATAAGTTGTTTTATCCAAATGCCATGGGTGCAAGCCGTAAGAATAATGATTGGCCTTTACAGTAGAATCCATATTCAGGTTTACCAATTCTATATTGGCGTCGTATAATTGAAAATGTGTATGTATATTAATAAACACTCTGCTTTATATTTTTAACCACATAGACACATAGTTACTTTTCATTTAATAATTTAAAATATTCATTTACATACGTTTTTTGACCTTCGCCAAATATATTAGTGCAATTAAAATTTATAAGAATACCTTTTGGCACTTTTAAAAGCTTCATATAGGTTAGAAGCTGCGCTTCAAAAACAGAGATAGTGCCGTTTATAGATTTTAATTCAGTAACGAGACAATTTTCAATAAAAAGATCACACCTGAAATCAAGATTAAGTTGCGTTTCTTTATAGGTTAAAGGGATTTTCATCTCTGTGCAAAAATTTATTTTTCTATGTCGTAACTCCTGCTGCATACATTGATGATAGACACTTTCCAATAATCCACGCCCCAAGGTTTTATGCACTTCAATTGCTGAACCAACCACTTCATAAGTTAACTCATCAAGATACTTTTTTGTAATAATTTTACCATCCATCTATACTATGTGTCTATGTGGTTAATTATTAATTGTAAATTGTTAATTATAAATCTGCAATAAATTTTATCTAGCCTCAAAATTATTACTTTTATATTAATATTTTTAAATGACAAGCATTAATTATAACAAGGTAACGTCAATAACCTTCAGGGAGCTCGAAAGCCTTGTTGGTAGCGACTTCATTAGTTCCGACAAAGAACAACTGGAAAAATACGGACAGGATGAGACCGAGGATCTTGTTTTTTTTGCTGATGTGGTTGTAAAGCCTCAAACAGTAGAGCAGGTAGCAGCTATTGCTAAAATTTGTAACAACAATAAAATTCCATTAACCACGCGCGGTGCGGGTACGGGCTTAAGTGGCGGGGCATTGCCCATTAAAGGCGGCGTGTTATTGAGTATGGAAAAATTCAACAAGATCCTTTCAATTGATGAGCGTAACTTACAGGCAACCGTAGAACCCGGGGTAATTAATTATATTTTTCAGGAAGAAGTAAAGAAGTTAGGATTGTTCTATCCTCCCGATCCGGCAAGCTGGGGAAGTTGCAGTTTGGGTGGCAATATTGCGCATAGTAGTGGTGGACCAAAAGCCGTTAAGTACGGTACCACGCGAGATTATGTTTTGAATTTAGAAGTAGTAATGCCTAACGGCGAAATAATCTGGACCGGAGCCAACACGTTAAAATATTCTACCGGTTACAACCTTACACATTTAATGGTTGGCAGCGAGGGCACCTTGGGTATAGTAACTAAAATTGTTTTTAAATTAATTCCACTTCCTAAACACGATCTGTTGATGTTAATTCCCTTTAACTCTGCTGAGGATGCTTGTAAAGCGGTTGGCGAAGTTTTTAGAGAAGGAATTGTGCCAAGCGCTATGGAATTTATGGAGCGCGACGCCATAGAGTGGAGCATAAAGTATTCAGGCGAAGTTAATTTTGAAATTAAACCCGAGTGGCAGGCGCTTTTGTTAGTTGAGGTTGACGGAAATAATGTGGATGTGCTAATGGGCGATTGTGAAACTATTAGTGCAGTAATGCAAAAAAACAATTGTGACGAAATTTTATTTGCCGACAGTGCAGAACAAAAAAATGCATTATGGAAAATACGTCGTAAAGTGGGTGAGGCAGTGAAAAGTAATAGTGTATACAAAGAAGAAGATACTGTCGTACCACGTGCAGAATTACCCGCACTTTTAAATGGTGTAAAAGCCATTGGTAAAAAGTATGGATTTAAATCGGTATGTTATGGGCATGCGGGTGATGGTAATTTACACGTTAACATTATTAAAGGCGATTTAAGTGACGCCGTTTGGGATAACGATCTGCCAAAGGGTATTACAGAAATATTTGAGTTGTGTAAAGCCTTAGGCGGCACTATTAGTGGCGAACACGGCATTGGCCTGGTACAAAAAAGTTATCTGCCAATTGTGTTTAGTCAGTATCACCTGGAGTTAATGAAGAACATTAAAAAAGTATTCGACCCTAATTATATTTTTAACCCCGGAAAGATCTTCGATTAATTTTTTAGTATCTCAGTACAATTTTGTAATTTCAATTAAAATTTATCCCCATGAAAAAAACATCTACTTATTTTTTGGCAGGCATTTTTTGTGTTATGTCTGTTATCTCTTATTCACAAAGTAAAAGAAATTGTGGAAGCCTGGATCCCGGTAAAGAGTGGAACGACTGGTTCAATAAAAAAGTAGAAGAGACCAAACAAGCTAATTTAGCTGGTAAGGGTCAAGCCACCAATTATTCAATACCTGTAATTTTTCACGTTATTCATGGTGGACAAAGTGTAGGCTCTTACCCAAACATTTCGCAGGCACAAATAAATTCTCAGATAACTATTTTAAATAATGATTTTGCCGGAACAGGTTTTAATGTTGGAAATATTTCAACTACAGCTTTTGGTTCTTTACTTGCAAATTGCAACGTAAATTTTTGTTTGGCTCAAAAAAATCCTGCCGGCGCTACATTAGCTGAGCCAGGAATTGAAAGAATAAGCTATGTAGCAAACAGTTGGGCCGATCCAACATCGTTTGGTACAACTACTAATTTTAGGAATTATATTGAATCAACTATTAAACCAAATACAATTTGGGATCCAGCACTTTATTTAAATATCTGGATATCTGATGTAAACTCTTCGGTTGGTTTACTGGGTTATGCAACTTTTCCTGTTGGTTCAACACTTTCGGGTTTAAGTAGTGGTCTTGGAACTGCAACAACAGATGGCGTTTGGTGCTGGAGCAAAAGTATTGGTAATGTTGGAACACTCTCGCCACCATTTGATAAAGGAAGAACGGCAACACATGAAATTGGTCACTGGTTAGGTTTACGTCATATTTGGGGCGATGCATCTTGTGGTAATGATTTTTGTAACGATACGCCTAATCAACAACAAGAAAATACAGGATGTCCAACCTATCCGCATGTAACCTGTTCAAATGGTCCGGATGGCGATATGTTCATCAACTTTATGGATTACTCGGATGATGCCTGTATGTATATGTTCAGCCTTGATCAACGAGACCGTATTCAAACAGCGATGGCAAATTGTCCTTTCAGAACACAATTAACGGCAAGTTCGGCTACGTTATGCAGCGGATCGGCCGTTGCTTGTTCTTATACAGTTTCTAATTTTTCGAATACTGATACCCTTGCAAATCCATTGGGTATGAGAAGAGCAACAGCAAGTCCGGGTGATCCGGGTTGTATTCAAGGGGCTGGTAAGGCCGGTTATATTTCCGGTACTAATTGTTTTGGAGATAAGGAAAAAGCCGAATTTATTAGTACTTCAAAATATTCATCGGCAACTAATCCAATAATTAGTGGTGTGGTGGTATTGTTTTTTAATTATACAGGTGTAGGTACTGATGGAACTGCTAACGTGGATATGAATATTTACAGCGGAACTTCAGCATCTTCTGCTCCTGGTACCTTATTAGGTTCAACCACATCAAACTTAGCTACTATTGCTGCAACAACAAACACAACCAGCGTTAGTTATTGCGGTAATCCGGGGCTCGCATTTGGAGTGCCGGTGATCATGCCGTATAAGTTTACATTTTCATCACCAATTAATGCGCCTACTTCGGGTGGATTTTTTGCTTCGGTAACGCTGCCAAACACTGCAGGAGATACAGTAGTTGTGTTTGATAAAATGACCGGCACAACCAACACAGCGTGGGAAAAATGGAGCGATAATAGCTGGCATGATATGAAAACATCATGGGGTGGCTCACGTAATTTTAACCTTGCTATTTTACCAATTATTGATTGTGCTACAGGTGTAAAAGAAAATACATTTTTAAGCAGCGCTGTTAATTTATTTCCGAATCCGTCTACAGGAAATTTCAACATCGTTACCACTTTTGCGAATTCGCAAAATATGGATGTAACGGTTTATAATATGTTGGGTCAAGCAGTGTATTCAAATAAAATAAATAACGCAACGCAAAATGTTTATCCGGTAGATCTTGGCAATCAGGAAAGCGGTGTTTATTTAGTGGAGATAAAAAGTGGAACAGAAAGAACTGTGAAGAGAATGATGTTGAGTAAGTAATTACTATTGCTTAATTGGCTTAGTATTCTATTGTAGTGTAAACGGTATCCTTATTATTCTGTATTGGAAGTGAAATTGTTCCGCCACCAACTATTGATGGCCCGGAAAGTCCATAATGAAAAATAAAAGTATGATTGCTTTCCTCATACTCAGTTTTTGAAAGCCCACGAAAGT
This sequence comes from Bacteroidia bacterium, assembly GCA_016787785.1. Classification (GTDB taxonomy): domain Bacteria; phylum Bacteroidota; class Bacteroidia; order B-17B0; family Aurantibacillaceae; genus Aurantibacillus. The sequence goes on along the minus strand of JAEUTO010000008.1, from coordinate 22,786 downwards.
ATGTAAATGTATTTGAGGTTCCAGTAGGACAGTTATGAAAACTAATAGTGTTTGAGACAGGAAACGGATCGGAAATGTAAAAATCATATGGTAATGAAGAGGTATGAGTTATAATTGCCTTACAGTAGAAAGTATGGGTTGATTCAAATAGTTGACCGAAATCTTTTGTTTTTTTTGGTTCAATAGAAATATCATAAATATGTCCAACATTTTCGGGCAAGTTATTGTAATTATACGTTGTCTTTCCTTGAAAAATGATAAAATATTTTTCAGACTTCATGGCTTTAGTTCGTATTTTGAAATTCCCGTTCCCGTCTGTGCTAACCGTTTCTAAAAGCTTTTCTGAGTAGCCAGGGTCAGCGGTTTTGTAAAGTCCATAAAGTTTAATAGTTGAAGGAATGGGCTTATTTGAAAAATAATCCATAACTGTGCCTTTTACTTCAACATGAAAAAATAATTTCTTTGCACAGCATACCAAAACGGTTACTGTGAAAAACAAAAAAAGTAATTTTAGTTTTTTCATCATTACATATTTTTACTCCAACACTTTATCCTTCATATACTTTCTCCACTTATCCAATACAGCTTGCATATCTGCTGGGATCTCGCTATCAAAGAATAGTTTTTCGCCCGTAATAGGGTGGGTAATGCCAAGTGTTTTGGCGTGAAGTGCCTGGCGCGGCAATAACTCAAAGCAGTTTTGGATGAACTGTTTGTACTTTGCTGTATTCAATCCTTTTAAAATAATATCGCCACCATATTCATTATCGTTAAACAATGGGTGGCCAATACTTTTCATGTGTACGCGTATTTGATGTGTGCGACCTGTTTCTAATTTACATTCAATAAAGGTTACGTAACCAAACCGCTCAATTACTTTGTAATGTGTTACTGCATGTTTTCCTTCTTCACTTCCGGGAGGAAATACAAACATTTTTTTTCTGTCGCGTGGGTCACGTCCAACATTTCCGGTAATAGTTCCTTCATCTTCTTTTAAATCACCCCAACAGATAGCAATATATTTTCTATCCATGGTGCGATCAAAAAAATCTTTTGCCAGGCGCGTCATAGCAAGATCTGTTTTAGCGATGATAATAATTCCTGACGTATTTTTATCGATACGGTGTACTAAACCCGGACGTTCTAAATACAGATCGTTATTTAATTTTGTTTTTGTTTTTGGTAAATTCTGAAAATGATATGCTAACGCATTTACCAATGTACTCCTATAATTACCGTAAGCAGGGTGAACCACCATGCCTGGTTTTTTATTGATGAGTACAATGTAATCGTCTTCAAATGTAATATCTAAAGGAATATTCTCGGGTACAACTTCTATATCACGCGGCGGAACAGTAAGAACAATAGAAATTTCGTCGAGCGGTTTTGTTTTGTAATTAGATTTAACAGATTTGCCATTCACTAAAACCCTTCCTTCATCGCAGGCATTTTGAATTTTTGTGCGCGTAGAATGAGCAATACGTATCATGATAAATTTATCAATACGCATAGACACTTGTCCTTTTTCTACTTTGATGTTGTGATGTTCGTAAAGGGTTTGTTCTTCTTCGCCACTTATTTCATCCGGCTCTTCTTCCAACTTAGACATGGTTAATTAATGCTGTATGATTATTTTATTTTGTTGCACTAATTGCCCTTTAACTTTTAAGATCAAAAAATAAATACCGTTACTTAAATTTTCTGTAGTTACAGATTGCTGCTGACTTTCAATTTTATTTTCAATAACTGTTTGTCCCATTGTGTTAACGAGCGTGTACGAAGCATTATCAATTTGTTCAGAACGGATCATGAACTGATCGGAAGCAGGATTAGGATAAATTGAAAATAAATTATTCTTAGAAGTTAAATTCTCTTTTAAACCAACCGGTAATTCTGAGCCAAATACAGGGCGCATCATAATAGAGCCGCGAATAGAAGATTGTGTCCAACCATTACCTGAATCGTAATACAGACTTGATGAATGATCGATGTTTTTATCAAAGCCAACAACAATACCCGTAGCAACCTGTTGTTGCATACCAATATAATATGTGCCAGGTGATAAGATCAATGGTGTAGTAAGTGCATATTCTGAAAATTTATTAAATGTCCCATTTGAGTAATAAGCGGGGTTCTTAACACTGTCTCTGTAAAGCACTAAGCCTGGGCCTGAAGTGCCGGGTAACCAAATATTTATTCTAAAATAATAACTTTGTGAAAGCGTTATAGAGCCTACCGGATCAAAATAGATCCTAACGGCACGCAGCGTGTCGCTTACGCGCAGTGTGTATTTTGTGGCCATTTTGCCACCAACGCCATTTACATAATAACCACCTTCGGCGCTACCGTCATCAAAAGCATAATAATTTGAGAAAGTTTGTTTTTGTAAAACTGTATCATTTTGTGAAATAAAGTCAGGGCTTGTTCTAAATATGTAATGCTTGATGGTATACTCTTGAGTATTGGTCATTGGTGCAAATGTGTAGTTGTAAGTTGGATTGGTCATTGGCGCATGATTAAGCCAGCCCGCAGTATCAAAAACACCCAGGCTAGGAAAACTACCACCGATATAATTATTAACGAATGTATTTGTTTTGTCGTAGGTATTGTTTGAATAGTTAAGCGTACCAATATTTGTACCGTTATTACGAATGAACACGGTATTCTTGTAAGCCCGGTCAGCAGTATCGTATTGCCGCCATGGCATAGAAGAATAATTTTTAAGGTATGGAGAAGGAATATATCCAATTGAATAATCGTTGTAGGTAGTATCTAAAAAAGAATTTCTGTTGTTGTTGAAATATACATAGTCAACATGCCAATGATCAAAATCTCCGGCGGTTGTAGCTTTGTTTCTAAAGCGGAATTTAAAACCATCGTGTAAGTAAGCAGTATCTTTTACTTGTATAAAAGCGCGTTTAAACATTGTATCGAGGGTATTTGGACTTGAATTACCACGCTTAAACCATTCTGTTTTCCATTTACCTTCAAGTGGTTTGTAACAATCTACCAATAAAGAATCTGTAATTTCCGGGTTGTCGCCATTGCCTCGCGCCTGGTAATAAAAAGATAGGGCTAAAGAAGTATCAACAACCGGTGAAGAAAAGGGTGCTAAATTAATGGCCTTACTTGTTAATGTATCTGCAGGTAAAGACGAAGACATATTGGCCAAATTAGGCGTATAAGGATAGCCGCGCTTATTTAAACCGTCAAATGTTGCTACACCAATGCTTAGCGGTGCAATTCCAAAACCTGAATTAATGTAAGTTGATGAATCGCTCCACAAACTTTGATTTGGATAGGATTTAGTAGGCGAGTAGGAGAAATCATCTAAAAAAGGCAAGGTTAACGATGCCGCTTTATTTTGTTGAATTGAAGTATTTTCATTCGAAACAACTTTAAGATCACCGTATAAATAATTGATGTTTGCAGTCAATGGTTTTATTCCTTCCTGGGCAAAAGAAGTTGCTGTTAGAAGTAGTAAAAAACTATGTATGATATTCTTAAACATATTTATTCTTTGTCAAAATCCGGATCCTGGCTTGTTGCTGTATCTCCGGGATTTGAAATATAACTGTTGTCTTTTATACCAACCACAAGGCTGATTTTACTTCCTTTTTTTACGGCTGCTCCGGGTTCAATTTCCTTGCCATCAATTGTTTGCGACAGAACACAACCATTACAATCAGCTTGTTTTTCAGTTACATGGCCGATCTTAAGCCCGTAGGTCTGAATTATGAGTCTTGCTTGTCTTTCGCTTCTGTCTATTAATTTTGGCATTTGAATTTGCGGTGCTACCATGCCTGTAACGTATAAATAGATGGTTCTATTGTGTTTAACCTTACTTTTTGCCTCAGGTTCCTGGCGTAATACTATTCCCGATTTTTCTTTTGGGTCGTAAATGCTGTCAATAATCTGAAATGAAATATCTTTATTTGTTACAAAAGATTTTAAATTGCCTATTTGCTGGCCTTTAAAGTCGGGCACTTCAACAAAATCGCCATGGTTTGTGTAAGAACTTAGCCATTTAATAAGGCAAAAAAACACCAAAAAAAGAGTAGCAAGAATGATAGCAAAATGAACAAAAAATTGTTTTGATTTTAAAAAAGAAAAAAAATTGCTCATATCAAAATTAAAAAGGGTTTTAGGCAATGCTCTATGAACTAAGCATGCTCATGAACAGGTTCATGAATAATGATTTTAAATACTACTACTACCATAGCCCCAATGGTTTGTTCGGCTATTTGCCAGGCGCAGTCTACCATAAGGTGATTCATGCTTAGATGCTTGGTAAGCGAAATGTTAACGATTGTTGAGATCATAAAAAGAGAAAACCCGGCAACAACCCCACAAAATAAGCCTCTCATAATAAAACTTCTTATCTTTTTAAGCGGTTGAGACTCGTATAAAAAGTAAATACCTGCACCAAAAATGAGGTAGGTACAAGCTGCAAAGGTTACAAACCAGATAAGCGGAAAATTGATACGTTTAAAGTCGTTAAGAAAATAACCATGCCACACATAAAACAGTGTGAACATTACTATTGCGGATAAAAGCCAAGATATAAAAAACCGGAAGCCGAAAGTCATTTTGTAGATACAAATGTAGTGAAAAAAACGGCTGTTTTTACAAAAACAAACATTTTTAAGGCTCGCATAAATGACATATATTTGTATATAATGGGTCTTTTAAGAAAAATTTGTATTTTATTATTGATTTTAGTCGCTTTCCACAGTTGCAGGAAGCCTGTTTCTGCAAACTGGGATGTAGATGTTGTTTTTCCGGTAGTAAAGAGCTCACTAAATATTAAGAATTTTATTGGCGATTCTATTTTTAGTGCTGATAATACCGGGCTTTTAAGTCTTAATGTAACCCGCGAAATTACTGCCATAAAACTGGATTCCTTATTGAATTTACCTGATACATCTATTGTAAACTCGTTCACCGTACCTTCACCTTTTGGAGTTGCCCTTGTGCCCGGACAAGCCCTCACTTTTTTTCCCTCGACGGAGCTTAACTTTAACATTTCCAACGGAGTAGCCCTTAAAAAAATTGACGTAAGAAGTGGTTTGTTAAAGGTTAAACTTACAAACAGTCTTTCCCAACCATTAGATCTTATTTATGTCATTCCAAGTGCAAAGAAAAATGGATTGCCATTTACAATATTTGAAACTGTGCCGCCTTTATTGCCGAATCATGATACGCTGTTTAAAACGTATGATCTCTCTGGATACAGTCTTAATATGCAAGGCTTGAGTGGTAATGTTTATAATACAATAGTTCAGGCTTATACGGTTACGTTAAATCCCGGAGCTAGCTCAGTTACCGCAAACTATGGCGATGGCGCTAATGCTTATTTAACCTACTCAAATATTATCCCTAACTACGTGGAGGGATATTTCGGGCAACAAACAATTACGCTTCCTTTAGACACTGCACGTTTCGATATTTTTGAGAATTTTCAGGCATCTAATTTTATGCTTAACAATGCTACTTTAAATTTCAAGATCTTAAACGAATTTGGTGCAGAGTTTAATGCAAGCCTTTCGAATATAAAAGCAATAAATTCAATTAATAATAATACTGTGCCGCTTACCAATGGTCTTTTCTCAAACATAAATATTAACCGGGCAACAAAAAGTGGTAATACAATTTATCCAAGCAGTAAAACTATTTCAGTTACAAGTTCAAATAGTAATATCGTTCCTTTTTTGTCCAATCTACCTAATAAGATATCGTATCAGGGGAGTATTAATGTTAATCCTCTTGGTAATTTATCAGGTTATAATGATTTTGCTTTTTATAATACAGGTATTCGGGTATTTGCTGATGTGAATATTCCATTACGTTTTAATGCAAGTTATTTTAAATTAACTTCAAATTCTACTGTAGATTTTACAAATGTAAAGCAACTTGAAAATGTAAACTCCGGTAACTTTGTTATTTCCGCATTAAATAGTTATCCTTTTCGTGCGCAGTTGCAGGCTTATTTAATTAATGATCAAAATCAGGTAATAGATTCGTTATTTACACCGGGTAATAATTTCATGGAAAAAGGGGTTGTAGATGCACAAAATATAGTTATTAACGCCACCCAAACTAAATTAAATGTGCCCGTAACTAAAGTAAGAATTGAAAATTTAAAGAAGACAAAAACAATAAAATTAGTAACCTATTTTATAATGCCACCAAATCCTCCGGATATTAAATTGTATGAAAATTATTCCTTTGATATAAACATTGTTGCCGAGTTAAATTATAACGTGAATCAAAATTAATGGGCAATAATAAAATTTACATAAGCTTTTTATTTTTTATTCTCTATACTGTTGTAATAGCTCAATACAATACCGAATTTATTAATTACGAAAGTGTAAAACGCAGCGTTTCGGTTAATCTTGATTTTGATGCAGGTAGTAACGGTATGAGCAGCAGTCTTACCAATAAATTAATTTTTGGCGGCTATATAGATAATGATCTTAAAAAAGAATCTTCGAAACACCTAAGGCAGAAAAATAATTTCGGTATTAATTTAAATTACGATGTAAGTACTTTTATAAGAGGGAACAGCAAATTTGATTTTTTAATTGGCTTTAAGAATCAGGAAATACTAAATGCAACTTACTCTAAAGATTTTTACAATTTATTATTTTATGGCAACGATTCTTACAGAGGCTTAACCGCAAATTTAGAAAATTGCAACCTCAATGCGCTACGATTTCAGGAAGTAAAATTTGGTGTTATTATGCATAAGGTTGATTCGGTTGGCAAGATAGGCGTCTCACTCTCGTTCTTAAAAGGCGAACAATTATTTTATTTAAAGACCAATAAAAATTCGGGTTTATATACATCGGCAGATGGAAGCGAGCTGGTATTCAATTCAAATTTTAATTTGGCTATAAGCGATACAAATAATAAAAGAATTACCGGTTTTAACGGCGTTGGTGCGAGTGCAGATATATTTTTTGAAACACCATACAAAAGTAATGTTGGTAAACGAAGCGTGTTAATTGCCAATGCAAATAATATTGGTTTTATACACTGGCTTAATAATAGCGTGCAATATAATAGCGACTCAAGTTTACGCTTTAGCGGTTACACCGTAAATAATATTGCCGATCTTAAAGATTCAACACTTAACCGTATAAACAGAGATAGTTTATTGAGGGGATTAACCAATGCAAGAACAGAGAATTTTAATACTAACATTCCAACTAATTTGATCATCATTAATAAAATTTATTTCGGGAGGCAGGAATTGTTTTGTTTGCAAACCGGATTCAGATATATTTTTAATGCAAATTATAAGCCTTACATTTTTATAGAGCCCGAATACCGCGTAAAAAATGTAATGTTTGGTTTACATGTGGGTTATGGTGGTTATGTAAGGTTAAACGTTGGTACATCTGTAACATGGAATTGCAAGAACTGGTTTTTGCGTATTGGCAGCAATAGTTTGCAAGGGTATTTTGTTCCAAAAAGTTCATCGGGCCAGGGGCTGTTTTTTAGCTTAGCAAAAAAATTCAAATAATTTTACCCAACCCAGCCATTATTTAAAAAGCGATAATACAATTTTATTAGTCCAATGCAGTTTATAGCAATTAAGGCAAAAATGCTAAAATTGGAAATTAATTTATTTGTATGTTTTGTGAGTAAAAGCATTACAAAGTATAAGCTTACTGCACTGTATAGAAGAAGATTATGAATGTGATTATAGCTTTCGAACAAAAGCCAGAATATTTCTGAAAGAATAATGATAAACCATACATGTTTTAAATGAAATATATAGTTTGTGAAAAAATAATAAAGTACAACAATAATAAAAGGTGTGGCGTAAATAAACCTATTTAAGCTATACAAATTCCCATCTCTGTAAGCAATAATAAGCATAGAAGTTCCACACATATAAAGTAAAGAAAAGACGAGATCTTTGGAAACACTAAGGTTGCTTTTTATTTTTTTTGCAAATAAATTTAATATATATATCCCGCAAATTATTGAAATGGCAAGTGCGCTGCCATCAAAGCGAGACGACCCATCTCCTCCCCAACTTTTTAATGGAAAATTCGGAAAGTGTAAGTAATTTTTCCACAATTTTTGAGCTTCAAAAAATATAAACCACTTATTTGTGTAGTAAAAATGAACAGACATTGTAATAAACAGACCAAGGACTAAGGCTACAATTGGAATAATGGCTTTTTTTAAACTTGTTTTATAATTTTGCTCAGTCAAAAAATAACAGCCTAAAATTGCAGGAATAAAAACAAAAGTTGTGGGCCTTACAAAACTCCCAATTAATAAACCCAAAATAATTAATATTAGTTTATTTTCTTTTAAACCAACAATTAAGAGGGTACCTGTTGCAAAAAATAATGCTTCGGTGTAGGGCACAAACATAAATACAAATGAAGGTATCGACAGGAAAAATAACTGTCGTATCCAATCCATTTTATAAGTGGCAGAGAGTAAGCTTATACATACGATAAAAATAACGGAGTTTAAAACAGAAATGCCAATCACGGAAGCATTTACTATTTTCCAAAAAACAGGGAAGGCAGGAAAAAAAGCACAGAGCCAACTTTCATGATATCCGTTGTCTCTTATGTCCAGGTATAACCGCGCATCGAAACGCAAAAAATGGTAATTATCAAGGAAGTTTAAATTCCCTTTGTAAATTAAATAGAAGTAAAAAATAAGTGCTAGAAATAAGTAAAAAAAAACGGTTAACCCAAGATGTTTCAAGTATTGTTTTGAAATCATAAAAATTACTCGGCAGATATTTTGCCTGTGTTAATGATGATTGAATTGAATTTAAGTCTGTAGGTGTAAATGCCCTTAGTAATATCTTTTCTATCTAAGATAATATGATTGTTGGTTACTAATAAATTCTCTTCGCTTACTAATTTACCCAGCTGATCAAATAACTGATAATTTAAAATTTTTCCATCAAGTGAATTATCTTCAAATCGTATTGTGTAAATTGTGTTTATAGGGTTAGGATAAATAACGGCTTTTTGTGTATTAATTATATTTTCATGAATATTAACCATTGGCAAATTATCCTGGAACTCTGTAAGCAAAATGTAGTAATCGTTTACAAGATTTTTTTTGTTAAATATTACTAGATAAACATTTTTGTCAGGAGAAGAATTTTGATTTCCATAAGAGGTAGTAGAGCCAATAAATGCATATCCTCTGCTGGTTTTTATTATTTCAAAACCCTCTTCGTCTTTGGCACCACCAAAATTAGCATTTTGTAAATAGTTAAATGCTGAGTTGAACCGAAAATATAGCGCAGATAAACCGCCTAGCCCACCAGGACTAGTTGTTAATGTATATACATCATTATTATATCCTTCAACTATGGATTCGAAGTAAAAATTTTGGGTACTGGAGAGCGAATTGAGCTGGCTAAAATTTGTAGTGTCAGTTTTTCGAAAAATATAAAAATTGTTTGATCCGGAAGTTCTTTTTCCGCACAGTAAAATGTTATTATTGCCGGTGAAAGCGAGGTCTTTGTATTCGCTATCTTCTGAACTATTACCTAAAAAATTTTGTTGTAGAATGTTCCCACTAAAATCCAATTTATAGATAGAAGCATCGCTTTTGTTAGTGGTAGAATTAAAAGATTTACCCGCAACATATATGCGGTTGTTTCTTTGCTCAACAGAATAAAAAGCATCATTGCCAGCTGTGCCTATTTTTTTTGTCCATAGAGTGTCACCATTTGCATCAGTTCTAATTAGATAGGCATCTGCGCCCCCATTTGATTGAGAGTAGGTTTCACCACACAATATTAAACCGCCATCGGGCATCATACATGAATTGTAAATAAAATCCCAATCAGTGCCACCGTAATTCTTTGTCCAAATAATATTTCCTAAATTATCTGCTTTAATTAGGTAACCGTCGTATCCCTTCTGTAAGTTCCAATTTGAGAAGCCTGCAATAAAATAATTGGCATCGTTTGAGATCTCAATAGAATATGCTGCGTCGTTATTACTTGTTCCAATCGACCTGCTCCACTGATGTATACCTGTACTATCGGTTTTAATAAGATAGAAAGATGAATTTCCATTGCCAAAACTAGTTGTTGTTCCTGCAATAATAAACCCCTTGTCACCAGTTTCTTTTATATCTCTCCCAAAATCAATACTTGGTCCCCCAAAACTGGATACCCATGCGGTGTCCCAGTTGTTTGGATTTGGTTGTGACCGTGAGTAAATACCAATAAATAAAAATAAAATTATTAAACTTTTTTTCATCTGTTCGTTCAAATATTACCCTATAAATCCTTGGTAGTAAATATAGCGAAAATAAACGATATTATTCAACTTTGTGAGGGGTTAGTAGAGGTTAGCTTTGGTGCTGAAGTTTGCCACGGAACCTCCATAAATTAATTTTGTTTGGCAATTAAAGCTTAGTATATTTAGTGCAAGCGGTAATTATACCCTTTTCTGAAGCTAAATGGCATATCTTAACAATAAATACTTATTTTTTATCTTAATTATCATTGCCAATGTAATTCTAAAATCTTTTTTTTTAGATATCACGCCCTTTTGGTATGATGAGATGATCAGCATCAAGGATACGCAGCTTGATTTTGGACATATAAAACACGAGGCCGAATGGGATAATAACCCCCCTTTTTATTATTATTGCTTATGGGTATGGCACTCTATTATTCCAATTAGTGAGTTCAATTCAAGGTTTTTAAGTGTTTTATTTGTGGCAATTTCAATTGGTTTATTTTACCTGTTTGCGCGCAAAAATTTCGACAACAGAACTGCAGTTGTGAGCGCTGTGCTTTTAACAGTATCAAATTTTATTCTTTTTTATTCTCAGGAAACCCGAGCATATTCCTTGGTCCTTTTACTTGCGATTATCTCAACCACTCAGTTCTTTAAATATTTAAAAGAACCAAAAGTGCTTAATTTGATAGTATTGTCATTTGTAAATTTCCTGATCATCTACACGCATTACCTCGCGGGTTTAATTGTATTTGTTCAATACCTGATCATCTTATTTTTTCATAGAAAAAAATACGTTTCTTTTTTTGCGATACAAACTTTAATTATCGTTGGTTTTGTGTTGTTGAGGTTTACAAAAAAGCAATTCCTTAACATTTTAAATTTCAATAAAAAAGATGATTTCTGGTTAGAGCCGGCCGGTTTTAAAGACTTAATTTCAGGTCTTTCCTATCTTTTTTATAATAGGTTAACTGCAGCAGTTGTTATTGCTGTTTTGGTTTTTTTTACTTTCAGGTATTTTACAAAAAAAGTTGAAGATGCTGACCGGGCAAAACTCTATTGTTTGATGCTTGGTTTTTTCTCGATCTTTTTTTTATTTATAATAGGTTCTTTTAAACCCATGTTCTTACCAAGATATCTGATTTTTTGTATTCCCTTTGCCACAGTACTTTTTGTACATCAATTATTTTCTTTCAAAAAAATTGGTATAATAATTATCATCCTACTAACTGGATTTGAAGTATATAGTGTTGATCTCGTCAAAAAATGGCCAAGTGATTACCGGTCTTTGTCGCAGGTTATAAAAGGAAACAAAAGAGATAACGACATAGTTATTATTAATACAAGTGATAATTTGGGTTTGTTCTTATATTATTCATACGGCAAGTTCCTAAATTATAAACTAGTTGACTCGATTTGTAAGGTCAACAATATCTTTGCAATGAATGATGCTACTGCTTTGAGCAAAATTAACCCAACAAAAGACGCAAGGATCTTTCTTGTTCAGTCATATCACAATATAAAAAATAATACTAATCCCATCGAAAAACATTTCATAACTAGAAATAAAAAAGTATTTTCAACAAAGTTTTATAAAGGCATTGAGTTTACCATTTTTAGTGGTCAATAAAATTATGAGAATATTTTTAATAATCGTTTTTCAGATAATATTTTTTGTGGCTTCCTCGCAGATCACCAATACGCGTAAATGGCGTATGGCAGAGCGGGATTCTTTAGACAATGCTTTGTTGTTATACGAGGAAGCAAATTATAAAATTGCTTTGCCAATATTTGAGAACATTCACCTTAGCCACCCCAAAGAAGATTTTATAAAATACTTATATGGCATTTGCTGCCTTTACAGGAGCGATAAATACCAGGAGTGTTTAACGGCTTTATCAGAAGTGTACGCTAATAATGCAAATATCGATCAGATAGAATATGATCTGGCGCGGGCCTACCATTACAATTACAAATTTGATGAAGCCATAGAGCTTGTAAACAAACACCTTTCTTATAAACGTATAAAAGCAGAGGAGAAAGCTAAAGGAGAGCTTTTAAAGCGATATATTCTTAATGCTAAAACTTATAATTCAAACCCTACCAAAGCAAAAGTAACAAACGTTACTGAACTCAATTCCCCAGATGAAGATTATCTTCCCGCCATATCAATTGACGAGGCAGTGATGCTCTTTAATTATACAGGTGCTAAGAGCAAGGGAGGAAAGTTAAACGGTTATCTGCAGCCCGATCCAAATGGTATTTATACATCTGATATTTATTTTTCCAAAAAAATAAACGATAAATTCCAGGAACCTGTTGCAGTTGATTATATCAATACAACCGGCAACGATGCAGTGATGTCTTTAAGCCAGGATGGCCTGGTGATGTTCACGTACAAAGACGTAACGGATGGCCATGGTGATATTTATGCCAGTTATTTAATTGGCGATACTTACTCACAACCTGCAAAATTAAAAGGTAAAATAAACTCTTATTCATGGGAAGGGCACTGTTCTTTGTCTCCAGATGGTAAAACAATTTATTTTTCGAGCGAGCGCAGCGGTGGCTTTGGTGGAAAAGATATTTTTAGTGCAAAGTTATTACCCGATTCTACCTGGGGAAAAATTACAAATCTTGGCGACTCGGTAAATACGCCTTACGACGAAGACGCACCATTTATGCACGCAGATGGCAGAACATTATTTTACAGTTCAAAAGGCTTAAAGAGCAGCGGTGGTTATGATGTTTTTAGGGCAAATATGGATCTAAAAGATTCAACATTTAGAAGTATTGAGAATGTTGGTTATCCCATTAACACACCTGATGACGATATTTATTTTGTTATGGCTGCCAATGGGGCAAAAGGATATTATAGTAGTGGAAAAAAAGGCGGACAGGGCTTAAAAGATATTTATTTGGTTGAAACAGGATTTGACAGCAACAAACCTTCTGTACTTTTATTAAAAGGTGATATTGCCAAAGGCAGCGAGTCTGTTGATGCGGAAATAAAAGTAGAGCTTGTTTCGGGAACAAATTCTGTTTACAAAAATCTGCGCTCTAACAAAGGGAAATATCTGGTGTCGTTGCCTCCTGGTGCTCAATATAAAATAACGTATTCAAGAACAAAATTACAAGCTCAAACAATTACCGTTTCAACAAATGGAATTAGCGGTTATGTTGAACGGATACAAAATATTGATTTTGATCGTAAACCAGATACGTTAAAAACAATTGTAACGCCTACGGTACTCGTTGCTAAAGTAACACCAACTATTGCTGCCTCTGCGCCAACTGTTGCAGTTACAAAAATTTCAACTCCAACAGTTGCCGTTGTAAAAACAAATACTGTTGCAGTCACAAGCCCAACAGTTGCCAAAGTAACCCCTACTGTAAATTCAAGCCCCACTGTAGCGGTTGTTAAAACAAATACGGTTGGGTCAACCACAACAACTGCTGTTGCTAAAGTAACGCCGACAATAAACTCAACACCAACCGCTACAAACTCAAAGGCCACCTCAACCCTTGCTATTATCAAAGCTATGGAGCCTGCAACGGCAATTGTTATATCGCCAACAGTTCCTTCAACACCAAAAACAGTTGTAAGACCGGCAAATATGACGGTTGAAAATTTTGTACCGCAAACGCCTGCACAGGAAAAAATAAAATTATTTACCGACAAATATCCTGATATAAGTGCAGATAGTTTAGATTTTAGGGTTCAGATCGCAGCCTTTAAATTCCCAAAGGCTTACGATTTTCCGCACTTGAAAGATTGTGGTAAATTAGAGAACCTTTTATTGGTAGATGGGGTAACAAGGATAACTGTTGGTGGATCATTTAAAACCCTTAGAGCTGCCTACCAACACAATAAAAAAGTTGTTGTTGCAGGGCAAAATGATGCTTTTGTAACCGTTATTTATAAGAACAAGCGTATTACCCTTGAAGAGCTTGAAACCATGGGTATCTTTAAGAAATAATCCGGGCAAAATTTTCCATTGGTTCGCCCCGAATAAGCAAAAAAATAGTAATTTCACAATATAAAAGCATTACTATGAACATTCCTTTTTTTTCATTTGCAGGAACGCACGATCCTTTAAAAGCTGAACTTACAAAAGCCTTTGAGAAAGTTTATGATAGCCATTGGTATATTATGGGCAATAGTTTAAAGGAATTCGAAAAAAATTACGCTGCATTTTCAACTACAACTTATTGTACAGGACTTGCAAATGGCTTAGATGCGCTGATCATTGCTTTAAAAACTCTTGGAATTGGTCCGGGTGACGAAGTAATAGTGCCATCAAACACATACATCGCTTCGTGGCTTTCAGTTTCTTATGTTGGTGCAACACCTGTGCCCGTGGAACCAAGAGAATCAACCTTTAATATTAACCCCGAACTTATCGAAGCGGCAATTACAAAAAAAACAAAAGCAATTATGCCTGTTCATTTATTCGGACAATGTTGCGAAATGGATAAAATTATGCCTATTGCAAAAAAACATAATTTATTTGTTGTTGAAGATAATGCGCAAGCGCAAGCCGCCACTTGCAATGGAAAGATAACCGGTAGCTTTGGCGATATTAATGCAACCAGTTTTTATCCTGCAAAAAATTTAGGTGCGCTTGGCGACGCTGGCGCCATTACAACAAATAACGCAGATCTAAATCATAAAGCAAATGTTATTCGCAATTACGGTTCGCAAAAAAAATATTTTAACGAGATAAAAGGTGTTAATTCCAGATTAGATGAATTGCAGGCGGAGATACTGAATGTAAAATTGAAATATTTAAATAGCTGGACAAAAACGCGTTTAGACATGGCTGCTATTTATACCAAATTATTAAAAGGTGTTGGCGATATTACGTTAACCGATATTGCAGATAATTGCACGCACGTGTATCACCAATATGTTATAAGGACAAATAAACGCGATGCCTTGCAGGAACATTTAACAAAAAACACAATAGGTTCTTTGATACATTATCCTATTCCGCCGCATTTACAAGAAGCCTACAAGGAAATGAATTTTAAAAAAGGCCAATTTCCTTTAGCGGAAAAGATCGCAGAAACCTCTTTAAGTCTGCCTCTGTATCCGGGTTTAAAGCCTGAAGAACAGGAGTACGTTGCAGCTACCATAAAAAAGTTTTTTAACTAGCTGTAATGCGTTTAATAAGCTATATTTTTATTTTGTGTTTACCGCTTATTGCTGTAACGCAAAATAAAAAGCTAGACTCCCTGCTTCTTGAAGAAAAAAAACCGACGCATGATTCCGTTAAAGCAATGGTGTTCTTTCACCTTGGTAATATCTATTCTAAAAGTGGCGATATAGAAAAATCGGATACCTATTTTTATAAAGCAAAAACATTAACCGCATTAAATCATAAAAACCTATTTTCAAAAGTATTAAGGTATCATGCAGCGTCTTTAAAACGGCAGTCAAAGTTTCAAATGGCCATAGATACTCTAAGAAAAGCCACCAGGTTTGCTCTTGAGAATGGCCTGGAAAAAGAATTAGCGAGTGGTTACCTCGAAATTGGTGTGATATATAGGGTTACTGGTAATTTCAAATTCTCCATCGAGAATATTTTAAAAGCAATTGCCATTCGCGAAAAGTACAAGAACAAAGAAGATATTATGAATGCTTATAATAGTCTTGCAAATTCATACAGTGCGCTTGGTGGCACTAATAAGAACCCCGCAGATTTCGCTAAAGCAATAGAGTATTATAAAAAAGCCGAGGCTTACACAGAAAACGACCCCAGGCTAACCTCAATGATCCTTTCTAACCTTGGTGTTACAAACGGATACAAAGGTAGAATTGAAAAAGACAGTAATTTATTGAGTATTGCAAGAAATTATCATTTTCAAAGTTTCGAAATAAGAAAACAGTTAAATGATAGCGTTGGCATGATAGAAACATTGGGTAATATTGGTGTTATAAATTTTGATCTCGGTAATAAATACAATAGTTTAAAATACCTGTATTCGGCAGATTATTATTTTCAAAAGTCAATTGTTGCCCAAAAAGCTTTAAAGATCCATAACTACAGTGATGTAGCGAACATGGCGGGTAATATTATTTTAATTGGACGACTTGAACCTTCGAAAGACAAACTATTAAAGGGAATAAGGTTAGCTGAAGAAGTTTTAGCCGATGCTAAAAATGCAAATGATTATCTTGTGCAATATGGCATTCTTGAAAATTTAACTGCTGCTTATGATAACTATGGCGATTGTAAACTGGCACTTTACTACGCAAAAGAAAGTATTATAATGAAAGATTCGCTTTTAAATTCAGAAAGTAATAATACCATACAGGAATTATCTACCAAATTTGAAACCGATAAAAAGGAACAGGAAAATCAAATTTTAAAACAACAAGGAGAACTTAATGCTACTCAATTAAAGCAGCAAAAGATAGTTTCTTACGCCCTTATTATTGGTTTAATATTTTTAGTAGTATTTGCAATTATGATCTATAAAAATTTAACCCTTAGTAAAAAATCCAACCACATCATCAGTTTACAAAAGCTTGAGGTCGAGAAACAAAAGCATTTGGTGGAAGAAAAACAAAAAGAGGTTTTAGACTCAATTAATTATGCCAAACGTTTACAGGATGCTATTTTGCCGCAGGTAAGTTCGATCAAAGAAAGTTTTTCAAAATTAAATGGCGACGCTTTTGTTGTTTATCAACCAAAAGATATTGTTGCCGGCGATTTTTATTTTTTTGAAGATAATAATGATCATTTATTTATTGCCGCAGCAGATTGCACTGGTCATGGGGTTCCGGGTGCTATGGTAAGTGTTGTTTGCAGTAACGCCTTAACGCGCTCGGTAAAAGAATTTAGCTTAACAGATCCCGGAAAAATACTGGATAAAACAACAGATTTAGTTTTAGACACATTTTCTAAATCGGTTGGGCAGGTAAAAGATGGTATGGATATTTCCTTACTATGTATTAACAAAAAAAATAAAACAATTACCTGGAGCGGCGCTAACAACCCGCTATGGTATATTGAACAAGGAGAAACAAATTTGTTGCAGGAATTAAAGCCAAATAAGCAACCAATAGGTCGGTCGGATGACCCGCAACCATTTATTACGCAAACGCTGCCTTTAGTTGCAGGGCAAATATTTTATTTAATTACTGACGGTTATGCTGATCAGTTTGGTGGCGAAGAAGGTAAAAAATTGAAGTCAAAGAACTTCAAAGAATTATTGCGTTCAATAAATACCTTGCCTTTAGATGCGCAGGCAAATACTATTGCAAAAAATTTCAATTCGTGGAAAGGAACATATGAGCAAGTTGACGATGTTTGTGTAATTGGAGTAAAAATATAATTGAATGAGAAGAGTAATTATATTTTTTATTTTGTTATGTGTTGGCAAAACGGCAACCTCGCAAAACAAAAAAATAGACTCGTTAAAAAAAATACTTTCGACTTTACCGGCCGATACGCAAAAGGTAAATGTACTGTATGATCTCGCTTTTGCTTTTTTTGACTCAGACCCTGACATGACCATTAAATATGGTAATGAGGCCCTTGCAATTGCGCAAAAACAAAACAGCTCAAAACATATTGGAAACGTTTATAACGTTATTGCATTGGGATATAGTATTAAGAATGAATATCAAAATGCTTTAAGTTATTTTGAAAAAGCGTTAAGCTTACGTGAAAAAATTAAAGACAAAAACGGGGTAGCTAAAGTTTTGGGTAACATGGGTAACATTTACTGGAACATGTCCGATTATCCAAAAGCGCTTGATCATCAATTGAGAAGTTTAAAATTAAAAGAAGAGGTGGGCAATAAACAGGGAGTGGCCAATAGTTTGGGCAATATTGCAAATATATATAGCTCAATAGGCGATGACGCTAAAGCTATTCACTATAACTTCGAATGCATAAAAATGGCCGAACAGTTAGGTAACAAAAAAAATATTGAAATTTGTTATGGGAATATTGGCGGCATTTATGAAGGCAAAAAAAAGCATCAACTTGCCATTGATTATTTTATGAAAGCGCTTAAATTAAGTCAGGAAACCGGCAGTAAACTTGATATTGCCGGCGCTTACGGAAATATTGGATTATCGTATATTGGCCTTAAAAAATATCAGCTCGCTGAGGAGTATCTGAAAAAAAGTTTAACGTTAAGAAAGGAGATCGGCGACAGGTTGGGCATAACTTCTGTGTATCATCATTTAGGAGTTGTTAATTTAAAAACAAAAAACTACAAGCTTTCTGAAGAATATTATCTAATGGCGCTTAACTTGTCAAAGGAACTGGGCATAGAGGCAAGAGAAAGAGATATTCTAAAGGATTTGAGCAACGCCTATATCGAGCAACGAAAATTTGAACCGGGATTTGAATATTATAAAAAATTTGTGAGGTTAAAAGATACTTTAATAAACCTAAACAATAATAAAATCATCATTCAAAAACAACTTAAATACGATTACGAGAAAAAAGCAGTTGCCGATAGTATAAAAATTTCTGAAGAAAAAAGGATTTCCGCTATTCAACTCAAACAAGAAAAAACGCAAAAATATGCTTTGTATGGAGGCTTGGTTTTGGTTCTCCTGTTCTCTGTATTTATTTTTAATCGTTTTAAAGTTACGCAAAAGCAAAAGGCAATTATAGAGCAAAAAGAAAAAGAAACACAACGGCAAAAACACTTAATTGAAGAGAAGCAAAAAGAAATAGTTGATTCCATCAATTATGCCAAACGTTTGCAGGACGCTATTTTACCGCAAGTAAACGTTATAAAAGAGAGTTTTTTAAAATTAAAGGGTGATGCCTTTGTTGTCTATCAGCCAAAGGATATTGTTGCCGGCGATTTTTATTTTTTCGAGGATAATAACGATCACTTATTCATAGCAGCTGCAGATTGCACAGGTCATGGTGTGCCCGGCGCAATGGTGAGCGTTGTTTGCAGCAATGCCTTAACGCGGTCGGTAAAAGAATTTAATTTAACCGATCCCGGAAAAATTCTTGACAAAACACGTGAATTAGTTTTAGAAACTTTTTCTAGATCTATTGGTCAGGTAAAGGATGGAATGGATATTTCTTTTTTAAGCATTCATAAAAAAAACAAAACGCTTAAATGGGCCGGCGCCAATAATTCACTTTGGATAGTACCAAAATTATCAACGGATGTGAAGGAGCTGATCGAGATCAAAGCTAATAAGCAGCCAATAGGTATTTCCGACCATCAAAAACCGTTTATAACTCATCAACTGCCTTTAAATGACAATTGCACCCTGTATTTGGTTACGGATGGTTACGCTGATCAATTTGGGGGTGCCGAGGGCAAAAAATTAATGTCAAAAAATTTCAAGAGCTTTTTAATTTCAATAAATGATCGTGTTTTATCTGAAAAATCTACCCTTTTAACTAAGAATTTTAATGATTGGAAAAGGAATTTTGAGCAGGTTGATGACGTTTGTGTAATTGGGATTATGATATAGGGCCTTATAAGCTTGCTAACAGTCCATAATTGTTGGTAATGCTTAAAAAAAATTAACCGTTTAAGTCCTTTTTTTTATCTACTTTTGCTTACAGTTTGCAAAAAACTGTTATGTCTATAAATACCAAATACATTTTTGTTACCGGTGGGGTAACATCTTCTCTAGGAAAAGGAATCATCTCTGCAAGTTTAGCCAAATTACTACAGGCACGTGGCTTTACGGTTACTATTCAAAAACTGGACCCCTATATTAATGTTGATCCGGGTACATTAAACCCTTATGAACATGGCGAATGCTACGTAACTGACGATGGAGCCGAGACCGATCTTGATCTTGGGCACTACGAACGCTTTTTAAATGTACCAACCTCGCAGGCCAATAATGTTACTACAGGGCGTATTTATCAGTCTGTTATTGAAAAAGAACGAAAAGGGGAGTATTTAGGAAAGACCGTTCAGGTTATTCCGCATATTACCGATGAAATTAAGAACCGTATAAAATTGTTGGGCAAAACCGGCCAGTATCAGTTTGTAATAACCGAAATAGGCGGTACTGTGGGCGATATCGAGTCTCTACCATATATTGAGGCTGTTCGTCAGCTTAAATGGGAAATGGGTAATGATTGTATGGTAATTCACCTAACCTTGCTGCCGTATTTATCCACTTCGGGTGAATTAAAAACCAAGCCAACACAGCACTCGGTAAAATTATTATTGGAGTATGGTGTTCAGCCGGATGTTTTGGTATGTAGGGCAGAGCATGCTATTAACCAGGATATCCGTCGTAAGATCGCCTTATTCTGTAATGTAGAACCAAATGCTGTTATTGAAGCGTTGGATGCATCTACCATTTATGAAGTTCCATTGTTTATGGAAAAAGAAAAACTGGATGTTATTGTACTTAAAAAATTAGGAATACAAGCTAACGGCGATCCTCAACTGGTGAAGTGGAGAGGCTTTTTGGATAAATTAAAGAATCCAAAAAAAGAAGTGACTATTGGTTTAATAGGAAAATACGTTGAATTAAAAGACTCTTACAAATCTATTGCAGAAGCTTTTATTCATGCAGGAGTTACTAATGAATGCAAAGTAAAGTTAGACTGGATACATAGCGAAGACATTACCGAAGAAAACATCAAACAAAAATTAGGGAACTTAAAAGGTATTTTAGTTGCCCCTGGATTTGGAACCCGCGGTATTGAAGGAAAAATTGCAGCCATAAAATATGCTCGCGAAAATAATATCCCTTTTTTAGGAATTTGTTTAGGCATGCAATGTGCAGTTATTGAATTTGCAAGGAATGTTTTAAATTTAAAAGATGCGCATAGCCGCGAAATGAACCCTGCTACAAGTAGCCCGGTTATTGATCTTTTAGAGAATCAAAAAACAATTTCGCACATGGGCGGCACTATGCGTTTAGGATCTTATAAATGTACTATCGAGGAAGGAACGCTTGCGCATAAAGCATATAATGCAACGCAGGTAAACGAACGCCATCGTCACCGTTACGAATTCAACAACGAATACAAAAAGCAATTCGTAGAAGCAGGCTTAACACTTTCTGGAATTAATCCGGATGGTGGTTTGGTTGAGATCATCGAGATCGCGAAGCATCCATTTTTTATGGGCGTTCAGTTTCACCCTGAATATAAAAGTACAGTAGAAAATCCACATCCATTATTTGTTAGTTTTGTGAAAGCAACGTTAGGTTAATGGATCTTTCGGCTATAGGATATTTTAGTAAGACCCATGGAGTGAATGGTCAGCTTATCTTAAAAGCAAATAAAGATTTTTATTTCGAAGATGTAAAGGCAGTGTTCATAGAGACACAAACCGGTGTAGCGCCTTATTTTGTTAAAGTTTTTTCTGAAAATAATAATGGATTCATCGTTCATTTGGAAGATATTGACACTATAGAAAAAGCAAAATTATTGATAGGTAAAGAAGTTTCAATTGACAGCGCGTTAATTTATAAAACAGAAGAAGAATTTGACTGGCTGGGCTTTGAGATCGTCGATAAAAAATTCGGTGTTTTAGGAACCGTTTTTAATGTAAGCGATAATGGACATCAGGTGCTTTTGAGTGTTAAACATGGCGAGAAAGAAATAATTTTGCCATTAGTGGATGCTTTTATTGAAAAGATAGATGAAAATGCAAAAAAACTCTTTTTTAATGCCCCGGAAGGCTTGATAGACGTGTATTTAGACGATATTTAATATTTAGAAAAAAATTATAAAAATTAATAAAAAATTAATTAAATTTGCAATGAAAAAAAGGAGAGATGCCTGAGTGGCCGAAAGGACATGTTTGCTAAACATGCGTACGGGAAACTGTACCGAGGGTTCGAATCCCTCTTTCTCCGCTGAAAGGGACTTAGGCTCAAAAAGAGAACTAAGTCCCTTTTTTATTAAAGCCAAATCGCCCGTGTGTCGGGCGATTTGTGCGATTATAAAGTTGATTTCTGAGGTTCGAAATGCCCCCGTTTTCTTGTCATATACCAAACCGTTAGGAAAGAGTAAATTTTGCAATGCTTCTTTCAGTGTAATACCGCCATCTTGCCACAGTTGGCGCAGGTTTTGGCAAATAAATACAGCTTCATTTATCATTTCTTTTAGGTTCGAAATGGAAATCCCGCAAGTCGCCATTTCCTTTCGGATTTTATCAAATTCCTTAGTGTATTTTACTCTAAAACGTTCGTAGGTTTCCTTGGGCATCTCCTCTTTTATGAAGTGCTTCTCCTCTAGCGTTTCTATATCCTTGGTTAGTTCGACAATTCTCGCCTTAAGGATCGCTTCCTTTTCAACGGAGTCTTTATTCAGTTCATGGTAGGTGCTTTCTAATTCAAGTTTGATTGCTTCGGTTAAATCAGGCTTTACTTCGTATTTCTCAAGCTCCTCCGAAAACAAACGGTGCATTTCTTTTGCACTTTTATTGCACTTACAGCCGTTTGTTCTGCATTTGTAGTAGTACAAGTTCTTCTTCTTTACAATGTAGCCTGTAAATGGCTGATTACAATCCGAGCATTTAATGAAAACCTTAAGTGGAATATTTACATCTTCTGCTTTGTG
>JAEUTO010000012.1 GCA_016787785.1 Bacteroidia bacterium | reverse complement strand
GCCAAAGGCTAAACTGCCCGTTACCGAGCCAGTTGATACGCCATTTACACTAAAAGTAAATGGGGCTACGCCTCCTGTTACACCCGTTATACCCAAAACACCAGTATTACCAACGCAGGCAGTAGGAGAGGTGGTAAAGGTGACGTTGGTGGGTGGTAAAGATCCGGCAACAGTTATCGTTTTTGTAAACGGACAATTATTAATGTCGAGAACACCTACCGTATAGGTGCCGGGTGCTAAATTGGTAAAAGATGTTCCCGGTCCAAAAGGTCCACCATTAATATTGTATTGATAGGGAGCCGACCCACCAGTTACAGCGCCAACATTAACAACACCAGCATTTCCAGAGCATGGAGCATTTACCGCAGTTAAACCTACATTTGTAATACCCGGTGTATTAGCGAGCGTTGTTGTTAACGAATACGTACAACCAAAATTATTTACCATAGAAACAGTGTAAGATCCTGCACCTAATCCCGTTAATGTTTGAGAAGGAATGGCAACAGAGTTAACGGAAAAGCCAACTACCGTTTGTCCGGCTGGAGATGTATTATTTATTTGTATAACGCCATTGGGATTGCCGCAAATAGGATTTGAATTTGTAACGGTTGCCAAAGGCATTGGATCTACCTGAACGGTGTGTGTAACTACATAAACACATGGTGTATTAGTTATCGTATGAGAAATAGTATAAACGCCTGGTGCATTAAACGTAACGTTGGCAGGATTTACAGCAGATGATGTTGCAGGTGAAGCGTTTGGACCAAAATTCCAGGCGTGCGTTCCCGGAACAAAACCACTATTAAAAGTAAACGAGTTGCCATTCAAACATTGTTGGGCCGGTGTTGGATCTCCCGCACCACCTGGACTCGAATTGGCAATGTTAAAAGAGGCGTTTGATTGAATTACAGTAACAACAGCGCTCG
Organism: Bacteroidia bacterium; assembly: GCA_016787785.1. Taxonomy (GTDB): domain Bacteria; phylum Bacteroidota; class Bacteroidia; order B-17B0; family Aurantibacillaceae; genus Aurantibacillus. The sequence continues at coordinate 16,385 of JAEUTO010000012.1, read as the reverse complement.
TGCTACCAGTTAAACTGCCACAACCACCGCTACCTGCAACAGAATAAGTTGTAGTAACAGTTGGCGAAACAGAAATGCTATTTCCATTTAAATTCCCAGGTTGCCATGTATACGTATTTCCCGCAGAACCTGTAACTGTTAGGCTAGCTGAGTTACCCTGGCAAATAGTTTGATTACCTAATGTTAACGGATTCGGAATTGGATTACAGCTAACTTGCGCAGATCCAAAAAAGTTTAAGTTCACATTTGTATTTACACTACTGTAATTCGAAAAACATACAATAAACTTTTGTCCGCAGGTTACAGCTAATCCCGGAGGGAAATCAGCAGCGTTTCCTCCTGCAGGAACAGTGTTAGCAATTCCTGTACCACCACTGCACATCGAATTCCAGTTACAACGAATAGGTGCAACAAGATTTCCGGTTATCTGTGCGCAAGTGTTTGTAGTGAATGGATACATGATCCAGTCATAACAACCGGCTTGTGGATTAACAGTACCGGCACCAAATGAGAATTCAAGAATACCTGTAGTTTGTACATTGATGATCATCCATGTGCTATTTAAAGCGCCTGATAATAAACATCCAAAACCACCAACACCTGTCATTGGAAAAGTTGCGTTACTTGGATTTCCAAACGAACCGGAGGCGGGAAGCGTTCCATTACCAGACGGGCTGATGCCAAAACTGGCGTTGCTACAAATATTAACTGCCTGGTTACACTGCGTTGCTGTTACCTGCGAAAAACTTGTCTTGCTAAAGCCAAGTAATAATAATAAACTAACGGATATAATTTTTTTCATATTACCTGGTTATTTGTTTTGAGATCAATTTAAAAACATCTTCTTTTTTTGTATTGTTATCAAGAACCTCGCCAATGCTGTTGTATAATATCGTTAGTGGAACCTGCGACGCACTTAAATTATTTATTAAGGGTTTGGTTTCTTCGTTTTGAATCAAACTCGATCTTGTTTGAAGACTGTCGCGCTTTAAAGCTAATTTGTAATTCAAAACATCTTCGGCAACACAATAGTTAAAAAAATAAAGACCTTTGCTTCCGCCTTTTAATTTAGCTATCTGGTAAATATTCTGTACTCTTTGGATCTCTTTATTAAGTTCGCGGCTTTCATTATTAGCCGGGGTCCAAAAGGAAACAAAAATTAATTTATCATCAATATTGGCTTTTGGATCAGCTTGTTTGATGAGCTGTTTTATATTTTCGAATGGAATGTTTGGGTTTTGGCTTTTGGAAATAAACCAGGAAAAGGTTACAAAAAATAAAATATAGATTTTTTTCATTTGGAGATATTTTTATGATATCAAAATAAGAGTTTTTGCCTAAAAAAGCAATGACTTTTACTAATCAAAAGATAACATTCACTCAACAGAACAATGTAAAGGCAGATTTTAAATAATTTCTGAATGATTTTAGTGCATCAAAAGTTACAGAAATAAAAAGGCCTCTCATTTCTGAAAGGCCTTTTTAATAAGCAGGAAATCTAAAAAAAGATTAAGCTAACTTTACGTTAACAGCGTTTAAGCCTTTTTTTCCTTCTTGGATTTCAAATACTACATTGTCGTTCTCACGAATATCTTCTTTTAATCCTGATGCGTGTACAAAGATTTCTTGTCCACCGTCTTCTTTAATAAATCCAAAGCCTTTTGCTTCGTTAAAGAATTTTACTACTCCTGTTTTCATTGTTTTGTTGTTTTTTGTTCGGTTCTTACACCAAACTGGTTTATTTATTTGTTTTATTATTTCTGTATCTGATTAATTAAATGGATGAGTAGATACAACCTCAATATTTTTCTTTATTAATTTATTTATGTCTTTTAAGTACGGCATTTCTTCATGTGTGCAAAACGACATTGCTACTCCCGATTCGCCTGCGCGCCCTGTTCTTCCAATACGGTGAACATAAGTTTCTGCTTGCTCAGGAATTTCGTAGTTAATTACGTGTGATAATTTATCTACATCAATTCCTCTCGATGCAATATCTGTGGCTACTAATATACGAATAGTTCTGTTCTTAAAGCCTTTTAATGCTCTTTCTCTTGCACCCTGAGATTTGTTACCATGTATAGCTTCCGCGCTAACACCCATGGCATTCAAGTCTTTAGCTACTTTATCGGCCCCACGCTTGGTACGTGTAAAAACCAGCGCATGCTCAATTTTACCGTTACTTAGCACATGTTTCAACAATAAACGCTTGTTTTCTTTCTTTACGTAATATACAGTTTGTGTTACTAAGGTGGCAGTTGATGACACGGGAGTTACAGCTACACTAACAGGATCTTTAAGAATGGTGTTAGCCAATTTCATAATATCCGGCGCTGCAGTAGCAGAGAAAAATAAAGTTTGACGTTTTGCAGGAAGTTTTGGAATGATCTTTTTAATATCATTAATAAAGCCCATATCTAACATACGATCTGCTTCATCCAACACAAAAAATTCAACATTGTGTAGTTTTACAAATCCCTGATTCATCAGGTCTAATAATCTTCCGGGCGTAGCAACCAAAACATCAACGCCTCTTTTTAAAGCGGCAACCTGTGGTACTTGCGATACACCACCAAATATTGTACAATGCGAAATTCCTAAATTGTAACCATACGCTGAAAAATTTTCGCTGATCTGCGAAGCTAATTCACGAGTTGGCGCTAAAATTAACGCTTTAATAGTGCGTGGATTTTGATTTGTTTTTCTTTCTGATAATAGTTGTAAAATAGGCAATGCAAATGCTGCTGTTTTACCTGTACCTGTTTGTGCGCAACCAAAAATATCTTTTCCTGCTAATATGTGAGGGATGGATTGTTCCTGAATGGGTGTGGGTGTTGTGTACCCTTTTTTGTCTAATGCCAGGACGAGTGGCTTAATAAGTCTTAAGTTTGAAAATGTCATTAATTGTTTTTTCGTTCATAAATTTTCGCGCATGAATTTTTCATCACGCGATTTTGTTTGATCTAAGAAAAATGTAAAGTTGAATCGAATTGCAATTAAGGTGTTACAAACGTGATTGAGATACAATCTTCTAAAGAAGTTCTACAAATGTACACATTTTATTAACAATCCTAATTTTTATTTTGCCTTTTTATGTTAATTGTTGGAGAGTTAGGGCCAAAAGCCTTGATTAGCAAGGGAATTTTAGTCTTTGAAGAATCAAATACTTTTTTGTTTTGATTTGGGCGTTGCCTCCGGCCCGGGCTTTCCGCTCCAATCTTTTTGCTCGTTCCTCTCAAAAAGGATTTCCGCTGCAATCCCTAACGCAAGTAGTATATTATGCGTGAGATAATGGAGGTAAGAGGTAAAATGGAAAATGTTTTGAACTACTCAACATCCATTTTCCATCCTCCCTTTTACATTTTCCATCTTCTATTACTTCTTAATCCCCTTCATCAATTCTTCCACCGCTTTTTCAAGTTGCTGATCTCTGCCTTTTAATGCAAACTTAGGATCAAGTGTTTGTTTAATGTCTGGTTCAAGGTTAGTGTTCTCGTAATATTTGCCACTCAAATCTACAACACCAACCTGCGGAATGCCAAAAGTTAATTCTTTATCCTGTAAATTTTCCCACCAAACCGCAGTACCTGTTCCTGCAACCGGCATACCAACCAGTTTACCAAGGCCTAACGTTTTATAAACTACCGGGAACATATGTCCATCAGAATAATTTCCTTCACTCATTAAAACTGCAGATGGCCTTCTCCATTTATTTCCGGGCTCTTCGCCAATTTTGCGTTCGCGCGGAATGAAATCCAAATATTTTTTACCTCCTAAAAAAGTTGCAAGATCATCGTGTAACCAACCACCGGGATTAAAACGTGTATCTACAATTAAACCTTCTTTGTTTGGATATTTACCTAATGTTTGCTCATAAAAAGCCCTGAATCCATCATTATCCATAGCTCTCACATGCATAAAGCCTAGTTTGCCGCCAGATAATTTTTCCGTTTCCTCTTGTCTTTTTTTAATCCAGCGTTGGTATAATAACTCGCTTTGTTCTGCTAAAGTAATTGGCTTAACCGTTTCTTCCCAGCGTTTGCTGGTTTGACTATCATATAAACTTAATAAAATAGTTTTGTGTGCTTGTCTGTTTAACAACGACCAGTAATTTACTTTTTTATGATCTATTGTTACGCCATCTATTTTTTCAATAATTGTTCCTGCTTTTACAGGGGTTTCTAAACCTAATAAAGGACTCTTATCCATTACTTCAATTATTTTCATTCCATTACCGGTAAAGCTCTCATCATAAAATACGCCTAACGCAGAGGTTTCATCAGGGTTCTCAAATTTAGGTGCGGCGCGACATCCGGTGTGCGAAGCATTTAGTTCACCTAAAAATTCACTTAACATTTCAGCAAAATCGCGATTGTTGTTTATGTATGGTAAAAATTTAGCGTATTGTTTTTTATAATAATTCCAGTCGGTGCCTTGTAAATTGCTTACATAAAATTTATTATTTACCTGGCGCCATACATGTTCAAAAAAGTAATCTCTTTCGTCAGCAGTTCTCAATTCCATTTCTGCTTTAAATGCAATATCTTTTTTCTCTTTACTGGCAATCACAACTTTTACCAACTTTCCGTCTGCCAACAAAAATAAATTTTTGCCACCTTTATCTATCCATAAATTTCCGGCAGCGTTAGCGCCCAATTTTAAGAACAATTTTGTTTCGCTGTCTTTAATATTGTTTACCCACAGATCATAACCTTTTTCAAACTTGCACAAATAGAATAATTGATCACCATTCTCTGTTATTACTGCATCAGCAAGATCGGAAGAGTGTATGGTTAATCGCTCTTTTCTATCCCACAAACCATCCATGTCAATTTTAATATCGGTAGATTTTGTTTCGGTAACAATAGCGGTTGCTGTTTTTAAAGATTTTAATTCATTTGCTTTTTCTACTTCTTTTTTCTTTTCTTCTATTTCCTTGATCAAAGCATATTCATCACTGCTTAATTTAAAGCTTTCATAAAATTCTTTAGTAAAGAACTGGCCATATACATCTGATTGTGAACCATGACTCGCATGATTTTTCATACCGTGACGATTAGAGAACCAGATCATCATTTTACCACCACACATCCATTTTGGGTTAGAATTATCATAACCACTTTGCGAAAGGTTTATCAATTTGCCTTTGCCGGTTGTTTCAATTAAACCAACCTGTGTTAACCAGTTATTATCTTCTAAGTAATTTACAAGCAACCACTTTCCGTCGGGCGACCAATCATACCACTGGTCTCCATCTGAATAAGAATAATTCTTGTTGGCAGGTAAAATTTCGCGAACCAATTTTGTTTTTAAATTCACAATTTTAACTGCGGTTCTGTCTTCTAAAAAAGCAACTTCATCGCCACCTGGTGAATATTTTGGTTGAAACGATTCTTTTGATGATTTAATGATCGTTTCTTCTTTTAAGATCGTTGAATTAAAGAAATAATTCTCTTCTTTTCTTGTAAGGCTGGTTTGATAAATACCCCAGATATTATTTTTTTCAGCTGCATAAACGATCGAACGACCATCAGAACTAAAGTCAACAGAACGTTCCTGCTCAGGTGTGTTTGTAATTCGTTTGGTAGTGCCGCCCTCAACAGAAGTTACAAAAACCTCGCCACGTAAAATAAAAGCAACTTCTTTTCCGTTTGGAGACACGCTCATTTCTGTTGCGCCGGTGTTTTGCACATAATTTTTTTGTTTATTAAAACGATCGTCGCTAATGATTGAAATAGCAACTTTTTTTATTTCACCATTTTGAAGCATGGTGTAGATCTCTCCATCGTAACCAAAACATAATGTACCATCTTGAGATGAGCTTAAAAAACGCACAGGATCTTTTTCATACTTTGTTACCTGTGTTTTATTTGAAGGATCTTTTAAATTGAATTTCCAAATATTATAGGTGCCACTTTTTTCTGAAAGAAAAAACACATCATCATTCTTTTGCAAAATTGGATTACGATCTTCACCTTCAAAATCACTTAGTTTTGTGTATGTGTCTGTATTTTTTTCATACATCCAAATATCGCGCGTGATAGATGAAGTGTGGTGTTTACGCCACTGGTCTTCACCACCTTTTTTATCGTGGAATAAAAATTTATTTCCACTTGCATCTAACTTCACATCTTCCATTGGCCAGGAAGTAACCATACTTTCTTTTCCGCCACCAACAGGTACAGAGTACAACTCGGGTAAACGACCACTTGGGAAAACAACACTTGTATTTACATCCACACGTGTTGAACCATAATAAACCTGAGAGCCATCCGGTGTAAAACAATAGGGATAATCAGGAGTCGAATAATAAGTTAATCGTTTAGCATTGCCACCGTCGGAAGGCATAATAAATACATCATAATTACCAAACCTGTCAGATGCAAATGATATCCATTTTCCATCCGGCGACCAAACAGGCATAAAATCGTGCCCCTCGCTAAGTGTTAATACTGTAGCCATACCACCCGCAGCATCTACTTTGTAAATGTCACCCTTAAAGCTAAAAACAATTTGTTTTCCGTCAGGCGATATAGATGGATAACGCATCCACAAAGAGGTTTCGGCCTTTTGAGAAAATGCGAAACACGTTAATAACAGTGCGGTAAAAATGAAACGATTCATAATGGAGGTTTTGATGATATGAAAATACCTTTTTTTATTATACCACCAAAATTTATAGCATCCCCCTAAAAGGGTGAATTGTCTAATCAGCAGCTATTCGCGGTTATTCGGTGTGATCATTCTCATGTAAGATTCATCATTACCTGCTCGGATCTTTAGAAAAACATTGAATTTGTTCCTGAATTTATCTTCCATGTTGCAAAAGAAAGGAAGCTTTGGTAAAGGCGTTTTTAGGCACATGCTGAAGTTTGAATAGTGTGCATAGGGGATAAAAGACGGGTAATAGGATGATCTGAAATAAGCTCTATAAGCAGGAGAATCAAGCAGTGCAAAATTAATTGTACTATCAGGTTTCCCCTGCGCTTTAAAGAGCAAAAATGAAAAACAAAAAACAAATATTAGAAAATGTTTTTTCAATAGTAAATAATTACGAAGCTCTCTCTTTATCCAAATACGATTGCACCACTTCAATGGCATTATCTATCACATCACTTAATGCAACAATGTAGGTGCCCGGTCCGGCTAAAGTAAATGCATGTTTCAGAGCTTCTATTTCTTTAGGAACATATTCATAAGATTTATTAGCATCACACTCTTTAATGCCTTCTACTAACAGATCAACAATTTCCTGAGCCTCGCGGCCGCGTAAAAATTTGTCTTGCCTGATAATAATATGATCGAACATTTCTGCAGAGATCTTCCCCATTTTACGAATATCTTCGTCGCGCCTGTCGCCAGTGCCGGTTATGATACCTATCTTTTTAGGAGAATCGATAGTAGATAAAAATTCTTTTATGCCTGTAAAACCATCTGGGTTATGTGCAAAATCTATTAGTACTTTGTATTCTTTAAAATCAAACACATTCATACGGCCCGGGGTTTGGGATGCTGATGGTATAAATGTTTCTAAATTGGTCTTAATATCTTCAATAGTAAAACCGTAAACATAAGATGCCAGGGTAGCAGCTAAAACATTAGCCACCATAAAAGATACTTTGCCGTTAAAGGTAAGCGGCACATTTGTTACCTTACACACTCTGAATTTCCATTCACCTTTTTTAATAGTGATAAATCCATTTTCAAGTATTGCCGCCACGCCACCTTTTTTACAATGCTCAACAATTACTTTGTTGTTTTCGTTCAAACTAAAATAGGCAATGTTACAATCTGCATCTTTTGCAATACCAACGCAGTGTTCGTTATCGGCATTTAGTACCGCATAACCATTTCGTTTTACACTTTTAACAACAACGCCTTTAACATTGGCCATGTCTTTTAGTGTGTTTATATCTGAAAGACCCATGTGATCTTCCTGTATATTTGTAACAACGGCCACATCGCATCTTCCAAATCCTAAGCCTGAGCGAAGAATGCCGCCACGGGCGGTTTCCAACACAGCAAACTCAACAGTAGGATCTTTTAAAATAAATTCGGCACTAATGGGTCCGGTGGTATCGCCTTTTGTTAGCATAGAGTTTTGAACGTAAATACCATCCGATGTAGTAAACCCAACACGGTAACCGTTATTTTTTACGATGTGCGCAATTAAACGTGTAGTGGTAGTTTTGCCATTTGTTCCGGTAATTGCAATGATCGGTATCCTGCAATCTTTGCCGGGAGGATATAGCATATCAATTACGGGCGCAGCCACATTTCTAGGCAACCCTTTCGCAGGTGCTAAATGCATCCTGAAACCTGGAGCTGCATTAACTTCTAAAACTACGCCGCCCGAAGTTTCCAGCGGCTCGCTTAAATTCTGCGCCATGATATCAATACCACAAATATCCAAACCAATTACACGTGAGATACGTTCGCAAATAAAAATATTTGTAGGATGCATGATATCCGTAACATCGGTAGAAGTGCCACCGGTACTTAGATTAGCGGTACCTTTTAAATAACATTGTTCATCTTTTTTAAGAACGGTATCCAAAGTATAATTAAATTTTGCCAGTTGATCATGTGTTTCCTTATCGATACTTATTTCAGTTAATACATTCTCATGCCCGTAGCCCCTTCTTGGATCTTTATTTTCAAGATCGATCAATTGTTGAATTGTTGATTTTCCATCGCCGATCACATGTGCGGGCTCACGCAATGCTGCTGCAATAAAACGGTGATTGATCACTAGTACGCGAAAATCGAATCCGGAAATAAATTTTTCTACAATAATTCTGCGAGAGTATTTTTTTGCATGATGAAAAGCTTCAATTGCTTCTGCCTCTGTTTTTACATTTATAGATGCACCTTTACCGTGATTGCCGTCCAAAGGTTTAAACACTAAAGGGAATTTTACTTTTTCAATAACTTCTGCTACTTCTTCAATTGAAGAAATGCACATGCCTTTTGCAACAGGGATGGCAGCTTCAGCAAGCATACGCTTTGTTTCATCTTTATTACTAGCAAGATCAACTGCAATAGAACTTGTTCGGTCGGTCATGGTTGCTCTAAAACGTACCTGGTTCTTTCCGTATCCTAGTTGTACCAACGACTCGCCATTTAATCGAATAAAGGGAATATTACGTGCAACAGCCTCATCCACTATTGAGCCGGTACTTGGCCCTAAACGCTCGCGCTCGCGCAGTTCGCGCATTGTTTTTACATCGGCACTAAGATCATATTCTTTGGAAGCAATAAGGGCTTCGGCAATAGCTACAGAGGCTTTGGCTGCATAAAGACCAACCTTTTCTTCCATATATGAGAACACAACATTATATACGCCTTCTTTACCTGTGCCTCGTGTGCGTCCAAAACCACATTCCATACCGGCAAGTGATTGTATTTCTAAAGCAATATGTTCAATAACATGGCCCATCCAGGTGCCTTCTTTAACACGCTCAAAGAAGCCACCGGCGTGGTTCTTAGAGCAGCGGTGCGAGGCCATGGTTGGGATCATTTTTTCAAGCCTCTCTAAAAAACCGGGTATTTTATTGGTAGGCGATTGTTCAAGCTCTTCAAGATCGAGCTTCATAACAATTAGTTTTTTTCTGTAATTTGACCAGTAATTAGGGCCTCTCAGCGCTTTTGTTTCAATAATCTTCATTAACTTTAATTTAGCAATTTGTTTGAAAGTACTATTTGTTTTTTATTTAAACAATAGCGTGTTTAAAATAACATGATAAATGAAACACAATTGGCGTTAGATTGTTTAATAAATACGCTAGTTTTGGCTAAAACAAAAACTAAATGAGTGCACCAAAAGGCAAACTAATTATAATTGGCGGTTCGGTTGATAAAGGAAGTCATTTTGTTGCGCAGGCAGATGTACCGTTAAACCTTAAGTTTTTTGAACGTGGGATCTTAAAAAGGATCAGCACAGAATCTGCAAAACAAAATCTGTCGCGTATTGAGGTTATTACAACGGCCAGCAGTATACCGCAAGAAGTTGGCACCGAATATGTGAATGCATTTCAATCGTTGAACATGCAGGACGTTGCAATTTTAGACATACGCACACGTGAAGATGCCAACGCACCCGAAAATATTGAGCGATTAAAAAAAGCGGATGTGGTTATTTTTACAGGAGGAGATCAGTTAAAACTAACTTCTATTTATGGAGGTACAGCTTTTCATCACATGCTCCTGGATCGTTACGAGAATGAGAATTTTATTATTGCGGGAACTTCTGCAGGCGCTGCCGCAAGCTCTAATAATATGATCTACCAGGGAAGTAGCAGTGAAGCTTTATTAAAAGGCGAAGTTAAAATTACCGGCGGTTTAGGTTTTATTAATAATGTAATTATTGATACACATTTTGTACAACGTGGTCGCATTGGCCGTTTAATGTATGCCTGCGCCAGTAATCCGATTAATTTGGGAATTGGTTTGGGAGAGGATACTGGTTTATTGATTAAAGATGGCAACGATATGGAAGCTATTGGTTCGGGCCTTGTAATTTTAGTGGATGGAACGCATATGCGCCGAACAAATATTTTTGAAGTAGAAATGGGAGAACCTGTATCTATTGAAAATTTAACAATACATGTAATGTCCTTTGGAGACCACTTTGATCTAAAGACCAAGCGACTGACCTTTCATACACGTCCGGTTAAAATATCTGAATAAGAATTAATCCTTATAAATTCCGATAAATAATTCTTCGCCTTCTTTTTTAGAAGCGCGATACATACCTTCTGAATTAAAAGGTAATTCAATATTTCCTTTTGCGTCTAAAGCAATAAGTCCGCCTTCGCCACCTATCTTCACCAATTTATCCATTACCACAATATCGCAGGCTTTTTTTAGTGAAAGGCCTTTATATTCCATTAGGCAGGAAATATCATACGCAACCACCGCACGAAGAAAAAATTCGCCATGGCCGGTACACGAAATAGCGCAGGTTTTATTATTTGCATAAGTACCCGAGCCAATAACCGGTGTGTCGCCAACACGACCATGTTTTTTGTTGGTCATGCCGCCAGTGCTTGTGCCTGCGGCTAAATTACCATGTTGATCTATTGCCACAGCGCCAACAGTCCCGAATTTCTTCTCCTTGTCAACTGTATGATCGAGGATCATTTTATCTTCTTTTTTTGCTTCTTGTAATTGATCAAAACGTTGTTGCACGAAAAAATAATCGTCGGGCATAAACTCTGCATTTATTTTTTTTGCGAATTCTTGCGCACCTATGCCGGCCATAAATACATGCTCCGATTTCTCCATAACAGCTCTTGCAAGGCTAATGGGGTTTTTAATATTTTGCACGCTTGCAACTGCACCCGCCATAAGATCTTTTCCATTCATGATGGAAGCATCCATTTCGTGTTTACCATCATTTGTAAACACCGCGCCTTTACCGGCGTTAAAAAGAGGGTTGTTTTCCAGTGAACGAATGGCGGCTTCAACGGCATCCATGCTACGGCCGCCTTTTATTAAAAGACTTTCGCCGGCTATGATCGCGTCTTCCAATGCTTGTTTATAAGCCAGTTCTTTTTCGGCAGTCATGCTCGAACGTAAAATAGTTCCGGCGCCTCCGTGTATTGCAAGTGCAAATTTTCTCATACAGTAAAGGTATAAAAATGCGGCATATTTGCAGTATTTGTTAATACTATAAATCGTAGCAAAGTGTGACTACTTTATGTAGTAAATTCGTATTATAAAAAAGAAAGAATATGAAAACACCAAAAAAAATGGAAACGTATTTTAATATGATCGAGAACATTAAATACGAAAATGAACATGGCGGGGCTTATGCTTACATACAGTTTATGGCTTATTCGAGAGAAGTTTTAAAATTGTTGCGCCCCTTAAAAAGTCTGGAAAGACATATGGAAGCCATTGAAGGCACAAACTGGCTCTTGAATGAATATCTTGCTGTAAGGTTTACATACAGACATAAGACAATTTTTGAGAATAAATTAAGCGAAACAAAGCAGATCTTTAATTCTATAAGAGAATCATTTAAAGAAGCGGAGATCAGGACACCGTATAAATATACTGTTCACCACGCTCAGGCTGCTTAATTGTTTTTGAGATCTACCAATATAAAAAGACCAGGTTATTTTCAGGGTCTTTATTATTGAATGCTGAAGGTAAAATACCCTTTGCGGTTTTATTATTTGACTTAGCAGAATTAGTTATTTCAACAGAAACTTTTTCTTCTTTTGTTTTCGGAACAGCTTTAGTTCCTTTTTGGTTTTGCTTCATCATTTGGAGATTGTTTAGTAATAATAAAGCTATAGCATGAAAGACCCTTTTTGAATCGGCTTTTTTTCAATTATTAACATTTTGTAGGTGAAAAACTTGGCTAGGGAAGGTCTTCTACATAAAAATTGGCTTCAGACGTAATGGGCACCGCTAAAGCCTTTGAGATAACACAACTTTGTTCTGCATCTTTTGTGATGGCTTTAAACTCATCCAATGTTAAGCCTGGAACATTTCCCGTAATTTGTAAATGCACTCCCGTTATTTTTAGGTCTTCCATGGTAACCGTTGCTTCAGTCTGCAGTGAAAGGGGAGTGATGCCTTTTTTAGTGATCATGGCGCTAACCGACATGGTAAAACAGCCAGCATGGGCCGCGGCTAATAATTCTTCAGGATTGGTTCCAGGCTCTCCTTCAAAACGGGTTTTAAAATTATAATTCGTGTTGTTTAAAATTCCGCTTTGGGATGTTAATGTGCCTTTACCATCCTTTAAGGTGCCTTCCCAATATGCTTTAGCTGTACGTTTCATAGTTAAATATTAAATAAAGTAGTTTCTCACACATGTGAGTTTAATCATATAACAAGCAAATAGCAATTAAGTTTATGATCAAAGATCTTTGATCAATTTTTCCGAAACGGTTTGTTTGGATGATTTAACGGATATAATGTAAACACCGCTTGCAAAATTTTCTAAAGAAAAAATTTCTTCGCTAGATATACCGGTATCAATAAATTTTTTAGAAATAACGTTTCCTAACAGGTCAGTAAAAGTAACTTCAACAGTTTCATTCTCAAAACCGTTAAAGAACACATTAAATTTCCCTTCACCCTTAGATGAAACATGCAACGTGGGCACTTCATCGTTCTTACAATCGCTAAAAACAATAGGCGAGTATTTTGATTGCCCGTCTAGATCTGTTTGCTTTAACCTGAAATAGGTATAGTCTTTAATTTGATCGCTTACAGCGTTGTAAATTTTTTTTGAAGTTGATTTTCCTGCTCCGTTCATTTGCGTTATTATATTCCACTGCAAAGCATTCGTGCTTCCTTCAATGGTATAATAACCGTTATTGGTCTCACTCTCGGTTGCCCAGTCAAAAGATCTCTTACCCTGATTCTTACAAGTTGTTTTAAAATATAGTAATTCAATGGGTAAAGTATTCTGGCAGCAATTACCACTTGTTGAAATGTTTTTTGTTGCACCGGCCCAACAATTATATTGCGTTTCGTGCGCTCTAAAAGTGTTGCCGCCACCAAACGCCGACATAAAATATCCAACAACTTGTCCAGCGGTATTACAACCTCCCTGGTTGCCACTGGCACATTGATAAGCGCAAAGAATGTTTGGCCAGCCATTTGGATCATTTACTGTGGCGGGAGGGTAAACTACATAAGAAATTATTCCTGCCGCAACACCGGTTATTGTTGTAGTAACCATACAACCTGCAGGGGTAGAGGGCCAATAACAATTGCAATTAACTGTGCCATTATAGCCCGCGTAAATTACCTGTGTAACATTTCCCGCAAAGGCACCGCCAATGTTTACGGTTACACGTTCGTAGCTGCAAATGCCAATTTTTAAATTAGGAATATTTACATCAACATTTATATTTAAACGGCCGGCAACTGTTTCGCGGCTTCCATCGTAATTTGAAAAAATTACGACATTGCCTGCTGCATTGCATATTTGAGCATAAATGGTATTTACGTAAAATACGTGCAGGCAAATAAAAATAAATGAAGTAATTTTTTTCATCAATTGTCTTTAAAATTATAGAACAAGAAAAAGGAAATTTTCCTAAGAACAAAAAGGACAATCTAAGTTAAAAAATAATAGCCAAAAAACAAAGTTATTTAGGTGCCATTAACTTTGAGATCTGGTCTAATCTCCCTTTAGAGTAAACATCGTCCGGTTTCATTTGAAGCGCTTCTTCATAGGCCGTTTTAGCCTCACTGTAACGTTTCATTTTATAATAACCATCGGCTTTTGTTACAAGTTCTTTATGCAGATCTTTACCAATAGGTTCAGCTATACTGTGATTGGAGTGACCTTTTTTAATATTTCCCTGACTTACTGAATTTTCGGTTTCGTTTGCTTTTATTTTTCCCGGTTCAGATTTCTGAGCAAGGTTAGTGTTTTTTTGATCTTTAGTTGCCAGCTCTTTTTCTTTAGCAATTTTATCGTTTGAGGTTTTATTAAATTGTTCTTTATCTTTTGCTATTTTTTCTGCTACGGCTTTATCGTTTGCGATCTTGGCGGCCTCAGCTTTTGCCGCAGCTTCTTGTGCAGTTGCTTCTGCTTCCGCCTTTTTATTTTTTAAACACAATTCCGCCTTTGCTAATTGGTCTATAGGGTATTGTTCGCCCGGAAGCATGTGGATTGCTTTTTCGTAATTTTCTTTTGCCGTAGGGCAGTTATGCTTTTTTAACGCATCGTCGCCTGCTTTATTTAGTGCGCAAAATTTTTGTATCAAAGAAGTTTCTGCATCATATATTTTTGAGAGAATGTTCAAACCATTGTTTGTAACCGATTCATCCTTATCAAAATTTTGTCCTTTTGCTTTGTATTCAACTTTTACCAAAGGCTCGTTCAGTCCAATATAATCAACACCTTTAAGCGGTTTTGACATAAGGAACCCGCTGATATTAACGGTTGGTTTGTAACTGTCTTTTCCAACATTTTCAGGAACATCACTTGTTGAAACAAAGAATTTTTTTGTATTACAACCTGGAAAAGAAATAGTAAGTACAAATTCGCCGCCCGCGGGAACATCTATTACAAAATCACCTTTTGCATTGCTGGAAGTTTCGCTAACTTGTGTATTGCCCTTGTAAAGTTTGATCGTGGCGCCACTAAGTGCTTTTTCAGATTTTTCGGCTGTGCTTGTTAAACGCCAGGCTCGAAGTTCAACCGTACTGCTTAATTTTAGCATCCAGTTTTGTGCCCGTCCTGAAAGGCTCGCAGTTAATATTAGAAGGAACAAAAAATGCCTTTTCTTCATATTGGTTTAAAATTATTTTGGTGCCAATAATTTCGCTATCTGCTCTAACTTTCCTTTGGAATATGCGTCATCCGGTTTCATTTGAAGCGCCTCTTCATAAGCACCTTTCGCCTCTTCGTAGCGTTTCATTTTAAAGTAACCATCTGCTTTTACAACAGCTTCTTTATGTAGATCTTTTCCAATCGGCGTTGCAATGCTGTGTTTAGCTTCTTTATGACCAATTTGTCCGTTGGTTGTTCCTTCGCTTTCTTTAGCTTTAAGTTTTTCTTCTTCAGCAGCTTTTTCTTTAGCCAGACGTTCAGCTTCTGCTGCTTTATCTTTAGCCAATTGCTCTGCCTTTTCTTTTTCCGCCGCTTCTTTTTCTTTTTGGGCTTTCAATTTTGCTTTTTCTTCGGCTGCTTTTTCTAATGCTAATTGTTCTGCTTTATCTTTTTCTGCAGCTTCTTTTTCTTTTTGAGCTTTTAATTTTGCTTTTTCTGCAGCCGCTTTTTCTTTTGCAAGTTGGTCTGCTTTATCTTTTTCCGCGGCTGCTTTTTCTGCTGCTAATTTATCAGATGCCGCTTTATCTTTAGCGGCTTTTTCTGCGGCGATCTTATCAGCAGCTGCTTTTTCTGCCGCTACTTTATCGGCTGCTTCTTTCTCTGCTTTTGCTTTTGCAGCTGCTTCTGCATCTGCTTTTTCTTTGGCCGATTTTTCTGCCAGTTCTTTTTCAGCTTTTGCTTTTGCAGCGGTCTCAGCGGCTGCTTTTTCTTTTGCAGCATTTTCTGCAGCTATCTTATCCGCTGCTTCTTTCTCTGCTTTTGCTTTTGCAGCTGCTTCTGCATCTGCTTTTTCTTTGGCGGATTTTTCTGCCAGTTCTTTTTCAGCTTTTGCTTTTGCAGCGGCATCAGCGGCTGCTTTTTCTTTTGCAGCATTTTCTGCAGCTATCTTATCCGCTGCTTCTTTCTCTGCTTTTGCTTTTGCTGCGGCCTCGGCATCTGCTTTTTCTTTGGCGGATTTTTCTGCCAGTTCTTTTTCAGCTTTTGCTTTTGCAGCGGCCTCAGCGGCTGCTTTTTCTTTTGCAGCATTTTCTGCAGCTATCTTATCCGCTGCTTCTTTCTCTGCCTTTGCTTTTGC
>JAEUTO010000006.1 GCA_016787785.1 Bacteroidia bacterium | reverse complement strand
CGGGTAAGCCAATTTCTTTAGGCCCCAGTTCTCTTCGTTAACCACTTTACCACCTAAGTCGGTAATGGTTTTTTTAATTTTCTTCGCGGCCTCCTTTGCCTGATCATCAGACAAAACGGGAGTTAAAATGAAGACCGTCTCATAACGTTTTTCCATTGTTTAATTTATTTAATTTTTAATTGGGGTGCAAAGATATAGAAATAATCGAAAAATCACCAAGAAATGGTGATTTTTTTTGTAAAAAAAGCCATAATTTTTATAGGACCTAAATGACCCAACAAAAACTGCTTATTTAGATGAAATTGCGGTACCTGTAAAGTTGTTATAATTTGCTGAAGTTTCCTGCTCAAAAATACCTTCGGTAATAGATTGATTGTCTCTAAAACAGGCTACTCCACCCCAGGTAAATACTTTCTTTTGATAGATCCAAACCTCTTCTTCTTTTACTAAAACGCGTTGAATGATATAAACATTCTTACCCTGAATGATCTCTTCGGTAACACCGGGTTGATATTTAGCCAAAAGTGCTACAACCTCAGCACTTTGTGCCTTTTTATTAATAACTGTATTTGAAATAACAATTGTTTTATCGTTTTGGCTCTGAATTGGAGTAGTTACTGCCACTTGTCTTTGAGGGATATAACCAACTTTTGATTGTGCTGCCAATTTTCTCTCCGCTATTTTTTTCTCTTTTTCAGCTTTTTCGGCATCACGTTCTGCCTGTTGAATCGCTTTCATAGCCAACTTCATCTCTTTTAAATATTTTTCATCATAATCCATATTGTGATTTTTAGGATTATATGAATATTTATTAATTGGCTGGTCAAATAAGGAATAATCAACGCCTTCAACGCGGGTAAACAACACTACATCGGCCACATAATCAGGGAATTTAGCAAGTTTTTGGTCTTCTTTAATGCCTTTTGTGCTTATAAAATATTTCTTTTGTACATAACCTTCTTTTGAAACAGTGATGTCAAACTCCCTGTTCAAGGGTAAATAAAGATTATAATTACCATCAGCGTCTGCCTGGGTTGAACTTGGTAAAAATTCATCCTGAACCACATTGATATTAGCACCGCCAATAGACGAATTCTTCTCAGTATAGATCTTACCCTTAAAGTGTATAGTTACCTGTTGAGCATAGCAGTAGTGCAGGCTAAGGAACAAAAGTGCAATGTATTTTAAACTTTTCATTGTTTCAATTTAACGGCTTATACCGTAATTTGGTCGGCAAAGTTACATCTTTTATCGACATTTCTATTAACTTCAATTTGTTTACAACTTTATTACTGCAAAGCCTGTGCCAGTGGGTATTTTAACTAAAATATGCGCGACAGTTTTCCCCAAATTGTATTTTTATTAACGATTTTTATAAATTATGGGTTTAATGCCTACATTTATCATTGGTTTATATTATAATTATGCGCTTTTCTCTTAATAAATTCTTCCTTTTAAATCTAATTGCCTTCTTGCCTGCTGTTCTTTCTTCTCAAAATGAGTATATTGATTACCGCTCGGTTAATAATCCCTTGTACTGGAAGAACCGCAAACCTTTTGAAGGGTATTGGCAACAAGATGTTCACTACACTATTAAAGCCGAGGTAAACGATAGCACAGATATTTTAACCGGTAACGAGGAATTAACCTATTGGAACAACTCGCCCTACGATATTTCTTTTGTGTATTTTCATTTATACAGTAATGCACAAACTAAAAATTCTTATTGCGCCAATCTGTATAAGAACAACGATTACACTTTAAAGTTTGGAAAATACCGCGAACAAGATCTTGGAACGCAAGTAGAAAAAATCACTTTGAATGGACAAGATCTCAAAACAGAACTTGACAATACTATATTAAAGGTGTATTTCCCAAAACCTCTAAAGTCGGGCGAATCGCTTACTATGGTAATTGACTTTAAAACCTATTTTGATAAAGAAGCAATTCGTAACCGTATGAAATTATTTAATGCTTTTGGTAATAAGCATTATGATATAGTACATTGGTATCCCCGTGTAACCGTTATCGATTCTAAGTTTGGCTGGAACACCGATCAGCATATGGATCATGAATTTTATGGCGATTTTGGTTCTTTTAATGTAGAGATGACCATGCCAAACAATTATATTGTAGACGGCACGGGCACTATGCTAAATGAACAGGAAATGTTACCCGATTCACTGCGCAAAAAATTAGACATTAGTAATTTTCTTCAAAAACCTTTTAACTCCCCTCCATCAGTTGTTATTAAAAAAGATGGGACAAAAAAAACCTGGAAATTCTCTGCCATGAATGTGCATGACTGTGCTTTTACCGCCGATCCAACATATCGTATTGGCGAGACCAACTGGGATGGCGTGCGTTGTATTGCTCTGGTGCAGGAACCACATGCCGCGGGCTGGTATAACTGTTCGAAGTATACCGCAAAGATCATGGAAGTGAATTCGTATAATATTGGTCCGTATCACCATCCAAAAATGATCATTGCCGATGCACAGGATGGCATGGAATACCCTATGCTAACGCTTTGCGGCGGGTTTGACCCAAGTTACCGTTCGTTGATCATTCATGAGATGACACATAACTGGTTTCAGGGAATGGTTGGAAGTAATGAGAATTATCGCGCCTGGATGGATGAAGGGCTTACTCAGTTTTATACGGCAGATACTTATCAATATATTGATGGTCCAATAATGCTGGAACCAAAACCAAAAAGTAATTACATTGATAAATTTACCGAACCGGTTAAAGTATTAGATGACGAGATCTACACATCGTTTTATACCAATGCTGTAGTACGTAATGAAGAACTTCCTTTAAACACGCACAGCGATGATTTTAATGGTGGAATAAGGCATGGTGGTGGCTATGGTCAGGTTTACACGAAGACTGCGGCCATGCTTAAAAATTTAGAATATGTGTTAGGCCGGTCATTCTTTGATAAAGCTATGCAACATTATTTTAAGCAATGGAAATTTTGTCACCCCTATCCCGAAGATTTCAGAAATTCGATCATTGGTTTCACCGGTGTTGATCTGAATTGGTTCTTTGATCAGTGGTTAGAGACCACAAAAACTGTTGATTATAAAATTGGAAAAGTAAAGCGCAAAAAAAACGATGTGTACGAAATTACTTTTAAACGTAAAGGTACCATGCAAATGCCGCTTGATTTTGTGGTGATCGATAAAAACGATTCGGCAAGACATTATTATATTCCAAATACCTGGTTCGAAAAACCAACCGGTGCTACTACTCTACCCCGCTGGATAGGCTGGGGACCAAAGTTAAAGCCAACATATACTGCAACTTTAAATATTGGAACCAAAATTAAAAATGTAATTCTTGATCCTTCCTACAGGTTAGCAGATGTTGATATGACCAACAACGTAAAACACGGTTATATAAATATTCGTTTTGATTCTCATGTGTATAATCCGCCAAACTGGAAAAAATATGATATGCGCATTAGGCCCGGCATATGGTACAATGGTTATGATGGTGTAAAAGCAGGTGCCGTTCTGTCGGGTGATTATCTTTTCACAAAACATGTTTTTGAATTGGGCTTTTGGTTAAGCTCCGGTTTAGGCCAAGCGTATTTAGACAGTACTGTAAGAATAAATGATTTTCATAAACTTTCTTTCTTATTCGATTACAAAACATCGTTGAACAGGTACATTAAAAAATCAAATGTGTATCTGCAATTAAAATCTTTGGATGGTTTAGATGGCGCTACAATTGGTTTTGAGAAAAAAAGTAACAATAATAAAACGCGAATTTACACCCATTTAAAGGCCATGTTAAGAGATGTACCGCAAGACATGGTGTATTTAATAAACGATAAAGAATGGGGTTATCAAAAATTAAACTCTGCCTTACACGTGGGCCTGGAGCATAATTACAAGTACAAAAGAGGCACTGGCACTATTTTAATGAACTTACGTACCGCCGCATTTACAAACGATTATGACTATTCTGCGGCAACTATGAGTACCGTGAATAGAAATGATCTTGGAAAAATAAATATTAACACAAGATTATTTGCGCAAATAGGCTTTGGTAATAGCTTGCCATCCGAATCAATGCTATATGTTGCCGGGGCAAATAACGAGGAATTAATGGATAATAAATATACCCGTTCAATGGGTTTCATTCCACCGGATTGGGGTAACTATGGTAATGTTACCAATCACTTTACTGCCGGTGGCGGATTAAATTTGAGAGGTTACTCTGGTTATTTGCTGGCACAAAAAAATGCAGATGGTTCTTTTAGCTACAATTATAAAGGCGCTACCGGTGCTGCATTTAATACCGAAATTGAATTTGGAGAGTTGTTTAAATTTATTAATCCTAAATTCTTAAAGAACAGTATTAAACTACAACCTTATATTTTTGGCGATGCCGGTATCATTAATACTAATAAAGCAAATTCTGCAAACGTAATGAGCGATATAATGGTAGATGCCGGTGTAGGCACAACTTTGAGCATTGTTAGATGGGGACAGCTATACAATATTAAACCTTTAACCATACGTTTTGACTGTCCCTTTTTTATTAACCGTTTACCTTACGCAGAAAAAGATTATCTGCAATTTAGATGGATGATAGGAATAAACAAAGCATTTTAAGATCATCCGCTTTAAGAAAATCTCAATAAATTGAGATTTTTTTTATACCCTTATCTGGGTATTTTTAAAAATAACATTATCTTATTGAGTAAATCCGTTGTTTTACCTAGCGAAAATAACCTCCAAATCAATAAATTTCATAAATTTGTTTTCTTCAGATTTTGCATATTTTAAAAAAACGTTTAGGATAGATCAGGCTTTCATATTAATGAACAAAACAGTCTTTAAAATATTCATTATCAGTCTTTTGGTACTAGGATCAAGGAATATTTTTTATTCTCAAAATCCGGCTGCCTGTGCCAATACTCAAAATCTTTGCACTAATTCTCTTTTTAGTTTTTCGGCGAGTGCCGGAACAGGCTTAACCCCTGGTTTAACAGTAAGTAACCCATTTGGCAATCCACAAGCCGTTAATGCGGGTTGCATGTTTACCAATGTTGCTAATCCTCAGTGGTTAATGATAAACATTACTTCCTCCGGAAATTTGGGCTTTTCTTTTGGGGCGTTTGGTTCAGCATTTCCACAAGCAGGAAATTATGACTGGATCATGTGGCCCTATTCACCAACAGCTTGTAATGATATTTTTGCCAATACATTGCCTCCTGTTGCTTGTAACTGGAATTGCACTGGCTCTGGTGGTACGGGCATGGGAACGGTTCCTTTTGGAGCTTCGCCATGTAATTTTCAACCGTCAATTCCTGTTGTGCAAGGACAACAATTTATTGTTTTAATTACCAATCCAAGTGGCGTAAATACGCCCGTTTCATTTGCTAATACAGGTACAGCAGGCATGTCGTGTAACCCATTATTATACCCAAACCTAACGGCATGTCCCGGACAGTTAGCTGTTTTTACCGGAACCTGGGTTAACGCAACTAGCGGAACATACACACTTTATCCCGGAGCTATTGTACAAACAAGTCCTTCGTTCACGGTTAGTTCTTTGGTTAATCAGGTATACACTGTTCAGGCACAGGGGTTAAATACTTCCGCTGTTCCAATTGCTGATCAAACTACTTTTACACTCACTATCAATCCAATCATCCCCATTTCAATTACTACGCCAACAAATTATTGTTATGGATCTAATGCAACCTTTACCCTAAACCCTGCGGGCTCAGGCACATTTAATGTTACAGGTCCTTCAGCACCTACAACTTCTTTTGCAACAACATCTATTGCCTACCCAAATGTTACCACGCCAAACATAGGTACATTTACCGTAGCAGCAAGTTATACCAACGGTTGTACCGGTACACAAACCACACAGGTAAACGTTGCACCAAATCATTCAATTACCGTTAGCTCAAATACCAACGTATGCATGAACGGTACGGTAAATTTAACTTCCTCTATGCCAACTGCCACTGCTTATGCTTGGACGGGGCCGGGCGCTTATTCATCCTCTGTGCAAAATCCGATCATCAATACTATTCAGCCAAGCGCCTCGGGGAATTACACGGTAAGTTCGAATATTAATTTTAATGGTATTACATGTCCAAAAACAAATACCGTTCAAGTAAGCGTAGTTACAACCAGTGCAGTTGCGGTTACTCCAAACTTTACTTTGTGCCAGGGATCAAATTTAAATCTGGTCTCCAATGCCGTTGGCGCGGTTTCTTATTCATGGAACGGACCGGGTGCCTTTGCTTCATCTGCCCAAAATACAGTGGTAGCGGCAGTTAGTCCCACAAATGCAGGTAATTACACTGCCACAGCATATTTTACAAATGGTTCCTTAACCTGCACCACATCTGCAGTTTCAAGTGTTTCAGTGGTTGCTACTTCTCCCGTTATATTGACCATTCCTTCACATACATGCCAGAATTCAAATATAATTATGGGCATGGGTGCAATTGGCGCAACCGCCTTTAACTGGTCAGGACCAAATGCTTTTAATGCAACAAACGCAACAACAAATATTGTAAATGTGCAACCCGTTGCTTCGGGTGTTTATACTGCAACGGCCACATTCGCTATTGGCACATTTACCTGTTCAACAACAAACACAGCGTCTATGAGTGTTGTAACAACAAACACAGTAGCTGTTACTCCAAACTTTACAGTATGTCAGGGATCAAATGTCAACTTAACGTCAAGTGCCTCACCCGCTTTTTCTTATTCATGGACAGGGCCGGGTACTTACACCTCAGGCGTTCAAAATCCAACAGTTACTTCAGTACTTCCATCATCGGCGGGTAATTATACCGCTGTTGCTTTATTTACAGATGGCGTTTTAACCTGTACCACAAATGCTGTGGCTAACGTTTCGGTGGTTGCCACTTCGCCGGTTACTTTAACTGTTCCTACGCACACGTGTCAGAATTCAAATATAAATTTGACAATGGCAGCAACAGGAGCAACCGGATTTAATTGGGCAGGGCCAAATGCTTTTACTTCAACAAGCGCTTCTACAAACATTGTAAACGTGCAACCCGTTGCTTCGGGTATTTACACAGCAACAACAACGTTCTCCATTGGTGCGGTTACCTGCTCCACTTCTAACACCGCTTCTATGAGTGTGGTAACAACGAACACAGTAGCTGTTACTCCAAACTTTACGGTATGTCAGGGATCAAATGTCAACTTAACGTCAAGTGCCGCACCCGCTTTTTCTTATTCGTGGGCCGGGCCGGGTACTTACACCTCAGGCGTTCAAAATCCAACTGTCACTTCCGTGCTGCCGTCATCTGCAGGTAATTATACCGCTACAGCTTATTTTACCGATGGGGTTTTAACCTGTACTACAAATGCCGCGGCTAACGTTTCGGTGGTTGCCACTTCGCCGGTTACTTTAACTGTTCCTACACACACGTGTCAGAATTCAAATATAAATTTGACAATGGCAGCAACAGGAGCAACCGGATTTAATTGGGCAGGGCCAAATGCCTTTACTTCAACAAGCGCTTCGACAAACATTGTAAACGTGCAACCCGTTGCTTCGGGTATTTACACAGCAACAACAACGTTCTCCATTGGTGCGGTTACCTGCTCTACTTCTAACACCGCTTCTATGAGTGTGGTAACAACGAACACAGTAGCTGTTACTCCAAACTTTACAGTATGTCAGGGATCAAATGTCAACTTAACGTCAAGTGCCGCACCCGCTTTTTCTTATTCATGGACAGGGCCGGGTAGCTACACTTCAGGCGTTCAAAATCCAACAGTTACTTCTGTACTTCCATCATCGGCGGGTAATTATACGGCTGTTGCTTTATTTACAGATGGCGTTTTAACCTGTACTACAAATGCCGTGGCTAACGTTTCGGTGGTTGCCACACCAACAACTGCTATTACATATCCTGCAAATATCTGCCAAAACGCTACCGCTAATTTTACAGCGGCTGCGGTAGGTGCTGTTTCTTATACATGGGCAGGGCCAAATAGTTTTTCTGCTACGGGCGCAACAACTTCTATACCAAATATTCAAACTAACGGTTCTGGAATTTACACAACAACTACCTTGTTCACAATGGGAACTGTAAGTTGCACGACTAACACTACAAATTCTTTAAGTGTTGTTGGAACTAACACAGTAGCCGTTTCTCCAGATTTTACTGTTTGTTCAGGATTTAATGTACCTTTAACTTCAAACGCAACTTCGGCAGTATCCTATTCCTGGAGTGGGCCCGGATCGTATACTTCAGGACTACAAAATCCAACAATAAATTCTATTCTTACTTCAGGTACAGGAATTTATACAGCAACGGCATTATTTTCAAATGGCAGTTTTACATGTACAACATCTGCAACGCTAAATGGTTCTGTAATAGCGATCCCACCATTAAATGTTACTGCGGCGAGCAGTGTTATCTGCAATTTACAAAGCTCTACTATTACAGCAAGTGGATCACTTAATTACACGTGGACACCTGCAGGAACCTTAAATACCCCAAACGGGGCCACTGTAGTAGCTAACCCATCGGTTACAACCGTTTACAGTATTACAGGTCAGGATGCGAGTGGCTGTTACAAAACCAACACAATATCATTAGTGGTTAACCCGCTGCCTACATTAGCAACTACAAGCAATACAATGTGCTTCGGAACAAATGCACTCTTGTCAGTGAATGGCGGCGTATCATACACATGGGCTCCCGCGGGAACGCTTAGTAGTGCCAACGGGGCAACTGTAACCGCAAGCCCCCCGACAAATACAACCTATACTGTTACCGGCGAGAGTAATAAAGGCTGTTTAAATACGGCTACAGCGAGTGTATTAGTTAAACCGCTTCCCATCCTATCCATCAGTGATCACACGATCTGCTATGGCAACTCAACAACCATTAGTGTAGCTGGTGCAACTAGTTATACATGGGCTCCACCTACAGCTTTGAGTGCAACGACGTCACCAAATGTTATTGCTAATCCTTTAACCACTACAACGTATACTGTTATTGGTCAAGATCTAAACGGGTGCAAACAGTCAACAATATCAACCGTTGTTGTTAATAGTCTTCCGGTAATAAGCATTATATCTCCTAGCGTAATTTGCGCAGGCCAAAGCGCACTAATGAATGCGAATGGAGCTACAACCTACACCTGGAGTAACAATGTGTTTACTCCTTCACAGTCGGTTAACCCAGTTGTACCAACAACCTATAGTGTAACCGGCAAGGATGCTAATGGCTGCGTTAATACGGAAACTGTATTTTTAAATGTTTTGATCCAGCCCACACTAACTATTATTGGAACTCCAACCGTGTGTTTAGGAAATTTGTTAACCCTTACAGCAACTGGTGGCCTTGACTATACATGGAATACAGGGGAAACTACAAACGTTATTGCGGTATCGCCGCAGGCAAACAATACTTATACCGTAAGTTCAGGTATATCGCCTTGTAACTCTTCAACCATTTTTGCGGTTACAGTTTACACACCGCAATCGCAAACACCATACGCCGATCCACCGATCATAATATATGGTTCGTCAAGTGTTATCCATGCAAATGTCTCGTCGGGTAATCCTTTTAGCTGGTCAGCGTCTTCTGATATTACTTGCGCTAATTGTGAAACAAATACAATTACGCCAACCGGAACAACTGTTTATTCGGTTACGCTTACAGATAATCAGGGATGTATTATTACAAACACCGTTTTAGTGCAAGTTGATATAATTTGTGGAGATGTATTTATTCCATCTGCTTTTAGCCCTAATAACGATGGCTTTAATGATTTTTGGTGTGTGTATTCTAATTGTTTAACCTCTATGAACATTCAGCTTTATAATCGTTGGGGCGAAAAAGTTTTTGAGAGTGGAGATAAAAATAATTGTTGGGATGGAACCTTTAATGGTGTGATGCAAAATGATGCTGTTTTTATTTACCAATTAAAGGCCTCGCTCGTAAATGGCGAAGAAGTAATTAAAAAAGGAAACGTAACACTAAAAAGATAAATTGAAACTAAAGAAAACATATTTCATTATTTTTATACTGTTTGTTAAGAACATATTTTGTCAGGATATTCACCTGACACAATATTTTATTGCGCCTCAAACGATCAATCCATCGGCATTTGGCGTTATTAATTCTTTTGAGGCCGGCTTTCAATATAAGTCTCAATGGAATGCTTTTACAAAGGGCTTTACTACCTATTCTGCTTTTATTAATAGACAGATAACAAGCAATAGTAAGGAATACAAAGGCTTTTATTCAGCCGGACTAAATTTTGGTTATGACAGATCAGGCGATGGTAGATTAACAACAACGAGTGGCTGCTTACCAATTAATTATTCATTAAGGATAAATAAACACCAGTTCCTTACTTCGGGTATTGCAGTTGGTTTTACGCAAAAAACCTTATCAAACCCCAATCAAACATGGGGTTCGCAGTTTGATGGTTTAAACTATAACGCAGCTTTGCCAAACGAAAATAAAGGGGCGCAAACAATTGCCAACATAGATCTTGGAGCCGGCATAGCTTTAATTAATAAAAAGAATGGAAAAAAATTTACTGCCAGTACCGACCCCTCAAATACACTTGGTTTTTCGGTTGCACATATAAATAAACCAAAATATTCTTTCTATAAAAACAGTAAGGAAAGGTTGTTAATGCGCTTTAATTTATACGAATCATTTAATTATTGTTTTAATGGCGTAAATTCAATCTCGCCATCACTTATGGTGCAATATCAGGGCAAGGCTACTGAAGCTATTTTAGGCGCCATGTTTCAACATAAATCGGGCACAGAGTCATATATTACCGGCGCTAAAAAAACAAGCACTATTGGATTCGGGGCCTATTACAGATTTAAAGATGCGCTTGCGATAAATGCATTTGCCGAAGTAAAAAAAATACTGTTTGGCGTTTCTTATGATATAAACACCTCTACCTTGCAAAGAACAACTAAAGGAAAAGGCGGGCTTGAGATATTCATTAAAATAAGAAATGCCAGCCACCTTTATAGAGGTTTCGGCAACTGGTAAGCTAATTTTTTTGCCGCAGTGTTGATACATTATTAAGCGTATGATTTAACATTGTTCTACAAGGATATAAGCTATAAATAATGTTTAACAACCTGTTATTACCACTTTAATATTTATATTTGGTCACCAAAAAATTTAAACCAAAACTCAAAATCTATGTTACAAAAATTAAGATCTATTACCACAGCAGTTGCTTTAACAGCACTAACAATTGGTAGCGTAAATGCACAACAATTAAAAGTGCCTGCTCCGAGTCCATTACAAACAGTTAAACAAGCTTTTGCTTTGTCTGACATTACAGTTGAATATTCTCGCCCTAGCGCAAAAGGCCGCGTAGTTTTTGGCGATGTAGTACCTTTTGGAAAAGTTTGGCGCACTGGTGCAAACGGCGCAACCAAAATTACTTTTGGTGAAGATGTAAAAGTTGAAGGTAACGATGTTAAAGCCGGAACTTATGCGTTATATACAGTACCAAATAAAGACAGTTGGGAAATTATGCTATACAAAGACCTTACTTTAGGTGGAAATGTAGCTGAATACAAAAAAGAAAATGAATTGTTACGTTTTGTTGTAAAACCTGCAGCGATGGGCGACGATAAAGTTGAAACCTTTTCAATTGACTTTTCAGATATAACAGCAACCACTGTTAAAATTGAATTAGTTTGGGAAAAAACACGTGTGCCAATTAATGTAGTTGCCGATATTGATAGCAAGATCATGAAAACAATTGATGCAACGATAGTAAAAGACAGCAGACCATATTTCCAGGCTGCATCATACTATTACGATAACGATAAAGACCTTAAACTTGCAGGAGAATGGGCTGATAAAGCTTACGCCGCTAACCCAAAAGCATACTGGGTATTAATGCTAAAAGCAAAGATACAAGCAAAACAAAAAGATGCAAAAGGTGCTGTTGCAACTGCAGAGAAAGTAGTTACAATTGCAACTGAAGAGAAAGATGATTCTTATGTAGCACAAGCAAAAAAATTAATTGCAGAGAATAAAAAATAATTTAAAAGAAAAATTTAAAATTAAAAAGTCTCACAAATATTGTGGGACTTTTTTTTACCCTTTTTGCGTCCGAGTATTTAAAAACGTCTGGATACCAAACGCAAAGAGCATCACCAACAAACAGCCTATGACATTCAACCATAAGAAGGCTGTAAGATCAACGATCCATGCATACACAATAAATGCTTCTGCAATAAGAGCTGCATAAAATACCGCAGCACCTCCTACCCGTTTCATATAAAAGGCTACTAAAAAGATCCCTAGAATAGTACCGTAGAACAAAGAGCCTAAAATATTTACGGCTTCAATTAAATTGCCCAACCTGCTAGCATAAAAAGCAACAACAATACAAAATACGCCCCACGCAACGGTTGCCCAACGCGAGGCAGATAAATATTTTTTATCGCTTCCTTCTTTTTTAAAGATGCGAATATAAAAATCCACTATAGTTGTGGATGCTAATGAGTTTAAACCAGAGGCAGTAGAACCCATAGCCGCTAAAAAAATAACAGCTATTAAAATACCTACTATTCCTACAGGCAATTGTTGTGTAACGAAACTCAAAAAAATGTAATTTGTATCATTCGTATCTGCTTTTGAATTATTCTTTTTCATTAAAGCCGTTACTTCCTTTCTTATCTCAATATTTTTTTTATCAGCTAACTGAACATTGTTTCGCGCTTCGTCAATTATTTTTTCATCCTTAGAGTGAATAGCATTTACCAATTGCTCTACCTGCGTTTGTTTTTCTGTGTGCGCAAGTGCGTATTTCTTTTCCAGTTCCTTAAAATCATTCTTGTAAATACTATTCTCAAGTTGCGTTACTTCTACTTTATTAAAAAAGATAGGTGCCTTATGAAACTGGTAAAACGTAAATACTAAAACACCAATTAATAAAATAAAGAACTGCATTGGGATCTTAACTAAACCATTCATAATTAAACCTAAACGACTTTGCGTAACAGAACTGCCGGTTAAGTAACGACCTACCTGCGATTGATCGGTACCAAAATAAGAAAGCTGTAAAAAGAAACCACCAATAATACCTGACCAGATATTGTAACGGTTATTAAGATCAAAAGTAGTATCAATAGCATTCAACTTGTTCATCTTTCCTGCAATATGCAAAGCATCGGTAAAACTTACATTCTCCGGAAGCAGATGGATCACCATGTAAGCTGCCAGGAACAAGCCTCCAAAAATAATAGCCATTTGTAATACCTGTGTATGCGAAACAGCTTTGGTGCCGCCGTAAACGGTGTATACAATTACTATAAGACCATTAAACAATATGGTGTAAAAAATATCAACTCCTAAAATAGTAGACAAAATAATGGCCGGAGCGTAAATAGTAATACCTGTTGAAAGACCACGTTGCAATAAAAATAAAAATGCAGTAAGTGAACGGGTCTTGTTATCAAACCGCTTTTCAAGAAATTCATAAGCTGTAAATACTTTAAGCTTATTAAACATAGGAATAAAAGTGATACACAAAACAACCATGGCCAACGGCAAACCAAAATAAAACTGCACAAAACGTAAACCATCACTATATCCTTGCCCCGGCGCTGATAAAAATGTAATAGCGCTGGCCTGCGTTGCCATGACAGAAAGACCAACATGGTACCACGGCAATTTTCTATCTGCTAATAAATAACCGTCAATGTTCCTTGTACCACGACTTTTCCAAATACCATAAAGTATTATGAATAAAAGCGTGATGCTTAAAACCAGCCAGTCAATTATACTCATTTAAAATATTGTGTAAAAAAATAAAGAAAAACAATTACAATAACCAGAACACCAATTACTACTGCATATACGTTGTTCCACTTTTTCATTAAAGGATCATTTATTTTGTGGTAAACTTAACAGATTCACAAATAAACGATAAGCGCCCGGGATACCCGCAGGTAGCTCTCTAAAGAAAACCAAACCTGTATACACAAAGTTGCCTTTTCCATACTTACCAATTATTAAACTTCCATCGCTGGCTTTTTCATCAGGATCTTTTATATAGAAAATAGTTTCGTATTGTTTATCTATTTCAGAAGCAAAGTAAATTCCACGCTCTTGAATCCATCCATCAAAATCTTTTGCAGTTATCTGATTTGGGAAATTTAAAGCAGAATGTTTTTCATTACTGAATTTCATTTCCGCTTTTTCGTCTGTTACCCTGTCTCTCGATATTGTAAAAGGGTAAGGTCCAATATTTGCTTTAACAGGGCCAATACGATTATTGGTATTGTACTGCACAATTAAATTTCCACCATTCTTTACAAAATCCATTAGTTTATTGTAATGGATCTGCAAACGCTCATTTGTATTATAAGCCCTAATACCTGTAACAATAGCATTGTATTTTGACAGATCTTCGTTCAACAATAATTCATCAGTTAACATAGTAACGTTATAGCCAATTTGTTTTAAACTGGCAGGTACATCATCTCCCGCGCCCGGAATGTAACCAATATTTAGTCCGGTTTTTTTAAGATCAACATTTATTAATCCTGCCTCGGCATCACTCAAAATAAATTGGTAAGGAATATGATCGTACTCAATGTGCTTAATACTTTTGTTATATGAATTACCATTAGATATTATAGAAGCCTCCAGCTTGCCATTTGCGGCATCTTTACCTAAGGTAACACTTGCTTCTATTACTACTTCATCATTTTTATTCTTTAATTTAAAATTTGGATTTTTAATGAGTACACTTGCACCATTGTTTGCTTTTAATTGCAAAGTACCTTCAAAATTATTCTGATTTGCTTTTACCGTTAATAAAACGGATTTAGGATTTGAATCGCTAAATACAAATACTTTTTCGGAAATATTAATTGTTACAGGGGGAAGAATCTCAAAGGGGCGATAGATCTCACCTTTAACAGGATCTGTGTATTTGTAAACAAGATCGCGTGCTATTTTTAAATTAAGACCCAAAATAGTAACATCAAATACTATTTTTTGCGCCGCATCATTTTGTGGTTTACCAATTAACGAAGGATCTTTAACAGTAT
Organism: Bacteroidia bacterium; assembly: GCA_016787785.1. Classification (GTDB taxonomy): domain Bacteria; phylum Bacteroidota; class Bacteroidia; order B-17B0; family Aurantibacillaceae; genus Aurantibacillus. The sequence goes on along the minus strand of JAEUTO010000006.1, from coordinate 862,723 downwards.
AAATACCCACGTCATGTTTATCATTTAACCAATAAGGGTTTGAGAATGCTAGATCTGATGCTATTTTTTCCTTACGCTTAAAAGTATACAACTCGTTTGGTTTTAAAACAAGTGCGGTTGTAGTATCCGTTTGTAAATAATTAACGCTGTTTAATTTTACTTCATTTTTATTACGGTTAACAATTTGTACAAAAAGCTGTGCTTCCTGCCCGGGAATACCAATATAATCGGAGGCATAAGCTTCTAACCATAAACCCGAGCAAGCTAAAAGCAGGCTTTCAGTTTCTTTTGTTTTTTGTTTCTTCCAATATGCAAGCGTTCTATCTTTTTCATCCAATAAAAGTAATTGTTTGTAGATGTTCACAATTTCAGGTACAGAATTTTCAGGCGCCTGAGCATTAAATTTCTTAAGGCAATCGTCAATTAATTTTTGGATCTTTTCAGTTCCTTTTAACCTGTTCCAATTGGTATTTACACCCTCAAAAAGATCTGCCTTCACGCTATCACCTTTTAGCAATTTAAAAAATTCAATATTGGAACCACGCTGTTTAGAAGAACCAAAACCCTGGCTTTTATGCATCGATCGGCTTTCTGCAGCAATCTCGCCATAGCCTTTTCCTAGTAAAGGATTATAAACACCCACATCAATTTTAGTTTGATTAGCAGCTGTTGTATTTGCTCCACCAAAATTAAACGTATTCCAGAACACACGTTTAGCTTGCCAAACTTCTGTATATTTTAATTGCTCCGGAAATCTTTTAGGATCGGCGGCGGCATCAAAAGCTTCAACAGCTAAAATAGCAGAAGCTGTGTGATGACCATGTCCACCCTCACCTGTTGTTGGGAAACGGCAAATAATAACATCGGGCTTAAATTTTCGTATAGTTAAAACAACATCTGCTAAAATGCTGTCCTTGTTCCAAAATGTAAACGTCTCTTCCGGATTTTTTGAATAACCAAAATCGTTAGCACGGGTAAAGAATTGTTCGGCTCCGTCTGTCCTGCGGGCTGCTAATAATTCCTGTGTGCGTATAAGGCCCAGTAATTCGCCCTGTTCTTTACCAATTAAATTTTGTCCGCCATCACCACGTGTTAAAGAAAGATAGCCGGTACGTAATTTTTTTTCGTTCGCTAAATAGCCTAATAAACGGGTGTTCTCGTCATCCGGATGTGCGGCAATGTATAACACCGAGCCTACAGTATTTAATTTTTTTAAATGTTGTATTATTTCAGCGGAATTTAACTGCACATTGGTTTGTGAAAGTAAATTAGAAACAAAAATAAATGGCAATGCGAGTAATAAATAGAATTTGGTCATAATGATCTTTAAAACAAGCTTTGAAGGTAAGAAATATTAAAAATAAACAGCCGTATTTAAGTTAAAACTAGTGAAAAACTAAGCTTTATATTAACCATAAGCGCTAAAATTGAAAAGTGCAATAATTGAATTGGTTTTGACTGTTATCTATTTAGCGTATTGTTTAATTTTGTTTGGATAATTAAAGCCACACTATGAAAAAGATCTTTTTACTAATGCTTTGTTTGCCTTTATTTTATAACGCACAACTCTTAAATGGCGGTATGGAAACATATACTTTTACAAGTAACGATACCTTGCCTACCGGTTGGATGCCGGATTCTTACTATAGTACCATACCTGGTAAAACAAATGACTTACATGGTGGCAATGCGGCTTTCGTTATTAATACATGGTATTATTATTCACCAGGGATGCTTGTAAATGGGACATTAAACCAGGGCACCTTTTTATTTGATTGGGGAAAAGCGGGAACACCCATCTCAACAAAACCAACTTCTTTAAAAGGATTTTATAAATATACCGATGTTGTGAGTGGCGATTCATCTATAGCGAAAGTATTATTAAAGAAACACAATAGCATTACGCATAAATTTGATACTATCGGTTTTGGCATCTCAAAGTTGCCACCGGCAAACACTTACACTAATTTTGAAGTAGCTATTACGGATTATTCAGTGGGAGTGCAACCCGATTCGGTTGTAGTATTTTTTATGTCCTATGATTACCTTAAAGGAACGCAGCTGGGTTGCCAGAATAATTATTGCCGCTATTTGTACTTAGACGATCTTAGCTTAACAAATCCGGTTGGCATTAAAGAGAATAAAAAAGAGAACGAAGTATTTTTCTACTACTCTGCCAACGAATTAAATGTGATAAATAAAGAAAAGCAGCAAGTAAGCATTGCTATTTATTCGATAGAGGGCAAGTTAATTTTACAGAAAAAAATTACCGAGATCGAAAATAAAATAGATTGTTCTGAGATCCCAAAAGGCATCTACTTTGTTAAGAGCGATGGGCAATCCTATTCCAATTACAAATTTGTAAGGGATTAGTTCAGGTCTGCAAATAATCCGGTTAACTCGTCCTGCGTTAGGTCGCGCCACTCGCCTATCTTTAGTTTATCTAATTTAATATTCATTACGCGCACACGCTGAAGTTTTATTACCTGGTAATCAAAAGCAGTGCACATTCTGCGGATCTGTCTATTTAAGCCTTGCGTTAGGGTTATTCTAAAAATTCGTTTTGCATTCGGCTCCAAACTCACCTTACATGGTTTTGTCTTCACCTTTTCTCCAGGCAGTAACACACCTTCAGAAATATCTTTTAAAAATTGTTTTCGCACCGGAAAATTCAAAGTAACAATATATTCTTTCTCGTGACCAAATTCAGCATTGGCAATTTTATCAATTATCTCGCTGTGATTGGTCAATAATATCAATCCTTCCGAATCTTTGTCTAACCTACCAACCGGATAAATGTTCTGTGTATGCCCTATCGCATCAATAATATTATTTGCTATTTTTTCTGATGTACATTCAATACCTTTTGGTTTATTGTATGCAATATAAGTTGGTACAAAGTCCTTAACTTCTATTTCTTTTCCGTCAAGTAAAATAACATCACCTTCTTTTACAGTTGTACTAACGGTTGCAACTTTACCATTTACTAAAACCCGTTTTTCTTCTATCAACTCGTTGGCTTTTCTTCTGGAAGTAAAACCAGCTTGGCCTATATATTTATCGATCTTCATATTAACGTGCAAAGGTAAGGTTAAAAATAACAGAAAACTATATTCTAATTCCTATAACTGTTATATCATCAACCTGCTCTACGTTGGCCATCCAATTGTTAATTGTAGCATACAGTTTTTCTTTTTGTTCTCGCATTGGCAAGCTGTTGATGCTAATTAGCACATCTTTTAACTGTTTATACATGAATTTTTTACCTTTTGGTCCACCAAACTGGTCTGGCATTCCATCGGTAAAAACATAAATAATATCTCCTTTTTGTAGAGGTATAGTATGTTGCGAGAAAGAAACAGCATCTCTATCGTGTTTCCCAACAGGCATTTTATTGGGAGCGAATTCTAAAAGTTCGGTTTGCGCTCTAACTATCCAAACAGGATTATTTGCTGCAGCATACCTAAGTTCTTTTTTATCCGGATCAAAACTTATTAAACTACAATCCATTCCATCCTTACCTCCTTCTGCACTGCCATCGTTTGCAAGGTGCTCGATAATTTTTTTGCGGGTATAATTTAATATCTCATTTGGCTCTGATAGATTTTGAGCATTTACAGCTTCATTTAAACAGGATATATTTAAAATACTCATAATAGCTCCTGGCACGCCATGACCGGTGCTATCGGCTGTAACAAGTCCAAAATGTCCATTTGGCAATACCGAAGCCCAATAAAAATCACCGCTTACAATATCTTTAGGTTTAAAAAAAACAAAATAATCGTTTAGTCTTTCATTTAAGATCTTTTCAGAAGCTAATAATGCCTTTTGAATACGCTGAGCATAGTGAATAGAGTCGGATACTTCTTTGTTTTTTTCTTCTATCAGTTCTTTTTGGTGTTCAACCTCTTTTTTTTGAGCTTCAATAATGGCGTTGGCTCTATTTTTTTGACGGTAACCTCTATAAATAAAAACGGCAAGGAGTCCAACCAATACAAAGCCAACAATAAAATAATTTCTTTGAGCCGCCTGCTTTTCTGCCTTAGCAGACTGCACGGTTATTTCAGCATCTTTTTTAATAAGTTCTTTATCCTTTTTTTCAGTTTCATATTTGGTATTCATTTCAGCCGCTTGCTTAGTGATTTCGGCATTTAGCAACGTGTCTTTTAAATTCATAAATAACGATTGGTACTCGTATGCTTTTTTATAATCGCCCATTTGAGAATACAGAACGGATATACCTTCGCATACTTCCTTAACTCTAAATGGGTCTTCCATTTCCTTTGCCAGATCAAGCGCCTGAAGTTTATATTCCAAACCTTTTTGAAGTTGTTTCTGTGCAATGTATATGTCTGAAATATTAAACAAGCTCACCAACAAGCCTTCATAATCTTGATTCTCGCGCTGTTTTACGATCGCTTTTAAATAATAGGGTTCTGCTTTTTTATTGTCACCCATGTCACTATATATATTAGCAAAAAGAATGTAGGAGTTTGTTTTTTCCTTCTCCATATTAAGCTCCGTTGCCAGGGCTAAGGCTCTTTGTACAACAGGCAAGGCTTCTTTGTATCTTTTTAGAATATAAACAACACCTGCCATGTTATTTAGCATTTTGCAAATGCCCATTTTATCATTTAGCTCTTCGAGTATCTTTAAATTTCTTTTGTAACATTCTAACGATTTTCCAAAATTGCCCTGGAAGTAGTATACCTGCGCGATGCCTGCAAAACTAACTGCAATATTTTTTTTATCATTACGCGACTCTGAAATTCGCATAACTTTTAAATAACATTCTAGCGCTTTATTATAATCGCCCCGTTTGAGCCAAATTCCGCCTATATTGTTGTTGATACTCGTTAAACAGATAGAATCTTTTTTTCTTTCAAAAATTGGTAAAGCTTCTTTATAAAGTATCATTGCAGTATCGTTATTGCCCTTTATACTAAATACTACACCGGTATACATTTTGGCTTTTGCGATACCAATTTCATATTTTAGATCAGAAGATAAGGTATAAGCTTGCTGCGTGAGTTTAAGCATTTTATCGGGATCTTTTTTTCGAAGCAACCAGGCAAGGTCGATAATGCGATTTACTTTAACAGAATCATTAGGTAATTTATTTACAATGGTATAAGCAGAATCTACGTTTATCTGACCATAATATGAATGCTGCAGCATGACAAGCATAACGCAACACATAATACTTTTGTAAAGCAGTTTCATTTATCGTGAATAAGAGAATAGCTTTCATAAATATAGAAAAAAATTGATTAAAAGAAATATACCTCCTACCCATAAAGTAAAAAAGGCATTACGTTACGTAATACCTTTTTAAAACAATTTATTTAAATTAGTTATCTAAAATCCAAAGCTCAATCCTACATTTAATCTTGCGTTACCATTAAGATCCTTCACAGCATTTCCTTTATACGCATCTATAAAACCCTGATAGTAGCTTGCGTCCATATTTAACCATACGGCACGTAATAAACGGTAGTTAAATCCCAGAGAAGCATTTGCACCAAGATCAGTTTTGTTGAAACCAGGATTCTCACTACTGTTGGTCAAAAATCCAATAGTTGGGCCAATTGCTACTTTTGGACGAAAATCTTTTTCATATTCTCTAAAAAAATAAATAACTTTTAAGGGTACACGCACATAATTTAAGTGCGTAACAGAAGTATATTCCGGGTTGTTAAATTTCACACCTTCTGTTGAGTACAGCGCGTCAATTCCAAATCCGCAATGTACGAAGGGCGAGAAAATGGCCGACAAACCGGCGTTCCACGAAGGCATAAATGAAGGTTTACTGTACGGTATTAAGAAAGAATGTCCAAATCCACCAGTAACACCAAACGAAAATTTTGATTGTTCAATTGGATCAGGTGGAATGATCGAATTATTGTTTTGTGAAAAGGAAGCCATTGATCCTGTTACAATCGCTAATACTAATGTTAACTTTTTCATGATATGTATTTTTAAATTTATTTTCTTTCTATTAAAAGCTATCAAAATAATATACCAACTGGTTATTCTTGATCATGTTGGATTTCAACTTTCTTAACTGTGCCAATTATTTTAAACGTGTAGACTTACCGCCTCAGAAGGGGGAAATACTATTATGTATAAAATTTTACTAAAAAAAGTTTATTGAGGATTAGAGATGGAGTCAGCTTGGCCTTCGGTGAGTCGTGTTATTGTATCCAGGTCAGATCTTCTTCCTTTAGGCATGATCTCCTGGTGTAGCGCTGCATTATTGTCTTCATTGTCTTTGTATTCATTGCAGGCAGCAAATACCAGACTTAAACAAAACGTGGTAAATAGGACAATCGTAGTTTTTTTCATATGTTTTTTAGTTGAATTAATAAGAAATTTATGCCAGCAAAAAAATATCCGCAAAAACTCAATTCTTTTTGAGTCCTTGCGGATATATAAATATTTAGAGGATTATTTATTAAAGCCTATTTTCTTTTTTTCCGGATCATGCTTCTCTTTATTTGGATTAGCCACCGGTGGTTCCTCGATCTCCTTTTCGGGAGTTTGATCGGGGTCAGTTCCGGGTAATTTTGGATTGTTACCCTCGTTATTTTTACCAGGATCGTTATTTGTTCCCTTTTCTTTAGGGTCTTGGTTATTCTCGTTTTTCATATCTATATTTTTAGGTGTTGTTATGCAATGCTATCGCGTAATGATTTTACTGTATCGTGGCCCTTTTGTATTGCAGCTCTTTGTTTTGTTATCACGCTCAAAGCTTCTGTTGGAATATCCTCGGTGTGTTTAAGAACATCGTCATATGTTGCTTTCGCTTTATCCTCACCAAACTCGCAGGACGATAAGATTGCTTTGCGATCGTTGCCCGTAATAGCAGATTTTAGGTCCATCCAAATACGATATAATTTACCGGTATTCTTTGTTTCATCTCTTTCAGGTTGCTCTTCTGCTGAAGGAACAAACTTTCTCAGATCTAACGCAAATCCTTTGCTTTGATTACTAAAATCAATGAACAATGATTTAAGGTCTGCGTCTTTAATTTCCTCAGCAGCTGTTTTGTATCCTTCGTAGCGATCATTATTAATGATAATAAGATCATTTATGGCCGTAGCCGTTTTTGTAGTTTCCATATTATTTCTTTTTTTGGTTAATTTTTGAATTTTTCGTCATAAAATAGTTCTATGTTGTTTAGAGAAGTTCAATTTCCATACCTGAGCCCGGAAAAATTGAAAATGGTGTAAATTGTCTATGTTATAACGAAAGACAAGAAATACCGTTTACCTACCTGTGTATATCGTTCTACAACTTGAGAAAATTGTGTTTTAAAAAATATTTAGTACTTTAAATTAATATTACAACTATGAGTTCGCGCCGAAATTTTATTAAAGCAAGTGGCTTGATCGCTGCAGCTACATTAATTAACCCGACAGATGCCATTGGCCAGGTAAAATTATCACAACCCGCTAAAATAAAACCACCGGCGTTAAAGGCTGGAGACACCGTTGCTATTACTTCGCCGGCAGGAGCTGTTTGGGATGCTGATCAAATTGAGACCTTTACAAACATTCTAAAAAGCTTTGGTTTTAACGTCGTTCAGGGGAAAACATTAAAAGAAAAATTTGGATATTTTGCCGGCACCGATGAGTTACGTGCGAATGAACTAAATGAATTCTTTTCTGATAAAAAAATAAAAGGCATTTTTTGTATGAAGGGTGGCTGGGGCTGCGCGCGTATCTTAGATAAACTGAATTATGATGTCATACAAAAAAATCCGAAGGTAATTATTGGTTTTAGCGATATAACTGCTTTGTTGCTTGCCATTACTACAAAAACTGGATTAGTAACTTTTCACGGACCGGTTGGTAACTCTGGCTGGAACGATTTTACAAAAACCGTTTTTACAAATGCGGTAATGACAAGTAAATCTTTTTCTTTTCCTGCTAACCCTGTAACTGAAGACAAACCATTCACGATCAATTCAGGTAAAATAAGTGGTGAATTAATTGGCGGCAATTTAACCGTACTCTCTGCATTAGTTGGCAGTGTATATTTACCTGCATGGAAAAATAAAATTCTATTTTTAGAGGAAGCTAAAGAAGAACCTTACAGCATAGACAGGATGCTGACACAATTAAAACTTTGTGGCATTTTAAATTCCATTAGTGGTTTTGTTTTTGGTAAATGCGCTAAATGTTTGGCAGAAGAACCTTTAAAAGCATTTACTTTTCATGAAGTGATACTGCAACATATTCAACCCTTAAAGATCCCCGCTTTTTATGGCGCTATGATAGGACATATAGAAAATAAACTAACTGTGCCATTAGGAATACTGGCAACAATGGATGCTGACAAAGGAATTATTTCTTTAGAAGAGAATAGTGTGCAATAGATTGTAATCATTTTTGTATTACTCTTATTGGTTTTGCCTCTAAAGTATAAGCTTTCATTATTTCTTTTGCTTCCTCTGGTTTCAAAAAGTCGAGTGTCAAATGACCAAGAGTTTCCTCTTCAGTAGAGCCGGATCGCATTAATACCAATTTAAATACTTCCTTTTTTACATCCAGACTAATTTCTTTTCCTTTACAATAGCTGTTATAAGCGTTTGCCATCATTTCCCAAATCTCAATCTCTCTATCAGGATCCTGATCTCTTTTAAAATCTTCTATCCATTTTTCTTTCGTGGTTGGATCTACTTCTTTAAATGTAGCGTACAAATAATCGATCTTTTTTAACTGTACAGAACTTAATGTGTCTGCAAGAATAGGTCCCGGCGAAATTTCATTAGGATCCATCATTGTTGTCTCTTTATTTTTTCCTCCGTTACAGGAAAACAGCAAAAGACCAAATAAAGTAATTGCAAACGAAATTTTTTTCATATTAAAATTTTAATAATTGTTTCTTCAAAATAAAAACGCCCTACTGATAAGTAAGGCGTTTCAATATTAATTATTCAACTTACAAATGAATTACTTCGCCATACGCCGCGGCTGCAGCCTCCATTATAGCTTCGCTCATGGTTGGATGCGGGTGAATAGTTTTAATTAATTCATGGCCTGTTGATTCTAATTTTCTTAAAGCAACTATTTCCGCGATCATTTCGGTTACGTTAGCGCCTATCATATGCGCGCCTAGTATCTCGCCGTATTTAGCATCAAAAATTATTTTTATGAAACCATCTTTTGCGCCCGAAGCACTTGCTTTACCGGATGCAGAGAAAGGAAATTTACCAACTTTAATAGTGTATCCCGCTTCTTTTGCTTTCTTCTCTGTAAAACCAACACTTGCTATCTCCGGCTGACAATAGGTACAACCCGGGATGTTATTGTAATCCATAGGATCAACATGCATACCTTTTATTTTCTCTACACAGGTAATTCCTTCTGCACTGGCAACGTGTGCTAATGCTTGGCCACCAACACAATCACCAATTGCGTAATAGCCGGGCACGTTAGTTGCATAAAATTTATCAGTAAGTATTTTGCCTTTATCTGTTTTGATTCCTGTTTCTTCAAGTCCTAAACCTGTAATGTTAGCTTCGATACCAACTGCAGAAAGAACGATCTCTGCATCCAGCGTTACATTGCCGGTTTTTGTTTTAATATTTACTTTACAGCCATCGCCTTTTGTATCTACACTTTCAACAGAAGAATCAACCATAATATCTATACCAACCTTTTTGAAAGATTTTTCTAATTGCTTGCTTACCTCTTCATCTTCAACCGGAACAATGTTCGGTAAAAACTCAACCACAGTAACTTTAGTGCCCATAGTTGCGTAAAAATAAGCAAACTCCACGCCTATTGCGCCACTGCCAACAACTACCAAAGATTTTGGCAATTTTGGCAAAACCATTGCATCGCGATAACCAATAATTTTTTTACCATCCTGTGGTAAATTAGGTAACTGACGGGAGCGTGCCCCTGTTGCAATAATAATATGTTTCGCTTCGTAGGTTGTGGTTTTACCATCAGCAGTAACATCTATTTTTTTTCCCGCTTTAACTTTTGCGATACCCATTATCACATCTATCTTATTTTTTTTCATTAAGAACTGAATGCCTTTGCTCATGCCTTCAGCCACATCGCGACTACGTTTTACAACACTGCTAAAATCAGCCTTAATGTTATCGGCACTAATGCCATAATCTTTTGCGTGGTTTAAGTACTCAAATACCTGAGCGCTTTTTAACAACGCCTTTGTAGGTATACAACCCCAGTTCAAACAAATACCGCCAAGGCTTTCGCGTTCAACAATAGCTGTTTTAAATCCTAATTGCGCCGCTCTTATGGCCGCAACATACCCACCCGGGCCGCTTCCTATTACAATGATGTCGTAGTTCATGTCTGTTTGTTTTATAGAGTTCTAATTTAAATACTTTTATTTGATTTGAAAATTATTCCTTATTAATTTATTACTTTTCCACTGGCATCAACCTCAACCACGTCGAAGCCAAGTTTTTTCACTTTTTCAAAATTGGCAGCTTTATCGCCCACAACAACTATTACCATATTGTTATAAGGTAAGTATTTTTTAGCCAATTCGTTGATCTCACTTTTTGAAATATTAGCTAATATTTGAGTTTGCTTAGCCACATAATCTGTTGAAAGGCCATAATCTAAAACACGCTTTATGAAATATAATTTTTTATCTGGCGATTCATACTTTAATGCATCACTTTGCGCAATCGCATTTTTAGTAAAGGATAATTCATTATCCGTAATGCCATTAGCTGTATAATTTTTAAACTCCTTAAAGATCTCCGTTAAAGCACTATCGGTTGTATTTGATTTAAAACCACCTTCAAGAGTGTACGGGCCGGCATTTTTTGTTCCTGAAAAACCAGAGTGTGTGCCGTAGGTCCAACCTTTTACCTCGCGTAATGAATAATTTATCCTGCTACTAAAAGCATCGGCAAACATAAAATTCATAATACTTGCTTTGTAAAATTCACCTAAAGCTTCGTAAGGAAGAGCAATGTATCCAATTCGAATCTCGCTTTGCGCCGCCTTTTTCTTATCAACAAAGTAAATTTTTGTTTTTTCAATTTTTGGTATTGGCGTTTTATCGGCAACCATTTGCGCACCTGGTTTAAATTTTGAAAGAAAAGCCATACCTGTTTCAACTTCAGCCTTTGTAACAGCACCACTAACGGCCACCGAAACTATAGATGAATTTAAGTTCTTATAATAATTTTTTACGTCATCTATCGTAATGCTAGTTGCCGTTTCAACAGTACCATTGCCAGGGTAACCCAAAACATGATCAGGACCGTAAAGTATTTTCCTAAAAGTTACTTCAGCCAATGCGGGAGCGCTGGTTTGTCTGAAATTAATATTATCCAACATTCCCTTTTTTTTGAGATCAAATTCTTCCTGATCAAATTTTGGTTGAAGCAAACACTCCTCAACAATTTTTAAAGTGGCTGCAAGGTTCTTTTTACTGGTTTCGATACTAACCGTTATATCTTCCTGCCCCGAGCCAATATTAACGTATGAGCCAAGCATGTCTAACTTGCTCTCAATTGCTTCGGCACTTGTTTTTAAAGTACTTTGATCCAGTAACGAGGCCATTAATTCTGAAACTCCTGATTTTTCTTTAGGTTCAAAAAGATGGCCAGCTTTAAAACTTATTAGAATATTCACTTTTGGGAATTCGTTATCTGTTAAGCCAATTACAGGAATAAGATTGTTTATTTTTGTTGTATAAAAATCCGGTACCTGTATTGCTACAGCTGCTTTTGCAGTTGGTGTAACAGAGCGGTTAAAATTATCTTTTGGTTCTTTAAAAGTAAGATCTTTATATTCTGCGCTTTCTTTCTCTATCACACGCTCATACATTTTCCAATTATCCGGTTGCGCTCTAAGCTCGCCTTTATCTTTTGGCACGCAGCTTAATACAACACAGGGTTTATTTTTAATATAAGTAGCGTAAACACGCATAACATCAGCTTTGGTTATAGCTTTTACCGCCGCTATTCTTTTCTTGATGTAATTTGCATCTTTATCTAAGGTATAATAAGACGCTAAAGTAGCGCCTTTGCCTTGCACAGTACTTAATCTCTCGTAAAGATCGCTCTCGAAAAACGCTTTAAATTTTACAAGATCAGCATCTGAAACACCTTTTTTTTCCCAGGCAGCTAAGACTTTTTTTATTTCCTTTTCAGTCTCGGTTAAAGCAACACCTGCATTTGCAACTATTACCAGGGCAAATTGTCCGCCCAGTTCTCTTGAGAATTGATAGGCGTTAATATTAACAGCTTTTTGGGTTTCCATAAAAGCTTTATAGAATGGCGAGCTTTGTGAGCCCGTTAATACCTGCGCAAGAACTTCGAGTGCAGCTTCATCTTTATGATGTGTTGGAACAGTTAAATAAGTTAAATTAAGAAGTGGGAACTTTATATTATCTTCATAAGAAACATAACGGTTGCTCTCAAGTTTAAAAGGGGGTACTATTTGTTTTTTAACTTCCGGACCAGCTTCAATACTCCCAAAATACTTTTGCGCCATCATTAAAACCTCATCGGTATTTACATCGCCTGCAACAGTTAGAACTGCATTGTTGGGTCCGTACCAACGAAGGTAAAAGCGTTTAAGATCGTTCACGTCCACTCTATCCAGATCAACTAAATAACCAATAGTTGTCCAGCTATAAGGATGCCCTTGCGGATAAATAGCTTCGCCAATTTTTTCGCTTATCAATCCATATGGCGCGTTATCATAACGCTGTCCTCTTTCATTCTTAACAGTAGCGCGTTGTACTTCGAATTTTTTCTGAGTAACCGAGTCTAATAAAAATCCCATACGATCGGCTTCCAACCACAGCATTTTTTCAAGTTGGTTGCTGGGCACTGTTTCAAAATAGTTTGTCCTGTCGGTATTAGTGCTTCCATTTAACACGCCGCCTGCCTCTGTAATTAATTTAAAATGCATTTCATCAGCCACATTTTTAGAACCCTGAAACATCATATGTTCGAAGAAATGCGCAAAACCACTGCGGCCCTGCTGCTCACGCGCGCTGCCAACATGATAGGTAACATCCACATAACAAATAGGATCGCTATGATCTTCATGTATTAAAATGGTTAAGCCGTTTGATAGCTGGTATCTTTTGTAGGGAATGACTATTTCGTTACCAACTTTTTTTACTTCTTCTATAAATTGTGGAACAGGATAAGTTGTATTGTTACCTGAGCCCGGAATAGGCATGTTTTTTTGAGCAGTTGCAGCCGCCACATTTAAAAGTAGCGCTATTATTAGGAGTAGTTTTTGCATAATTTAATTGAATAGCAAATATAGCAGAATTGTAATTTTATACAGCATTAAAATTGGTAATATTTAGGATAAATCAAAGGCTCTATTTAATAACATTTAACATGCTTCTGTAATAAAACAAATTTTTGTGTGTACCTTTGTAATATAAAATTATAAGATCATGTATCCTGAAGCAATTGTAAACCCTATGAAAGCCGAATTAACAACGGCAGGTTTTAAAGAATTAACAAGTCCTGAAGATGTAGATAAAGCTATTAAGGCGGAAGGAACTACCTTGGTAGTTGTAAACTCTGTTTGCGGTTGTGCAGCAGGGGCTTGCCGCCCGGGAGTTAAAAAAAGCCTTGAAAATGCTAAAAAGCCTAACAATTTAACTACTGTTTTTGCTGGTTTTGATGTTGAAGCTGTTACTCAGGCCAGAAAGCACTTCTCTCCATACCCTGCCAGCAGCCCGGCCATTGCCCTATTTAAAAATGGCGAATTGGTGCACTTTGTGGAGCGCCATAATATTGAAGGCCATAACGCTTTAGCCATTTCTGAGCATTTAAAAGCAGTTTATGACGAGTTTTGTTAATTAAACAAAAACAAATACTTAAAAGACGCATTTTTTTGCGTCTTTTTTTATTTATTTAGGTTACTTTTGTCCCGATTAAGAATTAATAAAAAACAATAAAAATGAAATTATTTAAAATTTTAGCCGCCGGTATTTTACTTACAATTGGAAGTTTAAACTTTACCTCTTGCGGCGATAAGGAAAAAGAAGCCAACCCATTGGCTGACAGCTTACAAAGTGTTAACGGAGACCTTAATGGTAAATTAAGCGAAAAAGAAGCTGCTATGCAGGAGTTTATTTCATCTTTTAACGAGATTCAAGAGAATTTAAATGCAATTAAGGAAAAAGAGAAGATCGTTTCAAGTGCAAGTTCACAAGGTGATGTAAAAAGTAAAGAAGATCAGATAAAAGAAGATATTCAGGCTATTTACGATCTAATGTCTAAAAATAAGAACCGTATCAGTTCATTATCTAAAAAATTAAAGAATAGTAATTTAAGATTAGAAGGTCTTGAGAAAATGATCGAGAACCTGCAAAATAGCATTAACTTAAAGGATAACGAAATAGCTGACCTAAAGACAAAAATGGAAGGTTTGAACATTGAGCTATCTAACTTAACAACAAACTACCAGGAGGTTGAAGCTGAAGTTGCTGTAAAAACTGAGGAGATAAATACGGCATATTATGCAATTGGCACTTCTAAGGAATTAAAAGAAAAAAATGTGATCTCTAAAGAAGGTGGTTTTATTGGAATTGGCAAAACAACTAAAGTAAAGTCTGATTTTAATAAGGAGTATTTTACCAAAGTAAATATCGAACAAACTGCCTCAATTAATATTGGTGCTAAAAAAATGAAGATCATTACAACTCACCCAAGCGGCTCATACAAAGTAGTTGGCGAAAAACCGGTAGAGAAAATTGAAATTATTAACGCAAAAGAATTCTGGAGCGCGTCTAAGTATTTAGTTATTATTATCGACTAAGCTATTTTAAAAGAACTAAAAAAGCCGTGTAGACAATGTTTACACGGCTTTTTTATTTTATTAAAATGTGTTTATTTTATTTTTCTGGCGGCCACCATCATCTCTTCGCCAATATTTAAAGCCGATAAGGTATTGTAAATAATATTGTGAATGAATACGAACAGCTTAAGCTGCCACATGGGTTTTGTAGTGAATTTATTAAAGTATTGCTGGCGCTCTGCTGCGTTAATACTTGAATTAGCTTGTGCTCTGGTTTGCTTTTTCTTGCTTTTAAATTTCTTTATAAACGGCAACAAGGTATACATGATAAATAATTTTATCTCGAATGAAGATTTTATCTTAACAACCTCGTAACCGTTATTGGCTAAAATACGTGTAATGGTTTCTTTACCAAAATAATTTACATGATCCAAACCCATCATCTTCCAGTTATCTTTATGGCGTTTTGCAAAATAACTGTCGATTTGAGGTACTTGCAATACCAGGTAGCCACCGGGTTTTGTAAGCTTATTACATTTTGCAAGAAATTCATCTGCTTTATCAATATGTTCTAAAACATCCCACATGGTTATAATATCAAACTTTTTTGACTCGTCCATTTCAAAAAAATCAATATGATCTACCGGTAATTTAAGGTCGTTTACACAATACAAATAAGGTTGTTCCGAGATCTCTACCCCATACACATCATAACCTAGTTCCTTTCCAGCCAGCATAAAGTGTCCCCAGCCGGCGCCAAGGTCAAATAATTTACCAGACTTAATAAATTTTTGAATGAATTTAAAACGCAGTTTATGACGTTGCACTTTTATCCAGTTATTGCCCGCGCGCACGGCAGCAGTAACATCGGCATTCTTGTACTGAGTATATTCTATTTGTTTACGGTAATAAGGAGGAATAAAATGTAGCGAACAAATATCGCAGGTAACAACGGCAAATTTTTCTTTCTGATATTTAACGTGGAATTTATTTTTATCATTATTCCCACAAGCGCAGCAATGGATATCTTCGGCCATAAAGGCTGGTAGAACTGTCATAAAAAAATTAAGGTTTTGTTTCTAATTCAAAAGTACTTTCGGTAATTGGGTTGCTATCCCTGAAATAAGAAACCCCACCCCAACTAAAGATCTTCTTTTGATATACCCATGCCATTTGTTCTTTTACAACCACACGTTGAATAATAACTACACCGGAACCTGTGATCGTTTCTTCGGTAACACCCGGTTGGTATTTGGCCAATAATTTTTTTAACCTGTCTGCCCCTTGATTTTGATCTGAATTAATTAATTTTTCACATTCAACCAACCTTACTTTTGCATAGACGTCGCCGCCTTTATGTGTAAGAGCTTCTTCGTAATATTTTTTAGCATTGACAAAATCTTTTGTGGTAAAAAACCCGTCCGCACTTTTTATAGCGTCTTTGTATTTTGAATCAGTTGGCACAATGGCAACAGTATGACTGGCGTTGGCCTTATCTTTTGCTAATTTATCTGCTGCTTCTTTGTCCGCTTTAGCTTTGGCTGCTGCATCGGCAATAGCTTTTTCCTTTGCTAATTTATCTGCCAATTCTTTATCTGCTTTGGCTTTTGCTGCGGCGGCGGCATCCGCGGCAGCCTTTTCTTTTGCTAATTTTTCTGCTAATTCCTTATCACCTTTCGCTTTGGCGGCATCAGCTTCTGCTTTGGCTTTTGCATCAGCAATGGCTTTTTCCTTTGCCAATTTATCCGCAAGTTCTTTTTCAGCTTTTGCTTTGGCATCTGCTTCTGCTTTTTCTTTTGCTAACTTATCGGCTAATTCTTTATCCCCTTTTGCTTTTGCTGCATCGGCTTCCGCTTTAGCTTTTGCATCAGCAATGGCTTTTTCCTTTGCCAATTTATCTGCAAGCTCTTTTTCAGCTTTTGCTTTGGCATCTGCTTCAGCTTTTTCTTTTGCTAACTTATCAGCTAATTCTTTATCTCCTTTTGCTTTTGCGGCAGCTAATTCATCTGCAGCTTTTTTCGCTGCTGCGTCGGCTTCTGCTTTAGCTTTAGCATCTGCAGCAGCTTTTTCTGCGGCTAATTTATCGGCAAGTTCTTTTTCGGCTTTGGCTTTTGCATCAGCTTCCGCTTTTTCCTTTGCTAACTTATCTGCAAGTTCTTTATCCCCTTTTGCTTTTGCTGCTGCTAACTCATCTGCTGCTTTCTTCGCTGCAGCTTCTGCTTCTGCTTTAGCCTTAGCTTCAGCATCGGCTTTATCTTTTGCAATTTTATCTGCTAATTCTTTTTCCGCCTTGGCTTTTGCCTCGGCCTCTGCTTTTGCTTTTGCTTCGGCTGCAGCTTTATCTTTTGCTACTTTATCTGCAAGATCTTTTTCTGCTTTGGCTTTTGCCTCAGCATCAGCTTTGTCTTTTGCAGCTTTTTCAGCAAGTTCCTTATCGGCTTTAGCCTTAGCTGCTGCTAACTCATCCGCAGCTTTTTTCGCGGCAGCTTCCATTTCTGCTTTGGTCTTGGCTTCGGCATCAGCCTTGTCTTTTTCTGCTTTGGCTTTGGCAGCTGCTTCTGCGTCTGCTTTTGCTTTAGCAATCGCTTCAGCTTCCGCCTTTGCTTTTGCCTCTGTTGCGGCTTTTTCTGCGGCTAATTTATCGGCTGCCGCCTTTTCTGCGGCCGCCTTTTCTGCCGCAGCTTTCGCGGCAGCATCAGCTTCTGCTTTTGCTTTTGCGGCAGCGGCCTCAGCGGCTTTTTTCGCTGCTTCTTCTGCAGCGGCTTTGTCTTTTGCTGCTTTCTCGGCAAGTTCTTTCTCGGCTTTTGCTTTCGCCTCTGCTTCAGCTTTCGCTTTCGCCTCTGCGGCAGCTTTGTCGGCTGCAACTTTATCCGCTAACTCTTTTTCTGCTTTTGCCTTTGCTTCCGCTTCTGCTTTGGCTTTAGCTTCTGCATCAGCTTTATCTTTAGCAATTTTTTCTGCTAATTCTTTTTCGGCTTTTGCCTTTGCGGCAGCTTCTGCTGCGGCCTTTTCGGCGGCTGCTTTTTCGGCTGCTGCCTTATCTGCCGCAGCTTTGGCGGCGGCCTCTGCTGCTGCCTTTTCTTTTGCTAATTTGTCTGATGCTTCTTTTTCTGCCGCTGCTTTAAGGGCTGCCTCGGCTGCTGCTTTTTCTTTCGCTAACTTTTCTGCTAATTCTTTTTCTGCTTTGGCGGCGGCGGCATCTGCTTCTGCTTTAGCCTTAGCTGCTGCGGCTGCTTCTGCCTCTGCTTTGGCTTTTGCTGCTGCTTCTGCGGCGGCTTTTTCAGCAGCGGCTTTAGCAGCGGCCTCAGCGGCTGCTTTTGCTTTTGCGTCAGCCTCTGCTTTCGCTTTTGCATCTGCTTCGGCTTTTGCCTTTGCGGCTGCTTCAGCTTCTGCCTTTGCTTTTGCTGCGGCATCCGCTTTAGCTTGCGCTTCGGCATCGGCAATTAATTTATTGATATTAGCGATTTGTTCTTTTGGATAGGCTTCGGTTGGCTTAACACCGAGGGCTGCCTGGTAATTACCTATCGCGGCTTGCCATTCTTTTTTTCCAAAGGCTTTATCGCCCGATTTTACTAAAGCCACATAGTTAGCTTCCTTCTCTTTTTCCTTATTTTTTGCAGCCTTCTCGGCCTCTTTAATGCTCTGCATCCCTGCAAGCATCTGCTCCAGGTAAGCTTTGTCATATTCAAAATTATCTTTATTGGGGTTGTAATTGTATTTATTTAGAGGCTGATTTAAGAGTGAGTAATCTACTCCTTCATAACGTTTAAAAAGCGATAAACTGGCCTCTATATCAGCAAATTTTGTGGTTGCCTTTTCCGGCGGCACGCCCAACGTATTTACCGAGAATTTTTTAGAAACATAACCATCTTTTGACACGGTTACCAGGTAGTCGCCACCTAATGGAAGGAGGAATGAATAATTCCCGCCACCATCTGTCATGGCACTACCAACCGTTTTACCGCCTTGAGTAATAAGGATCGTAGCGCCTCCAATATTCATGCTTTCATCGGAAATATTGCCTTCAAAGCGAATTGGGACGGGGGTCTGGCAAAAAAAGGACACAGAAAAAGTAGTCAATAAAAATATATAAACTATACGCTTTAAAGTCATACCTTAGTTTGTAGTAACACAATTCAGAAACTAAATTTACAAAAAAATTGTAAATTAACTCTTAATTATTTTGTTGTAAATGCCTAAAATTGTTAACCACAGCTATTGGGAAAATAAATTCCTTTTTAAAAAATACGATCTTATTGTCGTAGGAAGCGGTATTGTCGGGCTTAGTACGGCAATCTCCTTTAAACAAAAAAACAAAAAAGCCTCTGTTTTAATATTAGAACGAGGTATTTTACCTGCAGGAGCAAGCACAAAAAATGCAGGCTTTGCATGTTTCGGTAGCGTAAGTGAACTATTAGACGACTTAACTAAAATGCCCGAGGAAACGGTTTGGAAAACTGTTGAAATGCGCTGGAAAGGCCTCGAATTGCTGAGAACGCGACTTGGTGATAAAAATATGGGCTATAAAGATTTGGGTGGTTTTGAACTCTTTGATAAAGAAAAAAAATTTGGTTCATGCTCAGAAAAAATAGATACATTGAATAAAAAAATAAAAAAAACACTTGGTCTTAAAAATTGTTATTCAATCGTTGCTCCAAAGAATCTTTATTTCAAAAACATCAGCGGCATCATCAAAAACCATTACGAAGGGCAAATAGATACAAGTCTTATGATGACCAATCTTATTGGCATGGCTCATAAACTGGGAATAATTATCTTAAATACTACAACTATACATAAAATAAAAAGTTTAAAAAATTCGGTTGACTTGTTAAGTGATCTTGGCGTTTTTAAAGCATCAAAAGTTGTAGTGGCAACAAATGGTTTTGCAAAACAGCTATTAAACTTGCCTGATGTGCAACCTGCAAGAGCTCAAGTATTAATTACAAAACCTATAAAAAATCTAAAAATAAAAGGAACCTTTCATTACCAGGAAGGTTATTATTATTTTAGAAATATAGATAACAGGATCTTATTTGGAGGTGGAAGGAACCTTGATTTTAAAGGCGAAACGACCACTGAACTAGAACTTAATAACAAGATACAGAAGCATTTAGACAAACTACTTAAAGAAATGATATTGCCTGAAACTGCGTTTGAAATTGACCAAAGATGGAGCGGCATTATGGGTGTTGGGAGCGAAAAAAAACCTATTATAAAATTAGTGCAACCAAATGTTTTAGCGGCTGTAAGAATGGGTGGTATGGGTATTGCAATTGGAAGTTTGGTAGGAGAACAAGCAGCAAAAGAAATTAGTTAAAGTTTTACTTTAAATACAATTAACATGTCGAAACAAATTACAGGAAATTATATTTATGACGTTTACGAGTCATCTGAAAATTTAAGTAAAACAGACAAGGATCTTTTAGCGAAAGCAAAAGAAGTATTAGCCAATGCTTACGCTCCCTACTCTAACTTTAATGTTGGCGCAGCGGTTCTGTTAGAAGATGGGACCATAGTAACAGGAAATAACCAGGAGAATGCTGCGTATCCATCGGGCTTGTGTGCCGAACGCGTAGCTTTTTTTTATGCTTCATCACAATATCCGTCAAAAAAAATTATCGCAGTTGCCGTTTCAGCAAAAACAGAAAAAATGCCTATTAATGTTCCTGTGCCACCCTGTGGGGCGTGCCGACAGGCAATGGCAGAATTTGAAATAAAATTTGATTCGCCAATACGGGTTATCATGAGCGGCGAAAGTGGCGAAGTTTTTATCAGTCCATCCGTATCAAATCTATTACCGTTGTTATTTTCATCTAAAAATTTAGGAAAATAAAAATATCGTCTCCTGTAACACCCATAAACACTGG
This sequence comes from Bacteroidia bacterium, assembly GCA_016787785.1. Classification (GTDB taxonomy): domain Bacteria; phylum Bacteroidota; class Bacteroidia; order B-17B0; family Aurantibacillaceae; genus Aurantibacillus. The sequence continues at coordinate 842,079 of JAEUTO010000006.1, read as the reverse complement.
GTTTTAACTTAATTAACGGCAATTAACAGAAATTTGTTTGTAACCAAACACAACCTTTCTAATTTCTTTCCGTAGAATATAATTGTAAGTCCTCATTCATTCAAACCCAATAATACCAAAGTGTTTGGATGGATATTTATTAACCAATTCTAAAAAAACTAAAAATTAAACTTAAAACAAAAGCATGAAAACAACAATCAAAACACTAACCCAACTAAAATCTCATTGTCATGAAAACAAAACTCTACCTTATCGCCCTGCTTGGCGTTATTGTTCAGACAATAATATACGGCCAAACAAAAATTGTACCATCGCATGAAACAACTTCTACGTTTAATTACTCTTTCTGGAACACCTACGCAGATAAGTTAAATCTTAATGCAACTGATAGAAAAGAATTCATCTCTTCTCATCAAAAGTTCAACACACCCCTTCCGGTTGAACACACACAACAAAAAAACAACCTTCCTCAAAATCCATACAACACCCTTGCAGGTCCTTGTGTTAACATCGATTTTGAAAGTGGTAACATAAATGGCTGGAACCCAACTTGTGGCTTTCATCCATTATTTAACCCATTGGGTTGCTGTCCAAATCCTGGCGGGCAACAAACAATCATGGCAGGCGCTGGCGTTGATCCTGCAGGTGGTTTTCCAGTTGTTGCAACGGGTGGCAATTTTTCTTTACGTATTGGTAATAACGTTACCGGTGGCCAAGCAGACAGAATTGAACAAACATTTATGGTTAGCGCCGCAAACGCTAATTTTACCTACCGTTACGCTGTAGTATTTCAGGATCCCGGTCACACACAAGCAGAGCAACCGGCATTCCAAATTGAAATGTTAGACAGTTTAGGTATACAAATTCCATGTACCTTTTATAATGTATCGGCAGGCGGAAACATTCCCGGTTTTTTTAACTCACCAAATTTGGCCGGTGTAGTTTATAAACCATGGACAAACGTAATTGTAGACCTTACAAATTACATTGGGCAAAATGTTACTATTCGTTTTAGTACATTTGACTGTGCTCTTGGCGGACACTATGGTTACGCTTACATTGATGGCAGCTGTGTATCTTTCGTTAAAGGTTCGGCAGATACTATTTGTGCAGGCACCAGCACTACTTTTTGTGCACCAAACGGTTTTGGCACTTACACATGGAATGGCCCGGGGCTCTTAAATAACACAACCCCTTGCGTTAACGTATCAGCTCCCGGTGTTTACACTTGTCAAACTACTTTAGTAACCGGTTGCACTGGTCCTGATTTTACTTATACTTTATCCAATCACCCAAAACCTGTTGTTTCATTCAACAGTTTATCGCCAAACGCTTGTGCTACCCAATATTCATTCTCGAGTACCTCCAGCATCAGCAATGGTTTTATAACTAACTACATTTGGAACTTTGGAACAACTCCAACGGTATCGGCTCAAAATCCTGTTCATACTTTTCCGGGTCCCGGAAATTACTCGGTAAGCCTTATAGCTATATCAAATTATGGTTGCAGTGATACTGCTTCTCAAAACCTTGCTATCTATCCGTTTCCAAATGCTAATTTTACTGCTCCTGCTACTTGTCAGAATTCAGCAGTTAACTTTACAAATTCTTCAACCATTCCAACCGGAACAATTAGTTCGTACTTATGGAATTTTGGTAACAATAATAGTTCAACACTAGCGAACCCTACTTTTAACTACACAAACAGCGGCACTTTCCCTGTTTCGTTAATAGTTACCAGCAATCAAAACTGCACTGCAAACTTTACGGCAAATGTTGTTATTCATCCATTACCAGTTGTTTCCTTTGTAAACAATGATGCTTGTTTAGGCGCACCTACTTTTTTTACAAATGGCAGTACAATTAGTTCAGGCAACATCACTAATTACATCTGGAACTTTAACAATACCGCTAATCCGGGTTCAACTTTACCAAATCCAAATTGCATTTATCAGGGGGTTGGTTCATATGTTGTAAGTTTACAGGCAATAAGCAATTTTAACTGTATTAACACTTTTACAAAAACAGTTGTTGTTAACGCTGTTCCCACTACCTCGTTCGCAGCTAATAACAAATGTTTTGGTACGGTTTCAACATTTACCAACTTAACTACTATTGCTGCGGGTAATACAATATCATCTTACGTTTGGAATTTTGGTAACCAGCAAACTTCATCGTTAACTAACCCGCAGATAAATTATAGTTTACCAAATAACTACGTTGTACAATTAACCGCTACCTCAAATTTTAACTGCACAACCACATACACTGCCCTGGTTAGCATTTATAACTTACCAAATGTAAACTTTAGTTCTAATAATGCCTGTCATAACCAAACCACGCAGTTTAATAATACCACTATTATAAGTGGCGGTAACATTACCAAATGGCGTTGGGATTTTCAAAATGATGGTGTTTGGGATGATACTATTTCTGTGAATCCATCTATTGTTTATCCAAACTACGGTAATTTTAACACCAAACTACAAGCAGTTAGTAATTACCAATGCGCTTCCGCAAAAATTAATCAGGTTGTTGTTCATGGTAATCCTGTTGCAAATTTCTCAACTAAGTCAACGTGTTTAGGCGATGTAACTATCTTTAATAATTTCTCTACATCTGCCGATGGTCCGATCATTAGCAACCAATGGGATTTTAACGGCGATAATACAATAGACAATTTAATTCACAGTCCACAATACACATATACTGCAAGCGGTACTTATTTAGTAAAATTAGAAGTACAAACCGTACATGGCTGTACGAATGTACAATCAAAATCAGTTTATGTAAATCCAAAGCCGGTTCCCGCTTTTGCTGCGCCAAATAAAACAGGTTGCACCGGTTTATGTGTTACTTTCACCAATTCATCCACTATATCTAATGGGCATATTAGCACTTACCAATGGCAGTTTGGCGACGGCAGCTTACCGTATTACGGTACAACTCCTACGCATTGCTATTCAACCGGTAACTATGCAGTTACTTTAAAATTAGTGAGCGATAGCGGCTGCATTAGCACTTTAACAGAACCTAATTATGTGATCATCCACCCTTCTCCAATTGCTGATTTTAAAATCGAACCAGAAGAAGTTGATGAATTAGATCCATCGGGCCATATTAGCACTAACGCTTCCGGCGCTGTAGCTACAAGTTATTATATTAACGATGGTTCAAGTTTTGGTGTTGAGAATTTTAATTACACCTTTAAAAATGTAGAAAAAACCGTACCGGTTGTATTTCAGGTAGTAACCAACCAATATGGTTGCAAAGACACTACGTCTAAAATAATTAAAGTTAAACCATCATGGCAGGTATATGTGCCAAACACCTTTACACCAAACGGTGACGGTTTAAATGACGGATTTACAGCACAAGGTTATAACATCAATAAATTCACTATCCAGATCTATGATCGTTGGGGACACCTGTTATTTGAAGCAAATGACATTAATAATAAATGGGACGGTCATACAAAAGGAAGTGACGAGCCAATTAAACAAGATACATATGTTTGGAAAATAAATGTGGTTGACGTATTCAACAAAAGCCACGATCTAACAGGCCATGTATCAATTTTAAAAAGTGATGAATGAGAATTTGGGTTAGGTTTTCATTAAAAAGGCCGCTGAATATCAGCGGCCTTTTTTTATTCAATTTAAGTAAATTTTTATTTCTTAACTTTTGAGTCTATTTAAAATATTGTTAGCTTAGACGCGTACTAAAATCAAACCGCACTTGAAACTCAAATTAACATCTCTCCTTACCAGAATCGTACTTTCACTTTTTTATTTAAATGCAACTGCGCAATACGATGCCGACTCACTCAAGGTTCTGCTAGCCAATAAAGCAAGCGCAAAACAAGATACCAATCAATTAAGTCTACTTATTAAGATAAGCAACTCTTGCGCAGAAGACGAAATTTTTAAATATTCTAAATCAGCAGTTGAGCTCTCAGACGAACTTCTTGCAAGATCAAAGAGCTTAACGGTTAAACAAAAAAATAATATTTTAATATATAAGGCCGCTGCACTAAGCAATATTGCGCTTAGCTATGGCAATCAAAATAATTACGAAAAAGAATCAGAGTATTGGAAACAGAATTTAAAAATACTGGAAGGTATCAATGACAAAATGCGTCTTGGACTTTCGCTTAGTGATATAGGCTCTACATATGCAAATCGGGGTGATAAGGATAATGCGATGATCTACTTTGAAAAAAGTTTAAAGATACGTGAAGATATAAACGATAAAAAAGGTATTGCTGAATGCCTACAAAATATTGGCATTATATATAAGAACCAGGGTGAAATTTCTAAAGCAATTGAATATTATGATGAGAGTTTAAAAATAAAAGAAGAGATAGGTGATAAAAAAGGTGCTGCTGAAACACTTAACAAAACCGGAACAGTTTATCAAAATTTAGGCGATATAACCAAAGCATTAGACTATTTCAGTAGAAGTTTAAAAATAAGGGAAGAAATTAAGGATGAAGAAGGATGCGCTTATTCGCTTGTTAGTATTGGTACAATTTATAATAACCAGGGACAAACGGAAAATGCTCTTGCGAATTTTGAAAAAAGTTTAAAGCTCTTTACCCAAATAAAAGATAAAACGGGTATTGGTTATTCGCTTGCCAGCATAGGATTGATCTATGATAAAAAAGGTGATCTTATAACTGCATTAACTTATTACAACAAAAGTTTAAAGATCCGCGAAGAGATGAGGGACAAAAGAGGTATTGGCGATGCTTTAAATAATATTGGAATGATCTATGATAAACAGGAAAAAGATGTTGAAGCCCTTGAATGCTTTACCAGGGCTTTAAAAGTACAAAAAGAAATTTCTGATAAAAAAAGAATAACCATTACATTAAATAATATTGGAAGGATTTATTTAAAACAAAAAAAATATTTACTCGCACTTTCATACTGCGATAGTTCTCTGCAAATAGCTAAAGCACTTAATTATCCTACAGATATCTGCTCTGCCGAAAAAAACTTATCAAAAATAGACTCTGCAAGAAAAAATTATGCTGGAGCATTTGAACATTATAAGCAGTTTATTATTTATAAAGAGATCATCAATAATGAGAGTACCCGAAAAGCAAGTGTAAAGAACCAACTGAAATATGAATTTGAGAAAAAAGCGGTTGCTGACAGCGTTCGCTTGGTGGAAGAAAAAAAAGTAATTTCGGCACAATTAAAAGAAGAGAAAACGAAAAGTTATGCTTTGTATGGCGGATTGGCATTAGTATTAGTGTTTGCTGGTGTTATGGTAAACCGCTTTAGGTTAACCAATAAACAGAAAAAAATAATCGAACAAAAAGAAAAGCAAACACAAAAACAAAATGAAATAATTACCCATCAAAAACATTTAGTTGAAGAAAAACATAAAGAGATAACAGACAGTATTAATTATGCCGAGCGTATACAACGTAGTTTTCTGGCAACCAAAGAAATATTGAATGAAAATTTGAGAGATCACTTTGTATATTTTCAACCAAAAGATATCGTGAGCGGGGATTTTTATTGGGCTACCGTATTAAAGAATAATAATTTTGCTTTGGTAACAGCCGATAGCACAGGGCATGGAGTTCCAGGAGCAATTATGAGTATTTTAAATATCTCTTGTTTAGAAAAAGCTGTTGAAGAAGAAAAACTTACAGAACCCGGACAAATACTAAACCACACACGTTTAAAAATAATTGAGCGTTTAAAAAAAGACGGCAGTGCAGAAGGTGGTAAAGATGGAATGGATTGCAGTTTAATAAGTTTTGATCTTAAAAATAATAAACTCACTTATGCAGCAGCAAATAATCCAATTTGGATAGTGAGGGAAAATAAGATCCTGGAACTTTTACCTGATAAAATGCCGGTTGGTAAACATGATAATGAGAAAACACCTTTTACACAACATATTATTGATCTACAAAAGGCCGATGTGGTGTATGCATTAACCGATGGAATGCCAGATCAGTTTGGCGGACCAAAAGGCAAAAAATTCATGTACAAAAAATTGAAAGAATTGCTTATTGGCATCGCTTTATTGCCCATGCAAGAGCAACATGATCTGTTAAAAGCTACCCTTAATAATTGGCGGGGAGATCTAGAACAGGTGGATGATATTTGCCTAATTGGTGTAAGAATTTGAGACATAAAACAAGAGAAAAACCTCAAAATTCCTTGCCAAGGCCTTTTTGTTTCACCCAAGATTTCACTCGTTCACTCACTCAAAACACCGTTTCACCCAGTAATATATAATTTTCACTCATTTTAACGAAAGATTTTGTAACTGATTATCAATTACTTAATTATAATCTTAAAGTTATTTGACATTCTGGCGTAACCCTAAAGGGATTTTTCCCTTATAAGAAGTAAGTGTTTAAAAACAACAAGCTTTTATGGCAATTAACCCGCATTTTCATCATACGAACGAGCAAATTAATGAGGAGTTAATTATTATTGAAGCAGCAAAACAAAATCCTGAACGTTTTGGCCCGCTTTATAATAAATACTACAAACAGATCTTTAATTATCTGTACCAACGTATGGACGATAAAGACACAGCTTTTGATCTTACAGGACAGGTATTTTTAAAAGCACTTACCAACCTGCCAAATTACCAGTTTAAAGGTGTGCCCTTTGCAAGCTGGTTGTATCGCATTGCTCATAATGAAATGATGCAAATGTTTCGCACGCAAAAAGACCGCCGCGCAATTAATGCAGATATTGGTGACCTTAAATATATTTGTGAAGAGCATGATGAACCATTTTTTGAAGAATACATACCGGCAATTAAAAAATTGCTTTTAGAATTAGATGAAGAAGATATGCAAATGGTAGAATTCAGGTTCTTCGAAAAAAGACCTTTTAAAGAAATTGCAGAGATATTAGATATTACAGAGGTTAACGCCAAAGTTAGAATGTACAGGATTATTGAGAAGTTAAAAAAATCGATGAGTAAATTAAAATTGTAGTATGGAACCAAAATTTAATATAGACCGCCCTAAGATAAGTGATGAGGAAATTAAAAAGCACCAGAATTTTGAGCAACTCGTAAAACAATTCAAACAACAGAGTTTAAACAAGGCCAAACACGATAAAAGTTGGTGGAAGAGCAAAAAGGTCCGATACTCGGCCGTTATAGCAGGCATCACCGTTATTTGCACCGTTAGTTATTTAGCTTTATTTAAAAACGAAACAAAACAAAACACAACGCATGAAACAGTAATTACTCAAAACACCAATACACAAAATACCCCAACAAAAAAGAATTTTATAAGCGAGCCTTCGCAAAAATTAAAAGTAAATTATACTTCTTACAAAATAAATAACGCCAAAGGTGGTGAGATCAAACACCCTACTTCGTCAAAAATTAAAGTTCCGGTAAATACATTTGTAGATAAGAATGGTAAAGATATTATTGGCGATGTAACTATTGAGTACCGGGAGTTTCACGACGCGGCAGATATTATTGCGTCGGGCATTCCAATGACTTATGATAGTGCGGGAACAAAATATACTTTAGAAAGCGCCGGAATGTTTGATATCAAAGGATCGCAGAACGGTGAGCCCGTTTTTATTAAAAAAGATAAAAAAGTAGAAGTTGAGTTAGCTTCTGCCAATTCCGAAAACAAATTCAATCAATATTTTTTAGATACCGTTACTAAGAACTGGCAGTATCTTAAAAAAGACGATCAGTTAAGTATCTTAAAAACACAAAACAAATCACACGAAAAACCAAACGATATTGAGGCAAATCCTAAACTTCAGAATCTAAAAAATCAAATAGACGTTGTTATTCCTAAAAAAATTGATTCTGTAAAATTTGTTTACACGAAAAAGATCGATGCAATACCCAAAGCAAAAGAACCTTCAAAAATAAATAAACCAACTCCCGGCCGTCCTACCTTTTATTTAGAGGGCAGCTATAAAGAGTTTCCTGAATTGGCTGCTTTTGACAATGTTATTTTTGAAGTTGGTCCCGAAAATAAAAATTACCGCCAGGAAATGCATGAAATTACCTGGAGCGACGTTAAAGTAAGTGAAGGCCCTGTTAAAGGAAAAAATTATTTGCTTACACTTACCTATCGCAAACAAGTTGAAAAATTAGTGGTGTACCCCACTCTTAGCGGTGCAGATCTCGAAAAAGCGGAAAAAAAATACCAGCAAAAATTTAAAGATTACGAAAATCTAGTTGAGAAAAAGCAGGTAGAAGAAAAACGTTTAATGGCTGAAATGGAGGCCAAACAAAAAGCTTACCTCGCCGAAATTAAAATGAAGCAGGAAGAATTTGATAAACAACGCGCAAAACTAATAGCAGAATTTAAACAGAAAGAAGAGAGTCAATTGGCATCCAACTTTAATGCAATGAGCCTGCAAACTAAGGCTACACGCCTTTTTAGCATCTCATCGTTTGGCGTCTTCAATTCAGATTGTCCGCATGCTGAACCAACCGGAAAAACGATTACGCCCATGTTTGCCATTAATGATCAAAGTTTACCGGTTAATCCTGATATTTTATATATGGTTGATCATAACACCAAAGTGGTTTACAATATTGCTTTTAAAGATGGTTTTAAAATAACCTACGAGCCTACAAACAATTATTCTCTTTGCATTTTCAGGAATAATAAATTATTTATTTGCAATAAAGATCAGTTTAAAGCAACCACCAATAAAGACAGTAATAGATTTACCGTGACTGAATTACCTGATGCTGCTGATAATTTAGTTGACTTTAAAAAAGCGCTAGAAATATGATATTAAAAAATGTGGAGGCTTTTAAGCCAAACTCCTCATTCTCATTTCAGACACAATTGGATAATAAATAAGTGAAAATTCCTTATTCTTAGAGCTTATTTTTGTAGTATATTTATGCCTTATTATGGCACAATTAGTTATTTTCCGTCACGGACAAAGCACCTGGAATTTAGAGAACAAATTTACCGGATGGGTAGATGTTGATCTTACCCCAAAAGGAATTGAAGAAGCAAAGAACGCCGGTACAAAAATAAAAGGCTTTCGTTTTGATTATGCTTATGCTTCTGCATTAAAACGCGCACAAAACACCCTAGCAATAGCATTAGAAACCGCTGGTCATCCGCCTTTGATACCTTTTTTTAATAAGGCCTTAAATGAGCGTATGTATGGCGATCTGCAGGGTTTAGATAAAACAGAAACAGAAAAAAAATACGGCCCTGAGCAGGTTAAGATCTGGCGCAGGAGTTTTGATGTACCGCCTCCAAATGGCGAGAGTTTAAAAGATACAGCTGCACGCGTTATTCCTTATTTTGAGACTGAAATTGTACCTAAACTAAAAGCGGGGAAAAATGTTGTTATTGCAGCACATGGTAACAGCCTGCGTGCATTAATTATGTATTTAGAAAAAATGACTCCGGCCCAGATCCTTGAATTTGAAATTGGAACAGGCCAACCACGTTTATATGAGTTAGATAATGATCTTAAATTAATTTCAGCTAAAAACCTTTAATAATGGAGCAAAAATTTTTAAGCGGAGATAGTAAAGTAATAGCAGTAGATTTTGATGGAACCATTGTAGAGCACAAACATCCTGCAATTGGTAAAGAAATGTTGTTTGCTTTTGCAACACTTAAAGCTTTGCAAAAAAAAGGACATAAATTAATTTTGTGGACCATCAGAACAGGTCCGTTGTTGGATGAGGCTGTAGAATTTTGCAAGAAGAATGGTATTGATTTTTACGCCGTAAATAAAAATTATCCTGAGGAAGAACTGACAGAAAAAACGGCAAGAAAAGTAAACGCAGATGTGTTCATTGACGATCGTGCAATTGGCGGTTTTATTGGTTGGAGCGAAGTTTGGCAAACACTGCATCCCGAAGGTGGCGAATTTTCGCACCAGTTAAAAAATTCTGAGGCGCACCATAATTATAAAAAAACTGAAGGTTCAATCTTTAAAAAAATATTCGGCTCAAAATGATCTATTTAAAAACACGCGAAGAAATTGAGTTAATGCGCGAATCGGCCATGATGGTGTCGCGCACGATAGCTCTTATTGCCAAAGAGGTTAAACCGGGTGTTGAACCCGCGAGCTTAGATAAACTGGCAGAAGAATTTATTCGCGACAATGGCGGTGTGCCCGCATTTAAAGGCTATGGTCATAAGAGCAATCCTTTTCCTGCTACACTTTGTATATCGATTAATGAAGCGGTTGTGCATGGCATACCAACTAAAAAACCGTTGATAGAAGGAGATATTATTTCGGTTGATTGCGGCGTAAAGAAGAATGGCTATTACGGTGATCATGCATACACCTTTGCTGTAGGAAATATTAAACCTGAGATCCAGAAGTTGATAGACGTTACCAAAGAAAGTTTGTATTTAGGCATAGAGCAAATGGTAAGTGGCAATCGTATTGGCGATATTAGCTATGCAATACAACAGCACGCCGAAAAAAATGGCTTTGGTGTTGTACGAGAATTAGTGGGGCATGGTCTGGGAAAAAACCTTCATGAAGAGCCGGAAGTGCCTAATTACGGCAAACGCGGCGATGGGCCAAAATTAAAAGAAGGTATGGTTTTGGCAATTGAGCCCATGATAAATTTTGGAACAAAAAACATTAAACAATTAAAAGACGGCTGGACAATTATAACAGCCGACGGAAAACCAAGTGCTCATTTTGAACACGATGTTGCTATAGTTGACGGGAAACCGGAAATTTTAAGCTCTTATGCAATCATCGAGGAAGCTTTAGCTTCTGTAAAATAAGATCGTCATATCAGTTTTCGGAAAAATATCTATTAAAGAGTTACGCGAAAGAATTATTTTGCGTGAAGAGCGAAAACTTTCTTTGTTCAATAAAATTATGCTATGGCTGCATTATTTTATTATTGTTAGTTTACTAATTGCTGTTGCAGCAAAATACTTATCTCCGTTACTTTTTTGGCTCCCGGCATTTTTTGGATTAGCCTACCCGTTTCTATTTCTTTTAAATCTTTTATTTGTTTTTTATTGGCTGGTACAATTTAAACCCGCTATTACCTTTGGCTTGGTTGCCACGCTAATAAGCATACCAACGGCTTATAGGTACATTCAAATAAGCTCACCAACAAAATCAGAAGCAAAACAAATAAAAGTAACTTCTTACAATTGCATGTTATTTGATCTCTATACCTGGAAAAAACAAAAAGAGAACCGAAACAGGATCTTAAATAACCTTGCAGAAGTAGAACCGGATATTTTATGTTTACAAGAATTTTATACCTCTGAGAGTAAAGATGTTTTTAACGGTTATAATAATATTGATACGTTGACTTCTTTACTAAACACACCTTATTATCACACAGAGTACACTGCAACCCTTCGTGAGACCGATCATTGGGGCGTTGCCACGTTTAGTAAGTATCCGATCGTTAACAAAGGCAAGATCATCTTTAAAACACGCTCAAACAATATCTGTATCTTTTCTGATCTTATTATTGATAAAGATACGGTTAGGGTTTACAACGTACATTTTCAGTCAATAAGCTTTAGTAAGGGCGATAATAAATTTTTAGACGATGTGATCTCTGAGAAGGACGCAGAAGATGAAGTAGAGAACAGTAAAAACATTTTACGCAGGTTAAAACGCGCGTTTACCAAACGTACCAAACAAGTAGATATGGTTGTTACGCATATGAAGACCTGCAGGTATAAAATTATTTTGTGCGGCGATTTTAACGATACCCCGGCATCTTATGCCTATCAACAACTATCTAAACAATTACGCGATGCTTTTGTTGAGAAAGGTACTGGCTTTGGTAAGACCTATGCCGGCAAATGGCCTCAATTTAGGATAGATTATATTTTGCACGATAAAAAATTTAAATGCCTCAATTACAAACGTAATGACGAAACCTTTACCGATCACTTCGCTATTACCGCATACCTTCAAAAATAAAATTTGAAAATTACCTTTTTCATTATACATTTAAACCAACTAAAACCAATCCTATGATAAACAAAATTACTTTTTCCCTAATAGCTGTTATCTTTCTTAGCTCTTGCGCTAACAAATTCAGTTTAACCAAGCGTAAATACACAAAGGGTTATTATTTTGCTTCATCAAAAAATAATGCTTCGGGCAATAAGCAACATGAACCTAAAGAAGTTGCTGTAACCAATTTAAATAAAAAAAGTTTCAACCTGCCAACAGAAGCTATATCAAATGCAGAAATTAAAGATGCGCCATTAGTAGCGTTTAAAAATGTAGAAATACTTTCAGTAAAAAAAGATGTTAAAAATAGTTCGCTCACAAACATCATCGCTTCTGCAAAAACCAAACAACAATTCATATCAAAACCAACAATTAAAACGGTTTCGCAAAAACAACCACTTAATAAAGAGTTGCAAAATAAAGGATCGAACGATGCTAATTTCGTATTAATGGTTATTTTGTGCTTGTTCCCATTCATTAACCTAATCCCCGTTTATTTGCATGACAGCAAGAAGCTAACCCTTAATTTTATTATCACTCTTATACTTGATTTTACCTGGGTTTTAGGTGTGGTATATGCGCTTTTGGTAATATTGGATGTTGTAGATCTTGCATAAACATTAACAAACTAAATCAATACAGGCTGTTACTAATTTGATGAATTTTAACTTTTTAACTGAATTAAATGAGCTATATTTACACTATTAACTCGTTAAAACCCAGACAATGAAAAAATTACTTTTAATGGCAGCTTTCGCCGGTTTATTAGGAAGCACAGTTGTTGCTAACACTAAAGGTGACGGTGACGACAAAGATAAAAAAGGAAAAAAAGAATGTTGCAAAAAAGGCGAAGGCAAATCTTGCGCAGGTGAGAAAAAAGAAGGTTGCACTAAAGGTGAAAAATCTTGCTGCAAAAAGAAAGCTGAAGCTTCTGCTGATACAAAAGCAGACGAAAAAAAATAATCTGTAATTCGTTACAAAAAATTAAACCCTTTCCCTTACAGGAAAGGGTTTTTTATTTACATATTTTTGCCACTAATTGCCCTAATTTCGCAAAACGAATTTGATTCTAGAAGACACATTTAGTGTAATTCAATTGTTCTTGAGAAATATCTCAAGAACAATAATTCCACAAATAATTATTTCAAGGAAAACATTTAGTGGAATTTGTGAAATTGGTGGCTATTTAAATTTTACAATTACAATGATACTTCCACTGCCCCATTTTCATCCCCCTTTAAGGGGTATTTTACTAAAATGTTGTTAAACGGTTAATGATTCCTCAATCAATATTATATCTTTGTTTAAACCTTAATTAAATCTAAATGAAACAATTCTTTTTATCAGTCGCCCTCCTTTCCGCCTTATTCTTTAACGCACAGGAGAAACGTCCTGACAATTGGTTTAACATGGACCCTACTAACGACAAAATGAATGGTGTTAGTACCGAAAGAACTTACCAGGAATTATTGAAAGATAAAAAATCAACCACTGTTATTGTAGGTGTAATTGATAGTGGTGTTGATTATGAGCACGAAGACCTGAAAGGTGTTATGTGGACCAACCCAAAAGAAATTGCCGGTAATGGTATTGATGATGATAAGAACGGATATGTGGATGATATACACGGCTGGAATTTTATTGGCGGTAAAGATGGAAAGAACGTAGAAGCTGATAATCTTGAAATAACGCGCCTTATGCGCAAAATGAAACCAAAGTTTGAAGGGAAGACAGAAGCGGATTTTACCTCTAAAGAAGATAAAAAAGATCTTAAATTTTATGAGACACTGAAAGAGGACTTCGTTAAAACAAAAGAAAAATTTGAAGGCCCCTATAACCAGCTTAAATATTTATTTGAAGGTTTAACAGCATTAAATAAAAATGCAAAAAGTCAATTAGGTGTTGACACAGTAGATGCAAAAGCCTTGCCAAAATTTGAGCCTAAAGACAGATCCGATAAGCAAATGAAGATGATAGCTACCGCCATGATGAAAAGTGGACAAGCAAATAACCTTGATCAGGCGCTTGAGGGTATAAAAGAAGGTTACGATCATTACAAACCGTATATTGAAGTTGGAATGAATCTTGATTATGATCCTCGTAGTATTGTAGGCGATGATTATAATAACTCAAATGAAAGATATTATGGTAACCCCGATTGCAAAGGGCCAGCCAGTTTTCACGGCACGCACGTTGCCGGAATTATTGGTGCTTCAAGAAAGAACGGAATTGGAATGGATGGTGTGGCGGCGGATGTGCAAATAATGGCTATACGCTGTGTGCCTAATGGCGACGAACGTGATAAAGATGTAGCCAATGCTATTCGTTACGCGGTTGACAATGGTGCTACTATTTTAAATATGAGTTTTGGTAAAAAATACAGCTGGGATAAAAAAGTAGTTGACGATGCAGTAAAGTATGCCGAAAGTAAAGGGGTATTATTAATGCATGCCGCCGGAAACGATCACACAGATATTGACCAGGTAGTGCATTATCCCTGCAAAAAATTTGCAAATGGAGATGATGCTACAAACTTCATTGATATTGGTGCGTTGAACTGGCAACCGGGTGATAAAATAGTTGCCACATTCTCTAACTATGGCAAAAAAACAGTAGACCTTTTTGCTCCGGGTGTTGATATTTATTCAACTGTACCCGAAGGCGGTTACAAAGATGCCAGCGGAACGAGTATGGCAACACCTGTAGCCTGCGGTGTAGCAGCCGTTTTAAAATCGTACTACCCTACGCTTACGCCTCAACAAATTAAAAAGATCTTAATTAAGAGCAGTATAAAAACGTATAAGAGTGAAAAAGTAATTAAACCGGGCACCACAAACGAAATGATCAAGTTTGATAAGCTTGGTAAGAACGGCGGCATTGTAAATTTATTTGAAGCCGTTAAAATGGCTGAGAAGTTTACGAAAACAAAGACCTAATCCTTTTAACCACATAGGCACATAGAATAGCAATCAAGCAAAAAAAATTTAGAAAACATAGTTCCTTCGCCTTTGGCGAAGGAAAAACTATTGTGCCCTTAATAGCTAAACTCCGGGGAGAAAACCTTATGTGTCTATGTGTTAATTTTTTATCTAGTATCCTTATAACGCCAGATATACCTGCAAGCCAACGTCCTATGAGGCCTCCAGGCCTCTGCAATTTCTTCCATCTCTTTTAAAAGTGCTTTCTTTTCGGACGTAAGATTATATAATTTTTTCATGCCATTTTGTATCCCAAGATCATCCTTCGGAAAAACATCAGGCCTGTTCAGGTTAAACATCAAAAGCATTTCAACGGTCCACCTGCCTACTCCTTTTATTTGCACTAAATACTCAACTAGTTCATCATCCGTTTTTACTTTCAGTAATTTATGATCTAGGCTTTGTTCTAAAGAGAATACTGCTATATTTTTTATATAGCCTGCTTTTTGGTAGGATAAGCCAACGGCACGCAACTTGTCGTCTTTTAATTTAAGAATACTTTTAGCGTCTGGAATTCTATTCTTAAATAAATCCAGAAAGCGGTTGTAAATAGTATCTGCGGCTTTTACAGATAATTGCTGACTAACAATGGCACGTACTAAAGCAATAAAAAGATCTTCGCGCTTACTGTTCTTAATAACTCCCACCTGCTCTATAACTTTTTTAAGAGCCTTGTCTTTTTTTAGGTGCGTTATATGCGCTTCTTTTTTCAACTACGAATACATTTTTGCCCTTTGTTCCTTTATTGCAGGGTTCTCTAAGTACTCATCATACGTACAAACTTTATCAATTACACCTTTTGGGGTTAGCTCAATGATCCTGTTTGCAACAGTTTGCATTAACTGGTGATCATGGCTGGTAAATAAAATAGTTCCTGCATAATCTTTTAAAGCATCATTATATGCAATAATACTTTCAAGATCTAAGTGATTGGTAGGCTCATCTAAAATTAAGAAATTAGGATTGAGTAACATCATACGACTAGTCATACAACGCACTTTCTCTCCTCCACTTAATACATTACATTTTTTTAGAACTTCTTCGCCGCTAAATAACATTTTACCTAAGAACCCACGAATATACGTTTCGTCCTTATCCTTACTGAACTGGCGTAACCAGTCTATCAGGTTTAAACTGCCGTCCTGGAAATATTTATGATTATCATTTGGCAAATAGGCTTTGTAAATAGTTGTACCAAAAGTAAATTTCCCTTTAAAATCAGTATCCTCATCTGCTAAAGCAGAAAACAGACTAGAAACAGCTAATTGATTTTTGCTAATGAAAGCGATCTTGTCACCTTTTCTTACATTGATATTTACATCTTTGTAAACAACGCCATCCTGGTTTGATTTACTTAAGTTCTCTATCAATAATAACTGATCGCCAGCCTCACGTTCCTGCTTAAAAATAATACCCGGGTATTTACGTGTACTTGCAGGAATTTCATCAACCGTTAATTTCTCTAATAATTTTTTACGACTCGTGGCCTGGCTGCTCTTACTGGCATTGGCACTAAAGCGACGAACGAATTCCTGTAACTCAGCACGTTTGTCTTCGATCTTTTTATTTTGATCGCTGCGTTGCTTAAGTTGTAGTTGACTCATGTGATACCAGAAACTGTAATTACCGGTGTAGGTACTTAATTTACCATAGTCAATATCGCAAATATTGGTACACACTGCATCTAAAAAGTGACGATCGTGGCTAATTACAATAACGGTATTCATAAAGTCGGCCAAAAAATTCTCAAGCCAACTAATTGTATCAACGTCCAGGTCGTTGGTAGGCTCATCTAACAATAAAATATCGGGGTTACCAAAAAGTGCCTGTGCTAATAATGTTTTTACTTTTTCCTTACCGGTTAATTCAGATACCAAACGTGTGTGCATAGCTGGCGGAATACCCATATTGGTAAGCATTTCGGCTGCTTCGCTATCAGCGTTCCAACCATTCATTTCAGCAAACTCTGCTTCCAGTTCACTTGCCTTAATACCATCTGCATCGCTAAAATCGGGCTTTGCATAAATAGCATCTTTTTCTTTAATGATCTGGTACAAACGTTTGTTGCCCATCATTACTGTGTCCAGAACCGTGAAATCGTTATACTCGAAGTGATTTTGTTTTAAAGTACTCATGCGCATACCCGGCAAAATATTTACGCGGCCTTTGGTAGCCTCTATCTCGCCACTTAGTATCTTCATGAAGGTAGATTTACCGGCACCATTAGCACCAATAATACCATAACAATTGCCCGGCGTAAAATTTACATTTACCTCGTCAAACAAAACACGTTTGCCATATTGCAAACTCACATTAACAGCTGAGATCATCTTCGTGAAACCTATTTATAATAAGGCTGCAAAAATACTAAAAAATTGGCATCCATTTAGTAGTTTAGCTGTGTGAAACTGCTGATCTTATTTTTAACTATTTCCAGTGCTTTTTTTGGCCAGCAAAAAATTACGGGCACTATTTTTGATAAAAGCACAAAACAACCAATTCCCTTTGTAAGTATTGGTATCATTGGCAAATCAGCTGGCACCCTTAGCAACGAACAGGGCTTTTTTGATATCACTTTTTTGGAAAGCCAAAAGAAAGACAGCCTTAAGATCTCTACAATTGGCTATAAACCGCTGGTCTTTTTAGTATCAGACTTTATAAAAGAAGTTAACAAAAACATTAGCCTCGAGACTCTGCCCACACAATTGGCCGAAGTTATTATACGATCAAAAAAAGTAAAATACAAGGTATTGGGCACTACAAAATATACCAAAAATAACTGTACCGGTTTTGCGGACATTGAAGGCAACTGGAAAGGCTCTGAAGCAGCTATTTTAATAAAGAACAAAAAAAATTGCCAGATTGAGAACTTTAGTTTTTTTGTGATCCAGAATAAGTATAACGATTCATTAGTATTCCGTTTAAATCTTTATTCACGGATCTCCCCTCCTGCCGGAAGCCCGTCTTGGTTTGGCGAAGACTGGGTTGGCCCAACCATTTTAAAAAAGGCTATTATTTTTAAAGTTGGTATTAAGCAAGGTGAGTTTACCCTGCCCCTCGCGGCTTATAACATTCAAACCTCTGACGATTTTTTTGTGAGTTTAGAGTGTTTAATGGATGAAATGGAGATAACAAAATTCTGTTATTCCGGAACCGGAAGTACACCTTCGTTCTTTAAAGTAAAAGCATTTGCCAAATGGCACAAGACCGGTGGCAGCAGGGGTGGTGGCGGCGCTGATTTTAACGTGAAGGTTTCTTATACGGATTAAAGTTGTTAGTAGTTAGTTCCAAGTCTTTAGTCATTAGTCCTGAGTCGTTAGTTCTGGGTCATTAGTTTTGAGTCATTTATCTTTTATCCTTTTTAAAAGCCATTTTCCCAATAAATATTCACAATTTGGGTGGCAATTAAATTAAAATATATCTTTACGTTCTATGTTCGACCACCTCTTGTCAGTTGACGGCTTATTGAGTCTTTTAAGCCTTACAGTAATGGAAATTTTACTGGGCATTGATAATGTCATTTTCGTTTCAATTGTAATGGGGCGTTTGCCTAAAGAACAAACCAAACGTGCCAGCCTTATCTGGATGACCGTTGGCATCATTATGCGCATAAGCCTTTTATTTATCATGTTCTTCCTTATTAGCGGAGAAAAAGTACTGTTTACCATTTTTGATCACGATGTGGCCTTAAAAGACATTATTATGCTTGCAGGAGGTATATTTTTATTGGTTAACAGTACACTTGAAATTCACAATAAATTAGAAGGTGCTAACGAAGAAGGTGACGTTGCCAAAAAAAATCTCAAAAAAGGTTTCAGGGCTATTATGGCGCAAATTTTATTAATAGATATTGTGTTTAGTGTAGATGGCATTTTAACCGCTATTGGTATGGCAAAAGATATTTTTATTATGAGTATTGCCGTTGTAATAAGCATGTGTGTGATGTTCTTTTACGCACCAAAGATCGCTGCCTTTATTGAAAAACATCCTACATTTAAGATCCTTGCTTTATCTTTCCTGGTGCTAATAGCTGTGTTACTAGTGGTAGAGGGCATTCATGTTGAGAAGATCCACGTACCGAAAGGGTACATTTATTTTGCCATGGCTTTTAGCTTTGGTGTAGAATTATTAAATTTAAAGTTCCGCAAAAAACGCAATCCTGTTGAATTACGGAAGAACAGTATTGAAGAGGAGACAAAACATTAAACCGTGGAAACAAGTTTAGAACTGACAGAAAAGATCATGAACGATAAAATAAAAATATTAGAACAAAAAAAAGCCGAAGCTCTTTTAGGCGGTGGACAAAAACGTATTGACGCGCAACACAAAAAAGGCAAACTAACAGCCCGCGAACGTATTCATTTTTTAATGGATGAAGGTACTTTTGAAGAAATAGGTATGTTGGTGCAACACCGTAGTAACGACTTTGGTTTGGATAAAGAAAAATACCTTGGCGATGGCGTAATTACCGGTTATGGTAACATTAACGGACGTTTAACCTATGTGTTCTCTCAGGATTTTACCGTGTTTGGCGGTAGCTTAAGCGAAACACACGCTGAAAAAATTGTAAAGGTAATGGATCTTGCCATGAAGAATGGTGCGCCAATTATTGGGCTGAACGATAGCGGTGGTGCGCGTATACAAGAAGGTGTTGTGTCTTTAGGAGGCTATGCAGATATCTTTTACCGTAACGTGCGCAGCAGTGGCGTTATTCCGCAACTAAGTGCTATTATGGGTCCCTGTGCAGGTGGTGCGGTTTACAGCCCTGCTATTACCGATTTTATTTTAATGGTGGAGAATACAAGTTACATGTTTGTAACAGGCCCTAACGTTGTAAAAACGGTTACGCACGAAGAAGTTACCAGCGAAGAATTAGGTGGTGCTATGACGCACGCTACAAAAAGTGGTGTTACCCATTTTGCCTGTGCTAATGAGGTGGAAGCCATTAATTATTTAAAACAATTATTAAGTTACGTACCTCAAAATTGTGAAGAAGATGCCCCTTCTCTACCCTACGAAATGGGAAATGAGATCCGCGAAGATCTTAATAACATTATACCTGAGAACAATAACCAACCTTACGACATAAGAGAAGTAATTGAAAAAGTAATTGACGATAACAGTTTTTTTGAAGTGCACAAATTATTTGCAGAAAATATAGTTGTTGGTTTTGCGCGCCTTGCCGGAAAAAGCATTGGCATTGTAGCTAACCAACCTGCTGTGTTGGCGGGTGTGTTAGACATACACTCTTCTACCAAAGCAGCGCGTTTTGTGCGTTTTTGCGACAGTTTTAATATACCATTATTGGTGTTTGAAGATGTGCCGGGTTTTTTACCGGGTACCGATCAGGAATGGAATGCTATTATTACTAACGGTGCAAAATTGTTATATGCTTTTAGCGAGGCAACGGTTCCGAGGATTACGGTAATTACCCGTAAGGCTTATGGTGGTGCTTATGATGTAATGAACAGTAAACACATTGGTGCCGATATGAACTTTGCATGGCCAAGCGCAGAAATTGCAGTAATGGGTGCAAAAGGTGCTGCGGAAATTATTTTCAAAAATGAGATTGCCGCTGCAAAAGATAAAGATGCAAAATGGTTAGAGAAAGAAACAGAATATAAGAACATGTTTGCCAACCCTTACCGTGCGGCAGAGCGTGGCTTTATTGACGAAGTAATTGAACCAAAAGAAACCCGTATAAAGCTTATTAAAGCCTTTAAAATGCTGGAAAATAAAGTAGACAATTTGCCGAAGAAGAAACACGGGAATATTCCGCTTTAAACAGATAAGAATTGAAAAACACAGCCAATCTTGCAAAATTTACCAGATTGGAGCCATAAAGTCACCCCTATAAGGAAGTTAGCTGCAAGCCGTTGACAGACATGGAAACAGAAAAGACATTCATTACAAAGACAGGCTTCTGCCACGTTCTGCCAGACAAAATTGTCCTGACAAGAGACGGCATTATCGGTAACGTCGCCAAGGTGACAGTTGGCAATAATATTTCACGAGTTCTTTTAATCTACGGTGGACTTTCTTGCGCTCTTTTTTACCTCGCATACAACTTTTATTCAAAAGGACAGGTCCCGCAGACAATATTATTCGGACTCTTTGCATTGTATTTAATTTATAGCGTTCTAGCTAGTTTAAACAATTCTGCGACGCCAATAATAGAACGAAATAAAATTAAGGACGTTAAATTCAAAAAAACAATTCCGGGTCTGACGCGCTCACGCTTTGAAATAAAATTTGAAGACGACGACGGTAAAATTAAAAAGCGACTTATAATGCTTCCGGGTTCAATGTCCAACGGACCTAGCGAGACAGAAATTGCAATTAAAATAATGACAGACGAAAAATTGCTCTAAGTCTGCGGACACGTGAGCAAGCTGTAAACTGTGTGCAACGGCCAGACAGCTAACAGCACATAAAATTTATGCCGCTCATTTCGGTATTGTAACTTTCGGCGGACTTCCGTACATTTAACTTTACGGACGGCGGCACAACTTTTAGCCGCCAAACGTTAGGTGCAATTGGTGTACTGACCACTGTAAAAAATGGGTAACTTTAACTAGATAGTTTTGGGCAAAATTCGCTTCGACATCTCTGGCCCCATTGACATTAAAGAGCCTTCGCACTTTTTTGGTGTTTTGTACTCCATCAAAAGCTCTAAGGGAATATCTAATTTTAAATTAAAATAGTTAAACTACCACATAAACTAGGCAACCTATGTAGATGCTTATCTAATGATGCCCGAAGAGAATGATTTTATAAATTCAAGGGGGGTTTTTCCACATTTTTTTTTGAATAGGCGAGAAAAATATGAAATATCTAAGTATCCTAATTCATCTGCGATTTCAGAAACAGAGAGAGAAGAATGGACTAATAACCGCTTAGCCTCAAGCATTAACCTATCCATAATTAGATCTGATGTGGTTTTATTTAAATACTCCTTACAAATTCTGTTCAAGTGTTTTTCAGTCATGAACATCATTTTAGCGTATTGGCTTGCAGACTTTATCTTTTTGAAATTTGCATCAATCAGATCTTCCAATTTTCCAATTTTAATAAGAAAATTGTGATTTTTTTTATCAATAGTTGTCGCTGGTATATATGATCTTGATAAGTCCATGTATAGCAAATCCAATAATCCCGCTATTCGTTGAAATTTGAACAGATAATCATGCCTGTACTCATCGAGAATTTCAGAAAATATCCTTTTGACGTTTTTTGAAGTTTTTTCTTTCAATAAAATAAGAGGTGAATTGTGCATCGAACAAAAGAAAGGATAATCCCGAACTTTCTTCGAAGGAAAATGCAGGTTGAAAAAACTCCCGGTATGAAAAAGAACATATCCATCGGCATCGTCCGATAAAGCCCAGCTATGGGTTTGTCCGGGCGACAGGGCAAATACGCTTCCAGGTTTTACCGCATAATCAATAAAATCTATCGTATGAGTGCCAGTACCTTTAGAGCAAATTACAACAAAGAAAAAATCATGTTTGTGCGGTGTGAAAATAAATTCATGAAGCTTGAAATGCGCTCTTATGGTGTTGGTATAAAAGTCGCTCTCTTTTCCTAAATACTTAAAATTTTCTATGTTGTAAATAGGAAGTGTTTTTGCAATCATATAATAAAAATACAAAAAAGTCTGATTTATCCTAAAAAAAGCGTTTTTTATTATTCCAGAAAGAATCATTGGATGGTAATTTTGTTAAAATTAAGTATGGAAACACAGCTAAAATGGATTTAGAAACTTTTGATAACACTTTCAAAAAACCCGATAAGGCTTTGCAAGCCATATACGAGAGTACCAGATCAATTCGCTTTATTATTTCTCCAGATCATACAGTCTTGTTTTTTAACAAAAAAGCCCATAAAGAATTCCTCTCAGTATTTGGAATCGAAATTATAATAGGAATGAATATTTCTAACTATTTTAAGAATAATAATTTTACTGAAAGTCTTGATATACATTTTCAAAAAACTCTTAAGGGCGAATATATTATAACAGAAAATTTAATCGGACCATGTAATAGTAAAGTATGGTATAAAATAGATTTCCACCCACTAATTATTGATGACATAACCATTGCAGTGTCAATCTCCGTTAGAAATATAAACGACAAAAAAAAGAAAGACCTTAAGATTCAAGAGCAAAATGCCCTATTAGGAGACATCATATTCTCACTATGTCACGATGTTAGGGGACCGGTTGCGACCATTTTGGGTTTAACAAGTCTTTTGGACAAACCTGAACTCTCAGAAAA
Organism: Bacteroidia bacterium; assembly: GCA_016787785.1. Taxonomy (GTDB): domain Bacteria; phylum Bacteroidota; class Bacteroidia; order B-17B0; family Aurantibacillaceae; genus Aurantibacillus. The sequence continues at coordinate 818,871 of JAEUTO010000006.1, read as the reverse complement.
AAACAAAGAAATCGTGGAATATCTTGAAATTGCCACTAAGAACTTAGATAAGATAATAACAAAAGTAGTAAAAGATATAAATAACATGAATCTAAGCAAGTGAATTTGTCCTGTTTTACATTTTAAGGAAAATTGCCGAGTAAAAAATTATTGAGAAAATTTTCATTAGTAATCAGTGTTATGCAGACCCGTTAACGTTTGGCATCCGCGTGCCGCCATCTTCATCTAACAGCAAATAAACCCAAGCGGGCTCCATCAGTCATCGTTCGGGCGCAAAATTTCGGCGACTTCGTGACATTTTATTTGCGGCTCACTAAAAAAGATTTGTATCTTTAAATAACCTTTGGCCGGTATAGACAGGTGATGTTTCAAAAGCCCGCCTACCTTTGCTCGCAAAACGTTAGGTTCTGTTTGGTGAGATAAACTAAAAAATGGAGGATAGTTCAAAGACATTATTATACGAAACAATAACCGACTTGACAGAAATTTCAGTATCAAGCCTCTATAAACTATTTGAAATTGCTATTAAACGTCAATTTGAAAAAGGAGAATTCATCTTAAAACAAGGACAAATTTGTAAAACAATCATGTTCGTTGAAAAAGGATTTTTAAGAACTTTTATAAACAAAGACGGTAAAGAAATAAATACAGACTTTACTTTTGAAGGTAATTTTACGACTAACTTAAAAAGCTTACGTTCTGCTTCTTTGGCTAACACGTCAATACAAGCAGGTGAAGTTACAGTGATTTACGAATTTAACAAAGACAAACTTTTAGAACTTTACAGCGATTCGGCAGAAATAGAATCATTCGCTAGAAAACTTTTGGAACAGGTTTTAATAGCCCAAGAAGAACACGTTAACTTGTTTAAAATTTATTCCCCAACAGAACGCTACGAATATTTACGAACGAACAAACCTCAAATATTACAACGAATAAGCCAATCTCAGCTTTCATCGTATTTAGGAATTGCAAGGGAGACGTTAAGCAGAATTAGAAAAAAATAAAGTATATAACGTTTTGTGACGAATGTCACAATTGAAAGCAATTACTAAGACTGATCTTTGCAATTCATTTAAACAAATAAAAAAGATGAATTCACAAAACAAATTAATCGTAACAAATTTCATTGATGAAATTTGGAATCAAAACCAATTTGAAAAAATTGAAAATTACATGTCCACCAACTTTATCGACCATTCTTTGCCACCAACTTTGCCAGCTGACAAAGACGGAATGAAAATTTGGATTATCGGAACAGGCAAATCTTTTGAGCACAAAACAATTATTGACGACATTGTTTGCGAAGAAGATAAGGTTATGCTGAAAATGAGAATGCAACTTAAACACATTGGCGTTTGGAGAGACATTGAACCGACTCAATTTGAAATATCAACGGTTGGTTACAGGTATTACAAACTTACCGACGGAAAAATTGCAGAGCATTGGTCCTTGTTAGATGGTAACTCAATTGAAAACCAACTTAAAGAAGCCAAACACGGTTGTAAAATACAGGAATAAGCGAACAAAATGCGCGTCACATAACTGGGGTTTCGTAAACATTTTTTGCAGGTTAACGCTCAAAAGCTTAACTTGGACTTAGCAAAAACGCGCGCTTTGTCGCTACGCACTAGCGGTCATGATAAGACAACACAAAAAAACAATTTAGAGCAATATGACACCGAAACAAGTTTTAGAAAAGTGGTTAGACGCATTTAATAAAGCAGATACAGAAACAATTTCAAATCTATACGCAGACCATGCAACAAACCACCAAGTAGCCAACGAACCAATAATTGGCAAAGAAGCTATCAAACAAATGTTCGCGACAGAATTTGCAAACTCTGAAATGGTTTGTATTCCAGAAAATATATTTGAAGACGGAGACTGGGCTATTTTAGAATGGAAAGACCCAAAAGGACTTCGTGGTTGTGGCTTCTTTAATGTTAAGGATGATAAAATCATTTTTCAGCGGGGTTACTGGGACAAGCTTTCATTTCATACACTTCATAATATTCCATTATAAATATGACAATGGAACAGAGCAACGACAAATCAGTTAAAAAAAGTCCAACTCCTTTTTCACAAACCTACTTTCACGGAACAAAAGCAGACCTCAAACTCGGCGACCTTATTAAAGTTGGTAATAACTCTAATTTCGGACAAAGAAAAAACGCCAGGTATATTTTCTTGACTGCCACATTAGACGCCGCAATTTGGGGAGCTGAGTTGGCAATTGGTGAAGGACGCGAACGCATTTACCTGGTTGAACCAACTGGAGACATTGAGGACGACCCCGACTTGACAGATAAAAAATTCCCTGGTAACCCAACAAGATCTTATCGCTCAACCCAGCCGTTTAAAATAGTAGGAGAAGTTATTAATTGGCAAGGACACCAACCAGAACAAGTTAAAGCAATGAAAGAAGCATTAGCAAAACTCAAAGAACAAGGCATTAATTCACTAAACGACTGACAGATCTTTGACGCCAATTATGAAAGTTATTTACATATTAGTTATCCTTACGATCGTTGCACTAACCATCTACTTCGTCATCAAAAGCGTTGACTTTAGAAAATTCCTAACTGGTGCATTTTTTGTAAGTGCAGGCATTCAACAAAAAGTGCTTTGTAAACCAATATGTGCCATTTGCCAAACGTCACCACCAGTAGGAACGGACAATTCTCACTAAAACACTCTATCTATTGACAAAATATTCTTGTTGCAATTCCCTCAATGATCTAGATCAGGTCTATTGTTAATTTTTTTAGCTTAATTTGCAATATGACAGCTCAGTTATTACAAATGTTCAAAATGGGTAGGACCCGATTAACGAATCAACTCCCACATATTAAAGAATCAGACCTAACAAAAAAACTCCATCCAAATTCCAACTCCCTTGGTTTTTTGTTACAGCATATTGCCGAGGTGGAATTATTATTCGCGAAAAATGTTTTTGGATTAGATATAAAAGTAACTATGCAAACCGTTGGTAAAACTATTCATGACACCGGTAAATTTACAGTTCTTGAATCCGAATTAAAATTACTTACGCAATCTGCCGAAGCTTTGGAAAAAGCCATCCTTAGCCATCAAGATGAAGACTGGAGTTCGAATGTGACCACCGCCGAGTTTGGCACTGTAACAAAAGCCGAAGCCCTATCGCGCATTATAAGTCACAGTGCTTATCACGCGGGGCAAATTGGTCTCATCTTAAAATATGCCAGCTAACAAACTAGTTCCAAAAAATACTACCTGACAGCATGCAAGCTGTGAATTGATCTTGATGTGCCCTACTCTTTGCTTCCACCGGGTTTGCTCCAGCCTTCCAAACGCCAAAGCATTTGAAAAAAGGTAAGAAAGTTTTTAATTTTTTATTTGTAATTGCCTTGCAACAGTGTACCTTTATTTAAACGTTTCGGTATAAGGTGTTTCATTAATCCGCATGCGCCTGTTTGCCAAACGTTAAAGCACTATTGTATGACGACAAAAAAACAAACTACGCAGCATACAAAAAAATTGGTTGAGGATTCCGGCAATGAAATTGATTTCAAGAAACCAACTCGTGTAGATAATATAGGTTTTTATTTATTATTGATCTGTGGAGTTATAATTTTAATTGGCGGAATTGATATGACCTTTTCTAACAGTTCAAGCGTTGGTTGGTCTCCTGGTGGACGATTTAACGCAGGCAGACAAGGTTCAATAACAGGGCCAACGGCAATAGTATTTGGATTGATTTTATTATTTTTTCCACTTTATAAACAAATTAAAAAAACAATTACCCGTAAGCGTTCAAAAGCAAGTTCATTATGAAAGATCTATCTCTTGCAGATAATCAATCCGATAGCTATCGGATTCAAGCAGTCACAAATTTTCAGGACCTTGTTACCACTCCTTTTAGCGGTACAATAAATGCGCTCTGCTGGGATCGAAAACTAATTGGTGACTTCTCTGAGATCGTTAATAAACTCAAATTAAAAGAGAATATAACGGCGCTTGATCAAGAGGATCTTTTTGAACTTCAGTTAAGTTTACAAGGAGATCTTGCCCGTGAAATTATTTTAAATGATATGAAGTTGTTGAAAGATCACGGCGCATTACCTACCCTTAATCTAATAAAGTATTATGACAGGGACGATAGCCAGGCTTGGTTTCCTACCGATGTTTATTCTTTTCATGTAGACCGTTCGCCTGTACCAACCGATACCTTTTTATGCACGTACTATGGCGAAGCGAGCGAGATCTTACCAAATTCACAAGCCCTGCAAAAAGTACTGGTTCCCGAAATTCGAGCTGAACTAAAAAAATTGTACGATGGAACAGACGAAGGATTTGAATCCTTTTTAACTGAACATTTCTTTGATCTGCACTATCAGGCTAAACCTAATGCAAACCCGATCAATTTAGGCCTTGGCCAATTATGGCGCCTGGCGGTTGACCATCCTGAAAGCCATGTCCTGCCATGCATCCACCGTGCACCGAAAGAAAAAACCGGAGAGAACCGTTTGTTGTTGATCTGTTAAATACAATTTGTATCTTTAAATAACCATTAAAAGAACTATGGATAATTCAAGAGTTTATAAAATGTTATTTTCAAGTGTGTATCCTTTGTATACACAAAAAGTCGAAAAAAAAGGACGCACAAAAGCAGAACTGGATGAAATTATATTTTGGCTAACAGGCTATGATAAAAAAGGTTTGAAGGAACAATTGGATAAAAAAAATGATTTCGAAACTTTTTTTAAGCAGGCAAAACTTAATCCAAATGCCAAATTAATAACCGGTGTTATTTGCGGCTACCGTGTAGAAGAGATTGAAGATAAACTAATGCAAAAAATTCGCTATTTAGATAAGCTGGTTGATGAACTGGCAAAAGGAAGAACAATGGAGAAAATTTTAAGAAAGTAAAAGGAATTAATAAGACGATCATGAAAAAACTGATTTTATTTCTATTCATACTTTTTAGCAATCTTATTTTTGCGCAAAAATGGACAGCTAAACAATTAGCCGAAGCTAATACTGCTAAAGACATTACTTTTTTATCCAAGATCGAGAAAGAAACAATTATGTATATAAATCTTGCAAGACTTTATCCGAAGGATTTTGTAAAATTTGAACTCGAAGATTATAACGCGTTACCAAAATATAAGAATGACCTAAGTAAATCAACCTACAAAGCATCGTTAATAAAAGAACTAAATGCTCTAAAACCACTTAGCGCTTTAGTCTTTGATAAAGTACCTTACGAAAACGCTAAGTGTCTTGGCAAGGAACAAAGCAAAGACGGTAAAACCGGACATACCCGCACAACCTGCAAGGATGCGCGTTATAGCGAGAACGTTTCTTACGGAATGAACAATGGGAAGGATGTAGTGATGCAGTGGCTTATAGATGAAGATCTGGCGAATCTTGGGCACAGAAAAAATTGTTTAAAGCATTCATTTACAAAAATTGGTGTAAGTGAGCATAGCCACCCACAATTTGAGACCAGCTCAGTTGCAGATTTTTTATAAAAAAAACTACCTATTCAGTCGAGTGATATAATAAAAAACAGCTCTAAAAAAACTGGCTGAAAAACATCAGGCTTTGTTTTAACCGGCATTGTAAATGATAAAAAATAAATTATATTTTTTTGTGCTAGTTATACTTTTTGTTTTTGGAAACCAAGGCTCAGTGCCTGTTAAAAACAAAATACCAAAAGAAAAAATAGCTAAAGCCATTACCATTATTATACAACCCTACTCTGACATTTCCGAAAAATATATAACACATGTTAAGAATGAATTAACGAAGATCTATCCCAATATCATTCTCAATAAAGCAATACCTTTACCAAAACGCGCCTATTACATTAAAAGAAACCGTTACCGTGCCGATACGTTAATTAATATTTTACGTCAAACTACCCAAACAGGCTGCGTAACCATTGGAATGACCACAAAAGATATTAGCGATTCAAAAGGGAACATTCCTGATTATGGTATTATGGGTTTGGGTTATCAACCCGGCAGTTCCTGTGTAGTATCAACCTTTAGACTCAATAAAGAAAACCTTTTAGAGCAGTTCTTTAAATTATCCATACACGAACTGGGCCATACCCAGGGCTTGCCACATTGCCCGGTAAAAACATGTTTTATGCGCGATGCTGAAGGGAAAAATCATACCAACGAAGAAAAAGAGTTCTGCCCTAAATGTAAAGCCCATTTAATATCAAAAGGCTGGATTTTTAAGGACTGAGGACTGTTTTAAAAATTATTTGTACCTTTAAAAAAATGAAAAAATTATTTCAAATTATCATTCTTACCTGTTGCGTAGCATTGTTTTCTTTTTGCAAAAAACAAAGCGAAACGGGCTTAGATAATGAAGAGATATTTACCTACAACTCCAGTTTTGGAGTTACGCAAAACTACAATGTTATTAATAATGTGCTGGTTAAAAATGGTCGCTACCCCAACGTATTTATATCTAAACAAAGTTCAAAAACAAAGATCCCTTCTTCGGTAAAAATAGATTCGCTTTACTTTAATTCCTCTCCTTTAAGCTTTGGTTCCGATAATTTTTATACAATGAGTATTACCGATACCTTGCCACAAACTATTGCCACCAACCTCAAATGGAAGGTAGTAGGCTCTTTAGAGTTTGCTTCCTTTACAGAATTGATGCCTGATTCATTCCCCCGCTTTACAAAGTATAATGTTTTACCCGACTCTGTTAGTAGAACCGGTACAACGCTTATGCAATTGGGCGGCGCTAATTTTAACGATGTTTATATTCGTGTTGTTGATGCACAATCGCATGAATGGGTTACTTCTGTTGATGCAACTAGTTCAAATGCGGCAATTACAAGCCCAACAGCTTTATCAACCACTACATCGGGCAACATAACAATTTCGTTTTCGCAAAAATATTCTAAAACAATAGATGGCAAAACCATTTATTTTATAAGATCATCTGCTTACAAAAAACAAATAAAGATCATTAATTAAAAACACAAAACAACACAATGGCTACTACATCAGATATTTCGAGAGGCGCATTTTTCAGATACAACAATGAGTTGGTACAGGTAATGGACTACGACCATATTACACCGGGCAAAGGCAATGCCATTTATTCTGTAAAATGCCGCAACGTAGAAACAGGAAAACAAAGCGAGATCCGTTTTCGCTCCGGCGAAAAAATTGATTTTATTCGTGTGGATGAATTTGATATGCAATATCTTTTTACCGAAGGCGATGCATTAGTTTGCATGAACCAGGAAACCTATGACCAGGTTCATATTCCAAAAATAATTTTTGGCGACTCTATCAAATTCCTACAAGAAGGTATGATACTTACTATTCGTTTTGATGAGAACGAAAAACCCCTAAGCGGTAACTTACCCAAGTATGCTGAACTGGTTGTAACCTATACCGAAGAAGGTGTTAAAGGAAAATTATTAAAGCCTGCAGAAGTTGAAGGTGGCATAAAGATACAAGTACCTTTGTTTGTAAACATCGGCGATAAACTAAAGATCAGCATTGAGGATTCTGAGTACGTTGAGCGTGTGAAATAAACCGAGGTATTTTTACCCCATATTTTAAAAAGATCCCTGATTTTTATATTAATTTCTTCACCATTAACTGGAATTGCTTTTGCATGACCAGTTAAAGGAGTTCTACTTTATGAAATTAATTAAATATCTAATTATGGCTACAGCAATTATTACCACCGGTATTGCGCAAACAAATGCAAACAGTATAGATCTTGACAAATATGCCGGCAAATGGTTTGTAATAGCTTGTATACCCACAAGCTTTGACAAGAACTGGAACAATGTTACCGAAACCTATACGCTAAATAAAAAAGGTAATATTGACATTTATACAACCTACACAAAAGCAGGCGACACAAAACAAAGAGATGTTTGGTCGAAAGGTTTCCCAAATAAAAATTACAAAAATATAAGGTGGAAAGTTCAATTCGTTTGGCCTTTCAGAGCCGATTACCTGATTGAAGAAATTGATAGTAATTATTTTTATACAGTGGTTGGTCACCCTAAGAAAAAGTTCCTTTACATCATGAATCGTACAGGAACGATGGGAGAACTACAATACAAAGAGATACTTGAGCGCTGCGCAAAGAAAGGGTATAACATTTCGCAGATCCATAAAGTTCAGCAATAAGCTTTCTTTTTATTTCTATTTATTAAATGCTAATTTTACATCAAAATAGGTTATGCATCTAATATCACAACTTCTTATTGGTTTTGTTGCGCTTATTCACTTATACATTGTGTATTTGGAAATGTTTGCATGGACCACCAAAGGCAAAGAAACTTTTAAGTCTTTCCCTAAACATTTATTTGAAGAAACAAAAGGTATGGCCGCTAACCAGGGTTTATACAATGGATTTTTAGCCGCAGGGTTAATATGGTCCTTTTTTATTAGTGATGCAGCATGGAGTGCAAATGTTGCCTACTTTTTTCTTGGCTGTGTGGCTGTGGCAGGTATTTATGGCGCAATAACCGTACAACGTTCTATTTTATTTGTTCAAACCGTTCCCGCAACTGCAGCTATGCTCGTTACATTTTTAGCACAATCTTCTTTATGAGTAAAGGAAAATTAATATTACACCGCAAGAAAAATTTTAACGGTATGGCCGTTGGAATGGATGTTTACGTGAACGATCAATTATTAGGAAAAATGGTAAGCGGCGAAAAAAAAGAATTTGATCTAGAGCCGGGATCGTATAAAATAAGAGTGCAACAAAATATAAAAAGCGGTGAGCAAAATATTATCATTGAAGCGGGCAAAACAATTGCTTATTCTTATTACCCTAACTTTTTAAGCATTGTGTCATTTGTTTCACCATTGATCGGCTTAGGTTTATTATTTCTTTTTAAGATATCGCTTTCTCTTGCAGCACTGATATTATTACCCGGAGCTATTACGGCGGTGTATTTACTCACTGCCGGAAAAACAAAATACTTTTTATTTAAAAAAGAAAATTAAGGCGTTGACCCCGCGTATTGAATTCCAAGAAATACCAGCACAACAGGCAATGTAACCGTTAAAAACGTTACAAGTTTATTTACATCAAATTTCTTTTCTTCAATAGCGCTCTCATCGCACTTATTACAGCTTTCAATTTTAGTTGCTTTTTCGTGAATATTATAACTAACCATTAAATTAACGTATTTACCCTTTACGCTCTTACCATTATTCTCTTTTAAAAGAAATGGCAATACGGCCCTATCTGTAACGCGGTATTTATACATTAAAACACTTTGCGTGTCAACTAACGACTTTAAATAGTATGGTTTTACGTTAAGTGCCGTGCTAACCTCTTCTTTAGACATACCAAGCTTCAAGTCAAATACTTTTTCTGCAGTTGTATACCTTGGTGCCTTTACCAGGCATGAACTAAATAAAACAAGAAAGATTAGATTAATAAAGAAAAAGGATCTTTTTTCTATCATGGAATAATTTTACATCAAAGATAAAAGTAAATATTGGTCTTTATTGTAGAAAAAATTACACACTAAATTTCTCTTCCTGTTTCAAACCGGCATCTGGTTTTAAACAATCGTTTCGCGCGTTTTGGTTTGTTTATTCTGAAGTACAATTCCCAAATCTGGTAAGAGTTATTCTTATAATTAGAGCATCTACCTGCAAAACCCCTGACACCTGGGCGCTGGCAATATATTCGCGGACTTTTTTGGTAAACATATTATCTTCCTGATAAATAACAAGCACTCTTACCCTACCCTGCTGAACAATTTTCCGGAACATTTCCATCCAATTTCTTCCATGCTCAACGCACTGTTAGATCTTTCTCCGAACTACCTTCGCATTTTGCCACTGTTGCATAAAAAGATGCTTAGCCTTCAAATTCATGGATCTATGAAAGCGTAGTATCTTTAAATTTATTTTGCATCAGTTCTATTAAATAAATTAAAAAACCTATTATAACTATAAACTATTCTTTAATTTTAGAAAATAAAATGTTAAAAAGGGTACACCATATTGCTATTATCTGTTCAGATTATCAGGTCTCAAAAAAATTTTATACCGAAATACTGGGATTAAAGATAATACGAGAGAACTTTAGAAAAGATCGTAATTCTTATAAACTCGATCTTTCTTTAAATGGCGACTATATTATTGAACTTTTTTCTTTTCAGCAGCCACCAAGGCGCGTAAGCCGTCCTGAAGCAGCAGGCTTAAGACATCTTGCCTTTGAGGTAGATAATATTTTAGAAGCTACTCAGCATTTAACAAAGCACAATATTGAATTTGAGCCCATACGCATTGACGAATACACCAATAAAAAATTTACCTTCTTTTCAGATCCCGATCAATTACCAATTGAGCTTTATGAAAAATGAGTACATTTAAATTCTAAAAATCTCTAAAAAATGTTAGAATTAAACTTTAAGCCCTTCCCTGTTATAGAGACAGAAAGATTAGTGCTTCGTGAAATAAATAAAAAAGATATAGATACTTTGTTCTTATTAAGAAGTAATAAAACGGCCATGCAGTTTATTGATAAACCATTGGCAGTTTCTAAGGATGAAATAAAGCCTTTTATTAAAATGATCAATAAAAAAACAAAGGATAACGAAACAATTGCCTGGGCCATTACATTCAAAGATAAAAATGAATTAATAGGCACTATTTCGTATCACAGAATAGAACGCGAGAATTACCGGGCAGAAATTGGTTACATGATAATGCCCGACTATTGGAATACGGGCATACTAAGCGAAGCCATGCCAAAGATAATTGCTTACGGTTTTACAAAAATGAACCTACATAGTATTGAAGCTAATATCAATCCAAATAACGCCATATCGCGCAGGCTATTAGAGAAATTTAACTTTAAAAAAGAAGCCTATTTTAAAGAGAATTATTTTTACAAAGGCAAATTTTTAGACACCGAGATCTATTCATTACTAAAAAGTTAAGCCATTTGTTCAACTGCCTACAATTCTGTAATTTTAGTCTGTTCAAATGCATATCAACCATCCTGAATTAATTGACCTTTTAAAACAAGCTTACTCTGCCGAAAAAGCGGCTGCGTTTGCCTATCAGGGCCATGCGGCATCGGTAAAAGATCCAGAAGAAAAAAAAGCCATTCGCCAGATAGAAATTGATGAATGGGGCCATAGAGCCGAAGTTTTAAAGATCATGCAGCAGTACGATATTCCAATTTCAAAATACTACGAGTTCAGATTTCATATTATTGGAAAAATGATCTCGGGCAGTTGTTTTGTAATTGGTTGGTTTATGCCTTTTTATTTTGCAGGTCGTTTAGAAAGCGGTAATGTTTGCGAATATTTTAGAATGAAACAGTTCTTTAACACTATGGGAATAAAAGAACATGATCATATACTTTACGAAATGGGCATTAAGGAAAAAGAACACGAAGTATATTTTTTACAACAAATAAAACATAATAAGCTCCTTCCCTACTTCGAAAAAATATTTAAATGGGGTATTGTTGAAAGTATGAACAATATTGATCTTGACAAAAAATATCCCGTAGAAGAATCGGACCACTACTGCAAAAAATAGTCATGAAGAAAATAATATACTTAGCCCCTTTATTTTTTCTTTTTATTTTTCAGGCTTGCTCCTGGCAGGAATCGTTTGTTATCACTAACCAAACAAGCGCAGATATTATTATTGAATATGAAATACTGTCTCCTGAAACCGGGTTTGGTATTTTTGATGCACATCCTTCTTCTTACGCTTTAAACACATCTAACAGTATAGACTGGAATAAACAAGCGGACGCCTTAGATCAAGATACAGCAAAGTATATAGTTAAAATTGTATTGCCTCCAAAAAAAGCATTAATAATTGGTCAACTGTCAAACGATCATTATAAAAGTCACGACCAGTATTTTATAAACGGCAGAACCTTTAATTTAAAAAAATTGAAAATCCAAAACGATAAAACAGTGATAGAAATTTCTTCAGAAAATTTTGATACGTATTTTAGTAAAAAAGAGGGAGCAATAACGTTGCGCATAAAAAAATAAAGCATGTTGAGCTTAAAAATATATACCACCATTAACGACTATCTAAAGGAGAACCGTGAAATACTAGAGCAACGGGAGCTGGAGAACAATATTATATTAGGTATTTGCAATAGCTTTAAAGACAAGGATATTAAGATGCCCGATTGCCATTTTATTTCTGTTTTTGACGGAGCTGAATTTAAAGCAACGGCTGTAAGAACACTGCCAAAAGTTATAGTAAGCGGTACGACAAAAAATAAAGAAGATTTAGAATTACTTGCCAATTATTTTAGCGAGCATAAAATAAATATTAAAGGTGTTGTTGGCGAAACATTGTATTCAGAAGCCTTTACAGACTATTTCAAAAAAAATAAAGTAAGCGATCGCCAGTTACTGGTACATAAACTGGATAAAGTTAACGAAGCCGTTCTATCAGAAGGTGAATTTAAAGTGGCAAAGCATGGCGCGATTGAATATCTATCAGAATGGTCCAACCAGTTCCAACACGATGCGCATGCTTTTCCAAGAAAAACAAAACAAGAGATACATTCGTTTATAAAAAATTTAATTGCTAATGGCGATCTGTTTACCTGGGTAAAAAATGGCGACCTCGTGAGCATGGCCGGTATAGTGCGCAAAACAAAGAATTTGGGCATTGTTGGGCAGGTTTACACACCCAAACACTTACGTGGAAAAGGTTATGCTAAAAGTTGTGTACTTAAGTTGAGTGAGCATATCTTAAACAGCGGCTATAAAAATTGTGGTCTGTTTACCGAAAGTTCTAACCCTACTTCCAACAAGATCTATAAAGAGATAGGTTATAATGTATCTACACAATTTAGTGACATTGCATTTGGAGAATGACCTTTCTCGTTGAATTATCTGCACTATTTCCCTCTTTGCCCATATCGGGAATTTTTTTCTACTAGTATTTAACAGATCTGTTTAATACACATGGTATTGTTTTTGAAATAATAGGTTAAAAACCTATGATCGAAAAAATATCGTTAAAGCGCGTTAATCGTTTTTTGTTGCTTGGCATCTTATTAACGACAACTTTATATTTTGCCAAACAGGTTTTAATTCCGGTAACATTTTCAATTTTTTTCGCAATGCTTTTTACCAGACTCGCCAATAGAATGGAGGCAAAAGGTATAAAGCGTCTGTTCTCTGCACTTATCTCGGTATTGATAATAGTAATAGTTAGTTTTGGTATTGGTTATTTAATTTACCTGCAGGCAAGATCATTAGCCGATGAATTACCGGAAATAGAAAAAAAGACTCAAAAATTTATGGTATATGCCCAGGATTATGTAAGTCAGAAATTGGACGTGCCGAAAGAAAAACAAGATGAGTTGATCAATAAAAAGATCAGATCGTTCATTGAAACATCCGGCAAAGGTTTACAGGAGTTTTTTGCAGGTTTTATTGGTATTATTGGCTCAGCAGTAATGGTATTATTATTTACTTTCCTCTTTCTCTATCAACGCGAAAAATATGAAGGCTTTTTTCTGCGACTTTGCAAAACTACCAAACCCGACGAAGCGAAAAAACTTATTCTTAAAATAAGTCGCGTTTCGCAAAATTATTTAACCGGGAGAGCTTTGTCAATCCTCATATTTACTGCACTTTTTACAGCGGGTTTTTTAATAATTGGTTTAAAGGGTGCATTTTTGCTTGCATTTATAGCTGCCCTATTAACCATCATTCCGTACATTGGTTCTATAATCGGTGGTTTATTTCCCTTTGCTGTTGCTTTGGTAACCGAAGATTCGACCAGCGTGGCAGTTGGCGCGTTAGCCGTTATTGCAATCATTCAGGGCATTGACAATTATTTTATTGAACCATACATTATTGGTGGTGAAGTTAACATCAGCGCTTTTTTTACCATTTTAATTTTATTGATCGGTGGTTTGATCTGGGGTGTGGCCGGAATGATCCTATTTTTACCAATGCTTGGGGTAGCTAAAATTATTTTTGATAACGTACCCGACTTAAGTGCTTATGGTTATTTGATCGGCGACCAGCAAGGGGAAAAAACATCAAGCCGTATGATGAACAAAATAAAAAATGTCTTTACAAAGAAATAAAAAAGCCCTTTCAAAATTAATTGAAAAGGCTTTTAAGTTTAAAATTTTAAATTATTCTTTTATTATCTTTAATACCTCAACAGAATTGTTTGAAGCAACTCTTACATAATAAACACCATTTGCAAGTGTACTTAAATTAATGTCTGTTTTATCGTTAGCAGTAGTAGTTGTTAGAACTATTCTTCCTGTTACGTCCATTACCTCAATAGCTTTACTTAAACCATTTGTCAACTCTAAAGTAAATTCACCTGCAGTTGGGTTCGGATAAATACTTACTTTGTTTAACGATGCGGCCTGTGTTTGTATATTGGTACAAACAACAACAAAAACTGTAACGCTTGTATTTGTGTTGCAGCCTAGCGCATTTGTTCCAACAACATTATACACTGTTGAAATTGCAGGTGTAACCGAAATTGCAGCAGTTGTCTGGCTTCCGGCAGCCCAGGTATAATTTACCGCTCCAGACGCTGTTATAACGGCCGAGCCTCCCGGACAGAGAGAAAGTGAAGGTGCTCCTGTAATAGAGATTATAGGGCCTTGGTTTACTGTAAGGTTAATTGTTTTGGTGCTAGTACAACCAGGTGCATTTGAACCCGTAACTGTATAAACAGTTGTTACAGATGGCGTAACGGAAATTGTGCTCGTATTCGCGGTTGTATTCCAAGTGTATGAGGTGGCACCAGATGCGGTTAGCGTTACCGCTGTACCATTACAAAGAGTAGCTTGCGACGCTGCAACTGTAAGAACAGGCGCTGAACAGCCAACAACTTTTATTTGTAAACTATCCATCCCAATATCACTAATACCAAAATCAGAGGTTGCTAAAAATCGAACAACACATGAACTTGAATTAACTGGTCCTAGAGAAATTATTTTCTTATTCCAATTTGCATCAATAGCAGAATAATCAGCTGATACATACGTTACTTTTGGAACAAACGTTAATCCTCCATTGGTAGACAAAAGTATTTGCAGAGAATCATCACCATCACTATTAATGTGGTAAAAAGACAGTTGGTAATTAGAAGTGGTACCCATGTTTACATAAAGGTCTAGATTACCCTGGTTTCCGAACAAAGCATCAAAAGAATTAAAATCTGCGCTGCCTATGCCTGCAAATGGCGTAACAATTCCAAAAGAGCTCGACCAATTTGCAGAAACGCCATCATCCTGCCTTCTCCACGAATCATCGCCGGTAGTTGGATTACTATTCCAATTAGCACTTACCGGAACATTTCTAAGGTCGCAGCGATTTTGCCAGGTGTTATCAAAATTTTCTAAAAATGGTACAGTAGCATAAACATTTGCTGTTTGGGGAAGTATTTGAATAGAAGTTGAAACGGCCGTGTTTGTGCCGCATGCCACAATACATCTGTAATAAATACTAGTTGTGTATATTGGGCTAAAAGCCATGTTTGTTGCAGAGCCAACGGATGTCCAGGTAACAGCGTTTGGCGATGATTGCCATTGATACGTTAATCCGCTAGCCGAAGTGGATCCAAATAAACTGAGGTTTACAGTTTGACCAACACAGGCAAGCGTTGGACCGGTTGCAGAACCAGCATTTGGGGTACCGGCGCAAGGTGGTGGTGGTGACCATACATATTTCTGGCCATTTACGGGCTTAAACATCGGAGGACCCGGATCTAATTCACAATAATCAGTACTTGCCGCACCTAACGAAGAAGTAGCCCAGGTATTAGTTAAATTTAAAACCGATCGGTTGTTAAATTCATTGTTTGCTAAAATACCACGCAAACCTACTTCATAAAAATTATTTACATCCACATAAAAAGATCCATAATGCACTTCAATTCTGTTAGCAGTTTCAAACAAACGAATTTGAAAATTCACTGTATCTATGTTTGCAAAAGACGAATAATCTCTCCACTGGACTATAAAAATTCTATTGGGGGCTGTTCCATTGGTTCTATAACGCAAGGTGCCACCGGCATTTGAAGCTATATCAGCACCTAATGCAGATACTATCGTATCATCGCCAAAAGAATCACTAATTGGATTATACGTACTTGTATTTAATAAAACCCCGAACTTAATAAAGCCGTTGGCGCATACCGACAATTGATTAAAGTTATTTCCGCCGTAATTAAAATTAAAACCAATAGGAACATTATCAAAAACATCATCATCATTTAAATTGGTTCCCAAAATGGTGCCACCTGTAATAGCGCTGTAAGTTACAGCTGCCGATGAAAATGAATAACTTGGAATGAGTTGTGCATGGATCTTTTGAAAACCCATTAACATCATTAAAATTAAAAATAAGTTAGCGGAATTTTTTTTCATAGCTTTGATTTTTTACATTTAAAGTTTATTCTTGTATCAAATATATTAATTTTTGATTAAGTTTTACAGCCATAGGTGTAATTCCTAAAAAATTACATTTCTTAGGTGAAAGGAAGTTTTTAGAATGGTCAGTCTGCCCCTACCATCTGCAAGCACGAAGGCATTGGTAGTTTAACTTGTTCGCCGTTTGCTTTTAATTTACCGGTTTTTTGGTTGCGTTTAAAAACAACAATAGTGCCGCTAACCTGGTTGGCAACCAATAAATAATTGCCGGACGGATCGATGGTAAAGTTGCGTGGGATCTCGCCCAAAGTAGATTGATATTCTACAAATGTTAACTTTCCTTTATCGTCAATTGAAAAAATGGCAATGTTATTTTCTTTACCGCGATTGGCCGCGTATAAAAATTTGCCATCGGGTGATACATGAATATCAGAAGCCGAATAAGGCCCTTTGGTATCCGCTGTATGAATTAAAATACGCTGCAGTGTATCTAATTTTCCTCTGTTAAAAGTATAAGCTTGCACAGTGCCCGATAATTCTTCAATACAATAAGCAAATTTTCCGTTAGGGTGAAAAGTAATGTGGCGCGGGCCACTACCCGGAACAACATATCCCAGTTGTGGTGGGTTTGGATTTAATGGTTCTTCATTATCTGCATTAAAGGGATAGGTTCGTATCATATCTGCACCAAGATCGGTCACAACAAAATAATCATGGCCGGGCGAAAACACAACCGAGTGCGGATGCGATTTTTCCTGCCTTTCTTTATTTATACTTTTACCGCTTAATTGCAACTCCATCGAAATGGGTTTAATACTACCATTATCATTGATACCGTAAACAGTAATATTACTGCCCGTATAATTTGAATTGATAATGAATTTGTTTTTATTGTGAAGTGTAATATAAACGGGATTGGCTCCATTGCTTCGCTCCTTATTCAGAAAAGTAAGTTTACCTTTTATTTTATCAAAAGAAAAAGCACTCACGCTGCCGCTCGTATCTGTTTTTGTATCTGTGCAAGCATAAACATATTTACCATCCTGTGTAACGGTTAAGAACGAAGGATTGGTAACAGTTTTTTCGGTATTGGTTACTTCTGTTAACTTTCCTTTTTTACCATTAAATTTATAAACGTAAATGCCTTTGCTATCTGTATGTGTATACGTACCAACAAACAAATAATAATTTTGCGCGGATGCAAAAAAACAAAAAAACGAACATAAAAATACCAATACGCTTCTCATAGTTTTATAAGTAGCTGCAAGTTTAAACATTAAAAATCAAATTACAATTGATCTTTGTTTACAAAAATTAGCATTGTTCCGACAATGGAATTTGCCAGGCAGGGTTATATGCTTTAACTTTATTAAAAAATATACCGTGGAAAAATTTAAAATAGAGATCTGGTCAGATATACAATGTCCGTTTTGTTATATAGGTAAACGCAAAATCGAAAAAGCGTTAGAATCATTCAAAGAAAAAGATAAAGTGGAGATAGAATGGAAAAGTTATCAGTTAGATCCAGAAGCTAAATCTCAACCCGGCGTAAGCATGTATGACTATCTGGCAAAACGCAAAGGCCAAACAAGAGAATGGTCTGTCGCTATGCATAAAAACGTAACAGAAATGGCAAAAGAAAATGGTTTGGATTATCATTTTGAAAAGGCCGTGCTTGCTAACTCGTATGATGCGCACCGTTTAATTCAGTTAGCAAAAACAAATAAACTTGGTAATGAAGCCGAAGAACGAATTTTTAAAGCTTATTTCACCGAAGGAAAAGACATTGCTGATAAAAAAACGTTACATGCGTTAGGAAAAGAAATTGGATTACTGGAGGAAGACATAAACCATGTTTTAAACTCAGATAAATTTGGAGAAAATGTAAAAGCAGATATAGAAGAAGCCTACGCTATAGGAGTAAAAGGTGTTCCATTTTTTGTGTTTAACAGAAGCTACGCGGTGTCGGGCGCGCAAGCTGATGATGTATTTACAAACACTTTAACTAAGTCTTTTGAAGCCTGGGAAAAGAATTAATGCTTTATCTTTTAAATTATTAATTCTAAATTTGAAATTACTTAACGCCCCCCATTAACTTCTTAACCAACGGAGAAATTAGAATTAATAATACTCCGGCAACTAAAGCATACAATCCTAATTGCTTGTAGCCGTCTGCATAAATATTTAATTTTTCAAGATTGGTTGAGTTTTCAGATGCGCCGGCAATGTTAGCTCCTAAGAGTCCGGCAAAGTATTGTCCGTAAGCGCTTGCTAAAAACCACATACCCATCATTACCGCTTGTGTTTTTTGAGGAGATAACTTTGTCATGATAGACATACCTATTGGCGATAAACATAATTCGCCAAAAGTAATTACAAACCAGCCAAAGGTAAAAAGGTCTAACGATGTCATGCCATTTGCGTCGGCAAAAAATTTGGTGTAATAAAAAACATAAAAACCGGCGGCTAAGAATAAAAAGCCCAAACCAAATTTTACAACCGTGTTAGGCTCAATTTTCTTTTTGCTCATCCATATCCAAAGTATACCTATTAAGCCGGCAAATACTATTACAACTAAAGAGTTAGCGGCATTGTTAACGCCATTGGGGTCCATTGTAATTCCAAGCACTGTGTTATTTAAATTATTGGCCGCAAATAAACTTAACGATCCGCCACTCTGTTCAAAAAACGCCCAAAAAACAATTGAGAAAAATATAAATACCATAGCCGCGATCAACTTTTTATTTTCTGCCAAAGAAAAATTTCTCATTTCATAAGCAAGGTAAGCTAAAGCGCAAGGACCAATAATGAACATAAAAACATCGGTGTATTGCGAATTAGAAACCAATAAAATAATAAAAGGAATAACCGCGATAGAAAGTCCGTAAGTAACATATTCGTAAGTTTTTCTTTTTGCGGGAGCTAAATTTAATAATGGTGAGATACCGATAGGTCCTAAACTTTTTTGTGTTTGTGTAAAGGTGAGTAAACTAATAACCATTACAATAGCAGCCAAACCAAAAGCAATGTTCCATTCTAAGCCCTGTGGCACAGCGCTATCAAACAAGGTTCGTTTACCAATGGCAATACATAAATAACCGCCAAGCAAGGCTCCTAAATTTACACCTGCATAAAATAGCGAAAAGCCTGCATCTGTTCTTGGATCGCCCTCTTTATACAAGCGGCCAACAATGGTAGATATATTGGGTTTAAAGAATCCTGTGCCAATAATATTAAAACCAATACCAATAAAGAAAAATTCTTTTGGATCAATCGCCAGAATAATGCTGCCAACGATCATCAATAATCCACCCCAAAAAAGCGATTTACGGTAACCTAAGATCTTATCGGCAAATAAACCACCAACGAATGTAAAGGCGTAAACAAAAGCCTGTGTGGCACCATATTGCAAATTAGCATCTACTTCATCCAACTTAAGCTGGTCCACCATAAAAAAGGCCAACATGCCCCGCATACCGTAGAAACTAAAACGTTCCCACATCTCACTAAAAAATAAGTACCAGAGTTGTTTTGGATACTTTCCTTTAAAACTTTGTATTTGTTCGAGTGATTCCATTTAATATGATTTAAAAAAACAAACACCTGCCAGGTTTAAAGATCCGACAGGTGTTTATAATAATTCTTTAGCGTTCTTTTCTATTTAACACCGTGCATCATTTTTCTCAGAAACGGCGTTAAGAGAAATAATACAATTGCTGCAATGCCGGTTAACACAACAAACACCATAAAGAACTCATATAAATTATGAATTTCCATACCAACAAATACCGGGTTGGTGGCGCTGATCTGGTTCTCATCTAATAATTTTATTTGATCGGCTGTTGGTGTGATGGTCTTATCAAGAATTGCTTTTAGATCAATACCCAGTTCCTGAGCTTTTTTAAATTTATCGCCAGTGGCAGGAATTAGCGCGCCTAAAGAACCTGCTAATGCATAGCCCGCAGCATTTGATAAAAAGAAAACGCCAAATAATAATGACGCAAAGCGCTTAGGAGATAATTTACCTACTAATGATAAACCTATTGGCGATAAACAAAGCTCTGCAAATGTTTGTATCAAGTATAAAAGTATTAACCATTGAATGCCTAACAAACCACTGTTACCAAGATCTTTAACGTTATGTGCAATTATAAAATAACTAATTGCTATTAATGCTAAACCAATAGCTTGTTTTACAGTAGACAGGGGTTCTTTACCTTTTGCTCTTAGTTTATCCCAAAGGATACTAAATGGAAACGCAAATCCAAAAACGAATATGCCATTAAAAATTTGCACCATACTTGGCGGCATCTCCCAGCCAAAAATATGTCTGTCGGTTTGATTATCGGCAATGAAAGTTAATGACGAACCTGCTTGTTCAAAGGCAGCCCAAAAGAAGATGATAAAAAATCCAACAATATAGATCACTAAAATTCTTTGTAATTCAACTTTGGTTAAGGATTTGTCGGAAATAATAAGTCCGGCCAAGGTTAAACCAAGCGCATAAATAATTGGATAGATAATAGTTTTAACGGGATTTGTACCGGCTAACATATATCTGAATACAAAGAACAAAACAATAAAAGAGATCACTGAAATTATTAAAGACATAGTAGAGAAAACTGCTTTTTGAGATTCTCCTTCTTCGTAATGCGATGCATCGTTATGTTTTGGTAATCCGCCTAAAGGTTTTCCTTCGGGTGTAACAACGTATTTGTTTTTTAGAAAGTAAAATACAGCAGTACCAATTAACATGGCTAAAGAAGCTGCTAAAAAGCCCCATTTAAATGCATGAATATCGCGAATACCACCGGCATCTTTCACATCACCAAGTATTGGACAAATTAACTGGCCCAAAAATGCTCCTAAGTTAATACCCATATAAAATATGGTAAAGGCTGTATCTAATTTACTTTTCTCTTGTTTAGGATAAAGGCTACCAACCATACTTGAGATATTTGGCTTAAAGAAACCATTACCAAAAATGATGATCGTTAAGGCCACCCATAATAATGTTTTTGCAAGTTCAAGGTTGGAAGAGAACACGGTTGCACTGGCAAACAAGATCATTTGGCCCACAGCCATCATTAAGCCACCAAGCATGATACAGTTTCTGTTACCAAAAAAACGGTCAGAAATAAAACCTCCCAACATTGGTGTTAAATAACATAAACCTAAAAAGCCACCGTAAATTAATGAAGAGTCTGCTTCTTTCATCATTAACGAGTTAACCATAAATAGGGTTAGAATGGCACGCATACCATAAAAGTTAAAACGTTCCCACATTTCGGTTCCAAATAATACCCAGAGTCCTTTTGGATGTCCTTTTTGAGCTGTTGATTGTTCCATATTTTTTTGTTAGTTAGAGGCTAAAAATAGAACATTAATTTAACTTAAACAACCCCCCATTTAGGGTGAAATACCGAATAAACTAAACACATAGGCACATAGTTGTTTCATAAAATAAAAACCAATTTAAAAAGTGAAACATAGTATTTTCTTCGCCAGCGAGGAAAATTACGCGGTCCTTTCTTACGTTTAGTTAAACTTTTTCTATGTTTCTATGAGTTTAAATTAATTTTTAGAAATAAAAAAAACCGTATCGTTTGCTGGATACGGCTTTTATAAAGTATAAATGATAAAGCTTAAGCTTTTTCTGTTTTGTTTTGAATTTTTTCGCGGATACGTGCTGCTTTACCAGTAAGATCGCGTAAGTAAAATAATTTGGCACGACGAACAATACCTACTTTATTTACTTCAATTTTCTCGATGAAAGGAGAAGTTATTGGGAAGATACGCTCTACACCTACTCCGTTACTGATCTTACGAACTGTAAAAGATGCTGTAGCTGTTTCGTTCTTGCGTTGAATTACAACACCGTTAAATTGCTGGATACGTTCTTTTTCACCCTCTTTAATTTTATAAGATACAGTGATAGTATCGCCTGCTTTGAAGTTTGGATGTTTAACTTCGTTTGTTAATGTTTTTTTTACGTAGTCTAATAAAAGGCTCATTTTGTAAAATATTTAAGTTATTATTTCCAGCATACTTTACCTAGTGTAAACAGCGGCTTTGAAATAGGGACGCAAATATATAAATAAATTGTTTAAAAACCGCAAAATACCGGCACATTTTTATAATTTTGCCCTCAAATATAGCCTTTTAGGCTGTAAACTCTAGTGTTTGTCCCGTTTGTTAACGGGAAGTATACGATGCCCAGGTGTTGGAATGGTATACAAGTACGCTTGAGGTGCGTATGCCGCAAGGTGTGGGAGTTCGAGTCTCCTCCTGGGTACTGAAGCAGACTATCTTTTGATAGTCTGCTTTTTTGTTTCTAAACTCCAGTAGAATCAAGGAATTTCAAATAAAAAATCATTTCGATATTTTAGTGCTTAAATAATCCGAATTTCTAGTTGTATTGATAGTGAAGCAATTGCGAGTTAGAGTCCGGTTCACCCCAAAACTAAACTGAAACATGAATTCAAACCCTAAAAAACGATTAAGTATTGATGAATTAAAATCATATCCCGGATTTGAAAATTTTACAGATGAAATGGCTGAAGAAACAATCGCTAGTCTTGAAGCTTTATCAATTCTGTTTTACGAACTACATCAAAAATCAATTAAAGAAAAAGAAAGATTGCTGGAATTTTGACAAAAAATTGATTGATTATCTATTGTATTCTAAGAAATTACAATACTTCGACTTAAAACTGAATTGTTATATTTGAACTATATATTCAGCTAATTCTAGTAAACTACAATACTTCATTGAAATCTGATAAAAATATAAGTGAAGAGAAGGATCATTCTCCTGTTAAAAATGGAGCGCACTATTTTGTGCACCATATGGAAAACACTTCTATACCTACAGAATCACATCGGATTGATCATTATGCAATTTGTTTATTAATCGAAGGAGAGATGCAACTTGAGACAAATCTCTTTTTTCATCATGCAAAAGCGCCTTCTGTTTTTGTTATTGCCCCAGGAGTAATACGCAGATTTTTAGATACCAACAAAATAAAAAAGGCTACAGTTATTTTTTTCGACAAAGATTACTTTCTGAAAAATCAGGCGAACATACATTTTCTAGATAAGTTTGATTTCTTAGAGCAAAAAGACCAACATATTATTGATTTAGATGAGATTCAATATCAAAAATTTCTAACCTACTTTCAACAAGTAGAGCAAAAGGCACAAGATACGGCACCACACTCATCTGACATCATAAGAAGTTTCATTTATATTTTACTAAATGAATTGGAAGATATCAATAGTAGCAGAAGCAAGGCTCAAACTAATGTTGGCTCTCGTAATGAACTTCTTTTGCAGGAATTTAAAATGCTACTAACTAAGTATTTTATCGAAGAGCGTCAACTTACTTTTTATGCCGAAAAATTATTTGTTACTCCAAAACACTTATCAGCAGCCGTAAAAGAAGCTAGTGGCAAAACAGCAGGCGATTGGATTTCAGAAATGTTAATCCTTGAATCTAAAGTCTTATTACAAAACAAACAGAGTACCATCGCACAAATAGCTGAAAGGTTAAAATTCACAGACCCCTCTCATTTCGGCAAATTCTTCAAAAGTCAAACAGGACTAAGCCCTTTAGTCTATAGAAACGGGATTTAACGTTTTCAGCATTTTATACCAGTTTGTCATCCAAAAGTACCTTTCGTAGCCTAGACTACCGCCATACCTTTGTATTGTAGTTTAGTTCAACACAACTATCAGAAGCAATTTTTTTAGTAACAGTTGAATACACTGCCAAGTCAACTAATTTTTAATAATAAATTAATAAAAATCATAACATGAAACAATTAGAAAAAGTAACGTTAGGGGATCAAACCTTAAAAAACAGAATGGCAATGGCTCCTATGACAAGAAGTCGTGCAAATAGAGAAGGCATTGTAGGTGATGCAACTGTTTTATATTACACACAAAGAGCCTCTGCCGGATTAGTTATTTCAGAAGGCATCAACATCTCTAAAGAAGCACTTGGTAGCCCGTACACACCGGGCATATACAATCAAGAGCAAATTGATGCTTGGAAAAAGGTAACAAAATCAGTTCATGAAAGTGGTGGTGTCATTTACGCACAACTTTGGCACACAGGCCGTGTAGGTCACTCGTCTGTAAAAAACGAGGAATTACCTGTAGCACCTTCTGCCGTAGCCATTGAAGGACAACAACACTTTACTGGAGACGGAATGAAAGATTATGAAACGCCACGTGCTTTAACTACTGAAGAAGTAAAACAAACGATTCAAGATTACAAGCAGGCTGCAATTAATGCTATAGCAGCAGGTTTTGATGGTGTAGAACTTCATGCGGCTTTTGGTTACCTTCCAAATCAATTCTTAGCAGAAAGTTCGAATCATAGAACAGATGAATATGGAGGAAATATTCAAAATCGTAATCGTTTTGTTTTAGAGGTAATGCAAGAATTAGTGAATGCCATTGGTGGGGATAAAGTTGGAATAAAACTTTCTCCTACAATTCCATATAATAGCATTATACATACTGATCCTACAGCACAATATACAGAGTTGATAAAAGCATTAGATGAGATGCCTTTGGCTTACATCCATTTAATGAACTCTATCTTTCCTTTAGATCAACTTCCTCATTATCCTAAAAATGTATTGGGCACATTTGGCAAATTAACAAAACATACAATTATTGCTAATGGCGGATACGATGCTAAAACAAGTGAAGAAGAACTTGAAAAAGGTATTGCAAGCATCATTTCATATGGCACTTTGTTTTTAGCAAATCCCGATTTGCCAAAGCGTTTTGAATTGAATGCTGAATTAAATCAAGCAGATAGAGCTACTATGTATGGTGGCACAGAGGTAGGATATACAGACTATCCTTTTTTAGAAGCAAAACAATTTGCAAACGCTTAATGTCAATTCATAATTCGAATAAGTAAAAATCAATTTTAACAATTAAAAACTAATCATCATGTTAACAAATCTTTCAGATAGAAAATTAAGTGAGCTGTTTTCACTAAGTGGAAAAACGGCAGTTATAACAGGTGGAGCTAAAGGAATTGGCTTAGCTACTGCAAAAAGAATCGCAGAACTTGGAGCACATGTTATTCTTGCAGATATGGATATTGAGACTGCTCAAAAAGAAGCAGCTATATTCAAAAGCCAAGGCTTGTTGGCATCAGCAACACAACTAAGGCTTCCTGATGAACAAAGTATAAATGATGCAGCGGACTTTGCAGTTAAAGAAACTGGGCATCTTGATATCTGGTGTAACATTGCGGGAATTTATCCTGTGTCAGATACAATGTCAATTAAAGTAGAGGATTGGAGAAAAGTATTGGACATCAATCTTCTTGGCTCATTCCTTGGTTCTCGAGCAGGCATCAGAAAAATGATTGAAGGAAAAAGAAAAGGTGTTGTAATAAATATTCATTCAACAACAGCTTGGAAGACAGTACCCGGACTTCCACATTATATTGCTTCCAAAGGTGGTATTGAGGCAATGACTAGAGCATTGGCAGTAGAATTTGGTCCAAATGAAATCAGAGTTGTAGGCGTTAGTCCAACAATGACCGAGACTCCAGGAATGGATTCTCAAAAAGCAGATCTTGATAAAGCTTTTGGTGGCGTGGATTCTCATCAAGTATTCGGAAGTAGGCTACCATTAGGACGCACCGCATATCCTGATGAAATTGCGAGAGTTATTGCAATGCTTTGTACTGATTTATCTCAATCAATAACTGGTAGTATTGTAGCTGCCGATCTTGGAGATTCAGCATTCTAAAAATCGAAATTAAAAACAAAATAACTATTAACTTTATATGAAATACTTTAAGAAAAAAGCACCGAAACTTATACTTATTGGTTTTACAATTATATCTTTCAGCGCTTTTTTTTCTTTCATTAAAAAAGAAAACAAAATGATACACATTAGTAGAGCTTCAGAGCAAAGGATTATTAACCAAGGCAAATTTATTATCAGGTTATTGCCTTTAGGAAAGAACATTCCAAATCATAAGGATAACGGAATATATCAAATCGGAAGAATAGATCATGCAACGCTTGAAGGTGGAACATTCGTGCCAATGCATTTACACCATAATGATGAGATTCTATCTTATTTACGCAAAGGGAAAATGGTTCATAAGGATAGTAATGGAAACGTAGAAACTGTTCATAGTAAACATCTAATGATGATGAATTCAGGAAGCGGATTTTACCACGAGGAAGGTGTACCGGAGGATGGAGAAACAGTAGAAATGTTACAAATTTTTATGCGTCCAAGAGCAGACGAGTTACCTCCTAAAGTTCAGTTTACAAACTTACCAGAAAGTCATGGCATTAATAAATGGAGACTGATTGGTGGGAATGAAAAATCCGATGCCCCTTTGAAAATAAATACAGATGTACTCTTGTATGATGCGACCATAGAAAAAGGGAAAGTAGCATTGCCAGCCTTATCAGGAAAATCAGGTTATTTATATGTCTTTGATGGAAACATTGTTATTCCGGGGAAAGACATTAAGCTTTCTAAAGGTGATGCAATATTTTTTGAAGATGAAGAGTTGTCGGTTGAAACAGACAATAAAGCAGATCTTGTATTTTTCATATTGGACAAATACTCAGCAGTTTCAAAAAATGGATTGTATGCGCACTAAACGTCTTCAAAATAAATAATATGGATAGAAAGAAATTTATAAAAGCATCAGGGATTTTGGGACTAGGCGCTTTGTTTGGTAATACTCTTTTCGGTCAAGAAAATAAAGCAATGAATACTATTAAAGAAAAAATTGTTCTTAATAATGAAGGTATAAAATTAAATTGCCTTGGTGACCATCAAGTAATAAAACTATCAAGTAAAGATACGAATGGACAGTACGCAGCTATTTTTTTAGACAATCCACCAAACACACAAATACCTCTTCATGTTCATGAAAACGAAGATGAAGTATATAATGTAATTGAAGGTGAAGTAGAATTTACGGTTAGTGGTAAAACGACCTTATTAAAAGATGGGGATACGATTTTCTTGCCGAGAAATATTCCACATACTTGGAAAGTAGTTGGAACTAAAAATGCGAAGGTTCATTTAAATATTTTTCCAGCAGGACTCGAAAACATGTTTGAAGAGTTAAGTAAATATACTGCGACAGGGGCTCCTGATCACTCAAAAGTTGCTGAAATTTGCGGGCGATACAAAGTCAAATTTATATAATTCAAGTTAATAAGCACTAATTAAAAATATCAAAGTATGAAACCACCCAAAAAATGGAAAATGGCAATATTAATTTGGCTTGCAATTTATCCTTTAATAACCTCTGTTTTTTTAGTATTTGGAAAGTATTTAAGCAAAATTGAATTCATTCCGTTACGCACGTTAACAATAACTGTTGTATTAGTTCCAATAATGGTTTTCATTTTGATGCCTATTTTGCAAAAAATGCTTTCAGGTTGGTTAAAGCGTTAAATAAATGTAACTTTAAATATTTATTTCAAAAAACATATGGAAAACTACTCAAATTTAATAGATGCAATTAATGGGCTTCGTTTACAAGGGTATGTTGAAGATTTTAATCTTAAACAAAATTGTATTGAATGTAGAAATGGTGAATTCAAGATTTTTCATAATGAATTTGAAATTGATAAATCTTTTCGATTTGAGGCTGATTCTGATCCAGACGAAGAGAGCATTATTTACGCAATTTCCTCAGATAAACATCGATTGAAAGGAATTTTAATTAATGGATATGGCACTAGTTCAGATGAAATTACCAATGAATTACTGGAAAAACTAAAATATAGATAATGTTATAATTGTTATAACATTATACTAAGTCAAATATCCGATTTGAGAAGATTCATCAAAATCCTAAGCCGCTGAAAATCATCCAAAAAGTTCGATAAATCCAACCCGTAGGGTACAAAAGGGCGCTAAATGGCTCTTAAAGGAACAAAAGGTCACTTAAGGAAACTGAGTGACCTTTTTTTATTTGTATTTTTACATAAATACATGCGAAAATTTCGAAGAACTTATATTGTTTTAATCTATTTATTGTTGCCTGTTTTTCTTATAGGACAGCAATCGATTAAGAGTAAGTTAGAGCTTATTAAAGGGTTAACAGTAAAAGAAATTAAGAATTCTGAATTTCTTGAATGCTTTGAAATAATGGTTGAACAGCCGATTGACCATTTCAACCCTACAAGTAAAACTTTTAGCCAACAAGTTATTCTTGGATTTAATAATACACAAGCTCCTGTGGCAATGTTTACAGAGGGATACGCTTTAGGAAAGATAGCTAAACCTGTGTTTATTAGAGATTGCAATGTAATTGATATAGAACATCGGTATTTTGGAAAATCAAAACCTGATAGTTTAAATTGGAATTTTCTTACAATCAAACAAGCTGTTTACGATTTGCATCATATCAGAGAGTTGCTTGGAAAAGTATTTAAAGGGAAATGGCTGACAACAGGAGCAAGTAAAAGTGGTCAAACCGCTATTGCATATAAAATGTTTTTTCCTGAAGAAGCAGACGCAACTATCGCATACGTAACCCCAATAAAAAATGAAATCAATGATAGTCGAATAACAGAATATTTGAAGTCAGAATTAAATACTGAATGCGGTAAGAAAGTTAAGAAATTTCAAGTTTTTGCTTTCAGAAATAAAGAAATGCTAATGAAAGAGTTTGAAAAATATGTTCAAGATAAAAAGTATACTTTCAATAAAATTGGCACGGAGAAAGCATTTGAATACATTTTATTAGAATATCCTTTTGCCTTTTTTCAAAATTGTTTCGATTGTAAACTGATACCTGATACTAATTCAAGCCCGCAGAAAATAATCGAAGAGATTGTAAGTGTAGTTCCTCCGAAGTTTTATTCAGATGGTTTTTCGGTAAAACTTGAACCTTCCTTTTATATGTTTTATCACGAACTTGGATATTATGAATATGATTTAAGTGATTTTGAAAAATGGCTTTCGAGTGATAACTATTCCAATGCTGTTTTTGTACCCGACAGCTCTGCCTCAACATTTGATAATACCTATTTGAATTCTATAAACAAATTCATTAACGATCCGAAAACAAGCAAGATAATATTCGTATATGGTGAACATGATCCTTATACAGGGGCTCAACCTATATTAAAAAGTAACAAATGCATGAAGGTTATTGTTAAAGGAGGTTGCCACAAAAGCCGAATTGAAAATCTATCAGACTCAGAAAAACAGGAGGTATTTAAACAATTATCGACTTGGTTAAAATGGGAAATTGGCAATTAGCGTATTTGAATACTATTTTTCAGAATCCTAAGTCGCTCAAAATCATCAATAAAGTTCGATAAATCTAACCCGTAGGGTACAAGACTCCAAAAAAGGGCGACTTTTTTTGGAGTCTTTTTATTTAAAAGATTGGTTGTTAAATTTTACCTTTGTTGTTCATGATCAAGAAACTATTAATAACTACCTTTGTTGGTACTGCAATTTACTTTGTTTTTGGATGGTTTGTTTTTGAATTTGTATTAGGAAATTACACGTCTCTAAATACAACCCAGTTAGAAGGATTTAAAAAATCGCCAGAGCAGTCTAGTTTATTGTTTTTAATTGTGTCTTGCACCGCCTATGCAGTGCTAATGAGTTATATACTCGTGAACCATTTAAATATTAAAAATTTAGCTAAAGCCTTTTTAATTGGTTCAACAGTTGGTGTGTTAGTTGCTGTGATGGCAGATACATACTGGTATGCTACTACCAATTTTTATTCAAATTTTAGTGTTGTTGTTTTTGACATTCTGGGGGCGGGAATCTCGGTTGGAACAATGGGTTTAGCAATCGCATTTGTAAACAAAAAACTGGTTTGATCATGTATTCCTCTTTGCGAAACAGTATAGAAAGGTTTATCAGCTTATCTGATGACGATTGGAATTTACTCGTTCCACATCTAGAAATCAGAAAACTTAAGAAGCATGAACTACTAGCTGAAATTGGTAAGGCCTCTAACGATGTCGGTTTTGTGTTGGAAGGAATGCTAAGGCATTATTACCTTAAGGATGGTGAAGAGAAGACCACTTATTTCTATTTTGAAAATCATTTTGTAACCTCATACATCAGTTGTATAACCAAACAACCTTCTCAACTTTCTATAGAAGCCCTGAGTGATTGTGTACTTATTGTATTTCCGTATACCATTTTTCAAGATCTGTTTGAAAAGAGCATGACCTGGCAAAAATTTGGCCGCCTTATAGCCGAGTATATTGCTATTGGTTTGGAAGAAAGAATGGTTGGACTGCTTATGTTAAGTCCGGAAGAAAGATACCTTGAACTGATCAAAGGAAATAAAATTAAGATCATTGAAAGAGTTCCTCAACACTATATTGCCAATTATCTGGGTATTACCCCGGTTAGTATGAGCAGAATTCGTAACAGAGTGGCAAAAAAGTAGATTCCATTTTTCTTATCTTATGTTATCGTTTTAGGGCTTCGCTTTAACGCAACTTTGTATCATAGAAAATTAAAAACTATGCAACTAAAGTTAAATCTGCTCTTAGCACTATTAATAACAACAGCAATAGGAGCTCAAAACCCAAAAAACATGAAAACAACAAACGATTCTATTACAAAAGGCCAGATCATTAAAAAAGGAAAACTTGTTTATTCAGAGATCACCATCAATGCGTCTCCCGAAAAAGTATGGCAAGAATTTACAAACTTTGAAAAGTATCCTTCCTGGAACCCATTTATTAAATCACTAAAAGGGTCACCAATTGTAGGAGGCAGCATAGAAGTGTTGCTTACGCCTCCGGGCAAAAAAGGGATGATATTCAAACCTAAAGTTTTGGCATTCGATTCAGCGCGTCAATTAAGATGGATAGGTAAATTGTTCATTAAAGGTATATTTGATGGGGAGCATACCTTTTTAATTAGAGATAACAAGGACGGTACTACTACTTTTATTCAGTTTGAAAGATTTAAGGGCCTTTTAATTCCTCTTATAAAAAAAATGTTGGATGAAAATACGTTGAAGGGATTTAATCAAATGAATGAGGCTTTAAAGGTTAGGTGTGAGAATTAAAATTCATGATCGCTTTAAAAGCAATAAAAAAGCTGAATAAATAGAGGAATTCGGATGCTTTTAGTTAAAGCCCTTAATCATCGAAGGACTTTTTTTTGATTTAACCACCAATAACTTTATATTTAACGTTATGATCAAAAGAGTTGTAAATAGTATAATAGTGGTACTATTTTTTCACGCCATTGTTATAGCCCAAACGCCGCGTTTAGATTCGCTAAAACTCGCTCTTAAAAACGCAAAGCAGGATACATCGAGGTGTACTATTTTAAACGCATTGCTTGAAGCTGAAGACAATGATGCTATTTTACCGGACTACATTGAGCAATTAAAACAACTTACAGAAAAAAACATCTCTGCTAATTCGGAACCTAAAAAGTTTTACTTAAAATACTTCGCTGTTACCTTATTTAGAACCGGTTCTCTCGCATTGGAAAAAAACAACATCCCCGTGGCTTTAAATTACTATCGCCGAAGCTTAAAGATCCAGGAAGAGATTGGGGACAAAAAAGGAATGGCAGCTTCTCTAAACGACATCGGGGGCGTGTATGGTCTACAAGGCGACATCCCAAAGACATTGGATTATTATCACAGAAGCCTAAAGATCTCTGAAGAAATTCGGTTTAAAGAAGGAATATCATCGGGATTAAACAACATTGGGATTATTTATTATGGTCAAGGCGATAGTCAAAAGGCATTAGATTATTTTTACAAATGTTTAAAGATCCAAAAAGAGGTTGGTAATAAAAAAGGAATGGCTGGTTCTTTAAACAATATTGGCACGATCTATAAAGACCAGGGTGAAATTTCGAAATCGTTGGATTGCTACCAACAGAGTTATACGATCAGAGAAGAGATTGGCGATAAAATTGGCTTGGCAGAGTCTTTACATAACATTGGGGGCGCCTATGATGTCCAGGGCGACAAATCAAAAGCACTCGAGTACCGCTTCAAAAGTTTAAAGATCAGAGAAGAACTTGGTGATAAAAGAGGAATGGTGTATTCTTTAAACAGCATTGCCAATCTTACATTAAAAAAAGGGCAAACTAAAGAGGCTTTAGTATTTGCTAACAGGGCAATGGAGATAGCCAAAGAATTGGGCTTTCCCGAGCAAATTAAAAAATCGGCAAAAACCCTTAAGTTGATCTTTCAAAAACAAAACAAGTATAAAGAGGCTTTTGAAATGTATGCATTGGAAATTAAAATGGGAGATAGCATTAATAATCGGGAAACTCAGAAAGCTGCTGTAAAAAAGCAGATGCAGTACGAATACGAGAAAAAAGAACTTGAAACAAAAGCAGAACAGGATAAAAAAGATGCCATTGCAAAAGAAGAATTAAAACAAAAAGAAACTGAACGTAATTATTTTATTGTAGGTTTTGGTTTAGTATTAGTACTGGCTTTATTTATTTTACGTGGCTATAAACAAAAACAAAAAGCCAATGCCATCATTCTTCAACAAAAACATTTGGTAGACGAAAAGCAAAAAGAAATTTTAGATTCTATACATTACGCTAAACGAATACAAACAGCTTTAATGCCTACAGAAAAGTATATTGATAAGGGCTTAAGCAACCTGAAAAAAGGTTAATCGTTGTAATTATTGCTCTTGAAAAGGCAATTTCAAAAACCTTCAGGTTGTATCTCACTTTATCAAAATACTACTTGCCTAAAATATTTAATTAAGTTCAATGAATTCGGGCATTAGTTAATATTTTTCTTCGATTTTCAAGCTTTTAGAATTCAAACGTAAAGCCAATAGAAGGTGTAACCGTTTTGCTTTCGTTCTTTAAAATTATGGGAATACCGTTAGAGCCATCCGTTTTTAATGGCTTGCCATCCGTTGTTTCAAAGCCCGAGTTATCAGCAGTTCGCTTAAATGTATAATAGGGCGCGCCATATTGTACGGACATTAATACATTCTGAAAATCAATAAATAAATTAAGACTTGTTTTTTTGAAATTTATTTTTTTATCCGATCTAAAATCCAATTGATTAAAGTTATTTAAACGCAGCGTATTAATATTACTATAATCCAGTATTCCTGTTCCCAGTAAAGCAAAATTTTGTTGCGAAGCATTTAGATCAAACGGTGTATATGGCGTTCCACCTGCAAATCTGTATTTTAATCCTAATTGCCAATTCTTACCAAATTTATATCCTAAGGTAGTAGAAATTAAATGCTGGTTATCCCAGGAAGAAGCAATTAATTTATTATCAATACCCGAGTAACGACTTCTTACATAGGTATAGCTAAAAACATAAAATATTTTTTTAACGAGTTTTTGTTGCACAAAAAATTCAACGCCATAGGTTTCGCCTTTTCCGGTACTTTGAATGGCTTCACTACCTATTGAACCAAAGTCTGTACCCTGATTAGCTAAAGATGTTCCGTTTGCTTTTGACACCGGGTAGTTATTGTATTGTTTGTAAAAGCCCTCTAAGGTAAATCGCAATGCTTCGTTGGGTAAAAATTGAGTTCCTAACACATAGTGATTAGACTGGATATACTTCATCGACTTATTGACAAACTCGCCATTAGCATCTTTATAGCCTAAACTGGTGTAAGTAGGAATTTTATAATAGGTGCCAACAGATCCGGTAATGTCGAACTTTTTAGTTACATGATAGGCCATGGAGAATCTTGGCGAAAGCGCATTTAAAGGGTTGTTTCCATCCTTTATAAATGAGTTCATATCGGTTCTCAATCCAAGTGAGACCAGCAATTTTTCGTTAAATATATTTTTTGCAACTTGTCCAAAGGCACCATATTTAAAAAACTCCATATCACTTCTAAAATTCAAACTAAGCCCTGGGAAAATAACATTACCTGTACTATCATAAATAGTACTAGATAATTTATTAAAGAGGTTGGTATTGTATTTTACATACTGCCCTACTGCACCGTAAGAAATTTTCCAACCATCAATGTATTTATTTACATCCATTCTAAATTTGTTTTCGATCTCCTGAGAACGTAATTTGAAATTTCTTTTTGTCTCATCATTGTATTGAGCATCTTCAAAACGATCGAGTTGATTGTTGAACATGTTCCGACTAAGAGCAAAATTAATATAGCCCTTATTAATTAAGCGTTTTAATGTAAAACCTGTAGTGTAATTCCATTGGTTAATAATAGGTAACGATCTGCGGAAATATTCATTTTCCGGAGTTGTATTTCTTGTTGTGCCAAAAGAAAAATTATCAATTGCTCCAACTCCCAGGGCAGTTAACGTTGTTTTATCATTAAACTTATGCGTTACCTTATATTGAAAGTCATAGAAATTTGGGCGAATCGGTAAATCAATTAATTTGAATAGTAGATCCAAATATGATTTCCTACCTGAGATCAAGAAATCTGTTTTCTTTCCTAAAGGACCTTCCAGCGTTGCTACAGCCTCCGTAAAACTTACCCTCACATTACCCGATAGTTTTTCCGGATTTCCCTGACGTTGCTTAATTATAAATGTAGAAGCTAACGTGTTATCGTATTTTGCGTCGAAAGCAGAGGAACTTAACTTAACATCCTCAATAAACGACACATTTAAAATACCCTGTGCCCCACCCGAACTACCTTGTGTTTGGAAATGATTTAATACCGGAATTTCAATGCCATCAACGTAATAAACATTTTCGTTTGGCGCCCCACCTCTAATGATAATGTCATTTCTCGCAGCACCACCTCCCGAGCCACCAACACCCGGTAGCGTTTGCACCACCCGAGAAACGTCAAAGCTTCCACCCGGATTACTTTTAATTTCTTCTGTTGTTAATTGTTGAACCGATAAAGGCGTGATCATATCAGTGGCAACGGCTGATTTACCTTTGTCAAAAGTTACCGTTACTTCGTTAAGATCCGATGAAGCTGCTTCTAATTCAAAATTAACGGTTTGCGCATTGCCGGAAGTAACCGAAATATTATACTTAATTAAAGTAGTAAAGCCTAAATAAGATGCCTTTAAATTATAAGTACCAACGGGCACATTAATCTTAAAATTTCCATCAATGTCTGTTGCAGTTCCATTGGTTGTTCCATCTACAGATATGACGGCGCCAATAATTGTTTCCTGAGTATTTTTATCTTTTACATTCCCGCGAATAACACCGTTAATTTGAGAAAATCCCCTTGTTGCTGTTAAGACCAGTATTAATAATACATAAATTTTTGTTTTCATATTTAATACATTTTTGTTCTAATATGACGCAAATATAGAACAAATAAATGTCAAAAAACGAAAATTTAGTATGTATTTGTACTAAAAAATTACTAAATTTGTATTAAAATTAAGTAAATGAAAACTAAATATCTTTTAATCAAGCAGTTAATTGATAAGGTAGCAGAATACGAACAAGTGCTACCCAATTCTGATGATATGAGTTTAGAAGGCTTTTCTAATTTTATAAGTAGGCCAAATGATTCTTCCTTTTTACAGATGCGCAATCTATCCGGCGCTTTAGAACCAGATGTACAAAAAAGAGGTAATAAGCAGGAAACAACCATAGCCATCTTGGTTACTTTTATTTACAGATATGCTAAATTATATGCAAAAAAAGTATTGCAGGATTCATCCATATCAACACTAGACGATTTCTCGTATTTGATTTTATTGTTAACTCATGAAAGTTTATCGAAAACGGAATTGATACAAAAAAACGTACACGAAAAAACAACCGGTATGGAAATCATTAAACGATTAATAAAACAAAATTTAGTTTACCAGTTTGATGACGAGGTTGATAAAAGAAGTCAACGCGTTGCAATTACAGAAGACGGAAAAGTAGCAATATTCTCAATTTTACATAAATTAGAAGATGTTTCAACCATTATGACGGGCAATTTAACCGAATTGGAAAAAAACAGTTTAAATGCCATTCTCAAAAAATTAGATCATTTTCATTTTGATATTTTTATGAATGAAAGAAATAAACCCTTACCCGAAATAATTAAAACTAAAATTCATTCCTGATAGTGTCGTCTCAATTTTAGTAATCGAAAACCCATAGAGGTTAAATAAACAGATGATCTTTAATAGTCTGTTTATTTATCTGTGAATTGGCCCAAGACCAACTGTTTCAAATGTTTTATGTCAAATAAGCTCAAAGTTACAAGTACTAAAATTATCTAATTGCGCTTTCACTAATAACCAGATCGAATTTAAAGAACAGTACCCATTAATGGTTATTGTGTGTGGATGTGAGTTTCTATTACTTTGCTAAAAATTATCCACATTATGAAAAAAATTAAAATACTATTAACAGCGCTCGTTATTTCATTAAGTGCAACGGCACAAACACCCCCATTTCCAAGTATAGATGCTGCTTTTGCAAAAGTATCTTTGGCAACATTCGAAAGTCAGATATTTAAAGAAACTGGTTTGCATGCCAATCAATTTAAATTATTGCCAAAAAAAGAAGTAAAAGAATGGCTCGATAAATACTCAGAAGAAAATTCTTATTTTTCTGCTTACCCATCTACACGCTGTCAGGAATTGTACTGGGCCTCAAAACCCAATTACCCGGATGATGAATGCCATGTGGTTTTTTCAGCAAATAGCCCAAAAGTAGGTAATGAAGAATATAAGTCTATTGCATTTGAAGTTGTTTATACACGCTTAAAAAACTCTGTATTAACAAACACATGGGAGTTTAAATACTTTCAATATGGCGGATATTATGTATTTAATAAAAAAGCAGCGGATGGAAAATTTTTAGTTAATAATGCTATTGAGGCATTATTGCAAAATAAAGGCATCAGTAATAAATTTGAAAACGAAACAATTGATAACAATGGAAATAAATACAAGTTTACATTCAATTTTAATTACATTTCTAGTATAGATTCAATTGCATACGAAAAGACTGAGTTTAAATCTACTTACTATTTAAATTTCTACGGTACCTATAACCGATATTATTTTGATACTGATTGTTTGCCCACTAGCACAGGGGCTTATAAATTAACTGTAAAGGCCTCCCAGGAAGAAGAAGCCGGCAAGGTAGTTGAAACCTATTTAAGGTATGTAAATTTCGAAGAATTAACAACAATTAAAGATGCGAAAGAAGGTTTTAAAACCGGCAATGAACTTACATTTGCACAATTATATAAAAAACCAAAACAACCCAAATGCGAAAGTAAACCTGGAGTTGCATTTAAATTTGAAGCGCCCGAAGATAGAAAGGCAAAATTTTTAGAGTGTATAAAAAATGTTATGTCGGATGGAAAACAATTAAAAGATCCTGAAAAATTAAAAGAATACTTAACGCCTAACGATAACACAGGCTACGATAAATTTGTTGCCTTGTTCAAAGCTTTAGAGGATCAAGGCTACGGTTGGAGGGACTTTAACGACAAGGGTGGCAATCAATTTAACTACCAAATTTTCGGTAGAAAACTAGTTAATAAAATGTATAAAGAGAATAAAGTATTAATTTATTTTGAGACGACTGATAAAGACGTTACCTATTTTAGATTAGATCCGTAGATAAAATACCAACGCGTAAAAGTATTAATAGCGAGCAACAAAATAAAATTACAATGGAGCGAAAAGAAAATAATAACGTAGTTAAACTCTGTAATCCTTCGGATGGCGATGAGTTTATCGTTTTTTATTTCGAAAAAAGTTTGTTAGATAACCACTGTAATGTTTCAATTACTTTACAATTTAATAACGAGAGTTGTAACTCTGAAAAATGGACAGTTCATTTTAACGAGATCATTAAAGTGGCGAGTTGGTATAAAAATATGCCCTCAGGCAGTTCGGATAAGTACCCCGATTTAATGATCGAAGAATTGAATTTGATGTTTACAAACTATTTTTTTGAAAAGGGTGAGGGCTATTATTATTTAACTTACACCACCGAGGCTGGCAAAATTTTCAAATTTCAATTTTGGGAACAGCTTGGTGCTTCTAATACCTTCGTTTACAAACAATTTATGCAATGTTTAGAAAGTTGCAAATAATTGATTTTTGCTATATTTAAACCATGGCAAAAAAAGGGTACAAAACATTTTTTAACGAAGCAAAACAAGCTATTAAGCAAAATGGTTTAATTAATAAAGACGAATTTGTTGGTGAAATTGAAAAATACATTCCGCTCTCGCAACAAACCGATGCTATTTTATTTGTAATTGACTATAGGCTGGGAGAATTTATTTATGTTAGCCCAAACGCAATACATGTTGAGGGGTATACGGCGGAAGAGGTTATGCAAGCAGGGCCAATTGGTTTTATAGGTAATTTTCACCCCATTGATTCGGAAGTATTGATGAACTCTGTGTACCCCGATGGAATGGAATACATTTACAAAATGCCCGAAGTGGAGTTTCCAAGTACACGTATTAGCATAAATTACCGTTTAAAACAAAAAACAGGAGAGTATTTTACCATGCTGCAACAATTTTGGTATTTGGTGGATGATGGCAATAGAAACCCTTTGGCTATAATTGGCACTGTTACTAACATTACCGATTTGTATAATGAATATCAAATGTTTTGCAAAATTCATGTGTTAGATGAAAATAAACATTGGAAAAAAGTTTTTGAAAAAAAATATGCTATAAATGAGTTACAGGTGGAAATGGGAATTACTGAGAAAGAGTTAGAAATTATAAAACACATTAGTAACGGTTTAACGTCAAAAGAGATCGCCTATAATTCAAACAGAAGCGTAGAAACCATAAATAAACAACGAAAAACTATTTTAGATAAAACCGGTTGTCAAAGTTTGTCAGAAGTAGTTACAATGGCTCTAAAAAATAAATGGATATAAAAAATGCAGATAACAACAGATATTGCCCATATAAATAAACCTGCTAAAGAGGTGTTTGATTTTTTAAGCAATTTTAAAAATTACACCAGGGTAATGCCGGCAGAAATAACTGATTGGAAAGCTACAGAAGACCACTGCACATTTAAAAAAGACAAGTTTGTCAACATTGGTATGCAATTTGAACATAAGGTACCTAATTCGGAAATTAAAATTATAGATTATGCTAAAAACGCTTTCCCTTACTCATTAACTATCATCATCAAAGAAATTGAATCAAACAGCAGCAGTACACAAATGATCTTTGAGGGCACACCAAATGCTTTTTTAAAATTAGTTGTACAAAAACCCTTAAGTGCGTTCTTTAATAATTTGAATCAAAGCTTAAAAAACATGTAGCCCTTTTTCAAGGATCATAGTTTCATTGTCTTCTTAACGTGCTTCAAAAATTCTTTATCGGCAATAGAATATTTCATTCCAAAAAGCGCTATAGATTCGAGTACAGGTTTTAGATCCAACCCTTTTTTAGTAAGTTCATATTTTTTTCGTTTTGCAGAACCTGTAAAAGTTATAAAACCATCTTTGGTCAACTGGATCAACCTATCGTTAAGTATGTTTGTAGAAATGGTCTCTTTTGAACTCAGGAATTCGTTGTAAGTAGTTTTTCCAAGATAAAGCATGTCTCTGATGATAAGCAACGACCACTTATCACCAACCAAATCTAAGGAACAGGAAATGGGGCAATCAGAACGCTTTTTAATAGTTTGGTCAATCGACTTTTTCATTGATACAAAGATAATCAAAAATTAGTTGACAAAACTTGCATTTTGCAAGTTTAATTATATATCTTTGCCTCAACAAACTAAAACACATAAAAATGGAAGCACAAAAAAAATTATTGGTACGATCGGTTTTGGATGCTTGGAATTCAAGAATAGAAGCGGCAGACAAACTATTTAATGGTTTTACAGACGAACAGTTACAGCAAGAAATTGCTCCCGGTAGAAACAGAGGTATCTACTTATTAGGTCATTTAACGGCAGTGCATGATAAAATGTTACCCTTGTTGGGCCTCGAATCACAAGTATATCCGCATCTGGACGAGATCTTTTTAAATAAACCTGATAGATCTGTTGCTATAATTCCCTCAACACAAGAATTACGTGAGAATTGGAAGAACATTAACGCTAAACTCTCAGCGCATTTTAATAGGCTAAGCCCGAATGAGTGGTTTCAAAAACATACATCTGTGTCTGACGAGGATTTTGTAAAAGAACCACATAGAAATAGAATAAATGTTGTTGTTGGCCGCACAAATCACATGCAATACCACATTGGTCAGGTAGCACTTTTAAAAAAATAACATATCATGAGCAAATCAGATTTTACAACTACCATAGAAGTAGAACAAAGCGCAAAAGAAGTTTTTGCTGCAATTAATAATGTTAGCGCCTGGTGGCAAGGTGAGATCATCGGAGACAGAAGCAAACTAAATGATGAGTTTATCTACCGCATGGAAGACATTCACTTCTCAAAACAAAAAGTGGTTGAACTTACTCCCGATAAAAAAATAGTTTGGCTTGTTACTGAAAGTAAACTAAGTTTTACAAAAGATAAAAGCGAATGGACAGGAACAAAAATTAGTTTTGAGATCTCTAGGGTAAAAAACAAAACACAGATTCATTTCACTCACATTGGGCTGGTTCCAGAGTTTG
Source organism: Bacteroidia bacterium (assembly GCA_016787785.1). Lineage (GTDB taxonomy): Bacteria > Bacteroidota > Bacteroidia > B-17B0 > Aurantibacillaceae > Aurantibacillus. Next base: position 777,909 of record JAEUTO010000006.1, on the reverse strand, counting down.
AATGCTATGATGCCTGTTCTAATGGTTGGACAGGTCTTATACAGAAAAGTTTATTCAGCTTAATAACAACGGGCAAAGGCAAAAAGGTTTTTTAAAGGATTCGGTTTTCGAACGTAAAGCTGCTTGTTCGGTTTTATTCTGATCTATTTATTTATACCCGACCCTTCTTGTTTAACTCTTTGTTGTATTTGCATTTTTCCGAAACGGTAACTAACTGTTAATCTTACGCGGCGAGAATCGGACAGATCTTTCTGATAAAAATTCTGGTCGCTGTATGTTGTTGTGTAAGAAAAATAATCTTTATACAATATGTCGTTAAATGCAAGAGTAAAATTTAACTTTTGATTTAAAAAAGATTTATTTATGCTCAGGTGAACTGCGCTTCTTTCAAGATACACCTGTGGGCCATGTCTGAATGGAGAGCCATAGCTTGCCCACATTTGTAATTTAAAATTTTTAGGCAAATAAAATTCCTGGTTCAGGTTAAAATAAAACTGATAGGTTTCAGAGGTTACATCCTGGTTTATCAATTTGCCCTGAAATGTCTGGCGCGTTACAACAACGTAGGTTTGGAAACTATACCACTTAATGCGGTTTTGAGCAGACAAGCTTACATATCCGTTTGTAAAACTCGGTAAATTTGAAATGGTGTCGATCTTGACTCTGGATGAATCCGGTGTGTACGAATACCAAAAAGTAAAATCTTTAGCGTGATCATAACCAATACTAAGATTTATAAATTTGTTGTAGCTATAATCAACTGTAAAATCATGAGAAAATTGCGGTATTATTTCAGGGTTGCCTACATTGTAATTTAACTGCTCATTGAACTGCCTTATAGGATTAAGCATGCCTGCATGTGGACGACGAATACGGTAACTGTATGCTGTTGTAATTGAGTTTTTTTTGTTTAGCGTAAAATCAAGACTGCCGCTTGGAAACAGGCTAAGATAGTTACGTTTATAAAGATAATTATTGCTGGTGTAATCAATGCTCACGTCCGTGTTTTCTGCGCGCAAACCAATACTGAACCCAAATTTATCCCAGCTTCGTGATACGGTTGAATAAGCGGCAAGCAGGTTTTGTTTGAGTGTACCAATTTGGTAAAACGTAGTATCGCCCACAAAAAAGCCGGTGCTTTGGTTTGAGAATTGCAGTTTGCTATGCGAATAATCATTTTCAATATTTGCGCTAAGCCCGCTCTCAAGCGAAAGTTTGTTCTTAAATGTTTTGTTAAGATCCAGTTTGCCCGTGTAAACATCAAAGGTACGCATGGTAGTATTATCGTAAAGGCCCTTCGGTGCTATCTCAACATCATTTACATCGTAAAAATGGTTCGTGATATTTTTTACTTCATTCTCAGTATAATTATCGTAACCAAATCTCAATTTTATTTCCCCACCAATTGTATCAATTTTTTGCAATAAACTTACGTTAATGCTCGGAGAACCTGTATTATATTTATCCTTGGTCGCGTTGTGTGCTTTACTGTAATTAAAAAAAGCACTGTTACTTATTTTGGTGTTAGCATTGTTCACATACAGGTCGTTATTTGTACTACTATTTATGTAAAGGCCAATAAGCGTGGTTTTAGTGATATCGTATTCTATACCACCACTCCCCGAAAATACACTCTGAAAACTTTCGTTAGTGCCATAAGAGTTTATACTTTCTGTATTTCCGTTTACAATAATATTTCTGTCCAGCGTGTTAACTTCGATCCCATCCCAATGGCCGTAAGAGAAATTACTGAAAAAGCTTAGTTTTTTTGATTTATAATTAAATGAGCCGCTTGGCCCAATACGAAATCTTTTTCCCATGCTTGCACCCAACGCAACGCTGCCGTTATAACCGTTTACCTTTGCGCGCTTGGTAACAATATTAATAAGTCCGCCTGTACCCGCTGCATCATAACGCGCCGGTGGGTTTTTTATCAATTCAATTTTCGAAACAGCATCTGCACTCATGCCCGCCAACATATCCATAATTTGGGGTGTGGGCATCTGCTGCATGCGTTCATCTATCAAAAAGCGTACGCCTCCTGCCCCATTAATGGTAATGTTATTTTGCGCATCAATAATTACACCCGGAAGACGTTTGAGAAGATCGAAAACCGTATTGCCCCTTGCAAGTATATCATTCTCAATGTTCATTATCACAATTCCTTTTTTAAACTCAATGGTAGGTTTGTAAATCGCCACTGATATTTCTTTAAGGTTAACCCCCTCAGCACCTAAGATCTGCGGAGCTAAAGATATCTGCGAAACAGAATCAACGCTAAAAACGCTACCCGATGCTGGTTTGTATCCAACGGAATTGAATTTGATAAAATAGTTGCCCGGTTTCACTTTTTCAAAAACGAATGTGCCGGCACTATCGCTTATATTGCCTTTAATCTGGCTACTATCGGCGGCGCTTAAAAGCACCATAGAACAAAAAGGAATAGGGTTACGAATACTATCGGTAACAATACCTTTAATTGAATTTTGAGAATAAACACCTAAACTAAGGCAAGTTGCGATAAGCAGGGAGTAGATTTTAAGCATAAATAGGTGTATAACGGGCTAAATTACATTTTGTTTTGTTGCGCAAATGGGCGTTAGTAAAAAAGTTCAGGCATATAACGCAAAAAACGTTAAAAAGATACAGACAGTTAAAAGAAAAAAAAGAAAAGAATTCTGGCATGAAATTGACATTATTATATAAGGAAGACTAAGATCCTTTTAAAGCTGACCTCTTCCTACACTGTTTAATAACTAAAAACGCAAAAACATGAAAAAGTTAATGCACTATTTACTGGTTGCAATGTTCTTAATTCCATTGGCACCAGCGCAGCTAAAAGCAAACCAGAGCGTTGCTTTGAACGTAGTTAACACTGCAGAGAAAAACAGCAGTGAAAAAGCAACCATGGCAAGGTTAAAAGCCATTAAATTAAAAGCCAAATCTCATCTGACTAAGGACGAGTGCAGAACTTTAAGAGAAGAAGTGCAATACATAAGGGATAAACACAGAGGTCCGGGTGGTGTTATTTATATTTCTACCGGAGCTTTAATACTTATTATTGTATTGTTGATCATTTTATTGTAATTCGTTTATTTGTGAGAACAAAGAAATTATGAATTATTGCGTTTTAACTGTAATTTTCATCCGTGAATTTTATCAGGACTTGCGCTTTCTTTTTAATTTGTTGCCAATATACGTTGGCACAAAATCTTGTTGCCGACTCCAGCTTTGAAAAAAATAAATTCGTACCTATTGATTATTCAGCCATAGGTGCTTCTTATTCATGGAGTTCACCTAGTCGTGGCACCACCGACCTGTTTTGTAAATGCACCAATAAAAAATTAGTAAAACAATCCAGGGTAAATGTGCCCAATAATGCTATGGGCATTCAGGAAGCGCGCTCCGGCAATTGTTATGCGGGAATATTTGCCTGCTCTCATGGTTATTACCGGGAATATTTACAAACTACTTTAGATCAGTCGTTACAAAGTGGTAAAGAATATATACTAAGCATGTATGTAAGTTTATCAGACTATTCGCGACTTGCCGTAGATAAAATTGGCGTTTGTTTTTTAAATAAAAATGTAAAATACGAACACTCAGATGCTATTACAGACCTTAGGCCTATTTACATCCCTTTAGAAGAAGAAGTGGGAATGGAAACAAACGAATGGCACCAACTCACCGTTATTTATAAAGCAAAAGGTGGAGAAAATACATTATTGATAGGAAGTTTTAATTTAAAACGGTTATGGCAAACCGGTAACACGGTGCCTTATGGAATAAGCTCACCTATAAATAAAAATATTGAGCGCGATGCCTATTATTATTTTGATGATATAAGTATATTTGAATACAAGCGGGAAGTGATTGATACGGCAGAAGTTTTTAATCCTTATTTTGCGAATCAGACACCGGAAGTACCCGACACCGAAATTGTTGAACCCGTTACAATTGATAAAGTACCATCAGATGTTGTGATGACATTGAAAAATTTACTTTTTCAAACCGGTGAAGCCATACTTTCTCCCCTCTCCTATCCAGAACTGGACATCATTGCGTACAACATGAAACCTTACCCGGATAAGTATATTGAAATTTATGGTCATACCGATAATGTAGGTGAAGAAGCTAAGAATTTGGAGCTATCCATAAAAAGAGCAGCAGCCGTAGCAAATTATTTAAAAGCAAAAGGCGTTCTCGCAACAAATGTAACCTCTAACGGTTACGGCAGTACCAAACCAATAGAAACAAACGAAACTGCAGAAGGAAGAAAACAGAACCGAAGAGTTGAGTTTATTTTGAAGAAAAGATGAAAATTATTTCATCAATTGATCTAATTTTTTTGCAATATATTTTTCGCTGGTCATTAATGCCGTTTGGATCCTTTTTGCATAGCGAATAGAATCCATTACCTCTTTTTGTTTTTCGTCTACTAATTTTTTCTGTTGTTCAATAATATATTTTTGTTTTTGCGTGAGTTTATACCGTTTAAATAATAATAACGAAAATATTAAAACCATAAGAAGAACAGCGCTAACAAAAATGCTTATAATTCTTTGTTTTTGTTTTTCTTTGGCAGCGATCATGTCACGCCTGGCCTGTTCGTTCTTTGCAATCTCTACTTTTTTATTAAAATCGAATTGAAGAGATGCTCTTTGCGCTTCTGCATTACTTATTTTATCAGTTGTTTGTTTAAAAACCTTGTGCATTTCCAGAGCTTCCTTATATTTTTTTTGAGCATAATATAAATGATATAACGTTTCGCTTGCCTTGTTCAGATCGCGAAGACTTTCGCTTTCGCTACCAACTTCATAAGCTTTCAACGCATATATTTCGGCAGTTGCAGGATCCATTTTCTTTTGGTAAAGGATAGCCAGGTTATTATATACGGCGCCAAGACCCTTTTTAAAACCGATCTTCTTAAGAATTTCAATACATTTAAAATAATTTTCTACGGCTTTGTCAATACTACCGTCAGAAATTTCATACACAGCGGCTATATTATTTAAACAACCGGCAATTCCCATGTTATTACTCATCTCTTGGTGAATAGCCATACTCTTTTTGTAGAAATATAATGCTTTGGATGTATTTTGTTGTTTGTGATATAGAATGCCAATATCATTATACGTTACGCTCAACCCGTTCTTATCATTTAAATGTAAGTTTATTGCAAGTGCTTTTTTATAATATTCTAATGCCAAATTGTAATTATTAAACGAAACATAAATGTTTCCTATCTGGCACAGTGTGCGTCCAACGCTTTGCATATCTTTGGCCTTTTCGCCGGCATTTAACCCTTTTTGATAATAATCAAGCGCGCTCCCTGAGTTGCCTTTAGCCTGGTAAATATCACCTATTTGGCGGTAAGCATTAGACATTGACGCGTAATTTTTAAGGTCTTCGTTTATTTTTACACTTCGCTGATAGAGTTCGAGAGCCCTTGCGGCGTTACCCTCGTTATCAGAAACAAAGGCAATGTTGGTTAGTATGTTTGCAATACCTTTTTGATAATTAAGTTCTTCTGCTAATTTTAAGCCAGGTTCGGCATATTTGAGAATATCCTGCTCTTCACATAATTCGGTTAAACTAAATAAGATGTTTACTTTGTTTGTATCGGGGCTTGCATTTTTTAAAAGTACCAGCAAGCTATCCACTTCACGACTTTGTGAATACAAATTGCCATTAATAAAAATGGTCAATGAAAAAAATAATAAGTATGAAGCCAACAACTTCATTTTTTCCGATGTTTGAGTAAGCAAGTAAATATATCTCAAACATACAACAATGACCGGAATTAACAAATTTTCTTATGCTGTAACGGAAATAAAAAAACCTCCCGGGAATGGGAGGTTTTTTTATTTAAATTGTAATAACTCGATTATTCTTTGATCATTTTTTTGGTATCAATGGTTTTTCCGTCTACGATTAAGCTGTAAGAATACATACCACTGCTTAAGTCATTTGCAAAAACGTTTAAACGGCCCTCGCCTTTAACACTAATATCAATTGACTTAATAACTTTGCCATCATTTGTAATAAATATAATTTGAGCTTTATTAAAGTCAGTAGGCACATTATACGTAATTACAGTACTTTCTGCAAAAGGATTTGGCACATTTTGGTTCAATACAATAGCATTCTTATCGCTTAAATTAATTGCTGTTGAATGATTGTTTTTAGTACCTTCAGTATTATTTGCTAATGATTGAAGTAATGTTTTTAGTTCTTCGATCTGTTTTTGCTGATTTATAATTGATTCGCTTTGCTTTTCAATTTGTTGCTGTTGTTCTTGAATACCTGCAACTAAAACAGGTATCAAATTAACATACTTTACTCCTTTATAATTAGGTGTTGTAGCCACATCACCATCTTTTCCTTTAGTCTTAACCAGAGCAGGCATCTCACTAACCAACTCAGGAAACACTTTTTCGAGCTCTTGGGCAATTAATCCCATTTGTTTTCCTTCAGGCAATTTCATGTCCGCAAATTCTTTATCCTTTTTGAAGGTATATGTGCTTGGCTTTAACATTTTTATTTTATCAAGCATATTTGATAAAGGTTTGATATCATTCTTAAGTTTTTGGTCGCTTGTAAAATTATCTGATCCTGTTCTATTGCAATCCCCATTTATTTGCACATTTCCCCAAAACATTCCCGCCAACGGTATACCTGTTCCCAAAGCAGTAGCTTCCGATTCAATTCCGTATGCAGTACCATTCACAGTTTCAGCGTATGCATACACTCCATCAGTCCAACACGTTTCACCAACAGTAGGATTAGCACTTTTTCCGATAGCTTGCACTCCAATAGTCCTTAATGTAGCGCCATTTGTTTCTGCGTTAACACCAATGTTAAATATTCCAGATGCTAGATATGCACGTCCCGTCACGCCAATAGCTGCAGCGTTTCCCCCAGAATAATTAACAGGTGATGTTACTTTACCCTCAAGGCCCGTTTGAGTTCCTGTACCACTATTTGTAAATCTCTCTTCAAACAATCCACCAATATAGAAAACACTTGTCGTATTAACGTCATGAAATACATGTAGCTTTGTTGTTGGTGTAGATGCATTTGGGCCGCCACCTATTATAGTGTTTCCCGTCTGGCCATTTACAAAAAACCTTGTTAGAAAATTTGCATTATCATACAATAAAAAATTACCAGACCCTAACGGATCTCCGTTTCCTGTTGACCTAAGTGAAAAAGAACGGCCACCGCTTGTACCATTATGAAGGGTAAGAGCACTTGCGCCTGTATTGTTTTGTGTAATAGTTATTCCATTTGCACCTGCTGAGGGAAAAACATGCACTTGATCAGATGGATTAACGGCATTATTTCCAACATTTCCGCCGATATTTATCCAGCCATTGTTCTTTATCCTTATCCTGTCTGTGTAAGACCAAATATTACCTTGGCCAGATAATGTTCTAAAATACATATCACCTACTCCATTATCTCCCCATTCAATAACTGAATTTTGGGAATTAAATATTAGATGATCTTTAATTGAAGCATAAGCGCTTAAATTCTGTTGAATGTTGCCACCTGCAGCAGGCCATGTGGCCCATTGTGCAAAACTTGTCTTTACAGTCAAAACTGAAATACATAAAATAAAAATCTGTTTTTTCATAATTTGTTGTTTTTATGATACGAACCTAACTCAACAAACAAGAAAAAAAAATCAGGATGATGCTAAAACAATCTCTGGCTTAATAACTGGTACAATTTTTAATGTGGAATTTTTTAGGAGAATTTCTGGAGAAAAATTAAAAACGTTTTAGGTTTTTTAGGATAACAATTGTTTAACGCAGATTAAAATTGATCATGCCTAAGAACTCTTCTTTTTTGTGTTTTGAGATCGGAACCGATCGCTCGTTCTGGATCACAGCATAGCCGCCATCTTCAGGTACATAACGCGTTACGTAATCAACATTCACAATAAAAGAATTGTGTAAACGTATGAATTTGCTTTTATTAGTGCACAACTGTTTTTCGTAATCTTTTAAAGAGCGGGTTACATTAATTTTATTTTTATTCTTTAAAACTACAATGGCCTGGTTCGAATCTGCTTCTACATACATGATGTCTTTCGCCGAAACAAGATCAATACCTGTTTTTGCAGGTACGCTTACTTTTATGTCTTCCGTTTCTTTTAATTTATCTAAAAAATCAAAAGCATTCTTCATTAAATTTTCGTTGCCAGCCTTTTTGTTTACTTTTTCAATGGCTTTTTTAAGATCGTCTGCATCAATTGGTTTTAGCAAATAATCCAGTGCGTTCTTTTTAATGGCTTTTACTGCATGTTCTTCGTGTGCTGTTGTAAATATCAAATGGAAGTTCTTAAATTCTATTTTCTCCAACAACTCAAAGCCAGTAAGGTAAGGCATGTTTATATCCAAAAAAACAATATCCGGTCGGTAATTATTTATAAGATCAACGCCTTCTAAAGCGCTACTCGTTTTTGCAACTACTTTAACTTCGGGCGCATATTTTTTTAGCATTAGTTCTAAACTAATTACACCGTTTTCTTCGTCGTCAATAATTATCGCGTGTAACATATTATTTTAGTATTGGAATTATGATCTCAACTTTGGTTCCTAAACTTTTTAACTCATTATCTTTTTTATCTGTTACAATATAATAAAAATCATGCTCGTTTGACTTGGTCATTAGCTCCAAGCGTTGTTTTATCAGTTCCAGCGCTAAAGAACGTCCTTTTAGCGGATCCTTTCTTAATGCCCCGGCCTCACGCCCTACTCCATTATCTTCGACCACGCAGATTAAGCTGTGTTCATCTTTTCGCTTAAAACTGATGTTCAACTCTCCCTTCTCTTTTTTTGGTATCAATCCATGCCACACCGCATTTTCCACAAAAGGTTGTATCAACATAAATGGTATGTTTAACTCATCCCCAATGTCAGAAACAATTTTAAAATCAAAGGCATTTTTAAAACGTAATTTTTCAATTTCAAGATAGCCGGTTAAAATATTTATTTCATCTTCTAACGAGATCTTATCAATAGCACTACTCTCGATTAATTTTCTGAGTAACTTGGCGAACTTCGTCAAATAACTTTCCGCATTTTGAAGATCTGACTCTAAAATAAACCGCTGTAATGTGTTTAAAGAGTTAAAAATAAAATGAGGATTCATTAAAGAACGCACTGCTTTAGACTCTAATTCAATTAAACGGATATTCAATTCGTTCCTTTTTCTTTCTTGTTTAAGATGGCGACGATTTATTGCAAACAAAATAGAACTTATAATTACTGTACCAATTACAATACACAGTATAATAAATAAAGGGCTTGCCCAATAGGGTTTTTTAACGATTATGGATAACGTATTTGATGATGGCACCCACTTGTTGTTTACATTCAACGCCTCAACACGAAATGTATAATTACCAGGCGACAAAGCTGCAAGATTAACATTCGTTTCGTAGGTATAAACCCAACCGCGTCCGTAATTATATCTATAAACAATTTTACCTTTTAAATTATAAAATAAGGCTTCATAATTTATTTTAAGATCGGGAGTATTATAATCCAAAATTATTTCTGAGTCGATGTCTTTACGCAAATCATTGGCAAATACTTTAACTATCGAACAACGTTCAATAGCCGGAATAGCATTAGTATTAAAACTATAAATACAATCGGCTGAATGAAAAAGTAAATAATTACCTAGCATGCATAATTTACTTATCTCCACAGGGTCGACAAAATAATCCAAAGAATAGTTAAGTATGTCGTAATTGCCATTGTTATGATCAGTTATTTTACTGATGCCGCGGTTTGATGCTACCCAAAGTTCGTTGCCATTTGCATAAATTGATTTACAGATATTACTAATTAGACCTCGCTTTTCCGAAATAGTATCTATTTTATTTCCCTTTACTACAAGAACGCCATTAAATTTTGTGGCTAGGTAGAGTTTTCCATTGTTCTCAGCGACTGCTTCAATGCGTTGGGTAAACCGGTGATCGTGCTCAAAATTATTTTTTCCTGAATTATATTTATACAAGCCTTTTAAACCGCAAACAAAGATCTCTTTGTTACAAGATGTGACTCCCGACACCCTATCGTTTATTTTCCCAATATGCTTTAACGTTTCAAAAGCGGTATCTACTTCAAATACATCGTTAACAGCACATAGAATTAATTTATCGTTTATCTTTGATCCTACGCGAAGAGATTGTTCCAACTTTTCAAAATGGTGAACCTTATCTTTTTTATAAAAAAAGTTTCCGGTTGCTGCTCCAATAAAAAAACTCCTGCCGTTTGTGGGTATTAGTATGTTTACTCCTTCCATTTTTTTTACGCCACTCTTTTTATCTTCAAATAGCTTAGCGCTGATAATCCTTTTATCAATTGTATAGTTTAACTCATATATACTGCTATTAACCAAACCAACCAACAAACTATTTTGATCTGTGCATACTAACGAAATAATTGAGCTTGCATCTTCACCAGGCATTTTATATTTCACAACATCGTCGTTACCGTAATAGTAAAGTCCAGATTCTAAAGTAGAGATCCACAAGCCGTTTTGAAAATCTTTTGTAATGCATGTTGGCGATATACCATTTAAAAAACTACCGGCGATTTGCTGCAAATTGTTATTATAACAATAAATACCTTTACTGTAACCGCCAACGAGTAAAATGGAATCTTTATACGATCCAATGGCGAGCATTCTAAATCCCTCTTTTTTTATCTGGGTTGTTTTGTTTTTAAGATCAAATTTTATAAGTATGTCTTTGGTATTATAAAAGAGTGCATTATTTCCTATGCAAAAATGTGCTACTGCCCAGGTATCGGTATGCAAAATGCTATCTCGTAAAATAACACCAAGATCTTTATTAAGGATATTTATATGGTAAACAAGTCCATAAGCACCATTTCTAGCTTCTGTATAAACCAAACTATTTTCATTTAGCATCAATACATCAATACCACATTTATTTGCGTATGTACTTTTGATCACCTTTACATTTGATGTTTTGTAAGGTGGGGTGATCTTTAAAAAACTACAAGGTTCTGAATTTTGTTTACCAATAAACAGATTTCCGTTACTCTCTATGGCAAAAGAAATTACCCTTCCATCGCCGACAAAAGAATTAATTACAGAATTGGCCTCAATATTATACACAGAATCATTTAAAATATAACCTATTTTAGAAGTGAATGTGCGAAACCAGATCTTGCCCGACTTATCTTCTTTTACTTCAAAAATAGTATTGTCGGGCATACCATTTGATGTATTGAAAAGTTTGAAGGTATTTGCATTGTATTTTGCAATACCAGCATCCGTGCAGATCCAAACGTATCCTTTGGAATCTGATAGAACAAAGTGCGCTTCATTACTTGGTAAGCCGTCTTTTGCAGTGAAATGTTTAAAAACTGGCTCCTGAGCCTGCAAGTAATTTGCAAACGCGATTATGGTTGAACAGATAAAGGAAAAATATTTTTTTAAGTCCTTAATAATTCTTGAAAATAACAAAAAAAGTCACATTAAAGGAGCTAATTAATTCTCTACAAGAAATTTTTTCAGAAATATTATTTACCCCGTTATCTTTAAATACTTTGTAGTATTTGCAGGGTCTATGAGCATCAAGGTTTCAACAGCCGTATTCTTTTCGTCAGGCAGGGCGCCTTTAAAAATATTAATTAGCTCGTCGGTTTTTGCGTTAAAGAATAATTGCATGTTAAACGATGCAGGTCTAGCCTGGTATACTGGTTTTAAAAGATCTAACGACTTTAAAATATTTGCTCTTCCCTCTTCTACTTTTTCATGCATAATATCTAAACCATTACGACAATAATCATAATGGCAATTACGGATGCCTTTAAAAACTGGTTGCAAGGTATTTTCAATTATCCAATAACGGTTCTTATTGCTCTCGTTACTCCTCCACCCCTTTTCTGCAGCGGTTTGCGCGTTATTTACTATAACCTGCGCTTTTTGCCAATACTCTGTGCCACCCAAAGGCGCGAATGAATCGCCATCTACCGCTAAAATTACATAAGCATAAAATGCTAATACGGATGTTAAGTTATTTTGGAAAGTTGTTTCGTTAAATTCTAATTGCGAAAATTGCTGGAACTTAAATTGAAAATTATCGTCTTCATAATTAAATAACTGCGTATAATAAGCACTCTTAAATACAGGACGGCGACTTTGCACCTGTATAGATGCAGAAAAATCTTCGGTACTAATAGCTTCTTTAATATTTATGAAAATAGAACAATCAATACGCTCGTTAGTAGTGTAAATTTCTTTGGTCCATTTTTTATTATTCATAAATTCATAAATAGCTTTTTCCAATTGATCAAAGATCTGTTTATTGGCTGTACCCTGAAGTTGTGAATAATTAATTTTAACCTGGCAATTTAATTCCTGGCCTAAAAAGTTTAAGGCTAAAAAGTTTAAGGTTAAAAGAATTAAAAGTTTTTTCATTTTATTTTAAAAGATCAATAAGGTAATTTACAATATCGTTAGCCACCTCTTGTTTTGATTTTAACTCAAAATTAGAGATTTTATTGTGTTTATCAATAATTGTGATCTTATTCGTGTCTACGGTAAAACCAGCACCTTTTTCGGTGGCAGAATTAGCAATTATCAGGTCCAGATTCTTGTTTTTTAACTTTTCTGTAGCATAGTCAAGCACCTTTTCGGTTTCAAGGGCAAAACCCACTAAACATTGTTTCTTTTTCAACTTTCCAAGTTCACTTAAAATGTCTTTTGTGGCTGTTAATTCTAAGTTAAGATCGGCTTTTTGTTTCTTTATTTTTTTGTCGGCTACCTTTAAAGGCTTGTAATCGGCCACGGCGGCAGAGCATACCACAATATCCTTACTTTTATAGTTAGAGAGCATAGCTTCGTACATTTCATCGCTACTCTCAACATTTATTAATTTAATAGAAGTATTCTTTACTTTCTCGTTACTAGGGCCAAGTACCAGTGTAACTTCTGCGCCTTTAGCAGCAAGTGCTTCAGCAATAGCAATACCCATCTTACCACTACTCCTGTTCCCAATAAATCTTACCGGATCAATGGCTTCGTAGGTGGGACCTGCGTTTACAAGCGCCGTTTTACCGTTTAACGGTAAGCCTTGCTTAAAATAATTGGTAATAAATTCAACTATATTCTCCGGTTCGGCCATTCTGCCTTCTCCAACCAGGCCGCTTGCTAATTCGCCGCTTTCAGCCGGAATGATCAAATTACCGTTGTTTTGTAATATCTCTAGATTGTGTTTTACGCTTGGATGCTTGTACATATCAAGATCCATTGCGGGCGCTACAATGCATTTACTTTTTGCGGAGAGGTAAGTAGCCATTAAAACATTATCGCAAAGACCTGAGGCCATTTTAGCCAGTGTATTGGCTGTTAAAGGCGCTATAACGAACAGGTCAGCCCATTCGGCTAACTGCACATGATTATTCCAATTAAAATTAGCGTCAAAAAAATCAACTACTACTTCATTTTTACTTACTACGGAAAGAGTTTGTGGCGTAATAAATTCAGTAGCCGCCGGAGTTAAAATAACCTTTACATCAGCGCCCTGCTTCACAAATAGCCTCACCAAATGCGCGCATTTATATGCTGCAATGCCACCGGTAATGCCAAGTAATATTTTTTTGTTGTGAAGCATTATGAATTATCTTAAAAGTAAAAAGGCAGTAAAGCCTTTGCTTACTGCCTTTTAATAGGTTATTGAAAAATTATTCCGCAGTTTTTGTGGGGTTACGGAAATAAACTTTTTCCTCTAAAAATTCTTGAATAGAGATCAAAGTTGGTTTAGGTAATTTTTCGTAATGTTTAGAAATTTCAATTTGTTCGCGGTTCTCAAATACTTCTTCTAAGTTATCAGTATGACTGCTAAATTCCTGCAATTTACCTGATAATTCTTCTTTTAATTCTGAGCTAATTTGGTTAGCACGTTTACTCATAATAGATACTGCTTCGTAAATATTACCGGTTGGCGCGTCAAATCTGCGAATATCGCGGGTTACAATACTTTGTTCTGCGTTTGTTTTTTTAAAATCCATGATCAGTTTAGGTTTTCTTTTAATTTTTTACAGCTGCTATAAACAGATTCTGAGCGGCTAAGATACGAACTTTTTGGGTACAGATCTACAAATTTTATATAATTTTCGATAGCAAGGTCCAATCGCTCCTCTTTTTTAGACCTAATGCTGTTAATTGCAAGCAAATAGTACGAATCTATCATCAAATAGAACATCTCGTCGTTAAGGTCGCTGGAGGGGTATTCTTTAATAAAATTCTTGGTAGATACGATGGCAGCTTTCCAATCATCAACCTTATAATACTGTTTTACGATCTCATAATCTTTTTTCTCCAATTTAGCGCGCAGCTTATCGATCATAATATTGCAACTGTCTATCTTCGTACTTTCCGGGTACACATCTACAAACGACTGAAATTCTTTTATCGCATTTTTAGTACTTGTTTGATCTAATTTATAGTTTGCCGAGGTTAAGAAATAGCAATAGGCATTCATAAAATAACATTCTTCTGCATGTTTGCTGGCAGGAAATTGCTTGCTAAAATTCTTAAAATGGTATTGGCTGATGATGAAATCGCCCATGTTATATTCGCTCCAGGAGTAATAGTAATAAACCTCTTCAGCCTTATCTGTACCTTTTACAACAGGTATAAGCTCTTCATATAATTGCGAAGCTTTTATGTAATGTTCTTTATCGTAATATTCCTTTGCTTTTGTCATTTTAAGTTCATAATTGTTGCTTTTAAGCAACTTATTAAACCCGTCGCACGAAACAAGGGTAAGAATAACTACTACTGGAATTAATATTTTAAAAGCCTTCAGAGCTGCAAAAATACTATATTTTTAGCATAAAAAAAGCCCGGGAAAACCCGGGCTTTTAGAAATTATGTTAATTAAAATTATTGATTGATAATTTTAACTGTCTTAGTAGCTTTATTAGAATCAGTAACTCTTACTAAATAGTTACCTAAAGGTTGGCTAGAAAGATCAATTGAAACTACTTCTCTATCAGAAGTTAAAGTTAAAACTGATTGACCTAACATGTTGTAAACTGAAATTGTGTTAGTTCCTTCTAAACCAGCAATAGTAGTTTTACCATTAACAGTTGGGTTAGGATAAACAGCAACTTTAGATGCAGCAACTAATTCAGCAAGACCAACAGATCCGCAAGTGCTTGTGAACACTGCTTCGATACCAAAATAACCTAAGTTACTTGTTAAGAAAGCCGGAGCAGCTGTAGCTGTTAATGCAGATGTATAATAATTAGTTGGAGTAACCGGAGTTGCTTGCGAACCTACAGGGTACCATGCAGTAGCATTTGCAGCTTGTGCAAGACCTGTATAATAAATAGTACTAGCAGTTAAAGCTTGTGGAGTTGTAAAATTTAAGGTTTGGAATGTACCTAACATACCTGGAGTTACAACGATAGTATTAGTTTGCGCAATAATTGCACCGGCTGTGTTTAATAACACACCTGAGATAGAGTTACCAGGAGTTGCTGTATCTGTTGAAACGGCTAAACGAACCGAAGTAATTGTTGAAGCAACAGGAGTAGCAAATTGACTAGAAATGATACCAGAACCAGTTCCAAAACCAACACCTGCAGTGTAAGAACCTGACGGTGGATTGTAAGCCCAAACGTCACAAGTAACGCTTTGAGTTTGTGTAATCGTGTTGTTTAAGTTGTTCTCATCAGGTAAAGTACCTACTGAAACTGTTTGGATACCCATAACTGTTGTAGGAGCAGAAGCAAAAGTTACAGTTGTAGTAGCACCAGCAGCTAAAGAACCTATGAATTGAGCATTTGTGAATGGATTAGCACCAGTAATACTTAAACCAACAGCAATGTTAGTTTTAGTAATGTTACTTCCATTCATAATTACTGCAGTTACAGCTTGAGGAGTTGCAAAAGTAGTTGGGTATTTACCCGGAGCTTTTACACTTTGAACGATAATTTCGTTAGTATACGTGTTTGGCGTACCAAAACGGTATAACGGACGGAATGTTGTAGTACCAAGTGTTGGAGCTGTAATAGTTGCAGAAGCACCAGTTGCACCACCGGTAGCAGCACTTGTGTAACATGTATAAATTGCAGGGTTAGCGGCAGTAGTGGCAGCTGTATATTCATACGCTACATTTAATGCACCACCTGTATACGGGAAAGACGACGGGAACGTGAAGTCAATATTTGCAGCTGAAGCACCAACAGGGATAGTGTAAGGACCTGAATAAACCTGAGTCATACCAGCAGTTGACCAAGTAGTACCTGCGGTATAAGTAGATGAACTTGAATTTTGTAAATAAACAGTAATTGTACCGGTTGCAGCAGTAGGAACACCACTGGTTAAAACAAATCCAAATGAAGTTAAACTTGTATTTGTTGTAATTGGAGCCATTTCAGCAGCTGGAACATTGTACATTGCTCTCATTACCGTGTGGCCAGTAGTTCCGTTTGGACCCCTGTTACCAGAAGTACCATTTGCAGAAGTAGTTGCAGGAGCTGTATGGATCATATTTGCCTGGCCAAAACCAGCAGATATTGAAGCCACAACAGCAAAAATCGCTAAAGTAATTTTTTTCATGTTTTTTTAGTTTTTAAGATGTTTAAGTACCAAATGTATAAAAAAAATAAATCCGTTTCAGAAAATAAATAATTTAAATATATTTTTAACAGTTTGGGGAAGACTTGGGACAGTAAGGGTTTTCTAAACCCATTTAAATAAAAAACCCCCTCCGAATGATCGGAGAGGGTTTTAAAAAAATTAAATAAAATTATTTATTTAAGATCAAACGTTGTACCATTTTGTCTTTTCCATTACTAACAGTAACAAAATAAACACCGTTGGTTTGGTTTGTAAGGTCTAATGCAATTACTTCAGATAAAACTGAATTGTAATTGTTGTTTACTATAACTTGTCCTAAAGCGTTAGTTACAGTTACGTTAAGATCTTGTGTGTTTGCTAAAGAAACAGTTAAATTTACTAATCCAGTAGATGGATTTGGCATAATTTTAACGTCTTTGCTTAACCCTAAGTTCTTAGAAATACCAGTAATAACGTTACTTCCGCAAATAACAGGGTAGAAAGATAAGTTTGCTTTGTAAGAAGTTCCCCAACCAGCAGCAGTACCCATATCAACCCAAGTACTTGGAGTTTGTTTTTCCCAACCTAAGTTTGCAGGAGCAGCAGATTGATTAACAATAACGATTGTATCGCCAGGAGCGTTTGGAACTGTCATAGCTGCGAAAAAACCTGCAGCCGGAGCTACGATTGGTGTAGATAAGTTAAAAGTATAAGTAAAGCTAGATAAAGTTGGTGATGATAAAGCGATCAATTGAGCTAATGAAGCCGTAACCGAAGCTAATGGAGCACCTGTTGGACCAGAAGCCATTGAACCATTATAAATATTCAAAGCAACCGTGTTTGTTGTTCCTGAAGTACCATGACCCGGAGTTTTAAAGAAAGTAACTAATACACTTGTAATTGTTGGTCCTGTAACGGCAGAAAAAGTAGTTGGAGCAAAGTAATTTGCTTTTTCTAAGTCACCATAGCAGTTTGTTCCGTTAACAAAGCCACCAAAAGGTGATGTTGTTACACATGGAGCAGCAGTATTAATAACAGCAGCTGTACCAGTTTGAGTTGAAACTAAAACACAACCAGGAGCTGATGATGATTTAGCGTTTGAAGTTGGTAAATTCGTTAGTTCAGTAGCAATGCCTTGAGAATTAACTGTTTTGCTTGTTTGAGCGCTAGCAGTTACTGTTAAAGCAACTGAAGCAACAATAAGTAATTTTTTAATCATTTTGTTTATGGTTTTTAAAGGTTAATGGGCAAATATAATCCATTAATTTTAAATTATTAATAATTTATCCTATTTTTAACACAACTAGTATGGAAATAAATTAGTTATAGCATCTTAATTAATATAGCACTTTTCTAATAATATTATTAATTTTACGACAATTGATTTTATGAGATTAAGGTTTAATACCTTATTACACGTTTTATTACCCGAACTGAAAATTGTTAAAAAAACGATCGTTTTATTGACACTGATAATTTCTTGCCCTGTTTTTTCACAAAATGTTTCTATAGAAGATATTAAAAAAGAAGCCGATAAACTTTTTGAAGAGGATGAGTTTACCAAGGCCTACAAGCTCTACGCGCAATTAGTTGCAAATTATCCAAAAGATCCTGAATACAATTTTAGATTGGGTGTTTGCATGATCTATAGCGAGCCCGACAAAAAGAAATGTCTCCCCTACCTCACGTTTGCAAATAGCCGCGGAGAAGAGGCATCTAAAGAAGTAAAATTCTATTTAGGTAAAGCGTATCACATAAATTATATGTTTGATCAAGCCATTAAATATTATAACGAATATAAACAAGTTGGCTCCTCCTCAAAACAAAAAAAATTAATGGTAGATAGGGAAATTATTTCCTGCGGCTATGGTAAACGCCTGTTAAGTAACCTATCCGATCTTGAAATAAAATCAAAAAAACAATTAAATGAAGCCGATTATTTTAGAAGTTATGATCTGAAAGATATTGGTGGCAAACTTTTAATCAAACCAGAAACTTTTAGAACCGGCGCCGATAAAAGAAAAAAAGAAAAATCGGTTGTTTATTTACCACGAAGTGCCGACAAGGTTTTTTTTAGTAGCTACGGCGATAACACAACCAGCAAAGATATCTATTACGCTATTAAATTAGCTAATGGCGAGTTTGCAAAACCTGTAAAACTAAATGGTATAAATACCGATTACGATGAGGATTATCCTTTTCTGCATCCAAACGGGCGTACACTTTATTTCGCCAGTAAAGGCCATAACGGTATGGGCGGTTATGATATTTTTAAATCAGATTATATTGAAGCAACCGACTCGTGGACACAACCCATGAACCTTGAGTTTCCTATTAATTCACCGGACGATGATTATTTGTATGTGACTGACTCACTTGAAAAAGTAGCTTACTTTAGTACCGGCCGTCAAAGCCCTCCCGGAAAAATAGATGTATTAAAAATAAACACAGAGCGTAAGATCATAGATATTTTGGTACTTAAAGGAACGGTTGTAAAAGAAAATGCGCAACAAAGTTTAAAAAGTAAGGTTACCGTTAAAAACATGGGCAATGGTGAAATTGTTGGTGTGTATGAGGCAGAAGACAATGGTAATTACTTAATGGAGCTTCCAAATGGCGCTAAACTATTATATACTGTTGAAACACCGGGTTTAAAAACACAATCAGAAAGAGTTGGTTTGCCACTTGCTACAAACTCAAGACCGTTAAAACAAACTATATCTTACGATAAAGGAATTCTAAAGATCCTGAACTATTTTGACGAGACGCCTACAGATGATAGTTACCTGCAATATTTAAAACTAATCGAGAAAAAATCGAAACTTGATGTGAACGAAGGACAAAACAAACTTGGTCCCACAGTAATTGATACAACTGCGAAGAATAATGTAGCAGTAAATACAAATACTACAACGGGGCCAACAGTTGTAGATGCAGGTATTGATACAACAACTAAGGCAGCGGTAAACACAACAAGTATAGCTGCCACAAAAACAGTAGCAGCGGTTTCTAATAAACAACTGGTGGATATTGCCAAACAAGATGCAAACGATTCTAAAAAAGAAGCTGCCCAGTTACAGCAGGACGAATGGGATGCTGAACAATTAGGCGAGCAAAAGAAAATTGAAGCTGACAAAAAAATAAAAGAAGGTGAAGATATCGTAAAGAATGCGCAGAATATTACCAACGAGGATGAAAAAAATAAAGAGATAGAAAAAGGCAATGCCATTAAAGCTGAGGGAGAAAATGAACTGGCAACGGCAAATAAGATCTTAAATTTTGCTAATTCTTTAAAGGAAGATGCAGCCAACAAACAAAAAGAAGCCATCTTAAATGAACAATATGCAAATGAGCTTGAAAAAATAAACATTAATAAAAACAAGAACAATACAGAGTCGTTAGCAAAACTGGATGATCTGCAAAAGCAAATAGCTGCGTTATCAACTAAAGAAAAAACCTCTGAGAGCCTTTACAAATCAATTAAAGAAAATGTAGAGCAAAAAGAAAAAGAACTAGCAATAGTTGAAAAAAAGAATACTGCTGCTACAACCAACATAGAGGAAATTAAAACGGAAGTAGCTAATAATGAAGCTGAGTTAGCAAAAACAAAAAAGAAAAAAGATAAAGAAGTTATAAATAACCAGATAACTGAACTTAAAGCTGAACAAATAGAAAAAGAAAAACAAGTTGCGCAAAACCAGGTTGAAATAAAAAAATTAAATGATGAACTGGCCACTTTAAAAAATGAATTGGATATTGCAACAAAAGTTAAGACGGAAACAATTGCTGCTGCCAAAACAAATGCCATTAATACAACTACAGCAAGTGCCACAGGAACAACCAGTGCAATTGGAACTAATACAAACGCTACGGCAACAGCCTCAAATAAAATTGCTGATAAGGTATTAGAAGAAAAATACAAAGATAAAATTGCGGTAACGGATGTAAATAATCCGCAAAATTATATTGAAAGCAATAAACAAATTTTAAATTATAATAAAGAAATTGATGCTGCAATTGCAAAAGACAAAAAAGAATTATTAACCGCCAAAACTGCAACAGCCAAACAAAATATAACCAACGAAATAAAACAATTAGAAGCTTCTAAAAAAGAGAACAACCTTTTAATTGCAAATAACAACAAACAAGTGCAGGTTTTAAATGCTGAGATAGCAAAAAATAATACTACCACCTCTAATCCAAATGAAAAAACAATTAACCTAAATCCTATAACTGCTAAGAATAACGGAGAGGCAATTAAAAATTTGGATGAACTTAACAATCAGTTAAACACAAATGACAATGCTAACTTTGAATACAACTCGTATCAAAATGTAGACGCGCAAAAATTAAAAATAGAAGCTGATTCAAAAATTAACGACGCGGTTGCGCAACAAAAGAAATTAAAAGATATTATCGCCAGCACCAAAACCGAACTTCAAAAATCAGATATTACAACAAATTCGACCAACGTAACGCCAGCACAATTAAATATCGAAGCAGAAGAGTTGTATGCCAAAGCACAAAAATTAAAAAATGATGCGCAAGCCAAAACCGGTGCAGAAAAGGAAACACTCTTAACAGAAGCAAAAAAAGCAGAAGACGAGGGTAACGAGAAGAATTTGAAAGCTGCTGAAATTGCCATGAACGATAATAATGCAATTTATAACACCAATCTTGACAATATAAATACGCTGATTGCTAATAAAAAATCATCCGACGCAGATATTGAAGCTGCAAAGAAAATGAACGACGAAGCGACTGTTGCTTTCAAACAAGCTGCCAATATAAGAGTCGAAGCTAATTCTTTACCAAACGCAGGTGCAAAATTAGGAAGCATGAGTAATGCTGAAGAAAAAGAAGCCTGGGCTCTTAATAAGCAACTGGAAGCACTTAACCTACTTAAAAAATCAGACCCAACAGCTACTTTAAAAACTGCTATAACTTCTACTTCATCTATTAAAGTAGTTAAAGAAGACAATACTGTAAACGCCAAACTCGAAACCGTTAATACTGAGTTAAACAGTTTAGCAGTTACCAAGATGGCAGCTTATCAGAAATTATATGAAGCCAACGTCTTAGAAATAGAACAATTAAATAATAGCTTAAAACCAAACGAAACAATTATTGCAAATACACCAAGCCTAAAAAGCGAATCTATTGCTGCAAACAATAAAGTAACTGCAGCAACAGGTCTTAAACAGAAATCAGACGCCGGTACCAACAATAACGAAAAATTAAATGACCTTATAGCGGCTACAAAAAAACAACTGGAAGCTATAAATCAATTGAATGCTTTGAACAAGAAAGTGAACAACCAAATTGCTGCCAACACAACTAAAGACAATAGCACTAAAGACAATTCAACAAAGGATAACAGCACGAAAGATAACTCAACCGCAGATAATAACGCAAAGGATAACTCTACAAAAGACAACACTACAAAAGATACTGCAATTAAAGACAATTCAACTGCCACAGCTACAACTAGTGTAAAAGATAATTCTACAAAAGACAATGCTACTGCAACAACTACTTCTTCTGCTACAAAAGATAATACAACTGCTGCAACTGTAAAAGTCGTAGATACAAAAACCTTTAGCGTAAATGAATTAGGAAAAACAGATACAACAGCCAACCAGATCTTAGGTTATTTTGAGAATAAAACACCAACAACACTTAAAAATCCACAAGCCAATCGTTTAAAAAATAATGCGATCACTGAATTAAAAAATACCGATCAGGAAAATAATACTGTTGAAGCAGAGATCAAAGCCTATAAAGATCAAAACCCAAATGCAACTGCAATAAATGTAAACCCAGCAGAACTTAAATCAAAAGCAGAGGCATTGACCGTTGAAGCCGAAGGCTTGAGTAATAAATCTTCAGAATTAAAAACAAAAGCTAATACTGCTTCTGGTGCTGAAAAAGATAGTCTTATTGCTCAGGCAAATGCGTTAGAGAATACTTCAAACGACAAAAAAGTAGAAGCTTCAACTTTAAACGAGCAAAGTAATGCGATTGATTATAAAACAAATAACAATGCCATTACTGAGTTGTTAACCAAATTAAAAACTGATAACCCTACTCTAACCACCGAATTAGAACAAAAAAATAATGAAGTTGCGGTATTAAAAACGCAAGCACAAAAATTAAGAGAAGAAGCAAATGCGCAAACCAACACAGCGGCTAAAATCGGCGCATTAAGCAATGCCGAAGAAAAAGAAGCTGAATTGTTGATCAAACAAAATCAATTAATTACAGAACTTAAGAAAACATATCCTGATTATGTAGTTAAACCTGCAACTATTGATAATAACGCAACATCTAATTTACCTCCAAACTTAGCGCAAAAACAAAAACAGGTTCAGAATAAACAAGCGTTAGAATTAACTAATTTGACCAATGCTTTAAGTTTAGAATATGAAACTGCAAAAACGTATGTTCCAAAAAATTTAACAGCTGATGAAAAAATTGTAAAACAAAATGCTGACGAATTAAATGCAGAATCAAAACGTTTATTAATTAAATCTACAACAGAACAAAACCCAACTGAAAAAGCCAAATTACTTACTTTAGCAGCAAAAACTGGCGATGCCGCTGTTAATCAATTAAATAAAATTACAGGCGATAAAGTTGTTGCTAATAATAACCCAAGAACTAACGGCAATAATACACCTAATAATAATCCAAGAACTAACGGTAATAACACAACAAATAATAACCCTAGAAATAACGGTAACAACACAACAAATAACAACCCTAGAAATAACGGCAACAACACAACCAATAATAACCCAAGAAATAACGGCAATAATACCACCAACAATAACCCAAGAAATAACGGTAACAACACAACCAATAATAACACAACCAATCCTGCTGTAAACAATACCAAAGGCACAGTTAAGATCGAAGGTCTTGAAGTTGTTTCGGGTAATGCATATAACGCTGCTAAACCAATTCCTATCGATTCTAAAATGCCTGACGGGTTGGTATTCAGGGTACAGATTGGCGCCTTTAAGAATCAATTAGCAAACGATGCCTTTCAAGGTTTGAGTCCGCTTAACGGCGAAACTGTTGGTAACGGTTATATCCGTTACACCGCAGGTAACTTCGTTAAGTTCGAAAATGCAAGTGCTGTTAAAAACGATCTTCGCAATTTAGGTTATAACGATGCTTTTGTGGTTGCTTATTTTAATGGCAAACGCGTTACGCTTGCAGAAGCAATTGAATTATTAAATAAAGAAGGAAAAACGATTGACAATAACGCGCCAACATCTGCAGGTATTACAGCCAACTCAAATGTACCTAAAGTAAATGCCACCACAGTTACAGAAACTAATTTTAATATAACAGAACCAGTTACCGTAACTAAGGAATTAGAGAAGATAAACGGTTTATTATTTACTGTGCAAATTGGCGTTTACAACAGACAGGTAACAAAAGGCCAGCTAAAAGGTCTTGGCCCTATTTTCAGCGAAAAATTGCCTAGCGGCTTGTACCGTTACACTGCCGGTATTTATGCCGATCCTGAACGATTATTAACAGATAAGAGAAGAGTTGCAGAAAGTTACGTTCGCGATGCATTTGTAAGCGCATACTTAAATGGAAAACGTATAACGTTTGCAGAGGGTAAAGACAAAAAAGCAAACGATTCTACCGTGAAATTAGAAACACAAAATCCAATCGTGTTCCCTGAAGGTGGTGCGGTAAATAATACTCCGGTAAACAATACACCGGTAAACAACACACCTGCAAACAATACCCCTGTAAATAATACGCCGGCTGTTACAACAACTGTACAACCATTTACAAACGGTGTAACTACTTACCCTACTGCAACGCCTGAAAACGGTGTTAAAGCAAATGAAGAAGGTGTTAGCTTCAAAGTACAAATAGGTGCCTACAGTAAACAAGTTCCTAATGATGTTGCTGCAAAGTTCTCTGCTATTAAAGCATGGCCGGTTGAGAATAAATTAATTAACGGTTTATACATTTACAACATTGGTAATTTTACAGACGCTAAATTTGCTAAAACATTAAAAGAGCAAGCCGTTAGTATTGGCATTACAGATGCATTTATTACTGTTTACAAAGACGGTAAAAAAGTTTACGGAGCAGAAGCTGCAGCATTATTAAATCGTTAGCATTGAACTCGATCGTTGAAATAAAAGATCTTTCCAATCAGGAGTTTATTGAAAAATATGCCAAACAAGGCTGCGTTGGCTTAGTTGGTGGCACTCATTTTATTGACAAGTCGATAAAAAAATACCAGAAAAAAATCACCTCGCATGGCAATGAAAGTTTATGGTCACACGCTTTTATCTTTAACGAAATAAGACAGGACAAAAAATGGTGGGTCATTGAATCAGATCTTGAATTCTATAAAAAACAAATGCGGGTTGGTGTTCAGGAAAATCGTGCCGATAAATATTTTGATAAAGCGCAATTCTCTCATATTGCTATTCTTGATTTTAATTTAAATAAAGAAGATACAAATAAAATAATCGCCGAAGCTTTAAATTTAGTGGCTATAAGAACAGAATACAGTATCCGCGAAATATTTGGCGTACTATTTTCTTTAACCGCAAAGAACCGCAATGAAGAAAATTTATTAGCGCAGGAAAATTCTCTTTTTTGCTCTGCGTTTGTGCAACACTGCTACAACAGCATAGATCTTGATTTTAATAAAGATGTTTCAACAAAACATTTAACGCCGGAAGAAATTTTCGCAACGGATCAAAAATGTTCCATTACTATTCTTAAATAAAAAAGGTTAACTGATCGCTCAATTAACCTTCTTTTCACTCTTGAATTTTTAATTTTAGATCAATTCAACACTTCTCTTAATAAAATTAGTTAAACTTTCTCCTTTTAATAATCCTTGCGATAATAAAGCAAGATCTGTAGCCTGTTTAGCTAGACTTGTTTGTTTCTCTGCATTTTTTTCATCAAGTATCTTTGTGATCAAAGGATGGTTGGAGTTAACTACCAAATTATACATATCGGGCATGTTACCATAAAAGCCCATAGAGCCACCGCCCATTTGATTCATGTCTTTCATCCTGCGCATAAATTCCGGACGTGTAATTACCATTGGCGCATCTTTCTCACTTAAATTCTCGAAAGAAACATGAAACTGTTCTTTACTTACTGTGCCTTCAATAATAGGTTGTAATTGTTTTTGCTGCTCCTCTGTAATTTTACTTACTGTATTGTCATCCTTCTTAATTAATTTGTCAATTGTATCGGCATCAACACGCACAAAAGAAATATCTTTTAGCTTACTTTCTAATTGATTAATGTAATGAGGATCCAGCATCGTTTCCATTAACAACACTTCATAACCCCTGCTCTTTGCAGCGTCTATGTAGGCATGTTGCTCTTGTACATTTGTTGCATATAAATAAATTAATTTATTTTCTTTATTGGTTTGAACCGGTTTTACTAAATTTTCAAACTCCTCAAAGGTGTAATATTTATTCTCAGTAGTTTTTAGTAAAGCAAATTTTATGGCTTTCTCGTAGAATTTCTCATCGCTGATCATTCCATACTGAACAAATATTTTTATGTCATCCCATTTCTTTTCAAAATCGGGGCGTTCTTTTTTAAAGATCTCTTCTAATTTATCAGCTACTTTTTTAGTGATATGACTTGATATCTTTTTTACATTACCATCCGCTTGTAAATAGCTACGGCTCACGTTTAACGGAATATCCGGACTATCAATAACACCACGTAATAGCGTTAAAAAATCAGGAACGATGTTCTCAACATTATCTGTAACAAACACCTGGTTGCTGTATAATTGAATGCGATCCTTTGGCATTTCTAATTTATTAGAAAGCTTAGGGAAGTATAAGATACCAGTTAAGTTAAAAGGATAATCTACATTTAAATGAATATTAAATAAAGGCTCTTCAAATTGCATTGGGTACAATTCGTGATAGAAGGCTTTATAATCTTCTTCTTTTAATTCAGTTGGTTTTTTAGTCCATGCCGGTGAAGGGTTGTTAATGATATTGTCAACTTCAATCTCAATATCTTTTACATCTTCTTCTTTCTCGCCTTCTTTTAATTCAGGTTTTATTCTGTCTTTTTTTGTTCCGAATTTTATTTCAACCGGCAAAAATTTACAGTATTTAGTTAATAAACCTTCTATTTTATGATCATCTAAAAACTCTTCGCAATCATCTGCTATATGCAAAACAATATCCGTACCGCGTTGTGTTTTTGTGTCGATCTCTTCTATCTGGTATTCCGGACTTCCGTCACATTCCCAACGCACTGCTTTAGCACCTTCTTTGTGGGATAAAGAAAAGATCTCTACTTTTTTTGCCACCATAAAAGCAGAATAAAAACCCAAGCCAAAATGACCTATTACTACATTTTTATCTACTTTATCTTTGTATTTATTTACGAATTCTTCTGCACCACTAAAAGCAATTTGTGCAATGTATTTTTCAATTTCCTCAGCGGTCATACCAATACCTTTATCTTTTATGGTAATGGTTTTTGCAGCTTTGTCAACTATAACTTCAATTTTGGTATCGCCAAGATCACCTTTCACTTCACCCATGCTGGCAAGGGCTTTTAGCTTCTTTGTAGCATCTACTGCGTTACTTACCAACTCACGCAAAAATATCTCATTATCGCTGTAAAGGAATTTTTTAATGATGGGAAAAATGTTCTCTGTTTGAACATTTATCTTTCCGGTAGTTGTTGTTGTTTTACTCATCTTTCTTTAATTTTTATCTGTTACTGTTTAGCAAAAATAATACCAATACCTTTAAAATGACAAATTGGCAAGGATCTAACCGCTGAGGCGCTGAGAAATTTTCTTTAACAATGCCCATCTGTCAAATAAAAAATCCTCCTTGGTTAAACCTCGGAGGATCTTTTAAAGAACTTTAGAATTTCTATTTTCCTGCTTTTAACTTATCATTCATTTCTTTAGCTTTTGCTTCGTTACCCGTTAAAAGGTAAAGCTTGCGTAAAGCTCCCATAGTGGCTTTGTCATCCGGCTTAACGGTTAAAGCTTGCTCTAAATGCGGGATAGCTTTTTTATAAAACTCCTGACTTTTTGCTTCCAATCCAGGTTGCAACGTTTTGTCTTTTGCTATTTGTGCAATGGTTAAAGCTTGTGCTTTGGTTTGTAAATAACCACCATAGTTATTGTACATAGCACCTAAATTATAAAGGGAGTTATACAGCAGATCGTTTGCCGGTTTTAACGCAACCGCTTTTGAGTAATTATCTTCTGCATTTTTAAACATCTCATCAAAGTTGGCTGGTTTATCAAGATCTTTTCCTGTGGCCTTATCTTTTGGATTAGCCATATTATCATAGATATTACCTGACACCAAATAAAACAACGCGTTATTTGGATCTTTTTCGCTGGCTGCTTTTAGATTTGTTAAAGCTTCTTGTTGTTTACCTTTTGCTAAGAACTGATTCGTTTCATTATTCAACAGTCCCATATCGTTTGGAAAAGCAACTCTTCCTTTTCTCAGATATTCTAAAGCTGTAGTAGAATCTCCTTTTGCAATATTGGCATTAAATAACGATTCGTAATTGTAGGGTGAAGCAATTTTGCCATCGATCATTTTTTTATTGTACTCAATGATCTTTGCATTGTTCTTTGCTTTTGCAGCAGAAACACATGCATTATAAAAATTAGAAGTGTCTTTTACTTTATACAACATGGTATTCATAAAGCCTGTTTTGTAAAAATAATCAGCAGCTTCGTCATACTTTTTTGCTTTGTATTTTCCGCTTGCAATATTTCCCGATTCCATTTTCATTTGTTGGGCAACCATTGCAAATTTAAGATCATCTTCACCAAGCATAGAAGTACCTTTGGTTAAACCTTCTTTTATGGTCTCCATAAATTTTGGATCTAACTCCTGTATCTTGCTTAACTCATCATTCGCTTGTTCAAAATCGGTTAAAGGTGCATTACCGTAGGCTAACATGGCTCTTTCATTTTTGTCAGGCGTGGTTGCTTCCAGTTTTTTTAATTCCTGCGCTAAGCTGTACTGATATTGCGCGTAACTGATCCTTGCTTTATAAGCATGGGTCTTTCCCTGGTTCTTGGTTTCTTCATTAGCCAAAGCAAGATCAATTGCTTCTTTTGCTTTATTTAAATACGCAATGTCCGGTTTTCCGTCTTTAACAGTTGCTTCATAGTCGTTAAGCGACCTCCAGGCAGTTTGTACTTTAGCTTTTTGCGCTACTCCAAAAATTGGAAGCAGGGCCAGGGATAATATTGCTACTTTTTTCATAAGATGTCTTTTATATACGACGTTTACTTTTTCAATTTACATACCAAATTTTGGTATTTAACATTTTTTACTCTTTAATATCTGTTGGTGCGTCAGTTTCTCCGGTTGTTGTATCCGTTTCTCCCGCAGCGTCATCACTTTGTGCGTTCAGATTAACATCAGTGCCTGAAATTGCGTTTTCGCTTCCTTCTTCATCTTCGTGATCCACTTTTGTTACCGCAGCGATCTCGTCAGTCTCAGAAATATTAATTAAACGAACACCTTGAGTTGCTCTTCCCATTACACGAAGCGCGCTTACATTTAAACGAATAGTGATACCATTTTTTGTAATGATCATTAGGTCATTGACATCGGTAACCGATTTAATTCCAACTAAGTTTCCTGTTTTATCAGTAATATTAATTGTTTTTACACCTTTTCCGCCACGGTTGGTAACACGGTATTCTTCAATATCCGAACGTTTACCATAACCTTTTTCAGAAACCACTAAAACGTTAGCATTCATATCATCAATACAGATCATACCAATTACCTCGTTATTTCCGCCTTCTTCGTCGTTCAGATCAATTCCAATTACACCAGAGGCGTTTCTACCCATTGGGCGAACTTTCTCCTCGTTAAAACGGCACACCTTGCCTAATTTAGTAGCAAGCATGATTTCGTTCTTACCATTGGTTAAAGCTGCTTCTAATAAAATATCGCCTTCGCGAATTGTTACGGCGTTAATTCCATTTGCACGCGGACGTGTGTAAGCTTCTAAAGTAGTTTTTTTGATGATACCATTTTTAGTTGCCAATACAATGAAGTTGTTATTAATATACTCTTCATCGCTTAAACTGGTAACATTAATAAATGCTTTTACTTTATCATCAGGCGCAATGCTAATTAAATTTTGAATTGCACGTCCTTTGCTTGTTTTTGTTCCTTCCGGCACTTCATATGCACGCAACCAATAACACTGTCCTTTTTCGGTGAACAACAATAAGTAATTGTGTGTACTTGCAATGAACATGTGCTCAATAAAATCTTCCTCACGGGTGTTAGATCCTTTACTTCCTTTACCACCTCTGCCCTGCGCACGATACTCGTCTAAGTTTGTACGTTTCATATAACCCATGTGCGATATCGTAATTACAACATCTTCATCAGCTATCATATCTTCCACTTTAAGATCATCACCAGCGTAAACGATATCTGTGCGACGCTCATCGCCGTACTTATCTCTAACTTCAATTAATTCGTCTTTAATAATTGTATAACGCAATGCTTCGTTATTTAAGATGTCATTTAAATGAGCAATGGTTTTCATTAACTCTTCATACTCTGATTTAATCTTATCACGCTCAAGTCCTGTTAAAGTTCTCAAACGCATATCTAAAATCGCACGAGCCTGAATTTCGGATAAACTAAATTTGCTCATCAACTCGTCGCGCGCAATATCCGGACTTTCGCTTTCACGAATGATCTTGATCACTTCATCCAAATGATCGATAGCAATTAATAAACCTTGTAAGATGTGAGCGCGTTTTTCTGCTTGCGCCAATTCGTATTTTGTACGACGTACAACTACCTCATGTCTATGCTCAACAAAATGAACGATCATATCTTTAAGGTTCAGCATTTGCGGGCGCCCCTTAACAAGAACTACGTTATTGATTGAGAATGAAGTTTGTAAAGCAGAATATTTATATAAATTATTTAATACAACATTCGAAATTGCATCGGCACGTAATTCGTAAACAATACGCATACCTTCGCGATTACTTTCGTCACGAATTT
The DNA here is from genome assembly GCA_016787785.1 of Bacteroidia bacterium. GTDB lineage: Bacteria > Bacteroidota > Bacteroidia > B-17B0 > Aurantibacillaceae > Aurantibacillus. The sequence continues at coordinate 747,220 of JAEUTO010000006.1, read as the reverse complement.
CTGAAATGCCTTCAATTTTTTTCTCGTTACAAAGTTCCCATTGGCGCTTGATCATTTCCGCCTTGTTAATTTGGTAAGGAATTTCTGTAACAATAATTCTTTCACGATTACCAACAGGTTCAACATTTGCTTTGGCGCGCATTACAACACGGCCGCGGCCAGTATGGAAAGCTTCTTTTACGCCTTCAAAACCATAAATGGTTCCGCCTGTAGGAAAATCAGGCGCTTTAATATGTTTCATCAACCCATCGATATCAATTTCGCGGTTATCGATGTAAGCTAAAATGGCGTTAATGCTTTCGGTTAAATTGTGTGGTGCCATGTTTGTGGCCATACCCACCGCAATTCCGGAAGCGCCGTTCATTAATAAGTTTGGGATACGCGAAGGAAGAACTGTAGGCTCTGTTAAAGAATCGTCAAAGTTAGGTCTGAAGTCAACAGTATCCTTTTCAATATCTGCTAACATCTCTTCAGCTATCTTGCGGAAACGCACCTCTGTGTAACGCATTGCTGCCGGTGGATCGCCATCTATAGAACCAAAATTTCCTTGCCCATCCACCAACATATAACGCAAACTCCAATCTTGTGCCATACGCACCATTGTGTCATAAACACTGGCATCGCCATGTGGATGATACTTTCCAAGAACCTCCCCTACAATACGGGCAGATTTTTTATAAGGGCGGTTATGAAGAACCCCAAGGTCTAACATACCGTATAAAACCCTGCGGTGTACTGGCTTTAAGCCGTCGCGCACATCAGGTAACGCACGTGATACAATAACCGACATCGAATAATCGATGTAAGCTGTTTTCATTTCATCTTCAATATTAATCGGAATGATTTTTTCTCCGTCAGCCATAGGTCTTCTTTCTTTATTTAATTTTTAATTTACTACCTTTAATTAATGCTCTTTTGTCAGACAATTTAAACGAAACATTCGTTAAATAATTGCGTCAGAAAAATTGCACTTTGAACCCATGAAAGTACCGAAAAATCAACAAATACACTCAAAACTTATCAACAAAAATATTGTTAAAAAAACCACTTGTAAAGTTTATCAAACCGATTATTTTAATCTATTTTTGAGTTTGGCATTATATATGTAATTTCACTTATTAAAAGGAACAATTTATGGAAGCAAAATTTTCGCCCAGAGTAAAAGATGTTATTACCTACAGCCGTGAAGAGGCTTTAAGATTAGGGCACGATTATATTGGATTAGAACACCTTATGCTTGGTATGATTAGAGAAGGAGACGGTGTGGGAATGCGTTTATTAAAGAACTTAGGCGTTGATGTAACTGAACTGCGCAGAAACATTGAGCAAAACCTAACTCCCGGATTACGCAAATCCAACAACCTGGCAAACATCCCATTGGTAAAACAAGCCGAAAAGACATTAAAACTGACATATCTGGAGGCAAAAACCTTCAAATCGATACAAATTGGCACAGAGCATTTATTGTTATGTATTTTAAAAGATAACGATAATGTAGTTACCAAGACCTTAATTAAATCAGGAGTTGATTACGACGCCGTACGTGCAGAATTAGAAGGCTTTTTAGATAACCCAGGTAAGATAGAAAATTCTGCTACCGGTGGCGATGAAGACGAAAGCGAAGAATCAAGTTTTGGTGGTGCAAGCAATACAGGTAATCAAAAGAAACAAGGCGAAAGCAAATCAAAAACGCCGGTACTTGACAATTTTGGTAGAGACTTAACCAAAATGGCAGAGGATGGAAAATTAGATCCTGTTGTTGGTCGCGAAAAAGAAATTGAGCGTGTATCACAAATATTATCTCGTCGTAAAAAGAATAATCCAATTTTAATTGGTGAGCCCGGTGTGGGTAAATCAAGTATTGCAGAAGGTTTGGCTTTACGCATTGTGCAACGCAAAGTATCGCGCGTGTTATTTGGTAAACGCGTTGTTACTTTAGATCTTGCTTCTTTAGTTGCCGGTACAAAATACCGTGGCCAATTTGAAGAGCGTATGAAAGCAGTAATGAACGAATTGGAAAAATCACCTGATGTTATTTTATTCATTGATGAGATCCATACAATTATTGGTGCAGGTGGTGCTAGTGGAAGTTTGGATGCCAGCAACATGTTTAAGCCGGCTTTAGCACGTGGCGAGATACAATGTATTGGTGCAACCACTTTGGATGAGTACCGTCAGTATATCGAAAAAGATGGTGCTTTAGAACGTCGTTTTCAAAAAGTATTAATTGAGCCTGCTACGCCGGATGAAACTTTACAGATCTTAAATAACATAAAATCAAAATACGAAGAACATCATAACGTAACGTATACTGACGAAGCTATTAAAGCTTGTGTTACTTTAACTGCAAGATACATTACCGACAGACATTTACCCGATAAAGCCATTGATGCTTTAGATGAAGCCGGAAGTCGTGTGCACATCACCAACATTAACGTTCCTGAAAATATCTTAGAGATCGAGAAAAAGATCGAAGATATAAAGGAGTTAAAGAATCAGGTTGTTCGTTCTCAAAAATACGAAGAGGCTGCACGTTTACGTGATACCGAAAAACAATTGCAAACAGAATTGGAAGTTGCTAAAAAGGCATGGGAGGAAGAAACCAAACAAAACCGTATTAGCGTTACCGAAGATAATGTTGCTGATGTTGTGAGTATGATGAGCGGTGTACCAGTGCAACGTGTTAACCAGAACGAAAGTGATAAGTTGGTTAAAATGAATGAGCTTATTACAGGTAAAGTTATTGGTCAGGAAAAAGCAGTAGCTAAAGTCGTAAAAGCAATTCAACGTAACCGCGCAGGTTTAAAAGATCCTAACAAACCAATTGGTTCATTTATATTCTTAGGTCCAACCGGTGTTGGTAAAACACAATTGGCAAAAATTTTAGCAAGACATTTATTTGATAATGACGATGCGTTAATTCGTATCGACATGAGTGAGTACATGGAAAAATTTGCGGCAACTCGTTTAATTGGAGCTCCTCCGGGATATGTGGGTTATGAAGAAGGTGGGCAGTTAACTGAAAAAGTTCGTCGCCACCCCTACGCCGTTGTGTTGTTAGATGAGATCGAAAAAGCGCATCCCGATGTATTTAACATGTTGTTACAGGTGTTGGATGATGGTATGTTGACTGATAGCTTAGGTCGTAAGATCGATTTCAAGAATACAATTATCATTATGACCTCTAACATTGGTGCCCGTCAGTTAAAAGATTTTGGTACTGGTGTTGGTTTTGGCACACAAGCCCGTAAAGAAGGTGAAGATGAAGCTTCGCAAGGCATTATTCAAAACGCTTTAAAGAAAGCATTTGCTCCTGAATTCTTAAACCGTATTGATGATGTGGTTATGTTTAACGCATTAGAAAAAGCAGATATCCATAAAATTATTGATATTGAATTAGCTCATTTGTTTGGGCGTGTTACCGGTTTAGGTTACACTATTAAAATTACCGATGCTGCAAAAGATTATATCGTTGAAAAAGGTTATGATGCCAATTATGGAGCGAGGCCTTTAAAACGTGCGATCCAAAAATACCTTGAAGATCCTATGGCAGAAGAGATCATTAAAAATAACTTAGCCGAAGGTGATGAGATAGAAGTAGATTATAATAAAGAAAAAGATGAAGTTGTAGTAACTACTCACAAACCAAAAGCTAAAAAAGGCAAGAAAGAAGATAAAGCTTAAACAATTTATATCTTAAATTTAATAGCTCAGATTTGAACAAAAACGCCCTGCAGAAATGTGGGGCTTTTTATTTTTTCAATTAAATATATTTATAGGTTAATTAACATTACTTGTATTGCCATTCAGATAATACCAATTATTGCCGCTTTTTGTAACCACACCACTTTCTAGTTGCTTTAATGTTTTTTCCACTTCAGTAGAATCGGTGTAAACGATCTCGCTTTGATAATGATACACCGCATTGGTCATATTTATTGGAAACACATGCACGTCTCGCAAAGTGTAACTCACTAGTTTGTTATGTTTATCCCAATTACTGTAGATACTTTTTAAGCTGTCGTCTTCAATTAATCTCCCATCCATTATCCAAAAACCCTCTAAGGCACGAGCATCATATTTTAATTTACAGCCTAACCCTTCTTTTTTTGCTTGTGCTGCGAATTTATTAAACATGCCTTTTATAGCGTCGGAGGTGTTGATGTTATCAAACTCGCCCATTCCATCATTACTGCAGGAAAACAAGCAACCAATTAAAATTGCATAGATCATTTTTTTCAACATAACTAAATTTAAGAAAATAGTTTGCCTCTGCGAATTATTCTTTTCAAATTGGATGAAGCGTTGGACCAAAATTTAGCAGCTAAATACTTAAAAATTAACAGGTTAATTACTCAAAAAAGCGCTTAAGTCTCGTCATTTTTTTATATCTTTATCATCTAATATTTTAATTCATGAATCCATTTGAATCACCAGAGCTTCTTGAACAGGAAATAATTGAAATGGTTTTAAAAGAGGAAGCCACTAAAGCTTTATTACTTTACAATGATGACGTTAACACTTTTGAATTTGTGACCGAATCATTAATTAAAGTTTGTGAGCATGATGCGTTGCAGGCCGAACAATGTACCTATCTTGTTCATTATACAGGTAAATGCGTAGTAAAAAACGGCACTTTCAAAAAACTGAAACCTCTTTGCGAAGCTTTATTAGAAAGAGGCTTATCTGCAAAAATTGAGAACTAAGATCCAAAATTTACATGGTATCAAAATTGCATGTATGTACATGCACATCAAAAATTAATTTTATATGAAGAAAATAGTTGTTTCTGTTTTTATTGCCTCTCTAATTCTAACTTCTTGTACAAAAAATGCTGTAACCGGTAAACGTGCATTAACCCTTTTGCCGGAAAGCGAAATGATGGCCATGAGTTTAACCGAATATGGTAAATTTTTGGCAGAGCACCCTCCTTTACCAGCAAGCGATGAACGTGTTGTGATGGTAAAACGCAGCGGTTTAAGGATCCAAAAAGCAGTTGAAAAATTTTATGCCGATAAAGGTTTATCAAAAGACCTTCAAGGTTTTAACTGGGAATTTAATGTGGTAGATGAAAATACAGTTAACGCCTGGTGTATGCCGGGTGGCAAAGTTGTAGTATACACGGGTATTTTACCCGTAACACAAACCGAAGAAGCGCTTGCTGTAGTTATGGGACACGAAATTGCCCATGCGGTTGCCCGTCACGGTAATCAACGTATGAGCCAGGGAATATTAGTGCAAACAGGGGGCGCTGTGTTATCGGTAGCACTTTCGCAAAAACCGCAACTTACACAACAATTATTTATGCAATCCTTTGGTGTTGCTTCAACATTAGGTACTTTAAAATACAGTAGAGGTCACGAGACAGAAGCGGATAAAATGGGGCTTATTTTTGCTGCTATGGCAGGTTACAATCCTGAGGCTGCAGTAGCTTTCTGGACAAGGATGTCGCAAGGTGGAGGACAAAAACCACCTGAGCTTTTAAGCACTCACCCAAGTGATGAAACAAGGATAAAAGATCTTAAAGCTTTTATGCCTGAAGCTAAGAAATATTATAAGCCGCAGTAAATCTTTATACAAGAATATTTTCTGTTATTGTGCAACCCATATTACCATCCTCATCAAAATCACCAACGGTAATATTTAAAGGAACATTGCAAAGGTCAATATCAAAAGGGTATTTTACCTTCACGTAATTTTGCGTAAAGCCAAACATAAAACCATTTTTGTTTTCATGTTCAAAAATTACACTTAGTGCTTTGCCTTTTTGTTTTTCGTAAAAAGCACGTAATTTTTTTGCAGATAATATGCGTAACATTTTATTTCTACGCTTGCGCTCTGCAACAGGCACAGGATTTTCCATTAAAACAGCCTCTGTATTATCCCGCTCGCTATAAGTAAAAACATGTAAATAAGAAATGTCCAGTGCGTTAATAAAATTGTAGGTCTCTAAAAATTCTTCTTCTGTCTCGCCGGGAAAACCAACTATCACATCAACACCAATACAACAATCGGGCATTAAACTTTTTATTTTTGCAACTCTGTCAGAATACAACTCGCGTTGATAACGGCGTTTCATGCGCTTTAAAACCGCATTACTGCCACTTTGCAAAGGAATATGAAAATGAGGTACAAATAAATTCGAGGTTGAAACAAAGTCAATTATCTCATCCTTTAATAAATTTGGTTCTATGGAAGAAATACGAAAACGTTCAATTCCATTAACAGTATCTAATTCTTTTACAAGATCTAAAAAAGTATATTCTTTGCGTTTCTTTACATCACCATCAATGTTTTGTCCATAACCAAAATCACCAATATTCACACCTGTTAAAACAATTTCTTTTACTCCACTTGCGGCAATTTTGTTGGCGTTGGCAATTACATTTTCGATGGTGTCACTCCTACTCTTACCCCTGGCTAATGGTATGGTGCAAAAGGTGCACGAATAATCGCAACCATCCTGCACTTTTAAAAATGAGCGCGTTCTATCGCCAATGCTATAGGCATCTACAAAAAAATCAGCTTCAGAAATTTCGCAGTTATGAATTTCGGCATGTGTGCTTTTACCAGAAAAATTAATGTAGTTCAATAGTTTAAATTTTTCGGTTGCACCTAAAACAACATCTACACCTTCAATTTTCGAGATCTCTTCAGGTTTTAATTGCGCGTAACAACCAACAACGGCAACAAAAGCATCCGGGTTTTTTGCAAGAGCATTCTTTACAATTGATTTACATTCTTTATCAGCATTTTCGGTAACCGAACAGGTATTTATCACATAAACATCTGCAGCTTCCGAAAAATCCTTTTTAATAAATCCTTTTTCCTGAAATAAACGGGCAATAGTAGATGTTTCTGAAAAATTCAGTTTACAACCCAGAGTGTGAAAAGCTACCGTTTTATTAGTAAAAGACATGGCAGCAAAGATAAGGAATTTATCCTTTTTAATTCATGAAATAAGATGGTTTATTTGTTTGCCAGCCTTTTTAAACTTTGATCAAGATATTTTTCGCTGGGCAAATGGGCTGTTTGTATTCTTTTAGCATAGCGAATACTGTCTAAAATTTCTTTTTGCTTTTCCTCAATAACCTCTTTTTGCTTAGAAATCTCAATATTTGCTTTGTGTTTTTGCATATTGCTGCGGTAAGCAAAAACTGTAAAACCTAACACCAACAATAACATACCACTAATACTGTAAATAATTATTTTTTGTTTTTTATCTTCCGCTAGCGTTAACGCATCTCTTTTTTCCTGCAATAATTTTGCGGCAGCTTCTTTTTTTTCAAATTCATAATTCATCTCCAAACGAGTTGTTTCTTCGATATTTTCTGTGTTATAAATACTATCACGAGCAGCAATATGTGCTTTATAAAATTCGAGGGCTTTCAAAGGTTTATTTGTGATACTATATAGATCACTTAATTGCAAAGCGGCGTCTTTCACCGTTTCCAGATCACCAATTTCTTCACTCAAGTTAAAACTTTCCGTTTGAAATTTAATAGCTTCAGTATATTTTTTTAACGAATAGTAAACCAAACCAATATTATAAAATGCGAGCAAAGTGTACTGCTTTTCACCAATTCCCTGCGCGATCCTTAATCCTTCAAAATCCTTATCTAAAGCTTCCTGATACCTGCCGGTTTCTCGATAGTTACTACCCAGATTGATATACGATAAGGCTAGACCTTGCTGATCGCCAATCTCATTCATGATTTTGGAAGCAGTAACAAAATACTTTTCAGATTCGGTAAATTGTTTCATTGCTAAATATATTTGCCCAATATTAGAATTTATATTGGCTATGCTTAATTTATCGTTTGAATGCTCGAGCATTTTTAAAGAGGATAAGTAATTTTTTAAAGCCGGTTGAAATTGTTTCTGAACACCATAAACGTTAGCAATATTAACATAAGAATAGGCAATTGTTACACTATCACTCTTTTCTAACCGTATTTTAAGCGCCTTAAGATGGGCATCCAAAGCCTCTGGGTAATTTCCTTGCCTGTAAAAAATATTTCCTGTTTGATTATAACAACCTGCAATAGCTCCTTTATTGCCTAACGTTAAATAAATTTTAATTGCATTATTTAAATATTTTAATGCTTCTGGATAATTACCTGTATTTGATAAATACAATGATGATATCTTATTGGCGTCTGCTAGTCCGCGTTTATAATTTATTTTTTCTGCCAAAAAAATGGCCGCTTTGGCATATTTTTCTGCACTGTCAAACAAACTACTTTTATTAAACCTATTTGAAAGATTAGTTAACACAATAACTTTATTTGTATCTTCAGTTGGCTTATTACTTAGTAATCGTAAAGAATCAATTTTTCTGTTTTGGGCACTAATGGATATAATGGAAAGAAAAAAGAAATATGTAATTAGTTTATTCAAAATTTACGCCAATTTATAAATAAAAACTCGTCTTTTTATAGTAAATTTGTTGTTTATATTAATTATGGAATTAACAGCTTTAACTGCAATATCACCTATTGATGGTCGTTATAGAAAAACTACCGAGCCATTAGATATTTATTTTTCTGAATTTGGCCTTATAAAATATAGGGTTTTAGTTGAAATTGAATATTTTATTACTTTGGCGGAATTTGGCCTGCCTCAGCTACCCGAAATTGATGTGGCAAAGAAGATAGCGTTAAAAGACATATATCTTAATTTTTCTATTGAAGACGCATTAAAAATTAAGGAAACAGAAAAAACCACTAACCATGATGTAAAAGCAGTTGAATATTTCATCAAAGAAAAATTAAATGATGTTGGTTTGAATGAATATTCTGAATTTATACACTTTGGGTTAACCTCGCAGGATATTAATAACACAAGCATTCCATTGTCGTTAAAAGATGCTACAAATGCGCAATTAATTCCTGCACTTCAAGGTATCATCGAAAAAATAACAGCACTAAGTAAGGAATGGAAAGATATTTCTTTATTAGCTAAAACACACGGCCAGCCTGCGTCTCCAACCAAATTAGGAAAAGAGATGTATGTATTTGTAGAGCGTTTAAATGCACAATTAAATCAATTAAAAAATATTCCTTTCTCTGCTAAATTTGGCGGCGCAACCGGTAATTTTAATGCGCATCAAATTGCATATCCCTCAAAAAACTGGGTAGAATTTGGAAATAACTTTGTAAATAATATTTTAAAGTTAAACCGTTCGCAATTCACTACACAAATTGAACATTACGATAACATTGGTGCCTACTGTGATGCATTAAAACGGATCAATACGATTTTGATCGATTTTAGTCGAGATGTGTGGACCTATGTGAGCATGGAATACTTTAAACAAAAACTAAAAGCAGGAGAGATCGGTTCCTCGGCCATGCCACACAAGGTAAATCCAATTGATTTTGAGAACGCAGAAGGGAATTTAGGAATTGCCAATGCTTTGCTTGAACATTTATCGGCAAAACTTCCTATCTCAAGATTACAGCGGGATCTTACAGATAGCACTGTATTAAGGAATTTAGGTAATCCGCTTGCCCATTCGTTAATTTCGTATTCAAGTATTTTAAAGGGGCTAAATAAATTAATATTGAATGAAAAAGCGCTGGCGCACGACCTTGAAAACAACTGGGCCGTGGTTGCCGAGGCCATTCAAACTGTTTTAAGGCGCGAGGGTTATCCAAAACCTTACGAGGCTTTAAAAGACCTTACGCGAACAAATACGCACATAACACAGGATTCTTTAATTGAATTTATCAATGGCTTAAATGTTTCAGATAAGATCAAAAAAGAATTAAAAGAAATAACACCGCATAATTACACAGGTATACATCCTATATTTTAAACCATGAACAGAGCCTGGGCTTTTATAATAAGCAAAACACTTTCAAAAGAAGAATTAAGTTCTTTGGCCGAAGCCGGTAATAAATTTGTTTTAGGCTGGACGGCTCATGAACAGCAATTAACAGCAAGTTTTGAAATTATTAAAGAAAAAATTATTGTTGTAAAAGTTAACGAAGAGGTTACTAACGCTAGCGGTTGCAGCATTGACAAGCTTACGCGTTTTATTAAAGATGCCGAAGCACAATTTAAAATTGAATTATTAAATCGTTTGCTGGTAGCGTATAAAAAAGGAGATACGATAGAAGTAGTGCACGCTACAAAGATCAAAGAATTGTTAGAGCAGAACTTAATTTCGGAGAATACAATTATTTATAACACCTCAATAAACAACCAAAACGATCTAAAAAACTGGGAACAAGCCTTAAAAGAAACCTGGTTGAATAAATACCTTTCTCCAGCGAAAATGGAAGATGTGAAAGGGAAGCTGTAGTTTACAATCACGTTACATTTTTCATCTTACCTATTCCATTTTACATCTGTAATCAGTATTCCAAAAAGCCTGTTACCTGCGCTTCACAGGCTGCCTGCTGTCCTTCGTCGCTAAATTTACCATCCACGTTCATTATTTTATCAACTACCGAAATTGGTAAACGGTTATAATACACATGCATTTTTAAATAATTTAAAATGCCCGTAAGATGCTCCAAACCCCTTAAATTACCTGCCCTACCGGTTGACACACCAACAAGACATACGTCTTTAAAATTCCATTCCTTTGGCGAAACACTATCTAGAAAAGTTTTTAATATGCCCGGAAAACTGCCGTTATACTCAGGCACAACAAAAATAAATTTGCGGTTATTACTCACAAATTTTTCGAGCAAAGCAGAGTAAGATTCTGTTCTTTTGCCAAAAACCTCGCTAAAAGCAACATTTTCAGGCAAAGTGCAAAAATCTAAAATTTTAACATCTACTTTTTTGGCTTTTAGTATCTCTTCGTATATTTTACTCACCTTTAAGGTGTTACTGTTTTGGCGATTGGTACAGCTTACCACTACAATTTCTTCCATAAAAATTTATTAACACAATGTGCTTTTCTTTCCCGCTTTTGTTAAAAACTAACACTGTTAAAAGTGCCTAATTAGTTTAATTTTACAAACAGCAATTTTACTCAATTTTTTGCATTTTATGAACATTACTTATTACGGCCATTCTTGCTTTGGCGTTGAAATAAACGGAAAACACTTACTGTTCGATCCGTTCATTAGTCCAAACGAATTGGCCCGTGGTATTGATATAAATTTAGTGCCTGCAGATTACATACTTATTTCGCACGGACACGCTGATCATATTGCAGATGCGGAAAGCATAGCAAAACGTACCGGCGCTAAGGTAATTTGTAACTGGGAAATATCTGTTTGGCTGGAGAAAAAAGGAGTTACTGAAATTCGCCCAATGAATACCGGTGGCAAAGTAAGGCTTGATTTTGGCAGCGTAAAATGTGTAGTAGCGCAACATAGTAGCAGTATGCCCGATGGCAGTTATGGTGGTAACCCAATGGGTTTTGTGATAGAAAGTACCGAAGGGAATTTTTATTACGCCGGTGATACCGCTTTAACTTATGATATGAAGTTAATTGGCGATTACAGGAATGTTGATTTTGCATTTTTACCAATAGGTGATAATTTTACGATGGGGGTTGATAACGCTATCATTGCAAGTGATTTTATAAAATGTAACTATATCATTGGAATGCATTATGATACTTTTGGATACATAATGATCGATCAGCAAGAAGCTATTTCGAAGTTTGACAGATCCGGAAAAGAGCTGACATTGCTTGAAATTGGCAAAACAATAAAGAAATAAGAACGGAACACAAATACGGAACACAATGGGAAAAATAATAGCAATAGCAAATCAAAAAGGTGGCGTTGGAAAAACAACAACAGCAATTAATTTAGCAGCAAGCCTTGCTGTATTAGAGTACAAAACATTATTGGTTGATGCAGATCCGCAATCAAACGCTACATCAGGCGTTGGTATCGATCCACAAAATGTAAAAGCAGGGTTGTATGAGTGCATCATTGATAGTGTGCATCCAAAAGATGTGATTTTAAAAACCGAAACGCCAAATTTATTTTTGTTACCTACCAATGCAGATCTTGTTGGTGTTGAGCTGGAGTTAGTGAACCTAACCAACCGCGAATACATGATGAAAAAAGCCTTGGATAAAATAAAAGATAAATACGATTTTATTATTTTAGATTGCTGCCCTTCGTTAGGCTTAACAGTTATCAATGCTTTATCGGCAGCTGACAGCGTAATTATACCGGTACAATGCGAGTATTTTGCGTTAGAAGGAATGGGCAAATTGCTTCAAACAATTAAAATTGTACAAGCGCATTTAAATACCAATTTAGATATTGAAGGCGTATTGTTAACGATGTATGACGGACGTTTACGCCTGGCCAACCAGGTTGTTGAAGAAGTAAAAACACATTTCCAGGACATGGTTTTTGATACGCTTATTCAACGTAATACGAAGCTAGCAGAAGCACCAAGCTTTGGAAAAACAATTATTATGCACGATGCTATTGGAAAAGGATCTACAAGTTATTTGAACTTAGCACGTGAAATTTTACAACGCAATGGCTTAACTAAAATAAGTGATAGCGATAGGATGATAAACATCCAGGAATCGGAAGAAGAATTAAGTGAAGACATTTAAAAAAAGTTTCGGGTTTCTTGTTTCGGGTTTCTAAACACGAAATAAAAAATACGGAATAAAAAATAAGAATATGAGCAACAACAAAAAACCGGCATTAGGAAGAGGATTAAGCGCATTGTTAGAGAATGCCAAAACAGATATTACTTCTAAACATATGGGAGACGGTTCGCCAACAGTGAACTCTGTTTCAAATATTAAAATAAACAGTATTGAAGTTAATCCTTTTCAACCACGTACCAATTTTGAAGAGACCGCTTTACAGGAATTAAGTGATAGCATTAAACAACATGGTATCATTCAACCTTTAACAGTTAGAAAATTAGGTTACGACCGCTACCAGCTAATTTCAGGTGAACGCCGTTTTCGTGCATCACAACTAGCAGGATTAAAAGAAGTGCCTGCATACATTCGTGTAGCAGATGATCAGGCAATGTTGGAAATGGCTTTGGTTGAGAATATTCAACGTGAAGATCTTGATCCTATTGAAGTTTCATTATCCTACAAACGTTTAATTGATGAGTGCGATCTTACACAAGAACAATTAAGCGAAAAAGTTGGTAAACAACGAAGTACCGTAACAAATTTTTTACGTTTATTAAAATTACCTGCACCAATTCAAAAAGCTTTACGTGACAGGGAAATAAGCATGGGTCATGCAAAAGCTTTAATTAACATTGATAACGAAGACAGGCAACTTGCTATTTTTGCTTTAGCATTGGAGCAAGACCTATCTGTTAGACAAATTGAAGACCTTGCCCGCGGCGAAAAAATTAAAGTAACACCAAAAGTTACCCGCGTTGAAAAACCATTGACCATTGAAGATAAAACCATTGATAAAAAATTAGAGAAGATCTTTAACAAGTCTTACAGCTTTAAACGCAATGCAAAAGGCGGTGGAAATTTAACCTTGAGTTTTAGCAACGATAAAGAATTAGCGCACATCATTTCTTTTTTCGGGATAGAATAAGTTTTACTTCAATAAAAATTTTGAAGAAAATATTGCTCATATCTGATACGCACAGCTATTTAGATCCAAAATTAATAAAACACATCCGGGAAGCCGATGAAGTATGGCATGCCGGCGATATAGGCAACATTGATGTTTGTCTTGAGATCGAGAAATTAAAACCCTTAAAGGCAGTTTTTGGCAACATTGATGATAAAGATATTCGCATCACATATCCCGAAAACCTATTTTTTGATTGTGAAAGTGTGCCTGTGTTTATAACGCACATTGGTGGCTATCCCGGAAAATATCCCACAAAGATCAAAACACTTTTAAAAGAACATAAACCAAAATTATTTATTTGTGGTCATTCACATATTTTAAAAGTAATGTACGATAAAGAGCTTGAGCTTTTATTTATTAATCCTGGCGCCTGTGGCGTGCATGGCTTTCATAAAGTAAAAACAGTAGTTAGATTTGAGATAGAAGGATCTGATATAAAAAATTTAGCAGTAATTGAATTAGGCAACAGAACATCCTTAAATTAGCAACATGGAAAACGACGAAATAAAAACATACTTCACAAACGAGGCTCTAGCAAGATTCGCTTCTGCACAAGGCAAGGTGGTTGAGAAAGTGGTTTGTCATTTATGGCAAAACAAATCCAGCGCTACAGAAGTTGTTGAAGTGATCGATAACGTTGAATTACATTTTACCGATAAACAAAAACTAACCATTGGCTGCAATGCAGATGGCGATGGCTTAGATGCTATTGTATATAATTATAAAGAAGCAGCACAGGCATTAGAGAAAGAATTTGAGGGTAAGATACGTGTGTATGCGATTGATGCTTCCACAACAAAAATGTGGAAGGAGGTAATTGGTAAAACATTAAAGTTGGTGAAGATCGAAAAAGAGAACGGCCAATATAAGTCAAACGCTGTTTTGCTTGATTTTGAAACTGAAAAAAGAGAAATTGAAGTCAACCCTTTAGACGGCATAATTATTGATTATTACGACGAAGAAGGTGTTTACCAACCTTTTGTGGATGATGAGCCTTCGTAGCGTTTAACCACAAAGGACGCTAAGAGGGCACCAAGAACAGAAAGAAATCATCTTGGTAAGATTGTATTACGTTTAACTAATCCACCTCTGCAGCATTGATGATCTCTACATCCAGCACACCAATAATTTTAAAATCAGTGCGACGGTTTTGAGCGCGACCTTCAGGATTATCGCTTCCATCCGCATTTTCGTTTGGGGCAATTGGTTTGCTCTCGCCGTAACCTTTTGCTTTTAAGCGTTCTGCTTTAATACCTTTACTTATCAAATGCGCCACAACACTCTCTGCACGTTGTTGCGATAATTTCTCGTTATATTTATCACTTCCCTTACTATCCGTGTGTGACATGATCTCAACAATTAACTCAGGATTAGCTTCCATTAACGATAGCACCGTTGTATCGATAGCAATTTTACTTGCTTCTAAAATATTGGATTTATCAAATTCGTATTGAATGTTTGGAATATGTATGGGCTCCTTTGGTTTTTTAGCCAACAAAACTGTTTTAGTAATATCCTGCGATGTAGTAATTCCTTTGGTTGTTAGCTCTGCCGTATTTCCTAAAAAGTCATTCTTCTTTACTATTAAAAAATAATCCTGGTTGGCTTCAACAGTAGTTTTAAAATCACCATTCTTATCACTTTCAATAATTTTAACAAGGAATTTTTCTTTTGTTTTTTTATCTACAATATAAACTTCAACAGTAGCCTGTGGTATAGACATGTTAGGGTCTATCATTTCGTTTACATTGCCAAGTAAATTAATCTTAATGTACTCGGTATGCTTGTAAGTATAAATGTCATCGCAACAGGTATTATTCTTTAAAGCATTGCCGCCTTTGCGGTTACTTACAAAAAATCCTTCTTCACGATTTGTAGAAATAGTGTAATAAATATCATCAGCGCCAGTGTTTATTGGTTGACCGATATTCTCAGCACTCATCCATTTTTTTCCATCTCCTGCTGCTTTAAAAACATCATAACCGCCCAAACCGCCCAAGCCATCCGAGCTGTAATACAAAGTACGTGTCTCGTTATCAAAAAAAGGCGTTATTTCGTTTTGCGCGGTATTTATTTTGTTACCGGCATTTTTTGGTGTTTTGTAAACGTTGTTCTTTTTATCATAAACAGTATACCAAATATCCAAACCTCCCCTGCCCTCTTTATTATTGCTCACAAAGTAAATAACATCGTTACCTTTGGCCGGATCTGTTGTAACGGCAGGCATAGTAGAGGTGAACTTTGGGTTATTTACATTTTTTGGTAATTTAACCGGCTCGCTCCACTCATCTCCCTTTTTTTCAGAAACGTAAATAGCGCAGATCATCTCTTCTTTAAAATTTAATTTACACCGAGTAAAATAGATACGCTTTCTATCCGGACTAAAACACGCGTTACCGGTATTAAAATCCGATTCATTTAAATTACCACCATATTCACCACCAAATTTCCATTCGTTATTTGAGCGCTTGGCAACGTATAACTTACGTTTAATGGTTTGCGCCGTATCATCTTCAATAATAAATTCTTTTTTATCTGTTCTTAGCGAAGTAAAAATCAATGTGCTATCATTAATATTTACAGGGCCACCTTCGGTATTTACTTTGTTAATGGTAGAATCCAAATGTGTAATAACAACTTTTTTTTCTGTATTCACTATCTTTTGTACCGAATCGCAAAACACTATTTCTTTTGTGGCTTGTTTCTTTAAACCCTTTTCATCGCCCTTATATTCTTTCTTAAATTTTTGAAAATTAATTTTAGCACTATCATACAAGCCATTTGATTTTTGCATTTGCGCGTGATAGTATAAAGACGTTGGCGCTTTCTCAACATCTGTTTCATAAGCATTTAAGAACATGCGTTGAGCGCGCTCATAATCACGGATCTGCAAATATGCCTGACCGAGATCGTATTTTGCTTTTGCATCTCGGTTATTAATATTTAAATAAGCTTCGTAAAAGGTAATAGCACTGCTGGGATCATTTTGTTCCATTGCATTCTTCCCCAAGCGTTTTAAGGTTTTTGGTGACGAACGCTTCACCAGCATCGAATCTGATTGTGAATGCGCAGCAAACGCAAACAACACAAAAATAAATATGTACCTAATATCTCTCACAAGGAACAGCCTTTTTGCTTAAACGAGTGTTTTTTGCTTTATAAATAAGCGCAATTTCAAATGCACCTTTGCTTTCTACTGCTGTTTTTAATTGCGAGAAAGTAATATCATAACTAAACCCAATGGTGTAGTGCGAATAATTTATGCCCGCGGTAACAATTCCTGCATCTGGATTTCTTTTAAATCCATCGCGCCACATAAAACCTGCAAAAACAGAATTAGTAAAAAATACATTTTTAGAAAGTACGTATTCAATATTTAAACCGCTTACCCAATCGCTAACTTTTGTAGTGTAGCCATACATGGTGTAACCTCTTAAAATTATTAGCGGGTTTAAATAATAGTTTAAATTAATAGTATAAGCCTGGCGTACCTTTAATTTATTATCATTACCTAAAAAACTTTCTTTTGGTTTGGTCATGTGAAAAAGTGTATAACCAATTTCAGGTTCTATTTTTCCAAATCTTTTAGAAGCCGCAAAACCAGAGTTAAGATCAAAATAAGCAAAACGCTGACTAACTCCTGTTTCAATATTAGGCAACGAGTTATCAAACATACCCGTGTTCCAGTTCAATTGGTTTGGAAATGAGTGTGCGTAAAAATCAATGGTCTTAATAACAAGTCCGGGTTGTATACCAACGTGCAAATTATAACCCGAGATCTTCTTATGAAAAGC
Organism: Bacteroidia bacterium; assembly: GCA_016787785.1. GTDB lineage: Bacteria > Bacteroidota > Bacteroidia > B-17B0 > Aurantibacillaceae > Aurantibacillus. The sequence goes on along the minus strand of JAEUTO010000006.1, from coordinate 729,867 downwards.
AGCGGAAGGCATAATTTTAGTGATCTTTAAATTGCCGCCTGATTTGTCGTTGATCAAAATTAAACCGCCACTAACATTTTGGTTGCTTGGATAAATATTAAAATCGCCACCGGCACTAAACGTATTATATGCTTTAGAAATATCGCGCCATTGACTTCTGTAATTTCCGAAAAAACGATAATCACCTTTGTAATTGCCGGTATTAGCTGGGTTTAAAGAGAGTGGGGAGAAATAGAACTGACTAAAATGAATATCCTGAGAATTTAAATTCTTAAAAAGTAAAACACAAAAAAAATATAAGATCAGTTTTTTCAAGGTCTTTATTTAAGTAATTTAAATGTTCCTGTTTTAAGTACAGGTTTTCCTTCGCCAACATAAGTGTCTGCCGAAACCTGGTAAACATAGGTTTCCATATTTTGCGGCACGCCATTGAACATACCATCCCAACCTACGCTAATATCGTTGCTCTCAAATAATAATTGTCCCCAGCGGTTAAATACCCTGAAGTAAATTAATTTTCTTATGCCCCATCCATCTACATAAATAACATCATTAACGCCGTCACCGTTTGGTGTAAACGCTGTTGGCACATCTACACTTCCTTTTAGCTCTACGTTAACGGTATGTGTATTCATAACCAAAAAGCATCCCATGTTATCAGCAATAGCTACAGTGTACGTAATATTAACGGTTGATGTAGATGTTGGATTTGGGCAATTAATACAGCTCAGATCTGTGGGAGGACTCCATGTATACGTAAAGTTAGTACCCGAATTATTATTGAGTTGTGATATTTGACCAATAACAACAGATGTATCCCAGGTAAAACTTGGCGGTGGCAATTGTATGTATACACTCTTAGTTGTAGTGTTCTTACAATTATTGGCGTCACTTATCGTTAGTGTATAAGTCGTGGAATTAGAAGCCGTAGCGGTAGATGTTGGGCTATTTGGACTTGTTACCCCAGCCGACGGACTCCATGTATAAGAAAAAGGTGGAGTTCCAACTGTTGGATTTGAGTTAAGAGTAAATTGACGATTCTGACATGTATCCCTGGCAAACACCGAAGCGTTAGGCAAGGGATTAATGGTCATATTCTTTACAGCAAAACCTAAACAGTTATTTACCGGATCAGTGATATTTAAAGTAACCGTATAAACACCGGCGTTAGGATATATGTAAGAAGGATTTTGCGTACTGGCTGTTCCTATTCCATCACCAAAATTCCAACTAAAAGTATATCCGGTTGAATTTGGTGTTTGATTACTAAATTGATCTATCACACCAACACAATGCACAGTATCTAATTTTGTTGCCTCATTATTACGATCAAAATCTCCAACAATTTTTATTATTTGAATTGTTGTAGTTGCGGTTCGTGGACATTTAAGTATGTCAGAAGATGGATAATAAGAAAGAGAAACAGTGGTGGTACCATTTGGTAAAGGATAATAATTATAAGTATGCGTTATGGTTTGTGTTGGAGACGCGTTTGCCGTATAGGAACCAGTTGAACCATCACCAAAATCATAGTTCCACATGTAAACATTATCAGAATCATTTTTAATATTGAATTTGATAGCGTTTCCTAAACAAACTACTTGCTTATCTAAATTAAGATTTGCAACAGCACCTAAAATGCTGAGTGTTTTAGAAATTGAAGCGGCACATAAATTAGGTGTAGTGTAAACCGTTAAAGTAATGACTGCTTGCCCCGTTGCAGTATAAGTCCATACGACCGGAGATATTGGAAGGATAGGACTAGCTGTACTTAAATTCCAGGTATATGATGGCGTAGATGCAACTGTGGACGTGCTGGTAAACTCAACCTGCGAATCTCTGCAAATAACATTTCCTGTACTGAGCGAGAAATTTGGAATAGGGTATGTTTGCGGACTGATAACCACAGAACCGGTGTTCTTACATCCTCCTATATCTACAATTAATGTTGCTGTATACGTTCCCTGCGCTGTGTATGTATGCGGTGTAATATTATTTGTTGTGGTTACCGGAGAGCTTCCATCGCCATAAGTAAATGTATAACTTGTGTATGCAGCGGGCGCAGTAAATGTAACCGTATTAGTTGCAAGGTTTCCCGGGCCGGTTGGAATACATGGTAAAAGACTTGAAGGATTTAAAGTTGCAACAGGATTAACCACAGTTATAACGCGTTTTGTAGAATCTGTGCATCCCTGCGAATTAGTAGCAACTACAACCACTGTATAATTTTGACTTGGAGGGTTGGCACTAAAATACGTATGCATAGGTGGTGATGCAAATGCTGTAGTAAATGAAGGTGTTGCATCACCAAAATCCCACACAAAATAATTTACAGGATCTGGAGTTTGCGCTGTTGTATTAATTATTTGAACTGTACCGCTTGATAAACAAATTGGATTGTTATTGAATGTAAAGGTAGGTGTTGCGTTACTAATTCTTATTGTATGGTTTGTTGTATCAATACAGCTGTTCTCATCTTTAACCATTAGCATCACATTATGAATACCCGTTGTTGCAAAGGTGTGCGTAAGAATAGCAGAAGTTGTGTCACGAGGAGGTAAATTATCAATATACCACACATATCCGCGTTTACAACTTTGAAGGACATCTATTGAAGGCGTTGCATCAAACGTTTGCGATATTGCCGCACAACCGATCGTAGAGTAAGTAAAATTAGCCTGAATATCTCTAACGGTTACGAGCATGGTGTATGTGTAAGGTGAACATCCGGTTGCAACATTGGAAGCAGTTATTGTTGCAGTATAATTTCCACTGGCAGCATAAACATGAGTAACACTGTGAGTTGCAACTCCACCGGGCAAGCCAGCAATAGCAACCGGGGCTGTAGCATCTCCAAAATTGAGTGTTGCATTTGCAACGTCCTGCATGTGGGAGAAAAATTTAATACTTTTTCTGGTTCCCGCATTACAATTAGTTTCATACCTACTCTGCACAATTGGTCCTTTTACGGTGACAGATAGTGGATTTGTTGTAGTGCCTTTACACCCATGCGAATACCCTTCCACCGTAAACGTATGTATACCCATGTGCGTAAAATTCCAGGATGGATTTGGATCATTGATACAATGAGAAAAGAAACCGTTATCACTATTCACATGCCAATGTTGTACGGGATTGGTTGATGTTGGTGTTATACTCACTGTGACGGGTTGATTCCAACACACCACACTCGGCGTAACGGCAAAATTAAATGTTGGCGGATTAACAACATGAACAGTATCTATAAAAGAGGTATCTATACAACCGTTTGCGGTTTGCACGATCAAATAAGGGGTATAAGTACCAACTGCGGTATACGTTTGTACAAAATTTGGAATTGGCGGGGCCACACCCGTTACAACTGTTGCCGGCGTTGCACCATTGTTCCATGTGTATGTTGCTATTGGAAAAGCAGGATTTGTAAAGCTTGAATCTCTGAAGGTTACCGTTAAAGGTGCACAGCCTCCGGATTTATTTTTATTGAACCATGCCGTTGTTCTATGAATAGTATCGTAAGCGTGGGATACTGTGGCAAAACAACCGTTAGCAGATTGTACAGTGAGTATTACATTTAAAGCATAGGGCAGAAAAATGGTGTGAGGAAAAAGGCTACCCTGCGTAAAAGTAAATGTTGGATTAGCAGCTGTACTTGTTGCGGTAAGACCAGCTCCGTTTGTGGTTGTCCAGGTATAAGAAATTGCGTTTGGCGATGATTGATTAATGTAGGATGCAGAAAATGTTGGACTGCACGTTAACGATGGAGGCGTACATGTAAAATTGGCAACTACCTGCTCTACAAAAATAGTTTTTGTTTGCACTGCAGTACATGGGAATGCCCCTGCACTGATGGTGATCGTATGAATGCCCGGCGCCGAATAACCTATTGTATAAAGACTGTTTGTTGTTGGACCCGAGCCTGTGCTTAATACAGTTGGTGTAGACGGCGTTCCGAAATTCCATAAAGTTGTTGATTGATTTGTTTGAAAACCAATGGTAAAAGGTGCATTTAAACAAACGGTTCCGGGAATTGTTGTTTGCAACGTTGGTTGCGAAACGCTTACAGGTGTAATGGCAGTAGCGCTACAATTATTATTATCAGTAACTGTTAAACTAACATTGTAATTACCGGGCGTATTGTATGTGATATTTCCCGGAGTTTGCTGTGTTGATGTTTGTGTATTACCAAAATTCCATGAGTAAGAAGATAACGGACCAGCAATTGGGGAACCTGAAACGCAATTACTACCGCTAAATGCAGCTGTAAAAGGGGCCGTGCAGGATACTAATGCCAAAGGATTTGATGTTATAACAACTGTTGGCGGTGTAGAAACATTGATGGGTCCTTGTTGTGTTGACAATGCGCTTGTACATCCATTCACATCGGTTACAAGTAAGGTAACAAAAAAAGCGCCCTGCAAATTATATGTCCAAATTGGCGTTGCTCCCGATCCTTGTCCACCATCTCCAAAATTCCAGGTATAACTTGAAATTGCAGCAGGACCAGAACTTGTACTTGTAAAAGGAACATTTAAAGGTTTACATCTAATTGAAGGAACAGTGTATGTAAAACTTGCGGTGGGCTTACCATGAACTACTACAAGAGCCGTGTATGTTACGGGAGATGCACCAACAGTTGCGTTATATGTTACTATAAAATTACCTACCGATGTATAATTATGTGTTGGTGAAGCCTGGTTGGAAGTAACTGCATCTCCAAAATTCCAGGTTATTCCCGTCGCACCCGGAGGGCCGCTAAAAGAAACTCCTGTTAATGGAAGACAACCAACTGTTGGAGAAACCGTAATTTGTGAAAATGAATTGTAAAAAATACACACAGAAAAAAGAAACATAAATAGTTTTTTCTTTTGTCTGAACATATTGATATTATTTATAAATTTGATAATCAAATATAGTTAAATAAACTTTAATAATTTGAAAAACTCCTTGAGAAAAATTCTGTTCATATATTTTATTTTTAACATTTTGTTTTTCTCGGCGCAGGTAAAATCAGGTGGTTTGGGCAGTTCCCCAACTGTTCAAAATATGGTTACCACTTTAAAACATGACACCTGTTTAAATAAAAAATTTTCTATTGTATTTTATGTGTTACAAGATACAACTACACCACCTTTATATGCGGGGATGGCCACACCGGCAGCTTTAACCTCGATGGTAAATAATTTAAATGCTGTTTTTAAAAGGATCTGCGTTCAATTCTTAAATTGTAGTACTGTTTATATTCCACATCATCCTTACAATTATAACTGGACAAAAAATCTTGTTGATCCAATTGTTACGGCAAACTGGTACACAGATAAAACCATTAATGTTTATTTTGCCGATTTTGTTTCAGGCATGCCAGCCAACGAACTTGTCGGTTATGCTTACCCGCCTCCAACAACGTCTACCACTGCTGCAAAAGATGTTATTGTATTAGAAAAAGCCGCTTTATCAAATACAAATGCTGCTAATTTTGTGCAAGATAATATCGTACATCAGTTCGGGCATTTTTTTGGATTACCGAATACATTTGACGAGATCAACCCGGTTCCTCCTGCCACGCCACCACCACCGGTTGGAGCTATAAGTAATGAATTTTTTAACAGAACAAATTGTTATTTACATGGTGACGGATTTTGTGATACTGAAGCCGACCCATACCCATTGGGGGTTCCTCCACCAACTACTGTAACTCCGTGCGGACATTTAAGTGGTATTCAGGATGGAAATACTCAATACTATGTTCCACCATTAGATAATTTAATGTCAAATTATGGGTGTCGATGTCGTTTTTCACAAGAACAGTATAATTACATGGCTTATATTATTTTGACCAGGAGATTTTATTTGCATTAAAATTTATTACTTTTCTTTCTCTATCATTTTATGAATAAGTTGTTAATTGTATATATAAAAGAATATTTACTTTTATCGCTTAACAATTAAATAAAAAAAATGCCACACTTAATTGCACCCTCTGTTCTGTCAGCAAACTTCGCAAACCTGCAAGCGGATATTGAAATGATCAATAATAGTGATGCAGATTGGTTTCATGTGGATGTGATGGATGGCGTATTTGTGCCGAACATTTCTTTTGGTTTCCCTGTAATTAAATCAATTCAAAAATTTGCAAAAAAACCGTTGGATGTGCATTTGATGATCGTAAATCCCGATCAATACGCTCAAGCCTTTAAAGATGTTGGCGCAGAAGTACTAACTGTTCATATTGAAGCATGCCCTCATTTACACCGAAGCATTCAAAATATTAAAAATCTCGGAATGAAAGCCGGTGTGGCAATTAATCCCCATACTTCCGTAAGTTTATTAGAAGACACAATTTCTGATATTGATCTTGTGTGTTTGATGAGCGTGAACCCAGGCTTTGGTGGACAAAAATTTATTGAGAATACTTATGAAAAAGTAAAAAGACTAAAAACACTTATTCAACAAAAAAACTCCAAGGCCTTAATAGAAATTGATGGTGGCGTTGATTTAAATAATTATCAAAAATTAGTTGATTGCGGCGCAAATGTTTTAGTTGCCGGAAATACTGTCTTTTCTTCAAAAAACCCTTCCGAAACTATAAAAATGCTCAAAAAGTAGCACTTTTTAACAAAAAAGTTAAGTTTTTTCATCAATTCTAAATTTCATTTTTTATACTAATAACCGTAGTCTCAAAACGCTTTGGTGGCTTTTTATTTTTTAAGATGAATTGGAATTGCAGCGATTATAAAGAATAAGGCCGCAATAAAAAAAGGCTTCCTCCAAGAAAGCCTTTTTTGTTAATAAATCATTGAATTTCAATGTTTTGTAGCGGAATCGAGAGTTGAACTCGAGACCTCAGGGTTATGAATCCTGCGCTCTAACCATCTGAGCTATCCCGCCATTTTTATAGGGGTGCAAATATAAACATTCGTTTATAATAGCCAAAACAAAATATTTATTTAATTTCTATTTGCTTTCTTGTTAAAAATTTATATATTTCCGAAAATTTTGGACATATGTCGAATAAAAAGAAGGTTTCGTCTGCTAAAAAAAGCGTAACGAAAAAAAATAGCAAGCCAGACAAAAAAGCGGTGAAAAAAGTTGTTGCAAAAAAAGCGGCTAAAAAGCCTGCGCCTAAAAAAAATTCGGCAAAACCGGCTCCAAAAAAATCAAATACTAAAATTGTTTCCAAAAAGATAAACAAAACTGCTAAAAAAGTTGTTACTAAGAAAAATGCTGTAAAACCAGCTAATGCTAAGGCAATTAAGAAAGTTGTTGCGAAAAAGATCGATGCCAAAAAACAAATCGTTACTAAAAAGCCCCTATTGAAAAAAACCGAACCAAAAAAAGCAGTAGTTAAAGTAGTTCCTAAAAAAATTGAAGTAAAGAAAATTGATATCAAGAAGGAAAAACCTGTTAAAGAAGTAATTAAACAAAATCCTGTAATTCTTAAAAAAGAAACATCTTCTGTGAAAGAAGAAAAAGTGGCTGAAACCCTTAAAAAGAAAGAGTATAATGGAAATGAAGTCTTGGCGATCACCAACACCATTCCTAAAAAAGAAAAAGTTGAGATCTCACTTTCTAAAATAGCCTCTATTTCGAGTTCAATAACAAATCCCATCAAAAAAACTGATTCATACGCCATTAAACCTGAGAAAGAACCGAACGGCAAATTTGAATTAGAATTTATTATTCATGCTTCGGCAGATATGTTGTATGAATTCTTATCTACTCCAAGCGGATTGTCTGAGTGGTTTTGCGACGATGTAAATATTCGTAACGGTATCTATACATTTATTTGGGACGGACAAATGCAACAAGCCCGTTTACTAAAAACCGTTGATGTACTTTTAGTGCGCTTTCAATGGGTAGATAAAAATGATGGTAGTTACTTTGAATTCCGTATTCAGCGTGATGATCTGACCAACGATATTTCATTAATAATTACCGATTTTGCCGACACAAATTCTGAAAGAGAATCTTCAAAATTATTGTGGGGCAGTCAGGTTGAAAAATTGATGCATGTAATTGGATCAATTTTCTAATTTCATTTCCAAAAAAATAATTCTAAAGCGTTTAGTTTTTTATATTAAATCGATTTAATAAAAAAACGCTATTGTTTTAATGCGTGAAACACAAGTTTCGCTGAGTGAGTAGATTGTCTTTTTTTAACAAATTTCTTAGCTTTAAAGAAACCCTGTTAGAATGAACTCTCAAAACAAACTCCGCTTTATTTCTTCACTAATTTTTATTCTAACTTTTATAGTTACAATCGGTGAAGCGCAAACCTACACCTTAAATCCTTACATGCCGGGCACAACCTGTTCAACATGTCTTGCAAATTTTACGAATTATAATAACAATAATCCAAAAGGTGGTGGGAACAATAGTGTAATGAATGGGAGCGGTTCTATCGGAAATAGTTATATGGCAACGGCCTGCGGCTTGAATTATACAATGGGAAAAGTGAAGCTTGGAAAAAGATTTTCACCCGCAGGTGTAAATCAACCCGCCGGAATAACAATTTCAGGTATTCCTCCATGCGCAGTAATTTTGAAAGCTTTTTTATATACAGGCGGTTCAGGTAATGGTCTTGCATTTAGCTCAACTGTTCAAAATCCTTCTGCTGTTTCTCAAGCGTATCCAATGACAATGATCGGTACACACAGCGATAAATGCTGGGGTTATGGCGGAACCTATAATTATCGTGCAGATATCACATCCATATTTACAGGAAATGGCACTTACAATGTTTCAGGTATACCAACCAGCCCTCCTCTATCTGGAAATGATATGGATGGCGCAAGCATCATTGTTGTATATCAGGATCTAACTCAAACTTATACAGGTCACATCGTTATTGGTGATGGCTGTCTTGTTGGTATTGGTGCGCAACAAAATAATAATTTAACCGGATGGAATGCTTGTGCGGCATCTACATTTGCAAATGCGTTTATGATCGTTAGTGATCTTCAAAATGTTGGTAATGCCAGTTGTTGGATGAATACTAATGCAGCGGCATCTAACTTTAGTTACCCTTCTGCAAGTCAGGATTGGTGGGATAATATCATTATGGCAGGATCACCTGCAATTACCGCAGGACAAACCTCCGCAGGTTTTGGCTTTGTAAGTGGTGGCGATTGTTTTAATATTGTTGTTGAAGGTTTATATTACAGAACCAATTGCAACGCGTGTTCAATTGCTGCTACCGGTTTAACGGTGAATGCAACAAGTACACCTTCATGTCCTACTTCAAACGCAACGGTTACGGCAACTGGTGGATCAGCGCCTTATTCTTACACCTGGACACCATCTGCACAAAGTACATCTGTTGCTACTGGTCTCACTAATGGTACTTATACTGTTTTTGTAAAAGATGCAACCGGCTGTTTAACGGGCAGCGCAACGGTTAACGTTGTAACTGCAGCTCTTGCACCAATAACTGTTAATAGCGGAACCATCTGCCAAACATTTAGCGCTAATTTAAATGCAAGTGGTGCGGCAACTTATACCTGGAGTCCGCCGGCAAGTTTAAACACAGCTAACGGTCCGAACGTTGTAGCAAGCCCCGCAGCGACACAAATTTATACTGTATCATTCACAAACGCGATAGGTTGTGTTGGCACACAAACCACACAGGTAATTGTTAACCCTACTCCAACTATAACCACTGCCAATGTAACCGTTTGTGCAGGACAACCAATAAATCTTACGGCTAATTCGCTCGCGGGATCAACTTATTCGTGGTCGGGCCCCGGCGGTTTTACATCAAACACGCAGAACCCAGTTATTTCGCCATCTACAACGCTAATGACAGGGCCATATAATTTAACCGTAACAAGTACTGCGGGTTGCAAAAATACGGCGGTAGCAAACGTAACGGTTTTCGCATTGCCGGTTCCGGCTATTGGAAGTAATGCGCCAATTTGTGCTAATAATAATTTGAATTTAACCGGTAGCGGCGGCGCAACATATAACTGGGTTGGGCCAAATGGCTTTAACAGTTTAGTGCAAAACCCAACTATTACCAATGCAAGCACTTTAGCAACCGGTGTTTACACATTAACTGCATCAAACAACGGCTGTTCAGTTTCTACAACTAGTTTAATAACTATTAATCCGCTTCCAAGCCCTACATTAACAAGTAACAGTCCAATTTGTAACGGCCAATCATTAAATTTAAGTGGCAGCGGCGGAAATACCTATCAATGGAATGGACCTGCGGCTTTTACCTCTACCCTTCAAAATCCGGTTATTAATCCGGCCTCGCCAACAAATAGTGGAACATACTCTTTAACAGCCATAACGGTTAACGGCTGTACGGCAACTGTTACGTCATCAATTACTGTTAATCCTACACCATCAATAAGTATTACCGGCGCAACAGTTTGTTTAAATACTACTATTAATTTATTTGCTACTTCCTTAGCGGGGTCAACTTATTCATGGAGCGGACCTGGTGGATTTACTTCAACAACACAAAATCCAAACATTGCAAATTCAACCTTAACAATGTCGGGTGTTTACACATTAACTGTAACCAGCGCGGTTGGTTGCGTAAATACTGCAACCACAAATGTGTCTGTTCTTTCATTACCAACACCAAGCATAAGTTCTAACTCGCCGGTTTGTTTTGGAAGTATCTTAACTTTAACGGCGGGTGGTGGCGTAACCTACCAATGGAATGGGCCTAATGGTTTTAATTCTACACTTACTAATCCAACGATCAATAATATTACTTTAGCAGGCTCTGGCACGTATTCTTTAATTGCTTTTGTTGGAACCTGCTCTGCAAGCATAACTCAATCACTAACGGTTAACCCTTTGCCAACACCAATCGCATCAAATAATAGTCCAATCTGTAATGGTCAAACTCTTAATTTAAATGCTGTTGGAGCCGTTACTTACACATGGTCGGGACCAGCTGCTTTTACTTCTACGAATCAAAACCCTACCATTGCTGTTGCAAGCCCAACTAATTCGGGAGTTTACACGGTTACCGTAACGGATCTAAACAGTTGTAAGAATACTGCAACCACAAACGTAACTGTTAATCCTACTCCAACTTTATCTGCAAACGGTTCTTCAGTTTGTGTTGGACAGAATATGAGTATTTCCGCTAACTCTTTACCGGGTTCAACCTATTTGTGGAATGGGCCAAATACTTTTATTGCTAATGGACAAAATACTGTTGTAACTAATGCACAGACAAACATGTCTGGCGTTTATAATTTAACTGTAACAAGCGCTGTTGGTTGCACTAACACAGCCTTTGTAAATGTTTTAATAATTGCGTTACCAACGCCAAGCATTGTATCAAATACACCTTGTGCAGGGGCAACGCTTACATTAAATGTTGTTGGAAGTGCGGGCGCTTCCTTTGTTTGGAGCGGACCAAATGGCTTTAATAGTCTTATACAAAATCCTTCTATAAATAATGTTACAGTGCCAGCCAGCGGTATGTATACGGTAATTGCATCTGCTGGTATTTGTTCTGCAAGCACCACACAATCTGTAACCGTAAATCCATTGCCTGTTCCAACAGCAATTAATAACGGACCAATTTGTGAAACTAAAAATATATCCCTTACAGCCACTGGTGGTACAGCGTATTCTTGGAATGGGCCGAATGGTTTTGTTAGTTCGATCTCAAATCCTTCTATTAGCGCTGCAATAAATGCTCAATCGGGGATCTATGTAGTGACAGTTACAAATGCTAACGGTTGTCAGGCTACCACATCAACATCGGTTACCATTCTTGCTAACCCGGCTGCTTTAGCTAATGGAGCTACAGTTTGCTTCGGCAAACCAGCTACATTAAGTGCAACAGGCGGTGCAAGTTACTCGTGGGTTGGACCTAATGGCTTTACATCAAATGTAGCAAATCCCACAATTCCAATTGTAAATAATGTAACTACGGGTAATTATACTATTACTGTAACAGGTGTTAATACCTGTACGAGTATAACGGTTGCTAATGTTGTTGCAAATCCATTACCGGTTCCAAGCATAACCTCAACGGCAAGAGCCTGTATAAATAACTCTATCAGTTTACAAGGTTCTCCCGGCTTTTTATTGTATCAATGGACAGGCCCAAATAATTTCCTTTCACCAAATGCGAATACGAGTTTTACTGCCAGTAGCGTGTCTGACGGAGGACTTTACACCTTAGGTGTTACAGATAATAACGGTTGTCAGGGTTTTACAAGTACGCTTGTTGTAATTGATCCTTTTCCTAACGCTACTTTATTAAGTAGTAGTAACAAAAATTGCGTTCCTTTCTGTTCAAACTTTAGTTTAAAAGCAAGCGCTGCAAATGATTCCATTTTAGGTGCTACCTGGACGATCAACGGACAAGGTTTTAGCGGTTCAACTTTAAATTATTGCATTTCACAAGCAGGTAAATATTTGGTAAAAGCAAGTTTTGTTAACGTACACGGTTGCCCTAACAGCACTACATATACAGTTTTAGCTTACCCTGTGCCAGTTGCAAATTTTGAATTTTCACCGTTTAGTCCGATCGAAAATACAGATAACGTTCTGTTTGATGATGTTTCTGCAGGTGATAGCATAAACAGCTGGAATTGGTATTTTGTAAATAACAATAGCTATGTTCAAACAAGTCAAAATCCAACTTATCTTTTTCCTGAAGCTGGCAACTACCCTGTTGCTTTGATCGTGAAGAACAAATGGGGCTGCGCAGACACAGTTGTTAAACCAATAGTAGTTGGTGAAGACAATAGTTTTTATGTACCAAATGCATTTACACCAAATGGCGACGGAATAAATGATATCTTCTTCCCTAAAGGGCATGGAATTTCAAAATACGACATGATGATCTTTGATCGTTGGGGAGAAAAACTATTTAGCACCACCGATTTTTTCCAGGGATGGGATGGAAGTTTTAAAGGCCAACCATGTAAAGAAGATGTTTACGTTTGGAAAATTCATGTAACACTTTCTAACTCAAAAGTGAAAACTTATACCGGACATGTTACTTTAAACAAGTAATTAAAAAATAAATAGATCTATAAAGCCACAACTAAACATTGTGGCTTTTTTCTTATCCTTTACATCTGTTAATTTAACATTATTCGATCCTATTTCTAAAACCGTTTAATAAATGAAACAAACTTATTCTTAGACGAACAACTCAAAAGAGCAAACTAAAACACTTCTTTCGTTGATTAATTTTGGTTGGGTAACTGGTTACTCATTTGCCTTAACAAGACCTTGAAAATAAATTAAATTTATTGGTAGAAACCCTTAATTAACCCAAGCTTCTTAACCAATGAAACTTAAACAAAGAATTTCTACCATGATCCTTGCAACCATTGCATTTGCAGGATCTTCTCAAAATTGTCCAAACTTAGGCCCAAATCTTACTTTACCCTGTGGTGTCACAACCACCGTGCTTACAGCTAATATGACAGCTTGTAATCCAACTACAATTACGCCTAACCAAACAAATACTTATAGTGTAACCAATATTCCGTTTGCGCCATACCCAAATGCAGGTACTGCTGTTGCTCTTACTGATGATTCGCAAACAGGTGTATTGCCAATTGGCTTTACTTTTTGTTTTTTTGGTAATACTTATACTCAATTCTATATTGGCTCAAATGGTTGGATCGCTTTTACAGCGGGGCAACCAGTAACATTTGCTTCTTCCGCTATCCCAAATGTAGGTGCTGGTGTTCCGAAAAATTGTATAATGGGGCCATGGCAGGACTGGCATCCCGGAGTTGGAGGAACCATCCGTTACCAAACTCAAGGCACTGCCCCATGCAGAAGGTTGGTTGTAACATGGGCCAATATGCCAATGTACTCGTGTACTAACCTCCAGGGAACATTTCAAATTGTAATTTTTGAAGGAACGAATCTTATAGAAAACCACATTACTAACAAACCTAATTGCCCGGCCTGGTCTGGTGGAACTGCTGTTCAGGGAATTCATAATCTTGCAGGAACGATTGGTATCACTGTACCCGGAAGAAATTCAACGCAATGGACCACAACAAATAATGCTTACCGTTGGTCGCCTTCTGGTGCGGCGGTTATTCCAACTTTAACCTGGTTTGCAGTTGGCAATCCGGTTCCAATTGGAACTGGTCCAACTTGTACAGTTACTCCTCCTGTAGGTGGGCAATTATACACATGCCATAATGTTTACCCGGCTTGTTATGCAGGCTTTGATGGTTGTATACCAAGTTTTGGTAACTCGCCCGATACTGTTTTAGTTGTTCCGGGTTTAACCGGAATTACTCCAACTATTACCGCACCATTTTGCATTAACGGACCAACACAAATTTCAGTTGCACCAAACTCTGCAACAAATATTGTACAGTGGACAGGACCAACGATTGTTGGCGCAAGTAATTCCCCAACTGTAACTGTTAACGGTACGGGAACATATTCCGTTCTAATTAGTAACGCAGTTAATACGTGTACAGGTACTGCAACGGTCTCTGTGCAACAAACGCCCACGGTTGTTATTGGAAATAACGGGCCTGTTTGCACGGGAGCTGCTCTAAACCTAACCGGTGGTGGCGGTGGCACTTATGCATGGACGGGGCCTAACGCTTTTAACTCTGTTTTACAGAACCCCGTTATCAATCCTGTAACAGTTGCAGCAAGCGGAGTTTATTCTTTAGTTGTAACAGCAAACACTTGCACAAGCATTGCAACAACAAACGTTCTTGTAAATCCTCTTCCTGTGCCAATTGCAAATAGTAATAGTCCTGTTTGCGTTAATCAACCTATAAATTTTACCGGAAGTGGCGCTGCAACTTATACGTGGACCGGACCGGGATCTTATTCTTCAACTGCTCAAAATCCAATTATAGCAAGTGCGCAGGCTACTAACGCAGGAGTTTATACATTATCAGTTACGAGCGCGGCCGGATGTACAAATAATATTACAACAAATGTTATTGTTAATCCGTTACCTGTTATTGTTACCAATAGCCCGGTAGCATGTTTGAATACAAACATTAATTTAACTGCAAATGGCGGTACAGGATATTCATGGAGCGGACCGTTAGGTTTTACTTCATTGCTACAAAATCCAACAATTGCAAATGCAACTCTTCCTATGACGGGATTATATACTGTAACTGTAACAACTGCATCAGGTTGCACTGCAACAGCAACTTCAAGTGTTACGGTAGTAAGTTTACCTGTTCCGGTTTTAAATTCTAATTCGCCTGTTTGTTTAAATGGAGCATTAACGTTTACTGCTGCGGGCGGAACTATTAGCTTAACCGGACCCAACGGATTTTTTGCCGTGTCATCAAATCCAACAATTAGTCCTGTGAGCGCATTGGCGAATGGCATGTATACATTAATTGTTTCTGCCGGAACGTGTACTGCATCTACAACAACTTCGGTAACAATAAATCCTTTACCTGTTCCTTTAGCGGGTAGCAATAGTCCGGTTTGTGTTGGTCAACCGCTTAATCTTACAGGTAATGGTGGTGTTTCTTATGCCTGGAGCGGACCAGGATCATACACATCAAATCTTCAAAATCCAACCATCGCAGTTGCGCAATCTACTAATGGCGGCGTTTATACATTAACAGTAACCAACGCAAATACATGTACAAATGTTGCCACTACAAACGTTGTAATAAATCCTTTACCAGTAATTGCGCCATTAAATAATCCAACCGTTTGTTTAAATACTAATATTAATTTATCTGCTAATGGCGGTACAGGGTATGCATGGAGCGGACCGTTAGGTTTTACTTCATTGCTACAAAATCCAACAATTGCAAATGCAACTGCAGTAATGTCGGGACCATACAACGTAATTGTTACAAGTGCGTTTGGTTGTACTAACACTGCTGTTGCAAATGTTTTAGTGCTGCCATTACCTGTACCTGTTATTGTTGCCAACACACCTTGTGTTGGATCGCCTTTAAATTTAACAGGTAGTGGAGGCTTGCAATATGCGTGGAGCGGACCAAATGGATTTAATACATCCGTGCAAAATCCGGTTGTGCCCAATATTACATTATTAGCAAATGGAATTTACACTTTAATTACAACTGTTGGAACTTGTTCTGCAAGCACTACACAATCTGTAACGGTTAATCCTTTACCAACTCCGGCAGCCGGCAATAATGCACCAATATGCGAAACCAAATTATTAAACCTGACCGGTAATGGTGGTGGAAATTATTCATGGGCCGGCCCGAATGGCTTTACAAGCAACCTGCAAAATCCTTCGTTAGCAGGCGCCATTCCTGCACAGTCAGGATCATATTTTTTAACTGTTACAGATGCTAACGGTTGCCAGGCTACCGCAACAACCGTAGTTAACGTTCTTCCAAATCCTTCTGCATTAGCAACAGGTGCTACCGTTTGTTTTGGACAACCCGCAACTATCAGTGCTACAGGAGGTGCTACTTATGCCTGGACAGGGCCAAACGGTTTTACCTCTAATAGTTCGAACCCAGGCATCCCAGTTGTTAACAATCTAACAACCGGTAATTATGTTGTATTGGTTACTGGTGTTAACACATGTACAAGTATTACTGCTGCCAACGTGGTAGCAAATCCATTACCTGTTCCATCAATTACTGCCACTGCAAAAACGTGTGTAAATACTGCCGTTAGCCTTCAAGGATCTGCCGGATTTCAATTAAGCCAATGGACAGGCCCGAATAACTTCTTATCACCAAATGCCAGCACCGGCTTTACTGCAAACAGCGCAAACCAGGGCGGTGTTTATTTTTATAGCGTTACTGATAATAACGGTTGTACAGGATCAATAAGTACAAATGTTATTATTGACCCGTTACCAGTTGGTACATTAATAAGCGATGGAAAAAGCAGTTGTGTTCCCTTCTGTTCAAACTTTACACTAACTACCGCACCGGGCAGCGCGTCTATCACCAGCTCTAACTGGTTAATTAACGGATCGGGTTTAAGCGGTACTACCGTTAATTATTGCTGTACACAGCCCGGTAAATATTTCATTAAAGCAAATTTTGTGGATGCCAACGGCTGTCCTAACAGTGCAACCTATACTATTTCTGCCTATCCCATTCCTGTTGCCAATTTTGAATTCTCTCCGCTTAATCCGGTTGAGAACAGTGACCCTGTATTATTTGACGATGTTACTAATGCAGATAGTTTAACTTCATGGAACTGGTTCTTTATTAACAACAATAATTACCAAAGTACAAACCAAAACCCAAGTTATTTCTTTCCTGAAGCAGGAACTTATCCTGTAGCAATGATCGTAAAAAACAAATGGGGTTGCTCTGATACAGTTGTGAAATCAGTTGTGGTTGGAGAAGATTTTAGTTTTTTTATTCCCAACTCGTTTACACCAAACGGCGATGGAATTAACGATACTTTCTATCCTAAAGGACATGGAATTGTAAAATACGACATGGTTATTTTGGATCGTTGGGGCGAAAAAATATTTGGCACGAATGATTTTTTCCAGGCATGGGATGGAACCTTTAAGGGCGCGGAATGCAAAGAAGATGTTTATGTTTGGAAAGTTAACGTAACGCTGCTAAACGCTAAGGTAAAGACTTACACGGGACATGTTACTTTAAATAAATAATTCAAAAATAAAAGAAGGCTTAAAAGCCACGCCAATTAAGGCGTGGCTTTTTTCTTTAACCAAAAAATTTTTCAGTATAAAAATTCACTCCCTTTTTTTCTTAATTTTTGTGAAAATTAAATTCGCACTTTTAAAAAATCACTGAACCGTTTTAGTGATATCCTGGCGTAAAAAAATAGAAAATTAATGATTGAATAGCGCTTTTGAATGAGTAAAAAACTATGAAAAAGTCATATTTAAGATTAACCTTATTATAACCAAAACCCTAATTATTATGAAAAAAACATTGCAAAATTTTGCCTTGATCTTAGGTATGTTCTTGTTTTTCTCTACTGCCACTAAGGCCCAAGCACCTTTTGAATATTTAAAGCACATTTTTAACGCCGATTCGATGAGAGGTTTTGACGAAGCTGAAGCGAAACAAATTGGCATGGATCGTGGTTTTTTCGGTTCCGAATACCATGTATATATGTATCATGCCAAACGTAATTTTATTAATAGAAAATATCATATCAATACCGGCCCAACGTTTAATAGTTACAAACCTATTGGATCAAGCTCTACAGTTAATTCTGCTCCATGCGTAAATGAAGATTTTGAAGCTTCTCCTTCAACAATTTCTACTACCACGGTTGGTACAATTGGTAATAGTCTTGCCGGATGGCAGGTATCGTGGGGCCAAAACCAGGGCTTAAATGGTTCGTGCACGCAAGCAGGTTGTTGTCCATCGCCCGGCAGTACAGATTGCTGGGTAAGAACTACGCCTTGGACTGCCCCTGCCCCACTTGGTGTTATTCCCAACTCACCATTTGGCGGGTCTAAAGTTTTACAAATGAATGATAACTTCACCAATCAAGGAGAAGTTGTAAGGATCCAGCAAACATTCCCGGTTACAGCTAGTAATGCGGTATTTCAATTTTGCTACAAATCTGCCATGGATGGTTCTGGTCATGCGTGTTGTGATCAACCCTATTTAAGGGTTGAACTATTGGATTGTAACAATAATATAGTTGCTTGTCCGCAAGTAAGTATTACACCTCCCGGCCCATCCTGTGCAACAGTAAGTGCTACGGGTTGGACAACAGCAGGTAATATTTCTTATACGCCAAACTGGATCATTAAAGCTTTAGATCTTTCTCCCTATTTAGGAACTTGTGTTACAATTAAAATAACTGTTGGTGACTGTGACGGGTGGGCACATTATGGTTATGCTTTTTTTGATTGCCAATGTTTACCAATGGCAGTAACCGTTAATAACATAGTGTTTCCTGCAGGTTTAAATGCAAATGCCGTTGCCGCTTGCGGGGTATTAACCGGAACTATGATCGCACCTCCCGGACTTGGCCCCTATACGTGGAATGGACCAGCAGGAAGTGGTATTACAAATAACCCAAATCAAACTATTACAACAACCATGGCCGGGCAATATACTTTAACGATGAATCCTGTTGGTATTTGTGCTCCAATCACAAAAACAATTACACTTACATTTGGTACTTTTCCAACAGCCGGTTTTACAAGTGCTAATTCATGTACAACTTATAGTTTTACTAATACCGGAACCCCTGCGCCATCCGTCCAGAGTTACTCATTTACCGGGCCTGGTGCGCCGGCATCTTACACAACAAACTTGCCCGTCAGTTCCGTCAATCTTGCGCCTTCAACAACTTACACCGTCTGGCAGACGGTCACCAACCCCGCCGGATGTCCGGCAACGGCATCTTTGGTGATAACTACACCGCCAGGGCCAACACCTGCATTTACGGCATCGCCTTCTTTTACACAGTGCTTTACCGGTAATGCATTTACATTTAATGCATCTAACGCAACAGGAACGCATACATATTCCTTCTTATCGCCTGTAGGATCTCCCGCAACAGGTTTTACTTCTAGTTATGGTCCTGTAAGCTTTACATCACCCGGTACGTATACAGTTATTCATACGATCAACTCTAGCGGATGTGTTTCATCGACTCAATCATTAGTTGTTGTTAATACAGTTCCAACTGCAACAGCAAGTGGAATTCCATCGCCATGTGCCGGAGGTTCGGCTACATTAACAGGTTCCGGTGGCCCAGGTTCTATTTCGTGGGCTGGTCCTAATGGTTATACGGGTGTTGGTCCGAACGCGCTAGTAAACAATTTTCAAACTGTAAACGTTGGTACTTATACAATGACTGTAAATAATTTTGGTTGTATAACTACTAAAACTGTTTCATTATCCCTACCTGCTGCTCCTACGTTAACGGTTTCTAACTCTGGTCCTATATGTGTTGGCTCACCGCTTTCGTTCAGTGCGAATGTTCCGGCAAGTGCTACGTATTGGTATTGGTATACTTATGTTCCAACGCCATATTTTTATTATTATGGTGGATACAATACTGCATCACCAACAATAGCTGTAACAACAGCCTCTAACGCTGCTATTTACACGTTCTATGTTGGTTTCCAAAACTGTCCTGCACAGTCATACACCACAAGTGTGCAAATTGTGAGTCCACCAAATCCAACAGTTTCTAGTACAGGACCATATTGTGTTGGACAAACTATTCAACTTAACGCTTCCGGCCCTGCCGCATCAACTTATAGCTGGTCGGGGCCTTCGAGTTTTACTTCAACGATCCAAAGCCCGTCCATTGCTCTGGCAACAACAGCTATGGCTGGCGTTTACACATTAACAAATGCTGTAGGAAGTTGTAAAGCTACGAGAACGGTTAACGTTGTTGTTAATCCTTTACCGGTTCCTATAATAGGAAGTAATAGTCCGGTCTGTTTGGGTAATTCCATTAACTTAACATCGGGCGGCGGAACGTCTTATTTGTGGAGCGGACCTAACGGTTTTACATCTGCCGCACAAAATCCAAATATTGCGGGAGCAACTGTAGCTATGGGAGGCGTTTATACGGTAACAGTAACAAATGTTAACGGTTGTAAGAATACAGCAACTGTGAATGTAACAATTACAACGCCAACAACTACGGCTGCAAATACCGGGCCTTATTGTGCCGGCGCAACTATTCAATTAAATACACCGGCCGGAACTACATATACATGGACAGGACCAAACGCTTTTACATCTAATGTTCAGAATCCAACTATTGCAGCTTCAACTGTACTAATGTCGGGCACCTATACAGCTTCTGTAACATCCGGAGGTTGCATCTCTACTGCTACTACGGCGGTTGTCGTTAACGCGTTACCAACTCCAACGGCATCAAATACCGGCCCATATTGTCAGGGAACCAGTATACAATTAAATGTCAACGCAGCCAGCTCTTATACATGGAGTGGCCCGAATGCGTTTACCTCTAATTCACAAAACCCATCCATAGCAAATGCCGCAGTTGCAAATGGTGGCACCTATACCGTTACTGTTACCGGCGCAAACAGTTGTGTTAATTCATCTACAACCTCGGTTGTAGTTAATCCAACGCCTTCCCCAATTATTAATAGTAATAGCCCGGTTTGTTTAGGCTTTAATATTAACTTCACTGCGGCAGGTGGTACAAGTTATGCCTGGAGCGGACCTAGCGCATTTACATCTGCCGCACAAAATCCAACCATTGTTGGATCTACTTCCGCTAATGGTGGTGTATATACTGTTACAGTAACCGCGCTTACCTGTACAAATACAGCAACACTAAGTGTTACGATAGTTACGCCAACAACCACAGCTACAAACACAGGACCTTATTGTGCAGGTGCAACTATACAGTTAAATGCTCCTGTTGCAAATAGCTATGTATGGACCGGACCAAACGCTTTTACATCTACACTTCAAAACCCAACGATTGCAGCAGCAACAGTTGGAATGAGTGGAACCTACAGCCTTATTGCGACTGTTGGTACTTGTACTGCAGCTGCAACAACCAGTGTAACGGTTAAGGCTTTGCCAACTCCTACAGCTTCAAATACAGGGCCTTATTGTGCAGGTGCAACCATACAATTAAATGTTAATGGTGCTTCTACTTATACATGGAGCGGACCTTTAGCATATTCATCTAACTTGCAAAATCCATCAATAGCAACTTCATCTGTTTCAAATGGCGGTGTTTATTCTGTTGTTGTTACAGGTACTAACGGTTGTAATAATACATCGTCAACTACAGTTGTTGTAAATCCAATTCCAACACCATTAATTGGAAGTAATAGTCCGGTTTGTGTTGGAAGTAATATAAATTTTACCTCAGGTGGAGGAAGCTCTTATGCATGGAGCGGGCCATCGGCATTTATATCTGCCATACAAAACCCTACGGTTGTTGGTTCAACTGTTGCTAATGGCGGTGTTTATACTGTAACGGTTTCTGCATTGACATGTACAAATACCGCAACGGTAAATGTTACCATTGTAACACCCACTACAACCGCAACAAATACAGGGCCTTATTGTGCGGGAACAACTATACAATTAAATTCGCCTACAGCTACCAGTTATACATGGACAGGACCAAATGCATTTACTTCTAATGCGCAAAATCCAACTATTGCTTTAGCAACAATTGGCATGAACGGAACATATAATCTAATTGCTTCTGTTGGAAATTGCACTGCTGCAGCTTCAACAAGTGTAACGGTTAATCCATTACCGTTGCCAACGATCTCAAACAACGGACCTATTTGTAATGGGCAAACATTGAATTTAACATCCGGTGGCGCTGTAACATATACATGGACAGGACCAAATACTTTTTCGTCTCAAAATCAAAATCCAAGTATAACAACTGCTTCGCCTGTTAATTCTGGGATTTACACTGTAACGGTAACCGATCTTAACAGTTGTAAAAATTCAACAACAACAAACGTTACAGTTAACCCTACTCCTACTTTAACAGCAAATGGTTCATCCGTTTGCGTTGGACAAAATATGGGCGTAGGTGCCACTTCTTTACCTGGTTCAAACTATGCATGGAGCGGTCCAGGAGGTTTTACAGCTATAGGACAAAATACAATTATTACAAACGCACAGGTTAATATGGCCGGTGTATATAATGTTACAGTTACAAGTGCCGTTGGTTGTACAAACACCGGTGTGGCTAATGTAAATATTACACCATTACCTGTTCCGGTTTTATTTAACAGCTCTCCGGTTTGTGTTGGAGGCGTTTTAAACTTTACAGCAACCGGCGGATCTTCTTATGCCTGGGTTGGTCCGAATGGATTCAGTAATTTATCATCAAGTCCAACTATAAATAATGTGACCATGCCTGCAAACGGAACATATTCAGTTATAGTTACTGCGAACAGCTGTTCTATTTTGGCGACTACATCAGTTGTAATTAATCCACTACCACTACCTGTAGCTGCAAATAACGGCCCTGTTTGCGAAACCAAGAATATAAATCTATCCGGTACGGGTGGCGTTAACTATTCATGGACAGGTCCTTCAGGATTTACAAGCACATCACAAAACCCGGCTATTACAAATGCATTCAACAATAACTCGGGAGTTTATGTTTTAACCGTTACGGATGCTAACGGTTGTCAGGCTACCACATCAACAAGTGTTGTTATTAATCCTAACCCCGTTTTATTAGCTAACGGTGCAACGGTTTGCTTTGGTTATTCAACTGTATTAACTGCAACCGGTGGTGCAACTTATTCTTGGATTGGTCCAAACGGATTTAGCTCTAACCAACAAAATCCACAAATACCTTTTGTAAATAATAGTACATCCGGTAATTATACAGTAACCGTTACAGGTGTTAATACATGTACAAGTTCAAGTGCGGTCAACGTTGGTACCTATCCATTGCCTGTGCCAAGCATTACTTCTACTGCAAAAACCTGTATCAATACGCAAGTTAGTTTACAAGGCTCTCCGGGCTTTTTAATGTATCAATGGACAGGGCCAAATAATTTCTTATCACCTAACTCTGCTACCAGCTTTACGCCTAGCAGCATGACTCAAAGTGGTATGTATACTTTAAGTGTAACAGATAACAGGGGTTGCGTAGGATCTACAAGCACATTAGTTGTTCTTGACCCTTTACCAAATGCAACTGTGTTATTAGACAACAATAAAAAATGTGTTCCGTTCTGCACAAATTTCGCTTTACAAAACGCACCGGGTGCCGCATCATTAGTTACGGCTAGTTGGGTATTTAATGGTCAAGCCTTCAACGGTATTAATTTAAATTATTGCATCAGTCAGGCCGGAGACTATGTTGTAAAAGCAAGTTTTGTAGATGCAAATGGTTGCCCTAACTCAACCACATATACGGTTAACGCGTATCCAATACCAAGTGCCATTTTTGAATATTCACCAGCTCACCCAATTGAAGGGCTGGATGAAGTTCATTTTACTGATGGTTCGCAGGGCCCTGGTATTAATACATGGAACTGGTATTTTGTTAGCAATAACGGTTATCAAACAACTCAACAAAATCCAATTTACATGTTTGAAAAAGCAGGCACTTATCCTATTGCTTTAGTTATTACAAACAAATGGGGTTGCTCTGATACAACAATGAGAACAATAACTATTGGAGAAGGCACAAGCTTTTATGTTCCAAATGCATTTACACCAAATGGAGATGGCATTAACGACACCTTCTTCCCTAAAGGTTATAACATTGTAAAATACGATATGATGATCTTTGATCGTTGGGGAGAGAAACTATTTTATACAGCAGATTTCTTCAGCAGTTGGGATGGTACATTTAAAGGGGAAGATTGTAAAGAAGATGTATATGTTTGGAAGATCAGTGTAACTACACCTGATTCGAAAACAAAACTTTATACAGGACATGTAACTTTACAGAGATAAAAAACAATAAATCTATAAAAAAGAGAGAACCGGAAATGGTTCTCTCTTTTTTTGTAGCTTTGAATTTAGATATGAAAGAAGATTTAAAAGACATATTTCAAAATGTAAATGAATGGCTAAAGTTTGCAGAAGCAAAACACGCAGGGCTTATAGTTTTAAATAGCGGCTTGGTGTTTGGGATCTTAACCGTTTACAGCGCCTTTGCAAAGCATTTACATTGGTCGTTGATCATTTTATCTTTATTATTCCTTGGAGGATCTGTTTTTATGACGCTTATTTCTCTTTACCCAAGATCCTATAAAAAAGTTATCTCCTCAAAAAAGATAAAGGATCCAAACTTATATTTTAATGGAAGTATAGCGCAACTAAGTATCGAAGATTTTAAGACAGAGATCTGCAAAACCCACCCGGGGCATAACTTTACGGCATTAGAAGATAATTTAATAACCCAAATCATTATTAACTCAAAAGTTGCTTCTACAAAATATCTTTTGTTCAGATACGCAGTTATTGGCACAACTGTTGGTGTTAGTTTACCCATACTGAGGATAATTTTAAAAGCGGTTTTCGGCTTTTAATTCGGAAAAATATACATGTAAAATACCCGCGACCATTTATAATTTCGCATAGACAATATAAACATTACAGCACAAACTGTAAGAACAACATACAATGTTTCCATATTTGGAAATAAAAAATAACACACTAAAAAGGTAATAATTCCCTCTAATACAGCCAAGCCGTAGCTAATATACATCGCACCTAAAAAATAACCGGGCTCGCGATCAAAATGATAATTACACACATCGCAATCATCTTTCATTTTTGGTAAACTAAAAAAAGGCTGATCCTTATAAAAAACATCTCCTTTACCACAATTAGGGCATTTTTCTTTCAACATATTCCTGAGTTTATTCCCTTCTGTTTTCATACTACTGTTCTTGTGTATGTAAAGATCGGAAATTAGTGAAAGATGGCCAATAACAAGTTACTCTAAAAATAGCACAATAAAGACATTTTTAAGTATTTTTGTAAATGATAAAAAAAGACCTTCCTGTATACAATATTGAGGATTTTAAGAGTGAAGCTGAGTTTTATTGCAATAAATTACCGAACCATCTTAAAGAACATCATTTTATTCACACACCTCATAAACATGATTTTTTTATGGTTGTACTATTTACCCATGGAAGCGGTGTGCACGAAATCGATTTTGCAAGCTATAAAATAGTGTCAGGCACCGTTTTTATGCTTCGGCCGGGACAAACTCACAATTGGAAACTCTCAAATGATATTGACGGTTACATTTTTTTCCATTCAAAAGATTTCTACGACAGTTCATCAATTGCTCAAAAAATACAGGATTATCCTTTTTTTAGCTCTATACATAACCCACCAATAATTATAGTGAAGAACAAGTTAAAAGAAAAATTGACAAATTTATTTGCTGAGATAAAGAGAGAATACGAAGAAGAGAATTTATTGAAATTTCAGAAACTACACACGCTAGCAACGCTAACATATATAGAGTTAACAAGATCCTATCAAACTCAAACAACCGTTCAAAGTACATTATACCAAATTAAAGTAAAGCAACTAGAAGACTTAATAGATAAACATTATAAAACTCTTAAATATCCTCATCAATACGCAGACATAATGGCCATAAGTGAAAAACACTTGAACAGGATTTGCAGATCGTGTTTAAATAAAACCACCACAGACCTTATTTCTGACAGAATAATATTAGAGGCGAAAAATTTTTTGGCGCACTCAAAACTCTCCATTAATCAAATAGCAGAAAGTATTGGTTATGAAGATGCTTCTTATTTTTCGAGGCTGTTTAAAAAAAGAACAGGAGAAACGGCATTGTCATTCATAAAAAAGAACAGACACTAAAATTTATTTTACAACAGGTGTATTATTCTCGTTTATCTTCAAAAAGCTTATTGTACTTCCAATAACGCCAATTGAAGGACCAAACATAATACCCACCACTGAACCTGGTAAAAAAGGAAGGGCCATAAAAAAACTGTACACAAACCCAATACCACAGGCCGTACCTTTATTTCTTTTTATGAAATTTATACTTTGCGAAATGCCATATTTATGGCGCTCACAATTATAGTCCAATAATGAGAAGCCTATAAAGTACCAACCCAAAAAGAACAAGAAAGGCGTTGTAATAACAAATAGAGGCGGAAATATAATGGAAACAACAAAGCAAGAGAAAATAAAAAAGTATTCCAGCAACATGTTACGGAAACTAATTGCAATACCTCTTACTATATCTTTTAATAATTGTTTAAATACAAAAGGGTAAGTATTGCCGGTTAATTTCTCCTCTGCTTTTTCGGAAAGCAAAGAAAATACGGGAGATAAGATCATTAACAGTACATATTTGATAAGCGTGCTACTTGCAAACCAAAACAACAATTTAAATAATATTTTAACTAAAAATTGAAATGTACCGATCAAATAAGGCTTTGCAAACGAAAGCCAGTGGCCGGTTTCAGGGATAGCATTAAAATCTACATAACCACTCATCCAATCAGACAGCGCATCTGCAAAAATAAATAAGCCGTAAATACTTAACACCCACAATAACACCCAACCCGCTAAACACACAAACATATAGGGCCATAAACCTTTTTCGAATAGCACAGAAAATGCCTTAAAACAATTGCCAATAGCTCTAAAAAAGTCGGAAAAGAATTTCATGTTTATACAGTTACATTTTTTCAGGCACCACAATTCCCAATAAATTCATGGCGTTTGCAATTGCCTGCGCGCACAATTTTGAAAGCTGTAGTCTGAAAATTTTAATATTTTGGTCTTCTTCTTTTAAGATCGGACACTCATGATAAAAACGGTTATACAGTTTAGTAACCTCATAAATGTAATTAGCAACCAATGCGGGGTTAAAAGCAGTACCTGATTCAGCAACAATGCTTTCAAAATCATAAATAAATTTAACCAGCTCCTTTTCAGTAGCATTCATTTCTACATTAGATTCACTTTTTTCAAAATCAAAAGCAGCTTTGCGTAGCACCGATTTTATCCTTGCGTGGGTATATTGAATAAAAGGTCCTGTGTGACCATTAAAGTCAATACTCTCTTTAGGATCGAATAACATTTTCTTTTTAGGATCTACTTTTAAAATAAAGTATTTTAAAGCTCCCAAACCGATTGAACGATTCAACTCTTTAAATTCCGCTTCATTAAAATCGTCTACCTTACCTAATTCTTTTGTAGTGGCAGTTGCGGTGGCTAACATTTCCTCTATCAATTCATCTGCATCTACAACAGTACCTTCCCTACTCTTCATCTTTCCTTCAGGCAACTCAACCATTCCATAACTTAAATGGTAACACTCTTTTGCCCAGGCGTAACCTAATTTTTCTAAGATCTTAAACAAAACTTTAAAGTGATAATCCTGCTCGTTACCAACCGTATAAATTAACTGGCTCAACTGAGGAAATTCTTTAAAACGCTCAATCGCCGTACCAATATCCTGCGTAATGTAAACGCTGGTGCCATCACTCCTTAATACTATTTTTTCATCCAACCCATCGGCACTAAGATCAATAGCAACGCTACCATTTTCCTTTTTGTAGAAAACATTTTTCTTTAGACCTTCTTCAATAATTTCTTTACCCAATAAGTACGTATTGCTTTCGTAATATATTTTATCAAAATCAACGCCAAGTGTTTTATAAGTCACGGCAAAGCCTTCATAAACCCATCCATTCATGGTTTTCCAAAGATCAACCACTGCTTTATCTCCGGCTTCCCACTTACGAAGCATGTCTTGCGCTTCCAGCATTAGAATTGATTTTTTCTCTGCTTCTTCTTTTGTTTTTCCAACAGCAATTAATTCTTCAATTTGTTTCTTGTTTTCTTTGTCAAATAGAACATAATATTTTCCAACAAAAAAATCGCCTTTTAAACCGCTGCTTGCGGGCGTTTCGCCATTGCCAAATTTTTGCCAGGCTAACATGCTTTTACAAATGTGAATTCCCCTGTCGTTAATAATATTTGCCTTAATAACGTTATGTCCGTTTGCTTTTAAGATCTGTGCTACCGAAAAGCCTAACAAATTATTACGCACATGCCCAAGGTGCAAAGGTTTGTTAGTGTTTGGCGATGAATACTCAAGCATAATAGTTTTGCCCGAACTGTTCTCTTTTTTATAACCAATGGTGCTTAAATCTTTTACTGCATTAAAATAACCTAACCAGAATTTGTTGGTTAACGAAATGTTTAAAAAACCTTTTACAACATTAAATGCAGAGACGTTAGTGTTATTCTTTAAAAGGTATTCTCCCAGCTCCTGCCCTAATTGTTCGGGCGATTTTTTGGTTTCTTTAATAAAAGGGAAAGTTACCAAAGTAAGATCGCCCTCAAATTCCTTTCTTGTTTTTTGAAAAGTAATTACGGGGTTGCTTATATTATAAACTTGCGTTAGTGCTTGCAGAACTGTATCAAATAAAATTTTGTGTGCGTTTATCATGTTTTAAAATTACGTATAATACCAAATATAAATACAAAATAGTCCGATCTGCTTGTTCTTTTTTATCAATACTTTTTCAAAAAATCCTTCTATAGGCACTGCTATGCAACGATTTTTTTCATCGCCTTGAAAAAATATAACTTCGCATCTCTAGCCTATTTCATAATTATATTTGGTATAAATAAAAAAGCCAAACAAATTTGTTTGGCTTTCAAAATTAATTTATTTAAAAATTACATTTTCTCAACCTCAACAATGGGATTGTTATTAATTCGGACAGTATTTAAGCCTGCTTTCTTGAATTCTGAAGCAAACCAGGCTTTATTTTTTGCTGATTTTAAAACTATTGTAATTGATTGATAATCTCCGGTTAATTTACCTTCAATAACACTTTCTACGGCAGCGTCTGCTTTTAAAGATGCAACTATTTTAGCTACTTCTTCTTTTGAACCGGCTTTGTATACTTCAAAAAACAAAGTAGTTGCCTGCGAGAAAAATTTATCAGCATCTGCAGCAGCGGCATTTTTAATACAAACTGTTTTTACAGGAATATCAGAGAAATTAACTGAAACAGAATTGTTTTTACCAAAAGCAGCAGTGTTAAGCACTGCAACACCTAATAAAAATGAAATAGATAATGTCTTTAAAATTTTCATGGTTGTTAATTTATACCCAAAGTTATCCAAAAATAATGCCAAAAACAATTATTTACGCTTCTTAACAAAAAAATCCTTCATTATTTTTTCGCACTCTTCGCTTAAAATGCCCTTTACAACCTCAGTTTTAGGATGAAGAAGGTTTTTTTCTAAAAGAGAATAGCCTTTTTTAGTTTCGCTGGCCCCATAAACAATTTTTGTAATATGGCTCCAGGCCAATGCCCCTGCGCACATAACACAAGGCTCTATAGTTACATATAAAGTGCAATCAGTTAAGTATTTCCCACCAATAAAATTAGCGGCAGAAGTAATGGCCTGCATTTCTGCATGAGCTGTTACGTCATTAAGTGTCTCTGTTAAATTATGCGCCCTGGCAATGATCTTATTTTCAGCAACAATTATAGCCCCAATAGGAATTTCGTCCTTGTCAAAGGCTTTTTGAGCCTCCTTTAAGGCTTCACGCATAAAGCTTTCGTCGTTGTATAAAGGCGCTATTGACAATTGCAGGTATTGGTAGCAGCAATACTTATATCTTCAATTTTAGAGATGGTATCGCAATCGTAAATAATGAGTTTGTAGTTGTATTTATTCTCGAATTCTTTTTTTGGTTGAATGTAGTATTCTCCGCAAGGCTCTTTATGCACATCACTTACATCATAATTTACTTCAAAATGCCTTAATTCAATTTTCAATAACATTTCATTCTTCCATAGACATTTCAATTTACACGAAGCTTTTTCGGACAATTTAAAATTCTGGAAAACAAGTTCCTGCATTTTTTGTTCGTTTGGCGAAACACAGCTACGTGTACCAAACATAGCGAAACAAATCAATAACCCTAAACCAAAACCAAAACCGTAAAACTTAAGCCTTTGTAAAAATTTCATGTTTCAAAATTAACATCTTTTACGCGGGAAATAAAATATATTATATGCCAAAAAAAAAGCCCCGGGTGATCCAGGGCTTTTGATCTTATTTTAGTAAGGTAACATGTCCAACGTATTCATGCTCTTTGTTCCAGAGGTCGGTAACAATGCAACGGTAAGTATAAACATCTACTTTTTCTTTATCGTATTTACCTTTTACACTTGCATCCCAACCTTTATTAATATCCTCAGTGTAATACAATTTCTCACCCCAACGATCATAGATCCACATTTTAAATGCCTTAATACCTACGCCTTTACCAGTAAATACTTCATTTGCTCCATCCTGATTGGGTGTAAATGTATTTGGTATGTAGAATGTGTATTCAGGTCCAATCTCAACATACTTGGTAATTGTGTCTTTACAACCATATTGATTTTTTACAGCCAGGAATACCTGAAAATCGCGAGGAACATCTGTATTGTAATAATGTGATGGGTTTACATTTGAAGAATCCGTTACATTAACCCCATCATTATAATACCAGTAAAAACGATTGTAACCTATTGATGTGTTTTGGAAAGAGATAAATGGCGTTAATAGATCTCCATCTTTACCTACCCATTCAAAATCAGCTTTAGGGTTTGGATATACTCTGATGTATTTTTGTTTGATAATAGAATCAACACAACCGCTATCTGTTCTCACAATTAATTTTAAAGAATAATCCTGCGTAGTTAAATTAGAAGGATTTTGATAACATACATATTGTGGGTTTGACTGGCTACTGAAGTTTACAAGGCCATTCCCAAAATACCATTCCCAATTTGAATTTTTAGCTGGAAGTGGCACAGCTTGAGAACTATCCAATATTGAGATGCAAAGATCGGCACAGCCTGCTCTTTTAGGTGCATAAAAATTTGGTTTAGGATTATAGTTAATGTAAATATTACCCGGAACTAAATTCTTACAACCCTGGTTTGAAGTAATGAGTAAATTAATTGGTTGCGGGCCTGGTGTTGAATAAGTATATGTAACCTGTCCTCCACTAGCTTCAACGGTTGGAACTGTGTTATTCAGATCCCAGTCGTAATTAGTTATTGGCGCACTATTCGGTAATTGAACTCCCTTTAAAGTTATTTGTTTACCTGCACAGGCTTTGCTATAAGTAAAATTAGCGAAAGGTCTTTCCCATACGTCGGTTGATTGTGTTGCAACGTTTGTACAACCACCCGAAGATGTTACAGTTAAAGTAACCAAGTAATTACCGGCTAAATTATAACTGAAAGAAGATTGGGCTAATGGATTAATTAGATTATTATTTCCGTTCCCATAGTTCCAAGCGTAGTTTGTAATTGTTCCAATTGCAAGAGTTGAATTAACACCGCTCATTAGATTTGGCTGTGCGTCAATGCACATGTTGGTATGCGTAATAATAGCGGCAGGTATTGCATGAACCCAAACATTCTTGGTAATTTTAGCGCTACAGGTTAGCAGGCCACCGTTTGGTGAAGTAAAAACGGTATAAGTTACACTGGTGTTTCCCGGGTTTGTAAATATATTAGTAGATGTTGCCGCGTTATTACTTAGATCGGCTACGTTATCACTATTAAAATCCCATGAATACAAAAAGAGCGGGTTACCATTAGTACTGCTATTGTCCGTTAAAGTAGTTGCTACTCCCAAACAAACAGAGTCCGATGTAAAGTTTGGTGTTGGCAAACTGTAAACCGTTACGGGTTTTGAAACAGAGTCCTTACAACCGTTAGCCGTTGTTACGTAAAGCCAAGCAGTGTAGGTGGTATTAGCGGTTGCATTCGCCGGATTTGTGTAGGTATAAACAGGAGTTTGTATTGCAGAACTACCACCGTTACCAAACGTCCAACTATAGTTAGCAACAGCAGCTGTGTTTGGGTTAACACTTGTGCTTGTGGTATTAGTAAAGTTAGTTACACTGTTAAAACACACGTCGCTTGGAATGAAGTTTGGAACAGCCCTACCGAAAACAGAAACTGTTTTTGTAGTGATGCCAGGACAACCGCCAGAACCTGTTACGGTAAGCGTTACTGTATAAATACCTGAAGTGGCGTAGTTAACGGAGGTTGAAGGCGTAGCATTTGTTAGACTACTTGTATTATTACCATAATTCCATGCGTAATTTGTAATAGCGCCATTGGCTATTGTTGAGTTAACTGCGCTTAAACCTATTAGTGCATTAACACACTGATTGGTATTTGTAATAACAGCAACCGGCGTTGCTCTAACCCACACAGGTTTGGTGAACGTGTTCTTGCATTGAAGAAGGCCACCGTTTGGCGAAGTAACCATAGTAAACGTTACGTTATTATTTCCAACCAAAGGAAGTGTAGTAGTAGTTGGGCTATTAGCCGTTGACATATCCGGAATATTATCGCCATTAAAATCCCAAACAAAAAGGAAATTAGGATTACCATTATTGTTTCCGGTTACCGTTAAACTGGTTGGACTATTAAAACAAACAGAATCGGCAACAAAATTTGGACTCGGTAAACTGTAAACTGTTATTGGTTTAGATAATGAATCTTTACAACCGTTAACTGTTGTGACATATAGCCATGCCGTATAAACTGTATTGGCAGTAGCGTTTGCAGGGTTTGTATAGGTGTAAGCAGGATTTGTTGCAACAGAACTTCCTCCGTCTCCAAAACTCCAGCTAGATGTTGCTATGGCTCCGGTGTTTGGATTTAGCGTTGTAGTGGTAAGATTTGTAAAGTTACTTGAAGTGTTAAAACACACTCCTGTAGGTGTAAAATTAACTACAGCACGCCCGAAAACATTGACCGTCTTTTTAATAGAATCCACGCAACCGCTCGTATTTGTGGCTACTAAAACTACTGTGTAAGTACCCGGGGAGGCATAGTTATGAGTCGGATTTGTGGCTGTACTTGCTGCCGTGGCATCACCAAAATCCCAATGAAAACTATTAGTTCCCGTTGAGGAAGTAGATGAATTTGTAAAATTTACGGCCGATCCCGAACAAGCAGGATTAAATGTAAAATTAGGTACCGGAGGCTGAGATATAGTGACCACGTGTGTAATACTATCTTTGCAACCACCCGCATTAGTGACGACTAATTTGATCGTCTTGGGCCCCGAACCTGTATACGTATGATTGGCGGGGTTAACCGAACTGGTGGTGGCATCTCCCCAATCCCATAAATAATTTGTAATTGCAGGGCCGCCATTTGTTGAAGATGTACTAACAGCGCTAACCGAATTAACACAAGCGGTGTTTGTGAAATTAAAAGCTGCAGTTGGCTTTGGTTGAATTGCAAAAGTGTAAGTTAAAGGAGACGCTGCACAAGTTGTAAAAGGCGTACAGTTTAAAGTATAAATACCTGTTGAAGTTGCGCTAACGCACATTGTGTTTGAAACAACGTTCCCTAAAGGTGGAGCGTTCCAGGTATAACTTGCCATACCTGTAGGACCACAAAGGTTAAACGGTAAATTACCACAAGCCGAAGACGTTGCATTAAATGCCGAAAAACAATCAGCATCGATGTAACAATAAGCCCAATCGTAATCATAGACACACCAATCGCAAGTAACTTTCACAGTTATGGGTTGGCCCATATATGCTGTTAGATCTAAAGCAACTGTTTGCCAAGGCAAATATGTAACAGGAAAAGCCTGGTTACCAATATTCAATCCCGGAGAGCCAGGTGTTGTTTGAAAGTTAGATGCGCCAACAGGGCCCGTAGTTGTTGAATAATAACACTCATAATACGGGCAGGCTAATAGAACGTTTGAGGAATTAAAGAATTCAATTTTAAATTTTGCAGCTTCTGCGGCTGAGTGCGGATAATTTAAAATATCTAAAGCAAAGTGAAAATTTAAAAAATTGTTTGCAGCACTCACGTTAATAACGCGGGAAGCAGATGCAGCGAAATTTACTTTACTGGTAATGTTGTTATCATTTAACCTTAAAGAAAAATTACCTCCCGGGTAAACACATGGAAAGCCTCCAAATGGATCATTTCCTCCAGACATGATCTGTGAATCACCTGCTATAGTCCAGCCTGCGGTAGAGTTGCTCTCAAAGTCAATATTTGTGCAGGATGCCGGTTGAGGCCCCTGATTAATTGTATTATTGCCCGTACCTATTGATTTTGCAGCAGAAGTAGAAGCAGAAGTTGTACCAGTATTAAGTTTTGTTGGGATTAAGTTAAATTTTTTCTTTACGTAACGGCTTTTTGCCCAGTCCATAAAGAAAGTTCTTTCTTTCTCTGTCTTGCAATGCGAGGCGTGTTCGGTAGCCTCTAAAAAATCAAAGCCGGCTAAAGAATCAATTCCTAAGTTTTGAACGTTTTTTTGCGCTAATAAAGAAGAAGTTAAGAGCGTGAATGTTAGAATAATTAGTTTTTTCATTCTTTAATTTTTTTGCTGCAACAATATAATAACAAATATTAACAATCAAAATTCCTTCCCTAATTAATAAGGTAGTTCCGCTTAATCTAAATTGTTTTAATGTTAAATGTTTTGGTTATCAACAGTTTATGCACAAGAAAAAGCCTCTCTTTTGTTTAAAAGAGAGGCCTAATTAGATCAAAAATTGATCGAATTTTAAGAGATGGGAGGAGGAACATTATTGAATAATGAAACCAATTCTGCTTGCGTTTCTGCTGCTAACCAATTTGGCATTCCCGCTTTCCAAACTAAACTTGCTTTTGTAAGTTGCCCTGAAGCTGCCATGGCCTGTAATTGCTGCAAGCTAAAAGGACCAGCCTGTGCGCCATTTACAACCACATGAAATTGAACTATTGGTGGCGGTACAACATTGTTACCGTTATTATTATTTTGATTTGCGTTTTGATTATTGAACATGTTAGTCATCATATTACCCATGCCCATTCCAACACCCATGCCCACGCCTGCGCCACCTAAGCCTTGATTCTTAGCGGCATCACCAATAGCATTAGCTGTATTAAATTGCGCTAACTTATTCATGTCAATAGCATTTAAACGCGAGTAATTGAAAATCTCTTTCTTTAACTCTTCCGGCATAGATACATTTTCAACTAAGAATTTTGTTATCGTTAAACCATACTCTGTGAAATCTGCATTTAATTTTTCGTGGCCTAATTTGGATAGTTCATCCATGTTAGCAGCAAATTTCTCCACAGGTATATTTCCTTCGCCTACAGCATCTGTAAACTTAGTAACGATCATGCTGCGTAATTGCTCAGTAACTTCTTCAGTAGTAAAATTTTCATCTGTTCCGGCTATCTCTTTTATGAATTTAGCGCCATCAGTTACTCTAAAAGCAAAAGAACCAAAACTTCTTAATTCAATAAAACCAAAACGTGGATCACTTAACGTGATTGGATTTTTTGTTCCCCATTTTTGATCAATGAATTGTCTTGTACTAATAAAAAATATGTCAGCTTTAAATGGGCTGTTAAATCCATACTTCCAGCCTTTTAATGTTGCAAGTAATGGTGTGTTTTCAGTACTTAAAGTATACATACCAGGCTGAAACACATCGGCAATCTTACCTTCGTTCATGAACACAGCTATCTGGCTCTCACGCACAGTAAGCTTTGCACCCATTTTTATCTCGTTCTGGTAACGTGGAAATTTCCACACTATCGTATCGTTTGTATTATCAACCCAATCGATAATATCAATGAATTCATTTTTTAGTTTATCAAATAATCCCATGTCTTTAAATTTTAGACTATAAAAATAACAAATTTTAGGAATAGATTCTAATATACCACCTTGTTAATTTTTCGACTAAGTAAAAGTCTTTGTACTTTTAAAGTTCAAACTTTAAACCCAAAACATGAAAAAAATACACGTTTTAACGCTAGCTCTATTAGTGCTTTTAACAAGCGCTTTTACAGTTTCTATTCTTTGGAAAGCCGATGAAAAAACCAGCACTGTTAATTTTGAAGGAGGCGGCAAAAAAGGCACTTTCGGCAACTTAGTATCAACTATCAATTTTGATAAGACAAATTTAAAGGACTCAAAAATCACTGCTTCAATAGATGTTAAAACACTAAAAGCCGGAAACGAAAGACTGAATGCGCATTTATTATCACCCGATTTCTTTGATGCCGAAAAATTTCCGAAGATCACATTTACCTCAACAGAAATTACAGGTTTTGGTAATGGTTTTCTTGCGAATGGAACTTTGCATATGAAAGATTCTACAAAAGTTATTGAGTTACCTTTTACCTTTACGGAAGATGGTAATGATAAAGCGACTTTCTCGGGCACTATGACAGTAATGGCTGGCGACTATGGTGTAATGAAAAAAAGCAAAGAAGGAAACGATAAAGTTATTGTTTACTTAACTGTACCCGTTACAAAATAAGTTTATTGCTATTTAAAAAATACTGGCCGTGTAGGAATGCCTACGCGGTTTTTTTTGGAATTATTTTACCTGATCTAAGACCGTTTTAATTCTTTGAATTGCATCTATCAACTCATCGTTAGTAATAGTTAATGGCGGTGCAATACGCATGGCTGTTGGGCAAAACAAAAACCAATCGGTAATAATTCCATTCTCAATACAGCTTTTAATGATGCGCATATTTAATTCTTCCGAATCAAATTCAACCGCACCCAAAGCGCCAAACACGCGTAACTCTTTTATTAATTTGTGCTGTAACTTTTCTTCAATTATTTTTTCGATCTGATTAGCGCGCGCTGCTAATTTTTCTTCTAAAATAACTTCTAAGGTTGCATTTGCCGCTGCTACGCAAACAGCGTTGCCGCCAAATGTATTGATGTGTCCTAACACAGGATCATTCGTTAAACAACCCATTAATTTGTTGGACGAAATAAAAGCCCCAATAGGTAAACCACCTCCCATACCTTTTGCAATTAATAGGATATCGGGCACAACGTTATATTTCTCAAACGCAAATAAAGATCCTGTCCTACCAAAACCAGTTTGTATCTCATCAAAGATCAATAGTGCACAATGCCTATCGCATTCATCGCGCAATAATTTTAAAAATTCTTTATTCGCTTCCCTTACCCCTGCTTCGCCCTGAATAGGTTCTATAATAACTGCAGCAGTTCTTGAAGAAATTTGTTGAAGCACTTTTAAATTATTTAATTCTAAAATTTTAATATCAGGTAATAGCGGGCGAAAAGAATTCTTAAAGAACTCATCGCCCATTACGCTTAATGCTCCATGTGTACTGCCATGATAAGCGTTCTTAAAACAAATTATCTCTGTACGACCTGTAACACGTTTCGCTAATTTTAACGCGCCTTCGGTAGCCTCGCTACCGCTGGTGGTATAATAAACAGATTTTAATTTTTCGGGCAAAAGATCGGTAAGTAATTTTGCATACTTAACCTGTGGGCTTTGATTGAACTCGCCATACACCATTAGGTGCATGAATTTTTTTGTTTGTTCGTTAATGGCATTAACCACTTTTGGATGACAATGCCCAACATTGCTTACCGATATCCCGCTGATAAGATCAATGTATTCTTTTCCATTCTCATCAATTAGTTTTACACCTTTCGCTTCTTTAATATTTACATCAACGCCAAGCAGAGGCAGATCAGATGTCTGCGCTACATGTCTTAAAAAAAGTTCCCGCTGATTCATTATTCAGAATTTAGTAAGTAGGATATAGTTGTTAGTCAATAAACTTTTACGCTAATTATTGTTCTTCCTCCAGTACAACCAGTCTAACCGTATCAACACTTTGGCGGGTACGTTTTAAAATAGTTAATTCGTATCCGTCTTTTTTGCGTTTGTCGTTTACCGCAGGAATTCTGCCAAAAATATAATTAATATATCCTGAAACCGTTTCGTAGTGTGAGTTTTCGGGCAGTGCAATAGGAAGCGCTTCATTTACATCAGCAATGGTTGCCTGTGCATTGACAATATATTCTGTCTCGCTTTTTTTCTCAACGTTTGGTTTTTCTTCATCGTGCTCATCCTGTATCTCACCAACCAATTCTTCAATAATATCTTCCATGGTAATTAAGCCCGCGGTAGAACCAAACTCATTGGTAACAATTGCCATTTGGATATGGTGTTTCTGAAAATCGCGTAAAAGCTCATTTATCTTCATGCTTTCTGGGATAAAATGCACCGGACGCATAATATCTTTTAATGTTCTGAATTTATTTTCTATCAGCGCTTTTAAAAGATCTTTGCTGTGTACAATTCCAATTACATTGTCAATATCTCCCATATAGATCGGGATCCGTGAAAAGCCTTCTTCAATTACGCGTTTGGTTATTTCACCTCTACCCAATTCTACATCCAGCGCCACTACCCTGTTCTGTGGCACCATGATCTGTTTTACTATCCTGTCATCAAAATCAAAAACATTCTGTATCAATTCATTCTCGCTTGGCTTAATGGCGCCGCCTTCTTCGCTCTCGGTTAAAATTAAACGTAATTCCTCCTCAGTGTGCACATCGTCTTCGCCGGTTTTTTTAACACCAATAACACGCAACACGGCATCGGATGTTTTATGCAACAACCAAATAAAGGGCGAACAGATAAAATAAAAAACGCGTAAAGGCCAGGCAAATAAAAGTATTGCAGCAAGACTGTATTTTATACCTATCATTTTGGGGATCTGCTCGCCAAGCGTTACGTGAAAAAAAGTAAGTAAAGTTAAAGCAATTGGTAATGAAATACTGTGAATTGTAATTGGATCTGTTACCATACCGGTATCTGCAAATACCTTAACCACCAAATGCGAGATCACCTCTTCACCAACTGCACCCAGCGCTAAGGAAGCCAATGTAATACCTAATTGCGTAGCAGAAAGATAAGCATCTAATTTTGATAGCAAGATCTTGGCTATTTTTGCTCTTGAACTTCCTTTTTGAATTTTTACGTCGAGTTGAGAAGCACGCACTTTTACGAGCGCAAATTCGGCGGCAACAAAAAATCCATTCAGTAAGATCAGTAAAAAAGTGATAAAAAGATCGAAGGCCATATTTAATTATAATACAAATATACTCATTAACGAAGAAGAGCGCTTATTTAGAAACATTGTGCCTTTTGAGCTGTTCTTCCTTTAAATAGATAATTTGCTTTAAAAGGTCTATTTCTCCCTGTAAAGACGATGCGTCCTTATCAGCATCTTCTTCTGTTAAAAGTTTATTTATGTAGTAGGGTTTTTCTTTGTAATCGATCTTAAAATTCTCTGATCTGAAAAAACTGTATAGTGGTACTCTAAGGGCTTTTGAAATTAATTCCAGATTTCTTAACTCTAATGTTTTGTTGTTCAATGCATCGGTCAATTCCACTTCAGTCATTCCCAAATATTCTGCCAACTGGTTAAATGTATAATCTTCTTTTTTTAAGATCTCTATTAACTGCGATTTTACGTCCATATAGTAAATTATCTATGTAAAGATAATGAAAATTTGCTTTTGCACTTTGGTTGCGAATTCATTTTGCCCAAAATGTTTAAAATATTAGAAAAAATGGGGCTTTATTCACTAAAAATGGATTGTAATTAGGGATTTTATTTTATATTTTTGCAACTCTTTAAAATTAATTGTTTCAGATATGAAAATTTTAGTAGCAATAAGTAACGTACCCGATACAACTTCAAAAATTCAATTTACAGATGGCGACACCAAATTTAATGGTGCCGGCATAACTTTTGTAATTAATCCATATGACGAGTGGTATGCACTTGTTAGAGCTTTAGAATTAAAAGAAGCCAATTTAGCCGAGAAGGTTACCATTATACATGTTGGTCTAACAGACAGCGAAGCCACCATTAGAAAAGGTTTGGCACTTGGTGCTGATGACGCGGTGCGAATAGATGGCGACGCGCCCGATGCTTTTTTTGTAGCTGAACAAATTGGCAATTACGCTAAAGCAAACGGTTACGATCTTATTTTGGTTGGAAAAGAAACAATCAATTATAACGGCGCTTCCGTTGGCGGAATGATTGCAGGTGTGCTTGATCTGCCTTTTGTATCGTTAGCCACTAAACTTGATATTGCGGGTAATAAAGCCACTGTTGAACAGGATGTAGATGGCGGCACACAGATAGTAGAATGTGAATTGCCTTTAGTAATTAGTTGTGCAAAAGGCATGGCAGAACAACGTATACCAAACATGCGTGGTATTATGGCTGCAAGAACAAAACCATTAACTGTAGTTGCAGCGGGCGCTGGTTCGGCTTTAACATCCATTAAATCTTACGTTTTAAATCCGGGCCGCACAACCTGTAAAATGATAAGCGAAGATAATTTAGATGAGTTGGTAAGCCTTTTACACACAGAAGCAAAAGTTATTTAATAATCAGAAAAAATTATAAAAATGTCAGTACTAGTTTATACCGAAATTAATAAAGGCCGCGTAAAAAAAGCATCGTTAGAATGTGTTAATTACGCTGCAAAAGTTGCTGAGTTAACAGGGTCAAGTGTTACAGCTGTTGTAAACAATGCATCAGCAGAGCAATTAGAAGAAATTGGAAAAGCAGGAGCAACAAAAATTTTATCTATTAAAAATGATAAAATGAGCACTGATGCGATGTTCGTTAGCGCTGCTGTTGAGCAAGCCGCAAAGGCAGAGAATGCAAAAATAATCATCTTTGCTTTTGACATTGTTGGAAAGGCCGTTGCCCCAAGATTAGCTGCTAAATTAAAAGCAGGTTTAGTTGCAGGTGCAGTGGATTATCCGACTGTGAATGGCGGAAGTTTTGAAGTGAAGAAAAATGTTTTTTCAGGAAAAGCGACTGCTGTTTACAGCATTGCAAGTGACCTGAAGGTTATATCCCTATTACCAAATAGCTTCCCGGTTAAATTAGGAGAAAATAAGGCTACTGTAGCAGAATTTAACGCAGATCTTTCTGCAATTGCTTCTAAAATTGTTATAAAAGAAACCAAATCTAACGATGTTGGCGGTATGATACCATTACCCGAAGCAGAATTGGTAGTAAGTGCAGGAAGAGGTTTAAAAGGACCTGAGAACTGGAAGATAGTTGAAGACCTTGCCTCTGCTCTAGGCGCTACAACTGCATGTTCACGCCCTGTTGCTGATATGCACTGGAGACCGCATCATGAGCATGTTGGACAAACGGGTGTTGCTATTCGCCCTAATTTATATATTGCCATCGGCATTTCCGGCGCAATACAACATTTAGCAGGTGTTAATGGAAGCAAAACAATTGTAGTTATAAATAACGATAAAGAAGCACCTTTTTTCAAGTCGGCAGACTACGGAATTGTAGGCGATGCTTTTACCATCATACCTAAATTTACAGAAGCCGTTAAAAAATTTAAGGCAAATCAGAATTAAACAAATTTTTATTCTTAAATTAGAATCTACAAGTACTTGATGAAAAAAGTCCGTTTAGAAATAGTGGGTTTATCCTATAGCCAAACACAAAGCGGCGCTTATGCACTTGTGCTGGGAGAAACAACCGGAAGCAGGCGATTACCTATTATTATTGGGGGATTTGAAGCGCAGGCCATTGCTATTGAGTTAGAAAAAATGAGCCCCAGCAGGCCTTTAACACACGATCTTTTTAAGACCTTTTCGCAAACATTTGATATTACGGTTACCGAAGTATTGATCTATAATCTTGTTGAGGGTATTTTTTACGCCAAATTACTTTGTAACGATGGAACTAAGGAAGTGGAGATAGATGCGCGTACAAGTGATGCTATTGCAATTGCTGTTAGATTTAAGTGCCCAATTTCTACCTACGAATTTATTTTAAAAAGTGCCGGTATTGTGCTGGATGATGAGCCTCTTGCTTCTAACGAAGAAAACGAACAGATTGCTGAACTTTCGGAAACTCCAGTAGTAGCAAGCTCGGATGACTATAAAGGTAAAAGTACCGAGGAGTTAAAGAACCTTTTACAAACAGCACTCGACGAAGAGCAATACGAATTAGCTTCTAAAATTCGTGATGAATTAAATCAACGAAAAAAGTCATAAAAAAAGCCTCTTTTCAGAGGCTTTTTAATTTTATATTATTTACAGATTAGTGAAGTTTTGTTGTTGGTCCGGTTGGACTGGTTGACTCATCCTTAGTTTCTGTTTTAGTTTCTTTTTTGTTTGTAGTAGCTTTTGTACCAGAAGTGCCTTTTTCATTTATGGCCATTCTTGTACCGGATTTTTTTGGCTCTTCTTTTTTAGTTGGCTCAGAACTTGTAGTTGCTTTATCTTCAGCAACAACAGAAGTTGTTCCATCAGGGTTAACTACTTCTTTTTTAGTTGTAGTAGATTTGCTTTTTACAGGATCTTGTGCTTTTGTTGCAACACTAAATAATGCAACTAACGAAAGAGTTAATAATATTTTTTTCATGGGTTTTAAATTTTAATTAAAGGTAAACCTATTTTTAGATAAATAAAACAATAATAACATTTTTTTTGAAATTGTTAATTTGCAGCTATAGCTGTGTATCCAGACCTTTTAACTCCTCCACCTTCTCAATGTAGCCGAGCTTTTCATAAGAAAAAATAAGGTTATTAATGCAGCGCTTAATAATATCAATATTGCTGCAAGGCAAGTAATATTTTGGTTCAAGATCTAAATTCAATTGTTTTAAGAACTGATCAATGTCTTTTTGATTAAACAATAAACCCTTACTGAACGGATTAATGTAAAACAAAATATTGTTTGAAAGTGTTTTATTATTAACATCAATTAAATTGGCCTCTTCGTTCAAATAAGCTAATACAAAGTGTTGCGGCAGATTAATGCCATACACGGGTATCTTTAACTCATTACAGATTAAAAGATAAACAACGCTAAGCATTAAAGGATTTCCTTTTTTGCTTTCTAAAACATTATTAATGAATGAATTTTGCGGTGCGTGATAATTGGTAATGTTACCACTGAACTGATGCACTTCAAATAAAATATGGTTAATGATCTTAACTTTTTCGAGCGCTGTTAAATCTTCATGCAATTCTAGCCAAACATCTTGTTTTATGGTAGCAAGTTGCTTCTTTATTTTATTCTCGTCAAGGTCAGGGTATTGGTAACGCGCTAAAATCAAAATTCCTTTTAAAAGATCATCCTGGTCTACTTTAGCCCAGTTCTTAAGCGCCTTTTGCAGTGTTTCAAATTGAATGGTGTGGATAATCGTTTCAATACGCTTTTGCATAATTGCATCGAAACTATTTTCCCAGGCAGTCTCCAAATGAGGGATAGCAGGTGGTCCAAGAACAACGAAACGATCTTTAACCTGTATATAGATAACCTCATCAGGATCGTCCAATAGAGTAATTAAGGCAATTACTTCCTTTAAACTCATTTCCGCTTGTCGTTTTGGTGCTGCCATTGTACAACTCAAAAATAAAGCAATAAAGACAGGCTTTTTGCCCTGTCGGCTTTAATTTTTAACAATAGCAATGTTTATTGAATTGAACAATTGGGTATTAATAAAAAAGGCCCCGGAATACGGGGCCTTTCTAAAATATATAAGCTTTAGATTATTTGCTTAAGATCAAACGTTTAACAATTTTTTCTTCGCCGTTATTGATGGTTACAATGTAAACACCATTTGCATAACTGCTAAGATCCATGCTAAACACATTGCTTGTAACACCTGTGTGCTTAGTACTTGATATTAACTGACCTAATGAATTATGAACAGTTATATCTAAGTTTTGGACATTTGGTAATGTTGCAATAATATTAACCAAACCATTTGATGGGTTTGGATGTAGGCTAATGCTAGCATCTAAAACAGAGTTTTTGTTAACGCCTGTTACAGCGCATTGTATCTCCGGTAAAATAGCCATACTTGCATCATAACCACCCCAAGCTACAGAAATACTGTGCCATGTGTTATCGTTCCATAGTTCCCAGTTTGTTCCGGTAGTAACACTTGCATCATCAAAAATTACGGCTGTATCACCTGCAGCAGTTGGAACTTTAACCGAAGCAAAGAAACCATTTGTTGCTGGAGCATTTACAGGAGATGCTAA
Organism: Bacteroidia bacterium; assembly: GCA_016787785.1. Taxonomy (GTDB): domain Bacteria; phylum Bacteroidota; class Bacteroidia; order B-17B0; family Aurantibacillaceae; genus Aurantibacillus. The sequence continues at coordinate 685,563 of JAEUTO010000006.1, read as the reverse complement.
TACATATCTGTATGGCCTAATTATTGGGTTAGTATAAACTATTGGTTGTGCACCTACATAAGTAACCTGATTAGTTGCTGTTACCGCTAAAATGTTTCCAATATTGGCATTTACAGTAGCAAATGGTGTAGTTGTTCCTGTTGGTCCACCAGCCATTGTACCATTATATAATTTTAAGTTAACAGCAGTTGTGCTGTTACCGCCAGTACCCTTAGTACCATCTTTGTAGAAAAGAACGATAACTGATTTAATTTGAGGTGACACAATAGAGCTGTACATGCTTACAGGAAAGTACTCAGCTTTTTCAAAGTCATCATAACAGTTAGAACCCATTATATAACCAGCCTTTGGACTGCAACCTGGAGTAGCCGTATCAGAGCCTGCCGCACCAACCAATAAGGTACCAGTTGGAGAAACATTAGTAATTGTATCTAAACAAACCGCTGCACAGTTTGAAATAACAATTGAATGACCTGTAGCATTTGTCCCAAGTGAATTAGTTGCAGCAACCGAAATACTATAAGTACCCGGAGTTGTGAAGTTAATTGACGGTGCAGATGCTGTATTGTTAGGAGTAAATGAAACACCGGTTGCAGGAATTGAACTCCAAACATAAGTTGGAGCAGGTGTACCATTTGTTGTATTAGTTACTGTAACTGCAGAACCAACGCAACCTGTAGTTGCCATTGAGAAAGCAGCAGTAGGCGTTTGTGGAGCTATGGTACATAATGTAGCTGCACTTGTGCTCAATAAACTACGGAAAGTACCACTAGCCATTGCAGTTTGAATACGTAAATTTTGATCGTTAGTAAAAATATACATACAAGGATCGTCGGTATAATCCATAAAGTTCATAGTCATTTCACCTGTAGTGTTACCTGAGCAAACTCCTAATTTATAAGGGTGTGTAGGACAACTATAATTTGCGGTTTGTGCAGGTGGAGTATCAGTACAATAGTCAGTTAAACATGTACCATCGCCCCAGATGTGGCGTAAACCAACCCAGTGACCAATTTCGTGAGTTGCAGTTCTTCCTTTATTGTAAGTTGGGTCATAAGTTCCACTAGGGAAAATTGAATTAGAACCAAAAGCTCTAGCCCAGCACCAAAGCCCATCAGTAGTTGCTGTTCCAAATGCAGGTCCGATCCCCGTTAAACCTGTACCTGCAGGGAATGTAGCATAACCTAATAATCCTGCACCATTATTTTCGTCTGTGATCCAGATGTTCATATAACGCGTAGGGTCCCAAATAGTACCTGGTTTAATTGTACCGTTTATATAATTCTGTAAAGTTGTTGGCGTGTTGTAAGCTGCTCCGGCTGGATTGTTCCATCCTTGTGAGACATAATTAACACGGTGAATTCCAGGTTCAGCAAGCGTTACACCATTTGGATCTTTTTGCGCTAAACAAAAACTTATTTGTGTATTTGCTTTTGCACTTGCAAAAACAGCAGGAAGATTTGCGTTATTTAAACCTGTTCCCGCAAAATCCTGATTTAACACAGTAATTTGAGAGTTAATTTGTCCCTGAGCTAAGTTTGGAAATGTTCCCACGGCTTGCCCACCATGTATAACGTGAACTACAACCGGAATTGTATAAGGTATCATTTGAGTCTTACCTTCAGGATTTGCAGCTTTAAAAGCTTCTACCTGTTTATTGAACCAGCTATCCCAAGCCTCTCCGGGCTCTGCGGTACCGCAGGTTCTTTTCGTAATGTGTGCATCCTGGCTTTGCACCTGGACAGCATTATTTTTTAACGCTACCTTTCCGGTTTGCGCGCTTAAGCCATACGAAAGGCAAAAAGCTGTTGCAATTAAGGGTAATTTTAATTTCATATTGTTGTGTGTTTGCTAATTTATTTAGCTAACATAATGATTTAAATGTTTAGATTCAAAAAAAAGAAAAAATTTTAACAATTATGTCTTTATACCTATTACTAACAGGTCATCTAATTGTTCGCTTTTTCCTTTCCAGCTCGTAAAAAAAGCTTCCAGTTCCTGCTTTTGTTCTTGCGCTTTTGATGCGTGCAAAGAGATCAATAATTCTTTAAAACGTTTGGTAGTTAGCTTCTTGTTCTTATCACTTCCAAATTGATCAGCATAACCATCTGTTGAGATATAGATCATATCACCCTCGTTAAGAGTTAATTCATGTTCTTCAAATTCCTGGTTATCATTTGTAAAACCACCTATTGCCTGCTTGGTTGGTTTTATTTCTTCCAAAGCGCCTGTAGTTTTTCTAACGATCCACAACGGACGGTTTGCACCCGAATAATAAACTTTTGAAACCGCATTGTTGCCTTTTTCAATTCTAATTATTGCTGCATCCATGCCATCACGGTTACTACTGCCCTGACTATTTTGATTCAAAGATCTTTTAACGCCTTTATTTAACTCGCTTAAAATTTGTTTAGGACTGTTTGATTTTACAATGGCCTTATCTAAATTTTCTTTACCAATTAAACTCATAAATGCGCCGGGCACGCCGTGTCCGGTGCAATCTACACAGGCTAATAAAAACCCTTCATTTGTCTCAGAGGCCCAGTAAAAATCGCCACTTACAATATCCTTAGGCATGTATAAAATAAAATGCTCTTTTAAATTGTTATCAAGCATAGATTCGGATGCCAATAAACTTTGTTGAATTAAACGGGCATAATTTATACTATCTGTTATTTCTTTATTCTTTTCTTCGATCAAATGATTTTTAAATGCCAGCTGTACCGCATTCTTTTTATTTAACCTAAAACTTCTATAAATAAAGAAAACAGCTACCAAAGCCATTAACAAAGCAATGCACGACGCAATTATTAGAATTTTTTGTTGAGAATTTTGTTCGGTTTTAAATTTGATCTGCTCTTCTTTTAATTTAAGCTCAGTATCTTTTCTGTCGCTGTCGTATTTTGTTTCCAACTCCAAAATATCTTTTTTTATTTTTTCTGTCTTCACAGAATCAGCGGCCTGCTTATAGATATCCCATGCGACACAGCAATCTTTCCATCTTTCTAACCCAAAATAGGAGTTCTTTATTCCTAATAAACCGTTGCAATAATAATCTCCGTATTTTATTTCATAAGCAAGATCGGTACCCTGATGCAAATACTCTAACGCCTTGTTATAATCTTTTTTAAGATTTAAAACATTTCCGATATTTATTTTTGCTCCTGCAATACCACGCTTGTCTTTTATCTCGAATCTTACTTCTAAAGCCTTACTTAAAAAATCTATGGCCTTATCATAATCTTTAAGGCCTTTGTAAACCAAACCAATATTATTGTAAGTATTTGCCAGATTTTTTTTGCTTGATTTCTTCAACCTAATATCAAGCGCTTTATGGTGATAGAACAAAGACGAGTCGTAGACCTTTTTATTTGTATAAGCTGTTCCTAATGCAGAATAGTTTTCAGAAAGGTCATCGCTATCATTTATCGCAAGGGCAAGCGGCACCGAATAATGGTACTGTTTAATGGCAAGATCATTACTCTTGTCATCCATGTAAACTGCACCAATACGATTATGTGCAATCACACGGCCATACATATAATTTATTTTTTCTGCTTCTTTTAAAGCGTCGAAATGTTTTGCAAGTGCCTGACTATGTTCTTTTCGGATATGGTGCCATCTGCCTTGTTGCACCAGCGCATAGGCAAGCATAGCTTTATTATCGGACTTTTTACCGGTTTCAAGCATCAAATTGTATAGCGAATCCAGCTGATCTTGTTTTAATTTTTCTGTAGCAATCGAAGCTTTATAAATGATGTTTATTTTTATACTATCACTCTTTGCTTCTTTTATCTTACCCGCAACGGTGTCAAGGTAAGTTTGGCAAAAAAAACAATTAGCTAAAAAAATAAATAATATGTTAAAAATATTTTTGATGCTTTTCTACTGTTGTGGTTTCTGATCAAATATCGGAAAATAAAACCCTTCAAACTAATACTTTTTATGGCATAAAAAAAAGCAAGCCTAACAACAAGCTTGCTTTTATGTTTTAAAGATTTTAAATTAATCTGCCTGCAAGAATGGATATTTGTAATCTGTTGGCGGCGAAAATGTTTCTTTAATAGTGCGTGGTGATACCCAACGCAATAAATTGATCTTTGCGCCTGCTTTGTCGTTTGTTCCGCTTCCTCGGGCTCCACCAAACGGTTGTTGACCCACAACCGCACCGGTACATTTGTCGTTTATATAAAAATTACCCGCAGCGTTGCTTAATTTTTTTGTTGCCAGTTCTATAGCATAACGGTCTTGCGCTAAAATAGCACCTGTTAACGCGTAAATAGAAGTGCTATCAACCAACTCTAAAGTTTCTTCAAATTTCTTTTCATCATATACATAAAGTGTTAACACAGGTCCGAATAATTCTTCGCACATGGTTATATATTTAGGATCTTTTGCAACGATAACAGTTGGCTCAATAAAATACCCTTTGCTCTTATCATAATTTCCACCAGCTATAATTTCAACAGAACTATCGTTTTTGGCAGCGTCAATATATTTTGCCAATTTATCAAAACTCTTTTCGTCGATTACAGCGTTTATGAAATTGGTAAAATCTTCAGTGGGCCCCATTTTCATCGATTTAAGATCTGCAATCAAATAAGTTTTTACTTCGTTCCATAAATTACTTGGAATATAAGCGCGTGAAGCTGCTGAGCACTTTTGCCCCTGATACTCAAAAGCACCGCGCGAAATTGCCACTGAGAGTACTTTTGCATCGGCCGAACTATGTGCCATTATAAAATCTTTGCCCCCTGTTTCGCCTACGATCCTGGGATACGAACGATATTTGTGAATATTGTTTCCAATGGTTTGCCATATATTCTGAAAAACCTCTGTACTACCAGTAAAATGTATACCGGCAAAATCTTTGTGATTAAATACAACATCCGCCGCATCTGGTCCGCTTGGGTAGATCAAGTTAATTACACCGTCCGGCACACCTGCCGCTTTAAATATTTCCATTAACACATTAGCACTGTAAACCTGCGTATTACTTGGCTTCCAAACAACCACATTACCCATCATGGCACAACTTGTTGGTAAATTTCCGGCAATTGCAGTAAAATTAAACGGCGTTAAAGCATAAATAAATCCTTCCAAAGGCCTCCACTCTAACCTGTTCCAAACGCCCGGACCAGAGATGGGCTGATCGGCATAGATCTCCATCATGTAGTGAACATTAAACCTTAAAAAATCAATTATCTCACAGGCGCTATCTATCTCAGCCTGAAAAGCGTTTTTACTTTGGCCAAGCATAGTGGCAGCGTTTAATTTAGCGCGGTATGGCCCTGCAATTAATTCGGCAGCCTTTAAAAAAATACTGGCACGGTGCTCCCAGCTTAAATTCTGCCATTTTTCTTTTGCAGCCAGTGCCGCTTTAATGGCCATTTCAACGTGCTGTTTTTCGCTTTTATGAAAATGACCTAACGTATGTTTATGATCGTGTGGTGGCGCAAGGCGTACCTTTGTTGTACCGCGAACTTCCTCGCCACCAATATACATTGGTATATCTAGTTCCTTACTGCGTAATTCTTTTAGCATGGCCTGTAACTCTTTACGTTCGGCACTTCCCGATGCATAACTTTTAATTGGCTCGTTTACCGGAGTTGGTATTTTATAAATTCCTTTTGGCATAATTATAAATTTATAGTTGAATGTAAAATTTAATTAAACAAGACTCAAATATAAGTTTTTATTTACTTATAAGTACGTAAATTTGCGCTCATTAGAAATCAAAAAACATATAATTTAATAATAATTGTTTTTGTTCTTGTATTCTCTCTTTTCTGCGTGTACAAGCTCCAAAACATTAAGTTTGATTATGATTTTGAGGCTTTTTTCCCAAACGAAGACCACGAATTAGAGGTTTATAATAATTACCGCAAAACCTTTGAGTACGATAACGAGTTTGCCCTTGTTGCGGTAGAAAATAATAAAGGCATTTTTAAAAAGGATTTCCTGTTAAAAGTTGACAGCCTTACAAAACAATTGGCCCGCTTAAGATATGTTCAAAGAGTAACGTCACCCACTAACTTAAAAACCCTTTCTCTTGGAGGTTTGGTGCCGGTGCAAACTAGTGTTCTGCATTTTCAGGACGAAGAACTTTATAAAGAAGATAGCATAAACATTTATCAGTCTAGCCATTTAGTAGGCTCGTTTTTTCCGCTCAATGCAAAATCGATCAGTATTTACATAAAAACAGATGATCTTTTATCCAAACTAAAAAGTGATTCGTTGGCTACCGGTATTGAACGCACTTTAAAAGAATTTAATTTTGATGAGATCCACTTTGTTGGAAGGATCTTTGCTCAAAACGTATATCTCAAAAATCTGCAAAAAGAATTTATTGTTTTTATTTGTTTATCGTTTGTTGTAATAGTACTTTTTTTATGGTTCAGTTTTAGAAGCCTTTATGGCATAGCCGTGCCGGTTGTAATTGTACTTATTTCTATTTTATGGACATTAGGAATAATGAAACTCTGCGGTAAATCGATAGATATTATGACGGTTATGTTGCCTACAATGATATTTATTGCGGGTATGAGTGATGTTGTGCATTTTTTCTCGAAGTATTTTGAGGAATTAGCAAAAGGTACAGATCGTGGAAAAATCTATCCGCTGATCTTAAAAGAGGTTGGTTTCCCAACCTTTTTAACTCTGCTAACAACCGTTGTAGGATTTTTATCGCTACTATTTTCAAGTATAAAACCGATAAAAGAATTTGGAATTTATACCTCCGTTGGCGTAACCATAGCCTTTATATTAACCTATACTTTACTTCCGGCTTTATTGTATTTTTTTACGCCAAAAAAATTGGTTACTGTACACGGCAATAATAACCGCACCCATAATTTAATGCGCACAGGTTTGTTCTGGATCTTCAGGCATCAAAAAACAATACTGGTCATCACAAGCGTTATTCTTATCCTATCTGTAATTGGCATCACCAAAATAAGAGTAAATAATATTTTGTTGGAAGACCTCAGCGATAAAGTAAAAATAAAACAGGATTTTATGTTCTTTGATAAGAACTACAGTGGTGTAAGACCTTTTGAAATATTAATTACGGTAAAAGACAAGAACAGATCGGTTTGGGATTACGAGGTAATAACAGAATTAAATAAAGTAGATGAATTTATTCGCAAAGAATATGATGCAGGTTTTTTACTGTCCCCTTCAAGTTTAGTAAAATCTATTTATCAAAATTCTAACAATGATTATAGTTTAAAATTTCCAAGCGGTGAAGATTACGAGCCAATTTCACAACAATTAAAGAATAATAAAAAGAACAGGGATGTAAAACGTTTAATAACCACAGATGGTTTAAAGACCAGGATCAGTGCGAAGATCAGGGACATGGGAAGTTTGCAGGCTACCCAACACAATCTTAATTTAATTGCCTTTATAGAAAAAAATGTGAACAGCAATTTATTACAATTCGAAATTACAGGAGCTGCTCATTTAATTGACAGAAATAACGAGTATATGGTAAATAACATGACACAGGGCTTTTTATTTTCGTTATTAGTTATTGGAATACTTACATTTTTTCTTCATCGCAGCTGGCGAATGGTGCTGGTTTTTATATTACCAAATGTTATACCATTAGTTATTATTGGCGGCATAATGGGTTACGCCGGTATTGAATTAAAAGCAGCAACTTCATTAGTTTTTAGTATTGCATTTGGCATAGCAACCGATGATACCATACATTTTATTTCGCGATTGAAAATTGAATTAGGCTATGGCAAAAGTTTAATGTATGCCTTTAAGCGCACCTATTTTGAAACAGGTAAACCCATTATTTTAACCACTTTTATTTTATTAGGTGGCTTTGTAACACTTATGACCAGTGATTTTCAAAGCACATTTTATTTTGGCTTCTTAATTTGTATAACAGTAATAATTGCTGTACTTGCTGATATTTTTTTACTACCGGTTCTGTTATTTTTAATTTACAGTAAAAAGAAAAAATAAATGCAGCTTGAAGTTGTAAATACCAACGATGGATCGACAACGCTTTTGAACAAAGAATTGAATGCCACCTACCATTCTAAATTTGGCGCTGTTGAAGAAAGTAAACACATTTATATCAACCATGGATTGGTACCATCAATGTCTTATTTTGGTAACTCTATAAACATTATTGAAATAGGCTTTGGCACCGGTCTAAACGCACTTTTAACCCTACAAGAGGCTACATTACAAAAATTGAATATTCATTATTACGCTATCGAAAAAAATCCTGTACCAAAAGAACTTTACAAAAAACTAAATTATTCATCTTTTGTAAAAACGCTTGAAGAAGATCAGTTTGAAAGGATAATGGCTAGTGAATGGGAAGAACAAATAACACTAAATCCATTTTTTAAGATCAGTAAACTTCAAAAAGACATTCATGATCTGCCAACTTTGCCGCAGGCGCATTTAATTTATTACGACGCTTTTGCACCCGCAGCAGCGCCCGACATGTGGCAAAAACCCGTATTTGATAAATTATATAATGTATTACCACAAAAAGGTAGTATAATTACATATTGCGCCAAAGGAGAAGTTAAACGTACTTTAAAACAAACGGGTTTTATTGTTGAAGCATTACCTGGTCCGAGCGGCAAAAGAGAAATTACAAGGGCTATTAAACCATAGATCATTCAAACAAAAAAAAACATAATTGTAATAGGCGGAGGCGCAGCAGGTTTTTTTGCAGCTATTAATTTAGCCATGCGCCAACCAAATTACGCTATTACCATTTTAGAAAAAACAAATAAATTACTTTCAAAAGTAAAGGTTTCGGGTGGCGGCAGGTGCAATGTTTCTCATCATTGTTTTGAAAATTCAGAACTGGTAAAAAATTATCCGAGAGGAAATAAAGAGTTACAACAAGTGTTTTCAAAATTTAGTGTAACAGAAACTATTGAATGGTTCCGGCAACAAGGCGTTGTTTTAAGAACTGAGGAAGATGGCAGAATGTTTCCCTACTCCAACAGCAGTCAAACCATAGTTGATCTTTTTTTAAAGCTTTCCTCAGAACTTGGTATTGAAATAAAAACGTCATGTGATGTTTTGTCCATCCAAAAAAAAGAAAACCTTTTTATAATAAATACCGATCGTAACACCTATTCGGCAGACGCTGTTATTTGTGCGCTGGGAGGGCACAACAAACTTTCTGCGTATCAAATAATTAAAGATCTTGGTCACGTAATTGATGAGCCGATTCCAAGTTTGTTTACTATTAATTTACCTCACGAGGAAATAAAAAAAGATCTGCAAGGAATTAGCGTGCAAAACGCACAGGTAAAAATTGCCGGCTCTAAATTAAATTATAGCGGGCCGGTTTTAATTACTCACTGGGGTTTGAGCGGCCCTGCCGTTCTAAAGCTTTCGGCATTTGCTGCAAAAGAGTTTTATGAGTTACATTATAGTGCCGGCATTTTTGTGAACTGGGTATTTCCGTTAAAACCAAACGAGGTAGATGTTGTTTTAAAACAAATTCAAAAAGAAAAACACAAGGCACTTCCACATACAAACCCATTATTTGATCTTCCAAAAAGGTTGTGGGAGTTTTTATGTAACTCAGCAACTATTGATAACACTAAGCCCTGGGCCGAGATAAGTTACAAGCAAATAAATAAATTAACCGAACAGCTTTGTAACAGCGAATTTAAAATGGAAGGCAAAACTACTTTTAAAGAAGAATTTGTAACCTGTGGTGGCGTTAATTTGAAAGAAATAGATTTTAAAACTATGCAAAGTAAACTGGTACCAAACTTATTTTTTTGCGGAGAGGTATTAAATATTGATGGTATTACCGGCGGTTTTAATTTTCAAAGTGCCTGGAGTACCGCTTGGGTGTGTGCGCAAAATTGTAACGTATAGTGTTTACAAATCAAGCTAAGTGTTAATAGTATTTTCTGAGAACTCTTTATCAATTGCATAACTTTATGCCTGCAAAAATTATTTAACTATGAAATTTTTTATCGATACGGCCAACCTGGCTCAAATTAAAGAAGCACAAGATCTTGGTGTTTTGGATGGTGTAACTACTAACCCTTCGCTTATGGCTAAAGAAGGTATTAAAGGCCAGGAAAATATTTTAAAACATTATGTAGACATCTGCAATATTGTTACAGGTGATGTAAGTGCTGAAGTTATTTCGACTGATTTTGACGGAATGGTGAAAGAAGGTGAAGCTTTGGCAAAACTACATCCTCGTATTGTTGTAAAAATACCAATGATAAAAGATGGAGTTAAAGCCATTAAGTATTTTACTGAAAAAGGAATTAAAACCAATTGCACCTTAGTATTCTCTGCGGGACAAGCTTTATTGGCTGCAAAAGCGGGAGCTACTTATATGTCGCCATTTATTGGAAGACTAGATGATGTTAGTACAGATGGGTTAAACCTGATCGAAGACATTCGTATCATTTATGATAACTATGGTTATGAAACTGAAATTTTAGCAGCGAGTGTTCGTCACCCAATGCATATTATTGAATGTGCTAAAATTGGAGCAGATGTTATAACCGCACCATTAAGCGCAATCACAGCGTTATTAAAACATCCTTTAACGGATATTGGTCTTGCCCAATTTTTGGCAGATGCAAAAAAATAATCACAACATGTTTTTTAAATAAAAAGCTTCCTTACGGGAAGCTTTTTTTATTTTATCAAATGCCTAAAAGCCTTATGAATTGTGACCTGCATCGTTACAGATACTTTTCGCCCAAACGTTAAAAATGTTAGACGAATAAAAAATTTTTATATATTTATATACAAAATTAAAAAACATGAAAAAAATCTACTTGATCTTATTTGCTTTGCTAACAAGTCTGAGTTCAGTTTTTGGCCAGGCAAATCTTTCAATAGTTGCTCCCGTGGGTAATGGTGCAACTACTCAATCAAGAGCTCCAAACGGTAATGCATCTCACGCTTTTTTAAGAGGTTGTTATCTTGTACCCGCTTCAGAATTAACCGCATTAGTAACAGGTACAAATGTTTCTTCACTTGGATTCACTCTTACAACAGGTGTAACAGGAGCTCCGGTAACAGGAAGTTTTACTGTATATCTTCAAAATACTACTGACCTTAGTTATTTAAAAGGTACTTCTTGGGCTACTGCAATTACAGGTATGGCCACAGTGTATAATGGTAATATGACAATTCCTGTTTCTGCAGGAACAACATCTATCAATCTTGCATTGGCACCTACATTTACATACACCGGTGGTGGAATATATGTAGCCTTTGATTGGGCTTGTGCAGGACCATACAGTAGCGGCTTTGCAACATACGCAGCAGATAACACAATGCCGGTTGGTGGTGCTAGTGCAGCTGCAGCTATTGCTCCTGCTCCAACCATTTTAGGTAATACTAATTTCAGACCTTGTTTTATTTTTGGCGCTGTTAACTCAGCTACCAATGATGTTCAGGTTACTGGTATAATTGCGCCGGGTAAAGTTGTTGGAAGTTTTAATTCGCCGCACATCGTAAGCGCAGTAATTAAAAATGCGAGTAGTGGTGTATTAAACAACATTCCTGTTGCGCTAAATATCGGCGGTGCAAATACCTTTGCAAACACGCAAACAATTTCTACGTTAGCTGCCGGATCAAGCATTCAAGTTAATTTTGCATCTTTTAATCCAACTGCCGGTGGTATAAATACTATATCGGTTTCCACTTTGCCAGACCAAAACACTTTAAATGACCTAAAAGTATATACACAAAGTGTAACATGTAATACCTGGTGTCAGATGCAACCGAGCCAGATCTTTTCAAGCTCAGTCGGTTTTAACACTGCATCCGGAATTATAGCCAGTAGAATGGTAACCCCAATTGCATCTACGTTAAATGCCATTGGGGTGAGAATTGGTTCTGCAACACAAAACGCCGGTAACGCTGTTTACGCCGTATTAATGAATTCAGGTGGTGTTATATTAGCTACTACAAATACAATTACCATAACTGCTCCCATGTATGGCTTAATACAAACATTTACCATGACGCCGCAAAATTTAGTAGCAGGAACCTATTACATTGGCTTGGCGCAACCTACCAACTCTGTTACTGGTTATTTTCCGGTAGCAGCATCCACGGCGCCTTATGTACCAAGTACGATCTATTACACCTCTGTTATTGGCGGTGGTTTTATAAGCAGCTTAACACAGAATTTAGGTTATTTTGAAATTGATGGCATTTTCGCACATACAACAACAATAAGTGCTACAAGCCCCTCGTCTGTTGTTTGCGATGGTGCATCTATTACGTTAAGCGGTGTTGGTGCCAGCACATATACATGGAGTACAGGTCCCATATCACCAACTATCGCGGTATCTCCGACTGTTGCAACAACATATTCTGTTGTTGGAACGAATAGTGTTGGTTGTTTGGCAAGCGCTTCTATTTCCCTGGCAATTAACCCTTCGCCAACTATAACTGCAGTTGCAAGTCCCACAGCTGTTTGCCCTGGAAGCCCCGTTAGCTTAACTGCAAGCGGCGGAAATACTTATACCTGGAGTACTGCAGCTACAACTACTGTAACAACTGCTAACCCGACTGTTGCCACTACTTATAGTGTGGTGGGAACCAATAGTATTGGATGTAATAGTACAGGCACGGTTGCTGTTGCAATGAATATTCCAAATATAAGTATTGGTAGTCCTACGGCGATTTGTTTAGGCAATACTGCTAATCTTTTAGCGAGTGGTGCTAATTCTTATACCTGGAGCACAGGATCAAATGCGATCAATATTAATGTTACACCATCAGTAACAACTTCATATTCAATTGCAGGAACCAATTCACTTGGTTGCGTAGGAACACAAAGTATTAATTTAATAGTAAATCCAAATCCAACAATCACAGCGGTAAACGTTCCTAGCATTATATGTTCTGGGGAAACTACTACACTAACTGCAGGTGGCACTTCAAGCTACACTTTCTATACTAATCCCGGGGTAGGTATTTTTACATCTACTGTTGTTAATTCTCCTTCGTTGGTTAGTTCGCCAACAGTATCAGCAACTTATACCATAGTTGGCATGAACAATTTTGGTTGTACACATACAAGAACACTAATACAAACCGTAAATGCATGTGTGGGTATTCAGGAAAACACAGGTTCTTCTGCCTTAATAAGTATTTTCCCTAATCCAACTAATGGTGTGTTTATTTTAGATATAACTAATTCAAACGGGACTACTGGTATTGAGGTGCATAATGTTATTGGAGCGAAAGTGAAAACTCAAAATATAAGCAATGGAAAAAATGAAATTAATTTAAATGATCAATCAAATGGTGTTTATCTTATTTATGTGACTGAGAATAATAAAACAGTTCACGTTTCTAAAATCGTAAAACAATAATTTAGATCTACATAGTTTTTTAAGAGCTCTTACAAAAAAAGTAAGGGCTTTTTTATGCCAGATATAAAGCAGAAGGGTTAAACCAGAGCCAAAAAATGCACAGGTAGCAAATTCCAAAAAATTCAATTTGTTTAATCGTTACATTTGACCGATTTAAAAAAACTAATGAAGAAACTTCTACCATTTTTAATTGCTTTTATTTTTTCTTTAACTATAAAAGCGCAGGCCCCTGCTTTAACTTTTACAAATGTTTCAGGATCAAACAGCATAACTTGTAGTTATCCAAGTGTTAATGTTTTGGCGGGTGTGATTAACACAACCATTTCACCTTTAACTTATGCGTGGACAGGCCCTGCATCACTTTCGGGAACTAATGTTATTATTAGTGTTCCGGGTAATTATACAGTTATAGCTTTTAATGTTGCTAACAGTTTTAGCGTAACGCAGGTTTATAGTGTTGGTGTAAATACAACCGTGCCAACCTCAACAGTTATACCAATGGTACAAACTGTTAATTGTTCAGGGGCACCGGCAACATTTACGGGTATTACAACCAGTACAATGACCAATGTTACTCACTCATATCTTTCTCCATTCTCAACAGGCTCTGCAATAAGCAATGGTACCGTTTCAATTTATACAACAACTGGTCCAGGAGTTTATAATTATTGCTTAACCAATAACATTAATGGTTGCAGTACCTGCAAAACAATTACAGTTACTTCGTTAAGTGGATTTCCAACTTATTCCATTACAAGTCCAACTCAATTTACCCTTGGCTGCGGTTCAACAAGTGTAACCACTATTAATATTTCAAATGTTTCAACAGCGCCTGTTCCGGGTGGACCAGTATCTTATACTATTTTAGCACCATCATTTGTCGGACCCGGATATACACTTGGTGGTTCTGCTACATATACCTACAATACACCAGGGCAGTATACTGTGATCGTTCACGATAATACAAATGCATGTGAAACTAAAATTCCAATTTCTGTTATTCAAAATACATTTACACCAAATGTTAGTGTGAATGCGCCAACACAAACCTTATCCTGCAATACACCAAGCGTTATTTTAACAGGAGCAACTACAGGTTCAAATGCTGCATTTAGCTGGGCATTTCCAGGTCCTGGTTCGCCAATAGTATCAAACACAATTACAGTCTCATCAACTTCTTTAACTACAAATACTGTTGTATCTACTTATACATTAACGATCATGAATCTATCAAACATGTGTACAGGATCACAATCATTAACCATGTATCAAAATGTTGCAGCACCTACTGTTTCCATATTTCCTTCAAACCCATCACTTTCATGTAACACGCCAACCGCAATATTAACTAATGCAAGCACAAGTAATGTTCCGCCGGTGTTTAGTCCTATATTACCAGTTACCGGACTTGCCTGGTACGGCCCTGCTCCTCAGGCCTCCCTCGCAAATTCTTCTTCTTATGTTGCTTATACTCCGGGCACCTATACTTTTATTGCAAAAGATCTTAATAATGGTTGTACATCAATAGCAAATAAAATTGTTTCAAGTAACATTCTTTACCCGGTGGTAAGTTCTCCTTCTCCATTTAATATTAATTGTCCTTCTCCAACGGCTACTATTTTCCCTGTACTTACAGGTCCAACTACAGGTTTTACTTATTCGTGGACCGTGCCTCCAACGGCAACCATTTCATCATTTACATCTTCTATGACCGTTGTAAATCTGGCAGGTACTTATACGATCTATGTTACAAATCCTGTTAATGGCTGTACCTCATCCACTTTAGTAACGGTGGCCGTATGTGCGGGTTTAGAGCTAAATTCGCTTTCAAGCAGTAACATCAGTATTTTCCCAAACCCAACAAATGGTGTATTTGATGTAAATATTGCCAATCTTGAACAAAGCGTGGTAATAGAAATTTATTCGGATTTGGGCGTTTTAGTTAAAAAACAGGTAGTTACATCTGAAAACAACATAATTTCCTTAAATAATGAGGCAAAAGGGATCTATTTTGTTTATATAAAAGAGGGCGAAAAAGCTATAAAAGTGTCTAAAATAGTGAAGAATTAGGCAAATAATTTTTGGACTTCTTTAAATAATGCTATCTTTGTATCCTTAAAAAAAACGACAACAATGTATTTATCATCACAAGTAAAGAAAGACATTTTCAAAAAACACGGAGGGGCTGAAAAAAATACCGGGAGCTCAGAATCGCAAATCGCGTTATTTACTCTACGTATTGATCATTTAACTGGTCATTTAAAAAACAACAAAAAAGATTTTGGTACACAACGTTCTTTATTGAACTTAGTAGGTAAGCGTCGTGCGTTATTAGATTATTTAAAGAAAAACGATCTAATGCGTTACCGTGCTATCATCAAAACATTAGATATCCGTAAATAATTTTTACGGTGCAGAATTATTAGAAGGGGGCATTTCGAATTTTTTTCGAAATGCCTTTTTTATTAGGAAACAAAAAAACAAAATATAAATCCGTTCCGAAAACGTCGGAACACAAAAAACAAACAAATATGTCACAAATAGGAACAACACACACATTTGATATCGGCGATGGTCGTATGATATCATTAGAAACAGGAAAGTTAGCTAAACAAGCTGATGGAGCTGTAGTATTAAGATTTGGCGATACCATGATCTTAGCTACAATTGTAAGTAACAAAGAAGCAAAAGAAGGAGTTGACTTTTTACCTTTAACTGTTGATTACCAGGAAAAATATGCCTCTACAGGCCGCTTCCCGGGAGGTTTTTTTAAACGCGAAGCAAAATTATCTGATTATGAAGTTTTAATTTCAAGAATTGTTGACCGTGCTTTACGCCCGCAATTTCCTGAAGATTATCATGCCGATACACAATTAATGTTATCATTAATTTCTTCTGATAAAGAAAATTTACCGGATGCTTTAGTAGGCTTGGCTGCCTCTGCTGCAATTGCAGTAAGTGATATTCCGTTTAACGGACCAATAAGCGAAGTTCGCGTTGCTAAGATCGATGGCAAATTAGTTATCAATCCAACAAAAACGCAATTAGTTGGTAATACTTTAGAAATGATCGTTGCCGCTTCTGCTACTGATATTGCTATGGTAGAAGGCGAAATGAAAGAAGTTAGCGAAGCAGAAATGTTAGAAGCTATTAAATTTGCTCACGAAGCTATTAAACTTCAGATAAAAGCTGTTAATGATTTTGCAGTAAAAGCAGGTTTAAAACCAAAGCGCGAATACAATCACGAAACGAATGATGCAGACTTAAAAGCAAAGGTAATGAAGGAAACTTACGATGCTGTTTATGCCGCTGCTAAAAAATTAGATCCAAATAAAAATAACCGTAAAGCCAATTTTAAAGCACCTTTAGAAGAGTTTAAAAAACAATATTCTGCCGAAGAGTTAAAAGAAAAAGAAGCTTTAATAAATAAATATTATCACGAAGTTGAATACGTTGCTGTTCGTCGTTTAGCAATAGATGAGAAAGTACGTTTGGATGGTCGTAAAACAACCGATATCCGTCCTATCTGGGCAGAAGTTGGTTACCTGCCTACTCCACATGGTAGCGCTGTGTTTACACGTGGCGAAACGCAATCGTTAACTACTGTAACTTTAGGCACACCATTAGATAAATTAAGAATTGACGGTGCTTTTAATAGCGGCGAAGAAACTTTTATTTTACATTACAACTTCCCGGGCTTTAGTACTGGTGAAGCAAAACCTAACCGTGGCGTTGGTCGCAGAGAAGTTGGACATGGTAATTTAGCATTACGCGCTTTAAAAAAAGTGGTACCAATGGATACTGGTTACACCATTCGTGTTGTAAGTGATATTTTAGAAAGTAACGGTTCATCCAGTATGGCAACCGTTTGCGCAGGTACATTAGCTTTAATGGATGCCGGTGTAAAAATTGCTAACCCGGTTGCAGGTATTGCAATGGGTTTAATTACAGATGAGAAAGGTGATTACGCAATTCTATCAGATATCTTAGGTGATGAAGATCATTTAGGTGATATGGATTTTAAAGTTTGTGGTACAGTAAATGGAATTACTGCCGTGCAAATGGATCTTAAAGTAAACGGTTTACCTTACGAAGTAATGGCAAAAGCTATGGAACAAGCTAAAGTTGGACGTTTACACATTATGAATGAAATGTTGAAAGCATTAGATAAACCTCGTGAAGATTACAAAGAGCACGCACCGCGTTTTGAAAGAATTGTAATTGCAGGCGAATTTATTGGCGCCATTATCGGACCAGGAGGAAAAGTGATCCAGGAAATGCAAAAAGCAACCAACACTACAATTGTAATTACTGAAGTTGATAAAACTGGTGTTGTTGAAATTTTTGGAACTAACCTTACTGATGTTACTGCTGCTAAACAGCGTATTAAAGGCATTGTAACCGTTCCTGAAGTTGGCGATATCTATCAGGCTAAAGTAAAAACAATAATGCCTTACGGTGCATTTGTAGAGATCATGCCAGGTAAAGATGGTTTATTACACATTAGCGAGTACGATTGGAAACGTATTGATACTTTAGAAGGTGTTTTAAAAGAAGGTGATGTTATTGAAGTAAAATATGTTGGTGATGATCCTAAAACCAAAAAAATAAAATTAAGCCGTAAAGTTCTTTTACCAAAACCAGAAGGTATGGTAGAAAAGAAAGAAGCATAATAAATCTTATATCTTAAATAAAACCCCGGTTTCAGAAATGAGATCGGGGTTTTTTGTTAAAATCACAGTTCAATTAACAATTTAATACAATCTAAACTATTTAGATGTTTATATGCTGTTGAAAAGCATATACCCAACCATTTCCCTGCCTTTTGCGTATTGTTAGGTAAGATGACAGAAATTGCATTAAAAAGACATAGAAGTACTTATATTAAAAAAGCTATTGCCTTTATTGTACTTTGTATTTTATTAGTTGTGTTGGATAAAGTATACTCTTTAACGCCATCCAAATTTGCGGTTAAAACAACTATTCACAGTAAATAGTTTTTCTGAATTAAATTTATCAGGTCCTTTCTCTTCCTATGTTATTTCTGTGAATCCACTTGTAGCGTGGTTTGATAAATGGATTTTTTCCACCTTTTTGTATCTTGAAAACAAGGCCGGTAGAATGTTGCAAATAATTAGATGAACTTCTTGGAAATCTTGTGCTAACACCAAATTTTGCAATACTTTGAAAATTAATTCCAAAAGAACGTGTAAACCAAATATTAAAGCCAAAACCGATATTTAAGTTGCCACCAATTGGCAATACACGCACGGTTCGAAATGTGCCGCCAACACCATAAATAACATACGGATTAATCCAACCGTCCGAATTTAGATCATTCTTCATGTTCACATCCATCGAAAGAAATATCCCCGCGCGGCCAACTTCATTATTAATGATCTTAACGGGTTTATACGTGTTAAAATTAAAAGCGCCCTCAACACTGAAGCTTTGATTTAAAGAGCGCTCAACTGTTAATCTGGTTGGATATGGCCTTACATTCCATCTTGGCAGCACGTTAAACAGTTTTTTAAAAGGGCTGCCATCGTCATCTACCACATTGCCACCAATACCTATTATCCAAAATTTATCTGCGCCTTTTCTTTTGATCGCGCCGGATTTTGATCGTGTTGTTCTTCCCCTATTGTCTTTTTCTTTATTGGTTACCGCGAAGGACTTTGTTTTATGTTTTGTTTTTTGCCCAAATACAGCAGTAACACTTAATAAACTTAAGAGCAACGTAAAGAAAACTATATTTAATTTTATTTTCAAAAATTTATAATATGTATTTAATTATTTCTCCGCAGATAAATTCAGCTGCATGTCCGTCGCCATAAAGCTTAGGAAATTTAAGATCTTTCTTCGTGCTCAATACATCAAAAGCTTTTTTGATCTTTTCTTCATTCGCATCGGCAACAATAGCCACATCATTCTCTACCAACTCCACCCACTCTGTTTCTGGACGTAGAATAATGCAGGTCTTCTCAAAATAAAATGCTTCTTTTTGCACGCCACCACTATCTGTCATAACTAATTTGCAATTCTTTTCAAGGGCCACCATTTCTAAAAACGATGCGGGTTCTGTAATTTTAAATTGGTTGTTTGCCTTTACATCAGCGTATAATTCACTTTTAAGATTCGTTTCTAATAATTTTGCCGTTCTTGGGTGCAGTGGCAAAACAACATCTAACTTATTTTCTTTAGAAATATCATTTAGAGTTTTAAACAGCGCGTTTAAGCGTTTTGGCTCATCGGTATTATTATTACGATGAATGGTTGCTAAAATAAAATTATTTTTTTTAAGTTTTAATTTCTCAAGAATGGTTGTCTTACTTTCAGCAACTTCGCTAAAATAAAGACTATTATCATACATTACATCACCACAGTGATACACCTTTGGATTATTGGCATTGAATGGTGGAATATTACGCACATTAAATCCTTCTTTTATTAAATTAGTTACTCCGGTTTTTGTTGGCGAGAATAAAAAAGTACTTACATGATCGCACATAATGCGGTTGATCTCTTCGGGCATTGCCTTATTGTAAGAACGTAATCCTGCTTCAATATGTATTGTTGGCACATGAATTTTTATTGCTGCTAATGCGCCCGCTAATGTTGAATTTGTATCGCCATACAATACAATACCATTGGGTTTTTCTTTTAATAAAATTTCTTCAATACCAGTGATCATTGTTGCAGTTTGCGTTCCATGCCCGCCACTGCCAACATTTAAATTATAGTCGGGCATAGGGATTCCAAGTTCGTCAAAAAATATCTGGCTCATATTTGCATCGTAATGTTGCCCCGTATGAACGATAATTTCTTTTATCTGCCCTGTATATTTATTTTTTATTGCGCGGCTTAAAGCCGCTGCTTTAATGATCTGAGGCCTGGCACCAATGATTGTAACTATCTTTATCATCTATTCTTTAAATTCTTAAGCGCAATTTATCTTGCGTTTTCTATCATATGTCGTTTATCAACTAAAGTAACCCTTCGTCTGCAAAACTTAAATACTTCTGATCTCCAATTATTAAATGATCTAACAATGGTATCTCAAAGGTTTTTAATGCTTCTTTTAATTTATTTGTAATACTTTTATCCTGCTGGCTTGGCGTTAACTGGCCGCTTGGATGATTATGCGCAATAACTATTCCGCTGGCATTGTTCTCAATTGCTGCTTTGCATATCAATCTTATATCTACAACAGTGCCGGATATGCCGCCTTTACTTAAATTCTCTTCTTTAATAACCTGATTAGCCCTGTTCAATATCAGTACCCAAAATTCTTCGTGAGGCAGATCGCTTAAACGTTTTTGCAAGATCTGGTATGCTACTGCGCTGGAAGTTATCTTAACTTTTTGAAGCGTATCTATATCAGTTCTTCTTCTTGCAAGCTCAAAGGCTGCGGCAATAGTAATCGCTTTTGCTTCTCCTACTCCTTTAAACTTTTTTAGTTCGGCCAAACTCAGCTTTGCCAACTGATTAATATTATTTTTATTCTCAGACAGCATGCGCTGTGCTAATTGCACTGCGGTTTCGTTTTTATTTCCGGAGCCCAAAATAATTGCTATTAACTCGGCATCGCTCAAATTTTGGCGGCCAAGTGTCGCCAATTTTTCTCTTGGGCGATCATCTTCCGATAACGATTTAATGGTTAAGTGTTTAACGCTGTTTTCCACGGCACGCTAAAATACAAAATTGATTCCCATTACAAAGCCCAATTATTAGAAACTGTTAAAATTCTTCACTAATTTTGAACAAATATATGGCACTGGCAAAATCGGAATCTGTAGAGATATTTAAAATAAAGGAATTCAGGCTATTTATTTTAGTAAGGCTGTTTTTAACATTGGCCATCCAAATGCAGTTTAGTACCATTTATCTGCAGATCTACTACGAACATTCAAAAGAAGAGATCTACCTTGGTTTAATTGGCTTAACAGAAGCTATTCCCTTTATAATTACCTCCCTCTTTAGCGGCCATGTGGCCGATATTGTTCATAAAAAGAAGATCATTATTATTTGTACCATTTTGTTAATGACAGGCGCTTTGTTTCTTTTCCTTAACTCAGAACCCTTAATTTCTTTACTTAAAAATATGGGAATGACCGCCCTTTTTGTAATCGTATTTCTTTTTGGAATTATACGGGCTTTTTTAGGTGCAGTTACCAATCCTTTTATGAGCCAGATAGTGCCCCGTAAATACTATACACATTCGGCCACCTGGAATAGCACGGCATGGCACACCGGTGCAATTTTAGGCCCCGTATTAGCTGGAATTATATATGGTTACAATAATAAATTAAACGCCAGCTTCTGCCATGCAACTGAAGTAGTTTTCTTTTTATTTGCTTTATTTTTTATCTGGCAAATTAAGAACGATGGCGCGCCTCAAAACCGCGAAAAAAAAGAGCGTGTTTTTGAAAGCATGAAACTAGGACTGAAATTTGTGTTTGAGAAAAAAATGGTTTTAAGTGCTATTTCACTTGACTTATTTGCCGTTTTGTTTGGTGGCGCAGTAGCTTTAATTCCTGCATTTACCGACAAGGTTTTACATATGGGTCCAGAAGCATACGGTCTTTTAAGAACCTCTCCTGCTATTGGCGCCATTGTATCTGCATTGATCATGGTGGCATATCCGCCCGCAAAAAAAGCCGGTATAGCCCTGTTGTGGTCGGTTATTGCTTTTGGTGTGTTTACAATTTTGTTTGCAATTAGCACCAATTACTGGCTTGCCTGCGGTATGTTGTTTATGACCGGAGCCTTTGACAACGTGAGTGTAGTTGTTCGTCACAGCATTTTACAATTGATGACACCGGACAATATGCGCGGAAGAGTAGCAGCAATAAATAATATTTTTATTGGCAGTAGTAACGAAATTGGGGCCTTTGAAAGTGGATTTGCAGCCAAACTAATGGGGCTTGTACCCTCTATTATTTTTGGCGGCACAATGACAATACTTGTTGTACTTGGTATTGACAGAATAAATCCCAAATTAAAAAAAATGGATATTAATCAATTACAATAGTGCGTAGATAACAGGAATTAGGGAAGCGTGATAAAAATAAAACAAGAAATTTTAGACCTTTTAAATGAGAGTTATATAAAATATAATAATCGCTCATTTATTGAAAACGACCCCATCTGCATTCCTCATCAATTCACAAAAAAAGAAGATATCGAGATCGCTGCTTTTCTTTCTGCTACTATAGCCTGGGGCAATCGCAAGTCCATCATAAATAACGCTACAAAATTAATGACCTGGATGGATAATTCACCCCACGCATTTATTTTAGAGCATTCAAAAAAAGAATTAAAACCATTTGAAAAATTTGTGCACCGCACTTTTAATGGTAAAGACTGTGTTTTCTTTTTACAGTCGTTAAAAAACATTTACACTAAACATAACGGTTTGGAAGGTGCTTTTGAAAATAAGATAGCACCAACAGATCAAAATTTAAAATACAACATTGTAAGTTTCAGGAATTTATTTTTAGATACAACGCATCTTTCTCGATCGGAAAAACATATTTCGAACCCGATGCAAAAATCAAGTGCTAAAAGAATATGTATGTTCTTGCGATGGATGGTGCGCGATGATAAAAAAGGTGTAGATTTTGGCATTTGGAAGAACATCCGCGCAAAAGACCTTTGTCTTCCGTTGGATGTGCATACGGGTAACGTGAGTCGCACTTTGGGTTTATTAAAACGTAGTCAAAACGATTGGCAGGCAGTAGAAGAAATCACTTCTGTTTTAAGACAATTTGATCCGAAAGATCCGGTAAAATACGATTTCTCTTTATTTGGATTGGGCGTTGATAAAGTACTGAAATAATAAAAATTTGTACTTTTTAACTTTGGTATGCCCCTCCAAAACTCAATAATAGTAGGGCATTGAGCAGAATAAAAATATTTCGCCTCTTTATCTTTTAAAATTCCTAATTAATATTTACCTTAGAAGTCTATTTTTAATTTTACAAACATCAACAACCTATACTATGGCATTTGACATTGAAATGATCAAGGAAGTTTATAAGAACCTTCCATCAAAAGTAGAAGCAGCCCGTAAATTAATTGGCCGTCCTCTTACACTTACTGAAAAAATATTGTATTCACATTTACATGCGGATCAAAAGTCGGATAATTTTGAAAGAGGCAGATCGTATGTGGATTTTTCTCCGGACAGAGTAGCCATGCAGGATGCAACGGCTCAAATGGCCTTGTTACAATTTATGCAATCGGGTCGCCCTAAAGTGGCTGTGCCTTCAACAGTGCATTGCGATCACTTAATTACTGCTAAAAATGGTGCTAATGAGGATCTTGCCTTTGCGAATAAAGAAAGTAAAGAAGTATTTGATTTTTTAGGTTCGGTAGCCAATAAATATGGTATTGGCTTTTGGAAACCGGGTGCTGGTATCATTCATCAGGTGGTATTAGAGAATTATGCTTTCCCCGGTGGAATGATGATTGGTACCGACTCGCACACGGTTAACGCCGGTGGTTTAGGGATGATTGCTATTGGTGTTGGTGGCGCGGATGCTTGCGATGTAATGGCTGGCTTAGCATGGGAATTAAAAATGCCAAAATTAATTGGTGTTAAGTTAACCGGTAAATTAAGTGGATGGACTGCTCCAAAAGATGTTATCTTAAAAGTAGCAGGTATCTTAACTGTAAAAGGTGGTACTGATGCGGTAGTTGAGTATTTTGGTGAAGGCGCAACCTCAATGAGTTGTACCGGTAAAGGAACTATTTGTAACATGGGTGCAGAAATTGGTGCAACCACGTCTACTTTTGGTTACGATGATAGCATGAGCCGTTATTTAAAAGCTACAGGCCGCGCTGATGTTGCTGCTTTAGCTGATACAGTAAAAGAACATTTAACCGCAGATAAAGAAGTATATGCAAATCCTGAAAAATATTTTGATCAGGTAATTGAAATTAATTTATCAGAATTAGAGCCGCATGTTAACGGACCATTTACGCCGGATCTTGCAACGCCGATTTCAAAATTAAAAGAAGCTGCTTTAGCAAACGGATGGCCAACAAAAATTTCGGTAGGTTTATTGGGTTCATGTACCAACTCTTCTTACGAAGATATTTCACGAGCTGTTAGTTTGGCAAAACAGGTTTCTACAAAAAATTTAAAATCAAAATCAGAATATTTAATTAATCCGGGATCGGAACAAATTCGCTTCACAATTAAACGTGACGGATTTTTAGATGTGTTCGATCAGATAGGTGCGAAAGTATTTACTAACGCTTGCGGACCTTGTATTGGCATGTGGGACAGGATGGGTTCTGAGAAACAAGAGAAGAATACTATTATTCATTCATTTAACAGGAACTTTGCAAAACGTGCCGATGGAAATCCAAACACGTATGCATTTGTTGCCTCACCTGAAATTGTAACAGCAATGGCAATTGCGGGCGATTTAACTTTTAATCCTTTAACTGATTATTTAACGAACGAAAAAGGCGAGAAAGTAAAATTAGATGCGCCAAGCGGTGATGAATTACCAACCAAAGGTTTTGCAGTTGATGATCCGGGTTATCAGGCTCCGGCAGCTGACGGAAGCAAAGTAAGTGTAAACGTTTCTCCTACGAGCGATCGTTTACAATTATTAGATCCTTTTGCAGCTTGGGAGGGTGTAAACCTTAAAGGCTTAAAATTATTAATTAAAGCAAAAGGGAAATGTACTACCGATCATATTAGTATGGCCGGCCCATGGTTAAAGTTCCGCGGACACTTAGATAATATTTCAAACAACATGTTAATAGGTGCTGTAAACTTCTTTAACGAAAAAACAGACACAGTAAAAAATCAATTAACGGGTGCTTACGATTCGGTACCAAAAGTACAACGCGATTACAAATCAAAAGGTATTGGATCTATTGTTGTTGGTGATGAGAATTATGGTGAAGGATCATCGCGTGAGCATGCAGCAATGGAGCCTCGTCATCTGGGAGTACGCGCTGTATTGGTAAAATCATTTGCACGTATTCACGAAACAAATTTAAAGAAACAAGGTATGTTAGGTTTAACATTTGCCAATAAAGCAGATTACGATAAGATCCAGGAAAATGATACCATTGATATTTTAGGTTTAACTGAATTTGCTCCCGGCAAACCACTAACCGTTGTGTTAAACCATGCGGATGGAAGTTCAGAAGAAATTAAAGCAAACCATACTTATAACGCTCAGCAAATTGAGTGGTTTAAAGCAGGTGGCGCTTTAAATATCATTAGAGCGAATGTAAAAGCTTAATTTATCCGAAATAATTAAGAAGCCTCTCAGAAATGTGGGGCTTTTTTTATTAAATTTATAAAATGAGACATCTAAGTAAATACCTGGTTATTTTTTTAATCCTCTTCAGCCTCATAGCCGAATCCTGCAAAACACGTAAAGATTGTGGTGGAAGACGAAAAAAGAAAATAAAGACCCAAATGGGTGGTTATATGTAATAAAGATATTTATTTTGAAAATTAAAAACAAGCTTACACTTATTTTGCTTAGCATAATTATGCTAACCACAAATGTATTTGCTCAAAATAAAATTGTTGATTCACTTGAGTTATGCCTTAAAAATGCCAAGCATGATTCTACTCGGCTCCGACTTCACCTTTCTCTTTGTATTGCCTGCGATCTTAATGATAATTTAAAGTACGGAGAGCCAGGTGTAAAAACCGCGGAAAATTTAATTAAAAACACTAGTGATCAAGAATTAAAAAGAAAGTATTCAAAGCAAAAAGCTGAGATATTCGCAATAATGGCGGTTTACTATGAAAGAACCGAAAAATCGGGTTCAAAAAACCACTTTAACTATTTAGAAAAAACGCTAGCAAGTTATAAAGAAGCGAAAGATACTTCCGGAATTACTAACACAATTGTTTCTTTTGCGGACTATTATTTAAGAGATGGCAATATTATTCGTCAACTTGAGGAATTGCAGAAAGGCCTGACCATGTGGGAAAATGCTAACTATAAAAAAGGAATAGCAAGATTTATAAAAGAAATTGGCTTTTTATATGCCGACCAGGGAGACACTGCTCGCGCAAAAGACTATCTTGAAAAAGGTTTACTAATTGAAAAAGAAATTGGCGATAAAAGCAGAATCTCGAGAGGCTACTATTTGATGGGTTTATTGTACGCAAGGTTAAAATATTATGATAAAGCAATTTATTATTACTATAAAGCGATTGAACGGTATGGCTCATTAAAAGAAATAAACACATTGCCAGAGATCTATTTAAGTTTAGGTGAAGCTTATCAGGCAAAACAACAATTTAAAGAGGCTTTAAAAGTTTATAATGAAGGTTACGTATTAGCAGATGAAGCAAATGATTCTAGGATCAAGTTCTTTATTACAAACGCTTTAGGCTCAGTAGACGCCCAATTAGGCAACTATACAAAAGCAATAGAACAACATCAAAAAAACTATGATATTGCTTTAAAAATACCGGATAATTATTTGGCATTATGGTTAGCCAGTAGTTCACTGGCAAAAGATTATTATGAAATAAATGATCTAAAAAATTCAAAAACCTATTCAGATAAAGCTCTGATCACAATCACTGCAAGCGGCGCTGCAAGCGACATCATGATCGCTGAAAAAATGGCGTATAGAATTGATTCGGCCTCAAACAACTATAAAGAAGCGCACCTTCATTATCTAAAATACATTAAGCTTCGCGATCAATTGAGTGGTGAAGATGTGAAAAAGGCCGCCATTCGCGAAAAATTTCAAAATGAGTTAGAAAAACAAAAACAAAGAGCTAAAGCAGAACAACAACAAAAAGACCTTATCAATGAAAAAGAAAATCAAAATAAAAACAACATTATTACAGCCATTAGTTTAGGATTAATTATTGTATTGATCTTAGCAATTCTAATTTTTAGAGGATATCGACAAAAACAAAAGATAAATAAAGAATTATTATATAAAAATGAGTTAATTGAGAATCAAAAAAAATTAGTTGAAGAGCAAAAACAATTAGTAGATGATAAACAAAAAGAAATACTAGATTCAATTAATTATGCCAGTCGCATACAAAAGGCGTTATTGCCAAGTGATAAATATTTAGAAAAGCACATTAAAAAGAATTAGACTTATTTTTAATACCAGAAAAACCATCAAAAACAAGGAGCTTTTTATTATATTTACCTAAGGTCAAAATAAAAAACCATGAAAAAACTATTACTACCAACAACTTGTCTTTTTGCTTTTGCATTTTTACATGCGCAGGTTCCTGCTTTTCATTCAGTAAAACAAATGGGCGGCAGCGGCAATGAGCGTGGGCAGTTCATTACACTCGATAACGCAGGCAATGTCTATACTACTGGTTCGTTTCAGGGCGCATTTGACTTTGATCCCGGAGCAGGAACGACCGTTTTAACTTCAAGTGGTGGTGACGATATCTTCATTACCAAATTTGACCCCAGTGGTAATTTAGTTTGGGCAAAAAGCATGGGAGATACTTTAAATGAGTATGGATATTCAATTGGAGTAGATGCTTCAGGTAACGTATACACAACCGGACATTTTTCAGGTACAGTAGATTTCGACGGAGGTGCAGGCACAACAACTGTAAGTTCGAATGGTAACGAAGATATTTTTGTTACAAAATATGATGCTTCGGGAAATTTTATCTGGGCAAAAAATATGGGTGGTGTCACTTCTGATTTTGGAAGAGCGATGGCTGTTGATGCAAATGGCAATGTGTTCGTTACCGGTTATTTTGATGGCACGTCTGATTTTGATCCAAACGGAGGAACAATAAATTTAACTTCTACCGGTTTGTACGATATTTTTGTTGCAAAATTGGATGTCAATGGAAATTTTACCTGGGCGAAAAATTTTGGTAGCACTACTTTTGATGTTGGCAACGCAATTACGCTTGATGCAAGCGGCAATGTTTATACTACCGGATATTTTGGAGGAACTGTAGATTTTGATCCGGGAACCGGAACCGTAAACTTAACCAGCGCGGGGGCTAATGATATTTTTATTTCAAAATTAGATGGCGTTGGAAATTTTGTGTGGGCAAAAAACATGGGAGGTACGTCTAACGATATTGGCTTCTCCATTGCAATTGATGCGTCTGGCGATATATACTCTGCCGGTACTTTTGGTGGCAGCGCCGACCTTGATCCTGGCGCAGCTTCGTTTAGCTTAACTTCTAATGGAAGTAACGATATTTATATTTCAAAAATAAGTGCTGCCGGGAATTTTATCTGGGCCAAAGGTTTTGGAGGCACAACAACTGATTATGTTTATGGCATAACAACAGATCCATCGGGTAATGTTTATACTACTGGCTACTTTCAAGGAACTGTAGATTTTGATCCGGGTGTTGGAACGAACAGTATAACGACAAACGGTAATTACGACATATTTATTTCAAAATTAAATAGTAGTGGTAATTACGTCTGGGCAATAAATGTTGGCGGTACACAGCGCGATTACGCCTATTCTCTTGCTGTAGACCCTTCAGGCAACGTTTATACAACTGGTTGGTTTGAAGGAACTGCCGATTTTGATCCGGGTTCTGCAACCGCTAATTTAAATTCTGTCGGGGCTTTTGATATTTTTATACTTAAGATATTTCAATCACCAATTGGACTAATAGAAAATACAATGAGAAATACTATTTCTGTTTATCCGAATCCAACTTCCGGGATGTTAAATGTGGTTTCGACAAGCTCAACCTCCGATAAACTAAAAATTGAAATAGTAACCTTAACAGGACAGGTGGTAGTGAGCGAAACTACAGACATTGATCATTTGTCATTTAATATTCAACTTCTCCAAAACGGTTTATACTTTCTGAACTTAATAAGCGAGGGTAAAATTATTGCCACACAAAAAATAGTGAAGGAATAAATGAAACATTGTTTCATATCTCTATTACTCCTCTGCTCTATTTGTTTTAAAGCGCAGGAAATAAAGGACACCATTCCTAAATCTTACGAGTTAAAAGCAGATCAATACAAAGCCTGGCGAGTAATAGAACAGGAATGGTTCTCAAAAGAATACAGCAACATCTTAAAAGAGAATAAACTAAAAATGAACTGCAATGGTTGCGAAAGTATTTATATGAATACAGTTATTACTATTGACAGTATTGGTAAACTAAAAGAATACAAGGTTGTAAATTCACGCAAATGCGCCTCTACATTTTCAAAAAAACTAGAACAGCGTTTTATGAAATGGTTCTTAACATTAAACTTTCCAAAAGAACTTTATAATAGTAAGTTTGAAGTACACTTGGGGACTGGACTTAAGTGCTAAGTTTTCTCTTTAAACATAGCCAGTAAAACCCTTGTTTCAATTTTATTTGCAAAGCGCAACGCTGGCTGATCAATAAACCTGTTTGCAATATTACTTACAAGCCCAATAATAGGTAAGGTTAACATTACAGAAGTAAGGAATGAAAAATGATATCCCAAATGAGGAAGAAGCGCCAAAAAAAGAGGGTTAGCAATTAAAACCAATAAAATTAAATGAAATAAATACATAGAAAATGAGATCTTACCTAAAAATAAGACCGGCCTAGTTGAAAGAAAATGTATTGAGGGTTGATGATTGATGATCAATAGCAACAGTAACGTTGAACCAATAACGTGATAGAACGAATAAAGATCGATGGCACTAAAATGCATGAAACAATAAATTGAAGAATCCCAATACTGCCAGGTTGCCGGAAAAGAACAAAGCATAATAGCTATTACCAACAACATTAATTTTATTATGGTTGAACTTATCTCTAGCTGCTTACTCTTATTTAATGCACATAAAGCATAACCAAGTAAAAATGCTATATAATAATACTGCTTAAAATAAAAAGCTAAAATAAATGCCAAAATAAATAAGATCCATTTAGGTTTTATTTTATGATTCGCTAATAAAAAAACAAATAATAACATAGAGCCGATGAATTCTATCTTCATACTCCAAACAACCGGATTATACTGATTATTGCCAAAAAATAAAACACCGTAAAAAACATCTTTGATCAAAGTAACGACTGAAGTATCGCATTTAAAAAGGTCGTTTAGCCAATCATCAGAGCCTCTTATCGAAGTTAGAGAAGCCCTGTTGAACAAATTTAATTTTACCACAACAAAAACAAAAATGACGGATGCAGCTATTAAAGGCATTAGCCTGAAATACCTTTTAATGGCATAGCCAATAAGAATTTTTGGGTTGTTAGAGAAAACGTATTTATAACTTAAAACATACCCGCTTAAAACAAAAAATAAACAAACAGCAAAGTCACCATTGTAAAAAATATTCAGCGGAGAAATTGAAATGTGTTTGGAAAGCGTATTATTTTCTTCTCCATAATTTAGTACCGGGTAAAAAAGTAAAACTAAATGATGAAGCACAACTATTAAAGCCGCAATACCCCTTAAACCCTCTAAATAAGCTAGTTTTTTCAAGCAGTATTTATTTAAAAACAGATCCGTTTATGAATACACTTTCAATTTGGTTATTTGAGAACGAATAAGGAATAAACCCATAAGAGTTTATTTTTTTTGTGAGTATAAAATTTGCCAGCTTACCACGTGTAATACTTCCAAGTTTGTTGCTCACATCCATTGCGTAAGCAGAATTTATTGTTGAAGCATTAATAACTTCTTCAGGCGTCAATTTATACTGTATACAACCAAGACTGGCCATAAAATTCATATTTCCACTCGGACTACTACCCGGATTATAATCACTCGCAAATGCAATAGGTAAACCCGCATCTATCATTTTACGGGCAGGTGGTAAAGGCAAACCTAAAAAGAAAGCTGCACCGGGTAGAACGGTTGGCATAGTTTTGCTTTTTAATAGTTCTGCTATATCCGAATCGTTACAATATTCCAAATGATCAACACTTATGGCGCCGCATTTAATGGCTGTTTTAATTCCATTACTGTGACTTAATTGCTCGGCATGCACTTTCCCAACCAGACCGTGTTTTTTTCCTGCTACTAATATGCGTTCGGTTTCTTCTGCAGTAAAATAACCGTTCTCACAAAACACATCAATATAATCTGCTAATTTTTCTTTTGCTATTGCCGGCAAAATATCATTGATGATCAATTGTACATAACCCTCTTTATTGTCTTTAAATTCGGGTGGTATTGCATGTGCGCCTAAAAATGTCGCCTTTACAGGAATGATGTTCAGATCCTTTAAACGTTTAATAACGCGCAATATTTTTAACTCCGATTCAAGATTTAAACCATAACCACTTTTAATTTCAACTGCTCCCGTTCCTGAAGCGATGATTTCGTTGAAACGAATTAACGATTGCTGAAAAAGTTCTTCTTCGCTTGTATTTCGTAATAAAGCAGCAGAATTTAAGATCCCTCCTCCTCTTTTAGCTATTTCTTCATAAGATAAACCATTGATTCGATCTACAAACTCCCCTTCCCGGTTACCGGCATACACGATATGCGTATGACTGTCAACATAACAAGGTAAAATTATCTTATCTGCTGCATCTACTACCTCTAAACCTTTCCAGTCTGTAATGCCCGGAAAATCGTCCATAGAGCCATAATCGGCTATTAAACCATCTTCTACGGCCAGCCAGGCGTTATGGATACATGGCAATGCAGCCATATCTTTACCGCAAACCTTAGCAGGAGCCTCATCGCGCACTTGCACAAGAGTTTTTATATTTTTTATCAGGAGTTTTGAAGCCATAAAATAGTACTACAAATTAAACTATTTATGTTTAATATTCCATTCAATAATTTAACTTTGTTAATTATGGCAGGAAACTCTTTTGGCACCCTTTTTAAACTAAGCACTTTTGGCGAAAGTCATGGCGCTGCTATTGGCGGTGTTATTGATGGCTGTCCTGCAGGTTTAAAGATCGATCTTGACCTTGTTCAGCAGGAACTTGACCGTCGGAAGCCAGGTCAATCGCATATTACAACCCAACGTAAAGAAGATGATACAGTAGAATTTCTATCAGGTATTTTTGAAGGTGTAACTACCGGAACGCCTATTGGATTCACTATCAAGAATGAAGATCAGAAGTCGAAGGACTACTCGCATCTAAAAGATGCATACAGGCCATCTCACGCTGATTTTACTTATGAAGAGAAATTCGGACATAGAGACTTCAAAGGCGGTGGACGAAGCAGTGCGAGAGAAACAGCCTGTAGAATAGTAGCTGGTGCCATTGCAAAACAGATCTTAAACAAACAAAATATTTCCATTAACGCTTTTGTAAAACAGGTTGGCGACATTAAATTGGAGAAAACATTTGATCAGTTAGATCTTTCTAAAACTGAAGAAAGCATTGTAAGATGTCCTGATACTGCTACTTCTGAAAAGATGATCAACTATATCGAAGAAATAAAAAAACAAGGCGATACGATTGGCGGTGTTATACAATGTGTGGTACAAAACACACCTATTGGCTTGGGAGAACCTGTGTTTGATAAATTGCATGCCGTTTTAGGCCATGCCATGTTGAGCATTAACGCCGTTAAAGGATTTGAAATAGGCAGCGGTTTTGATAGTATTCATTTTAAAGGCTCTGAATTAAATGACCTTTTTGTTGCCTCAGAAAATAAGAACGAGAAATCAAAAACAAAGACCAACAATAGCGGGGGTATCCAAGGCGGCATCAGCAATGGTATGCCAATTTATTTTAATGTGGCATTTAAACCTGTTGCTACCTTAATGCAAAAACAAAATTCTGTAAACAAACAAGGTGAAGAAATTATTTTAGAAGGTAAAGGCCGCCACGACCCTTGTGTATTGCCGCGCGCGGTGCCTATCGTAGAAAGCATGGCCGCTTTAGTGCTGGTTGATTTTTTATTGTTGGCGAGATGTAATAGGTTATAAATTTAACCACAAAGCACTCAAAATTTTCTCAAAACACACAAAGAAAAAATAATCTTTGCGATCTCAGTGCATACTTAGTGGACTTTGTGGTAAAAAATAAACTAATTTTTCTTAGGAATGATCATACAAGTAAACCTGCTAATACAGCATAATTCTTGTTTATCATTATAGATCTTAATTTCCCAGATGTGTAATTTGCCACTTACTTTAATTGGAGCACAAATAGCAGTTACTTTGCCTTCAGTTACGGAGATTAAGTGGTTAGCATTTATTTCTATACCCACCCCAATAAAAAGATCGCGATTAACACAGCACCAGCTGGCCACAGAACCAATGGTCTCGGCCAAAGCCACAGAAGCCCCGCCATGTAATAGACCAAAAGGTTGCTTGGTTTTATTTATTACAGGCATGGTTGCTTTTAAAAAGTCAGCCCCCACTTCGGTAAATTCTATTTCAAAGAATTCACCTAACGTATTTTTATTTAGATTGTTTAATAACTCTGTTGTAATTTCCCCGTTCCAAATACTCATAATGAACTTTAATCCGATTTATTGGTTTAAATTTAAACATTCAAAATGAGAACTTTAATTATTAAACTATTTATGACCCCTTTTTTCTTCATTCCGTTCCTGTTTCGCGGGCAACCAACAAGCAGTATCCATCAATTTAAAGCCAACAGTATTGAAGGAAAACAAATAGATTTTATGGACTTTAAAGGCAAAAAAATCATTGTAGTGAATACGGCAAGCGAATGCGGCCTAACACCACAGTTTAAAGATCTACAGGCACTTTACACAGCCTATAAAGATTCAGGACTGGTGATCGTTGGTTTTCCTACAAATGATTTTGCACATCAGGATCCGGGTACCAATGATGAGATACATTCATTTTGCGAACGTAATTACGGTGTTACTTTTTTAATGATGCAAAAGATCTCGGTAAAAGGCAACGATATGCATCCAATATATAAATGGCTTACATCAAAGTTGCAAAACGGCGTAATGAATTCAACCGTAAAATGGAATTTTCAAAAATATTTAATTGACGAAAAAGGTTTTTTAGTGAATGTTGTTTCGCCATGGAAAAAACCAGATTGTTCCAAGATCTTAAATTGGTTAAAGAAATAGAACTACTCGTAGTAGTAGATCTTAATTTGGGCTGAATCATTCAAAAAATCGATCTTAATTACTGACACCTTGTAAATATCAAGTCCGGTACGGGTTTTAAGATCTTCGATCAACTCCATTTGATTTGTTGCGTTCACTAATTCAATTTTTTCGTAAACAACTATTTTAATGCCTTCGCGCTTAATAACGGATTTACTTTCAAGCAAAAATGCAACAGCAATTACAAGCGCATTAATAATTCCTAAAAAAACATATTCGTACTGATCATCTGCAAATTTTATTTTTGTAATAGCATTTATCAAACCTACGGCAATTACCAAGAACAAATAAGTCATGTCTTTAATGCTGATATTCTCTGTTCGGTAACGCAACATACTAAATACTGCAAATAAGCCAAATGCAGCGCCTAAGCTGAGATCAACCTTATTCAATAAAAAACTAAGTAAAAATATTACGATATTAAAAACAAAGAAGGTAAGATAAAACTCACGTTTTTTATAAACCGGAAAATAGACAAAACGAATTAAAATAATTATAGATAGAAGGTCAATAGCAAATCTAAACATCAGTTTTCCTGAAATTTTTTGTAAAGCATCAACGCCTGTTACAACAACTTCATCAGATACCTGCAAAATGGCTAATAGGTTTATCATTTATTATTTTTTGTAAAGTTATTAATTTTTGTTTAAAATTATTTTTCTTTAAATCAGGATAAAGGTAGTTAACTCCCAGGCAGTATTTGCTCAAAGAAACAGGCTTTATACCCAGATCTTTTAATATGGCAAGAGCAGGGGTTTTGGCTTTAACAGCCTGTTTAACTTCGGCTATCACAACATTTCCCAACTCATGGCCATTGTTATCATTTGAAAATGCAATATCAACATCTATGGTAACCTTTTCGTTAACCCTGGTATTAATCAGAGTAATCCGCGTATATTTTACAAGAACAGAGGTTATGAGTGTTTGGGGGGCGTAGGTTGTTCTATCAGCAATGAAATTATTTTCTGTTT
Source organism: Bacteroidia bacterium (assembly GCA_016787785.1). Taxonomy (GTDB): domain Bacteria; phylum Bacteroidota; class Bacteroidia; order B-17B0; family Aurantibacillaceae; genus Aurantibacillus. The sequence goes on along the minus strand of JAEUTO010000006.1, from coordinate 650,199 downwards.
CTGTCCATTTACTCTGTAAAACATCTTGCGCAATCCTTTCCTTTATTGTTCTGCCTTTATTGTTCTTTAATTTTACTTCTAAAAAGCCCGTGTTGCTTTCCTGGTAAGTACGATGTCTTACTTTATATCTATTCAATGCGTCGTTATGGTGCCTCATATACATCGCAAACTCGGGCGTATCGTAATATTGAGTTCTATATGACAGTTTTAAATTATTGTTTATTGATAGTACTTTATAATGACCTGAAAGTTGAGCCAAGAATAAAGGGAGGTCAGCAGAAGAAAAAGTAAATTTTGTATCAGTACGATTCATTAATTTAAAAGGGTTTATCTCTTTCAGACCGATCCTTTCAAACTTTTTTAATATGTCGTTTATTGTTCCCACTTACTTATAAGCGTAAGTATATATTTTTTTTGAAACGATCTTATTTAAACCATTATAGGTGGTTTTACTTAGTTTCAATCCTTTAGCGTCATAAGTATAAACATGCTTTTTTACCATGGCATTTTTATCATTAAAAAAAGACTCCTCGGTTTTTTTTTGCAGGTAATTATATTTGCAGGTCTTTTTTTGTAACAGCTTATTAGTCGCATTATACTCCAACTCTTCGATCACATCGTTATTTACATCTAATTTGTATTTTGTTGTTGACAGAAGTTTGCCTTTATCATCATACTTTTGTTCTTCAATTATTTCTCCGTTCTTATCAAAAATGGTCTTTGAGTCCATCAATTTCTTTCCACTTATTTCAACAAACTCTGTTACAGATGTAATATGCAGCTCTTTTACTTTTTTCTTCTTCTGTGAAAAAACAGGAGTAACCAAAAAAAACAGAATTAAAATAGAAACTATTTTTTTCATTTTTTATTATTTTCTAATTCGTTAATAGCCATCTCATAATTTACAAACTCAATTTTATTGGCCTTTAGGTATTCAACTAGCCACATATACCAATTTAACCAGGTTTTAAAGGAATGCGAAAAATAACGGTCGTGAAAATCAATACCAATGTATTTTAAATTTTCTTTTTGCGCTCTTTCAATTATTTTAAGTGTGCTAACTTTTGCTTTATCGAGATTAAGTGATTGCCATTTTTTTCCATTCTCAATTACCCAGCCATCCATTATTTGAAAGGGAAATTCCCACATATCGCCTATCTTATATGGGTTCTTAAAAGAATGCTCTGTACTATCAAACCTGTAGCCTGCTTTACCAAGCATATTAAACGTTTGCTCAGAATTGCGCACATAATGCATTCTTACACCACGGGTTTTGCTTTTAGTTAACGACTCAAATAATTGAAACTCTTTATTAATTAACTCCTGATTCTCAAATTCGATGCCATGCAAATTGATCTCGCAATTACGACGTTGCATTTGTTCTATCCACAGTAGCGCCGCCCGGTTAGAATAGTTAAGACCAATACCTCTGTTAACGGCAATAAAAAAAGAAGAAGGAATGTTATTGATGTTATTGTATGTAATTAATTCGTCAATATTTTGCCATTTATTTTTAAAGAAGTCTGTCCAGCGTAAGGTATACTCCCGTAAAGATATCTTTCCTGCCAGAAGCTCAATATGCATGCGCGCCAGGAATTTAGGAATGATCGCATCCTTAAAGGTATGCTCTAAAATACTTATATGATCTACATCGTGCGATATAATGGCTTTCATAAAGATCTACTTCTTTTTTCCTTTTAAAATGGAAACTATTTTTGGTAATTTATTTATTCTTAAAAAGCTGTAATCCAGCTGTTCGCCACCTAACCCTTTGTAAAAAGAAGCCAGACCCGTATTAGCACCACCACCAAAATCAAAAATAGCAACTTTGTCTTCAAAATATTTAATTGCTTCATCAATTAACAAATGCATGCTGCCCGAATTCTCTTTTTTATCAACATTTGTACCTTTTAAATACAGTGCATACTTGTTGTTATAAACAAAATGCCCCAGCGCCAAAATAGTGTTGTTACTATCTACCGTTTTAAAAGTCACTAAACTCTTATGTTTTATACTGCTTTCTAATAGTACATTGAAGGTTTTTACCACCGAACTACTAAGGCCAATTTCCTTAGACAAAAATGGATCAATATATTTTTTTGAAAGTACTAAGGCTTCTTTGCCTTCTACTTTCTTAACTGTAAAATTACTTTTTAGAGCTTTACTTATGTTACGTTTTGTGTTTTGATTGTAACTATATCCTTTTGTATAGTCAATTATAAATGTCCACTTTGGTTTTACATACTCTGTGTTAATTTTATTAGAAGCGTTTAGCTCGATCTCAATTAACTTAAATTGTTTTGTGATGTAATTGTAAAATGCTAATTCTACCTCACTGTTTACTTTGCCATAAGCGCCCAGTTGAGAAGTAAAAGAAGGTTGCGGCAAATAACTGAGTCCTAATTTTGTTTTTTGTGTTAAAGGGAAAATGCTTTCATAATCGCCAATAACCAATGCATTCCATTTAGGGCAAGTTGCATTTAAATAGAAGGATTGCGCAAATACCAATGGAAATTTAGAAGACAGTACCGTATTATCCCATTTCTTAAGATCAATATCAACATGTTTAATATGTCTAACTTTTTCCATTAAAATATTTCGCGCTTCTTATATTTTAAAAGGATCTCTAATGGCAAAGACGCCTTATTAACTGTGTAGTATGGGATCAACTCCGGACCAAATCCTCTGAAGAATTTTTCAACACCTTTTAGCATCGAGCCTTCAAAATCAAAAGTGGTACATCCCAATTCTTTTGCTTTTTCAATACTTTTTTGTATCAATAAATTATTAATACCCTGAATACCTGATTTTTTATCTACACCGCCTAATAAATAATAGCATGTATTCTTATCATACACACAAAATACCGCGCCAAAAAATTCACTGCCTTTTTCTGCAATTAATGCAAAAGAATTAGAAGCGTCCGAAAAATCAAGAAAGATATTTTTCAATTCTTCTTCGTACACATTTGCACCTGCAGATTTTAATGAATTCTTAAAAAATTTATAAAGCTCTTCCTGCTTCATTGAGTTCTCTGTAACAATTATTTCTTCCTTTATTGCTTTATTAATTACGTTCCTGTTCTTTGTATCAAAATTGCCCTTAATACTTTCTATTGTATTATTTAAATTAATACGATAGGTGTAGTTGGGTATTACCTTGTATTTATCCCAAATAAACGGCTGCAGATCGATGATCGCAGAAGGGAAAGCTAAAATGGTGAGCGAACTTTTTTGCAGCGTAAAATAGGCACAAATATCATTCATTACTTCTTTAGAGAAATTATTGCTCGAAGACTTATTAGTGCTTTCTGAAAGAAAGAACAAACCACAGTGCGGTGTGTAAGGGGGTAGTTTTACGAAATTAAAACCGTACTTTTTTGTCTTTAAAAAATAAAAGCCACCAATTAGCTGATGCTCGTCTTTATAAATACCTATCAACTCTAGTTTATCGCCATAAACGGCTAACCATTTTTTACTCGCAAAAACGCCAATAACTGGTTCTGCTTTTTCGGCAAACTGGTCTAAATTATTTATCGGTTTTAAGATCACGCCTTGTTATTTATACGTTTTTACTTAATAATTTTGAATATTCGCTTATCATCTGTTTCACATTATCTTCCCAATTATATCTTTCTATCACATGCTTTCTTGCATTTAGGGCTATTTGTTCATATAACGCTTTATCGTTTATTAAACGTTCAATTGCAGTTGCTGTATCGTCCACATCGCCAACTTTTACTTTGAGTCCAACCGAATCGTCTCTTACAACTTCCTTTAATCCGCCAACATTTGTTACTACCACCGGTGTACCGCAGGCCATTGCTTCAACTACCGAAACGCCAAAACTTTCGTACTCGCTGATATTTACAAGCACATCTATCATATTATAATATTTGCTTATCTCCTTAAAGGGAATTCTGCCCATAAAAATCACCTTCTCAAAAATACCTAAATTCTTACAAAGTTCTTTTAATGTATTTAGCTCTGTACCCTCCCCTATAATCAACAATTTTAAATTATCGTAGGTGGGCAATAATTTGGCAAAAGACTTCATTAAAATATCAATATTATAAAGGCTTTCGAGCGGTTTAATGCTGCCCAGAACAAAATCATTAACATTAAAAAGAGAGGCTACTTGCTTTGGCTTAAACTCTTCAATATTGATCCCAAAAGGGATTACCGAAACAGGGGTTTTTATTACCACATTAATATAATCCTCGATCGTATGCGAAGTAGCGCAAAGCAGATCGGCCTTTTTAAAGTTATATTTTAAAATAGATTTTGCTACAAAATTCTTATTCGGGAATTTCATAACATCAGAGCCCCAGCAAGAAATAACAAAGGGATGAAAATCGGTTAATGCACCTACCAAACCGTAACTGGTTGCATAATGGGCGTGCAAAATATCAGGCTCAAATTGTTTAATGATCTTTTTTAAAATAGATACATATTTTAAATAAGCCAGCTTGGTTAAAGTACTTTCTGCATTTATCTTGGTATCGGGCTCAAAAAAAACGGTGATATTCTCGTGCACATACCAGTCGTAAGAAGCTTTATTAAAACTAAACAACCCCACCTTTATGCCATTGTTGGCAAGCCCCAACGCCCATTTCTCGGTGTGCTCACTATAAGTATCTGATAACAGTAAAATTTTCATTTACGTGGAAATAAAGCGTGTTTAAATAGGCGTAAATAAGAAAAGGCAGTTAAAAAATGAAACCATTTTCTGCCATAATTCTTACTTATTTGTAATTGTTCTTTTATAAATATGGGAACGATACTTCCCGATTTAGAAGTTTTATAGAACCTGAAATTTGATACTACAAAGTTACAGCAATAGATTACCGCGTTATTTTTAAAACAGCGCAAAATATATTCGTAATCAAAACAACATTGGTAAGGCATTAAAAGCCCGATTTTATCAGTAAAGGTTTTCTTAAAAAAAGAACCGGGCTGAAATATAGCAGGAGTATGCGAATAAAGGGTTTTTATATCAAGAGCGTAAGAAGCATAGTGTTTTGTAATATCTCCCTTTTCGTTTATGTAATTCACTCCGCCATATATGTAATCAATTGTATTATCTTTCTTCAAAATGGTTGCCAGTTTTAAAAATCCTTCCACATTCAGCAGGTCATCTGTGTTAAGCCATGTCCAGTAGTCGCCGGTGCTCTTTAAAATTCCTTTATTAATGGCATCGTATTGTCCAAGGTCTTTTTTTATTTCAATATGATCCAGCTCTGTCTTAAAATTATTGATAGAAGCCTGTACATTCTTATTGGACTCAGAATCAAACACTAAAATCTCAACACTAATGCCTTGCTCTTTGGCCTTTTGTTTAATTTCAACCAAATTCTTTAGTGTATCGTCAATAAAATGTTCCTGATTAAAAGAAGGTACTATAATCGAAAACTTCATATTTGAATAAAGAATTAAGTATTAAAATTATCGTAAATTTAACGTTTTAGTTCTTAATTGTCTAGCATAAAGCGAAAAAGTGGAAAGGTTAAAAATAGCTTATTTATCATCTGAAAACCCAAAGAACAAGAAGGTTTGGAGTGGTACGCACTATTCTATTTACAGGCAGCTTTGCACGTTTGGGGATGTAACGATCTTAGGGCCGTACCATCCTGAACTGAGGTTATTTATAGCTAAATTCATTAACCAATTTTATTTAAAAGTGCTTAATAAGCGTTATAGTTACCGACACAGTGTATTTATAAGCAAAGGTTACGCTAATTATTTCAATAAAAAATTAAAGGAAAATAAATACGATTACATTGTTGCGCCTGCTGGATCAGCGGAGATCGCTCATTTAGAGACCTCAATTCCGATCATCTACATTTCTGATGGTACATTTGCTGGTTGCTTAAATTACCACGATAGTTTAAAAAATCTTATAGCCAATTCTATTAAAGAAGGAAATATAATTGAGCAAAATGCTATTGCAAAAAGCAAACATGTTATTGTGTCTTCCGAATGGGCTAAACACTCAGCTATTAATGATTACAAAGCGCCGCCAGATAAATTAAATGTTATTCCATTTGGTGCAAATTTTGATCTGTTGCCAACTGCAACCGAGATCGATCTTTCTGCCCCTACTGCATGGAAATTATTATTTGTTGGCGTATATTGGGAAAACAAAGGAGGCGAAATTGCTTTTAATGCCTTTAAATTACTTTTAGAGAAGGGGTATAACGTATCATTGACCGTTTTAGGCTGTTTACCCCCAAACACATTTAAACATCCTAAAATGACGGTTATTCCTTTCATCGACAAGAATGATATGAAGGGCCAGCAGGAATTAAACGCCATTTACAAACAGCATCATTTCTTGATCTTACCTACCCGCTTTGACTGCACCCCTATTGTAATTAACGAAGCAAGTGCCTTTGGTATACCTTGCCTGGTTGCAAACACCGGGGGTGTGGCCGGACATTTAAAAGAAAACAAAAATGGCTTTTTAATAAACTATAACGATAAGGGAAACGGATACGCAACAAAAATTTCAGAGCTCATTGATCAACCGCAAGAGTATATTCGCTTAAGAAAAGAAACAAGAAAATTATACGACGACTTATTGAATTGGGATAAATGGGTTGACCAAATAAAGAAAATTCTTAAGCTTTCTTAAACTTTCGTATCAAACACTTTGTAAGCAACCTGCTTTTTTTGTCTAATGTAACTTTGGTAACCTTTGAAAGCATGGATCTTGAATAACTGCTGTATGCCGCTAACCCAAGGTTGGTGTAACCGCAGCTATCGAACCAGAATTTATGAAGGAAAATATTAAACGAACTTTCAGAAAATACTTTTTGCTGTTTATTTTGTTCTTTTAAATGCAGCAAACAACTTTCTATTTCCTCCAACATTTCCATTGATGTGATGAAAACATTATTGCCAATAGTGTTTAACGTGTCGAATTGTTCTTTAGATAATTTAAAATTAAGTCTTTCACAAAATTGTTCACGGATCCTTCTGCTAATGAGCAATTGACTTTGTTTATTATTAGAGCTAACCTGCGAACTGTGCGAACGGTATTTTAATAAAGGTTCTTTTACATTTAAAAATTCACCTAAAAAACAAAGCTCGGTCCACAATTTATAATCCTCCGCGTGAACATATTCTTTATTGTAAAAAATATTTTTTTCACTAAAGATATTTTTCATCATTACGGTGGGATGACAAAAACAGGGTGAAAAAAGTAGCACCGCTTTTTGATAATCACTGTTATTTCTGTTCTTTATATGTTTAAGTTTTTTTGGTGTCAGCGAATAATAATCACTTCCAACAACAATAGCATTTTGGTTTTCGCCAAAGGTTTGTACCTGTAATTTTAACCGTTCAGGCAAAGCAATGTCATCGGCATCCATACGGGCAATATATTTGCCTTTAGAGGCTCTCAGACCTTTATTCAAAGATTCTATCAAACCAATGTTAGCATTGTTATTTAAATAAACAATACGTTTATCATTAAATGATGTAATTATTTTGTCTGTAGAATCTATAGAACCGTCATTAATAATAATAAATTCAAAATCAGTATAAGTTTGTGATAATATACTTTCAATGGCTTCATGCAGATAGTGTTCGCCGTTAAAAACAGACATAACTACTGAGACCGTTGGCGAATTACTATTTAAATTTTTATCCAGCTAGAAGGTATTAGATCGTTAGTATTAATTTTTTTATCGGCAAACCAATTTTGTGGTGCAATAACTATTTTGCCGGCATTTTGATTTAACCAGGCGCCCCACCAGCTAAAACTGCTGTTAGCAATAATGTTATGTTTGCAGTGACTCATTAAAATAAGTTCCTCATGGGTTGTAATTCCATTGCCTTCTCCATCAATGAATTTTTTTGAAGAAATAAAATCAAAATTAACTTTGCACCAGTCCATATCATCACTAAAAACAAAAAAGGTTGGATCTTTAATTTTTGAACTGATCTTTTCAAAAGCCAGCTTATAATAATCCAATTCTAAATGCCCATGAAAATGATTGGCAGATTTTAAACTTACGAAATCGCCCCTTCTCACATGTAAAGACACAGAATTAGCACTTTGGATGTTTTTAGCAATAGCAACTGCACCCTCTGAAAACGGGCTTCTTAGCGTAATTTCACTTAGTAGTTTACCCCGAAACGAATTAAAGTATTTTTCGCTTTGCCAGTAACCATTTAAATAAGTTGTTGCCGGGAATTTTAAAAAATTAGAATGAAAATTAAATTGATGCTCGTTAAAGATCATTTTACTAAACAATCCAGGAAGAAGTTTCTTTAATTTAACGCTAAACTTATTCTCGTTAAAATTAAAGTTCCTTAAAACACCTGCATCCGCAATTTTAGACTGAATGTTGAATTTATCTAACTCAAATTTTCGTTTGGTGTAAGCGCCCTTTGTATCGGCGTTCAAATAAGAAAGATCGAGGTATAATTCTGTTTTATGATAGTTAGCTAAAGCAGTACCTGCAGCGTATTGAAACAACTGGTTACCTAATCCTCCTATGAGCTTTACAACTATCATTTATTTTTTAACGAACCAAAAACAGCCACAACCATAATTTTGCTGGTCGGCTATTTCAGGTTTTGCATTTTTAATTAACCCACCCTGTTCTTCTGAGTCAGGGATCAACGAAAATTCTTTAAGTTCAAATTCACTAAAATAAGATACGATCTGGTTATAGCTATAAACCCGGTGCGCGTTATATTGCAACTTAGGCATACCAATAGGTGTAACAAATAACAAATTACCTTTTGGTGCAACTACCCGTTTTAATTCTGTTATGGCTTTGAGATCTCCATCATAATCGATCTTATCGCCATAACGTCCTAAACCAATATGTTCTATTGTATGCATGCATGAAAGAGAGTGAATACTATTGGTTTCAAAAGGCAAAGCATTCAGATCTCCTTTGTTGGATGAAAGACCGCTTAATTCTACTTTCGCAGGTCTGTAATCGTAAAATTTAACAGGGATAAAGGCGGAAATAAGCGTTGAGAAATATAGCAACGAGGATATATCGTAATGCACTTCAGGATTAATTTGTTTTACTATTCTTGCAGCCCAGGCCGTGTGATAGGTGTAATGCCGGTCAAAAGGCGTACCGGAGGTTTTGTCATCCAGACATTTAATTTCATCTTTAATCTCAAAACGTTTATTGGTAGCGTTTTGACTTGCTACAAATTGCTTTTTATCTCGCAAGTACCTAAAATAATTCGTGATTAATTTAAGATTCCTGTATATAAAACGGGTAAATGTATTTTTAATTATTCTTTCCAAGTATATTTTTAATTTTTGATTTTAATTTTCTTTTAAAATTGTAAGCGCCCTGTTCTTTAAATACCGAATGGTAAAATTCGCTGTGTTCTCCTGCATTTTTGTAATAAACCGCTAAGTCCTCAATAGATCTGATATTGTAGTTATAAAACAAATTTAGAAAGACGTTTTTCAGATCATGGTTAAAAACAATGGATCGCTTGTATTTATCTAATAAGTAACTATATTCAAATAGCTCCACTTCAGGATTATTGATGCAATTGTTGGTGATCTGATGCATTGCTGCATTAGTAGTGGTGATCAATGTTTCTTCTATAAAAACAAAGGTCTTGTTCTTTAGAAGAATCGCAATATAAAAATCAAGATCTACCAGCCATTTTAATTGTTCATCAAATAAAACAGCGCTTTTCCTGTACATGGTTGCACTCGGACTGCCTACAAAATTACCGCATATCAAATAAGTAGGGTCTGCTTTCAATTTTTGAAGAACTTCATTCACCAGGCTTTTAGACCAATTCTCACCTGTATCAGCATTATGGATGGACGATAATGAAAAAACAAAATCTGCGTCTTTATTTTTATCTAATGCCATTACAAATTTTTCCAGGCTGTCATTAAACGTAAAATGATCATCGTGATGGAGGATCTTCACGAATTGACCTTTGGCTTTACTAACCGCATAATTCCAATTAGCAGGACTTCCGAGTGATCGCTCATTTTTAAAATAGTTTATCTTTTTATCAGAATAATTTTCCAGTAAAAAATTCTTAACGGTATCATCCGGCGTGTCGTCGGTTAAAATAACTTCATAATTCGCATATGTTTGAATAAATACCGAATCCAAACACTTCTTTAAATAGAAGGTTTGTTTATATGTTGGAATACATATAGAAACTAAAACATCTGTAGTTATTTTATCCAATGCGATTGGTTCTTATTAATATTATTTCTGTAAAACAGTTCTTCTTCAGATAAATTAGCAGTGTCTAAATACCATGGCAAATGTAAAAAAGTACAATTCCCACCAAGCCTGTAAGCTTTACATATCTCTGCCTCACCCATTGCAAAAGGCCTGTAAAGTGCAAAGGTAGTATCAATTGGCGCATCATACACATCCAACTCCACTTTATTTTCCCAATGCTTGCTCTCCCAGTTAATTACCTGCTTTTTAGTATCATAAAAATCAGGAATAGTATCTATTTCCAATGCCGGACCACACTTTTCTATCGATTGATACTTTTCGAGTACCTGATACAGTCTAAAAACCACATCGGCCGGACAATTTTCATTTGGAGCAACATCCGGATCGGTATAAACATAAAAACTTTTTTTATACTCATCAAAAACAGACGTTTGCCACAATGCTTTATACCCAACATTTTTTTTCAGGAAAATAACTTTGTGTTTTGTGATTTTGTAATACTCTAACAATTTTGGGTAAGTAGAATTGTTATCCAAAATAACAATGTTGGTATAATTATTTTTTTCAAGCCAGGTAATTAATTGTAATAAAAAAGTATAGCGATTATAATTATTAATGATGATAGGCACCTTAAACGATTCTTCCAAACCAAGACTATTCTTCACAGCAGAACGGGCCTTTTTTATCTTTTGCAAGCTTAAAAAAAGTTTGAACTTTTTATTTAGTTGAAATAAAGCCTCTTTCACTTAGAGAATGGTTTAAATATTTTTTTAAATAACTGACCCACTTTGTATTCACGTGATCGCACTAACTGAGTATATTTTTCAAAAGCTTCAATTTCGGCATCGGTATAATTTAGCTGCCAGCTTTTTCTCCTTTCAATAGTATGCAATTCATTGCTAGCTTCAGAATTACTTATGCCACCCAAATCAAAAATACTTATAGGAAATGAAACGTGTTTAGTAGAAACGTTATTTTTTAAAACAGTCCGTATAAAAAACTCATAATCACCCGTAATCTTTAACGTTTCGTTGTATGCGCCAAATTTTTCAAATAAAGAACGCTTGATAAAAGCAGTGGGGTGCCAGAGCGTAGAAACCATAAAATGCGGCGCATCGGCCTTTTCAGGAGATTTTAACTGTTCTTTTTTACCTTCTGCATTTATCGTAATCAGATCGCCGTAAACAATATCGATCCCTGCAAGATGTTGTCTTATCTCTTTAATAACATTCTCATTAGCGAGCGTATCGCCCGAATTTAAGAACAAACAATAATCGCCATTTGCTTTTGCAATACCTTTGTTTTGGGCATTATAAATACCGTTGTCCTTTTCTGAAACGGCATAGGTAATTGCAGACTTATGTTTCTCAATTATATCAACGCTTCCATCTGTTGAACCACCATCTATAACAATAAACTCAAAGCTCTTATCGCTTTGTGAAATAACGGACGTAATGGTCTTTTCCAATCCCACTTTGTTGTTATAGTTTATAGTTATGATGGATAAAATTGGCATTTTTTAAAAACTATTTAAATAAAAATAATAATGATTCTTTATTTGTCGCAACACTTTTAATCCGAAAACATTTCGTTTTGATGATTTAAAATTTTCGCTATAATATTTTTTTAATGTACTAAAACTCATTGGTAAATATTTTGCCGGACCAAAAACACCGTTAGCATTTATTTGTGGTGCTATTTTATGAACAAGATTGTATTGAGTAATAATGGCTTTTACATAATCTTTGTAAAATGTACTAATAATATTTTCGTTCAGATCGTAAGCAGCATCGGCCAAATGAACAATTTCATTCTCAAAGAATTTTAAGCTGTGATAATGAAAAAATACCGCGTCAAAGCTTTTGTTAGATGAAATCTCGGTGCCAATGATCTTACCGTTTTGAGTTGTAAAATTATATTGTTGCACATTCCAAGGCGCTATGCCCCCGCCAAGGTGTTTTAATTCATGAACACCTTTAAATCTTTTGGTCCAGTCGTCCAAATATTTCTGATCACCAAATTTTCCATCCTCCACTCTGTTATAACACCAATCTATGCATGCATTACGCCACCATTTTAAAACCGCCATGCCCTCCTCCGTATTTTTAAAACAAACAAATTGCACGCAGTATTTTCCGCTTGTTTGAGATTGATCGTACTTGGCTGTATAACGGTGATCGGTTATCATTACAGAATTGTCGCCCATTTCATCTACCAAAACTTTCGGATCGGAATAAAAACGCATGTCTGCATCAATGTAGGTGCAGTTGCTTAATTTAAAATTAGTAATGCAATAAAGCACTGTAGATGCCGTGCAGGTCCAGCAATACTCAGCAACCGACCGGGTTGGTTTTACCCTTTTTAACTCATCGTCCTCAAATTGCTCTAAAGAAATAACTGTTAGATGTTTTTGCGGATTATTTTTAAAATAGTCTAAGGTTGCAGTATCAAAAGCAACAATATATAAATGAAAATTGGCACATTGTTTTTCCAGCGACTGGTAAAGCACCAATCCCCTAGTTAAGTAGCCGGAATTAAATAATGTTACAAAGTTCAACATCCTTATATTTTTTGTGCCTCCATAAATAACGAATCAGGTTTTCTCACCTTTCCATCCATCATATCTAAATTAAAACTATTCCAATCGGCTATTTTGCTTTCAGTTGCAGTAACCACTGTTGGATTTTTAAAACCATGTTTTTTAAGCAGTTCGCCTAAAGAATACCGATCGTACATCCATTGATGAATTTCGCCACCAAGTCTGAATTGCCCAATACTTAAAGCATTCACATCTTCCTTCAACAACATCCTGATCAATTTATTTTTCACACGTGATTTAAAATTTGCTAAGCTAAAACCAGATGATTTCTTTGTAACAGGTTCATCTGGTTTTACATTCCTGAAATTGTTAAACAATTGTTTTATTTCGTCGCCGTTTCTTTCAATTAAAAATGCGTCATTATTTTTTGTTTCATCCATAATGTAATCGATCATTTCACCACCACCTTTTGATCTTACCACCTGGTCGTACATTTCTAACATGGTCCAATTATATTTTTCCTTTGCGGAATTATCATTTGCTAAAGAAGCATCTAAATACTTAATATAGTTACGCGCAATAGCTTCCAAATCGGGAATAGCAATCCGCAAGATACCGCCTGACTGAAGTATACGGTAACACTCTGCTATGAATTTTTCGGCTCCATCTTTTGTAAAATGTTCTAAAACGTGCGAATGGTAGGCAACTTTAAATGCGTTATCTTTAAATGGAATACCCTGCGTTAAATTATGGGCAATAACATCCTTTCCGGTAGAGGTAAAATCAACATTTACCCAACGTTCGTTGAACTTTGCGCCACAACCTAAATTTATGTAAGGTAATTTTTCCATTATTACTTTTGCTTTGTTAAAATAGCCGTTTTAAATGAGAAAATAAAATCTTCACGTAGTTCTCGTAATTGTACTCATTCACGGTTTTCAATTGTGCGTTTTTTCCTATCTCTATTGCTTTTGCCGGGTTTGCAATATAATATTTTGCCTTTTCCACAGCTTCATCAATCGTTTTGTAGGTTTCAATTTCAACACCAGGCTTAAACAATGAGGGCAAATTAGTTCCTTCGTCATTTAGCAACATGGTACCCATGCCGCTTGCCTCAAACATACGCATGTTGCCCACATGACCTTTTAAAAGCGCTTCGTGAATGTTAAATGTTATCAATGAGCGTTGTATGATGTCGTACATCTCCAGACCCCAGGCCTCACCATTGTAAGCTTTACGCACTTCTGGATTTTCATTTTTAAGAAGCTCTTTGTAGTACGTTAGCTCTAGTTTACTGTAATTTTTTTTATAATTATATCCCCATAATTTAATGGGTGTTCTTTTTGCTAGCTCCTTAAGTGCCGCTTTTCTATTGATGTGCACGTCACTCCAACCACCCACGAACGAGAAAGGAATTGTTTTTTCTTGTGGATTATTTACTTTTTTTAAGATGCGTGGGTCAAAAGCGGGGTGCATGTATTCTGCCGCTATGCCCTGTTTGCGAAAGCTCTCTACAAAATCGGGTGTAGAAGAAAGCACAAGATCGATGTTATCTAATTTCGCTTTCTCATCAAGCGGCGATGAGATCCACGAAACTATTTTTTTGCAAAACGGGCTTACGGACTTTGCAAACTCGCCAAAGAACTCTGTCACATACTCTAAGTAAAACACATCCGGCTTAAACGCTTTAATTTGCGCGTAAGGTATCTCAAGGAACCAATTTTCGGTATAAGTTACATTATTTTCTTTGGCCCATTTTTTTTGCAATGGTTCGCAGTTAGCAATTATTAAAAATGTTTCGTTACCAGCTTTACCGGTATAGTGAAATAATGATCCGGTATCTGCAAAAAACTGCTCTAATAATTTGTTTAAAGTTTGCTCAAATGATAAAGTTGAACAATCGTGTTGCTTAAAAAAATTCTCCAAAAAAGGAGGGTAATATGAGGTTAAAAAAAGTACTTTCATGCCTGTAATTCCATAAACTTTAGACCTTCAATTTCTTAAGCACTATAAAAGAATATGGTTTTTTATGAATATTAGCCACAAAGCCATTTACGGCCGGATCCAAAGATATAAAAAATCCTAATAAACGGGCCAAAATACAGCTTTGGAAACCGTGCTGGGTAAATAGCCCATTAATTTAATAAGCCTTGGTAAAAACCAAAAAATATTCCATTAATTCTGTTAAATTTGCATGTTAAATCTTCTTCGGTTAAAACACATTTTGAAGAAGCCAAAAAGTTGGATCAATTTTAATAAAATTCAGCTAAAAAAACAGTAAAGAATGGCCAACAAAGAAATTGAAGATGATAACGAAACCTGGGACCTTGTATTAGAACCCAGAACAAGTTGGTATTCTTTGGGGCTAAGCCAAATTCTTCGTTTTAAAGACCTTTTATTTTTATTTGTGCGCCGCGATTTTGTTTCGGTATATAAGCAAACTATTCTTGGCCCTATCTGGTTCTTTGTTCAACCGGTAATTACGGGTATTACCTACGCTGTTATTTTTGGCTTTCTGGCAGATATTTCAACCGATGGCGTTAATCCACTATTATTTTACATGTGCGGCATCACTTTATGGAATTATTTTTCTGATACACTGTCCAAAACCGCCGATACATTTACCGCCAACGCCAGCGTTTTCGGAAAAGTTTATTTTCCACGCATGATCGTGCCTCTATCGGTTGTTCTATCTAATCTTGTTAAATTAGGCATACAACTTCTTCTTTTTATTGCTGTATGGATCTATTTTCTTGCAACTGATAACACGCTGCATCCCAACATAACTATTTTATTAGTACCATTTTTAATTTTACTGATGGGTTTTTTAGGTCTGGGTTTTGGTATTATCATCACATCCATGACAACCAAATACCGCGATCTTAAATTTTTAATTACGTTTGGTGTACAGTTACTAATGTATGCTTCTCCAATTGTATTTCCATTGTCGCTTGTAAGCGAAAAATATCCTCAATACAAAATTTTCCTTTTGGCAAACCCAATAACAAGCATTATAGAAGCCTTTAAATATGCCTTTTTGGGCGTAGGTGAATTCAATTGGCTTTATTTAGGTTACAGCCTTTCTTTTACAGTTGTTTTACTTTTTATTGGCCTTGTAGTTTTTAATAAAGTTGAAAAGTCCTTTATGGATACGGTGTAAAATATTATGAGCAAAGTAGTTCTAAAAGCTATCAACATTTCCAAACAATACCGCCTGGGCCAGGTGGGTACAGGAACTATTGCGCATGACCTTAACCGATGGTGGCACCTGGCAAGAGGCAAAGAAGATCCATACATCCAGATCGGCGATACAAATGACAGAAGTACCAAGGGCGATAGTGATTATGTTTGGTCATTAAAGGACATAAATTTTGAAGTGAAACAAGGTGATGTTCTTGGTATTATTGGAAAAAATGGTGCAGGAAAATCTACTTTATTAAAAATATTATCTCAGGTAACCACTGCAACTACGGGTAAAGTAAAGATCCGGGGAAGAATTGCAGCGTTACTGGAGGTTGGAACTGGTTTTCATCCTGAGTTAACGGGCCGCGAGAATGTTTTTTTAAATGGCGCTATTCTGGGAATGACTAAAGCTGAAATAGCTGGCAAATTTGATGAGATCGTAAATTTTAGCGGCGTAGAAAAATATATTGATACGCCTGTAAAACGTTATTCATCCGGTATGATGGTAAGATTAGGCTTTGCGGTAGCCGCCCATTTAGAACCTGAGATTTTAATTGTTGATGAAGTTTTAGCTGTTGGTGATGCAGAGTTTCAAAAGAAATGTATGGGTAAAATAAAGAATGTGGCCGGAGAAGGTCGTACAGTTCTTTTTGTAAGCCATAATATGCAAGCCATGTCAAGCATTTGTAAAACCGGTATTCTTTTAAAGAATGGTTTAATAGATGAAATGAGCGACATGAATACCTGTATTAAAAAATATAATGGCTTGTTCGAAGAATCTGTTTTAGGAACAGTAAGCATTAAAGACCGTCTTAACAGATCACAAAGCAGCGGTAATATTTTATTTTCAAATATCCAGGCATTTTCAAATGGTAAAAAAACCTGGGATTTTAGATACGATGAAGAAATAAATTTTCAAATTGATTGCGAAGCAAGAGAACAATCTGATGGCTTACTTTTTTACATGGCACTATTAGAGCCGTTAACAACCGATGTACTTACAAATTTTAAGGTTGTTGTAAAAGAAGGCGCTGTGGTAAAGGGAGAAAAACTTTCGTTTACCATCACACTTCCTGCAAAGACATTAAGAGTTGGTCAGTTTCTTTTATACTTTGCCATAGGCGATGCAAAACAAACGCGCTGGTATGATGTGGTTGATAATAATGTTAATCTTCCAGCACTAAACATTACGGCAATTGATATGGATCCACATTACAATTCAGGCATGTTCTCTATACCCTACAAGTTAAATATTAATAGTTAACCAATGTTAAGTAAGTTATATAGAATGATCTTCCCGGCTTCAACAACCAAGCCTGCAAACTACAACTTGGTAAAAGGAGAGAATTGTATTATCGATCCATCTTCAATTATTACAACCGTCGGCAAAGGCGAAATAATTTTAGATGGAAATAATTATGTTGGCCGAAACGTTGAATTAGGAACAACAGGGAAAATAGAAATTGGTTCAAATACAAGCATACAAGACAGGTGTATTATTTTAGGCGATGTTGAAATTGGCAATTTTTGCACATTTGCACCAAACGTTTATATAAGCTCGGGCAAACATTATTACGATCACAAGCCATATTTATACATTAAAGATCAGGATGAATTAGTGGCAAACAACAAAACGTTGTCTCAGGCACATTCAAAAAAAGTTACCATTGGTGATGATTGCTGGCTGGGCATTAACTCAGTAATTATGGCGGGTGTCACAATTGGCAGAGGCTGTGTTATTGGTGCCAATGCGGTTGTTACAAAAGATCTGGAGCCCTTTTCGGTGGTGGGTGGTGCGCCAGCAAAGCTCATTAAAAAACGCTTGACCTTTGAAGCGAAAAACAGTTTAAAATTTGATAATGAGAATGATCTTCCAAACTTTTACAAAGGTTTTTTTATTGATCAGAAGAGCTTAAAAGATAACAAGTCGCTCGATGGCATAGTTGCTTCCGGAAATTTTACCTTTTATTTAACGCCTGGTAAAAAAATTGTTATCACGGTTAAAAAGATCGTAACAACTGGTGTAACGCTTGTTTACAATAGTAAAGAAATGAAAATCGAGAATAACGACTTTCAAACTCTGACCTATGATTCCGATTCAAATGCATATCATAATTTCCTTGTAAAAGGAGTTATTGGAAAAAATAAAAAATGCCTGGTTATTAAAAACGTTGAAGTAGTGAATTAATATGAGAACTTTTATATATAATTTAAGACAGAAAATAAAAAACAAAGCAAAGAACAAAAAGATCTTTGCTGAAGCTTATGCGGAGTTTATTAAGAATGGCGTTACAACTCCGGAAGGCTATACAGCGTTGCTAGACCTCTACTGCTCTACAAACGGAAAATTTAACGAACAGAAACATAAAGAACTGATAGTAGATAACCCACCAAAAAAGATCACCGGATCTTTAACAGGTGTTCCTGGAACTATAGACCAGCAAGAGTTTGCAAATCTTAATACAGCATTAAATAAAGATGGATATGTTGGCTTTACAAAAAAAGCAGATCCGGAATTAGTTTCTAAAATTTATAATTACGCGTTAAAAGCAAATACACTAACGGCTCCTAAATACGATACAAAAATTGTTTACGATCCAAAAAATCCTGTTTCCGAAATTTACCGGTTTGAACAGAACGATCTTGTGAACAATCCAGACATCCAACAATTAATTATGGATCCTGTTCTGATTAATATTGCAAGAAATTACTTAGGCTGTGAACCCATCTTTGATTTTCCTGCCATGTGGTGGTCTACTACATTTTTAAAAGAAGCCTCCGGAGAGGCAGCACAATTATATCACTTTGATCTTGACAGGATAAAGTGGTTGAAAATATTTATTTATTTGAACGACG
Source organism: Bacteroidia bacterium (assembly GCA_016787785.1). Classification (GTDB taxonomy): domain Bacteria; phylum Bacteroidota; class Bacteroidia; order B-17B0; family Aurantibacillaceae; genus Aurantibacillus. Next base: position 631,423 of record JAEUTO010000006.1, on the reverse strand, counting down.
TAACCGCAGATAATGGTCCGCACCGTTTAATAAAAGGTTCACATTTACCAGGTGCAAAACCACAAGATCTTTTAAACAGGGGTTATGTGCGCATTCCAGATGCAGATCTTGTTGGTCATTATAAACCGGAAGACTTTGTTGTAATTTTAGGAGAGGCTGGTGCAATGTTCGCCGAAGATACGAAGTGCTGGCACAAGGGCACGCCTTTAAAATCCGGTCACAGGTTGGTTTTAGAGTTTGAATATACCAGCTCTATGTTTGGTGCAAATTACCCTAAATTTGTAATAGAAAATGGCTCTGCTGAGTTTAAAACTTTTTGTGCGAACAATAAAATTTACGCTGCTAACTTTAAATTTAAAAATTAATAAAACATAAAGATGTTATCAAACAAATCAATATTAATTACCGGCGGTACAGGCTCTTTGGGAAAAGAATTAACACGAACCATCCTTAAAAACTGGCCTGACGTTAAACGTCTGGTTATCTTCTCAAGAGATGAACAAAAACAGTTTCAGATGGACCAGGAATTTCCTGCGGCAAAATATTCAGCCATGCGTTATTTTATTGGCGATGTGCGCGATTTTGAACGTGTGAAAAGAGCGCTTGAAGGTATTGATTATGTTATTCATGCAGCTGCTATGAAACATGTGCACATTGCAGAATACAATCCAGACGAGTGCGTGAAAACAAATATTGGTGGTGCCGACAATGTTATAAGGGCTTGTTTAGAAACAAACGTGAGTAAAGTTGTTGCCTTATCAACAGATAAAGCATGCGCGCCAATAAATTTATATGGCGCAACAAAATTAACTTCCGATAAATTATTTATTGCAGCCAATGGTATACGCGGAAAAAGAGATCTTAAATTCTCCGTTGTTCGTTATGGCAATGTAATGGGTTCTAACGGTTCGGTAATTCCTTTCTTTTTAAACCAAAAGAAAAATGGTGTTCTGCCTATTACAGATGAGAACATGACCCGTTTTAATATTACTTTAAAAGGTGGCGTTGATATGGTTTTAAACGCACTGGAAACGGCCTGGGGTGGCGAACTCTTTGTACCAAAGATACCTTCCTATAAGATCATGGATGTAGCAAAGGCTGTTGCACCCAATTGCGAGCATAAAGTAACAGGCATTCGCCCGGGAGAAAAAGTTCATGAAGAAATGATCACAAGTTCTGATTCTTTTACTACCTACGACCTTGGAAAGTACTATGTTATTTTGCCGCAACGCCCAATTTTTAATTTGGCTGATTACATCAAGCATTTTAATGCTAAATTGGTACCCGCAGGGTTTCATTACACTTCTGAAAACAATACCGAATGGGAAACGATTGAAAGTTTGCGAAAATTAATTGTTGAACATGTAGATCCGGCGTTCAAACCATAAAAATGGCTAATGCAGCGATCATCATAGCACGTGGCGGAAGTAAACGTATTCCGCGAAAGAATATTAAGCTATTCAGAGGGAAGCCTATCATTGCTTATTCCATAGAAACAGCTTTAAATTCTGGTTTGTTTGACTACGTGATGGTTTCAACAGATGATGATGAAATAGCCGTGATCGCTAAAAAAGCAGGCGCAGAAGTTCCATTTAAAAGAAGCGAAAAAAACTCAGATGATCTTTCTACTACAGCAGATGTAATTTCTGAAGTATTGACTGAGCTAAAAGCAGGTGGAAAACAATTTGAAAACGCCTGTTGTATTTATCCAACAGCACCTTTTATCACAAAAGAAATTTTAAACGATGCATACGAATTGCTTGTAAAAAATAAATTTGATTCTGTTTTTCCTGTTTGCTCTTTTTCATACCCCATTCAAAGGGCTCTACAGATAAAAGATGCTAAAGTCTCTATGATCTTGCCGGAGAATATCAATAAACGCTCGCAAGACCTACAAACTACTTATCATGATGCGGGACAATTCTACTGGTTAAATACCTCCTCTTTTTTAAAGGAGAAAAAAATGTTCACGCAGAATTCAGGTTCTGTTATTTTAAATGAGTTACAAGTTCAGGATATTGATAACGACACCGATTGGAAAATTGCAGAACTAAAACACACCTTATTATTTCCAGATCTATAATTTTTAAACGCAAATGCGCGCCTATAAGTGTTTACATACTAACCAATTTTCTGAAGGCAATTATTCTTTAGTTCCAATAAGAGATGAAGACAAATATGATATATTAAACTGGCGAAATACACAAATAAAAATTTTAAGACAACAAGCGCCGCTTACAAAAGAGCAACAGGATATTTATTTTAAAACAACCGTTGCGCAACTGTTTGAAGAAACCACTCCTGATCAACTACTTTTTTCATTTTTAGAGAAGGGAAAATTAATTGGTTACGGCGGATTAGTGCACATTGACTGGAAGAATAAAAGCGCAGAGATCTCATTTTTAACAGAGACATCACGCAATGATTCGAAAGAACTATTTATTGGCGATTGGTGTAATTATCTTTCATTAATAAAAAAAGTAGCAAAAGAATTAAACTTTAATTCAATGTTTACTTATGCTTACGATATCCGTCCCACTCTTTACACAGCGCTCGAAAAAGCAGGCTTTACAGAAACAAAACGCACAAAAAACGGCATTGAAATAGACGGAATATTAAAAGATATTGTTATTCATAGCTTTTATTTGAGCCCTTTAAAAATGCGCATGGCAACAGCCGCAGATGTTGGCCTTTATTTCAACTGGGCAAACGATAAAGTTGTAAGAGAAAATTCTTTCACCAGTTCGGAGATCACTTACGAACAACATGTCAACTGGTTCACCAATAAATTAAACTCTGAAGATTGTTTTTTTTATTTATTTTTAAATGAGCAGAATATTCCTATTGGACAAGTGCGAATAGATAAAACAAAAGATGAAATTGTTATTGGTATTTCTATCGACGAAAAGCAAAGGGGAAAAGGTTTTGGGGTACAAATGCTAAACAAAGCAACAGCAGAGTATTTAAACCAATTTCCAGGGGCGAAAATTATCGCTTATATAAAAGAAGACAACGTTGCTTCGCTGAAATTGTTTACCAGTGCGAATTTTATAAAGATCGAAGATGTAAAAGTAGGTGAATATAAAAGTCACAAGTTTCAAAAAACGAAAAATGGATAACATAAAAATAGGTAATGTAATTATAGGCAATGATCAAAAGCCCTTTGTTATTGCAGAAATGAGCGGCAATCACAATCAGTCGCTTGAACGCGCATTGCAATTGGTTGACGCCGCAGCTGCAGCCGGAGCACATGCATTAAAATTACAGACCTATACAGCAGATACCATTACTATGAAAGGTGCTTACACCATTAACGATCCAAAGTCGTTATGGAATGGAAAAGAACTGCACGATCTTTACAAACAAGCGTACACCCCCTGGGAATGGCATAAAGCTATTTTTGATCGTGCAAAAGAAAAAGGCATGATCGCATTTAGTTCACCTTTTGATGAGACTGCCGTTGATTTTTTGGAAACATTAAATGTACCGCTATATAAAATTGCTTCATTCGAAAACACACACCATCCATTATTAATTAAAGTTGCCAAAACAGGCAAACCTGTAATTGTTTCCACAGGCGTTTCTTCGGCAGAGGATATTGCCGAGAGCGTTAAAGTATTGCGTGATGCCGGTTGCAAAGATCTTATCCTATTAAAATGTACCAGCACCTACCCTGCTACTCCGGAAAACACGAATTTGAATACCATTCCGCATTTAGCAAAACTACATAATTGCATTATTGGCCTATCCGATCATACCATGGGTATTGGTGCTTCTGTTGCTGCAGTTGCTTTAGGCGCAAGAATAATAGAAAAACATTTTACACTTCGCCGGGCAGACGGCGGCGTGGATTCAGCTTTTTCACTTGAACCCGAAGAATTAAAAGCTTTGGTTATTGAAACCGAACGGGCTTTTTTAGCATTAGGTAAAATTCAAATAGGCATACAGGAGAGTGAAAGTAAAAGTGTGTTCTTTAAACGGTCTATTTATGTAGCCGAAGATATTAAAGCAGGTGATTTGTTCTCAGAAAAAAACATCAGGGTTATTAGGCCGGGAGACGGCCTGCATCCAAGATTCTACCTTGGCCTTTTGGGAAAAAAAGCAAAAAAGGACCATAAAAAAGGCTCACCGCTTACACCGGATGCTTTAAATTGATAAATTGTATATTTGTATCTTAAATTTTAGAGAGAGAAAACAAAAAACATGATCAAGTTATTTTTAAAAAACCCTCTAAAATTTATAAGTACCAGAGTCTCGTCCCTAGTTCAAAATCAAAGGGCATTTTCAAAAGCACACGCTGCCACTTCTGTACTTCAAAATAATTTTATATCAAAATTAAGTCGTTACAAAATTAATTGGGACGATTCAAAAAAATCTGTTGTTTTAGTTCAATCTGTTTCCGATTACCAAATGTGTATTAAAATAGCAGCGGCTAGTCACCAGTTGGCAACAGAAAAAAAAGCCAATATTGCTTATTATTCTGCAGAGCATGAAACGTACTTTTATAACTCTCAATTAAATTCCCTCTCCACAAAAAATTTTAAAACAACGCTTGATAAGATCTTTTTATCGTTTGCCGGGAAGCTTATTTACAGGAACAATCATTTATTTCACGATCAACAAAAAATTAATACACTTGTTGCTAAAATAATTGATCAAACAAAAAACAAACAAGATGTTTTAAATATAGAGATAGAGAATATAAAACTGGGTGATCTTATTTATGATACATACCTGCGTTACGCCGATAAACCCGAATTGGATCTTCGGGACCCGTTCTTTAAAATTCTTATTGCACAAACCTGCAACATATTTTACGTTTCCAAACAAAAAATAGAGGAATTCAATATTGTATCCTTAGTAAGTAGTTATACAACCTATATCTATCACGGCATCGCTGTAAGGATCTGCTTACAAAAGAATATTCCTGTTTACACTGTAGGTGCTTACTATTCTTTAGTACACAAAGTTTTAAAAGAATATCCAAGTCACGCCAACGATCATTTTTTATTCAATAAACTGTTTCAAAAATTAGAAAACAAAAACAAGATCATTGAAACCCATAAAGCCATATTCGAAAAACGTTTTGAAGGCGTGATAGACAGCGCAACAAGTTACATGAAACAGTCTGCTTTTTCTGCAGATACAAATAAAGAACTTGAAACTATTGATTGGCCAAACACAGTTGTTGTACTGGCGCATTGTTTTTTTGATTCACCACATATTTATCGCGATCTGCTTTTCCCCGATTTTTATGATTGGATGAATTTTACCTTAGATGAATTAAGTAAACAAAAAGATCTGACCATCTTGGTAAAACAACATCCAAATGGTTTACCGGCAAACGATCCGCTATTTGAAGTGTTGAAGAAAAAATATGCGGGCACAAAAATTTTGTTCATCGACAAAAAGACCTCACAAATGCAGATCATCAATTCACGTCCAAAAGCAATAGTTACAGCTTATGGCACCGCAGCTGCCGAATTTTCTTACGAGGGCTTTCCGGTACTTACTATTTATGACAACCCTTTTACCGCTTACGACTTTACACATTTGGCCAATTCTGTAAACGAATACAAAGAATTATTACAAAATGTGAAGAACCTTCCTTCAAAACAAAACCGCGAGCAAATTATTGAATATTATTATATGCAGTATTTTTTCTTCTTAAAAGGAAAAGAGATTGATTATTTAATGTGTGCTAAATATAAAGGACAAACATTTTCAGACACTTTTTTACAGGATTATTTGCCAAACATGACCCCCACGTATTTTGAGATGCTGGATGCCGCGATCAAAGACGGTTTTTTAATGTGCGACTGGGAGGCAAAAGCGCTTGCCTGATCAAAAATTAAAATTTTAAAACTATTTTATTTTAATTGTTTTATAGTAATTTTACATATTGCATACGCTAGAACCATATTTTAACTGGAGACATCTTTACATCGCATCTGATGATCCTCAATCGCCATTTTACAAGCGCGACTATAGCGAGTTTGAATATTCGAACACCATTTACAATTATTACATACACCCACAGTGGGATGATATTGGCAGCGATACCCTTTACATAAAGATCTTATTTGTTGATTACCAGGAAAAATATGCGATCATAGAATTTATTGGCGAGTGGAATGATGCCATTAACAACGACATCATGCTTTTTAAACGCGATTTTATTGATGAACTAAATTACATGGGCATTAATAAATACATTTTAATTGGTGAAAATGTACTTAACTTTCATAATAGCGACGATAGTTATTACGAAGAATGGTTTGACGACAACGGTGAAGACGGATGGATAGTGCTTTTGAATTTTAGAGAACATGTGTTACAGGAATTTAAAAAAGCGCATATTGATTATTATTTTATTTATGGCGGTGAACTGGATGATTTTAATTGGCGAAAATTCTCGCCCGGCCAGGTTTTTGGTAATGTTAGTAAGGTAATTTCAAAGAGACTAACTTAATTAGTCGTTAGTCAAAAGTTGTTAGTCGTTAGTCTTAAAATTAATTTTAAATTTATTGTATGGAATTTATTGACGAAAAATTATCTGCATACAGCGAAGCATTTTCTGAGAAAGAATCTGATCTTTTAAAGGAGTTGAACCGCGAAACTAATCTTAAGATCTCTTCTCCACGCATGCTAAGTGGCCATATTCAGGGCCGGTTATTAAGTTTTTTATCAAAAATAAAACAACCACAGTGTATTTTAGAGATAGGAACCTATACGGGCTACTCTGCACTTTGTCTTGCCGAAGGCTTAACAGAAAATGGTAAATTAATCACCATCGATCCCAATGAAGAGACCAACCTTTTTGCTCAAAAATATATTGATCGCTCGGCTTTTAAAAATAAAATTGAATTAATTACTGGTCAGGCACATACTGTTATTCCAACCTTAACACAAAAATTTGATCTAGTATTTATTGATGCCGATAAAAAAAACTATGCCTGGTATTTCGAATTGGTTATTGATAAAGTAAATAAAGGCGGTTTAATTATTGCCGATAACGTGCTTTGGAGTGGAAAAGTGGTTGAAGAAAAAAAAGACACAGATACACAGGCCATTCATGATTTTAATGAAAAGATGCATAATGATGAGCGTATCGAGAACTTGCTTTTACCGGTAAGGGATGGTCTTATGCTTATGCGTAAGCGTTAGTTTTGAGCTTTTAAACGATTTAAGACCGGTTTTGAGCCAAAAAATTTGATTTTTATTGCGTTATAGGCTATTTTAACACTTTAATAGCATAACCTTTTAAGGGCTTAAACGTATACATTAACAACAAAAACTCAATTAAAGTAAATCTATGTTTTCATCTTTTAAAAAATTTGTTCCAATGAAAACAAAACTATTTATAAGCCTGCTCTTTATATTCATGATTAGTTTTGGATTTTCTCAAACTAAAGATGAAGCACTTGAAACACAGATAAAAGACGGAGATATTATTTTTATTAAAACGGATAAGGCCAATAGTTTTTTACCTAATGGTAACAGCAAATTTAATTACATAGGCGTTATTTTTATTGAAGCAGACGTGCCTATGGTGTACTACGCTACCGAACCTTTAAAAAAGTGTAACCTTGAGGAATTCAAAAAAATGTCGATTGGCGGGGCTTTTATGATAAAACGTTTAATAGAACAAGAAGAGCTTACCGCGGATGTAATAACAAAAATGCATGGTTGGGCAAAAGCAAAACTGGGCATACACTACGATAATAAAATAAACCTGAATAACGATGAGCTTTACAATGCAGAGTTTGTTTGGAAAATTTATAAATCATGTCTTGGTTTGCCTTTATCAGAACCAAAGGAGTTAAAGGAATACAAAATAGAAGACGTTAATGCAAAAGAATTCTTAGTAGACGCCTTTGGCCCAAAGATCTTTGACGAAAAAATGGTTGCAATTGGCGATATTTACCACTCTACTTTTTTAGAAGAAAAACCATAATTCTTTTTTACCACTCATCATTTACTTACCTCTAATACAATTTAGATATTTATGTCTAATTGTTAATTGATAAGATTTTCTCCTATAATTTGCTTTCTAAAAAGCAATTCCCTAATTTCATTAGTATTAAATTTAAACCTAAACAAAACATGAAGTTTTTTTATTTAAAAGGCGCAATAGCTTTAGCATTAATTGCTTGTAGCAGTTTAATTGCACAAAACAATAACAAACTAAAAGAGATTGCAAACGAGTACACTTATAACAGTAATAATCAGGTTAACTTTATTAAGTTAAAAGAGGATTACGTTATAAACGAGTCGGCTGTAGAAGGCTTTTTAAACTCTGTAGTTTTAAATAACAGCGATGTAAAAGCTATAAAAATAAAAAGCGAGCCCGATCATTTGGGTTATCTTCATACCAAATACCAACTGCGTTACAAAAACGCGTTGGTAAATAATGCCATTATAATTGTACACTCTCGAAATGGTCAGGTTACTTCTATTAATGGCGATCTTAGCGTTATTCAAAAACCTGCAAATACAGTTAATATTAATGAAAAAAGTGCGTTACAATTTGCGCTCAAAAAAGTGAATGCAAAAAAATACAAATGGGAAAATAAAGCAGAAGAAGCGCATACAAAACAAGCACTGAACCAACCCAACTTTACCTATTACCCAAAAGGAGAACTTGTTTTATACACACATTATTCTGTCGCCAAACAACCAAGCGTATTTTACGCTTATAAATTTAATATTTATGCAGAGGACCCTCTTTACAAAGCCAATGTTATTGTTGATGCCAATAGTGGAGCTATTTTAGAAGAAGAGAATTTGATCTGTCATGCCGATGTACCTGCTACCGCAGTAACAAAATACAGTGGCGTGCAAACAATGACCGTAGATAATAACGCCACCGGTAGTTACAGATTACGCGAAACAGGTCGCGGACTTGGCGTTGAAACATATAATATGCAAAACACCGCTACTTATAGCGCTACCGATTTTACAAATGCAACCACTAACTGGTCGGTTGTGAATGTTGACCAGGCAGCGCGCGATGCGCACTGGGGTGCTGAGATGACGTACGACTATTACATGACTGCTCATAATAGAAATAGTATTGATGGCGCAGGTTATAAATTATTGAGTTACGTTCATTACAATACAAATTATAATAATGCTTTTTGGGATGGATTACGCATGACCTATGGTGATGGTAACGGTACAACATTTACAATTTTAACAGCGCTGGATGTTTGTGGTCATGAAGTTACACATGGTCTTACTTCAAACACTTCAAATCTCACCTACAGTAACGAATCAGGCGCTTTGAACGAAAGTTTCTCTGATATCTTCGGAACAATGATCGAGAACTATGGTCGCCCTACACAGTGGGACTGGAAAATTGGACAAGACATGACACCTAGTGGACAAGGCATCAGAAATATGCAAAATCCAAATCTATTTTCAGATCCTGATACCTATTTAGGAACCTATTGGTACACTGGCACCGCCGATAACGGTGGCGTTCATACCAACTCCGGTGTAAGTAATTATTGGTTCTATTTATTAAGTCAAGGGGGTACAGGTACAAACGACATTAATAATGCTTACAATGTTACGGGCATCACAAAAGCATCGGCAGCGCAAATCGCTTTCAGGGCTTTAACGGTTTACTTTACCCCATCAACAAATTACTTGGCAGCAAGAGGTTATTGTATACAAGCTGCAAAAGATATTTTTGGCAATTGCAGTAACGAAGTAGTGCAAACAACCAACGCATGGTATGCGGTGGGTGTTGGTCCGGCCTACTCTAATGTTGTTGCTTCTAATTTTATTGCTAACTCAACATCTTTTTGTTCCTTACCGGCAAGTGTTATCTTTAATAATACAACTGTAAATGGTAATACGTATACCTGGAATTTTGGTGACGGCAGTGCAGCATCAACTACCACAAACCCAGCACATACCTACACTGCTGCAGGAACGTATACTGTAAAATTAAAAGCCAACGGTTGTTTAAGTGCGGTTGATTCTATTACAAAACCTGCCTATATTGTTATCAGTATTCCAAATAACCCTGTAACAACAGGTGCGGCGCGCTGTGGCTCAGGAACACTTTCTTTGTCTGCCAGTGGCACATCTCAATTGTATTGGTATGCTTCGCCAACCGCCACAGGAACGCCGTTAACTATTGGCAGTAATTATGTAACACCAAGTTTAAGTAGTAATACAACCTATTATGTTGTAAATACTTCTACTAACGCTCCGGTGTTTGGGGCAGCCACAAATACCTCTATAGGTACTGGTGGTAATTATAATACCGCCGGCCAGTACCAGATCTTTGATGTGATACAGGCTTCTTCTTTAAAAACTGTAGTTATGTATGCAAGTACAGCGGGTAATCGCACAATAGAATTAAGAAACTCGGCAAACGTATTAATTACAAGTACGGTTGCAAACCTTGCTATTGGTGCCAATACAGTAAATGTAAATTTTGCTTTAACTCCTGGTACCGGCTTCCGTTTAGGTATTGGTGGTGCAGCTATCAATTTATACCGTAACAGTGCTGGTGGTGCTTACCCATACAATATTGGCGGCCTTGTTAGCATGACAGGTTCAAGTGCAGGCGGTGGTTTTTATTACTTCTTTTATAACTGGCAGGTACAAAAAGATAATTGCACAAGCTCTGCCATTGCAGTAACAGCAACAGTTAACACGCCTCCGGTTTTAACCGTTAACTCTCCAACCATTTGTTCTGGACAAAGCATTAGCTTAAATGCAAGCGCTGCAACAAATTACACGTGGTCTACCGGCTCTAACGCCCAATCAATTAACGTTACACCCGCGGTTACAACGGTTTACAATGTTACAGCAAGTAACGGGCCTGCTTGTAATGCAACAGCCTCTGCAACTGTTAACGTTGACCCTACTCCAACAGTATCGGCAACCTCTGCAACTGTATGTAACGGACAAAGCGCCAATTTAACCGCGAGCGGTGCTACATCTTATTCGTGGAGCTCCGGACAAACAACAAGTAATATTTCCGTTAATCCTTCAAGCAATACAACCTATACAGTTTATGGCACAACAGGTAACTGTTCTGATAACTCGGTAACGAATGTAATTGTAAACCCATTACCAGTTGTTGCAGTTACTGCAGCGCAAACAATGGTTTGTACGAGCGATGCGCCTGTAACATTAGTTGGTACACCAAGTGGTGGAACATACAGCGGCATTGGTGTTACCGGAAACAGTTTTAACCCCGGCACAGGCGCCGGAAGTTATTATTCAGTTTATGCGTATACAGATAATAATGGTTGCTCGGCAACAGATAGCGTAAACGTTATTGTTTCTATTTGTACCGATATTAAAACAGTTGTCAACTCAACGTCCTTCTCTTTATATCCAAACCCGGCGAGTGATTATTTTATTGTTAACTCAACTAACAATGCGGGTTTAACGTTAATAGTAACGGATGCAGCAGGAAGATTAATTATGAAAAAAGAACTTAAGTCTGCTTCTGAAAAAATAAACATCAGCCAATTTGCAAAAGGCATTTATTTTATTGAGGTAAAAGAAGGCTCTAAAGCTGTTTACCGTACAAAAATTGTGAAGGAGTAAAACAATTTTATGTCTTTTATAAGCTTGTTATTTAAATATTAAAAAAAACGAACTTGAAAAAAAATATCATCTATATCCTAACGATTGTAATTTTACAGGCAGCTTGTAAAAAGGAGGCAATAATATGTGATAGTACTACTGAATTAACAGACGCCAAAAACACTGTCGACCCAGGTGCCATTGGTTCAAAATTATTAATGGACTCCTTAGCGACTCATCCTGAATTACAGGTTTACCAAACTCACAGTAACCAATACGGCTGGGTTGCAAAATGCAACATTTTTTATAAAGGCCTGAAGTTCTTTCAAAATGTATTTTATTATCATGGAACAGGTAATACAATTGTTAGTTACGACACGCTTGATTTTAGCAAAGTAAATTTTTCGCTCGTTCCAACACTTAAATTTGAAGACGCGGTTCATATTGCTAAACAAGAAATGAATTTCAGTAAAACTTGTATTTCGTATAGACTTGGATTTTATGCTTCAACTAAAAACATTGGAAATACGATGAAACGCCAGACCTATAAGTTAGTCTGGAAAATTCAAGGAAACAATGGTTACCCTTACGTTTACGTTGACGCAAATACCGGACAAGTGCTTGAAAAGTTTGACGGTTTAGTACAATAAAATAAAACCAATTATGACGGCAAACCACCCAAAATTTGTTGGATAACCGCCAAAAGATAGCTGGTATAAACAAGTTAGAGGTAATTGGCGGACAATCTTGCAAAGACAACAAAAGTAAATGGACTATTCAACTTATTGGTCAATTCTCGACACGCCATCAAAAAGCATTCAATCAAATTCAGTTTTTCTTTTCATCGCTTTCGGCGCCGCACTTCTTTGGTTCTTAGCGAAAAAATTCAAAAAAGACAAAGGCGACGGTGACAAAACAATAATACTTTGGGCGACTGGTGTTTTCGCCGTTCTAGGACTTGCCGGCTATATCATGTTAACCTTTTTCTACCAAGACAGATCAAACGAAAAAACGTTAGAAATGCTTAATTCGCCCACAACACCAAGGGTTGAAGGCATAATTTCAAATTTCGAGCGAACCTATCGAGAACGAAAAGAGATAATCGAAAAGTTTACAGTTAACGGTATTCAATTTGCTTATGGTGACGCAGCGCTTGGTAAATTCAATTCATTCTCTCAGACTAATAATAACGTAATATTTGACGGACAAAAAGTTCGAATTACTTATAGCTCCGGTTCAGCCTACTGCGACAATTGCAATTCTATTTTAAAGCTCGAAGTTGCTAAATAATTTTGCAGACAACTCACTGACGCATCCTGTTCTCGCTCAACATACCTATTGTAGAGGCCTCGCGACCATTTCCCCAGATACGGAAAAGGCGTTGCTGTTGTTTTTTTCTTTTTCCTATCGGGACAAGTTTGCGAAGTAACGCTCAAATGCATACCTTGGACTTAGCAAAAATAGATACCTTGTTTCTTAATACTGCGCATCCTTTAACCAGACAATAAAAAAACCATGTACCATTTTTCATATTTCAAAGAGAAAGACAAAGAGCGATTGTTGCAATTTTTTGTCGATTACCCTTTTGCGTTTTTAACAGGGAGTTTTAATTCAGGTGAACAAGTTGCTACTCAAGTTCCGGTTCTTACAGAGCTGCGGGAGGGAGAATTGTATTTGCAAGGACACATTATGCGAAATACAGATCATCATAAAGCTTTTATCGAAAACCCACAAGCTTTATTGGTCTTTACAGGGCCAAATGCCTACGTTAGCGCTTCCTGGTATTCAAACCCACAAATTGGCTCTACCTGGAATTATATGAGCATACACATAGCTGGTCAATTAAAATTTTTATCTGACGAAGGTTTGGTTGCGCTTATGAAAAAAACGACCCTTCACTTTGAGAAAAACAACACAGCCTCTCCAACATTTTTTGATAATTTGCCTAAAGAATTTTTAAGCAAAATGCTGCCTGCCATTGTAGGCTTTGAGATCAAAGTTTCTACCATTGAAAATGTTTTTAAACTGAGCCAAAACAGAGATGAAAAAAGTTATTTGAATATTATAGATCGCTTAGAAGAAAAAGGTGGCAATAGTGCATTGGTAGCAACAGAGATGAAAAAAAGAAAGGAAGAATTATTTCCAAAAGGAGTACAATGGGATCCAAATAAATTTGATTCATAACGATAAAGACGGAACTCTTTCTCATACGGAAAATTGTATAGATGGTGTTTATACTAAGGATATTTAAAATACTATGATGAAAACTCTTTTTTTAATTTTACTTAGCGTCGTTGCTCAGCAACAATTTTCGCAGACCATAAAACCAGTTGACTTTAAAGAACTTCGCGGAACTTATGTCAATAAAGTAAATACAACAAAAGACGGTAAAGTATATAACGGTATAAAATGTAAAGACACCATTACGTTCTTTAATGACGGCAAATTCAGGTGGGGTTATTGCAAAGGACCTCTAACAGGAGACTGGAAGATCGATGCTCCGCAAAAGAAACTTATTCTTTACAATAAAAAAAGTAAATATTTAGAAAATCTTTTAAAGACCAAAGATCTTGGTATATCAGAAATAGAAGTTAAAGAGTTAAACAAAAAACAAATGATCTTAATTGTTTATGATGAAGCCTTGGGTGCCATAGATCAATTATTTATAAGAATTAAATGAGAACCTTACTCTTACTACTCATTCTTACAACAAAACTCTTTGGACAACCTGTCGATCTAAAAGTTAACGGTGGCAAGATAGATATTTATAAAGACGCTTTAATACATTATATTGATTCTATTCATAATAGAGGTAAATTAACCTTCGATACATTATTTATTTTAAACAACGATGAATTTCCAGACAGCTGCGCGCGCAAGACAGAAGGTGTTATTAAGAAGATAAATGTTGTATTTTTGGATAGAGCAACTATGTCCGATCGTTTAAAATATCAGAGCTCATTAATTGCTTTAAATATGGCGGCAAACCAAAATTTAGGAAAAGAAAAGATCAATATATTGATTTATACTTTTCGTGTTACCCAAGGTAAAACAAAGATCCTTTATACGCCGGTAAGACCCTGCACTGTAAGATATATTTATAACAATAGTAAAAAGGAGTTCGAATTTCATAAAATAACCTGGGAGAATTGATCGGATCCAAAATCCTTTCGTATCTTCATCTTGAACAATTGAAAAATGAAAATACTACTCTCGCTAATATTAGGAATATATTTTAGCATGAATTGCGAACCGGCCAATGCTCAACAGCAAATGACAGCAGGTATTGACACAACTATTTTCTATCACATTAGTTACGTTGGCGGTGTTTCCGGTCCACATCAACATACGCTTTGCTGGTATACGCAAAATGAAGTTCCAAATACACATTATGTTATTGAGCACTTTTGCTGGAACAGATGGGTTAAAAAGAGCAAGGTCACCAGCCTTGGAAAATCAGGAAAACATGAATACACGTGCAAAGTTGCGCCACATAGCGGTGCTAACAGTATGAGAGTAGTTTTGTTCAACGACTCCAATATTCGCCTGGCGGTTTCTAAAACACTTGAATGGGAGGCCGTCAGAATTCCTAAAGTAAATTATACGATCAAGAAAAAAAATAAAGAGATTATATTTACCTCCGAAACCTGTTATGAAATATATGATGCCAAAGAAAATTTAATTGAAAAAGATTACGCTAAGCTAATTTCATACGCCAGGCTTACCGAAGGCACTTACACATTAAATTACGATAACTCTACAACCACCTTTAAACAGGAATAAAAATCATATGAAAAAAAATATTCATCTTACCGTCTTTTTTTTATTAACCAGTTTTATTACGGCGCAAGCGCAAGACCTTCCTCCCGCGATGAATGCAAAAGACATTAAAATGTTGATCGATAGCATCAGTTTCTCTCTTAAGAAGTATTATATCTATCCTGATAAAGCAGCCCTCATAGAAAAAGCCCTTAAAGAAAATTATAAAAAAGGCGCTTATAAAGACCTTAAAAATAAAATAGAAGTAGCCAATACGCTCAATAATGATATTCAAAAAGTGCATCACGATGGACACATGCGTTTGATGCATGCCCCAGACTATGAAAAAATGCTTCTCACCGTATTGCCTGATTCGCTGCAAAAAAAAGAAACAGAAAAGGAATTAGCAGAAGAGCGTACACAAAATTTTTATTTTGTAAAAACAGAGATCATGGCGGGCAACATTGGTTATTTGCGATGGGATGGCTTTGTGGGTTTTACGAAAGAGGCTAAGCCAACATACGAGAGTGCATTTCAATTTGTAGCTAATACTCAGGCTCTGATCATTGATATGCGATACAATGGAGGCGGTTCGCCCGAGACGGTAAATGCTATGCTCAATTATTTTTTTGAAAAAAGATTACCCATGAATCATATTATCGATCATAAACACGATACAGTAAAAAACTATACCGATCCTAAAGTAACAGCTTTTAAACTGAACATGCCCGTTTACGTAATAACCAGCAAAAACACGTTTTCGGGAGCAGAAGATTTTACTTATGCTATGAAAGTGGCTAAACGTGCTACCATTGTGGGTGACACCACCGGCGGAGGCGCGCATCCAACAGGCCCGGGCACGCTTGGACAAGGATTTGTTTTGAACATTCCAAATGCGCGTTCCTATCATGAACTTACTGGCACCAATTGGGAGGGCACAGGTGTTTATCCTGATGTGTATATACGCGGCCAACAGGCGTTAGAAAAAGCACAACTCCTGATCTTTAAAGATCGTTTGGCCAAAGCAAAGGATGATCAGGAGAAACACCTGGCACAATGGTTTTTAACGGTTGTAGAAAATAAAATAGCACTGGCTCAAAGTGGTGGTTTAAATTATACTGCAGCCGAACTTCAGAAATATTGCGGAGAATTTAAACCTATTCCCGGCCCGGGTTCTTCTCCTTATATAACTACTATTGTTTTAAAAGGAGGAAGCGTCTACAGAAGCATCCCTGTTCCGCCCGACTGGAAATTAATTCCAATAAGCAAAACGCGCTTTCTTTACGATAACGACGACATGAATCGCTATATTGAATTTACTTTTGATAAAGATGGAAATGTATCAGGCATGAGTATTAACCGTAACGATGCGAGTTTTTTTTATAATAAGATCAAACAATAAGAATCGAGAAAAATGACTATTTTTATTTAAATGAAAAATCTGCTTTATACTTTAATTTGTTTTGCTTTTATAAACCAAGGCATTTCTCAAACTAATAAAGCAGCAAAAAAATACATCAATCCTTTTGATACTTTAAAATACGATAAAGTAATTGCTTATGATTATAACGGTTCTCCCGAAATGCAAATTGTAATCGAAGAAAAAGTAATGCCGCTGAAAGAAAGAATGTTCAAACAAGCTGAGTTAACAAAAGAACAAATAAACAAACTCAATAAAACCCTCGGCGATACTAAATCATACGGCGGAGGAACTGCGGCTTGTTTTGATCCGCATTTTGGAGTTGTGTTTTTTAAAGAAAATAAAATAGTGGGGCATATTAGTATTTGCATGGGCTGCAATTTTTTAGAATCAACGCCGGATATTCCTGCCGAAAATTCTCACAAAACAGATCTGTGTGACGAGTGTTACGCCCGCGGCTTCAGTAAATTTGGAAGAAAAAATATAAGCGCGTTGGTTAAAGAATTAAAGTTTAGCCATGGAGAACTTAACAGCGAACTCTTCGATAAATAATTTTACTTTACAGAATGAAAAAAATAAAATTTAAACCGCTTTTTTTCTGCTTCATTTTTATCATCGCCTTATTTATGAGTTCAGAAATAAAAGCTCAACTTTCTCCCGAAGGAAAAACGTATACTTTACTAACTAATTCAGTCTGTAAAAAAATGGAAGGCGGCGGTTGTAACATAGATTATTACAAAGTGATGGAATTCACAAAAAACAAAGTAAGTATTTATGAACTCGTAAAAGCCTCTTGTACTCCTAAAGAGCGCGAGGAAAATTACAATAACAAAGCAGAACCAATAAAATCTGTTCGTTACTGGACCATAAAAGACAACCAGATCTTTATCGAAAAATATGATGAATACGGTAAGTTGGAATTAAAAGGAGATAAGCTTATTGGTAAAAGAAGCAATGGATCGGTAACGGCTGAATTTTTAGAGAAGAAATAATTTATTTTATTCCAAGTGCTTTAAATGTTTGCGGTCCAGCCTCTCCATCAACAGTTAACTTATTTTTCTTCTGAAATTCCTTTAACGCTTTTACAGTTTTATCTCCAAACACACCGTCTTCCGCTATTTTGGGCTTCGCTCCTGCTTTATTTAATGCAACTTGCAGCGCTATTACGCCACTTCCTGAATCGCCTTTTTTTAAAAAAGAACCGGTGGTTAGTTTAGAAGGTGCAATTTTAATTGGGTGTAGTTTGCTATCAATTACGCCCAATAATGCCGGCGTTACTTTTCCGGTAACTGCTAATTTATTTTCCTTCTGAAATTGTTTAACTATCTTTTAAGTCTCTGTTCCGGGTATAACGAAAAAAAATTGAATTGTGTTAACTATATTTGTATAACTATAATGATTAAGGAAAAGTTAATAAGATATTTTTTTCGCCCAGAAATCGAACGACTTGTATTCTTAGGTGATAAAAAGCAAAAAGGATCGTTATTTGTGCCAGTTAATATCAAAAAACTATGGCACAAGCAATCTTTTCGAGTAAAGCTCATGAGTATTTTAAAGCTGGGCTGGGAACCTACTGAATTAGAACTTACAAATGCCGGAATACAAACTTTTAAATGGGACATATTTGGAGAAGAGTCCGATTACGGACACAAACTACTGAACATAATGGCTTGGCATAACTGCAGAGAATGGAATTTTGATTCTCTAGCGGAAGCTGATATTAAAAAGGCTGAGGCTATTGACGGAATGGTTTTACTAACAAGAATCCGTTATGATCATAGGTCCAGTTTTCTGAACTTAAATTTAGCCACACACTACCCGTTCATGTGTCTTTTGGTTCACCCAATGGTTGTGAAGATTCCGATCTTATCGTTACGCTATTATCTAAATGTACATTGCGAATTTGCGTTTAATTCGATCAGGCAATCCAAGCATGAAAAATCAGACGGTTTAATTTCCTATTTGTATGAAATTCTTTTTCTTCAGCAAAAAACAGCCGCCGCTCTTCATGAATATATTCGTTTAATCGTTCATTTGCAAGATGAAAAAAAGAGAGCTTTATTTACCAATGCTGAAATAGATGCTATAATGAAAGCTGATCTGTTATTTTCATATCTAAAGGCAACGATTGAAAAAACGATTGCATTAACAGGACTCATTTACTCGGTGGAAAATTTGGATTCAAAAAAGAATCATGCTGGAAAAGTGAAGTCGTTAGTTGAATGTATACCAAAGGAACTATATTCGCTGCCTTATTATCAGTTTGTTTTAGAATACATTAAACCAGAGTATTTAGAAAAGCTAAATAATTATAGAACTGGCTTGTTACACAAGAAAGGTATTGCCGATTTGCAGCCACACAATTATGTCGGCAAAAAAAGTGAAACTTTGCCGTTAAAGAAAATATTTCAGGTACTTCACGAGCAACACACTCAAAATACAGCGGTATTATTGGGGGCATTAGCGATACTGACCGACGAATTGGTAAGATTGGATCCACCGAATATTAAAAAAGAAGATTTACCCCGTTAGGAGAATTTATTTTTTTCATTATAATAATGATTCCACTCGGCTTCTGTCCAAAATTCCGCATCCTCAATTACTCTTCGATTTACAACATCGTAAACAATAGAGCGATACGTAAACAGATATTTGAGGCCCCAAAGTTTAAAAAGTTTATTGTCTTTAGCCGTATCCAATGTCTCTTCAATACCTAATGGTGGTCTATAAATGAGTTTTTTATCTATTATTTCATCATAAACAGGAACGTGAATTTCAGTAGGAAATTCTCCTTCTTCAGAAACAAGATTTTTGAAATGTTCATCTAAACACTTGAGTATTTTGTCTTTGTTATCCATTATGCTATTTTCAGCAACTGAATAAATAAAAATTTTGGTATTTAAAAATTCTATAGTAAGGGAATAGCAATCAAGAATAGGGTTTTTAGTCCTTAAAGCTTCATAGGCTTTTTTTAGGGGGTTGAAAAGGTATGTATTGGCGATAGGGTCTGTGACTTTATCTAATGCTTTCCCTGCGAGATACTCTCCAACAAGTTTTAAATAATCTTCAAGCGTTTTGTCGACAAAAAAATCAATAATAAATTGATAAGCTGCACCTCCTCGGCCAATGGGATTTGGTTTTACAAAGGAAGAGTATTCTTTTGAGATTTCAGTTCTGAAGTCTTCAATCTTATCAAAGTCCTCTACCCCAAAATTATATTGGAATGCGTCGTAGGTTATTTTTAATGGTAATTTTTCCATGGAATATTTTTTGTACGAAAGCTTTCTCCGATGATAAGTTATTTTAAGGCGGCATTTATGTTTATTGAGAGGCGATTTACGCAACTTTCCCAATCCTTGTAGATGCGGATAGAAGCCTTGCTTACTCTAGGGCAGTTATTTGTTACACTCATGCGTTCTGTTAAATGTCTCAGATGACTATAAGCTATATTTACTTTTGGCAATCCAGACCAATCGGGAATTTTCCATTGGTCAATAAAACCGAAACGTGTTATACTTCTTTCAATTTCCAGAGTGTTATTTAACAAATGCTCGTACCGACCGTAGTTTTGTGATAATTTGGAATTTAATTGCTCAACGAAGGAAAAGTAGTCATCTACCATATAGTTGAAGAACTTTTCATCAACTAGAATGAGATCTAAATCTGAATTTTGTGCGAAAGCAGTTCCCTGTACTTTATTCGGATTAAGCGTATATCCAATTCTAGCACTACCGGTTATTGAAATTGATTTCGGGTCTACTTCAAAATGCTTTGCTAGCCAAACACGTATTTTCTCATATAGAATGGGGTTTTTAATAAAGGCAAAAGGAATTCCCTCAGTAAAATAAATTCTGACGATATCAACACGCTCCCTATGACTAACCAAATTAATTTTCTTAAGAGTAGCCAAGTCGGGATAATGTTTTTCAGCAAAATCCAGTGAATAGTCATTTATTTCGAATGGATAAATCAATTAAACCATTTTCTTTTTAGTGATATAATTTTCCTTAATACTTCGCGGACGTAACCAAGAAAATTTCCTTCTTTTGTATAATCGTTTTCAAAATAATTCTGTCTCAAAATACCAACAGTCATGATTTTATTTCCGAAAATCGAAAAACGTTCTCTGTTATTATTGGTTGTGCCTGTTTTGAAAAAGCCATTTGAAATTATTGATCCTGTTTTTTCAACTAGTAGCTCATTTAGTATTTCTAAACATTCTGCGGTTTCTGTATCGTTAGATTTACTAAAGTAGTCGTGATAAAGCTTTGTTATTTCAAAAAGGGACATACCCGTGTGACTCGCACCTAGGATTGCTGAAGGATACAACTTCTCTTGCGTTTTATTTGTAAGGGTGGCAATAAACCTTATAACTTTATCTATTTTAATTTTATTGGACGCATTGATAAATACGTTGTTATTGGAAACCTTTAAGGCTTCGTATAGTTTCATAGAAGTTTTGTCATCGCTATTAACCTCACGAACATGCCATTTCGAATCACTTTGAGTCGAAAACTGTTCATCTTTTTTCAAGCCGTTTTTTCTCAGAAAAGTATAAATGAACGGTTTAAGTAAAGAACCGACATTAGACTTAAAACTGAAGGGATAGTCGGTACCGTAGAAACTGGAAAAACCAACTAACTGGCCATTGTAAAAACACACAATTGACGTTGGGTATTTGGCTTCGTTAACCAGAAAATCCAGCATCTTCTGTAAATCAAATTCAATTGTGGTGTGGATGGATGAGTTAGAATGATTTACTTTCAGGTTTAAGTATTTTAGCACAGAAGGTTTAAAAGTGGTTAAAGAATTTTTAACATTCATTGGTTTAGCCATTTTTTTTGTGCGACATCGATTTCGACTCTTACTGTTTTTTTCTATAATCTCATTAATCAAGGCAACTCTTTTCTGAAACGCTAAATAGTTTCTCAAGTACAGATTCGGACCTCTTAATAAGGTTAGCAACTGTGTTTTTTCATATTTTGTAAGGTGATGTGGTTCTTTATCAAAATAAGTTATTGAAGCGGCACGAATACCGTATAAATTCTTTCCCCAATAAACATAGTTAAAGTACAGTTCAAGAATTTGATCTTTCGTATGAGTTCTTTCTATATCTAACGCAAGTTGAATTTCTTTAATTTTTCGGGAGATTATTTTACGATTATCTTTTAGTAAATTTCTTGCTAGTTGTTGAGTAATGGTACTTCCTCCTTGTTTAATAGAAAAGGATCTCAGATTAACATAAATTGCTCGCGCAATCGATTTGTAATCTATTCCTTTATGCGAGAAAAATCTTTTGTCTTCAATTGCAATAAGGTTTTGTTTTAGCGAGTCAGGAAGTTGCTTTTTGTAAGTAACGCGGATTTCAGGAAGCTCACTTATCACACCTATAGGTTTAGGTTTCCCTTTTGAATTACCATAAAGTAAATAATTATTTGGTTTTTCGTTAGTGGGGTCCATAAGGCTTAAGCTATTAAAGTAGTAAAATAAAGCAAAATATTTGAGAATTTCCAAGTAAAACAATCTAAAATCTTACAGATGCAAAAAAACACTATTCGCGTGACTATTAGGAACAAGAGCGGGCAAACATGAGACAGTCGCGTTGCTTAGCATTATCTGCCATAGGTTTAACTATCCTTATAGTTCCTTTCCAAGAGCCTCTAAGGGCAATAACAAACACGCCTTTTACTACAACAAATGGTTATTTTGAATTTGTCCAACGGTCTCTAAAGACTAGACGGGAGTTTCTTCCTTTATTCGCATTGTAGTTACAAGTGGTTAAAATAAAAAAAGCCATCAATTGCTTGATGGCTTTTAAAAATTTAAGTTTTTATTTTGGTTGAGCTGCTTGCTCTTTATAAATGATCTTCATCTCTACCCTACGGTTTTTCTGACGTCCCGCTGGCGTTGCGTTATCCGCAATTGGTACAGTTTGTCCAAACCATTCAGTAATTACTTTATCAGCTTTAACACCTTTTTTAACCAAGTAACTCTTAACTGCGTTAGCACGTTTTTCTGATAACACAAAGTTTTTCTCCGCATTACCTTCGTTATCTGTGTGGCCAGATAGTTTTAATGTCCATTCAGACTCATGCAATTTCAGGATCTTAGCTAAGTCATTCAATGATGGGAATGATTTAGGTTTGATGATATCTTTTGCGGTTGCAAATTCTAAGCTTGCGAATGCACGCTCAAGAATTTTTTGCTCTGCAGCTTTCATTGGCGGTGGCGGAGGACAACCTTTGTACTCTACAACACCCGGAACAATAGGGCAAGCGTCATCTTTATCCAGAATGCCATCCTTATCCGTATCTGGCCAAGGGCAACCTTTATTCTCTTTAGGTCCGGCAACGTCTACACAAGCATCTTCTTTATCTAAAGTACCGTCGCCATCTTTATCAGGACATCCTTTGTATTCTTTCGGTCCAAATACATCCACGCAAGCATCATATTTATCAGGCGTACCATCGCCATCCTTGTCAGGGCAACCCATAAATTCAGCAATACCAGCTTCATCCGGACACTCGTCTTCTTTGTCAATGATCTTATCACCGTCCCTATCAGGACAACCTTTGAACTCTAACGGTCCTTTATCATCCGGACAAGCATCTTCTGCATCAGTAATGCCGTCACCATCTTTATCAGGACAACCTTGCAATTCTTTTACACCAGGTACATCAGGACACTTGTCATCTTTATCAGGAATATGATCGCCATCCTTATCAGGACAACCCATGAACTCCCAAACACCAGGTACTGTTTTACAAACGTCTTTTTTATCACTTACTTTATCTTTATCTCTGTCTTTTGGACGACCATAAGGAATAGGAACTTTAAGTAAGAAATAAATATTACCACCATAAACATCTTTAGAAAAAATTCCAGGCAGATCGTTTGTGCCAACAACTAATGGCCCTAAACGCACCATTGTTCCAAACAACAACTTATCTCCTCTAACTGCAGCTAGGGTATTGTATGAGAAAGGAAGTGTTACGCCAAACCACTTGTGATCGAATCTTGGTGCAAGACTAATGTTTGTATAGTCGTGAACTTTTGATTGACGCTTTTGAGTTAGATTACAAATGTTTGCTGTTAAGTTAATATAAAATGGTTTCCAGATGTTGTAATCTGCCTGAACATTAATTGAAGTTGGCAATGCCATTTTAAAAGTTGTCTCGCTGCTTTTATTACCAAATACGTTTGTCATTAAAGAATCGAAACCATTAACAGAATTGAACTCTAACTGGCTAACATTCCATAAATTTATATCTGCGGTAAAGTCATTTGATAGGCCGCCTTTTTTAAATCTAATTCCACCTATATCATTAACCGCAAAACTTCCTTTAAATTTATATTTGTTGTGATCCCTTCTCCATAAACCTTTTTCGCCATCCATTTCGTATTTATGACTTTCATAATCAGGGCGCCATTCGTAAACTGCTCCAAAATCGAAACCAAAACCGGGATAAGAAGTAAATTTGTATTTGATATTTTTTGGGTCGGTAAAATCAAAATTATCAGAGTGACCATAAGCAACATCGGATTTAAAAAAGCTAAATACATTTGTTGTATCTAACTGGTAATTTAAATTTTCGATGTAAACATAAGCGGCTGTTAAGCCTTGCAATAACTTAGCAGTAACACCGGCCTTTAAAAAGTGCGGGCCATCTTCTTTAAGCACACGTGCGTACGTTAAACCATATTCCGCCCAGGTCATTTGCTGAATACTTAAACGTTTATTATTTAATTTATTTACAAAAAAACTTGGATAATTAAATTCTTCATAAGCAAGCTTTGCAAGATCAGATGAAATACCATCTACATTTACATAAGTTCTAACGCCCCAGTTAAAAGCGATCGCATTTTTTTTGTTAAGCTGTACCATAAAAGATGGTAACACGATCCTGTTTTGTACATATATAGATTTCTCTTTACTGTTATTGGCTACAATAAAATTGTTCTTCCAATAATCAGGCGAGCCTTTTCTTGTAGAATCCCATGTTCCAGGCAATTTAACAGATTGTGGATCGGTTAATTTACCCGTATATTTTAAAGCTGAGCGTTTAACACCCACATAATTATTGTCTACTGCAAATTGAAAACCGGCTAAAACAACATCCACTTTCAAGCGATTATCTACGATATTTGCGGGATTGCTAAACACGCCAACAACTCCGGCATAATTACTACTTTGTAAACCTAAAAAGTCCTGCGACTTTGAAGATAAGGCAGCAAACAAAATAAATAGGGGTAAAAATTTTTTCATGGGGACAATTTTATAGAACCAAATATAATTAATTTTCCTGTAAAAAAAGCAATTACTATAATTATAAAAAAACAAGGGAATAATACGCTTTCGCACTCAATTCATATACGGTTTATCGTATTTTTTTATACTAAATTTTAGATCATCAATGTATATCTTATTTCTAGAAGTATTCCATATAAAAAACGTTACATCTGAGCTTTTGCATTTTGTGGTCATTGTAAAAATAGAGTAAAATTTATACCAACCGTTTTGAGATGTTGGATGAAACGATCCTTTAGGAATAAAAAAATCTTCGCAATCCTTGCCCTTCCCTGAAATAACAAGGTATGCACCTGTTCCTTTTTCCCAAGCTTCGATCTCAACCACATCGCCATAGTTTAAGTTTTTAAACTTATATTGAAAACCGTATTCTAAGTGAAACTCAGACGGTGGCATTATGTATGCAGAGTGTTTTCCACTATAAGAAGTATCTGTTACCTGAAATTTACCACCTTCAATTTTAACTTCAGGGTTAGTGGTAATAAAAAGTTCATTGCCGTCTTTTTTTTCAAAGTCGCAGAAAAATTCGATCCTTTTATCAAACGATTCTACGTAAAAGCGATAATAGATCTTACGCGCTGCATAACCGTTTAAAACAAACACTAAAACAAAAACAACTATAGCTGCCGGATATTTTAATTTGATCTTTGAATTAGAGCATAAAATAAACAATAATGGAAAAAGTGGTATCAGATACCTGCCCTGCACCATGTCTACAATATCTTCTCCTACGCAATCCCAGAGCAAATGCTGAGATAGTAACAAAAGTACAAAAGCTAAAGCAGCGCTACCAAAAATAATTAATTTTTGCCTGAGGCTAAATTTAAACGCGTTGCTTTCCGTTAAAGCTAAAAACAAAAGACAGGCATAAGCTAAAACGTAAACAATGCCACGCATAGCTATATCACTTTGTCCAAAAGCACCTATATATCCCATTAAGAACTGCTCCGGATGCCTGAAAATTGAATTATACATCACCGTAAAAAAATAAGTTCCATGCGATAAAATGTATTCTTTTTGCAGATGATAATTTGCGCAGGAATTTAAACCAATATAAAAATTATGTGCCGGATCATATGCTGCATAAGTAATATAATTTTGCATAATTATGCCCGACCACCATAAGATCACCAGCAGCGAAACCGCGCCAATACTAAGAATACTGATATACTTATGGCTTTTATTCTTAAATTTATTTGCCGGAATTAAGAATAGCAAAACGATAAGTCCTACATAAACTACCTTTGCAAAAACGATCAATAAAACTAACGCAAGTAATAACAGCAGGTCGTTCAGCTTTATACGTTTTTCAGAAAAAACATGTTTTAATACCAGGGCAATAAATAAAAACCCCAAACAATTTGTAACTGTATCTGCACTTAACGAATTGGTGACATACAAATTCATTGGCAACAAAATAAGCGTTGTAAAAAGCCATTTGTAAACTGGTACAATTCTTATAACCAAGTACATGATGATGAGCCAAAATAAAAAACCGGCAAACCTGCCGGCGTAATAAATACTGCTCACGCTACAATTAAACTGTTTTACAATGTACATGCCCAGGGCTTGCGGCATATAAGAAACGGCAGAATAGTAAGCGGTATTTGGAAAATCTTTGAATTCGGTAACGCTATCGGTAAAGGCAACGCTATTGGCAGCCTGTGTTTCGTGGCCATACAACACATATTTTAAATTGGTTGCCGCGTAAAAATATGGGTTAATAAATTCATTAAAACAAAGCGGTATCTGGCCACCTAACCTGTTTGTTGTTCGTTCAGGCAAAAAACCGCCATTCGCCACCTGGTAAGCCCTGTAAAAATGGTTCTGTTCGTCGGGCGCCTGTAATGGCGGGGTTACCAAGGTATATAGTATTTGAAAGGATATTGCCGCAAAAACAAAAAAATTCCAGGGTTTTATCTTATCAAACAAATTAAACATGGCTATTAATTAAAAACCGGCTTTATATAGTTCAATTATACTGCTATTAGCGCAAATATCAAAGGTTGATGCAAACATATTGTACAAATATTGCAAATAGATTAAGCAATTTCTTACCTTTACGTTCCGAAATTGATATGTTAGAGAAACTCGAAGAAATTAAGCGCAGATACGAAGATGTAGAAGCAAAATTAGCCGATCCGAAAGTGATAGGTGATATGAAATTATTTAAAAAATTAAATATTGAATATAAAGAACTTGGCGAAGTTGTAAATGTGATAAATATTTACAAGAAAGTACTTACCGATATGGAGCAGGCTAAAGAAGTTTTGGCTACCGAAAAGGATAAAGAGTTTTTAGACATGGCCAAAGCCGAATTGGAAGAGAACCGCGCAAAAGAGGCCAAACTTATTGAAGAGATCCGCTTTATGCTGATACCAAAGGATCCGGAAGACAATAAAAATTGTGTAATGGAACTTAGGGGTGGAACCGGAGGCGATGAAGCCGCCATTTTTGCGGGAAATCTTTTTGAAATGTATAGTCGCTATTGCGAGAAAAAAGGTTTTCAGTTAGAAGTTGTTGACTCTAGTCCCGGTACTATGGGTGGTTTTAAAGAGATCATATTTAACGTAAAAGGTCCAGGCGCTTATGGTATTTTAAAATTTGAAAGCGGCGTACACCGCGTACAACGTGTTCCTGCAACAGAAGCTTCGGGCCGTGTACACACCTCTGCCGCCAGTTTAGCTGTTTTACCTGAGGCTGAGGAGTTAGACGTTGACATTAAAGATTCTGACATTGAAATGGCAACCGCGCGAAGCGGTGGAGCCGGCGGACAAAATGTGAACAAAGTAGAAAGTAAGGTTATTTTAACGCATAAGCCCACAGGCCTTGTGGTTACATGCCAAACAGAGCGTAACCAATTAGGTAACCGCGAAAAAGCCATGAATATGTTGCGCTCAAAAATTTATGATATCGAATATCAAAAACGCTTAGAGGAAACAACCAAGAAAAGAAAAACAATGGTAAGTACCGGTGACAGAAGCGCCAAGATCAGAACGTACAACTACCCTCAAAACAGAATTACAGATCATAGAATTAACGAAACACTGTATGACCTCACTGGCTTTATGGCAGGCGACATACAGGAGATGATAGATAAACTGCAGTTTGCAGAGAACGCCGAACGATTGAAAGAAGGCGGTTTGTAATTTCAGAATTAAGATCTTCTATTTAAGATTTGACTAACGACTATTGACTTACACTAACTACTGAAAATAAAATGACCCCCGAAGGAGAAGATAAAATACGTAACGCATTCGCGCATAAAGACTGGAATGATATCAAAGCACAAAACAGCTGGCAGATCTTTAAAATAATGAGCGAGTTTGTTGAAGGTTTTGAAAAAATGAGCCGTATAGGGCCCTGCGTTTCTATATTTGGAAGCGCACGTACAAAACCCGAAAATAAATATTACCAGATAGCTGAAGAAATTGCTTTTAAACTGGTAAAAGAAGGTTATGGTGTTATTACCGGCGGTGGCCCCGGCATTATGGAGGCCGCTAACAAAGGCGCTATGAGAGGCAAAGGAAAATCGGTGGGACTAAATATCGATCTGCCATTTGAACAAAAACACAATGATTTTATTGACCCGGATAAGTGCATAAACTTTGATTACTTTTTTGTACGTAAAACCATTTTCTTAAAATACTCACAAGGTTTTATCGGTATGCCCGGTGGCTTTGGTACTATGGATGAATTATTTGAATCGCTAACATTAGTACAAACAAATAAGATCGCACAATTTCCGGTAGTTTTAGTTGGTACCGAATATTGGAGTGGTATGATAAACTGGTTAAAAACAACCATGCTGGAAGACGAGAAGAATATAAATGCTATTGACCTTGATCTTTTTAAACTGGTTGATACCGCAGATGATGCGGTGAAGCACATTGTAGATTTTTATTCGAAATATTTATTAAAGCCAAATTTCTAAAATTGAAGGGGTGGATCTTTAAAATATTTATTTTTCCACTACTCTACTTTATTTCCATCTGGCCTTTTTGGCTGTTGCATGCCTTTAGCAGCTTTTTTTATGTAATTGTTTTTTATTTTGTGGGCTATCGTAAAACAGTGGTCATTCAAAATTTAAAAAATTCTTTTCCCGAAAAAACAGATGCAGAAATTAAAAAAATAACCAAACAATTTTACAAACACTTTTGCGATGTGATCTTTGAAACGCTTAAACTGTACACTATTTCACAAGAGAGCCTCAAAAAACGTATTGTATTTACAGATGATGCTATTAAAACAATGAATTCCTTCTTTGATAAAGGTCAAAGCATTGTTGGCGTTATAGGCCATGTTGGTAACTGGGAATGGGGTGCTATATCGCACCAGGTTTACTTTAAGCAGCTTATTACCGGTGTTTATCACCCTTTATCCAACAAGAGTTTTGATGCTTTTATGCTTAAGTTAAGAGGGCGTTTTGGCGGCAATATTGTTTCTATGACTGCTTTATATAAAGAATTGTTGACGTTAAGGCAAAAAAATATTCCAACTACCATTGGTCTTATTGCCGATCAAACTGCGCCGCCTGAAAGCGCCTATTGGTTAACCTTTTTAAACCAGGACACCCCCGTTTTTGTTGGCACCGAAAAATTAGCCAAAAAATTTAATTATCCTGTGGTTTACCTTCCTATTAAAAAAATAAAGCGCGGCCATTACCAAATGGATGCAATTGTAATTACCGAGAACCCTAAAGATATGCCTGATGGTAAAATAACCGAATTACACACCCGTGAACTTGAAAAGAACATTCAAGAACAGCCATTTAGCTGGCTTTGGAGCCATCGCCGCTGGAAACACAAAAAACCTGCTAATATTTAGATTTTTTTTGCCAATTTTATACTTTGTTTAATCTATGAGTCAACCTAAAAATACAACTACCGATACTCCGATCAAAAAAGTAACTGATCTTTTTGAGAACCTTGGCAACAAGGCTTATTTTTTAGCACTAGGCCTTATACTTCTTGTTGCATTTTTTGTTTTTAAAGATTTTATCTTACTTAAAAATGTTTTCCTTTTTAAAGACATTGGAAGTGATACTTTAAACGGTGTGCACCCTTCTTATTATTTTGCAGCCGATTATTTTCAAAAGAACGGTTTGCCTGGCTGGTCGTTCCAGGAAGGTATGGGACAAAATATTTTAGGTTTGTATACCCGCGATCCTTTTTTATGGATAGGTATTTTTGCAGGCCCTCAAAGCATACCAAAAATTTTAGTTTTCCTCGAATTATTAAAATTAATAATTGGTGGAAGTCTTTTCTATTTTTATTTAAAATCTATCCGCATCTCTAACTATTCGGCGATCATTGGCAGTTTACTGTTTTCTTTCTCGGGCTTTATGATCATTGGCGCCGCCTGGTACGTATTTACATTTGAAGCTTTAACCTTTGCCTTACTGCTTCTTGGCTTCGAGAAATTATATCAGAATGGTAAATGGATCTTATTTTCGTTTGGCATTTTTTTAACTGCGCTTTCAATGCCATTCAATATTTATATTTTTGGATTATTCATTGCCCTTTACGCAGCCTTCCGCTATTTACAGGAAAACAAATACGAAACAAAAAAATTCCTTCAACTTTATTGGAAACTAATAATTGCCGGACTTATAGGCATGCTGGTTGCCGGACCATTCTTACTCGAAAACATCTTCCAGATCATTGAATCGCCGCGTGGCAGTGGTGGTAACTCCTACTTCGATAAATTATCAGGCTCACCAATGTTTGGCCTGGCAAACAAAGTAGAATTTGGTTCTTCTGTAATGCGTATGCTAAGCACCGATGCAATAGGAACAGGAAATAACTTCACAGGTGTACAAAATTTCTTAGAGGCCCCTTTAAGCTACTGTGGCTTATTAAGTCTGCTTTTAATGGCACAGGTATTTCCTTTGGTAGATAAAAAAATACGCCGTTGGTACATTGCTCTTTTTATCGTTTGGATCATTCCAACCATTTTTCCTTGGTTCCGTTACGCATTTTGGTTATTTACCGGAGATTATTTTAGAGCATACTCTTTCTTTGTCTCTGTTATTTTTATTTTATTCTCTGTTTACGCGCTCGATCTTATTCTCAAATTTAAAAAGGTAAGTCTTGTTGCTTTGGGCGTAGCTCTTGGCGTTTGGTTAATATTAAGTGCTTTAAGTTATAAGGCTGTTGTTACCTATCCTACGGGCCAGCAGGCAGAACAGGCTTTAAAAATGAATGATTCGCTTTCTTTATTTATAAAAGCGTTTCTGGTTTTTTATGCAATAGCTATTTATTTTTTAGGCAAGTCTAAGAACGTTGCCAACGTAAAATATTTAATTCTCTTTTTAGTTGTTGTAGAGTTGGGTTATTTTTCTTACACAACGCTCAACACGCGCAGTGTGTTAATGCAGCAAGAAGGAAGAGTGGTTCCTGCAGCTGTTTCGGTAAGAGAATTAAAAGAAAAAGTAGCGTATAATGATTATACCGTTGAAGCCATTAATTACATTAAGGGTCAGGAAAAAGACGACAAATTCTACCGTGTGGATAAAATGTATTTCTCAAGCGGAGCTATGCATGGCAGCTTGCAGGATCATAAGATCCAGGGTTACTATAGCACCAGCAGTTACAACTCTTTTGCGCAGATCAATTATATAAACTTTATGAGAGGCTACAATGCTATTGATAGAAATAGCGAATACGCCAGTCGTTGGGTTGATGGATTAAAGAACCGTCCTTTCTTAGAGCCTCTAAATAATGTAAAATATGTAATTACCAAAAACAAAAATATAAATCCGTTATGGGCAGCCACACACGATTCCGTTGCAAAGTTTGGCGATGTTATAGTTTTAAAAAGCAAATACACATTGCCTTTTGGTTATACATATGATAAGTATATTGCCCAAACAGATTTTGATCTTTTAAACAACACCCAAAAAGATCTTGTAAGTTTAAAAGCCTGCGTATTGGATGAACAGGAGCTTGCAAAGAGCCCGGGTTTAAAAAAATTCACACTAAAAGACACGATGAATCTTAATTTCTTTACCTGGGATCTTTTTAAAAGCGGTATTGACACTTTAAAAAGAGAAGCCTTTAAGATGAACTTATTTTCTGAAAATAAAATTTCGGGAACGGTTAATGTGAGCGAAAATAAACTTATGTATCTCAGTTTTCCCTTTGATAAAGGCTGGCACTTAAAAGTTGACGGAAAAGAAACAGAAAAGGTTTTGGTGAACTATGGTATGACTGGTGTTTATGTTCCAAAAGGAAATCACACCATCGATCTTGAATACCATTTACGCTTCTTTAAAAAAGGATTACTAATGACCCTTGCAGGCTTAATTATTGCTGCGGGATTTTGGTTTATGACAAGAAAAAAAATTGAATTAAAAACTACAACATAATCGTTCTATAAAAACTTAAAACATGGCTGACTTCTCTAAACATAAATTTGGCACCAGGGCTATACATGCCGGTGCAGACGCTGATCCATCAACCGGCGCCATAATGACACCGATATTTCAAACCAGTACGTATGTGCAGGAACTTCCCGGAAAAAATAAAGGTTACGGTTATGCGCGTGGCAAAAACCCAACACGCGAAGCGCTTCAAAAAAATATTGCAGCCTTAGAAAACGGTAAACATTGCATTTGCTTTAGCAGTGGTATGGGAGCCACAGATGCCGTTATGAAATTATTACGTCCGGGTGATGAAGTAATTACAGGCGATGATCTTTATGGTGGTTCTTACCGTATGTTCACGAAGATTTTCGCCAACTACGGCATCAAATTTCATTTTATTAATTTGAGTGATGCCAATAACATCAAAAAATATGTAAATGCAAATACAAAGTTGATTTGGGCCGAAACCCCTACCAACCCTACCATGCAGATAATTGATATCGAAGCTTGCTCTGCTATTGCAAAAGAAAATAAAATTCTTTTAGCGGTTGATAACACGTTTGCTTCGCCGTATTTACAAAATCCATTAGCCTTAGGTGCGGATATTGTTATGCACTCTGTTACCAAATATTTAGGAGGCCACAGCGATGTGGTAATGGGCGCATTAGTTGTAAGTGATGATAAACTTCACGAACAATTATATTTTATTTTAAATAGCTGTGGCGCAAATCCCGGCCCAATGGATTGCTTTTTAGTAATGCGTGGTATTAAAACCTTGCACTTACGCATGGAGCGTCATTGCTACAACGGTAAAAAAATTGCCGAGTATTTAAAGACCCATCCAAAAATTGACAAAATTTACTGGCCTGGCTTTACAGATCATCCTAACCACGCTACTGCAAAAAAACAAATGCGCGATTTTGGCGGCATGATCTCTATCGTTTTAAAAGACAAGAGCATTGATAATACGTTTAAACTGGCAGGCTCATTTAAAGTTTTTTCGCTGGCCGAAAGTTTGGGCGGTGTTGAATCTTTAATTAACCACCCGGCCACCATGACCCATGCTTCTATTCCTAAAGAAGAAAGGGAAAAAGCGGGCGTTGTAGATAATTTATTACGCTTAAGCGTTGGTGTTGAAGATGTTGAGGATCTTATTGAGGATCTTAAACAGGCTTTGGCTTAGCAAAATGACTATTGCTTTGTTATAAGATAAGTTGTTTTTTGATTTTTGAAAAACAAAGCAATTGATTATATTTACTCTAATAAAAAAATATTAATGAAAAGTACTTTTTTTACATTCTTCTTTATTGCCGCCAGCACTTGTTTTGCGCAGGTTTATATGTGTAAAGATGGTGTTACCAAATTTACCTCTGAGGCTCCTCTGGAGCTTATCAAGGCGCAATCCAACAAAACCGTTGGTGCGCTGGATTGTGGCAATAAAAATGTGGCCTTTTCTGTAAGCGTTGATTCTTTTGACGGCTTCAACAGTGGTCTTCAAAAAGAGCACTTTAAGGAGAATTACATGGAGACCATGAAATATCCCAACGCTACTTTTAAAGGCAAGATCATTGAAGATATCGATTTTACAAAGAACGGCACATATACGGTTAGGGCAAAAGGAACGTTTAATATTCACGGTACCGAAAAAGAAAAGATAGTTAAAACAAAGATCACGGTTAAAGATAAAGAGATAGCGATCGAGACCAATTTTGAGGTTCCTTTGGAAGATCACAACATTAAGATCCCAAAAGTTGTAAATCAAAAGATCGCTTCTATCATTCTGTTGGATGTTAAAGCAACGCTAAAACCAAAATCTTAAAATACATTTGTGCTAAAAAAGAATAAAATACTTTTCGTTGTACTTTTTTATTCTTCCCTTCTATTCCCACAACTTCAGGTAAAAAATTATTTTTCTTTTACAGGCAAAAAAGATGTTGCTGTAAATACTATTGCACAAGATAAGCAAGGCTTTTTGTGGATAGGAACCGTTGAGGGCGTTTACCGGTTTGATGGCAAAACCTCTGTGCAAATTGCAAAAGAAAGCACTATTCTTAAACAAAATATTACCGCTGTATTTATTGACAGCAAAGGAACAGCCTGGATTGGAGCGAACAGCGGAAAGATCTATTCCTTTAAAAACAATAAGATAGACTCTCTTGATCTTGGTGCAAAAGCAAATGAAGAAAAGATCACTTCTATTTGCCAGATAGATGATGTTATTTGCTTTGGCACATACGGCAATGGAATTTATACATACGCCAACAACGAAGTAAAACATATTAATTCGGAAAAAGGATTAAGCGATAACGTTGTTTACAAAGTTACCACAGACGGCAAGAATACCGTTTGGTGCGCCACAGATGCCGGCATTACAGAGATCATGAACATTGGCGTTAGCCCTTCATTTAAGATTATATCCAATAAAATTGGTCTGCCGGATAATATTGTAAGAGATATTTCTTTTGAAGACAAAAAATTAATGATCTCCATGCAGGATTCGGGCGTTTGCTCTTACGATCTTGTTAATCTAAAAATTGAGCGTGTATCTTTCTTTGCTAATTGGAGCATGGGTACCGTTATTAATGCAAGTGGCCAGGTTGTAAACAAAACCATTATAGCTACCGAGAAGAACGGCTTCCTGCAAATTCACAATGGCGTTATCTCTATTTACAATTACGAAAAGTATCTTCAAACAACCGGTATCAATCAATTATTTATTGATAATGCCAAACAGATCTGGATCGCTTCAAAAAAAGGGATCAGCCAGTTTTACGACAGACGTTATGATTTTATAAATGCAAATAAAGGATTAACAGACGACAAGATCCTTGCCCTTGCAACCGATAATGATCATGCTATTTGGGTAGGAACGGTTAACGGTATCTCGAAAATAATGAACGACGACGAAGGAAAACTCATCGTTTCAAAAATTCAGGAAGCCACAAAGTTCACTATTTCCTGCGCTACCAAAGCACCCGATGGCAGCATTTGGTTTGGTACTTATGGCAATGGTCTTATTGTTTTAAGTTCTCAGAACAAGAACAGCTTTATTATTAATTCTAAGAACAAAGCACTTTCAAACGACAACGTATCTAATATTTATTTTGCGAGCGATGCAACCGTTTATATTTCTACACTTGGCGGAGGTTTAATAAAAGCAAACGTTGATCTTGAGAAGAATGATCTTAAAGTTGACAGAACATACACCGAGGCCGAAGGCCTGGGAAGTAATTATGTTTACGCGGCCATAACCGATAATAACGGGAAGCTTTATATAGCAACGGACGGCGGTGGTTTGCAGGTTTTAGAGAACGAAAAATTTGTAAGTCTTACTGATAAATTTAAATTAAATTCAAACACCATTACCTCTTTATGCAAAGATAAATACAATTCCATCTGGGCTTCTTCAAACGCTAATGGTGTTATAAAATACGATGGAAAAAGTATTATTTCCTTCACGCAATTAAATGGCCTGCGTGATGAACAACCTCAGCAATTAATTGCAACCGACAATACCATTTTCTCTATCAACTCAAAAGGTATTGATAAAATTAATTGTGTAGACAATTCTATCAGTTATTATGATCTGTTTGACGGCGATCTTGAACCAAACCTAAATGCTGTTTTTTTAAGCGACGATAAAATTTACTCCGGTACAAACAATGGTGTTTTGGTTTACAGAACAAGCCAGCAGGCTCTGGATTCGGTAAAACCATTGGCTTTTATAAAAGCATTGCAAATTAATTACAAGCCTTTTCCTATCGATTCTATTTTTGAGTTTACGCACAAACAAAATAATCTTGCATTTACATTTGATGCCATTTGGTTAAAGAACCCCGAGAAATTAGCGTACCGTTATAAATTAGCGGGCTTTGAAGATGCCTGGTTATATGCCAACGAAGGCAAATTAATTAATTACAACAACCTTGGCGCCGGCTCGTATACGTTTATTGTGCAGGCCAAGAACGAAGAAGATGTTTGGAGTGACCCAACTTCTTTTTCTTTTACCATCCTCTCTCCTATCTGGAAAAAATGGTGGTTCTGGGTTTTTGTAATTGTAATTGCTTTCCTTGTGATTTATTCGTTCGTTAAATACCGTTTAAAAGCACTTCAAAAAGAAAATTTAATACTCGAAGAAAAAGTAGCACAACGTACTAAAGAGATTGAAAAACAATCGGAGATAATTGCTGAAGCCAATAAAGAACTCGAGCAACTCTCTATCGTAGCAGCCCGTACAGACAATGTGGTATTGATCTTAAAACCAGATGGCGATATAGAATATGTGAACGAAAGTTTTACAAGATTGAACAGAATTACGTTAAAAGAGATCTTAGATAAAAAGTTGAACATTTTTACATCGAGCAATAATTCGCAAATAAAAGATTTTGTAGACGAAGCTATTGCTACCAAACGCTCTATCAAATACGAATCGTTCAATACTAAAAACCCTGAGAACCAGGTTTGGGAGGCCTCTACGCTTACGCCAATTTTTGACGAAAATGATAAGATAAAAAAACTAATTATTATTGACAGCGATATAACTGAGTCGAAAAAACAACAAAAGATAATTGAGCAAAAAAATAAAGATATTACCGATAGTATCTCTTACGCGCGCAAGATACAGCACGCTATTTTACCTGAAAACAAATTGATACAAAAACATATTCCAAACTCTTTTGTGTTGTATATGACCAAAGATATTGTGAGTGGCGATTTTTATTGGTTTGCACACATGGATGATGTGAGTATTATTGCAGCCATAGATTGTACTGGC
Source organism: Bacteroidia bacterium (assembly GCA_016787785.1). Lineage (GTDB taxonomy): Bacteria > Bacteroidota > Bacteroidia > B-17B0 > Aurantibacillaceae > Aurantibacillus. The sequence goes on along the minus strand of JAEUTO010000006.1, from coordinate 594,237 downwards.
CATGGGGTTCCGGGAGCTTTTATGAGTTTGATAGGCTACAATATTTTAAATAAAATTGTGAACGAGCAAAAGATCATTGACCCAAAAGATATTTTATTTGAATTGAATAACGGTGTGTTAGAAACATTGTATAAGAACGAATCTGAATCTAAAGACGGAATGGACTGTGCCATTTGCAAGATCAATCATAAGACCAATACAATGGATTATGCAGGGGCTATGCGTCCGCTGTGGATCATATCTAACGGCGAATTAACCGAGGTGAAAGCCGATAAAATACCTATTGGTACCAAGCAGCAAGACAGGGTTGAAACCATTGCTTACACCACACATACATTTAATTTAAATAAAGGAGATTCCTTCTACATTTTTACAGATGGTTACGCCGACCAGTTTGGCGGCAGCAAAGAAAAAAAATACAGCACCGGTAAATTTAAAGACCTCATCATTAAGAATGCTGCTTTAGATTTTAAAACACAACACGATAACATAAAAGCCGAACACCTTGCCTGGAAAGGCCCACACGAGCAAGTGGACGATATTTTGGTAATAGGGTTTAAACTTTGATTTTACTCAAAGATCTTGCTTATTTAATTTTATGTAAGAGAATATCATATTCTGGATTTATGATGTGAAGTTCATTTCTATATAGTTTTTTAATCTCGAAATAATAACTTGACTCCAATAGTCTTGTTAAAGCTGTAGGGCTATAATTCAAGGGAAAATAAACATTAAGATTTGAATTTATTTTTTTCTTATCTTTTGGATAAAGTTCAAAATAAGTGCGTCCGAGGTTGGTATCGTTGCCGTTTAAATCTTTGCCATTAATGGTAACATCGTTTACCGTTTGGTTTTTATATCCATTGTCCCTATCAAAGGAAAAACCAAAAATAACAGCGTTAATATCTGATATGTTAAGTGAATCATTGTATGTATTAGTTATATCGTTTCCGTTGTAATTTATATGAATTACTCTCCAATTGCCTCTAAGCCTTGCTTTAACAGTTTTAAAACTGATAAATTTATCTTCGGTAAATTTTCTGCAAGAAGAAGAAAAAAAACAAGCAAACAGCCAAAAAATATGTAATTTTTGATATTCAATAAATTATCAAGGGAATAACCAATTACTTCAACAACTCCATCGCCTCTTGTATAGAGATGATCTCGTTCTTAAAAGTGGCAATGATAAAGGCATCGTAAAAGCCTTTGGTCTCAAGCTCTTTGCGGTATTTTTCAGCGGCATCGTAACCGTTAAATGAGCCAGATGAGTAACGGATGCTGCCTGAAACTGTATTTTGTTTTTCTACATCTTTAAGATCTTTGTATTTCTCATCGATCATTTTTTCAAGCGCTGCTTTCTTTAATGAACCTAATTGTATTTTAAAGGTCACCAATTTTTTATCTACCGAGCTAAATATCTTCTCTTCGTTCAAGTCTTCTTTATACGATTTTTCAACCGTAGCTTTGGTTGTATTTAAAGCTACACGTTTTCCTTCTTTATAAGCCGTTACAAAGGCGTCGCTATAACCCTGAACAACCAAGTCCGCGCGCACAGATGCAGCCTCCTCGATGGTTTTATAGCCTTTTGTTACGTATCTGTAAATGCTCTCGCCTGTTTTTAATTCTAACACACCGGCGCTGGTATTAAATACACTTGTAGAGATCTTATTTTTAAAGGCTCCTAACTGCACACGATAAACAACATCGGTTTTATTAAATGTTTCTTCTACTGCTTCGGTTGCTGTATTGGTATTAACGGCGGCTGTATTACTAACTGCACTGTTGGTGCCGGTATTGTTCGCGGTTGCTGTATTTAAAGCAGTTAACTTGGCAAACTCTTCGTCTTCTTTCTTAATTAATTCTGCTAATTCAGTATCTGTTACCTGCGTAATATTTTTTCCTTTTATTCTTGATACGCCCGCGCTCTTGTTTCCGTCTTTCCTGAATTCATCTCTGCGTTTCACGGCCGTACTCACTTTATCATAATTACCCGACGTGTAAACAACCGTTGTACCATCATCTAAAGTAGTGGAGTTAATGTCGCCAATACTTAATAAAAAAGATAGTTCGTCAGATGGTATAGAACCATTGTACCTTATTAATTCTACAGTATACGCTTCTTTATCAACTCCTAACTTTGTTTTTTTCTTGTTGAGTGCAAATATATTTCCAACATATTCTACGGTTGCACCTACGCCTGTTGAATCATTCAGATATTGCGCATACCATGCAGCCCAATAATCATCCGTTTGCCCAACTCCTTTTTCGTTAACCGGCACACCCAAAGGCGTGGCCAATTCATCATCCCTGAAGTTTGGAATACCGTCTTTATCATCATCCAATGGGCAACCCTTTGCATCAACAGCTACACCCGGTTCAGTTCCCTGGCAATCGTCCATCATATCAATTACACCGTCTTTATCACGATCTTCTTTATCAAATGCTAACCAGAATGCATCGTTAAGCGTATCTCTGCCTAGTTTTTGTTTTTGACGTGGTTTAGCAATAAGATCATATTGTAATGCGAAGGATGTGTAGGTGAAATTATCTTTTTGTTTTGTACCTACCCTGTTGCCTAGGCTTTTGTTAGATACACCATCTAAATAATCGGTAGTTGTAAAATAATATTGAAAATTTAATTTAAAGTCAACCCTATCGGTTACTTTCATAATGGCACCTACACCTATTGGAAATGAAAAAGCGCGTTCAGCATATTTTCCAAAACCATCTAAATTACGTTCACGAATATCTGTTTCGTAATAATAATCACGCACGAGTTCTTTTGCATTTTGCGCGCCCGGAGAACCTTCCGGCATATCTTTAATACTTCCGTCACTCCAATAATTATAAGCCTTGCCATCCTTATCCAAAAGATCTGTTTTGCTTAAAAACTCAAAGCCTGTAACACCAAAGCTTAAAAAAGGACGCACTTTATATTGATCGGGAATAAAATTTCCAAAATCGTACATTAAATTAACACCGCCCGCGCGTATCTCTGATTGAAAATTCTCGTTACGGTTAAGCGTGTATTCGTTGGCGCCTAATTTACCAAACATGATATTAAAATTTACCTGCAGGTAACGGGTTAAGCGTTGCGAGATATTAAGATCGTAGGCCATGCGCGCAGTAAGCGGCGATTGAAAATGGCGTTGATAAAGATCGCCATGATAACCAAGGCGGCCCATGCCTAGAGAAATTTTTGGTTTTAATTTTTGTTCAGCATTATTGGTGGTATCTTCATTTGCAAGTCTTGCATTCTCTTTTTCCATTGCAGCTCTGTACAAAGGATCACCGGAAACGGTGGCAGTTGGAATGGTTAAGGGATTTAATTCGTTATATAAAGAGTCGCCGGCTTTTTCGAAAGGACCTTTGTATAAAGATGTGGGTTCTTTTTCGTTAATGTAATGTTGTAATAATTCGTCCGGAGATAATCTATCCAAATAATTAGCCGATGTATCTGTTTGAGCATGAACAGTTACAGAAACTAAAAATATAGTTAGAAGTATTAGTTTCCTCATAAAGAATTAATTACTGTAAAAATAGCAAAAATAATCCTATTTATACCATTTTTGATTACTAATCATCAATGCTTCCTGAACTGTAATACGCTTGCTTTGGTTGTAGGCAACAACAAACGCACCTCTTACGCCATTGTTGTTTCTAATACTTTCTCTTTGATCACGCGCATCTTTATATTGACTGTGAGAGCCTACCATAAATTTAGAGAAACCGTTGCTGAATTCACTTTTTACAGATTCTGATATTCTGAATTTTTGTTTTAGCACAGAAGCATTAACATTACCATTTGTAAAGGCACCAATTTGTACCATATAATTTACGTTACCATCTTGTTTAGCAACATTCTCAACTGTATTCGTATTTGTTGGAGTCTCTGTTGGCGTAACAACTGCTAAAGTTTCTGTAGGTGTTGCAACTGTTGGAGTAACCGCAGTTTCCGTTGGTGTAACAACCGCTACGGTTGGCGTAACTGCTGTTTCTGTTGGTGTTACTACAGCAACTGTAGGAGTAACCGCAGTTTCCGTTGGCGTAACAACCGCAACAGTTGGCGTAACTGCTGTTTCAGTATTTGTTGCAACCGCGGCGTTAACAGTAAGAGCCAATGGCTCTGGTGTTAAAATGTATTTTTTACTTTGGTTATCTTCTAAATAAGAATACTCACCTTTTAGCATCATAGATACTGTAACAGTGCTTGTTAATGAATAAGACAATTCCAGTTCATCTTTTAATAATACAGATACCCAAACAAATTTTACTTTGCCATCTGCAACAGAAAAAGAAGAACCATCAGTGCTAATTGCTTTTGCAACAACGCCTGTTGGCAGTTCGTCGCTATATCTTGCAAAACCTCTGGTTGCACCTTTTTTTACTTTTAAGTTAATAATGTATTCAGCTTCGCTTGCACCTTTGGTTATTGTTCTAACAACAGTAACATTACCTGCAGGTTCTTTGTTTGACGATGTTTGTGTATTTGTTTCTACCGCAGTTGTTGATGTTGTATTTGTATTAGCTGCGGTTTGAGTTGGCGTTACAGCGGCGGTAGTTGTTGCACCTGATCCTGCTTCTACTGTAATTTCAATAGGCACCATTTCTACAACTTGTTTCGCATTATTTTCTACGAAAGAATATTTTGCACCAATTGTTTTTGCACCCGATGCAGAAGCACCTGCAACCAATGTTGCTTTAATAACAATTTCAGACTCGCTTGGTAGAGATGCCCAAACCCATTTTGCTATACCATCCATATAGCTGTAGTTTGCGCCTTTGTTATCAAGCTCTTTTAAACTTAATCCTTCAGGTAATTCTAACTGAAGTTTAGCGAAGCCGCTCATACTGCCCTTTGTGATCTTAAGCTCTATAGGCACTTCCTGACCTGCTGTTATCGTTTTAGGAATATTACCAGCTACGGTAATTCCATTATCGCCGCCGAATAAACTATAAATAAATACGGCAAATGCGTTAACCAGAATAAATAAGAATTTTATCATGGCACTAAAATACCTTAAGTAAGCGGCGGGTTTTGCCTCACACCTAACGTTTTAGTAACACCAGCGCGTTAACTGTAATAAACACACGATTGTTAATTTCTACAAAGAAGAAGTTCTTCCGCCATCAACAGGAAGGTTAATTCCATTGATATAAGCGGCTGCCGGCGAAGCAAGAAAGGCTACAGCGGCTGCAACTTCTGACGCTTCGGCAAACCTACCTAACGGAATTTCGTGCAGCATTTCTTTTTTTACAGCATCATTATTTGTATTTGTTTTTAATGCTTTATTTTCGATGATGTTTGATAAACGTTGCGTGGCGGTAGCGCCGGGTAATACATTATTTACAGTGATACTAAATTTACCTAATTCGTTAGCCATTGTTTTTGCCCAATTGCCAACTGCGGCCCTTATAGTATTGCTTACACCCAGATTTGGCAAGGCTTGCTTAACCGATGTGGAGATAACGTTTATTATTCTGCCGTAACCACTTTGTTTCATTCCTTCCATACAGGCCTGTGTTAATAGGTGATTACAGATCAAATGATTATTGAAGGCAGAAAGAAACTCATCGGGCTTGGCATTTACTATTGGTCCGGCCGGAGGACCGCCCGTGTTATTTACCAAAATATTAACCGGCCCGCTGCGCTGAATGAACTGCTCTACTAACTCTTTTAATTTTTGAGGCTCGCTAAAATCCGCACATATATATGAGTGCAGCTGCGAACCGTTGTTGCTCAGTTCGGCTTTTGCATCTTTTAAAGCCTGCTCGTTCCTTGCAATTAAAGTTACGTTGGCTCCCATGGCAGCTAGTTCGAGGGCTACAGCCTTACCAATACCTTGCGTGCTTCCGCAAACAATGGCGCGTTTGTTTTTAAGATCTAAATTCATTTTAATAATTTATTTAATTGTTCAGTTACCAGGTCCCTTTCAAAACCGCGGGAAACGGCATAATTTAAAGTTCCGTAAAATAGTTTTTGTTTATCCTTTGATTTGGTTTGCCGTAGTTTTTTTTCGAGTACTAATGTAATGGTTTTCAAATAGTCATCATCGTTTATCGTGTTCAAAGCTTTAGTTATCGAGTAATCAGAGATCTTGTGTTTTCTTAGTTCAATTTTAATTTTAATTTTCCCCCAATGTTTTATCCTGAATTTTCCGCCTGCCAAAGCTAATGCAAAACGTTCTTCGTTCAAGAAATTCTCGCTTATTAATCCCGAAATGATCTGTTCAACATCTTGTTCGTGCAAACCGTATTCGTATAACTTCCTGCGGGTCTCATTTTGCGAGCGTTCCTGGTAAGCGCACCATTGTTCTATTTTAAGCTTTGCCATTTCCGGCGTTAGCAATAATTTCTTTACTTTGTGCTCCGAAAAATCCACAAACAAAGAAACTGTTTAAAATTTAAATATGCCAAAGCTGCCGCAACAACTTTTAAACAGCCTCTCGCAATTTGAGCATTTTAACGCCGAAGCCTTTGTGGAGGCGCATAAGGAAGAAAATAAAATTACATCCATTCGCTTAAATCCTTTCAAAAAAACAGATCTTAATTTTGAGTTGAATGAAATTGTTCCTTGGAGCGACGGGGGTTTTTATTTGAACAAACGCCCTTCTTTTACCCACGATCCCTTGTTTCAGGCGGGTTGTTATTATGTGCAGGAACCCGGAAGCATGTTTATTGAGTTTGCTTTAAAACAAACCATTGATCTTACCAAACCTTTGAAAATACTGGACGCTTGCGCGGCACCGGGTGGTAAAAGCACTTTGATAAATTCTTTAATTAACGAAGAAAGTTTGTTGGTAGCTAACGAATTTATACGTTCGCGGGCCGATGTGTTAGCCCAAAACCTCAGCAAATGGGGCACCTGCAATACCGTTGTTACAAATAACGATACACAAAAATTTACTGAACTAACTTCCTTTTTTGATGCTATCGTTATTGACGCGCCATGCAGCGGTAGCGGACTTTTTAGAAAACAACCCGATGCGATCGATCAGTGGAGCGAAGATAACGTAACTACTTGTTGTACACGTCAAAAGAAGATCTTGGCCGATCTTATACCGTCGCTAAAAGAAGGCGGCGTTTTAGTGTACAGCACCTGCTCTTATTCTGCCGAAGAGAACGAACAAATTGTTGAATGGATGATAGCCGAATTTGATCTTGATTATTTGACACTACCCATAAAAAAAGATTGGGGAATTGTTGAAACCGAGCGCGGATACAGGTTTTACCCACATTTGACAAAAAGCGAAGGTTTTTTCTGCGCGGTGTTAAAGAAAAAGAGCGGCGAACATGCTCGCTTTATGCCAAAAAAGAAAAGCGCTTTAGAGGTCTCAAAAGCAGAACTTTCAATATTGGCGCCATTTTTAGAACTTTCGGATAATTTGATAATTAAAAAGAACGCTCTTTTTCATGTGTTGAACTTAGCAGCTTTAAACTTTTTAGTTGCCTATGAAAAGCAGCTTTATTTTAAAAAGGCCGGCGCCGTAGTTGGCGAAATTAAAGGAAAAGATATGGTTCCGCATCACGAATTAGCCCTGGTTATAACAATTAACAAAGATCTACCCAGACTGGAGTTAAATGAAGAGCAAGCGGTGAAGTTTTTGAAGAAAGAAAATTTTACCTGCGAAAGTTCAAAAAAAGGATTAGTGTTGGTGACCTACAAAAATCAGGGCCTGGGTTGGGCTAAAGTGTTGCCAAACAGGCTAAACAACTACTTTCCCAACGAATTACGAATTTTAAATTAGGATTTATTCCGTTATAAAAAGTTTATGTTTTTTTGGGAGAAAAAAAAATCGCAAAAAAGTGAAAATAAATCCACAATTATTTTGTTCGATTAAAAAGTATTATTACCTTTGCCATCCCTTTTTAAGGGCAGTTCTTTAAAAATACAAAAAAGCCGAAGTAGCTCAGCTGGTAGAGCCACTGATTTGTAATCAGTAGGTCGGGGGTTCGAGTCCCTTCTTCGGCTCTTTTTTTGTGAGGGGATATACCAGAGTGGCCAAATGGGACAGACTGTAAATCTGTTGTTTCGACTTCGGAGGTTCGAATCCTCCTGTCCCCACAGGCTAATACTGATTTTAGGTTGAAGATCTAAGATTTTAGGAGTAATTCTTAAATCAAAAGGTCTTAAATCTGAGATAATACTGCGAAAGTAGCTCAATTGGTAGAGCTCCAGCCTTCCAAGCTGGAGGTTGCGGGTTCGAGACCCGTCTTTCGCTCCAGATTGAAGGTCCGGTGGATCTTTAAAGGATAATGAGAATGAGAAGTTGATGATACGCCTAAAGACGAGAGGCGACAAAAGGATAAAAAACTTGGCTTAACGGTTTTTTATTTTTTTGAAAGTCCCAAAATGCGGGACTTTTGGCATGTGAGGCAGACTGTTCTTTTAAAAAAGTGAATTACAAGCGGCTTTTTAACTTAAAAAGCAAACGATAAGCTGTTGTAGCTCAGTGGTAGAGCACCTCCTTGGTAAGGAGGAGGTCGGCAGTTCAATCCTGCTCAACAGCTCAAAAGAGATTAAGATTTTAAAAATAAATATATAACAAACAAAAAGTAAAAAATAACAACTATGGCAAAAGAAAAATTCGACCGTTCCAAACCACACGTAAACATTGGAACAATTGGTCACGTAGATCACGGTAAAACTACTTTGACTGCTGCAATTACTACAGTATTAGCTTCTAAAGGCTTATGCGAAATCCGTGATTTCTCTTCAATTGATAATGCTCCTGAAGAAAAAGAACGTGGTATTACAATTAACACATCACACGTTGAGTATGCGACAGCTAACCGTCACTACGCACACGTTGATTGTCCAGGTCACGCCGATTATGTAAAGAACATGGTTACTGGTGCTGCTCAAATGGATGGTGCAATTTTAGTGGTTGCGTCTACAGATGGTCCAATGCCTCAAACTCGTGAGCATATCCTTTTAGCTCGTCAGGTAGGTGTACCTAGACTAGTTGTTTTCATGAACAAGGTTGACATGGTAGAAGATGCTGAGTTATTAGACTTAGTTGAAATGGAGATCCGTGAGTTATTGACTTTCTATAAATTTGATGGTGATAATACACCAATTATCCGTGGATCTGCTTTAGGTGGATTAAATAACGATCCAAAATGGGTTGATAAAATTATGGAATTAATGGATGCAGTAGATACTTACATTCCAATTCCTCCACGTGAAAAAGATAAGCCGTTCTTGATGCCGGTTGAAGACGTGTTCACGATCACTGGTCGTGGTACTGTTGCAACAGGTCGTATCGAAACAGGTGTAATTAACTCTGCTGATAACGTTGAAATTATTGGTATGGGTGCTGATAAATTAACTTCTACTGTAACAGGTGTTGAGATGTTCCGTAAGATCTTAGATTACGGTGAGGCTGGAGATAACGTAGGTTTATTATTACGTGGTGTTGAGAAAAAAGATATCCGTCGTGGGATGGTTATCATTAAACCAGGAACTGTAAAACCACACGCTAAATTTAAAGCTGAGGTTTATATCTTGAAAAAAGAAGAAGGTGGACGTCACACGCCATTCCAAAACAAATATCGCCCGCAATTCTATTTCCGTACAACTGACGTAACTGGAGAGATCGAGTTAGAAGCAGGACGTGAAATGGTTTTACCAGGAGATAACGTTACTATTACTGTTAACTTGATTAACCCAATTGCAATGGACAAAGGTTTACGTTTCGCTATACGTGAAGGTGGACGTACTGTTGGTGCTGGTCAGGTAACTGAAATTTTAGACTAAGCCATAGTCAAAATATATAGGCAAAATGGCTCCTTTAACCGGGAAGCCATTTTGCCGTTTATAAACGGACATAAAAAACACAGCTTACGGGCGTAGTGCAATGGTAGAATATCGGTCTCCAAAACCGCTGATGGGGGTTCGAGTCCCTCCGCCCGTGCAACGATTGGTAACTAAAAATAAAGAATAAAATGAGCAAATTAGGAACATACATATCAGAAACCAAGAACGAACTTGTTAATAAGGTAAGCTGGCCAACATGGCCTGAGCTACAAAGCAGCGCAATTGTTGTTTTGATCTCTTCCGTTATTATCGCACTGGTTGTTTGGGGAATGGACTGGATATTTAAAATTTTAATGGAACAGGCTTACGACATTATTAAATAATTTTTTAAAATGGCTGATATAGTAAAAACTGACACCTCAACCAAAAAATGGTACGTAGTACGTGCTATTAGTGGTCAAGAGAAAAAGATAAAACAATACATTGAAGTTGAGATCACGCGTTTAAAGTTGAACGATTTTGTATCGCAGGTTCTTATTCCAACGGAGAAGGTTATTCAGATCCGTAACGGTAAAAAAACAACCAAAGAGCGTTCGTTTTACCCGGGTTATGTATTGATAGAAGCAAACCTTTCGGGAGAGATCCCTCACATTATTAAGAACATTACCGGTGTAATTGGATTTTTAGGTGAAACAAAAGGCGGCGATCCGGTGCCAATGAGAATTAGCGAGGTTAACCGTATTTTAGGTAAAGTAGATGAATTAACCGAAAGCGAAGGCACTGTAGCTTCAAACTACATGGTTGGCGAATCGGTAAAAGTTATCAATGGCCCTTTCAATGGCTTTAATGGCGTAATTGAAGAGGTTATGGAAGACAAGAAAAAAATTAAAGTTACCGTTAAGATCTTCGGACGTAAAACGCCTGTTGAATTAAATTTCGGTGAGGTAGAAAGAGAATAATTAAAGAAATTATAAACGCATTGAAGGTTGATTAGTTTTAAGAGGTGCTTTGCTGCTTCCAACTCAAAGTAAACCGGTAGTTACCGGGACTAAAAACGAAAGACCAACAATAACAAACAAATAAATAAAATAAAATGGCAAAAGAGTTATCGGCAATTGTAAAATTGCAAATTAAAGGTGGCGCTGCTAATCCCTCTCCTCCAATTGGACCTGCTTTAGGTGCTAAAGGGGTAAATATTATGGAGTTCTGTAAGCAATTCAACGCTAGAACCCAACAACAGCCTGGTAAAGTATTACCGGTTATTATTAATGTTTACACTGATAAGTCGTTCGATTTCGTTATCAAACGTCCGCCTGTTGCAATTCAAATATTGGAAATTGCTAAGATCAAAGCTGGTTCTGCAACAAGCAACCGTAAAAAAGTTGGGTCACTTACCTGGGATCAGGTACGTACCATTGCAGAAGACAAAATTGTTGACATGAACTGTTTTACAATTGAGTCGGCAATGAACATGGTAGTAGGAACTGCCCGCAGTATGGGTGTAACAGTATCAGGCCAAAAACCTTACTAAAAATTAATCAATTATTAACAAACAAAAAAGCTTAACAAAATGGCAACATTGACTAAAAAAAGAAAAGCAGCTACCGCGAATTTCGACGCTAGCAAGTCTTATTCAGTGGCCGAAGCATCAAAGATCGTGAAAGAGATCACGACCACTAAATTTGATGCATCGGTGGATCTAGCGGTCCGTTTAGGAGTTGATCCTCGTAAAGCTAATCAAATGGTACGCGGTACAGTTACCTTACCTCACGGTACAGGTAAAACTTTGCGTGTTTTGGCTATTGTAACTCCTGATAAGGAAGCAGAAGCTAAAGCTGCAGGCGCGGATTTCATAGGGTTAGATGAATACATCGAGAAAATCAAAGGTGGATGGACTGATGTAGATGTAATTATTACTATGCCTTCAGTAATGGGTAAAGTTGGTGCTTTAGGACGCGTATTAGGCCCTCGTGGTTTAATGCCAAACCCTAAAACCGGAACTGTAACCATGGATATCGGCAAAGCAGTAACAGACTCAAAAGGTGGAAAGATTGATTTTAAAGTAGACAAAGCAGGAATTATTCACGCAGGAATTGGAAAAGCGTCTTTTAGCGCTGATAAAATTGCTGAGAACGCGAATGAGTTATTGCAAACTATCGTAAAATTAAAGCCTTCTTCTGCAAAAGGAACTTATGTAAAATCAGTTACTTTAAGCAGTACAATGAGCGCTGGCATCATCATCGATACTAAAGTACTTAACTAATAAAAACTGCTAAAATGAATAAAACTGAAAAAACAGAAGTAATAGACGGTTTGGTGGAAAAATTAAACGCCAACAATAAGATCTATTTAGCAGATTGTTCAACATTAACAGTTGAAAAAGTAAACGCGTTCCGTAAACAATGTTTCGAGAAAAAGATCTCTGTAACTGTTGTAAAGAACACTTTACTTAAAAAAGCAATTGAAAGAGCTAATGACAGTAAATTAGCCGAATTAATACCTGCCTTAAAAGGCGAAACAGCTTTGATCTTTACCGATGTTTCAAACGCACCGGCTAAAGTAATTAAAGAATTTCGCAAGAACGACAAAAAGCCTGCTTTAAAAGCTGCATTTGTTGAAGACATGATATTTATGGGCGATAGTCAACTAGATACTTTAATTGCTTTAAAATCGAAAAACGAATTAATTGCAGACGTAATTATGTTATTACAATCTCCAATTAAACGCGTTCTAGGTGCTTTGGAAAACAAGACGGGTGGCGAAGATAAAGCCGCTTAAGATGTTGAAAAACAATCAAATAAATAGATTTAATTAAATAATTAATAAACAAGTAAAAAACCATAAAAATGGCTGATATAAAATCAATAGCTGAACAATTAGTAGGCTTAACAGTAAAAGAAGTACAAGAATTAGCAACTGTATTAAAAGATCAATACGGTATCGAACCAGCTGCTGCTGCAGTTGTAGTAGCTGCTGGTGGCGGTGGCGGAGATGCCGCAGCTGCAAAAACATCTTTTGATGTTATGTTATTAGAAGCTGGTGCTGCTAAATTAGGTGTTGTTAAAGTTGTAAAAGACTTAACAGGATTAGGCTTAAAAGAAGCTAAAGACTTAGTTGACGGTGCTCCAAAAGCGGTTAAAGAAGGTGTAGGCAAAGAAGAAGCTGAAGCAATTAAAAAAGCTTTAGAAGAAGCTGGTGCTAAAGCAGAAATTAAGTAATTCTGTATATTTTACTAGTAAACAGTCCTTTACGTGTAAACAAAAAGGACTGTTTACCTGTTTTTTTAAGTATAAAAGAACAGCGAACTTTGGAAAGACATAATTGTATTATTTAAACCTCAAATAACCTTGGCTGCAAGTACAAAAATTCAAAAACGAGTTAATTTCTCGTCCAACAAATTTCCAATCGAATACCCTGATTTTTTAGATATTCAGGTGAAATCCTTTCAGGATTTCTTTCAATTAGAAACCACTCCGGAAAACCGTAAAAAAGAAGGTTTATTCAGAGTGTTTGCCGAAAATTTTCCAATCTCTGATGCGAGAAACAATTTCGTATTAGAATTTAAGGATTATTATATCGACCCGCCACGCTATGCTCTTGAAGAGTGTATTGAACGTGGCCTTACCTATTCTGTTCCTTTAAAGGCCAAATTATACCTTTATTGTACAGATCCTGAACACGAAGATTTTGAACCTATTATGCAGGACGTGTACTTGGGAACCATCCCGTACATGACGCCAAAGGGTTCATTTATTATAAATGGTGCTGAACGTGTTATCGTTTCGCAGTTACACCGTTCACCTGGTGTGTTCTTCGGACAAAGCCGTCATGCCAATGGTACTAAATTATACAGTGCCCGTGTTATCCCTTTCAAAGGTTCTTGGATCGAGTTCGCTACAGACATCAACAATGTGATGTATGCTTATATCGATCGTAAGAAAAAATTACCTGTTACCACGTTATTACGTGCTATTGGTTTTGAAAGCGATAAACAAATTTTAGAGATTTTTGGTCTTGCCGATGAGGTGAAAGTTTCAAAAGCAGGCTTAAAACGTGAAGTAGGTCGTAGACTTGCCGCGCGTGTTCTTAAAACATGGATTGAAGATTTCGTGGATGAGGATACCGGGGAAGTTGTATCTATCGAGCGTAACGAAGTTATCTTAGATCGTGAAACTATTTTAGAAGACGAGCACATCGACTTTATTGCTGATGCTGGCGTTAAATCTATCATCCTTCACAAACAAGATGTAAATACTGCCGATTTCGCTATTATTTACAATACATTACAAAAAGATTCAACCAACTCTGAAAAAGAAGCAATTGAATTTATCTACCGTTTATTGCGTAATGCAGAACCACCTGATGAGGAAACTGCACGCGGAGTAATTGATAAATTATTCTTCTCAGACAAACGTTACGACTTAGGAGAAGTTGGCCGTTACCGTATCAACAAAAAATTAGGATTAAACATCCCAATGGAGATCCGTGTATTGACCAAAGAAGATATGATCCTGATCATTAAATATCTTATTGAGTTAATTAACTCAAAAACAGATGTGGATGATATCGATCACTTATCTAACCGTCGTGTGCGTACTGTTGGTGAGCAATTATTCTCTCAATTTGGTGTAGGTTTAGCCCGTATGGCGCGTACTATTCGTGAGCGTATGAACGTACGTGATAACGAGGTGTTCACACCAACCGATTTGATCAACGCTAAAACTTTATCATCTGTAATTAATTCGTTCTTTGGAACCAATCAATTATCACAGTTCATGGATCAAACCAACCCATTATCGGAGATCACGCACAAGCGTCGTCTTTCGGCACTAGGGCCAGGAGGTTTATCTCGTGAGCGTGCAGGTTTTGAGGTTCGTGACGTTCACTACACTCACTACGGTCGTCTTTGTACTATCGAAACACCAGAGGGACCAAACATTGGTTTGATCTCATCTTTATGTGTTTATGCTAAAGTTAATAAATTAGGTTTTATTGAAACACCATACCGTACTGTTACAAACGGTAAATTGGATTCTAACAAACCGGTTATTTATTTAACTGCAGAAGAAGAAGACCAAAAAAATATTGCACAAGCCAACGTTGATCTTGATGATAAAGGAAATATCAAAACCAAAAAAGTAACAGCACGTTACGAAGGTGATTTCCCTATTCTTGAGCCGGACAAAGTTCATTTAATGGACATTGCTCCTAACCAGATCGCTTCGATCGCAGCTTCATTGATTCCATTTTTGGAGCATGATGATGCCAACCGCGCGTTAATGGGATCAAACATGCAGCGTCAGGCAGTACCGTTATTGCGCCCACAAGCGCCAATCGTAGGTACAGGTATTGAAGCGCGTGTTGCTGAAGATTCTCGTGTTTTAATTAATGCCGAAGGAGAAGGTGTTGTTGAATACGTAGATGCTCAATCTATCACCATCCGTTACAACCGTAACGATGAAGAAAAATTGATCAGCTTTGAAGGCGATGTTAAAACTTATAAATTAACCAAATTCCAAAAAACCAATCAAAGTACTTGTATCAACTTAAAACCTATCGTTAAAAAAGGCGATAAAGTTAGCAGAGGACAAGTATTATGCGAAGGTTACGCTACACAAGATGGCGAATTAGCATTAGGCCGTAACTTAAAAGTTGCGTTCATGCCTTGGAAAGGTTACAACTTTGAGGATGCTATCGTAATCAACGAAAAAATTGTTCGCGAAGATATCTTTACGTCTATTCACATTGATGAGTATTCATTAGAGGTTCGTGATACAAAACGTGGAATGGAAGAGTTAACTCCGGATATTCCTAACGTTAGTGAAGATGCAACTAAAGATCTTGATGAAAAAGGTATTATCCGTATTGGTGCCGACGTAAAAGAAGGAGATATTTTAATTGGAAAAATTACACCAAAAGGTGAAACAGATCCGTCTCCGGAAGAAAAATTATTACGTGCCATCTTTGGTGATAAAGCCGGCGATGTGAAAGATGCTTCTCTTCGTGTTTCTCCTTCAATTAAAGGAGTTATTGTTGAGAAAAAATTATTCTCTCGCGCTATTAAAGATAAAAAAGCAAAAGCTGAAGAGAAACCATTAATTGAGAAACTAGATACAGATCACGAAAAGAACGTTTACAACTTAAAATTAAAATTAGTTGATAAATTATTCGTTCTTGTAAATGGCCGTACTTCTCAAGGTGTTTCTAATATTTTAGGTGAAGAAGTTATCCCTCGTGGTACTAAATTCACTCAAAAATTATTAGAGCGTATCGATTACAGCGAAGTAAATCCGGGTAACTGGACTACTGATAAAGATAAAAATGAGCAGATCGAACGTTTGTTACATAACTTCTTAATTCAATACAACGATTATTTAGGAAAATACAAACGCGAGAAATTCCAGATCACTGTTGGTGATGAATTACCAACCGGAATTGTTCAATTAGCCAAAGTTTACATTGCACAAAAACGTAAGTTAAAAGTGGGTGATAAAATGGCCGGCCGTCACGGTAACAAAGGTATTGTGGCCCGTATCGTTAAAGAAGAAGATATGCCGTTCTTGGAAGATGGAACAACTGTGGATATAGTTTTAAATCCATTAGGTGTACCTTCTCGTATGAACCTTGGACAAATTTATGAAACAGTATTAGCCTGGGCTGGGCAAAAATTAGGATTGAAATTCTCTACTCCTATTTTCGACGGCGCAACACTTGAACAAATAGATGAGTATACTCAAAAAGCAGGTTTACCGCAATTTGGCCGTACTTACTTATACGATGGTGGAACAGGAGAACGCTTTGACCAACCTGCAACTGTAGGTATCATTTACATGCTGAAATTAGGTCACATGGTGGATGATAAAATGCACGCACGTTCAATAGGGCCTTACTCATTAATTACACAACAACCTCTTGGTGGTAAAGCACAATTTGGTGGTCAGCGTTTTGGTGAGATGGAAGTTTGGGCGCTTGAGGCATACGGTGCAGCTAACGTGTTACAAGAATTATTAACTGTTAAGTCAGATGACGTAATGGGTCGTGCAAAAGCTTATGAAGCAATTGTAAAAGGAGATAATATTCCTGCGCCTGGTATTCCGGAATCGTTTAACGTATTGTTGCACGAATTAAGAGGTTTAGCTTTAGATATTACAATGGATTAATATTTTTCCGGCCCTTCGATAAACTCAGGGGCCGGGAAATATTTTCAAAAGTAAAATCAAAAGAAATTCATTAATGTAAAAGAAAAAAAACAAACATGGCATTAAGAAGAGATAACAAACAAAAATCAAATTTCTCAAAAATAACCATCAGCCTTGCTTCGCCGGAGACAATCCTTCGTCGTTCAAGTGGTGAAGTTTTAAAACCGGAAACAATTAACTACCGTACTTACAAACCTGAAAGAGATGGTTTGTTCTGCGAGCGTATTTTCGGACCAATAAAAGATTACGAATGTCATTGTGGTAAATACAAACGTATCCGTTACAAAGGCATTGTTTGCGACCGTTGTGGTGTTGAAGTTACAGAGAAGAAAGTGCGTCGCGAGCGTATGGGCCACATCAATTTAGTTGTGCCTGTTGCTCACATCTGGTATTTCCGTTCGTTACCAAATAAAATTGGTTACTTATTAGGTTTACCAACAAAAAAATTAGACATGATCATTTACTACGAACGTTATGTAGTAATTAATGCAGGTCTTGCAGCAGAGAACGGTACAAGTTATTTGGATTTCTTAACTGAAGAAGAATACTTAAACGTTGTTGATACATTACCAAAAGAGAATGCATTATTAGATGATGCTGATCCAAATAAATTTATTGCTAAAATGGGTGCTGAAGCAGTTCAGGATCTTTTAGCACGTTTGAACTTAGATGAAATGTCATACGATTTGCGTCACAAAGCAAATACAGAAACATCTCAACAACGTAAGAACGAAGCATTAAAACGCTTACAGGTTATCGAAGCATTCCGTCAGGCAAACCAAAATGTGGTTAACCGTCCTGAGTGGATGATCGTTAAAGTTGTTCCGGTAATTCCACCAGAATTGCGTCCTTTGGTGCCACTAGATGGCGGCCGTTTCGCAACTTCAGATCTAAATGATCTTTACCGTCGTGTTATTATTCGTAACAACCGTTTAAAGCGTTTAATTGAAATTAAAGCGCCGGATGTAATTTTACGTAACGAAAAACGTATGTTACAAGAGTCGGTAGATTCGTTATTTGATAACTCACGTAAATCAAATGCAGTTAAAACCGATAGTAACCGTCCGTTAAAATCATTATCCGATTCATTAAAAGGTAAACAAGGCCGTTTCCGTCAGAACTTATTAGGTAAACGTGTGGATTATTCAGCTCGTTCGGTAATTGTTGTTGGGCCAGAATTAAAATTACACGAGTGCGGATTGCCAAAAGATATGGCTGCTGAATTATTCAAACCATTTATCATTCGTAAAATGATTGAGCGTGGTATTGTTAAAACAGTAAAATCAGCTAAAAAAATCGTAGATAAAAAAGAACCAATTGTTTGGGATATTTTAGAGAACGCATTAAAAGGTCATCCTGTAATGTTAAACCGTGCCCCAACATTGCACAGGTTAGGTATTCAGGCTTTCCAACCAAAATTAATTGAGGGTAAAGCTATTCAATTACATCCATTGGTTTGTACAGCGTTTAACGCCGATTTTGATGGTGATCAAATGGCAGTGCACGTACCGTTAGGTCATGCAGCTATTTTGGAAGCCCAAATTTTGATGTTAGCATCTCACAACATTTTAAATCCATCTAACGGTGCACCGGTTTCGGTTCCATCGCAGGATATGGTGCTTGGTTTATATTACTTAACTAAATCAAAAAAGAATTTACCTAACGACGTTGTTAAAGGCGAAGGTAAAATTTTCTATAGCGCTGAAGAAGTAATTATTGCTTTGAATGAGAAGAGTGTAGATATGCACGCTCAGATCAAAATCAGAATTACCAACTCTTTAGAAGGCGATAAATTAGTTACTAAAATTATTGATACAACTGTTGGTCGCGTTATTTTTAACGCAGTAGTGCCACACGAAGTTGGATACATCAATGAGTTATTAACTAAAAAATCGTTGCGTGATATTATCGGTATGATCGTTAAGAAAACCGGTATGGCTAAAACAGCACGATTCTTAGATGATATCAAAGAATTAGGTTTCAAAACAGCCTTCCGTGGTGGTTTATCATTTAACTTAGGAGATATTCAGATCCCTGAAGAAAAATTAAAGATCATTGCAGAATCACAAACGCAAGTTGACGAAGTTATTGGTAACTATAACATGGGTTTTATTACCAACAACGAACGTTACAATCAAATTATCGATATCTGGACACATACCAACTCTAAAGTAACTAAAAAAGTGTTGGATAAATTAAGCTCAGACAGACAAGGTTTCAACCCTGTGTTTATGATGCTTGATTCGGGAGCTCGTGGTAGTAAGGAACAAATTAAACAATTAAGTGGTATGCGTGGTTTAATGGCCAAGCCTCAAAAAGCTGGTGATACAACTGCATCCATCATTGAAAATCCTGTACTATCAAATTTCCGTGAAGGTCTTTCTATCTTAGAATATTTTATTTCAACTCACGGTGCACGTAAAGGTCTAGCAGATACGGCGTTAAAAACTGCCGATGCAGGTTACTTAACGCGTCGTTTGGTTGACGTTGCGCAAGATGTTATCATCACACAATCTGATTGTGGTACGCTTCGTGGATTAAGCATGACAGCATTGAAAAATAATGATGATGTTGTTGAAACGTTATACGATCGTTTATTAGGCCGTACTACTGTTTCTGATGTTTATCATCCAACTACCGGTAATTTAATTATCGAAGGTGGAGAGATCATTACTGAAGATATCGCAGCTTTAATTGATCAGTCTCCAATTGAGACCGTTGATATTCGCTCGGTATTAACCTGCGAAAGCCGTGTTGGTGTTTGTGCAAAATGTTACGGACGTAACTTAGCTAACGGACGTATTGTTCAGTTAGGTGAAGCTGTAGGTGTTATTGCCGCACAATCAATTGGTGAGCCGGGTACTCAGTTAACATTACGTACTTTCCACGTTGGGGGTACTGCATCTAATACTGCAGCATCTTCTAACTTAATTGCAAAATACGATGGTATAATTGAAATTGATGAATTACGTACTGTTGAGCGTTTAAATGCAGATGGCAAAAAAGCCAATGTAGTTATCGGTCGTTCTACAGAGATGCGTATCATTGATGTTAATACCGGTATTACTTTAACTACAGGAAATATTCCTTACGGTTCGCAGCTTTACATTAAGCCAAGCACTAAAGTTAAAAAAGGAGAATTAATTTGTGATTGGGATCCGTATAACGCGGTTATCGTTTCAGAATTTGGTGGTACTGTAGAGTACGAACAAATTAAAGAAAACGTAACCTACCGTGAAGAATCTGATGAGCAAACAGGTTTCCGTGAAAAAGTAATTATTGAGAGTAAAGACAAAACAATGAGTCCTTTAATGAGGATCGTTGATAAAAAAGGCGAAGCTCTTAAAACTTATAACATTCCGGTTAGCGCACACATCATCGTTAACGAAGGAACAAAAATTGAACCAGGACAAATTTTGGTTAAGATCCCTCGCGTTACAGGTAAAACAGGTGATATCACCGGTGGTTTACCACGTGTAACTGAATTATTCGAGGCGCGTAATCCATCTAACCCTGCTGTTGTTTCTGAAATTGACGGTATTGTTACTTTCGGTAAAATTAAACGTGGTAACCGCGAAGTTTTAGTAGAAGCTAAAACCGGCGAACAACGTCGTTACCTTGTTAACTTAAGTAAACACATCCTGGTTCAGGAAAATGATTTCATTAAAGCCGGTAACCCGTTATCTGACGGTGCTATTAGCCCTGGTGATATCTTATCTATCAAAGGACCAACTGCTGTTCAGGAATACTTAGTGAATGAAATTCAAGAGGTATACCGTTTACAAGGTCAAAAATTAAATGATAAACACTTCGAAACTATCGTTCGTCAAATGATGCGTAAGGTTGAGATCGTTGATCCGGGTGATACTATGTTCCTGGAACAACAATTGATCAACAAAGGCGACTTCATGACTCAAAACGATGAGATCTTTGGTAAAAAAGTTATTTTAGATCCGGGTGATAGCGCTGAATTAAAACGTGGCCAAATTATCACTGCACGTAAATTACGCGATGAGAATTCGTTATTGAAACGCAGAGATAAAAAAACTGTAGAGTCTAGAGATGCTGTTCCTGCAACTGCAAATCCAATTCTACAAGGTATTACACGTGCTTCATTACAAACTAATAGTTGGATAAGCGCTGCTTCATTCCAGGAAACTACTAAGGTATTGAACGAAGCTGCAGTTAACGGTAAAGTAGATACTTTATTAGGATTAAAAGAAAACGTAATTGTTGGACATTTAATTCCTGCAGGAACTGGTTTACGTCAATACGAAAAATTAGTTGTTGGAAGCAAAGAAGAATACGAACGCTTAATGGCAACTAAAGAAGAAGTTGAAGAAGAAGCATAAGCTTAATTTCAAATTCATAATTTATAATTTAAAAGCCCTGATAGAAATATCGGGGCTTTTTGTTTATTATTAATTCCGTAACTTTAGGTTTACAGAAGCGTTATACCTTTAGTAAATTGAAAAAGACACTCATCATACTATTTTTCGCAGTACTCCTTCCCTCTTCCACGTTTGCATGGGGCGTTAAGGGACATAAAATAATTGCCGCCATTGCAAAACAATGTTTAGAAAAACAGGTGGTTGATTCGGTACAAAAATTTTTAGGCGCAATGAGTTTTGAAGAAGCTTCTGTTTGGATGGATGAAGTGCGTGGGCAACACGAATACGATTATTTAAAGCCCTGGCATTACGTAAATGTTGAGAAAGATAAAACTTACGTAAAAACAAAAGATCCCGAAGTTGTCAATCAAATAGAAATTTATATTTCTGTTTTAAAAGAAAAAGGGCCTCGCGATAAAGAAAATATTTATTTTGCACTCAAAGTTCTTTTTCATTTGATCGGCGATCTGCATCAACCTCTGCACTGCGGCTACAAGGCCGATAAAGGTGGTAACGAAGTAGAACTACAATTCTTAAAAAGAAAAACAAATCTTCATAAAGTGTGGGACTCTGAAATTATTGAAGAAACTAACATTTCTTTAAGCGATTGCTTAACGCTTGCCAATAAAATGAGCGCAGAAGAAAAAAAGAAAATTCAAAATAACAATGTAGAAGTATGGATGAATGAAGCGCGTACCTTACTTCCTGAAGTTTATAATTTTCAAGAAAAAATAAATCAAGATTACGTTGATAAGAATAAAACAGTAATAGAAAAACAACTCGTAAGAGCCGGTATTCGCCTGGCGATGGTCTTGCACCATACGTTTAAGAAGTAGTTCTCGCATTCCGCAAGAATTCAAACTATTTTCTACCCCTTGAATTTTCTGAAAACTTAATCTTTGGCGTCACTTTTAGTGAAAGGTAAATATACCTTAACATATTGACCTTCTTTGTGCGGCAACACAATTTTTCTTCTTTACTTTTCCTTAGTCGAAAAGTAAGGCGAAAAATAAATAAAAAGATTTTTTGCTTGTCAACGCACCCTCCCCGCTCAATGCTTCGCATTGCCGTCATCAGGCAAAAAGTGACACCAAAACTAAATTCAGAAATTATTCAAAAACTACTAAAGATTTTTAATGCATTAAAAATCCTTACACACCCCTACTATCTTTTCTATTTGTTGCATAATATCATCATCAGCACTGCAACGACTATCATTAAAAGTAACATGCTGTAGTTTGCCTTTCAACTCAAAATCAACGCTGGTGGTGCAAAAAGACTGTTTTATTTTTAAACCGTGTATGCAAAGATCCTGTATGGCCTTTAATTTTTGAGGAGTTAATTTTATTCGGCCTTTACATTTCGGTTCTTTATCCTGTTGGTTATAGCGTTTCACATAAGTTACTTCAACCTTACCGGCTTTTTTAATAAATGTATACTCTACCGAAACGCTATGAAAACAACCATTAGAGCCCGTCATCAATGTAAAACGGTCTTGTAGAAAGATTGCATTAATGATCTTCGTTTTTTTATTTATAGTATCCTTGTTTGTTTCTGAAGGATGATCTATTAATTCCTGCGCGTAAGATCCACTTATGCTAAGTAAAAAAAATAATAATGCAAAAGCCTTCTTCATGTATTCTTAAACTATTTTGTACCTTGTTTGTTTATTCTAAAATACAAATTTCTCTTTATAAAACACAAAAATGAACCTAATTAAGTCTTTACTACTTTCTTTCTTCTTTATCTTCTTAAGCAAAACGTCATTTTCACAAACAGAGACCCCCGATACCGTTTACACCGGTATTTACATTACCAGCATTCACGATATAGATTTTAAACAAAAAGAATTCACCGTAAACCTTTGGCTCTGGCTAAAATATAAAAATAAAGATTTTGATTTTGTACAGAACCTTGAAGTGCCAGGGGCTAAAACGGTTGTAAAATCATTTTCTACTATCGACACTACCGGCAACAAGATCTATATCATTATGAAATTACAATGTGTGATGAAAGATTCATGGCAAATAAACAGTTTTCCCTTCGACCGCCAGAAATTAAGACTCTCAATAGAGAACTCACAATACGATTCAAGGTCCTTAATATTTGTTGCTGATACGCTTGGCAAACATTACGACCCGCGTTTTACGGTAAATGGTTGGAGCATTGATTCTTTTGCAGTGTCTACAAAAATAAAAGCATATGAAACGGCTTTTGGCGACGATTCGCAACCAAAGCCGCATACCGAGTATAGCCAGTTTAAAGTAAAGATAGGTTTGGCGCGTGAAGCCATGGGCCTTTTCTTTAAAATGTTCATTGGTATGTACGTGGCGTTTTTAATTGCCTTTGCTTGTTTCTTTATTCATGCAGATAGTATTGAATCGCGTTTTGGTTTAAGTGTAGGCGCGTTATTTGCAGTAATTGGTAACAAATATGTTATCGACTCTGCCCTACCCGAATCTTCTTCGTTTACTTTGGTAGATACGTTGCATGGTCTTACACTTGTTTTTATTTTTGGTGTGATAGCTTCCAGTATTTATGCGCTAAATCTTTTAAAGAAACACGAAATTAAACGCGCCAACCGTTTCGACAAGTATGCATCAATAATTTTACTTACAATTTATCTTATTTTAAATGTGTATTACATTTGGGATGCGAGTAAAGCTTAGCGTGAGCGGTTAGATTTAACTACAAAAAATCTCTTTATTATTTTTTTGCCTTACTTTTTGTCTTGACACAAAAAGTAACGGCAAAGATTAATCCGATATTTTTCTTATTTGTTAAAGTGAGTTGGAAATCTATTTCGATTTTCAATGCTTTGCATTGCCGTCTTTATTATTCTCTGATAAAACCTTATCAATATACCTGTCTGTAGGCAATAAAGAATCCTGTATCCGTTTTGCATATCGAATAGAATCAAGGATCTCTTTTTGTTTTTCATCAACAACTAATTTTTGATCTTCAATGATTTTCTTTTGCTTTTGCGTTACCCTAAAGCGATTGAACATAAAAACACCAAACAATAAAGTCAGCGCCAAACCGCCATATAAAAAATACCCCCTGTTATTCTCTTGCTTTAATTCAAGTGCCGCAACTTTTTTCTCTTCAAGAACCCGTAAACTATCCTGCGCTGCTTTTTTCTCGTAAGCATGCTGAAATGTTTTCTGTGCAATAGCTTTTCGGTTGACAACCTTATTGATACTGTCGTCCATTTGTTTATAGAGCACTTGCATTTCGTAGGCTTTTTTGTAATCTCCGTTCTTAAAATATATTTTACTTAATAAATTACTGGGCGCGTTTATTTTGTCGGGGTAACCTAATTTCTGCGAGAGTTGCAAACATCTTTCAGCAAGTTTTAATGCTTCGCCGGTTTTACCGGTCTTAAATAATAATGCAGAAATATTGTACAGCGCATTGCTCATCCCCTCTTTATCTTCAGCCTCTTCAAGTATCTTATAGGCCCTGTTGTAAGAAGCCAAAGCTTTTTCGTTATCATTCATAGTTTCATAGATCCTTCCAATATTACTTAATGAATAACCCATCCCAATTTTATCGTTCACCTCTTCCTGCATCTTTAAGCTTTTTTCAAAATAATAAAAGGCTTTTGAAGTATTATGCAATTCCATAAATACGCCGCCAATATTATTTAATGATTGCGCTATTCCCTTTTTATGTTTTACTTCTTCGCGAAGCTTTAAACTCTTAAAATAGTAGTCGAGTCCTTTAGCGTAATTGCCCTGCTCTTTATACATGATGCCAATAATATTTAAGGTATAGGCCATGTTCTTTTTATCTTTTATCTCTTCCTGTATCTTCAGGCTTTTAAAATAATATTCTAATGCGCCGGGTGCATCGCCCTGATTCTGGTAAATAACGCCAATGGCATAAAAGGTGCTACCCATGCCGCCCTTATCCCCTATCTTTTGCTGGATGTCTAAATTCTCTTTATAGCTTTTTAAAGCCTCGGTAACTTTACCTTCCTGCAATTTTAAAAAAGCATCATTACCATTGGCCTGGGCCATGTAACTTAAAAATGTATTGGTATACGGACCATTACTTTTTATATTCTTCTCACAAATAGCTTTTAATTTTACGTTATATGCCGGCCAGATCTTATCATCGTTCTCAGCTTCTATCATTTGGTTGAGCAAAGCACAACGAATAGTATCGTGCGTGGCTTTCGCCAGAAGAGTTTGCAGACTATCTACTACAGGATTTTTATCTTGTGAAAATAACCGCCCTTGTAATAAAAGCGCAAGAAGAAGAGTGGATATGACGTTTTTAGTTCTCAAGAAATGTATTACTAATGTAAGCATTTCGGGAACGGATCACAAATTAATGATTATACGCATACAAATATTCAATTTGTATAGACACATAATTCTTATTAAAGTTATACGTTGTGGCGTTCGCTTTAAAGTCCATATATTTTTTATACAGTTCTTCGTTATCTTGTATAAAGTGTTCTATACTGCCATTCTTTTTAGATATTAAACCTTTTTTAGTGAACATGATGTAATAACCAAACTGGTTAACTGCCCCTCCATATCCTAAAGCATAGTTTTCTTTATCGTAATTTACGCTATAAAAATCAAGCTGAGAATACAAAACCAAGAACAGGTCTTTACTACCACCCATGTAAACGCCATATCTTTTTTCACCATTGTTTATAGCGTAAATTGGAGAATGACTTGTACCGTTGTCTAATCTAAATGCAAATATGGCAGAGTCTTTATGAAGACGGAATTTGATCTTTCTATTGGTTTTTTCATCAACGTAAGAGAGTTTTCCGTAATTGTAAACCATATCCTTGCCTACAAACGAATCTTTTTTGTGAGCAAAAAAACGATCTACTGTTTTGTAGTAATAAATTTTACTGAGCCCTGTGTATTTAATATTTTGAGAAATTAAATTAAAACAGGAGCTAAGAAAAATTAAAGCCAGGATATAACTCTTCATTCTTATTTTGTTCTTATTTCAGTTGTAACCTCTTTGCTCGAATTTTCTAAAGCAATATTGTACAACTCTTTTTTGGTTTTAGGTGTTGTATTGGTAAATGCCGCTTTAACATCAACATATTTTGAAGCCGGGTAGAAAAAAGAAACAGTGGCCAGATCAACAATTGTTCCAATACCTAATGTAATTGGGGCTTCAAGCACCAAAAAAAGTATTCCTTTTCCGGCTTTTCCTTTCACATCAACAGTTGCTGTTTTACCGTCTGAAGTAAGTTCAATTTTGTTCTTGCTTCTTACTTTTATTAATGCTGCCGGATGGCGAAACTTAGTTTTCTCTCTTACGTTGGCTGAATGCTGTTGTGTAACAAAATTTGCCATGGTTATTTCTTTTACATCTATCTTTTTGCCATTGTGTTTTACTTGTATATCATCGGGTGCGCCTACTAAATAAAGCGGACGTTTACCAAAGAAGCCAACATACATACAGCTGCTAAAACTCATTAAGGCAATGATGGCAATGCAAATTATTTTTTTCATTTCGATCTGATTTTAAATTAAGCCGCGAAAATAGGCATTTATCGGTAGCTTTGAGCAATAGTTTTGCTTGCGCTTAAGTTTTAGACTAAAGGCTAATGTAGTGCGACTAAATAATTTGGAATTTTAAGATAAACGCAGGGATTACAAATCTGCGCGAACTTTGGGCCAGCTTTGTGCGGCAGCACAATTTTTCTTCTTTACTTTTCCTTAGCCGAAAAGTAAGGCGAAAAATAAATAAAAAGATTTTTTGCTAGTCAACGCACCCTCCCCGCTCAATGCTTCGCATTGCCGTCTTTCTTATTCCCTGAAAGCACTTTATCAATATACCTATCGGTAGGTAATAAAGAATTCTGGATCCGCTTTGCATAACGAATACTATCAAGGATCTCTTTTTGCTTTTCTTCAATAATATGTTTTTGTTGCTTCGTAACTTTTAATGATCTGAAAATAAAAACAGCAAACACCAGTACCAATAATAAACCAACTACAACCGATAAAATAACTATTTTTTGAAACCTGTCTTTTTCCTCTGCAACAGCGCGTTCTTTCTCCTGCTGCTCCTTAATAATGGCCTCTTTTTTTTCGTATTCAAATTTTAATTGGTTTTTTATAGTCGCTTTGCGTGTTTTTTCATTCGTTAAACTATCGGCATACTTCACATATTCTTTGTAATGTACAAAAGCTTTTTTAAAATCACCGGCAGCGGCAAAAACGTTATATGCCACTTTTTCTGTTGCTTTTAAATTACTCGCCAGCCCTAATTGTTTTGATAAGGTCAATGCACTGTCAATGTATGCAAGAGACATATTATAATTTTTTTTCTCGCAATAAACATCGCTAATACCACTCAACGCAAGCGACACGCCGTCTATATCATCTATCTGCCGGTTCATATCAAGGCTTTTAAAATAGTGATCCAAGGCTTTATCCAGATTTTTTTTATCCATATATGCCATAGCCATATTATAATGTGTAATACCCAGATCAAATTTATCGCCAAGCTCTTCCTGCATTTTTAGACAACGCTCCCAATACTTAAAAGCATCGTTTACATTGCCCAACTGCCTGTTCATCACACCAAGGTTATTATACATATCTGCAATTTTTGCCTTATTTCCGATCTTAAGGTAAAAATCCAGGTTTCTTAAATAAATATCAATGGCCTTTTGATAATCGTGTTGAGTAGTATAAACATAAGCAATGCTACCAAGTGTATAAGCCGCTTCTAATTTATTTCCTATCTCCTCACTTATTTTTAACGATCGTTCCCAATAAAGTATAGCTTCCTCTACATTACCACGCTTCTCTATTTCATAGGCAATTTGGTGAAATGCTGCAGCTTTATTAGCGAGTATGCTTTTTTTTATTGCCGGTGAATTTTCCCTATTCTCGATCAATAATTTATCTGCCAGCTTCACCGCAGTATTTAAATAGTTCATAGTTGAATCAAAAATTGTAGACTCATCCGCCAACGCAATCAACAACGAAAGCCTTGCTGTATCTACCTTTTCGCTTTTAAGTACGAGCTTTAGAGAATCTATTTTTTTGTTTTGAGAAAATGCGCTTTGCTGAAATACCAAATTCAGTAAAAGAACTAACAGCGTTGATCTCAAAAAGGATTTCATTTTTGACAAGGTGTAAGTCAAAAATGCTCATTTTTTTTAAATAAAACAAAGTTTGTTACCCGCAGTTTTTAATCGGCTATCTGGAGGTAAACGGGGGAATGCAACACGCTAGACTTCGGTTGCCTGTGAAGGAGTTTATTTAACCTCTTTCACGAATTTTCCGTTCTTATATTTTTGAATTGATCTTATTTTTAAATTTTGGTCGTAAAAATAAGTTAGACCATTATTCTTTCCATCTTTTAAATTTATAAGTACCGAAAGCGAATCAGCTGCCCTATAAATTTTAAATTCTCCTTCGGGTTTGCCGTTAATACAAAAACCTTCTCTGCTTAATTTACCTTTTTCATCGTAAGCTACAAATTTACCGTTAGCCGGTTTGCCATCCTCATTATAACAAAAGCGTTCGCCATGCATTTTATTTTTTTTGTACGCCGATCGGCCTTTTACATTTCCATTTTCATAATAATAAATGGAAGCGCCATCTATTTTACCTTTTTTATAAGATCTTTCGCGCGAAATTTTTCCACTTTCATAATAATGCCTGTATACGCCTTCTATCTTGCCGGCTTTATAATTTAAAACATAAAATAGTTTACCGCTTTCATAAAATCCTTTGCTAATACTATCGCGTTTATTATTTTTAAAATAAGTAAGATCTTTTATTACACCATTCTCGTAATAAGACGTGTAAAGGCCGCTGGCCTCGCCGTTCTTAAAAAAACCCCTTCCGAGTATTTGCCCGCTTTCGAAATAAGCCTCTACGGTATCAATAAGCTTTCCATCTTTAAACCTGGCTTTGTACTTTAATTTACCGCTTTCAAAATAATTAATGGAAGGACCGTGTAAAACTCCATTTTTAAAATCGAATTCAGATGCTACTTTGCCTCTTTTATAATAATTTACTTTTTTAGTAATTAAACCATTTGTTTTATGATCTATTGAACTTATTTTGCCGGGATACTCATAAAAATTAGTATCAACAGTTAATTTGTCTTGAGCAAAGCCATAAGAGCAAAAAAATAAAATAATGATCCTAAAAAATTGTTTCATGAATGTTTAATAAAAAACCCTAACGATAGTGTAGTACTAAAGTAAGCATTTCATTTTTGGAGGGCAAATGGAAATGCAGGGATTACAACCCGATAACTGTCGAGTCCGCGCGAACGGGGTAGTTTATTATGCTGGTTTTAATTTGTCAAAAAAATCGTCAAAAGAATCTACTTCTTCAAATTTCATTTTCGCAATACCAAGTCCAAGCGGGAAATAGGGATGACTATTATTGAATTTGTAGAAGTATTCAATGACAGAAAAAGACGACTTAATTTTGTCGAAGACAGAATTTTCGAGCATTATTGAGTACATATGATTATCCATTGAAATAACTTCAGTAAGTGTTTTTTGATGTACAATGTCGTTTCGTAGTTTTTCAAGTTGTATAAATTTGTGCCAAAACACTTCGTTTTTTATATCTCCAGATTTAAAAATTTCAGGCAAAATTTCACTAATCTTTTGTCCCGTAGACATCCATCGTTCGATATTTTCTTTAGTCCAGGTTTCTTTTACTCCTTTGTTATTTTTAATTTCCTTAATAAAATTTTCTGGAATAGCAGTATTTGCCATTGCCTCTACGGAAATAAAGGCGAATGTAATACTTGTAATTATTTCTTCGAAGTAATCATATAGTTCTGTTTTGTCTTCTTCTTTTAATTTTATAGTTTTCGTTTTCCCTTTACTTGCTATTGATTTGTGTATCTTTTGAGCTCGTTTATATGATTTTTTTGTAATACTAAGTGTTAATGCAATACTATTCGGAATAAAATAATATAATTCTTTTTCGCCAACTTTTGCTGTCGCTCCTTTAGAAAGGAAAGCAGTCTTTTTTTCACTTTTCGCGGCAATTTTTATAGACCTCAAGTCCCGGACGTCTGATACATTCCAGTTTTCATCAAGTGGGCCGCCTAGTTCAAATTGATGATTAAATTCTTTATAATATTTATTTTTCCGCAGAATGAAATAGTGAAACCAATATAAAATAAAATTTATATGGTTCATTTTTTCATAAATTAAGTGATCTTTTTGAAATTTTATTGATAATAACAAGGCTCGTTCGTCTTTTACTCCAATATATAGTTTAGCTTTATGTTTAAATCCGTTTTTGTCGAATTCGTAGATGGTCTCAATGCAATAAATTGTTTTTAAAATGTGAAAAGTATCAACATCTAAATAGTCTTCGTTTTTCAGGTGAATCCAGTTTTCTGGTAAGTTATTTATAACAGATGTCAAATATTTCGACAACCCAATTTTACCTTTGGGGGTAATGGTGAAATCTGTAATATAAGGTAAGTCTAAACTCATTTTTGATTTATAAATTGGCTATAGTAGTTCCGGGATTTGCGTTGGTGGGCTTTTGAAATCGTAAACTGTTTGTCAACACCAACGTTTATTAATTGCTCAAATACTTCTATTCCCACTGTCCGCCCACTCAAGCAAAACCCTTGTTAGTTGCTGCCATTTTACAGATGTCTACCGATGTACAAGTCCATATTTTTGTGCTTGATAAATGTATGAGAAGGGTGATTCTCTCTCTTTTGCTCTTTGCTTATTTCGTAATTCGATATAATTACACGTTAATTCTATTGCTCCCATTGCAGTAAGTCCAATTGCTGTAAAGTCGACAGGTAAATTGATTAATTCAAGTTTGTTATTAAGAAAAGCTCCCGCTGTTGCCAGCATTGTCGGTGATTTAAGGTTTATCAATGATTTAAATGATTTTAAACCGCTGTCAATTTTTGCGTCTCCTAAAACAGCTTTTAAATCCTCTACTCCTGTTACTAAACCCTCTTGAAATGTAATAGCAACTTCCTTCAGTTCAGCCTGCGATTTTGTTTTTGAAACCTTTACTTGAAAGTCCGAAAGATGTTTTTTAAAATGAAGTAAATTCTGTTTTCGTTTCCGTTTAAAGTCAAGTATTTTTTCAAGAGGAACATTGTCCTTAGGTGTTGGTAAAACATTGTCTAAGTTGAAACTTACGACTGGAAAACCATCCTTCTCTTTTACTCTTTTAAAATTAAATTTTTCATAGGCTGCGTAATCGGTCCCGATGGTCGTTTGCTCACTATCAATGTCTGCGAGATACTTAGCTAGTAAAGACATATATAGTAATGCGGTCGTTTTTTCAAAAGACACCCAATCATATTGTCTATTTTCACGCTTAGCCAAACCTTCCTGTTGCAAAAAATGAAAGATGCCATCTGTCATTTTATTATTGTGAATTCTAGCGACATCATTTCCTCCAATTTTATCAATATGAATTCTACTAGAGCCTGATTTATGCTGTCGCTTAACGAACTGTTGAAAGACTGGTGATTGAACAGTCTGAATAAATTCATCTTTAAATTGATGAAATGCTTCCCAATTGTCTTGTTGATATACAAGGTCTTCTGGCTTGATTGCTCTGAATTGTCCCTCACCAATTAAATAATGAATGTCTGGTGACAGTTCGTTAAGAATTCTGTCATCATAACTTTTGGGCACAATCGAGCTTATCTCGTCCCAATAAAGCAAGGCGTGTCTAAGCCAACTTTTTCTTGGAATGTCTATTGTCGGGTAGTATAAAATTGTTCTTTTCATGTTTGTCGTTATTTCTTCTAAGGCTGTCAATAATTTCTCGCCAAGCGCCATTTTATCCGTTTACAAATATTTTTAAACGTTCGTAAGTGTTTGCTTTAGTTTACCAAATATAAAAGAAATTCCCAAAGCGCCAAATAGGTAATTTTACCTATTTATTGGGGTATCGTTGTGCGGTGTTTCGACAGGCTCAACAACCGCTTTCGACAAGCTCAACAACCGCTCACGGGCCTCATTCCGCTTGTCAGAGGTTGCTGAGCTTATCCACTGAGGTTGCTAAGCTGTCCCGCTGAGCTTGCCGAAGTGAGTCGAAGCAATCCTTTTCCCCTTTTTAAACGTATATTGATTAAATTTGGTACTATGAAAAAAGTTTTTAAAACTCTTTACCTTTTTGCTTTTGTGTTATTGTTTGCAAAGGCCCAAAGCATTAACGCCCCTAAATGGTCGCATTTTGATGCAGAGATCTTTGCTAAGGCTAAAAAAGAGAACAAGCTGGTGTTACTTCATTTACGAGCTAATTGGTGTCACTGGTGCCACGTAATGGAAGAAAAGACCTATACAGACCCAAAAGTGATCGCTTACCTGGCCAAAAATTACATTGCCTGCATGGAAGATCATGACGAGCGCCAGGATCTTACCAGTTTGTATTCTGATTACGGTTGGCCTGCAACCATTATTTTTGATGGCGATGGCAACGAGCTTTTAAAAGAACCCGGCTACATTAATGCAGAAGAATTTTTAGAGACACTGGCAAAGCTTAAAAAAGATCCAAAACCATTGGCAAGCGCTGCGGTAAATGCAGATCCAAAACTAACAACAGAGAGTTCTAAAAAAACGTCGTTGGGCGAATTAAAAAAAATGTTCAATAAATCTTTAGATCTTGCCGGCGGTGGTTTTGTGTTCGGACAAAAATATATTGAGTTTGATACTTACGAATATGCCTTTACCCATTACAAAACAGATACCGCTTTAAAAAGATGGTTAACCAATTCAGTTGTTAACTCTACCGGTATTTACGATAAAGCCTGGGGCGGTGTGTTTCAGTACTCTACCAATAACGATTGGGACCATGTGCATTACGAAAAATTATTATTTATACAGGCGCGTTACATAAAAATGTATTGCTGGTATTACAAAATGTTTAACGATGCCGAAGCCTTAAAAAAAGCAGAAGGCATTGTTGCCTACGTGAACCGATTTTTAACTTCGCCTACCGGTGGTTTTTATAACGCACAAGATGCCGATCTTATTCCGGGAGAAAAATCGAAAGATTATTTTGAATTGGATGATAAAGAAAGATTAAAAAAAGGAATTCCCAAAATTGACAGTAGCGTATACACCAGCGACAATGCAGCTTATGCAGAAGCACTCACAATTTTATGGGCCACCAGCGGCAAACAAACCTATTTAGATAAAGCATTAAGCACTGTTGATTTTTTAAAAACAAAACGTAAAACAAATACAACTTACATGCACGGCGCAAATTATGCAGCAACAACTTCTTTAAAAGATAATTTGGCCATGCTAAAAACATTGATGTTAGTTTACCGCGCCACACAAAAACAAGCGTACAAAACAGAAGCAGAACAATTGGTAAAAGAAATTGCATCGACTTTTAATTCAGGCAAAGGTTATTTTTATACTTACATTGGTAAAAGCGCTATTAAATCAACGTACAATGTCACAGAAAACATTGAAGCCTGTCGTTTATTAAATTATTGTTCGCATTATTTTCACGAACCTGCTTACAAAAAAACAGCAGAAGAAATTCTAAACTTTTTAACCAGCGAAAAATTAGTCGCCACACTTTCTACCGAACCCGGCATACTTAGTGCTGCCGAAGAACTCAGCTACGAACCTATCAGCGCCGCGTTAATGCTAAAAAAGAATAACGACTTAACAGCAGATTACTTAAAAGAAACAGTTGCCTTTCCGCGCTTTTATTTTAACTCGGTTATTTACACCAAAGAAAATGTGATAGAAGATAAAAAAGATCTCTTTGATGCGTTGGATGATAATTTTATGGTGTTGTGTACTTCTTCTTATTGCAGCTCTCCCCTGCCCACTCAAAAAGAGTTTGTAGAGTTTATGTATAAAAGGGTGTTGGAGAAGTAATTTTTGTCTTTCCCTCCCGCGGCCTTCGGCCACCCCCTCAAGCGGGGGACACTGACTGCCTAAGCATTGTTCGATTACGCGTAAGCACACATAGTATCCTCCTTTGGAGGAGGTGGCGCGATAGCGACGGAGGAGGAAAATCGTATTCCCAAGCCTAACAAACCTTAACAAAAGTCCGGGTAAAAAAGCTTTATCTTTATAAGATGAAATGGAATGAACTCAACGATATCTCGCAATTAGAAATAATTGATCGCGAATCTACCGAACAAAAAGTAATGATCTTTAAACATAGCACACGTTGCAGCATCAGCGATGCGGCCTATGGGCGAATGGACAGAAAATGGAACGCTGAAAACGATAAAAAAATAAAACCTTACTATTTAGATCTGTTAGCTCACCGCGATATTTCAAATGCCATTGCAGAACGTTATGGCGTGATGCATGAATCACCACAGGTACTAATTATCTCAAACGGTAAGTGTATCTTCTCTCAAACACATATGGGAATTAGTATTGAAGATGTGATGGCTTTGGTTTAAACTGCCAGGCTTAAATATCATTTTAAAAATCACTATTTTTGTTTAACTAACAGCTCATTATGTCACAAGCAAAGCTTCGCACCGTTAATGTTACCCGCTACATACAGCCTTTGCGTGAAGGCGGATCGTTACCGGCATTAGCAGAAGCAGATGACGATTTTAAATATGTTTTAAAATTCAAGGGTGGCGGTCACGGTGTAAAAACATTAATTGCCGAATTAATTGGTGGAGAAATTGCCCGCCTGTTGGGTTTAAAAGTTCCTGAGCTGGTGTTTGCCAATCTTGATGAGGCTTTTGGCCGCACCGAAGGCGATGAAGAAATTCAGGACCTGCTTAAAGCAAGTCAGGGATTAAATTTAGCGCTTCACTTTTTATCAGGCGCTATCAATTATGACCCTGTAGTTAGTCCCATAAATGCAGAACTCGCTTCAAAAATTGTTTGGCTCGATGCATTCATTACAAATGTTGATCGCACCTTCAGAAACACAAATATGTTGATATGGAACAAAGAACTATGGTTGATCGATCATGGCTCTTGCCTTTATTTTCAATACACCTGGACCAACTGGGAAACGAAAGCAACAAGTGCTTTTGCATTTATAAAAGATCATGTGCTCTTACCAAAAGCAACTTTATTGAACGAGGTTAATATTGAATTTAAAAAATTATTGACGGAAGAAAAGCTCCGCAAAGTTGTGGCGCTTATTCCTGATGAATGGTTGCATTGGGAAGATACGCAGGAAACGCCGGAGGAAATAAAAGAAGTGTATCTTCAGTTCTTATTAAAACGTTTAAATTACGCAGACAGTTTCACTAAAGAGGCGATCGATGCAAGATAAATATCTATATGAATATTCTGTTATTCGTGTTGTGCCTTTGGTAGAACGTGAAGAATTCATTAATGTAGGCATTATCTTGTTTTGCAAAAAAGAAAAATTCATTAAAATGTATTTTGAGGTGAACGAAAAAAAATTAAGTTTTTTTTGCAAGGATATCGATCTTGAACAGATCACACTTAACTTACGTTCTTTTGAAAAAATAACCAACGGTGATAAAGATGGCGGACCAATAGCAGAGATGGATACAGCGTCGCGCTTTAGATGGCTAACTGCTGTAAAAAGTTCGGTGATACAAACCTCAAGGCCGCATCCGGGCTTGTGCACAGACCTGGAACAAACTGCCAAGCGTTTGTTTGAAGAACTGGTGTTGTAGATGATATTTGAATGACTGGTTTTATGTACATACTAAAATGCTCTGATGACAGTTATTATACAGGAAGTACTATTAAGCTTGGAGAACGAGTAGATCAGCATCAAAACGGTTTTGGAGCAAATTACACTAAAACAAGACTTCCTGTAAAATTAGTTTATTATGAAGAGTATCCAAGAATAGATCTCGCATTCAATAGAGAAAAACAGGTTCAGGGATGGAGCAGAAAAAAGAAAGAAGCTTTAATTAATGGCAACTATGAAAGTTTACCTGGCCTTTCCAGAGCTAAAGATAAGTCTAATTAATCAGCAATTCGAAAGTTCATTTCGACAAGCTCAATGACCGAATAGGGTATTATCGAAAGTTCATTTTGACAAGCTCAATGACCGTATGGGGTATTATCGAAAGTTCATTTCGACAAGCTCAATGACCGGATATGTACCCGGTAGCTGAGCCCGTCGAAGCTACATCTCTACAAGCGTTCCAACCTTTTGCCCTTCTACTAAATTCTTAAGATTATTCTTTTTGTTCATGTCAAAAACAATGATCGGTAATTTATTTTCTTTGCATAAGGTAAAGGCTGTGAGATCCATTACTTCAAGACCTTTGTTATATACTTCTTCAAAAGAAATGGTATCGTATTTGGTTGCTGTTTTATCTTTTTCAGGATCGGCGGTGTAAATACCATCTACACGTGTTCCTTTTAAAATTACGTTTGCTTCAATTTCAATTGCGCGAAGTGCGGCAGCTGTATCTGTTGTAAAATAAGGGTTACCGGTACCGGCACCAAAAATAACTACACGTCCTTTTTCTAAATGACGCACTGCTTTGCGGCGTATAAAAGGTTCGCAGATCTGTTCCATTTTAATAGCGCTTTGTAAACGGGTTTGCACGCCTAATACTTCTAACGCGCTTTGTATTGCCATACTATTA
This sequence comes from Bacteroidia bacterium, assembly GCA_016787785.1. Lineage (GTDB taxonomy): Bacteria > Bacteroidota > Bacteroidia > B-17B0 > Aurantibacillaceae > Aurantibacillus. The sequence goes on along the minus strand of JAEUTO010000006.1, from coordinate 557,347 downwards.
ATAACAGTAGCAAGCATTCCCATATAATCTCCATGTACACGATCCATACCACCTTTTTCGGCTTGTATACCGCGGAAGATATTTCCACCGCCAATAACAATTGCCACCTGGCAACCGGCATCGTAAAGCGATTTAATTTCGCGCGCGTATTCGCCAAGACGTTCCTGATCTATACCAAAACCTTTGTTACCCATAAGGGCTTCGCCACTAAGTTTTAAGAGAATGCGTTTGTATTTCATTTTTGAGGACTTTATTTTTTGTACTGGTTAAAAAAAATCCCGACTAAAAAGCCGGGATTTAAAATTATTAAGATAATGAATAGCGTTTTAGTGCCGAAACCGTTAGGTCTTTTTCTACGCTTTGTAAAAATTGACGAACCGTCATTTTATTATCGATAAAGTATTCTTGATTTAATAAAGTAGAATCTTTATAGAATTTATTTAATTTACCTTGAGCGATCTTCTCAACCATGTCTTCAGGTTTACCTTCAGCACGAGTAGTTTCGCGGGCGATCTCTAATTCGCGTTCGATAGTAGTTTTATCTACATCGTCTTTATCAATAGCTACAGGAGCCATTGCCGCTGCCTGCATAGCAATATTTTTTGCAACTTCGGCAGAAACACCTTTATTAAATCCAACGGCAACTGCCAAACGGTTACCCGGGTGAATATAGCCAACAACTTGTTCAGCGTTAACGATACTGTAATAACCAATATCAATTTTCTCACCGATCTTACCAATTTGCTCCATAAATTTATCAGCAACAGTAACGTCGCCATTATATGGTAATGCTTTTAACGCATCAATATCTGCCGGTTTTTTATCTAAAGCAATTTTCGCAACATTCTCTGCAAACTCAATAAACTCTGCATTTTTTGCAACGAAATCTGTTTCGCAATTAACACTAACAACTACAGCTGTTTTATTATCCGAAGCTGTTTTTGCAAGAACTACTCCTTCTCTCGCATCACGGTCGGCACGGTTAGCCGCAACCTTTGCGCCTTTTTTGCGAAGAAAATCCACAGCGGCTTCAAAATCGCCATTGCTTTCTTCTAATGCTTTTTTACAATCCATCATACCAGCACCTGTTTGCTGACGTAACTTATTAACTTCTGCTGCTGTAATAGCCATTTTATTTACTTTTTTAATTGTTTATTTATATTTTTTCCAAAAAAAACGGTCAGCCTGATTACAGAATGACCGCTTTTAAATAGTGTAGTTCTAATTATTTTTTTGCAGTCGTTACTCTACGACGTGGTTTTTTAGCACCACCTTTTTCTTCTTCATCAGTACCTTTAACAGCACCTTTGATGATAGCACCATCCGCTAACTCTTCAGCTTCGTGTTGGCTTAATTCTTTAGTATCTGATTCTTCAGCATTACCAGCTTCTTTATCCATCTTACGATCAGATAAACCTTCTTTAATTGCAGTTGCCATTAGATCAATAATGTAAGCAATTGAAGTAGAAGCATCGTCATTTGCAGGAATAACGTAATCCACTAAATTTGGATTTGAGTTAGTATCTACAATTGCAAATGTTGGAATATTTAAACGCTTAGCTTCAGCTACAGCGATATGTTCTTTAGTGATATCAACAATAAATAATGCAGCAGGTAAACGAGAAAGATCAGCAATAGAACCAAAGTTGATCTCTAATTTTGCACGCTCACGAGAGAATTGTAAACGCTCACGTTTTGAGATGTTTCCAAAAGTACCATCAGTGGTCATTTTGTCAATTTGGCTCATGCGACGTACCGATTTACGGATAGTAGCGAAGTTAGTTAACATTCCACCCGGCCAACGTTCTGTAACGTAAGGCATATTAATTGCTTTAATTCTTTCTGCAACGATATCTTTTGCTTGCTTTTTTGTAGCAACAAATAATATTTTACGTCCTGAACGAACAATTTGTTTTAAAGCTTCTGCAGCCTCATCGATCTTTACGATGGTTTTGTTTAAGTCAATAATATGAATGCCATTTTTTTCGGCATAGATATAAGGAGCCATTGCTGGATTCCATTTGCTTTTAAGGTGACCAAAGTGTGCACCTGTTTCAAGTAATTCGTTAAATGTTGTTCTTGCTGACATTTGTATATTCTCTTCTTTTTTAAATCGATTAACGTTTGCTGAATTGGAAGCGTGCACGGGCTTTTTTCTGACCGAATTTCTTACGCTCAACCATACGTGGGTCGCGGGTAATTAAACCTGCAGCGCGTAAGTCTTTTTTAAGATCTGCATTCATTTCTACTAATGCTTTTGCAATAGCTAAACGAATTGCTTGTGCTTGTCCTGTAATACCACCACCGGCAACATTTACTTTTACATCATAATCATTTAAAGCGTTTGACACTTTTAAAGATTGTGTTACATAATAGTGTAATGTTGGAGTTTTAAAATATTCTTTATACTCTCTTCCGTTTACTTCGATGTTACCGCTTCCTTTTGTTACGTAAGCGCGAGCTACTGAAGTTTTTCTGCGACCAGATGTGTTGATTACTTCCATTTACTTTATAATTACTTAATTTTACTTAGATCAATTTTTTTAGGTTGTTGTGCATCATGACCATGGTTAGTACCGGCAAAAATACGGATATTCGTATTTAACTGACGGCCTAATGGACCTTTTGGCAACATACCATGAATAGCATGAGCAAGGATCTCTTCAGGTTTTTTAGCTAACAATTCTTTTGGAGTCGTAAAACGCTGTCCACCTTGAAAACCAGTGTAACGAACGTATTCCTTATCTGTTAATTTTTTGCCGGTAAAGCGAACTTTCTCAGCATTAATGATAATTACATTACTTCCTGCATCTGCATGCGGGGTATAGCTTGCTTTGTGCTTTCCACGTAATAACATGGCTACTTTTGAAGCTAATCTTCCAACTACTTCATTTTCAGCGTCAACCAATAACCATTCCTTCTCTGCAGAGGTTTTATTGGCAAATTTTGTTTTATAACTTAATGCGTCCACTTTATGATTTTTTTAGTCTTTTCCTTAAATAAGGGGTGCAAATGTATGAAGTTTTTTTGATAGAACAAACTTTTTTCAAAAAAATAGGGATTATTTATGCCCCAAAATCGCTTTATTTGCCCACTTGGGCGAAAATACCATTTTAAAGCCTTAAAATTACTCAAAATAATGTACATTTTAAAGCCTTTTTCATCTAAAATTAATTGATACTTTTAGCTGGTGCTAAAATACCTGAAAATATTGCTTCTTTGCGTTCCGGCGGTTTATTTTGGGCAAAATACAACAAATGACTCCCTTAAGACAGCCCTGAAAAACGCAAAACACGACACTACAAGGTGTAACATCTTAAACGCGATGATAGAGGCTGAAAGCGACGGCAACGTTTGGATGGCTTATAATCTCGAAATGGAAAAGCTGGCCGGTAAAAACCTCGAAACAACCCGTTCTGGCGATCCTTTACACAACGTTTATTTAAAATACCTGGCTGCCGCCTATAACAATACCGCCTTTTTTGCAGACGAAACCGGCAACGATGCCAAAGGACTTGAATACAACAACAAAAGCTTAAAAATACAGCAACAGATCGGAAACAGATCTGGCATTGGCAATTCGCTAAACAATATTGGTGGCATTTATTACAAACAGGGCAACATTGCAAAAGCATTAGAATACTTTATTGAGAGTTTAAAAATATCAGAAAGTATAAATGACCATTACTCCACTTCCAGGCTCTTAAATAACCTCGGTGGCATCTATTATCAACAAAAAGAATTGGCTAAAGCGTTTGAATGCTACAATAAATGTGTGTTAATTAATAAACTAACCAACGACGTTTTGGGTATGGCATACGCACAAAATAATCTTGGCAATTTATATTTCGAAAACAATGACATCAATAAAGCGCTAGAGAGTTTTGAAAAAAGCTTAAAGCTACGCGAAAGCATGAATGATAAGCGCGGTATTGCAGAATCGTTGAACAACATTGGCCGCATGTATTTCTTCCAAAAGAAAGAGGACGAAGCTTTGAACTATTATAACAAAAGTTTAAAGATCCATGAAGAGATCGACGATAAGACCGGTATCTCTTATACCTATAATAACATTGCAGAAATATATCTGAAACGAAAAAACTACAATAAGGCCCTGGAGTATTGCTTAACGTCAATGAAAATTTGTAAAGATCTTGGCTACCCGGAAAATATAAAATTTGTGGCTTACCAGTTAAATGAGGTTTACAAAGCCAAAGGTGATCATAAAAATGCATTAGAAACGTATGAGCTGTATATTTTAATGAATGATAGTATTCTAAATAACGAAAACCGCAAGGCTTCTATCCGCACACAATTAAAATACGAATACGAAAAAAAGGCCGCGGCTGATAGCGTTAAAGTAGTTGAAGAAAAAAAATTAACAACCCTGCAATTAAAGCAAGAAGAGAACCAACGCTACTTTTTATACGGTGGTCTGGGATTAACATTGGTATTTGGTGGTTTTATGTTTAATCGTTTCCGCATCATAAAAAAACAAAAGCAAATTATTGAAGATCAAAAAACAATTGTAGAACGTCAAAAAACTTTGGTTGAAGAAAAACAAAAAGAAGTAATGGATAGCATCCGTTATGCTAAACGCATACAGCAAAGTTTATTACCAACCGAAAAATATATTGAACGCATTTTTAAAAACAACGTTTGAAGAAAACCTTATATATAAGCATTATTGGCATTTATCAGTTGGCAATTAGTTTTTGCTTTGCACAGGATAGAATTCTGGACTCGTTAAAACTGGAGCTTAAAACTGCCAAGAGCGATATTGCGCGCTGTAATACACTTTCTCAGTTAGCCGAAACAGCGCCCGATGGGGAATGGGAACAATATAATTTGCAATTAAAAACTTTAGCAGAAACAAAATTAAAAGCAATTTCTGCAAACCATTCCGATTATCTTATGTTTAAAAAACATCTTGCGGCTTCATTAAATAACATTGGGCTTAGTTACGACTCGCAGGGCAATGTTGGTAAGGCAATAGAATATTATGACAAAGGCCTGAAAATTCAAGAAGAAATTGGCGATAAAAAAGGACTCGCAACCTCTTTAAACAACATTGCCGTTATTTACGATGGACAGGGCAATATTCCCAAAGCCCTCGAGTTTTATTCTAAAGGTTTAAAAATACAGGAAGAGATCGGTCACAAAGATGGGATCGGTTACTCGCTAAACAACATAGGGTCAGCCTACAAAAAACTGGGCGATATAAGTAAAGCATTAGAGTATTATAATAGAAGCCTTAAAATACAAGAAGCAAGCCAAAATAAAAACGGGATCGCCACTTCACTAAACAATATTGGAAGCGCCTATTTCATGGAAAACAATTTTGCCAAAGCGATAGCTTGTTTTGAAAAAAGTACTTTGATACAGGAAGAAATAGGAAATAAAGAGGGGCTTGCGTATGGTTTAAATAACATCGGCGCCATTTACAATCATCAGGGTAATTATTCGAAAGCCCTGGACTATTTTGAAAAAAGTTTAAAAATACGCGAAGAAATTGGCGATAAAAAAGGAACCGCCTATTCATTAAACAACATCGGCAGTAATTACTATAAACTAAAAAAATACGAAAAAGCGTTAGAGTCTTGCAATAAAAGTTTAGAATTGGGTAAGGAAATAGGGAATCCCGAAAATATAAGAAACGCCGCTAACCACTTAACCCAGATCTATAAAGCTTTGGGCAACTATCAAAGCGCGGTACTTAACTATGAGCTTTATATTCGAATGCGTGATAGCATTAGCAATCAGGAAACGAGAAAAGCCTCAATTAAAAATGAACTAAAATACGAGTACGAAAAAAAAGCCGCAGCCGACAGTGTTAAAGTGGTGGAAGAAAAAAAAATAACAGCCCTGCGCTTTAAACAAGAAGAAAATCAGCGTTACATTTTGTATGGAGGTTTATTGTTAACCCTCGTATTTGGCGGTGTAATGTTTAACCGCTTCCGTATAACAAAAAAACAAAAGCATATTATTGAGGATCAAAAAATTTTGGTTGAAAAACAAAAACAGGTTGTAGAAGAAAAACAAAAAGAGATAATGGACAGCATCCGCTATGCCAAGCGCATACAGCAAAGTCTGTTACCCACAGAAAAATTTATTAACCGGGTTTTAAATAAAAAATGACGCTGAAGAAAAAATATATTCTAATAGTATTTGTCTTTATGCTAACAGCGTCGTTATTTGCACAAGACAAAACCGTTGATTCGCTTAGAATTGCACTTAAAATTGCAAAACACGATACAGAAAAATGTAACCTTTTAAATCAGTTAATAGATGTTACACCTGACGGCGAATGGGAAAACTATAACGAGCAACTACTTCTTATCTCAAACAAAAGGCTGAATTCTAAAATAGCCGATGGGTTAGAGAAAAAATATATTAATTACAAAACAATTGCCATAAATAATAAAGGATTTTCGGCTATTCAAAGCGGTAAGCCAGATCTGGCACTCAAATATTTCAACGAGAATTTAGTTCTGTTGAAATCAACCGGTGATAAGACTACCCTGGCAGACACGTACAATAACATTGGCGCTATCTACTATAATTTAGGCAATGTTATTGTTGCAATAGACTATTATCAAAAAAGTTTAAAAATTTTCGAAGAGTTAAATGATAAAAAACGTATAGGATACGCTCTTAATAATCTGGGTATTCTTTACTACAACCAAGGCGATACTGCAAAAGCGCTAGATTATTATGAAAAAGGCCTTAAGGCAAAATTACTGATAAAGGATAAACAAGGTATTGCCTACTCTATAAATTCTATCGCGCAAATATATTTCTTCAAAAAAAATTACGACAAAGCCTTAAATTATTATTACAAGAGTTTAAAATTATTTGAGGAGGTAAAAGATAAGCGTGGCGCGGCTCTAACTACAAACTTTATTGGTGGCGTTTACGAACAACAAAATAATATTACCGAGGCACAAATACTATTTAAAAAAGCATTAGAAACACAACTTTTGATAGACGATAAAGCCAGCATCGCCAACTCAAAAAATTGTATCGCACGTACGTATTTCAAGCAAAAAAAATATTCAGACGCGTTTCTGTATGCGAGTGAAGCTTTAAAAATTAGTAAAGAAATGGGCTACCCAAAAGAAATCTTTGAATCTGCTTTTATTTTAAAACAACTATATTTTCAGCAAAAAAAATATACGCAAAGTTTACAAATGTACGAGCTCTATATTCAAATGCAAGACAGCATTTCTAATGCTGAAACACGAAAGGCGACAATAAAAAGTCAATTAAAATATGACTACGAAAAAAAGGCCGCAGCCGATAGCGTTAAGGTTGCAGAAGAAAAAAAACTAAGCGCGCTTCAATTCAAGGAAGAAGAGAATCGTCGCTACTTTTTATATGCAGGTTTATTACTCACAGTGGTTTTTGCCGTTTTTATGTTCAGCCGTTTTCGGATAACCCAAAAACAAAAAAACATTATTGAACAACAAAAAACATTAGTTGAAAAACAGAAAAAATTGGTGGAAGAAAAACAAAAAGAAGTAATGGATAGCATTCGTTACGCCAAGCGAATACAGCAAAGTTTATTACCTACAGAAAAATATTTAGAACGTACATTAAATAAGAGAAGTTAATTGAAAAAGGCAAGATCATATTTTTTACTTCTACTTTTTGTTTGTGCTGCCGGCCAATGGTTGCTAGCTCAAAACAAAACACTTGACTCGCTTCTCAACGCAGTAAAATTGGCAAAAAACGACACCACACGTTGTTTTCTTTTAAATGTTATTGTAGAGTCATACGCAGAAGAAAGTATATGGGCAAAATATAATATCGAAATGAAAGATCTTGCAGAGAAAAATTTAAAAGATCCCGGCCTGAAAGATTCCATCTCTAAAAAAACATTTCTAAAATACTTATCCGCGGCGTTAAATAACTCCGGTTACTTAAGTGATTCAAAAGGCAATATACCCGAGGCAATCGATTATTACAACCGTAGTTTGGCCATTATGTCGCAAATTGGTAACAAGGAAGGCATTGCGGTTTGCCTTAATAATATTGGGTTTATATATGACAACCAGGGCAATATTGCACAGGCATTAGAGTATTATGCTAAAAGTCTCAAAATTCAGGAAGCGATCGGCAATAAAAGAGGCATAGCGCAATCGTATAATAACATCGCAAGCATTTACGAGCACCAAAACGACATTGAAAAAGCGCTAGACTATTACGAACAAAGTTTAAAACTAAAAATTGCAATTGCAGACAAACCCGGAACTGCCACAGCACTTAATAATATTGGCCATATTTATCTTCTAAAAAAAGACAGGAATAAAGCGCTGCTTTATTTTCAAAAGAGTTTGAACATACATACGCAATTAAAGAATAAGACCGGTATTTCTATAACATTAAGTAACATAGCCGAGATCTACGAGAACAACGGCGATTACCAAAAAGCCTTAAGCACAAATTTTGAAAGTCTTAAAAACGCACAGGAGGTTGATGACAAAGAATCAATTTTAACTTCATTAAACGCAATTGGCAACATATACTATAAACAAGGTAAATTTAAAGAAGCTTTGCAGATCGTATCGCGCAGTGTAGAGGAAAACAAAAAAATAGGTTATGCCGAGAATGCAAAAGGCTCTGCCCTGCTCTTGTATAAAATATATACATCGTTAAACGATGCGAAAAATGCTTTAGCAAATTACGAACTATTCATTCTTATGCGCGATAGTATTAGCAACCAGGAAACACGAAAGGCAAGCCTAAGATCACAGCTTAAATACGAATACGAAAAGAAAGCTGCAGCGGATAGTATCAAAGTGGTTCAGGAAAAAAAACTAACTGCCATCCAATTAAAGAATGAGGCGAACCAGCGTTATTTTTTATATTCGGGCCTGTTACTAACTTTGGTGTTTGGAATATTTATGTTTAATCGCTTTCGTGTTACAAAAAAACAAAAAAACATTATTGAACAACAAAAAACAGTAGTTGAAAAACAAAAAAAACTGGTGGAAGAAAAGCAAAAAGAAGTAATGGATAGTATACATTATGCAAAACGTATTCAACAAAGTTTACTGCCAACCGAAAAATTTATGGACAGAATTTTAAAAAACAAAACATGAAAGAACTTAGATCGTACTTCATACTTTTGATTTGCTTCACCTGTACTGAATTAGCCGGTCAAGATAGATTGCTGGATTCACTTAAACATGAACTCAGTCTTGCCAATAACGATTCGGCTAAGTGCGCCATACTGTTAAGACTTGCGGAAACAATACCCGATGATAATTTGTGGCCGGTATACAACCAACAGGTTTATCAACTCTCAAAACGTAAAATAATATCCGGTAACGATAGATCCCTATTCTATCACAAACAATTAATTGCAGCTTCAAATAACAAGGGCTATCTATTTAATTTAACCGGACAAATAGATTCCTCAATAGTCTACTTTAGCGAATGCCTTGATCTTTCTAAAAAAATTAACGATAAAAGCAGTTACGCCGAATCATTATATAACATTGGTAAAGCTTATAACTTAAAAGGAAATATATCAAAAGCATTAGAGCTTCACGCCAGCAGTTTGGCAATTGCAGAAAAAGAGAATTTAAGTGAATTAACAGCCCGACTTTTGGTAAGTATTGGACTAACCCACCATAAACAAAAAGACCTAACAAAAGCTTTTGAGTACTATGAAAAAGCTTATAAGATACAATTAAAAATTAAAGATAAACGTGGTACTGCCTACTCATTAACAAATATGGCTGGGGTTTATCTAGACAAAAAAGACTATACCAACGCTCTAAAGTATTTTACTGAAAGTAAAAACTTGCTCGAAGAAATAAATGATCACACAGGTTACTTAATGGCCTTAAGAAACATTTCAAAGATCTATCTTATAAATAAAGATTACGATAACGCTATTGAGAATTGCACTAAAATAATTAACGACAAGCAAGCAAAAATTTATAAGCCTGTTTTGTCAGCAGCGCATGATATGCTGTGTGCCATTTACCTTAACATGAATGATCTTGACAAGGCGCTAAAACATAGCCTGAGCGCCATGAAAATTGCCGAAGAAATACAAAACCCGGAACTAATAAGAAATTGTGCGCTCTCACTCGCACAAATATACCGGAAAACAAAGAATTTTAAGGCATCTTTAGAGAACTATGAACTCTACATACAGATGAGAGACAGTATCTATAGTCAGGAAACCCGCAAAGCGTCTATCAAGTCTCAACTGAAGTACGAGTATGATAAAAAAGCAGCTGCGGATAGCGTAAAAGTTGCCGAAGAAAAAAAACTAACAGCCATTCAATTCAAACAAGAAAAAGATCAACGGTATTTTTTATACGCCGGCCTTTTGTTGACCTTTGTTTTTGGAGGCATTATGTTTAATCGCTTTAGAATAACCCGTAAACAAAAAAATATTATTGAAGAACAAAAAGCGATCGTTGAAGCGCAAAAAAATCTCGTAGAAGAAAAACAAAAAGAAGTGTTGGATAGCATAAGATATGCGAAACGCATACAACAAAGTTTGCTGCCAACAGAAAAATATATATCAAAAGTCCTTCCAAAAAACACCGGTGAACTTAAAAAGGATTAACATAGCGTTTATTTTTTTTCATTTTGTAGTACAGTTATGTGCTCAAAAAAGAGCCGATGATTCAATTTCCCGAATGCTTTCAAGCAACATTCACGATACGCTAAAATGCAGTTCTTTGTTGAACTATATTGAGAGCGGTCTTGAAGAAACGGTGTGGCCCATTTACAACGATAAATTAATATTACTATCAAAACAAGCGGCGCAAAAAAGTAACGGTCAACTTAGGCGTACTTATTCAGACTACCTCTCGGTTGCCTTAAGTAACAAAGGGTATCACTACAATAGTTTGGGAGATTTTGCAAATGCAAAAAAATATTATGGTTTTGCCCTGGAAATTCAAAAAACTTACAAATTCACAAGTGGCATCGGTTCTACCTACATTAACCTTGGCTTTGCTTCTAAAGCAGAAGGAAACGTGCCGCTTGCCCTCGAATATTATCACTCAGCTCTAAAAATAGCCATTGAGCAAAAAGATACCAACCAGGCCGCTACTGTATACAACAATATGGCCTATATTTTTAACGCTGAGGGCGAATTCCTGCAAGCGCTAACCTATTATGAGCGCGCATTAATACTTCACACAAAAAAAAGAAATTTGAGCTCGCTGGCAACCGTTTTAAATAACGTTTCAAATATTTATTCAAAAAGAGGCGACGTGTATTGCAAAGGTACCAAAGAAGAGTGTCTTGCGAGCGGCCGTAAAAAGGCCTTATTGTTATTGGAAAGAGCAATAGAGATAGAAGATTCTATCAATAATAAAGTTGACCTGGCCGGATCGTTAAATGTGCTGGCCGGATTTTATGATGATTTTGGCGATCCAAGATGTTCAAGCGAAATAAACTGTATCCGAACAGCCCGTGAAAAATCTTTAAAGCTTTATGAAAGAGCGCTTGCGCTTAGAATCGAAACAAATCACACAACCGGTATCGTTCTATCTTACCATTCTCTTGCAAAACATATGCTTTTAACCAATAATTTAAAAGAGGCGCAGCTATATGGTGAAAAGTGTTTTGATGTAGCAAAAAAAATTGGCACACCCGAATTTATAAGCGATGCAGCAAAAATATTATCAGAGATCTATAAGAAACAAAAAAAATACGATGAAGCTTTAACTATGTATGAATTATTTATACAAAAAGCAGATAGCCTTAGCAATAACGCGTCTAAAAAGGCTGCAATCAAAAAAGGTTTTCAAATTGAATACGAAAAAAAAGCCGCCGCGGATAGTATAAAAGTTGTTGAAGAGAAAAAAGTGACTGATATCCGATTAAGACAAGAAACAAACAAGCGTTATTTTTTATACGGAAGCTTAGGACTTACCATTCTATTTGCCGCTTTTATGGTCAATCGTTTTAGAGTAACCAGTAAACAAAAAAAATTGATCGAATTACAAAAAAAACTAGTTGAAGATCAAAAAAATATGGTTGATATAAAACAAAAAGAGATCTTAGATAGTATTCATTACGCTAAACGCATTCAAACAAGTTTGTTGCCATCAGAAAAGTATATGGCAAGGTTCTTAAAAGATAAAAGTTAATCACCAAAAATAAACTGAGCGTTTTTAGTAGTTATACTTTCCACTTCGCTCATAGATACATTTTTTAGTTGAGCCAATTTTTTCGCAACCTCTAATAAATAAGAAGGCTCATTGCGCTTGCCTCTAAAAGGCACAGGCGCCAGGTAAGGCGCATCGGTCTCCAACACCAGGTGTTCCAGATCAACATGTTCTATTGCTTTATCAAGACCCGAATTTTTAAAAGTAAGCACTCCCCCTATTCCCAATTTAAAATTACCAAGCTCTAAAATTTTTTGAGCCTGCTCGGCACTTCCCGAAAAACAATGAAATATGGCCTTTGGTAATTTATTGAAGGAAATAAGTATTTCAAATATCTCATCAAAGGCATTGCGGCAATGAATTGAAACCGGATAATTATAATCAAGCGCCCATTGCAATTGCAATTTAAAAGCGTGTTGCTGTTCTTTTAAAAAAGTTTTGTCCCAATAAAGATCAATGCCTATTTCGCCAACTGCTTTGTATTTCCTTTTTTCGAGCCAGTTTTTTACAATTGCCAGTTCGGCTTCAACGGTAGCGTTAACACTACATGGGTGCAACCCCATCATTGCAAAACAATTATCAGGAAAGTCTACTTCCATTTGATGCATTACATCAATAGAAGTAGAATCTATATTGGGCAAATAAAATTTCTGAACACCATTGCTTATAGCTTTCTGAATTAATGCTTTTCTATCTGCATTAAATTCTTCGGCATAAAGATGGGTGTGAGTATCAATGATCATACTTAATTTAAAGAATCCAGCGCTACTTTAACCACGTTATTTAATTCGGTTTTTCCGGCACCACTTTGGCTCATTACGCGCAAGCCACAAAGTGTATTGTAAAGGAATTGTCCGTAAACTTTTGCGGGCTTATTAAGCTTCACAACTTTCTTTTGTTCAGCATCGCTGATCCACGATGAAAATAAATTTTGCACTTCGTCTTTATTGTTACATATCACCTGCGATGTTTTAAAACATTGCTTGCTCATTTCCGCCGCGGCATTAACCAGCAAACAACCGTTATCATCAGGGTTCTCAACCAAATGGTTAACCACACCCTTAAACATGGTCTCTAACTTTTGAAGTCCGTTAAGGTCTTTTTCATCCAAACTCTGAAATTTTTTATCATTCGATTCCTTATAAAATTCCAATGACTGTAAATATAAATTGTGTTTATCTTTAAAAGAATCATACAGACTGCTTCTGCTAAGTCCGGTGGCGGTTAAAATTTCGTCAATAGACGTTCCATTATAACCTTTTTCGTGAAAGACATTAGATGCAGCTTCTAGCACTTTGTCTCTGTTAAATTGTTTGTATTTTGGCATAGGATAAATTTTGACTGTAAAATTAAAACATCGGAATGAATATTCCAAATTATTTAGAACGCTTGTTCCGTTTAAATTTTTATCCCAACTATGAGCACATCATCTGTTTGCTCAAAACTCCCTTTCCATTCATTAAATGCGGTCTCCAGACTATTCCGCTGTTCAATGGCAGGAAGATCTATAATTGAAATTAACATTTGTTTTAACTTCTTTGTCATTACTTTTTTGCCTCCCGACGGGCCTCCGAATTGATCGGCATAGCCATCGGTAAAAATATACAAACTATCGTTTTTTAATAATGAGATCTTATGTGTATTAAATTCATAGTCATTCGCCGTAAAACCTGCAATGGCGGTTTTATTTGCCTTATACTCGATTATCTCTTTATCTCTTATCAAAAATAATGGTCTGTTTGCTCCGGAATACTCTACAAAAGAGTTAGAAGCATCAAATTTTAAGATCGCAATATCCATACCGTCTTTTTGTATAGATGCATCGGAGTGTTGTTTTAAAACATTTTTAATTTGAATATTTAAATACGAAAGTATTTTATTTGGTTCAGTAATCTTCTTTTCAAAAATAGCCTGAATAATTTTATCCATTCCAATAATACTCATTAAAGCGCCGGGTACGCCATGCCCGGTGCAATCTGCGGCAAGACAATAAAAACTATCTTCAACCTTAGCGAACCAATAAAAATCGCCGCTTATTACATCCTTTGGTTTGTACAATACAAAGCTCTCTTTAAATTGATCGTGAAGCTCTTTTATCTCCGGCAAAATAGCCAATTGAATTCCTTTTGCGTATTGTATACTATGATCTATCTCTTGCTTTTTCTCCTTGATTATATTATTTTGTTCCTGTAGTTGAATATTGGTTTGCTGCCTTAATTTATTCTGACGAAAAAGCAGGAAGGCAACAAAAATAACAACCACCCCTACTCCTATTAATGCAAAAATAAAATAACTTTTTCGTTTATTTTTCAGCTCTTGTATCTCGTTTGCCTGACTAAGTTGAGAGACTTTTAACTCCGACTTTTCAAGTGAATAATTGTTCTCTAAATTGGTCACCGATGTAGCATATGATTTTTTATCCAGTTCCTTTTTGGTTTCAATGTATTCTTTAAACACATCAAAACCCTCTTTATATTTACCATGCTTATAATACAAGTTCGACAGCATTTGCAGCACGTCCGATTCAAGATCCTTGATCTGATTTTTTCTGCTATATGCTCTGGCAAAATTTAAATTATTTATGTCTTCGTCACTCGTTCTAAATTCGCCATTGCACTGAGCGATCTTACTCATGATAAAAACCAAATTAAAAGAATCTGATTTGGTTTTGTAACCATCGGCAGCGCTCAAATAATAAAAGCGCGCCGATTTGTAATCTTTTGCGATATAAAAGAGATCGCCTAGGTTCACATAAAATGGTGGCAAAGGGCCATATACTTTATTTTTTTTAGAAAGATCGATACCTCTTTGTGTGTACTTAACGGTAGAGTCAAAGTATTTTTTTTCTCTTTGTGTACTGTATCGGTCATAATAATAATTTCCAAGAGCGTTATAAGCACGCAATGTTCCGCCAAGATCATTTGAGGTTTGACTTATTTGCAGCGATCGGTATAAGTAACCATCTTCTTTATAATTGTGTTGAAGAATACAAGCAACCCATCCTAAATTGTATAACGACAGAGCCACAAATTTTTGATCTTTTATTGAATCGCTTACACGGTAAGCTTTATAATAATACTGAAACGCCTTTTCATAATTAGTTCTGTTCCACTGTTGATCCGCTATCGCATTTAACGCGTTGATCTGTCCCCTGGCGTATTTTAGTTTTACAGAAAGGCTGTAAGCCTCTTGCAGTACTTTGATCGAAGCATCATTTTCCGATAGTGGGTAAAGGCGCCCCAGCGCGAATAGTTTTTTTACTTTAATTGTATCAGGTTTAGCTACCGCAATTTCTTGTATTAGCTTCTCTCTTTCTTTATTCTCTTGTGGAAAAGAGAAAAGGAAACAAAAAATTAAGAAAAGGCTTATTATATATTTAACATTGAACATTTTTTGGTTTAGCGCTTACTTCATGGTCAATCGTATCTTGGTAATAATTTTTTTTGTGTACAGCGGAAAATCTCCTTGCATCATCCAGCTGTAATAGGATGGTTCCTTGGTAAAGACTTCCGTAACCGGTTTATCTTTATGTTTTCCAAAAGCAAACACTTCTACACCTTTATCGTTAAAAACAATTCTGCCGGCCAGATCGGCATTTTTTGATTTGGCAGTTGTTAACTCACTTAATTTTGGAATATCATTTACAACAGGAATAGTTTTATTTCCTTTCGCATCTGTTACTTCCACCCCTTCATACCGCTGCACCTGTGCTTTAAAGATCTCAAAAGTAGCCAGCACATCGGCTTCCGCACTGTGCGCATTCTCCAAAGGTTTGTTACAATAAAATTTATAGGCCGCGCTTAAGTTACGCGGCTCCATAAAATGGAAAATATTTTGTACATCCACTAATTTTCTGCCTTCAAGATCAAAATCTACTTCTGCACGCAAAAATTCTTCCGCTAATAACGGAATATCATATTTGTTAGAATTGTAACCCGCAAAATCGCCTTTGCCAATAAAACGCAACAACTCCGGAGCCGCTTGTTTAAAGGTTTGACAGTCTGCCACATCTTTATCATAAATACCATGGATCTGCGATACAAGATCAGGTATTGGCATTTCGGGATTTATCCGTTGTGTCTTGGTTTCAGTGCTGTTATCAATATTTAATTTTAAAAGCGAGATCTCAACTATCCTGTCTGAACCAATACTAAGGCCCGTCGCTTCGAGGTCAAGAAAAATAAGGGGTTTGTTTAGTTTGATATTCATGTACAGTCGTTAGATTTTAGTCGTTAGTTATAAGTCTTTAAATTTTCCATTACATCATCTATCTTTTTTGTGTTGCCGATAAATGTGTTTAGTTTATTCATTACTGCATCTAATAAAGAATCGGGACAAGATGCGCCGCTGGTAATGACGATCTTTAATGGTGTTTTAGTTGGTAAGAAATTAGTTGTTGTTACCTTTTTTTTATTTGGATAATCGTAGTGATGAATGGTTGTTGCATTTTCTATTTCTTTTTCCGACGAAATAAAATAGGTTGGAAATTTACGCTCACACAACTCAACTAAATGAGACGTATTACTGCTGTTATAGCCGCCTACAACTATTGCAAGATCGGCATCCGTATCTATTAAACCATAAGTAGCGTCCTGGTTCTCGTTAGTGGCGTAACACAATGTATCGTGTGTTTCCGAAAAATGCGTTTTAATATCCTGTTCACCGAATTTTTCTACTAAAACAGTTTTAAAATAGTCTGCAATCTCTGCTGTTTCGGTAGCAAGCATAGTTGTTTGATTAATAACCCCTATCTTTTTAAAATGTTCTTTAACATTAAATCCTTCAGTAAATTTTCCTTTAAACTCTTCTTCAAATTGTTCCTGACCCTTACTTCCTAAAATATATTCGGCCAAACGCTTTGATTCTTCCATGTCTCGCACCACAACAACTGCCTTACTATCTATAGCACTGCGCGAAAAAGTAGAGCGCGTTTCTTCGTGATTATATTTTCCATGAATGATAATTGTATGCTCTGTTTTACCTATCTGCTCCGATTTTTTCCAAACGCGTTCTACAAAAGGACAGGTTGTATCGTACGCTTCGGTCTTAATTCCTCTTTCTTCCAATAATTTTAATAATGGCAACGGTGCGCCAAATGCGGGTATCATTACAATATCGTTTGCCGTAACCGCGTCAAAGGGAATCAATTGTTCGCCCAACGTATCCTGTAAAAAAAGCACACCTCTTTCTGTAAGGTCTTTGTTCACGGCTGGGTTATGGATCATTTCACTTAACAAATAGATCTTTTTCCCCGGATTTTCGTCCAAGGCCTTAAATGCAATTTCAATAGCATTCTCAACACCAAAACAAAAACCAAAATGCCTTGCGATATAATATTTTACAGTACCAAAATCCAATACGGTAGGACTGTTATCCTTTTTACGCGGATCCTGCACCTTACGGTATAGCTTTACTTTTGATATGATGGGGCTCCTGTAAAATTCAGGAACATTAAAGGTCTTCATTTAAAAATTATTTTTTCTTAAAAATAAGAGGCTTAGAACTCAGCTTAAAATCAGTTCCGTTTTCAGAAGTCTCTATTTCCGTCAAAGTTAAGATATTATTGGCTAATGTCCACTTGTAAGACATCAGTGTTTCGTCATTTTTAATACTAATTGCATCAAACTCGTAATCACCGTCAAGCCCCTCGTAGCCAAGGCCTTCAACAAAGTATTCAGTATTAAGGTCAAAGCCTGTAAAAGAACCATCGGCTTTAAATTCTATCTGTTCCCCTTTTTCACTAATATATTTGCCAACCACGGTATTAATACCCAGCAAATATTCATATTGATCCAGTTCTGATCTTTTGGATGCTTCACCTTTCAATTTTTTCAAACTAATGTTCAATGTATCTTTATTAAGGCCAATTGTTTTTAATAAAGCCGTACTGTCATTTTTAATAGATAACCAACAAATGGTTTTTCCATTATCCATAATTGAAAGTATATTGTTTTGTAAAGAAAAGGTCACAGGAATATTATCCTGGCTTGTAAAGCCTTCATTGCGCTGGATCAAACCTTCCTCGTTCAAATAAAAATATTGATAAGTACCTTTTAAATTATCTTTTACTTTTTGTGTTGCTTTCACTTTTTCGTAAAAAGACGGATTATACCAAAAGCCTTTCATTATACTTACTCCTCTATCTTTGCTTTCAATAACCATAAGTTCACTGGCAACCGCAATTGAATCGTTTACAATCGCTTCTTGATCTTCCGGCTTTGGGTCTGAGCAAGAACTTAAAACAACTAAACAGGTAACTAAAAAAACAACTTTCTTCATGTCTAAAAATACAATTTATTATTTTTTGTTCCTTGGATGATAACTTAAGATATTATCTCTTAAAAATTGCCTGTCCAAATGGGTATAAATTTCTGTTGTGGTTATACTTTCGTGTCCCAGCATTTCCTGCACAGCTCTAAGATCGGCTCCGCCCTCCACCAAATGAGTGGCAAACGAATGCCTGAAACTGTGCGGACTAAGTATTTTTTTTATACCCGCCTTTTTTGCCAGGTCTTTGATAATGTAAAATACCATTACCCGCGTAAGCATGGCTCCCCTCCTGTTCAAATACAAAATATCTTCCGAACCTTTTTTTGGCTGTATTTGTGAGCGGGTAGATGAAATATAACTCTTAATCAGTTTAACCGCATTTCTACCAATTGGTATTAGCCTTTCTTTATTGCCTTTACCAACCACTTTAATATAATTTTCATTCAAATGCAGATCGGTAATTCTTAAAGCCGTAAGTTCGCTTACCCTTAAACCACAACTGTAAAGGGTTTCGAGCATACTGTAATTCCTTTCACCTTCGGGCGTGCTACGATCGATACCGGCCAACATTTTATCAATTTCTTCTATAGTAAGAAAAACCGGTAATTTTCTTGGAATTTTGGGTGTCTCTAAAAGTTCGGCCGGACTTTGTTTAATATCGTTCTCTAGTAACAAAAATTTGTAGAATGTTTTTATTCCCGAAACAACACGGCCTTGCGTGGAAGCAGAAAAACCCAATGTCGCTATCCACTCTATAAAATTTTGAAGTTGTTTGAACGAGAATTTATCCGGTGTTTGGCCGTCTAAAAAAAGATCAGAGTAGTTCTGTAATTTTTTAAGATCGTCGGCATACGCTTCAATTGAATTTTTGGAGAGTGAACGCTCTAATTGCAAATACTGCTTAAATCGTATATAAAAACCACTCCAGTTATTGCTCATAAAAGATCAGCACTGTGTCTTTCTTATTTAAAAAATAGATCTTATTTTCTTTCAAAAAGTAACAGGTTATTTTTTGGAAATTTTCTTTAAGGTCTTCTTCAATGCCGAGTAAATGGTCTGGGCAAGGCACATCGCCGGGCGTTACCTTTGTAAATTTAAATTTTGTTTTTTTGGCGCTGTATTTAAGATCAATAAAATTACATTTTGTAAAACATTTAGCTGTTTTGCTTTTGGTGTAAAATACAAGACTAGCCTTATCTTTAACAGCCACATTCTTTTGGCCGCCAATAAAGGTTGCTCCAAGGTTGTAAGCGACCTCATTCTTAAGTCTAGGAGTTTGTGACGAAGCAGAAAAAGAAAGAAACAGGAGCGCGATCGCGAAAGAAAAGCCAGGATGATTTTTTATGGATATAATAAATAAGTTTATTAATTTCATACCATGAAGATAGCAATTATTAACGGACCAAATTTAAATTTATTAGGAAAAAGAGAGCCGGAAGTGTATGGCAATTTAAATTTTGATGAGTTTTTAAAAGACCTGCAAAGCCACTACCCAAAGGTGGAGATCGTTTATTTTCAAAGTAACGTAGAAGGAGAATTAATTAATAAACTACACGAACTTGGTTTTACATTTGACGGTATAATTTTAAATGCCGGTGCTTATACGCACACTTCAGTTGCACTCGCCGACGCTGTTGCTGCAATAAAAACGCCTGTATTGGAGGTGCACATCTCTAATATTTTTGCGCGCGAAGATTTCAGACACGTTTCTTACTTAGGTGCAAAATGTGTGGGCAGCGTTAGTGGCCTTGGTTTAAAGGGTTATAAACTGGCATTAAATTATTTTTTGAAGAATTGACCGTCAAAAATAAACCACATAGACACATAGGTTTTTGATCTTAAGTACTTATAAATTTTATTTTACAACAAGGAAACATAGATTTTCTTCGCTTCGCGAAGAAAACTTTGTGTAACTATTGAATAGGCGATTTGCTTATGCTTTTTCTATGTGCCTATGTGGTTAAAAATTACGTGTCAATTAAGCACATCCAAACTCCCCAATCCTTCTCTTAGCACAACAATTTCATCACCACTACAATCAATCACTGTTGAGGCGTAAATATTTCCGAAACCACCATCCACAACTATATCCACTTTGTCCTGGTACTCGTTATGGATCACTTCCGGATCTGAAAAATATTCGAGGATATCATCGCTTGTATCGTGCAAACTGGTTGATATAATTGGATTGCCCAACTGCTCTACAATTTCTTTGCAGATCGCATTATCGGGCACCCTTATACCAATAGTATCTTTATTTTGTTTCAAGAGTTTTGGTACATTTTTATTCGATTCCAAAATAAAAGTGTAAGGACCCGGCAATGCCTTTTTCATGATCCTGAAAATATGATTAGGAATTGGTTTTGTAAATTCAGATAAATGGCTAAGATCCGAACACACAAAAGAGAAATTAGATTTCTCAGGTTTAATGCCTTTTAATTTACAGATCCTTTCTACGGCTTTTTGTTGTGTAATATCGCAACCAAGGGCGTAAACAGAATCTGTTGGATAAATAATGATACCGCCTTCTTTTAAACATTTTACAATTTGCGCGATCGTAGTAGCCGGGATATTCTTATCGTTTATTCTTAGTAACATATTGTAAAGTTACGGAAACCAAGCAGGGATTGCAAATCCGCACTAGTGTCGTCAAGAAGTGTCAGGGGTTTTCTGAACTCCATTTTGCTTCGCAAAACCCAAAAAAGGTTAATATATCCTTATTAACAAGTCATTAACTGGTTTAATTGTGACCTTTTTCAATCTTTGCATTATACCCCAAAACCCTGACATGAAAAAAAGGTTATCCCTACTTTTTTTCTTATTTATTTTCTCTTTTGCCAAAGCCCAAAACATAAGGCTCTGGGGAAACATCAATGACACAACTTCCAAAAGCACCTTACCAAACGCGCTTTTAATGGCTGTAAAGTTCAAAGATTCAACACTGGTAAATTTTACCCGTACCAATAAAGAAGGCCTTTTTAAACCTATTAAAATTCCATTAGACACTTACATTGTTATTATCGCTCATCCAAATTTTAGCGACAAAACCTATTTACTTGTTCCCAACAAAACAGATACTGCATTTAATTTTAAAAACGTTGTATTGCCGCCCCGCTCGGTTGTATTAAACGAAGTAGAAATTTTTGCTTACAAAGAAAAAAGTTATTACAAAGGGGATACATTGATATTTACAGCCGATTCGTTTAAAACACAGGCTAATGCTACCGTTGAAGACCTCTTGAAAAAATTACCCGGCGTTAAAGTAGATGTGAACGGAAAAATTACCATACAGGGCAAACAGGTAGATCAGGTTTTAGTAGATGGTGACGAATTTTTTGGAAGCGACCCAACCATTGCCACGCGTAACTTAAATGCCAATACCGTTGACAATGTTCAGGTGTATGAAAAGAAAAGTGAAGACCCCGATGCGCAGCAAGAAACTGTTAAGGTGGTAAACCTTAAACTAAAGGATGATTCAAAAAAAGGTTATTTCGGAAAAATTACAGGCGCAAGTGATTTTAATAAATTTTACGAAAATGATGTGTTGATTAATAAGTTTAAAAAACAACAAAAAATGTCATTATTTGGCCTGTTTGCCAATACACCCAAACAAGCATTTGGATGGGAAGATGAGAATAAATTTGGTTTGAGTAATGAAAGTCAAAACAACTATGATCCCGAAACCAATTCATGGACCACAAATAGTAACGGCACTGGAGTACCTCAAACATTAAAATCAGGCTTTTATTTTAATGATAAGTATGGAAAAAATACAAAAATAAATACCGATTACACGTTTAATCAAAACCAACTTACAAGCGGCAGCGAAACCAATACGCAATTTTTTTTACAAGATACGAGTTACTCAAATCAACAAATACGCAGTAACACTTCTAAAAACCAGATTCATAAATTTAATTTTAGATTAACCCAAAAATTAGATTCGTTAACCGAGTTAACCGTGAAACCAAAATTGTATTATACAGTTGGCGATAATACAAATTCGCAAACCGATAAGTTCATTAGTCAGAATAACGAATTAACGCGCCAAACAACAATAATAAATTCTAACCATTCTGAAACAACCGATGCGAACATTCTATTTAAGCTGAATAGAAATTTCATGAAAAAGGATAGAAATATCACCATTAACTATCAACCATTTTATTACGATTCAAGATCAAACGCCAACCTAAATACCAATTTCAATTATTATCAAAACCAGTTACCCGATTCTACATTACTGCAAAAACGAACACAAACAAATCATAAAGAAGAACACGCTGCTTCTATCGTCTATACAGAGCCCCTGACAAAAAAATTTAAAACCGAAATAACGTATAGCTATAACTATAACAAAAACAATAATAACAGAACTACTCTGGATTTTAACGGCCAGGGTTATGATAACCTTAACCTTACGCAAAGCAATGATTTTAAAAATTTTCGATTGACAAATAAGTTAAGTACTAAATTAGTTTACGAAGTAAAAAAATACCGAATTGGATTGCAGGCAGCTTACAGAAGTATCTATCAGGAAAATATTAACGTCACCAAAGGTCAAAAATTAAGCCAAACCTTTACCAATATTTTACCGGCAGCTACCTTTAATTATCGCATTAGCCAAAGCTCTAATTTAAGCGCTATGTATCTTTCCAATGCACAACCGCCAGATCTGCAGCAAATGCAACCCGTAGTTGATAATACCGACCCAAACCGAATTACTATTGGTAATCCAAACATAAAACCCCAGTTTAATCATAACGTAAATGTTAACTATTATACCTACAAAGGTATAAGCGACAGACATTTTTATTCAGGTGCAAATTATAACATCGTATCAAATGAAATAAACGAAACCACCACCTTTGATGACCAGGGAAAATCAATAACTACACCTATAAATATTAATGGAAATTATTATACAAGCCTCTGGTGTGGCGGCGCAATGACTGTTTTTAATCGTTTTTTTAAAATAAATACAAATATGAGCGCCAGCTTTAACAACAATATTTCCTACGTAAACGATCAAAAAAATATAACTCAGGTGTTTGATGTATCGCCAAACTTTGGCGTTGAAAAACAAACAGAGATCTTAGACATTACATTAGTAGCAAATTACAGTTACAATGTTCCAAAGCAAACAATTGCCTCTTCGCTAAAATCTTATTACACCTACGGTTTTGATGGAAACATTACCGTTAAGCTGCCAAAAAAATTTAAAATAAACACCACGGGTAACTATGTAAATAATGGCAACCGGGCTGTTGGCTACAACCTTAATTATTTTATTTTAAACGCGGCGTTAAGTAAAACATTTCTAAAGAACGAAAATTTAATTGTTTCTGCGGAAGCAAATGATATTTTAAACCAAAACATTAGCAACCAACGCGAGGTTGTTACTAATAAGATCATCGATACTAAAACGCAGATCATTCGTCGTTATTTTTTAGCGAGAGTTATTTTTAAATTTAATAGCGTGAAGAAAAAGGAGGACGAAGAAGATGACTATTAAAAAAATAATACTGGTAGTGGTTTTAAGCTTTACTTTTATTTTGGTAAATGCACAGATCAGCTCAGCAAAAATAACCTTTGAGCGCAAAACCAATCTTTACAAAAAGCTTAAAGGCAATGTAGAAAATTGGTTGAAAGAAGAAGACAAAATAAAAATAGATTATTTTGAATTGTTTGTTACCGATACCATCTCCATCTTTAAACCACAGGAAAGCGAGTTGAAAGAAAATTTAAGCTGGGCCACCTCAAAAAATACGGTATTACAAAACTACAATTCACATACACGTTATTTAATAAAAACCATTTGGGGTGAGGAATTACATTTAACCGACAGT
The DNA here is from genome assembly GCA_016787785.1 of Bacteroidia bacterium. Taxonomy (GTDB): domain Bacteria; phylum Bacteroidota; class Bacteroidia; order B-17B0; family Aurantibacillaceae; genus Aurantibacillus. The sequence goes on along the minus strand of JAEUTO010000006.1, from coordinate 533,082 downwards.
TTATTTAAACGCCAATGGCAAATAACCGAGAGCAGCCGTAAAATTGCTGGTTATGCTTGCAGAAAAGCCGTGTGGCAGGCAAACGACAGTACCCGCATTTATGCCTGGTTCAGTTACGATATTACACCATCAACCGGCCCTGAGAGTTTTAATGGCTTACCGGGCACAATTTTAGGTTTAGCTACAGAAGATGGCGGTGTGGTTTATTTTGCAAAAAAAGTAGAGGTAATTAATCCTGTACCCGCCACTTTTATTTTACCAAAAAAGAAAAAGATCTATACCATCCCCGAACTAAAAGCCCAGATGGAAAAACAATACGGCAAAGAAAAATGGTTCAAGAGCATGATCAATGAACAGTTTGGGATTTGGTAGATATACACTGATTGAATATCCGTGCGTCCTTCTTACTTCGCTTCAAATCCCTTAATAAAATCGCTCATTAAATAAGCGATTAATTTACCGGTTTTGTTATCGGCTTTAATGTGAGATAGCACGGGAGCACCTTCTGCAATGTGAAAATAAAGGGCATTTAAATGTTTAGCGCAATTAAAAGCATATTGCCTGGCTTGTATGGGAGAGATGCCGCTGCTTGTCTTAGCGCTGGCAGGTACGTTGGTAATGGCATCAAGATCTAACTCTACACCACACAGATCATTCTTTACAAAACCTATACATTGTTTTAAAGCAGAAGTAAAATCTATTTCTTCGCGCACAAAAACAGATTCGTAAGTATTATAAAAAAGTTGTTGAGGATTATTTTTAAATTGTTCTAGCGCAATTTTACTATTGTATTGTTCGTGCATCGCAAAAACAGCGTACTTGTTTATGAAACCATTTTTAAAAGCATAACTAAAACCGTTACCACTGTGTCTTCCTTCCAGTTGCCTAAAATCCAAATGCGGGTCGCAATTAATAACATTTATTTTTTTATTCAACGCATGAAAAGCGCCTGCGGCGTTGCCATAAGAATTGTTATGGCCACCGCCAATAATAATGGGTACTTTTTTTAATTCAATAATGGTCTTAATTACGTCGCTTACTTTTTCATCCACCAAAGCCACTAACTGCCTCAGGTGTACCATATCGTTCTTATCCTTCGCTTCGTACATTAAGGCTTTTTCCATCAGGTCGTCAACAAACACTTCGCCCAAAACAAAAACATTTTTTGCATTTAAAAAAGAATTGCTTTGCTGCATTAAAAAACTTTCAATGGCCGGTTTAAAAGCGCTGCTTGCTCCTGCCCTTCCGTAATTGGCACGCACACCAATATCTTCGGGTATACCAACTATCACAAATTTAGCCGAACTTTTTTCAAGATCAGTTTTCCAATCTTTTTTTGTAGCATCAACTACCTCGCCAACTTTTAATTCGCCACTGCGTTTGCGGGTGAGTTTAAGAACGTCTTCCTGTGTATAAACTTTTACTGTTTTCATTCATACTAAACTAGTAAAAACGGAAATGCGTTGCCCCCTTAGCAACGCATTTTTGAACACAGGCGGTTGTTTAAAACCTATTTAACCACCACTTTTATTGCAGAAAAATCTCTTGGTCCATCAGGAGCCTGAACTTTGATATCTTCAAAGTAGATCTTATTACCAACCCTTAACCTCGTTAAGGCATCTTTGGCCGCCGGAGATAAAGCATAACCGGAACATGGGAACGGTTGACTGATGCCGGAAGCATTAACAACACACATATTAAATTTTTCCATTTTAAATTGTGCCACAAAATCAAAGCCGGCGTTATCTACACCTAAAACATTTATATTTTTAGCGTCGTTCAATTTCATCTCAATTGTGCCATAGGTGCTTTTACCAGCCACTTTTAAGGGCGGATTAGGAAAACGCTTCACCCTAAAAAATTGTGGTGCGCCCTGCTGTTTTAAACCGTTTGGTGTTTTTGCCATAACGGTAACGATACAGGTACCAGTGCTGCTTGCTTTGGTAGTGTATTTTCCGTTACCGTTATTTGCAATACTTGCCCCACAACCACTCACATTTACCACAAGATCTGTTGGCGCCACACCCGCTGCGGAAACCGTTAATGGATTATCAACCCCAATATAAAAAACATTCATTTTATCCGGACTAACCGCCACTGCGGCATTGGCTACAACATATTCATTTTCGTACCGATAATATTTGTACAAACCATCTAATCCTTTAAGCTTTATCCAGCCTTTGATCTCTTTATGCCCGGCACCACTTGTTGGTATATTTATCTTTCCTGTGCCGTTATCAATAGGTAATGCAATTGCACCCTCGCTTAATTTACCCGTTGTAGTATCAACATCTCCTAAAATGAATTGCATATTATCTGCATTAAATTTTGTTGAAGAAGCTGTTAAAAAAACATCAGCTGAATATGGTGATCCTGATTGCACATACTGGCTCACCGGAACTATTCGCGCTTGTAACACATCAAATTTAATTGTTAGCTTACCTGCAGCTCCGGCAAACGTTGTAACCATCTCTGATTCAATATTACGTATATCACTTTGCATTTTTGAAAGATTAGTGATAACGCCGGCCAGAGGCATATTGTAAAAATTCTTTATTTCCCAACTGATCGCCTTTCCTTCTTTATCTTTAAAATTATCATGCGGTGTAAATAATTTTATTTTTTCTTTTAAGATCTGGTAATCTTCCGTTGGCAACATTGTTCCTTTTTTATCCTTCATCTCATCTATCATTTTATTGAGCTCGGTGGTTAAGGTTGTAATATTTCTACGTAATTCCTTTGCCGAATATTTTGTATCGGCCGGTTTGGTCTCGTCAGGCCCAATTAATAAATAAGTAGGCTTGTCGTAATCATCAAGCTTTTCAATCCGCGCTAACTTCATGGTATCTGCTCCTTTAACATTTTCGGTATACTGCTGTATGTTTTGTTTTAGTGTAGTTATGTAGTCAAATGTTTTTTGTGATAATTGTGTAACTTCTTTTGCTTTTGCATAATATGGCTTTGCTTCATTTTTTCCATTGGTGATAGCATCCTGCAGTGAATTCAGCATTTTTTGTGTGTTGGCTGTAAAATTTGAATTGGTAGTTTCAATGCTCTCGTTAATGGTAACAAATCCCTGCAATACTTCTTTGGTAACATTTAAAGCAAGAAGACAGGTGAGTACGAGATACATCATGCCTATCATTTTTTGGCGGGGCGTTTCTTTTGCATTACTCATGGTTTTTTAGTTTAGTGGGTTATAAACTATAAAGCCAAAAAATCAAAAATGGTTACAGAATTTATTTTTTTGAACAAGTTGTAACTTTTTTGAAAATATAAGTTATTGCTCGATGTTTCTGAAACTATTTAAACACATAGAAACATAGAAAAAGATCAAAGCTAACCGCAGATAAGGTTCACATAATTTTCTTTGCCTTGCAAAGAAAATAACTATGTTTTACTTTTATAAACTAGTTACACTTTGAAAACTATGTGTCTATTTGGTTAAATTTTTCTTAGTGTTTTGTGGTTAAACCTTAAACATCCATTTTAGAAAAATAATTCCAAACAGGATCGCTGGTAACAGGAAAAGCTTTGATCGTTAAAGGCTCATCTTTGATAGGATGCGTAAAACTAATTTGATAACTGTGTAAGTGAATAAAGCCACCATCGTTGGTGCGTGCAAAACCGTACTTAAGATCGCCTTTTATCGGGCAGCCAATGGCAGCTAGTTGTGCGCGGATCTGGTGATGACGGCCTGTATGCAAATTGATCTTTAATAAATGATAATTATCTGATGAAGCAATTAATTCATAATCCAGCTCTGCCATCAAGCCATTTGCAACAGGTTTAACATGCGCTTTAGACATGTTTGTTTTTTCGTTCTTTAAAATATAATGAATTAATTTATCAGAAATTTTTGGTGGTCTGTTTTTTACAACCGCTAAATAGGTTTTCTTAATTGTTTTTTCGCGAAACAATTCATTAAAGCGTGAAAGTGCTTTACTTGTTTTGGCAAAAATAATTAAACCGCTCACTGGTCTATCGAGCCTATGAATAACGCCACAAAAAACATTGCCTGGTTTATGATCGCGTACTTTAATGAACTCTTTTATCTTTTCACTTAGAGGAAGATCGCCTGTCTTATCACCCTGCACAATTTCCGACGGTAGTTTATTAACGATCATAATATGATTGTCTTCATAAACAATTTGCTCAGGCCAAATGGAAGCGCTATTTATTTTTGTATTCACAAATTTATCGGATGCCGGTTCTTGTATTTTTCTTAGCTGGCTTAAAGATAGAGTTTAATTTATACTCTATGCCTTTTGATGGCGCTAAAGCCGGAGATTGTGCCAAATAACCAAAATTATTGATGAAAAAATAGGCTTCTGTTCCTGTAACAAAATAATTATCCTTTGCTGTTTTTGTCAACGACTTATCATTGTTGTACCAGATGGTCCAGTTAAATTTTGGATTTGTTTTTAAATAGTTGGTATAACTCTTCAAGCTATCGTCAAGGCAAATGCTGACAAACACCACTTTATCGCCAAACTTTTTGCGAAGGGCATCAATCTTTGGCATCTCGCGCATACTCTCGGTATTAGAGGTAGAGAAAAAATTTAAATACACCCAACGCCCTTTAAAAGAACTTAAAGTACCCATAGTACCCTCTTTTGTTCTTGCAGAAAAGCCCGGAGCCAAAGAACCTGTTTGCATTTTATTAAAATAGGCCAGCATGTTGTTGGCAATTTTCTTGTGCTGCTTTACTTTTGTTTTTTGTTGCAGCGCAGAAGTAATTGTGGCAACGGCTTCCGGTGCAAAATCGGCACTAAAATAAAAATCCCATAAATTTTTTAAAATAACCAGTTCGCGCAACGAATCTGCTTTTAAGAATTTATCGCCTTTCATAAATTCCGATAACAGATCATAATCTGCTTTTACATTAATAATGTTGTAAAGTGATTGGCCCTTTTGCGAAGAGGCATAGGTATTTAAATAACCTTTAAAACAGGCATTAAAGAACTGCATGTATTCGTAATGGTTATATTGTATTGGTTTATTAATAATATAACCATTTATCAAATAATTCTCGCCACGCGACACACTGGCGTTAATAGAGGCAATTGAGTACTCTACATAATTTAAAAAATAAGGGTTCTTTATTTTTTTGTAGCGTGTATCGCAGATCTTTTTAAGTGTATCGGCTCTCTTGAACATCATAGGGCGGTTTAAAAATTTGCTATCCTTGGGGTCGAACAAATTATTGAACTGTTTTTCATAATCGAAAGTAAGTACGTTTAATTCAGTAGTATCAGTACCAACAATGCCAATGTTTATAGGCAACTCAGCATCATTATTATAATCAAAATCTTTTTCTAATTCAGGGATGGTAATACCATACACAAAATCGGGCTGCACATACATTTTGGCAACTACATTTTGAATAGTTAAAAAAACAGGTTGCGTAAAGTCCGATTGAAAATGCAATTCAAAATATCCATCCGGTTGAATGGTATCTCTGTCTTCTTTTTGTTTGGTGTTGGTAATGTAATCGTTAAGCGAATTAAGCTCAATTATTTTGCCCGCATACATTTTGTGGGCTTTGCCCTTAATAATGATATTCTGAGAGATCCCTTTGCTAAAGATCAAAAGGAAAAACAAATATTTAGAAATAGCTTTGATCGTTTTTATAATGTTGATTTTAGAAAAAGATACGTTAGTTCTCAATATGATCAACAGTGAACATATCCTGGTAATTATCTGAAATTTGCTGAGCCTTTCTTCCACCGCCAACACTTGCGTAGGTATTAAAATCTACAATAATTGGGTTTGTAAAGATCTCATTAATGCTGGTATTGTAAAAAACTTTAGATCGTTTATTCTTTTCTGCAATAAGATGTGTACTTAAATTAAATGTACATTTTTTGATAAAATTATCCGGCGCTTTAAAACCACCAATGTGCATAGAATAATAATCTGCAACTGGTGTTGTTGTATTTTTATACTGCCCTTCAAATTTAAAAAAGATATAACCTGTGCTCCAGTCCCAAAACATCAAACTGTCGGGCGAAAGGTCTCCGGTTTGCGAGCCGCTTATATTCCTTAAACTATCAACACCAATTAAAAATTCTATTTGATTGTAATTTCCTTCAGGCAGATCTAAAACCGTAAAAGAGGTTACGCCTTCTACATGTTTAATAATATGATACGAGTTTGGCTCAGAATAAACCGATCCATCATCACGTCTGAACTTTAAATTACTGATGTAGTAATTGAGTTTTGTTACGCAAAAACTATCGTTATTAGCGTTCTTGTACCATTTTGTATTTGGCACAAGTGGAGCGTTATCTACCAGAGCTTTAAAATTAAAGGTAACGGTTGGCTGTTTGGCCACATCAGGTACAACGATCTCATTATCCTTTTTACAAGACACAATAAGTAATGAAAGAAACAGTAAAGAAATAAAAGCCTTTATTTTAAACATACCCAAATTTACAAAAATTTTATGTGTTATGGAACCGGGTCGTAACCATGGCCGCCCCATGGATTACATCTTAAGATACGCTTTAAGCCCATCCAACCTCCTTTAAAAGCCCCATATTTATTAATGGCCTCAACGGCATATTGGCTGCAGGATGGCGTGTACCTGCATGAATTAGGCAACATTGGCCTGATGCAATATTGGTAAAATTTAACAAACGCTATGGCTATTTTTTTAAACACCGGTCTATTTAATATTCAGTTTTAAGAATTGTTTGCCATTAATGGATCCTTCCAGGGTGTCGCCTATCTTAACAGCGCCAACGCCTTCGGGGGTTCCGGTATAAATAAGATCACCCACTTTTAAGCTCACAAATTTTGACACATAGGCAATTACTTTATCAAAAGAAAAGATCAGGTCCTTTGAATTACCTAGCTGCTTGCTTTGTCCGTTAACTTTTAATTCAAAAGCGATGTTATCAAGTTCCAATGTATCTTTCTTCACAAAAGAACCAATTGGGGCACTATTATCAAAGGCTTTCGCCTTCTCCCATGGTAAACCTTTCTCTTTGCATTTTGCCTGTATGTCGCGCGCTGTAAAGTCAATGCCCAGGCCTATCTCATCATAATATTTATTCGCAAAACGCTCGTCAATATGTTTGCCGGCTTTGCAGATCTTTAATACCAATTCTATCTCGTGATGCAGGTCTTTTGTAAAATCCGGGATATAAAAATCGCCCTCTTTTAACAGAGCCGTATCGGGTTTCATAAAAAACACCGGTTCTGTTGGCAGATCGGCCTTCATCTCTTTGGCATGCTCGGCGTAATTGCGCCCAATGCAAATAATTTTCATAGGTAATTTGTTAAACTAAAAGGCAAAGATAAAGCAAAATTCCGGCTTTATTTGGTACATTTACACCTGTATTTTATGGAACAAAAATTTGACATTATTATTGTTGGCGGGGGCATAGTTGGCCTTGCCACAGCCTATAAATTGTGTACTTATCATCCTAATAAAACCATTTTGGTTTTAGAGAAGGAAAAAGAAGTGGCGCAGCACCAAACATCGCACAACAGCGGCGTTATTCACAGTGGCATCTATTACAAACCAGGCTCGTACAAGGCAAAGAACTGTGTTGATGGTAGAAGGGAACTAGTACAATTTGCTAAGGACTACAAAATAGCGCATGATATTTGCGGAAAATTAATTGTTGCTACACACGAAAGCGAACTGGCGCACATGAACAAAGTCTTCAACAACGGTATTGCCAATGGCGTTGAGGATATGGAGATCATAGACCCAAAACGCATTAAAGAAATTGAACCCTTTTGTGAAGGCATTGCAGGTATTCGTGTTGGCTGCACCGGCATTATTGATTACGACCAGGTAGCAAAAAAATATAAAGAATTAGTAAATGCCAAAAATAACGGCAGTAAAGTACTAACCTCGCAACACGTTGTTGGCTTTGAAAGAGGGCAAGACAGCACAACCGTGATCACTAAAACTGATAAATTTATTGGCAAATATATTATTACCACTTCTGGCTTACAAGCCGACAGAATGGCGAAAAAAGAAGGACAGAAAAGTGATGCTGAAATTATTGGCTTTAGAGGCGATTATTATGATCTTACAGAAAAAGGATTGCATAAAGTAAAACATTTAATTTACCCTGTGCCAAATCCAAAATTCCCTTTCTTAGGTGTGCATTTTACACGTATGATACATGGTGGAACCGAGTGTGGGCCTAATGCTGTATTTGTATTTGACCGCGAAGGATACAGCAAAACCGCTTTTAGTTTTAAAGATACGATTGATGCGTTTGGTTTTAAAGGCACCTGGAAATTTTTTGGTAAACACTGGCGTTTTGGTATGGATGAGTACCGTGGTGCATTTAGCAAAACTTATTTTTTAAATCGTCTTCGCAAATTAATTCCAAGTTTAGAGATGGATGAGATAGTTGCTGCCCGCTGTGGTATACGCGCAATGGCACTTGGACCCGAAGGTGAAATGCTTGACGATTTTAAAATTGAAAAACATGGTAACGCCATGCATGTGATAAATAGCCCAAGCCCTGCTGCTACTGCAAGCCTGGCTTACGGTAACGAAATTGCTTTAATGGCAACAGAATACTTTAATTTAAAATAATTTTATATATTTAATTATGCGTAATACTAATTTAAGAGGGACCGGTGTAGCAATTGTAACACCATTTACGAAAAAAGGAAATGTAGATACTGCTGCATTAACGCAAATTGTAAAGCATTTACACGCAGGTAAAGTAGAATACATTGTTGTTTTAGGAACAACCGGTGAAAGCGTTACGCTTAGTAAAGAAGAAAAAAAACTAGTTATAGAAACCGTAATTAAAGCCAATGCTAAAAAATTGCCTTTGGTTTTAGGTATTGGTGGAAATAATACTGCAGAGGTTATTGAGACCATTCAAAAAACAGATCTGAAACCTTTTGAAGCAATTCTATCGGTTGCGCCATACTATAATAAACCTAATCAGGAAGGTTATTATCAGCATTACAAAGCAGTTGCAAAGTCAACTAAAAAAGATATTATTTTATATAACGTTCCAGGCCGTACCGGAAGTAATGTTACCTGGGAAACCCAATTACGAATTGCCCGCGACTTTAAAAATATTGTTGCTACTAAAGAAGCAAGTGGCAGTATAGAACAAATAATGAAGCTGATAAAAAACAAACCGAACGGTTTTTTAGTAATAAGCGGTGACGACAATTTAACTTTACCAGTTATTGCGGCCGGTGGCGATGGCGTAATATCTGTTGTAGCTAATGCTTTTCCAAAAGACTATAGTGAAATGGTGCGCTTAAGTTTAAAACACAAATTTACTGAAGCACAAAAACTACATTACGGCTTAATAGATATTACAGACCAGTTATTTGCAGATGGCAACCCGGGTGGCATTAAGTATGCTTTAAGTTTATTAAAAAAATGTGATCCTTATGTGCGTTTGCCATTGTGCGAACCAAATGATAAAGTAAAAAAGACCCTTGCAGAATTAATAAAAAAATACAAATGAGTAAGGTAAAAATATTAGATACATTACAGATCAACCAAAAATTAAGCAGGTTAGCTTACGAGGTTTATGAAAATAATTTTTCTGAAAAAGAATTATTGATCGTTGGTATTGAAGGTAACGGTTATAAGGTGGCCACCAATTTATGTGACAAATTAAAAAAGATCTCGCCATTAAAGATCACCTTAGGAAAAATTACTGTAAACAAAGATAAACCCTGGGAAGGTGAACCCTTAACAGATTTTGAAGACAAGACATTTGTAAACAAAACTATTATTTTAGTAGACGACGTTTTAAACAGTGGCAAAACATTAATGTACGCCGTAAAATTATTTTTAGATAAACCTGTAAAAAAAATAAACACGGTAATTCTGGTAGACAGAAGTCATACACGTTTCCCGGTAAAGGCCGATTTTGTAGGCTTAAGATTAAGCACCACTTTACAGGAACATATAGAAGCAGATTTTTCAAAAAAAGGTAAAGAAACCGTTTATTTAACTTAAGAAATTGTCTGACCAATCAAAAATAACGCAACAAAAACACATCCAGGACCTTAAGTTAAACGCTTTGCTTGAGGTGACTAAAGCTATTAATAATAATTTTTCTACCGGTCAGTTACTTGATCTTTTTCAGGACATATTGGAAAACCGCTTGGGTGTGGGAAAACTGGTATTATTTAGTTTTGATGTAGAATGGAAGTGTTTATTGAAATACGGTATAAAAAAAGATGCAGAAGCTATCGTATTTGAGAATGAATTACTTTCAATTAGCGAAATTGAGACAATAAATTTTAGCAAAGGCGAACTGAGTAAGCAATTTGAAATTGTGATTCCGGTTTTTCATAAAAAAACACCCATGGCTTATGTTCTGCTAAGCGATGTGAACGAAGAGAAACTTGAACTTAGTGCTGCCATAAAACATTTACCTTTTGTACAAACGCTTACCAATATTATTATTGTTGCTATTGAAAATAAAAAATTATTTAAAGAGAACATTCAACGAGCACAAATTAAAAAAGAGTTAGAACTGGCGCAAAGCATGCAGCAAATGCTCTTTCCTAAAGATCTTCCAAACTCTGATGGACTATTAGTAGCGGCGAGGTATTTACCGCATCAACAAGTGGGCGGCGATTATTACGACTTTATTAAATTAAATAATCACGAGTTTGTTTTTTGTGTGGCCGATGTAAGCGGTAAGGGAGTGGCGGCGGCTTTGTTAATGAGTAATATACAAGCTACATTACAAAGTCTTATTACATTTACCCATAATTTAAAAGACATCGTTATTGAGTTAAACAAGCGCGTAATTACAAATGCCAAAAATGAAAAATTTGTATCATTATTTCTCGCTAAATTAAATACCAAGAGTCAGCAGTTAACTTACATAAATGCAGGCCACAACCCCCCTATCCTTTTTTACGAAAATAAATTTACTGAACTGAGTAATGGTTGCCCATTGTTAGGCATTGCAGAAGTTTTGCCGGTTATTAATGTAGAGATCTTTAATTATACTTCGGAGTTTACACTTGTGTGTTATACTGACGGCTTAACAGATACAATGAATACCGAGAATGACACCATTAGTGTGCAAGCCGTTGAAGAATTAATAGAAAAGAATGCAAAGGCTACGCCTGAATTCTTAAATAAAGCTATACTATTTTTTGCAGAAGAGTTTAAGGGTGAAAACGAATTCCCCGATGATATTGCACTACTTACTTTAAAAGTAAGTGACTTGAATTTTTAGGTTATTTTATTTAAACTATTTTTGTAGCAGTTACGCCTTGCAAAAATTATATTTAAAATAAGAAATAGCATGATTAAGTATCTTATATCGATTCAATTGCTGATGTTCTTTTGCATTAATGCAAGTGCACAATTATCATTTTCCTCAATCCCTAGCGATCTTCAGTTTATCCCAAGAAATTCAGATAACGTTGGAGTTATTCTCATTTCCGGCAATTATAATGACTCGACATACAATCAAATAAGAGTTAAACTTTCCGATAACTCTCAAAATATGATTTTGAAAGATAGCGTTATAAATATAGCCAATAATGGGAATTTTTTGATCAATCTTTTGATAGCCCCAGCCTTAAAGGAATACAATATTGATATATTTCTAAAAAATAATACGAATGAAGAACATGTAAAAACAGTAAAAGATATTGTTTGTGGAGATATATTTATTGTAAATGGTCAATCGAATGCGCTAGCTTCTTTGGCTTTGGACGATAGTTTAACCGCATCTCCAGGTGGTGAAACCCAAAATTTATTGTATTCAAATAAATATTGCCGTTCAATTGGTTTTAATCTGTCTACAGCAAAATATAATGAGGCCAGTGGAACTCCGTTAGATAAAGATTTTACATTTGCCAGACCTTCATGCATTTGGTGGGAAATTGGCTTTGTTGGAGCGTGGGCAATGAAACTTCAAAATGAACTTGCTAATACAACAAATATTCCAAGCTGTTTTGTGAACGGAGCATTTTCTGGAGCAAAAATTGATCTCCTTCTTCCGTCTAAGTATCCATCGGATTCTGCGCATTTAAATTTAAACATCCCATATGATCGTTTATTAAAAAAATTAAATTACCATGGACTTAGTCATTTTGTAAAGGGTATATTTTGGCATCAGGGAGAAGCCGATGCTTTGCCTGAACTAAATCCAATCGCGTATACTGAAAAATTTGAAAATCTATATAATTCATGGAAAAATGATTATCCAAACGCGGAAAAAATCTTCTTTTTTCAAATAAATACAGGTTGTAGTCCTTTTGAATCAATCACGGGGCTGTTTAGAGATCTGCAAGTGAAAATTGCAGAAAAACATGATGATATTGCGATCATGTCAACAGTAGGGAACACTTATCAGGATAGAAATAACGATAATTGTCATTTTAGTACAAAAGGGTACAATAATATTGCTGATAAAATTGCGCCTTTAGTTAAAAAGTATATCTATGGGTTTGAATATGCAGATAGTCTTATTTTGCCACCGAGAATAAAAAAAATTTATATTTCTCAACCCGACGAAATATGCCTACATTTTAATATGCCAATTAATCTCCAATTATCTGAATCTATAAAAGGATTTACATATTACATGAAAGATTATTTTTACGGATATAATTATTCTGCATTAAAGTTAACAGGTGTAAGAAGTTCAGGCAACAATGTTTTTCTCCAATTTCCCGAAAATTCTCTAATACCGAGGAAAATAACTTATTTACCTAATAATTATGCGTACGACAATTTATATTGTGGTCCATGGATCTTAAACTCAAAAAACACGCTTGGTGCACTATCGTTTTTCGAATTCCCAGTAACATTTTTGCCTCAAACTACAGATATAACTATATACCCCAATCCTGCAAAAGAAACTGTAATTATTGGCCTAAAAGAAAAATTTAGCGAAAATACGATTACATTAAGTGATATGGAAGGTAGGACAATTATTGAATTTACTGATAAAGAAAATACAGAAATATATATTGATACTAAGGGGTTGCTGCAGGGTGTTTACCTGATCAAAATAAAAAACTCATCTTTTTCGGTTATTAAAAAATTAATAATCAACCATTAAAGATATACTTAGTTAAAAAATAAGCGTTCCTGACTTTTAGAAATTATTTTATCTCAACTGTTTTCTCAGTTGTTTTGCCTTCTTCTAATTTGATCAATGCTGTAGCAGTAGAAGTTCCAACAGAAGCATTAACATCAAAAATAGCTGGCAGTTTAAATATAAAAGAAACTTTTCCGTCTTTATCAGTAACACCAGTAGCTTTTACATCAGCCACTTTTGTAGTATTTGTGGCGGTTTTCACATTAGCAAATAAACGCACCTCTACCCCGTTCATAGGTTTACCCTGAGCATCTTTACAGGTAATGTTTGCCGTGCAATCGGTTTTCTTCTGACAAGCACTAAAAGCAAAAACTAAAAGACTTGCAGAAATGATAAAGGTGGAAATATTTTTCATGACTTCTTTTTTAAGGTGTTACTCAAATATAGTAAAAAAAAACTACCCTTTACATCAAGGCTTAAAGTACCTTAAGAGTTTTTTCTTTTTTGCGATAATAGAGATCAATAGAAACCAAAGCTGCTAAGAAAGACCAGAAAGGCAACGAAAGTTTATCGGTATCAAGAAAATTATTTAAAAATCCATGCACGAAATAGGTCATTAAGCCAAGGAACAAACCTATTACCAATATTCTTACCTCGGGTTCAGCAACAGAATAAACCAATTTATAACCTAAAGAGGTGCAATATAAAAGCATACCAATTACTATCAGTAAACCAAAGATCCCTTGTTCCGACAACGGGCCGAGGTATTCGCTGTGCGCATTACCATTGGTTCCAAAATTAGTACTAATTATCGTGCGCTCGCTACTTAATTGGTAAGGTGCGTACTTGAACATATAGGTGCCAGGGCCCCAGCCTAAAATAGGCTTATCCTTCCACATACGAATAGCACAACTCCAGCGGTTCAAACGCTCAAGGTTAGAGGCATCTGTAGAAATATTAGAAACCGATTCGATATTATTAGAGAATCCCCCTTCGGCATCGGTATTATTTCTTCCAAGTGCAATAAAAATCTCGGTTTGAAAAACATAAAACAAACTGCCTAAAGTAATAAGCGTAACTAAAATAGTTCTGAATTTTATTCTAAATATTAGTGTAATAAAAATTGAGAATGCTACTATCAAACTTAACCATCCGGCACGCGCAAATGACAAGATAATTGCAAACACAAAAAGACAAAATAAACCTAAAGCAAAAACACGCAAATAACCTTTAATACTTTTTATAAATACAAAGCAAAGCATAATTGGAATGAACATGGCCAGTGCCGCGCCGTAAGCAGTGTGGTCATTATAGAACGGTGATACAACCCAATCGGCAGCCTTATCGTTAAAATTAAATTTAGAATGTTGAATAACCGTATAAAACACAACCAAAGCCAATGCAGAAGCATAACAAAAAACAAAAGTGATAATATTTTTCTTGCTTTGAAAAAGATGCGGCATGATGATGTAACAACTAAAAATAAACCATAAGCGCGAAATAAGATATTTTAACGAGATCAATATTTCAGTACTGGTCAATGTTGTAAAAAGCATCCAACATAACTGCACAATAATTAATAATGTAACCGGATGATTGATAAATTTTTTATCGGCAATATTTGAGCTCAATTGATTAAAAAGGTAAAGCACCATAATACCCGCCATTAAGGGCTCTGAAGGCAAACTAAGGTCCATACCGTCTGAAAGTCCTAACTCCTTAAGGGTAATTGCCAATGGTGTGCAGAACGCTAAAAAGAAAACCAGTTTTTGTAAATGAAAGATGGCTGTGTAAACTATAATTAAAACAACCGGTAATAAATTGTAGGGATAAAAAAGATCTTTTTTATAGACCATTACATAGGCATTGCCGAAAATGTAGGCCAATATTAAAATTGGAAATAAATATGTTCTAAAATACCTTGCCAACTTAGATGAAATCTTTTGAACGGTTCTTATACAGAATAAATACCAAAGACATGAACAATGCAGATAAAGAAGAGATCATAACAATGATCCATCTAACTGGTGAACACTTTTTGTCCTGAAAATTTGGTTTACTTACATAAACATAATAATCCATGTCACCGCTAACATCTAACAAATAAGCATCGTTCTTTAATTTAATTTGTGAGTATGAATTTAAGGTGGACTCCATTCTACCTTTTAAAATGCGCAACTCAGAACCTCTTTCTTTAATACCTCTTACCTGTTTAGAACCGTTTTCATTTAATGGCGATCCTGCAGAGATCTGCTTACTTAAATATTTTGCCTGATAATCGGCATCAATAAGATCGTACTCGGTTTTAATTTTTAATATAGACTGGCTTATTGAATCCAATTCTTTTGATTGAACAGCAATTACTTTTTTAGTATTAACAAGATATTGTCCAACAATTGCTTTTTTAGTTTCTCTGATAAGATTGTTTGTATTATTTACCAAAGCAACATTTAACTTTTGAGCAAAAGCAGGATCTACATCTTTTACATTTATTTCTATGGATTCATAAATAGTTGGTGAGATGGTAATATTCTCCATGAACATATAATTGAACAGTGCTTTGCCACCTTTTGAGGTTACTGTATCAATGCCATACCTATCAAACAGTTTAAAATCTTTAGCCAATTTATATTTTACATCCTCACTTAAAAAATACTGCAATAATTGTTCGCTGGGCGACTCCTCAGAATTTTGAAATAAGTTAACAGGATAAACAACCGCGCTGGATTTAAATTTATCTTTAATAAGGAACGATGCCCCGTAAGAAATTACAGCTGCAGATAACATCACCAGGAAGATCATCTTCCAGTTCTTGAAGATGGTTTTAACAATGCTTAAAGAGTTTATATTTTCCATAATTAGTCTTGCAGTTTTAATTTGTTAAACTTATCACGAAACAAAAGAATCAGAAAACCTAATAAATTACTTGCAATTACAGACACCCCTAGTATTAATAACCTGTTTGGTTTTGCCTTATATTCATTAGGCTTCGCCCTTTCAACCACAAATTTAATTGGCAAACTTGTATTATAGTTTACCAAAGCCTCGTCATATTTAGCTTTAATATCGGGATATTTAAAACTGTATTTTTCTAAATTATCATGTATGTTCTGATAAGCACTTCCATATTTTTTTAGGGTATCTAATTTATCCTCCAAACGCTTAATTGCGCCTGCATCATTTTTCTCAAGTGCCTTGGCGTAACTTTTTGAATAAGCTTTTACCTGCTCTTTGTAATGCAAAACACCAAGTTTTCTAAGTTTCATAAGACTGTCTTCCAGTTCCTTCATTCTAAGTAACGTGTTTTCGTATTCTTCTTTTACAATTTTTACAACGCCAGCGGTTATTCCTCTGGTCATTTCATGTTTTACAGTATCACAATAATCTGTTATGCCATTGGCGATCTGTGCCGATCCATTAGCAGTATAATCATAAACCTCAACCTTTACACTGTTAAACTCGGTGCGCTTAATAGCAACCATATCATCCCATTTTAATTTTAGGTAATGATAGCCGAAAACGGTATCCCTGATGTTCCAACGATCCCACAAATTGTATGCATTTGCTACTTTGATCTTTAACGCATCTGAACTAAGGAACTGGATCAGTTTTTCAACATCGTCCTCATCGCCTATTTGCATGTAATCTTCCTGATTACCTGAGTTTGGTTCTATTACCAATTTTGAAACCGAAAATTGACGTGCGGCAAATAATACCGCGGTAGATTTATATTGTTTTGGCATTAAAAAAACAAGCGTTCCGGTTACCAATGTGGTAATAATAGTGATCCAGAGAAAAGCCTTTCTCCACTTTATTAATTTTAGTATTAATTCCTTAGCAGTAATCTCTTCAATCATATTATTTATATTTTATGAAACGCAAAACGGATTTAGGGTTTATCATTCCGGTAATAAATGCTAATAAGCCACTAAATATAAGCATAATTACGAAATTATAAACCCAATAGGTGGTTAAATTCATGGTGAAATAATTGGCAAAAACAATGCCTACTATGAATAAAAAGACAGAGATCAATAGCCTTTTATTTACGTGAAATTTAAATACCTTATAGGAAATAAATACCTGTATCAAACAGGTTAAAAACTGCGTAACAACGCTGGCCACAGCACTTCCTAAAGCGTAATATCTTGGAATTAGGATGAAATTTAAGATCAGGTTTATTAAAATACCGCTAACTGCCATTAAATTTAAATACTTTAAATTACCATTGGCAGTAAGCAAAGTACCAAAAATATAGGTGATTGAAATGGCGGTAAAACAGCTCATAAGAAGGCCAAGTATCTGGTATCCCTCTGTATTTCCCTTATATAAAAGCTCGCAAAAACGATCAGCATAGAACAAACTTCCCACAGATACGATCAACGCCGGCGTTAGCAATAGAGTAAACGACAACTTTACAATATTCTCAATATTCTCTTTATTTTTTAGCATACGGCTAAACAATGGTAATAACTGAACAGAAAATAAATAAGCGATCATGTTGGCCGCATCCAGCAATCTAAAAGCTTTGGCATAAATGCCGCTTTGCTCTTTGCCAAGATTACCGGGTAAAATACGCTCGATCATAACACTATCCAAACGGTTATAAAATGTCATTAGTAGAACTAAAATTGCAAAAGGAAAACTCTTTTTTAAGATCATGCGGTTAAAAGCCCAATCCCAATTTAATTTAAATGTGTGTGTTTTATTTAATACAACTAAAAAACCAATAAGCGCTGTAAGACCATAGCCAATGGTTTGAGCATAAACAAAGTTCATGACATCAATATGCAAACCGAAAACATTAAAGATCAAAGCCGCCACTAAAATGATCATGATAACGCGGTCTAATACCGACATGATACTATCTATCCTGAATAAATGCAATGCAAGTAGATTTGAACGAAGGAAAAGAATAAAACTTAAGAAGAAATTATTTATACACAATACAACCAAAAGCTTGATATACCTAACCTCGAAGCCCAACACAAAAAAACCAACAAGTAGTGTAACCGAAATATACAGTATACCCAAAACAAATTTTAGACTGAGCATTTTACTAAAATGTTTGCTTAACAAATGGGAGTGTTGCGCGATGTTCTTATTGTTGAAATTGGTCAAACCAAAATCCAATAAAATACCAATAAGGAAGGAAAAATTGAACAAAACAAAATACTCGCCATAAGATGCGTTTCCAACGCTCATCTGAACCTGAGGGTCGATGCTTAAAATCCAAAACGGCTTAATTAATAAATTAAGTATCAGGAGAATAGCTAAATCAAATATGAACTTCTTTTTTTGCACAAAAAGCAGCAAATATAGCCTTTTTTATGGTTAAAACTAAACTAAATTCATAGATTTGCCCGGTGCAAATCGTTGTAAATACTAGGATCTTACTAAAAGATCGCCTTGAAGGCATGGGCTGGTTTGCCTACCAAACTTTAAAGCACATTACTACCAAAAACCCCGATGTACATTTTGTTTTTGTATTTGACCGGGATTTTGACGAGGATTTTATTTTTTCTGATAATATTACCCCGCTGATCCTCTCGCCGCAAGCAAGACACCCCTTTTTGTATTACGCCTGGTTTCAACATTCTGTTAAAAGATTATTGGATAAAATGCAGCCCGACCTGTTCTTATCGCCGGATGGCTTCCTATCGTTAGGCGCCAAGTGCAAGCAGTTACCTGTAATTCATGATATTAACTTTTTACATCACCCAGAAGACAGCAAATGGTTAACGGCCAAATATTACAACCACTATTTTCCAAAATTTGCGCATGAAGCTACAAGAATAGCTACAGTTTCTGAATACAGTAAACAAGATATTTCGAGAAATTACGGAATAGATCCGTCTAGAATAGACGTGGTTTACAATGGCATTAATCATTTTTTTAAAACGGTTGATGCTGCTGAAAAACAAAAAACAAAACAAAAATATACTGCCGGTAAAGATTATTTTGTGAATGTTGGATCATTACATCCAAGAAAAAATATTGGCAATCTAATTCGTGCCTTTGCGTTATTTAAAAAAGAAAGCAACTCAGATCATAAGCTGGTGCTTGCCGGACCAAAGTATTGGGGCGTTGCAGAGATCAACAAAATTATTGCAGAAACAAATTTAAAAGAAGAGGTTGTATTTACGGGACGTTTGGCGGATGAGGAATTGAATCTTGTTCTTGGCAGCGCGCTTGCACTAACCTTTATACCCTATTACGAAGGCTTTGGCATTCCGTTGGTTGAAGCCATGCAGGCACAAGTACCCATTATCACCAGCAACGTTACAAGCATGCCCGAGGTGGCAGGCAATGCGGCCCTTTTAGTGAACCCATTGGAAGTAAATGAAATTAAAAATGCCATGCTGCAGATCTTTCAAAAACCGGCATTACGTGAAAGCCTTATTGCTAACGGTAATTTTCAGAAACAAAAGTTTTCGTGGGAAAAAAGTGGCGATCTTTTGTGGGAAAGTATATTAATGGCAACACGTTAAGTTTATCAAAAAAAATCTTATTCCTTATCTAAATAAAATTGCGGAAATCTTTCTTTATTTATATTTGGATTATAGATCTCTTCTTTGTACCATTTTGCATACCAGGCTCTGTAAATGTCTTCCTTTGCAAATAATATGCCATACGGCGCGGTTTCGGCAACCGCAAAATCATATTTATTTGCAGCTGTAAATACTGCTTTTGAACAGCCGGAGTTTTTTCCATCGTGCAATTCAATAAGCATGGCTTTTGTTTTTGGAAGCCATTGCTAATAGTTCTTGGTAAATACTTCTTTTTCGCTACCTTCGATATTCATTTTCAGAAAATCGATCTGAGAGAGATCATACTTTTTTAATAGCTGTTCAATTGATACTCCTGTTGTAAGGTTCTCAGGATTTATGTCTTTTTCTTTAACACTTATTTCTCTTACCACAAAGCCATCTTCCTGCCCTGCTTCTATTTTTAATTGCACATCTTTGTTCCACAAACCACAATTTACTACTGTAACATTAGGGTACTTTTCAGTGTTCTTAAGTGATAGTTCAAAATTTTCTTTATCCGGTTCAAGACTAATAATTTTACAATCGGGCCACCAATTGGCGAATAAAACAGCCGTGCAGCCTATGTTTGCGCCAGCATCTATAACCAGCTTGGTGCATTCTAAATAAGGCTTTTTTTCTAAGTAGGGGTCAATAAATGTATTTACAAAAGATTGCATATCTGCTCTTATGCAACGAAGATAAATTGGATACTCTATTCCTTTAAGCATTAAAGAAATAGTTTCCTCTTTATTATATTTTCCATTTTCTATTTCAGAAAAGAACTTAATTAATTTTACTGTTTGTTCTTTTCCTAATAGAGCCTCATATTTTGAATCTGACGTAAACATAAACACCTTGTTTTATTTAAAACGTATTAATTTCAAAAATATTATATCTGAAATAAAAGATCAGAATTTAATAGAGGGTAAAACTTTATTTGTAGTATTTGAATTTGTTTTAAAATAAGCCTGTAACTTATTAGTAAGTTGATGATGGTCAAACGTATCTGACAGAAATAAATTAAATGTTTTTAAAAGATCTGTTTCATCTTCAACAACTTTAGCCGCACCCATATTTATCAGATCAACTGCTTCGTTAAATTTCACATAATCTTTTCCGTAAAAAGTAACAGGTTTACCATATACCGCCGGCTCTAAGCTATTATGTAATCCACTGTTAAATCCACCGCCAATATAAGAGCAATCAGCATAGAAATAAATTTTTGATAGCAGCCCCATTACATTTACAATTAAAACCTCATCATCATTATTTATTTTATCAGTAAATAAAGAAAATGTTAAACCTGCTGTTTTCACTTTATGTACAGTTTCATTAACATACTTTTCATCTATATCATGAGGCACAATAACCAATTTAATTTTTTTGTCTTTTAACTGCAGAAACGTTTTTAGCACAAGTTCTTCATCTTTTGCCCAAGTACTTCCAGCAATGATCAGTTTTTTATTTCCTTTAAAGTCCTTTAACTGTTCGATCTCTTTAAAATTTTCCTTTACCTCTATAACCCTGTCAAATCGGGTATCACCGCACACTTCATAATTTTTGATATCAATTTTTTCAAGCAATTTACCCGAAGCTTCATCTTGAATAAATAATTTATTGAATGTATTTAATGATCTTCTAAAAATGCCGCCATACCATCTAAAGAAAGGATGGTGCGGTTTAAATACTGCTGAAACCAGGTAAGTGGGAATATTGTGTTTTTTTAATTCGAATAAAAAATTCAGCCAAAATTCGTACTTAATAAAAATAGAGGCCTTGGGTTTAACAATGCTTATAAAATCTCTTGCATTTTTTTTAGTATCTAATGGTAAATAACATATCAGGTCTGCCCCCCTCCAGTCTTTAAAGGCTTCATAGCCACTAGGTGAAAAAAAACTTAAAACGATCTTATAACCCGGATGTTCTTTTTTAATGGCTTCTATCAACGGCCTACCCTGCTCAAACTCACCATAAGAAGCGCAATGCACCCACAAAACATTGCCGGAATTAAGCATTGCTATTTTTTTACAGAGGTTCTCACGCCAATTCTTACGTCCTGTTACCCATTGTTTGGCTTTTAATTTATTTATTGAGGCCAATTTAATTACCAAGCCATATAAATAAATAACCAAATTGTATAAGAACATAGTGTTTGGGTTAGTTATAATAAAATTCGTTTGGCGTTTTTTTGTACAATGGTAGTATCCAGCCAAACCTCAGGCCAAATAACATATCCAAACGCTTTTGTGTATCGGGTAAACCGGTATCGTAATTTAATTTTCTTATGCTTTGTGTAAAGGCTTCGTAACCTTCAACGCCAAAATAAAAATTTAAGAGACGGTTGTCGCTTAAGAACATATAACCTACAAATTGTGTAAACGAAACACCACCGCTAAGCCTGTCATAGCCATGAGCAAGATCTCCCTTAACAGCAGCAATTCTTTGCTGCGCATCGTATAATTTTATTTTCGACTGAAGATAACCGGCACCCACATTTACCATTAATCCTGAATTTGGATTAGCCGATAAGAACTTAAAGATCTTACCGCCGGTTAAATGTATGCCGAAGCCCCGCTCCGTTACACGTATGTCGGCAGGAAACCCTTCATTATCCACAATAAATCCATCTGAGTTCTTTAACTGTGTTAGTACATTTTCTTTTACATTTCTTCCAAAACAATAATTGGATTCTAAACCCAATAACCAATTGTGTTTCGTTTTTATCATGAACGACCCTCCAATATTGAGATTCGGACCAAAACGCTTAGCAAGATCTCCGCCAGGAATTTGTCCGCTAAAATGAATACTTACCAATGGAACAAATGTTTTAGCAGAATCAATTTGAGAAAAACTGAAAAAGGAACAAAAAATAAATAGCGATAAAAATCTCATTGTGCGCTTTACCAACGGTAATTTATATTGCCATAAATTTACTCGATATATTTATATTAAAAAACCCAAAATTTATACAATTTTGGGTTAATTTTTATTATACAGAGCTAGTTTAAGGCAGTGTAATTGTGTATGTGTTAGCATTAATTGTAACTGTAGCCTGATCATCGCAGGTACCGTTTCCAAAATCAATTATCCTGGTTGGTTTTCCCTGTGGAGTGTGCTTAATTTCACCGCTTATAAAATGCTTTCTGCAACCAATGCTCATATCACGTATAAGTGGTTTGCCTGATGTGATAGAAGATGTAAAGCTTCTGCCGTTTGCATTTGTGCCACTTGCACTGCCGGTAATGGAATATTTATCATCTATCCAAAGTAATGTGTTCTCACCGGCAAGCCACTCACGTTGACGTGTACCAACCCATTGAATTGTTCCACTGTTATCTGCTTTTAGAATAGAAAAATTTGCGCTAATGTCGTAAACCAAACGCCCTTGTGCATTATGACCTAAGTTTTTTACCGTTTTACTACCGCTTACTTTGTTATCATTCACGTAATAATTTAGTGGCGTTACGGTAATAGTGGTTAACGAATCGCGGTATTTACCAGTATACACAATTAATAATTTTCCTCGGCGATAACGGCCATCGTTACAAAGGCAATTGCTGTTCCCAAAATTTACAGTTATTGAATCGGCATTGCTGCTTATCAACGTATCAAAATGTAATGTTGCACAAGAGCTTAAAATTGCAGACGCTTCCGAAGTTTTAAAACTGCTTACACTTTTATTTCTGCCGGCTTCGTCGGCAATGTTATTCATGTCATTGTCAATACTTGTAGCTAAAGAACTTTCAGCGGCCGATTGTGTATCGGTATCCTCTTCTTTAATTTGTTTTTTTTGACAAGAAGAAAAAGTTAATGTAAGGCTCAAACCTAAAATTAAAATATGGCTTAGTTTTTTCATTTTTGTGCGATTTATTCTAAGACGCGTATATTATAAAAAGGTTTAATCGGCAAATGATGTTTTTTTAGTTAAATGCGTCGATCCTTGTTTTATAGGTGGTTATTTTGGTGTTTTGTGTGTCGCTCTCTACCAAACCATCCTTCAAACGCACTATCCGGTGAGCATGCAGGGCAATATCCTCTTCGTGGGTAACTAAAATAATGGTATTTCCTTTTTTATGGATCTCTTCAAAAAGGCCCATGATCTCCACCGATGTTTTGCTATCTAAATTACCAGTAGGCTCGTCGGCAAGTATGATAGCAGGGTTGTTAACCAATGCTCTTGCAATGGCAACACGCTGGCGCTGGCCACCGCTAAGCTCATTAGGTTTATGATTCATTCTATTACCTAAACCAACACTTTCTAATACCTCTTTGGCACGTTTGTCTCGGTCTATTTTACTAAAGCCTGCGTAAACCAATGGCAGGGCAACATTATCAAGTGTTGTAGCTCTTGGTAGTAAATTAAATGTTTGAAAAACAAATCCAATTTCTTTATTGCGCACCTCAGCCAATTCGTTGTCGCTCATCTTGGCAACCGACAGGTTATTTAGGATGTACTCACCGTCAGAAGGACTGTCCAGACAACCCAGCATATTCATTAATGTAGATTTACCGCTACCGGATGGTCCCATTAGCGCCACGTATTCGTTCTTATAAATCGTTAACGAAACATCTTTTAAAGCATGAATGATCTCTTCACCTATCTGGTAAGTTTTTCGAATGTTCTTTATTGAAATAATTTCTTTCACTTACGTAAAATTAGGCTATTTAAAAACGATTAAAAAACCTTTGGTACTATTTTGAAGAAGTATCAAAGACTAAATTCTAACCACTTGTAACTAATGACTAACTTTGTGCGTGAGTTTTTACCGACGTGTAAAATATTTTTTGGTTCATACGCTAATGCTTAGCAATAAGGAAGCACAGCGTCTTATTGATACTAAAGCAATTGAAATTGATGGAGCGGCTGTGTCTGAGAACTGCATTATTTCTGATGCTTCAGAGATAAAAGTGAATGGTGTAATTAAACGCCAAAAAAAAGAATTCGTGTATTTAAAATTTTATAAACCCGTGGGCTTTCAGAGTAGCTTAAATACAAATGTGGATAGCAACCTCGCTTCTTTTTTCACTAACTATAAAAATCTTGCAATTGCCGGCAGACTGGATAAGCAATCGGAAGGATTATTGTTATTGAGTAATGACGGTAAATGGGTAGAAGAATTATGCAATCCAAAATTTGAAAAAGAGAAAGAATATAATGTTGTGGTGGATAAAACAATAACAGACCAGTTTGTTTTTAGTTTTAAGAATGGCGTTGAAATAGACAATTACCTTACAAAAAAATGTTTTTGTGAGAGAATAAATGAAAATACCCTGAGGATAATATTAACCGAAGGTAAGAACCGACAGATCCGTAAAATGTGTAAAGTACTGGGTTACCATGTTTTAACCTTAAAACGGATAAGGATCTCGAATCTTTTACTTACTGATATTCAACCTGGTAACATTGAGTTTATCAAAATTTAACTATTTAGTGTTATAACATTTAATGTTATAACATACATTTGTTCTATAAATCTAAAAAACAAAAACTATGAAAAAATTATTTACAACTGCGGCAGCATCTTTTATTTTGATGTCAGCTGCAACTGCTCAAGTTAACTGGAAAGTTGATGCTTCTCACTCTAAACTTGGTTTTTCTGTTACCCACATGATGGTGAGCGAAACTGAAGGTAAATTTAAAATTTACGAAGGAAAAGTTAGTTCTAAAACAGATATGGATTTTACAGATGCAAAAGTTGATTTTACTGCCGATGTAAACTCTATTAATACTGAAGATGATAAACGTGATGGCCACTTGAAAAGTCCAGATTTCTTTGATGCAGAGAAATTTCCGAAAATTACTTTTGTAAGCACTAGCATGAAACCAAATGCAAAATTAGGTAAAACTGCTTACACGTTAACCGGTGATCTTACAATGCACGGTGTTACTAAAAAAGTAACTTTTACTGCTATTGGCGCTTCTAAAGTTGTAAAAGACCCTTATGGAAATTTTAAAAATGGCTTTAAAGTTGTTGGTACCATTAACCGTAAAGATTTTGGTCTTGCGTGGAACGCAGCATTAGAATCTGGTGGAGTTGCAGTTAGCGAAGACGTAAAAATTGATCTTAATATTGAATTAAATAAAGAAAAATAATTTCTTAAATTAGCCTCCGGGTCTTATTGATCCGGAGGTTTTTACAATGTTATTAGAAGACGAAATACAGCAAAATTCATTTAAAACGCCACAACAAAAACTTGCTGTAAATCTTTTGTATACTACCAATTGGTTAAGCAGCCATTACGAAAAATTTTTTAAAGGTCTCGACCTTACTACCCAACAGTATAATGTGCTACGCATTTTACGCGGCCAATACCCAAATCCCTGTTCTCTAAAATGTATCAAAGAACGTATGCTCGATAAGATGAGCGATACGTCGCGCATACTCGACAAACTTGTTACAAAAGGTTACGCTATTCGCAATGAGTGCCCAAACGACCGACGCAGCGTAAACATTGTTATCACAGAATCAGGCCTTGCTTTGCTTAAGGATCTTGATTTTATTGATGATGCCACCAAGGATATCTTTAAGAATTTGAGTATAGAACAAATTAAGATTTTGAACGAATTACTGGATAATTTACGCGGAAAATAAATCCATCATAAAACACCTAAAAAACTAAATATTCGCGGCTTTTTTAGGTCTTTTTTCACCCCTTTGAGTAAAGAGGTAGTTTTTAACCACCAACCGTAGATTCTATTTATTTAAAAAGTCACACATTTAGTAAAAAGTCTTTATTTTTGAATATGTTAAGACAACTCTTATTCTCTCTTATTTTTCTTGCATCTATTTCCACATTATATAGCCAGACCAATTCTAACTGTGCTAACCCTCAACCTTTTTGTACAGGGCAAACCATGCAGTTTCCTGCTGGTGTTAATGCCGGCAATGCTCAAAATGGGCCAAACTATGGCTGTTTAGGTTCGCAACCAAACCCGGCCTGGTTCTATTTTCAGATGGCTACAAGCGGTCCAATGTCAATATCAATGTCGGCCGCACAGGATATCGATTTTATTTGCTGGGGCCCCTTCCCTACCTTAAACGGTAACTGCGGCAATTTAACAGCTGGTAATACTGTTGATTGTAGTTATTCTGGGTCTGCTACCGAAACCTGCGTAATAGCAAATGCGGTGGCCGGGCAATTTTACTTATTACTGATCACTAATTTCTCTAACTCAAATCAGCAAATAACTTTTAACCAAAGCAATTCCAATCAACCAGGTGCCGGGCAAACTAACTGTGGCGTGTTGTGCAGCATGACCGTTACGGGTACAAACTCGTTATGCGCAGGCCAAACTGGTACCCTTGCAGTAACAACAGGCACCGGAATTGTAAGCGTAAACTGGACAGGCCCTAGCGGTTTTAACTCCCCCTCTGCAACGCCAAGTATCCCAAATATGACGGCCAGCGGCACGTATACCTGTATTGGAACAACTACAGGTACAAACCCTGCTACCAATACCTGTTCAGTAACAAAAAGTATTACAGTAGTGCAAAACCCAACAACAACGGCGGTTAACAACGGACCCATATGCGCGGGAGCTACAGCTAACTTAACGGGCGGCGGCGCTACTTCCTATACGTGGTCTGGGCCCGGTGGTTTTATATCAAATATTGCAGCGCCTTCAGTACCAAACGCACAACCTAATAACGCAGGTGTTTACACAGTGTTAGGTTCGTCTGGTGGGTGTACCTCTACAGCAACAACTACATTACAGGTAAATGCAAATCCAACCGTTACCGCCGCTAATTCGGGTAGCTACTGTGCCGGACAAAGTTTTAATTTATCAGCAAACGGTGCTACATCCTATACCTGGAGCGGCCCTAATGGTTATTCTTCTAATGTTCAAAATCCAAATTTTGCTAATATCACTCCAAATTTAAGTGGTACTTATAATTTAATTGGTGCAACCAGTGGCTGTACCGCAACCGCAAGTACCGCTTTAGTTGTAAACCCATTGCCGAATATCGTTGCAGTAACATCCGGTAATGTTTGTGAGAATTTCAGCCTTACATTAGGTGCTAGCGGTGCTGTGTCTTTTGTTTGGACAGGCCCTAACGGTTTTGTTTCGTTTCAGCAAAATCCGGTAATAGGTTCCGCAATTATGGCTAACAATGGTACTTATACCGTTACAGGAACCGATCTTAACGGATGTGTAAATACAGCAACCGTTGCACAAGTAATTTTTGCAAAGCCTGTAATTACAGTTGCGGGTTCAAACGCGTGTATAGATGAACAGTTATTTCCAACTGCTTCTGGCGGTTCAACATACCAATGGTCGGGACCTAACGGTTTCTCATCTGTAGCACAAAATCCGGTTATAAATAATGTAGTTCCAGCAAATGCTGGCGCATACAATGTAACAGTAACCTCTTCAGCAGGTTGTGTTTCAAATGGTACAGTATTTTGTAACGTTTATCCAAAACCCAATGTAAGCTTTACAGGCAATACCGAAGCGTGTTATGGCACGCCTTTCGCTTTCACGGCCAATGGTGCTATTAGTTATAAGTGGTTAGGAACCTTTGGTATCGCTCAATTAGGCCCGCAATTCTCAATCTCTTCTGTTTCTAATAGTTTACAAACAACGTATACCCTTGTTGGTGCTGATGGGCATGGATGCTTTAATTCTGTAGTTATTACTCCAATTGTTTTAGGTTTACCTTACGGTACAATTTCTCCTGCAAAAGATGGCGGCTGCGTTCCGTTCTGTACTTCCTTCACATTCCAAAAAGGATCTCCGATTATTACTAATGTGAACTGGGCCTTTGATAACGGTAATACATTTGTTGATTCTTCAAAAGTAACACAGTGCTTTACTACCGCCGGCATACATACTGTAAATATTTCTTTAACTGATTCTAAAGGTTGTAAAGGTAAATCAACTGCAACCGTTGAAGGTTACCCTATTCCACACGCAGAATTCTCTTATACGCCCGATGCGCCAAACGAAAATGATAACATTGTTACGTTTATTGATGAGAGCACTAATGCTACAGTTACAGATTGGTACTGGGATTTTTACAGTAATGGAAAAGACACTTCCAGTAAACATAATCCTACTTATACTTTCCCTGAGATCGGAAATTATTTTGTGTACTTAAAAGTAATCAGCAATCATGGTTGCATGGATAGCACTGTTAAAAAATTAACTGTGGTTGAAGATGTTACTTTCTTTATTCCAAACTCCTTTACACCAAATGGTGATGGTAATAACGAGATCTTTATGCCAAAAGCAGTAGGTGTTAAAAAATACAGAATGGATATTTTTGACCGTTGGGGACAATTAGTTTATACATCAACTGATATTACGCAAGGTTGGGATGGAAAATCTAAAAAAGGTGGCGATATTTTACCACAGGATGTTTATGTGTACAAAATAAGCGTTAGCAATAACAACAGCGCTAAACCAAAAACCTACACAGGACACGTAACTTTAATGAAATAGGCCAAATAGTTTTAAATTATTACTATTTTTGGGGTCTATGAGTAAGGATAAAAAAGTAGCAATACCTTTAGTTAAAAATCCAAAAACTGTTTACGAAAAGTTTGAGAATTGGGCGGCTAAGAACGATACCAAGATCTTTTACAGTTTAACTGCTCTGTGTCTTCTATTATCTTTCATTTCTTTTAACGCACGTATTAGCGAAGCGCATGACGACGCCCTTTATTTGGAAGGCGGCTGGCGTTATGTGAACGAGTTTCCCACTTACTTCTACACACAAAACGCTCCGTTATATCCCATGTTTTTGGGTTTATTAGTAAAGATCTTTGGCTTTAAGCTTATTCTATTTAAATTATTTTCCGTTCTGTTCACCGTGCTTGGTTTTGTTCTTTTTTACAAAGCTTTAAAAGGACGTGTACCTGCCATTGTTTTTATTCCTGTGGCCATTTTCCAGGCGGCAAACCATTTAATTATTTATTATGCCAGCATGACCTTTACGGAGGCCTTTTATTTTTTCTTACAAGGCATGTTCTTTTTTTATGCAGTTAAGATCCTCGACGCGGTAAAAAAAGACGACGTTCAGTTAAAACCACAATTAAAATTATGGTTGCTTTTTGGTTTAAGCATGTTCTTAATAAGCACATGTAAAAGTTCGGCCATTGTTGTTGTTCCGGCAGTGCTGTTATTTTTTGCATTTGAAAAGAACTGGAAGGCCGCAGGTTTTTCTTTGGCCAGTTTTCTTGTATTTAAAGTTATTTACGAAGTTTTGGTTAGAAGTATCTGGAGCGCGCAAAATCAATTCTCAGGACAAAGTAAGATCCTCTTGCAAAAAGATCCATACAACAAAGCTTTGGGCGACGAAGATTTTGGAGGTTTTATACAGCGTTTTATTGATAATTGTGATCTTGGTTTAAGCAAACGTTTTTATCAATTACTCGGCTGGAGAGATGAGAACAATACCGAAGTATATGGCTTTTTAACGCTTGTAACGGTTGGAATTATTATCATTGGTTTCTGGCAATTATTTAAACACAAGAATAAAGTAATGCTGTTATTTGCTTTATTTACCGGTGCGCAAATAATTTTATCTTATTTTATTCTTCAAACAAGATGGGATCAGCCGCGTATTACGTTAATATGCATGCCGGTTCTGCTTATTTTAATTTTATACGCTTTTTATGCTTTCACCAATAAACCGGGCAGCATGGGCCAAATGGTGTATATTTTTCTTGCAGTAATGATGATGGGCTCTGTTTGCCTCTCATCCTTTAAAAGAGGATTTAAAAATATACCAATTGTACAAAAGAATTTAAAAGGTGATAAATATTACGGCTACACACCTGACTGGCAAAATTTTTTAAAGGCCAGCGAATGGTGCGCCGATAGCTTAGGCAAAGAATCTTTAGTGGCCAGCCGTAAAGCGCCAATGAGTTTTGTTTACGGTAAAGGAAAAAAATTCTTCCCTATTTATTCTGTTATTAAAAAAGATAGTTTAACAGAACAATCAAACCCGGATAGCGCATTAGCTTTTTTTCGCGAGAAAAAAGTAACACATGTTATTTTAGCAAGCCTGCGTTTAGATCCAAATAATGCAAGTGCCGGTTTTATAAATACCGTACATAATATCTTTGCACCTATTGGACAAAAATATCCCGAAAAATTAAAATTGGTGCACACCGAAGGGGCTTTTGAGCAAGCTTATATTTACGAGATAAAATATTAAGGATGTCTTTTAGCATAAAACTTGGAAATTTTCTTTACAAAAATGCATTTGGTTTATATAAACCTATGTACAAACTGTTTAAGAATAAACAAGATGCTTTTGAAATTGATCTCTTAAAAAAACACATTCAAAAAAATGATGTAGTGCTGGATATTGGCGCCAATATTGGCTTCTACGCTACCATTCTTTCTGATATTGTTGGTGAAAATGGTGAAGTACATTGTTTTGAACCGGATACAAAGAACTTTGATCACTTAAAAAAAACAACTGCAAATTTTAAGAACATTAAAATAAATAATAAAGCCGTTGGACCAAGAACTGAAAAATTAAAGATCTATACTTCTAAAAATTTAAATGTAGATCACCGCACTTATAAACCCGAAGAGTACGATAAGGAAATTGAAATTGACGCAGTGAGCATTGACGATCATTTATCCGCAAATACAAAAGTAAATTTTATTAAAATGGATATTCAGGGTTTTGAAATGCAGGCCATACAAGGCATGCAAAACATCCTTGAGAAAAATAAAGATGTAAAATTAATTTCGGAGTTCTGGCCTTATGGTTTAAAAAAAGCAGGAAGCTCTGTAACAGAGTATTTTAATTTTTTAGTTAACAAAGGCTTCGTCTGCTATTTACTGGAAGAGAATTCTTTATTAAAATTAACTTCAGAAAAAGTAAGATCGCTAGAACCATTGGGCGAAGAACATTATTTTAATATTTTTGCTAGCCGAACAAATGTTTAAAAAGTATACCATACCTTTTGATCTGGATGATCCTAAAGCAACTTTAGCGCACAGGGATATTATTTTGCAAAAGCCATTTTTAAAACAGTTGTATAACGATTGGTACGAAGTTTTTATTAAGAAATCGAAAGAAATTAAAAATGGCAAGTACCTCGAGATCGGCTCTGGCGGCGGATTTTTAAAGGAAGTATTTCCTGAAGTAATTACCAGCGATATTTTAGCTTTACCAAATGTGGATATGGTTTTTAGTGCCGAAGAAATGCCATTTAAAGAAAATGAATTAGCAAGTATCGTCATGCTGAATGTTTTTCACCACATACCAAAGCCACATTTGTTTTTGAAAGAAGCGCAACGTACCCTTGTAAAAGGTGGCAAGATCATCATGACTGAACCAGCCAACTCTGCACTTGGAAGGTTCATTTATAAACGCTTTCATCACGAACCTTTTGATGAGAACGGGCAAAGAGAAATTAAGGCCGGCAACCCACTTTCAAACAGCAACCAGGCTTTACCACATATTTATTTTGAGCGCGATCTGGACATTTTTAAAAAAGATTTTCCGCAATTAAAGATCAATTCAATAAAATACCATTCGCCTTTTTCTTATATTATTAGCGGCGGCGTTTCAAGAAGTGCAATGCTTCCGTTTTTTATGTATAATTTCGTAAAAGCAATGGAATGGTTATTTTCGCCATTATCCAAACAATTTGGTTTATTTTGTACTATAGAAGTTGAAAAAATATAAGTGGAAGGAACAAGACTAACATATTTTAATAATCTGGCTAAGAAACGTCGCAAACGTACTTTTGGCGCATATTATTGGAACGAAATTAGCAATTACGCCAACTATTTTTCGCATGAAGACAGCTCTGTACTAGAAGTTGGTTGCGGAACGGGAGATCTTCTAGCGAAAATTGCGGGTTCAAAAAAAGTAGGTATTGATTTTAGCGAAGAATACATTGCCTGGGCAAAAGAAAAACACGCCGGAAAAAATATTGATTTTTTGGTGATGGATGCTAATAATATTCAACTTAACCAAACCTTCGATCTTATTGTAATAAGTAATTTAATTGGCTTTGTAGATGACATTCAAAATGTATTTGAGCAGGTAAAAAAATGTTGTCACCCAAACACCAAGGTAATTGTTCAGTTCTACAATTCGTTTTGGGAACCGCTTATTAAATTCTCAGAATTAATTGGTTTAAAACAAAAAACACCAACGCAAAACTGGTTAAGCACCCGCGATATTAATAATTTACTTTTTATTTCGGGCTTTGATGTTTACCGCAACAGCAAGCGTTTGATCATCCCTTTCTTCTTCCCTATTCTATCGTTCATTTTTAACCGTTATTTGGCTAAGTTTCCGTTCTTCCGTTTTTTTACGTTAAATATTTACAGCTTTGCTAAACCCTTACCCGAAAATAACGAAGAAAAATACGACACAAAATATTCTACCACAGTTGTAATTCCGGCCCGTAACGAAAGTGGCAATATTGAAAATGCAATTTTACGTTTACCAAAATTTGGTAAGCATATTGAAATTATTTTTATTGAAGGTAACAGTACGGATGACACCTGGCAAAAGATACAAGAGATACAGAAAAAATATGCCGGCACACACGATATAAAAATCGGACAGCAAAAAGGTAAAGGTAAAGGCGATGCTGTACGCGAAGGTTATAGTATTGCAACAGGTGACATTCTAATGATATTGGATGCCGACTTAACGGTACCACCTGAAGATCTGCCTAAATTCTACAATGCCATTGCCAGTAACAAAGGCGATTTTATAAACGGCACGCGCCTTGTTTACCCTATGGATAAAGAGGCCATGCGTTTTTTAAATTACCTTGGCAACCACTTTTTTAGCTGGGCATTTACCTGGTTGTTAGATCAGCGTTTTAAAGATACCTTGTGCGGCACAAAAGTTATGTTCCGTAAAGACTACATTAAATTAATTAAGAACCGTAAATATTTTGGCGAGTTCGATCCTTTTGGTGATTTTGATCTTTTATTTGGCGCGCACAAATTAAATTTAAAAATTGTTGAAGTACCTATACGTTACAAAGAGCGTACTTATGGCGAGACCAATATTTCTCGCTTTAAACATGGTGTTATTTTATTACGCATGTGCGCATTCGCCAGCAGAAAATGTAAGTTTATTTAGACTCTAACGAGGTCATGTAATCCTGCAAAATAATAATTGCGCTGATCACATCAACTGTTGCTTTATCCTGCCTGTCTTTCTTTTTTAAACCACCCATTAACATGGTTTGCTGTGCTAAAGCACTTGTAAAGCGTTCGTCGTAGCGTTCAACTTTTACGTCAGGAAATTTTTTCTTTAAGTGAACTACAAATGGCTCAATAAAACGCGCGCTATCGCTTTTATTATTTGCTAAAGTTTTTGGTTCGCCTACCACAATAATATCAACAACTTCTTTTTTTAAATAGTCGTCTAAATATTTTACAAGATCTTTACTATGAATGGAAGTTAAACCGCTGGCAATTAAACGCAAACTATCTGTAACAGCTAATCCAACCCGCTTACTACCATAATCTATTGCTAAAATTCTTCCCATTTACTGAGATAAAGTTACAAAAATAAGTGGATCAAAGATTAAGGACTCATGACGAAAGACATAACTTTCTAAACCTTCAAAACTTTTAACTTTGAAACTTAAAGTGTAACTTAGTTTTATGATTAAAAAGATAGGCATATTAACTTCCGGAGGCGATTCGCCGGGAATGAACGCTTGTATTCGCGCCATTGTTAGAACAGCGTTGTACCATAACATTGAAGTTATTGGATTTATTAAAGGTTACGAAGGCCTCATCGATAATGTTTTTGTGGATTTAAAACGCGAAAGTGTTTCGGGCATCATACAAAAGGGCGGCACTATTTTAAAAACAGCGCGGAGTGCTCGCTTTATGAAAGAAGAAGGTATTTTACAAGCAGCAAAAAACTTAACTGCCAATAATGTAGATGCCATGGTTATTATTGGGGGCGACGGCAGTTTTAAAGGCGCTATTGAATTAAGTAAACATATTTCTATTCCCATAGTTGGCTGCGCCGGCACTATTGATAATGATCTTGTAGGAACCGATTTTACGATCGGTTACGATACTGCCATCAACACAGTTATTGACGCAATAGATAAAATAAGAGATACAGCAGAAAGTCACGACCGCATTTTTGTGGTTGAAGTAATGGGTCGCGATGCCGGCTTAATTGCATTAAGAACAGCCATTGCCAGCGGTGCCGAAGCTTTATTGGTTCCCGAAATAAAACACGATACTGAATCGTTAGTTGCTAAAATGAAGAATTGGCGCAGTACCAAAAGCAGTAAAATAATTGTAGTTGCAGAAGGCGATCAAAGTGGTGGCGGTTTTAAAGTAGCCGAAATGATCAAAAAAAACAATCCTGAATTTGATGTGCGTGTAAGTATTTTAGGTCACATACAACGTGGCGGTAATCCAAGCTGTATGGAACGTGTGAATGCCAGCATTGTTGGTTTTAATGCTGTAAAAGCCTTAATGGCGGGACATAAAAATGAAATGATCGGCATTATCAATAAACAGGTTTCGTATACACCTTTTGCAAAAGCGGTTAAGCATCACCAAAAATTAAATAAAGATCTTGAGGAGTTGATAGAGATATTGAGTAGCTAAATTAAATGTAAAAGGGAAAATGGAAAATGTATTTTGCCTTTCCACTTTACCTCTTACATCTTCCATTTATTAAAGTTTGTTAACTCCTGTAACTTTCTCGTTTTTCAAACGTTTTATTTAAAAATCCCATCATGCGCAAGATCATTTTACTCTCCACCCTTATTATTTCTTTTTTTGTATTTGGCTTTACGGCTTTTCATACAATAGAAAAAAACAAAGCAGGTAAACCACATAAGAATGGCGACATTATTTTTATCGTTAATCCTTCCGGCCAGGGAAAGGCTATTCAGTTAGCAACCAAATCAAAATACACGCACGTTGGTGTTATCTTTTTTGAAGATGGTAAAGAATATGTTTACCATGCCGTAGAACCCGTTATGAGAAGCTCACTGGAAGGTTTTACAAGCATGAGCGCCGATGGTACTTACGAAATAAGAAGATTAAAAGATCAATCGCTTTTAACACCTGAGGCAATCATTAAAATGTTATCGGACGCCAAATCGAAATTAGGGTTGCACTACGACCTTGGTTTTAGCTGGGATGATAAAGAAATGTATTGCTCTGA
Source organism: Bacteroidia bacterium (assembly GCA_016787785.1). Taxonomy (GTDB): domain Bacteria; phylum Bacteroidota; class Bacteroidia; order B-17B0; family Aurantibacillaceae; genus Aurantibacillus. The sequence goes on along the minus strand of JAEUTO010000006.1, from coordinate 497,379 downwards.
ATATGTCTGGAAACTCTATAACAAAACGCTCGGCATAAATATAGGCGCTTTAAAACCTTTAAAAGCATTTGATCTAACGCATCCGGCAGTAAAAAAGAAATTAGAAGAACGTTATGGTAAGAATATTCCGATGGATGAGAATATGATCTCGCCCGGCGATATGTATAGCTCTGATCTCCTAGAATAAAAAATTAAACACATAGGCGCATAGCTTGTCCTATTTTGGAAGTTTTGCGAAGCAAAATGGAGTCCAGAAAAACAAATGGGCGGAGGAGGAATTTCTAAAAATTTATAAAGAAAACATAGGATCTCTTCGTCAAAGACGAAGAGACTTTGTAAACTCTTAGGTGTAAAGTTTTACCTCTTTCCTATGTGGCTATGTTTTTTTTATTACGAGATACCAAGAAAGGCCAACAGTGTAATGGCATTAATAATAGAGATGGCTCCTAAGGAATGAAAGTTTTGATTTAAGTTGTACGAAAAAAAGATCAGCGAAAAGATCCCTAAAAAAACCGACAAGAACAAGATAGGACTGGCATCCTGGATCCTATAATAATCATCAGACGTATTTATATAAGCTTTAATTTCACGTTGAAGCAAATAATCCTTCCCTACTTTAAAGGTTGTGTATTTTGTGGGTGTTTCAATAAATTCATTTACGATCAGTTTATAGTTTTTGTCGTGTACATCAATTAACACGATGTCAGAGATCTTACGTTTACCGGCTTCATTTTTTTTATCACCAAAGGTTACCAGCACATTTTTTGAATAGTGTGTTTGGTAATGACAAGGGCCATAAAAAGAAATAATTAATTCGCAGAAAACGAAAAAACAAAATACATTAAAACAGTTTAAGAATTTATAAGTGAATGATCTTTTGAAACGTTGAACTTTGTTGAAGGCGCGGATCTTTTTGATCTCAACTAATTCTGCTACTTCCTCAGGAGTTAAAGGGATACGTGGTGGTCGCTTTTTTCCCTCTTCCTTCATTTTAGATTTAATTTCTCATCTACAAGATAGTTATTTCTAACCGGGCTGTTGCGCAAAATTAATTCGCCAATAAAACCGGCTAAGAACATCATACTGCCTATGATCATACACGTTAATGAAATATAGAACGACGGGCGCTCAGTGATCAATCTCGCTGCATGGTGTGTATAAGCGCAATAAAGTTTATAGGCTCCCAAATAAAATGCAAAAGCAAAACCAACTAAAAATAATAATGTGCCCACTAAACCAAAAAAATGCATAGGACGTTTGCCGAATTTCGAAGTAAAGGTGATCGTTAACAGATCTAAAAAACCATTTATAAAACGATCCCAACCAAATTTGCTTACACCATATTTACGAGCTTTGTGTTGCACAACTTTTTCGCCAATATTGCCAAAACCCGCAGCCTTTGCCATTACAGGAATGAAGCGGTGCATCTCGCCATACACTTCAATACTTTTTACTACCTTTTTTTTATAGGCTTTTAAACCGCAATTCATATCGTGCAATTTAATGCCGCTTATTTTACGGTTGGTCCAGTTATATAATTTAGAAGGCAGGTTTTTTGTAAAAGCATTGTCATAACGTTTTTGTTTCCAGCCGCTCACAAGGTCAAAACCGTCAACCGTTATCATTTTATAAAGTTCGGGTATCTCATCCGGACTATCCTGAAGGTCGGCATCCATGGTAATTACCACATCGCCCTGCGCCGCTTCAAAGCCCAAATGCAGGGCCGGTGACTTACCGTAATTTCTGCGGAATTTTATTGCTTTTACGTTTGAATTCTTCTTTGATAAATTTTCAATTACCTGCCATGAATTATCTTTGCTACCATCGTCAATAAAAACTATTTCGTAAGAAAAATTATTCTCCGTCATGGTTTTTACGATCCAATCGTGCAATTCCGGTAACGATTCCTCTTCATCTTTAAGAGGAATAATTACTGATATTTGACAGTTTGAACTCATTAAGCTTTTACCTCAGCGTATTTGGTCATAAACTCCATTACCTTATCCACCATATCTGAACTGCCTAAAATTAAAGGCGTACGCTGGTGCAATTCTGTAATTGGCACTTCCATAATACGTTTGTAACCTGTAGTAGCTTTACCTCCCGCCTGTTCAATAATAAAAGCTAAAGGATTACACTCGTACAATAAACGTAATTTACCGTTAGGTGATTTTGTTGTAGTTGGATAAATATATACACCGCCAACAATTAAGTTACGATGAATATCTGCAACGCCAGAACCAATATAACGCGAAGAATATGGGCGGTTAGTTGCTTTGTCTTCTTCCTGACAATATTTAATATATTTTTTTACACCCTCAGGAAAGTGTAAATAATTTCCTTCGTTAACAGAGTAAACATTTCCGGCAGTTTTAGTTTGCATTAAAGGATGCGATAAACAAAACTCGCCAATACTTGGATCTAAGGTAAAACCATAAACACCTTTACCGGTAGTATAAACCAACATGCAGCTTGAGCCATAAATAATATAACCTGCGGCCACCTGCTCTGTACCGCGTTGCATAAAATCTTCAATAGTTCCCGGGCCGCTTAACGTAGTGCGACGGTAAATAGAAAAGATAGTACCAACTGATACATTCACATCAATATTTGAGGATCCATCTAATGGGTCCATAGCCACTACGTATTTGGCGTTCTTTGAGATCTCCGAATCAATAGGTATAATTTCGTCATTTTCCTCGCTTGCAATGGCACAAACTTCGCCACCAGCCTTTAAAGCCGCAATAAACTGGTCATTAGCAAATACATCCAGTTTTTTTACGCGTTCGCCCTGGATATTAGTTTCACCTGTTTCTCCTAAAATTTCAACTAAGCCGGCTTTATTTACCTCGCGGTTAACAATTTTGGCGGCAATGCCTATGTCGCGCAATAAACGTGATAATTCGCCTTTAGCGAACGGAAAATCGTTTTGTTTTTCGATTATAAATTGACCTAATGTTTTCACCTTCATTCTTAAGTATTTAATTAAAAATCAAAAGTAAAAAAATTAATGATTAAAGCTAACTAATTAAGAGTATTTGGCTGAAAATGAGGGTAAAAAACTAAAAATCTTTCCTTAAGAACTCACGCCAGTCGCTAAGGTTAGCTATAACTTGAATTTGACGATATTGATAATGGAATTTTTCCTCGTCAACAGTAGAATTAAGAATACTGATACGGTATCTATCAAAATTAGATAAAGCAAATTTTTCTTCAGCGGTTAACTTAATACCACTGAATTCTTTATCACGCAGATCATTGATACTAACAACAAGACCGGTGGTCTTTTTATTAAGAAGCGTTGTTATGAAATCATTTTTAATATCCACGGTAACAAATATAACAGATAGCCTGCCGACTAATAAATTTTTTCGCCTATTATACTAACATTTGACTGTTAATTGCTGTTATTAATAGACGATTGAATAAATTTACAAAACAATGCTACCTAAACTTAAAATATTGCTCTTTCTAATTTCATTTTCATATTATGCCTGTGCGCTAAAACCTTTTAAACAAGAGCTTTGCTGGGCCATCTGGCATCCTTTTGCAGCTTTAAAAGTAAAAAAGATCAAAGCAAAAGCAGACCTCATTTATGCTCAACCCGGCATTAAAGATCAATTAGACAATTTAAGCAGCGGTGGAAAACTGGACGCTTTTCGTCATGTTTTTTATATGGCAGCATTCGCGCAAAAGATCAAAATAAAAAAACTCAGAAAATTAGGCATTGCACATGAAAAAGGAAATTACCGGCAATTTTTAAAACATCAGAATGAGAACGGTGAACTACCCGATAGTTTAAGCAGTGTTATGGATCTGTACAATAATGACGTAGGTTTAAATATCGGTTCTTCGGTTGCTTACAAAGGAATGAATCTGGAAAAGCTAAAAGAACTAGTTATTTGGAAAATTAAAAGCGGAAACGCTACCATACTTAAAAGAAATAAACAGGGCTTGTATGTTGAATGTGATGATAAAATAATTGATCTGAGTCTGTACAAAGGAAAATGGTTTGTGCCAAAATGTTTGGTTCCCTCGAACTAAAAATTAAACACATAGAAACATAGAGAATCATTTATTTTCTATGCATAAATAAATAAAAAGATAACCATAGATATTGCTTCGTCAAAGACGAAGCAACTATGTAGACTCTAGGCATCTTTGCTTTACCTTAATTCTATGTGCCTATGTGGATAAAAATTTTACGTTGATTGAATTTGATCGTAAGTGAGTTTACAATTGATCCACTCTCCATCTAAATGCGAATTGTATTTTTTATAAAATTCAATCGCCGCCGTGTTCCAATCCAACACCTGCCACTCCATTCGCCTAACCTTTTGCGCTTTGGCAACTTTTAAAACTTCGTTAAAGAGCAATTTACCATAACCATTTTTGCGCTCACTTTCGGTTACAATAATATCTTCTAAAAATAAACACTTGCCTTTCCATGTTGAATACTTATAATAATATAAAGCCATACCAACAATTATATTTTCCTTTTCAAGAACAAAAAAATCAAAGAGTTTATCTTTACCAAAACCCCAGTTGATCATTTCGTGTATAGTAACCTCCACTTCTTGCGGGGCTTTTTCAAAAACGGCTAATTCCCTTACCAATTCAAGGGCGCGGGGAAGATCTTTTTCGATTCCTATTCGTATGATAACAGACATAATTTATTGCGAGAATCGTTTCTTTAAGATCACTTTTTGAAGAATGCGTTTTATAATTAACTCTGCTAAAATTTCTTCAAAAGAAAGATTTTTATTTTTCGTTTCGTAATTTTTTATTTGCAATTCGCTAATATCTATACGATACAATAAAGCAGATAACTGACTATTATTTAATAGCGGTTTTAACTGCGAGCGTATGGCAATTTTTAAAGGCTCAAGATCTACCGGCAAATCGTTGGTAAATTCGGTGTCCAAACTGCAACTATCAAAATCTTTTTTTAGCTGGCGTTTAAACAGCTCAAATAAATTTTCCTGAATGAGTAAATTGTTTACCTCTAATTCCTGCATGACCTAAGGCTTTAATAATAAGCGTTCAACAATTTTTTTATTTATAACGTGCGACTCAATAATCTCTTTTACATCTGTTTTTTTTACACCCACATAAAATGTCCCTTCAGGGTAAATGGCTACCGTAGGACCAAAATCGCAAATACCAAGGCAGCCGCTTTTATTGGCACGGGTCTTTAAATTTACTTTAAGGTCTTTTAATTGTTTTTTAAATTCGGCTACCAGTTCCAGTCCGTGGGTTTCGCCGCAGCTTAACCTGTCTCCTCCTGAGCGTTGGTTAGTACAAACAAAAATATGAATATCAAAAACCATAAACTTTTATTACATTAACGTGTTTAAACAGTTAAGTTATGTCAAAGATATTAATTACCGGCGGAAGTGGCTCTTTAGGGGGCGCAATTTCTGAACTATTGTTGAAAAGTGGTCATCAACCCGTTTGGCTAAGCCGGGAAGCAGGAAATTTCAAAGGAATCACAAAATATAAATGGGATATCGCTAAAGATTATATTGACGAAAAAGCGTTTGAAGGCGTAGAAAGCATCATTCATTTGGCGGGCGCCGGAATTGCAGATAAACGGTGGACCAGTACTTACAAAAAACAGATCATTGATTCGCGGGTTAAAAGCAGCGAATTGTTGTTTAACTACATCTCTAAAAATAAATTTCCAATACGCACTTTGGTTGGCGGTAGCGCTATAGGATATTATGGCGCTATACAAAGCGAAAAACTATTTTCAGAAACAGATAATGCAGGAACTGATTTTCTTGCAGAGAGCTGTATACTTTGGGAAAAAAGCTACCAACCTTTTATTAATTCTGGCATTCGCACATCGATAATAAGAACAGGTGTTGTTTTAAGCAAAAATAGTGGTGCTTATGCCAAAATGGTTCCGGCTTTTAAATTAGGGTTTGGCGCTGCAATTGCAAGTGGTGAACAATATTTTCCATGGATCCATATTAATGATATTGCGGCCATATTTGTGCATGCCTTATTCGATCAAAAAGTTAAAGGTATTTACAATGGTGTTGCTTCAGAATTGATAACGAACCAAGCCTTTTCAAGGCAATTAGCCAAGAGTTTTAATAAACCGTTTTTCTTGCCGAATGTGCCGGCTTTTCTTTTAAAAATAGCCATGGGAGAAGGTTATGTTATGGTTACCGAAGGTATAAAGATCAGTAATCAAAAAATAAAAAGCACCGGATTTGAATTTGAGTTTGAAAGTGCAGAAAATGCGTTAAAGTCGTTAGTACTCAGTCGTTAGTTGTTAGTCTTGAGTCGCTAGTCGTTAGTCATGAGTCATTAATCTTTAGTCCTTTTAATAGATCCATTTTACATCTTTTACATCAAAAAAAGAGGATTGATCATTCTTGTTCTTTAACCAAAGTAACCCTTCATCACTTAGCCCTTGCACAAACATGGTTTTTAAATTGCCGTCTATCTCAAAATCCATCCAGTTATTTAGCCTAAAAAAATGCTTTAAATAGTTTTCTTCAATCCTGCTTAATTTATTGCTTTTTAATTCCAGGTAATGTTTTTCAAAATATTTACAGAACAGTTTTAAAATGCGATCTACCTCAATATCCATATTTAGCAATACTTTTAGCGAGGTGGCATTAAATGTTTCATCAAAGATGGTCTGGTTTACGTTTATACCAACTCCCACTACACTCCAGCCTAACTGCGTGTTTGCTACATTGTTCTCTATCAATATCCCTGCTATCTTCTGTTTATTCACCAATATGTCATTTGGCCATTTTATTTTTATGTCAAATTGGCTACTGTCCAATAATTCAGCCAATGCGTCATAACAGGCCAATGCCGATATTTGATACAAATAATGTTGGTTTTTAAGGTCTAAAAATGTTGGTCTTACAATTAGCGAAGCGGTTAAATTGCTTGTCTTTTCGGTCTTCCACACGCTTCCACGCTGCCCTCTTCCGTTCGTCTGATCGGCTGTATGCACCACTGTGCCCTCAACAGGGTTAACGTTCTTTAACATCTCTATGGCATAAGAATTGGTACTATTAACCTGTGGTAAAAAAATAAGATTTCTGCCAATAAATAATGTTTCCATTAAACCAAATAAGATTAAATTTGTTCTTTAGTGTAAACCTAGTAAATTTAATTAAAAGTTAAGCGACAAATAACATTTTATGGCCAAAATTCCGGTTAAAAAAGCAGCAGCTAAAAAAACAACAAAATCTGCCGTTAAAAAGAAAGAAACTACTAAAGCTGCTCCCGCCAAAAAGGTTGTTGCTAAAAAAACAGTAAAGGCCAAACTTGGTTTTGCTGCAGCGGGCAAGAAAAAAAGCACAAAAGCTAAAGCTCCCGCAAAAAAAGTAATTAAGAAAAAGGTTATAACGCCCGAGGAAAGAGAGTTTCGTGAGGCTAACCTTATAGCTAACTCCGAAAATAAAAAGAAAACAGGAAGCAGTACAAAACGCCCTAAAAAAACGTCTACTCCTAAAGAAACAACCAGCTTATTAGACGCTATTGTTGAAGGTATGGAAGAACGTAAGGCAAAAAATATTACCATTTTAAACATCAGTAAGCTAGATAACCGTGTTACTGATTACTTTGTTATTTGCGATGCCGATAGCAAAACCCACGTTAACTCTATTGCCGATAGCGTAGAAGATACAGTAATAAAACTAACCAACGAAAAAGCATACCACGCCGAAGGACATCAAAATAGTGAATGGATCTTAATTGATTACATAAACATTGTAGTGCATGTATTTTTACGCGAAACGCGTGAATTTTACAACATTGAAGGACTTTGGGGTGATGCCGAAATAACAACCATTAACTAAAATTTTACATAGATAGAACCTAAGATGAGCGACGAACAAAATACAGAACCTACACAGAACGATACGAACAATAAGTCCAGTTCTTCTGAAGAGGAGAGAAAGAAGCAATTTGAGCGCATGAAAGAAAAATTCAGTCGCCCTAACTCTAATTTTGGAGGCAGCAAAGGCGGCAACAGCGGCAATAATTTTTATTGGATATATGGTGTTGTTATAGCCGTATTATTATTTATTGTTTTTTACGGCAATGGTTTTACACCAAAATTGCAAGAAATTAGTCAGGGTAAATTTTACCAGGATATGCTTGCAAAAGGCGATGTAAAAGAAGTTGTAATTGTAAATAAAACAATTGCAAGAATTTATATTGATGCGGATACTATTGCAACGGCAAACCGTTACAAAGATCCTAAAACAGCGCGTGCATTATTTCCCGATAAAAATTACAAAGGCCCGCATTTTTATATCACCGTTCCTTCCATTGATAATTTAATGTTAGGCATGGAAAAAGTGCAAAACGAAGCAGGAATCCCAAAAGATAAACAGGTTTTTGCGCGTAGTATTGAAGAAACCAACTGGATGAGCGATCAGTTACCATGGTTATTACCAATATTAATTATGGTAGTGCTTTGGATAGTGATGATGCGCCGCATGGGCGGTGGTGGCGGCAGTGGCGGCCCCGGACAGATCTTTAATATCGGAAAATCAAAAGCAACTTTATTTGATAAAGACTCTAACGTAAATATTACGTTTAATGATGTGGCCGGATTAGACGGTGCAAAAATGGAGGTAATGGAGATCGTAGATTTTCTTAAGAATCCAAAAAAATATACCGACTTAGGTGCAAAAATTCCTAAAGGTGCTTTATTGGTTGGCCCTCCGGGTACCGGTAAAACCTTATTGGCAAAAGCTGTTGCTGGCGAAGCAAAAGTTCCTTTCTTCTCGTTAAGCGGATCGGATTTTGTGGAGATGTTTGTAGGTGTTGGTGCAAGCCGTGTGCGTGATTTATTTAAACAGGCAAAAGAAAAAGCGCCTTGTATCATTTTTATTGATGAGATAGATGCAATAGGCCGTGCGCGTGGTAAGAACGCAGCAGCCGGTGGAAATGATGAGCGTGAGAATACATTAAATCAATTATTGACCGAGATGGATGGTTTTGGTACCAACAGCGGTGTAATTATTTTGGCTGCTACTAACCGTGCAGATATCTTAGATAGAGCATTGATGCGTGCTGGGCGTTTTGACAGACAAATTTATGTTGACATGCCCGATTTAAATGAACGTAAAGAAATTTTTGCAGTGCATTTAAAGAAAATTAAAATTGACGAGAGTGTGCAAATAGATTTCTTAGCAAAACAAACTCCCGGTTTTAGCGGAGCAGATATTGCGAACATTTGTAACGAAGCAGCGTTAATTGCAGCACGTTCAAATAAGAAAACAGTACAGAAACAGGATTTTTTAGATGCAGTAGATAGAATTATTGCGGGTTTAGAAAAGAAGAATAAAATTATCACGCCACAGGAAAAACGTGTAATTGCTTTTCACGAAGCAGGTCATGCCACTGTAAGCTGGATGTTAGAACATGCGAGCCCGTTAGTAAAAGTAACGATTGTACCTCGAGGCCGCTCGTTGGGCGCTGCCTGGTATTTGCCTGAAGAAAGACAAATTACAACTACAGAGCAGATAATGGATGAAATATGCGCTGCTTTAGGTGGACGTGTTGCTGAAGAAATAACGTTTGGAAAAATAAGCACAGGCGCTTTAAGCGATCTTGAGAAAATAACCAAACAAGCTTATGCTTGTATCGTATACTACGGTTTAAATGAAAAGATCGGGAACATAAGTTACTACGATAGTTCTGGACAAGGTGATTATACATTTAGCAAACCTTATAGCGAAAATACAGCAAAAACTATTGACGAAGAGGTTAAGAAAATGATAGACATTGCTTATGCAAAAACTAAACAGATCTTATTGGTTAATAAAGATAAACTGACATTGCTCGCACAAAAATTATTAGAGAAAGAAGTGATCTTTAAAGAAGACCTTGAAGAGATCTTTGGTAAACGTCCGTTTGACAAACCGGAAGAAATTGTTACTCCAAAAATGGAAACAATTGCACCACCAAAGATAGATAGTTTGTAGAAAATAAATTTTAGAAATATTAAAGCCCTTACTTTTTCAAGTAAGGGCTTTTTTTTACCAGTTATAAAGCCATTTGCCTTAACTAGATAAGCAAAGGAGCCTGCGATGGATTAATGATTATCTTGTTTTCATATAAACCATTAAATTCTAAACATGAAAAAACATTTACAACATTTATTCGCTTTAGCCATCTTAGGTAGCTCGGTAACAGCACTAGCACAACCTTCGTTAACAGGGGCAAACACCAATCCTACAATAGGCGAGATCTTTTCTACCAAAACCACTACCATTGGTGTTACACCGGGTAGCGCGGGCGCCAACCAAACCTGGAACTTAACAGGCTTAGGTGCAGGAACAAGTGTAACAGTTAACGCTGTATCGGTTGCTTCAACACCAAGCGCCGCTTCTTTTCCCGGAGCAAATATTGCCTTTTATGATGGATCGTCTTATAGTTATGCTAACAACACCTCTGCATCTAGCATTAACCATGGCAATACTGCGGGGGGTGTTCTATTCTCGTATTCAAACCCGGAAACAATTTTAAGTTTTCCTGTAAATTATAATAATGTGAGTACGGATTCATGGCAATGTATATTTACCAATGCCAGTATTACGTTTACACGTAGTGGCACTACTACAGTTACTGCTGATGGTTATGGAACGGTAACTACACCTGCAAATACATATTCAAATACTATGCGTTTACATTTTGTGCAAACGTATACGGATGTGTCAGCCAGCTTCACAATAACGTATACAAATAATGAATATATCTGGTACACACCAGGAATTCATTATGCTGTAGCCGCAACTTATACAGTAACAAACTCATTTACCTCGCCTTTTACCGGCGGCACTTATCTTAACAGTGTTGTTACCGGAGTAAATTCACTTGCATCTTTAGCTTATAACGTTTCTTTGTTCCCAAATCCTGCTTCTGATAATATAAATATTGCTTTTACTTCAGAAGAAAGCGGTAAAGCAGAATTAAAGATCTTTGATGTTAATGGTAAACAACTTCAAGGTGTTAATGAAGTTGCAATACTTCCGGGAGATAATCGTTTAAAAGTTAATACGAACGAATTAGCCCCCGGTGTTTATTTCATGAGCGTTTATATGAATAACCAGCTGCAAAAAAATGAGCGTTTTATTGTAGCACATTAAAATAATTTTCGATCAAAGTTAAAAAGGCGAATCAGAAACGGTTCGCCTTTTTGTTAAAGTGAGCTATTTTTTGTACATTTAATTACATGAAAAGTAAATTATTATTAGTTTTTTGTTTGATCTTAAATTTTGCTTATTCGCAAACCTATAAACCTTTTCCTGCAGATAGTGCCAATTGGGGGTTTTATATGACATCGCCAACCGGCCCGAGCTATCAAAAAGAAATAATAAAAGGAGACACGTTATTAGGTGGCAAAAATTATCATAAAGTTTACAACCAAACAAATACATTATTAGGCTTTTACAGAGAGTTTGCCAAAAAGATATATGCCAAAGTGATTTTTTATGCGGACACTTCCGAAATATTAATTTATGATTATAACTTAAATGTAGGTGATACCTTTTACGATAAAAGAACCGATCTTTCAATAACATTTAAATATAAATACTTAGTTACAAGTATTACCACTACATCGCTTACACTTGATTCAAGAAAACAATACAATTTTAGTTTTGAAGGTTATCAGGGTCCTGTATCTTCTTATTCCAATTTAGGTGGCGCCTGTAATTTTTATTGGATCGAAGGTATAGGCTCGTTAAAAGGGGTTTTTAATAATCGTGCTGCAATAATTGAAGGTACCGAGTGTTACCAGGCTGCATTAATAAGCAATGCAAGTTTTTCAACCCTAAAGTGTTTTGAGCATAAAAACGTCCAATATATGTCACAAAGTTGTTTAACACTAAGCAACAAAGAATTTAATGATAGTTATAGTTTAAATATATATCCCAATCCTACAAACGAATTCATTAATATCGATCTCGGAAATTTTTCGGAAACAAAAAAATACGATTTAAAGATCATAAACCTGCTTGGGCAAAATGTTATAGAAGACAAGATAGAGAATAAGATCAATATAAGTACTTTAAAAAATGGTATTTACTTCTTGCATTTATACGATAGAGAGAACTTAATTGCTACTGAGAAGATCATTAAAGAATAAAATTGTAATATGAAAAATATAATCTTTGCAATTACATTGACCGTAATTTGTTTTTCTTGCAAAAAGAAAGAAACTGCTGTAGAAACGCCCTCTCCATCAACTACCAGCAGCACAACTAATCCTACAACCACTACATATTATGGCTTTTTTCCTCTTGAAAAATATTGTACCTGGTATAATGGTGTTGTTTCATACCCAGTAAATCCGTATCAATGCAAAGTTCAACTTTACAGCTCCCCGGTTTCGGATTATGCAACATGGCAAGCCGCACATTTAGGTACAGTTTCGATAAATGGAAAGATCCTGCAGTATACTATTATTAATATTTATTCTGATACTACTTTTTCTCCTTATCCTGATTATTCAACGCAAAAGAACATTGTTTTAACTTCAACTGTTTTACCTTCTTTTACGGTTTCTGTAACCGACACCTTCCCTACATATTCAAGTGCTAATGCGCTATTGGTAAACGACACTGCCTATTTAAATTCAAATTTTGTTATTCCCTTAAACAATCTTAACTATCATGATAAAGTGCAGTGTACTATTACTACAAGCCCAACAACACCCTCATTAATTGTAAGTAAAGTAGTAAATGCAGGGGTGAATCAAATAGTTTTTACGCCAACTGACTTAAGTGTATTTACTTCCGGACAACAATTAAATTGTAGACTGGTTCTAAAAAAATATTCAACGCAAACTTTTAGCAATAAAAGTTTTAGGTTTGAATGTCTTGGTTATAATGATTTTTATATGGTGGCTCAATAATAATTGAAAAAAGGCGAAGTAAAATTATCTCTAACTACATAAAAAATGTACTTAGTAGACCAAGCAATACCAAAAAATGAATGGCTGTTAAAATAAAATAGTCTTTGCTTTTTTTAATTCCTTTGTAAATGCTTATGATCATAAGCGCAATAATAACAAATACTAATAAAATTAAAGCAATACTTCCAAAGCCAAGTCCACCGTCATGCTGACCGGGACTTAACCAGTTTAAAACATAAATAATAACAAATGATGCTATGTAAAAAACAAGGGTGGCTATGTATTTATTCATGTTTAATTTTTTTTATTCTCTCACATCTGTCTCTGATAACTCAAAGGTCTTGCTAAAGTCGCGCACTCGTTTGGTTTGGTCTCCGGGTCCGCTCTGTATATATTCTGCCCACATGATAATGTCGCGCGGATCGGTTTTTGCGCTTTCAAGACAAACTTTTAATTTCTCAATATTCTTGTCAGCCAAAAAAATGATACATCGAATAAGTCTTGGGTCATTTAAATGACGTCCCCCTGAGGCGGCAGTGCTGATCAAATTAAAAACTTCTTCAGCTTGCGCGCCAAAGTCGGTTTTTATTCTTGCTTGTATGTCTTGTGTGTTTGTCATTCCCTCAAGGCTAACCCACTTGCTCGCTCAAAAGTCTACCAGACTTTTGCCGCCCCCTCCAGAGAGGGACAAGCAACAATATTAAGCAAACTTCTTCTCAAAGTCTTTCATTACATCTACCAATACTTTTACGCTTTCTAAAGGTAAAGCATTGTACATAGAGGCGCGGTAACCGCCCACGTCGCGGTGTCCACGAATACCGCTGATGTTAGCGTCTTTCCATAGTTTATCAAATTCTGCTTCTAACTCCGGTTTGGTGGTTAAGAAACAAGCATTCATATTACTACGATCTTCTTTTGCGGTTGTACCAACAAATAACGTATTGCGATCTATTTCGTTATATAAAAGATCTGCTTTTTGTTGATTGATCTTTTCTATCCAGGCTACTCCCCCGTTCTTCTTTAACCACCTCAAAGTTAAAAGCGTTACATAAATTGGAAATACTGGTGGCGTGTTATACATACTGCCACCTTTAATGTGTACCTGGTAATCCAGCATCGATAACATTTTGCGTCCTGTTTTTCCAAGGGCACCTTTTTTCACCATTACCATTGTGCTACCCGCAGGACCCATATTTTTTTGTGCACCGGCGTATATCAACGTAAAATCTTTAGCATTTATTTTTCTACTAAAAATATCAGAGCTCATATCGCACACTAAAGGAATATTGGTTTTAGGAAATTCTTTTAACTGCGTTCCAAAAATGGTATTGTTACTGGTAATGTGTAAATAATCTGCATCGGTTGGAATTTCATACCCTTTTGGGATGTAATTAAAATTCTTGTCTTCTGAGCTTGCAATTACTTTTGTGTTACCTATTATCTTTGCTTCTTTAATAGCTTTGCTGGCCCACACGCCCGTGTTAACGTATGCTGCATAACCTTTATCGGTTAATAAATTATAAGGCACCATGGCAAATTGCAAACTGGCACCGCCACCTAAATACATTACATCGTAATCATCACCCACCTCAAATAATTCTTTGATAATGGCATGCGATTCGTCAATTACCTTTTCGTAATTTTTACTGCGATGCGAAATTTCTAACAGCGATAAATTTAAATTATCAAAATTGATACAGGCTTCTGAAGCTTGTTTTAAAACTTCTTCGGGTAAAATTCCGGGACCGGCGCTAAAGTTGTGTGGCTTTGACATATAATTTAGTTTAGTTTATAAATGCGACTTGAAAGTTTAAAATTAATAAATGTTTTAATCATGTAGTAATTTTATTGTACCGTTGTTTAAAGTAATTATAAAAACACCGCCTTTTACCGGCTGAATGTTACTGATATCGCTAAAAATAAGCTCGCCTTTGTGGTTTATTAACTGCTCGCTTTCACTATGCACGAGGTAATAATGCGGGCTGATCTTTTGAATTTCGGCAGTAGAGGAAAACACTTCTTTACCCTGTAAATTAATTAATACAAACTTATCTTTTACCTGCGCCAAAGCACAGCTGTCTTTAAAATCTCCTGCTTTACTGTATTTATAGGGAATAACCAGGTTTAGTTTACGATCCACATAACCGTATTTATTTTTATTCTTCACGCGTATCAATCCGTTTGATGCAAAATTAATTTCATCATATACGCCAAAATCAATACTATTGCGGCCATTGGCGTCCATCAGCGCCTGTTGGTTCTTTTTAATGAGTTTAAATACCAAACCGTTGGTATAAAAATCTGCAGGTTTTTCTTTTGCAAAATCGTAGGCAACGGCGCTTAAAAAACAACCGTTACTATTATAAAAACCGTATAAATTATTTAGCACTACCATAAAAACACCTTTGCTTGCTTTTATAACCTGCTCGTATTTTGCTTCTAAAATTATTTTACCGCTTGCATTAATTAAACCGTATCCATTTCCGATTTTTACAATAGCGATCTTGTCTGCATCAAAGTCCGAAAGCCAGTCGAATTCCGGCTTGTGCAGATAACCATCTTTCGACACAAAACCACTTTTATTCTCTGAACGGTAATAGGCAAAACCATTTTTAAAATCGCCCAGCTCTTCAAATTTTGGTTCTAAAATTACCTGCCCAAAATTATTTAGCGCGCCAAATTTTCCATTTAGTTTTACGGTGTAAAAATTATCCGAGATCTCGTTTATCTCATCGTACACCTGTGAGATGATTTGTCCTTGTCTATTAATAAAACTCCATTGTTTACCAAATTTTACGGGCGCAATGCCGTTATTAAACGTGTAGCCCTCCGTAAAGATCTGTCCAAAGGCATCGGTATTTTCTTTGTTGATATAATAAACGGTGTCGTTCCTGTTAACTACGGAGAGGCCTTCTGAAAATCCGCTCACAGCGTCAAATACAGGAGGAATGATCATTTTAGCACTTGTATCAATAAAACCAAAAAGATCATCTTTTTCGTAAGGGTAAAGCACCAGGTTATTTAACTCCAACTCTTTTAAAATAGAATTTTTTAAAGGGAAGTTTGGATTCTCTTCTAAAAATTTCTCAAGCTCACTATTTGAAAATGATTTTACCGTTAAGGCAAATAATAATTTCCAGGCCTCTAAATTTTGTGGTGCTTTTGGATAGTTAGCAACGAAAGTCTTAAGTCCGCCAACATCTGACCGCTCCCTGTAGATAGAAAATAATTTTTCGTATGCCGAATTCAATAAAATGTTTTTTGGATTTACTTTTATAAAATTGATGTACGACACATCTGAATTATCTTTGGTTGATTCATCAAAGATCTGTCTGTCAATTAATAACAACGCCTCCTGCACAAAAGAACTTTGCGGGTGGGTAATTACAAACTCCTTGGTTTGCTTGCTATCATTGTATCTCAGAGCCTCATTATAATCCTGTTCGTCGCGCAAATAAATAACTTCGCTTAATAAATTTTGGTTGGCTAAATAATTCTGTTTTAAAAACTTGTTGCATTTTTCTGCCGAAGCTTCTTTCTTTAATTTTTGAAAAGCTTTTGTGGCAACAGAATCTACCAAATTTAAAATAGAAGCGCTGTCAATTTTAAATTGAGAGAATTCTTTCTTCTCGCGTTTTACAAAGAAAAAATTGTAACTCAGTGCCGCATATTTTGACGCCGAATCTAGATTAAAAAAAGGATTATCGTTGCGGGAATAAATTACCGCCAACCCATAAGAAGAATACGGATCATGCTTATAATTAAAATTGCCGGTGAATAATTTCTTAGCTTTAAAGTAATCGTATATAGAAAGTGCTTTAAAACCAGTCTCAACTTTAGAGGCATTTAATTTAGAAAGACTAAAAATAGATAGGAAAATAAGAAGGGTACGAGTTATGTTGATCTTTAACTTCACGTTTGCAGCTTTGAAGTTTGTTATAATTTTAAGACCAATCAAGCCAAAAACAGCAAATTATTACATACCTTTGTTGATAATTATGTTCACAACCGGAAGGATAGTTTTTACCCTCGTTTTTTTAGTGGTTTTTATAGTCTACCTTGTCTGGAGCTACCGTAAAGACAGGAAAGCCACAAAAGTGCATTTTAATAAACCTTACCTTATTCTTATCGGAATATTAAGTTTTTTAACAATTCTCTATATAATTGTTAAAATAAGGAAATTTCTATAAAAACCATCGATAGAATTGCTATATTTGTCTACAAAAATAGTAGATACGAAAAATGAAAAAATCCTTAATTATAGCTTGTTTTTTAGGCTTTGGCGCTCTTGCTGACGCTGCTACACTTGTTATTGAGGGAAAATACCAAAATAAGAACGTTTTTGTACAAAACGCTTACGGCGTTAATGGTGTAGGTTTTTGCGCGCAGGAAATTAAAGTAAATGGTAAGATCACCACTGATGAGACCAACTCCAGTGCTTTTGAGATCGATCTTGCTGCTTTGCAATTAAAGTACGGTCAAAAAGTTGTTATTGAGATTGTACATAAAGACAACTGCGTACCTAAAGTATTGAACTTAGAAGATCTTAAATCAAAACCAACTTTCGAGATTTTAACCATGAACATTTCACCAACGGGTGTTTTAAAATGGAATTCAAAAAACGAAACAGGTTCTTTACCTTATATCATCGAACAGTTTAAGTGGAACAAATGGATCCCGATTGGCGAAATGGATGGTGTTGGAAGTCCTGAACCACATGAGTACTCTTTCCAGGTTACAATGCACAGCGGCGAAAATAAATACCGCGTAAAACAAAAAGGTTTAAATTCATTCTCAAAATATTCTCAGGAAGTAACTTTAAAATCTACAACTGAAAAACCATCTTTTGCAATTCCAAAAAGCGGTAAAAGTATCGATTTTAGTATGGAAACTGCCTACGAGGTATTTGATGCCTACGGTGATGTAGTTAAAAAAGGCTACGGAAACCAAGTAAATATTGATAATCTTAAAAAAGGAAAATACTATTTATGTTACGATAACACCTTAACCGACTTTACGAAATAGTTCGTAAGATCGTTTTTAGCTCGTTAAGTATCATAGCTGTTGCACCCCAAACCTTATTGCCCTCTACCAAAAAGTAGGGGGCTTTTATTTTAAGCCCATCTGCGTCAACAGTCCCCTGCTCTATCGTATTGTCATCCATCAATCTGTGCAATGGTAATTTTAAAGCATTCTTTACCTCTCTTTCGTGCGGAATTATCTTTGGATCTTTTATTCTACAAAAGCCAACATAAGGCTCAACTACAAAACCACTTACAGGAATATACAATTGCGTCAATTTTCCAATTACTTCAACTTCATCCCGCAGACCGATCTCTTCAAAACATTCGCGTAAAGCCGTGTTCTGCAAATTGCCATCCTCTGGTTCGTATTTGCCTCCCGGAAAACTCACCTGAGCGCTATGTGCTCCTTTATAAGAGAACCGCTCAATTAACGGAATGTATACATTATCTTCTCCATCCAAACAAAATAATACCATTACAGCACTTGGTCTGTACTGTTTTTCTGCAAGATCAGCCACATCTATCTTGTTACGTGTAACATGCGCCATGCCATACTGCGCAGGCCATCCGGGCAAAGGCTTTTGCAGTTCTATTTTAAGGTTATTTAGAAGTTGTATCAAATATATTAGGCAAATTAAGGGTTAAATTAAGTAAATTTGTAACACATTATGAGCGAGTTTAAATTAAATACAATTGACGAAGCCTTAGAGGACATTCGCAAAGGTAAGGTTATTATAGTTGTTGATGACGAGGATCGTGAGAACGAAGGAGATTTTATTACCGCTGCAGCAAATGCAACACCCGAGGTAATTAATTTTATGGCTACACATGGCCGTGGATTAATTTGCACCGCTATTACCGAACAAAAAGCAAAAGAATTGCAATTAGATATGATGGTGAGCGCAAACACCAGCTCGCACGAAACTGCATTTACCGTTTCTATAGATCTTTTGGGTTTTGGTTGTACTACCGGAATCTCTGCGTCCGACAGAAGTAAAACAATTTTAGCATTAATTGATCCTACAAAAAAAGCAAGTGATTTTGGAAGACCAGGGCATATTTTTCCTTTAAAAGCAAAAGAAGCCGGCGTATTAAGAAGAACAGGTCATACAGAGGCAACCATAGATCTTGCACGTTTAGCAGGATTTGACCCTTGTGGTGCGTTGGTAGAGATCATGAATGAAGACGGGAGCATGGCTCGCTTGCCTGACCTTGTAAAGATCGCAGCGCGTTTTGATCTTAAAATAATTACCATAAAAGACCTTATCAGCTACCGTTTAGCTAAAGAAACAATTGTTGAACGTGTTGTTGAAGTGAAGATGCCAACTAATTGGGGCGACTTTGATCTAATTGCTTACAAAGTACAAACTAACGGTCAGGAGCATATGGCATTGGTAAAAGGTAAATGGGAAAAAGATGAGGCTGTATTAGTTCGTGTGCACTCGAGTTGTGTTACGGGCGATGTGTTTGGAAGTTGTCGCTGCGACTGTGGTCCGCAATTGCATGCCGCTATGGAAATGATTGAGAAAGCCGGCAAGGGTGTTATTGTATATATGAATCAGGAAGGTCGCGGCATTGGATTACTAAATAAATTAAAAGCATACAAGCTTCAGGAAAACGGTAGAGATACTGTTGAAGCAAACATTGAACTTGGCTTTAAAATGGATGAACGTGATTACGGTATTGGTGCACAAATTTTACGTGACCTTGGGTTACATAAAATTAAATTGCTTACCAATAACCCTAAAAAGCGCGCGGGCCTTATTGGTTACGGTTTAGAGATAGTAGAGAACGTTCCTATTATCATTCAATCTAATCCACATAACGCAAAATATTTGCAAACCAAGAAAGAAAAAATGGGTCACTCGTTTTAAATGATAAAAGTAGATTGTTATGAAGATAAAAAAATTTACTTGTAACAATTGTGGCGCGCCAAAAGTAAACGCTTATAAATCGCCTTACATTATTTGTGATTACTGCGGTAACTTTACAGACCTGGATTATACCATGAGCCTGCAAGCCTGGAACTCTGATCCAAAACGCGCAGAGAAATATCAAAAAGCAAACCTTAGTTTTCAAAGTAAATTAAATGAAAGCTTAATTAAAAAAGATAAAAAAGAATATTACGAGTTACAGGTAAAATACTGGGATGTTTATTACCGCCTTTACCCTGAATATTTACCACCAACAATAAATTTTGATGATAATTTCTATCAGCCTTTTTTAGCTATTTGCGCCGATTCGGCCACTATTGCTGCTTTTGATCCGGAGTATCAAAAAAAAGCAAAAAAGCAACAACATTTACAAAGTGATATGGAATATTATACTGAAAAAGGCCAATCAAAAGTAAAAGGCGAAGGTTTTTTTAGAATGATAAACTCTTACATAGATTACTTAAAAGAAGAGTTTAAATTATTTTACGATAATCCTGACTATGCATTGATGCATAAAGTATTTCCGTATGACGCGAATCTTAAAATGAAGATCTCAACCCTTGTGCAAATTTGGTTGCCGTATTTAAATGAAAAAGACGGAAAAACATTTTTAAAACAAACTGGTTTTGATGCAGACTATATTGATCCGATAAAAGTAGAGGGAAACAAAACCCCTTGCCAGTTTTGCAAAGCAGAATTGTTTGTTCCTGAAAACTCGTTAAAGGTTCATTGCGAAGAATGTCACAAGACCAATATCATTAAAAGCAAATTTAATTGTATGGGTTGTGGGGTTGAAAATGAAATTCCTGAACATCCCGTAAACACCATTGATTGCAAAGCCTGCAAACTTGAGAACAGGCTGGTTAAAGCGATGTTTGGTTAGCTTCAACGCATAGCATTAAATACTCTGATAGCTAACGAAACTGTTTTTGCAACAAGAAAATCACTCCTAAATAATTTCTAAACTTATCTTTGTCCTCACTTTTTGCTTGATCAAAAAGTAAGCAAAAAATCAAGGCTCACAAAGGGCAAATAAGCTGTGCTTATTTGAGCCGGCTTGTGCGTAGCTTGATTTGTAGTTTTGTTTGCACGCAGGCTGGCTCGTCGCTAAAAATGTTTGCCAAACATTTTCTTAACGCTCCGCCCTAAGCCGCTCGCAAACTCGCCCCTTCAGGCAATTCGTTTGCGAGGGGGCTCAAACAACGTGGGCTCAAATAATTTTAAGAGCAGCTAACCGCCTAAATATTTTAAAAGGATTATGCCCTTAAAATTTGCCAGAATAAAAAATTAAAACTCAAATCGTACGAAATTTCTTTGAGGCCACCTGATTGTATTAACGACAATGGAACAAATGCACGGCTGTTCCCACAATAGAATCTACTTCTTTCCTATCAATAGTAGAATATTTTTTAGAAAGATCATCGGCCATTTTTTTATAATTAAAATCCTCCATGTCACAAAACTCGTTTGCTGATTTCTTAAAATAGACGGATCTATTCTGTAATTGGATCTCTTTAGAAAGTTCTTCTTTTAATTCACGAAGTTTATTTACACGCGCTTCATCATAAGCACCAAGCTTGTTGTATTTAAGTTTGGCCTTGATCTTCTTTTCAGAATCTTTTATTTTGTTCTCACCATATTCATAAGCAAGCACCATAAAGCAAGAGTAATCGTATGTGGCATCGTTTGTTTTTTTTGCCATGAGAAAAACTTATTGTCTCTTGAATTAATTTGAAAAATTTAACGACTGATCTGTAAAGTTATTAGTCAACAACTAATTTACGAGTTAATTTTATATCGTTAATATAAATCGTTACCATGTATATTCCTTTGGCTAATATACTTTCTTTATTAATAGATATTATTTGGTCACCGGAAGCTGATTGTATTTTATCCATTACAATAAATTCCTCACCTAAAATATTTGTAACTTTTATTTCAACCGATGCAGGTTTAATTAAATTAAATTTCAAAAAGGTCTCACTATTACTTGGGTTTGGATAAATTTCAAAATTATTAATAAGATCAAATTTTTGTTCCTCGATTCCAACTGCCGATACCGCTGATGTATCATAAATATTAATATCATCAATATAAATGTTATTCCCTGGATTAGCTGCATCAGCTATAAACACCCAGCGAAAAACAGTATTGCTGGTATATGCAGCATTCGTTATATGTTGCACAAAGTCAGTTGTTGAAGGAATAAAATTTGATCCCGACAATACAGTAGTAGTTGCAAGTGCTGCACCCTGCTTGCTCCATTTTGTTACCCAACTAATACCGCAATCATTTGAGACCTGAAGCATTAACTTGTCGTTATTATTTGTAGCTTTCCGTTGATAGGCTACCTTGAAAAAAATAAAAGGATCAGCAGTATTCGAAAAATCGTAACTATTCAGTCCTTGTAAAACGCTTACATTACCGGGTGTATTGGTTAAATTATCAATCATTAAAGATCTCACACCACTTGCAGATGCCTGATTCGTGAATGCCCAATCGTTGGCACCGGAAAGTAAAACCTTCCAATGATTTAAAGTTGTTGTTGAATTTTCAAATCCTTCAGATATGGGTAAATTATCAGAACTAAAAATTGAGAAATTATAGATCATTGTATCATTTAACAAATTCACATCCGCGCTATTATTCACATTTGTAATAAAACATTTAAAACTATGGTCGGTGCCGGATAAAGTGTAATTAGTAACTGTTATGTTATTCCATTGGCCAGTAACCAAAGAACCTGTCCAGGGAATACTTTGTACTACGCCGTTATCTAATTTATAATTTATAGTACAAGAAGTAATTGGATTTATTCCATAATTACGAAGTTTAATCATTGGAGAGTAGAAACTGTTTGAACATGCACTATTAGGCGAAATAGAAACTATTCCTGCATCAAGTGAATTTGTAGCAGTTGGAACGATACCAAACAAGCCTTCATGAAAACTTGTAAAATTATATACATTGGGGTTTAACGAATTAATATTAAAATACCCATTATTACCGCCATTCCAACCCCAATTCATATGAAAGAAATCACTTTGATCATAGCCATCCAATACCCACGTATGTCCGGTAACACCAACAGTATCTACACCAAAGTATTGTACAGGTCTGCATAAATTCAGATCGTTTTTTATCATTGATAACCATACCGGATCAGAATATGATGATCTGTAAACTCCTAAAAGCGAAGTGTTGTAGCCAAAATAAGTGGCATAGGAATGTTCGGCAGAAACAGCATTATCCAAATTAATAACAGCACCGCCGGTTTGTAAAAGTGAATACGTTGCTTCTATACTTACTCCACAATCCAACATCAACTGAGCAACGTCAGCATTTAAACTTGTTACAGCGGCCGGCATATTATTCCAATTGTATGTATGAGCAGCGTAATTTGCACTTAGTGGTCCGAAATTAGCTGAATTATAAGAACTTGAACCAGTTCCCTGCACCGGGTGAGACCAATACTTCATTATTTGCGCCATGGTAACCGGACAGCATCCTGCTACTGAGCCTCCGGGGCAATACGCATTGTAAAAAGGGTATTGAGCCCAAGTAGTTGACGTTAACGGTGGAACTGTAACTGTGTTTACGGAATTTAATTTTGCATTTGTTGTCGCCTGCAAATACTTATTCCAGTTTGCTGAAATTTGAGCGTTAGCCTTAGCATTATTTTGCTTCAAGAATTTAATTTCATCTGCACGTTTTGACAACCAAAACGCAGCGGGCGATTTTGGATCGGGGATCTCGAACGGTTTTTCATTTGAATAAGCAATTATGGGATCTCCCGAATCTTCGGCGCTAACTATAACAAAGCCCGACTTATTTATATCAAATGAATAATAAAGTGGTGTATTGTTTGAATCAAAAGCAATATATTTTAATTCACAGTTAACATTTTTACTTTTGGAATATTGTTTTAGGAAATTCTCGGCAACCGTTTTAGCAAGTATTGAAGGGACTTCCTTTGCAAACAAATAATTTGAAGAAAATAAAATTAAGTAAAAGCTAATTATAACTATTCTTAAATTAAAAAAAGTAGCATTTCTTTTCATTTGAAAATGAATTTAAACTTTAATTAAAGTTACTGATATTTAACTTAAAAAATGGTCACTTTCATACCTGGTCAAAAAAAGCAAATAAGTGGCATTGTTCGCAACAATTATGTCAGTTTTTTGCCGGCAACAAAGTAGCTACACATTCTCCAAAACCAACACGCTTACCTTCTTTCTCGCAATAGCCGCGAATAATAATTGTATCATTATCGTTCACAAATTTACGTTCGGTACCATCTTTTAAAGTAATTGGTTTTGTGCCACGCCATGTTAATTCCATCATGCTTCCAAACTCACTTGGATCAGGACCGCTAATAGTGCCGCTCGCCATCATATCGCCCACGTTTACATTACAACCGTTAACAGTATGGTGTGCTAACTGTTGCTCCATGGTCCAGTACATGTATTTGTAATTAGAAGAACAGATCTTATTCTCTTCGCCATTTTGTGGCTTTAAGAAAACATCTAATTTGATGTCTAGATTTTTATCACCCTTGTATTCTAAATACGGTAATACCTTTGGCTCCTGCACATATCCTTTGGTGCGGAAAGGTTCTAATGCCTCCAAAGTTACGATCCATGGGGAAACCGTGCTCGCAAAATTCTTCGCTAAAAAAGGCCCTAATGGAATATACTCCCAGGTTTGAATATCACGCGCACTCCAGTCGTTAAACAAACACATGCCGAAAATATGATCATCTGCTTTTTCAGTAGAAATAGAATCGCCCATTTGCGTTGACTTGCCAATAACAAAAGCAGTTTCTAATTCAATATCTAATAATTTTGTTGGACCAAAAACAGGATTTTCAGCGTCCGCAGGTTTTTGTTGTCCTTTAGGACGGTGAAAATTTGTGCCCGAAACTGTGATTGAAGAAGCGCGGCCATGATAACCTACCGGCAAATGTTTCCAGTTTGGCATTAACGCATTCTTTGGATCGCGGATCATGGTGCCAATATTAGTAGCGTGATCGATACTGCTGTAAAAATCGGTATAGTCTCCAACATGAACAGGCATGAGCATTTTAACGCTGCTTTGTTTTTTGAAAACAGCATCGAATAATTTTTCGTCTGTTCTTAGAACAGATTTTTCATCACATAAGATCTCTATCAATCGTGTTCTTATTTTATTGGTAACAGGTTTACCTAATTCAATAAAAGCATTTAAATATTTTTGGTCAAATACAGAACGGTCAATATCTAGAAGATCCTGGCTCTCTAATTCAAAAAGATCGATAATATATTCACCAATTGCAGAGCATACATGATGTTTTACTTTATCATCAGAATAAATACCAAAAGGAATATTGTAAATGGAGAAGTCTGAATCAGCACCAACTTCTACCCAACTTTTTAAATTTGTATTTGCCATAAGTAAATTAAACTATCCTTGATTTAATATTTGTAATAAGAGCTTCAACCAACTCTCTATTCTTGCTTTTTGAATTTTGAGCTATTTCTAGTGCTTTGGTTAAGGTACTTTCGTCAATAGTGCCTTCGCAGTTCTCAACAACCGTAAGGCCTTCCAGCGACAATAATAAATTATCGTTACACGCTAATTCAGCAAAAAACAAAAAGTGATTCGTGAAATCCAAACAAGATTCCCAACAAGCCGCAGCTAAGATCGTTTTCTCTTCAACACGTTGTGCCTTTTTAATAGCATCCACCATTATCTCTACCGAATTGGATTCTTTTAACTTTAAAAAGATCTCTTCGCTCTCTGCTCTTGTAATTTCTTTATCCAATAAGCCTTCCAGAAGATCGGCGGCATTATTTTCTTTTTTATTAAAGCCATCACGTTTAATGATCAGCGTGCTATACTCCTCTTCGTTGAATAATTTTTTAGGATCAAACGCATCCTCATCTAATAATTCTTTTACTATATCAGTCATTCTACTCTATTACATTAATTGTTTGATAATATCTTCTACCGACATGCCCTCCGCCTCTGCCTTGTAATTTAATACAATACGGTGACGCAGGATCGGGATGGCGATAGCTTTCACATCTTCAATATCAGGACTAAACTTACCATTAATAGCAGCGTGGGCTTTTGCTCCAATGATCAAATACTGCGAAGCTCTTGGTCCGGCTCCCCATAATAAATATTTTTTTGTTACCTCCGCAGTGTACTCAGAGTTTAAACGCGTTTTGTTCACCAACTTAACGGCATACTCAATAACGTTATCTGCAACTGGTATTTTACGAATAAGATCCTGGAAAAAAACGATCTCCTGAGCATTTAATATTTTATTTAATGATACCTGTAAGTTAGCTGTTGTTAATTTTACAACCTGCAATTCTTCTGCAAATTTTGGATAATCCAACCAAACATTAAACATAAAACGGTCTAACTGTGCTTCGGGTAAAGGATAAGTTCCCTCCTGCTCTATTGGATTTTGCGTCGCCAATACAAAGAACGGCGTATCTAAAACATATTTTTTACCGGCAGCCGTTACCTGACGCTCTTGCATAGCCTCTAATAACGCAGCCTGCGTTTTTGGCGGTGTACGGTTTATCTCATCGGCCAAAATAATATTTGCAAATAATGGACCTTTAATAAATTTAAAATTTCTGTCCTCGTCCAATATCTCACTGCCAATAATATCACTTGGCATAAGATCGGGTGTAAATTGAATTCTATTAAAACTTAAACCTAACGCATCAGAAATCGTATTTACCAATAAGGTCTTTGCTAAGCCGGGCACACCCACTAACAAACAATGGCCTTTGCTAAAAACAGAAATTAAAACATTCTTAACAGTATCTTCCTGTCCAACAATAACCTTTGAAATTTCTTTAGTTAATTGATTATACTTTGTGACAAAATCCTGTAAAGCTTCAGTGTCTGATTTGTATTGCATAATTTATTTTTTCTAATAGTGTTTAATATGAAGAAGATGCAGTAATAGCCCTCTTGCGATAGGTTAAATTAAAATAATCAAGTATCTCGTTAAAATTCTCCTCTTCGGTTTTTGTTTTATCGATATAATAACCCGAGTTTATTACCTGTACATTTGATGAGATGCCTGTTTTAGAATCCGGCACAAAAGCCACCGACCAGCGCTCGTCATCAGCTTTGCTCTTAATGATACGGTAAACATAGATCTTACCTTTTTGATATTTATTCTTAGCATCTAACTCTTTAATAAAAAGCAACGAATCTTTTTTGCCTTTATCTTTATCGTAACTGTATATATTAGATAGTTGCGTTTGCGCTGTTAGAACAGATTCTATCAAACTCATTTGTGTTAAATATTTCTTGTCGAACTTCTCAGTTAATTTTTCTTTTTCTAACTCTGTATAAAAATAAGCGCGGGTAATTTTATTTTTAGAATAAAAATTAGTTAGCGTATCGTTAATAACAATATTGCTCTTTAGTAGATTAATTGCAACCGGCATTGCAATACTTTGTGTTTTAAGTTTAGAAAGTTTGGTGAAGAACTGTTTCGTCTTTTCGTCTGTCTTGTAAAACGGCGATAAAATGATAGCGTAATTCACTAAAGGGCTGCGGTTAAAAGTTTCCAGACCTTTTAAATAAGCTGAGCCCTTAAACAAATTGTTATTTGTAAAACCATCTAAACTCTGCTGAATATTCTCCGCTAATTCTTTGATCGATTTATCAAGGTAATCATATTCGCTGTATTCGCTATTCGACTTGCTACTTGAAGGATTGTAGCGCTTTAAGGCAAGGTTTGCATCAGCCAAAATATTATCTTTTTGTGCAAGATATGCAGCGGAGCTAATGATCTTTTTATTTACCAATTCCGACATTAGTGTATAAACAGCATCTTTGTATTCATCGTATTTTGTTAATACCAACATGCCGGGAAAAAAGTTCTTACATAACTCTAATGAATCGTGTAACACAGCAAATACGTCCGATACAATGGTTACTTCACCTACCAGCGGTGTTTCATTTAAAATAAGGTTGTTAAATGTAGCAAACGATGCAGGTGTTTTTAAATACGCTAAACCTTTAAGCATACACAATTGCAAATAAAAACTATCTGTGTATTGTTTGTAAAGATTTTTGTAAGGTTCTATTATTTTGTTGCTGGCCATTGTGCCACCATTTACAAACAACTGCGCCCGGCTGTCTTCACTAACAAGGCTTAAATTTTTACTTCCAATAAATTTAATAAATTCGTCAATATAAACCTTATTCATGCTAATTGAATTCAACAAAGATGAATTAGCTCTTTGACGAACAACCGTATCTGTGCTGCATAGATCATTCAATAAAGCAGTAAATTTATTTTCAAAGATGTTCTTACCTATAACTGTATCCTTAGGCGTGAAGCTATCCATAAAATCTTTTGTCCATCCTTTTAAACCTATAACAGAATCGTAAGGCGCAATGATCTCTTGCATAATACCATTCTTAAAATAGATCTTCACATCCATCACACGTGAGGTAGCAGTATCTTTTAAAGTGCATTTATAAGAATAGATGCCATCCTTTGTACCTGTAACTTTATTGGTGATCAATAAACCTGTAGTGTTTTTTATAGACGTACTAATGCTTTGCTCTATCTCAGATATATTCCGGTAATCATAATCGTTATATTTTTCGTAAGTTATATTTACGTATTCGTTACTTGAAGGAGAGTAATACGCTTTGTTGCTTGAATGGTAATCGTAATCATTAGGGGTCTTCTTCTCTTTTTTTACTTTAGCAATTTCGTACTCTTTGGCATAAGCTTCGTTAAACTTGCTGCTGGCGTTAACCGTTACTTCATCTTTTACTTTAAAATGATAATCGTTATCTGTTACAGTTTTTATTGGATTGATAAATTCAAAATCGGTTAATTTAAAAGAGCTAAAAAAGTCGTTATTAAAACTGCTTTCTTTTTCGGAAATAAAATAGACCAAATAATAGTGCACGCCTTTTATAAAAAGCTTGCCATAAAAATTAGAACCCATTTTATTTTTTGCAGAAAATTTTACGCAAGGCAAATTTTGCTCCCTAACAATTTCGCGTGTTATCTTCTCAGAAAAATTATAGTTCTTTAAAATATTCTTCGAGAACAAATTCAACTCAAAGGTGTCTTCCTCCAAATATTCAAAATCGTTGTACACCGCTTGCTTAACGCCATAGAATTGCTTTTGAATAGTATTATAAGCATAAAGATCTTCTATTAATCCTTTGGAAGAAGAGCCACTAACTTTTGTGTAACTGTAATTAGCAGGTACTTTAACTGCAAA
This sequence comes from Bacteroidia bacterium, assembly GCA_016787785.1. GTDB lineage: Bacteria > Bacteroidota > Bacteroidia > B-17B0 > Aurantibacillaceae > Aurantibacillus. Next base: position 468,251 of record JAEUTO010000006.1, on the reverse strand, counting down.
GCCTTTTGTTTTTGGCGTAAAATCTACAATAGTTTGCCCTTTAGGTAAGAATTGAATAGAATTAAAGAATTGCTTTGCTTCGCTGCCGGTAGCATATGTTTGTTTGCCACCTAATTTAAACATGATCATTTCAAGATCTGAGAAATAGATCTGATAGTGCTGCTCATCACCTCTGCGCGTTTTATTTACAACCTCAATACCTTTTAAACCGTTATTAGAAGTAATTTCTTTTTTAAGGGTTATTTTACCCGGGATATTCTCAAAAAGTAAACTATCTACCTTCTGCATCATTTGCGCTGTGCTAACATTAAACAGGGGGCCAAAATATTTTAATCTTGCAACGGTGTAAAAACTTCCATTGATCATATCTGCATAGATATAATATTTTATAGTTTCAAAATTTACGATCTGCGTTAATTTACCCGGCAGGTTCATTGCCATTGAAGAATCGTTAACAAATTGTTTTTGAAACGTTACAGGTTTTACCAAAGCGTCCAGTTCATCACGAATAGCATCGCTCTTTTTAGAGTTCTTAGGAAACACGGGTTCAACCGTATAGCCTTTTTTCCTCAATAGTTCGATAACACCTTCATCGCCGGGTAAGTGTGCTGCACCTACTCCACTAAACAAAGATTTAGTTTTTAGAACCGAATCAATTGTGTTTACAAAAAATACATTCCTATCGTTGATCAAATATTTTTGTGTATTCTTTGAACTTGTTTTTTTACTTAAGCTATCTAAAACATCTAAATTACCATCGCGGTAAGCGTCTTCTATTTTTTGTCCGTTATAATAATAGTTGTTACTGTTTTCAGAATTCTCTTCTTCGTTCAATTCATTATCAGGCAAAGCAGAAAGGCGGGCCTTGATTTCTGAGGCTGCAAAATCTTCAAGACTGATAAGTTGTTTACCCAATTTGGATGCAGACTGGTAAATAAAAAGATCGATGTAGGTATTCTCCTCAAAATTTTCTTTACTGCGGTTGTGCCTGTACAATAAACCGTTTATGATATCCGGATCGTAACTTAAAATTCCCTGCAACACGCGTTTGTCGGGAAAGCTCGACATAAAAGTAGAACGGTAAAAATCCTTACGATAATTGTTGTTTGAAACTATTTGGTTTGCCTGATCTAACTCACCGGTCTTTTCCATGTTAACCAACCAATCGCCTGGATTGGTTTCAAGCCCCACAACATCTACACTTTTTAAAGCTTCAAAAAATTGTTCTGATAAATGATAAGCCACCCTGCTGCTTACATGCATAGTGCCATACAAATAGGACGGTTTTTTAAGGTCTTTACCAGTAATTTTCCAAAGTAATGTTGGATATTTTTTTTGAGACTGCGAAAAAGTAAGAAAAGGCAATAAAATAAGTATGTACAAGAGTCTCTTCATCAGGAATATTACTATATAAACTTAAACATTTAATTGGTTACAAAAAAATAAACTCTTTTAAGTTTTTTTACGAGTTTATGCGGTAACAAATGCTTAAGGCATTTACGAAAATTAATGAACGCCGGATGACGCGAGCCATCTTTCAGCATCCAAAGCGCCCATACAACCGCTACCCGCGGCTGTTACAGCTTGTCGGTATGTTTTATCGGCGCAATCGCCAACTGCATAAACGCCCTCAATATTCGTTTTTGAACTTCCGGGAACTATGGTTAAATAACCAAGATCATCCATATTTAACTGACCCTTAAAAATATCGGTATTTGGCTTGTGGCCAATAGCCACAAAAAAGCCTGTTACCGCTAAGGTTCTGTTCTCGCCGGTCTCATTATTTTTTACAACCACGGCTTCAACCGTATCTTTACCAAGTATATCAACGGTTTCGGAGTTCCAAAGAATTTCAATATTTGGTGTGTTTTTTACACGGTGCTGCATAGCTTTACTGGCGCGCATTTCGCCCCTTCTAACGATCATGTATACTTTTTTACATAACTTAGAAAGATAGGTTGCTTCTTCTGCCGCAGTATCACCAGCTCCAACAATTGCTACTTCCTGCCCCTTAAAGAAAAAACCGTCGCAAACCGCGCAGGCACTTACACCACCGGCATTCATACGCAGGCGTGTTTCGTTCTCTAATCCTATCCATTTAGCACTGGCTCCGGTTGATACAATTACTGTATCAGCCGTTATTTCTATCGTGTCATCTATCCACGCTTTTTTTGGTGTAGATTTAAGGTCCACTTTTGTAGCTAAACCAAATCTTACCTGCGTTCCAAAGCGCTCGGCTTGAGCCTTAAGATCTTCCATTAACTCGGGGCCTGTAATTCCTTTTGGGTAACCCGGAAAATTATCTACTTCAGTTGTTTCGGTCAATTGCCCACCCGGGGTTAGGCCGGTATATAAAACTGGTTTAAGGTCTGCACGCGCAGCATAAATAGCTGCTGTATAGCCCGCAGGGCCAGAACCAATGATCAAACAAGTAACATGTTCTATTTTTGACATAAGAATTTAATAAAAAATTTGAATCGTAAAGTTAACGGTAAAAGGCAAATATTGTTCTGCGCAAAAGGGGATTTTTACACAATTTATGATTAGTTTTTAAGGGTTTTTACACTTAAATTCTAATACCTATAAAGCAAATATCGTCTATTTGTTCAAGACTGCCTTTCCATGTATTTATGGCTTCGTCAAGCATTTGAGATTGCTGCGAAAGCGGCATTGTTGCATTAGCGAGCACTAACTCCTGCAGCTGTTTGTTCTTGAATTTTTTTCCTTTAGGTCCGCCAAACTGGTCGCCAAATCCATCTGTAAATAAATAAAATGTGGTGCCGGGTTTAAGATCCAGTTCATGCGTTACAAACGGTTTTGGATGATCGGTCTTGCCTATTGGTTGCTTATCGCCCTTTATTTCTTTCAGACCGGGGCTATCATTCTCTATATACCACAATGGATTATTGGCACCACTCCAGGTTATTTTATTTCTTGATTTGTCAATACACATTAAAGAAATATCCATTCCATCTTTTACTTCTGTTTCGCTGGTAGAAAAAGTTTCCACAACCAGTTCTCTTGCCTTGTCTAATATTTTTCCGGGATCGGTAAGATCAAATTCCTTTACTGCTCTGTTAAGTGCATTACTGCAAACAATGGATACCATAGCACCCGGCACACCGTGCCCTGTTGAATCTGCCGCTGCAACAAAGATCTTATCCTGAGCAGCAAATTCGAGCCAATAAAAATCGCCGGCAACAATATCTTTTGGCTTGTATAAAATAAAATTCTCTTTAAAAGTGCTGTTCCAAATTTTTTCGGAAGGGAAAATAGCTTTTTGTAAACGGTAAGCGTAATTGATACTATCTGTAATTTCTTTATTCTTAACATCCACTAATATCTTTTGATTCTCGATAATGACCTTTTGTTTACGGGCAATTAAAAAGCGTTTATAGATGAAGAACGAAAAAACTGCAATAAGCACCAAACCTGCAATTAGCCAATATCGGCGGCTTTCCTCCTGTTTTAATTTCGCGTCAGAGATAATTCTTTCTTTTGCAACATTTAAACTATCTGCAGCCGATTTTTTTTCATAGTTATAGCGCATGGCTTGTTTAACCGCCGATTTTTGAACATCCAGATCATTTAAACTATCCCGCTTATTTACGTAGATCTCATAATAATAAAACGCTTTATCTGTATTTTTTCTTGCCTTATAAACCTGACTTAAAACATAAGCCGATGGATAGATAGAAGTTGGATAATTGTAACGTGTTGCCATCTCAAAACCTTCTCTGGCATACGCTTCGGCCTTGGCAAGATTTCCTTTCTTTAATTCTATGGTGGCAATGTTTCTTATGTTATTGGCGAGCCCTTCCGGTGAGTTTAGCTCTTTGTTGATCTTGTAAGCTAAATTATAATATAGCTCTGACGAATCCATCATGTTTAGTTTAAAGTAAACGTTTCCGAGGTTGCCGTAATTGGACGCTATTAAACTTTTATCATTAGCTTTTAAATTTAAACCTAAAGATTTTCTGAAATTAGCCAAAGCGGCAGGGTAATTCTTAGCATCATTCATTACCTGTCCAATATTCATTATAGCTACCGCCATTGCCTGCACCAGACCACCTTTTAAAGAAGTTTCGTAGCTCTTCTGGTAATAAAATTTGGCCATGGTTGTATCCTGTATATCTTTGAACAAAGCGCCGATATTGTTGTATGCCGAGGCCATGCCTGTAAGGTCATTATTTTTTTCTACCAGTTTTTGGTGTGCATGAAAATGTTCAAGCGCACTTTTTACATCTCCTTTTTTGCGATAGATATAACCAATATTAATGTGCGTGTAAGCTATGCCCTGTTCTTCGTTGATCTTATTAAAGATCTTTAAACTATTATTAAAATAAGAAAGTGCTTTGTCGGCATTTCCTTCTGACTGATATATGTACGCAATGTTGTTCTGGCAATAAGCATAACCGCTTTCGTTCTTCAGTTTTTTGAAAAGTAACCTGCATTCTTCTAACGCCTTAATAGCTTTTTCATTATCGCCAACCGATTGGTAGATCATTCCTAAACCATTTAAAGACTCTGCCCTTGTGTTTTCAAGCCCATATTTTAAACCCCATTCATTAGCCCTGTCGAAAAAATAAATAGATGAGTCTGACTTACCGGCCGCATCATAGTAATAACCTAAACCGCTTAAATAACTGCCTTTGGCTATTATACCTTTTTGTTTTATCGCTTGGTTAGATGATGTTATTAATCTGTCCGCAATTTCTTTTAAACGGCTACAATATATTAAAGCATTGGCGGGAGTTGAGTTTGCCTGACTAAGGCTTTTTAGCGCATTTATCTTTACAGTATCGTGCGCATTGCTTTTAAGAATAACTAAAAGTGAATCGGAATTGTTTTGTGAAAAAGAAAAAACAGGTAACAACCATAAAACTAAATTTAAAAGTGTTGAACGTGCTTTCACATTTTAAATATAATGGTTTTTTTGAGAGTGAGATATCAATTAATCGAAAACTTTTTTTTCGCGGCTCTCTATCACTTTTTTAAGTGCTGTATCAATAGCAATTTTAGATTTTTTAGTATAATCGTAAAGTACCACGGTATCGGCCGACTCTGCAGCTATATTACCTGCATCGTCGACTATAATGTGCGCTAACTGAAAGCTTGAATTTTTGATCCACTCGACCCTGGAATATACTTTAACGTTACCCGGATATTGCAATGGTATTTTAAAATTGCAATTAGTAGAAACAACTATAAAACTTAATTTATTTTTTTCGTTAACAGACGTAAGTCCAATAGACTCACAATAATTAACCCTAGCTGCCTGAATGTATTTGAAAAAGGCAACGTTGTTCACATGCCCAAAAAGATCCAACTCACTCCAATCTATTTTTAATACTATCTGAGTGTTGTAGGCAGTAAACATCATTGCGTTTATTTTCCTAAACTTAACTTCACGTTATAGCTACCTTTGTTAGCGGCATTATAAACTGTTTCGTAAATAGAAATATAAAGCATACCACTTTTTTTAGCTGTGCCATTAAATTTAGCTCCCGCTTTTAAATTCTCTGTTGTACTTTCACCAATTCTATAAACCACTTGGCCGTAGCTTGGGTAACCACCAGAGCCACCTTCATAATCTTCCGAACTCGCATAAGGCTTGGTCCATTCTGTAGCCGTTTCAGCTTTGCTGCTACCATCTGGTTTGTATTTAGAATTACTTAAACTGGCTAAAGTAACTTCACCATTTGATTGAAGCGAAAAACGTTGTCCATTCTTTAACATCACGCCGGTTTTTAACCAACCACCGTTTGTATTACCACTGATATGCTTTGTGCCGCTTAATTTAAAAGTATATTCGCCCGACCCCGGTTCTGTAGCAACGGTAATATCTATTGTTTTTATTTTTTCTTTTGGCACACTCAGGCTACCATATTCTGTTTTAATATCCAACTTTACAAAATTGTAATTACCACCCATTACATAAATATTATCAATGGTAAGAATATCTTCTTTTGGCAGATCACCCGAAATGTTGCTTGCAGACTGGATCTCAGACAATGCATTGTCAATTGTATATTCTCCAGTGTAAGTATCTTCTCCCGAAACATTTTTTGGATCGTTATAAAAATCCTGAATGAATGGAATAGCTTTGATGCCCACTTTTACAAGATCGTTATAAGCGCCTTTACGCGTATCATCAACGGTACTTGCAGACAGGATCTTTAAATTACTTTTTACTTTTTCGCTTACTGAATTATCTTTTCCGATACCGATCTCGATATGACTAACTTTTGAAATGGGAATTTGTAATTTCCCAAAAGCTGTTACCAATTCAATATCCGATAGACTGGTAGTTCCCTTAATAACGTTACCATCCAAAAGGTCGAGACTAACTTCGGCTTGCTTTTGTGAAAAACCAAAATAGTTGGTTATTACAAGAAGTAATAAAAATAGTTTTTTCATGGGATAAAATTTAAATAAGTAATTACATACCGCTAGTACCACCTAAAATACTCATGTCTGTTTCAGAAACCACTGGCCTGATACAAATCACTGGTACTTTACTTAGGTGAATAACCTGTTGTGAGTATGGACCTAAAAAGAAACCACTTAATTCAGCATCCTGGTCGGTCATGATAACGATAAGATCTGCACCTATCTTGTTAGCATAATTAACAGTTGTAGTAGCCCTGTTCTTTACTTCAGAAACCACATCGTGATGGTAAGGTACATTTTCTTTTTTTGCGATCACATCAATTTGATGTAAGATCAATTCCATAGCCGGTTTCTCTGACGCTTCATTATGGTCTAACAAAGCAACTGCATGCACAGAGGCACTGAATTTTTTTGCCATACCAATAGCGTAATTAACTTTTTGACGCGAATGCGCACTTGTATCAATTGGTATTAATATTTTACTGTAACCTTTATGATCGGCATCGCTGTTCATTGCCATTGTAGCACAAGGAGCCTTTGTAATAACTTTTAATGCTGTACTTCCGATAACCAGTTCTTCTAAAGCAGAGTAACCATGGGTTCCCATAACTATTAAAGTTGCACCAATTTCTTTAGCTATTTCAACGATCTCTTTATTTGGAGAGCCTATTTTTGTGATACATTCTACAGTTACACCGTATTCTGATTTTACCTGCTCACCTAATTGCAATAATCTGTCTTGCGCTATCTTTTCAAAATCTGTTTGCTGATGAACAGTTACAGATGGAAGAAATACATCCTGAGAAAAGAATTGAATATTAATTACGTGTAATAAGTAAACATTACCTTGCGTTAACTGTGCTGTAAATGCGCCATGTTTAATAGCCAACATGGATGTTTCGCTGAAATCTACCGGAATTAAAACTTTTGATGCGTTAAAATTATTCATAAGGTTATTTTTTTAGTAAGTATAAATATATCTTTTTTTTTATGTTTTTAATAATTTATATCTGAAAACTGCATTATTTTACGGCCAGTTTCTTATAACGCGGCCTTTTTGGCTCCACATTACCTAAACGTTTTTTACGATTCTCTTCATATTCGCTGTAACCGCCCTCAAACCAATAAACGCTACTGTCGCCCTCAAAAGCTAAAATATGAGTACATACGCGGTCTAAGAACCACCTATCGTGACTAATAATTACACCACAACCCGCAAAATTCTCTAAACCTTCTTCTAAAGCACGCAGTGTATTCACGTCAAGATCATTGGTAGGCTCATCTAACAACAAAACGTTTCCTTCTTCCTTTAAAGCCATTGCAAGATGCAAACGGTTGCGCTCTCCACCGGAAAGTACAGACACCTTTTTACCCTGATCGCTACCCGCAAAATTAAAGCGTGAAATGTAGGCTCTTGAATTCATAGGTTTACCACCTAACATAATATTATCAAGCCCACCGCTTATTACGTCATAAACAGTTTTATTTGGATCTAACTCTTTATGATTTTGATCCACATAACTTATCTTAACGGTTGGTCCAACTTTAAATTCGCCGCTGGTTGGTTTTTCTTCGCCCATGATCATACGAAACAAAGTTGTTTTACCTGCACCGTTCGGCCCAATGATACCAACAATGCCGGCAGGTGGTAATTTAAAATTCAATCCCTCATATAACAATCTGTCGCCAAATGCTTTTGAAACATTTTCTGCTTCAATAACTTCGTTACCAAGGCGCGGACCGTTAGGAATGAATATCTCCAGGTTATCTTCTTTTGCACGAGAATCCTCGCCCATCATTTTTTCGTAATTATTTAAACGCGCTTTTTGTTTAACACCACGGCCTTTAACCCCCTGGCGGATCCAATCCAACTCACGTGCTAAAACTTTCTGACGTTTGCTTTCTGTTTTTTCTTCTTGTTTTAAACGCGCACCTTTTTGTTCTAGCCAGCTACTGTAATTACCCTTCCATGGAATACCTTCTCCACGGTCTAGCTCTAAGATCCAACCCGCTACGTTATCTAAGAAATACCTGTCGTGGGTTACAGCTATAATAGTTCCTTTATATTGTTGTAAATGTTGTTCTAACCAATCAACGCTCTCAGCGTCCAGGTGATTGGTAGGCTCATCTAACAGCAAGATATCCGGTTCCTGCAATAGCAAACGGCATAAAGCCACACGGCGGCGTTCACCACCCGACAATACTTTTACCGAAGCATTACTCTCCGGACAACGCAAAGCATCCATCGAACGTTCTAAACGGTTATCCAAATTCCAAAGATCATGCTGATCTATCTGTTCTTGCAACACTGCCTGGCGGTTAATGAGCTTATCCATTTTATCAGGATCGTTCAATATCTCTTCATCACCAAACTTGTTGTTTACTTCTTCAAACTCATTTAAAATATCTACATATTTTTGAACGCCTTCGCGTACAATTTCAATTACTGTTTTTGATTCGTCAAGCTTTGGTTCCTGCTCCAACATACCGATAGAGTAACCCGGCGATTGATGGATCTCGCCAATATAATCTTTGTCCATACCGGCAATAATGCGCAGTAAAGAAGATTTACCCGAACCATTTAAACCTAAAACACCTATTTTGGCACCATAGTAAAAGGAAATATAAATATCTTTTAAAACTTGTTTTTGCGGTGGATGTATCTTTGATACATTTACCATACTAAATATGATCTGGCGGCCTTCGGGTGTTGTTGACATGGTTAATTATTTTTAAGAAGCCGAAGTTAATGATTCTTTAAGAATTAAAAAATGATTTAATATCTGCAAAAAGGCCATAAATTTGCATAATTCGTTTTAGTGGCGATGGAAAAAAATTGATGAGTAACCCTCTTGATCTTATAAGCAAAACAGCGTACCTTAAATTTGAACAATGCCAGAAGGCTTTTTTCTTTTACAAAAGGCATCCTTATTTGCGCGATAAGGTAAGTATAGACAAACAACTTACGTTTAGCCGCGGGCACCAGGTGGGCGATCTGGCCCAAACCTTATTTCCGGGCGGAACCGATGTTTCAAAACAAACCAAGAACTCGGCAGATGCATTGGCATTGACCAAGACCTTAGTTGAAAATAAAACACCCGTAATTTACGAAGCCACATTTACCTTTAATGGCGCGCTAATAATGTTGGATATTTTGTGTTTAGAGAACGAAAAATATACTGCATACGAGGTAAAAAGCTCTTTTAAAATTTCGGAGATCTATTTAAAAGATGCTTGTTTGCAATATTATGTTTTAAAAAATGCGTTGCCCAATTTAGAAGATCTTTTTTTGGTGACATTGAACCAGGATTATATTTTTGAGAACGAGCTCAATCCAAAACAACTGTTTAAAAAACGCAGTGTTAAAGCCGAAAGCGAAAAGAATTTACCTTATTTCGAGAATCAATTGTTTAACGCGCAACTAACACTTGAACAAAATAAAATTCCAAATATTGCAATAGGTGCTCAGTGTTTTAAACCGTATACCTGCGATTATTTTGGTAATTGCTGGAAAGAAACTGTAGCCGATAACAGCATTTTTCATTTACCCTTATTGAACAAAGAAAAATTATTTGAATGGTATAACAGTGGCATACGAACGATTGATCAAATAGGAGAAGAACATGACGCCAAAGCAATTATTTATAAAATAAAAGAAGCATATTTTGAGAATAAACCAATAATAGATAAAGAAAGAATTACTGCATTTTTAGCTACGATACAAACGCCCATGGCCGCTATGGATATGGAAATGTGGGGCCCTGCCATACCAAAAATAAACGGCACAAAACCGTTTGAACAATTGCCTTATCTGGTTTGCTTTTTTGACGGGAATATACACTCAAATATTTTTATTGATTACACTAAAGACGAGCGAAAACATTTTGCAGAAGAATTAATTGAAAGTACAAAAACATTTAAATCTATTTTGGTTTACGATGGCACTATGGAAAAAATGGTGATCAATAACCTTGCAAAATTATTTCCTCAATTAAAACCTGAGCTGGAAGAATTAAAAAATAAATTCATTGATGTGTTTGATATCTTTTTAGATTTCAGTTATTATCATCCGGCTTTTAAAACTAATTTTTCTTTAAAAACCGCATCAAGTGTGCTATTAGAAGATATCTATTATTCTAAAATAACTTCCGGCTTAGAAGCTATGGCCTATTACGATCAGTTTAGGCTCGAAACAAATCCTGTTGAAAAGGATATTATTAAAGAAGAACTCATTAATTATTGTAAAACGGATACACTTGCTACGTATCGGTTAACAGAGTTTTTGCAAAAGCTTATTAAATGATCGTTTCGTCTAACGCACCATATAATACCTTCCGCGTGAGCACACACAGTGTCCTCCTTTGGAGGAGGTGGCGCGTAGCGACGGAGGAGGGTTTTCGATTTAGCAAAATAGAGTTCAGTATATATCCCTCTCCCACCCTCCGGGCACCCTCTCCAGAGAGGGACAATTGTGCGCTTCGCAAAAATTAAAAATCTGAGATCATCATAATAATCCGCGTTCCATTCTCCGGAAAAATCTTCCAATTTTCGGAAAAAAGTTATCTCGCGAATTTTTAAAACCCTTTAAAATCAAGACTTTCAGCCTTTGGCACACATTCTGCAATACTATAAACAACAGCATAACAACAAGAAAAAAAATTAACCATCAAAATTAGAAATCATGAAAACTATCATCTTAATCTTAATCGTATCAGTAAAAGTTTACTCACAATCAGGTTTAAATTTTAAAAGCGAGTTTAATACGCCAAACCTTTTTTCAAGTATGTCAAAAGACTCTGGAAAAACGGTTAAAGAAAATAGCTACGATAGAATAATGAATGTTATTTTTTATGGTACAGAAAAAGTAACATATGTTAGAAATGGTTCTTATATCACTCGTACTTTTACAGATCTTAAAAAAAGAAATATCCTGGTAAAAGAATATTTTAGACAAAACAACGCAGTTGTTGAATTAGAAAAAACTGAAACTCTAACAACTATCAACGAAAAGTTCTAGATAAAACCGGTAAAACCGGCTTAATTAAAGGTTCCAGACTCTTTTGTTTTCATGTCAAAAGAGAATTTGGGGCCTTTTTTTATTTATATATAGTGATATCAAATGATAATGGCATCTATAAAATTCAAAGATCGGGGCACACAAAAAATTAAAACCGCAGTTTACATAGGGTAAATGAGTCCCGATAGCTATCGGGATTAGTTTTGCGGCGTAACGAAGATATGTAGGTTTTATAGGTGTAGCCAACAAAAAACCCCTCCTGAAACAGGAAGGGTTCTTTCAAAGAAATTATTTTATCAATTATTTCTTTTTGCCACCTTTAGCGTGAGCTAAAGAATCAGCTAAATGGATTGAATCAGCTTTTGCTTTTTCAGCAGCAGCAGCAGCTTCAGCAGCAACAGCAGCTTCAGCTTCAGCAGCAGCGATTGAATCTTGTTTAGATTTTTCTACTGCAGCAATTGAATCTTGTTTTTCTTTTTCGCGTTTTTCGATTTCTTCTTTAGAAGGACCGCAAGCTACGAATGCAACTGATAAAGCAGCTACAGCAACGATTGATAATACTTTTTTCATTTTAGTTTTTTGTTTAAATTTAAATTCTTTGCAAAACTACAATTTTTTTAATACCAATTACAAAAAAACCAAAAAAACGTAATTTTTTCATGAAATTTACCTGTAAAGGGTCGTTTTTGGTGGTAATTTGACTTAAATTTACAGTGTTTATGTACAAATTAATTAAGCCTTTTTTATTCTTAATAAACCCCGAAAGCGCCCACCACTTAACGTTTTCAGCCTTAAAATTCAGCAAATTTATACCGGGTTTTTCGCTTATTTTCAAAAAAAGCTCAATAAACCGCCACCCCTCCCTTTCGAGGCAACTTTTTGGCCTAAATTTTAGAAATCCTGTTGGTTTAGCCGCCGGTTTAGATAAAGACGCCATCGCTTTTAATCAATTAGGTGAGCTAGGCTTTGGTTTTATTGAAATTGGGACCGTAACCCCAAAACCTCAACCGGGTAATCCAAAACCCCGCTTATTCAGGCTCACTAAAAATGAGGCCCTTATTAACAGGATGGGCTTTAATAATCATGGCGTTGTTGAAGCTGCTAAAAAATTAAGGGATCGTAAAGACCAAACACTTATTATTGGTGGTAATATTGGTAAGAACAAGGTAACGCCCAACGAGGAAGCCGTTAACGATTATATTATTTGTTTTAACGAACTGTTTGATGTTGTAGATTATTTTGTGGTAAATGTTTCTTCGCCTAACACACCCAATTTGCGCGACCTACAGGAAAAAGAACCGCTTACCAACTTATTAAACACCCTGCAAAACCTTAACTTAAAAAAAACAAAACCCAAGCCCATTCTTTTAAAAATAGCGCCCGATCTAACCAATACGCAGCTTGACGATATTATTGATATTGTGAAGGATACCAAAATTGCAGGGGTTATTGCTACAAATACAACCATTAGTCGCGAAGGCTTAAATTACACAGCCGCCGAACTTGAAGCTTTTGGGGCAGGTGGGCTAAGCGGTTTACCGTTAACCAAAAGAAGCACGGAGGTTATTCGCTATTTAAAACAAAAATCAAATAACGCTTTTCCTATAATGGGTGTTGGCGGTATACATAGTGCAGAAGATGCTATTGAAAAAATAAATGCCGGGGCGGATCTTATACAACTCTATACCGGTTTTGTATATAAAGGGCCAAAATTAATAAGCGATATAAATAATGCTTTACTTAAAAAGTAAAATAGTTGCATTCACGTTATTGCTTTCACTTATAATGGTGTCATGCACTAGTGAAACAAAAAGCGAAAAAAAAGAGGCGCTAAAGACAGATTCAACTGCTTTATTGCCTGCTAAAACCTTTACCCTGCTACTATCCGGTCCTCCTCCTCCGCCCATGTATTCAAACGCTTTGGATATTATGGAGAAAGTTTACAATATAGATTTTATTTACGCCGCCGGTTGTATTGTTGACGAACGCATCGGCGACAGCATTTCTGCCCACAACGATCAAACCTTTTATAACCTCAACAAATATTATCGCAAAGATATTTCCACCGGTTTATTTGCTCAGTTAGATCAGGAAACTGCTTTTTTAAACAGGGTAGACAGCACTATTCGTAACAAAGAAAGTATTAAGAATACCTACGACGTTGTACACAACTCTATCTATTACACAAAAAAAGATAAAAATTATTTAGCGCATTTTATCAGCGCAATTCCTGATGGCAAGGTGTTAAACTTTAAATTAAATTTGATAATGACCATTGATAGTGCAACAAAAAATATTACAGGAACAATCTTAAAAGATTCCCTCATAGATTCTAACTTTAGAAATTTAAGTCATGATTAAAATAACCGAATGTCCGCGCGATGCCATGCAGGGGATCAAACAACTAATTCCTGCCGACCTTAAGGCAAAGTATATTAATCAATTACTAAAAGTTGGTTTTGATACTATTGATTTTGGAAGTTTTGTTTCGCCCAAAGCTATCCCGCAAATGCAGGATACTGCGGAGGTTCTGAAAAAACTGGATCTTTCAAAAAGCAATTCAAAATTATTGGCCATTATTGCTAACAAGCGCGGCGCCGAAGATGCTTTGCAATTTGGCGAGATAAGTTATTTGGGTTTTCCATTTTCTATTTCAGAAACCTTTCAGCAACGTAATGCCAATTCAAGCATACAAGAATCGTTAGGACGGGTTGAAGAGATCCAGGAACTCTGTTTAAAAGCCAACAAAAAATTACTGGTCTATATTTCTATGGCTTTTGGAAATCCTTACGGGGATGTTTGGCATGCCGATATTGCCATTGACTGGTGCAAAAAACTGAATCAATTGGGTATTACCGATCTTGCCCTTGCCGATACTACTGGCTCTTCGAACCAGGAAAGCATTACGCAGCTATTTACAGCATTGATACCCGAACTAAAAACGGTGAACTTTGCAGCCCACCTGCACTCTACCAAAGATAAAGCCGAGGAAAAGATACATGCCGCCTACCAAAGCGGCTGCCGCAGTTTTGATGTTGCCATTCACGGTTTTGGCGGTTGCCCTATGGCTGCAGACGACCTTACAGGCAACATTCCTACCGAAAGTTTGGAAGATTATGCTGCTAAAAACAACATCCCTTTAAATGTAAATAAAGCCGAGTTGAATAAAAGTTATGAAAGCAGTTGGGAAATATTTAATATTTATCATTAATTTGACGCATCATTAAAACGCTATCCGTGATCAAATTAAAAGCCAAAATAATTTTACTGTGTTTTGTTTCACTCCATTTATTTTCGCAAAAAGAATTTGATAAATACGGTCCTGCTGGTTGTGTTGTTTACACAGATCTTAAAGAAGCTTTAAAAATTGAGACACGCGTTTACAAACTCGATCTTACTTACAAGAAAATTGAACCAAAGCTTTACGAAAAACTTTACAAACTAAAAGATCTGCAAGCTTTAAAATTAGGAAGCAACGAGTTAACCGATTACCCTAAAAATTTTGACGCACTTACCAATCTTGTTTATTTTGCTTCTTACAATAATAAACTCACCTCTTTCCCTCCTAACTTAAGGCCTTTTGCTTTATTGTATTACCTGGAACTACAGCACACAAAAATTGACAGCATTCCTGCGCAAATTGCCTTTTTAAATAAACTGCAATCGTTTAAGTTTGGAAATACCGATGATACCTTGAGTTTACCAACTACTTTAAATTTTTTAAAGAATTTAAAAGACGTAAGTATTGAGAATTGTGTGATGGATAGTTTTCCTAAGCAACTGTTTAGGATAACCACATTAAATTTCTTAAATCTCTCAAACACCAACACGCATTATTTGACGAGGCATTTTGAGCGTTTTCAAAACCTGGAGGTTTTAATAATTGAAAACAATCCCTTAGCTACAATTCCGTTTGAGATATACAAAGCGCAAAAGCTGCGCCTCATTTCTTTAAGAGGAAACAAGCTTACCAAATTACCGGACAGCATTTCTCAATTGGAAAATTTAACGTTACTTGACTTGAGGGGAAATCCGATGGATAAGGAAGAAATAGAAAAACTAAAGATCCTTTTACCCGGCTGCGAAATTAAATTTTAATTTTCTGGCCAATTCTAAGAACAGTTGTTTCTTTTAATTTGTTCTTTTTACACAAAGCTTTAATGGTTGTATGATTGCGTTTAGCTATTCTACCTAAATTATCTCCGCTACGTACGTAATAGATACCATTCTTAGCAGCTGGCCCTGTGTATTTACCACCTTTAGAAGCTCTTGCATAACCAATGTCTCTTTTATGACGACTGTGCAAAGCTCTTAGATCATATTTATTTTCAACGTCGGCTTTGCGTAAAGTAAAGCAATAGTCTTTTAAAGTACCTTTTTCGTAATCAATAAAATCTTCGGTATCCAGGGCCTGCCCTAAATAACGGAATTCAAAATGTAAATGGCTTCCGCTTGAACGACCGGTGTTACCACCCAAAGCGATCAGATCGCCGGCAGTTACTTTTTGCCCCGGCTCAACCAATAATTTAGAAAGGTGGCCATAAACAGTTTCAAGACCATTATTATGTCTTATTATAACACAGTTACCATAACCATGGCAGTATTTTGCAAACCTCACCATTCCGTCAAATGCGGAAACTATCTGGTCGCCTGTCTCAATATCAATATCAGTGCCGTAATGCGGGCGGTATCTTCTCCAACCAAAAACGCTGGTTAATGGTCCTTTAATAGGCATTACAAAACCACCATCGCCCATACTGGTTAATTGAATGCAAACTGAGTCAACTTTAAAACACTCATTAAAGTTATAAGGATGTGCCGATAAAGTATCCCAGGTAGCATAAAGATCATGGCTCGGGAAAAGTATCTGCGCAGTATCTGTAGTTTCTTCGTCTCCCTCTATAATGTTTGCGTTATTAACAACAAACTTGGAGGTGTCTTCGCGTTTGGCTTTGTTCTTTTTATCATCTCCGCGCTTGTTCTTATCGTCACCATACGACCCACTGATTGCATTTAGGTTAAAAAACCCAATACAAGTAATTGATAATATGACGAATAGCCTTTTCATTTTTCAAGAAGATTTGCAAAGATTAATTTTTTAACGAGAAAAGCAAACCCTACGTTCCCTTTTTGGGGGTAAAGTTATTAACATTTAACTTTTTTAGGTCTTTTTTGTGTGGAAATCACTACATTATTCGCCAAATGTTAAATTATTGGTCCAGGAATTCGAATTTTGAGTTTTTTTCAGGGTTAGTGCATTTGAGGCTTTTTTTGGAATTATTCACCTCTATTTCAACAATATTTATCTGCTCTTTTAAGTGATCGTATAATAATGTATTGTCTACTTCTATTTTTTTTGGCGTTTCGCTTTTATCAAATTCAACATACATTAATACCGCTTCTTCTTCCCTTTCAAAACCAATTAATTTATAACTGATCTTTTTATCGTTCACTTTTAGTTCAAAGTGTTTTTTTAAGTAGTTGTATAATATAATGGTAACCGATTCTTTATTTTCTACATTAATAAGGTCCACCGTATGGTTGTGGGCTTTTTTTAAAGCGCCCTCAAGATCGTTGGTGAACAGCTTTACAGAGCCTTGCAGACTTTTTTCTTTGTCGTTGTATTTAAGATCGATAACGCCTAAATAAAAAGGATGCTTGAAACCGCACAAAAAAATAAATGCGGTCAGGATAAGAATTGCTTTAACTATATACTTTTTATTTTTCACCAATACGCAACAAAGGTAGATTTTTTTTTACCACATAGAAAAAATACAAATCCTCCTCCGCCATTTTTCTGAACTCCATTTTGCTTCGCAAAACCTCCAAAGGAGGACAAGCTATGTGCCTATGTGGTAAATTCTTTCGTGAATCCCCCCAAATGGGGGTTGTGCGGCTAGATTTAAACCTATAATTTAGCCTTGTATAAACTCTACAACTCTATTTTGATATGTCAACTTTATTTAAAAAGAACAGCAAACTATTTTTTGGGATTTCTTTAATTCTCATCAACCTTGTTTCGTTCTCACAAAACATTCATAACAACCCAACGTCTAACCACGGTAACCGTTTTGAACAGTTAGGAACCATTCTTCCAACACCAAACGAATACCGCACCGCCTCCGGCGCACCCGGAAGTAAATACTGGCAACAAAAAGCTGATTACGATATTGATGTAAAACTCGACGAAAAAAATCTTTCGATCGTTGGTACAGAAACCGTTACCTACCACAACAACTCACCCGATATTTTAAATTACATCTGGTTACAACTAGACGAGAACCAACATGACCCGACCAACGAAGTAAATTATTTTGACGAAAATAAATTATATGAACCTATTACCGAACAAGCCATTAAAGGTTTACAGACAAAAGAAAATTTAGCGGGACTTGGTGATAAAATTGACGGCGTTACCGATGAACTTGGTAAAGCTTTAAAATATACCATTAACGGAACCATGATGCGTATTGATCTTCCAAAAGCATTGGCGTCAAAAGCAAAAACAAAATTTGTTGTGAAGTGGCATTATAAAATGATCAACCGTACGCTTTATGGCGGACGCGGTGGCTACGAATATTTTCCGGAAGATGGAAACTATTTGTTTACCATGACACAATGGTACCCTCGCTTGTGCGTGTATAGCGATTTTCATGGATGGCAAAACAAACAATTTACCGGTCGCGGTGAATTTGCTTTGGCCTTCGGAAATTTTAAAGTAAAAATGACTGTGCCTTCAGATCATTTAGTTTGCTCTACAGGTGAATGTCAAAACTACCAACAGGTTTTAACGCCCGCACAGTTTGGTCGTTGGGCAAAAGCGCAAACTGCAACAGAGCCTTTAGAAATTGGTTTATTAGCAGATGCGATTGAAGCAGAAAAATCGGGTGCAACAGGTGCAGCAGCGCAAAAAACAAAAACATTTATTTTTAAAGCAGACAGCGTGCGTGATTTTGCCTGGGGCAGCTCACGTAAATTTTGCTGGGATGCTATGCCTGTGCAAGTAGAAGGAAAAAAAGTAATGTGTATGAGTTTTTATGGTAAAGAAGCTTATGGGCTTTACAGAAAATATTCTACAAAGGTTGTTGCACACACTATTAAAACCTATTCAAAATATACCATTCCTTATCCCTACCCTGTAGCGCAAAGTATTGAAGCTGCTAATGGTATGGAATACCCAATGATCTGTTTTAATTTTGGACGTACAGAAAAAGACGGAACGTATACTGAAGGAAGTAAGAACGGAATGATCTTAGTTATTATTCACGAAGTTGGACATAACTTTTTCCCGATGATCATTAACTCTGATGAGCGCCAGTGGAGTTGGTTAGATGAAGGCTTAAATACCTTTGTACAATTTTTAACCGAGCAGGAATTTGACAGCAACTATCCTTCGCAACGTGGGCCTGCTCATAAAATGACAGACTACATGCGTTTACCAAAAAGTCAGTTAGAACCAATTATGACCAACAGCGAAAATATTATTGGCTTTGGTCCTAACGCTTATGGCAAACCTGCAACAGCTTTAAATATTTTACGTGAAACCGTTATGGGTCGCGAATTATTTGATTTTGCTTTTAAACAATATTGCACACGCTGGGCATTTAAACATCCTGAACCTGCAGATTTTTTCCGCTCTATGGAAGATGCAAGTGCGGTTGATCTGGATTGGTTTTGGAGAGGCTGGTTTTACGATATTGAACCGGTAGATGTTGCTATTGATACAGTGAGAGCCTATACAGTAACTAAAGGAAATAAAGTGCCGGTATTTTTTGATACCCTATATACTTATCCAAAACAAAAAGAATTTGTATTTATTACGCAAGCACGTAATAAAGAAGCAGGTTTAATTTCTTTGGTAGATAAGGATACAACGCTTCGTGATTTTTATTACCACTACAAACCAACCGAAACAACCAAAGAAGTGAAGAACCGTTTTGACGAGATAGAACCAACCAGCGATACTGTTTTAGCTAAATATGCCAACAAATTTATTTACGAGATCCGCTTTAAAAATAAAGGCGGTTTGGTTTCGCCATTAATTATTGAATTTAATTATACAGATGGCAGTAGTGATATAGAACGCATTGGCGCTTATGTTTGGCGCAAGAACGAATACGAGGTTACTAAAACGTTTATGAAAAATAAAAAAGTGGCCAGCATTATTTTAGATCCCATGCGCGAGACCTGCGATATTAATGAACGCAACAATAGCTGGAATGTGAAAGCAGAACCAACCAAGTTTGATCTCTTTAAAGCAAAAGCCGCTAAAACCCGTGGCCAAAGCACAGGCGATAATCCTATGCAAAAAGCGAAAGGGAAATAAAGCTACGCAGGATTTGTAATCCTGCGTTTTTTTTGAAAAATAATTTTGCCTTTCTTTTTGCTTAAGCGTTAGTCCACGCAGTGTCCTCCTTTGGAGGAGGTGCCCGAAGGGCGGAGGAGGAAAAAATACTTACCTAATTTCTTGCCGTCACTTTTTCCTTGATGAAAAAGTAACCAAAAAATCAAGGCTCACAAACAAATTCCTTGATTTGTAGTTTTAAATTTTTTTCGTGTCGCCCGCAAACTCGCCCCTTCCGGCAACTCATTTGCGAGGGGCTCAAACAGCGCGGGCTCGAATAATTTTAAGAGCAGCAAGCCGCATAAATATTTTAATTGGGTTATGCCCTTAAAATTTGCCAGGATAAAAAATTAAAACTCAAATCGTACGGAATTTCTTTGAGGCCGTCTCGCATTGTGTTCTTACGCCGACTGATTGGCGGTTAGATGTTTGAGTTATCGGCGCGTGGGCTAGGCAAAACGCTTGGCGTGGGAGGGGTGAATTGATTTTTTGTAGAAAGGCAATAAAGGCGCTTGTCGTTTAAAATTCTGTTCTCTCAATGTAAAAATCGAGGAACAGAATTTTTAACTTTATTAGCCTTTCAAAAAAAATCAAGAGTGCGCGGAAAGATCGTTTTGCCTTGTCTTTTGTTTACTTTTCGACTAAGGAAAAGTAAAAAAGAAAAATTGTGCTGCCTCACACAGACTGGCTCAAATATGTTTGCGAACCTCATTTTGTAAATCGCAAAGTCTTACGCCAAAAGTGACATAAAAAACATAAAGAAATTTCGATTAATGTAAAGTAAAGAATAAGTTGCGCGAAGGCAAAACCATTTTAACACTGTTCTCACTTTTTGCTGTTTATAAAACAGCTGGTAAAATGTGTTATAGCTGTTTTAATAAAAAATGCTTTGTATTAACTTCATTGTATGCAAAACAACACACAAAACCTACCAAACAGCAACTTTATTAAGTCGCTGATAAAGATCGCCAACCCTGATTGGACGCCCGAACAAATTGAGGCCGAAGCCCAAAAGAAAATGCTTGAAATTACCGATGGTAATGACGATGGCAGCTGCGAATTCTGCTCGAGCTAAGGTTTGTAATAAGGCTCCGGCATAAAATCCGTGTGTTCTTAAAATGAAATAACCTCACCAATCACTACTCGCACCACCCCCACCGGATTTACCGCCGCCGCCATAATAGCCGCCATTAGAAGATGAGCTGGAGCTGCTGCTGGAAGAGCTTGAAGAAGAGGAGTTGGATGAAGAGGATGAATTAGAAGAAGATGAATAATTACTTCCACCACCGCCGCCGCTTCCACCTTTAGGTAACCAGCTAAATAATTTAGAGTTAAAATAATTAGTATTGATCTTATGTACAAAAAGCATATTAAATATTTGTGATGCTCCTAATAAAACCAACAAGCTGATCATAGCAAAAGCACTCATTTCAATAAAATCATTAAACACTAAATAATAAAGCAATTCAAAAGAGATAAGACTTACAAATGAGTAAAGGTTTATAAGTGTTAATACTATTCCAATCAAAACTTTTACTAGACCCGTTTTCTTTTTCTCTTTTAAAGGTTTATCCTTTGCTTTTTTAGTTATTAAAAAGATAACGAATACCAAAATGCTTGTTCCTAATAAATAACATAAAAGCATTATAAAATCGTTTAAACGCTTTGCATAACCAAGTTTTTCTTCAGCAATTAATCCCATACAAGCAGCGTAAATTCCCGAAGAAGATATGCGAGTAGCTAAGGCATCTTGTTGTTTATAGAGTTTATTATAATCTTTAAAATCAAAAGCAGCGTATTTTGCTATAAAGCTTACATAATAATTTTTCCGGCTTTCATCAAATTTCAAAATAGAATCTTTTTCATCAACAAAATAACCAGGATTGAATGCGATCTTTATTAATGTAGTATCATAACTGTAAGAATAACGTTCAGAAATGCTAACATAATTTGAAGCATAACCGGTTTGTGATTCAGTTAGAATAATAAAATTATTAGAGTTGAACATGCCTTGCATTTCTTCTTCCAGCTTCTTTTTTTCTTCGTCAGTAAAGATCCTTGCATAATCGTAAACAAGGTCGCCACTCTTTTGTATTTCAATTTTATATTTTGGTGCTTTGCCTACATTTTCTTTACTTATAAAATTTAAGATAGAAGTTACACCGTTCTTAATTGCTTTATAATAATTTCCCTTTTTTAATTCAGGTACCATCATCTCCTTTTCAATTCTGGCGCAAAGCAGATCCGGCAAAGCCCCTTCAATTCCATAACCTGTGTGGATCCTCAACTTACGGCCAATACTGTCAATTTTAGAACCTGCAATGATAACGAGTACACCGTTATTTAGCCCTTTTTGTCCGGGTTGCCATTTATCAAATAATTGCTGCGCGTAATCTTCAATTTGTAAATTCCCTAAATAACTTGTGGGAATTGTTACAACCATTACCTGGTTAGAGTTAGAATTGTATTCGCCTTTAATGTCGTGTGCAAGAGTACTGATCTCTTCTTCGGTTAATAGTTTTTCAAAATCGCTTATTACGTTTAGTGTGGGTTCGGGGATAAATGCTTTTTGAGAAAACGTATTTAGCGTATTTAGAATAAGAACGAATAATAATATTTTTCTGATGATCATCATAAAATTGTGATATTAAATCTAAGATTTTTAAGTCAAAATCCATCTTACAAACTAAAAATAATTTCTGAACTTATTCTTGCCGTCACTTTTTGCTTGATGACGGCAACGCCAAGCGTCGAGCGAGATAGTGTGGTGGCAAGCAAAAAATCAAATCCCAGAAATTTCTGAACTTTATTTTTGGCGTCACTTTTTGCTTGATCAAAAAGTAACCAAAAAATCAAGGCTTCTTAAAATTTTGCTAAAAATCATTACCATTCAAGCCGATGATTTAAGCGCTTCGCGAACAGCCAAAATCATCTTCGCACATGCAACCGCTTGTGAATGCCAATGATTTTTTACGCAAAATTTTAAAAGGCCGTCTAACATTGTGTGCTTACGCGGACTGATCTGCGTTTAGATATTTGAGTTATCGGAGCGCGGGGTAGGCAAAACGCTTGGCGTGGGAGGGGTGAATTGATTTTTTTGTAGAAAGAGGGCTGAGCGTAAATAAAATATGCAATGCATATTTTTAGCGAAGAGCCGGCTCGTGGGTTGAAAGGCGCTTGTCGTTTAAAATTCTGTTCTCTTAATATAAAAACCGAGGAATAGAATTTTTTACTTTATTAGCCTTTCAAAAAAAATCAAGAGCGGGCAGAAAGATCGTTTTGCCTTGTCTTTTGTTGGATTTTATCCTGAGCGAAGCCGAAGGGTTTCGACTAAGGAAAAGTAAAAAAGAAAAATTATTTATAAAAAAGGAATTAGATCTTAACACCGATGAGGCATACATCATCCACTTGTTCAAGTGCACCTTTCCATGACTCGAAGGCGAGATCGATTATCTCTTTTTGTTGATGCATTGGCTTTGTTGAATTGGCAAGAATTAATTCTTTTAGATTCTTAAATTTAAATTTCTTGCCTTTGTCGCCGCCAAACTGATCGGCGTAACCATCGGTAACTAAATAAATTTGATCTCCCGGAAAAACTTCAATTTGATTGAGATCAAAATGTTTTCCTTCTGTTGAGTGACCACCAATTGAGAATTTATTGGCTCTGTATTCTAATATCTCGTTACCGCGTATTATTAAAAGCGGACGATGAGCTCCCGCATAATTTAAAATATTATCATTCTTCGAATAAGCACATAATGCAATATCCATTCCATCATTTGCGGCAGCTTCTGAACTCTTTTTAATTAACTGCACTAATTTCTCGTCAATACCTTTTAAAGCCAGAGCCGGAGAAGTTATTTTTTGATCGTTAATTACCTTGTACATTATATCGCTGCAAATAAGCGACATAAAGGCACCCGGCACACCGTGACCTGTGCAATCTGCAGCGGCAAAAACAGTAGTATCTCCAAAATGCTCGAACCAGTAAAAATCTCCCGAAACAATATCTTTTGGTTTGTATAAAATAAAGGAGTCAACAAAATTCTTATTGAACTCATCAATATTTGGTGCAATGGCTTGTTGAATTTTCTTCGCGTAACGAATACTATCGGTAATATCTTTATTCTTTTCTTCGATGATGGCTTTTTGTTTATTAACTTCCATCGTTCTCACATTTACCTTCTCTTCCAGGTTTTGGTAAAGGTTAGCGTTATCTAAAGCAATACCAACCGATACAGCTAATGTTTTTAAGATATTGAATTGATATTCGGTATAAACATTTTTCTCAAAACTTTGCACCGTTAAAACACCAATAGCAATTTCTTTTGAGAAAATAGGAATGTAAATAATAGAAGCAGAATCTTTACCCGAAACCGGTGCCTGCATACCTTTAATATATTTTTTATACTCAACCGAATAATCGTTGATGAAAATTTCTTTTTGGTTGGTAAAACACTGAGCGGCCAGACGGTTTGGATCGTTTGACAGATATGAAAACGCTTCCATGGACTGGTTGTTTTCCATAAAACCTTTAAATTCCAAATGATCATTAACCGGATTGTGAAGGCCAATACCAAACATGGTAGCGTCCATTAACTTATTTACGTTTTCGTAAACTTTGCTATTAATGGTTTCTACAGATAACGATGAACTAATATCTTCAGCGATCTGACTTAATAAGCGCGTGTTCTCATATGCTACGCGAATTTCCTCTGTTCTTTCTTTTACACGCACCTCGAGATTATTATATAACGAGGCATTATCTAAAGCAATGGCAGTATATAATGCAAGACTTTTTAATAATTGTAAATGATAATCAGTATAAATGTTTGGTATAAAACTTTGTACGGTAATTACGCCTATCTTTTTTGAACCCTGTGTAATAGGCACATAAATAATTCCTTCCGGCAACTCGCCCTGTTTTGCAGAAACTTTATTTTGTCCGTAATCTCTCGCGTAATTATTTATTAAATAATCTTTTTGATCTGTGAAACACTGTATTGCCGGGCGATGCGTTTCTGTTAACATATAAGAGAATACATCTAGTTTTTCACCTTTCTCAATTACACCCTCAAAAACAATACTATTCTTTTCCTCATCATAAATGCCAATTCCAAAAACAGTGGCATCCATTAATTTGTTTACATTTTTATAAACCTTTGCAATAATATCTTCTATAGAAAAAGTACTTGATATCTCTTTTCCGATCTCGCTCACTAAACGGGTGTTCTCGTATGTTTTAACGATCTCTTCTTTTTGTTTTACAACTTCAAGCGTTCGCTCATTTACTTTCTCTTCAAGATTCTGGTATAAGTTGGCGTTATCTAAAGCAATACCAATAGACACTACTAAATTTTTAAGAAGGCTTACGTGATAATCGGTGTAAGCATCTTTTTCAAGACTTTGTACCGTAATAACACCTATAACTTCGCTCTTTGAATAGAGTGGTAAATAAATAATAGAAGCAGTAGCCTTACCAAGAACGGGAACAGCCTCTAAAGTAACGTACTTAGAGTGTTCATTAACAAAATCGTTAATTACAATTTCTTTTTTGTTGTGAAAACAAATAGAACCTAAGCGGTTAAGATCGGTAACATCTACCTGGTAATTTGGCAGGATCTCGTTGTTCTCTCTAAAGCCGTTAAATTCTAAAGTATAATTTTTGGGATCGAACAAGGCAATTCCGAAACTATCGGTTTTCATTAAACGGTTAATGTTCTTGTATACCGAAGAAATGATCGTGTCAATAGAAAGAGAAGAACTCAATTCCTTTGCTATCTCACCCAATAAACGTGTGTCGTTATAATTTTTTTCAATCTCCGCTGTTCTTTCTTCAACACGGGTTTCCATGTTGGTGTAAAGTGAAGCGTTATCAATTGCAATAGCAGCATAAGTAGCAACCGATTTTATTAATTGTAAATGGTAGTCGCTGTATGCATGCGCTTTAAAACTTTGCACTGTAATTACCCCTATCTTCTTTTTATTTTGAGTGAGGGGTATGTACATGATCGATTCTGTATTTCTTCCCGGAATAGAATGACGGTTAATGATCTTATTTGTTTTTAAAAACTCTTCTGTAAAATCATGGATCACATAATCCTCCTGATTGGTAAAACACAAAACTGCGGGACGCGCAACATCAGTAAGATCATAAAAATAATCTTCCAGTATCTCGCCTTCCTCAATTACACCGCTAAAATTAATACGTTTGGCAACCGGATCGTAAATACCAATACCAAACATGGTAGCATCCATTAATTTATTTACGCTGTTATATACTTTGCTGATAATTTCCTCAATAGAAAAAGTAGTGGATATTTCTCTCCCGATCTGACTAACAAGGCGGGTATTATCAAACGTTTTTTCAATTTCTTCTTTCTGCTTTACAATTTCTTTGGTACGTTCCTTTACTTTGTCCTCCATATGCTCATACAAATAAGCATTCTCTAAGGCAATGGCAGTATAGGTTCCAAGAGTACGTAAAATATCAATGTGATGCGATTGGTAGGCGAATTTTTTAAAACTTTGTACGGTAATAACACCAATTATTTTTTCGCCCAACATCATTGGTGTGAATAATAATGAGTTTGGCATATCGCCGGCAACTACTCTTATTTCTTTAACGTATTTTTGATATTCGTTTACATTATCGTTCAGGAAAATATCTTTCCTGTTCTTAACGCACCAAACCGTGTAATTATTTTCGTCAGTTAATGGAATAGTAGCCACATCCTGATCCAACACACCATTCTCTATCTCATATTTGTATTCAACCGCGCCAATATCGGGACGGTAAAGACGCACGCCAAAACAATCGGCCTCCATAATTTCCTTAATGGAAGCATGTAATTTTTTAAAGATCTTGCCAAGATTTAAGCTCGAGGTAATTTCTTTACCGATCTCACTTAATTTTTTATTGTTCTCGTAGGTCTTTTCAATTTCTTCTTTACTCTTTACTAACTCTTTGGTCCTTTCCGCAACTTTAAGTTCCTGCTCTTCGTACATCTTTGCATTTTCTAATGCAATAGCTGTGTAAGTTGCAAGGTTTTTAAAAATATTTACCTGGTATTTACCGTAAGCGTTCTTGTTAAAGCTTTGCACGGTCATTACCCCCAAAAGCACATCTTTATTCCTAAGTGGAAGATAGATCAATGACGAAACATTTTTGCCGGCCTTTGGTGCAGCAGCGGCAGCGGCAAGGTAATTTGATATCTCTTCCTCATAGTTATTGATAACGATATCGCGGTTTTGTTTAAAACAAATGGTAGTTAAGCGATCATCTTCATTTAACTCGTATTTTATATTCTCAAAACGATCTTCCCCCTCAATATATAATGGATAAACAATAGAATTGTCTTCCTGATTGTAGATGGCAATACCAAAACCGGTAGCGTCCATTAACTCATTCACACTTTTGTAAACCGTATTTACAATTGTAGCAACCGATAAATTAGAAATGATCTTTTGTCCAACTTCACGCATTAACACCAAACTGTCTGAGAAGTTCTCAAGTTCTTTGGCGCGTTCTTCTAAGATCGCTTTTTCTGCCTGCGACTGTAATACTTTATTTTGCAGCTCCAAACTTTTTGAAAGCTGGGCGCTTTTGTGATTACGAACATCTTCTTTAGCCTGGTGAAAAACCTTATAGAATTTTAAAGCCTCCGCCGAATTATTTTCTTTTTCAAATAGCTCTGCTAATTTTTCGCTTGCCTGAAAAGCCGCCTCCTTACTGTGGATCTGAACCGCAAGTTCGTATGCCTCTGTTAAATTCTTAATAGCATTAACATTATCATTCTTTTGAATGTATAATTTACCAATGTTATTTAAAGTAGTGGCAACACCAAATTTAAAATCAATATCCTTACGGATCGTTAAACTCTGGTTAAATTTTTCAAGGGCTTTATCAAATTGTTTTAACCCTGTGTAAGCTCTGCCTAAACCATCAAGCGCGAAAGCAGCAACTCTGTAGTTGCCGGTTAACTCGGCAATAATATTTAAACAATCGTTATAATAATCAAGTGCTTTGTTGTAATCTTTTAAATTATAATGCGTTTCACCAAGACCATCCAATACCTTAATTAAAATACTTTTAAGATCGTGTTGACGGCAAATTTTTTCGCTTTTGGTAAGCACATCCAGGGCACTATCGTTCTGCTCAATGGTGTAATAAACGGTTCCCATACCGTTTAAGCCATCGGCCATACCAAATTCAAAATTTATCTCGGTGCTTAGATCGTAGCTTTTTTTATAATATTTAATGGAAGTGTCGTAATCCGATAGATAGAAAAAATTAGATCCCAGAATATAATTGGTCTCCGATTCGTTCTTTTTATCTTTTAAGGATTGAAATAAAGAAATGGCCTCAAAACAATAATTGGCTGCATCTTCGTTCTTGGCTATCCAAACATGACAAGCGCCTAAGGTTTTTTTAGCATGTGCAATACCATTTATATAGTTGGCGGCTATAGAATTCTCTAACGCTTTATTAGCCAGTTCAATTGATTTAGTAGCGTTTTCGCGGTTTAAACTCCACGCGTTAGCATTTAATTCGTCAATTTCCTGGGTAGAATTATTTAAGGTAGGTGTGTCCAATTTATACGTTAAAACACATAAATATAAGGTAGTTTACCTTAAAAACAAAATTTTGGGGAACTTATGGGAAGATCCTTAACCTCAGCCTGTTAAAGCCTTATTCTACAAGCATTTCAAAAGGAAGGCGCGCCTGGATCCCTTTTAGATTAATGAGTTTTTGAAGTTCTTTAAAGTATGAATAAGAGATCCCTAGGTTCTTTTTGATCAAACGCGATTCTAATTCTGTTTCCTTTTTGCCCAAAAATGCGTCGAAAGGACTTTTTTGTTTTGGCAATTCTACCAATTTATAATCGGTTAATTTTGCTTTTTTTACTGCGTAAGCAATAGCGTCATTTAGGCCCCCTAACTCATCCACTAAATTTATCTTTAACGCGTCAGATCCTGTCCACACACGACCCTGGCCAATACTATCCACATCGGCCTGGCTCATTTTACGGCCTTCGGCCACACGCTTTGTAAACACATCATACACTTTCTCTACCCCACTTTGAATGTAATCATATTCTGAGGCGGAAACAGATCTTAAAGCACCGCCTACATCGCTGTGTAAATTGGTATTTACAGTATCAACCGTAATTCCCAGTTTTTGATCTAATGCTTTTTGAATGTTTGGGATCATCCCGAACACCCCTATAGAACCCGTGATAGTATTGGGTTGTGCGAAAATGCGATCGGCTGCACAGCTAATATAATAACCACCGCTTGCAGCTGTATTACCCATGCTTACAATAACAGGTTTTGCTTTTTTAGCAAGCACCACTTCTCTCCATATTACATCGCTGGCCAAAGCGCTGCCACCCGGCGAGTTAACACGCAATACAATGGCTTTTATTTTGTCATCCAAGCGTGCATCTTTAATTGTTTTTGCCAATGCATCGGAACCAATCTCATCATCACCACCATTACCACCAGAAATGCTGCCAATAGCGTATATAACTGCAATTTTCTGAACATCTTTCGCTTTTACTTTTGTGTCTTTTGGTTCATATTTATCAAGGCCCAACAGATTTAATTTTTCTTTTTCGGCAACGCCTACTTTCTTTTTAATTTCAGAAATTACTTCGTCTTCATAAGCAGCCGCGTCAACTAATTTACCCACAGCATCCTCCGGAAAACGGATCTGTAAGGTGTTGGCCATTTTATTAAGTTCATCAACAGAAATTTTTCTGTCTGTTGAAACCTGTGTTATCATTGTATTCCAAATGCTGTTTAAAAACGTCTCCGATTGATGTCTGTTAGAAGCACTCATTTTATCGAGTAAAAAAGGCTCAACAAAACTTTTAAATCTTCCGTGACGAAAAACCTGTACCTCAATTCCTAATTTTTCAAATGCATTTTTATAGAACATGATGCTCATACTTAAACCTTTCCAATCTAAGTCGCCTTGTGGGTTTAAGAAGATCTTGTTTGCAACCGAAGCCAAATAATATTCTTTTTGTCCATAATATTCTGCATAACTGTAAATGAATTTTCCTGATTTTTTAAAATCTTCCAGGCCATTTCTTAATTCTTCGATGGTAGCGAATCCTGCTTCCAGATTTTTAGCATATAAATAAATACCTTTTATCTTATCGTCTGTTTTTGCTTTCGAGATCTTGTCGAGCATAACATTTAAGCCACTTCCGCCTTTATCAGCAAAAGAAGCTAATTCACCAAAATCTTTAAAAGGATTTTCTTTTTCACGGTCGATAATTGGCCCATCCAATTCAATTTTTAAAACAGAGTTGGTCTTGGCAACAGAAACCTCATTCTCATCTTTTGTGTCTACACCCCCAAAACTCGACTTAATTGCCCCCACAAGGATAATAACCGCTAAAATAGTAGCTAAGATTATGCCTATTACCGATCCGAAAAATGCCCCAAAAAACTGCTTCATAATACTGTTATATTTGTAATTTGATTAAAGGTAGAGAATAAACAATTTTACTCTGAAAGATTATTATGAATGTAGCTTTTTTATGTTTGGGCGGAAATATTGGCAACCGAATAGAGAATATGACCGCAGCCAAAAAGGCCATAGAAGGGCATTTGGGGAAAATTAACAAACAATCTGGGATATATGAAACGGCAGCCTGGGGAAGCGATTCGCAAAATAATTATTTAAACCAGGTAATTGAGGTACGCACCAAATTAAGCGCAGAAAAATTATTAAAAGCTTTATTAGCCATTGAAAAAAAATTGGGCAGAAAAAGGGGGGCGATAAAAAATAGCGATAGAACTATTGATATTGATATTTTATTTTTTAATGATGAGATACACGCCGGCAAAAAAATGGAGATCCCCCACCCGCGTTTGCACCAGCGTAATTTTGTTTTAAAACCCTTAAGCGAAATTGCGGGTGATCTGAAACATCCGGTGCTAAAAAAAACCATTAAAACGCTTTCTAAAAACAGTAAAGATAAGCTGTCTGTAAAGCCCTACGATCCCACAAAAAATTTAAGATATATCTGTATTGAAGGCAACATAGGTTCCGGCAAATCGACACTGGCAAAGGCTTTGGCAAAAAAAATGAACGCCACTTTTTTACCCGAAGAATTTGAAGACAATTTACTATTGCCCTTATTCTATGAAAATAAAAAACTATTTGCCTTTCCTTTAGAATATAGTTTTTTAATTGCGCGTTTTAAACAGATGCAGTATGCGTTTAAACATGAGAAAAAACTAATTGTAAGTGATTACAGTATTTATAAATGCCTGTGGTTTGCAAAAATTAATTTAACAGCAAAGGACTATAAACTTTTTAAAGAGCAGTTTAAATTGATGTTGGCACAATTACCTAAACCCGATCTCATTATTCATTTAAGCAGTGCAACAGATAAATTAAAGCAAAATATTAAAAAACGTGGTCGTAAATACGAACAAAGCATTTCTGAAGATTATTTAAAAGCAATTGCTGTACAGTTTGAAAAAGGGGTACAAAAATTAAGGCACATTAAGACCATTAATATTCCCATAAATGCTTATCACCCTAAGCTTGAAGAGGCTTCAATAAGAACGATCAATAACTTTATAAAAGAAAATTTTGGCTAATAAATCCAAAAAAATTACATTTAGTTAATATTTGAAATGAAGAAAACCCTACTGTTTTTATTTATTGTTTTTTGCTCTGTTTTTTTGCAAGCGCAAATTACTATTATTGGTCACAATGAACACAACAGTTCGCCAATTGCAAACACCACCATTTATGTGAAACAAGATGGTGTTATTAAAGAGACAATAACTACAAAAACAAAATCTGATTTTAATCTAAAATTAGCGTTCGATCACAATTACATTATTTCTTTCAGTAATTCAAAGTACCAGAACATGTTCATGGAAATTATTGGTGACAATATTCCAAAAGAAAAACAAGACATTAATATGGTGCATGAATTAAATATTCCATTTGTATTGAAGTCAGACGAAGATATTGACACGAGTGCTTTCAGAAAAGCATTTTGCAGAATAGTTTTTGATGGTAAATCTAAAATGATAGCCGATAGTGCCTATGCTTCAAAATTTAACAGAACTGTTTTAAAAAATACAATTCAGCAAGTGCAAATGACCGATGAGGTGCCTGTTGTAGAGGTGCCTGTTATACTCGCAGGGAACATCTGTTTAAATAAAAATTCAAAATTACCGGTAATTAATCAGATAATTTCTGCTATTGATAAAAATGGTAAGATCATGAAAACAACTGCCACTAACAGGTTTGGTGCTTTTGCATTTACTGGTATTAAAGCTTCCGAAATTGTTAAGCTAAAAATGGAACAAAAGAATAGCGACGGAACTTTGGCAAGTTTTACATTGTTTAATTCTGCCAAAGTTGTTGTTGCCGAGACAAAACCCGTAAATAATAGTTGCGAATGGGTGTTAAAGCCAACCGATCTAAGAAACCTAATAAACAATCAATACACTTCTAACATTGGCGGTAAATTATTATTATCATCTGCTCAGCAAAAGAAATTTTTTGCCAATAAAACAATTTACTTGTGTAATAAAAACAATACCATCATTAAAAAAACAACCACAAATGTTTTAGGTGCTTTTGTGTTTGAAGATATAAAACCCGAAACCAGTTATTTTATTGGTGTAGATGTTAAGGAGGTTGGCAATGGCGAAAAGCTGGACCTTTTAAATAAAGATGATAACTACGTAAAGTTCTTTGATACCATTGCCGGAACAAGAAGGTCGTTAAAAATAAACTCTAATTACAACCAACTATTTAATTCTATTTCCATTAGCGAAGATGAGATGAAAATGAATGTGAACGCAAAAGTTTACGGCGATCAAAACTCTAATCCTTTAGGTAAAGTAAAAATTATTTTATTGAACGAAAATTATTTAGTGATAGATTCGGTGCTTACCGATGATTTTGGTGCTTTTAAATTTAAATACTTACCCTTCTTAAAACGTTTTTATTTAAGTGCAAACAATTCAGATAATCTGCTGGATGCGTTTAAAAACATTTTAATTTATACTATGGATGATAAGTTAGTGAAGATCATCACCAACGAAAAAGGAAAACGTTTTATTTATAAGCCCATTGATGCAGAAATAAATCAAATAAAAGATATTGAATTAGATGATCCTTGGTTGAACCTGATGAGCAACAAACCAAATAGTAAGAACAACACAATTATTGAAAATATTTTATTTGAAACAAACAAAACCGATCTTTTACCACAGGCGCAAGAAGTGTTGAATAAGGTGATTTTAGTATTGAATACAAATAAAACCATTAAGATCGAGATAAGTGCACATACCGATAGTAAAGGCACTGACGCAGACAATTTAAAATTAAGCCAGCTTAGGGCCAAAACAGCTTTAAATTATATTACAGCTGCCGGTATTGACGCAGATAGAATTATTTCTATCGGTTATGGCGAAGGAAAATTATTAAATAAGTGTAAAGATAATACGCCGTGCAGCGAGATAGAACATGCCCAAAACCGGCGCGTGGAATTTAAAATATTAGAAAATTAAGAACATGAAGACCTCTGAAATAAAATTTAAAGTTACCGTAGACGAAAATAATTTACCCATAAGTATTGAATGGGACGCGCCCGATGCAGGAGAAACAAGTAAATGCAAAAGTGTGATGATAGCGCTTTGGGATGAGAAAGAAAATAATACTTTGCGCATAGATCTGTGGACAAAAGATATGATGGTAGATGAGATGAAAAAATTCTATCACCAAAATATAATGACTTTAACTGATACTTATTTACGTGCAACAGGTGATACTAAAACTGCCGACAGCGTTAAAACTGTTTTTAATGAAATAGGTAAGAATATCGGGGTTTTGAAATAAAAACCTAACCACATAGTCGCACGGTGTCCTCCTTTGGAGGTTTTGCGAAGCAAAATGGAGTTCAGGAAACCGGAGGAGGATTCTTTTTTTATATAGTTATATTATTTTTCGGATTTTCGAAAAAACTAAAATTCACATTTCCATAACTTCTTTTTTGCATGAAGCCCAATAGGCTTTCAAGATTTGTTCTCGGGCCATGTTCAATTATTAAAATACCATCATCGTTTAATAATTGTTTATCAAATACTAATTGATGAATAGTTGGAATATTCTCTAGTTCATATGGCGGATCAGCAAAGATCAGATCGAATTTTTGATTGCAATTCTTTAAAAAAGCAAAAACGTCGCTTTTAACCGCGTCAATATTAAATTTAAATTCTTTACTCGTTGCTTTCAAAAACCCAACGCATTTAGAATTCATATCCACACTTAAAATATCCGTGCTTCCTCTTGATGCAAACTCTAAAGAAATATGTCCTGTTCCACTAAAGAGGTCAAGCACTTTTGTTTCGTCGTAATTGATCTTGTTATTTAAAATATTAAAGAGGCCTTCTTTAGCAAAATCTGTAGTTGGTCGTACCGGCAGATCTTTAGGCACTTTAATTACCCTGCCTTTGTGTGTTCCGTTTATGATGCGCACAGGTGCTGATTTAGTAAAGTAAAATAATAATGTTGCGGCAGTTTAGCCAGTTCTCCGTCTAATTTAATCTCAGAATTATGTACAACAAAACTTACCTGCTTAATATATTTTTTTATACTAAGAATTAAGTCATCTGTTGTTTGTACTTGCCCACTAATTACTAACTTTATCTGTAATGGATTTAAGTGAAATTGCTCCATCATAAAAAGCAGGTAATATAATATGTCTTCGTTATTCTCATAATTAAACACATTATAAAACAAAAGGTCGTTCTTTTCTTTAGCTGCTATTTCAATTAAACCATCATTAATGTCTAAAAACAAATTGCAGTTCATTAAAGAATGGTTGCTAAAAAAGAGATCTGTATTTATAGCACCTGCATGTTTTATTATGGCCTGGGTAAACGTTCTTTCTAAATATTGAATTAGTTCCTGCTCAAATACGTAACAGAACTTTACATTCTTTATAGTATGAATATGAGGATTTTTAATTTCGGTAAGGCCAGAAGAAAAAGCAAGAAATTCTTTAACATGTCCCGAGCTTGAAAACGCCTCGGGAACAATCGTAAAATCTTTATTTAAAATAGAGATAATTACTTTATCGAATTTTTTTTGAGGCAAACGATAATTATTTAACAAAAAAGCCACCTTTTCACTAAAACTTTGACCAACGCCGGTGGCGTTTAAGATCTCAACATGTACTAATTGGGAGATATTTTTAAAGTTTTTGTCTGAAACCGAAAAAATTAGAGAATTGTGGCTTATAAAAAGAGATAGGGCTCCAGCCTCATTTTCCATGGCTTTATCCCTTAAAATCAGCCTTTCTTTATAATTTTCGCCCAACATCAGGTAACAAATCTAAGGTATTCTTAAAAATAAAAAACTTTTTTTTTAAACCAATTAAACCCTTTGGCATATTTATTGTCATAGATAAAAATATTAAAAACCTATAATATGAAAAATCAAAAATTTTATTCAGGATTAGCCATAGCTTTGCTAGCCTGTTCAATTACTTTTAGCTCTTGTCGCAAAAACAGAGATAAAGACCCTAAAGAAGAGCCAGATACTGAACAATCAACAGCCACCGATAATAACCTTGCAGAAGGCACTTCAAGTGATATAGAAGCAATGGGAAGCCAGGTAGCAGAAAGCTACACCATAACAACTTATAAATCAACCTACGGAAATAATATTTTAAGTATGGCGCCATGCGCCTCTGTTTTAAGCAATACTGTGGCTAAAACCTATACCGTAGATTTTGGAACAACCGGTTGTGTTGGTACAGACGGACGCGTTCGTACCGGTAAATTATTCTTCGATTTTTCAGGTTCAACACCTGCAACAGCAATTTATTACCGTAATCCGGGCTTTAAGCTGGTTGTTACAAGTGCTAATTATGTTGTAGATGGCAATGCAGTTACAATTAATAACAAAACTATAACCAATACAACGCCCGCCGGTGCACCCGCAGGAACAAACCTTACCTGGGCAGTTTCTGCAAACATATCAATTGCAAAAGCAAACAATGGTGGTACTGTTTCATGGTCGTGTAACCGTACAAAAGAATTGACTAATACCAGCGACCCTTTATGTTATGCGGGTCAAACAACAGCAATAGATTGGACCAAAGCAAAAGTAAAAATCAACGGCACCACAAGTGGCACTAATGCAAAAGGCGAAAGTTTTTCTGCAACTGCTACTAACCTTGTAAGAGATTTTACCTGCGCTCCCGATGTTACTAAACCGCACCGTCACCCATTTATTAGCGGTACTATTTCATATACTCCAGGTTCTCGTCCGGTGCGTTTAATAGATTTTGGAAACGGCGCCTGTGATTTTAACGGAACAATTACCATTAATGGTCAAACCTGGTCATTTACTTTACAATAGATAACCACTCTTAAAAATTTAAAAGCCATCTTGATATCAGGATGGTTTTTTTGCTTTTTCCAGTTTAAAAACTGATTTTTAATTGAATTTTTTACCTAACATTTGATCAAAAGACACTCGTATTTTTAAAAATAAAAAACTTTTTTAAAAAGCGATTAAACATTTTTGTATATTTATTAACTGAGATGAATATAAAAACCAATAACATGAAAAATAAAAAAATTTACTTAGGATTTGCAGTTACTATACTTGCTTGTTCTATTACATTTAGCTCATGTCGCAAAAAAGAAAAAAGCACTGAATCAACACCTGACACCGAGCAGTCAACCGCTACGGACAATAATCTTGCGGAAATTATTTCTACTGATATAGAAGCTGTGGGTAGCCAGGTAGCTGAAAGTTCTACGCTAACAATTTATAAGACCAATGGAAACGGTATTTTAGCCATGTCGCCCTGCGCATCGGTTACGAGTAATACTGTAACTAAAACCTATACTGTAGATTTTGGAACAACCGGCTGTGTTGGTTTTGATGGCCGCACGCGCACCGGTAAATTATTTTTCAATTTTTCAGGATCTACACCGGCAACCGCAATTTATTATCGTAACCCTGGTTTTAAAATGGTTGTTACAAGTTCTAACTATGTTGTGGATGGTAACGCAGTAACTATTAATAGTAAAACCGTAACCAATACTACTCCGGCAGGTGCGCCAACGGGCACAAACCTTACTTGGGCTATTTCCGCCAACATTTCAATTGTAAAAGCAAACAATGGCGGCAGTATTACCTGGGCTTGTGACCGTACGAAAGAACTTACCTCGTCATACTGGCCCTGCTATTATTCACAAACAGTTGCCATTGATTGGACAAAAGCAAAAGTGAGAGTTAATGGAACTGCAACCGGAACAAATACAAAAGGCGAAACATTTACAGTAAAAGCCATTAACCTCTTAAGAGATTTTAATTGCGCTCCGGATGTGAGCAAGCCGCACCGTCACCCATTCATTAGCGGTAAAATAGAATACACACCGGCTTCACGGCCTTTACGCGAAATTGATTTTGGTACCGGTGGCTGTGATTTTAATGGTACCTGTACTATTAACGGCCAAACCTGGACGTTTACTTTGCCATAAAAAAACGCTCATAAAAATTTAAAAGCCATCCTTAATAAGGGTGGCTTTTTATTTACATTTAAGCAAGCGCTTTATAATGTCGAAAATAAATTCTTCTTACGATCTTGCAAAAATAGTTAAGGGTTACTTGCCTTTTACAGCTAACGAGGACCAAAAGATTGCGATAGAAAAAATTTCAGATTTTATTTTAAATACCGATGAGCGCTCTGTTTTTATTTTAAGAGGTTATGCCGGCACAGGCAAAACAAATCTAATTTCTGCATTTACCAAAGCACTGCCCACAATAAAATGGCGCAGTGTATTATTAGCCCCAACAGGGCGCGCAGCTAAAGTGCTGGGCATGTATTCGCAAAAAGTAGCGCAAACCATTCATAAAAAAATATTTAGAAAACAAATTGGAGCAGATGGCGCTTTTTATTTTTCGCTTTCCGAAAATTTACATAAGAATACACTATTTATTGTTGATGAAGCATCGATGATAAGTGCCGATTCGGGAGGAGAAAGTTTGATGAACAGTTTACTTGAAAATTTATTTGAATACGTTTATAGCGGCGATAATTGCAAACTCATTCTTATTGGTGATACAGCGCAGCTTCCGCCGGTTGGCAGTAACGAAAGCCCTGCATTGAACGAAAATTATTTGCGAACTGCTTTTCATTTAAATATTAATTTTTTTGAATTAAAGGAAGTTGCCAGACAACGCTTAGAAAGCGGAATATTATTGAATGCAACAAACATTCGCAATAGCATTGGACGGGATGTTTTTGAATTCCCGAAGTTTATTTGCGGAAAAGATTTTATTAATTTACCTGGCGATGAGCTTGAAGACTGCATCAATAGCGCCATCTCTAAATATGGTGAAGAAAACGTAGTGATAATTACACGTAGCAATAAAAGGGCCAACTTATTCAATCAAAGTTTTCGCAACATGATAAAACTTTATGAAGAAGATCTTTGCACCGGCGATAAAATAATGATCGTAAAAAATAACTATTTCTGGTTACCCGAAAACAATGGCGAAGCTGGCTTTATTGCTAACGGCGATATGGCTGAAATTACACGAATGGTTAATCGCGAAAGTTTATACGGACTAAATTTTTGTGAATGCCAGGTGCGTTTTATTGATTACCCAAACCTGGCAGAACAACAGGTAAAAATAATTACCGACTCGCTTTTTACTGATAATCCGGCATTAAGCCAGGAAGAGCAAAAACATTTATTTGAAGCTGTGATGGCCGATGTAAGCCACGAACCAGCGAAAGGAATTCGTATGGCCTACTTAAAAAACAGCCCCTATTACAACGCGTTACAGGTAAAATTTAGTTATGCCATAACCTGCCACAAGTCGCAAGGCGGCCAGTGGCCGGTGGTTTTCATAGATCAGGGTTTTTTAAAAGAAGAGAATATTGA
Source organism: Bacteroidia bacterium (assembly GCA_016787785.1). GTDB lineage: Bacteria > Bacteroidota > Bacteroidia > B-17B0 > Aurantibacillaceae > Aurantibacillus. Next base: position 429,537 of record JAEUTO010000006.1, on the reverse strand, counting down.
CGAGAATTTTATGCGCTGGTTGTACACTGCAATTACGCGCGCCACCGAAAAAGTGTATTTACTTAACTTTAACGCATTGTTTTTTAATTAGTTAGAAAGTCCTTAACATTAGCTTTTCAAAAATTTATTAATAACTACGCGGTCTTTTGCGTTTTTTTCCTTATTTTTATTGGATTAAATGTAAATGAGAAAAGTACTACTTTTACTTATCCCCTCTTTTTTTGTCCTAATTGCTGAGGCTCAGAATTTTACGCGCCCGGGTGATTGGAAAAAGTATAGAAAGGAAATTTTCATTACCGGCGGCACCTCTAACTTTTTAGGAGATCTTGGAGGTCGCGACCAGATCGGAAAAGATTACAGTCCTGTAGATCTTGAACTCTCACAAACAAAAACTGCATTTGGTATTGGTTATAGATATAAGCTTGATACCTGGATAAATGTGACCGGAAAATTTAATTACCTCATCGTAAAAGGTGATGATGCGCTAACACAAGAGCCATTTAGAAACAACAGGAATTTAAATTTTAAATCGAATATTTTTGAACTTGCAGGCAGAGTTGAGATCGGTTATCAAAGCAGTAAGTCCGGAAACCGTTATGGTATTAAAAGAACTTTAAATCGCAGGCACAAGGCTAACAGTCATGCCTTCTTTTTATTTGCTGGTGTTGGTGGGTTTTATTACAATCCAAAAGGCCGCGACCCAAAAGGTAAATATGTTAAGTTAATTAATTTACATACTGAAGGACAGGGATTAGAGGGCGGACCAAAAAAATATACCAATTATAGTGTCTGTATTCCCCTAGGCGCATTTTACAAATGCACGATCAACAAACAATGGAGTGTTGGCCTTGAAGTTTCATGGCGCAAAACATTTACCGATTACATTGATGACGTTGGTACAAGTTATTACGATTCAACCGCATTAGCCACTAATTATGGGCCGTTATCTGCGATCATGGCCGATCCAAGCAAAGGACTTATTTACGGTGCAACATCGCCTGACGCTTCCGGAGTTGCCGCACAACGTGGCGACAGGCAAAAAGATTCTTACGTTTCACTTGAAATAACTGTTGGTTATATTATCAAACAAAAACGTAAACGCGCAAGATTAAGAAGTAAGTTCTAGTTTTTTCCTTTATCTCATTTTTATTTTATGACTTTTTCTTTAAGGCCCTGGAACGGCAATGACCTGGATAGTTTAATTAAATTCGGAAACAATAAGGCTATTGCCAAATTTATGACCGATAAATTTCCGCATCCTTACACAAAAGAAAAAGGAGAATCGTTCATAGCATTCGCTACACAACATGTTCCTATTCGTATGTTTGCAATTGATATTGAAGGTAAAGCTGCAGGTGGCATCGGGCTTCATCCACAAGACGATATTCATTGCCGGAATGCAGAATTGGGTTATTGGTTAGGCGAACCGTTTTGGGGACATGGAATAATTACAAAAGCCATTATTCAAATAGTGGATCATGGTTTTAAAAATTTTGAAATAGACAGGATCTTTGCCAGGCCTTTTGGAACAAATGCGGCATCTCAAAAAGTATTAGAAAAAGCGGGCTTTAAATTAGAAGCGCGTTTCGAAAAAGCCCTATATAAAAACGGTGAATATTTAGACGAATTGGTTTACGCTATCAGACGCGAAAAACAAAATAAGACCTAAAAAAAATCACTTTCAAATCTTGTGCCAATAGTATATTGAAGTATTTACAATACTTTCCAAGACAAGTGTAAACAGGTTGGTGAGGAATTAATTTCTCAAAAGTTAATTTAATTTTTCTTTAAAAATGCTGCCTCTAAGGGTTGTATATTTGAGCTGGAAATTAATCTTTTAAGCCTTATAAATTAAAGATGACCAAACACATTACAGAACTGGATTCAATTTATGCTAACGTATTTAAAAATATGACAATTGCGGAAAGGATAGATTATTGTAATAGCCTCATAAATTCTACTCAAACATTTTTATTAAAAAATAGTCAGTTTCTAAACGATAATATTAAATCTAAATCGAACGAAATTGTTCAAGCTGCCATGGAAGAGTTAATAGAATTATCAAAACTTGACAAAAAAAAACAATAAAAAATAAATAAATTTACATTATTACAAACAACCACTTAATTTAAGATTTATGAAGCAGCTAATATTAGTAGTGACAGCATTTTTTTTAACTACCGCCAATGCATTAGGCCAAAACAATAAATCGAAAGGAATTGGGTCTTCCGCAGACAATGGAGGTAGTGGCTGCTTTAATCAAAGCAGCAAGATCATTAATATTGGTATTGGATTTGGAAGCAGAAGTTACTATCGCTACTCTGGCTTTGGTTATTCATATCATGCAAGTCCCGCTTTTAGCTTATCCTATGAGCAAGCCATTCCAAATAAAATTGGCCCCGGTTACCTTGGCGTTGGTGCTTATTTGGGATACAAAAGCGCTTATGTAATGTATGATAACTATTATTATAACAACAATAAGTACTATTACCGTCATAACTGGAGATATTTTTTAATAGCTGCCAGGGCTGCTTACCATCTTGACGCTTTAAACTTTGATAAAGGAGAGCTTTATTTTGGTGGCATTGTTGGAATAAGATATTCGGCCTATTCCTATGAGACAAATAGCTTAGATCCAAATAAAGATCTGTATGAATTACATAGTAGCAGCGTTTACCCAACAGCTTCATTATTCATTGGTGGAAGATATTATTTTGCTAAAAATTTTGGTGCTTTTTGCGAGCTGGGCTACGGCGTTTCTTACATTACAGCCGGCCTTAGCCTTAAGTTTTAGTCCTTTTTAGCTTAACAATTCTTTGTTTTGCCTTAAAAAAAAACATTTGTATCTTCATAAAGTTAAATTGAAACGAATGATCTTCAGAGAGGCAAAAATTAAAGATATTGAACAAATACAAATTGTAAGAAATTCTGTAAAAGAAAATACTTTATCAAATCCTGCATTAATAAGTGATAAAGATTGTGAAGAATTTTTAACTGAACGCGGAAAAGGCTGGGTATGCGAAGTTGACAGCGCTGTTGTTGGCTTTGCAATTGTTGATCTTAAAGGCAAAAATGTTTGGGCCTTATTTGTAAAACCTGAATTTGAATCGAAGGGAATTGCAAAAGAATTATACACACGTATGATGGATTGGTATTTTGACCAAACACGTACTCCTATTTGGCTTGGCACATCGCCAAATACTCGCGCTGAAACATTTTACGAAAAATTAGGCTGGATAAAAGTTGGAGAGGTAAATAAAGGTGAGATAAAATACGAAATGACCTATAAAAGTTGGATACAAAATGGTTAGCGTTGCAGATTTAAAAAAACTTGCTCTTTCGTTTGATGAAGCCAGCGAACAACCTCATTTTGAAAAAACTTCCTTTCGTGTAAACAAAAAAATATTTGCTACACTTGATATTGCAGCTCAAAAAATTGCTTTAAAATTTACCGAGATTGAGCAATCTGTTTTTTGCGACTTTGATAAAAGCACCATCTACCCTGTACCCGGTGCATGGGGCAAAAAAGGTTACACCTATATTGACCTGAAAAAAATAAGAAAAGATATGCTGAAAGATGCGCTCACGGTTTCATATTGCAACGTAGCTCCAAAAAAACTCGCCCAAAAATATAAACAACATTAATTAAGATCATATGTATAAATACGCTCGCTTAAAATTTACAATCATTTTTTTGATGAGCTTATTGCTTTCAAAAACAATTTATGCTCAGCGCCAGGTGGCTTCAGAGATCACACTAAACAACAAGACAGCAATTACGCCAACACCTTCCTGCATTAACGAATCATCTGTTTATAAAAAAAAATACAGTCAACAATCGTTTTATATTCCAAAACAAGGCGATCCGGTTATTACATTAAAGATCACACTTCACATTTTTAAGCCCATTGCCGATTCCGGAAGATGGCAAATGGATAACAATAAAATAAATGGCACAGAGGCATTGCGTTCCATGTTGGATTCAATAACAAATGGTCATCAGGAAAGGTATGCTGCAAAAAGAAGAGCTACCTATGCTAAAGATTTTAATTCGCCCCACATTCGCGATTCAAAGATCAGGTTTGAAATAACCAACGTGTATTTTTATCCTGAACCAAATTTGTACACCATGTATAACGATCAGGCACTTTTTGAATATATCGAAAAAGTAGATCCAAAACGTATTGAAGAAGGCATGCCGCTGGTATTTAATGGAAGCAATGGGCCGGGGCATTTATCCAGTTACAAAGGCAATGCCGCAATTGTAACAACAATTGGTAACGGCGATCCTATCTTCGCCCGCTCACATTTGTTACACGAGATAGGACACGCTTTTGGATTAGGGCACACTTATGTTAATACCTCGGGTGGCGGATCGGATTGGCAAAATTTTGGTGGCGCCTGTGGTTCTGATGATTACCTGAGTGATGTTTTTCCAAATAATAATCCTGCCTGCCAGAACGAAGGCCAGGCAACTTTCAAGCCCACAAATGCGCCCTGCATGTCTTGCTACGAATCTTCGCCGGATACAAGTAATAATGTAATGGGTGGGCAACGTTATAATTTATGGATGTCGCCTTTACAAATGGGAAGAAGGTTAAGGAATATGCACCTTAATTCAAATGCGGGTCGCAACTTAAGACAGTTTGCAAAAGACATGGAAAGCGACCACAAAAATGTGTGGACCATCTCAAAAAATGAAGATTGGGATTTTGATATTCAATTGTATAAGGATATTGTTGTAAAAGCAGGCGCTACACTTACCATTAAATGTAAGGTGGCAATGGCTATTGATGGCATCATTAAATTAGAACCGGGAGCAAAATTAATTGTTGACGGTGGTGAAATTACAAGCTGGTGCAAAAGTGGCAACTGGCAGGGCGTGCAAACACCGGCTGTAAAAAAGAAAAAACCCGGAGATAAATCTGCGACAGCTGTTTACATAAAATTACTTAAAGGCGGCACAATCAATAAAGCCAAAATGCAAATGCCACTAAATTAATTTACTATGAAAAAAGAACATCACTACAAAACAACTGTTACATGGACGGGCAATTTAGGACAAGGCACTGTAGACGCCAGATATTACAGCCGCAATCATACTGTGTCTATCAAAAATAAAGTAGATATTCTGGGCTCGTCCGATACGCCTTTTCGTGGAGATGGCACCAGGCACAATCCGGAAGATTTTTTACTATCTGCTTTATCGCAATGCCACATGCTTTGGTATTTACACATTTGCGCAGATAATGGCATTACCGTGGTTGAATACGTAGATAATGCTGAAGGAACAATGGAAGAAAATGAAGGTGGTGGTGGACAATTTAAAGAAGTAACTTTATATCCTACGGTAACTATTACGAATGCTGATCACATTGAAAAGGCCAACGCTTTACACGCTGTAGCAAACAAAAAATGTTTTATTGCTAATTCATGTAACTTCCCGGTTAAACACCAGGCAAATTACATAGTAAAAGTTGTATAGTAAATTTATTTAATGAGTTTCATTTCATTCAATAAATAACCCGCGCCCGCATATTTATCTACCATCCACAACGTAAATCTTACATCCAGCACAATGTTGCGACAAAAATCGCCATTGTACATTACATCACTCATGGTACCTTCCCAGTTCCTGTCGAAATTAGTGCCTATTAACTCGCCATTGGCATTAATTACCGGGCTACCGCTGTTACCGCCGGTTGTATGATTACTGCCTGTAAAAGCAATCCTCAGTTTACCATTCTTATCGGCATACTGACCGTAATCTTTTTTCTCGAACAATTCTATTAAGCGCGGTTTTACATAAAAATCTTCTAACCCCGTTTTATTTTTATCTATCATACCATCAATAGTTGTGTAATGCAAATAAGCAACACCATCCCGTGGTTGGTAATCTGCTACCTTTCCAAAAGAAACGCGTAGTGTACTATTAGCATCCGGATAGAATTTTTTTGTTTTTACATTCTCCATCAGGCCTTTCATATACACTTTTTGCAATTCGTTTATCTGGCGATCGTAATAACCAATTTGTGGTATAACTGTTTTTTGGTAATGCACTAATATGCTCGAGGCCAGAAGATACATAGGATCGCGCTCATACAGCGAGGCACTCTTTTCAAAATCGCTAAACATTACTTTAGCTTTTTCATTGTCTACAAAACTTGAATTGTTGTATAAGAAATCGGTTAAAGCATTTACGTCTCCCTTATGCACAGTTAACAGCGAATCTAAAAAACGTGGCATGAATTCGCGATCGGTATTTGCAACATAGCTTTCTAACATAGCCTTACAAATCTTGCGATCGGTTTCTTTATTAAAATTTTTAAAAGGTATTGCAGGTTTTGCTTCTTTGTAAACAGCGTCAAATTTATTTTCTTTACCTTGTTGCTTTCGTTTTAATTCGTAAAACACATTCATAAAACCCGAAGAGAATTTAAAGGCCTCGACACCCCACAAACACTCGGTAAAATAATCATATTGTTTGCTTAATGGCGCATACTCTGAATACGTTCTTTTAAATTCAGCAAACAAATTTTTGTATTGTTCGGCTTTTTTTGGATCGGAAGAAACCAATGTAAGAAATTCTGCTTCTTGCTTTTTCTTTTTATTTATCGCATCCGATTTTTCAAGACCGATCTTTTCACCACTCCACTTTTTATAATAATTGGCAACACCGGCATATTTAGCTGTGTACATTAAACGAATAGTATCGTTCTTTTTCATATCAGCATCTAAAATATTTAAACGCTTTTCGCGCAAGCCAACACGGATGGGGTCTTGCTGATTTATTAAAAGATCAACTGCATAAGACGTTAAGTACTCTTGCGTTCTTCCGGGAAAACCATATACCATTGTAAAATCTCCTTTTTCAATTCCTTTTAACGAGATCGGAAAAGAATGAATTGGTTTATAAGCAACGTTTGCCGTATTATAATCGGCTGGTTTATTATCTGCGTTGCTGTAGATCCTAAACATGCTAAAATCTGCATTGTGGCGTGGCCAAACCCAGTTGTCGGTCTCTCCACCAAACTTACCAATGCTCTCCGGCGGCGTACCAACCAAACGTATATCCTTAAAGGTTTCAATCACAAATAAATAATATTCGTTGCCGTAATAAAAAGGGCGAATAAAAGCCTCAAACTGTGTGTCTTTTTTTGCTATGGCTTCCAGTTTTTTAATATTCGATTGAATAGTTGAATCTTTTTGGATCTCAGAAAAAGTTGGTTTAATGTTTTCAAAAACCTTTGTTGTTACATCCTCTATCCTTTTTATAAATGTTACGGTTAAACCAGGGCAGGGCAATTCTTCTTCAGCTTTCATGGCCCAGTAACCGTTCTTCAAATAATCATTCTGCAAGGTACTTAAGCCTGCAATAGAAGAAAACCCGCAGTGGTGGTTCGTTAATATCAATCCTTTTGTTGAAATTACCTCAGCGGTGCAACCACCGCCGAAGATTGCGACAGCATCTTTCATACTTGCTTTGTTAATACTGTAAATTTGCTCTGCCGTTAACTTAAAGCCATTTTTTTTCATGTCTTTAATATTTAAAGCCTCTATCAATTGTGGCATCCACATTCCTTCATCTGCCTTTGCAAAAAAAGATACCAGCGTAAAAAGTATTACTATTTTATTTTTCATTTTCTTTTATTTAAAATCTATCATTCAACATTTATTATTTTATTAACCCCGCCATCTTCATAGCATCTGCTCTAATAGCGCTATCCAATGGTATTTGCAGATCACTGCTTTTTTGAGTTGACTTTTTTAACAGAGCTGGTGTTTCTCTTATCTGTTTTGCATACACCTGTATCTGTTTATTTCTTTCGGCACGTGGGTAATATGTTTTTGGCGAAGTGTATAACTCGTAAGCATCGTCAATAAAAGTATTTCCAAAAATAGGCAAGTTACCATCCGAATATAAAAGCATGATCACCTGGTTGCTTTCTATTTCTTTTTTAAGATCCAGTTCCCAAACTTCAACTTTTTCTCCCGGTCTTGGTGACGGCACTACCTTGTTTGCATAGTACCAGAATTGTCCTCCGGCAAAACAAGCCTGCCCTACTCCCATATATACGGGGCCATACCAATAACTATCAGATATGGTAAGTACACGCGTTGTATTTTTTAAACTATCATTTTCAAATTGAATGAGAGGATAAGCCAATTGCATGTTTTGCTCAGGGTTAGAATACAAGTTCATGCTTTTTAAAACATCGGCATCACGGCTCCTTGCCGTATCAACCACTTCTATCTTTGGCCAGAATATAAATGGAAGATCGCAATGGTGTAATTTCTCGATATGTTTAATAATGGTATCTACTGCCAAACATTCGCCGTAATAACTCCAATGATGACCGAATTTAGGAAACAACGCGTGAGGAGAAGTTGGTTTTAATTTCTCGAAATAAGCGTACAGATCCAAATAATTTAAACCAAGATCTTTACTATTTGAAGCAAATAAATTATGATTGGTATTCTTTACCGGATGCACATATTTATCTTCAATAAATTCTTTACACGATGCGCCTTTACCGGGAGCATACACCAATAAAAGATCAATTCCTTTTTTCTTTAAACTGTCTTGCACAACCTTTGCTTTTTGTAAAAGTGTTTTCACTTTTAATTCCGGCATCAGATCGTCGCCAAAGGCAGAAAAAATATAACTCTCGCTAAATACGTAATCATTCTTACCAATTACAAAACCATTTACTCGGATCTGGTTAAAAGCTGTGTAATAGAACTGGTTGTTAAGGCGCACCATGGTTTCCTTATAAGCCCAATGATCGTTATTGTAATCTTCTGTTGCTGCCTGGTAAGAACCATCCAACCATCCTGCGGTTGAAAATTTTGGTTTCTCATCGCTAATAACTAATCCAATTAAGTTGGGTTTGTTGTAAGTAATATCATCTGCGCCATCGCGTCCCTGGTATTTGATGATCGAATAGATCATAGGCCAGGCAATAGCTAAAAGAATAACTATATGATGGAACGAATATGTTTTTTGTTTAACCGCCATTAAAACCTGAAATAAATAAAAGGGTTAAAATCAAGTGCCGATACATAACTTAACGAAATATAAAACAATGCAATACCTGTTACTACCGCTAACCATTTTCCCGAGTTAGAAAAATTCTCGCCATAAATATTTTCCTGGATCTGTTTTGTTTTTTTAGTGATGGCAAAGAATGAGAAAGCCAACGCCACAATGGCCATGAAAATAAAATCGTTGTTCATTGCAAATTTGCCGTCGAAGAAATTGAATGAGAACATTTGTTTAATGACATTTAATCCATAATGTAGATCTTCATTTCTGAACAGAACCCAACCTGTTATTACAATAATAAATGTAATTGGTACCGCAATAAATTTTCCAAGCTTTTCGAATACTTTTCCTAAGAACAAACGTTCAAGCACTAAAAATAAACCATGATAAGCGCCCCACAATACAAAATTCCAACTGGCACCATGCCATAAACCTGAAAGTAAAAACACAATTATTAAGTTGCGATACAGTTTAGAGTTGGGTCCTTTATTGCCTCCTAATGGAATGTACAAATAGTTTTTCATCCAGGTTCCTAAAGTAATATGCCAGCGACGCCAGAACTCTGTAATGCTTCCAGACGTATACGGATTATTAAAATTCTCAGGAAATCTAAAACCCATCATTTTTCCCAAACCAATAGCCATATCACTGTAACCGCTAAAATCAAAATAGATCTGGAACGTATAAGCCAGCGCTCCAACCCAAGCCGCAGCTGTATCTAGTTGCTCCGGTGCTAATTTAAATACCGCATCAGCTTGCATACCGAGTGTATTGGCAATAATTGTTTTTTTTGCAAGACCCAAACAAAAAATTAAAAAGCCACTGAGTTTTACGTTGGGTGTATAATTTTTTTCGCGATTGGTAATTTGATCAGCAATATCGTGGTAACGAACGATGGGGCCGGCAATTAATTTTGGGAATAATAAAATGTAGGTTTGGTAGTGCCAGAAATTCTTTAATGGCTTGTGAATACCTCTGTACACATCAATCACATAGGTTAAACTTTCAAAGGTATAAAACGAGATGCCAATTGGTAACACCACTTTTATCCATGAGATCTCTGTTCCTAAAAGGGCATTAACATTCTCGATAAAAAAATTGCAGTATTTAAAATAAAACAGCAGACCAAGATTTAAGCACAAAGAAATAATTAAGAATTTTGTTTTTGCCTTTTGCGTTTTTTGGTTGTGCATGGCATTTACCAAAAAATAATCTAAAAAGGTGGTGCCAAGAATAATGAAAATAAATTTTGGTCCGCCCCAGCTATAAAAATAAATACTTGCAATTAAAATTACCGCATTTTTGAATTTATGCGGCGCTAAATGGTACAGCAATAAAAATATTGGGAGAAAATAAACTAAATACGTTATGCTGCTAAAAACCATATTGCGTTAAGGCTTACAAAAATAAGATTTTTTGCGGATGCTACAAGGCAGGTTTTGCACCCTTTTAGGGGGATTTTACCTTAATTTTTTATAAGTTTTGCATTGGAGGCTCCCCTACTACTTTCGGTTCTTAGGTTATAAATACCAGTAGGAACCTGGGAGATATCAAGTTGAAAATTTCCCGATTCGCTGTAGCTTCTTTCGTAAACCAAAGCGCCTGTAACAGAGTATATTTTTAAGTTGGCAGGTTCATTTAATTCCAAATTAAAAACACCGTTTGTTGGATTCGGATAAAGTTTAAAAATGGAATTATAGCGGGAGCTTTCGTATACACCAACACCTGTTGGAATATAATCGCAAATAGCAGAACTTGGGTTGTAAAGCGGAAAATTATTATCACTATAACAAACAAACGTTCCGTAATATGGACCATCTATAATACAATGTGTATAATGAAACAAGAAATTATCTACCCCCGAAATTTTTTCTATTACTGTGAAAGTGAATGTTGGTGACGGAGAATAATACGAACTTGATAATTTCAATTTTCGAAGCCAAACATTATTTATAGTTACATGCGCAGTGTCTACGACCATAATAGTAGGTCTAACATAGTTTGTATTTGGCCATGAACAACTGGTATTGGGATACTTTATACCAAGCCATTTGTCACCAATATTAGCATTAAAATTAGCAATGGTGTCAAAAATTGAATCAACTGAGTTATAAATATAAATAACCTTATTACTCTCATAAGTTTGAACATTTACATAACTACTTAAAGTAGTTGTTGGAGAGTTAGGAGTCATTGTTTTGCCATAAAAATTTCCTACCATATTTTGGCAGGTAATATTATTTAGTGTAACCGTATTTGTAACAGAAAGCTTTATATGCCCGTCATAGTAAGGAAACATATTTGCATAAACCCTATAATGCCAAGTTGCACCTGGAGCACACCACATTTGCGCTTTTATCTGTAAACCAAAAAATAAAATAAAAATAAAGGGTAATAATTTTTTCATGCGTAAATTATTGTAATACAATTTACAAAGAAAAAACGAGAAACAAGAAACCAGGAACTGAAAACAAGAAACTATAAATGAAGTGACGCCTTTTTCTCTAAAAGATGCTCTTCAGTCTCTACATTGTCCTCATCAGGAACGCAGCAATCTACCGGGCAAACAGCCGCGCATTGGGGCTCGTCGTGAAAACCTTTACACTCGGTACATTTATCGCTTACAATAAAATAAACATCCATATTTTTTGGTACCTGAGGTGAATCTGCATCAACAGTTTCGCCACTGTTTCTGCCCTTATAATCTCCTTTAACACCCGTACCATCGGCAAAACGCCACTCGGCGCCACCTTCATATATAGCATTGTTTGGACATTCAGGCTCACAGGCACCACAATTAATACATTCGTCTGTTATTTTAATTGCCATTTTTTTACTTAGTTTTGTTCCTTTAAAATCGGGTACAAATATACAATCAAAAAATGACTTTAAAACAAAGAATACAGGGTTTTGTACAGGTAGGTTTGTTTATAAACAGGCATTTTAACGAGCAACAACCTTCTGAAACGCAATTACAACAAGGTCTTGATAAACTTATTGAAATGGCCCATATTTACAACAATTGGTTCATTCCTGAGTTTGTTAAAGAATCTTTAATTAACGTTAGTATCCTTTTAAAGGAAGAAGATCTGATAAAATTCTCGGCTCCCATTAAAGAAAAAGAGCCTAAGACCATTGCCGTTATTTGCGCCGGCAACGTGCCCATGGTTTGTTTTCACGATATTTTATGTGTGTTATTGAGTGGCAATATTGCCCTTATAAAACTGTCAAGCGATGATAATCTTTTAATGCCCTTTTTTTTAAAATTACTCACGCATTACGAACCGGCATTTGAAGCCCAAATTTTATTCGCCGAAGGTAAATTAGGGGCCTTTGACGCTGTAATAGCCACTGGCAGTAATAACACAGCCGGACACTTTAAATATTATTTTGATAAATACCCGCATATTATCCGTAAAAACCGCAGTTCAATTGCTGTTTTAACGGGTAAAGAAAGCACACAGGACCTTAAAAATTTAGGCAAGGATATTTTTCTTTATTTTGGCCTTGGCTGCCGCAATGTGAGCAAATTACTGGTGCCAAAAGGTTATTCGTTCGATACTTTTTTTGAATCTATTGTAGATTTTGGTTTTGTAGTAAACAACAAAAAATACGGAAACAATTATGATTACCACCGCGCCATTTATTTATTGGAATCAATGACCTTTTTGGACAATAATTTTTTAATGATTAAAGAAAATGCGGACCTGCACTCGCCTGTAGGGGTTTTATATTACCAATATTACGAGAACGAAAAAGAACTAAACGCTTATTTAGATTCAATAAAAGACGATCTGCAGTGCGTTGTAGGTGCAAAAAACATCCCTTTTGGTTATTCACAACAGCCTGTTATTACTGATTTTGCCGACAATGTAAATACATTGGAATTTTTAGTAAATTTATAGGTGTTTATGAATAGGTTCTTACAAACATTATTTTTATCATTTATTTTTATCAGCGCTGTGGCACAAGTGCCTACAGCAACTATTGTCAGCCCTTCTGCCACCTTATGTTCGGGCACATCGTTAACCTTTACAACCCAAACATCCAACGCACCAACAGCCTTTTCCTGGTCTATTTCGCCATCAAAATCGGTTACCATTTTTCCAGACCTTAGCTCCTCTTCTATCACGTTTACATTTCCGGCGGGTGGTTCTTATGTTATTAGTTTAATGGTCTCTAATGCAACCGGTACGTCTATTACAACCAGCACAGTTTTTGTTACAAGATCGGCCGACGCTGCTTTTAACGCCAGCTTAACGGGAGTAGGGTTTCCAAATCAATTAGTATTGACCAATTATTCTACAGGAAGTATTTCCAATCAATGGCTTTTTAATGATGACCCATCTGTAAATACAACGTCTCTTAATGCCGTAAAAGATTACACTATAAGCGGCAGTTATTCGGTTACACTTATTGCTTATGGCAATTCTGGCTGTAATGATACGGCAAGTTATGCTTTACGAATCGTAGACTCATCTGGTATTACATTACCAACCGTATTTTCCCCTAACGGCGATGATATTAATGAGATATTTAAACCAATAGCAAAAGGTATTTCGAGCATGAACGTTTGGATCTATAACCGTTATGGCACCATCATTATTAAGTGGGATCGTGTAAATGGATCATGGGATGGTCATACCACAAGTGGTGAAAGATGCGAAGCTGGTGTTTATTTTGTAATAGTTGAGGCGTCAGGCTTTGACGGCAAGTCATACAAATTAAAACACAGTTTAACTTTAGTAAGATAAGTTATCTTAGAGGTTAAAAACATATCGTTCAACTACAACAATCAAAATTATTTTAAGGGGATAAGAAATGTTTCACTTCAATTAAAAGAAGGAGAGATACTTGCGTTGGTTGGTAAAAGCGGAAGCGGCAAAACTACGCTCATGAAGTGTATCTATGGCCTGGAAGATCTGCACGATGGAGAAGTGTTATTTGAAGGCAAAAAAGTGCTTGGTCCTTCATACAATTTAATACCAGGTTATGAGGAAATGAAACTCGTAAGCCAGGATTTTTATGTTTTGGATAACCACAGTGTTGAAGAAAATATATTTGACAAATTAATTGGTTACACGAACGATTCAAAACAAAAAAGAGCGGCTAAACTTTTAAAATTATTAGATCTTGTTGCTTTAAAAAATTCGAAAGCAAGATTTTTATCGAGTGGTCAAAAGCAGCGGGTAGCAATTGCCAGAGCCTTAGCTGTTATGCCTAAAGTATTATTACTGGATGAACCTTTTAGTAACCTGGATACTATTTTAAGTGAAGAATTATTTTCGTTCATTATGAACGAGGTTAAGAAAAATAACACCTCGGTTATTTTAATTACTCACTTAGCTGAGGAAGCATTAAAATATGCTGATACACTTGCAGTACTCGATAATGGCAGAATTCTGCAAATGGGCGAAAAATGGCAGATCTATTACAAACCAAATAACACTAAGCTAGCAGGGCTTTTGGGTCCGTTTAACGCTATAAAATCTGAAGATCTTGAGAAGAAAACAAAAAAACGTTCTAAGCTTTTTGTAAGGCCCGATAAGATAAAATTAAGCACGCAAAAAAGTAACGCGCAATTACAGCTAATGGTTTTAAACTGTACATTTAACGGAAAGTGTTTCGAAATTTTAGGAGAAACAAAAAACGGGAACCCTGTTATTGTTTATGGTAATAAAGAACTAGAACAGGAAAAATTATATTATTTTACACTTGAAAGTTAATTTACCACTCTTCTTTTCCAGCATCGGCTGATCCTACTTTCATACCCTCTTTAAGATCTTCAATAACTTTAGCTGCATCTTTAAGCGCTTCACCCTTTAATTTCTTCCAAACAATATCGCCCATGGCCATACTGCCGCACTCAGGCACTTTATTATCTATACTGCCGGCAGAAGTTTTGCCACTCGTGCTAATATGTTTTATCATTGAAACGGTGTATTTGTATCTGTTATCCTTACACTCAATAGCAATTTTCATACTTATTTTGCCTGTATAATCAACTTCGGGATTTAGTTCTTTTGGTTTAACCGGAAAGGTAGCTGTGCACTCTGCTTTTGACCCGGTAGTAACGCCAGAGGTTTTGCCATAATGGTTATTTTCCAGTTTTACCCAATTAACAGCACGCTGCAATAATTCGCTGGCGGGCAATGAGTCGGTATTAACCACCTCGGTTATCTTGGTCTCATTTTTCTTTTTAGGTGCATCGTCTTCCGTTTTCGTTTGTGAAAAACCTTTAGATCCAAAAGCGATTAAAGAACAAAGTAGCAATGTGTGTATATATTTTTTCATGTGTCTTTTTTACTTATCCTCTTACTCCTATTTCCGTGCCGAGATGATAAAATTACAATTTTTTAATAAATTTTTGGATATTGATTTGGATTAACTTCTGACATTAAATTATAAATAGTATCAAAAACGTCGTCCGAATTTGGCTTACTAAAGTAGTCACCATCACTGCCATAGGCCGGCCTGTGGTCTTTAGAAGCAAGTGTTAAGGGTGCAGAATCGAGGAATTTATAGGCTCCCTGCTCTTCTACAATTTTTTGAAGGATGTACGAACTTGCGCCACCCGAAACGTCCTCATCCAATACCAATAAGCGGTTTGTTTTTTTAACCGATTCAACAATCGAATGATGAATATCGAACGGAATTAAAGTTTGAAGATCTATTAATTCAACAGAGATTCCATGTTTTTCTAAATTTTTGATCGCATCTTGCGCAACGCGAATACTGCTGCCGTAAGAAACTAAAGTAATATCAGATCCTGTAGTTAACACCTCCGGTATACCCAAAGCTGTTTTATAAGCGCCAAAATTAGAT
Organism: Bacteroidia bacterium; assembly: GCA_016787785.1. Lineage (GTDB taxonomy): Bacteria > Bacteroidota > Bacteroidia > B-17B0 > Aurantibacillaceae > Aurantibacillus. Next base: position 413,666 of record JAEUTO010000006.1, on the reverse strand, counting down.
GGCGATTTTTCTTTTAAACGATAGGCGTTTAATGGTTCAATAACCAAAGCAGGTTCGTCAGATTCTAATAATGTATTATAAAAACTTGAAGCAATGGTCATGTTACGTGGCACACAAATATTAATTCCACGGCAGGCATGAACGATCATACCCATTGGCGAACCACTATGCCAAACACCCTCTAAACGATGGCCACGTGTGCGAATAATTACCGGGGCTTTTTGTTTGCCCTTGGTACGCCATTGCACGGTAGCAAGATCATCGCTCATTAACTGTAAAGCATATAACAAGTAGTCAAGATATTGAATTTCGGCTATTGGACGCAAACCTCTCATAGCAAGGCCTATAGCCTGACCCATAATAGTTGCTTCACGAATACCGGTATCAAATACACGGTGTTCGCCAAATTTTAATTGTAATCCTTCAAGGCCTTGGTTTACGCCGCCAATTTTTCCCGAGTCTTCTCCAAAGATCATTACCTCAGGATATTTTGAAAGTATAGCATCAAAATTGTCGCGCAAAATTTCGCGTCCATCCATTTGTTTATCTTCGGCGTACTCTACCGCTTTTGCTAAAATATTTTTTATTTGTATTGGCGATTGGGAGTACAAATGCGAGCTAAAGCGATCGTTATTTATTTCTCTGGAATTTTGTAACCACTTAATTAAATTTTCTCTTGCGCCAGAAGGGTTGTTTACGGTTAAACGTAAAACACTTTTTACAGCTACATGAACTTCTCGTCTTATAGGTTCTTTAATACTTTGTAATTCTCTTTTTATTGCCTGAATATCATCGCCGCCAATTTCTTCGAACAAAGCACTTACTTCTGCAACTTCATTTTTTATTGGCGTTAAATAATCATTCCATGCTGCTGTTTTTGCAAGCTTAACAGCCTCTTTTGCATCTTCCTCTATTTTAGTTAATTCTGCTTCGTTTGCTAAAGCATTACTAAGTATCCACTCACGCATTTGTTTAATGCAGTCAAAATCAGTTTCCCATTGCAAACGTTCCTTACTTTTGTAACGCTCATGCGATCCGCTGGTGCTATGGCCTTGCGGCTGTGTTACTTCTTCAACGTGCACTAAAACAGGCACATGTTCTTCACGACAAACCTTAATGGCTTTTGCATAAGTTTCGCATAAATGCGCATAATCCCAGCCTTTTGTTTTAAATATTTCAAAGCCCTTCCCGTTGTTATCGCGTTGAAAGCCTTTCAGTACTTCGCTGATACTCTCTTTGGTAGTTTGATATTTTTTTGGTACCGAGATACCGTGCCCGTCATCCCAAACGCTCATTAACATTGGTACTTGGAGTACGCCTGCTGCGTTGATGGTTTCCCAAAACAAGCCTTCACTTGTAGAAGCGTCACCAATGGTGCCAAAAGCAACTTCGTTACCTTTGTTGCTGTACGTATCAAATGGCGCTTTGTGAAGGTCTTTATTTATTTTATAAAAATGTGATGCATAAGCCAAGCCTAACAAACGCGGCATTTGCGAGCCTGTAGGAGAAATATCGCTGCTTGAATTTTTTTGATCTTTAAGTGCTTTAAAAGAACCATCTTCATTTAAACTATGTGTGGCAAAGTGCCCGCCCATTTGACGGCCAGCACTCATCGGCTCCAACGTAAGATCCGTATGCCCGTACAAGCCTGCAAACCATTGTTGCAGCGTAATGGCATTAATGCTTAACATAAAAGTTTGATCGCGGTAATAACCACTTCTGAAATCTCCGTTTTGAAATACTTTGCTCATGGCAATTTGTGCCACTTCTTTTCCGTCTCCAAATATTCCGAATTTTGCCTTTCCCGTAAGAACTTCTTTTCTTCCTAATAAACTTGCCTGCCTACTTTCGTTAGCTAATTTAAAATCCGCAAGAACAATTTTCTTGAAATCCTCAAAACTCAAATTACCCGCAGTTACCGCGCTATCTTCTTTTCCCATTATAAATCCTTAATACACAAATATAATAGATTGGCTGGAATGGCAAAAATATTTTAGGGAAATATTGCGCACAGATAATAAAAAATATTGTTTACCTTACACTAGTATTATCTTACCTCTAATATTAATTTAAAACTTAATAAAATGAAAAGAACTAAAATTAAAGCAATCCTTGCAATAACTGCATTAATGCTGGTTTTTGCCTGTTCGGTAGGCGTTAAAAAAGATCTGATGTCGGGTTTAACCACCAAATACAATGGCTTTACTGTAGGCGACGCTTATCTGGTAAAAGACAGCAAAAAAACCACAGATGTTAAAATACAGCCAGGAAAAGTCATTTCTTTAGTATTTGCCGATATTGGCGGATTTACAGAACTAGAGGGCAAAGCCTACCCGGGAGCTTCTATTTTAGTTACCGACTCTAAGGGAAAAACTGTTTTGGATATGGCAGATCTTTTCACCTCATACGATTCAACAGGTGTTGATGTTGCTTTGGTAAAACAAGCCTTATCGATCGATTTTACTGCCCCTGCCGGTGGCTACGAGAAAGGCGAGATCTTTACCTGGAAATCAAAAGTGTGGGATAAGAAAGGTAAAAGCGAAATAACCTGTGATTTGCAATTAGAGTTAGAGTAAATAATTCTTTAACTTCTTGTTATGAAATTCTTTTTTACCTCACTACTATTTTTGAGCATTGGATTAACTATCCAATCGCAAACAAAAACCACTTTTAAAAACGGCAATGATGTAGTTACCGCTATGCATAAGGCTTACGCGGGCGGCAAATGGTATAAATATTTTACATTTAGCCAGGAATCGCATTTTTACAAAGATGGTAAAGAAGAAAAAATGGAGGTGTGGCACGAGGCCGCCACCTTTCCGGGAAAGTTATTAATTAAGTTTAAAACCAAAGATTCTAAAGATGGTGCGTTGTTTACAAACCATATGGTGTATGGCTTTGCAGAGGGTAAAGAACCTGTTGCGAAACCAAGAATTCACGATCTTTTAATTGCAGCCTTTGATGTTTACTTTTTAAAACCTGAAGTGACTGCGCATTTATTTGACTCCTTAGGCTACAATTTAACCAAAACACGCGAAGATATTTTTGATGGAAGAAAAGTTTACGTGGTAGGCGCCGATAAGAATGATAGCACCAGCAATCAATTTTGGATAGATGCCGAGCGCATGTATCTGCATCGTATTATTTACAAACAAGGTAAAGGTGTTAACGATTGTGTGTTTAGTAACTACGAAAAAATAAAAAATTATTGGGTTGCTAAAACTGTTTCGTTCAAACAAGACGGCATTTTAGTAATGAAAGAAAATTATTTCGACATAAAATTTCCAAAAACATTAAGCGCCGATCTTTTTGATCCGAAAAAATTTAACGAGGTGAAAATGGATTAACGTTTCACGTACTGCTCTTCGTAATACTTAGCGTAATTACCCGAGGTAACATTGTTTAACCATTCCTGGTTATTTAAATACCAATCTACCGTACGATCTAACCCTTGCTCAAAAGTAACCGATGGCACCCAACCAAGATCATTCTTTAACTTACTGGCATCAATGGCGTAGCGCAGATCGTGACCGGCACGGTCTTTCACAAATGTGATCAACTTTTCGTTGGTTCCTTCAGGACGATCTAACTTCTTATCCATTATTTTGCAAAGTAAACGAATAACATCTATGTTGGTCCACTCGTTATGACCACCAATATTATAAGTGCTTCCTAGTTTTGCTTTATTAAAAATTGTATCAATTGCTACTGCATGATCTTCAACAAATAACCAATCTCTAACGTTCTCGCCTTTGCCGTAAATTGGCAAAGGTCTGTTGTTCTTAATATTGTAAATACAAAGTGGAATTAATTTTTCAGGGAAATGATTTGGTCCGTAATTATTACTGCAATTAGAAATAACAACCGGTAATCCGTAAGTATCATGATAAGCACGTACAAAATGATCGCTGCTTGCTTTTGAGGCTGAGTAAGGGCTGTGTGGGTCGTAAGAGGTTTCTTCGGTGAACATACCTGTTTCTCCCAAAGCACCATACACCTCATCGGTACTAACATGATAGAATTTTGTAAACTTTGTATTATCCTTCTTATACAATTCTTTAGCAGCATTTAATAAATTAACCGTGCCAATTACGTTTGTCATCACAAACTCTAATGGATTGGTAATGCTTCTATCAACATGACTTTCGGCCGCTAAATGAATAACTGCATTGTATTCTTCTTTATTAAATAATTCGTTAATAAATTTCGCGTCAACAATGTCTCCCTTTATAAATTTATAATTGGGCTTTTTCTCAATATCCGTAAGGTTTGCCAGGTTACCGGCATACGTTAGTTTATCTAAATTATGGATAGTGTAATTTGGGTACTTGTTTACAAATAATCGTACTACATGCGAACCAATAAAACCTGCGCCACCTGTTATAAGAATTTTCATCCGAAATAGTTTTTAATTTAAAATTCTAAAGACTCCAATATGTTAAGCCTTTAATTTTATCCTTGTACATTCCTTTTACATCCACCAAAATACCTTTAGCTGAAAGTATTTTTTTGAAATATTTCTCGTCGAGCGCTTTATATTCTTTATGATTTACTGCAACAATAACGCCATCATACCCTTTGCTTAATTTATTTAAACCAAAACCATATTCGTGTTTTAATTCATCGCTATCAGCATGCGGATCGATAATATCTACCTTTACGCCAAACGATTTTAATTCTTTTACTATATCTGCTACTTTAGAGTTACGAATATCACTTACATCTTCCTTAAAGGTTGCACCCATAACTAATACTTTTGATTTGGAAAGGTTTTTTCCCGCAGCAATAATGCGTTTAACGCAAGTCTTGGCAACGTAAAAACCCATGCTATCGTTCACATAACGTCCGCTATTAATAACACGCGCATGGTATCCCATTTCTTCTGCCTTGTAAGTTAAGTAATATGGATCGACACCAATACAGTGTCCACCAACTAAACCCGGCGAAAACTTTAAAAAATTCCATTTTGTACCTGCAGCTTCTAAAACGTCATAAGTATTTATTCCAATACGTGAAAAAATAATAGATAACTCATTCATCAAAGCAATATTTACATCACGTTGCGTGTTCTCAATAATTTTTGCAGCCTCTGCCACTTTAATGCTTGATGCGCGGTGCGTTCCGGGCTCTACAATTATTTCATAAACCTTTGCAATATTGTCTAAACTTTCTTTATCGCAACCCGAAACTATTTTTAAAATTTTTGTAATGGTATGTTCTTTATCTCCCGGATTAATGCGCTCCGGCGAATAACCAACCTTAAAGTCCTTTACAAATTTTAAACCTGAATGCGCCTCCAAAACTGGAATGCAATCTTCTTCGGTACAACCGGGATAAACGGTAGATTCATAAACCACGTAATCTCCTTTTTTAAGCACTTTACCAACCGTAGTTGATGCACCTATCAACGGTTTTAGATCGGGTAAATTATGCTCATCAATTGGTGTTGGTACAGCAATTATAAAAAAGTTAGCTTTTTTAAGATCTTCTAATTTATGAGTAAAGGTAATATCCGAATTTGCGAACTCTTTCTTATCCAATTCCTGGCTCGGGTCTATACCTTTCTTCATCATATTAACGCGCTTTTCGTTAATATCAAAACCAATTACTTTTATTTTTTTAGCAAAGGCCAAAGCAATTGGTAAACCAACATAACCCAGTCCAATCACTGCAACTGTAGCGTTCTTTTCTAAGATCTTTTTGTAAATACTCATATATTATTTTTAAACTGTAATTTCTTTAGCTGATTTAATAACGTTTGCGGGTCTAAGAGCATAAATACGCTCGATAATATCAACCACTTTTAATCCTTCCAATGCATTTGTAGATATCTTATTTTTTCCTCTTAAGGTATCTACAACATTTTCTATAACATTATGATGATTGTTTGCAGAGCCCTTGTAAGCACCATAATCATTAGCTGGATTTGTATCTTGTAATTTAGGCATTGTATAATCTTTTATGTTACAAACCTCGATCTGATCCATATATTGTCCGCCAACTTTAACACTTCCGTTACTTCCAACTATTGTTAAAGACGATTCAAGGTTTTTTTCCCAAACAGAAGTTGAGTAATTTACACAACCCATTCCCCCATTCACAAAATCAAAACTTACAAAACCACTATCTTCAAAAGCAGTTGTTTCTTTATGATTAAAATCGGCAAATTTTGCTTGTATGTTTGTAATATCACCAAATACCCAGTACATAATGTCGATCCAGTGACTGAACTGTGTAAATAAGGTTCCTCCGTCAAGATCCTGTGTACCTTTCCAGTTGCCCGGTTTATAGTAACGCTCATCTCGGTTCCAGTAACAATTTAATTGCACCATATAAATATCACCAATGATCTTTTTCTCAACCACTTCTTTTAACCAAACGCTTGGCGGCGAGTAGCGATTTTGCATTACACAAAAAACAATTTTGTCGTGATGTAAAGCGTTGAAGATTATTTTTTCGCAATCGGCTTTGGTTAACGCCATGGGTTTTTCTACAACAACATGTTTGTTGGCATCCAACGCTTTTAAAGCGTGTGTAGCGTGCAAACCGTTGGGTGTACAAACATTCACAACTTCCACTTCAGGATGCGCTGCTAAAAGATCATCAATATTAGAATAGAATTTTTCTTTTATATTCTCGATGCCTAATTTTTCTTTTGGCAATTCATCGCACACCGCTATCAACTCACAGTCAGGATTTCTGCGAACCATTTCTGCGTGACGTTTACCAATATGTCCTTGCCCAATTACAGCAAATTTTATTTTACTCATTAACTTATTCTTTTAACTACATTATTTTCCAACTTATAGCTTTGCCCACTTTCTTTGCACGAAGCAATACCGTCCTTATCAAATTCCAATCTGTGTCCGTATTCGCTCATCCAGCCGATCTGGCGTGAGGGATTACCAACCACCAAAGCATAATCAGGCACATGTTTGGTAACAACTGCACCAGCGCCAATAAAGGCAAATTTGCCAATATCATGGCCACAAACAATGGTAGCATTGGCCCCAATAGAAGCGCCTTTGCCCACATGTGTCTTTGCATACTGTGATTTACGATTAACAGCACTGCGTGGATTGGTTACATTTGTAAACACCATGCTGGGGCCCAAAAAAACATCGTCATCGCAGGTAACGCCGGTATAAATAGAAATATTATTCTGGGCTTTTACATTGCTGCCTAGCACTACATCCGGTGATATAACAACGTTCTGGCCAAGGTTACAGTTTTTGCCTAATTTGCAATTAGACATTATATGCGAAAAATGCCAGATCTTGGTGCCTTCACCTATCTCACAACCTTCATCAATAACCGCAGTTGGGTGGGCGTAATAGTTCTTAGTTTCCATCATAAAAAGGACTACAAAAATAATAAAATTAGGGTGATAGAAAAATATAATTTCAATTTAATTTAACCCTCATAAATAAAGGTAAAAGGGCAATATTTTAATATATTTGTCGTTGCAATAAACATTATTGTTCACCTATGAAATTTAACTACAAAAACTATCTCCCGCATGGCGCTGCCATTGTAATTTTCGCAATACTTACCATACTTTATTTTAAGCCATTATTTAGCGGTAAAGAGTTAAGACAAGATGATATTGCCCGTCACAAAGGCATGAGCAAGGAAATTGTAGATTACCGTAAAGCTCATAATGATACTGAGCCGCTTTGGACCAACTCTATGTTTGGAGGTATGCCTGCGTACCAGATCTCCACAAAATATCCCGGCAACTGGATAGCCAACCTGGATAATGCTTTTAAATTATTTATTGCCTTACCAGCGGGTTATTTGTTTTTGTACTGCATAGGATTTTTTATTTTATTGTTATGTCTTGATGTTAACCCCTGGCTCGCCATCATAGGGGGAGTTGCTTATGGCTTAAGTTCTTATTTTTTAATTATTCTCGAAGCGGGGCACAACTCAAAAGCCAATGCTTTAGGTTATTTACCGGCCTTATTAGGAGGCGTTATTTTGCTCTTTAGAGGGAAACCCTGGCTGGGATTGTCAGTTACAGCACTATTTACAGCGATGGAACTAAATGCAAACCACGTTCAGATATCGTATTACGGTTATATTTTAATTGGTTTTGTAATTGCCGGTTTTTTTGTCACACACTTAAAACAAAAACAGCTAGGCGCTTTCTTTAAAGGACTTGCATTATTTTTAATTGCCACGTTAATTGGTCTGTTGCCAAATTACGGTAGTCTTTCAACCACTAATGAATATGGTAAATACAGTACCCGCGGCAAATCGGAATTAACGATAACCAAAGTAAATACCGCAACACCAAGTAACCCTGATGGTGCCCAAAATTCTACACTAAATAAAGAAGATAAGTCCATTGTAAAAAAAGGAAAAAACGAAACAACAGGTCTGGATGAAAATTATGCAACACAATGGAGTTATGGGATTGGAGAGACCTTCACTTTTCTAATTCCGGATTTTAAAGGCGGTGCAAGTGAAGTTATTAGAAGCGCAAATAATGATGCCCTTAAAAAAGTAAATGCCGATTATAGAGAACAGGTTGCCAATAGCAGTGCTTATTTTGGCGACCAACCTTTTACCAGCGGACCGGTTTACATTGGTGCTATTATTATTTTTCTTGCAATGCTGGGCATGTTTGTGGTGAAGAACACAATTAAATGGCCGATATTTTTAGCAACTGTGTTAACTGTTGCTTTAGGTTGGGGAAGTAATTTTATGGGCCTTACCGATTTTTTTATGCACAACGTGCCGGGTTATAATAAGTTTCGCGCCGTTAGTATGATCATGGTAATTGCAGAATTGACCTTACCACTGCTCGCTATTTTAGCCATTAACGAAATTATAAAGGTTAAGAACTGGGATGAAAAAATTAAATTGAATCTTTTGAAGAAAGAGATCTCGCTTAAAAAAATAATTATTATTTCTGTTTCTGTTGTTGGAGGTTTTTGCGCTTTATGTTATTTAATGCCTGATGCTTTTAATACTTTCCAAGCGGAAGGAGAAGAAAACCAGATCTTACAGCAGGCTATACGCAGCGGTAACCCTGAAAGTCAGATGAGACCTTACATTGCTGAGTTTATGCCGCAGCTGGAAATTGCGCGTAAAGCAATTTTTAAAGCAGATGCATTGCGTTCCCTGATCTTTATTTTACTGGCTTTTGGTGCTTTGTTCCTATACTTCACCAACAAACTAAAAAAAGAATTATTTTTTGCAGCAATGGGTATTTTTATAGCAATAGACCTTTGGACGGTCGCTGCGCGCTACTTAAATGATAAATCTTTTATTACAAAAGAACAGAACCAACAAAGTTTAGTTGCAAAAACTGCAGCAGATGAAGAGATCTTAAAAGATCCCGCGTTAGATTACCGCGTTTTAAATTTAACTACAAGCACCTATAACGATGCGGCTACATCCTACTACCACAAATCAATTGGTGGTTACCATGGCGCGAAGTTAAAAAAGTATGCAGAGCTAATTGAATTTCATTTAGACAGAGAAGTAAAAGAGTTTTACGAAGAAGCAGGTAAAGCGTTTTCAAGCGATAGCGCTATGATGGTTCTTTTCAGTAAAATGAAGGTTATTAATATGCTTAACACTAAGTACTTTATTATACCAGGTGGTAAAGAACAAGGCGAGATTCCTTTAAAAAACCCGGCCGCTAATGGTAACGCCTGGTTTGTAAAAACAGTATTTACAGTTCCAAATGCAGATGATGAAATTGTTGGACTTGGAAAAATTGACACAAAAACACAAACCATTACACAAGAAAACTTCAAGAAAGAACTGGGTTTAAAAGACAGCTATGATGGCGAAGGTTCAATTAAATTACTATCGTACCAACCAAACGATCTTGAATACGAAACCGATACTAAAGCCGAGGAATTTGCAGTATTCTCAGAAATATACTACCCAAAAGGATGGAATGCATATATTGACGGGCAATTAAAACCGCATGCCGGCGTAAATTATGTTTTAAGAGGTATGGTTATTCCTGCAGGGAAGCACAAAATTGAATTTAAATTTGAGCCAAAAACCTATACAACCGGCAATACCATTGCCATGGTAGGTTCCATACTATTGTTAATTACTGTTGGTGCAGGATTTTATTTGCACAAAAAGAACAATGTTATTGTTAGTTAATTTGGAAAAAAGATCAAAGACCAATGACAAAAGATCAAAGACAAACTTGTAACTTAGATTTAGAAAATTAATCATTAAAAAATAAAATTATGGCATTAGAAATTACAGACGCAAACTTTGAAGAACTGGTATTAAAAAGTAACAAGCCGGTATTAATTGATTTTTGGGCAGAATGGTGTGGCCCTTGCCGCATGGTTGGTCCGGTTGTTGAAGAGTTAGCAAAAGAATACGAAGGCAAAGCCGTTGTAGGAAAAGTAAATGTTGATTTAAATTCGGGCATTAGCTCAAAATACGGTATTAGAAATATACCTACCCTTTTATATTTTAAAAATGGTGAGGTTGTAGATAAGCAAGTTGGTGTAGTACCAAAATCTGCATTAGCTACTAAGTTAGATGCACAGATGTAAGATCAAAAAATTAGTGAATAAAAAAAGGCACTGTTCTCACAGGGCCTTTTTTTATTCACTAATTTAAAATTATTCGATCTTAATGCATCCGTCCTTTATAGTGATTTTTGCACCATTTTTTACTTTTACCCAGCCACAAGCAGTTTTAATTTCAACTTCTGATGCACTTGTTTGAATTGAAGTAGCACCCGTTGTAGATGCAGAAAATTCAACTTTTTGCGTTGATCCATTAGATTTAACCTCCATGGTGTACTTTTGCGAATCTTTATTGTAATAGTCAATTGTAAATGCACTTGCAATTGTTGTAACTAACAAAAGAGCCGCCGATAATAATGTTTTTAGTTTCATAGGTTTATGTTTTTAGTTTATATTAAACAAATATAAAAAAACCCTAATTCAAACACTAGTTATTTATAATCATTCTGTACTTTTTCACGATCAAATGTGTTAAATCTGGCTTAAAAGTTCGGTCCGCAAATGGTCATTTGCGCCTTTCTTAATAATTGCTTATTTTTAGAGGTATACCTGTTTTATAATTAATTGGTTCTGCTAAATACTTTAAAATATTATCTCTTTGCATTTATATTTTGCTGTTGCAACTTTACTTGCGTTTCTCAGCAAGATGTTATTAACCTACTTCAGATCAAACTTAAAAATGCTAGACACGATACTACAAAACTTCGTTTGCTTATTGAATTAAGTGAAAACTGCGAAACTAAAGATATTTCTAACTACTGCGAACCAGCGATCACAATTGCCGATAAATTGCTGCGAGATAACTCCTTTGAAAATTTGAGACCAACTCTTCTTAACAATAAAGCGTCTGCATATACAAATCTAGGCTTCATGCATGATAAGCAGGGAAATGTTAATATTGCTAAAGAGTATTATGAAAAAGCCTTATTACTTCAGGAAGAAACCGGCGACCGCTTAGCTATAGCTGCTTCGCTTAGAAGCATTGGTTTTGTTTACAAGAACCGAGGTGAGATTCCCAATGCGTTAGAGAACTTTGGAAGAAGTTTAAAGATCTCCGAGAAAATAGGAGACAAGAGTGGAATGGCGCTTACTCTCAATAATATTGGAGGTATATATGTACACCAAGGTGATGGCAAACAAGCATTAGAAAATTTTAAGCGGGCATTAAAATTAAATACCGAGTTAAATGACAAAAAGGGCATCGCCGTTTCACTTAACAACCTTGGCGTAATTTGTGTTACTATAAATGACCTTCAAAACGCCCTTAAGTATTATGAGCAAAGTTTAAAGATCCAGGAAGAAATAGGATATAAAGTGGGCGTTACAAGGGCAATCTTTAATATTGGAAGAGTTTACCAAGAAAAAGGCGATTACATAAAAGCCCTTGAAAATTACAAAAGGAGTTTAGAAATGTATAAAGAAATAGGTGACAAGTTTGGAATAGCCGCGCAATTTCACCAACTCGGAAGTTTATATATTGTTCAAGCCAAGAATGAGAAAAACGCCTCGGCGCTGCAAAAAAATTACAAGTTAGCGCTTTTATATTCCGATAGCTCATTAGTAATTTCTAAAGAGCTTGGTTTCCCTGAACAGATCCGCAATGCTGAAGCAAATCTCTCAGCCATATATTCTAAAACGGGAAAGTATGAACTTGCATTTGAACACTATAAAAAATATATCGTTTATAGAGACAGTCTTAATAACGACGAAACCCGCAAAGCCAGTGTAAAAAGTCAGTTAAAATATGAGTATGAAAAAAAAGAAGCTGTTATTAAAGAACAACAGGAAAAAGAACGTGCAGTTGCCGAAGAAAAGAATCGCTTTCAAAAGATCGTTATTATTTCTGTTGTAATTGGTTTTGTATTTGTAATTATTTTTGCAGCGTTTATTCTCCGCACATTACGTACTACCCGTTCGCAAAAAGCAACCATAGAACGTAAACAAAAAGAAATTTTAGAAAGTATACAGTACGCCAAAAGGATACAAAGCGCGTTAATGCCAACGGAAAGTTATGTAGCAAAAAGTTTAACCCGATTAAAAAGAAATAAGTAAGCTCATGAAAAAATTCATAATACTAATTGCCGCAGCCTTTATTTTTTTATTTAATAATTGTAAAAACACTTCTGATGAGGAAGTAAAAAAAGCGGTAGTAACTTTTTTTAAGATCCCAAAAGATTTTAGGGACGTTGATAAAAACCTTATGTCACAAGAGCTTTCGGGCTTGATTGAAAAAGCTGTTAAAAGAGAAGAACTTGAGGTTGAGAAAATAAAAAACAGTAGATTCCCTACCGATAAACCGTTGTGTATTGAAGGCGATGTTTTTACAAGCTTATACGAGGGGCAAGATTCGCTTAACATTCTTAATATTAGTGCGGAAGAGAATAAAGCAACTGCGCTAATTGAATTCACTAACAAACAATACAAACATAGCTGGAAAGACGAAGTAATACTGGTAAACGATAAAGGCTGGAAAATTGACAATGTTGTTTTTAAAGGCGAAGATGTCAACTCCAAAAGCACAAAAGATCTGTTGCAGAGTTTTATTGATTTTAAATAGATACTAATTGTTAGCTTTACACAATGGACGATGAAAAGCCGAAACGGCGCATAAGATACAAAGGCACGCACCCAAAATCGTTTAAGGAAAAATACAAAGAACTTACACCAGAAAAGTATGCCAATGATATTGAAAAGGTAATGCAACAGGGCCGCACACCTGCAGGCATGCACCGTTCTATTTGTGTTACCGAAATAATGGAGTTCTTAAAAATTACGCCGGGCCAAATTGGCCTGGATGCTACTTTAGGATATGGCGGCCATAGCTTAGAGATCTTAAAATGTTTATCGCCTGGCGGACATTTATACGCCACGGATGTAGATCCTTTTGAATTGCCACGCACAAAAGAGCGTTTAACCGCTTTAGGTTATGGCCCCGAAGTTTTAACGATCAAAAAAATGAATTTTTCTGGAATAGATCAAATTGCTCTGGAGGCAGGTCCGTTAAATTTTGTATTGGCCGATCTTGGTGTTTCATCTATGCAGATAGACAATCCTGAAAGAGGCTTTTCATTTAAGGTTGAAGGTCCCCTAGACCTAAGACTTAATCCTAAAAGCGGAAAATCGGCAGCGCAATTGTTGAAGAACATTTCGCGCGAAGAACTGGAAGAAATACTAATGGTAAACTCAGATGAAATTTATGCTGAAGAAATTGCAGAAGCTATTGTTTCAGGAATTGAAAAAGGAAGAGTAATTGAAACCACTACACAGTTGCAAAAAATAATTGCAGAGGCATTAGACTTCCTGCCACCAAATACAAGCAAAGAACTTATTAAAAAATCCTGTCAGCGTTCTTTTCAAGCATTGCGTATTGAAGTGAACGACGAGTTTGGTGTACTGGATAAATTTTTGGAGAAACTACCGGATGCCCTTGCCGAAGGCGGGCGCGTGGCTATATTATCTTTTCATTCTGGTGAGGACAGGCGTGTGAAAAAAGCCTTTCAAAGTTTATTTCGTGAAGGCATTTTTGCTGAGATCGCACCTGATCCTATTCGTGCTTCGGCAGAAGAATGCAATTCTAATCCGCGCGCTAAATCAGCTAAACTCCGTTGGGCAATAAAAGCTTAAGAATTATTTTTTTAATTCCCTCATGCGCATAAATTTACCATTTACGTGATCGATCTTGATCTCGTAAGAAGTAATTGGTATGGGAGTATACAAATAATCGGTTGTATCAAAAATAGAAGTACTTTTTGCTAATTGACCTTTTATAAAATGTAATTTATCGTCTCCAATAAAATAAAAATCATTATTATTTTTTACGAGTGGGTAATAACCAAATTGTGCAGAGATAAAAGGTTTGCCATTATTAACTATGGCGTAAACGTTATCTTTTTTTATCCTGCTAACCTTTCCTTTTCTGTTCTTGGCCTTTATTTCTGTGATCTCACCATCTTCAAAAGTTATTGAAAATAAGCTGTAATCGGGTATCTGTGCTTTAAAAGCCATAAAGGTCTTGTAAACACCATCCGTATACTTCTCAACATTGTACAATTTAATTTTATTTTTTTCAACGCTATCAATTTTCATTATTTCATTCCAAGTTAAAACAGAACCAATGGTAGATTGTTTTTTTAAAGCGTTTGATAAAAAATAAACAATGGCGTTATTTGCTTCTTCAAGAATCAAATTAGTAATATCGCCCGATTCAACTACAACTATAAATGTATCAATAGATGAAACCAACTGGTAAGCGTTATCTTTATTGCTATATAAACTTGCTCTAAAAAAACAGTAGCCATGTTCTTTGCTACCCTGCTCTTCTTCTTTCTCAACAAACTTTAGGCGACGCAGTTGAAACAGTACTTCGTTTTGCTGCGCCCCTTCGCCATTGATCTTTTTTAAAAGGTCGTTCAACTGAACAGAAAAATTGCCCTGTGTTGTAACAAGGGCTTCTTTGTTTAAAGAACCTATCCTAACAATACCCATGTTAGAAGTGTCCTCGCGTGAATCTAAATACTTTATGCTGTTGTATAAGCCGTTATCGATCTTTTTACCTGTAAAATCCAGCACAAAAGGTTTTGTTTTGTCTTGCGCCTCAGCAAGGCAAACAAATGCAAGAAAAAATATACTATATAAAACTTTATTCATTTTAATTTTTTTTGAGCGAAAACGATTAAAGATAGTAAAAAAAAGAGTCGTTTTTTTTACTTCTTTGTTAAAAATATACGTAGAACTGCGTATTTCTAATTTTTTTAGATGCCATTACCTTTGATAAAAAAAACCATGAAAAAAAACATACTATTTATTATCGCTTTTATCCTTACTGTTAATTTAAGGGCTCAGGTTGGCTACCACATTCAGTTAGCGAGCGGCACGATGGGTGTTCTAAATAATGATTCTATATACATTTCTAGCGGTGTAACCGATAGCGCTACGGTAATGTTCGCTAATCCAAATACGAAAGAATGGCAGCGTTTAAACACCAATTATTTGCCTAATTATGGCACTCCTATTATAAAGGATAAGAATAATGGACTTCTTCACATTGCAGGAAGTGGTTCAATACAGGTTACATCCGATGGTTGGCAAACCGTGACTACATCTACTGCAAGCCTCGCGTACGTGAATAAATGCCCGGCCAACTATTATGGTCATTATAATGTTGGTTCAAATACCAAGTTGGTATACTCCACTAACGGATCAAATTGGACAAATGCTACTATGCCCGGATTTCTTACAATTTTAGCGGCACGTAATTACGGTAATAAAATTGTGGCGCTTCCCGGAACTGTATCATCCCTTATCTACATTTCTACAGATGGCGGCCACACATACACTACTGCACCTAATACAACTACTTTTACCGGCACTTTTGTTGATTTTTACATGGCAAGCGCCGATACGTTTCTTGTTTTTATGGACAACAAAATTTGTAAAAGTTATAACTCCGGTGCTACATGGACGAATACACCCATACCAGGAGGATCGGTTTCGCGTGTTGCCTTTAAAAACAAAAATGAGTTTGCAATTCAAACAAGCAGCCCTCAAACATTTTCATATACAACCGATGGTGGCATAACATGGCAGGCAAATATTAACCAACCTCCTGTTTTAGGAGTGGGAAACCTGTTGTATTTGAATAATTATTATTACATCTACCCATGGTATAGAACCAATGACCTGGGTGCAACATGGGATCATTTTTTTCCAAACATGGCCGGAACCGCTTATAGCGTAGACTTTAACGGCAACAAAGGTTTACTGGGGTTAAAGAGCGGTAAGTATTCCTATTCATTAGATAAAGGTCGTTCTTTTAAACACTTTACAAATACGATAAGTAGCAACGAGGATATTATGGCAGCAAAAGTTTTAAGCAATGGCAATTTTTTGGCAGGTGATAGAAAAGGGCAAATATATATGAGTACTGATAATGGTCAAACCTGGGTAAATAAAAACACATCTGGCATAAATCTTAACAGCGTTAGATTTTTAATGTCGGCTAATGAAAATACAATAGTTTTAACGAGATCCGGCCTACCAATGGTATCAACCGATGCTGGTGCTACATTTTCAATGGTAACTTATGCAATAAATGGTGGCACACATGCAAGTGCCATTAAACCAAACGGACAATTGATGGACGCCAGAGATGTAAACGGATTTGAAATGCGCACGTTTGATCAGCTAGGCAACACCAACGTTATTTACACGTATACAAGCACGGGTTCTGAAAGCCTTGCAGGGTTTTATATGGCCACCGATAATGTTGGTTATGTTATGACAAGAGATAACACCAATAAAATAAATAAGATATATAAAACAACCGATGGTGGAACGACATTCAGTCCAAAAACAGATATCGGACAGGTTGTTCCGGGATCATCAGCTTATATCAACACACCGTTTGTATCGGGCATTCCTTTAATTACATGTTTTGGTGTAGATACGATTATCATAACTGCCAACTTTAATAATTATTACCATGCTTCTTACGATGGAGGTACAACATGGAATACAATTACACCACCATTCGTTCCCGGTAATCCAACTTTTGGAAATAAAATTTATCGCATGCACTTTTTTACATCAAATAGCTATATAGCCTCAACGGGAGATACATTTGATCCAAAAGGCCTATATCTAAATTCTCAGGGAGTTATTTCAGCACCGATGGGGATCCATGAATTAAATTTTTCAGATAAAAAAGACAAGCTTGTTTTATTTCCAAATCCCTCGGCAAATACTAATTTAGTTTCACTCTTAAATTTAGAAGAAGAAGCGCAGGTGAGTATTTATAACATGAGCGGACAATTAGTAAGATCGCAAATTACAAACTCGGGCACAATCTCTATTGAAGAATTGAATGAGGGATTGTATATTGTAAGAGTGCAGGAAAAAGATAAAACTATTAGAACTGCAAAATTACTTATTCAATAAAGATCCCTATTTCTGCAAAACAAATAACAAAAAGCCACGCTAAAATTTAGCAGGGCTTTTTTATTATTATTAAATCTAATAATTAAGGTTTTGTATAAATGCCTGTGCACGTTATTGAAGTGCTATTTGCAGTGTTAACTTCTGTGTAAGTGATGTTTATTTTTTTACCATCTGCAGTTATGTTACCAGTGCCTGAAAAAGCGCGCGGAGCTGCAGGAACGCCGCAGGTAACTGTTTGAGAAGGTACAATAATGGTAGAACCTGTATTTCCTGATATATCAAAATTTACATTACCGTTGATGTAATTCGCAAATTTGGTAGTTAATACCTTTGTTGCTGATGAAGCGGTTAAAACATCGGTATAAATAGTTGGTGTCATATTCGGACACGTATCTTTTACCGCATAACTCGCGGCAATAGTATTGGCCGTATGTCTAACATATACATTTCTTGTTGCAAGACCTAAATTTCCGGCAGCATCATAAACACTGTAAGAAATTATATATACGCCTGCTTTATTAGGGTCAACCGTACCACTTGAACTAATGTTAGTTGTTAAGTTACCATCTTTGTTATCTGTTGCAGTAGCGCCTTGCTCTGTATACGATGCATGAAGATCAACATACTGATCACCCCCTGTAACAGTAACTGTTGGAGCTGTTGTATCTGTTTCCGGCTCAATTTTATCTTTTTTACAAGAAGTAATAAAAATTGCGCCTGTTAAAGCTAAACCCATTAAAATAGTTTTCGAATTTTTCATTTTGTTTTTTTAGTTTTTATTATACGTTTATATTTATTGGTTTTATACTAGCCACCTTTACCGGTTCCTGCTTTAACATTCTCCGGTTTTTTGGCATCATCTTTTTTCTTTTGTTCTTTTTTTAGTTTATCCAGCTCCTTTTTAGTTGCATCAGCATTTTTTTCTGCCTGATCGGATTTCTTCTCTAATTGATCTTTAACCTGATCTACCTGGTTTTGCATATTTTCGTTGGTTTGTTTTGCCGATTCGGTAATAGAGTCCTGCATAGATTTCATTCTAGCATCCAGTTCATCTTTGATTTGATCGTTCATAGATTGAATTGAATCCTTCATTTCTTCTTGTCTTTTTGCGAGATCTTCGCGACTAGGACCACAAGATGCCATAATAGCTAAAGCAGCTAAAATTGGTAAAATACTTTTTTTCATAGTTTTTGTTTTTTCTATAAGGAAGCAAACTAAATGCCTGTATAAAAAACAAATTTGTACTCTGCGAATTGACCAAAAAGGGGAATCACATTAAAATTGGGGGAAATTAATCCGCATAAATTCCAAAACAAAAAGCCCCGCTAAATTTTAGCAGGGCTTTTTTGTTTTATCTGTTCACTTATTTTGTAACCTTCACTCTTATACCCTCACTATGACTTGTAAACTCCGGAGCATACATACATTGTATGGTTGTTACACCGTTGCTAAAATCACCATAATGATTTACTACTAATGGATATTCAAATACATAAGTACCTTTATTTAAATAAGAGAAAAAGAAATTTGTGGCAGCGTCTCTTGTACTTTCGTAATAACCCAAGCCATCCTGATACCTGTAACCACTAAACACGTTTGTTGGTTCAAAGCCCGCAGCACGCATATCTTTCATGTGCACATAGTTCATATCCCTGTCCACACGTAATTCAATTCTCACTTTTATTTTGTCGCCCGGCTTTAGTTTAGTAGCACTGCTTATTGGCTCAATAACAATACCGCTTGCTGTATTTTTTTGCAGGAACAATTGTTTTTTCAGTTTAAGCGGTGTTTCGTGCGGCGTTATTTTATCCAACTGTTCAAAATACTGCCAGTAAACTGCGCCGTAACTCACGCCAACATCTTTCTTCTCTACCTTTACTTTACCCATACTGGTTGGCTTAATATCACTGCCACTCCAGGTTTTTTTGAAATAACCGGTTCCCGGTTCCGCATTCAACGATTTATCGTTCTTTGGATCGAGCTTAATATCGCCAACCGTTATCTCTACATTTGGCTCAGTAGCTAACCAATCTGTTCCTTTTAATAATAAAGCGTATACAGCTTCCGTTGTTGCACGCGTTGTGCCCCAGTGTTGCGTTTGTTTGCTTTTTATTAACCAGGTCTTAAGGTCATCTACAGCTTTTGTATCGTTATTCACTTCATCAAAAGCTTCTATCATTAACGCCTGCATCTCAATTGGAGCCTCATACCAGTAATAGCCGTAATTCTCTTTCCAGTACATGCCCATTTCTTCGCTGTTAATGCTATTTTCTTTTAAAGACTTTAATATATCCTTTGGAGTTTTAACGTCGCCATACCTGTTCAAACTTAAAGCGATCATACCTTGCATAAATCTACCATTATCCAGCCAGTATTTTTGTTCCTGCGCTTTGTAATATTCAAAATATTCAACATTGCGTTTATCACGATCAATATCCTTATAAAAACTACGCATGTATAGATATTGAATAGCATTATAACTCAAATGATTTTCTGTTTTATACTTTGGGTTATATTTTTTCATGTATTCATATTCTTCGCGCATTCTGTTATCGCAGTACTTAACGGCTCTGTATAACATATTCCACACTTCAGAGTTTTCGCGCACTTTAACCACACCCAAATTATTTAAGTGACCAAAGCCACAGGCAATGTGTTGCGTGATATACCAATCGTCAGGCATGCCATCAAACCACATAAAGCCACCGTTTGACGTTTGTTTCTTCATTAGTTTTTTAAGTGCGCTGTTCGTTTCGTTACTCATTTTATTAAGATCAAATAACAAACCAACACGTTTCTTATTCTCCGTTTCGCTCTTCGACTGTAACACCCATGGTGTTTCTTCCAATACAACCGCTTTTAATTCCTGATTCTTCTCCAAATTAGATAAGAAGGCGTCCGGACTAGAAGTTTTCCAGGCTTCAAAAATTGTTTTAATCTTTGGTTTAGAATTTACAACATATGTTGCCAAACTATTTGCGTAGTAACGCGAAAAAGTTTGCTCGGCACACTCGTAAGGATATTCCATCAAGTATGGAAGGGCCTGTACGGCATACCAGGCCGGGTTTGCTGTGAACTCTAAAGTGTAAGCATGATTTTTTAAAGTAGTAGAATTATTATTTTGGTTAATGAACTTCGTAAAATTAAACTCTTTGGTTTGATTACTACGAATTGGCATTGGCATACTTTCCGTTACCAACATCCTGTTCGTTAAAACAGGCACCGCTTGTTCTTCGCCATCGGCAAAATTACCGGCCTTAGCAACTATCTTATATTTAATAGCCGAGTAACCTTCAGGAATATTTAAATTCCATTCGATAGTAGTACTTAAGCCTTTTTTAACTGAGAAGGTGCGCGAACCAATTGTAGGAAATGGCCCTGATACCGCTTCAATTATTTTAGTAGAGATCTCTTGCTCTGTTAAAGCATCAAATAATTTTAACTCCGCATTTCCAGACAATTCTTTATCTGATAAATTAGCGATCTTAGCAATAAAGGTCATTTTATCGCCCTCTCTAAAAAAGCGCGGTACATTTGGCTGGATCATTAGTTCTTTTTGTGTGATCACTTCTTTTTGGAATTGACCAGACTTAAGGTCCTTTGTATGCGCCAGGCCCATTACTTTCCATTTGGTAAGACTTTCAGGAACCGTGAACTTAATAATGATCTCACCTTTTTCGTTGGTTTGAAGTTCAGGGTAAAAGAAAGCGGTCTCATTAAAATTTGAACGCGCTTTTACGTTGCCCAATTCTTCTCCTCCTCTTTTATCTTTATCTTTCCCTTCTCCGTTTGAAGGTGTTTTGGTAGTAGTAATACCATCATCGGAAATTTTAGCACCGCCAACCGCTTTTTCTTCAGCCTCTTCTTTTGAATCACTTGCATCTTTTTTCGACGCCTTGTTTTTAGCTAAAGATTTTCTTGGCTCGTTACGATCTTCATCGGCAGCTACCGAAGGCATTGCTGTAGTTTCTGCCTGAGCATAATCGCCTTCGTAATCGTAACCGCCTCTGTAACGGTTGTAATAAAATGAAAGGCCGTAATAGTTTAAATTATCGTAGTAACGATAAGGTAACCCTTCGTATGGACGATACAAATTATTTAGCTCTATTGAGTTAGTTTGTTTGTCTGTATTTGCAGCCCACTGCAAATTGGTATAATAACTTTGAAATACGCTGAAAGACCAGTAGTTCGGTCTAAAAGCATCTAATGATGCATCGTACATACTTGCTACCATTTCTGCAGCAGCCTTCTCACCTTTTTTATCTTTAATAATTAACTTCCACTCTTCGGCCTGCCCCGGCAATAATTTATTTCTGAATGTTTCAAATTGAATATCCAGTTCTTTATTTGTGTAAGGCACATAAATTACCTGGTCGTTCGAATAAAAACGGTTGTTCCTGATATAAGAACAGTGAATTGCAAAATTACCTCTGTCCTCTTCTTCCACTTTAATGTCATTCGACTTCATGCTTAAAGGCAATACTTTAGATGAAAGCAATTGACCCTGACGCTCTACCTCGTACATAAAATTTGTATTTGGATAAGCTGAATTGTAAATAAAAGAAATTGTTTCGCCCGGCTCTGCCGAAGTTTTATTTATGTAATACCACTCCGGTAAAAGGTCCGGCATATCATTACCACCCTTACTAAACACAGTTACATAACAAAACGCCTTTATCTCTTCGCCAAACTTATCTTTACAATTGGCTTCAATAATATAGGTTCCCGCTTTTAGATTTTTAATTTCTGCTGCAAGGTCGTATTCTGTTTTTGTACCCGTATCAAAAGTCTTATCAATTACTTTTGTATCTTTTTCCCATTTATATTTATTTGTTTCATCAGCGTAAAGATCGTATGGAAAGGTTTTATAATATTCTTCCTTACTCAGGCTATGTCTATCGGGCTGCGTCCACAACCTACTGCGGAATGGTCTGTTAGGCTGTTTTAATTTATAAACCGCAAACGCGCCTTTAGTTGGCTCTGCAACGCCATTTAAATTATTTGTATTTATGCGAATTGGTTTTATACTGCTTTGTTCGATAACTTCTTCGCTCGATACACTTAATTGTAAAGCCTGGTAACCAACAGTAACATAAGAGCTTGTGCTGTGCGATTCGCCGTTAATATCTGTAACGTCAGCACTTATCTCATAACTGTAAGTAGCATAGCTTTTTTTGTTAACCGATTCGTCCGGCAGAGCTTTAAATTTAATAATGTAAGCACCTGTATCATTTGTTACAGTTTCGCCGTTTGTGATTTCAACTTCGGAAGCACCTCTGCCACCATAATACGGACGGTACCACCAATACCAATATGGATAATTAACTCTACGCACAACCCGGTATTTAACCTGCGCACCATCAATAACATTTCCTGCATAAGCTTTAGCAAAGCCGCTAACCGTTACCTCATCATTTATTCTGTAACTTCCTTTTACGGGATTAAACTGCGTTTCAAACTTAGGGCGTTTGTAGTCTTCAACAGAAATGTAGGTACTGCTGTAGCCGTCTGTAATACTCATTTGTCCATTTAATCCGCCTTGTGGTGCAATAAATGAACCATTCATGGTTCCAAACTCATTGGTGGTTAAATTTACCGAACCTACCTTTTGATAATTTACATCGTAAAAAGTAACTGTAACAGGATATTTTGTTTTAAGATGCTGATTTTTTCCCGCAGTACTTTCTATAAGTATTCCTTTAAAATAAACTGTTTGTCCCGGACGATAAATTGCCCTATCGGTAAATATAAATGAGCTGATACGTGTTTCGTTATCTTTGTAAGGCTTATAAGTATAATAACTGTTTGTGTTATAATAATTATCTGTTCCGTTAATGAACTCCACATAGAATTGTCTTTCGTTTGCAGCATTATTGCTAACATTTAAAAAACCTTTATCATCTGTTTTATAAGCAGCGCCTTTTTTGATGACATAATCACGCTCTTTATAATCATAATACTCATACCAAAGTTGCGCAGTAATGCCCTTCAATGGTTCGCCCGTTTGGCGGTTTAAAGCATAAAAATCATAAGAACCATCATCTCTGCGGCGCTCTTTTGAAGCAATATCAGAAACAATACAAGTTGCGTAAGCCGACAAATTGTTTTCGTATTTAAAATTCTCATTCAACGAACTTAAAATAACATAATAACCTGCTTCGAGTTCAGGCACGGTTATTTCGGTATTGTGCGACTGATAATCGCCATCATCAACTATATCCCTTGTAAATGTTTTTACAGTGGTATAAGTAAGGAATTTCTCGTACAATTCTTTGCCATATTTTTTACGGAATAACGTTCTTAATTCCTGGCTGCTTGTTTTTACGATCTTGTAATATACTTTATTTACATTTTGTGAAGTTACCAAAGCCCTGAATGGTTTTTTTGGTTCAGTTACTTCTTCAATGATCATATTATATGCTTTCGCATTAATAGTATAAATAAGATTTTTACACTCTAAAGCACCATAGGATTTTGGGAATTTTGCGATAGCGCCAGTACAAATTTCTGTAGCGGTTTTTTTATACCATTTAAAATTATCATTCTCTAAAGGTTTGTATTCTGCAGCTTTACTATTATACCACATGGCCATTCTATAGTCTACCTCTGTAACACGTGGGTTGCCAGAGAATTTATCCTGGATCGATTTTAAAGCGTTAAAATATAAGGTATCGTTCTTAGGGTTTTGCGAATTGCGGTGCACGTAATCCAAACGCATTAACTCTACATCAATTAACGCATTGGGGTCAGTATCTTTCTGGTGAAAGAGAGTCAGGTCCTGCATTAATTTTAAGGCGTAATATTTGATCTCTAAAGAATCTGAAGGATTAGTGATCTTTACGTCAACAAATTCAGAAAATGGCTTTATCATATCCTCGCCGTTAACGTTAAATTGAGCTGACGGCCTTGAAACATCGGGCTCAGTACTCATAAAAAAATTAAGCGCGCGGTGCGCTAAAAAATCATATAACGTTGGGCGCCATTGTCGGCATTCTTCTGTACCTTTATTTAAAACATCATCATAAATATCAATTTTTGTTCTTCTTAAACTGTCGGTATTTTCGAGAGAAGCTTTGTAATTTACTATAACGGCATTGGTAATTGTTTTAAGATCCCAGGTTTCAATATCATCATTCTTAAAACCCACGGTAGTTGTTCGGTTGTAAAATTTCCACCGATTATTTTGAAAATATTGCCAGAAAGCATCTGCCAAAATACTATGCAAAACTGGTTTTATAGGATATTTTGCAATCTTGGCTTCATCCCTTAACTTAAAAATAGATTTTTCCAACGAAAATTCTTCTTTATACGATTCAAACTTCATGCGATGCAACACCGCCTTTACAAATTGGGCTGAATTGTTCTCGGTTTTGGCTTTGTCGTAAATAGCCTCTACAATTTTTAAAGCGCTCTCGGTTAAGCCCTTATTTTGGCAACTGTCTACCCTTTTCCATAATTTAAGGTAAGAATCTCCTTTATTGAATAAGATCATGTCTTTTTTTGGTGAAAATTTGTAAAATAAACCAATTCCTAACGCTGCCGAAGCAAGCATAAGCACTACAAAACTTAGCGATTTTTTAAACAACATAGTGTATCTTTTTAAATTTAGATGCTTATAAAGCTATAATTCCATAAGCAAGTACTAAAATAACCTAAAAAAAGTAAGAGCTTGTTTAAATTTATATGATTTTTTTGTTTAAAATGGATTTTTGAGCAAAAGGGTCGAGATTTTGCAGACATAATTGGACAAATTATGGCGAAAAACCTAACGAAGTTGCAGCCCAAAAACCATGTAACCAATTTTTTAGATAAATTTTAAACAGGCTATATAAAATAATCAAGAAATTAGCCAAAAAAACCGATATTAGTAGCAAACAAACACAGATCTATGGAAGGACTTATTGAAATTTTAAAGATAATTTTACCAGCGGCTGCGGTTTTTGCCGCTGCTTTTTTTACAGTTCATCGTTTTTTAGACAATGAACAAAAAAGAAGAGATTCTGAGCTTAAAAAGAACGCCCAGTCTTTAATTACCCCTGTAAAAATACAAGCTTACGAACGTATCGTTATTTTTTTGGAGAGGATACATCCAAATACGCTCGTTGTTAGGGTAAACAAACATGGCATGACCGCTCAACAGTTGCATGTAGAATTAGTAAAGACCATCAAGAGCGAATACGAACATAATTTATCACAACAAATTTATGTGAGTCACAATGCATGGGAATTAGTGAAAACGGCTAAAGAAGAAATTATTAAACTTATTAATATTTCTGCTACAAAAGTGGCGCACGATACCAGCAGCAACGAGTTGGCCATGATGGTGCTTAATATTACCGCCAATCTTGACAAAAAAATGCCTAGCGATGTGGCACTTGATTACGTAAAAAAAGAAGTTAGCCAGATCTTTTAAAGACAGCAAGATGCAAAAGTTATTTCCGGAATTCCCCGCAACCACTGCTAAAGATTGGAAAGATCAATTAACCAAAGATCTTAAAGGAGAGCCCTACGAAGACCTTGTTTGGAAAAACGAGAACGGCTTTAGTATACAACCCTTTTATACCAAAGAAGATCTTAAACAAAATTATGAACCAGCTTTTACGCATGCTAATTGGGAAATTTGTGTGCACAAAGAAAATTTAAGTGCAAAAGAAATAAACGAACAACTAACCGCCGACCTTAATCGCGGCGCCAGTTCTATTTCCATCAATTGCGAAGGTGTAGATTTATCAATTGCCTTAAAAGGCATTCAGCTTAATTATATTCAGTCGACATTTATTGTAAACGAAAATAATGCCGCTCAATTAAAAAAATATTTAGAAGAGTATTATAATTTAAATGATCTTAACTGCTCGTTGATACCTGAAACCTTTCGCAGCGAAGTAGATCTTAAGAGTTGTCAAAAAGTAATTTCTCTTTTTGAAGATCATAAAAATATAAAAACAATAAGTGTGGATGCTCTGGCTTTTCACAACCAAAATTGTTTGGCCTATTATGAAGTTGCAATTATTTTATCTGCACTGAACGAATACCTTCAGTCCGAAAAAAAAACCTTATCCAATTTTGTAATTAAGACCGGCGTTAACTCTGACTATTTTTTACAGATCGCTAAATTACGCGCTATCCGAAGACTCTGGTCGGTTTTAAGAACAGAATACAATTTAAAAAATGATCTGCATTTGATCGTTGAAACAAGTTTAACCAACAAATCTGTATCGGATAAATACACCAATTTATTACGTACTACTGTTGAAGCAATGGCTGCTGTTGCCGGTGGCTGCAATGAACTTATAGTTACAGAATTTGACACGTTATTTACTGAGAACAAAAAACTTTCATCGCGCATGGCCATTAACCAGCAATTAATTTTAAAAGATGAAAGTTACTTGGATAAAATGGCCGACATCGGGTGCGGATCCTATTACATTGAAAGTATTACCGATGCCATTGCTACCAAGGCTTTAGAGGCTTTTAAACGTTTTGAGAAAGAAGGTGGATATTTTAAATGTGTCGAGAAAAATATTTTTTCAAATGAAATAAAAACGCAATCCGATCAGCGTAACGATTTGTTTAAAACATCTAAGCAACTAGCAATTGGTGTAAATAAATTCAAAAACGAAAAAGAGAAGGTCACTTTATCAAAACAAAAACTGGAAGAATTAAAACGCTTACCGATTAACAATGCTGTTCTAAATTTTGAACTCGAAAACTTTTTTAATTAATGCGCAAAGCACTCGATCATATTACGTATACTTCAAAGGGAGAAACTAATTTTCCGAAAGAAGAAACATTTCTTACTGCCGAACAAATTGAGATTGACGGGAATTACACTTCTAACGATCTTAAGCACCTTGAGCATTTAAGTTACGGAGCCGGCTTACCGCCTTTTTTGCGCGGACCTTACTCTTCCATGTACATTAAAAATCCATGGACGATACGACAGTATGCGGGGTTTAGTACAGCTGAAGACAGTAATGCGTTTTACAAACGTAATTTAGCTGCGGGCCAAAAAGGTTTATCTGTTGCTTTTGACCTTGCTACGCATCGTGGTTACGATAGCGATAACGAGCGCGTGGAAGGTGATGTTGGAAAAGCTGGTGTTGCCATTGATAGTATCTTAGATATGAAAATTTTGTTTGACAGTATTCCGTTAGATGAAATGAGCGTATCCATGACCATGAACGGTGCTGTTTTACCAATTCTAGCGTTTTATATTGTTGCCGCCAAAGAGCAAGGCGTTAGTATGGATAAACTAACCGGTACAATACAGAATGATATTTTAAAAGAGTTCATGGTGCGGAATACATATATCTATCCACCAGGACCAAGCATGAAAATTATTGCTGATATTTTTGAATTCACTTCTAAGAATATGCCAAAATTTAATTCTATTTCCATTAGCGGTTACCACATGCAGGAAGCAGGTGCCACCGCGGATATAGAATTGGCATACACTTTAGCAGATGGACTGGAATATTTGCGCACAGGCATTAATTCAGGATTAGATATAGATTCTTTTGCGCCACGTTTATCTTTTTTCTGGGCAATAGGCATGAACCATTATATGGAAATTGCTAAAATGCGCGCCGCAAGAATGTTATGGGCAAAAATTGTAAAACAGTTCAACCCAAAAAATAAAAAATCGCTTGCTTTGAGAACGCATTGCCAAACAAGTGGCTGGAGTTTAACAGAACAAGACCCTTATAACAATGTTACGCGCACCTGTGTTGAAGCATTGGCAGCAGCCATGGGACACACACAGAGTCTGCATACCAATGCATTGGACGAGGCCATTGCATTACCGACCGATTTTAGTGCACGCATTGCTCGTAACACCCAGTTGGTTTTACAACATGAAACAAATATTTGCAAAGTTGTTGATCCCTGGGGTGGTAGTTATCACGTAGAAAAATTAACACACGAAATTGCTCACAAAGCCTGGGCCTTAATTGAAGAAGTTGAAAAATTAGGCGGTATGGCAAAAGCCATAGAAACGGGAATCCCTAAAATGCGAATTGAAGAGGCGGCCGCGCGTAAGCAAGCGCGCATTGACGGCGGAAAAGATATTATTGTGGGGGTTAATCGATTTAAAGTAAACGATGACACACACATTGAAGTTTTAGATGTGGACAATACAAAAGTGCGCACACAACAAATTGAACGTTTAAAAAAATTAAAAGCAGAACGCGATAATGCTAAAGTACAAAAAGCGCTAGATGCTTTAACAGAGGCTGCGCAAAGTGGCGAAGGAAATCTTTTAGAACTGGCGATCAATGCTGCTGAGTGCAGGTGTACTTTAGGAGAGATCTCTACTGCTTTAGAAAAAGTTTTTGGAAGATACAAGGCGCAGATAAAATCAATTGCAGGTGTTTACAGTAAAGAAATAAAAATGGATAAAGATTTTTCTACCGCAAAAGAACTGGCAGATAAATTTGCCGCCATCGATGGAAGACGTCCACGTATTATGGTTGCAAAAATGGGGCAAGATGGGCATGACCGGGGCGCAAAAGTTATTGCTACCAGTTTTGCAGATATGGGCTTCGATGTAGACATTGGCCCTTTATTTCAAACACCGGCTGAAGCAGCAAAACAAGCGGTTGAAAATGATGTACATATTTTAGGCGTGTCGAGTTTAGCTGCAGGACACAAAACCTTGGTACCACAAGTTATTGCCGAGCTTAAAAAATACGGCCGCCAAGATATTATGGTAGTTGCAGGTGGTGTTATTCCCCAGCAGGATTACGATTTTTTATTTAACGCAGGCGTTTCTTTTATTTTTGGCCCTGGCACCGTTATCAGCAAAAGTGCTATTGATATCCTAGAGAAAATGATAAAAAACTATAGCTAGTTTTTGGAAGATAAACATTTTTTTTCATTGGCCACCCGTTCTCATCAGCATAGAGGCCAATAAGGTGCTGGTTAACGTTACTTCATTGTGCAGTTGTATTTATTTTAATTTGTATTTTGCATTAAATATTTAACATGAAATTTAATAAATATAATTTTCTAATAATTTTTAATCTTGTATTCATACTTAATTCATTCTGCCAGCCAACTATTAAAATCTTGTTTGATGCAAAAAAGGCGGAAACTTCGGGAAATGCAGATTGGGTAATTGATGCAGATCAGTGGAATTTAAAATGGAATCCAAATGCAACTGTATCCTCTTCAAATAATCAAGCCAATGCACAGCGCTACCCTACCCCATCACAAACTTTAATTACCGCTTCAACCCCTGAAACATTTTGGACTGGCGCCCTTTCTTACTGGGGAATTGACTGCGTAAAAAAAGGTTATCAGGTTGAAACCTTGCCGTATAATGGTCAGATAACCTACGGTAACGTATCTAATCCGCAAGATCTAAGTAACTATAAAGTTTACATTGTTTGCGAGCCTAATATAATTTTTACCGCCTCCGAAAAAAGCGCAATTATTAATTTTGTGCAAAATGGCGGTAGTTTATTTATGATCGCCGACCACACTGTAAGTGACAGGAATTTTGACGGAAACGATTCACCAGATATTTGGAATGATCTTATTACAAATAATGGTGTTTCAAATAACGCTGTCGGATTTACCTTTGATCTTGCAAATTTTTCACAAACAAGTTCAACCGTTCTGAATTCACCAAACGATTCTATATTGCATGGACCAATGGGAAATGTTAGCCAGGTAAAATGGTCGGGTGGTACAACCATGTCGTTAAATCCATTACAAAACCCAAGCGTAAAAGGTGTAATTTATAAATCAGGTTTGGGTTTTGGAAACACAAATGTATTATGCGCCTATTCGCGTGTTGGAAACGGAAAAGTTGCAGCTATTGGCGATAGCTCTCCGCCGGATGATGCAACAGGGGATCCGAACGACGTTTTATATAATGGTTACATTGTTGATGCTGGTGGCAATCACCAACGCTTGTTAATGAACATTACTATTTGGTTAGCTGGCGGTCTTGCTACTTCAACTAGTATCAATGAAAATACTCTGGAGAAAATTAAAGTGTACCCAAACCCGGTTTCTGATCAGTTAACTGTTTCAATTGAAAATAATTTGTTAGACTGTAGTGCTGTTATTACCGATCTCAGTGGCCGTTTAGTCAGTACACAAATTTTGAAAGAAAATAACAATTCGATTCCTCTGGAGGGACTAAGCTCCGGAATGTATTTTTTAAAATTAGTTTTACAGGAACAGTTAATTCTTACACAAAAAATAATTAAATCTCATTGAACGGCTTTAGGTCTAACTTATAATTTGAATTATTAACTAAAATCAAAAAAAAATGAAAACGCTTATTCTTACTGCAGCGGCAATACTATTTACAGTAAACACAGTCACCGCACAAAAAATTAAAGAATCGGAAGTTCCTAAAGCAGTCACAACATCCTTTAATACAAACTTTAATGGCGTTAAATCTAAAAGTTGGGAAAAAGAAAAAGATGGTAATTATGAAGTTGATTTTGACTTAAACAAAACAAAAAATTCAGCTACATTTAAAGCCGATGGCACTTTAATTGAAACAGAGACTGAAATTGCCATTAGCGAATTGCCAAAAGCAGCAAGTGATTACCTGGCGAAAAATTATAACGGTAAAAAAGTAAAAGAAGCTGCAAAAATTGTTGACGCTGAAGGAAATGTCAAATACGAGGCGGAAATTGATAATAAAGACCTTCTCTTTGATCAACATGGAAATTTTATTAAATAGAATCTAAGATATTTTTTGCCGCTTTTGACGCAGGACAAATGTGTTGTACACATCTGAGCGAGCTTTGCGTGGCGGCACAATTTTTCTTCTTTACTTTTCCTTAGTCGAAACCCTTCGGCTTCGCTCAGGATAAAATCCAACAAAAGACAAGGCAAAACGATCTTTCCACCCACTCTTGATTTTTTTTGAAAGGCTAATAAAGTTAAAAATTCTGTTCCTCGATTTTTTATGGGAAGAACAGAATTTTAAACGACAAGCGCCTTTCAACCCACGAGCCGGCTCTTCGCTAAAAATATGCATTGCATATTTTATTTACGCTCAGCCCTCTTTCTACAAAAAAATCAATTCACCCAGCCCACTCCAAGCGTTTTGCCTGCCCCACGCGCGGATAACTCAAAAACCTAACCGCAGAATTAAACTAAACAAAATCTGTACGCGTAAGCACACCACGTGAGGCGGCCTTTTAAAATTTTTTGTAAAAATCTTTTTTCTTCAAAAGCGCTGGCGTGCGACTAGATGATTTTGGCTGTTCGCGAAGCGCTTAAATCATCGGCCTGAGGAAAATTAGATTTTAGAAAAATTTTAAGAAAGCCTTGATTTTTTGGTTACTTTTTGATCAAGCAAAAAGTGACGCCAAAAATATATTTACGAGATTATTTTTTTTCTTCAGGGACAACCTTAATATTGCCCTTTAAATGCGTAGCAGCTGTATCCCTTAAAACCATTGACCCGCCCATTAAATGCTTTGATCTGTTATTACCAATTTTTCCAGTCTCTTTTACTTCGCTTGTGCACACTGTATCCTTTTCCATCGCCGGTTCACCTAACAACATTGTTGTATCCTTAATGCTATCCAGCGGAGGTGGGTTTTGTTTTAAAGTATCAGGTACAACTATCATCTCTCCAACAACATGATCATTGGAGTTGGAACAGCCGCTAAATAATGCAGCGCCAAAAACAAAAAAACAAATTATTGCTGCTTTTTGTACTAATTTCCAGGACATGAACTCATTTAAAAAATGATCGAAGTTCATTTCGTTCAGTTGAGCTTCTTTAAAACGTCCGCAAACACGTTCGGTTATAGGTAATTCTGTGAAAAATGTTTTTACTTCATCAATTGTTTTTTTACTAAAATCAACTACGTTCTTTTTACAGGATAAACAAAAAGCGCCCTTATCATTTGGCGCCATGTTATTCCAATTTTCGTGACAGGGTTCTTTAATCGTAATTTTCATTGTGATCTTATTTAATTAACAGCAACATCACCTTTCGTATGAATTTCTACTTGTTGCGACTTTTCTTTTTGTTTCTTTGTTTCTTTTGCGGCCTTTTTCGTCCTTACAGTATCCTTAACCATTTTTGGTGGATCGCTGGAAAAAGTATCTGTCGGAAGCGTCTTAAATGTTGTATCAATTGCAACAACGCCTGCAGTGTGCTCGTAATTCTCCTCCTCGCCCTGTTTCTGTTTCTCTTTCTCTTCACTAGAACAACTGCTAAATAACGTAGTACCCAACACTAAAAAACAAATTACCGCAGCGCGCTTTAAGAATTTCCAACTCATAAACTCGTTTATAAATTCGTCAAAACTCAATTCACGTAATTGTTTATTCCTGAATCTTCCACAAACACTTTCGGCAGCAGGTTTTTGCACAAAAAACGTTTTAATTTCGTCAATGGTCTTCTTGCTAAAATCAACCACTGTTTTTTGACAAGCTAAACAAAATGCCCCTTTTTCATTGGGGGTCATCTTACCCCAATCTTCATGGCAGGGTTCGTTAATTGAAATTTTCATATTAAAGCGTCTTAAATTTATTTTTTATCTTCTTCAACCATTACATCACCCATCAAGATGGGGCCTTGTTCTTTCTTTTTCTTTTTTGGTTCTTTTGTTTTTGTGCCAGAAGTTTTGCCTTTAACAGGCGCTTTGTGCGTTGTATCTTTCACACATTTTTTTGTCGTATCGGTTTCAACATACGCAACTTTGCCCATTTTTATATGTTTGGTATTACTACCTGTTTGCGCACTTGTAAATAAATTAAAACCAAAAACAAAAAAAGCAATTAAAGCAAACTTCTGAAAATATTTCCACGATCTGAATTGCTCAAAAAAATGATCAAAGCTCATTTCGGTTAATTGATCCTCTTCAAAACGACCACAAACAGATTCTGTATCTGTTTTCTTTCTGAAAAAATCTTTTATCTGCGAAACAGTTTTGTTGCTAAAGTCAACAACATTCTTTTGGCAAGACAGACAAAATGCACCTTTATCATTTGGTGACATTTTATCCCAGTTCTCGTGGCAGGGTTTATTGATTGAAATTTGCATGATGCTCTTTTTAAATTATTTTTGTTTATCCTCCGTCATTATTTCTCCCATTAGCTTCGGAGGCTCCGGATCTTTTTTCTTTTTTGGTTGTTTTGTTTTAGTTGTTGATACCCTACCCTTGATCGGGGCTTTATGCGTTGTATCCTTCACGCATTTTTTTGTGGTATCCTTTTTTGGAATGTAAGCAACTTTGCCCATAACAGGTTCTTGTATATCCGGATGGCTTTGCGCGCAACCAAATAAACTTAAACCAAAAACAAAGAATACAACTAATGCAGCTTTTTGTATAAATTTCCAGGATCGGAAACGTGCGAAAAAATCGTCAAAGGTGAGTGCATCTAACTGGTGTTCTTCGAAGCGACCACAAACCGACTCTGAACTTGTTTTCTTTCTGAAAAAATCTTTTATCTGCGCAATGCTCTTGCTGCTAAAGTCAATAACATTTTTTTGACATGATAAACAAAATGCGCCCTTATCGTTTGGCGTCATTTTATCCCAGTTCTCGTGGCAAGGTTCGTTAATTGAAATTTTCATATAACAATTATTTTATAGTATCTAATTTACAAAATTATTTGGCATTTTTGTCTTCTGTTAAAGGCTCGTCCATTTGCCTTTTGTTTTTTGGCTTTATTTGATCTCCATTAGGCTGAACCTTTATTTTGCCTTTTATCATTGGCTTTTCGGTTGTATCTTGTTTACAAACTACTTTGGTAGTATCGTGAGGAACGTAAGCAACTGTACCCATTCTTATTCTTGGAATATCTTTTGGATGTGTTTGCGCGCCGGCAAATAAACTAAAACCAAAAACAAAAAACACGATCAACGCTGCCTTTTGAAAATATTTCCACTGCAAAAATTTTTGAAAGAAATCATCAAAGGTCAACGCCTCTAACTGGCCTTCTTCAAAACGGCCGCAAACAGATTCGTTACCTGCTTTTTTCTTAAAAAAATCTTTTATTTGAGTGAGGGTTTTGCTACTAAAATCAACTACATTTTTTTGACAAGAGAGGCAAAAAGCGCCTTTATCATTGGGTGTCATTTTATCCCAATTTTCGTGACACGGTTCGTTAATGGAGAGTTTCATATGGCTGTTTTACATTTAGATGCTCTAAAAGGAATAATTCCATAAAAAAGCAACAATTTTTGAAAAAGCCTAACCAACTGGTTACCAAGGCTGTTTTTGTTAAATTTGAAAGTAGAAGGCCATTATAGTCGTTTCTAATGTTTGAAGACGACTTTATGTCGATTATTAGTCACTTATCACCAGCAGGTGCGGAAAATTTTCCCCAATACAGGTTCAGCGGACAAAAAAAAGGACATTTCTCTTTGATTTTTATGTGGGCAAAAGAGCTTCAAAAAAATTATGCGCATGTACGTGTTTTATTTCACATCCAAAATATAATTTGGGTTTTTGCTATTACATAATTAATTTCTTTCATTAAAAAAAACTATATTTAAGTTATTATTAAAATGACCAACGACGAATTAAGATTACTTTTTTTTGAAGAAGCCGATGTGCTTTTTTCTATCTATGATAAGGACCTTAATTGCATTGATGTTAATAAAGCTACTTTAAAATTATTTAATCTTGAACGTGATAAACTGATAGGTAGGAATATTCGTGATGTTTCACCTGATTCTATTGCTAGCGGTCGGTATGAAGCTTATATGAATGTTATTAAAACCGGAAAAACACTCATAATAGACGAATTAAAAGCCTGGTCAAACAATAAGGAAGTATGTTTTAGAATAAAGGCATTTAAACTCGGAAACGGATTAGGGATCGTATCAAAGAATATAACAGACCTGGAAACTATTATCAAGCAAACGGTTGGTGAATTAAAAGTAAAGGTAAAAAATCTGGATGATGCAAACAAGAGTATTAGTGAGATGATTAAAGTTTTGTCCAATCAAAACACGCAACTAAACGATTTTTGTGGGATCATATCGCATAATTTAAGAGGTCCACTGATCAACCTTTCTATTTTGTCGGATTTTATTGCTGACTGTGACGACCCGGATAAAAGAGAATTGATGTTTAGTAAAATTAAGCCCGTTGTAAATAATTTGAATGAAACTTTTAATAATTTGGTTGAATCTTTGCAGATACGCGAAGAAGTTGGCCTCTTATATGAAAAAGTTAATTTTGAAGAACTAGCAAATAAAATCATTGAAAAACACAGAATTGAAATTGAACTATACAATGCTACAATTCAGTTTGACTTTAAGGCTGTTGAATGCATAAATTATCCTAAGAAATATCTCGACAGCATATTGTCAAACTTAATAAGTAATGCTTTAAAATACCGCGCCAATTCAAGAAAGCCAGTCATTCAAGTAAAAACAGAAATGAAAGGCGATAAAATTGTTTTAAAAGTTATTGATAATGGATCGGGTATTGATCTCAAAAAAAACGGACAAC
Source organism: Bacteroidia bacterium (assembly GCA_016787785.1). GTDB lineage: Bacteria > Bacteroidota > Bacteroidia > B-17B0 > Aurantibacillaceae > Aurantibacillus. The sequence goes on along the minus strand of JAEUTO010000006.1, from coordinate 377,764 downwards.
ATATGTTTAAAATGAGAAAAGTATTTCATGATCATCCGGAAGCAAAAGGTTATGGTTTATTTATGACTAAAACTCAAGTAGAGGCGATGGAAGGTGAAATTTTTGTCGAGAGCATTCCAGATCTTGGCTCAACGTTTACTATTGAATTTAATCCGAAAAACAATATAGAATGAATAAAATAAAAAATCTTGCACTTGTGGACGACGATGAGATCTTCGTGTTTTTAACCAAAATGACGATTGAAGAAAGTAATATCGTTGATATGGTAAAAGTTTTTAGAAACGGCAGAGAGGCCATTAATTTTCTTAATGAAAATTCACATGATCCTACCCAATTACCAGAAGTAATTCTCTTAGACCTTTCAATGCCTGTAATGGATGGTTGGCAGTTTCTGGAAGAGTATATTGTTTTAAAACCGCGTATTGGAAAAAAAATAGTGATCTATATTGTTAGCTCATCCATTTCTCCTGATGATATTCAAAAGGCTAAAAACATAAACGAAGTAACTGACTACATTATAAAGCCGGTAACAAAAGAGCATTTGGTAGAAATGCTTAAAAATTTATAAACTAACTCAACTTTTACCCCTAACTGGAGTCAATTTGATGTATGTGTGCATGTTAGTTGACCAAACTATTTTTACAAACCAAAAAGTGCCAGGCACGCATTTTTATCCCATGCGAATCGGCTTGGAAAATGCCCGCGGGAAGAAATTTCAAAAGATAGAAATTCCAAAAAAACGAATAAGTGCATTGCTTACGTAAATCTCGACCAAACAAATAGTGCCGTCGAAAATTTTTGGGCAGACGCGCATTGTTTGGAGCTATCTTTTGCATCGCAGTGTTTATTAACAGTGTTCTTGATCCGTTTTTTGTGGGTTAAAGTTCAAATGTTTAATTTGGACCTACAAAAAATTAACGCTTGCTTTCAAAACATTATTATAAAAAAAGCCAACGTAAAAAATGAAAAAACTGCTAATTTTCATATTCCTTTTTCCGCTTTTTATTTTCGGGCAAACTAAATTTCCCCCTAAAATAGATCTAACAAAAGTATATACGCAAGCCATTGGAGATTTTATAAAAGCTGCTAACAAAAAAAACGGTAGCAACTTTGACACATTGTATTTTGCAAAGCGTAAAACGGGACAGCCGGATGATTTTCCGGGAATAGAACTTCCAAAAAAAATACAGAATACCGAAATACTGTTAATTAAACCTGAACTTGCTGTGATCACCCAAAAAGCACGTGAATCGCGTATTTATATTAATTTAATGGGTTGGGTAAACAAAGAAAATGCAGAGTTTATTTTTGTAGTATTTTCAAAAAGCTTCGCACATCAATACGATTATACGCTTAACTACAAATACAACACTAAACTTAAAGAATTTGAACTGGAAAAATTACAATTTAAAGGACCACCATTTGATAAATAAAATAAATGCAGACGAAAACCAAGATCTCTACACTATTTGACACCACGTTGGAAAGAGCCTTTAAAAGCCCCATGCTTTGCGATGTTACCAAAGTGCATACGGGCTATGGCGTTACACCAAAAGTTACACATTGCACTGAGGATAGTAGCTGGGGAAAAGTTGGCGGAAGCAGAAAAGTACATCTGGGAAAGTCTTTGGTAGTTAAGGCGGGCGAGTCATCACTTGACAAAGTTTTAGCAAGAGAAGAAAACCGCTACTGGAAAATTGAGATCTCTGAATTTAGCGCCTGGATGTTTGGCTTTGAAAAATTTCAGGGCGAGTGGATCACTACACAACTTCCAAATGGTAAAATTCAGGTAGACTATATTTACACGTTGTTTTCGAATAGTTTTATATTTTATCCCTTTCACTTTTTATTTACCAAGCTGGTATGGAGAAATTATATGAGACATTGTCTTGAAAATGTTAGACAGCTCGCAACAAATAACGCGCCCTACTTACAGGAATAAAAAATATTTCTTATTTTTAATGAGTAAAAAGAATCCAATGAACAAAGACATTAAAGCCTACAACAACTCTCAATTAAAAGAGGATAAAGAAATTTGTAATGTACTTGAGAAAGAAATTAGCAAAGCTTTGCCTGATGCAGAGAATAAGATCTGGCACGCACATCCTGTTTGGTTCTTAGATGGTAACCCTATTGTTGGTTACGATAAATTAAAAGATGGTATACGGTTACTATTTTGGAGTGGTGTAACTTTTGAAGAAGAAAAACTTATTCCGGGCAAAAGCGGGAAATTTAAAGACGCTTCTTTTACCTATACCTCAGCCAATGAAATAAACACAAAAGATCTAGCACGCTGGCTTAAAAAATCAAAAACAATACAGTGGGATTATAAGAATATCGTTAAACGCAAAGGTGTTCTAGAGAGATTAAAATGATCATTTAGGATCCTTCCTGTCATCCACAATTTTTTCCGTTTCAAGATCTAAATAAATGCCTCCAAAAAACGTGCTATACGGCGTGTAGAACTCGTTGCCTTTGGAAAGGAATACTCTGTTGCCATCTATATCACGAATGCCGTAGGTTTCATCCTGTTCCCTTTCATCATTTATTATACTATCATTTCTTATTGAGAATTTTAGAATAAATCCACGTTCATCATCCCTGTTACTGCGAGTAGTTGAAACGATCCAGATAATACCTTTTGAAGAAAAATACATTTTAGGGGTATCTTGTATATTATGCACTGGTGCTTTGAATTTTAATTTGTGCAATGATCTTTTGGCAATACTATCAACCAACTCTAAAAAATAACCATAGTGCGATGTGCCGGATTCACGAATGCCTGTGGTTTGATCTTTTTGAGTATAACCCCTGGTTCTTTCAGAGAATTTAATAACCCTGTTTTTACCATCAATTGTAATATTGGTTTGAGTTATGGGATATTCCGTTGCTAAAAAATCCAGGCCAAACCACATTATTGGAAAAAGAGCCAGAAAAAACAGAATAGCCATTAACGTTGCTTTCCTGTCTTTCTTCTTCTTAAGGATTTCGCCATTGTTTAGATCTTTATTACCCAATGAACCCATCGGCTTACCCGTTCTATTTGATATAAATGTCATGAGTTACAATAAATTTTAAAATTTACTATATTTATTTAAAATTACGAAACAAAATGAAAAAAACGATACTTATTATCCTCCTTATTTTAAACGCAGTTGTATTATTAGGACAAATATGGCCTGAAGGTGTACCGCCATTTGCAAGAGTGGTAAATATTATTTTTTTGATCGGAAGCTTTTTGTTTTTTATAAAAGCCTTATCAGGAGACAAAAGGAATTTAGATGTCTAAAATTTGTATTTCTGTTTTTTTGCCGCCTCGCTCGGGAATAATTATTTTTATCTAAGTCAGAGCCATTTGTTTTAAATAAAAAAATCAGAGAATAAAAATGAAACATACATTTACTTTACCTAGTTTCCCGGACTCACATTTCGAAATTGAAACATCGATCTGGACAGGTAAATCAAAATTAAAAAAAGATACTATCTTAATAGAGCAATCAAATGAAAGTGGAAAACCATTTCTTATACCCGACAAAACAGGAAATATTATTAAAGCATTTCCAAAAAAATCACTTCCTGACTTTGTGCCTGACCTTGAAATAAACGGTGTAAAAAATCAAATTTTTAAAAAACTTGCATGGTATCAATATACTTTAGGTGCTTTGCCAATAACGATGTTATTCTTTGGCGGTGCTATTGGCGGCGGAACCGGAGCGGTGGCAACCATGATAAATTTTAATATTTTTAGAGAAGAAGGATCAGAGCCTTTAAAATATTTAAAGGTTGTTGGTGTTATAGTAGCTGCTTTTTTACTGTATCTTGGATTGTCGGTTGGGCTTCTTCTTTTACTAAATAATAAATGAGTTTATTACTATTCTCCTGTTCGACCCGAAATAAAAAAACCTCCACTATGTGTGAAGGTTTTAACTATTCTTAATTTTAAGTTTTATTTCTTTGCTTTAGCAACAACCTTCTTTAAAAAAACATTCTCAGCTCTAAACACACCATCCTTTAAATTAAAATCACTTAAAAGATCTCCGCCTTCTTCCTGGCCAAGACTAAATTTTAAATGGATCACACCTTCCTCGGCCAACCATTTACCTTGTTTTGTGGTTGATTTATTTGCAGCCGTAAACATTGTCCATGTTGCGCTGCCATCCGGTTTAAGAATATACTTGTCTGACGTGCCTGTTTCCTTCTGTTCGTTAACCAACATATGGTAGGTTCCGGCATACTTCTTTAAAAAAGTTTTGTCCTGAGCCTTTACAAAAACAGGCAATGCTAAAATAATTAAGAAAGAAAGTTTAAGTATATTTTTCATAGATACTAGGCGTTCTTAAAATCCCAGGTCTCCATAAATTTGGTAGTATAATTACCTGCTTTAAAATCCTCGTTCTGCATTAATTTGATGTGGAACGGAATTGTTGTTTTTACACCCTCAATTACGTATTCGCTTAAAGCGCGGTGCATTTTTGCAATTGCTTCTTCACGCGTTTGCGCAACAGTAATTAATTTTCCAACCATACTATCGTAATTTGGCGGAATCCTGTAACCACTGTAAACATGCGAGTCAACACGAATACCATGTCCACCCGGTGTATGTAAAGTTGTAATAACCCCCGGAGACGGAACGAAATTCATGAAAGGATTTTCTGCGTTGATACGGCACTCAATAGCATGCAACACCGGATAATAATTTTTTCCTGAAATAGGAACACCTGCTGCAACTAAAATTTGTTCGCGTATAAGATCGTAATTAATAACTTCTTCTGTTATGGGATGTTCCACCTGAATACGGGTGTTCATTTCCATAAAATAAAAATTGCGGTGTTTGTCAACCAAAAATTCTACTGTACCTACTCCTTCATAAGCGATGGATAAAGCAGCTTTAACGGCTGCATCGCCCATAGCCTCGCGCAATTCAGGTGTCATAAATGGCGACGGTGTTTCTTCAACCAACTTTTGGTGACGGCGTTGAATAGAACAATCACGCTCACTTAAATGGCAAGCCTTGCCATGTTGATCTCCTACAATTTGAATTTCAATATGACGTGGTTCTTCTATATATTTTTCCATGTACATGGCCCCATTGCCAAAGGCAGCTGTTGCCTCGTGCGTAGCACTATCCCATGCAGTTTGAAAATCTTCTTCCTTCCAGATAATACGCATCCCTTTTCCACCACCACCGGCAGTTGCCTTAATAATAACAGGATACCCAATTCCTTTTGCCAATTCTTTTCCCTGATCGGCACTCTCTAATAAACCTACAGAACCCGGCACACAAGGTACGCCGGCAGCGATCATCGTTGCTTTTGCATTACTCTTATCGCCCATTTGATTGATCATCTCAGGACTGGCACCAATAAATTTTATTTTATTTTGGCGACAGATCTCAGAAAATCTTGCATTCTCGCTTAAGAAACCATAACCCGGGTGAATAGCATCTGCATTAGTAATTTCGGCTGCAGCAATAATGCTGGCCATGTTCAGGTAACTGTCTTTACTTGGAGGTGGTCCAATACAAACAGCTTCATCGGCAAACTTTACGTGCAAAGAATCTTTATCGGCGGTTGAATAAACAGCAACCGTTTTTATGCCCATTTCGCGACAAGTGCGAATTACCCTTAGGGCAATTTCACCACGATTGGCTATTAATATTTTTTTAAACACAGTTTCGAAATTTTAAATTATAAATTATAAATGTTAAATCAATTTGAATGAAATCATTTATCATTCAACATTTAGCATTTAACATTACGACGGGTCTACTAAAAATAATGGTTGATCGTATTCAACAGGTGTAGAGTCGTTAACTAATACTTTAACGATCTTACCTTTAATATCACTTTCAATTTCGTTAAAAAGTTTCATGGCCTCAATAATGCAAACGGGTTTGCCCGGAGCGATCTCATCACCAATATTAACAAAAGCTGGTTTGTCTGGCCCGGCAGAACGGTAGAAAGTACCGATCATGGGCGATTTAATAGTAACGTATTTTGATTCTTCGTTATTGGTAACCGGAGGTGTTGTTTTATTTTCGTTTACTACCGGTGTATTTGTAACATTTGCAACCGGTGTAGTTATAACAGGCGCTGTAATAACGGGCGCAGCCTGAGTTATGAACTGTGTACTGCTTTTTGGAGTCCTGATCACAATTTTAATTTCTTTTGTTTCCAGCTCAACTTCGCTTACCCCGCTTTTTGAAACAAATTTTATTAAATCCTGAATTTCGTTTAATTTCATGATAAAATGTTTAGTTAGTTAGTGGGGGCAAAAATAACTGTATTTTTAATTAAAAAAAGCGATTTTGCCCTTGTTTCTTAACAAAATGATGATTTTTTACCCATTTTCGTCAAAAAACCCCATATTTTCGACCAAAAAAAAGCCACCCTAAAGGCAGCCTTTAATAAAAATGTAAAACACAGGTTTTTGTTAAAATAGAATTGCGATATTAAGACGAACCGCTCTCATAAAATAGCCTTGATCTAATGGTGTAAAAGTTACTGTATTATCAGACCCGACATACGTATCTTTTCCTTTTACAAGGTATTTTGATTCACTTCTCATTAAATTAGTGAAGGACTGGAAATAATTGGCCGAAAACAGTAAAGAAGTACTTCCGCCTATCCTGTATTCAAACCCAAGTCCTAAATTCATTCCAATTCTAAAAGGTGCTAAAGAAGCGTCTTTACCCAGATTGATGTCAGATTTGGTTAATTCATCTGCTGGTGGTGTAGTTATAGTAGTTCCGGTAACAACGGTTTTTACACCAGAAATGTAAGTGTCGGTGGCCCGTGTTTTAGTTCTGATACCCAATTCTAAACCTGCATTTGCAAAATATTTCATTCCGCTATACTCATCGGTCATCATTTTTAGCATTACCGGAATTGTTACGAATGTTGTTTTAAATCTTCTTTCCTGAAGCACGTATTGCGTATTACCATTTTTAAACTGGTAATCATCTTTCATAACCCCATTCTTTGCTTCAACATATTGACCTTCGTCGTTAAGCACCGCATTAACGCTAAAATCAGCATCATTACGGTAAGTAATATAACCACCTTCAAAATCGCCACCAATACCTGATGAAAAATGAACGATCTTTGATAATTTACGCTCCATGATTAAGCCAAATCCAAATCCAAAAGCAGCTCCTGCACCCTTTGAATTATTATTGTCGCTTTTATACCATGTAGGTTGCGGAGTAGCCCTTATACCAAAACGAAATTTTTTGTCAAAGTTTGGATTGCCCTCAGGCGTCTCCGGAGTTGTTTGCGCGTTAACAGAAACGCATAACATACAAATTGAAATAAACGTGAATAGTAATTTTTTCATCATTATTTTATTTTATAATTAACTTTACAAATATAAAAATTTACTTCATGTATAAAAGAATTCTTTTGTTACCTTTTTTTATTTTGCTTTTAAACTCCTGCAAAAACAATGCCCTGGATGTTGACATCTCAACTGTGGACGTAAAACCCCTAACATTATTGCGCCTTGAGAACGACATTTTTGGGGTAAATGCTGAAAACGTTGATGAAAAGAGCAAAGAACTACTGATAAAATATGGTCCCTTTTATGAGCATTACGTTAGTAGTTTCCTTAACCCCGCTGGTGGTACGCATGACAGTTTATATAAGCCGGCCTTATTAGGTTTTACGCATGATAAGGATATGCATGAAACGTACGATTATGTGAAAAAATTGTACCCTAATACGAGCATAGAAGAAATAAACAACGAGCTAACAAATTGTGTAAAACGCTTTAAATATCATTTCCCCAAAAGAAAATTACCTACACGATTAATTACCTGCACAAATGGTTACAATTATGCCGTTGCGTATACCGATAGCGCTTTGGTGTTAGGTTTAGATATGTATTTGAACGATACTGCAAAATTCTACCAAATGCTTAACACGCCAAAGTATCAGCTAAGGATGATGAACGAAAATTATATTCTACCAAACCTGGCTAAAGGATGGATGTTAACAGAGTTTGATAATGACAAACCCGTGAACACACTCTTATACCATACAATTTTTTACGGTAAGATCTTTTATGCAATGAACGCCCTATTACCAAACATAAATGATAGTTTATTAGTTGGCTACACTACAGCCCAAATGAAATATGTGAATGAGAATGAAAAGAATTTATGGGGCTACTTTGCTGAAAAAAATCGTTTGTATGAAAATAATTTAAAGACCATACAGGAGCTTACAACCGACGGACCATTTACAGGATCTATCAGTAAAGAGTGTCCGCCACGAATTGCTATGTGGGTGGGCTTGCAAATTATTCGTAGCTACATGAAAAACAATAAAGATGTTACGCTGGAGCAATTGATGACGGATGCTGATAGCCAAAAAATATTGAGCAAGAGTAAATACAGACCATAAAAAAAGCGGAATGAATTCTTTCCGCTTTTTAAATTATAAATTTTAAATCAGAAATTATTTTTTAGTCGCTTTCTTTTTTGCAGCGCCTTTTTTAATTACTTTTTTAATTACCGCTTTGTTTGTTGAAGCTGCTTTTTTTACTGCGGCCTTTTTAACGGGCGCGGCTTTTTTAGAAGCTGCTTTTTTTACAACAGTTTTAGTAACAGCTTTTTTAGTTGGAAGTGTTTTAACAACGGTTTTTGTTCCTGCCGTTTTAGTAGCTGCTTTTTTACCGCCCTTTTTATCAAATGCTTTTGGCACTTGCGCCACTATCATTTCTTTTACTTTATCTAAAGATAGTTTCGATAATTCATCCGGTGTATATTTTCCCCCACCATCTTTAATTAATTTTAATTTCAATTTACCGAACTTCACAATTGGTCCCCAACGGTCATTTTCTATCGAGATCTTTTCGTCTTCCCAGTTTTGTATATAACGGTTTGCTTCTTTGGCTAATTTTTTTTCGATCAGTTCTTCAATATCTTTTTGCGATAAATTATCAAAATCGTAAGCGCGTGGTACATTAATAAACAAACCTTCGTATTTAATAAAAGGGCCAAAACGACCTTTGCCTTTGGTAACTCCTTTGCCTCTATATTGTGCAACCGGTGCATCAGCTAATTCTTTTTCTTTAATAATAGCAATAGCACCTTCCATTTCAAGTGTTAGGGGATCTATCGTTCTTGGAATTGAAATAAACGCATCGTCTAATTTAATATACGGACCAAAACGACCAACACCCACAATTACTTCTTTACCTTCATAAACTCCCAAATTCATTGGCAATTTAAAAAGATCTAAAGCTTCTTCTAATGTTATGGTTTCAATACTTTGCGTTTTTCTTAAACTGGCAAAGCGTGGCTTTTCTTCCGAGCCTTCAATTGTTTCGCCAATTTGCGCTAAAGGACCAAACCTTCCAATTCGCACGGTTACGGGTTTTCCGCTTACAGGATCTTTTCCTAAAGTACGTTCGCCGCTGGCGCGTTCGCTGTTTTCAGAAGTTGTTTCAACTGTTTTGTGAAATGGTGTGTAAAACGATTTCAACATTTTTTGCCAGTCTAAATTTCCATCTGCAATCTCATCAAATTCTTCTTCAACTTTAGCAGTAAAATTAAAATCTAAAATGGTTGGAAAATATTGTAACAGAAAATCATTTACTACCATTCCAATATCTGTTGGAAATAATTTTGATTTTTCAGCGCCCGTATTTTCCGTCTTGGTTTCTTTCTTTAAATTTCCTTTAGTCAAAACCAATTGAACATAATTTCTTGGTGTTCCTTCCCGATCCGTTTTCTCAACGTAATTACGTTTTTGAACCGTGCTAATAGTTGGTGCATAAGTACTCGGGCGACCGATGCCTAACTCTTCCAATTTTTTTACCAAACTTGCCTCAGTATATCTTGCAGGGTGATGTGAGAAGCGTTGTGTAGCAGAAATTTCCTGGCTTTCTAACTTTTCCCCAACTTTCATTGGCGGTAACATTGATGAATTTTCTTCATCAGTATCTTCATCATCGGTTCCTTCCATGTACACTTTTAAGAAACCATCAAACTTTAATACTTCACCCTGTGCCACAAATAATTCTGTTGCACCGCTAACTTTTACTTTAGCTGTTGTTTTTTCCAATTCTGCATCGCTCATTTGTGAAGCGATTGTGCGCTTCCAGATAAGATCGTATAAACGTTGTTCGTTACGTTCTCCTTCAATAGCTGTTCTGTCTATATATGTAGGGCGAATGGCTTCGTGAGCCTCTTGCGCGCCTTTACTCTTGTTTTTGTATTTACGAGGATTATAATATTTTGCGCCGTAGTTGGCATTAATGGCTTTGTTAGCCTGGTTCATGGCTGTTTCCGATAAATTAACGGAGTCAGTTCTCATGTAAGTAATTTTACCGGCTTCGTATAAACGTTGCGCCACCTGCATGGTTTGCGCTACCGAAAAACCTAATTTACGGGCAGCTTCCTGCTGCAATGTAGATGTAGTAAAGGGTGCAGCCGGCGAACGTTTCGCAGGTTTGGTCTCTAAACTTTCAATTGTAAAAGAAGCTACTTTACATTTTTCTAAAAAAACCTGTGCTTCTGCTTCGGTATTAAAACGCTTATCTAATTCCGCTTTTAAAATACCAGAACCTACCTTAAATAAAGCAGATACTTTATAGGCAGAAGTGGACACGAATTTTTGAATCTCTCTTTCACGTTCAACAATTAACCTAACGGCCACGGATTGTACACGCCCTGCAGATAAACTCGGGCGGATCTTACGCCATAAAATTGGCGATAATTCAAAACCCACTAACCTGTCTAACACACGACGGGCTTGTTGCGCGTTAACTAAATTAATATCTATCTCGCGGGGATTCTCAATAGCATTTAAAATGGCAGGCTTTGTAATTTCATGAAAAACAATACGACGCGTATTCTTTTTTGTCAATCCTAAAGTTTCATATAAATGCCAGCTAATAGCCTCTCCTTCACGGTCCTCATCGGATGCAAGCCAAACCATGTCGGCTCCTTTAGATAATTTTCTTAATTCGGCAATTACTTTTTCTTTATCGGGCTGTACTTCGTAAGTGGGTGTAAAATTATTCTCTATGTCAACACCAAAACCTTTCTTTACGAGGTCTCTAATGTGACCAAAGCTTGATTTAACCGTAAAATCTTTTCCTAAAAATCCTTCTATTGTTTTGGCTTTCGCCGGGGACTCAACTATAACTAAATTTTTCGCCATGTATAATATATATGTATAAGATCAATTCAATGAACGCCAAAAAAGAGACATTCTTGTCTTTTTGGTTCGGCAATATACCGCTCCAAAAGTTTGCAAAGGAAAAAAATAAATAACACAAATTCGAAAAATTTCATTTTTTTTGGAAAATGACCCTTAAAAATGTTAAAAATATGTCAAATTGGCATAAAAGTCGTATTTTTGATGGTTCAAAATGAATCTGGAAGAAAAAATAATAGACGAAAGCATTCAAGGAAAACCCCTGATGGTAGAATCGAAGGTTTTAAACGGCAAAAAGTTGTTTTTAGAGAGTTATGGCTGCGCTATGAATTTTAGTGATAGCGAAATTGTAGCTTCTATTTTAATGAAAGATGGTTATACAACCACCCAAAACTACGAAGAAGCGGATATTATTTTTGTGAATACCTGCGCTATCAGAGAGAATGCAGAACAAAAGGTGCGTAACCGTTTAAACGACTTTAAACGCGTAAAACAAAAAAATCCAAAAGCGTTGGTTGGCGTGTTAGGTTGCATGGCCGAACGTTTAAAATCACAATTTTTAGAACAGGAAAAATTAGTTGATATAGTAGTTGGACCGGATTCTTACCGCGATCTGCCAAATTTAATTGAAGAAGCAGAAGATGGCCACAAAGCCATAAACGTTATATTAAGTAAAGAAGAAACCTATGCTGACCTAACGCCCGTGCGATTGGGTACAAATGGTGTAACCGCTTTAATCAGTATTATGCGCGGTTGCGATAACATGTGCAGTTTTTGCGTTGTGCCTTTTACAAGAGGGCGAGAAAGAAGTCGCGACCCTGAAAGTATTGTTGCCGAAGCAAAAGATCTTTTTGAAAAAGGTTATAGAGAAGTAACATTATTAGGACAGAATGTAGACAGTTATTTATACAGTGGCGGCGGATTAAAAAAGGAAACACTTACTGAGGAACAGAAAAAATCAGCAACAAACTTTGCACAGCTATTAGAAAAAGTTGCTTTGGTAAGTCCGGAGTTGCGCATCCGTTTTTCAACCTCACATCCGAAAGATATGTCGGACGAAGTGTTGGAAACAATGGCCAGGTATGAGAACATTTGCAAGTACGTTCACTTACCTGTACAAAGTGGTAACAGCAGAATTTTAGAAGCCATGAACCGTGGCTATACACGCGAATGGTATTTAAATAGAATTGAAGCGATCAATAGAATTCTTCCCGGTTGCGGCATTAGCACAGATATTATTACAGGTTTTTGTGGAGAAACAGAAGAAGATCACGCAGATACTTTAAGCTTATTAAAGCAAGTGCAATACGATTACGCATTTTTATTTATGTATAGCGAAAGACCAAAAACTTTAGCTGAACGAAAATTTAAAGATGACGTACCTGAAGAAATAAAAAGCAGAAGACAAAGCGAAATTGTTGCCGTGCAACGCGAGAACAGCGCTATTAAAACAAAAGCCGGTGTTGGAAAAATTCACAAGGTTTTAATTGAAGGCTTTTCAAAAAAATCAGATGAAATGTTCATGGGAAGAAATACACAGAACACAGTTTGTGTTTTTCCTAAGGAAAATTATAAAAAGGGCGACTATGTTGATGTGCTTGTTACTTCATGTACGGCATCGACTTTGATTGGACACGTTGTAGTGGATTAATGATAAAGGATGAATGATTTAAGATAGAATTGTTTATGGGTCATAATTTCAGAGAATTAAAAATTTGGCAAAAAGGGATCGATCTTGTTGATGTTTGCTATGATTTTGTAAAGGATCTTCCAAAAGAAGAAAAATATAATCTTATTTCTCAAATTACTCGTTGCGCCTGCTCTATCCCAACTAATATTGCTGAAGGATGCGGAAAAAGAACTTCGAACCATTTTGCTGAATATTTGTCTGCTTCATTGGGTTCTTGTTTTGAATTAGAAACACATATTGTAATTTGTGAAAGAAGAGATTTTGGAAAAAAGGAATTAAGAATAGAATTAACAGAGAAAATAAATGAACTAAAAAATATGATCTTTAATTTTCGTGAGAAAATAGTTGCTAAAAAAGTCATAAATCATTTATCATAAATCATTAGTCAACCCTATGAATACACAGGACTTAAAACAAAAATTCGGAATTATAGGAAATAATACCTTGCTTGAAAGAGCTGTGGACATTGCTCGTCAGGTTGCACCAACCGATCTTAATGTTGTTATTAATGGCGAGAGCGGAACGGGTAAAGAAGTTTTTCCGCAGATCATTCATCAAAATAGCGCAAGAAAACATGGTCCGTACATTGCCGTAAACTGCGGCGCAATACCTGAAGGCACAATTGATAGCGAATTATTTGGTCACGAAAAAGGAGCATTTACAGGCGCAACAGAAGCGCGCAAAGGTTATTTTGAAGTTGCCAATGGTGGTACCATTTTTTTAGATGAAGTTGGCGAGTTACCTCTTTCAACGCAAGCACGTTTGTTACGCGTATTAGAAAGCGGAGAATATATTAAAGTTGGAAGCAGTAAGGTTTTAAAAACAGATGTACGTGTTGTTGCAGCAACAAACATTAATTTTTACCAGGCTTTAGAAAAAGAGAAATTTCGTCCCGATCTATACTATCGTTTAAATACAGTGCCCATCTACCTTCCGCCGTTACGCGAAAGAAAAGATGATATACATTTATTGTTTAGAAAATTTACAAATGATTTTGCGGCGAAATACAGAATGCCGGTTATTAAATTAACAGCAGATGCAGAACAGGTTCTTATAAATTATTTTTGGCCGGGAAATATCCGTCAGCTAAAAAATATTGCCGAACAAATTTCGATCATTGAAAAGAACAGAGAAATAAATGCAGAATTACTTTTAAAATATTTACCGCAATACAATTCAAATAATGTGCCAACTGTTTTAAGGAACGATAATTTTGCATCAGGCTCAGCGTTTGAGAGTGCCGATAAAGAAATTATCTTTAAAGTTTTACGCGATACGCGTGCCGAATTGAACGACCTTAAAAAAGTAGTATACGATCTTGTATCGGCTGCAACGGGGAAAATAAATGCTATTAATACAGACGATGTTCAGATCATAAACAGAATTTATAATGGCACTGAATTAAGTAACGATAATACTGCGTTGAGTTTTCACTCACCTAACAACCTTCAAAATAATGGATCCAACAGTCAGGTAATTGAAGTAGAAGAAACTTTATCGTTACAGGATAAGGAAATTGACATGATAAAAAAAGCTTTACGTAAACACAAGGGTAAACGTAAATACGCCGCAAAAGAACTAGGCATAAGCGAACGAACGCTTTACCGCAAAATAAACGAATACAAAATAGAAGAATAAATTGCGTCATTTATTTACATATTTAATTGTTCTGGCGTTTGCACTTACCGCTTGCAAAACCAAAGTGTCGTTAAGTGGTGCCACCATTCCACCGGAAGCAAAAACTATCAGTGTTGGTTTTTTTACCAATAATACGTCTTTAGGAGCGCCAAGTTTATCGCAACGTTTTACCGAAAAATTGCGTGACGTTGTTTCGCAACAAACCAATCTTGCCTTGATAAAAGCAAATGGCGACCTACAGTTTGAAGGTTACATTTCTGATTACAATGTATCGCCAATTGCCATCTCTGCCGATCAGGCAAGTCAGAACAGGATGACCATTACAGTTAGTGTAAAATATATTAATAAATTTGAAGAGTCGAAGAATTTTGAGCAGAACTTTACACGTTTTAAAGATGTAGCAAGTGATAAAAATATTTCGAGCATAGAACCCGAATTAGTGCAGGAAATTTACAGACAGCTTACGGAAGATATTTTTAACAAAGCTTTTAATAACTGGTAAAATGCAAGCGGCTGAGCTTATAAAATATATAAAAGATCCTGCTTTGCTTAATAAACAAAGCACTGCCGACCTACAAAAATTGGTAAATGATTTTCCATACTTTCAAACGGCACATTTGTTATTAAGCATGTCGTCAAAAAAATGGGACGCTTCTGTTTACCAGCAAAGCCTTAAAAAAACTGCTATAGTAGCTACTAACCGCGCACATTTGTTTTCTCTTATCCATCAGTTAGAAAATAATTTAACCGTTGAAAAAGAAGAAAAGATAGTTGAAGAAAAAATTACAGAAGAAAAAAATGTAGTTGAAGATCAAAAACACGAACTGAATATTTTAAAAGCCACTGATGTTATTACCGAAACTAAAGAAGAAGAAGTTTCAGTTTCAACAAAAAAAGTTTTAGATCCGGAAGAAGTTTTAGAAAAAGAAATTCAAAAAAATGTTGTTGAATCCTTTGTAGAAAAAGAGATTTTAAAAACGCAGGAACTTCATCACCCCATTGAAATTAAAAAAGAAGAGCCTGCTAATTTTAGCGATTGGTTATTATTCTTAAGAAAAAATAATGGCCAGTCGTACGAGAATATTGAAGAAAAAGTAAACGAGCAAAAAGAAAAAAATAAAACATTTACTAAAAAAGAAAAAAATAAGGCACTCATTGATAAGATAATTGAGACCAATCCGGGTCTGATAAGGAACAAAGAAGAGCCTAAATTTTATACCCCTGACAGTAGGGCAAAAGAGAGCTTAATTGAGAATGAACACCTTGTAACAGAGACTTTAGCCAAGATTTATGCTTTGCAAGGCAGTGTAAATAAGGCAGTTAGAGCTTATGAGATATTAAGTTTGAGATTTCCACAAAAAAGTGCTTACTTTGCATCCCTGATTGAAAAATTAAAAAACCAATAAAAAATATATAACATGATCTTTTCGATTTTAATTATTGTAGTGTGCATCTTACTGATCTTAGTAGTATTAGTTCAAAACTCTAAAGGTGGTGGAATTCAAAGTCAGTTTGGCGCTGCAACACAAATTATGGGTGTTAAACGTGGTACCGAATTTATTGAGAAAGCTACCTGGGGTTTAGCCATGGTACTAATTCTTTTAAGCATTTTAATGGCTCCAAAAAGCAGCATGACGCAATCAAGCAGCGAAGACAATGGTTCTATCGCTAAAAAGAAAGCACAAAGCGCAGTTGCAATCCCTCAACAGCAAGTTCCGGCACAACAAAATCCACCGGTAGAACAACCGAAGTAATTAGCAGCTTTAACAATATTAAAAGCCATCTTTTTAAGATGGCTTTTTTGTTGCCTTTTATTTAAGACAGATAGTTAATAATTGAACAGTCTTTTTAACTTTGTAAAAAAATAATTTATGCAGGTTTTTAAATTTGGTGGCGCCTCTGTTAAAGATGCCGATTCGGTAAAAAACGTTGCATCTATTCTAAAAAAACACGCTAACGCTTCTACCATTGTTGTTATTTCGGCAATGGGCAAAACAACCAACAAATTAGAAGAATTAGTAAATGCCTACTTTTACAAAGAAGGTGATATTCAAACAGTTTTAGCAGAACTTAAAACTTATCATCTATCCATTTTAGAACAATTGATTCCCGATAAAAAAAATAACATCTATAACGATATTGAAAATGTTTTTGTAGAACTGTTATGGGCCCTGGAAGAAGAACCATCATCTACATACAATCACCATTACGATCAAATGGTATCGCAGGGCGAAGTACTTGCCACAAAAATTGTTTCTGCCTATTTAAATGAAACCGGAATTAAAAATAAATGGCTTGATGCGCGCGGATTTATTCAAACAGATAATTCTTACCGCGAAGGAAAAGTAGATTATGAATTAAGTCAACAATTGGTAAAAACAGATCTGATTCCAATTTTTAAATCATGTGATATTATAGTCACTCAAGGTTTTATTGGCGGTACCTCCGAAAACTTTACAACCACGCTCGGGCGCGAAGGAAGTGATTACACCGCTGCCCTACTCGCTTATTTTACAGATGCAACACAGGTAGTAATCTGGAAAGATGTGCCGGGTGTTTTAAATGCCGATCCGAAATATTTTAAGAATGCAAAGAAAATAGATGAATTAAATTATCACGATGCAATAGAGTTAACCTATTATGGAGCATCGGTTATTCATCCAAAAACAATAAAACCTTTACAAAACAAAAACATACCTTTATTTGTAAAATCGTTTATTAATCCACAAGAAGCCGGTACCGTTGTAAAAGACAGTGATAAAAGAAGCACTGCTACAAGCTATATTTTTAAAGTAAATCAAATTCTATTATCGATCCAACCGAAAGATTTTAGCTTTATTGCCGAAGATAATTTAAGCAACATTTTTACGTTGTTTTCGAAGTACAATGTGCATGTTAACATGATGCAGAATTCTGCTATTAGTTTTAGTGTTTGTACAGATAATGATGAACACAAAATAGAACCTCTGATAAATGACTTACAGGTGCAATTTAAAGTCCTGTACAACAAAGATGTTGAGTTAATGACCGTTAGAAATTACGACCAAGACATCATTGCTAATCTAACAGCAAACAAACTCGTGATCATAGAACAACGAAGCAGAAATACCCTGCAAATGGTAATGAAAGAGGATTCTGCGACTTAGTAGAATGGAAAACCTGTTCTTAAAACTTTAAGATTTATAATTAATCAAATTGCTTTACTTTTTTTATCCACCACTATTTTTCTTTCTTTCAAATTGTCGTCAATAAGGTGTTCCATCTTAAAAAAAAGATCAATCAAAACGAGCATTTCCTTTTCAAAATCACTTAGATCGATTTTTTGAAAACCCTCCATAAGTGTTAGCGGGCCATAATCTATGCTCACATTAGGCCATTTAGCTTTATACTTTTTAAATTTTTCCCGAAAGGCAAAAGCAAAATCTCTACTTTGAATGGAGTACCCTTTAAACTCGCGCAACTTTAATGCGTGAATATTATAAAGTAGTTTATTCGCTTTTATACCCTCTTCGTTTAACCATATTGAAAAAAATATGGACGCATTCTTATTATTCGTCCACGCCTTTTTCTGTAATCTAAAAACAACTGAATCGAGCCAAAAGCCAATTTTCAGTTCAAACTTCTTTTCATTGAGTAAATTGTGATCGATCTTATCAGATACTTCTTTAAATTTATTCGTAAAGAGAAGTATGTCTTTCTTCTTCATAAATTACAACCAACACCAAGAAAATAAAACTTCAGTTTTATTCCTTAACTACTTTAATTGTTTTCAATACTGATGCTGTGCTACTTACTTTTAAAAGATAAACACCCGAAGATAAATTCTCGGTATTCATTTTTAAATTTCCTTGGTTAGAAATGTTATCGAAAGTAGACTGATTAACTATCTTACCCTGCATATCCATTATCTGTAAAGTTAAAGTGGTAGCATCCACATTTTTGTAGTTAAAATTCAATTCTTCTTTTACAGGCGACTCTACAAAAAATTCTGAACTGTTAGCTACCTCTTTAATTCCTGTTGGTAAACAAGTTGTTAAAGTAGCTGTATATGGGATTTTATTGTATTCTGTAATAGTTAAAACTAAATTCGAACTAGCACTAAATGTTTGTGTTAACGCAATATTTGTATTTGCAGAAGTAATTAAAGCAGTGCCAATTATTTGGTTGTTTTGAGAAATACTAGCGTAGGTATTTGGTCCGAATGAGGATGTTAACGCAAAAGATGTTGCATTTGTAAAGATACAAGGATCGTGCGTTGCTGTAATATTTGTAGGGTTTAAAGAACGGAACATACAAGATGGATCGCCAAACATGATCCAGGTTTCCATAACTTCTTCGCCTGTTGCAGTTGGATACATGTCTAACATATGCATTTCGGCATTATAAAATAAGCCGCCTAAAGTATATTTTTTATTATTTACGTATTGATCTGATAAAATATCTCCAATCTCATCTTCAGTATCCATAGGTTCTGCCCAGGCCATTAAAATAGAAGAGCCACACGAAGCAATTGCACCGGTTGGGCCAGTTGTATTTTTAGCGCGGATAAATGCTTCTGATAAACAAGTACCGCTAATGAAAGTTCCATTATTACAAGCAACTTGTATAGAGAAAGGATACATACCGTTATTGGTTGCTGCGTTAATGTTTGAGCTACTGTAATTACTTGTTGCGCATGAGTTTTGAGAACCATGGCCGCAGTACATAAAAATAGAAGAGCCTCCATTAACTGCAGTTGAAACCATCGTTGCATTTGGATCTCCCGCTGCATCGTTTCCCGCGTGAGAGCTATCGTAAAACTCATGATAATACGTGTAACCGTTGGCAACTAATTTATTCCCGATCTTTCTCATGTGTTGCCAATCTGCTTCACCTTCATCACCAATACCATATCCTTCGTTAGATCCGATACCAATACCTTTTGTGTACCATGATCCAGGCATAGGTGTTTTTTCGTATTCTAATGTGCGGTTAACCATTGTTGCAACCTCTGTTGATGTGCTCGCTGAAAAACGACCTATCATTAATTCAGGATAATGATCATTTCCACTTAATAATCCATAATAAGTATCACTCCATTTTACTTCTGAGCCGGCGTTGCCTGCATTGTAAGCATTTATCTGTTGGTGATCGCCAACTAACAACACATATAATAAATTTGGATGTGTTGCGTAATAAGATTGAATGTATGCTTTTACTGCAGCTCCTGTGGTGCCGCTTGTAACAGAGGAAACCAATTCAGTTTTAATTCCTTTTTGATTTTTCCAATCTGCCAGAGGTTGAATGTTAGTTAAAAAAGCAGGGTGATAAATGATCAACATATCGCCAAATTCACTTGTAGGCGTATATTGAACCTTTGCTGCAGCTTCAATTGAAGGTAAATTCAAAAAGCGACTATTCATTAATTCTTTTTCTTCGTTCGAACTAAATTGTGGTGCGCTGAAATTTACTTTTTGTCCTTTTGCACTTGTGTAAGTTACTTTAAAGATTATTTTAGTGCTCACTCTTACCACATTTAACAATGGGTTAGCCCTTACCGGGAAAACACTGATAGAAACACCTTGCTGATCTCTTAATAGATAAGTTGAATTAACATCCGCAACTGCAGCCGGGTAAAATTTATTTTGCTGGTAAATGGCTCCAAATGTGTAAGGCACATCGTCAGGATTAATATTACGGGTTAAGCTTCCTTTTGAAGGGGCGATCGAAGTGTTTAATATATCTGTATAATCCGTTGAGATGATCTCGAGTTTTGGGATAGCATTATTAGGAATCGCTAAAGAAACCGATGAACGCAACACTTGCGGAAAACCTGCCGTTAACATGGGCACACAATCTGTTGCATAAACCTTTTGATAGGTTTTACCATTAATAACAACGGGCTGCTGATTCAATCCTGAAAAAGTATATTCAACTGTAACAGAATTTGCCTCCGTCTTAATTACTTTAAAACCATCTTTCGCGGTGATCGAAAAAGTTGCTGCAATAAACAGAATAGATAATAGTTTTTTCATGTGGTATTTTTTAGCTTATTAAAGATAAACTAAAAAGATATAAAAGTCAATACTTTAGGAAAAATACTTACATTTTATAATAAACCACCTTTTTGGTCTCAAAAAACTCTTCAGTAAAGTAATCTTTTAGCTCGTAGAACTTTGCATGATCGTAAAATCTCCCGAATTCCTCCCTTAGGTCGCCGCCTTTCAGATACAAGATACCATGCGGAAGATCATTAAAATTTTCTTTTAAGAATTTATTCTTTACCCAATTGTAAAATACAGGAAATTCAGTCACAGCACGACTTACAACAAAGTGAAATTTTTTGTCAATATCCTCGGCCCTGCTATGAACGCCGGTAACATTAGTTAAACCTAGCGCTTTAGCAACTTCATTTACTACTTTTATTTTTTTACCAATACTGTCTACCAATAAAAAACTGCTCTCCGGAAATAAAATAGCAAGTGGAATGCCAGGAAAACCGCCGCCGGTGCCCACATCTAAAATTTGTGTGCCGGGCTTGAACTGAATTACTTTTGCAATGCCTAACGAATGCAAAACATGACGTTCATACAAAAGATCAATGTCTTTTCTTGAGATCACATTTATCTGCTCGTTCCAATGGCTATATAATTTAAACAATTGTTCAAATTGCGATAGCTGCGTTGGTGTTAGGTTGGGAAAATATTTTGTAATAGTAGAAAGCAAGCTCTAGATCTTTTCGTCCCTGTTCTTTAATGCATTGTATAAAAGATCGCGAGCCCTGAATAACTGTGCTTTTATGGTACCAATTGGCAAGTTTAAGCGTTGCGAGATCTCTTCATGGCTCATTTCCTGGAAATAAAATAATTCTATCATCTCTTTATACTTCGGTTTTAAATTATCTACCAAAATACGCACCAGCTCTACTTTTTGTTTGCGGATAAAATGTTCTTCAGGATCCAGGGTATTGGATTTAATATTTCCGGCATGATCAGAACTCTCATCATTGCCAGATTTATTATCAATGGAAATAGAATATTTTTGTTTTTTTCTTCTTATAAAATCAATAGCATTATTACTTGCTATCTTAAAAAGCCAGGTGCTAAATGCAAAATCCGGACTATAATGTTCCAGTTTTTTAAAAGCGCGACCAAAGGCTTCAATGGTAAGATCTTCAGCATCATCTTTATTACTGCACATCTTCAACATCATAAAATAAACGCTTTCACGGTACCGCTGTAACAACTCTGCATAGGCTTTCTGGTCGCCTTTATCAAGGGCGAGTCGTACCAGCCTATAGTCGTAAACAGCTTTAGTGGTAAGATGTTGTTCGTGATTTTCTAGTTCGTCCACTTGTTTGGCTTGTTAAAGAGTTTTGCTATGTGAAAGATAGGATAAATAAATAAAAGAATCAACTCATATATCACACTGCCAAATAAAAGATCCTTTTCGTTTAACTTTTTGCTGGCTTTATTTAGAAAAATTACCTGGAAGATCATTTTTAACAATAAAATAATTGGTATTAAAAGCAGTGTTTTTAATGTAATTGCCAATGCAAATAACGAAAAGTAAAAGTAATATTGAGAAAAATAAGAGAAAGCCAGTTTTGTTTTGGACGAAGGGGTGTATAAAGGCGACGTACTTAAATGCCTTACTTTTTGCAAGCGCCAATCTCTAAAGGTTTTTTTTGCAAGCGAATAGGTGATGGCGTTTTTATCAATACAAACATTTGTGTTTTCCTTTTTAGCAGCCTGGTTCACAAATAAGTCATCATCTCCGGAATTAATATGGTAATGGTTTGAAAATCCTTTTTCTTTATAGAACAATTCTTTGGTGTAAGCCATATTTCTGCCTACGCCCATGTAAGCCTTGCCTTTTATTGCACCCGATAAATAATTTACGGCTATCATAAACGCATCGTAACGAATTAGTTTATTTAAGAAACCTTTTTCTTTTTCGTAAGCGCCGTAACCCAAAACAATTTCTTTTTGCGCTGCAAACCCCATAGCCATTTCTTTTAGCCACTGATCTGACGAGGGATAACAGTCGGCATCCGTAAATACCATCAAGTTATGTTTTGTTGCTTTTATGCCTACCAATACAGCGAATTTTTTTCCATGTTTGTAATAGCCATCCTCTTTTATCGAGGCTTTACGCAGGTTTGGGAAGATCTTCGCAAATTCGTCAATTACATTTTCAGTATTATCCCAACTGCAATCATTTACAACAATTACTTCAAAATCAGGATAATCCTGCGTTAACACCTTTGGCAAGAATTCTGTAAGATTTTCATCTTCATTCTTGGCACAAATAATTACAGACACCGGTTGCAGGGTTTGGTTACTTGCACTACGCGTAGTTTTTATTAAACTAAGTGGTAACGTATTTATAATATAATTAATTAAAATTAAAATAAATCCAAGGGCGGCTAAAACAGTCAACAACTCAGGTAAACCAAATTCTTTAAATTCAGGAAAAAGCATAGCTGCAAAGTTATTACCTGTGCAAGAGGCAAAATAAGATATCTTTGCTTTTATTAAACAAAATAATTAACAATGTATAATAGCGTAAAAGCGGTGATATTTGATATGGACGGGGTTATTATTGACAGCGAACCCCTATGGCGACGGGCAATGATAAAGGGATTTGCTCAATTTGGCATGCCGGTTTCGGAGGACGAATGCCGCCAAACCATGGGCAGGAGAATAAACGAAGTGGTCGATCATTGGCTAAACTATCATTCTGTTACCAAATATAGCAGTGCCGAAGTGGAATTGGCCATTATGGATAACTTATTGGAGCTGATAGAGAGCGAAGGCAAAGCCATTACAGGCGTTTTAGACCTTTTTACGTTTTGTAGCGAGAAAAAATTAAAGATCGGTTTAGCTACTTCATCGTCTGAACGCCTTATGAATGCTGTATTAAAGAAACTTAAGCTAGAAGATACTTTTAACTCTGCGGTTTCTGCAGAGCATTTAAAATACGGCAAACCCCACCCCGAGGTCTTTTTAATTTGCGCTGAGAACATTGGCGTTCCTGCGGAACAATGTGTTGTTATAGAAGATTCTGTAACCGGCGCCATCGCTGCCAAAGCAGCGCGTATGCAATTGGTAGTTGTACCCGATGAAGACACAAAACATCCTGAGAAATTTGCTATCGCCGATCACACGTTACCTAACATGAAAGAAGTATTAACATTATTTAAAACTCTGGTAAAATAGTCGGAAAGCTTATGAATACTGGATCACGACTAACGACTAATGACTAACGACTAAAAACTCTCTTTAGTTTCAAACTATATATTTATCTTTAAGCACAGTGAAATTTAACCTTTTACATACCGATAAAAACTCTAAAGCCCGGGCCGGAACTCTTGAAACCGGACATGGGATAATAGAGACCCCCATCTTTATGCCCGTTGGCACTGCAGGCACTGTTAAGGCCGTGCATCAGCGCGAATTAAAAGAGGACATTAAAGCGCAAATAATTTTAGGTAACACCTACCATTTATATTTAAGACCGGGATTGGAAGTTATTGAAGGCGCCGGTGGATTACATAAATTTAATGGCTGGGATAAACCTATTTTAACGGATAGTGGTGGCTACCAGATCTTTTCGTTAGCTAACCAACGCAAGTTAAGCGAAGAGGGTGCTACGTTTAAAAGTCATATTGACGGCAGCAAACATTTTTTTTCACCCGAAAGTGTAATGGATATTCAGCGTACTATTGGTGCTGATATTATTATGGCTTTTGATGAGTGCACACCCTACCCTTGCGACATTAAATACGCGAAAAATTCTTTGGCATTAACACACCGTTGGTTAGACAGATGCATAACACGTTTTGCTGAAACTGAACCCAAATATGGTTATACACAAGCATTGTTCCCAATTGTGCAAGGCAGCACTTACAAAGATCTTAGGATAGAATCAGCTGAATTTATTGCCTCAAAAAATTGTTTTGGAAATGCTATTGGGGGTTTAAGTGTTGGCGAACCAGCAGAAGAAATGTATGCCATGACCGAAGTGGTGACAAACATTTTACCAAAAGATAAACCACGTTATTTGATGGGTGTAGGAACGCCCGTAAATCTTTTAGAATGTATTGCCTTAGGTATTGATATGTTTGATTGTGTACTGCCCACTCGTAATGCGCGCCACGGTTTATTATTTACGCAAAATGGAATAATAAATATTAAGAACGAAAAATGGAAAAACGATTTTTCTGTTTTAGATGAGAACGGAACAACCTTTGTGGACAAGGTTTATTCAAAGGCCTATCTGCGCCATTTAGTGCATTGCGAAGAAATTTTAGCCGCGCAAATTGCCAGCATACATAATTTAGGCTTTTATTTAAGCCTCGTTAAAGAGGCCAGAACCCGCATAATTGATGGTTCGTTTATGGAATGGAAAAATAAAATGGTTGTTCAACTAGCGCAACGATTGTAACGAGATGTTAAAGATCCTGGATAGATATATTTTAAAGAAGTTCTTAAGCACGTTCTTTTTTTCTATTACCTTGATCTTGTTGATCTTTATTGTATTTGATATCAAAGAAAAGATACAAACCTACACCACAAAAGATATTCCGCTAAACGAGATCATTTTTGATTATTACTTCATGTTCATTCCGTATTACGGCAATTTGTTCTCACCGCTTTTTACGTTCATTGCTGTTATTTTTTTCACTTCCAAAATGGCGCACCAAACCGAGTTTGTGGCCATACTCAGCAGTGGCACCAGCTTTAAACGTATTATGCGTCCCTACATTATTGGCGCAAGCATTTTAGCTTCATTTTCGTTGATCTTAAATCATTTTATTTTACCAAAAGCCGTAGAAATAAAAATTGGTTTTGAAGATAAATGGATTAACAATACTTATAACAACGATGAGCACAACATTCACAGAAAGATCGGACCGAATCGTTTGCTTTACATGGAAAGTTACGACAACCGTTTAAAGACCGCTTTTAAAATTAGTATTGAAGACATTGTAAATAACAAACAAACTTATTTTTTAAGTGCCGATAACATGGCCTGGGATAGTGTTAGCGGAGACTGGAGTTTGGTTAACGTTTACGAAAGAAAAATAATTGCGCAGGATCGATTAGATACTTTAAAAACCGGGAAACCCATTTTTAAACAAACAAATAAATTTTATCCGAACAAAAAATTAAAGCTGGCCTTCTCGCCTGTTGATATGAATCGCTACGAGAGCAAGATAGAGACCATGCCTTATTTTGAATTTAAAGAGTACATTATCCGCGAAGAACTAAAAGGCTCCAACAAGATAGATTTCTTTAAAGTAGAATTATACAGAAGAACCTCTTTCCCTTTTGCGACTTTTATATTAACGATAATCGGGGTTTGCGTTTCATCACGCAAAGTGCGCGGTGGTGTGGGCTTACAAATTGCTTTAGGTTTATTGCTAAGCTGTATCTATATTATGTTTATGTATATTTTTACAACCATTGCTACCACAGGCTTCGCACCGCCGTTATTAGCAGTGTGGACACCCAATATTATCTTCTCTTTTGTGGCGTTGTATTTTTATAGAACTGCGCAGAAGTAATTTCGGTTTATACTTAACCACAAAGAGCACGAGGTTTTTCACAAAGCACACAAAGTTCTTAGCGCAGCTTGCGCCTTGTTAATGCCTTTAGTGGTTAAACTTAGTACCCAAGTAAATCACCTATCGCCTTCTCTACCTTATCAGCATTTGGCAACATGGTTTTTTCTAAGATCGAATTTAATGGAATAGCGGGTAAATTCTCGGCGCCAATAACTTTTACAGGAGCATCTAGTGATTGAAAACAATTTTCAGAAATACGCGCCGCAATACTTTGCGCAAAACCATTGTGTACGGGTTCTTCGGTTAGCACCATGACTTTATTGTGTTTACGTGCACTTTCAAAAATGCAATTCTCATCAATAGGTGCTAAAGTTCTTAGGTCAATAATTTCAACCTGCCCTTCAAATTTCTTAGCAGCGGCTTTTGCCCAATACACGCCCATACCGTAAGTAATGATCGTTAGGGTTTTTCCTGCTTTAATATTTTCTTCGGTAGCTTCAATTACTTTTCGTGCTTTTCCAAAAGGGATCACATAATCTTCATCCGGCTCAATGGTCTTAGCATCTTCTGTACCTTTAATTTTACTCCAGTACAAACCTTTGTGCTCTAACATCACAACAGGGTTTGGATCATAATAAGCCGCCTTCATCAAACCTTTAAGATCGGCTCCTGTACTTGGGTAAGCGATTTTAATGCCTTTAATATTTACCAAAACACTTTCTACAGAACTTGAGTGATATGGGCCGCCGCTGCCGTAAGCGCCAATTGGCACACGCAGTATCATACTAACCGGCCACTTACCATTGGTTAAATAACAACTGCGGCTTACTTCTGTAAACAATTGGTTTAAGCCCGGCCAAATGTAATCGGCAAACTGTACTTCCACAATTGGTTTTAAACCAACGGCACTCATACCAACGGTAGAACCAACAATGAATGCTTCCTGTATGGGTGTATTAAAAACTCTGTGTTCTCCAAATTGTTGCGATAAAGTGGCGGCCTCTCTAAAAACCCCTCCCAGTCTCGCTCCTACGTCTTGTCCGTACAACAAACACTCCGGGTGTTTGCTCATTAATTCGCGTATGGCGAATAAGGCACTATCCACCATAACGGTTGGCTGTTTGCCGGCAGGCGCTCTTTCACCTTTTTCTTCGGTAATTGGCGTAGCTGCAAATTCATGTAAAAAAAGATCTTCCGGTTTTGGATCCTCTTCCAGTAGTGCTTTTTGATAATCTGCTTCTACCAAATTCTTGGCGTCCTCTTCTATTTTTTTAAGTTCGGGTGCATCTATACCAGCAATGATCAATTGATTTCTTAAGCGAGGTAACGGGTCGCGTTTTGCAGCTTCTTCCAGATCATCGCGGTACCATTCTTTACGCACGCCACTTGTATGATGGTTCAATAAAGGCACTTTTGCGTGGATCAACATGGGGCGTCTTTCTTCGCGAATAATATCCAAACACTCTTTTAAAGTATTATAACTTAAAATAAAATCAGAACCGTCAATAGTCCTTGTTTCTAAACCTTTAAACCCTTTAGCAAACTCGGTAATATCCTGCGCGCGGAATTCCTTCGCATGCGCGCTGATATCCCATTCATTATCCTGTACAAAATATAAAATTGGCAATTGTTTTAGAACTGCCATTTGAAAAGCTTCAGAAACTTCACCCTCTGTGCAACTTGCATCTCCTAAAGAACAGACCGAAACAGGGTTGTTACCCTTGTAATCGATGTTCATCCCATTCTTCTCAATATACTGCATGCCCATGGCAATACCAGTGGCAGGAATAGCTTGCATACCCGTGGCACTAGACTGGTGTGGGATCTTAGGCATATTCTCTCTCCTTAAACTTGGATGCGAATAATAAGTCCTGCCCCCGGAAAATGGATCGTTGCGTTTAGCTAAAAGCTGCGACATGAGTTCGTATGGCTGCATTCCAATAGAAAGTAAGATACTATCGTCGCGGTAATAGGGGCTAACAAAATCCTGCGGTAAAAGCTGCAAACCTAAAGCTATTTGAACGGCTTCGTGGCCACGGCTTGTAGCGTGAACGTATTTAGCGGTAACATCCTTATTTGCTTCGTATAACTCTGTCATACTTTTAGCAGTGCACATAAGCGAAAAGGCATGTTTAAGGGTCTCTAAAGGTATTTTGGTTTTCACGGTAGTAGGTTTCAACGTAAAATCATCCATTATAAATAGGGTTAGAAGTTCTAAAAATAGGGAAAATTAACAGTAAATCATAGTTAAATTAATGAGTATTTAACATTGGGTAATTAACAGGCCTATGTCTACAATTGCCCGCCACTTGCCGTTAAAGGCTTACTGTATTCGTGTATTTTTATGGTAAATGCGTCTTTCACGGTCAAAAACTATGATGTTTTTTTGTATTCTATTGGTAGGATATGGCTGCAGGCATAAAAAAGAATCGGTTAAAACCGTTAACAAACCCAAGGCAGAGGCCAAATCAGGCTCGGTGGTGTTTAGAGAAAAAATGGGTCTTACCAGTAAAGAAGTGCGAGAAAGTAAACTCTATTCCTTTATCAGCGACTGGTACGGCACACCTTACAAATATGGCGGTTGCGAAAAAACAGGAGTTGACTGCAGCTGCTTTACCATTAATTTATTTGAAAAAGTATACGGCAGAAAAATACCAAGAACGGCCGGTGAGATCTATAAGGAATGTGAAAAAACAAAGATCGAAAAAGCAACCGAGGGGGATCTTATTTTCTTTAAAATAAACAGTAATTCCATTACACACGTGGGCGTTTATTTACGCGACAATAAATTTGTACATGCCAGTACCACAAGAGGCGTATTGGTTAACAGTTTAACTGAAACATACTATCAGAAATACTTTTACACAGCAGGAAAGCTAAAAAATAAATGATAGAAGGACTCACGATACCAATTCCACAACGTTTATTGCTGATCAGGGTTACCATTTGCATCTCGCTTATTATCTCGGTTTTATTATCCTTTCATCTTTGGGGTGGCGAAAGATTATTTCCATATGCCCCTGCCTATGAGTTGTTTTTTGTTGAGGCGCCTTACGATTATTTTGTTGTTGGTTTTTTTATGTTATTAATTGTTGCTTCTTTATTTTTAAAGAAACACCGCTTACTTATTTTTCTGGCATTATTAATTGGGGCAGCTCTGGTATTTTACGATGTTAATAGATTGCAGCCGTGGTTCTATATTTATTTTGCCTTTTTATTTGTATTAATGTTCTATAACGGCCGCATTGACGATGCAAATAAATTCACTTCTTTTTTTATTGTATTGCAACTGATCTTTTGTTCTATTTATATTTTTAACGGCATAAGTCAACTCAATTCTTTATTTAAAGAAACAGACTTTCCGGATCTTATTTCGCCTTTACAAAAAATGATGAGTGAGCGCCAATTCCTCTTCATTAACAAAATAGGCGTGTTTATTCCATATGTGCTTATTTTTATTGGCGTTGGTTTATTGATAAGACCGATAAGATACCTTGCAATTACTTTTGCGGTTATTTTTCACCTGTTGCTTATTATTTTTTTATTTCCTTCAGAAAACAATCAAAATTACGCCATGTGGTTTTGCAATATCACTTTCATCCCACTTCTTTTTCTATTATTCTCAGGCAAAACAAAACAGCGCTATTACAGCCCTACTCTATTGTTGCAGTTTCCTTTGTTTTACATCATTATAGCCTTATTTTGGATAATGCCCTGTTTTAATCAAAAAAATATATGGCCCGATAACCTTTCTGGTAATTTTAAAAGCGGCAATGTTAATGAAGTAGAAATTAAATTCTCAAAAATCGTTTTAGATAAATTACCACCTTATGTACAACATTTTTGTCATAAAAAAGATTCCTTATATACCCTTGATTATAACGCCTGGTGCCGCGACGAATTGTGCACTAACTGCTACCGCGAGAGCATTACATTTAACAACATTTATAAGTATATACAAGGCCAAACGCAGGCAACTGTTAATGATTTACAAATGGAAGTAAAACCTCGCCAAAAATTATTGTTTAAACCGTAAGTAACTTTATATTTGCATTAAAATTAGTTGATAATGAACAAAGCAATTATTGGTGTTAATGTTGTATTAGTTGCCGCTGTAGGATTTTTATTTTACAAGGTAAATAATTTAACTGGCCCAACTTCTGAGAAAAAAGAAAGCACCGAAGATATTAAGACAGATACAAAACCAGCAGAAACCAAAACGGTAGCGCCAGTTGGAAATACACCCACCGGTAAAATTGCATTTGTAAATATTGATATTTTAAATGATAAAAGTTTAGAAGTAATTGACCTGATAGCTGAATCGAAAAGAAAAAAAGCGAGTATTGAAGCGAGTGTAGAAAGTCTGAGTATGCAATACCAAAAAAAGGTAGAAGAATTTCAGATGTCGCAAAAAGCTGGCATAGCGCCACAAAGCGAGTTAGAGGCAAAAGCAAGAGAGATACAAGCCATTGAAAAAGAAGCACAGAATAAACAGATACAGATGGACAATTTGTCAATTGATATTGGCGAGAAGAATGCCTCTTTTCAAAAGAACGTAAAAGATTTTTTAGTAAAGTGGAACGACGGGAAATATGACTACATACTTTCTTACAGCGATGCTGTGCCAACCATGCTTTTAGGTAACGCTACTTTGGATATTACTGACCAGATCGTTACGCAATTTAACGACGAATACAAACAACGCAAAAGCAAAAAAAATAAATAGTTCATGAGCAAGTTGTACGAAAAAATAAAATCGGTAGAAGAGTTTCACGATATTTTTAAGATCGGTAATGCTTCTGAAATGAACCTGATAAGTGAAAAAGATTATACCTTGCGTTACAACTTAATTAAAGAAGAGAACGAAGAATATCTTGAAGCCTGCAAAAATGGCGATATGATAGAAATTGCCGATGCTTTGGGCGACCAACTATACATTTTATTTGGCACCATTTTAAAACACGGCTTACAGCATAAGATAGAAGAAGTTTACGACGAAATTCACAGAAGTAATATGAGTAAACTAGATGAGAACGGACAACCTATTTTTAGGGAAGACGGTAAGATCTTAAAATCTAATTTGTATTTTAAACCGGAGATCAAAAAGATCCTGGATAAGTAGTTTGGCCAACCAACACGAAACCAGAAACCCCAAACAAAAAACTATTTAGCCTTCTTTTTTTCCTCTATTTGTGCAGGAGTTAATGGCACTACATTAATAGTAAGGTTATTTGATCGGGATTCTTCAACAACAACATCCTTCATAATAGCATCAGCATATTCGGGATTCTGGATCATTACCTTATACGTGCCTTTTTCTAAAGAGATCCTTCCTAACAAACCGTTATTACCAGAGGTTAAATTCAACTTCATAGTATCATTGATGGTGATCTCAAAATCCCTTCTTTCAATTGGGATCTCAACTTCTTTTACTTTTTCGGCAACATAAATGCGAATGCATTGCGCTTTTGTACAAAAACCAGAAAGCGTTAAAAAACTAACAAGAATTAAATGTTTCATTTTTTGAGTTTTAATAAAATTAAAAGTAATTAATTAATTCCGAAAACCTGTGATACAAAATGTTTTAACAATGCGGGCTTTAAAACTAAGATAAAGGCAACACCAAACAAAGCGCCCCAAAAATGTGACTCGTGGCTAATGTTATCGCTATAGTCGCTTGTTTTTTTACGGCGGATCAAATAATAACTTACACCCAATAACAATATGCCCGCTATCCAACCCTGCATTGGGAAAAAGAACAAAGAAATATTACTTAAGGGGCTCACCATAATATAACAGAACATGATGGATGAAATGGCTCCGCTGGCGCCTAACGACGAATAATCAGGATTATTCTTATTTCTGTAATATTCGGTAAAGGAAGCTGCATAAATACCTCCTGTAAACAAGATCAAATAATAAACCTTTCCTAATTTTTCGCCAAACAAAATAGGGAAAAAATGTTCTTCTAAGGCCAAACCAAAACTATAAAGAGCAAGACAATTAAAAGCTAAATGAATAAAATCGCCATGGATAAATGCATGGGTCAAAAAACGATAATGTTCTTTATTGTGATTAATAGAATAAGGATGAAATAAGTATTTCGCCATCACATTCCTGTCGTTAAAACAGTATATAGAGAAACCAACTATTATAGCTAAAAATGTGTAAGTGATCATACTTAAATTCAGGACTAAGTTACCCTTTATTTAACTCACTTTTTCTCTGACCGTAAAAATTTATTAATGGCGTAGTGCCCAAGATAAATAAAAGGAATAAGGGCAATGGCAATTAACAATTTGAATGAATATCCCCAACTGGCGTTATGAATAAATTCATCGGTTGTCCATTTACCCGGTAAAACAAAAGCCACGTATTGCACTATAAATGTATCAACTAACTGACTTATTACCGTACTTCCGGTAGCACGCAGCCAGATCATCTTACCGCCTGTTCTGTTCCTGAACAGCCAAAAAATATACACATCCACCAATTGCGAAACTAAAAATGCAATAATGCTACCAACAATTATCCATTGACTTTGTCCAAATACGATCCTGAAATTCTCGTCGTTTACCGGACTAAAAGGAACTGCATTAATATTTAAGCCAATAGAAATTAAAATAAAGGTGTAAGCAATTAAACCAACAGTAATGTAAGTTAATTTGCGAACACCCTGTTTGCCGTAATGCTCATTAATAAGATCGGTTAAAATAAAAACAACAGGCCATAAAATAATCCCAATGCTTTGTGTAAAAAGGCCAAAGAATTGTATCAACTTTCCGCCAATTAATTCGGCAACAATGGCATTGGTTATAAAAAATCCTGCAAGAATTATAAAAACAAGATCTTTTCGTTTATTGAAATCCATAAAAATTAAATTGTTTGCCTGCTAAAAATGTAAAATATACCAAGGCAAATTAATGTGCTAAAAATAATGTTTAAAAAAGCAACCATATACATGCTTTGCTTTAGCAATAAAAAAGTTTCGTAACCAAAGGTTGAAAATGTGCTTAAACCACCGCAAAAACCTGTTAAAACTAATAGTTTAAGCGTTGTTTCAGATTGAGTACCGGTAAGGTTTAACAGTGTTTTGCCATTAATAGCCCACATGGTAATTGCAAAAATAGTGCATGCGGCAATGTTAGATACAAAAGTGGCCCATGGCAACGATGCGGTTATCCTAATAAAGCCCAAACCTATTATGTACCTAAGTACGCAACCTATCCCCCCTCCTACAAAAACCAATAAAAAATTCATTATTTTATCTTATAATTTCTCAAATTTAAGGGATTTTAGTTAAAAAATACCTAAATCCTGTTTTAGATGTAAGATCAAAAAGGCTATTATAGCCCGGCTATTTGATTTAAATCTATGATTTTGTATATTCGTACACAACCAAAACCCATTATGGCCCAAATTAATCTAAAAAGTAAGTTACGTACCGGTTCTAGTTTGCTAATTGTTACCGATAAATTTTTAAACTCAGCAGATTTTTCGTTACCCAAAGATGTAAGTGATTATATTTTAAACGAATTAAAAAAAGAAGATAAAAAAACCGTTGCCTTAAATTATTTAGGAAGATACATTTCTGTTTTGGTGATCAATTCTAAAGACGATCAAAATGCTTTAAAAGAAAAGATCCGTAAACACGCTGCAGCTGTTGCAGATTCGATAAACGCATTAAAAGAAAAAGAAGTTGTGGTTTATAATCAAACCCGTTTGGCTTCCCTTTCTCTTGCTGCTGCCGAAGGACTTGCTTTAGCAAACTATCAGTTTAACAAACATATTACTTCTACAAAAAAACCAGTAAACGCATTAAAAACTATTACTATTGTTGGTTTAGTAAAGCAAGTTGACGTTGACCGCTTAAATATTATTGTAGACGCTACAAGTAAAGCAAGAGATCTGGTTAACGAGCCGGTAAATATCTTAAATGCTACCGACCTTGCAAATGCTTTTAAAGACATGGGTAAGAAAGCCGGTTTTAGTGTTGAGATCTGGAATAAATCAAAAATAAAACAACAAAAAATGGGCGGCTTACTGGCGGTTAATGCCGGTAGCGTGGATGAACCCACTTTTAGCATTATGGAATACAAACCAAAAAATGCAAAAAATAAAAACCCTTATGTTTTAGTTGGTAAAGGTGTTGTTTACGATACAGGGGGTTTAAGTTTAAAACCCACACCAAACAGCATGGATCTTATGAAATGTGATATGGCTGGTGCCGCAGCTGTTGGTTGCGCCATGTATGCCATTGCAAAAGCAAAATTAAATGTTCATGTTATTGGCCTTGTGCCTGCAACAGATAATAGGCCGGGCTTTAATGCCTTTGCACCCGGAGATATAATTACGATGATGGATGGCACTACTGTTGAAATGTTGAACTCTGATGCCGAAGGGCGTATGATATTGGCTGATGCATTACATTATGCCAAACGTTACAAACCCGAGTTAACCATTGATCTTGCAACTTTAACAGGCGCAGCTGCCGCGGCAATTGGCTCTTTTGGAATTGTTGGAATGGGCAACGCAAAACAAAAACAAAAAGAAAGATTATACGAAAGTGGTTTTAATGTGCATGAGCGTATTGCCGAATTTCCATTTTGGGATGAGTATGCTGAACTAATGAAAAGCGATATTGCAGATCAAAAAAATCTTGGCGGACCATACGGTGGCGCTATTACCGCTGGAAAATTCTTAGAAAAGTATACCGATTATCCATATTATCATTTAGATATAGCAGGTCCTGCTTTTATTACCGGTAAAGATAGTTACCGTGGAAAAGGCGGAACAGGTTATGGCGTGAGATTATTATTTGATTTTTTTAAAAATTTATAAAATGAAAAAGCTAATTACACTTATTTTATTTTTAGCTGTTTTTTCTTTTTTTGCACAGGAAATTAAACAAGGATTAGTGGTTGTGCATGTTGACCCAACAGGAAAAGCAGAGTTCAAACAAAAAATAATGATGTATCATTTTTTAAATGGCCATTATACCGGGCGATCTGAATTGCTTACCGTTAGTGGCAAAAAAGACGGGAAAGATAATATTCGCACTGACCTCGGAATTAATACGCTTTACAATAACCGTTATTTAATTACCGGCATTGGTAACATAATTGATCTAAAAGACAAAAAAGTTTTATTTGATGGACGTGCTAATTTAATTCGCTGTAGTAACGACAGCGCAATTTTTTATACCAACGATATTTTTAAAGGAAAATATTATTCGGTTTATAATTTTAAAACCAACCAATATGGTGAAGTGAAAAATCTTTTATTTAAACCAAGGATTGGCGCGGATGTTGAATTTGATAAAACCACTGCTCCTTTTAAAATAAATTTTTACCCGCAAAGCAAACCAAAAGTATTAATAGTAGCAGATGCAGGTTATGGCCAGTCTGGCACCAAAGATGGTCGCGTTCCGGATCCACCAATGTATTGGTTAGACAACTCAACTTTTGTTTATTCCAATTTTAATAAAGATAATACAGAGATCTCGTTTTTTAAAGTAAACATAAATTCAAAAAGTAATACTTTAATTGGCAAAGTTGCTATTAAACCCGAAGCGCAAACCGCCCAGGTGCAAAAAGTGAACGAAACTCAGGCCCTTTTCTTTTTTGGCAATAAACAGATCTTAATAGACGTTGCTGCGAATACAGTTACCGATCTTCCTTTTACAAAACCTTCCGACGGTTTTAGCTATGAGTGC
Organism: Bacteroidia bacterium; assembly: GCA_016787785.1. Lineage (GTDB taxonomy): Bacteria > Bacteroidota > Bacteroidia > B-17B0 > Aurantibacillaceae > Aurantibacillus. Next base: position 342,005 of record JAEUTO010000006.1, on the reverse strand, counting down.
AAAACAAATAGCTATGGTCACTTAGTGAAGTTAAATGACAAAGATGTGGGCAAATATCATTTCCAATCAAAAAACTTTAAAACAGAAAGCAATATCGCCTCGTTAGTAAAAGAACTGGTTGTTGGGCCGGAAAGTTATCAGCAAGGAATGGCGGTTTGGAACTTTAACAAGCAAGGTTGGGAAAATGTTGATTCTGAAGATGTATTGACGTTAGTGGGCTGGATAAAAGAATAAGTTATATGGACTATTATACCGTAAAGTATCCCACTGAAAATTGTACCCGTTGCGGTAATGAATTTACCTGCAAACCAAAAGACATTAGCCAATGCGATTGTATGAAGATCCGCATCTCACCGGAAGAACAAACTTTTATAAGTTCAAAGGCATCTACCTGCGTTTGCAACAGCTGTTTAAAAGAATTGAAACTTGAATACTATAAGGAATATCAAAATAAAATGTCTAAACAAAATGCATAATAGAATTTTTATCTTCATTGCATTGTTTTTTATTTCTCTTTTTTCTGTAACAGCTCAAACCTATGCGCCGCCAGTTGGCCAACCGGGCACAACGGCAATGTATAAAGATAGTTCAGCATTTGTTAACTGGGTTACAGGTTGCGATCTTGTTAGAGGCTATCAGGATATTTCAAATACTTCTTTAGGTTACGTAAACGCAGGAGATAGTTCAATGGCTTTTGGCATTGCGCTTTCAAATGGTGTTGTAAGTTTGGGGGATGGCGGTTCTGCGATCTGCACATTTCAATATCCGATAAAAAATGGTAGCGGACCAGATTTTGCAGTTTTTGAAAATAGTTTTGATGATACATTTTTAGAATTGGCTTTCGTTGAAGTTAGTAGCGATGGTTTAAATTACGTTCGTTTTGCGTCACATTCCTTAACCGATACGGTAAATCAAACCGGTACATTTGGCGCAACAGATGCCACTAAATTAAATAACCTTGCCGGAAAATACAGAGGTTCTTATGGCACACCTTTTGACCTGCAGGAGTTAGCCGGCAATCCAAATATTAATTTAAACTCAGTAACACATGTTAAGATAATTGATGTGGTTGGCTCTGTAAATAAAGCCTATGCAAAACGCGATAGCTACAACAACATGATCAACGACCCATGGCCAACGGCCTTTGGTAGTGGAGGCTTTGACCTTGATGCCATTGGCGTTATCCATCAAAATACCAGTGTGGGTTTAAAAGAAAATGTACTTGAAAAAAATATTTCCGTTTATCCGAATCCGGTAAATAAAGGCGATAAAATTATTTTCAATTCTTCAGAAAGAATTAATTCGTTAGAAGTCTTTAATTTTTCCGGGCAAAAAATAGGTTCTTCTGCTTACAGTTTTTTAAACACCTCAAACCTTGATAAAGGTATTTATCTTATTCAAATCACTTCTGACAAAGGCTCCGTAAGCAAAAAAGTGATCGTACAATGATCTAAGATTATTCCGTAATTAAAATTATCTTTGATAAGCACTATTATGAGAAAATACCAAGCTATACTTTTACTTATTTTTTTTAGGCTTTTAGGTTTTAGCCAACTAAAGGATATAAAAATAATCATCCCTAAAGAAACAGGTTTTAGTTACTATGATTTTGTGCAATTTTTTCCCAATGAAAAATTTTTCGCGGTATGTGGCAATGCGCTATCCATTATCAATACAGAAACCTCTGAGGTGATCGATGAATACGACCTAAGTTATGGCGCAAAAAATCTTTCTATTAGCCCTGATGGAAATTCTATGCTGCTTTCTGTCAACAACGAACTGTATGTTTTTTCTTTTATAAATCAAAAAATTAATTTTCTTTATAAGATACCAACTTCTGAGCTCATCAAAGGTCTTCCGAATAGCGAGTACTATTCGTCACTGCCCATTGGGGGATGTTTTTTTACCGGTAAAACAAATGAGATCTATGCCAGTATTGGCTCCTTCACGCTTAAATACGATCTCGAAAAAAAAGCGGCTATTAGCTCTCATGCATTCCCCTTAACAGATTATGTAATTCATTCAGGCTATTTTTCTAAAAAAAATGAAGTGATCCTTGCGAAAACATCCGGCACTGTTTCAGCATTGGTAAAACAGTCGTTAGATGATCTTTCAAAAATAAGCGAGGTGATCTCTGATGGATCGACCTTTACAAAAATAAAAGTGCGCGATTCGTTGGCCTTTTGTTTTACTTCTAATAAATATTTTATTTTAGATCTTGAAACTGAAAAGGTCGTTCATGAAGTTCGGATGCCCAGGTATGAAAATTATGGACTTTATGATAAGAAATATTTAATTGATATCAATAAGCGTCCGTCCATTACCAAACCTGATACCGTTAACTTTGCCAAAGATGAATATGTTTATGATATTGATTATTTAGCAAAGTCTGGCCTGGCTGTATACGCAACGCTAAAGGGCATAAAATTTATCGATCTTAAAACAAAAAAAATAATTCGTCAAACCAAAGGCATTTCTTTTAGTATAAAGTTATCTTTAGCAGGAAACAGGATGGTTGCCAACAGTCTTTCGCCATACAGAGCGGTCCGTGTATACGATCCGGCTGATCTTAAAATGATCTCAGAACGTCCAAGTATGGGCACCTCAATTTATTCGGCACACATTAGTCCTAATAAACGTTGGCTTTATACGAATGGTACCTCCTCGGGATTTTTTTGGGACCTTACTAATTTTACGAAGTACGCTGAGCTAAAAGATATTTCAGGATCTGATTCTTCTTACATTAGCAATGTTTTTTTCCTTAATGATTCGGAAGTTGTTGTTAATTCAGGAAAGTCTTTCGACAAATTAAATCTTACTATTTACAACATCAACAAGAAAAAATACGGTAAAACAATTAAGAAAAATGTTTACTCTACCACTTCAGGTTTTATAAATGGCGAATTTTATTATGCCGATTATAACAGCCTCCATATCTTAAATCTAAAAACTTTGCAGGAAGAAAAGTATGATGGCCTTTACTCACTTGCTGCGTCTCCTGTTTACAAGATCATCAATTTTACAAAAAACCTTGTGTTTGTTCCTGAGAGCGGAAAGTATAAGATCATAAACCGCAAAACAAAAAAAGTAGAGTACGAAAGCGCTAACTGGTCTGTTACGGCAAAGGTAGATATAAGTCCGGATGAAAAGTTTGTATACACATCAGGACAAATAACCAAAAAGAAAAATTATGGCGGTACCGAAGTAGATGTTCCTACAACTGCCATAGTTAAAATTGATATGCTAAAAAAAGAGATCGTACGTGACTACGCTGAAACCTTTTATCCATACGATTTTAAAATTAAGAACGAAGGGAAATTAATAGGAATATGGTATGTGAAGTATGCAACCGGAGAAGAATCTGCAAAAGGTTATGAAACAACGTATACCGAATACGAAACCGAAACGGGGAAAGAGATCTTCTCAAAAACACTTATTAGAACAAAGGATATTGTTTCGTTTCATACAACGAGTGATAATGGAAAATACTTTATTCTCAACTCTCCCTTTGGTGATTTTTTTAAAGCATTTAATGAAAAAGGAGATTCGCTTATCGACTTAAAGACTCTTAATATCTCGATGCCAAATTGTTTTTTTATTGAAGATCAGGATCGCCTCATTGTTACTAGCTCTATTAATTCACTCGCAACTTTTGTTGACCTTCGCAAAAAACAGGTCGTTGGCCAGTTAGCGAATGCAAAAGACGATAATTTTTTCCTTATCACGTCTGACCTTCATTATTTAGGCTCAAAAGAATTTATTAAGAGTATTCGTTTTAAATATCAGTCAGAGATCTTTAGCTTCGAGCAGTTTGATGCATATTTAAATCAGCCACACAAAGTACTGCGCGCTTTTGGCTGTTCAGATAGTGCGTTGATTCAAGCTTATGAAACTGCCTACTTAAAACGTATGCGCGTATTAGGTTTTAAACCCGATAACAAAATTAATTTTGCTGTATTGCCCACTTTTCAAACTATTAAAATGACTGAAGAAAAACCGGGCTTTGTAAAATTCTCTCTAAGTGCTAATAAGGGCCAGGGTAAATTAACTAAGTTGGAAGTACACAATAATGGAACACAGATCTTTTCTGAAGCAATTAAAGCAGAAGAAAGTTCAAGGTTTGACAAAACATTATCTTTTGAAACCTCATCAGGTATAAATCGTTTTGAATTTATTTTAAAAGATGAGAACGGTTTAGAGAGTCCACGTTTAACGCGTTACTTCAATAATACTTCAACAACTAAGTCTGACCTTTATCTACTGGTTATTGCAAGTGAGAAATTTAAGAATGACAAATACGATCTGGCTTATGCAGTAAAGGATGCTACAGATATGGCCAATAATATGTCTAACTCAAAATCGTTTAATACTATTAAAATAAAAAAATTATTTAACCAATCGTTTACAACCGATTCAATAAAAAACTTAAATAACTTTTTTGGCAAGGCCGGAGTAAACGATGTGGTAATGGTATTTTACGCCGGACATGGTTATTTGGACAATGATATGAGTTATTATTTCCCAACCTATTATACCGATTTTACAGACCCTAAAATTAATGCCGTTGCCTACAAAAGTTTTGAGAAGATCTTCAAAGAAATGAAGCCCTTAAAAAAATTAATGTTCATTGATGCCTGTTTTAGCGGTGAAGTTGATGAAGAAGAATTGTATGTTGACCCGACTGATAAGAACAAAACAAAAAAAGATAGCACCCGTGCTGTGCGGCTTGCAGGTAGCACCTTTGCGCAAAGCACTGCTTTAGAAATGTCTAAGGCTGTATTTTCAGATCTGCGCCAAAATTCGGGCGCTACCATTATTTCTTCAGCCGGTGGAACTGAAGCGGCTTTTGAAGGCGAGAAATGGAACAATGGTTTGTTTACTTATTGTTTGCTAACCGGCATGAAAAATTTTAAAGCCGATCAGAATGGTGATAAAAAAATAACATTAAGCGAACTACAAAAATTTGTATCGGAAGAAGTATACAAACTCTCTGATGGAAAACAATCGCCTACTTATAGAATGGAGAATACGGTGTTGGATTATGAGTTGTGGTAACTATTTTTTTAATGTTTCTGTTACAAGTTTAGTTGTAACGTAAAAATTAAAGTCAGGAATAAATTTAGTAGAGTTGTATTTTATTTCCTGCCATGTTTCTGTTGGTTGTAGCAAAATGTCTTTTGTACCGTCATTTATTTTTAAGGGCATATTAAAACCCAAAACGCAATTGCTCCAGCGATACCAAAGCTTTCCATTTAAAATTTTATACTCCAGCCTAGGAACTTTTGTAGTACGTAAATACTGATCAAATATTTTTTGAAGATCTTTTTTTAAGAAGTCGATCATATAATCCTCAATTTGTTTTGTAGAAACTGTTTGATGCCAAAAGGTGTTATTCAAGCCTTGCAACATGGCTTTCCATAAACTATCATTGTTTACAATATTGCGAATAGTGTGCAACATGTTTGACGCCTTATAATATTTATCACTCGATCCATCACGGTTAACATTGTAATCGCTTATTACCGGTACATCATTCTTAATTTCGCGTTGTGTGCCTGTTACATATTCTGCGCCTGCTTTTTTTCCATACAACGATTCAGTGAAAAGATTTTCTGAATAAGCTGTAAAGCCCTCGTGTACCCAATTATCAGCCACATCTTTAACCGTAATATTATTACCAAACCACTCGTGACCTGATTCATGAATGATGATAAAATCCCATTTCATTCCCCAGCCGGTTGCAGAAAGATCTCTGCCCTTATACCCATTTATATATTTATTTCCATAAGCAACGGCGCTCTGGTGCTCCATTCCTAAGAAAGGTGCTTCCACTAATTTGTAACCATCTTCATAAAAAGGATACTTGCCAAACCAATTCTCAAAACAACGCAGCATTGGTTTTACTTGTTGAAATTGAATTTTTGCTTTTTCTAAATTCCCTTCTATTACCCAAAAATCAAGATCAAGAATTCCTCCTTTTCCATTAAAGGTGTCTTTAAAATTTACATACTTACCAATGTATGGAATGATATTATAATTATTAATAGGATTAACCACCGCCCAATTGTAAGTTGCCGTTCCATCGGTATTTGTTTTTTTAGAACGCAAACGACCATTAGAAACTGTAATAAGATCTTGTGGTGCTGTAATGTGAAGTGAAGAGCTATCCGGCTCATCGTACTGATGATCTTTACAAGGATACCATGCACTGCCCGCCATGCCCTGGCATGCAATAGAGATCCATGGATCATTTTTATCATCCTTCGACCATATAACACCCCCATCCCATGGCGCATGTTTAGCGGCAATAGGCTTACCGTGATAATAAATGGTTATGTCCTTTTTATCGTTTATTGCTTGTAAGCCCGGAGCATTTATCCAATAGATACCTTTGGTTCCATGCCATGCAAAATGTTTTTTTGAATCGATGTAAATGCTATCTATTTCTAATGGATCGAGAAGATCGATCTGCAAAACGCTGATTGGTTCTTTCAGCTTACAATCCGCACAATACTTGCCTAGAACTTTATAGGTGATTTTGTTATATCCCTTTATGCTACTGTCTTTATAATTAAAAGCTACATGCAGGTCATAATGCAAAACATCCCACCAGCTACGTTGATCTGTTATTGAACCTTTAAGAGTATCAAAAAGAGTATACTTTGGTTTTTGCGCATTTGCAAAACCGCCTATAAAAATAAAAAGTATAAGAAATGCTCTCTTCATAAAATCAAATTTCCTTTTATAAAGTTAAGTTATTTTAAAATAGCTTAAGCTCCCCCTTTTGGCGGTAATTTATGGAATATTAACCCCAAACATTGCTTAAATTTGTGTTAATTCGCTACGAAGTAAACCATTTGCGCAAAAAATTGTCTATACGTTGAAATGAAGGGTAAAACCAGATTCCATATAGTTTTTTTTATCCTTTTTATCGTAACTATAAAAGGTTTTTCGCAAATAAACGTTTCAGGATCTTTATCAGATAAAGCTGGAAATAGTATACCCGGAGCTATTATAAAAGTAACTACAGCAGATTCTGTTTTTGTTACCGGCGCAGCTTCTGATACAAGCGGGAATTTTATACTATCACTTAAGCCTAACCAAAAATTTGTATTAAAATTCTCGTATTTAGGTTATGCCGATCTTTTTAAAACTATTGAGACCGTTAACGAAGGAATAGCATTAGGAACAATAATTTTAAAGGAAACGGCACAAAGCCTTAAAGAGGTAGAAATTAAGACCACACAATTGCGCGGCGAGCAAAAGGGAGATACTACACAATTCAATTCCGATAGTTTTAAAACTAACCCCGATGCTAATGCAGAAGACCTTATTAAAAAAATGCCCGGTGTTACTTCTGATAATAATGGCGTAAAAGTAAATGGAGAAACGGTCCAAAAAGTTTTAGTAGATGGCAAACCATTCTTTGGCGACGATCCGAATGCTGCATTAAAAAATTTACCGGCAGATATTATTGATAAGGTTGAGATCTTTGACAAGATGAGCGATCAATCTGCATTTAGCGGCTTTAACGATGGCAACCAACAAAAAACCATTAACCTTATTACAAAAAAAGGCAAGAACGTTGGCACCTTTGGCAAAGTGTATGGCGGTTACGGAACTGATGAACGTTTTAATGGCGGTGCAACAGTAAATAGTTTTAATAATAAACGTCGTGTTTCTTTATTATTACTTTCAAATAATATCAATCAGCAAAATTTTAGCACTTCCGATATTACCGGTGCAATGAGCAACACAGGACAGAATTCTGGACGCGGCGGCCCTGGCGGTGGCGGCGGTGGGCGCGGTGGTGGCAACTCGGGCGACCAAAGTTTATTGATCAGTCCGCAAAACGGAAATTCGATTACCCACTCTGCAGGTTTAAATTTTAGCGACGCCTGGGGCAAAAAGATAAATTTCTCGGGAAGTTACTTTTTTAATTATACCGATAACAAGAACCATTCAGACATTACACGAAATTATTTTACTGATAATGGCCTGGTGTACAAACAAACTAATGACGACCAAACGCTAAACCAAAATCATAGAATAAATTTTAGATTAGAATATAATATTGATTCATTGAATAAAATAATTGTATCGCCCAGTTTTAATTTTCAGAATAATTCTACAAAGAGTTCCTTGCTTGCTACGAATATGATCTACGACAACAAATTCTTGAGCAATACCAATACACATTCAAACATTAACAACGTAGGTTACGATTTCTCGAACACTATTTTATACCAGCATAAATTCAACAAAAAAGGAAGAACCATTTCTTTAAATGTAAATTCACAATTGACGGAGAAAAATAATAACGGTACGTACAACTCATTAAATAATTATGGTGATACTGCTATGTCAGGTCTAAACCAAACGTTTACCACTTACAGCAGTACAAAAAAGATCTCGGTTAACCTTTCGTACACTGAACCAGTAACCAAAAACGCACAAATACAAATAAGTTATAACCCTTCGTATACAGAGGGGCTTTCGAATAAAGCAACAGATGATTACGATTCTATTATGCAAGATTATAGTGCTTTTAATTCTGCATTATCAAACAAATACAATAACATATATCAAACGCAAAGAGGTGGCTTAAGTTATAAATATCAAAAAGACAAATTAAATTTTGGTTATGGTGCAGATGTTCAGCAGTCGACGCTGAGTGGACAACAAACTTTTCCGGTGGCTTTTACTCTGAACAAAACATTCCAAAACATTTTGCCAAATGCGCAAATGAATTACAAGTTTAGCAAAAGTAAAAATATGCGTATTAATTATCGTACCTCAACAAATATTCCTTCGCTCACACAATTACAAAATGTTATTGATGTATCAAACCCTTTGCAAATTAAATCTGGTAATACAGAGCTGCAGCAAACCTTTGAGAACAATATATACATGCGTTATGGCGGTTTTAATTCTGTTACATCCCGCAACGCCATGGTATTTATAAATGGAAATTATACTGATAATTATATAAGTAATGCTACATATATTTTAACTTCCGATTCTGTTATACAAGGTTTTTTAGTTAAATCTGGTAGTCAGCTAAGCAAACCTGTAAATTTAAATGGCTTTTATTCTGCCCGCGCATTTTTTGTGTATGGTTTTCCTGTTTCTGCCATTAAAAGTAATTTGAATGTTAATGGCGGCGTTACTTATAATCACACGCCATCGCTGATCAATACTATTATAAACCTCTCTGACAATTATGCGTTAAATGGCGGTGTATATATTGGCAGTAACATTAGTAAGAATATCGATTTTTCTTTGGGTTATAATGGCACCTATAACATTGTAAAAAATTCTGTGCAAAAACAATCGGATAATAATTTTGTAACACAGGCTACCACTTTTAAATTGAACTGGATCTTTTTGGAAGGTTTTGTTGTAAACACAGATGTGGTTTATACTATTTATAATGGCTTAAGTCAAAGCTATAACCAGGATTATTTTTTGTGGAATGCCTATTTAGGTTATAAATTTTTTAAAGACAGATCGTTAGAAGCAAAGGTTTCTGTGTTTGATCTATTGAACCAAAACCGTAGCATTGGCAGAACTGTAACAGGTAATTATACTGAAGATTATAATACAACTGTTTTAAAACGTTATTTTATGTTTACATTAACCTATACGTTTAAAAAATTTAAGAGTGGCACACAGCCAAAATCAGAAGTAGAAGAAAACCCAATGAAAAATATGCCGGGTATGCCGCAAAGACCGGGTGGTGGCAGTTATTAATGCAACAATTTTACTATTTCATTAAGATCAAGGCTCTTAACGTACTCATACAAGATCTGATCATTTTCCTGGATCTCTATTCCTACAATTTCATTTAAGTTACGGTTAAAAAAAACTTCTACATAAAAACCATCTAATAAAAAGAGGGTAATATTACATTCGTAGTACACTTTTTCAGATACCGTCTCGGCATATCTCCAAAGAAATTCAGTCTTATCTTCAAAAGTTAGTTTTATGAATTCTTCTTTGGTCATTACAGCAAAGTTACTATATTGAATAGCTTTTTATTGCTATGATTTGTAGTATGACAAAAAAAAGAAATATAAATTCGAATTTATTGATTTTCATCAACCGGTTATTACGCTATCCAACCAATTATTTCCAAAATACTGCCTACTATTAGTTTAGGGTTTTAGAGGCACTATTTTTAGACTTTTTTTACAGAATAATAACCAACAAAATTTTATTCCAATGAAAAAAATAAAAAGAATAAGCAATTTAATAGCTGCCCTCGTTATCATAACAAGTATGCAAGCGCAAACTACATGGTATTTTGGCAATAAAGCCGGTCTAAAATTTCCGGGAGGCTCTGCTGCACCAATCGCAATGCCAATAACAGGTGTAACAATTAATACCGGTGAAGGTTCATCCGTGCTGGTAGACGAAAGTAACAACGTAATTCTATATACAGATGGTCAGAAGATTTGGAATGGTTCACATGTTCAGCAACCAAGTGGAGGACCATTTTATTCTCTTTCAGGTCATTCATCCTCTACCGAATGTGCATTAATAGTTCCTATTCCGGGCACTAACGGAACTAAATCTTTTATTTTTACTGTAAATGCCGCTGAAACTGCATACGGAAATTTTACACGAGCGGCCGATGATATTTATGGTTTAAGAGTTTCTTTAGCAACAATAAGTGGTATTGCTCCTAGCTGCGCCATTACAATTGCTCCTACAGAAATCAATAAAAGAATTACCCCGTTAAATGTTCTTACTTCTGAAAGATTATCTGTTACAGAGGATGGAAAGGGAGGTTATTGGGTGCTTACACATGGTGTTGGCGCATTTAAGGGAAATCCAACTTCAACTAATGGATTAGTTAATACAACTACATTAGCGCAGCCCGGAGAAAGTACATTTTATGCATATCATGTTACATGCGCAACCACAAATATCAGTTTATTAGATGGAACTGAAGTTCAAAGCACTTTTACAGGTGCAGGTTTTACTCCTCACAGATCATGGAATCATACTTCTGCTGGCACTCCTTTTGATTTAGGATCTTTGATCCAGACTGTCGGTACACCACAGGCGCAAATCAACTCTCAGGGTCAATTAAAATTTAGCTCCGATGGAAAAAAAGTAGCATGTACCTTACCATGGATAGGAAATGTAGAAGGCAACACAGGCTGGCGTGTAACACCAAGATGCCAGTTGTTTGATTTTAATTTAACTACGGGTGTAGTAGGAGGAGTTAACGCTACCGAGTTTAGTTTAAATTTTATAAATGCTGACAACGCAACTAAAGACGGATCTGCCGGTGGTTTAGAATTTTCTCCAAACGGAAATTATTTATACGTTACGTCTACAGTTGGTTCTGGACACCTTACAACAGCAAATGATGGAACAACCCCAACAAACATGACCTCGAGAATATATAGGTATGACATTACTGGTACACCCGGACCAAAACAGCTTGTTGCTTCATTACCCGCAAGTAACCAGCCTGGTTTTGGATATATGTATTTAGGCCCTGATGGAAGAATTTACATTGCAAGACCCAGTAAAGCATATATTGACGTAATACGAGATCCAAATAATACTGGAACAGCTTGGGATTATAGGACTAATAGCACCGGGTCACCTTTATTAACGCCTGGAAGTAATTGTAGTACTGGCTTGCCTGCAGCTGTGCTAATTGAACGAAAAGCGTATCAACCTTTTTTAACAACAGCTAATTATTGTCAGGGATCGTTAGTTACAGTAACTGGTAGTTATACAGGCGAAGCTCCGTCTGATACATATTGGGAACTTGTTGAATGCGATGGAAGTGGAAATACTATACCCGCAGGTTATTCATGGAGTCAATGGTTTTCTGGAAGTCCTGGAGTATTTACTTTTCCGGGATCAAACACTTTACCCTGTAATAAATTTTACAGAGTAAAATTAGCCTTAGGTAATGCGTGTGGGGGGGGCTGGGCTGAAACTACTTCTATAATTTATATAAGTTGTAATCCTACACCCGTTATTACAGGTAATAGTACAATATGTTTTGGTGGCACTACAACCCTTTGTGTAAACTATTTACCTGGACATGGAACTTCGGTTTGGTGGAATAATACGGGTCAATCAACACAATGCATTACTGTTTCACCAACGGTAACTACAACTTATACTGTAACTGTAAATCAAGGATTTTGTGTTGGAATAGCTTATTTTACTGTAAATGTATTATGCAATAATCCGGATTTTGCCGTAACCGCAACTCTACCCTACACTTCCAGTCCAAACTTTACTTGTTTTGCTACACCAATAGTTTCACCTTGCCCGGGATTGTATTATTTCTGGGAAGTGTCGCAGATAAATAGTGCTGGTACAATTGTTCCCGGAACAACAGTGTCGGGTCCTGCATGCTGGAACACACCAACAGGGACAACAGCCTTTAATAAATACTTAGGAGTAAGTCCTCTTATCACACCTTGTAGTTCTACTGATCCTGTTGGTTTGTTTCCTTCAGGAAATATTTATCGTATCACACATATAACAGGCACAGAGGTTTGTCCCTGGGCTCAAACAACAGCAACTGTTTCTGCAGGTTGGGGAGGAAAACTATCCAATACCCCGGAAATACAGGTTACAAAATCAGGATTTGAATATATTGGTCAGGATAAGATCAATAAAATGATTGGTTCGCAAAAAGCATATAATTTTTCAATTGTACCAAATCCCAGTAATGGCTCTTTTACACTTAAGAGTTTTACTGATAACATGAAAGATGTATATATCTATGATGCGATGGGAAAAATAGTTTTTGCAAAAAAGGATGTACAAGAACAAGATATTCGAATTGATATTTCTAATTTGCCAAATGGGCTATATAATATCAAATTTGTCAGCGAAGGCTCATCTTATTCGAAAAAAATAATAAAAGAATAATTATTGTAATTTTAAGATCCCTTTGGTGATTAGCCAAAGGGATCTTTATTATAAATGAGGACTTTCTACATTTGTACCATTGATAATTTATTTAAGAGATCATTCTTCTTTCTCCGCGAAACCTCAACACTCGATCCATCCGTCATAACAACATAACCGCCATCACCTTTAACATACTTGGTTACATGTACCAGATTGATTAAACACGAATTGTGTACCCTAAAAAAATTAAGATCAGATAACAATTCTTCATATTCTTTTAAAATGCGTGATACGGTTATTTTAGTATTGTTGGTTAAAGTAATATGCGTATAGCTTTCATCAGCCGTACATTTAACAATATCGCCGGCACTCACCATTTGTAAACCATCAAAAGTCGGTATCGCAATTTTCGCATTATTACTTTTTACTTTTAAATTAGACAATAAGAGTTCAAAGTTCTGAGTTAGCTGCGCCGGTGTTGGCTTATTAGTATTTAATTTTTCAACTGCCGCGGTTAACTCATCCGAATCAATGGGTTTTAACAAATAATCTAAAGCACTGTATTTTATAGCCTTTATTGCATAATGATCGTAAGCTGTTGTAAAAATAACTTTAAACCTAGGGTCTTTTACTTTTTCAAGTAACGTAAATCCGTTATGAAAGGGCATTTCAATATCCAAAAAAACAACATCGGGCATTTGTTTATTTATTGAGGCCAAAGCAGAATTAACCGAATCGCATAGTTCAATTACCTCAATATTCGGACAATACATGCCTATTAAATTCTTAAGCGTTACTCTGCTTTTATCTTCATCGTCAACTATTAATGCCTTTATCATATTCAACTAAAATAAAAAAAATTATTGAAAAGGTAAATTTAATTCTACCCGGGTTCCTATACCGTTACCGTCTCTGTCAAGCAGATCTATGATCTCAACGCTTAACTTACTGTTGTTTTGAAGATTTAAAACATCTAAACGTTCTTGCGTAAGCGACATCCCAACAGATTTATGAAACTCATTACCCTTTTCGATCATTATTTCCTGCGCTCTTTTTCTACCAATACCATTGTCCTCGATCACACATAGCATTACATTTTGCTTAATATCGATCTCAATTTTTATTTTTCCTTTCGTTTCCTTATGCATTAGGCCATGCCATATCGCATTTTCAACAAAAGGCTGTATTAACATTGAAGGAATTTGCACATTATCAATATCTATGTTCTTGTTAATTTCGACACTATATTCAAACTTATTTTCAAACCTCAACGATTCCAGATCGAGATACAAATTAATTGCTTCTAACTCCTTACTTAACGGAATTACGGATGGCTTTGAATTATCCACAACATAACGTATCAGCCGCGCAAATTTTGACAGGTATTTTTGTGAAGAAGCGGGGTCATTATTAGTTATAAAATATTGCACCGAATTTATTGCGTTAAAAACAAAGTGAGGATTCATTTGGGAACGCAAAGCTTTCAACTCTGCATTTGATAACTTAGTTTGATGTATTGTTTTTAAACGTTCTCTTTTCTTTATAAAATTTAATCGGTACTTAAAAATGAGGATTATTAATACAACTGTAATAATAATACTACATGCAATAAATATCTTTGTTTGCCACCATGCCGGTAATATTGTAATTGAAACGGTTGCAGGATGATAACTCCAGTAACCATCATTATTTTTTGCAGAAACAACAAAGCGGTAAGTGCCTGGGGGAAGAGTTCTATAATTAACCGAAGTATAATGAGTATAGATCCAATTAGAATCTATTCCATCCATCTTATATTTATATTCAATATTACCTGCATCCTTATATGATAACCCAATATAGTTGATGGTTAAGTAATTTTGATCGTACGCCAGGTTCATTAGATCTTCTTTTCTACATAAACTATCATTTACCAAAGTGTTTAGAATATAGATAGGTGGTGGGTATTTATTTGGCTTTATATTTGCGACATCAAAAACCGAAACGCCGTTGTTATGCGTTAGCCATAATTTATTATTTTGTTTTAATATCGTGTTTACCTCGTTGGTCAACAAACCATTCTTTGCATAAAAATTATCTATACTATATGTATCATCTCCATGTATTGTAATTCTGGATAAACCTTTGTTTGTTCCTACCCAAACAGCGCTTGAATCAGCAAATAAACACCTGCACATGTTACCCGACAAACCTTGTTTCTCGATGATCTGTATCGTTTTATTTCCTCTTTTTACAATTACGCCTCCGCCCCTTGTTGCTATCCAAATACTTTTATCACTAGCTTCACAAATATCAGAGGCACGTATAGAAAACAATTCATTTTTAAGCCCCAAATAAATTAGTTCTCTATTCTTATATACATAAACACCATTTAAAGCGCTCAACCACACTGCCCCTTTACTATCCTCAAAAATATTGTCTGTACGAGCCTTTAATTGCGAAGAGTCGACTTTTCTAAAAGATCGTTGAACATTATATTTAATAATTTGACTATAATTTAAGACCCAGATATTACCATCTTTACTTTTGATACATTTTTTTAGAGAGCTATTTTTAAATTCAGGAATTTCTTTTAACGCAGTATTAGTAAGATAGTATACGCCTCGCATAGACGTAACAATTGTTTTATCGCCACACATGGAAATACTGGTAATCCTTTTGGATTGAGCGTGATCATTTGTTTTATACTTATTTAATATCTTATGAACGGTGTCACGATATAAAATACTTGCTGAACCATCTAAATGCCCAATTGCGACATTCGTATCACAAAGTCCAACACAGATGATCTTAGTTTCCGGAACGCCATTTTGCGACGTGTAATAAAGAAAGTTACGATGAGGAATATAAAATAAACCTTGACCTTCAGTAGATAACCATAAACCATTTTCTTTATCAATGCAAACACCTGTAACAATTTTATTTTTAAGTTGAGTTATAGTTCTTATTTTTTTTAAGGTGCTGCTCAAATAAAAAGAAATGCCGTTATAGGTAGTTACCAGAACAGAACTATTATCCTCATGAAGGTGTATTGAAATAGCATCTACTTGTTCTTGCTCAATAATACCTTTAGAGTTGAACTTAATTATTTCTTTATTTAACGAAGCAATGTATCCACCTTCTTTTAACCGGATCAAATAAAAGCGCAAATAATTCTTTTCTCTATTTTGTATCTTTGGGTCAATGGTAAAAATTTCTTTCATCCGTTTAGTATACCCGGTAATACAGCAATTTTCTGGATTATTTCCGCCAAATATTATACCATCGTCAACGTCAAAAAAATATTTTCCGGACGGTGTTTTTACTTTTTCTAAATTAGCCGACTTCCAGCCGGGTGCAATCTTGATAAAAAAATTGTTCGTCACGCCCAGCCAAATGGTATCTCCCTTATCTATTATCATCGAATTAATGAAGTTATTTTTCATCAAAACTTCCAGGGTATCATTACAAGGTATTGTATGTATTTGATCGTTTATATAATAAGATAGTTTACCCGACATTGATTGAAACCAAAGTCTGCTTTTTTTATCCTCATATATTCCAAAAACTGTGTTGTCAGGCAAGCCATTTTCGGTGCTAAAATTTTTAAATTCATAGCCATTAAATCTGCTCACACCCATATCTCCGTTTGCCCAAATAAATCCCCTAGAGTCTTGCATCACTCCATATATCTCAGAACTAGACAGCCCGTCTTTTACATTATAATTTACCAATTTATCAAATTGGGCAAACATATTACCCGGGATCAACAACAAGCAGATCAAGAAAACACTATATAAGCATTGTATTATCTTCATTAATAAAATAGAATACTAATCTATGACAAAAAAAACAAAATCCTAAATTTTAATTACATCAAAGCTCTGATTAGACTAAGGATTTAAAAATGGTATCTTATGACAATTATCAGTAACTTGTGTGTTTTAGATCATTTACTTTAGCTTTGAATAACGATACTTTTGTTAAACTAAATCTTATTTAATATGAATCATTTTGGCGACGATGTAACAGCTTTTTTAAAAAAAGCGGCATCAAAATTAGAAGAACTCCAACTTCAAACCGCACTTGGTAAAGCAGAGCTTTCAGATAAACTGGAAGAAATCAAAAAAGAAACAAAAGATAAGATCAATCACATTAAATGGGATGTGAACTCTGAAATTCAAAAAGACAAAGGAATTTTTGACCATTTTAAGGCTAAACTCCAACATCTTGAGTTACAATTATCGTTAGGTAAAGCCGAAAGTGAAGAACATTTAAAAGAGCAAAAAAAGAATATTAGTGCCGCAATAACTGACGTGAAAAATTTAATTGCGAAAGATTAGTATTACATTTCAAATTTCTAGTTCCTTAAAAGGTACTTAACCTTTTAATTTTGATTATATTTAGCCAAAACAAAATTATGGCTAAAACAAAAATTACAGTAAATAATAATGGCTCTATTCGCTTAGAAGGTGATTTTGAGATAGTAGATAAGAACGGAACTACCTACGACCTTGGTGGAAGGGAAATTGTATCTATATGTCGCTGCGGTCTGTCAAAGAACAAACCTTTTTGCGACGGCTCGCACAATGGTCATTTTGAACATGAAGCAATTGCTTTTGCTTTACCTCCAAAAAAATAATTGCTGTTAGATAAATCTAGTATATTAATTGCACAAAGGCACGATATACGTTTTCTTCTCCTTCAATAATTACTTTTAATAAATAAAAATAAGTTCCGGCCGGTAAAACTCCCGAGCCTGTTTTACCTGTGGCATTAGAAGAACCATTCCAATCGTTCTTATAACTCTTCATACTGTAAACCTGATTACCCCAGCGATTAAAGATCAATAATTCATTGTCTGGAAAAAATTCTATATTTTCAATATTAAAAAAATCGTTATGTCCATCTCCGTTGGGTGTAAGAACTTCTGAAATTTTAATGTTCTTAATATTCACATTAATTACTATGTCTGCAGTGTCAGCACAAAAGCCATTCGAAACAATTAATGTTACAGTATACGTTCCGGGTTGATTAAACGTATTTGTAGGATCGTAAATACCTGTTCCATTTCCATCACCAAAAGTCCAGTTAACAGAATTGCTTGGATTTATTCCAATACTTGTATTTGTAAATTGAATTGACAATGGAGGCGGTCCGGATAAAGTAGAACTTGCAATGCCCGCAACAACATTATAATAATTAGCAATAATTGGCGTAACAGAACTTGTACATCCGTTTAAAATGCCTTGAGCATAAAACGTGTACGTACCAAATACCCCAAATGTTGGACTAAATGTATTTGTATTGGTAGCTAATGATGTTGTTAAGCCAAGGTCTTGAAACCAATTTACAGCAGCACCTGTTCCAAAATTTGCATTAAGTACTACACTTTGACCAAGACAGGCAAGACCTCCATTACTACTTATTAAAGTTGGTGTGGTATTTATATAAACAACAGCCGTATCTGAACTTGTGCAATTATTATTGTCAACTACTGTTAACGTGTAAATCCCGGCGGCACTTGCTTGCGCATTTGTTACTACAGGATTTTGAACCGAAGAAGTAAAACTATTTGGACCAGTCCAGTTAAATGATATTGCGCTTGAACTACCAAATAAGTTAATTGAAGTTCCTGTACAAAAAGTATTTGTTAACGCTCCCGCGTTTGCATTTACTGCACTTAATGAATATACAAAAACAGGAACAACCAACGTAGATTGACATGAATTGTTATCGATTGCTGTAACGGTATAATTACCCGAGTTGGCCGGCAATGCATTCGCGATAGTTTGCGCACTTCCGGATGCCGTGTAAGAAAGTGGCCCTAACCAATTATAATTACTTATATTATTACCGTTGGCATTTAACTGAATTACAGAATTACTACAAACACTTGCAGAATTTACTGCAGCGGTAAACACCGGTAAAGAATTTACAGCTACCGTAACTGCAGTATTGCTGCTGCAACCGGTTGAAGTATTTGTTATTACAATGCTGTAGCCGCCAGAACTCAAAGTACTGCTTGGTGAAATAGTTGGATTTTGAGAAAAAGAATTAAAACCATTTGGTCCACTCCATACATAATTATTTCCACCACTTGCATTTAAATTAATAGCATTACCGGAACAAACAGCGGTATTTGAAGCAAACGCATTTAACACCGGGTTTGAATTAATTGTAAGCGAAATATTTGTTGTTCCGGTGCATCCCGCAGAATTGGTTACCACCAACTGATATAAACCTGAAGCTACTATACCCGCCGGAGTGATAGTTGGATTTTGGATAGAAGATGAAAAACTGTTTGGGCCGGTCCAATTATATGTACTGGCACTTGATGCAAATAATAAAACTGTGCCGCCAGCGCAATAATTTGTAAATGACGAATTAGCAACCGGACTAGGATTATTATTAACCGTTACCGACACATTAGTGGCAGCGCCGCTACATCCCGAAGATGTTGCATAAACAGAGTAAATACCGCTCATTAAATTTGTTGCGCCAGGCAATGTTGGATTTTGTGCCGTGGAAGAAAAACTATTCGGCCCACTCCAATTAAATGTAGCCAAAGATGTTGACGAACTTGCAAATAAATTGATGGTTCCGCCGGCACACAACTGTGATGAAGATGCACTGGCTGTTGGTGCCGCTGGCGCTCCGGGATTGATAATTGAATAGGGGCCAAAATTATTAATACACCCTGCCCCATCTTTTACCTGTAAATTGTACGTGCCTGCGGGTTGCGTATTTAAGTTTGGTGAGTTTCCAACTACTGCACTTGCACCATTTGTCCAGGTGTATGTAAAAGCAGGTGTGCCGCTAATACTCACATTGGTTATTGATCCGGTTGGAGGAGCGGGTGAGCAATTACTTGGAGAAATACTTGGTGTGCTTACAATTTGCGGTATGGCGAAAACCGTTATATTTGAAACTGACGAGTTTGTACACCCTGTTACCGCGGTGCCGGTTACCGTGTATGAAGTGGAAAGTGTTGGTGATACAACAATGTTTGGTCCGTTGGCGCTGGTACTCCATGTATATGTATTTCCACCGCCTGCTGTTAAGGTTGCATTGCTATTAGAACACAGGGTAGACGAATTAACTGAGATAGAAGGCAAAGCATTCACACTTACTTGTGATATAGCCATATTTGTACATGAATTTGCCGCGGTACCAATAACAGTATAATTTGTAGTTGATCCTGGCGAAACTACCGTAGAATTTGTGGTTGCACTATTGCTCCAAACGTAACTCACACCGCCACTTGCAGTAACGGTTCCCGGACTGCCGGAACAAATAGTTGTTGAAGTTGAATTAATTGTTGGTAAACTATTTACGCCAACGTTTAATGTAGACGTGGCTGAACAACTAAAACCGTTGGTTGCTGTAACCGAGTAAACCGTTGAAGAAGCAGGCGTTACGGAAATAGCTGCGCTCGTAGCACCAGTATTCCACAAATAAGTTCCGCCGCCGCTTGCTGTCAATATAGCACTCGATCCTGAACAAATTGTCGCTGAAGAAGCCGTAACGGATGTTGATGGTACCGGGTTAACATTAATGGTAGTAACGGTTGAATTTACACATCCCTGAGAACTTGTTCCTGTTAACGTATAAGTGGTGTTTGTAGATGGCGAAACACTAATTGTTGAAGTTGTTGGCCCTGTATTCCATGTGTAAGTAGAAGCTCCACTACCAGTTAAAATAGTGGTTTGCGTACCGCAGGTGCTTATCGCACTTCCGGCATTTATTAAAACAGTTGGCAAAGGATTAACCGTTATCTGTTTGGTTAAGGTTTGCTTAAAGCCGCAAACGCCTCCGGCAATTAACGTATAGGTTATCGTACTACCAGGATTTACAACAATGCTTGTTGCATTCGATCCACTTGGTAACCATGTATAACTGCTTGCGCCAGCTGGCCCTGTTAACGTTACGCTCCCTCCGGGACAAATAGAACTGGATGTTGCCGCAATATTTGCGAACGAAACCCCCGTTAGAGCGCTGATACTATAATTGCAAATGTCACCGGCGTAACCGTCAATCATTAAATAATATGTATTACCAACAACTAAACCGGTTGCGTTTATAGTAAAAGTAGAACTTCCTTCCTTAAAATCGGATACAGGTGTAAAACTGCAACAGGCCGAACCAGCACTAAATATCTGCATTTGCAAACCACCACTTGGATAATTTCCTACCCAACAGTTTCCAATAATTACTTTAAAGGATGCATTGGTAGCTGCAGCAGTAAATTTTATCCAGGAATTATTATTGATATTTACATCAATACTTGGAGAACCTACTCCCCAAGGACCTCCCTGTCCAAAAGGGCCGCCGGTATTAACACCGTTGGGCTGATCAACACCTGCATTTGTTTCGTTGTTGCCAAACATATTGCAAGGCCGGTCTGGTGAATACGCAGCACTTGTTGAACCCGAGTATCCGTTTAGATCGCAAATAAATAATGAGTTGGAACAATTATCGTTGGTAGGCGATTGAACGCAAATACCAAAACTTCCCTGAGAAGTTGCAAATGCCCAATAGCGCAAGTATATAGTTGAGCCGGGAGTTAATCCCGAAGCGGCAATATAAGGTAACAGATCATTTGCAGAGCCGGGATAATTTGTGTAATCATCAGAACATGCTATCTGTGTAAGCGCAGAACAAGACGCGCCACTATATAAAGCCATCACACCATCGGTAATGTAGCCAGCTCCTAAATTGGGTTGCGGTGTAATAAAAACGCTTCCGGTAGCAGGAACTGTGATCTTAAACCAAACGTCTTTTGTACCTGCAGAATATCCACCCATAAAAGGAGAGCTCCCCCCGCTGCAACTTGAAGGCAAAGGCGCAAGCACAGACGATGTTGAAGTTGCACCCACCGTTGAAAATTGTAAATAATTACAATTGGAAGTTACCGCTGGTAATTGCAAGGCGTTGCAAGGATCATCGTTTGGTTGACCCGGGCCAATAGAGTTGCCACTAACGCATATGCTAAAAGGAAATCCACCGGAGGAGTAATAATCGTATACACGAATATAATATGTATTTCCTGGTGTAAGGCCAATAGCATTAATAGTTTCTATACCATTGGTAAATGTATTATCCTGGCAGTATAAAGATGTTAATCCTCCGCAAGAGCCACTAAACAATTCAACCACGGCATCCATATTTATTGAAGAAGTTACCTGAATGGTTTGTGTATAATTATTAGCTGTAAAGCTAAACCACACATCATCATCAGAAGTACCGGCACAGGCAGGTTGCGACTGCGTTGCGCCATAAGAAGTAGTTGATGTGTTGACACAGCCTGCATTTACTGTTAACGGTAAAGCACCTGCGCAAGCATTATTACCCGGTGCCGGCGGCGCGTTTGAAATACAGGTAGTAAAGGTACTAGAACCACTGCCCGCATAATAATCATATATTCTTAAGTAATACGTGTTACCAATTGTAAGACCTGTCAATAACATGCTTTCTGCTCCACCAGTTAAACCGCCATCAACACAATTTAAAGAGATCAATGTTGAGCAAGTACCAGAAAACACTTCGATAACCGGATCGTATCCCGCTGATGGCGTTACATTAACAGAGTGACTTGTGGCTGTTGCAGTAAATTTATACCAAACATCATCATCGGCATTACCCGTGCAACCGGCTATAGATTGTGTTGCACCAAATGATGTACCCGCAACCGGTGAACTACAGGTAGCCCCAATTGTTAACGCGGGCGCCAATGAACAATTATCACTTTGAGCGAAACTAAATCCTGCAATTAAAGAGAATATGATAGTTGATAAAAAGTTTTTCATGGATAATTAATTATTTAAAGCGATCAAGAATTAATTAATTATTGCGCTTGTTAATTCAATTGGTGTTAAATTATTCGAAACAAGTAGTTTTTTTAGCTCAACCAGGTCAAAACCCTTATCACTTTCAGAAGTTGCGGTTCTTTCGAGCGTATACAAAAACACTTCACCTCTCTGAGAATCTGCTTTGTATTTTATTTTAGCCATGGTAACAAATTTAAGCGTAGAGAGTTTGCTCTCAATGTCCACTATGCTCTGTGCGTTAAGTTGGCCATCAAAAGAATACTGATACTGTTTTTTAACCTCTACGCTATTACCCTTTGATTGACTGAAAAACTTAAAGCTGATAAGCATAAAAAAAATCAAACTGATCTTACTGATATATTTCATAGTGATGGTTAAAATTTCGAGCACAAAAATATACAAAAAAACCTGAGAACTTTAATCATAAGAGTCAAGTTTTGATTTACAACTAATAATTTTACAATTACATAATACCATGCATCTTAGATTTTGAGGGTCTTCCGGCAAATCGGACGCTAAAAAAACAGTATGTTATTTTTTTCTTAATCGGTTTAGAAAGTACTTTTATTTGCAACAAAAAAATATTTAAACTTTTATTTATTTGATAGTCATCGATTTAATTGTTTATTATATCTTTGATTATTATGTCAGTTTCCGGAAATTCAATAATCAAATGCGCCTGGTGTAAATCACAATTCATGAACACTACAATGGCTAATTGCAGCAATTGTGGCGGCACACTCGAATATAACTTAGTAATGGGTGATCCCGGTATAAAGCCACCAATGAGCCCACGCGAGTTGCCAAAAAAATTCATTCGCCGTATAAAATACACGGGTAATGTAATGACTATGATTGGCATTGCTTTTACGATTCCTTTTTTCTGGACCGTTATCTTTCCTATAATTGGAATAATATGCTGGCGTAAAGGCATAAAAGAAGCAAACAACGAATTAATACCTCTTGAACACGGAACAGCCATATTAGGCCAAATAACTTCTATTGAGCGTGATTATACCAAAACAATAAACAACAAATCGCCTTTTGTAGTAGAATTTTTATTTGAGGCCGGCGGGCAAAAACATATCGGAAATGTGGGTAATATATTTGATCCTATTGACCAGCAAAAAAAAGTTGGAGATAAGGTCTGGGTGGTTTACATGCCCGAAAACCCAGCGCTAAGCAGCCTTTGGCCACCTTTAAAATAAAGCCGGAATATTTGCGCAATAAATAAAGATAGAATAAGACCCCAAACAACCCCGGAAAACACGAAGCAAATCAATTTCCCCAATTCTAAGTATATCACCCTTAAAAACAAGGAAAAAAATCGATATCTTTACATGTTGTCATTTTGTTTAAAACAACTTTTTTTTGAATAAGTACAATCGTTACATTTACCCGATAGCAATCAAATTTTTGTCTGAATGAATAGTTTAATTATTGCAGAAACTCTTGAAACACCAGGAATAGATTTTAATCCGGAAACGGGAGTATTAAAAATTTCGGGGAGAGCCTATTCAAGTGACATTACTGTCTTTTATAAGAGTCTTAGTGCCTGGTTGGATGATTATACAAATAACCCTAAAGATACCGTTATTGAACTTTATTTAGATTATTATAATTCTGTTTTCCATAAACTACTTTTCAATTTTTTAAAAAAGTGTAAAACTGTATTAGAAAAAGATAAAACATTGGTAATAAAATGGTTTTACAACGATGGCGATGAAGACAGCATTGACGCTTCTATCAGCTATGCCAAATCCCTCGATTACCCTATCGAGAAAATAGAACTCGAATAGCCTTTAAAAAAGTAATTTTTTATGCTATATTTATGTAAAATATACCGTGAAAAAATATTCCATATATTTTCTGTTACTGCTTTTTTTGGGGATAAGCGTCTTTGCCCAAAAAAACAAAATAGATTCACTTGGTAAAATTTTAAATACCAACGTTGATGATAGTACAAAGATAGAGATCTTGCACCAACTCGCTCTTGCAAGCGACTCAGTAAACTTTTCTTTCAAAGCTCTTGAACTGGCTAAAAAAATTGGTTATAAACGCGGCATTGCTATGTCTTTATTAGACATTGGAAGGCATTATTATTTTAGTGGTCAACAAGATCTTGCGCTTGACTACTTAATAAAAGCGATAAAAGCCGGCGAAGCGATAAACAATAAAAAGGTGCTTATTTCTGCTTACCGTTACATTGGATTTGTTTATAGAGGAAATGACCCCTACACGGCAGAAGATTATTACAAAAAAAGTTTGCAACTATGCCGCGAAACAGGCGATGAGATAGCGGCCTCATATGCTTTAAGTGCGATTGGAAATATTTATGAAGGTGCTTCAGAAAAAAAAGACAGAGCTTTAAAATATTACCTCGAAAGTTTAAACATACGAGAAAGGAAAGGATCGTACGACGAAATTGCTTCTTCGTTGAACGAAACTTCGCGTATTTATGATCTCATGGGCTTATATAATAAAACCATTCTATTAAGGATAAGAGGTCTAGAGATCGCTGAAAAATCGGGAAGCAAAGAAAATATTGTTTCACTAGCACATGTTATTGGCAATGATTATGCATTTAGGCTGCACGACTACAAAAGAGGTTTAGAATACCAGCTTAAGGCTTATGACCTTGGCAAAACATTAAAGAACAATTTCGATATCATGTACAGTATTAATATTGGTATTGCAAATGTGTATTATAATTTAGGTGATTTTAAAAAATCGGCAGAGTATTTTAAAGAGTCGCGGTATTTAAATGACTCCATAAATTTTAGAGCCGCCAAATACAACAACAATCTCTCGCAAATAAAACATAATCTGGAAGAAGAACTGGAAAAACAAAAATTGCTTTTAAAAGATTCGGAAATAGAAAAAGTATTAGCAGATGCGCAACGCCAAACCACATTGCGTAATGCCTTTTTAATTGGTTTTGCTCTTGTTTTTATTTTTGCACTGTTTATTTTTAAAGAAAATAAACAAAAGCAAAAGGCTATAAAAGAGCTTGACCTGCGAAACAGAGAGATCGAAATGGCTTACCAAACGCTTGCAGTAAGCGAAGGCAACTTTAAACAAATTACAGAAACCATTAACGATGTTTTCTATTTATATAATATCGTTAGAAAAAAATACGAATATATAAGTCCTAATTGCGAAAAAATTTTTGGTTTAAAGCCGGATTACTTTTACAAAGGAAAAAGCACGAAGGTTATCGTTCATAAAGATGATCTTCAATTGGTAGTTGACGCCAACACAAAAGTGGATTCAGGAATAGCTTACGATATCGAATACCGAATTTTGGTAGATGATAAAATAAAATGGATCGCCGAAAAATCATCCCCTATTTTTGATAAATATGGAAGCCTCGTACGCAATTCCGGCATTTGCCGCGATATTACTTTAAGAAAAGCCAATGCCGAAATGATCGCTCGAAAAAATAAAGATATTATGGATAGTATTCTTTACGCACGAACTATACAGGATGCGGTTCTTGTTCCTAAAAAAGAAATAGCGGCAAAACTTAATGACTTTTTTATCCTATCAAAACCAAAAGATATTGTAAGCGGCGATTTTTATTTTTATAAAGAAACCAAAAAAGGCATTTTCCTTGCTGTGGCAGATTGTACAGGACATGGTGTTCCTGCAGGCTTTTTGAGTATGATAGGTAATGCCTTCTTAAATGAGATAGTAACACTGAACGAAAATGTTACACCAGCGCAGGTGCTCGATGAGTTAAGTGATATGATCATTAAATCGCTCAATCAAAATCGTAAAGACTCTGAAAGTAAAGATGGGATGGATATTGCAGTTATTTATTTTGAAAACAATACGCCTTTTATACAATATGCCGGAGCACACAATTCTCTTTACCTTGTTAGAAATGGAGAATTAATTGAGCACAAAGCCGACCTCTTTCCTGTTGGTATAAGCGAAACTGGCGCAGTGGCACCATTTAAGAATAATACCATTAAATTAGAAAAAGGAGATGCGCTTTATATCTTTAGCGATGGGTTTGCCGATCAGTTTGGCGGTGCACAAGGCCGCAAATTTATGAAACGTCAATTAAGAGATCTGTTTACAAGTATTTACACTAAACCCATGAGCGAGCAGGAAAAAATATTAGACAAAACATTTACCGAATGGAAAGGAGAATTTAATCAGGTAGATGATGTTTTAGTAATTGGAGTAAAAGTGTAATCTAATTTAATGTTACAATTCTTTATTCATTAAAAAACATAACCTATTCCAAATAATATACCAAATGCATTTATACCGGCAGAGTAACTGCCACCAAAATAAAGTACAAAATCCTCATTCTTAATAAATCTCACACGTCCCGCCCCTACTGGCGCAAAACGTAACACTGCTTTTTCACTTACTAAAAAGCTAGCCAGCGGACCCATTTCTAATTCAACTGCGGACTTTACACCTAAAGGAAATTTAAATACTCTAAACTGTAAACCGGTGCCAAATGTGGGAGACGCACGTTCATTAACCAACTCACCATCTACAATAAATTGTTTGGTTTCGGTAGGTAAATTAAAGAACACCGGTATCTTCATTTTTTTTACCGGTCTGAATTCTGCAAAAAATAATTTAGCGCTTGTTGGCACAATTATGGCAGACTTATCTTTTATAGTCTCTAATTTACTATCAGAAATAAATAAAAGCGTTTGCCCCAAACTTAATTCAAATAAACGTTTTGCCTTTTTCTTTTTAACCGAATCTTGCGGCGTTAATTCTTTTTCGTTTTGGCTTTTTATTGCGGCAGGCAATACCAGGCATATACCAATTACTAATATACACTTTGTGAAAACACAATTTTTTTGCATAAGTAAATATACAGAAATTTTTCACTTAAGGAAATTTAAGAGAGGTCTACTCTTTTAAGATCTTATCAATTTCCGTAATATAAATAGGATCATCATTGATACCACCATGTCCTCTACCTGGTAAGGTTATAAATTTATCTGTTGGTTTACACAGCGCCTTTAATTTTACAGAAGAATTATAATAGATCACCTCATCTTTATCGCCATGAAAAATAGTAATGGGTGATTTACAGTTAGGTATATATTTATTGGTTTGGAATTTATAGTTTAAAATAAAAGTAGGTACACCCGGATATTCATGCATCATCATATCTGTTAAACTATAATAGGGCGCCTGCAAAATTAAATGTTTGGGTTTGTTGGTGGAAGCCAGTTTGGTGGCGGGACCAGTGCCTATTGAATAACCAAGAATTATGATCCTATCTTCGTTATAACGTTTCTTTAACGTATCGTAAACAATTTGTATATCTTTAAATAGCTCTTCTTCACCATTATTTATTTCACCATCGCTTTTACCATAGCCGCGGTAATCCAACATAAAAAAATCGTAATGCTTATTGTTATAATTTTTTGCTATGCTGCCCCAGGTTTTTAAAGATCCACTATTACCATGTAAATAAAAAATCAATCCTTTTGAGCTATCTGCTTTAAACAACAAACTATTCAATAGAATTTTATCATCCGTTTTAATATTTAATTCGTCAAAGTTTCGGTCGAATTTAAATTTATACTCTTTTGCCAATTTTTCCGGAAAAAAAATTAAATGCTCCTGGTAAAAATATAAGAACACGCAAACACCAACGTAAATGATCACTAAAGTCTTTAATGTATTTATAAAGAATCTTTTCATCTATTCTTTACTTTTAATAGTTCCATGCCGCATTCTTTGGCCACTTGCGCGGCAAGTTGTTCGCCTTCCTTAGTAAACGGCCAAACAAACAGCGTTTTTATTGGATGTGTGTTACAAACAGATCTTATTGCTGTAAGGCAAAGTTTTTTTGTTTCGCCTTTTCCCCTATACTCGGGCAACGTTGTGGCTGAGCATAAGTAAATACTGTCATAGCTATCTCCTACTTTTGTTTTTTCTAAAAGTTCTTTTTCTGAGATCCTGTGTTGCAAAAAATCATTCATTACATCTTTTGTGGTGGGAATTATCAATATCCATATTATCGGCCCACCTTCGTTCTCTAGCTCAGATAACGTTGCGGGATGGATGTTTTGCAACTTTTTTAATTGTTTTTGATTAACCTGTATTTGACCGGGATCGTTGCGCGTTGCAAACACCTCATCAATAAGTGTAAGCATGCGTTGAAAGTTCGGTTTTGGATGAGACATTGGAACGATGTTAGAAATTTACATTATAAACATCCATCTTGTTGCGCGGAATGCCAAGTACTTCAAAACCTCCATCCTGCGGAATGATCTCCTTAAGATCAAATTTAGAACAGCCTTTACTTAAACCTTCAAAGATCAACGTAAAGCCTCTGCCATCATTAATGGTCCATTGCGGCGCAAAAGAAATATTGTAGGCTGTAATAAGTTTTGCCCGCCGGCCGGTACCGTGCTCTATTAAAAAAGTAGACGGCCAAACACGGTACGCATAATCCTCGCCACAACTGCAATGCACAATAGTTTGTCGCTCTTCGCTTTGCAGCGTTTTTACTTCTATTTCAACTTTTTCAGCAGTTTCAACCATTAAAATTAAAGATAATACAATTTTTTAAAACCGAATAAAAAAAATATGCAAGATCATTTAGTTGATGCATACTTCTTTCCTGTCTTTTCATTAGCATGGCCTTTAGCTTTTTTAATATGTAAACGGTGTTTCACAAAATTGCTTTTACGAACTTTATGTTCCGATACATATTTACCATTTGATCCATCTACTGTACCCGAAGTTGTTAGTTTCGGAGTTCCTGGTGTTCTCATTGGATCTTGTGTCCGGCTAATCTGGCAGCTCAGCATAACACTTAGTAGCAATACTATTTTTTTCATGATACCCAATTTATTATATAAGTACCTTCAATTTTAATGCCTATTTATATCATTCTTAGATATGGCAGAGATTTCCCCATTTCTGTTAGTTTTGTTAAAAAAAATATTTGATATTTAAGCCTATTTAGTGAACGGAACTTAAAATCTATGTCAAAAATCTTTTCAAAATTTTATTTTTTAGTGAGCATTAATGGGAAAAACTATCCCTTTCGCGAAGCTATTGGCTTAGAATTAAAAAGTTGTATCTCCATGCGCAATATAGTGCTTAAAAAAGGCTTGATGGATGTTAATAACAGCGTGTGGACCAATGTTGAACAAGATCTTAAAGCTATTACCAAAACCATTACCATTTTTATTAAACTAACGGACGACCTTGATACCCCAATAAGAATGTGGACATTGAGAAGTGCCCACATCGTATCTGTAAAAAGTTCGCCGGCACGTTTAAAATGTAAAGATGTTCCTCTTGAAGCAATTGAGCTTTCATGTACTGAAATGAGCGTTAAAAAATAACGATTAATTGAGAAATTAAATTCCTTTTACATGTTCGTATTTCAGTTCTACTTAGCGTATAAAAAATACTACAAATCGTAGCAATATAACACTTTAATTTGTAGTAAATTTGATCTATACCTAAAACAAGAAATCATGGATCAACTTAATTTATTCGCAACGGAAGAAAAAAAAGTTTATGAATATTTCTTTCTCGCGTCTCCGGACGTTAATATACGTGCCAAAGTAAAGAACGAAAAACTGAAACTTCATAATGAGATTGGCTTGAACAAAGAGAATCTTTATTCTGTGCCACATATTTCGTTATTTAAGCTTCAGAATTATAATTCAGAAGATACGATCCTTCCATTAATGAAGAAGGCATTGAGCAATGTAAAAAGTTTTATGGTGGAAATAAAAGACCTGGTTGTATTTGATCATGGCGAGAAAAAATCGATAGTACTTGATTTTAAGAATCCTGATTTGTTGCAGGAGATCAATAACAGGATACTGAACGAATTTTTGTTTAAGCCAAATCCTTTCAAACCTCATCTTACTATAGCCCGTTCGGTCCCCAATAGAGATTTTAGAAGAATTAAAGACCTTAGGAGTTATTACGTCAACGGTTGTTTTGTTTGTGATAGTATTACCATTTTAAGAAAAGAACTGGGATCAAAACAGAAATACGAAACTTTCGGCCGGATCTGGTTGAATTGATTTTTTTTGCTAATTAAAACATTTGCTTGGATTAACTCGCTAATGCTCGCTGAGCCTTGCAAGCAAGCTCGTGGCTTGATGTAAAATAAAAAACCCTTCAGCTTTGCTGAAGGGTTTCCTTTGGTAGCGGGAGATGGATTCGAACCAACGACCTTTGGGTTATGAGCCCAACGAGCTACCCCTGCTCTATCCCGCACTATATCTTATTAATTGGAGTAAATGTGCTGTAAATTCGGGTGCAAATATACGACTAGTTTGGTTGTTAAGCAAATTATTTATGAACATTGTTACGAGAATACGGTGTTTAAATGATTAATTTTGCTTTAAATGACAAAAGCACATAAATCAGGTTTCGTAAATATTATTGGCTGTCCAAATGTTGGCAAATCAACACTCATGAATGCCTTGGTAGGAGAGCGTTTGAGTATTATTACCTCTAAAGCCCAAACTACACGCCACCGGATAATGGGTATTGTGAGTGGCGACGATTACCAAATCGTTTTTAGCGATACACCCGGCATTATTAAACCGCTTTACCGTTTACAGGAAAAAATGATGCAATTTGTAATTACTGCTTTTACAGATGCTGACGTTTTTCTTTTAATAACCGATGTTTTTGAAGATATACAATTGGAAGAATCTTACCTGGCCAAACTTCAAAAAACAGATACCCCTATTCTACTATTAATAAACAAAATTGATATTGCTACGCAACAACAACTGGAAGAAAAGCTGGTTGCATGGAGAGAAAAATTACCACAAGCCGAGATCATTGCGATCTCTGCGCTCGAAAAATTCAATATCGATAAGATCATGGCGCGCATTATCGAAAAACTTCCCGATGGTAACGCTTATTACAGTAAAGAAGAATTTACTGATAAGTCGGAACGTTTTTTTGTAAGTGAAATTATCCGCGAAAAGATCTTATTGAATTATAAAAAAGAAATTCCTTACAGCGTAGAAGTTGTAGTGAACACATTTAAAGAAGAAGAAAAGATCATTAAAACACAGGTAGATATTTTAGTGGAGCGTGATAGTCAGAAAGGTATTATTATTGGTGACAAGGGCGCTGCTTTAAAGCGTGTTGGTGTTCAAGCCCGTAAAGACCTTGAGACCTTCTTTAAAAAACAAATATTCTTAGAACTATTTGTTAAAGTAGATAAAGACTGGCGCAGTAACGATACCCGATTGAATAAGTTTGGGTATTAATCAAACTTCAACGTTTTAATTGGTGTTAGTTTTGTAATTATTAATGTTGGCAATAACAACATCGCAAAACAAACTACAAAGGTGCCAATATTTAATCCTAAAAAGTATAGCCAGTTAATATCAACAGCAACATACTCTACATAATAAATACTGCTGTCTAATTTTACGATCTTAAAATAATATTGCAGCAAACAAGCCGCAATTCCAAACACATTGCCCCACAACAAACCTTTGCCTATCAACCTTAAACTGATCATTAAAAAGATCTTACGCACATTGGCATTGCTCATACCTAAAGCTTTTACAAGGCCTACCATGTTCGTTCTTTCCAGGATCAATATCAATAAAGCAGTTATCATATTAATGGTGGCAACGACTATCATTAATACAACAATAATTATTCCGTTAATATCCAGTTTCTCTAACCAAATAAAAATGTTCGAATAAATTTCTTTTACACTATTCACATTAAAATTATACCCTAATAATTCCTGCGCCACTTCAAGATCCTCATCCAGCTTTTTAAAATCTTTTATACGTATCTCATAATTACCAACCTGGTTCTCGTTCCAATAATTTAAACGCTGCACCTGTCGCAGATCAACAAACGAGAGGCTGTTATCAAAATCAGAAAAACTGGTTTTAAAGATACCACAAATGGTAAAATTGCGAGAGCGCTGTTCATACTTGATAATGTTATCTTTTACTGTACTGTCATAAACTTCATGCTGCGAAATAAAATACACCAGCATTTTTTCGTTCACTTTTAAATTTAATCTATCGGCCAGGCTTGAACTTATTAAAACATCTTTACTTGCTTCTTCTTTTACAAATAAAGGTAAGCGCCCTTCCAACAAATATTTTTTAATGAATTCGAAGTTGTAATCAGCAGTAACGCCTTTTAAAATAATACCTTCGTTCTCCGTTTCGGTTTTTAAAATACCATTTTTAAACGCAGTTCCTTGCAGGTAACTAACAAAAGGTAATTTACGCAGCGCCTCCAACGAATCCTTATTTAAATAAATTGGTTCGGGCTCGTTACTCGCATTTACGTTAATATTACTTACAACAAGGTCCGTGGTTAAACCTGTTATACGGTTAACTATCTCTTTTTTAAAGCCGAGCACAATACTTACCGTTAAAAACATCACAGAAACGCCCAAAGCAATGCCAATAATGCCTATTTTTACAATAGGCTTAGAGATGTTACCTTTGTCTAGTTTAGGATCCGAGATCCGGTTAGCTATGAATTTTTCTATACTCAAAAAAAAGAATGTACTCCTTTTACAAAAATAACAAATTGATTTGCTTTATCAGCTCTTTACTTTTATTAACTCCATCTTTATTCTCACAAAATTTTGTTGGTATCGAACAAAAATATCTTGCTGTAAAAGATTATTCAACCGTAACCCTTGGTGCGCAGCAGTTTGACGTCTACCTGCCCCTCCTAAAAAAGAAACGCGTTGGCATTGTAACCAACATAACTGGCGTAATAAATTCTACCAGTATTGTAGATACCTTGCTCAAATTAAAAGTAAATATTAAAAAGATATTTGGTCCTGAGCATGGCTTTAGAGGAAACACAGAAGCTGGTGAAAAAGTAACCAGTAATACAGATGCAAAAACCGGCTTGCCAATAATTTCTTTGTACGGCAGCAATAAAAAACCTACCAAAGAACAGTTAAAAGATATTGATGTTTTAATATACGACATACAGGATGTTGGTGTACGCTTTTACACTTACATTTCAACCATGTGTTATGTAATGGAAGCCTGTGCCGAAAATAAAAAAGAATGTATTGTGCTTGACAGACCCAACCCTAATGGATTTTATATTGATGGTCCTACCATGAAAGATGAATTTAAAACTTTTTTAGGCTTGCATAATGTACCTTTAGTGTATGGTATGACAAGCGGAGAGTACGCCAAGATGGCCAATGCCGAGGGATGGTTAAAAAATAAAGTAAAATGCAAACTCACAGTTATTCCATTAAAAAATTACGACCGTAAGGCCACTTATTCCTTGCCGGTAAAGCCTTCACCAAATATTCCAAATTTAGAATCAGTTCTGTTATATCCAAGTTTAGGTTTATTTGAAGGGACTATTATAAGCCTGGGGCGTGGAACAGATGTACCTTTTCAGGTTATTGGTCACCCAAAATACAGTGATACCACTTTTTATTTTATTCCGAGAGCAACAGCGTTATC
This sequence comes from Bacteroidia bacterium, assembly GCA_016787785.1. GTDB lineage: Bacteria > Bacteroidota > Bacteroidia > B-17B0 > Aurantibacillaceae > Aurantibacillus. The sequence continues at coordinate 307,840 of JAEUTO010000006.1, read as the reverse complement.
AAAAGAACCAAAATACCTTAATGAACGATGCTATGGTATTAATTTAAAAAAAGATCCCTATTTAAAGAACCACCCATTAAAAATTAATTTAGGCTGGATAAAAAAGTTATATACAGATCTCAATAAGCCAGACTTTTTTGATAAGAATTTTAATTATCACTCGGGCAATACCGAGCTACAGGAACAACTAAAGAATGGTCTTTCTGAAGAAGAAATAAGAAAATCGTGGCAAAAAGACATTGAAAACTTCAAAAAAATACGGGTTAAATACCTATTATACCCAGAATTTAACTAGTTGTGCGTAATATTTTTGGCTTTTCTTGTTTAGAAACCTATTTTTGTAACACTATAAAAAATACTAATGGCAAGTTTTGATTTAATAATGCCTAAAATGGGCGAAAGTGTGGCAGAAGCTACAATTATAAAGTGGACCAAGAACGAAGGTGATAAAATTAAAATTGATGAAACAGTTTTAGAGATCGCCACCGATAAAGTGGATAGCGAGATCCCTTCGCCGTTTGAAGGAACTCTTGTAAAGCGCCTATTTAATGAAGGTGATGTGGTACAAGTTGGCGCTGTAATTGGTGTTATTAGCAGCGAAGCAAATGCCTCGGTATCAGAAACTCCAAAAACTGCGGCGCCTGACATTAAGCAGGAAACTAAAAAAGAAGAAACTAATTCATCATCAACCGTTAGTGCTCCAAAAACTGCTACAAACAATAATTATGGCGATTCAACAAAATTCTATTCGCCGCTGGTAAAAAGCATTGCCAAAGAAGAAGGTATTTCTCTTTCTGAATTAGATGGCATTAAAGGTACTGGTCAGGATGGCCGCGTTACCAAAGCCGATATCTTAGCTTATTTACCTAACCGTAACAAACAATCTTCAGAAACTAAAACTGAAACGACTACTACAACAACAACCCCTACTAAATCAGCTCCGGTTAGTGTTGGAGATAATGCTGTGATCGTTCACCGCCCCGCTGTTTCAGTTGGTGCCGGCGATGAGATCATTGAAATGGATCGCATGCGTAAGATCATTGCCGACAATATGGTAATGAGTAAACATGTTGCACCGCACGTTACTTCGTATGTTGAAGCAGATGTAACTAATTTGGTTCAATGGAGAGACAAAGTGAAAAAAGAGTTTGAGAAACGCGAAGGAGAGAAATTAACTTTTACACCTTTGTTTATTGAAGCTGTAACCCGCGCTATTAAAGATTTTCCAATGATCAACGTTTCGGTAGATCAAACGGGAACGAAAATTATTAAACGTAAAAACATTAATGTTGGTATGGCTGCCGCTTTACCAACAGGCAACTTAATTGTACCTGTAATTAAAAATGCAGATGAGCGTAACTTAATTGGTATTACCAAAGCGGTTAACGATCTTGCCAACCGCGCACGTGCTAATAAATTACAACCGGATGAAATTCAAGGCGGAACATTTACATTAACCAACGTTGGTGGATTTGGTAACGTGATGGGTACACCTATTATCTTACAACCACAAGTTGCAATTTTAGCCGTTGGTTCTATTAAAAAGAAACCAGCAGTAATTGAAACACCGCAAGGTGATATGATCGGTATCCGTCAATTCATGTTCTTATCGTTAAGCTATGACCACAGGGTTGTAGACGGTTCTTTAGGCGGAACTTTTTTAAGAAGAGTTGCTGATTACTTAGAGAATTGGGATGTAAACAGAACGATATAAAGTATTATAAAACAAAAAAACCCGCTTTATTTTAAAGCGGGTTTTTTGTTGAATTTGATTTGAACTACTACTCTTTTACAACTCTAATTGTTTGCGTTGTTTTATTTTCAGTAGCTAATTTTATAAAATAAATTCCATTGGCAAATTTCTCTAAATTAATTTCCGTTGAATTTGCTTTATCAGAAAAAATAAACTCACTGTTCAGAACAACTTTTCCTGCTGCATCCATAACCTCAATACTAACATTGCTTGTTTGAGCGTTATTCATTTTCAAAATTAAAATACCGCTTGTTGGGTTTGGATATAATGAAAAACCAGCATTTTTACTTAATGCATTGATGCCAGTGCAGATAGAAACGTTAACCGTTACGTTAGCGGTATTTTTGCAACCATTGGCATCACTTCCTGTAACAGTATAAACTGCAGTAGCTGCAGGTGTATATGTTACCGAGGTGCCATTTAAATTTCCCGGCATCCATGAATAAGTTGTTGCACCGGTTGCGTTTAATATTACCGACTGTCCTTGGCAAATGACACTGTTGTTTGGTGTAGCATTTATAGTTGGTAACGGCAACAAGTTTACGGTTGCTGTTTTTACATTCGAACAACTTCCTGTTGTACCAGTAACTGTATAAACAGTTGTACCTGTTGGTGCGTAAGTTGCTGTTGAAGCGCTGCCACCACCATTACTCCAGTTGTAAGATGTTGCACCCGTAACTGTAAATGCTACAGTTGATCCTGTGCAAATTGATTGCACTGCATTTGCCACAGTAATTGTTGGTGTTGTTGTTACGTTTGCTGTTGCTGTTTTTGAGCTAGAACAGCCACCTGTTGTACCTGTAAGTGTGTAAACCGTTGTGCCTGTTGGAGCAAATGAAGCTGATGCAGCAGATCCTCCGCCATTACTCCACACATAAGTTGTTGCGCCAGAGCCAACAAAAGTTACTGTTGTACCAGAACAAATTGACTGAACGGAATTTGTAATTGCAATATTTGGTGTCGCAGTAATTGCTACAACCTGATTAAATGTTGAACCCGGACCACTACCATTTGAAGCAATTAATGTAACTGTATAATTACCAGCTGTATTAAATGTAATGTTGGGGTTTTGTGAAGTTGCAGAAGCTATAGTAACGCCTGCACTAGGCAATACGCTCCAGCTCCAGGCGTTAGGCGAATTTGTAGATTGATCTGTAAATGGAACTAAAGAACCTGCACATTTTGGTAAAGCTGTAACACTAAATCCTGTTACCGGAACTGGTGGCGGTGCCGCTCCTACTACATCAACTATCCATACACCTCTTCCATATGATGCTGCAACTAATTTTGTTGGATTAGCCGGAGAAATTTCCATATCTGATAAAGGCATGTTTGGTAATCCTGCATTATATAAGGTCCATGTTGCCGAAACATTATCCCTGTAATAAACCCCAACATCCATTCCAACATAGATCCTATCGCTGGTTCCGGGTTGATAAACACTGCAGTTTGCAGGAATGTTAGGTAAATTAGATGTAAAGTTAGTCCATGTTGTACCACCGTTGGTCGTCATAAAAACTTTATTTCCTGCTGAGTAGCCACTTAATACAACCCATGCATTATTCGGATCAGTTGGATCAATAGTAATAAACTCCGGTGAGGCAGAACCTACTGGCACTGTTCCTGTTACATTAGTCCATGTTGTTCCCCCATCTGTTGTTTTGCAAATACCTGAACCTTTTAAAACATAAATAACCTGGTTATTAGATGGCGCAATTGCAAACTCTTTTACCGAACCAGTTATTGGAAGTGCTGTTAATTGTGTCCAGTTTCCGGCAGAGTTAGTTGATTTAAATAAATTAGTATAACCACAATACAATGTTGTAGCAATCTGCGGATCCTGTTTCCATGCGGTAACCCATGGCGCTGTTCCCGTCATACCTGTTGTGCAGGTTGACCATGATGTGCCGCCATTGGTTGATTTGCGCAGTGCACCATTATAATATTCGCCAAACATATTATTATCGTTTGTACGATCAATAAAACAATCCATCCCATCACCACCTAAAGCTGCGTTGTAGGTTGTACCATTCCAAATACTTGTTCCGTTATCTTGGTGGCCGGTGATCCATTTGTTTGCAGTTAATGATGATAAACCAATTTTATAGATCTGCGAAATATTAATTGTGCCCGAAATTTCCTGCCATGCTGTTGCAGTTCTTCTGTAAACAGTTCCGTCGTTTGTATTAAAAAGAGTTCCTGCTGCATCATATTCAAGATCATGCTGATCGGCATGCGTGAACGGAGCTCCACTTCCTGTCCAGTGACCATAAATTGTCCAGTTAGTTCCACCATTTGTAGTTCTCCAAACATTTACGCCACCCGTTACCACTTCATTTGCGTTTAATGGCGAAGCAGCAACGCAAAGGTCGTACCAACCTTGCCCACCAGTATCATTACCGGCAGTAGCCCATCCTAATAAATTTGGGGTAGTTGCCATTTGTGTAAAAGCACCTGCACTATTAATCGAACGATAAAATCCTTGAAACCCATTCCCTGAACTATTTGATGCTAATACATAAACATAATTTGCATCTGCCGGTGTTACCGCAATAGCCATTCTATTTATACCTGTGGTTGGAATGCCTGTGTTTACCGTGACAAAAGTAGCTCCTCCATCGTTTGATACTCTAAATGTTGTTCCGCCGGCATAAACTGTTGTTGGAGCTCCTGGCTTAAATTCAAGATCAAAAGTACTCCCTGTGGCAACCTGCGTCCAGTTAGTGCCTCCATTAATTGTTCTATAAATTCCGCCTGATGTAGCAGCTATCACTATTAGCGGGTTTGAAGGATTTATAATTAATCTGCGTATAGTAAAATTGTTAGTTACTGCGTTTGTTAATCCAGTAGCTGACCAAGTAGCACCGCCGTTAGTAGATTTTAATACACCAATACTTCTTGTATCACCTGCATCACCATCTCCAGTGGCCAGGTACATAATGCTAGTATTTGTTGGGTCGATAGCAAGATCAGAACAACCTATTACTGCTAAATTATCCGTATTGGTTGTCCATGACGTACCACCATTGGTAGATTTCCATAAACCTCCTGCGGGAGCACCAACCCATAAATTATTTGAATTAGTAGGATCAACGGTAATAAAACACATCCTTCCTGATTTTAATAACTGCCCCCCTGCACTGCCACTAAGCGGACCCATTGGGCCAACCGGTGTCCATGTAGTAGAAGCAAGCATAGTTGCACTGCTAAATTTATTTGCCGTATTTGGTGCTTGATAAGTGTCTAAAAACTCCTGGTAATTTTTTGCTGTTAAAGACAGCAAAGAAAGATCACCGGTAGGATAAACTCTACGCTCAACAAAATTTTCCCAACGCTTAAAAGCCTTATAGCCTTTGCCTTTCTCAGTATTATCACGCAACGCCCAATAATTATTAAAATCTGCTTGAATCTGGTAAAAATTACCGTTTGGGTCTTGCATTTTTTGTGCCCATTCTTGCGCAAAAATGTTACTTAAGTAAAAAACAGCGATCAGTAAAAATATAATTTTTTTCATGTTGGAATTTTAGTTGCTTGAAGTTATAAAAAGCAATATTTAAATCCTAATTTTTTGGTAGGAAATGAGCTTTTGTAGATATATTCTCCTAAACTATTTAGAAAGAAAAAAAAATCGTGATTTAAGGAATGCAGGCGCAACGGCGCACAGAAAGGAACTCGGCTTCATTCTCCAAATAATTACGGCAATACAATTTACCTTTTGGGCCCTGATTAATTATAAAATAATTTGCCAACATGGCTTCATAACTCGCATCAATGTATACCCATTTGTTGATCTTTTTAAAGAATGGATGCTTTTCCTGCAACTTGCCAGAAAGGGGGTCGAAAAAATGATTGATACCGGAAAATTCCTGAAACTGAAAAGTGTGTACCATTTCATGCGCATACACATCATAAAATATTTTGCCTGACTGCAGCGTATCGGTAAACAGGAAACCGTTAGACGCTGTGGAGCCAACTAATCTTGGTTCATAACGGATCTTATCTGTATAAAAAGTAAATGTACCAGAGCGTAGTGTTGCCCGATGATCAAAAGAGGTACTATGTATGGCCATAAAAAGTAAGCCTCCAAAAGTTGAAGGCATAAAGCGCGGTGAAAATGAAAGATCACTGGTATGAAATTCCAATCGTACAAAGGCAACATCATAATGCCATTGACTCCAAAAATCGCGATTGGCTGCAGCATTCTCTATTATTGAGTTTCCTGCGCTAAAAACCGCGCGCGAAACCCAACCGTATGAGAGATTTTGTTTTTCACCAATAAGATAATTTATTTTTTTTCCTGAGTACACCAACGCACCGCCCCCAATACCAACCACAAAACCTTTAGCAAACGCTTTGTGCCATTTTTGATCTTTCTTTTTGTTTATTATAGCGCCAATACCACCGCTTATTCCTCCTACTAAAGTATTGTATGCAATTATTTTTGGTTCAAGATTTTGAGATCTTGTTTGTTGCGTGATAAAGGAGAAGGCAAGAATAAAACAAAGCTGTTTCATAATTTGGGATATACACATTGCCGCAATAATGTTGCCACATTACAAATTGTGCATATACTGTTAGGAAAGTATTAATTTGGTTCTTACGTTTTATTCTCTTCCCCAAACTGTTGAAATAATTCAACATCTTTTGACGAAGATCATATATACCCCAAACAATATAAAAGGATATAATTTGTATTATTACAGCATTAAAGCACCAAACATGAAAGCGTTTAAACTGATAAATATTAATGGAACTGATTGTTCTTTTGAGGAAGGTTCTATTGCAGAATCGGTAAATATTGATGGGAATTATTTTATCATAAAAACAACATTTGATCCATATCAATTAACTGCACACCCTGCTCCTCGCTATCAGTTTGTGGTAACATTAAAAGGTAAATTAGAGTTTACTGTTACAAACGGTTCATCATTTATTATTGAACCCGGAATAATACTTGTAGCAAAAGATCTGCAAGGAAAAGGACATAGTTGGAGAATTCTTGATGGTGACAGATGGGAAAGAATTTATATTGTTCCCGATACTGACGCCAATGATTTTTTTACGCCAGATAATTAGCCTCTTTCATCGAAAGCAAGTTTCATGAATTTAAGTACTTCTTTATTTATATCTTCTTTGTAAAGCAGTCGTAAATGATGGTTTAACTGGTTTTGACCCGGTACCTGACCGATCTTTTGAAAACATAAATTATCTTTATGTTCTTTTTTGAAAGGAAAAACAACATGAATAAAGTTCTTGCCTAACTGTGTAACCCAAGCAATTCGTTTATTTGAGTTTGAGATACCGATCATTGTTTTGGTAGGTTCAATTTCGATCTTACCAACTTTCTTAAATTCAGAAATAAAATGATCGTATAAAGCCAGCGTATATTCTGACTTTCCTTTCAAAAAATCTTGGGGTTTATTTAAAGGTGGTTTTTCTGCTCCCATTGAAACTTCTAAATAACAAAAAAAAACACAACATTTCTGTGTGGTTTTTTGCTTGCTTCCTCTCCTGGCTTCCTCCGACTTCGCTCAGGATTAACTTCTCGCCCAGCCGTAAATAAAAAAAGGGAAAACTTTCGTTTTCCCTTTTGCTCCCTCTCCTGGGCTCGAACCAGGGACCCCATGATTAACAGTCATGTGCTCTAACCAGCTGAGCTAAGAAGGAATTTATTCTGGTTAATCCGAATCAGTCAAGTTACCCGTATTTACTAGGGAATTTTTCTGATTAGGGTGGCAAATTTACACTAGATTTATGAAATAAACAATATCTTTACAAAAAAAATTAAAATTAAATAAATGAGTTTATTAGTTGTTGGTACAGTAGCCTTTGATGCTATTGAAACACCGTTCGGGAAAACCGATAAAATTGTTGGCGGAGCCGCATCATACATTGCATTAGCTGCATCTTATTTTCAAAGGGATATTTCTTTGGTATCGGTTGTTGGCGACGATTTTCCGCAGGATTTTTTAAATATATTAAAAAAAGAAGGTGTCAATTTAGAAGGCCTTCAGATCAAAAAAGGTGAAAAATCATTTTTCTGGAGTGGCAAGTATCACAACGACCTTAACAGTCGCGATACCCTTGAAACACAGCTTAATGTGCTTGAAAATTTTAACCCTATTGTACCGGAATCTGCTAAAGAGTGTGATTTTCTAATGTTGGGGAATTTGGTTCCAGCGGTGCAACGCAGCGTTATTGACCAGCTAAAAAAACGTCCTAAATTAATTGTTTTAGATACTATGAATTTTTGGATGGATATTGCCATGGATGAACTAAAGAAAACCATAGCAATGATTGACGTTTTAACCATAAACGACTCAGAGGCTCGTCAGTTATCAGGCGAATACTCACTTGTAAAAGCTGCTCAAAAGATATTAGCAATGGGCCCAAAAGTGCTGGTAATTAAGAAAGGCGAGCACGGAGCCCTTTTATTTAACGAAGAAGAGGTGTTTTTTGCCCCTGCATTACCTTTAGAGAATGTTTACGATCCTACCGGTGCGGGCGACAGTTTTGCTGGTGGTTTTATTGGCTATTTAGCTAAAACTAAAGACATTAGCTTCGAGAATATGAAACGTGCTATTATTTTTGGTAGTGCCATGGCCAGCTTTACGGTTGAAAAATTTGGTACAGAACGCTTGATAGGCCTGTCGCAAAAGGATGTAGACGAAAGGGTTCAGGAATTCATTGATCTGGTGCAGTTTGACATTGCTTTAGTTTAACTTTTTTAAGTAAAAAACGCATACTAAATTCAATTATATAACGTTACAATAAACGGTGTTAATTAAGCGCTTAATATATCCAATAACATTTACCTTACTTTTTGCTGCCTGCAGCACAAAAAAGAATACGGTAGTTAGCAGAGGTTATCACAACCTAACTGCGCGCTTTAACGGTTATTATTATTCCTGCTTAAATATCGAAGAGGGTGAATACAAGATCGATAAGAGCAATAAAGATAATTTTGAAAAGATCCTTCCTGTTTATATTTACCCAACCGGCGAAAAAGCGAAAGCAACTTTTCCTGAATTTGATAAGGCTATTAAAAAATCATCTACTTGCATTCAACGTCATGCAATCAAAGACAAAAAAGGTAACGAGATCCCCACATCCGGAAAATGGATTGATAATAACTGGATAAATATTGGCATCTCACATTTATACAAACGCGAGTTATTTAGTGGTTTAGAAGCTTTTGAGTATGTAGCAAGAACTTATACTAAATCAAAAGATAAATACACAGCCATGGCCTGGATGGTAAAGACCAATAATGAAATTGGCGCCGTTAGCAGTTCAGAACAGATCATCAGTTTACTAAAGAACGAAAAAGATCTTCCACGTAAAGTAAAAAAAGAACTACCCGTTCTTGAGGCCGATTATTTTATGCGTCGGGGATTAAATACCGAAGCGGCGACAAAATTAATGGAAGCTTCAAGGAACAGCAACCCACTCACCGGCATCTCGCGTAAAAAAAGAGCGAGATATAGTTTTATTGTTGCGCAATTATTTGAACAGCAAAAAAATAATAAACGCGCTCTTGAATATTACAAAAAAACCATTCGCTTAAAACCAAATTACGAATTGGTCTTTTACAGTAAAATAAAAATGGCCAAGTTGCTAGATGTTAAACGTAACAACTCAGAAAAAACAAAAAAGGACCTTTTAAAAATGGCCAAAGAGTTTAAAAATAACGAGTATTACGATGTTATATATTATACTTTAGGTGAGATAGAAGAAAAAGAACGTAATGCAACACAAGCGCTTTACTATTATAAAAAGTCTGTTCAAACCAGTTTAAATAATCCAAATCAGAAAGGACAATCTTATTTAAAATTAGGCGAGATCAATTTCGACCTTACAAATTATCAACCGGCAGAAGCTTATTACGATAGTGCGGTGGTAACTATTTCAAAAGACCACCCGGATTACGCATCTATAGTAGCACGTAAAAAAACACTAGAAACTTTAGTTGGACATATCCGAACTGTTAGCAGGGAAGATAGTTTACAGCGCTTTGTTAAACTTAGCGAGAGCGAGCAAAATAGAATAATAGATAAGATCATTGCCGATCTTGAAAAAGAAGAAGCAAGAAAAGAAAAAGAAAAAGAAATTGCGAATAATAGCAATCAGTTACCCAATAACACATTAGGAAGCGTAGGTCAAAACCAGGATATTGGAAGCCCAGGCGTAGCCGCCTCATTTTATTTTTATAACCAAAATACAATCGCATTTGGTGTTGCCGATTTTACAAAAAAATGGGGTAACAGAAAATTAGAAGATAACTGGCGTAGGTCTAATAAAGCGCTTACAATCGATGAGCCAACTGAGAATAAAGATACTGCTAAAACAAAAGGTGTTGCTAAAAGTTCGAATAAAACGCGTGATTTTTACAGAACCAATTTACCTATTAACGATTCACTGGTAAAAAAGAGTAATAAAAAAATTGTGTATGCTTATTACATGATGGGCTCTATTTATAAAGAAGAATTAAATAACACAAAAAAAGCTGTTGCAACATTTGAAGAATTAAACTCCCGCTTTCCACAGAACAAATATGCGTTGAATACGTATTATATTATGTACCGTACACATCTTGCCGAAAAAAATCAACCAAGAGCAGATTATTATAAAGAAAAGATCTTAAGCGAATTTCCGGACAGCGAATTTGCATTGATCATTAAAAACCCAAGTTATGCATCTGAAGTAAACAGCCAAAAAAGTGAAGTAGAAGGTTTTTATACCCAGGTATATCAATCCTATCTTGATAATAATTATTCGCAAGCACTAAGTCAGGCAAATGAAGGGCTTTCAAAATTTGGTAAAAATGTTTTTGTCTCTAAATTTGAATTTATTAGATCGTTGTGCGTTGGAAAATTAAAGGGTATTGACTCGTTAGAATTTTATTTAAAATTATTGGTTGCAAAACATCCTAACGCGGAAGTTACACCACTTGCAAACGATATTTTACTTTCAATTAAAAAACAAAAAAATCCAGACCTATATAAGACTGCTGAGCCGGGTTTAAATCAGTTAGATACGTTCAGTGTGAACCTGGATGCAGAGCATTTTATAATTGCCATTGTACCCGACGATCCAAAAATTGCCGATAGTTTCAAGATCCGTTTAAACACATTTAACAACACCTATTACAGCTCAAAAACATTTAATTTAACCAGCAATTTGTTTGGCACAAACAAACAATTAGTGGTTTTAAAAACATTTGTAAGCGCTAAAGAGGTAATGAGTTATTATGAAAATTTGATCAAAGATCCGGATATTTTTAAAGAAGAGGTGAAGAAGGAAATGATAGAAATTTACCCTATCTTAGGAAACAATTTGCCGTTCTTATATAAAAAGAAAAATGTAGATGCGTACAAAATTTTCTTTTTTGATAATTACAAGAACTTAACTGAAAATAAAATAAAATAAAACTATTAACTTAAAATTGAATGTTATGTTAGGAATAGGTTCAAATAAAAATCAAAACTTAGACGCTAGTTCAGTAAATTTAATTGGTAATGGTACTAAAATTGTTGGCGATATTCAATCTGCCGGTGATGTTAGAATTGATGGACTTTTAACAGGAAATATAGTTACTACTGGAAAATTTGTATTAGGGCCAAATGGTGTGGTTGACGGCAACGTTACCAGTGGCAATGCCGATATCAGCGGCGAAATTAAAGGCAAAGTAAACATTTCTGAAATGCTTTCTTTAAAAGCAAGCGCAAAAGTAAGCGGCGATATTATTACCGGAAAATTAGCAATTGAACCTGGCGCAATTTTCACCGGCACTTGTAATATGGGGGCTAAAGTAAAAAACATGCACCAAAGCCTTGAAACTAATAATGCCTCCTCAAAAACAGCCTAACCAGTTTATTAAATACAGTAATCTGGGCATCCAGATGGCTGTTATAATTGGTTTATCTGCCTGGGGTGGAAATAAACTCGATGCTCATTATAAGAATGAACCACCGGTGTTTACCATAATTCTTTCACTACTTGGAATTGCCGCAGCCCTGTATATTGTTTTAAAAGGCTTAATCAAACCCGGTAAATGATATTAAAAAGTATTTCTGCTATCTTAATTTCTGCCGGCCTTTCTTGCCTTTATTCATTCTTTTTAAATTATTTTTTTAATTACGAATTAACGCTTTGGTGGTTAAGTCTCATTTTTTTTGTGGTCTTGTCCGTTATTTTTACGCTGCTTTATTCTATCCGCACCGATACAAAAACCTTCGCCGGCATCATGTTAAGCACTGGTGTGGCAAAGTTCCTGCTTTCCTGCGTTCTGTTTTTCATCCTTTCTTTCACCCTAAAAGGGGGATTTTTAACCTTCTTCATCCATTTTATAGGACATTATGTTTTGTTTACTGTTTTTGAAATCAGATATTTGTTACAACTAATTAAAACCAAACAAAAATGAGAACCAGTTTATTTTTTGCTTTTTTATTTACTTCCTTTTTAATTTCCGCACAAAGTGACTTAAGTACAATTTCCTTATTAAACTCAACAAATAAAAAAGGCAGTGAGTACAATTTTACCATTATTAAAAAATTAGAGACCAGTGATGTTCAAAATCAAAACATGACAGGCACTTGCTGGTCGTTTTCTTCATTATCTTTTTTAGAGAGTGAAATAATTCGTTTAGGCAAAGGCAAAGAATTTAATTTAAGCGAAATGTTCGTGGCAAGAAAAGCTTATTCTTTAAAGGCTGATAATTTTGTGCGCATGCACGGCAAAACAAATCTGGGCGAAGGTGGTGGATTTCCGGATGCGATACATGTATTAAAAAATTATGGTATGGTGCCCGAAGAAGTTTACACTGGTAAAAAAAATGTAAACGATCAGCACAATCATAAATTATTAGAAACTACTTTAATAAATATTTTACGCCCTGCGGCGCTTCCAGAAACACAGGAAATAGATTTTAGTTTTATTCATAACTCTGTTAACGCCGTTTGCGATGAGTTCTTAGGCAAAGTGCCGGAAAAATTTGATTACAAAGGCAAAAGCTATACACCAAAAACTTACGCTGAAGCGACAGGTTTAGTAGCGGGAGACTATGTTTACTTAACTTCATTTACACACCACCCTTTTTATAGCAAATTTGTTTTAGAGGTACCCGACAACTGGAATTGGGAAGCGATGTACAATTTACCGTTGAACGAACTACAGGAAGTAATGAGCAGTGCTATTAACAGCGGTTATTCGTTTGCATGGGCTGCCGATGTAAGTGAAAAAGGTTTTTTATTTAAAGATGGTTTAGCAATTGTACCCGAAAAATCGTTTGCATTAATGACGAACGAAGAAAAACAAAACGTAACTACTAAACCTGTTAAACAATTAGACATTACGCAAGAAATGCGTCAAAAAGCATTTGATAATTACGAAACCCAAGATGATCATGGCATGCACATTGTTGGGATGGTAAAAGATCAAAATAACACACCTTATTATTATGTAAAAAACAGTTGGGGTAAAGATAATAACCAATGCGACGGCTATTTTTATGCCAGTGAGAGTTATGTTCTTTACAAAACCACCTGCATTATGCTTCACAAAAAAGCCATTCCCCCAGCTATTGCTAAAAAATTAGGAATTACTCAATAATTACAATTTTCGACCCATTTAGTGGTTTTTTAGCTCAAAAACGAGCAAAAATCGATTAAATGGGTCTTTTTTTTGCCCTTTTTTAACTGCTTATTTTTGGTTAAAAAGGGTTCAGCTCTGAATTATTGTTAACATACCCAACTTTGTCTATCATGTTGAACGTATATATAAGTAACCATAAAGGCTGTACTCATTCTTAGCACAGTTTTTGTATACAACCTTATAATATATGACAACTCGACAAATAACAATACCAATGTTTCCATTAAACATGGTGCTATTGCCCGGCGAAACGTCCAAATTACATATATACGAAGATCGTTATAAGCAGCTCGTTAAAGAGTGTCTTGCAAATGATGCTTCTTTCGGTATCCCTTATCTTGAAAAAGGTAAAGTAAAAGATTATGGCAGCGAAGCTAAAATCAAACGCATTCTAAAAACTTTTTCGAATGGCGACCTTGAAATTTTAATAGAAGGTACTAACCTTTTTCACTTACTTGAGTTTTCAGAAGTACTTACACCAAAATTATATGGCGCAGGTCTTATTGAGCACGTGCCTATTAATCAAAAAATAATCTTAAATAATTTACAGGATGCTGTAGTTAATTATTTCGGATCTGTACAGGGTAAGTTTGTGGATTATGAAACTGTTGCCAATTTATCTGTATTTAATATTGCTTCTTCATTGCAATTGACCAATACCGAAAAATACCAATTGATCTCGCATCGCAATCAACAATTATTTTTATTGAATCAGATAAAATTTATTGTTCACATCATCAACACAGAACAGCAAATAAAGGATAGGTTCATTGAGAATTAATCCTGCTTAATTAAACTCCCTTTTCCATCGCCTTTAAATCTGTTTATTGTGGAAGGATTTCCTTTATAATAAACATTGCCATCACGCCAGATATTGCATTCTAATACGCCTGCGTTGGGCGCTTTTATAAAACAATCACCAATACTTATCGTTTCAACAAATATATAATTATTAACAGTAAGGTTTTCGGCATATAAAACATTTGTTCCATATGTATAAACAAACAAATGGTTGCAGGTGCCGTTCAAATACATATCGCCATTGCCGTGTGAGCTGGTTTTAATTTGGTTAAAAGTACCATTAAGATGAATATCGCCTGAATTCTCGGCCATCACATGGATCGTATCTTGCGTATAATTCTCGTTAAATCTTACGGTGCCAACTCCCCTATTTTCAACCCGCACAAGATAAGGCATAGATATATTTATTGTTACCTTTCTTTTATAACCACGCACAAAATTACAACGGTTGTCATTGTCAATAGTTAAAACACCATCTGCAACAGTGGTTTTAATATTTTTAATTACGTGTTTGCCGGCCACTACTTCTACTTTAAACTCGTTGCCATTAGTAATATTAAGATCAATTGTATTGTACAATTTAATAATATTAAACGCTGCAGTTGTTCTGGCTTCGACAACTTCCGGACCATTAGATTTAAAACAATCCAAAGCGTTTTCTTTTTTACAGGTTGTAAGAAAGAAAATTAAAATTAAATATGTTATACTTTTTTTGATCAGCTATTTTATAAAAAATCTATAACCCAATCCGTATTCAAAACAATAAGCAACTGCAAAATGGGTGCGTAAACCAAAATGGCCAACAAGTCCACACTTGCTATAGTACCTTACTCCTATCCTGCTTACTATAATACCATTTGGCTTATTTTTTTGAAAAACGTAATATCCCATTTCTATTGGTAAACTAATTCGGCCAATGTTATAGGAATAGCCAAGCCTCGCGCTCATCCTATATTGATCAATTCCTACCGGCTTTTTTTGGAAATCAACTTCATAATCATGAATAAAATTCTCATCATAAAAAAGATCTAAACCTGCACTAAATTTATGCGTGTTACGCACGTTTCGCTGATATGCGGCCGAAACAACAAAGGTCTTTAATTCAGGAGTAGCTATCTCATGTTGGTTAAAACCAATAGCGGCAAAAGCAAATAACTCATTTTTTGATCTTACTCTTGTTGATGAATCAATTTTTGAGATCTCTGTTTTTGTTTTCTTTGACGGGATCAAAAAATTAAATCCTGCATTTAAACTCACTACATTTAAACCTAAGTTAGGATTCCTCGATTTTCCATTACTGGCGTGCGTAAAAGCAAATCCTGGTTCAAAACGTAAATTTTTGGTTAGTTGAAAATGCCAGAACCATTTAAATTGCACAAAAGCGTTTAGGTGGCTACCAATTGCAATGTTCTTACGATTAGTAACAACATCAAAACTCTTTGTAATGTAAGTAGCACCCCAACACAAACGCATTATTACGCGTGACCTTTTTTCTTTTACATTTAATGGTAATTCTACATAAGGCGCAAAGATCAATGCATAACCTAATTGCTTTGGATTTTTAAAATCAAGGCACTGAAAGGAAAGACCAATATCGGGTTTGTTATTTTCGAGATGCCATAATTTGTTACCCAACGTGGGTTTTGAAACGTTAACCTCGTATATTGATGGATAACCTTTTACAAGGTGTCCAATACTTGTGCGGTGAATAAGAACAAAACCCTCGTTAACAGCGGGTTTTATCTGCCAATCCGGATTACCGGTAATACCATTTTGAGCTGTTACAAAACAGCTGAAAAGAACAAAACATAACCCAATTATACACCTGAAAAACACCTTACGAAAATACTTAAAATAACATTAAAAAAACATAAAAAAAAGCGGCTGTTCCCAAGAACAACCGCTTTTAAATTAAACTCTAATTAGGGTTATTTATTAACTACTATCTTTTTAACTGCAAAGGTTTGATTATTGCGTTTAAGATTTACAAAATAAACGCCGTTAGTAAAGGCATTCATATCTATTTGATATTTTTCGTTTGAACTGGCAGAATAATTTTTGCTATAGATAACTTGTCCTAATGTATTTTGCAATTCAACATTGAAATCAATATTGGCTAAAGTTCTACCGTCAATAAAAACAACATCTTTTGCAGGAGAAGGGTAAGTGGTGACAGAAGCATTCATTAATTCATAATTTTTTATTCCTACTAACCTATCATTCTTAATATTACTTTTTGTTTTAACCTTTTGGCTTAAGATGCCATTGGTTCGGTTTGTTGGATTGCAATTAAAACCATTTGCCTCAATACGCCATTTGGCAGTGGTTTGCCATAAACCATATTGAGGATCTGTTGCAAGAAATGCAGTAGTTGATGCAACTAACGTGTATGTATTGTTACTTAAACTTATTCTATAAAGATCATAAACAGTAACCGGTGAAGTACTATTCTCAATAGCATATGAATTCCAGTTAAAATTTCCATTCTGCTGATCTTGTATAAAAAGGGTTTGATGCCATTTGCTTAACACGCCATAATGTCCACAGGTGTCGCGAATTTGCAGCTTATATCTGTATGCTGTAGTATTAGGATCGCCGTTAGCAGGGCCAATGCTTCTTGCAGTATCTGTATAGCCGCTAAACGCATTTTTACTAACGGCAGCAATACGCTTATAAACGTTATTATATATCTCGCGATAAACAATAAAACTATCTACGTTATCATATAAGGTTTTTTCCCAATAAATAACATTGTTGTCTCCAAGTGAATCTACTGTCACCAAACAGATACTTGGCACTTCCACAAATGGTATAATAACACTGCCAACTGCTGAATTGGTACATCCACCGGTTGTACCCATTACCGTATAATTTGTAGTGATAGAGTTTGAAGCGCTTACAGTAATATTTTGACTGGTTTGTCCTGTACTCCAGGTATAAGTAGTTGCGCCACTTGCATTGAGCGTTACACTACCACCACCACAGGTAAGAATAGATGTTGCGGCAATACCCGGTACTGAATAAATAGTAATGGTTTTTGAAATAGATGCGCCGCTTCCAAATTGATTACCTGCGTTCATAGTAATGGTTTTTGTGCCTGGTGTATTAAAAGTAACACTAGGGCTTTGTAAAATTGAACTCGATGGCGAACCTCCTGGCATGATCCAGTTCCAGTTACTGGGCATATTTGTTGAGTTGTCAGTTAAATTAATAACCTGCCCTACGCAACCTGTTGTTGGCATTGTAAAATTTGATACAGTGTACATTTGCGATTTTAGATACATATTGTCGATCTTAAAATCGGCGCCTACAAAAGAATTTTGAACCGGAAACTTTGACGACTCCATTGAAATTACCATTGTATCAGGTGCAATAGCAAGATTCCACGGGATCTTTTTCAATGTGTAAACTGGCGCTTGTGGTAAAAGCGTCAAGCCTCCACCTCCAATGTAAACAAAATTCTTTTTAAAATTAATAAAAACCCTCGCGCTATCAAGTGGATTAGATGGTAAATATTTATAGTACAAAAACATTGTGTCTATCTGCCCGGAATAAGGTGTGCCACCAAGTGTAGTACTTGGTGTAGGTATACCTGTACCTGCCCTTCCAACTCGTACCTGGTTATCACCAAATGAAGGAGGAACCGTTTGTAGTTCAAGTGCATAATTTCCCGAATATTTATCACTGGTACGCTGAAAACCGCCATTTAAATTCCATCCATTTAATTTATAATCTGTTTCGGTTTGCCATTGTTCGAAGTTGCCATTTAAATTTGCCGGTTGAAAAGCTACACCTGTAAAAGAAATACTATCCAACTGAAGACTGTTACCCGGAATTGCATTACCACTAAATGCATTACTTGACGCTGAAGCAATAATAACTGTATCAGGAAAAACCGGTAAAGCCGGATTAAGCGTTTGATTAAATAAAGTATAGGTTGTGTGTGTGGTTGCGATCTTGTAAAAATAACTTCCAACAACTGCGCCTGCTTTTTTGAAGATCGTTAAAAATATCGCCGTATCAGTAGGCATAATATTGCTCTTGTAAAAGAATTTTATACCAGTTGGCTTTTGTGAATAGGGAATTCCGCCTGTTGGATTTGAACCCGGATTACCATTTGCAAAAAAAGCAAAAGCAGTGCCGCTTGGTACCGCCGATGTAGTTAACTTTAAAGCAAAAGAACCCTGGTAGGCATCCGTTACTTTGGTTGCATTAACCGGACTTTGTACGCCATTATCTAATTTGTAATTAGACGTCTGAAACCCTTGTGGGTTTTCATATGCGTTAACTACCCAACTCTCAAAACCACCATTTGGAACGGTTTGAGCAAAGGTAATACCTGCAAAAAGCAAAAAAATAAAACTTAGTAAATTTTTTTTCATGATGATAGTATTAGTTTATTGAAATCAGTATCGAATTTAGTGAAAAATCTCCTTCAAAAATTCAAAAATAGCTCTGAGTTATCCCCAATGATATTGGTAAAAGTTAAAATTGAGTTATTCCTTAAATAATTAACACTATAATAGCAAAAGCCCGGTTAATTACTAAAACTAACCAGGCTTTTACCTCAATTTAAAGTTATTTACTTATAACAATTTTCTTAACAGCAACAGTTTTATTTTGTTGTTTGATGTTAATAAAATAAACACCATTTGCAAAAGCTGAAGTTTCTATTTGATATTTTTCGGTTGAACTTGCAGTATATTTTTTAGAGAATATTGTTTGTCCAAGCGTGTTTTGCATTTCAATTTCAATATCAACATTAGCCAAAGCCCTGCTGTCAATAAAAACAACATCTTTTGCGGGAGAAGGATATGTGCTAATTAACGAATTCATTAACTCATAATTTTTTATTCCTACCAATCTATCGTTCTTAATATTGCTTTTTGTTTTAATTTTTTGATTTAATGTACTGTTTGTTCTATTGGTTGGATTACAATTAAAACCATTGGCCTGCACACGCCATTTGGCGGAAGTTTGAAACGCATTGTATTGCGGATCGGTTGCCAAGCCTCCGGTAGTTGACGTAACCAAAGTATAGCCATTGGTTGCAAGATCGATCCTAAATAGATCGTAAACACTTACAGGGGTTACGCTACTTTCAATAGCATAAGAGTTCCAGTTAAAATTTCCGTTTTGCTGATCTTGTATAAAAATAGTTTGATGCCAATAACTCATTGCGCTATAATTACCACAAAGGTCGCGGATCTGTAATTTATATTTGTATGAGGTTGTATTTGGGTCGCCATTTGCTGGACCAACACTTCTTACTGTGTCGGTAAACCCGCTATAAGCGTTAACACTTATTGCTGCAATGCGTTTATAAATATTTGTACTTACTTCGCGATAAACAATAAAACTATCTACACTAGTGTACAAAGTTTTATCCCAAAAGATCTCGTTATTAAAACCTAAAGTATCTACAGTAGCTAAGCAAATGTCCGGTTTTTGAGCATATTGCGTTACCAGTAAAGTGCCACTTGCCACGCAACCATTAGCTAAATTTGCTGTTACGGTATATTGGGTTGAAGCTGAAGGAGCAATAACGGTAGGTGTTAAAACAGAGCTACTACTTAAACCAGTTGTAGGCGTCCAAACAACTAAAGTTGGTGTTGAAGGATTTGTGGTAACACTTATTGGTTGCGGCACACTACATAATAAATTTAAATTTGATCCTGTATTTATGCTAGCCGGTAAAAACGTTACCGAGAAAGGTGTACTTGTATTTGAGCAAGCACCGCTTGAGCCAGTTAAAGAATAAGTTGTATTAGCAGTTGGTGTAACAACAATGGATGAACCGGTTGCACCCGTGCTCCATGTGTATGTAGTGGCACCCGTTGCTGTTAGAGTTGTGGAAGAACCCTGACAAACACTGCTAACACCACTAATGGTATTGGTTAAACAACTTATTCTTGCCGCAAAAACATCGTTAACACCTGTGCTTGTAATTGTTGACGTACCAAACACGGTTGGCGATGTATAAATATTTCCGGTAACATAAACATTTCCACCGGCATCGCATGAAAGATCGTTACCTTGTTCATCATTATTCGCGCCGGCAGCTGATATAGCCCATTGCGGAGTACCTGCATTGTTATATTTTACAACATAGATCTCGGTATTTATACCTGGAGTAGAATTGTTTAAAGTAGTCGTTCCAACAACTATGTTGGTACCCGAAAAAGATCCCGTAATAAATACATTTCCAGTTACGTCATTTGTTACATCATTACTATATTGATCACCTAAGCCACCTACTTTATTGATCCATTGAAAAACACCCAGAGAGTTTGTTTTGGCTGCAAAACAATCATAGCCGCCAGAGTTGGTTAAAGTAAATGTACCGGCAACTAAAGATGCCCCGATGTACGTTCCACTCAGGAACACATTGTTAGACGCATCAACGCCTATTCCTCCTGCGAAATCGCAGGTACAATTAATAGATCCTCCCACATTCTTAGACCAAACGGGTGTACCTGACGAATTATATTTCGCAAAAACAATATCCTGCCCACCATAAGTAGTAAGAGTGGTTACGCCTATTACAGTTGTGTTTGAATTGGGTGCAATGGTTCCAATAAAATATGGATCAGAGTTTGAATCAATTGCCATTTTTGAAGCACGATCCTGACTCGTACTTGAGCCTGTTGCTTTTGCCCAGTTTACAACAGTATTGGTAAGCTTCGCTAAAAAAATATCAGGATTATTTCCGGTAACATCGCTATTTGTTACTGTATTTGTTCCTGCTGTAAATGAAGTCGAATAAAAACTACCGGCAATGTATAAACAAGAAAGTGAGTTTGAATAAACACACCCACCTGTTTGCTCATCTTTTGCCCCGCCGTAAGACTTAAACCATTGAATAAGTCCGGCCGAGTTGTAACATGCCACAAAAATATCGTAGGTTAAGTTATTTGTAAAATTGCTTACGCTCAAAGGTGCAACCGTTAAGAATGCACTATTATAATATCCGAGTACATAAATATTTCCACTTGCGTCGGTAGAAACACCTGTAATTGATTCATTGTTTGGTCCTCCAATTTTATTTGCCCAGATCACCGTTCCGCTTGGACTTAACTTAGCTATATAAGCATCTGAACCGGATGATCCCGAATTATTTAAAGTTACCGTACCCATTTGAAGCGGGTTGCTGTAAAAGGTACCGGTTGTTATAAGATTCCCTGAAGCGTCCACACATGAACTACCCGAGTAATCTGCAGCAGCGCCCGCGCCAGAAAAAGCCCACTGCCAGGCCTGCGCAAATGATGAACCGCCATTGCTAAAAGCAGTTCCAAAAATAAATCCAATTATTAGTAATGATCTCTTAAAAGTGTTGGTAGTAATTTTTCTTTTCATTTGATATAGTTTAGTTGTTCTTTTAGTATTACGTAAAAATTCCTTCTAAAGTTAGAACAAAAGAGAGGGTCTTTAACCCTCATTTACAATTCGGTAAGTATGAGTTACAATTCGGTAGTTTTATTATTTTGATTATATTTAGAGGCTTACTTATAACTAAGAAATGCTTTCTAATAGATATCTGTTTAGGTTTTTTTTGTTTACGTTGTTTATTTGCCAATTAAGATCTTTTGGCAGAAATGAAGCGATCATTGATTCACTTAAACGGGTGCTTGCAAAGACTCAGCAAGATACAAGCAAAGTAAAATTATTAAATGATATTGGCGGTTATCTTATAGGTGACAGAGACTATACAAGCGCACGCGAGTATCTATTACAATCGCAAAGTTTATCCGAAAAAATTGATTACAAGATCGGGCTCTATATTTCATTAAACCGAACAGGTATTGCATACTTAAACGAGCATAACTATTCAAAGGCCAACGCGTTTTTTTCCAAAGCGCTGGTTGTTACTAAAAAATTAAATGACAAAAAAGGTGAGGCCGATATTATAAGCAATATGGGCATTATCCATTCAAATAAAGGGCAGTATGCAAAAGCACTTGAAAATTATATGGCCGCGTTAAAAATAAGAGAAGGGTTAAAAGAAAGTCGACTGATCTCTGGCTCATTAATGTCTATTGCAAATATCTATTACCTTCAGGAAAAATATACGGAAGCATTAGACTTCTATTTAAAAATACTTGAAGTAAAAGGTATAGAAAACGATAGCTACTTTTACGCTGAAGTCCTAAATAATATCGGACTGGCATACCAACAAGTAAAAAACTACCCGAAAGCATTCACGTATTTTAATGCTACATTAAAAATTGATGCAGAAATTGGAGATAAACAAGGCGTAGCATTAGCCTACGCCAATATTGGATCTCTTCATTATATTTTAGGAGATTACAAAAAAGCGTTGGAAATAAGCGGAAACGCTCTTACACTTTTAAACGAATTAAATGATAAAAAAAGTGTGGCCGAAACTTATGGTGAACTGGGCGTAATTTATGACTCATTACGACAACCTGAAAATGCTTTAGATTGTTATAAAAAACAATTGACTATGTCGAAAGAAATTGGGAACAAATTAAATACAAGAAAAGCCTATCTTTTTTTCTCAAACCATTACCGCTTAAAACACAATTATAAAGAAGCTTACGATTATTATAGATTATACAAAACCGTTGAAGATAGCATTAAGAACGAAACAAGTCTTAAAGCTATTGCAGAATTAGAAGCCAAATATGAAACTCAAAATAAAGAAAAAGAAATTGAACTACTTAAAACTGAAAAACAGTTACAAAGCGCTGAGAACGCACGCCAAAAACAATTGATCTATGGATCATTTATCCTTGCAATCGTAATTTCGTTGTCAATTTTTCTTTTGTATAATCGCCAACAATTAAAGAAGAAAAGTTTACTTGAAAAGAAAAATTTTGAATTGGAACGAAATGCTTTGTCAGCACAAATGAATCCGCACTTTATTTTTAATTCACTCGGATCTATCAGCGGCTTTATTTCCGAGAATGACAAAGAAAAAGCGATAGAATATTTAGGCATCTTTTCACGATTGATACGCCATAATCTTGAACAATCGCGCGAACAACTGGTCTCGGTGATGCAGGAAGCGCAAATGCTTAAATCGTATCTATTCTTACAGCAATTACGCTACAATAATAAATTTAATTTTAGCATAGATCTTGATGAGCACATGGATGATTCGATAGCGATACCGCCCATGTTCATTCAACCATTTATTGAAAATGCCATCTTACATGGTGTTATTCCAAAAGAGGAGAACGGTAACATTTTAATAAAATTTTATTTAGTAAATGATATGCAGCTCGTATGCGAAGTGCAGGACGATGGCATAGGAAAAACAGAATCGTTTAACAGGAAAAGCGTATATAATACACACAAATCTTTGGCAATGACCATTACTGAAGAAAGGATGCAAATAATTAATTCGATGCATAAGGAAAAAATCCAAATATCAACCAATGATGTTATTGACGCAAGCGGACAGATATCTGGCACTTTGGTCAAATTGGTCTTCCCGATAGATTATATTTAAAACTTATTATTAAGGCATATCAAAATTGACAGGTTTTTACTATTTTTAATAACCCGAAATCTAGCTAATTAAAAAATTGTTAACCGCGGTTATTATAGAAGACGAAAAAAAATTTCTCTCTGCTTTTAAAGCAATTATAGAGAAGGTATGCCCACATGTTAAACTTCTTGGTGACTGCGGTAGTGTAAAAGAGGCTAAACAACTTATTGCTGATCTTAAACCGGATATTGTTTTTTTAGACATTCAACTTTCGGATGGAAATGCTTTTGATCTATTACGAAGCCTTGAGATAGACTTCGAAAAAAATGCATTTAATGAGCTTCGCATTATTTTTACAACCGCGTTTAACCAATTTGCAATACAGGCTTTTAGATTTAGTGCCGTTGATTATCTTTTAAAGCCAATTATTGCCGACGAGTTAAAAGAAGCGGTTCAAAAAGCCGAAGTACTAAAGAATGCACTTGGTAATCCAAATCAATACCGTGTTCTTTTGGAGAATGTTTCTACACCCGATTCTGAAAAAAAGATCTGCCTTTCAACGTTAACTGAAATGAGGGTTTGTGAAGTGAGTGATATTTTGCGTTGCGAATCGGAACACAATTACACAACATTTTATTTTGTAAAAGATAAACCTTTAATGGTGTCTAAAACCCTAAAAGAATATGAGGATCTGCTGAAAGAATATGGCTTTGAGCGTGTTCATCAATCGCATCTTGTTAATTTAAAACACGTAAAATCCTATATTAAAAAAGATAGTGGTTTTATTTTAATGAAAGATGGTTCTGAGATCCCTATATCGCGAAGAAAAAAAGAACAGGTACTCGAAATTTTAAAAAAATTATAAAAAAAAGTCCGACTAACATTTATCAGTCGGACTTTTTTGATTTTTGTTCCATTATTTGCTTACAACAATTTTCTTAACTGCAATAGTATTATTTTCCTGTTTAATATTTACAAAGTAAATACCGTTTGCAAAACCTGTAGTTTCTATCTGATATTTTTCGTTTGAACTTGCTGCATATTTTTTACTGTACACTATTTGTCCTAATGCATTTTGCAATTCGATGGTCATATCAATATTCGCTAAAGCTCTGCTATCTATAAAAATAACATCTTTTGCAGGAGAAGGATAAGTAGTTATAGCCGCATTTAGCAACTCGTGATTTTTTATGCCAACCAACCTGTCATTCTTAATATTACTTTTTGTTTTAACTTTTTGATTCAATGTGCCATTTGTTCTATTTGTGGGATTACAATTAAAACCATTAGCTTGCACACGCCACTTAGCAGTGTTTTGCCACAGGCTATACTGAGGGTCTGTAGCTAAGCCTGCTGTTGTTGAAGTAACTAAAGAATAGTTATTGGTTGCAAGATCTATCCTAAAAAGATCGTAAACACTTACAGGCGTAGAACTGCTTTCAATAGCGTATGAGTTCCAGTTAAAATTACCATTTTGCTGATCCTGTATAAAAATAGTTTGATGCCAGTTACTCAAGGCGCTATAATTGCCACAACTATCGCGCAACTGCAACTTATACTTGTAAGATGTGGAATTAGGGTCTCCGTTTGCCGGCCCTACGCTTCTTGCTGTGTCAGTGTATCCACTGTAAGCGTTTTTGCTAATTGCTGCTATTCTTTTATAAATATTTGTTGAAGTTTCTCTATAAACAATAAAGCTGTCGACATTGCTGTACAATGTTTTCTCCCAAAAAATTTCGTTATTTATACCTAACGAATCTACAGTTACCATACATATTTGTGGCGTTTGTGGAAAAACAAGGTTAAGTGTAAACGTTGCAGAATTATTACAACCATTTGCTGCCGTTGCATTTACTGTATAA
Organism: Bacteroidia bacterium; assembly: GCA_016787785.1. GTDB lineage: Bacteria > Bacteroidota > Bacteroidia > B-17B0 > Aurantibacillaceae > Aurantibacillus. Next base: position 282,318 of record JAEUTO010000006.1, on the reverse strand, counting down.
ACTGTATTAGACGCAGGTTGAGCATTAATTGTATTACCGGTAACCGAACCGGGTAACCAAGAATAGGTAGTGGCACCGCTTACTGTTAAAATATTCGATTTATTTAAACAAACTAAATTATTACCAACAATACTAAGTGTAGGATTATTTATTATACCAACATTTATAGTTTTTGTACCTATACAACCATTAATGTTTGTACCAAGCACAGTATATGTTTGAGGTCCTGTTGGAGTAAATGGTGTGGCATTTGTAACGCTATTACTCCATGTATATGTATTTGCGCCGGAAGCTGTTAATGTAAGAAGACTACCCGAGCAAACTGAAGCCGGCGAGGCTGACGTTGAAATTGTAGGTAAACTATTAACAGTAATTTTATTTACCGAAGTTGTAGTTGTTCCACAAGCATTAGTTGCTGTAACAATAATACTGAAAGTTGTTGAAGATGTATAACTGATTGTAGTTGCAGTTCCAGTTGTAGGTGTAAATCCTATGCCGGTAGCCCCTAACGCACTCCAACCATAAGTAGTGCCTGGTTCAACCAAGCTAGCGGTTAATGCAATTGGTGTTGTAGTAGTTGTATTTGCGCACAACGTATAATTAGAAAGCGTTGTAGCAACAGTTGCGGGTAAGGTGCAGCTCAATTTGTGAATGTAACCATCTGTTTGACCTATAGAGGTTGAGTTAGTTACAGCGGCGCTCGGATCGAAATCAACCGTGCTCCAAAAAGTACCAATAGAATACACATTTCCTTGTGCATCTATATCAATGTCTGAGGCGTAATCTCCGAGACCTGTTGCTCCCCAATCTTTAGCCCAAACAAAATTGCCACCATTGTCTAATTTCATAACGTAACAATCTGAGTTAGCTCCATTGGCTGCTAAAGTATAAGTGCCTGCTCCTGGGTCAAAATCAACCGTACCATTATAGTTTCCCGTAATATAAAGGTTACCCAAAGGATCAATATCTAATTCTGTACACGCATCACTAGAGGTACTGCCCCACTTATTTGACCATTGGTGAACAAAGGTGCTACTTAATTTAACCACAAATCCATCAGCAGAACCGGCAGAAGCTAAATTTACCGTGCCAAAACCCGGATCCATATCACAGGCCATACTAAATTGCCCACACAGATATATATTTTCAGCCGCATCTAATGTAATGCCGACTCCAAATTCTGAACCAGGGCCACCAATTAATCCAACTGAGTTATATCCACCGCCGCTACAAGTTAATTTTACGCAATAAATATCGCTATTAGTTCCGCCCTGCGAAGAATAAGTTGGGCAGCTGCATCCGGGAGTTAAGGTTACAGAAGTTCCTGCAAAATTTCCTATGCAATAAACGTAGTTGTTCGAAGCACCAACTTTCAAATCATAACCGTAGTCACCAGAGGTTCCTCCCAGATGAACTGCCCAAGCATAATTTCCGTTTACATCATATTTACCAACCCAAGCATCTTGAGCCCCATAAGAAACTAAATTATTTACAGCAGCAGAAGGATTAAAATCCGCTGTTCCATTATATGTTCCTGTTAAATATAAATTGGCGCTCGCAGCATCAATCTCAATTGCAGAACCGTAATCATCTAAAGTTCCACCCATCGATCGTGCCCAAACAAAATTTCCAAGCGAATTTAGCTTTAACAAAAAACAATCCTGGTTTCCTGCCGAAACAAGGTTGGTTGTACCTGCACCCGGATCAAAATCAACCGTTCCACGATAAGAGCCCGTTACATAAACGTTGCCGGAGCCATCACAAATAACATCATAAGCCCCTTCATCAGTTGTAGTGCCAATTCTTCTTGCCCAAACCAACGCACCTGCAGAAGTTAACTTCATTACAAAAATATCATCACCACCAGCAATTGAAGTTAGATTGGTTACCCCAACTCCAGGATCAAAATCAACGGTTCCGGAAAAAGAACCAACTGCAATTACGTTACCACTGGCATCAATTGCAGTAGCCCGCCAATCATCGTAGGTCGGTCCGCCAAATGTTTTAACCCACACAAAGTTTTGCGAAAAATAATTTCCTGAATTGAAAATAATAAATGCCAGTAGTAATACTGTTTTAGCAATTGTTGTTTTTCTAGCTATTTGTTTCATTTTACTTTTTATTAACTTATGATGATCTCTTTTACAAATATTGTTTTGTTTTCTCGTTTATAATTACAAAATAAATACAGTTTGTTAATGCCATAGTTTTAACTTGATTTTTTTTCATTAGAACTTGCTGCATATTACCGAATAATTTTCTCCCCTTTATTTTGCCTACCGAAATTACCCATTTTTTACCTAAATCTAAAATATTTTAAATAGCAATTTTAAGCTTTTACTAAATTAATTATTATCAAGAAATTTCCAGAAAAGTATTAACCAGCGCCTCTTTATTGAACAAAAACGTGCTTATTTATGGAATAAACGCTAAAAATTACGTTAAATAAACCTGTTGTGAATTTTAAGCGCTTCTTTAAAATTTTTAAATTGTTAAATTTGCTTCATATGGACGAACGCGCAAGCTCTTTTTTAAAGCTTTTAAAAATAATGGATGAACTTAGGGAACAATGCCCCTGGGATAAAAAACAAACCATTGAAAGCATCAGGCATTTAACAATTGAAGAGGCTTACGAATTGAGCGATGCTATTTTGAAGGAAAGTTTACCCGAAATTAAAAAAGAGTTAGGCGATATTCTACTGCACATTGTTTTTTATGCACGCATTGCAAGTGAGACAAAATCTTTTGACATAAAAGATGTAATAGATGGTTTATGTGAGAAACTTATTTTTAGGCATCCTCATATTTATGGCGATGTAAAAGCCGAAACAGAAGAACAGGTAAAACAAAACTGGGAACAATTAAAACAAAAAGAAAAAGGCGGCAACACGTCTGTACTTTCTGGTGTACCAAATAGCATGCCTGCTCTATTAAAAGCTTACCGCATACAAGAAAAAGCCCGCGCCGTAGGTTTTGATTGGGATGATCCAAGTCAGGTATTTGAAAAGGTAAAAGAAGAGTTGAACGAGTTTGAAGCAGAAATAAAAAATAAAGATACGAAGGCTGCCGAAAAAGAATTTGGAGATGTTATGTTCTCATTAATAAATTATGCACGCTTCCTAAACATCAATCCGGAAGATGCGTTGGAGCAAACAAACAAAAAATTCATAAAACGTTTTGGCTATATGGAAGCCAAAGTAAAAGAAAAAGGCAAGCAGATATCTGATTGTAAACTCGAAGAGTTAGATACGTATTGGAACGAAGCAAAAAAATTATAGGTTGAAACATTTCATAAAAAATAACTGGTTCTATTATTTTCTTTACGTTATTGTTCTTTGTTGGGCGGCTTATTACTTATTTCAGATCGATAAAGTAGCCCTTCATTTAAAAATAAATGCATACGTTGGTAACCCAATCATTGATACTTTTTTTAAGTATTTTACCCATGTTGGCGACGGAATATTTGCGGTTTTTCTAGGCCTGATAATTTTGATCATAAATATTCGCAAAGGCATATTTGTTTTAAGCGCTTATATTATATCTGGTTTATTTACCTCTCTGTTAAAAAATTATTATTACGATGTAAATCGACCGCATTTTGTTTTTGATTTTTTTGTTCAGGATGCTAAAGTAAAATATGTTGAAGGCGTTGAAATGGCCGGCCTTAATAGTTTTCCCAGCGGGCACGCAACATCGGCTTTTGCAGTATTTACATGTATGGCTTTACTTACCAATAACCAGCTTTTGAAATTTGTTTTTTTTATGTTAGCGCTTGTTTCGGCGTTTAGCCGTACTTATTTATCGCAGCACTGGTTAGTGGATATTACATTTGGAAGTATGATCGGAACCGTTACAGCAACTTTATTCTATTTTATCTTTATGCAAAACGAAAAAATGCAAAAATTAAACAAACCACTTTTTAATTTTAAACGATCTTGACCCTTTATCTTAAAAATAATACGCTTATCATTTTTTTGATCGCATTAATTTCTGCGATAATTTTTATTCCATTCATTGGCAACTGCCCTTTATTTGATTGGGACGAGATTAATTTTGCCGAATGCGCACGCGAAATGGTAGTTTCGGGAAATTATTCGCGCGTACAATTAAACTACAGGCCTTTTTGGGAAAAACCTCCTGTTTTTATCTGGCTGCAAGCCGCAAGTATGAATATTTTTGGCGTAAATGAATTTGCCGCGCGCTTGCCAAACGCTATTTGTAGTATAATTTCACTAATAACAATTTACTTTATTGGCAAAAAATTCCACTCTCAAAAATTTGGTATCCTCTGGGCTTTTTTATATGGCGCCAGTTTATTGCCGCACCTTTATTTTAAATCAGGTATAATAGATCCTTGGTTTAACTTATTTATTTTTATTGCTGTATATAATTGTATTCAATTTATTAATAACCCTAACGGCAAACAAGAAATTATTAACGCGCTTTTAGCCGGTTTATTTTTAGGAGGCGCTGTCTTAACCAAAGGCCCTGCGGCCATTGTAATTGTTGGCTTAACGTTATTGGCCTATTTTATATGGACAAACCAATTAAAATTATTTCTAACAAAACCATTTTTGATCTTTTCAGTTACTACACTTTTTGTTTCGGGCAGCTGGTTTTTAATTGAATGGCTTAAAGGCAACCAGGATGTAATAAAAGAATTTATAGATTATCAGGTGCGTTTAATTACAACCGAAGATAGCGGACATAGCGGCCCCTTCATATACCATTTTGTTATTTTGCTCATTGGTTGTTTTCCTGCCTCACTGATCTTTATTGCCTCCTACCTTAATTATAAAGATCTTACGCCTTATCAAAAGCAGCTCCGCAAAATTTTTGTTTGTTTATTCTGGGTGGTTCTTTTACTTTTTTCTTTTGCACAAACAAAAATCGTTCATTATTCATCGCTCTGTTACTTTCCATTAACCTTTATTGCTGCTATTGGTATTGTACAAAATTTTGACCGTCTAAAGTTCAATACCATTTTAAAGGTACTTTATTGGATAGTTGCCGGGGCTCTTACAACAGCATTTACAGCCGTTAGCATGATAAATATTTTAAAACCTGCAATTATTAATAGTGGTTTAATTAAAGATGATTTTGCGGTCCAGAATTTAAATGCAGAGGTAAACTGGACCGGTTTTGAGTCGTTGATAGGACTTACATTTCTAATTTCGGCAATTCTTGTTTATATAGCCATAAACAAACATAAAGCTAAATTGTTATACTATGGCATGTTCTTTAACTTACTGTTTATTTATTTAACGATAAACGTTATTGTGCCAAAAGTGGAACAATATTCCCAACATGCGGCCATAGAATTTTATAAAGCTTGTGCTAAGCATGACTGTTATATTGAAACACATGGTTTTAAAAGTTATGCTTACCTTTTTTATTCAAACAGAACGCCAAAAGATTATAGTAATCCCGACCAGATAAGGATCACTAGCGAAATGCAGGATGTTTGGGAAAAGAATGGCACATCACGTTTAACCACCTTTCCAATGGCCAATTTGTATTGGATGGAACATTATAAAGTTGATAAAGCTACCTATATTGTATCGAAAATGGAGTATGAGGAAGAATTACGTCAAATTCCCGAGCTAAAAGAACTTTATAGCAAAAATGGTTTCTGTTTTTTTGTGAAAATGCCTGCCAAATAGTCTAGTTTTTTTGCTGGCACAAAATATGATTTACTCTTATTACTAATTAAAGAAAAAAAAGCTATGAATTTTGGAGATATGGATGAGATAACCTTTAAACAAGGGCTTGATGAGGATTCGGATTTTATTCCCTTATTAAGTAGTGAAGATGAAGATACAATGCAGAATGAGAAAATTCCCGACATTCTGCCAATATTACCGCTTCGTAACACTGTTCTGTTTCCTGGCGTTGTTATTCCTATTACGGTTGGTCGTGATAAATCAATACACCTTATAAAAGACTACAATAAAGGCGATAAAACCATTGGTGTTGTTGCTCAAAAAAGCGACACGGTAGAAGAGCCCAGCGAATTAGATCTTTATAGTGTTGGTACTGTGGCGCAAATAATAAAGATGTTGCGCATGCCTGATGGTAATACTACCATTATCATTCAGGGAAAAAGAAGATTTAAGATCGATGAGTTCATTCAAACAGATCCTTATCACAAAGCAAAGGTGTCTGCCTTTGACGAAGTTAAACCGCCAAAAACAGATAAAGAATTTGCTGCGATCATTTCAAACTTAAAAGAAACATCGGTGCAGATCGTAAAAATATCGCCAAACATTCCTAGCGATGCCAGTTTTGCGATAAATAATATCGACAGCCCAACGTTTTTGGTGAATTTTATTTCATCTAACATGAACGCTACAACAGCCGATAAACAAAAAATGTTGGAAGTAGCAAATTTAAAAGATCGTAGTTTATTAGTACTTGAAAATTTAAACAAAGAATTTCAAATTTTAGAATTACGTAACCAGATCCAGAACAAAACCAAAATGGACCTGGACAAACAACAGCGCGAATATTTTTTAAATGCACAAATTAAAACCATACAAGAAGAATTAGGTGGAAATAATTTTGAGCAGGAAATAAATGGCTATTTAGAAAAAGCCAAAACAAAAAAATGGAGCGATGAAATAAAAGAAGTGTTTGAAAAACAAATTGCCAAGCTGCAACGCATGAACCCTAACGCAGCTGAGTATGGCATTCAAACAAATTATATTGAACTACTGCTGGAGTTACCATGGAACGAAATAACCCATGATAACTTTGATCTTAAGCATGCTGAATCAATTTTAGATGAAGATCATTTTGGTTTGGAAAAAGTAAAAGAACGTATCATCGAACATTTAGCGGTGCTTAAATTAAAGGGAAATTTAAAATCGCCTATCATTTGTTTATACGGACCTCCGGGAGTTGGTAAAACCTCTTTAGGAAAAAGTATCGCAAAAGCTTTGAACCGTAAATATGTAAGAATGAGTTTGGGTGGTTTAAAAGACGAGAGTGAAATTCGCGGTCACCGTAAAACCTATATTGGCGCTATGCCCGGCAGAATCCTGCAAAATTTAAAAAAAGTACAATCTTCTAATCCTGTTTTTATTTTAGATGAAATAGATAAAGTAGGAAGTGATTATCATGGCGATCCATCATCTGCTTTATTGGAAGTATTAGATCCCGAACAAAACTCTAATTTTTATGATAACTTCTTAGAGTTAGATTATGATCTTAGTAAAGTAATGTTCATTGCCACCTGCAATAATCTTTCAAGTATCCAACCTGCGTTACGCGACAGAATGGAGATCATTGAAGTGAACGGTTATACGGTTGAAGAAAAATTAGAGATCGCAAAAAGACATTTAATACCAAAACAAGTTGAAGAAAGTGGTTTAAAAAAATCACAATTAAAAATAACTGATAAAGTACTCGAATTTTTAATTGATACCTATACTGCCGAAAGTGGCGTACGTAATTTAGAAAAAAAGATCTCGAAAATTGCCCGTAATACTGCAGTGCATATTGCACGCGAAGAAGATATTCCAAAGATCAGCGAAGAATCTGTTGTTAAAATATTAGGTCCGTCGCACATTAAAGATAAATACCAGGGCAACGATATTGCCGGTGTGGTTACCGGTTTAGCATGGACCCAGGTTGGCGGCGATATTTTATTTATTGAAACAAGTTTAAGCAAGAGTAAGGCCGGCAAATTAACCTTAACGGGTAACCTTGGCGATGTGATGAAGGAAAGCGCCACGCTTGCCCTGGAATATTTAAAAGCGCATCCGCATTTAATAGATGCCGATGCTGATACTTTTGAAAATCACAACATACACATTCATGTGCCGGAAGGCGGCACGCCAAAAGACGGACCAAGCGCGGGTATTGCTATGCTTACTTCGTTAGCAAGCGCCTTTACCAAACGTAAAGTTAAAAAGGCTTTGGCTATGACCGGCGAAATTACTTTACGTGGTAAAGTGCTACCCGTTGGCGGCATTAAAGAAAAAATATTAGCCGCCAAACGTGCCGGAATTAAAGAAATTATTTTGTGCGTCGACAATAAAAAAGATGTAGACGATATTAAGGTAGATTACTTAAAAGGAGTAACCTTTCATTACGTTACACAAATGGAAGAAGTGTTAAAACTGGCTCTGCTGAAGGAAAAGGTAAAAGACGGTGTTTAGTTCTTTATTGTTGCCAATTGCGGTAATTTTATCTTATCACCTTTTTTTACGCCTTCTAACACCTCAATATTTATGCCATCTGATAGGCCGGTTTTTATAAAACGTTTTTCAAATTTTTGATTTCCCGTTTCAACTTCTACAAAGGTCTTTTCTTTTTCAAATTGCAAAACACTTTCAGGGATAGCTAATACATTTTCCTTCTTAGCTAAAATAATATCTGCATTGGCGCTATAGCCGGCGCGTAAAAATGCCGAGTTATCTTTATTTATAGAAGCGCGGATCAAAAATTGAATTGCACCATTTTCTGTTACACCTTTTGGTGCAATGTACTCTAACTTGGCATTAAAACTTTCTTTATCTATAGCACCAATGGTTAACACAATATCCATATTCGTTTGCACCTTCCCTACTTCACTTTCATCCAGCTTTCCTTCAAAGATCATTTCACCCATATTGGCAACAGAGCAAATAGTTGTGCCCTCATTAAAGGTATTACTTTCAATTACCTGTCCACCTTCTTTTACAGGAACATCTAATACCATGCCTGTGATGGTAGATTTTACAAAAGTATTAGAAGTTGATCCTGATGTTTTTGAAACGCCTTCTTTAATGATCTGTAATTGATTTTGCGCTGCCTCCAGTTCTGTTTGATTGGATTTTAAACGCAGATCATAATTCTGAAAATCTGATTTTGAAATAACATTTTGGTCGAGCAATATTTTATTTCGATCATATTCAATTTTAGAATTATCATAATTTATTTGCGCCGCACTTATCCTGTTCTCGGCATTGGCCAGGTTAAGCATATTTGGAATGATCTTTATTTTAGCAATTACATCACCTTGTTTTATCTGCTGTCCTGCAACAATATAAAGCTTTTCAATAATACCGCTTACCTGTGATTTCATGTTCACTTCTTTACGCGGGGTTACCGAACCCGTAGCAACTGTTTTTTTAATAATAGTTGTATCAAATGGAATAACCGTTTTAAAAACCTCGGGTGGTGTTTGCGACTTCTCGAACAGAAAATAAAACGTCCAGATGATAAGGCTTAAAAAGCCAACTATTAAAATGATATTTCTTATCTTTTTGATCATACAATTCTTATTAATTATTCGTTCTTTGTTTTAAATTAATTTCTATTCTGCTCTCAGGGCCTCTACTGGTTTTATTGATACTGCTTTGCGTGCAGGAATTAAACCAGCAACTGCGCCACTCACAATTAAAACTGTTAGAGCTTTTAATGCTACTGAAAGATCAACCGTTGGATTAGTGAACATTTCGCCGGACTCGCCTATCATAGAATTTAATAATTCTAATAAACCAATGGCAGTTACCAAACCAAAATAACCTGATATTGCTGTTAAAAAAACTGCTTCTATTAAAATTTGTCCAATAATTTGAGAGGGCACTGCACCTAAAGCGCGCTTTACACCAATTTCTTTAGTACGCTCTTTTACAACTATCAGCATAATATTGCTAATGCCAATAACACCTGCTAATAAAGTACCAATGCCCACTATCCAGATCAAGATCTCTATGCCAATAAAAAGACCATTGAGCTTATTATACTCAACCGCCATATTCCAGTGCCCTATGGCTTTTAGATCATCCGGTGCAATTTTATGCCGCTCTCTTAAAACAGAAAGTACTTTTTCTTCCGATACTTCTGCAGGAACATCATCTTTTGACTTAATTGCGAACCAACCAACCACATCGCCCATATTAAAGGCATTTTGAAAGGTGCTGAACGGTATATTAACCCGTTGTGATTGCTGCCTTCCTTCATCCCCTCCGGCAGCAGGAATGGTTAATCCAACCACTTTAAAATAAACACCATTAACACGTATGTATTCACCAATTACATTTTCGTCTTTCTTAAATAACATTTGTGCAACTCTAGGACCAATTACACAGATCTTTCTTTTTTCTTTAATATCCAGATCGTTTATAAAACGACCTTTACTTATTCTTACCTGTGCAATTTCTGTAGAGTTGGGAAAGCTGGCCTGTATCTCACAGGGAGCGGTTTTTAATCCACGAACTACATTATTTGCACCTTCGTATCCTCCCAACTGATTTAATGGCGAAACAACATCCAGGTCGGGCATTTGTTTTATAGCTTCAACATCTGCGAGATTAAAATTAAAATTCCTGCCAGGCTTCATGCCTTTGTATGCTTTGGTAGTTTGTTGTGTCCATATAAAAAAACTATTTGTTGCGGTACCTGCAAATTCTTTTAAAATGCCATTACGCAAACCGTTACCGGAGCCAAGCATGATCACCAACATAAAAATCCCCCAAAAAACACCGAGCATGGTTAAAAAGGTCCGTAATTTATTTTTACGAATGGTTGCAAATATCTCTTGCCAGTTATCGCGTTCAAATATCATTTAACCTTCTCTTAATGCTGTTATAGGCTCAACTCTTGCTGCTTTTATTGCGGGAAAAAAACCTGCCAAAGCGCCGGCCAAAATTATCAATCCAACTGATAATAGCGCGATACTTATGTTCACATTTGGATTCTTAAAAAAATCTCCTTCTAAACCTGCGGCTTTTAACCCCTCCACAACGCCAATACCTGCAAGCAATCCAACATAACCTGCAATTGAGGTTATAAAAACAGATTCCTGGATTATTAACGATACAATCGAGAACGGAGTAGCACCAAGTGCTTTTTTCACCCCTATTTCTTTTGTACGTTCTTTCACAATTATCATCATGATATTACTTACGCCCACTACGCCGGCTATCAATGTAAAAATACCAATAATTAAAATAAATATTTTAATGCCATCTAACATCGACATAATGCGAACGTATTCAACATTATTGTTTGAAACGTTCAAAGCATTTATATCCATTGGATTAAAATGATATTTTTTTGCAAGATTTTTTCTTATTTCGTCTGCGATCAACTTGCTTCCTTCAACGCTCACAGTGCCCGTGCTTGCCCATATGGTACCAACGTGGTCTTTACCATTACTAATACGCTGCTCTGTTAATAAAGGAACATAAATACGGTCGTTATCACCTTTACCGGGATCATTAAAAACACCAACTACTTTATATTTTGTTCCCGCAGCATCTATGAATTTATTGATAGGGTCTTCCTTTTTAAATAATGCGTCACGAACAGGAATACCAATGACACAAACTTTTCTAAATTCGTTAAAATCAATTTCATTAATAAAACGACCCGAAATTATTTTTGCTTTTTCAAGAAGATAATGATCGGGTGCAACGGGACGAACCATAAAACCTGCGTGTTCATTTTTAAATGAAAGTATCTTTGTTTGTTGTCCATTACTAACTGCTGTAGCATGATCAATACCTGGAATATTCTTTTGAATATGATAAAAATCGGCATTGTGCAATTGTATTGTCCTTCCGGGTTTATAACCTTCATAAGCCATGCTGGTCATGCCACCATCAACCCAAATACTATTAGCAGCGTCGTTGCCAAATTGTTCCTGAGCGCCATTACGTAATCCCTGGCCGGCGGCTAACAAAATAATAAGAATAAAAATTCCCCATGCCACGCTAAAAGCTGTGAGTATGGTGCGAAGTTTATTCTTCTTGATGGTTCCTAATATTTCCTGCCACTTATCTAAATCAAACATTGTTATTTAAGATAAAAGATTTATGATGTAAGATTTATTATTCGCATTACTTCTAAGATCTAATTTCTAAATTATTAAACCGTCCTTTAATCGTATGGTTCTATCTGTTAACGCAGCAATATCATTTTCGTGTGTAACCAACACAATTGTTTTACCTTGTTTATGAATATCTTTGAATATATCCATTACTTCTATAGATGTTTGCGAATCTAAAGCTCCGGTTGGTTCATCTGCGAAAATAACTTTGGGATTACTTATTAATGCACGTGCAATTGCAACACGTTGTTTTTGCCCGCCACTTAATTCGCTCGGTAAATGATTGGCCCAATCGAGTAGTCCCACGCGATCTAAATATTCCAAAGCTTTTTTATTACGCTCTTTGCGCGAAACTTTTTGGTAATATAGCGGTAAGGCCACATTCTCCATGGCATTTTTAAATGACAATAAATTAAATGATTGAAAAACGAAGCCCAGGAACTGATTGCGCAACTGAGCCGCCTTTTTTTGAGAAAGATCTTTAATGAGTGTATTATTAAGGTAATAATTGCCCGAATCGTAATTATCTAAAATACCCAGAATATTTAATAAGGTTGACTTACCGGAACCCGAAGAACCCATAATGGAAACAAATTCGCCCTCTTTTATGTGCAGATCGATACCTTTTAGTACTTCAAAAGAAGCATCAGCGAGTCGATAAGATTTACGAAGTTGATCGAGCTTAATCACACCTAAAAGTAGATATAATAGGCTTACGATGGTTACCGTTTATACTCAAAAAGTGGTTTTTAAGGAATTTTAAGTTTTTTTTATACTTTTATAAAAGCATTATAAAATATGCCAGCCCAATGGAAACTTTTAATACTTTTAATACTATTGAATTTTTAATTAAGAATTGGAAAAAATTTGCGTTTGTTGGGGCTATTTCTATTGCATGTTCCATTCTACTTACTTCATCTTTAATTATTGAACCGGATTACAAATCGACTTTTGTAGTGTATCCAACAAATTTAACGCCATTTAGTAAAGAATCGGGCACAGAACAGCTTTACCAGTTCCTTAACAGCGAAGAAATTAAACTAGCACTTACAAAACGTTTCGACCTTTTTAAACATTACAAAATTGACGCTACGGACGAAAAAGCACAATGGAAATTCAACAAACTTTACAATTCAAAATTTAAGATCGCATATACACAATATCAATCTATCCAGGTAAGTGTGATCGACATCTCTCCTAATCTTGCCAAACAATTTGCTGAAGGCATGATAGATGAAGTAAATAAACTTATTCGCCTTAGAAAAAAAGAAAAATACAATGAATACGTAGATCTTTATGCCAGGCGATTAAACGCAAAGAAAAAAGAAATTGATTCGCTTGAAAGTAAAATAAAATTTATGCGTGTAAATTATGGTTTACTAGATGCGGGAGCACAATCAAAGATTATAAGCAAAAAACTCGCTAAAAAAGATCTTAACGAGACCGATAAAACATTACTAAGTAATTTAAAAGAACACAGTGGCGAATATGCGATACTTCAAAATCGTTTTGCGCTTGAGTTGGATAATTATGGTTTACTAAAACAAAGCTATGATAAGAATTTAACCGATTTTAATGGAAATTTGAGTTACACAACCATTGTTTCGTATCCAAATTTACCGGATAAAAAAAATTGGCCTAACGTACCTTTGGTAGTTTTTGTTATTACGTTTTCATCTTTATTACTAACTGCTGTTTTCTTGCTTTTAAAAGAAAAAAGATCAATTAAAGGTCTTTAGTAATACAAATGCCGCCCAATAATAAGGTTGCGGATATTTTTTCTTCACTTCCAGCTGCGCCAATTTAAAGGCCGTTTCAGAATTTTGTGACTCTGAATAATTTTTGTAAAATTCTGTCATTAAAAATTGTGTAGCATAATCATCTACCGGCCACAAACTCATAATTATATTTTTAGCACCTGCAATAGTGAACGAACGTTGCAAGCCTGCCACGCCTTCGCTTCCCATGTCATCTCCCAAACCTGTTTGACAGGCAGACAGAACAACCAGATCGGTATTTGATAAATTTAATAAAGATGCTTCGTACGCTGTTACAATACCATCATTCTCTGAATCTTTATTTAAAGAATCGGCGGTTGATGGGCCTGCGCCGGCAAGAATTATACCTGAACGTAAAAGTGAATTTTCTTTTATAGCCGAATTATCAAAACCCAAAAATAATTTATCATCACTCTCTATATTTTTCAAATAAAAACCGTGTGTTGCTATGTGCAAAATTTTTGGTGAATTTACTTTTCTCAAATTCTCTTCGCTTGCAAATTGTTCAATATAACTATTGGTCTTCCAGTCTTTGGCAGTAAGGCTTTTGGCGATCTCTTCTACCTCTGTTTTTGTTCCGGGTAATTTCGCCAGATTGGTAAGTCCAAAACGTTTCGCTACCATTTGTGTTGCTTCAAGAGCTACTTTTGTTTTCAGTTTCTTAAAATCATAGTCGTAATCAGGATATCCAAATAAATTTGCGGTTAAATTTGGATTAAGATCGGTTTTTGCATTTTTTGTAATAGAACCTAAATTAGAGATCTGGTAGATCTCACGATCATCCACCAGATATTTTTTGGTAGCAGGATTATATATGCTTAAAAAACTTAATTTATGAAAGATACCATCAGAACTAATATAGATACGATTAACGTCTTTTAAGGAATTTTCGAGGGGTTTAATAAAAGCACTGTAACTTAAAGTGTCTTTTAATTGATCGTCAATAGCGTTGATATAATGGTTAAATTTTGTTCCTTCCAGCTCATCACCGTTTTTATAGATAACAAATTCTGGCGCGGCTGATTTATTTTTCACGATAAGCGCTCCATACTTTGCTACTCCTTGTGAATCGTTCACCGCTTCGTTCACTTTAAAGATCTCAATGGCAGCCTCATTATCATTTAAATTTTGCTTTAACTGATCAAAAGTAACGGCGCCGCCACTTGCAAAGTTCTTGAGTTTTGTTTTTAACCGCGTTTCCAATTCGGAAGATTTTTTAAACAGATCGTTATTATCAAATGTTGCTTCGGTAGATTTATAATTGTTCAACAACTCGTTCTTCACTAATAACCAATCCTGGTATATTTTTTTAAGATCAGCATCGCTACTGGCCTCTACTTCTTTTTTTAATTTTGCTGAGCGGTTGGCAAGCAACGATTTTAATTGTAATTGATATCTGAGGGCGCGTTTTAAATGTTCGGTAAAATCTTTTGTAGGCTTGTTTAATTTATAGTTTATTAAATAAATATTATAGCTTTCAAATACAGGGGTAATAAAAGAAAGATAAGCGGCCTGGTCGCCTTCACTCATTGAATTAAAATAGCCGTTTATTTGTCCTGAATAATAATCCAAACATTCAAAATATAATGGCGTGGCCTCGTCAAAACGGCGTTGTAGAGAATACACCTCAGCAAGCGCTAATTGCGCTTCGGCAAAGAGTTCGTGTTTACGGCCAAAATTACGCTCGGTTAACACCAGTGCTTCTTTTAAATTTATTTCGGCCTTTTGTAATTGATTTGTTTTGCGATACAAGCCATAGGTAGAAATTAAATAAGACGAATAACGAAAATTATTTTTTCCAACACTTGCTTCAATTATTTGCAGGGCTTTTAATTTACACTCTTCTGCTTTTGCATAGTTCTTAAAATGCAAATAACATAATGATAAACTATTTAAACAGTTACCATAACTTTGATGTTCCTCACCAACAACTTCCTGATAAATTTCTTTGGCTTGTAAATTCCTTTCAAGAGCCTCTTTATAATAACCCGCATCAAAATATACGTTTGCAATGTTAGAAACCGCATTGGCATAATTTTCGGTTTTGGTTCCAAAACGTTCTTTGCGAATATCAAGAGCTATCAATAATAATTCTGATGCTTCTCCATACCGCCCTAATATCCGCAAAAGGTCGGCCTTATTGCTTAAAGTGCTGCAGTACGATTCGGTATTTGTCTCTTTGTTTGCTTTCCGTATTTCGAGTGAGTTATTGTAACACTCTTCCGCTAATTTTGGTTGAGAGCTGTTTTTGTAGCATAACGCAAGGTTATTTTCAATGGTTGCTAAAATATCCCGATCCTTTACCTTGTATTTGTAATGCAAACCCTTCGCTTTTTTTAAGTTGCTTATACCCAGTTCATAATCACCAACTTCTCTGTATACGTCGCCAAGGTTAGAGATAGTAATGATATGTCCAAGCGTATCGCCTAATGATAGTAATTTATTTTCATTCACAATTCCCGAATAGATCTCGATGGCCTGTTTATAGTCTCCGGTATTTTGAAAAATGATGGCATTACAATTCAATAAACTGTAATAGCGTTTATTGTTTTCGCCATCCATGGTCTTGTAATAAAAAAGTAAAGCATCAATATATGGTTTAGCCTGACTGTATTTTTCAAGGTCGATCAGCAAACGTGTATAATCATAAAAGATGCCTGTATACTCGCGGCTGGATGGGCCATAAATTGCAGCAATACCCGCCATGCATTTTACATAATATTTCTCTGCCTCCAATAAATTATTTGAGTTGTAATTGTAAATAGCCAGACTTAACTCAACAATGTGTTTTAAGGTAGTGTCTTTTGCCGTTTTGGCGTATTCGTATGAGGTTAAATAATTTTCTTCAGCCTTATCAAATTTCGAAAGGTCGTAGTAATTATTTGCCAGTAAACTATATAACTGAGTTGAATTATCAGGATATTGCGCCAGAACATTTTTATATTTCGAAGCGAAAGCTTCGGCCTCATTTACCGAAATGGAAGTGCCTGCCTCAAGTTTTTTATTTATAACCGCCCAATCTTTTTCATAATTTTGTGCACACAAAAAATTAAAAAAGAAACTGAAGATGATTATTTTTAAGTGTAACTTCACGTATCAAATTTAACCAAACTTTTATGAAAAAAATATTTTATCTCGCTACTTGCAGCACCTGCGCACGAATTATTGGCGAACTTGGACTTAAAGAAAAGGGGTTCGAGTTTCAGGATATTAAGACCGAAAAAATAACTACTGCGCAACTAGAAGACTTAAAGAAAAGAGCAGGTTCTTATGAGGCTTTATTTAGTAAAATTGCGCTCAAATACAGAGCATTAAAACTAAACGAACGAACGCTTACTGAAGCTGAAATGAAAAAATATATTTTAGAAGAATATACATTTTTAAAACGACCCGTAATTTTGATAAAGGACAAATTATTTGTTGGCAATTCAAAAAGCACAATTGCAGAAGCAAAAAAAGCTTTATAACAAAAAACCCCTTTCGTTAACGAAAGGGGTTTTTTGTTTATGTTAAATTCTATCCTTCAATATTATCATCTACCGAATCGGCAGCTGCTTTACCAGATTTAATTTTAGCCTGGTGAGCTTCCTGTTTTTGTTTTTTAATTGCTTCGTATTTTGTTTTTTGTTCAGGTGTTAAAAAAGCATTTACGCTAACGTCAAAAGCATCCATGTTTTCTTTAACTTGTTTGTGCAGTTCTTTTCTTTGTTCAGGAGTTGTAGCACCTTTTAATGTTTCACGATGGCGTTGATTTACCATAATGCGTTTTAAAGCTGCAACTTCCCATTGCGATTTTTGATCGGCATTAAGGCCAAGTTTTTTCTCTGCCCAATTTGCACCTTTTTTTGCGCGCTCTTCAGGGGTTAGATCTTTTTTATTTTCTTGTTTTTTAACCGGCGTTGCAGTTGTTGCATCCTGTGCGTTACCTACCATAGTTAAACCTGTAACCAAAGCAAGCGATAAAATTATTTTTTTCATATTTATATTTTTGTTTTTGACTTATCGAAGGTAAAAAGGTTTAATCGATATTGCTAATTTATTTTTTTAAGAGCGTAATTTTCATTCTTATATCCTGCAGAGGCCTGTCACGCTTATCGGTTTTAGCAGCGGCTATCTTATCTATAACATCCATACCCTCAATTACCTCGCCAAAAACCGTGTAAGTGCCATCCAGGTGAGGTGTTCCTCCAACGGTAGTATAAGTATCTACTTGTTCTTTGTTAAATTTATAGGCCGGGGCTTTCATGTTCTCTGTCATTATAAAAGCCTCTATTTGTACATTAACAAAGGCGGCACTATCGGCTTTATTCTCCAACTTCAAACGGTCGTAGGTTTGCTTTAGTTTTTTACCCTCATCTGTCTTCATAAAGGCTCTGGCACAGTTAATATAACGGGTCTTATTTATCCTTTCCTCATATTTTGTAAGCTCTTCCATAGTTCTTTTTTTACCTTGCACAATATAAAATTGCGAGGCGCTTGATTCGAATTTTGGGTTTATATCATCGCTTTCGCGCGCGGCAGCAAGCCTGCCTTTTTTGTGAATTATCTTGGGATTGAACTCAGCCGGGATAGAATAGCCCATATCGCCATGACCAAGAGAATCTCCGGGTTTAGCTCTTTTACTTAAAAGATCGCCACCTTGTATCATAAAGCTATTAATTACCCTATGAAATAAAAGGGAATCGAATACCTTTTCGTTTACTAACTTTAAAAAATTAGCTTTGTGAAGCGGGGTTTCTTCAAATAATTTAATTTTCATTTTACCGTAGTTAGTTTCTATTAATACGGTTTCTTTACTCAGAGTTTGAGCATTTACAGTAATTAAAACCACATTTAAGGTAAAAATTAGGCCAATTATCTTTCTCATTTAAAATACTTTGCTTATATTTGTTAAGCTAATATCTATATAATTTTACTATGAAACCAATTGCAATAATTCTTGCCGGATTTTTGATCTCGACATTCCTTTTAACTACTACATCTTGTGTTAAAAACACAGATTGTAAGGCTACTGTAAACTGTGTCGATTCTTTAGGCGTGCCTGTTAATAATGCAAACGTACTTTTATATGCTACTATTAAAACATCAAGCGGGGGAACGGTTACCGCCGATCTTAAAGCAAACGCTACGACCGATGCGGGTGGACAGGTTAAATTTACCTTTAAATTACCTGCTATTTACGATATTAGGGCTACTGTAATTTTACCATCGCCAAGCACCCGTACCCTTGTTGGTACAGGTATAATTAAGCTTGAAGAAGGTAAAGGAGCTGAAAAGACTGTTACTTTAAAATAAAGTAAATTCCTTTATAATTATCCTGAAAAGCTATCCTCCAAAAGGGTGGCTTTTATTTTTTTATTAAATTTTAATTCATATATTGTCATTATAATTAGTGTTCACAAAAAAAATTATAGTTAGATCTTTTTTACTACTCGTTGCGGTGATAGTAAGCTCTTGTAAACAAAGCGAAACAGCTGCCTCGGACGAAGAAGGGATAATAGAGTTTTCCGCCGCTGCGGTTGACGAAAAACACCCTTTGTACGGCCTGGCACCCAATTCTGCCACTTTAAAATATAAAAAAGAGAAATTTGCCCTGGAAATGAGCTCTATGGGC
Organism: Bacteroidia bacterium; assembly: GCA_016787785.1. Classification (GTDB taxonomy): domain Bacteria; phylum Bacteroidota; class Bacteroidia; order B-17B0; family Aurantibacillaceae; genus Aurantibacillus. The sequence goes on along the minus strand of JAEUTO010000006.1, from coordinate 263,105 downwards.
ATGTTCAATACTTCAATTATTGGTGATATTAAGGCCAAGACAGTTACCCAAACCGTTAAGTTTCTCGACATAAGGCAGGCATGTGTAGAGAATGAAAAAGATATAGTAGCCGATAACCTTAATTTTGTTTTAAAGATCGAAGAAACCAACGAAACCAAAAAGATCATTGGCCTTAAAGCCCATAAAATAAAGGTAACCATGGCCAACGATCCTACCGTTACTTTTGACGCCTGGTACACCAAAGAATTGGGTATGGAAGATTGTAACAGTCTTAACCCTTACGCTCAAATTAAGGGGGTTTTACTAGATTACAGGGTAAAGAAAATGGGTATGGAAATGCATTTTGTGGCCACCTCCCGCAAACAGGTAGAAGTTTCTGAAACCACCTTTGAGATCCCTTCCTCTATGAAATTGGTTTGCAAGGAAGAATTGGCAAAGGTTTTCTCCAATTAAATTAATGCCGGCAACAATTACCTGTAAATTGCTAACTGCTAAAACCTCCTGTTTTTTAGTTCAAAACCTTACGGAAAAGAAAAGCTTTTATTTTTAATCTTAATTATATTTTATACATTAGCCGACTATAATTTTGACCGCATTTAAATTTATATCTAAGTACCTAACTGTTTTAGCAGCAGTTTTATTTTTTGCTTCGTGCGGACCCGATAAAACGGGCGGGAACGAAGAAGGTATTATTGAATTTGATACAAAGGCAATTGACGAGCAACATCCCTTATATGGTTTAGCGCCAAGTTCGGCTACATTAAAATACAAAAAAGAAAAATTTGCCATTGAAATGAGTACAATGGGAATGTTTAACACGGCTATTATTGGCGATACAAAAGCAAAGACAGTTGCGCAAACCGTTAAGTTCATGGATATTAAACAAGCCTGTATCGAGAACGAGAAAGATATTATTACCGATAACCTTGATTTTGCTTTAAAGATAGAAGAGACGAAGGAAACCAAAAAGATAGTAGGATTAAAAGCGCATAAACTTAAAGTAACCATGGCGAACAATCCTACTGTAACTTTTGATGCCTGGTATACGAAGGATCTGGGAATGGAAGATTGTAACGTTTTAAACCCATACGCACAGGTTAAAGGTGTGTTGCTAGATTACCGCGTTAAAAAAATGGGCCTGGAGATGCATTTTATTGCTAAAAAATTAAGTAAGGTTGAAGTGCCTGATAATACCTTTGAGATACCTGCATCAATGAAGATCGTTTCAAAAGAAGAAATGGCCAAATTTTTTGCCAACCTTCAATAATAATTTCCTTTCATACTTTTACATAAATTTAACACCAAATTATTTTTAACTTGGTACTATATTTGGATAGAATAATGACAAAATTAAAACTTAACAAGATGAAAAAAATAATCACGTCGGCTGCATTATTATTTATTACAGCATGTGCAATTGCCCAGGATAATTACACCGTTAAAATGAGCATGAAAATTGAAGGTTTACCGCCTGAGTATGCAGGTTTTGGCGAACAGGATATTATAAATTATGTAAAAGGTGATAAATACAGGGATGAGATAAGCAGTATGATGATAACGTCTGTTAGTTCATTTGATGGAAAAAAACTGACTTCTATCTCAGAACAAATGGGAAATAAATCGGGCTTTACAGCAACCAAAGAAGAATTAGACGCTGCAAGTAAAGCTGAAAAAGCCGAACCAAAACCAAAAATAGAATATACAAAAGATAAAAAAACGATTGCAGGTTACGAATGCACAAAAGTTATTTTAACCAGCGTTAATAAAGATAAAAAAGAAGATAAGCTGACTGTTTGGGTAACTGATAAAATTAATTATACGCCAAAAGCAAAAAAATCCGGTGGCAGAGGATTGCCAATGGATATTGGCGAACTTAAAGGTTGTCCGCTTGAATTTGAAATGAGCCAAAGCCAGCAAGGATTGGATATGAAGATCTTAATTACTGCAACTGAAGTTCTTACAACACCCATTGATGATGCTATCTTTAACGTAAGCACGGAAGGTTACAAAATGATGACCTATAAAGAGTGGACCGATAAAATGAAAGCTGCACAAGGCGAAAAATAATCATACAACTATTAAAAATAAAAAGCCCTTCACACCTGAAGGGCTTTTTTTATGCGCTTGTTTTTTCGGTGAAGACTATTTTATTTTCTTCGAGTTCTTTTAATAAAGGCAGATAGATCTCTTTTTTTGTTGGTATCTGTACGCCACTTAAATTAAATTGCTTTGTCAAAAAATTCTTAACGGTAATTGCTAATGGTAAACCAACCGTTAGTGCCATTCCTGTGTGATTTTCGTCTTCGCCAATTACAACTAAAGATGAATTTAATTTTTGTACATTTTTTCCCGGCAATGCATATTCAAATTGATGCTGCATAACGATCATATCTTTATCATTTGGTTTTAATTTCCATTTCTCTTCCAATAGAGCCTGTAATAATTGTGCAGGTGTTCCTTCGGCAACTTCGATCTTTTTATCAGAGAATAATTCCAAATAATCCATTTGTTTTTCTATCTCGGCATCCCAGGCTGTACCCATAAATTCTTTTAACCTGTCTTTTAAATTACCTTTGCCTGAAGGTAAAAAAGAACTAAGCAAAGAAGTATACGTTAAGTTATTTGCGTGGGTAATTTTAGAAGAATCGTCTGTTAAACCTAATTTCACAAATACATTCCAGGCTTTACAGTAACCGTGCTGGCGAAGCGTTCCTCGTACCATGGTCTTAATATTTTCAAGTCCGTAAGATTCAATGTAGCTTATACTATCACGGTTGGCATAGGCATCAAATTTTCCATAACCGTCCATTTCAATAACATCAGTTTGTGTAAACAAACGGTTGTATGGAATAAATTTTAATGTGCCTTCGTGCAAATATTGCGCTGTGCCCTGCCCTGCTAAAATAACATTACGTGGGTTCCAACTGAATTTATAGCCCCATGGGTTATCGTTACTTTCCGGAGCAACTAATCCGCCGCAATAGGATTTAAACGAAATTATATCGCCACCCTCGCTCTTAATTTCATCAATTAATTTCATGGCGCTAGCGTGATCAATGCCCGGATCAAGTCCGCACTCGTTTAAAAGTATTATGTTTTTTTTCTTCGCTTCATTATCCAGGGCTTTCATATCGGCGCTTACGTAACTCGCCGTTGCCAGATGCTTTCCAAACTCTACACAATCCCTTGCCACATCGCCATGCATAAATGCAGGAAGCATGGATATAACAAGATCATGTTCTAAAATTACCAACCTGCGCTTTTCTTCATTCTTTATATCAAAACTAATTGCTTTTCCATTTTGGTGGTTACCAACTTTTTCCTGCGCCAGTTTTATGTCAACATCAGCAACAGTAATTTTCCAATCGTGAACAGAAGAATTCCTTAACAAATAATCTATTAGCGAAACAGTAGAGCGACCTGCCCCTATTATTAAAATTTTAACCATACAAGAACAAAATTACGATTTTGAAAGATAATAGCCACCAATTACACTAATTTCACCAATTAATTTTTTACCATTCTTTTCTTAATTAGTATAATCAGAATAAGGTTAGTGCAATTTGTGAAATCAGTGGCAAAAAAAATTACACGAACCTCGCAGCGTTGCTGCGAGCAATCTAAAAATCAAACTTTACATAAAATAAAGGCAAAAACCCTAATTGGTAGTTTTTGATCAAAGGATCGGCGTTGATATCAGCAGGATCCGGAGCATAACTCAGTGCCAGAATATTTTTGGTTGCTAAAACATTTACAAGGTCTAAAGCAATTTCTGTAGCCACTCTTCTGCCATTTATTTTGTAGGCGATCTTTAGGTCTAAACGGTTATACGGTGCAAATTGCAAGGTGTTCACCTTATCATCCTGAGCAACAACATCCATTACAGCATTACTTGCAGCAAGGTTTACCGGCGAATAACGTTTGCCACCGCCATAGGTAATTTTACCTCCAAAACTTAAAGCATTTCTTTTATCCTTTCCAACGTTTAATTCATAACCGGCCAATAAATTGGTCATATAATTTCCATTAAAATCGGTGTTTGCTGTTTTACCATTGCTGGCTGTATATTTACTATCATATAAACTTCCACTAAACATAAAAAAGTAATGTTTGTGAAATAATTTTTCGACCGTAAACTCTAATCCATAATTGTAACCGGTTCCGCTGTTAACCATTGTGTAAATTGGAAAGAAACGATTGAACGTGGCACCACGGTTAAGTGTAGAAACACTTGAAGGAACAACATACACAGGCACATTCCATAAATACTGGTAATACAATTCGGTTTTAAATTTTAAATGTTTTGTCGCAAAATAATCGTAACCAAAAACCAAATGCTGACTTTTAGTAAAATCAAGATCTTTATTGGTTAAGGTTTTATTTGTATTTGCAACCAAAACACCAGTGTTTGGATCTGTTCCCGGGTTAACAATACTATCCGGCACTGCAAAATATAAGTAGGTTGATTGCATTTGACTGTGTAAACCATAAGCTAAACTTAACACCTGATTGGGTTTGAATTGGTAACGTATACTGGCGCGGGGCTCAATAGTGTATTTGTTATTTAAAGTAAGATACTGGGTAAAGATCCCTGTATTTACACTCAGCTTCTCGTTAAATTTATGAACGTATGTAACGTAAGGTTGTATCAAATAAAAACTTTCTTTAGAGTTGATCCTTGTTTTATACGCTTTGTTTTCTATTGGCAAAGCTAATGTATCATACAAAGAATTTATTTTTGCCTTATCAAAAAAATCAACATCAATACGGTTAGCAAAAAAACCTGCCTTCACACTATTTTTAGGATTTAATTTGCTTTTAATGTACCAGGCCAATGTTGTTTTTCCTTCATAAAAATCATACCCTAAAATTTGCGGAATAGTATCGTTTGGTTTGAAATTATCATCCCTTAAAACTAAATAATGATCAACGTCTAATACCTGTGCGCCATGAGCAAGACTGGTCTTCATAACCGTTCTGCTATTTAAAGCGTATACGTTATTTATTGTCGTGAAACCCATTTTTGAAGTAAAGTATTGATCGCGGGTTTGATCGCCATACAATTCTTTTGGCCTTGTAGTTAGTTTGCTTAAAACAATTTTAATAGTACTTGCTCCGCCAATACCACTAAAAGAAAACACACCTGCTTTTTTAGTTGGAAAATTGAATCTAAAAGCCCCATCCTGGTATTCGGGCACAGCACTTGTACCTAATCTAATATTTAAGAACGACAACATGTTTAATGTAGAGTACCTGTAATTAATTAAATAACTGCTTCCTTTTGATTTATTAATTGGTCCTTCTAATGAAAGTTCTGTTCCTAAAATACCAAATTGAAAAGTGCGTTCGTGCTTTTCGTTATTTCCGTTTCGCATTTTAAGATCGAACACGCCACCTAAAGCATTACCATAATTTGCCGGAAATGCTCCCGTATAAAATTCACTGTTTGAAAGATATTTGTTATTGATGATTGCTGTTGGTCCTCCTGCAGAACCCGCCACCGCAAAGTGATTGGGATTAGGAATATCAATATCCTCTAAACGCCATAACAAACCTGCAGGACTATTTCCTCTGATCACTATATCATTTCTTGAATCGTTTGTACCTTGCACACCGGCAAAATTTTGGGCCATACGTGCAGGATCTTGTCGCGAGCCGGCATAACGTTCTGTTTCTTCAATGCTAAAAGACTTCATGTTAACCGACTGCATTGTGTTTACCACATCTGTATCATTAGATGCTTTTACTACTACTTCATCAATTTCAACGGTACTTTCTTCCAACTCTATATTTAAAATCATTTCTTTTCCGGAAGTTATAATTACATCACTTACCGGAACAGATTTATAGCCTGTGTAAGTAAATAAAAAAGACTGGCGTCCAACAGGAACGCCCGGTAATTTAAAATACCCATCGTTGTTTGCAGTTACAACTAAATTAAGTGCTTCAGATTTTAACTGAACAATTGCTCCTGGTAAACCAATGCCGGTAACTTTATCTACCACCTTACCCTTTACGATTTGGGTTAACTGCGCAAAAAATACATTTGATAAACAAATTAGACTTAATACAACTAGTTTAATTTTCATGATTATTTGTCTTTAATTTTTATCAAAAGTATTTTAATGGTTTTTAGGGCTTGTAGTATAAAATGTAAATAAAATATTTTTTTTCGCATTTATCGCAAAAAGAAATAAGATTTTACCCAATTAATAAAGTTCATTAAACAAAAAAATGCCCGTTTTGCGGGCATTTTAGATCAATAGGATTTTTTGCAGGTGTTATTTACTTTTTACTTTTAATAATTGACCAAAAGTAAGATTATTCGATTTTAAATTGTTTAACGATTTAATATCAGCTACCTCAACACCATGTTTTTGAGCGATACCGAATAATGATTCGCCTTTTTTTACCTTATGCCAAATAAATTCAGTTTTTGAAGAGGTGTTGTTTTCAGCAACCAGCTTACCGTCTTTGTCTTTATTAGCAGCCAGGTTCTGATCGTTCTTAGCGTCAGCTTTAATTTCAAGCTCTTTAGGTTTTGGCTGTTCTCTTACATACACAATTATTTTCTTTCCTGGTTTTACACCTTTTTTACCAACGTAGTTCCAATTTCTAAGATCAGAAACAGTTACACCATACTTTCTTGCAATAGTGCTTAATTTCTCACCTGATCTAACTGTATGAACTTTTTTTACTTCTACTAACGATTCAACTATTAAACCCTCTTTTTGCTGTGCGTGAATAGCGGCATAAATATCCTGTTCGTTATTTAAGAAGATACCGATTTTATTTTTGGGCAAACACATGGCATTGCCACCTGAAGGAATAATATTTTTTCGATACTGCGGATTAAAATATAATATCTCTTCTGTTGTAATATCTAATGCCTGCGAAAGCTGTTCAAAGTTCATTTGTTCTTTTACAACAACAGTATCAACTTCAAAGTAGGTTTTGCGCGGTACTGCAGGATAGATATTGTGTTCAGCTGCATAACTCATAACATAATTAGCCGCAATAAAAGCAGGTACATAGCCTTGTGTTTCTGTAGGTAAGTAAGGGCGAATTTCCCAATATGTTTTTTTACCACCACTTCTGCGAATGGCTTTACTAATAGTACCCGGACCAGCATTGTAGGCAGCAAGCACCATTTGCCAATCGTTAAACATGCCGTATAGCGATTTTAAATATTCAGCAGCAGCAACAGTTGCTTTGTATGGATCGCAACGCTGATCGATGTAAGAAGTAACATTTAAACCGTACATCTTACCGGTAGGATACATGAACTGCCACAAACCTGTTGCACCGGCCCTTGATTTTGCATAAGGAATTAACGCACTTTCAATAACAGCTAAATGTTTTAATTCTAAAGGAATATTATATCGGTCAAAAACCTCTTCGAACATTGGGTAATATAATTGCGCCACACCCATCATACGGCTTACACTCTCGCGTTTACGGAAAGCATACATATTAATAAAACCCTTTACATGCTCATTATACACAAGATCGAAAGGAGAATTAGCATCTAATTTTGCTAAACGCGCCTGGTAAGTATAATCATCATATTTTGGAATACTGTCGACGCCAAATTTGTATTTATTATTCTTAGGAAAAACAGGCTTTGAAAAAGCTGTCTCAAACATCTTCTGAGACGACAAACTATCCAACATAGCTGCAATAGGATCGTCTACCCCAAAAGTTTGTGCTTTTACAAAAGCGCCCGTTAAAAGGAATGCTAAAACACAATATTTTTTTAGTGAAACCATGTTTGTAGTGATTAAAAGCTTATATATAATTATTAAACGGTAAATTCTAAAAAACGTTACAATTTAAAATTAATATTTTAAAAAAGCAATATCCTAATATATACAAGTTTAATTATTATTTGAAATTAATAGATGTTAAAGCTTTTTTAATTTTTAACTTCGCGCTGTGAGAAACAAAGAAAAAGACGAGATCGCTCTTATCAATATAGACCGAAATCCCCTGATATTACTCCTTTCAATAGGGATTAGCACTATCTTGGATTACTTAGCATATACATTTATTTTAGATCTTATTCCGTGGGGTTTTGTGCTTTTGATACCTGCGGTTTTCCTGTCATTTCAGACAATTTGGCTACTTTTAACACCTTACGCAATGCTTTTTGATGATAAATTAGAGATAAAACGCACACTTTTTAGCAACAAAATGTTGTTTTTTGTGGATGTTAAAAAAGTGGGAACAGTTAAAAAAGGTAGCCTTTTTATCTCTTACAATGATGATGAAGTGTCAAAGATTAACCTTTTTGGTATCAAACCCTCTCAGGTAAATACTCTAAGATCTGAATTAGAGAAACACGTTACACTTACTTTAAACAAAAGACTTTAAGCTTTTTGTATCTTTTTTTGCGTTTCGGGTTATAATAAACATAACACTGTTTAAAATCATTTATTTGAGCGTATTTACCTGTTTCTATTAGACTTAATTTCGTATCAACTAAACTATTTTAGCAATGTTAAATTTCATTTTACAAACAGGCGCTTCTGTTGCAACCCTGGCAACCACAACTGACTCTTCAAATGTTGTAACTGGTATTCAAACAGCTGCTGCTGCAACACCCGAAATAACAGAAACAAAGATCTCTTTAATAGAAATGATCGGTAAAGGTGGGCCTATCATGTATCCAATTGCTTTATTGTTGTTAATAAGCATCTATATCGTAGTAGAACGTTTATTAGTGATCAGTAAGGCTTCAAAGAAGAATGAAAATCTTATTACAAGTTTAAAGGAAATGATCCATAGCGGCAATATTACAAACGCCCGCAGCATGTGTAAAAACATGAATACTCCAGAGAGTTCGATGATAGAGCAAGGTGTATCACGCATTGGTCAGCCGGTTGAAGAAATAAGGGAAGCCATGAACAAAAGCGGCTCTAACGAAATAGCAAAATTAGAGAAGAATTTAAATGTGCTGAGTATCATTGGCCGTATAGCTCCAATGTTCGGATTCGTAGGTACAATTATTGGTGTTATTACTATTTTTAGAAAGATAAGCCAAAGCGGAACTGTTGAGATTGTTCAGATCTCAGACGGTTTATATCAAAAAATGGTTTCTTCTGCAGGTGGTTTAGTTGTTGGTGTGGTTGCATTTATTTTTTATTACTGGTTAAATGCACGCGTGGATAAATTAGCACACAGAATGGAAGATACGCAGATCAAATTTTTAGATATGCTCAACGAACCCACTAAATAAACCTTAAATCAAAATTTAAAATGAAAAATTTAAAATTATCTTTTTCATTAAAAATTTTAAATTATTAATTAACTATAATATGGCTTTACGCAAAAAACATAGAGAGGCAGAAGTAAGTACTGATTCGTTAAGTGATATCATGTTCTTTTTAATGCTTTTCTTTTTGATCTTATCTACCATGGTAAGTCCTAATGCCATTAAAGTGGCCTTACCAAAATCTGATGTAAAAACAACTGTTGATAACGACGTTAAACCGATACATTTAGCTATTACAAAAGACAAAAAATATTTTGTAAATAGTAAAGAGGTTTCTTTTGCAACCCTTGAATCGGAAATCTCTAACCTATCCAGCACACGCATAGAACCTACAGTTATTATGCACCTGGATAAAGAACTTTCTATTCAGGATGAAATTGATATCATGACTATTTGCTATAAATTAAAATGCAAAACGGTGTTGGCAACTGCCGCAACAAATAAATAAAATGGAACTAACAAGAGCTGAAGAAAATAAGAACAGGATAATTTCGGGGATAATCACCTCCGCCATCTTTGCACTATTGCTTTTATTCTTAATTCTATTTCAACTTATTACACCTAATCCACCCTTCCCCGAATCAGGTGGTGGCGGCGGCCAGGAGTTTGCTTTAGGTATGATGAATGTTGGTAGTGGCGATATTGATTATGGTTCGATGGGAAAAGTTACTGACGTAGTTGTAGAAAAAGAAACACCAAAAGAAAATATTGTAACTGATGAAAACGGTGAGAACGTTCAGATAAATGAAACTAAACCTGAAATAAAAAACAACACAACGGTTATTACACCCGTAAAAGAAAAAGTGGTTGTAAAAGAAAAAACCGCGGCTGAAAAATTAGCTGAAAAATTTAAAAAGAATACTGGTAAAGACGGCGGTGGTCATGGAAATAATGACACACCGGGCGATAATGGCAACCCTGATGGTGATCCAAATAAGAATGGCAATGGCGGCCATGGTAATGGAGATGGAAACGGTAATGGAGATGGAAAGGGTCCCGGAGAAGGCCCGGGTAATGGTCCCGGAAGCAAATATGGCATTGATCTTAAAGGAAGAGCTGTTGTTAAACCTCCCAAATTACCGAGCGATACAAAAGAAGAAGGGAAAGTTGTTGTAGAAATTACAGTAGATAGTGAAGGTAACGTGATAGAAGCCAGTCCAAACGGGCGTGGCACAACTACAAGCAGCGCTTTATTAAAAGCAAAAGCAAAACAAGCTGCATTGGCTACTAAATTTAATGTTGAAGGTAAGTTCGAAGAACAACGCGGAACGATCACCATAATTTTTTCATTCAATTAAAAAATGACCTATCAGCAAACGCTTGATTATTTATTCGCGCGTTTACCCATGTTTCAACGTGTTGGCGCCGCTGCCTACAAAGCCAATTTAGATAATACTTATAAAATTATTGAACTACTTGGTAAGCCGCATCAAAAATTAAAATTCGTTCATGTAGCAGGCACCAATGGTAAAGGCTCTAGCAGTCACATGATCGCTTCTGTTCTGCAACAGGCAGGTTATAAGACGGGATTATACACATCGCCACATTTAATTGATTTTAGAGAGCGTATAAAAATTAACGGGAAAATGATCCCAAAAAATTACATTGTTGATTTTGTAGAAAAATATAAAGAAGATTTTGAAAAGATAGAACCCAGTTTTTTTGAATGGACCGTTGGCTTAGCCTTTGATTATTTTGCAAAAGAAGAAGTGGATGTTGCAGTTATTGAAGTTGGTTTGGGCGGAAGATTAGATTCTACAAATATTATAACACCAAAAGTATCACTCATAACAAACATCAGTTTTGATCATATGAACTTTTTGGGTGATACTCTTGAAAAGATAGGAGCCGAAAAAGCAGGCATCATTAAGGCCCGGGTTCCCGTTGTTATCAGTCAATACCAAAGCGAGACCGGACCATTATTTAATGCTGTTGCAAAAGAGTTAAAATCGCCCATACAATTTGCAGATAAGAATTATAAAGTAATTGACCACAAGATTGAAAATGGATTTTTAAATGCAACCATTTTAAATAAAATAACAAATACTGCTACAAATTTTGATCTTGATCTTACAGGAATTTATCAATTAAAGAATGTGCTGGGTGTTTTAAATACAATTGACGTAATTGAAAAAGCCGGATTTATTATTGAGCCAGAAGATATTAAACGCGGATTAAAACAAGTAATTAAAACAACCGGACTGGAAGGGCGCTGGCAAACCATAAGCGAAAAGCCTCTGATAATAGCCGATACAGGGCATAACGAAGACGGTATAAAAAATGTAATTGCCAATTTAAAAACCATGAATTTTAATCATTTACATTTTGTTTTTGGAACAGTGAATGATAAAGATGTTACAAAAATTTTAGAGCTATTGCCAAAAGAAGCTACTTATTATTTTACAAAAGCAAATATTCCACGGGCATTAAATGAAATAGAATTATTTGAACGGGCACAAAAAATAAAATTAAAAGGCACCACTTTTCCCGATGTAAAAACGGCTATTGAAGCCGCAAAAAAAGCATACAAAAAAAATGATCTTATCTTAATTGGAGGAAGTACTTTTGTTGTTGGCGATGCTTTGGCTTGTGAGCAATAAAAATTTAAACACATAGACACATAGGTTTTTATTTTCAAAATTTTAAGGGGCATTCAACAAAAGATAATCATAGAATTGTTTCGTCTTTGACGAAACAACTATGTTTGACTTAATAGTTTTAGGCGGGTGATTTAATTCTATGTGCCTATGTGTTTAAAAAAGGGCGTCAATTGGCTCTGCCCCTATTCCCGGCAGATCATTTAAATACACTTTTCCATTCTTATAGTTCACCCCTTTAAACGGGTCGTTCTTTAATAAATTTGGCGCATCAAGATCTACATAATCTGCAAACTTCATTAGCTGCGCCATGGCAGATGTTGCACATGAACTTTCGGCCATACAGCCTAGTAAAATCTGTAAATTATTTTGTTTAGCATACTTCACCATTTCTAAAGCTTCTGTTAACCCTGTGCTTTTCATGAGTTTTATATTCACTCCTGTAAAACAACCCTTCAAAGCACCCAAATCTTTCAAACGTTTTACACTTTCGTCTGCAATTGTAGGTATTGGGCTGCGCGCAGTTACCCATGCCATTTCATCCAACATTGTAACAGGCATTGGCTGTTCTATCAGTATCACATTTTTTTCGTGCAGCCAATGTATCATTTCCAAAACTTCTTCTTTATTTTTCCATCCCTGATTTACATCAACATATAAAGGTTTATCGGTATATTTTCTAATTAAATTTATTAATGCTTTATCATCTTTTGTTCCCGCTTTTATCTTTAAAATAGAAAAATCTGCGGCTTCTTTTATTTTTTGCCCGATCATTTCCTCAGCATCAATTCCAATTGTATAAGAAGTTAAACGCGAATCACTTTTACCAATTCCTGTAAGATCGTAAAATGGTTTTCTTTCAATTTTTCCTTCAAGATCGTTTAAAGCAATATCAATTGCCGCTTTTGCTGCATTATTTTCTAATGAAAATTCATCAATAGCTTTTATAATTTCGGCAAAAGATGAGGATGCATGATGGACTAAAAAAGGTTTTATCTTTTCAAAAAAGCCGATGGTGCCTTCCACCGTTTCGCCTAAATAAACCGGTAAACACGCCTCGCCATAACCGGTTTTGCCCTGATGTTCAATTTTAATAAAGACCGAGGTTGTGGAAGTTCTTGTGTTTGAGGACACTCCAAATGGGCGTTTATATTCTAAAACAAAGGTTTTATAGCTTAAAATCATTGATTTTTATTGTCAATTCCTGTAAAAATATGCAAAGAATAAAACTTTGCCCAATCTATTTCTTAGAATGTGAATTTTAAGTGCTTTTTGTGCATTTTTCTGCTATTTTTGTGTCATACAAATTCTGGCATATGGCTAAAACGTTGACTGAAAAAAAATTAAAGTTCACTAAAGAACATTATTTAACCTGGTACGAATCAATGTTGTTGATGCGCAAGTTCGAAGAAAAAACCGGACAAGTTTATGTGCAGCAAAAGATAAAAGGTTTTTGCCACCTCTACATTGGCCAGGAGGCCATAGTTGCAGGTACAGTAAGCGCAACTAAAAAAGGAGATAAACACATTACAGCATACCGCGATCATGCCCACCCTATTGGTTTGGGCTTGCATCCAAAATATGTGATGGCTGAGATGTACGCAAAAATTACCGGTTGCAGCAAAGGTAAAGGTGGCAGTATGCACATCTTTAGTAAAGAACATGGTTTTGTTGGAGGCCACGGTATTGTTGGCGGCCAGGTGCCATTAGGAGCAGGAATTGCTTTTGCAGAAAAATATAATGGTACTGATAATGTGTGTGTTTGTTCTATGGGCGACGGCGCTGTTAGGCAGGGCGCTTTACATGAAGCATTTAACATGGCAATGACCTGGAAATTACCTGTAGTTTTTATTGTTGAGAATAATCAATATGCCATGGGAACTTCGGTTGAACGTACCAGTAACGTACACGATCTTTGGAAATTAGGTTTAGCATACGACATGCCAAGTAAACCGGTTGACGGGTTAACTGTTGAAGCGGTTCACGAAGCTATGGAAGAAGCTGTAGCACGTGCACGCAGAGGCGATGGCCCAACGTTTTTAGAAATGAAAACATACCGCTACAAAGGTCACAGTATGAGCGATGCTCAAACATACCGTACAAAAGAGGAAGTAAAAGAGTACCAACAACAAGATCCGATCTTAAAAGTATTGGATACTTTACAGAAAAATAAATGGATAACCGATGCAGGTATTGAAGCTATAGAAGCAAAAGTAAAAGCGTTGGTTGATGAATCAGTTCAGTTTGCAGAAGATAGTCCCTATCCTGATCCGGAAGAGCTTTATAAAGATGTTTACTCTGAACCGAATTATCCTTATATCATTGAGTAATTTTAAATGTTAGAATTCAGATTTAAGAAATCTTAAATCTTAAATCATAAATCTTAAATCTTAAATCCAATTATGGCTGAAATTGTAAGAATGCCCAAATTAAGTGATACCATGACAGATGGTGTAATTGCTAAATGGCATAAAAAAGTTGGCGATAAAGTTAAAAGCGGCGAATTATTAGCCGATATCGAAACTGATAAAGCAACAATGGAATTTGAATCTTTCCAGGACGGTGTGTTATTACACATTGGTGTACAGGAAAAACAGGCCGTTCCGGTTGATAGCGTTATTGCAATTCTTGGTAAAGAAGGTGAAGATATTAGTGGATTATTGAACGGAAGTTCTGGTGGAAAAGTTGAAGAAAAGAAACAAGACACAAAAACACAAGACGCGAAACCTGAAACAAAGAAGACAGAAGTAGCGCTTCCATCAACGATACAAGTTGTGCGCATGCCTAAGTTAAGTGATACAATGACTGATGGTGTTGTTGCAAAATGGCATAAAAAAGTTGGTGATAAAGTAAAAAGCGGCGATCTTTTAGCAGATATTGAAACAGATAAAGCCACAATGGAATTTGAATCTTTCCAGGATGGTGTGCTAATGCATATTGGTGTTGACGCAGGTAAAAGTGTGCCTGTTGATAGCGTTTTAGCTATACTTGGTAAAGGCGACGAGAACATGAATGATGTTTTAGCAAATATTAATTCTTCTCCTTCAAAAGCAGAGGTTAAAAAAGAAGAAACAGTTGCTAAACAAGAAACTACAACTAAGAAACAAGAAACTTCTAATACTACAACCACTTCCGGTGGAAGAATAAAAGCTTCTCCTCTTGCAAAAGCTTTGGCGAAAGAAAAAGGAATTGATCTTAGCAAAGTAAAAGGATCAGCTGAGAATGGAAGAATTACAAAAGCAGATATCGAAAATTATAAAGGTGGTAGTGCAAAATCAAACTTTGTTGGAATAGAAAGTTATACTGATGAGCCAGCATCACAAATGCGTAAAACAATTGCACGTCGTTTAGTTGAAAGCAAGAATGGAGCGCCACATTTTTATCTCAATATTGAAGTAGATATGGATAGCGCTATTTCAAGCAGAGAAGCCATCAATAAAATCAGCGAAGTAAAAATATCATTCAATGATCTTGTTATTAAAGCATGCGCTGCGGCATTAAGAAGGCATCCACGTGTAAACTCTTCGTGGATGACAGATAAGATCCGTGTTAACCATCACATTCATATTGGAATGGCAGTAGCCGTAGAAGACGGGCTTTTAGTTCCTGTCATTCGTTTCGCTGACGGAAAATCAATTTCAGATATTGCCGCCGAAACAAAAGATCTTGGCAAACGTGCAAAAGATAAAAAATTACAACCGCAAGATTGGGAAGGGAATACATTTACTGTTTCTAATTTGGGTATGTTTGGTATAGAATCATTTACATCTATTATTAATTCACCCGAGTCGTGTATCCTTTCAGTTGGTGCTATTCGCCAGGTGCCGGTTGTAAAGAACGGCGCTATTGTTCCGGGAAATACAATGATGCTTACTTTAGCTTGCGATCACAGAAGTGTAGATGGCGCAACAGGAGCAGCATTCCTTCAAACATTAAAAACGTTTATCGAGAACCCAGTAATGATGTTCATTTAATTTTTTATGGAACCATTCGTAAAATCAGAAATAAAGAACGGGATAGGAACAATTACATTTTTTCATCCTCAAAGTAATTCTATGCCGGGTACGCAATTACGTAACCTTGCAGCAGAAATAGAAAAACTCGGAAAAGATAATGCGGCAAAAGTTATCGTATTAAAAAGTGAAGGCGATAAAGCTTTTTGCGCCGGCGCAAGTTTTGATGAGTTAATAGCCATTAAAGATATTGGTACAGGTTTAAAATTTTTCTCAGGTTTTGCCGCTGTAATTAATGCCATGCGCAAAGCCCCAAAATTTGTTATTGCACGTGTACAGGGTAAGGCTGTTGGTGGTGGCGTAGGTATTGCTTCCAGCGCCGATTATACTTTTGCAACAGATGCTGCTTCCATTAAATTGAGTGAGTTGGCTGTTGGTATTGGACCCTTTGTGGTTGGCCCTGCAGTAGAGCGTAAAGTTGGTAATTCTGCTTTTTGTCACTTAACTATTAACGCAACTGAATGGCAAACGGCGCAATGGGCAAAAGAAAAAGGTTTGTATGCCGAACTATTTTCTTCTGCTGAAGAAATGGATAAAGGTATTGAAACTCTTGCAGGTAAATTAGCTACAAGTAATCCCGAAGCCATGGCCATGCTTAAAAAAGTAATGTGGAAAGGTACCGAGAACTGGGATGAGCTTTTGATCGAGCGTGCCGGTATGAGCGGTACACTTGTTCTGTCAGAGTTTACTGTTAATGCCATCAATAAATTCAAGCAAAAAACTTAATTGCAAATTCTATTTTTATTTATTGGATTATAAAACTGCAGGTGTATTTTATGCCTTCAAGCATAAATACGATCTTGTATAATCCATTCGCCGTATCAGGTCCTAACTGAAAAGAGAATTGTTTATTTCTTATGCTATCTGAATCCGTTTTCGCATTATAGATCATTTTTCCTGAAGCAGAATATATAAATACATCCACATCGTGATTATTTTCTATACCTGTAACATTTACCGAGAATTCGCCTTTATTTGGATTTGGATAAACAACAAAAGAAATATTATCTCCTAGTGTATTGGCAACAGAAATTATTTTCGAATAGTGAAATGACTGATCAAGATCTGTTTGCTTCAATCGATAATAACTCGTTCCGCTTACAGGTTCGTTGTCTGTTGTCGCATATTTTATTTTAGAATTGCTGTTTCCGTTCACGGCTTTTGACTTGACTTTTTCCAACAAGTAAAAATCAATAGCATCTGTACTTTTTTCAACTTCAAAAAAATCGTTATTTCTTTCTGTAATTGTTTCCCAATCTATTTCGCATTTTTTATTTGAACAGGTTACATTAAAACTTAAAAGTTCAATTGGCAATACACCCGAGGTATTTACAATAATACCTGAGTTATTTGGTCCGCCACCTGCTACACCATTTACCGCCGCGCCGCAACCCGAACAACTGCTACCACCTGCACCGGGCAATGTAGTAGTTGTAACATTAACCGTTGGTTGCGCCGAAGAATATATTACCACTCCCTGGCCGCCGCCGCCCCCTGCACCATGCGCGCCGGTAGTTATGCTGGAGCCACCACTTCCTCCGTTTGATGAGACTGTAAGCGGACAGGTACCGGAAATACTATAAGTATTTATCTGTAGAACAATTGAGCCGCCTGCTCCTGCTCCACCGGCACCATCGTTTGATGCATTGCCTGGTGTTATACCATTTGCTGAAATTGAAATACCCGCGCATGAATTTGTTGCAAGTGTATTTGCTCTAATTAAAATAATCCCTCCTCCGGCACCACCCACTGTGCCAACGCCGTCATTCTCGTGTCCGCCACCGCCACCGCCGCCCATAAATACGCGTGATGCATTTATAGAAGCAACTAAGGACAATCCACCCAAACCGCCGGCAATCGGACTGCATCCTGCACCCGAAGGTGTCCAGCCTGAACCGCCATCGCCACCACTTGTGTAATTTCCACCACCGCCACCGCCGCCATTCACATCATTACCACCACCGCCGCCATTCAGTATTCTTCCGCGCGCTGCCGCAAAATTCACATTGGTTCTTTTATAAATTCCCTGGCCTTTACCAGCAAACAATGTAGTTAATGTTGTGGAGTACATTGTAGTATTGCAGGCAGAATAACCATTTGGCGTATTTTTTACACCACCCTGAAAACCCGCACCGTTTGCCGTAATATTATGATTCAATGAAAATGTACTGGTAACTGATAAAGCCGTAACACCACCGATGAATCCATTCCAGGCAAGTGTGCCTATATTGGCAGTGGAGGTAAAGTTTGTACCCAACATACGGTAGCTTATTATTTGTACAGACGAATTAGTACCAATGTTATAAGTATTTGCTAATGGCGAAGCTAATGTAATGGAATTAGGGAGAGAGGCCACTTCTGTATGTGAGGCTATTCTGGCTACTTCAAACCTGCCAGCATTTAACATGGCGCCAATATTGCCAAAAGTAACAACGTTTGTGGTGTTCGTGCCAATAACGTCATCTTGCATCTGCATAACAATAACAAACTGGTTGTCTTCAAATGAATGAAAGGTTTCGTTTACATTGTTAACTGATAATGATGTTCCTGAAATTGCGGTAACATTTGCGTAGGCATTTAATGGATTTTGCGAAAATGCATTACTAAGTACAAAAAGAAAAAATAAGGACAAACAATTTTTCATTGTAAAAATTTTATTATTCAAATTAAAAAGCAAAAAAACAATACTATTATGTATGATTTATACTATCAATGCATTGGTTTCATGCCACGTAACCCCATATCCACAACAGTTTCACCTGCATCCGGTTGGTATAGTCCATCGGCATTCACCTTCGTCCATTCAAAACTTTTGTTGGTTGAAAGTGAAACTGTAATGATAATATCTGATGTTTCAGTTCCGGTAATTACTAAAGGTGCGTATACGTTTGGCGCTGCAGTTGTTACAAAAGTTCCGGTAACCAAACAACTTCCGGGAGGTATTGCAGAACCTGGATTTGGGTTAACAACAGTTGTTTTTGCAGCCTGTCCTTCCAGCTTTATATCTGTGCTTGCATAGTTGGTATAAAAACCCCAATAGCCCTGTAATTTATTGCCAGCGCCATTTAATGTTGGTGTCATTACCGCATTGTGCATTTTGTACTTAGAAACATAGGTATTAAAGCCTACAAACGATGCGATCGTTCCATTTATAGTTCCGGTAGAATTTGTTTTTATTTTTATGTCATAGTTTTGGTAAGCTAACGATACTCTTAACCATTTGTAGGTTCCCGGTGTTATACTTGCAATTGGTACCGAAAAGAAAACATCGCCTTCTTTAGCAACTATCGATTTGCAAAATGTGATAGCATTAGCGCCGCCACAATTGGTCTCCTCCGCCCTGTAAAGAACAACACCATGCCCAACCTGCGTGGTATCATATTTTGTCATTTCTATATAATGCGCGCTCATGCCGTTAAATTTTGGCGATTGCGCCTCATTAGTACTTGGCAAAGTTGCAGGCATTGCAAAATTATCTAAGCGTTGTTGTGTGCTATCGAATTTAAATTTAAAGATGAGTTTTGGTCCTGCGGCAGTACTTGTAAATACTGTATCAGGAAAATTACAAGTAGGACAGCTTACTGTTGGGGCAGGTTCAGGCACAACTTCTTCCTCAACGGTTTCTTTTTTCTTACAAGAAACAAATAGCAATAAAAACAATGAGGTAATTAAAACTTTCTTCATTTTAGTTATTTTTGTGTTAAAGATAAAAAATTATGCGCTTGGTTTTACAAAGGGTTACAAAAGCAACTGTTTCAATAAATCACAGCCTGTACTCATCTATTAATAAGGGTTTTTTAATACTTGTAGGGATTGAGAATGACGACACCAACGACGATATTGACTGGTTATGCGCTAAAGTTTGCAGCATGCGCGTATTTGCAGATAATGAAGGCAAATTAAACCTCGACATAAAACAAATCAAAGGAGAGATCTTAATTGTTAGCCAGTTTACTTTACATGCCTCTACAAAAAAAGGTAACAGACCTTCATTTATCAGAGCTGCCAGACCCGAAGTTGCTATACCTTTATATGAGAGATTTATTTCTGAGACAGAAAAATTGCTCGGCAAACCATGCAAAACGGGCCAATTTGGTGCAGATATGCAAATAGAATTAATTAACGATGGGCCGGTAACTATAATTCTTGACAGCAAGAACAAAGAATGATAGGCTTTAAAAACCTTTAATAATGCTTATTGTTTATTTCAAATATTTAGCGTTATTTTAATTATCATTTAAAATTTTACCCATGAGGTTCGCTTACCCGATCGTATTGCAACTGTTCTCGTGTTTCACTTATTATGCACAACAGACCCGTATCATCGAGGTCAACGAAAAATATGCTTTAGCCCGCCCGGGCTATCCAAATATAATATGTGAACCTAAATATCAAAGTATAGAATTCTTATCGCCCAACTGCTATCTTGTATATTATAAAGATTATCGTGGTATTATTGATTCCTTAGGCAAGGAAAAAATTAAACCTGATACTTATACCAGCCATTCCAAAATAATAGATGAATTGACAGGCAAATCATTTTTTCAATTTTTTAGTAGTAATAATCGTATTTTGATTGACGAAGTGGGTAATAGTGTTGGTACCAACCTTTACCCTATTGTTTCAAAGTCGGGCGACGTTTTAATTGTTACTGTTTCTAAAAACGATTCCCTACAAAATAAGCTTTTTTTTAATGAGCAGGATAAAGAAGAGAAGACCGGGATCATTGACATTAAAGGAAACTGGCTGATAAGACCCGATAACAGAAGCTATAAGTTTCTCACTAACGAATGCATATATGTTGGCGATCATAATAAATTAAATGGTTTGCCAATTTCCAATTTATATAACCGCCAGGGTCAGCCAATTGTAAACGAGAATATTATTCTTGTAAATTATGGTAAAGATCTATCCGATAGCGCGGCAAAAGCAAAAGTATCCGTTTTATTCAATGATGAGTTTGGATGGCGGGTTGATTCAAACGGCAAAGTATTCTCAAAAAAAGGGCGAAGCTTTCCTAACGTAACCATTTATCGCGATGCAGCAACCAATAAATATGCTTGTCAACAAAATAATAAAGTAATTATTGCACCCAATTATGATGAGATGACAAAATCGGTGCATTACATTTTCGCACGTAATAACAATTCAAAAACGACTGATGTATATGATAAAAGAGGTAATCTGATAGGACAAACAGACTATGTAAAATTCCATTATTTTATTGACGAGAATAACCGCGATGCAAAAGAATATTTAGTTGCAGAAAAAAAAGAAGGTCTGTTTATTTTGGATGAAAAATTAAAACCTGTTTCAATACCGCTTACTTCTATTGAAGCTTTGTATTACAAAAGAGATATCATACTTTTTTTATTTGAATCAAAAAACCTGTTTGGCGTTATCAACCAATCAGGAAAAATTATCATTCCCGCAAAGAATAAAGCCGAACCAATAATATCAAACAACATCATAAAGATCGGAAACGCAAAAAACCTGTATGACATTTATGACCTTAATGGTAACGCATTACTCAAAAATATTACGGCCATAAGAAATAGTTCTGTAAATCCGGCTTTGTATATTGTTAGCGCTAAGGAAGGCGAAGCAGTGTATAGTTTTGATCCTTTAAAATTGGTCGTTTCTCCCGGAACGTACCGAAGTTTTCTAGAAGTACCTGAGTGCTCTTTTGTTGTTGGCTTTCAAAAAGAGAAGAAATTTATCTTAAATAAAAATTATGAATTATGGTTAACTACACCTTTTAATAAGACTGCAAAAGATAAAGATAACGACAGTACTATTTTAGTTACAACGGAAGGCAATAAAAAACAATTGTTGGATATGAGAATGAATAAAGTTGGTAAAGAGTATGATACTTTTAGCTCTTTTTCAGGTAAAGGTCTTAACGAAAAAATACTTGTAAGCAATGCGAAAAAATACGGCATAATTAATTATAAAGGAAAAGAACTGCTAAACTGCGAATGGGATACCATCGTTAACCTTTCAAATATTGCAGCTGTTAAAAATGGAGGGAAATATTTTTTTACCGACACAAATCTTGTTGTAAACAAAGCTATTGTTGCCGATTCCATCGCTGATATTTATAATACACCAATGTTTGTCATAAACAATAAATACAGATTTGTTGGTCACAATAAAGCTGATGCTGAGTTTGATGAAGTAAAAGATAAGCAGTCTGAAAATGCCATGCAGGTTAAGAAAAACGGCAAGTGGGGTATTTATAGTTTACCTAAAAATAGCTGGCGCGTATTGCCATATTTTGACAGTGTTGTTAATGTTATTCAAAATTATCAAACCAATGAATTTGTTTACACTACACAAATTGGCAAGCACTATTATTTTATCGACTCGGTAAAGAATATTATATGTGGTCCTGGTTTTGATCTGATCGAACCAATGGCCAGGAAAGTAGATGTTCTTAACCATTATCTTCCTAATTTTATTGTTAACCAGGGCGGTAGTATCTTAAATTCAAAATATCAGGACGAAGTGCTTGGTGGAAAATTCGGGATCACGAATGGTAAAGGAGATTTTTTACACCCGATGAATGGAGAGAATATCATACCATTGATCTACGAAAATTATGGTAACGGATGGGCCAGTGTTTTGGGATATCTATGGAATCAGGGCGGAGTTCTAACCGAATATGTTAGTAATGGCAGAGACTCTGTAGAAATTGAAAATGTAGATGAGATGGGAAATTATATGCCTTACAAAACGCTTGAAGCTGCTATTTACAATAAAAAAATTACCGGTGGAAAATTTGGAGTGGTTGGACCAAATGGAAAAGAGATTTTACCTGTTATATATGATAAAATAACTTTTATGTTATATTATTCCGAGAAAGAACAGCACAGAAGACACAGTTATAGTGATTCTTCGTTTAACATGCACAACAGTAGCATTTCTATTTTACCGGTTTACCTGAAGAAAGACAGCAAATGGGGTGCTGCAGACCTAACGGGTAAAATTATTATTCCAATTGAATACGATAGTATTGCAGATGGATGGATGCTTGATAGAACTATACAGGTTTGGAAAAACGGTAGTTACGGTTATTTTGATCTTTTGGGTAAGCCTTTAATTGACGTTGCCTTTAGCCATGAACAACTTTTTTCAATAGATAATGAATTACAGGATGCAGTTTATCTTTTTCAAAAAGGTGGAACAGCAACAAGCTACACTGTGCTTGGCCCGCCTGTTGAGCAGATAGAAGTTGACGCAAGTGGAAATGAAACTTATAAAACTGTAACTCCAATAATTGATATAGATAAATTATCCGGTGGTAAGTATGGACTATTAGATCAAAAAACGTTAAAGTGGTTATTGCTTCCTGATTATGAAGACATAAGATTTGTACACTTTTTTGATAATCCTGATTATGATAAACCTGTTTTAAAAACCTCGGTAACCGATAAATATTTATTCAATCCACGATATTCAATTGATCACACACAAGCTGGATTTGAAATTAAAAAAGACGGCAAATGGGGTGTTTATCAATATAAAAAAGGTGTTATAATAGCGCCGGTATTCGAAGAAATTGATGTATTATCCTCTGTTTCGTCTATCAAGATAAAACAGGCAGGCAAGTGGGGAGTTATAGATCTGTCGGGCAAAGCAATCTTAAACCCAGAGTTTGATGAAATTACCTTACAGGAAAATACAACTTACAAAACTTCGCAAGCAGGCGTAACAAAGTATTTTACATTAGAAGGCAAAGCCACAGAACCAAAATAATAAGTATAGATTTGTTTTTGAACTTTGTTAATCCTAATTTTACTTAATTAAAATAATAATTGTGCAACCAAAGATATTATTAGAAAAAAATCAGTTTGATGTTAAAATAAAACGTTTGTGCCACGAGCTAATTGAGGTGCATAACGATTTTAACGAGACCGTTATTATTGGTTTACAACCACGCGGCATCTTTCTTGCCAAGCGTATTCAAAAAGAATTACAAAGTATTTTAAAAAACAAGAAGATCAATTGCGGCGAATTGGATATTACTTTTCACCGCGATGATTTTAGAAAAAAAGAACTTATTCCTAATCCAACAACAATAAATTTTACCATCGAGGATAAGAATGTTATTTTGGTAGATGACGTATTATTTACCGGAAGAACCATTCGCGCTGGGTTAGATGCCATGCTGGATTTTGGAAGACCGAAAGATGTTGAGCTTTTAGTTTTGGTAGACCGCAGACTTGCGCGCCACGTGCCTATTCAGGCAAAATATATCGGTATCACTATCGATTCTATTGAAACACAAAACGTAAAAGTTGAGTGGCAGGAAACAGACGGCAAAGACCGTATTACCCTTTTTGATAAATAACATGAGACCAAAAAAAGAAGATTGTCCCGAGTATTATATTTATTACATCGGTCTAATTAAGCAACAAGACGTTTTAACCGCTTTAACAGAAACCAAAAAAGAACAACTCGATTTTATAAAAAGCATTCCGGCCGATCTTGAAAATTTTGCTTATGCAGATGGAAAATGGACCATTAAAGAAGTTTTGATCCATTGCATAGACACAGAACGCATTTTTAGCACAAGAGCATTAACCTTTGCAAGGGGAGATAAACAAGTACCCCATTCCTACGATGAGAATTTATATGGAGCCAATAGTCACGCAGCTTCGCGCACATTAAAAGATATACTTGAGGAATTTGAAGCAGTAAGGGCAGGAGTTATTTGTTTATACAGATCATTTTCTGCCGAGATATTAGATTTAGCAGGACAAACGCCTTCGGGTCCGGCTACGGTAAACTCCATAGGATTCACTATTTGTGGGCATACCGCGCATCATCTCAATATTATTAAAGAACGCTATTTACCAGCTACAAAAAAATAATTTCTCAATTAAAAAATAAAAGCTAACTTTAGCTTTTGAAACTACACTTTCAAAAAATAAATGAGCCACTTAAGCGTTAATCATCTCCTCGGCATAAAAAACCTCACCAAAAACGACATTGATCTTATTTTAACCACGGCTCAAAATTTTAAAGAAGTTATTAATCGTCCCATTAAAAAAGTTCCTTCGCTCCGCGATATAACCATTGCCAATTTATTCTTCGAAAACTCTACCCGCACACGCTTATCTTTTGAGCTGGCTCAAAAACGTTTAAGCGCCGATACCATTAATTTTTCAGCCTCCAACTCTTCAGTAAAAAAAGGCGAGACCTTAATAGACACGGTAAATAACATTTTAGCGATGAAAGTGGACATGATCGTTATGCGTCACGCCAGCGCCGGTGCAGCAGTATTCTTATCTAAAAAAGTAAACGCAAAAATAATTAATGCCGGCGATGGCGCACACGAACATCCTACACAAGCTTTATTGGATGCATTCTCTATCAAAGAACGATTAGGCGATCTTAAAGGCAAAAAAGTGGTGATAGTTGGCGACATTTTACACTCGCGCGTGGCACTTTCAAATATATTTTGCCTGCAAAAATTAGGCGCGATTGTGAAAGTATGCGGCCCTTTAACCCTTATACCAAAACACATTACCTCTTTAGGAGTTGAAGTAGAATTGGATCTTAAAAAAGCTTTAGACTGGTGCGATGTAGCAAACATGCTACGCATTCAGTTAGAACGCCAGGATATAAAATATTTTCCATCACTTAGAGAATACTCTATGATGTACGGTTTGGATAAAGAAATTCTTGACTCTGTTTCCAAAAAAATTATCATCATGCACCCTGGCCCCATCAATCGTGGGGTTGAAATAACCAGTGATGTAGCCGACAGTAAACAATCCATTATTTTAGATCAGGTGGAGAATGGTGTAGCTGTGAGAATGGCTGTGATGTTCTTATTGGCAGGAAGACAGGGCTAGTTAATTTTCTTACCAGTTTATTGGTATTATCGTGGTTTGCTTTGGATAAACTTTTACAGTATCAATTGTAGTTGTTACAATTCCCATTTTTCTTTTTCGAATAGTACGTTTTAATCTTTGTCCTTTTGTTTTTATTGGTGTAACAATTATAGTTGATGGGAAAGGAAATCCATTTTGGCCATAATAATTCCAGTTTCCAAAAACACCCCCATTTCCTTGAACAACTCCACCTTTAGGATTATTGTATTCAATACTCACAAGGCTTACTATTAAACTATCATCTTGCTGAGATGGGTTCAATAAATTATTATATTGTATTTGGAAATAACCATCTGCCTCATCAATAACAACCATATCATGTGTCCCTCCTTTTTCAACATTTCCAAAATAACTCCCTCCGCATGGGTAGCCTTGTTCTGACCCCCAACTTTCTTTTACGGCAAGAAAATAATCACGGTTCGATCGCAATTTTTCATTATCAAAATAGCATTCACCATTCGCATCGGTAACGGCGCTTGCAACTTCTTTACAGCTGGAAGTACCGCTAAATATACCACCTCCGCTATCACCTTTTTTTTCAACTAACACAACAGTACCATTTGCTACGTATTCATTTAACGCAGGATTAAATAGTTTTACCCTGATACTTGTTTTCTTTTTACAAGTAACTATAATTACAAGTACAAAGCCAAATACTAAATATTTAAATAGTTTTATCAATTACTTAGAAGTCGTTTTATTAAAGATAACTATAAATCCCCTACCATCAAATTACAGCCCCTAACATCACTGTTATCATAACGGCCCATTAACTCCAGTTTATTATTATCATTTATTTTGCCAAGATCTTTTGTGGCAATAAAAGAACATGAATTTACATTCGCCAGGTCAATTACATTGATACCGCCGGTCTTATGATCTGTTCTCATTTTTAAAGGGTCTTCAATTTCCCGTATTAAAAATTGCATCCAGGGTGGCGAAGAAAATTCTTCATTTCCTAAACTGTAAGCCTGGCTTAATAATTCTGTCATACCATACTCGCTTTGAATGTTGTTGATCTTAAAACCGTTCTTTAAATAGGCATGTAATTCTGATTTTAATATTTCTTTGCGTGTGCCTTTCATGCCGCCGGTTTCCATCACCATAAAATTATCTGTCAGATGCATTCCTTTATCACAAAGATCCATTAGTGCATAAGAGACGCCAATTAAAATTACTTTTTGTTTTGTTTTTTTTAATTGCTCTATTTTTAAAATAAGATCATTTATATTATCCAAAAAAAATCCGCTTAATGGATGCTTTGAATCTTTTATTAATTTATCGCACATATAAACCAGCGAGGAACCTTTGCGTTGTAAATAATTTGGCAATAAAGCCAGGATGCAAAATTCAGATGGCTTTCCATAAAACAATTCAAATCCTCTTAAAAAACTTTTTTCGTAGATCGAAATATCATTTACAAAATGTGTTGCCGGAACTTGCGATGTTGTAGCACTGCTGGTAAACTGAACAGAGTTTTGACCTATTGGCGAACTTACAACCTGGTGCGTTTTAAAGAATTCTATGGGTAAAAAAGGGATCTGCTCCAGTGTTTTAACATTGGCTGGATCAAC
Source organism: Bacteroidia bacterium (assembly GCA_016787785.1). Taxonomy (GTDB): domain Bacteria; phylum Bacteroidota; class Bacteroidia; order B-17B0; family Aurantibacillaceae; genus Aurantibacillus. The sequence continues at coordinate 235,745 of JAEUTO010000006.1, read as the reverse complement.
TCCTAAAAGCTTTATCCACCGGGCATACACCGGATTTTGTATGGCCTGAAAGTTAAAAATACTTAAAGAAAGTTCTAAAAACTCTCTTTGCGAGGCAATATTGAATATGTTGTTTTCGTTATTAAACAAGCTGTTTGGTTAAAAGCCAATATTTTTGTAAATTTATGTATTGAATTTTAGAAAGATGCGTTTTATTGTAATTATATTTTTGATCTGTATGTTTGGATTTGCCTGTGTAAAAAGGCCAAGCAAATCGCCTGAACCTACTATTGAATTTATTGATTTTACTTCTTCCAAATCAAACGGCATTGATAACGGTTCAATGGTTTTAGGTTACGAGGATGGTGATGGTGATATCTTCAGAGAAAAATCTACAAATTTACCAAACCTCATCATGAAGTTCTATTATTACAATAATGGCACAAAACAATTCACCGGTTTTTTTGACACTAATATTTCTGACACTTTTAATATTGCAAAAATTATTACACAGCCGGGCGATGGTTTTAAAGGAAAATCTATTAAGGGAGAAATTTACATTCCTATGAATGAGTTCAGACCTGCAGATTCTATTAAAGTATTTAAGTACGTTATTTTTGCTTTGGATGAAGGCGGCCATACTTCAAATGTGGTTACCACACCACAGTTTACTGTAGATTATTAAGACTTAAGAACCTCTATCATTTTCTCGGCAATTATCTTACTCATTTTAAAATTGCTTTCATGTGTCCAACCACCAATATGCGGGCTTAAAACAACTTTATCAGAGTTTATTAAATAATTTAAAGGCTCAGGCATATCTTTATTTTCTATTTGCTCAAACGAAACGCTCTCGTATTCTGAAACATCCAGGCAAGCACCTTTCACTTTTCCACTTTTTAATGCCGCAACGAGGTCGGCCGTTTTAAGATTTTTACCACGCGATGTATTAATAATATAAATATCCTTTTTAAATTTATTTATAAAAGCGGCATCTACCATAAACTCAGTTTCTTTTGTTAGTGGCACATGCAAACTAACAATATCACAAGCTTCAAAGAGTTTATCTAGTGTTGTTTCGGTAATTTGATCATTACCAAAGCCCGAAAGATATTTATCGTAAACAAAAATGTTGCAATCAAAACCCGTTAGCTTCTTAGCAAAGGCGCTGCCCATTTTGCCATAACCAATTATGCCAATGGTTTTATCTTTTATTTCAAAACCACGATTCTCTGCACGCAACCAAATTCCTTTCCTAACCTCTGCATCTGCTTTTTTTAAATTTGTAAAAAGCATTAACAACATTGCAATAGCATGTTCCCCAAGTGCGTCCCTGTTGCCTTCCGGCGCACTTACACAAATAATTTTTTTTGTTGCGGCATAAGTAACATCAATATTTTCCATACCTGCCCCTACCCTGCCAATGCATTTTAATCTGGGGCAATTATCTATAATTTCTTTTGTGATCTTGAACTTGCTTCGTATTACAAGGGCATCGTAATTTGGTAAAATAGAAATTAATTCTTCGGAACTTTTATTCCAGAACAGATCACAGTCAAAGCCTGAATTAATAAGCGTTTCATGAAGAATGTCATGATTGGAATCGGCGAATAAAACCTTCATAAATTAGATACTAAAATTAATCAAAATTCAAACAGAATTTTTCTTAAAAACTTTAATCGCTTGAAAATGAACCGTAATAAACAATTAACAATTCCCTAACAGCACCTCTGTTAAGAAGTGCTTTTTGGATTTATGAACAAAGACGATGGTCTGAAAGTGCTGATTTTATTGGGCTTACACATAGAAACAATATTTATGCACAAGTTATGAATATAACTGAGGGTTTCGTAAATTTAAGATGAAGCAATTTTTCGCACATTTGCCTCCCCCCTGTGGTATAGCTTTGTTTCCGGCGTAATTTTTAAAACGGCCGCAAAGCTATGGTACGGGGAGATAAAACCAGTTACTTTTTTATATGAATCAAGATAATCAAAATAAGACCCGTAAACGCATATTTACTAACCCTTCTACAGGTGCGAATGAGATAGGAAAACTTCCACCTCAGGCAGTAGAATTAGAAGAAGCTGTGCTTGGCGCCATGCTTTTAGAGAGAGAAGCCTTAAGTACCGTAATTGATATTTTAAGTCCTGAAGCTTTTTACAAAGAACAAAATGGCCGCGTATTTGCTGCCATGGTTGCATTATTTAACCGCTCCGAGCCGGTTGACATTTTAACCGTTACTCAGGAATTAAAACGCACCGGAGAGCTTGAAGTTGTTGGTGGGGCCTATTATGTTTCTGCTTTAACTAACCGCATTGCGTCTTCTGCCAACATCGAATTTCACTCGCGTATTGTTGCACAAAAATATTTACAACGCGAATTAATTCGCCTGAGCACAGAAACCATTAAAGTAGCTTACGAAGACAGCACCGATGTTTTTGAATTACTTGATGAGACAACAAAAAATATTTTTGAGATCTTAGATTCTAACGTGCGTAAACAGCACGATAAGATGAGCACTTTAATTGCTAAAGCAATTACAGAAATTGAAACTGCGGCTAATCAAACGGATGGTTTATCGGGAGTGCCGAGTGGCTTTACCGCCATGGATAGGATCACCGGTGGATGGCAAAAATCTGATCTTTTAATTTTAGCTGCAAGGCCCGGTATGGGTAAAACAGCATTCGTGGTTTCTATGGCAAAGAATGCAGCGGTAGAATTTAATAAACCTGTTGCCATTTTCTCACTAGAGATGAGCAGCTTGCAATTAGTAAAACGTTTGATCTCGAGCGAAACAGAAATTGCACAGGATAAAATTTTAAAAGGAAATTTAGATAATCACGAGTTTGTTCAATTAAACGAGCGTATTAAAAAACTGGCTGTTGCACCTTTGTATATTGATGATACGCCCGCTTTATCGATCTTTGAATTACGTGCAAAAGCGCGCCGTTTAAAAGAGAACCAAAAAGTAGAATTAATTATTATTGACTACTTACAATTAATGAGTGGCGGGCCTGACGGAAAAGGAAACCGTGAGCAGGAGATCAGTCAGATCTCTCGTGGATTAAAAAGTTTAGCAAAAGAATTAGAGATCCCTATTATTGCACTTTCACAATTAAGTCGCCAGGTTGAGAACAGACCGGGAGGCAGTAAACGCCCACAATTAAGTGATCTCCGTGAATCTGGTGCTATTGAGCAGGATGCGGATATGGTAATGTTTATTTACAGACCAGAGTATTATGGTTTGGAAGTAGATGAGAATAACGAGCCTACACGCGGACGCGCTGAAGTTATTATAGCCAAGAACAGGCACGGTGCTTTAGAGACCGTTAAACTGCGTTTTATTGGGCAATACGCCAAGTTTGCTGATCTTGATTATACAGAAGGCCAGGATATTATTTACGGACAAAATAATCCGGGACCATTACAACAAAACACTGATTTTTTAACTTCAGGAACTAAAACTGTTGCTTCTAAGAATTGGGATAAAACAGATGAATCAACTACCGATATCGTAAAACGCAACGATATTGAAGACTTTGAGCCGCCGTTTTAGAATTAACTAAGAAATTATTTATTTTTTGCTTCCCGAAGTCTCATCGAGTTTTTGATCGATGATGAAATTTGGTCTGTTGCGTGCCGCGTCTAACGTACGATACAGGTATTCGCCAATTATTCCTAAAGAGATCATGATAAAGGAAGAAGTGAATAATAATACGATCATTAAAGATGACCAACCTTCTACCTGTACACCCGAATAGAATTTATTGATCAAAATACTGATAGCGTAAATGATAGATAAAAAACCAAGCGTTATACCCATTACACTTATCATACGCAAAGGCAAATAGGTAAAGGCCACAAAACTATCAATAAATGTTTTTAATTTTTTAGAGAAGGTCCAGCCCGATTTACCAATTTCCCTTTTTCTGCGGGTATAAGGAATGCTAACATACTCAGGCCCCAGCCACATGAATAGAGTTGGTAAATGAAAATTCTTCTCGTTCATTTTTATGATCTCGTCACGCAGTGTTTTATCAAACAACCAAAGATCGAAACCACCTTTAGGAGAGTTTTTGAGAATAATTTTTCTTACCAAATTGTGGTAAGTATTAGAGAATAGTTTTGTAATAAAAGAATCTTCGCGGTTTGTTTTTTGTGCTAAAACTAATTTGTAGCCTTTTAACCAGTGCGCATATAATTGAGGGATCAATTCCGGCGGATCCTGCAGATCGGCCGATAGAATAACACAGCAATCGCCGGTGGCATTGCAAATACCGGCAAAGCTGGCATTGTTTGCTCCAAAATTACGCGAAAGTTTAATCACTTTTACTTTATCGGGATGTGCTGCCTGAACCTTTTTTAATTGTTCGAACGTATTATCTTTTGACCCATCGTCAACAAACACATATTCTATTTGTGTGCCTTCAGGAAAGTTCTTTTCGTTCTCTAACAAAACAGGAAACGTAACAGGGATATTATCTCCATTAAAATAACAAGGTGTTATGATACTTATCTTCGGCATTACGAAATAAATCTTACTAAGTTACTACTATTTTCTGTTTTGAATTTATAATAAAAGTGTGCATGTATCTTTCCGCCCCAACCCTCTTTCCATTCTGTCAATCCAAAGTTAATATCATTTCCTTCATTATTTGCAGTACCAAGGCTAAAATATTTTTTAGAAGGCTGGTATAAATTTATTAAATTATTAAATAAAAAATCAATTGCGCCGCAATCGCGGCCATGATCGGTAGAAGAAATATACTGGCAGTGAATGGTTCCCTCAAAATCCATAAGCGTTACGCCCGCGGCAATTTCATCATTTACATAAGCATTAGCCTGTAATAATTGTGTTGGAAAACGTGAGTGCAATAAATTTATTTCTTCCAAGGAGTGAACCGGTTTGGTGCCGAATTTATCTTTTAAGTTAGGGATCAATACAGCGTTCCAGAATTTCTCAAAATTGTTATCTATCTCAACACGTGTATTTACTTTTTCGCCTTTTTTTACGCTTCTTCTTCTTCTTTCCTGGAATTTTAATTCCTGCTTCAGATCAACAACAAAAGATGTGTCTACTTTAACAACCTCAGCTTTTAATTCAGCAAAAATAAAATGCTCCAGGTCATTAACTGTTTTTGAAATATAATTTGGTATGGGTTTATAATATATTTCTTCAATGCCTTGCGCGTGAAAGTATGAAGCAAGCGCATGAAAATAGTTGATCATTTTTCGTACATTCTTTCTTTCGTTCAATATCAATCCACCATAAGTTAAACCCTGGTGGGAGTAAATATTATTTCCTCTTTTATTTGCAGGGAAAACACCACAAACAACATTGTCATCTAATAACAAAACAGAACCATCTGTAAAACGATCGCTATGGTACTCCATAAAATTACGATCAAACAAAAAATTACTATTGTCTGCGTTCTTTACAAAGTCGTTCCACTTGTCTTTTTGTTCTGCACTATATGGTATTATTTCTATCACTTTTCTTTTTTATTACCTGGTAGTTGAGCTTGTCGAAACTACATTTCCAGTTCAGCTAAACCAAAGCCGGTTGCTCCTTGATTATTGCCATTGTAAAACATAAAGGTTTTGTTTTTTACTTTTAACACGGCCCCATAACAAACCATTTCGCTATCCCAACCGCTTTCTGAGACATGGATACCAACTTCTTTGTCTTTTCTTGTCCAGTTAACACCGTCAAGTGATTCAGCATAACCCATACTGTATGGTAAGTTCTTTTTTCGGATAGAATACCACATGCGGTAAATTTTACCGTCATAATAAACCCATGGTCTACCAAATCCAAACTCTTCGTCTCCTTCAAATTCTATGCTTGGTTTTTCAAAAGCCTGCCAGTTTACGCCGTCTATAGAAGTAGCGTAACGAATAGTATGCACTGGCATTTGTTTATTGGTAAATAATTTTGTGTTCAGGGTTTCCCAGGTTATACCGGAAACGTACCAGCTTTTATAAATGCCATTATCTTCAATAACGCTTTGCCCGGCCCTGTCAAAATATTCAAGGTCGGTCCTGTCTAATACCGGCACTTTAGAATATTTTTCATAAACGCCTTCGTCGTTTAAGATAGATAAGCCTGAAAAAATATGATACGGTGATTGATGTGAACGACAAAAACCGCTGTAATACAAAAAATCTTTTCCGTTAACTTTGATCGCACAAGCAGGTGTAGCGCCACAATCATCAAAAGTACCTTTGATACCAAGATCAATTACAAATTCTTTTGGATCGTGTTTTATTTTCATCGGATCATCCGCGTCAAGATCAAGATAGGCGGTGCGTCCATAAAAATTATCATCCACGGTTCCGTAGAACACGCGAATGATATTTTTTTCAGGAATATAATAGGGGCTTGGATATAGTGCGTACTTTTTGCTCCACCAAAGACTTCCGTCGGGGTTAAAAAGCTGGCCCTTTTTTATCCATTTCATGTGTTGTTTTAACTTTTTTTTATTTGTCACATGGAACAGCCAGTTTAATTTATTGTGTTTGCAAATTACAAACTGGCTGTTTCATAAGTAAGAATTAATTCTTACTCGATGATAAGAAAATTTCTATCAGGTGTATATTGCGAACGTTCGATCTTGTATTTACCCAAGCCAAACACTTCCATTAAAGCAGTAGTTTCGCCCGGCATTTCAGGACAGTTGATCTCATCAAATACCAAAACAGATCCTTTAACCAAACGAGGTTTTAGAGCTTCTAATGTTTTTTTAGTTGCTTCGTAAATACCCAGGTCTAAAAATGCCATAGCAACAATAGTTTCAGGATGATCTATGAAATATTGCGGTAATGTTTTTGTAACATCGCCTTGTACAAGATCAAATTTCTTTTTGTGTGGAAGTGGGTTTTCTTTTTCGTGGTAACCAAGCACTTGCTCTAAATACGTTTTGTAATCTTTAGGCACAGCGTAATTACCTTGTTTTAACCATGGAGAACCTTTGTCTTCTTCCTTTAAAATATCAGGATATCCGGTAAAAGTATCAAAACCAATTACCTTACGACTATAGTTATAAGGTTCGTAAACACCACGAAGGTTATTGAATATTGTAAGGTTACTACCCCACCAAGTACCAAATTCCATAATAACACCCGGAATTGGAAGTATTTTTTTATAGATCTCGTCCATACACAATACGTTTGCCAGGTATGAGCTACGCATGTATAAGCCAAAATTTACAAATATATCCTCAATTGGGATTGGGCTATGTACATACATTTCTCTAAATGCTTTACGTGCTTCTAACTGGTCCTGCGATGCTCTCGTCCATTCAATTTGTGCCATAATCTATCTTTATTGTTTTAATACGTTTTCTCAAATTTAAAAATTAATTTCAGCATAGCCAAATCCCGTGGCGCCAAAGCCGTTACCATTGTAAAAGAGGTAATTCTTGTGGTTTATGGTCACTAAACTGGTATAACAGATCATGTCTTTATCCCACTCCTCGTGGCTTTCAGAGATCTTTAACAAATTATCGTTCCTCGTCCAGTCCTTCCCGTCCTTTGACTCGGCATAACCCTGAATATAGCTGTCAGTTTCCCTCAAACGTATTGAAAACAACATTTTGTAGAGGTTATTGTGCTTAAATACGAAAGGGCGTGACAGAGAAAATTCATGTGCTTTTGGGGCCAAACAATGGTGAATTTTACTTTCCGAAAAATTAATTTCGGAAGAAGATTCTATATAACGGATATTTCCCACTGGAAGTTGTTTACCTTTTACATCCGTCCATTCACTTACACCATTATACCAGATCTTGAACAAATTATTTTCTTTCATCACACAAGATAAGGAGCGGATAAAAATATCATCATCGCAACGGTCGAGCAACGGTACTTTAGAATGACGTTTGTATGTTTGTCCATTATCGTTACTAATAGCAACGCCGGTAAATAATGAGAACCTTACTTTTTTTTGGATCTGGAAGCCGTGATAGTATAAATATTTTTTATTGTTATGATTTATGATGCTCGAAGGGATCAAACCGTTATCATCAAAAGTACCGTCAATACCAATATCCAGTATAGGTTCTTTAGAAACGTGAATTACTTTTTCGGGATCATTTTTATCAAGATCTACGTAACCAATTCGTCCAATATTTTTTTCGTCTAACGATGAGAAATAAACGCGGATGCGATCTTCCATCACATCAACAACTGGTGTCATAGCGTGTGTCTTCGACCACCAAAGGCTTCCGTCGGGTACAAAAATTCTCTTCTTTCGTTTGATCTCCACTGCAGGGAATTATTTTTTGCGATTGAAGCGTTTCATTCTCCACGATTTTACATCACTATCTGTCTCGCTATCGTAACCGAGAAATAAATTTAGAAAAGGATCATCGCTATACTTACCCTTTAACATACTGGGAAAACTAATTGCTTGCTTAATATATGGCTGTACATACATATTGTTTATTCCAATTCTATCGTTTTGCGATTTGTTGTGTCCGGCACGATGGTATAGCATCGAGTCAAATACAATTGCAGAACCAATTGGTGCATTTGCACAAATTTCGTTCCTTAAAATGTAATCTTCAGAAGGGAAAGCTTCGGTTTTTTGACTGGCAGGTAAAATGTAAGTGCCGCCATTTAATTCATTAAAATCTTGTAAGCAAAATAAAGCACTTACGGCAAAAGGTCTTGAATAAGTAAAATGTTGGTATAGCAGATCGCGGTGCCATTTTAACTGATAGTTTTTAGAGTTGGCGCGATTAATAATTCCATTTTGTTCGCGTATAATGTAATATTTACCAAGCACGCGATTTAACACTTGAGCTACTTTTTTATTAAGGGCTATTTTATGCAAAAAGAAATCATCATACACTAACAATGCTCTTCCAATATCCGTATCGTTTATTTTTTCAATAACGCCGGGTTCAAGTTCGTTTAGCTGTTTTTTATACACCTCTTCCATTTTGATCTTTGCGGTGTTAACTTCTTCTGGTGTTAAAACATCCGGAACAATAGTAAATCCTTTGATCAGAATTTCTTCTGCGTGCACTGCACTTTTATCTTCTTCTGTTTTCGTAAACTCATTTACGCCGTAGTGTTGTATCTGGCTCATGACTATATGTTTTTAAAAATTATTTTATTCCAAACTTATCGTAAATACTTAATTCGTCTGCTTTAGATGCAGCGCCCTTAAATAGCTTCCCTTCGCCGGTATCTTTCACAATTAAACAACCTGAACCGATCAGGCAATCTTTACCAATATTAATATTGTTACCAACCGTTGAGTTTACACCCATAAAGGTATAATCGCCAACGGTGCAAAAACCACTAATAACCACGTGTGAAGAAATGAACAAATGATCGCCCAAAACAGAATGGTGCCCAATATGATTACCACTCCACAAAACAATATTAGATCCCATTTTTACAAATGGTTGTACTGTGTTGTCTTCAAAAATAAATACATTATCGCCCATGGTTACATTACGCCAAACAAAAGCCCTTGAGCTAATATAATTGGCAAGTGTGTATCCTTTTCGTTTTGCATCAGAATAAAATTTCTCACGAGTACGGTTCAATGTGTTGTACACCAAGGCAATGTGCATATCAAATTGTTTTGGCGGGTACAACTTTTCAACGTCTTCGTAAGCAACTACAGGCAACCCAAATAATTTATCTTTTTTCAGAAATTCTTTGTTAACTGTAAAAGCTACAACTTCATATTCAGAATCGTGAGAAAAAAGTTCGTAAGCTACCTCTGCAAAAGCGCTGTCGCCAAATAAAATTAATTTTTTTGTTTTATTCATAACCAATTATCGTCTTATTACTAAAATATCTTCGCGGCGGTTTGCCATTGGCAGATCGGCCGATTGAGGCATTATGTAAGCCTCGCAACCAAAACGGCGTAATCGTGTAACAATAGCCAATACAATACTGTCGTCCATTTTTTGATCACGATTTTCGTGCGCTGTTGAGCCCTTAACCTGGTTGTTATTCTTTAAAAACTGTTTTCCTTCTTCAGAATCTAAGAATCTGTCGCGCTTATCGATATTTGGAATATCGCCTATCAATAAATGTCCGTTAGCCTTTAAAAGATTTACCGATTGATGAATGAAATCGTAAAGATTATCATTGGCAAACACGTAAAAAATTACGCTGTAGCATAAAATATAATCTATCTGTCCAACATACTTTTTTAAGCGATCATCATTAAATGGAAATTTACCTGCCATTTTAATGATCTTATCACTCGATGGCAGATCCTGTATCATCTCCTCAGAATCTATTAAAATTAAAGTGTGATTATTTTTTTTACACACTTCAATTAATTCAAAGGTTAATTCATCACAACCACAACCAATATCCACAATTACTTTATTTGTAGTATTATAAATAGGAAGTTTTAAATTGATATCGTTTAATATTTTTGTAGAAAAGCCTTTTCGGTAAGAATCAGGAAACCCTATCTTTTCGGAAGCAGAAAGGCTTTTATCAGAAGCCATTTTCTTAAAATCATCAAAATTTAATTCTTTATTCGAACTCATTATTCAGTTTTCTTTATTTAAATATAACCATAAATTATTAGCTATTATAGGCTAAATAATCTTTGTAGTTCCGTATATAATCCTCTTCGTGATAAACATGCGAGGCCAATACCAGACATATAGATCCTGATGAAAAATTGATCTCTGAGGCCCAGATGCCAGGCGCAATATGCAAACCAATATTTGGGCTTCTTAACATTACGGTTCTTTGTGTTTTACCGTCGTCCAATAATATTTCAAAAGATCCGCTAACGGCAACCAAAAACTGGTGACATTCCTTATGAGCGTGGGCCCCACGCGACTCCCCACCAGGAATGTCGTATAAATAAAAGATCCTGTTAATTGCAAAAGGTATCTCAGAATTATTGTTAAGTGCTGTGATACGGCCACTTCTATCGCCAATTTGAGGCAAGTTAATAAGTTTACAATCGTTTACGGTAGCTTTCATAACCCTACTTAGCGCTGTTTTTAAAAGTTTCGAAACTGCGAATGTAATCATCGGCATTATATTCGAGGCTCGATAAGTGAAAACCAACCGAATTAGTAGAGAAGTTCTCCATATGCCTCCAGGTTTGCGCCGGAACATATAAACCATAATATGAGCGGTTCAGAGAGAATTTTTTTGTGGTACCATCAGGCTCGGTAATAACAACGTCAAAACTTCCACTAAGAGCAATTATCACTTCATCCTGCTCTTTGTACGCATGCCCGCCCCTTATCTCGCCACCCGGCACATCGTACAACCAAAAAACCCTTTTAATTTCAAATGGAATATGGGTAGGATTTTGAATAAACGTTAAGTTACCTCTCGGATCGAGTATTTTAGGAAAATCGATGATCTTTACAGGCATTTGGGACAATTATAAGATTTTACCAAAGATATAATTTTCTTAGCAATTGAGGAAATTTTTTAAGGCCGTATTGGTGCTGTACACTCATTAGTTTAATGATCTTAATCATTTGAATTTGAAATAAAAATTTTATTAATAATTTGATGGCACAAGTCTATTTTTTATACCTTTAATCGTTGAAAAAAATCTCCTTAATATTCGTACTTCTTTACTTTACTGCTTGCAAAAATGAGTCGAATGATACGACCAAAAAAATTGAAGTAAAACAGCCTCAAAATGTAAATGCAGAAACCATAAAAATTATTGAAGGTTTTTATAACAATTCTATTGGCGATACACTGCTTGCCATCAATAATGACACCCTTGTTACTTTTTCATTCTTTAAAAGATTGAGAGATAATAATCAGCTTATTTTTTCTGATAAAGGGAAATTGACCAGACTGGGAGATACCTTATACACGATCATAAAACATGCACGTATGTATGGTCTGTATCCAAACGATTATCATTTCAAAAAACTGGAGCAATTAAATTCTGAATTCTATAATAAAAAAGAAGATGCGTATAACGTTACCGCTGTTGCAGAAGCTGAAGTATTATTTACCGATGCTTATTTAAAATTTGGCGCGCATTTGAATAAAGGACGTTTTGCAACTGATACAATTTTACTGGAATGGAAACCAAAAAAATTAGATACCAATTGGGTTGAGATATTGAAAATGGGCCTGGAGCAAGGCAAAATGCGGGAAGCATTTGATTCTTTAGAACCAAGACATGCAGGTTACCATTTTTTAAAGCAAGTAATACAGAATTATGTTGCTGAAAATGAAAAACTAAATTGGGATACTATTTCTTTTAAAAATATTACCGACACTATAAAATTTAAAGAAGATCTTAAACAAAAATTAATTAAAACAGGCGATTATAATGATACATTAAAGTTAAATGACTCCTTAAAATTAGCTACCGCCATAAAATCATATCAAAAAAAATTCAATCTCGAGCCGGATGGAAAATTAGGGAAGTTAACCCGCCAAACATTAAGTTTATCAAAAGAACAAACCATTCGTCAAATGGAAATGGCATTAGAGCGCTGGCGCTGGGAACCAACTAAATATCCTGAAAGATACGCGATCGTAAATATTCCTTCTGCTGAAATAAATGTATATGAATGGGATAAAAAACATAAAGAAGATACCCTTGTTTTAAACAGCCGCATTGTGGTTGGAAAACCCGAAACTCAAACACCCACTTTAAAAAGCAAGATAACCTACATGCTTGTATACCCCTATTGGAGTGTGCCTTACACTATTGCCTGGAAAGAGATCTTACCAATGGTAAAACACGATACCAATTATTTACACAAACATAATTTTGAGTGCATCAATTTTAAAGGCGAAGTTGTTCCGCCGAGCAAATTAAATTGGAAACGTTTCAGTAAAGAATATCTACCGGTAAAATTCAGACAGCGTATTGGCGATGACAATAGTTTGGGTATTTGTAAATTTAATTTTAATAATAAATACGGTGTATACTTACATGATACAAATAGCAAACGTTACTTTAAAACCTTTTACCGTTACCAAAGTCATGGCTGCATGCGGTTAGAGAAGTTTGTAGAATTGGCACGTTTTTTAATACGTGATGACACTTTAAAATTACCTTATGATACTTTAAACGCATATTTTGCAAGACCTGAACAAAAACAGATCAATCTTAGGAAGCCATTACCAATTTTCGTGAGGTATTACACCGCAAATGTTGAAATAGCCAAGGATAAGAAAGGCAGGCCGAAAAAAAATCCGCAAAATGAGGATAAAAAATTAAACATCTTCATTGATATTTATAAGAAAGATGAGCAAATGATCAAACTGATCTATAAATAGATCAATTCTTTGAAGCAACCAGATCTTTTAAATTCTTGAGATCGTTCTTAAAACTAAATAAGCGTTGTATCTTCATTTTATTATTGATAAAAAATGCCGTTCCAATTGCCAGGGCGACGGCCAGGTAGGCTATATTTACTGTATACGCAGCGCCATCAATATCATATTTCTTAATTAAGATGGGTGCAAGCACCAGCGCAATTATAAAACCAAAACTATTGCATACCAGCGTCAGTTTTAATTTTCCCAATGCAGAAAAGTAATTAGAAATGATGCCAAAAAAGCTCACCATTAAAATTCCCGGAGAGTACAACATCATTAAACGTTTAATTCCAACATACCCATCGCCCAATAAATAAATAAAAAAATCTTCGGGTAATAAAAAGATCACCAGCACAGCCAGAAAACTAAAAATTAAACTCGCCTTGCTCAGGCTCAACGTCATTTCGGATGACCGCAACGTATTACCTGTATTAGCAACCCTTGCTAACAATACCGGCGATATTCCATTAGCGATAATTAAAACCGATTCTATTAAAGAAGATGCTGAGGAATATAAGCCTACTTTGGCTGAGCTTGGTAATAAATAATAACTGTAACGGTTGCAAAATATGTGCATTAACACAGCAGCCTGACATATTAATCCGTTAACGATTATTGGTTTTATGTCAAAGGTTTTTCCGGCAGATAATTTCAGATCAAATTTTAATACAACTACAGTAGAATAAATAAATGCTACCACAAAGGATAATAACAAAGGAAAGATGTAAGCACTAAATGTAAATTCTTTTAACACGATCAGTGAAAATCCTAATCCTAACAGTAATAGAAGCGGTTGAATGAGATTTAAAAAATTATAGATCTTAACTTTTTCTTTTCCTAAAATTATAACGCAATTAAATGTATTTATAATTATAAGCAGCGAAACAATATAACCCAGCCAACCATAGCCAGGCACTTGCTTGTTTAAAAACACAACCACTACATTACTTAACGAACAAAAAATAAGTGTGTAAACCAACCCAAACACATACATTTTTTTGAGATCAAATTTGGGAATAAAGTAAACTAAACTGTAGCCCGTGTAAATTTCATTTACAATTTGAATAATAGCAATGTTTAAAATAAAAATACTTATTTCACCGCGCGAACTAACCCCTAAATACCTTGACGAAACGATCAGGATAAAGAAATTGATAACCGCAACCAGTCCTTTGGTAAATAAGCTGTATATTATATTTTTAAACATGTATGATCAGCCTATTAACGTGAAAATAAGTTAAAAATTACCATATAAATTCCACTACCTGTTTTATATCCGGGTGTAAACTTTTTGCTACCGGGCAGGTATGGGCTGCATGCTCATACATTCGCTTTTCCTTGTCAGTATAATTTTTTTTAGAAAAAGTTATCTTCACATGTATCTCTCCAATCCTACGCGGATCGGGGTACATAACCTTTGTAACCTCGCCAATAGCACCGTCAACAGTAGTAAAACCCTCTTTCATGGCCACTATCCCCATAATTGAGATCATACAACTGGCAAGGCTTGTAGCCGTCAAATCCGTAGGTGAAAAGGCCTCGCCTTTACCATGGTTATCTTTAGGAGCATCGGTATGTATTACAGTGCCCGATTGAAGGTGGGTGGCTTCTGTCCTTAATTCCCCAATATATTTAACTAAACTTGTTGCCATAACTTTTGTTTATACAAAAATAGGATAATACCTTGTAATTCTTTAAATTTGTTATAATGTTTAGGGTCCTTTACATACTTATGTTTTGCTTCTTTTTAAGCGATCTTTCGGTTGCACAAGATAAGCCTGCACTAAATAATGATGAAGGCACTACCCTAAATGTGCTATATAGGAACGAAGGCTCGGGTAAAATTTACGCTAACACACGTGGTTTAGGTTTTTTATATCGTCGCGGCAAGCACATTACCGCAAAAAGCCGTTCGTTTTATGAGATCGATTTTCAGTCCTTAAGGCATCCAAAAGAAGTAAAAGTTAGTGGTTCAGCACAAGACAAAAAAAGATTTGTGTATGGAAAAATAAACCAGGTTTTTTTGTTACGAGGCTCCGTGGGCATGCAAAAAGTATTATTCTCAAAAGCAGATAACAAAGCTGTTGAAGTACGTTACAGTTATTCTATAGGGCCAACTTTAGCGTTTGCAAAACCATATTATGTTCAGGTTTACAGATCGCAAAATAGCACAACCGGACAAACAAGTCCGGATGTTGTAAAATTTGATACTGAAAGTTTTACGCAGGATAGCGTTGTTGGCCGCGGCGCTTTCTCTGACGGTTTAGCAGAAACAAAAATTTATCCCGGTGGAAGTGCAAAATTTAATTTAAGTTTTGAATACTCGCCCTATACCAATCTTATTCGTGCCATTGAAACAGGCATCTCTGTAGATTTTTTCCCAAAAGCTTTACCTATCATGGCAAGAAATCCGGCTGAAAACTTAGTTGTGACCTTTCACGTAGGTTTTGTGTTTGGATCAAAATGGTATTAAATGGAACCCACTCAAGAAATTCAAAAGATCAAAAAACCAGATTGGTTACGTGTAAAATTACCTACTGGCGAAGAGTATGTTAAAGTTCGCGGCATAGTAAGTAAACACAAATTACACACTATATGCGAAAGTGGCAACTGCCCTAACATGGGCGAATGCTGGGGCGCAGGCACTGCTACATTTATGATCTTAGGAAATATCTGTACACGCAGTTGCGGTTTTTGCGCAGTGGCAACAGGTAAGCCAAAACCGGCAGATTGGGATGAACCAAAACGTATTGCAGACTCTGTAAAATTAATGGGTGTTAAACACTGTGTAATTACGAGTGTTGACAGGGATGATCTTAAAGACGGCGGTTCTATTATTTGGGCAGAGACCATTAAAGAAATTCGCGCTATTAGTCCTGAAACAAAATTTGAATGTTTAATTCCTGACTTTGCAGGCAAATGGGAAAATCTACAACGTATTATTGACGCTCAACCCGATATTGTTTCACATAATATCGAGACCGTAAGACGTTTAACCGCGCAGGTGCGTATACAAGCCAAGTACGATCGCAGCATGGAAGTTTTAAAACGTTTGGATGAAGCGGGAGTAAAAACAAAAAGTGGTATTATGGTTGGCTTGGGAGAAACGGACGAAGAAGTTTACGCAACCATTGATGATCTTGCTAACGTAAGATGTGATGTAGTAACAATTGGCCAATACTTACAACCTACCCCAAAACACTTACCTGTTGCGCGTTTTGTACATCCTGATGATTTTAAAAAGTATAAAGATTACGCTTTAAGTAAAGGATTTAAGTTTGTTGAAAGTGGGCCATTAGTGCGTTCTTCTTATCATGCCGAGAAGCATATTTTTTAGTAGGCTTAAATAATTCCCACATCACTTACTTTCAACCAGCCTTCGTTACCATTATCGAGTTTAATAAGTAACCAGTTACCGTTGTTTTCAACCACACGAATTTTTGTGCCTTCATGCAAACTGAACTTAGAACTAGCCGAAGCCGTAGGTTCATTCATGATCTTAACTTCTTTTGCTGTAATGATCGCGAATTTATTTTCTACTTTGGATTGTAAGGCAGAGTAACCTAAAAAATAAGTCAGAACAAAAGTAATCACTAAAACACAACTCAATAAAAATGAAATTCGTTTAATTATTAATGTGGAGGAATTAACGAAGATAAAGAATAGTAAACTTGCAATAGCAATAGAACCAATAGAGAACCAGGCCCAGGTATTAGTTGTAAAAGAAGAAAGCAGATTTGTTTTAACAGCACTGATAAAAAAATTCTCCTTTGAATCTATCTTATCAATGGTTTTGGCAGCAGCAATTCCTAAATTGATCCTTACATCTTCATCATTTGGATCTACTTTCCTCGCTAATTCGTAATAATAAATTGCCTTTCCCAACTCATTATTCCTGTAATAAGCATTGCCCAAATTAAAATACAATTGGTAAGACCTGTAACCATCACTTACTAATTTTTCATAATTAGTAATTGCTTCTTTATAATTCTTTGAGTCATAAGCCTTCTCTGCTTTTTGCAAAAGATCGTTACCATAACCCTTTATTGAAAAAGATAAAAAACAAACCAATAAAATAAATATGTACTTATTGTTTTTCATTTGTTACACTTTCTTATTTAATTGTTCTTCAAGATCAGTAATTAATTCCACTGTGTTTTTATACACTTGTTGAAGATCGCCACTTACCGCACCCGGCGCATATTTGGCGTACTCGCTAGTCTCTAATGTAGAGACTAACTTAGCAGTACTTTGAGGGTCTACTTGTTTTTTATTTAATACAGTGGTAATTTTTTCACGAGAAAGATCGGCAACAGGAATATTTAATTTATTACCGATGTAACTATTTAAAGCCATTAATATCTCGGTATAAAACTCGTCCTTTTTATTTTGCTGCATTAATTTTTCAGCGTTCACAAGTTGTTTTTTTGCCAGCTTCGCAGCTTTACGCTCTTTAACTAAAACAACGTTACTGTTGTTTTTAATGTAGTTCCTTCTTAAAAACAAACCAGTGCCCAAAGCTAGCAGAGGCAGGATCAGTAATAAAATATGTAATGATGAATTAAAAAATTCTGTTTCTGACTTCAACAAAACAAAACTGCCTTTTTTAATATAGCGAATATCATTTTCGGTTTCTTTAACCTGACTTTGCTGGACGTACACTTGGGCGCCTTTGCTATTAGGGTCGGCAGGTAATACGGTGATCTTAATTTCCGGTGCCGAAATGGTGACGTATTTTTTTTGATCTAAACTAAAATATGAAAAATCAAGGTTCTCTAATTTATATTCGCCTTCGCTTCTTGCAATAATTAAATAATCAAATGTTTTTGTGTTTCCTGACTCCGAAATTTTTGGATCATAGGTCTCAAAACTTTCCGGCAAATTTAATTTTGGCGCGTCTATTAATTTTATATTCCCTTTACCGCTGATGGTCATTTTCAAATTAAAGGCATCATTTGCTTTTAATTCATTACGTGTAGCTGCAACTTTGTATGAAAAATCACCAACAGCACCATAATAACTTGCCGGACGGCCTTGCTGCGGCACATCTAAAACTTCAACCACCAATGGCTTACTTTTTACAGTAACCGGAACATCTTCGTAACCGGCAGATCCAAAGAACTGCTCGAATATATTTTTCGGTTTTGCATTTGTTTGTCTTCTTACAACAACATCACCTTCAACGGTACTTAAACTTATCTTTCCGGTTTTATTAGCAATGGCAGAGCTGCGAAACAATTCGTAAGTATAATAATTTACACCATCTACATTCTCAACAATTGCTTGTCCTTTACTTATTGATTCCTGAGCCTGCGAATAAAAACCATCATAGGTTGGCTGTGCAAATTTTTGAAAACCGATCATTTGCAAACGAGAGTATACTTTTTGAGTAATGGTAACCTGCTCGCCAACGTAACATTTGTTTTTGCTAACGCCGGTTCTGATAAAAACATCTCCCCCACTCACTTTACTGCTATACTTCGGGTCATCGGTTGGATTTGAGTTGTTTTGATTACCTGCTGCACCTTTAACAACCTCAATTGTTATGGGTGTGGTTTCTAATTTTTGTCCGCCCGCCACTACACTTGCTGCACCAATAGTTACCTTGCCTTCTTTTTTAGGAACCAAGCCATAGGAAATAACTATTTGCTGACTCATCACACCATTGGTGTATTGTACAGAATTACTTTGGTTGGGACCGCTAACTACATCAAACTCTTTAAAACTTGGCGGAACATAATTGGTGCCACTAACCGTGAGCACAATAGCAAATTCAAAAGGAACACCCACCTGCACGCGTTTAGAGCTTACCTGTGAATAAAAACTTTGTGCTTGCGCTGAAAAAATAAAAAAGCAAGACACTATTAATAGTATCCACTTATTTTTTATTTTGTTCGTTTTCATTTTTAGTTTCTAATGTAAAATTACCAATCTTTATCTACTGACGTTTTTGAAGCATCTTCCTGCTTTTGCTTACGTTTATCCTGTAATTTTTTCTCCTGGTTCATTAGAGCTTTTAACAGTTGCTCTGCCTGGTCTTTATTCATTTGATTTTGTTGAGGCGCAGCATTTTTCTTCTGATCTTTTTTATCTTCTTCTTTTGGATTGCCGCTGCCACCACCACCTTTTTTATCCTTAGGCATATTCTTTAATGCATAAGCAAGGTTATAACGCGTTTCTTCATCTTTGGGATTGAATTTCAATGATTTTTTGTACGCATCTACAGCCTGGCCAAAGTCTTTCTTCTGCAGATAACAGTTACCGATGTTATGCCATGCCTGGTGCAAGGTATCTTTATTTGAAATTGAATTTGCTACCTGTGCAAAACTCTGTGCAGCTTCGTCAAAAACCAAAGCGGCTAGCGAATCAGGCGTAACTTTTTTTCCACCCTGTATAAAATTTTGTTTACTCGCTTTTATTTGAAGTGCATTTTTATATAAAGAATTGCCAAGGTTAAAATTTGCTTTTTGATTATTAGGATTGATCTTTAATGCTTCTCTGTAACGATCGGTAGCATCTATCGTTCTTCCCTCGTAGTACATCTTATTACCATCATATATATTCATCGCATCCTTTTGTCCAAACAACATAGCCGTTGCAAAGAACAAACATGTAACTATAAAATATCGGATATTATTTAACAGCATTTCCAAATAAATTAATTTTCTTAAACCACTCACTTACCCTTTCACTTATTAAAAATTCAATAAAAAATAAAATTAAAGCCAAACCTAAAAACCATTGAAACTGGTCTTCATAATCCGTATACATTTTATTTTCAATTTGCGCTTTATCCAACTCGCCAATTTTATCAAGCACCGCGCCTAAACCAATATCTGCCTGGCTAGCCTGAACAAAAACACCGTTTGCTTTTGACGCAATGGATTTTAATAAGTTAACATTTAGTTTTGTAATAACTGTTTGTCCGTCTTTATCTTTTCTATAACCTTTAATAACACCATTTTCAATTAACGGAATTGGAACTCCTTTTTCAGATCCAATGCCGATAGTACTTATCATTATTCCTTTTTTATTTGCGTCCTCCGCTGCTTTTAACGCTTCGGAGTCGTGATTCTCACCATCCGTAATTAAAATGATGGCTCTGTTCTTGCCTTCATCACTACTGAATGATTCAGATGCTTTAATGATCGCGTCAGAAACATTTGTTCCCTGCACCGGAACCATACCGGGGCTAATTGATTCCAAAAATAATTTCGCGGCACTATAATCTGTTGTAATTGGTAATTGAACATAGGCTTCGCCGGCAAATATCACCAGACCTAAACGATCGCCCTCCAAACCATCGATCATTTTTTCTAAAGCGTATTTTGCACGCGTTAAACGATCAGGACTAAGATCTTGTGCCAACATACTATTACTAACATCAATACAAACGATGATATCTGCACCTTCCCGTTTTACTTCGGTTAATTTGCTCCCGGTTTGCAGGTTGCATAAAGCAATAACCAAACTGCTAAAACCAAGCATAAATAAAATAACTTTTATAATACGCTTTCGTTTACTTGAATACGGAACCAATGCAGAGATAAGATTTGATTCGCCCAAACGTTTTAATTTTTTACGGCGAGAAACAAAATACCATATTACCAGTATTAACATCACTGGCAATGCAGCAAATGCATAAAAGTAAATAGTATGTTCAAATTTAAACATTATGGTACCGCTCTAAACAAAGTATAACGCAATAAAAATTCTAATAACAATAATACTGCCGCGCCTAAGGCTAACGGTAAAAAATGTTCGGCTTTGTTGGTGAAACTTTTTTCACTAACAATGGTCTTTTCCATTTTATCAATTTCTTTGTAAATATTTACCAAACTTTCTTTGTTGGTTGCCCTAAAATATTGCCCACCGGTCATTTCAGAAACCTCTGTCATCACTTTTTCATCCACATCAACATCTACATAATCATATTCATATTCTCCCGGGGCATAAATAGCAACAGGTTGTAACGCTTTTCCCTTTGAACCCACGCCAATACAATACACGCGAATACCATAAGTTTTGGCCAACTCACCCGCAGTGAGCGGCGCAACCTCTCCAACGTTATTTACTCCATCACTCACAAACACAATTACTTTACTTTTTGCTTTACTTTCTTTAATGCGCGCCACCGCAGTTGCTAAGCCTAAACCAATTGCTGTTCCCTGATCTAACGAACCGGCTTTAACCTGGGTGAACATGTTCTTTAAAACCTTGTGATCACTAGTTAAAGGGCATTGCGTAAACGCAACACCGCCAAAAATCACCAAACCAATTCTATCATTCGGACGTGCATCAATAAAATCAACAATAACATCTTTAGCCACATCCATCCTGTTTGGCTTAAAATCTTTTGCAAGCATGGACAAAGAAACGTCTAGGGAGATAACGATATCAATCCCTTCTGTTTTACTATCCTTCCAGCTACTGCGCGATTGTGGCCTTGCCAATGCAGCAATTATTAACGCAAAAGCAATTAAACGCAAAGCAAATAGTGAATGACGGAATTTTGCTTTACCAGAGGATCTTATTTTATGAAATAAAGTAAATGAAGAATAATTGAACTCACCTTCAAGTTTTTTTAAGCGAAGGATGTACCAAACCACCATTAATGGCAGAAGGCACATTAACCAGAACCAATGCTTTTCAGCAAACTGAATATCATTAAAGTAACTTATCACTGCGTTGGTTGATTATTTGTTTGAGGTTCGGGTATTGTAACTTCTTCTTCACGTTTAGTTCCATTCACAAAATCAAAAGCATTTTGTAAAGTGAATTTATGTTCGTCTTCGATAGGCGTTAATTTTGCAAATTTTACAAGATCGCTTAAGGTCAATGTTTGCTCTAGTTTTTCTTTACTTTGTTTATCTACTACCTGGGTTCTAAATGCTTTCATGATCTCATCCGTAGTACTCTCTAAAGCATTAACATTAAAACGTTCCTCGATATATAAACGCACTGCATCCGAAATTGATGAATAATATTCTTTTACCAACCCTTCTGTCCAAATCTGTTCTGCTTTAATCTTTTCTAAACTCGCGAGCGCAGTAATATGCGCGGGAATCTTGGGTTTCTCCGGGACAATGACAACCTGTTTATTTCGCTTCGTAAAGTAAACCGTTAGAAGAATCACTCCAGCGATAAAAACTATGATCCCAATTCCCCAATAAATATAATCGAGGTACCACTTCCAGTTAAATTCTTCATTAAAAGGTGGTTTTATATCCTTTGTTTTTGTGATACTTGTATCGGTAGGAACGGTATGCACTTCCAGCAAAAGTGTTTCTGTAAAGAATGGGCGGGCCGTATCATCGTTCACTATAAATTTAAAACCCGGCACGGCAAAATAGCCGCTATCATAGGCGCTCACTAATATTTGCTGGTGCTGTTGGTAAATGGTTGGATTGTTTTTATCGGGAATTGTTGTATCAATAGGTGTAATAGAAACAACCTCAACTTTGCCTGTAATCGTATCGCCAATAGATGGCCATTGGATCTTAAGGTCGCGTTGTGAGGCGTCGTAATTCACATACAGATCCAATTTTACCTGCTCACCTATTCTGATCTTAGAGGAATCTAAAACGGCGCTTACTCTAATTTGCCCAAGAAAAATATTGGAACAGAAAATTAGAGTAACAAAGAAAAGTATATGTTTTAAATTTTTCAATTCTAACGATTCTTAAATAAATTCATCAAAGGCTTAACATAATTTTCGTGCGTAAAAATATTTGTAGCGTCAACACCGCTTCTATTAAATATATCTTTTAAATTCTCTTCAAATTTCAAATGGTTAACGGCAAACTGTTTCCTGAATGTTTTGTCACTTGTATCCACCCACATTATTTTTCCTGATTCATTATCTTTTAATTTTATCAATCCCACATTTGGCAATTCTGTCTCGGTTTTGTCTACAATACGCAAGGCAACAAGGTCATGCTTTTTATTTGCGATCTTTAAAGCGTCTTTATAATCTGAATCGGCAAAAAAATCGCTTATTAAGAACACTATACTTTTTTTCTTAATAACGTTAGTTAAATATTTTAAAGCAACTTCTAAATTTGTTTTTTTATTCTGCGGTTTAAATTCAAGAAGTTCCCTAATAATTCTTAATACGTGCGACTTTCCTTTTTTTGGCGGAATAAACTTTTCGATCTTATCGCTAAAAAATATCACGCCAATTTTATCGTTATTTTGTGCTGCAGAAAAAGCAACCACTGCACAAAGTTCTGTGATCAATTCTTGTTTAAATTGTTTGTTCGTTCCAAACGCACCACTGGCACTTACGTCTACCACCAATACAACACTTAATTCTCTCTCCTCTTCAAAAACTTTTACGAATGGCGTGCTAAATCTTGCTGTAACATTCCAGTCGATCGTTCTTACGTCATCACCCGGCGTGTATTCGCGAACTTCAGAAAAGGCCATACCCCTGCCCTTAAAAGCGCTATGATATTCTCCCGAAAAGATCTGACTACTCAAACCACGGGTTTTAATTTCAATTTTGCGTACTTTTTTTAAAAGCTCTGAGGTTTCCATGTTGATTTATGATTTAAGATTTATGATTTAAGACTTAGAATCTAACTTCTAAAATCTTAATTCTTAAATGCTAAGGAACTTCAACTGTATTTAAAATTTCGGTAATGATGTTTTCTGAAGTAATGTTCTCAGCTTCGGCTTCGTAAGTTAAACCAACCCGATGACGCATTACATCTGTGCAGATAGCACGAACGTCTTCGGGAATTACGTAACCACGACGTTTGATAAAAGCATATGCTTTTGCAGCCAAAGCTAAATTAATACTTGCACGCGGCGATCCTCCGTAAGAAATTAAACCTTCAAATTTTTGAAGTTTATACTCTTTAGGAAAACGTGATGCAAAAACAATATCAACAATATATCTTTCGATCTTCTCATCCATGTAAACATCTTTAACCACAGCACGCGCTTTAACGATCGCATCAGGAGAAAGAACAGAATTTACCTGTGGCATACCACCCGGTTGAATATTAGAAGTTATAATTTTACGTTCATCTTCTTTAGTTGGATAACCTATCACAACTTTAAGCATAAAACGATCCATTTGTGCTTCAGGCAATGGATAAGTTCCCTCTTGCTCGATAGGATTTTGAGTTGCAAGCACTAAAAAAGGATTTGGTAATTTAAAAGTTTGGTCACCTATAGTAACTTGCTTTTCCTGCATGGCTTCTAATAAAGCAGATTGAACTTTTGCCGGAGCACGATTGATCTCGTCGGCCAACACAAAGTTCGCAAAAATAGGTCCTTTACGAATAGAAAAAGCTTCTTGCTTTTGATTGTAGATCTGTGTACCAATAACGTCGGCCGGTAAAAGATCAGGAGTGAACTGTATACGGCTGAACTGGCCATCAACGCACTTTGCCAATGTATTAATTGCTAAAGTTTTTGCTAATCCCGGAACACCTTCTAACAAGATGTGACCGTTACTTAGTAAGCCGATCAACAAACGCTCGACCATACTTTTTTGACCAATAATAACTTTGTCCATTTCAACAGTCAGGATGTCAACAAAGGCACTTTCCTGCTGAATTCGTTCGTTAATTTCTTTAATATCTACCATAAATCTATTTTATTAGAATAACAGGTAAAGATAACATTGGTAAGGGTTTGCAAAGATTTTGCGGTAGTTAAAATATGTTAACTAAATTCTTAAAAAAAGAAAAGGAAACATGGGGAATTCGTTTCCTTTTTTGGGTTATCTCTCTTTCTTAATTGTGCCGATATGCAGTGGATTTTCAGTTATTTCTGCATATAATTTGCGGTTCTTAAAAATATCAATGGCAGCATAAAGCGCCTTTTTAAACGACTGCTCATTGGCTTTATTTTTTCCGGCAATATCGTATCCGGTGCCATGGTCAGGGCTTGTTCTCACTACGTTTAAGCCGGCGGTAAAATTTACACCTTCATTAAAAGCAATGGTTTTAAATGGGATCAATCCCTGATCGTGATACATTGCTAAAACAGCATCAAATTGTTTGTAAGTACCATTCCCAAAAAAACCATCGGCAGAATATGGACCATATACCAAACCGTTGGTTTTTGTTTTTTCGATGGCCGGAATAATGATCTCTTTATCTTCGTTGCCGATCGCACCACCGTCACCCGCGTGAGGATTTAGCCCAAGCACCGCAATTTTCGGCTTACGAATACCAAAATCTTTGATCATTGATTCGTTTAGATGAATTATTTTATTCGACACACCGTCGATAGTCAATTTTGAAGCAACATCTTTTAAAGGCACATGACCTGTTGCAACTGCAATGCGCAAGCCGCTTTCAGAACACATCAACATTAATGGGTCACCAGAAAACTTTGATCCTAGATATTCTGTATGACCAACAAATTTAAAGTCTTCGCTTTGAATGTTACTTTTATTAATGGGGGCAGTAACAAGTGCGTCAATATGTTTATCAAATAGTGCCATACTTGCCTTTTCAAGGGAGATGAATGCATATTTTCCGCTCACATCTGTTGCTTTTCCCATTTCAATATTTACCTCTTCCTCGTAACAGACAAAAACATTTACTTTTCTTGCACTTAGTTGCGAAAAATCGCGCATAGGATTAAAACTAAATTCTTCTAGCCCTAAAACTTTTCTGTAATACGAAACTGTTTTTTGCGAACTGAATAGAACAGGTGTGCAAATATCTGCAATACCCGGCTCCATTAAAGTTTTTAAAACAACTTCTAAACCTATTCCATTTATGTCTCCCTGGGAGATGCCAACAATTACTTTATTCTCGATCATAATTTATTTAATTCCGTATTTAGTTTTGTATTTTTGATACAATTCTGTTTGTTTATTTATAAGGTTAACGCTTTTTCCGGCAATGTATGCTAAAATAATATTATTTGTTTTCATGTCTAAAATATCTCCATCGCTAACTATTAAAGAGGCTAATTTTCCTTCTTCAAGCGTTCCTGTTTCTTTCTCAATTCCCAAAATTTTTGCCGCACTATAACTAATACTTGTAAGAGCTTGTTCTTTTGTAAGACCATACGCCACAGCAACTCCGGCGTTGAACGGTAGGTTCCTGCTTTGCATCGCTTCCATGTCTCCTTCTAGCTGTAAGCAAAATAAAATACTATCTTTTTGCAAAAGATAGGGCGTACGATAAACGATATCTACATCATCATCAGCATTGTCTGGCAGATCGTTAACGCGGTTCAACATTACCGGGATATTGTTTTTCTTAAGAACAGAAGTGATCTTGTAAGACTCTTTACCACCAACTATTACAGGTTTTTTAATGCTATATTTTTTCGCGAAGTTGATAGCACTTAAAATATCTTTTGCTTTTTCTGCATGCAAATATAAATTTGCTGTGCCATTAAAAACACCGCGCATGGCTTCAAAACGAATATTTTTTTCTGCAGGAGTTGGCATCGCACAATAAGCTTGTGCATCGGCAAAAAATTTGTACAGGTAATTAATTTCCGTTGTATAATTTTTATTTGCTGCAACGGAAAGGCCTTCTTCTTCGGTAAATTTACGTTTAATGGCTTTAGGGAAATTTAAATGAATGCCGTCGTCGGCCTTTAATACAGCGTCTTCCCAGTTCCATCCTTCTAATGCCATTACTGAGGATGACCCACTAATTAATCCTTCACGGGGCGTAACTTGTGTATAAAGAATTCCATTTGTTTTTACCGTTGGTATAATTATGTTATCGGTATTATATGCAATCAATGATCTGATATGCGGATTAATATTCCCAACCTCGGCAAAATCTTTTGTGGCTCTAACCGCTTCAGCATCGTGCAAACCAAGAATATTATTTGTGTTGATCAAACCCGGATAAATATGTTTTCCTACAAGATCAATAACGGTATCATAAGCACTTGGATTTAGGCGTATGCCTGTAACGCTGCTTACCATCTCCAATTTATTTTTATTGATCACAATTATACTGTTCTCGATTATATTTCCATTACCAATATGTGCAGTTGCATTAATTAACGCAATGTGCGAATAGGTTTTTTGAGCTAAAGCATTTAAGCCAAGCATCAAAAAAATTATATGTAATATGTTTTTCATAGATGTAATTTATCTGTGCCCTGTAAGTTCTTCATCAACACCTTCTATAGTATTGCAGTGATACAGGCGTTCGTGTTTTGCTTTTAGTTTTTCAACTTTACCGCCTTTTTGTTTTTCTAATACTAATTTTGCAATTATCCTGGCTCGTTCAGTTTTAATGTATTGTTTGAGTTTCGCATCCTCTTCTCTATCAAAATAAATTTGTCCATCAATTATTGTTTTATCGGCAACAGCATAAACACTTAGTGGATTATCCGTCCACAATACAAGATCAGCCACTTTACCGACTTTAATACTCCCTACTTTATCATCTATGTGCAACATCTTTGCGGGATTCAACGTCACTAATTTTAAAGCTTCTGTCTCTGTCAAACCACCGTACTTAATTGATTTTGCAGCTTCCTGGTTCAGTCTGCGGGCCATCTCAGCATCGTCACTGTTTATAGAAGTATTAACGCCCATTCTAGTTAGTATAGCTGCGTTGTATGGAATTGCTTCTATCACTTCATTTTTATAAGCCCACCAATCAGAAAAAGTGGAGGCATTAACACCATGCGCCTTCATTTTATCAGCAACTTTATAGCCTTCTAAAATATGTGTGAATGTATTTACTTTAAAGCCAAAACTGTCTGCCACATGCATTAACATATTTATTTCGCTTTGCACATAACTGTGACAGGTAATAAAACGTTTTTTATTTAAGATCTCCGCAAGCGCATCTAACTCCAGATCTTTGCGTGGTGTGCTAATTTTATTTTTCTCAATATCCTTTGGATTTAATTTTGAGAACGATTGCCATTGCAGATCGTATTCCTTAGCACGTGAAAAATAATCATTGTAAACCTGTTCTACACCCATCCTTGACTGAGGAAAACGAACGGAATTATGATCACCCCAATTGCTTTGTTTTACATTTTCGCCCAAAGCAAATTTTATAAAACCATCTGCTTTTTCATATTTAAGATCTTCTGCCGTGTGCCCCCATCTTAATTTGATCAAAACACTTTGCCCGCCAATAGGATTTGCCGAGCCATGTAATAATTGTGCAGTTGTAACACCACCTGAAAGCTGACGGTAAATATTAATATCCTCAGGATTTAAAACATCGCCCATTCGCACTTCTGCACTACTTGCCTGAGTTCCTTCATTTACGCCGGCTGTTAAAGCAATGTGACTGTGTTCATCTATTATACCGGGTGTAAGATGTTTTCCCTGCGCATCAATAATTTTAGCGTATGCCATTTTAGGGGCATCAATATTTTTTGCTATACGGACAATTTTTCCTTCAACAATATACACGTCATGATCTACCAAAACGCTATCGCCACTATTAGTCCAAACAGTTGCATTTTTTATTAAGATAGCAGAATAGCGGTTCTTAAATTTATTCCATTGATCTTTAAAAAGCCCCTGTTCTTCTGGCAACGGCTCTCCAAATGCATTGAAAGGGTATATGATCTTCCCTAATTCTAGTTTCTTATCTGCTGGTTTTGGCTTCGTTGTTGTATCTACCGCCGATTCGAATGCCAATTTAAAATCGAACCAATCGCCATTTGCCGATTGGGCTTTACCTTCAAAAACTTTATTTTCTAAATTATAATTTCCCGTACCGCGAATTGCCTTAGTAGAATCATATGAAAAACTAAAAGCAATAAAATTATTTGAGAACGAATAACTTAAAGTTTTCTTTGTTGTATCAATAGTTACCTTAGCCTGTGGCGCGTTAATATCACCTGAGAATTTAACTTTAAAATTTTTATCAGGGGTTGTTAAAACATAATTTCCACGAATATCGGGTGCATTAATCTCTGAGAATACTGTTGGCTCGCCTGCAACCCAGGTTTGCATAATCGTTGCTTCACTATCAAAAATTGACTTATTACTAATAAAAAAATTGGCGAATAATCCTTTTTTTAACGCACCAACTTTATCTTGTGCGTTAATGAATGTTGCTGGGTTTATAGTTAGAGCTTTTAAAGCTGTTTTTTCCGAAAGTCCGTGTTTCACCGCTTTTCTAAGATTGGTCAAGAACTGGCTTTTCTCTTTTAAGTCAGCAGAAGTTAAACAAAACTGAATAAACGATTTTTCAAAAGCCGCGGGATTTGTTGGAGCCAATTCCCAATGCTTAAGATCAGCCAGAGAAACTGCTTCTGCATCAAAAGGATCTTCCACATCATAAGCAACAGGAAAATTTAAAGGCACAATATATTTTAATTGTGTGCTTTGAATATCGTTGATCCTCTGGTATTCATTGCCACCGGCTTTAATAATATATTTAACACCAAATTCGGTTCCAATTTTGGCTGCACGTAAAGCATTATATTTATCATTGGCTTCAAAAATACACGGCAGATCTTTAATTTTATTAAAGGCTTCTAATGAAATATTGTACTCCGTTTTGTTCTTATTTTGTCCGTACCACAAAGCATCATAATACGTTTGACGTAAAAGGGCAATACAGCCGGTTAAAGAACTCGGATATTCCTGCGTTGAAGTGCCCTTTGATAAAGAATAAAAACCGGCTGCCTTATCTGTAATTATACTTTCGTTCTCGTTCTTATTGTTTAAATTCACAAAAACGCCGCTTCCTCTAATAATACCGTCTTTAGGGCAAGACACAACCGCACCAAACCCAATTTTCTTTAGCTCTTCCGCTTTATCTTTATTTAAAATAAAAAGTTTGTGACTTTCAATTTCCGCTTTTATGGCCTGATTCCAGCCATAGGCACCCTTTAAATTACTTTCCATTTGCGGTGCGCCGGTTGGACGATGATGAGCGCCATTAACAACTGATTTTGCATCCTGAAGTCCATAGTCCGAATACAGGTCAATAAACGAAGGATAAATGAATTTACCGTTAAGATCATAAATAACGGCGTTTTTTGGTACCTCTAGTTTTTCGCCCGCATTTATAACTTTACCGTCCTGTATCAAAAGTGTTCCTTTTTTAATTATGGTTTCAAAATCAATATAAATAGTGGCATTCACAAAAGCATAAATGCTATGCGTATTAAACGGCGCGCCGTTTGTGGGAAAAGTAGATTGCCCGAAAAAATTGAAATTTAAAAAACCGAATACTAAAACTAGTGCGCTTATTCTTTTCATCAAAGTGATAATTTATATATAGTTATTTATGCTATTGTAACCTTAAAGGCGCTCAATTCATAAACCCTCAAATTTAAACAGTTTTACCAAAATTACTAGCTCTTATTTGCATTTTATTCTACCATTTATTGCTATTTTTACGGTAAATATCCATATTATGTATAAAGGTTTTTTACACACTCATTATTTAGTAGTTAGTCTTTTTTTGTTGCTTTATGTTATAAAAACTGTGCTTCTTTTAAGTAACAAAACTGATCTACTTAAAACATTCTCAAAAAAAACAAGGCTTTTTGAAATTATCATCAGTTTTTTGTTCCTGCTTACCGGCATTTATTTAATGACGCAGATACCATATGGTGGCAAATACGATTATATGTTATGGATAAAGTTGGTAATGATATTTGCCTCAATACCTATTGCCGTTATTGGCTTTAGAAGAAATAATAAAATGTTGGCTGCATTAAGTTTATTAATGATCACAGGTAGTTTTGGTCTAGGAGAAGTTTACCACAAAAAGAAAGGTATTGCAAAAGAAGTTGATACTACAATCGCTGCTAATGATGGTAAAGCTTTATATGAAGCCAATTGTAATTTGTGTCATGGCGCAGATGGAAAACTGGGCATGTCGGGCGCAAAAGACCTTACCGCTTCGGTAATGGATATTGCGGCTATTAAAGAAATAATAACTCATGGCAAAGGCGCAATGCCAGCAGCACAGGTTAACGAAGAGCAAGCAACGGCTATAGCAGCCTATGTTAACGATCAAATAAAAGGGCACTAAAAAATTAATGAAAGAAACGAACTCTACCGCAATACCAACACACACCTGTGTTTTAATGGGTGTTATAAATAAGTTACAGGACGATGGGCTTGCAAAAGAATACCTGGAAGAGCTTGCCTTTTTAGCCGAGACCTACGGCCTTGAGACAAAAAAAACATTTACGCAAAAATTAGAAAAACCCGATAAAGCCACTTTTATTGGCAAGGGGAAAGTAAGCGAAATTAAAAATTATGTGCTCGAAAATAAGATCGATGTGGTGATCTTTGACGACGAACTTTCACCATCACAACAACGTAATCTTGAAAAAGAATTCGGAAAAAAAATATTAGACCGTACTACTTTAATTCTGGAGATATTTGAGCAGCGTGCCCAAACGGCGCACGCAAAAACCCAGGTACAATTAGCGCAATACCAATACATGCTTCCGCGCTTAACAGGTATGTGGACCCACTTAGAGCGGCAGCGTGGTGGAACCGGAACACGTGGCGGGGCCGGTGAAAAAGAAATTGAAACTGACAGAAGGATCGTTCGCGATAAAATTGCCTTATTAAAGGAAAGATTAAAAGAGATAGATAAACAAATGGCCACGCAACGCAAAAACCGCGGCGAGTTAATTCGTGTGGCTTTGGTAGGTTACACCAATGTTGGCAAAAGTACGATCATGAATTTATTAAGCAAAAGCACCGTTTTTGCAGAGAATAAATTGTTTGCTACTTTAGATACAACAGTTAGGAAAGTGACCATTGACAATGTTTTTTTTCTGTTGAGTGATACCGTTGGATTTATTAGAAAATTGCCTACCGAACTGGTTGAAAGTTTTAAATCAACTTTAGATGAAGTGCGTGAAGCCGATCTGCTTATCCATGTTGTAGACATATCACACAAGAATTTTGAAGATCATTTAAATGTTGTAAAACAAACCCTGCAGGACATTGGCGCAGGCGATAAACCGGTTATTTTGGTATTTAATAAGATCGATGCTTTTACTTATACCAAAAAAGAGGATGATGATCTTACACCAACCACGCGAGAGAATTTATCCTTAAACGATATTAAGAATACCTGGATGAAAAGTCTTAATAATCCTTGTTTGTTTATTAGCGCACAAACAAAAGAGAACATTGAGGAACTGAAGAAAACAGTTTACGATCTTGTAAAAGAAATGCACATTAAGCGTTATCCTTACCACAATTTATTGTACTAATGCCAGTAGAATTTAAACATGCAACCATTAACGATCTTCCAAAGATAGTAGCAACTTATAACTCAACGGTTGCCTCGCGATTGGTAACTGCAGATCTTGAACCAGTTAGTAACGAAAGCAAATTAGAATGGTTCAAAGCGCACTCACCGGAGCGCCGACCACTTTGGCTAGTAATATTGGACGATGAATATGCAGGTTGGATGAGCTTTAATTCATTTTACGGTCGTCCCGCATATGATGGTACTGTTGAAGTAAGCATTTATTTAGAGGAAAAGGCAAGAGGAAAGGGCTTAGGAAAGATCTGCTTGCAAAAAGCAATTGATGTTTCTTCAACTCTAAATATACATTCTCTTTTAGGTTTTATTTTTGGACATAACGAGCCAAGTTTAAAATTATTTTACCAATTCGGTTTTGAAAAATGGGCGCACTTACCGGCAATTGCCAATATGGATGGAACTATGCGTGATCTTATCATTCTTGGCAAAAAGACCGTTTAAATTGTTTTGGGATATTTTGAGCATTTAAGTAACTTGCAGGTAATTACCCCATGTCATTCTTCTCAGAAATAGCTCATGAATTTTCAGTTCAAAACGCGCAGTTTTGGAATTACACAAAAGACAGTTTAAAACATCCTGCACTTAAAAATGTTTATTACGCGGTTCTGCTAGCTTATTTATTTTGCTTTTTTCTGGAAGTAGTGCTTCCTAAACAGCGTAAACATGGTGTTCTGTCACGCAAATACTTTTGGCAGGATACGTTTTACATTCTATTTAACGACCTGTTTTTAAACGTATTGGGATTTTTTGCTTTGTGCGCAGTTACAGAATTTGTGTTCTTGAAATTTTTATTACTATTTGACATTCATAGTTTAAAAGTAACAGATATTACACATTTAAATCCATTTTTACAGATCCTTATTATGTTTATTTTGCAGGATTTTTGCGAATACGTGGCGCATATTATTTTGCATCGCTCCAATTTTTTCTGGGAGTTTCATAAGATCCACCACGCCCAAGAAGAACTCGGCGCAGCTTCTACACGGCATTTTCACTGGGTAGAAATGATCGTTTTTAAACCTCTCATCTATATCCCTTTTGCCTTAATAGGTTATTCAGCAGTGGATTATTTCCTTTTCCAGATAACAGTCCAAAATGTTTGGGGGTTTTTTACACATTGCAACATTAAAGTAAGATGGGGTTGGTTAAATTATATTTTTAACACCCCCGAAACCCACGCATGGCATCACGCCAAAAATATCGACAAAAAATATGGCGTAAATTTTGCCTCTATACTTAACATTTGGGATCTTATGTTTGGTCAGTATTATTTGCCAAAAGACAAACAACCCATTTTGGGCGTCGAAGGCGGTAAAGATGTGCCTAACACTTTTATCGGGCAGTTCTTTTACCCGTTTAAAAAACATTTCGGTAAGAAAAAGTAAAATCTTATATTTAACTTACATTCTCATTAAAATTGTTATTAAATTTAGTGCTTGTAACAGATATGACACACCTATCAAATAGAGTAAATAAAATATCCGAATCGCAAACAATTGCGATGGCGCGAAAAAGTCGTGAGTTAAAAGCAGCAGGAATTGATATTATCAGTTTAAGTCTTGGCGAACCCGATTTTTCTACACCTCAAATTATTAAAGATTTTGCAAAAAAAGCTATCGACGATAATTTTAGTTATTATACACACGTATCCGGTTATCTCGAATTGAGGGAAGCTATTTGCGGAAAATTTAAACGCGATAATAACCTCGTTTACACTGCCGACCAAATTGTAGTTTCTACGGGTGCAAAACAGAGTATTGCAAATGCCGTATTGTGTTTGATCAATCCCGGTGATGAAGTAATCATTCCTGCTCCATTTTGGGTTAGTTATTTAGAAATATTAAAACTAGCAGAGGGAACTCCCGTAATTGTTGACACAAAAATTGACGCTGATTTTAAAATAACTCCTGCACAATTAGAAAAAGCAATTACACCAAAGTCAAGATTGATCATGTTAAGCACACCTTGTAATCCCACAGGAAGTGTTTACACAAAAGCCGAATTAAAAGCACTGGCAGAAGTTATTGCAAAACACGAAGAACTTTATATCATAAGTGATGAGATCTACGAACATATTAATTTTGTTGGTGGACATGAAAGTTTTGCTCAATTTGATTTTATAAAAGAGCGTGTTATAACCATCAACGGTGTTTCAAAAGGTTTTGCTATGACAGGCTGGCGCGGAGGAATT
Organism: Bacteroidia bacterium; assembly: GCA_016787785.1. Classification (GTDB taxonomy): domain Bacteria; phylum Bacteroidota; class Bacteroidia; order B-17B0; family Aurantibacillaceae; genus Aurantibacillus. Next base: position 201,044 of record JAEUTO010000006.1, on the reverse strand, counting down.
ATGGCTGCACCAAAATGGATAGCACAGGCTTGTGATAAAATGCAGGGCCAGTTTACCTCTGCCACTTGCAGCATTACACAAAAAGCAATGCACAAAGCTATGGAACTGGATTATGACACTTATATCAAACCAATGCGTGATGCATTTTTAAAACGCCGCGATCTTGTATTGAGTTTAATGAAAGAAATACCGGGGTTAAAAACTAACGTTCCGCAGGGTGCCTTTTATGTTTACCCTGAGGTTACTTATTATTTTGGAAAAAAATATAAAGATCATGTAATTAATAACGCAACCGATCTTTCCCTCTATTTATTGGATGAAGGCCATTTGGCATTAGTGCCGGGCGCTGCTTTTGGTGATGATATTTATATTCGTTTTTCTTACGCAACCAGCGAAGAGAACTTAAAAGAAGCTTTAAAAAGAATGAAAGAAGCTTTAGCAAAACTTCAATAATTTTGAAATGAAGAAATTTTCTATAAAAAAAGAACACGTCCGCGAAATTTTCAAGTCCTTTAATAACTTAAACGTGCTGATTATTGGCGACGTGATGATAGATAGCTATTTGTGGGGAAAAGTAAACCGCATTTCGCCTGAAGCTCCCGTGCCAATTGTAGCGGTAAGTAAAAAAGAGAGAAGGCTTGGCGGCGCTGCAAATGTTGCATTGAACATTCAGGCATTAGGTGCAAATCCAATTCTCTGCTCAGTAGTGGGCGTTGACTATGAAGGTTTAGCATTCTTAGATCTTTTAAGAGCTCAAAAATTAAGTCAAAAAGGAATTTTAAAACTGCGCGACAGGATAACCACAGTTAAAACCCGGGTAATTGGTAACAATGCACAATTGCTAAGAGTTGATGAGGAAGTTGAGGAAGACATTGATCCATCCGATGTACAACAATTATTAACGCTTATTTCCTACATTATCAATCACGATAAAATTGATGTAATAATTTTTGAAGACTACAACAAAGGGTTGATCACTTCTAAACTGGTAAGCAAAGTGGTTGAACTTGCAAAAAGCAAGAATATTCCAACTTGTGTTGATCCTAAAAAGAAAAATTTCAATACTTACAAAGGTGTAAGTTTATTTAAACCAAATTTAAAAGAACTTCGAGAAGGAATTAAAATGGATGTAAGCGGCGACAACATCAACGAACTTCAACGTGCTGTTAGTAGCTTCAGGGTAAAACAAAAAATGGAAACCATTTTAGTTACCCTTGCTGATAAAGGAATAATAACCAATTCACGTAAAGTAAAGGAACATTTACCGGCACACGTTAGAAGTATTGCTGATGTAAGTGGTGCTGGCGATACGGTTATCAGTGTAGCATCATTATGCAGAGCGCTTGAGTGCCATGATCTTGTAACGGCGGCTTTAGCAAATCTCTCCGGAGGATTAGTTTGCGAACAGGTTGGCGTTGTACCAATTGACAAAGAACAATTGCTTGAAGAAGCTTTAAAACTCGATATCATTAAATAATTTAAACGCAGCGTTAAGAGCTTCCTGTAAACCAAAAAAAATGTTGCACGATAATGTTACTCCCTATAAAACCAACGATCCTAAAAAAGAACAGGTTGCGCAAATGTTTGACAACATTGCCAATCGTTATGATTTTTTAAATGGTCTTCTATCGATGGGCACTCACAAAGGTTGGCGCAAAAAATGCGTTAACCTTTTAAGATCAAAGCAACCAAAAATAATTTTAGATGTTGCAACCGGTACAGGCGATTTTGCTATTGAATGTGCCAAATTAAACCCAACAAAAATTATTGGCATTGATATCAGCGATGGCATGATGCTGTTTGGAAGAGAGAAACTTAAAAAATTAAAATTAGAAAGCATTATTAACCTTGAGAACGGGAATGCTGAAACGGTTGCATTTCCCGACAATACGTTTGACGCAATTGTGGTTGGCTTTGGCGTACGTAATTTTCAAAACTTAGAAAAAGGTCTAGAGAATTTGTATCGTGTTTTAAAACCGGGCGGGCAATTGGTTATTCTCGAATTCGCTTACCCACGCAATTGGTTCATTAAAGGACTTTACAATTTTTATTTCTCTTACATTACGCCCGCTATTGGAAAAATATTCTCAAAAGATAACCGGGCTTATACCTACTTAACCGAAAGCGTAAAAGCTTTCCCAAATAACGAAAATTTTATTGCAATTTTAAATAAAGTAAAATATAAAAATACCAGTTTTAAAAGTTTGAGTTTTGGGGTAGCTGCTATTTATTACGCAGAGAAATAAACGCTAAAACTTTTAGTTAAGATAACTCGTATATTTAAAAACCAATTATCTATTAACGATACAATTTATGAGCAATTACCTTTCAATTCCGTTAATTTCCTGGGCAGTAGTAGCTGTTATCATGGTCATTATCTGGTTCTGGGCATTAAAGATCAAGAACAATGGCATTGTAGATATTTTTTGGGCATTTAACTTTACTATTATCGCTGGCATCATTTGGTATTTAGCAGATGGCAACCCCGAAAGAAAAAATTTAGTTTGCGCTTTAGCTGGTTTGTGGAGTTTACGTTTGGGTATTTATTTGTTGATACGTGTTGGAGGTCATATAAAGGAAGAAGAAGGTCGTTACAAACAATTACGTTTAGAGTGGAATGATACCAAATTCTTTTTCTTCTTCCAGATGCAGGCTTTTTCAAATGTGATGTTAGCGCTGCCATTTTTTATTATCGCTCTTAATCCTGATCCTGAAATATCAATTATTGAGTACATTGGCGCCGGCTTGTGGTTCGTGTGCATTATTGGCGAAGGTGTTTCTGACTGGCAATTACAGTATTTTAAAAAGCACAATACGGTTAAAGGAAAAGTATGTGAGTTTGGTTTGTGGAATTATTCGCGACACCCGAATTACTTTTTTCAATTTTCTTTGTGGATCTCCGTTTTTATTTTTGCATTGCCAAGTCCCTACGGTTGGATCTCGGCTATCTGTCCTTTATCTATCGGTTATCTATTATTTAAAGTAACAGGTATTCCAATGACGGAGGAACAAGCCGTGCGAAGCCGTGGCGAAGCTTACAAGGAGTATCAACGTACCACAAGTGTTTTTGTGCCATGGTTCAAAAAAAAGTAAAATATGTTTTACGATAAATTACTTGAAAAAGATAAACTTCCCGATTCACTTATCCGTATTGGCATTCGTAAACTGTTAAAACAGCGTTTACAAGATGAGGATAAAGGAAATACAGAAGCGCAACAAGCGCATTTAATACAATTGATAGGCGAATTAAAGGCATCACCAATAGCCATTAATACGCAAGAGGCGAATGAACAACATTACGAAGTTCCTACACAATTCTATCAATACTGTTTAGGCAAACATTTAAAATACAGCAGCGGTTATTGGAAAGAAGGCGTAACGGATATTGACACTTCCGAAAAAGACATGCTAGAATTAACCTGCCAACGTGCTGAATTAAGCGACGGACAAGAGGTATTAGAATTGGGTTGCGGTTGGGGTTCGCTTTCGTTATTTATGGCCGCTAAATTTCCAAAAAGTAATTTTACGGTTGTTTCTAATTCACGTACCCAAAAAATTTATATAGACGATCAGGCAAAACACAGAGGCATCACTAATCTTACGGTTATTACAATAAACATTAACGATTTTGTTTTGGATAGAACTTTTGACAGGGTTGTTTCTGTAGAGATGTTTGAACACATGCGCAATTATCAAAAATTGATGCACAAAGTTGCCACGCTTTTAAAACCCGGAGGAAAATTATTTGTTCATATTTTTACTCACAAAGAATATGCTTACAAATTTGAAGTAAAAGATGAAAGTGATTGGATGAGCAAGTATTTTTTCACAGGTGGCATTATGCCAAGCGACGATCTTTTGCTTTATTTTAACGAACATTTATCCATAGAAAAACACTGGCACGTAAGCGGAACCCATTACAGCAAGACCTCGGAGGCCTGGCTTCAAAATATGGATAAGCACAAAACAGAAATAATTCCTTTATTCGAACAAACCTACGGCAAGGAAAATGCCATAAAATGGTGGGTTTACTGGCGTATATTTTATATGGCCTGTGCTGAGTTATGGAACTATAATAATGGTGAAGAATGGATAGTAAGTCACTATCTATTCACCAAAAAATAAAACTATGTGGCGTTTAATTGTTGCAGTTCTTCTTTTCCTTTTATCCTTAATGGTTTTCTTTAAGGCACCCACTAATTTTTTCTGGCGTGTATCAGTTGCTATTACCGAATTTCCATACATCTTTATTCTTGCTTCACTATTTTTTTTCTTTGTTAGTTTAAAGGCCACCAAATACAAAACGGCAGCTATATCTTTAAGTAGCATTACTACATTAATTTATATTCTTCCAATTATTCAGGTTTATATGCGTGGAAGTAATTTAACTGAAGATCTTAAAAAAAAATTTCCTTTCATAGAAAACAAACAACAATTGCAGCAACCCTACTCGTTTGTAAAAATGTTTAGTGGTATTAAGGGTAAAGAAATTGTACCGAAAATTTTCGTGTATAAAAAATTACCAGAAAAAGATCTGAATATTGATCTATATCCTTCACAAACAAATTCCGTATCTCCCTGTGTGATTGTAATCCACGGGGGCTCATGGGCAGAGGGTGACAGCAAACAGCTACCCGACCTTAACAGTTATTTGGCTAATAAAGGCTATCATGTTGCGGCGATCAATTACCGTTTAGCACCAAAATATAAGTCGCCTGCACCGGTAGAAGATGTTAAAGAGGTAATAACCTATTTAACTGCTAATTCAGAAAAATTAAAGATCGATACCTCAAAATTTGTTTTACTTGGCCGTTCAGCGGGCGGACAAATTGCTTTGTGTACTGCTTATACAAATAACTTACCAAACATTAAAGGTGTAATTTCGTTTTACGCTCCGGCCGATATGGTTTGGGGTGCAAGAATAAAAGGTAATCCTTTGGTATTAAATACAGATAAAGTTTTTACAGATTATTTAGGAGGATTGATAGATCAGGTTCCGCAAAAATATTCGGAAGCCGGAGCTGTTGATCATATAAACAAAAATTCAACTCCAACGCTAATTATTCATGGCGCGCATGACGCGATGGTGGCCTATGAACATAGTCAACGTTTAGATAAAAAATTAGAAGAGAACAATGTTCAACATTACTTCTTAAATTTACCCTGGGCCACACACGGCTGCGATTATAATATTAATGGGCCAAGCGGACAAATAACCACTTTTGCCATAGAACGTTTTTTAAACTCGGTAACACACTAATGCAAACACTAGCCATAATAGGAACAGGTATTGCGGGCATGGGCTGCGGGCACTTGCTTCAAAAAAAATATGATATTACCTTATATGAGCAAAATAATTATGTAGGCGGACACACTAATACGTTTTCTACTAATGAAGATGGCGAAAAGATTTTTATGGATACCGGCTTTATGGTCTTTAATTTTAAGACCTACCCAAATCTTTGCAAACTATTTGATGAAATAAAAGCGCCGATAAAAAAAACAGACATGTCATTTAGTGTGCAACACACCGCAAGTGGCCTTGAATACTGTGGATCTGGACTGAACGGATTATTTGCTCAACGTAAAAATATTTTTAATATTGGGTATATTAAAATGCTGATGGAGATCACACGCTTTAATAAAATAAGTGTGGAAATTTTAGATGATCCAAAATATGAGAATCATTCTTTAGCACAATACATTAAGGAATTTAATTTCAGTGAAGAAATGCTTTGGAAATATTTAGTACCAATGAGTTCTGCCGTTTGGAGCACGCCAATGGACAAAATGTTAGATTTCCCTGCTGTTGCGCTTATACGATTTTTTAAGAACCACGGCTTTTTGGGATTGAACACACAACACCAATGGTATACTTTAGAAAATGGAAGCCAGGCTTATCGCGAAATATTAATTAAACCTTTTAAAGACAGGATCCATACTAATAACGGTGCTGTAAAAGTAACGCGAAATGAAAACGGTAAGGTTACTGTATTTTTAAAAGATGGTACATCAAAAGAATTTGATAAAGTTATTTTTGCGTCGCATGCCGACGAGACTTTAAAACTGTTAGACCAACCTACCGCGGAAGAAAAAAGGTTATTGAGTCCGTTTAAATATCAAAAGAACATTGCAACCGTTCATACAGATGAAACGACAATGCCGAAAAATAAGAAAACCTGGAGCAGTTGGAATTACAGGATAGAAGAACGTAATGGAGAACAGATTCCAACCACTATTTATTGGATGAACAGTTTACAAGGTGTTTCTAAAAAGAAAAATTATTTTGTTTCTATAAACGCAATTCCCGGAACTGTGGATAAAGCAAAAATTTTAAAAGAGATCGATTACGAACATCCTTTATTTGATGTGCCGGCAATAAATGCGCAAAAAGAACTTCAAAGTTTAAATGAGAAAGGTCCATTATATTACTGTGGAAGCTATTTTAAATATGGATTTCATGAAGACGCATATGCGAGTGCAGTGGAACTTTGTAAAAAACTACTAACTACGAATTAGTACGAATATACGAATCCGGGTGCATAACTGCGAAAACGAATTGATGCGAATCTACGAATCGTAGCAACTAGGAATAGTATTAAATAATATCTTAGTATTATGGAAGGCAAACTTAAAAGAAACGACCTTGTTTATCCTGAATTAAGCTATAAAATAATTGGCTGTGCATTTGAAGTATTTAATGAGTTAGGATTTGGTCACGCTGAGAAATATTATCAAAAAGCTATGGCAATTGCCTTCAAAAATGCTGGATTAACCTTTAAAGAACAGTTCTATGCACCATTAAAATTCAAGGGGGAGTTAGTTGGCAAACTATATCTGGACTTTTTAGTAGAAGACAAAATAATCATTGAATTAAAAAAGAATGATCGCTTTGCAAAATCTAATATCGATCAGGTCAATCAATACCTATTATCTAGTAAATTACAGTTAGCTCTTCTTATAAATTTTTCATCAAAAGGGATAATTAGTAAACGACTTGTTAATATTGAACAAGGATAATTCGTGAAAATAGGGTATTGATTCGTAAATTCGTATTTTATTCGTAATTCGAAGTGAATAGTTGTTTATATAAAGCCACTGTAATGCATAACCGCATGAAGCCTGCATCACATAGGTTTCATTACAACGTATTTATGTTTTACATTGATCTGGATGAAATAGAACAATTAAGAAAGAAACTGTTATTCTTCAGTCATAATAGATTTAATTTTTTTAGCTTCAGGGATAATGAGCATTTACAATTGCCAATTGAGAACCCCGATAAAAGCAAAACAACCAAACAGCATATTTTAGACTATTTGCAGAAGAATAGTGTTACACCTGCTCCAACAAAAATAATGTTACTTACCAATTTAAATGTGTTGGGTTATAATTTTAATCCGGTTTCTTTTTATTATTGTTTTGATGAAAAAGATCAGCCTGTTTGTTGTATTGCAGAAGTTGGAAATACATTTGGAGAAATGAAGCCCTATCTTTTATCCAAAGAAAATTTAAGCGAAAATACTTTCCATTTAAATACTGCAAAGTATTTTTATGTATCGCCTTTTATGGACCATGATGCCAATTTTGATTTCAATCTGGTAATTCCAACAGAAAAACTAAATAATAAGATAGACACGTTCAAAGGTGGAGAACGCATTTTTATAAGCACTTTAACCGGGCTTAAAAAGCCTATAAATAATGGGAATTTATTTTGGTACAGTATCCGTTTTCCATTTATTACCCTCAAAATTATTACTTTAATTCACTGGAATGCCCTGAAACTCTGGAGAAAAAAGATCCCATATCACAAAAAAGGCGAAAATCAAGATCTACAAAAGGACGTTTTTCGTAAGTATAAAAACGATTAAAAAAATGTAAGGATTAGACAAAAAATTCGTCTATTTTTAGGTTAATATTCTTAAATTCGTGATTAGGATAAATGTCAACAGTAACCACCATATCAACAAAACAAGGCTTTTATGAGAAAGTGATCTTAGATCTTCTTTCTAAAATGCAATTGGGTACACTCAACCTAACTTTGCCTAGCGGCCAGTTAGTGAAGATCGGTAATGGCGGAAGCAATGTTGAAGCAAATATTGAAATTAACAGTCCCAATTTTTTTAAGCGTTGTGTATTGTACGGCGACATTGGTTTTGGCGAATCCTATACTGACGGAGAATGGGATACAGATAATATTACCAACGTTATTAAATGGTTTTTATTAAATGTAGATAACGCTCCTACAGCATCAGGAAGTACAACAAAAAGTCTGGCATTAAACGTTTTTAAAATTGCCAATAAACTCTATCATTTAAAAAGAAGCAATAGCGTAAGTGGTTCGAGAAAGAACATATCTGCACACTACGACCTCAACAACGAATTTTTTGCACTTTTTTTAGACGAGACCATGACCTACTCTTCCGCCTACTTTAAAAAAGAAGGCATGACCTTAAAAGAAGCGCAGTTAGCCAAGTACGATCGTTTATGCAAACAACTAAATTTAAAAGCAAGCGATCACGTTTTAGAAATTGGTAGTGGCTGGGGCGGCAATGCTATTTACATTGCACAAAACTATAACTGTAAAATTACTACGGTTACTATTTCTGAAGAGCAATATAAATTAGCGAAAGAGCGTGTTGAAAAAGAGAACTTAACCGATAAAATTACCGTTGTATTAAAAGATTACCGTTTGATTGAGGGTAAATTTGATAAGATCGTTTCAATTGAAATGCTGGAAGCTGTGGGTGCAGAATTTTACACTACTTATTTTAAAAAATGCAGTGATCTTTTGAAAAAGGATGGCATTTTTGCCCTGCAAGTAATTACCTGCCCTGATTCGCGCTTTGAGAGCTTAAAGAATGGCGTTGACTGGATCCAGAAACATATATTTCCGGGCTCTTTATTGCCTTCAGTAGCTGCTATCAACAAGTCTATTAATGATACCTGTGATCTTACTTTGGTTGACCTGAAAGATATTGGTCTTGACTATGCGCATACTTTAAAGATCTGGCATCAGGAATTCAATAAGAATATTGATAAAGTGAAGGCACTCGACTTTGACGATTATTTTATCCGCAAATGGAATTATTATTTGTGCTACTGCGAGGCGGCTTTTGCTATGCGTAATATCAACGTAATGCAATTGGTTTATACGAGGCCGAATAATACAGGAAGATAAATTGCCTGAAAATATATCGTCGCTACGGGACTTGATTTTGCTTTCTACTTCTCTTCTACCAATATTTTGTCCGTAACATGGCAATACCCTAATTGCAAAATTCGTAAATGTTTTACGACTCCGCAGGAGTCAAATATTGGCAGAAAAATAAATATAGTTTTTTTTAAGTCCCGTAGGGAAGATATATTAAACCATTAGTTGGTTTTGTTTTCTTTAAATCTTGTAAAAATTAGTGCCGCTAAAAAGCAAAGTACAAAACCCAATATTCCATTCAGGCGAATTCCAAAGTCATTGCCAACATCTTTACCGTAAATTAAGAACATGGCAAATAAAGCAATACCAAAGGTTTGTGCGATCTTCACAAAAAAGTAACGCACTGCAAAATAAATCGCTTCCTTATTTTCGTTGGTCTCAGCGGTATCTTTTTCGATAATTTCAGCAAGAATAGCATTAGGTAAAATATTTAGCGAAGCTAGTGGAATTGCTGCGAAGGCAATAAGTGTATAAATTTGTAATTCGGCGCTGATACTTGTCTTTCCTAAAAAATAAATTCCTAAAAAAATGATCGCTAATAACGCTAACGATACAATAACAATTATTTTCTTTCCAATTTTTTTTGCAAGGTAATTAATTACCGGGTAAAAGATAAACGATACAAGCACCATCATGATCATGAGTTTGTTACCAATAGTTTCGGGCAACTGCAGCAATACGGTAACAAAATACATTAAACCAGAAGTAATAATTGTAACAGCAATAAAATAAGAGAAATCAGCAACAATAAATAACTGGAAATTTTTATTGATCAATGTTTGTCGCAATGCTTTTTTCATTGGCACCGCGCTTGGTTTACTGTCGCAGTATTTTCTTTCATCTATCGCCAAAACAGTGATCAGCATAAAAACAGCAGCCAAAACCGCCATTAAAAGAATGGTTAATTGTAGTGCAGAAATTCTTGAAGCAATGCCAAAAGAATTTTGCAAAACATCGGTGAGATTAAAAGCGTTAGAGGCAATACCAATACCAAATACATAACCAACCGATTGCCAGGTGGCTAAGCGCACTTTGTCTTCCGAGCCCGGCGCTAACTCCGGAAGCAATGCGTTATAAGGAATGATATAGGTTGTTGATGATACATAAAAACCTATCAACATAAAAACCAGCCAGACAATGTTTAAAGTACTTTCCTCCTGCTTTAAAGGATAAAAAACAAGGCAACAAAAAATAAGCGAAGGAATGATGGCTAATTTCATCAAAGGAATTCTTCTTCCTTTGGGATTTTTACTTTGATCGCTGAACTGCGCGATGAACGGATCGTATACAGCATCAATTAATCTACCGCTGGCAGTAACAATTGCTATAACATTAAAGATCCCAAAAATAGCAACTTGCGTAATTAAATTCGGTAAGCCACTGCTTGTTGGTGGAATGTATAAATAAACTAAAATTACACTGATAAGATTGATCATGATGCTCCAGCCCATCATGCCAAAAGCATAAGCGATTTGTTTACCGAGAGGAAGTTTTTGAGTCAAGAGATCTATATTTTAATACCAATTACAAGCACATCATCAACCTGTGCTAAAGAACCTCGCCATTTTTCGAAGGTATTATACAAAGTGGCTTTTTGCTCATCCATGGATTGATCCTGCATATTCACTAGTGTTTCTTTAAAACGTTTGTATAAAAATTTCTTACCGCCTGACTTTGTTCCTTCCAAATGCTCTCCACCAAACTGATCGGCATAACCATCGGTAAATAAATAAATAACATCGCCTTTTTGAAGATCGAATAATTTATTTGTAAAAGGTTTTGCTACCGTATCCATAGAAGCTGTTATCGGTTGTTTATCTCCTTTAAATTCTATTAATTCCTTATTCCTTACAATATAGAGTGGATTGTTTGCACCCGCAAACTCTAAACGCATGCCTTTAATATCAATGCAACATAAAGCCATATCCATACCATCACGCAAAGGTGTTTCGTTACTGTTCTTATTTAAACTTTTTTTAAGCTCAGAATTTACATAATCCAAAGCACGTCCGGCTGAATCTACACTAAGATTATTTAGTGTTTGATTTAAGAGCGTATTGCCAATAATACTCATGAAGGCGCCCGGAACCCCATGCCCTGTGCAATCAACAGCTGCAACAACTAAAATGTTTGTTCCTGCTTTATATTGATAACCCTCTGCTGAGTGGAGATCTTCTTTTATATCATAGTTAGTGAACCAATAAAAATCGCCACTCACCACATCGCGCGGTTTAAAAAAGATAAATGAATTGGGTGCGTATTGCTTTAATTTTTCTTTCTCAATAAAAATAGATTGCTGAATACGTTTTGAATATTCGATGCTATCTGAAATATCTTTATTCTTTTCATCTATCTGATGCCGTTGCTCGTTGATCTCTTTTTCCAAACGCAAACGCTCGGTTATGTCACGCGCGTAAATTACAATAGCCGGGCGACCCGCGAAAGGCGCTACTTTGGCAGAACATTCAACCGGAATTAAATTTCCCGATTTTGTTATAAAAGGGATGTCCTTATAGATTAAACCGCCTTTTTCCCATACATCAGCAACAATGCTCGAACTTTTTTGAAGATATTCTTTTGGATGGAGATCAAATAAAGAAAGTTTTTCTAATTCTTCTTCCGTATATTCTAACAACTTGGCAGCGCTTGGATTTGACTGGTGTATTTTTCCATCCACAATATCAATTACGATCATAGCATCATTTGCCTGATCGATAATACTTTCGTAATTACTTAATTGTTTTTTTAATGAAGTAATTTCGTCTTCGAATTTCTTTGTTTCCTGGCTGTTAGAAGCTTTTTTAGAAGATGTTTCCTTAAGCGACGCTCCTTCTTCCGCAGCATCTTTGGATGTTCTGTATTTTCCATCCAACTCTTCGATGATCGGAAAAATTAAAGAAGGATTTAAGAACTCACCTACTTTATCAGGACGAGAAACATAACGCACTACACCACTTTTATCAATTAAAAAAGAAGCAGGTAATGGAATACCTTCTTCATACTTCTCGGCAAAATCATTATCGTATTCTTTTAACTGAACACCATATACCATAGCAGTTCTTTGTCCTTCATCAGATAATACTTTAAAATCAAGGCCTAATTTTTCTACCATTCCCCGGTTAACACCAATAGGATCGGGACCAATCGCCATCACCAAAATATTTTTCGACTGGAATTTATCATTATTTTTTTCGTAGGTACGCAACATCATGTGGCAACCCGGACACCAATCGCCACGCACAAATATTAAAAGTAAATGACGTTTATCTTTAAAATCAGAAAGCTTTACGATCTCTCCATTTTGATCGGGTAAAGCAAATTCGTTAGCAGGTTTACCAATTTGCACACGGTAGCCACCCGAGTGGATCTTTAACTGTTTTTTATCTTTTAAAATTCCCCAACCTAAAACGCCGGCAAATAAAATTATTACAGAAGGAAAAGCCCAACCTTGCCAACCGTATGGGAAAATTAAATTACCAATTAAATAACATATAAAGGCCAGGCCAAACATTAAAGGTTCGAACCATGAATAACCGGTATAAGAAAAAGTGGTAAAAAATACGATACGTAAAATAGAACCAAAACCGGCAATTAATAAAGCAATGGTTAAAAGAGGAAAGTGATCGAATGGAAGATCTAAAGAAGCGCCAATTAAAAATGCAGAAACAAAAACTGTAATAAATTGATACCAACTGGTATATTTTGAAACCTCTTTAATAGAAGCAAAATAGGCTACCACCGATAAGATAGAAGCCGGCAAAGTGTAACCCAAAAAGAGACAAACAATTGACCCAAGATTTAGGACAACAGCAAGCGTGGTACTTGGGTGGATCTTTTTCATTTAATACTATAAATATAGTACAACAATTACTTAAAACAAAAAAATCCCTTTAGCTTTCACTAAAGGGATCTTTCATTCATATTAAACTTTAAAACTTACTTCACTTCTTCAAAATCAACATCGGTTACATTTTCGCCGCCAGTTTTATTAGCGTCGTTTTGCGCACCGTTGTTATTTGGATCGGCAGTATTATTTTGCTGATTTGCACCTGCGTTTTGTTGCGCTTTGTACATATCTTCGCTTGCTGCGCCCCAAACACTATTCATGGTGGCAAGCGCGGCAGTTACTTTATTGATATCTTTTGATGCATGAGCAGCTTTTAATTCTGTTAAAGCATTTTCAATTGGTGCTTTTTTCTCCGCAGGAATTTTATCTCCAAACTCTTTTAATTGTTTTTCTGTCTGGAAGATCATTGCATCTGCCTCGTTCAGTTTATCAACTTCTTCTTTCGCTTTTTTATCTGAATCGGCGTTTGCTTCTGCTTCGCGTTTCATACGATCGATCTCTTCCTGGCTTAAACCACTCTTCGCTTCGATACGAATGTTGTGCGATTTACCTGTTGCTTTGTCTTTTGCGCTTACATTTAAAATACCATTTGCGTCAATATCAAAAGTAACTTCAATTTGCGGCACACCGCGTTGTGCTGGTGGTAAACCATCTAAGTTAAATTCACCCAACTTACGGTTATCACGCGCCATCGGACGTTCACCCTGATATACAACGATCTGTACAGACGGTTGATTATCTGCAGCGGTACTAAAATCCTGCGATTTTTTTGTTGGTATAGTTGTATTCGACTCAATTAATTTTGTGAATACACCACCCATTGTTTCGATACCTAATGATAAAGGCGTAACATCTAACAACAACACATCTTTTACTTCTCCTGTTAACACACCACCTTGTATAGCAGCGCCTAAAGCAACTACCTCATCCGGATTAACACCTTTGTTTGGTGCTTTACCAAAGAATTTTTCTACAGCAGCTTGTACAGCCGGGATACGTGTTGAACCACCTACTAAAATAATTTCATCTACTTCTGCAGTTGATAAACCTGCATTTTTTAATGCCGATTTACAAGGTTCGATAGTACGTTGAATTAAGCTATCCGCTAATTGTTCAAATTTTGCACGTGTTAAACTTTTAACCAAATGTTTTGGTATACCATTAACCGGCATAATGTATGGTAAATTTACTTCTGTAGAAGTTGAACTTGATAATTCGATCTTAGCTTTTTCGGCAGCTTCTTTTAAACGTTGCAATGCCATTGGATCCTGACGTAAGTCTAACCCTTCATCTTTTTTAAATTCGTCTGCTAACCAATCAATAATTACCTGGTCAAAGTCGTCACCACCTAAATGTGTATCACCATCAGTAGATTTTACTTCAAAAACGCCATCACCTAATTCTAACACAGACACGTCATGCGTTCCACCACCACAATCAAACACCACTAATTTAATGTCTTTTCCTTTTTTATCCATACCGTAAGCTAAAGCAGCAGCGGTAGGTTCGTTAATGATACGTTTTACTTTTAAGCCTGCAATTTCGCCTGCTTCTTTAGTTGCCTGACGTTGCGCATCGTTAAAGTAAGCCGGCACAGTAATTACTGCATCTGTAACTTCTGTTCCTAAAAAATCTTCGGCAGTTTTTTTCATTTTTTGTAAAATGATAGCCGAAATTTCCTGAGGAGTATATTTACGGTCGTCAATTTCCACACGCGGTGTATTATTGTCGCCTTTAACTACTTTATATGGCATACGGGCTGCTTCGCCTGTGATCTCGTCAAAAGTATGACCCATAAAACGTTTAATTGAATAAACTGTTTTACGTGGGTTAGTAATTGCCTGGCGTTTTGCCGGGTCGCCCACTTTACGTTCACCACCTTCTACAAAGGCAACAACAGAGGGGGTTGTACGTTTACCTTCGTTATTTGGTATAACCACAGCTTCATTACCTTCCATAACTGAAACACAGCTATTTGTGGTTCCTAGATCTATTCCTATAATTTTTCCCATTTTATTTATTTTTGTTATTTGTTCTTTATTTACGGGGGTTATTTCAATAAATATGCCAAAGGAAAATGGCCCAAAATAAGCGACAACCTGTCACAAAAAGCCTTAAAAAAGGCATCAAAATGGCGTGAAAAAATAAGATTATTGCGAAAAAGGCAGGTTTAATTACACCAGCCTTGTGCCACAAGCCCGGAAGTATAGAAATGATACTTACAGGTGCTTGAATTAAAGGAGAATTGAGAGATAAATACACTGGCCATCTCCTTTTCAACCGAATGCCGGGTTCTAAACGTAAAGATACCCATGGCCGCCCTGTCATCAAAGTTAGAATAAATCGGCTTATCCTGGGCTATAGTTAAAGAAGGGGAAGTAAACTGAAGATAATCTACGTACTCTTGTGTAGAGGTATAAGCAATTGCCTGCATTTTATACATCTTACGCCCATTAATATTATTGGTTAATCCCATTTTTGACAAAGAATAACCTAACGATGTAAAAAGGTCGATCCCTTTAAAATCGAAGGCAAAAACCTTGAAGCTTTGAACGGTTCTAAGATCCTTGATATACTGGTTTCCAAAATCATAGTCAACATAACGGTAAACCTTGCTGTTATCAAATAAAGAATCGTAAAAATGGAATCTTAATTTCATGGTATAAATAGCGCCTTCGTTAGGATAGAATTTTGGAGAATAAAGTTGATTCTGCACGCTATAATCGGGGTAAATGTCAGGATTACTAGGATTTGAACCCACCGGAACAGGGTAATAAGGTGGCGTAAAAGGCGTAAAGCCACTTGGTTTAATACTATCAATAGCGTTTGCCCTTGCAGTAAACACTTTAGAAGTTTTTACGTTTGTAACTTTTAATACGTATTGCCCTGTAACATGCAATTTGTCGGAAGTAACATACACCCTTTGTGTTGTATTGAAAGGCCCCGGGTTTGCCTGAATAACAGAATCGTGAAAAGTAATTACCTGTTTGTTTCCTGTTGGTGTAGCCTGACTTTGAACGCCATTTACAAAACGCTCTAATGTTACCACAAGATCGCCTGCCTGATAGTTAATAGAATCGGCCACTTTGGCCATATCGTTCGCATTGCCTTCGCCCAAAAATATCTTATTAACCCTTATCATCTGGATGGTTTCCTGTGGGTTTAATACGGCATAAATTGTTGGCACTTCTTTATAAGGCGCATTAATGTTAAGATCGTTCTTACATGAAGAAAAAAACAAGATGCTTGTGCAAGCTAATAGATATGAGAAATTTAAAAATTTCATGGTTTAAAGATACAGTATTTTTTCTTCACCCTAAAGCTCGTTTACAGTTTGGTGAAAGTTTTTATAGATACGGTCGTAACCGGGGTATAAATGGTTAGAAAAGGTGCGTTCGTGAAAAACAGATACAAATAAACCATCCACTTTTTTTACTTCTTTAGCCAAAGAAAGTAGCGAATTTAACATGTGGTCGGGGCTTATTGTATCATACACAAAATAAGCACCATCCATAACGCAAAATGGCACAAACAAAAGTTGTTTTTGTTGCTCCGCCGCAAGATCATAATAGTAAAAGGGAAATGATGTGCCCGCTCTAAAACCCGGCGATGAAGCGTAACCCATCGTAAAGTCAGCAATAAAGCCTTTGTCTATTAATAGTTTTGGAGTTGTTTGGATATTAAACCTTAAATAATGTTGACGCGATATAGTTATGTTTTCATTTGCTTTTTGGTTTAGCAAATTCTGCTCCTGAATTAAAAGGTTTTTATCTACAGAAGAATTATAAGAAGGATGCAATCCAATAAATGCAGAAAGATCTTTTATCCGTTTAAATACTTCAACAAATGCATTCGAGTTGGGATCAACGGTCCTGTCGTGTTTTGTGCCGTTTTTGAAAAGAAAAAAATAAATTAGCGGGATCTTTTTCTCTAAACAAAATTCTGAAATTGAAGAATAAATATCAAAAGGATCTTCTTCTTTTTTCGAGAGTACATTTATTCGCTGTTTTAAATTAACCAAATCGAATTTTAAAAGATCTTTACAAATGGCGCCCGTAGTTCTTAAAAAACCTTTTTCCTTGTAAGCATATAAATTATCAACATCTATGGTGCTTATTATTTTAAATTTATTTTTCGGGAAATTAATTTCTTTGAAAAATTTCTCTAATTCATTTTTAAATTCTTGAATCCAAAGATCAACAACAGGTTTTAAATGCATTTTATTTTTAAATAAAACACTTTCCTTCGCTTCAAAACGTCCGTGCGCATCGTACTCAAAAGCCTGCCATTCTTCATATCGTGAGATAAAATAAAAGACTGTTGAAAAAATATCGTAGCTCAAATTTGAAGTGCTTTCGCTTTCAAAAAAATAAATGAGATCGTTCTTTAGTATTGCTTTAGGTTTATTTTCAGAAACACAAGTCTCAAATAAGAGCGACTGTGGACGGACCTGAAAAGCATTTGCAAGGGATGTTGAAGAATAATTGATCTTAAATAATTTTGAAGTTTCAAATTCAGAAAAAGAATGAGTGATGTTTACATTTACTTTTAAAACAGTTTCAAAAATAAATTTTGCAACATAATTTAACCTAGCACTTTGTTTTTCTGAATAAATGATAAATCCCGGAGATCCCGGAACTACCTCAAGGTTAAGTAATTTATGTAACCCTGCTCTATCCACTAGATCGTATTAAATTTATTAATTAAAGATCGCATCGGACTAATAACGAAGAGATCTTATTTATCGTGCGTGAATTTAATAAAACTTAAATTAAATTTTGGCCTGAGTGCTAAATTTGGATGAGTGTTACCTGCCAGCACAACCCTTTCGGCATAATTGTCACGGCGCACCACAATAGTAGGATCAGGGTCAGCTACTGCAATGTGAAAACCATAATTCTTTTTCTTACCGCTTAAAATTGCCTGCACATGGCGTGGGATATTAAAAACGTAACTGTTATTTGTGGAATTATAAACGCCGTCATAACGTAAAAAATCTGTATTGCTTAATTGATCTACCGCGTATATTTCCTTGCCTAATGAATCTAAAGGCAACAAGGCTAATTTTGGTGGCGTATAATACAACGCAGTTCCAATATAGGAAGCAAAAGCAGGATCAATAAAATATACAAACTCGGCGCGGTTTATAGCAATTGGAACCGAATCAGCATAATGTTTTAAATAATCTAAAAATGGAAGTTGAACATTAATTCTTGCGCCTGCTAATCCTTTTAAGAATAAATTCTGCTGACCTAAATTTTTATTACCTTGTAATTGCTGGTAAAGTAAGTAATTGCCGCCCTGGTTAGGTTGATATTTAACGGTGATAAATCTTAACGCATCTGTGCCCGAAAAATTAAATTTAAAACTAAGATCTTCTTTTGTTGCAGATGGCGCGCCTTTTTGATAACGTAAATAAAAACCACTAACTGCATCTGCCAGATCAAATTTTGTAATTACGCCTTGTGTACTTGGCGTGGTTCCAGGACTTAAATTACTACCCGCCGCAGTAATATAAAAACCTTTATACGTGCTTAAAAAAGTAGCGTTATTTACAAGATATTGCGGGTTGTTTAAAATAGATTTGGCGTAATTGTTATCAATTGGTATGCGCAACACCGCTCTGCCATCTAACGTAGTATAGGTACCCGTGTAAACACCTAAAAGTGCATTTTTATTATGCAGCTTATCGTTATTTGAAAAATAAAGTCGGTTGGTATATAAAGAAGAATCTAATGCAAATACCGAATAAGTTAAAGGTGTACTTTGATCGCCAATAAAATTTAAACTACTCACTGCTAAAATTATTTCAGCCGAAACAAGATTAGCATCTTCGCCAAAAGAAGTAAAAGTAACACCATTGGGAATGTTTGCATTTAAATACAAACCAACATCCATTCGTCCGAAGGTTGGATCCTGATTACTGCCTAAAAGTTTATATTGATCATTGAAAGATGCGATCGTATCTACCTTTACACTATAGCCCGAAAGTATAGCGGTATCGCAAAAGCTGGCATTTACATCGTCATTCTCCGGCTGCACTTCTACACCTAAAACGCTGTGATCTTTTTTACAGGCTAAAAAACCTATTAATGAAATAAGTAAGAGCGCGGTATTTTTTACAATTTTCAAATGAATGTTATAAGCGATAAAAATAGGGAATTATTTAAACAAGATTTTTTATTATTTACTAAAAAAACAAAAAAAATACCCCAACAAATGTAGGGGTACTTAATATAGTTGGTGTATAACTTAGCTTAAAACGTTTGCTTCTTCAAGCATTACATCATAAAACTCGTTAAACGAATCCATATATTCTAATTCGTTCTTGTAAGACAAGAAAGGTTTTCCTGATTTTTTAATGAATTTCTCCAGTTCAGGGTTTAAATTCTCAGTTCCTTGAATAATTCCATCAGCATATTCTAAAGATTGTTTCAACATGTTAATGTGACTTGACTCTTCTGAAATATGTTTAAGATCTTTTTTATTAAATCCATCAAAAGTTAACTTATCAATGAATTTTTTATTTAAAGTTTTTGGATATTCGTCTTCATAAAGCGATACAACAACTTTTGTATCGGCAAATAAAGGATCTTCGGCATAATACTTTTTAATGTACAATGGCATTAATGAAGTGAACCAACCGTGACAGTGGATAATATCCGGCTGCCAGCCTAGTTTTTTAACTGTTTCGGCAACGCCGCGAACAAAAAACATAGCGCGTTCATCATTATCATCAAAATACTTACCGCTTGTTTTGTCTGTTAAAACAGCTTTACGGCTAAAATATTCTTCATTATCTATAAAATACACCTGCATACGCGCACTTGGTATGCTTGCAACTTTAATAATTAATGGATGATCAACATCGTTAATGACCATATTCATCCCCGAAAGGCGAATTACTTCATGTAGTTGATGTCTTCTTTCGTTAATACAGCCATATTTTGGCATGAAAGTACGAATTTCTTTACCACGCTCCTGAATACCCTGCGGTAGCTTTCTGGCAATTTTTCCAACATAGGTTTCGTCTAAATAAGGGGTAATGTCTTGCGAAACAAAAAGAACTCTGGCTTTCTTCATACTTAATTTTTAGTTTCCTCAAATAATTATACAAAAGTAATAAAAAAAAATCCATATTTCAAAGTAAAATGTACATTTGCCCTGCAAAAGCATGTTAATTTTCACCAAAATAGCAGAGTTAAAGGGCTTTCTAAAGCAAATAAAAAGCGCAGGCCATACTGTTGGCTTCGTGCCGACCATGGGAGCCCTGCACAACGGTCATATATCACTTATTTCAATCTCTAAAAAAGCAAGTAATATAACGGTTTGCAGCATTTTCGTTAATCCAACGCAGTTTAATGACAAGGCTGACCTTAAAAGGTATCCCAGAACGCCCGAGAAAGACGCTGCTTTTTTAGAAAAAGCGGGTTGCGATGTTTTATTTATGCCATCTGTTGAAGAAATTTATCCGACCGAAAAAAAAGAAACCTATGATTTTGGCTATTTAAACACCGTTTTAGAAGGAAAATACAGGCCAGGACACTTTAACGGTGTTGCGCAGGTAGTAAAACGCCTTTTTGAAATTGTTGAGCCGGATAAAGCCTTTTTTGGCAGCAAAGATTATCAGCAGGTAATGATCATAAAAGCCCTTGTAAAACAAATGCATTCCACTATAGAGATCGTTAATTGCCCGATATTAAGAGAAGAGGATGGTTTGGCAATGAGTTCGCGCAATATGCTGTTAAGTGAAGAAGAAAGGCATATTGCTGCCTTAATACCAAAAATAATGGAGGTAGCTAAACAGCTTGCTTTAATTAAAGGCGTAGATGAAGCAAAACATTTTGTAAACAAGGAAGTAGAAAGGTTTGAAGATATGAAGCTCGAATATTTCGAGATCTGCGATGTTGATCTACACGAGATCTCTAAAATTGATCCGTCTGTAAAAGCTATTGCGCTAATTGCGGTTTTTGTTGGTAAAATAAGATTGATAGATAATTTAGCACTTAATTAAATTTTTTTGATTGCTGCATTAACCAAAGCGCATCAGTAGTTAGCATCGAATCGGCACTTATCCCTCTTGCCTTTGCTTTTTGTTCGATCTGTTCCATCCAGTTGTTATCGCCTTTTATGCTTTGTCTTATCTCGCGTATTTGATCTGCATTTTTACTTTTAAATAAAATTTCTACGTTATCAAAAAAGCCCCAGCCAAATCCATTTAAATTTGACGATGTTGCCATAACTACAAACACATCATGTTTTTCAATTTCTTTTTCCAGGTCAAGCTCTTTAACCATTACACTTTTTTTGTTCGATTCTGGATAGACTTGTTTATTGTAATACCAGAAATGATCATCTTTAAATGACTTTGATATTCCAAAATAAAACATGTCCCAATAAAAGCTATCTGAAATAACCAACACCCGTGGCCTTGTTTTACCCTCCGCATTTTCGGTACTTATTTTTGGATAGGCCATTTCAAAACTCTTTAACCTGAATAATAAATTCATCCCATCAGCAATGTCATAATCCGTGTAAATTGGTTGTTTTAGATCTATTTTATCATAGATCAAATTTGGCAGATCACTACTTGTTAGTGCCTGAATATAATTTATTATTGAATCGGCTGCAAGCACTGCACCATAGTTGCTCCAATGGGTGCCATATTTTGGATAAAGCGGATATTTTGCTCTTGATCTATTTTCAACGAACCATTTGTCGAAGTCAATTGCATTTAAAGCTTTATTTTTTATACCGGTAGAAAGAAATTTATAATTCGTACTGTCGTTTATTTTATGGTAATGCTCCGGAATAAATTCGGGGTAATAAGAAGCTTTGTTTGCGGCAAAAACAATGATCAGGTGCTTTCCTCTCTTTTTAAATTCTGATGAAATAAAAGCAAGCTGATCTAATATATGCTCAACACTGTCTGCTCCCATAAAATCTTTTCCGCAATACGAATTGATGTAACGTTCTTCAAACAAATAATTATCTTTCCCTAAAACTACATCCTGAGAATGAATTTTATTGAACACAGAAAAATCAATTTGATTATTGAGCCGTACATATAAACTCCTGAAACCAAAATTGCTATTCAGATAATTTTCCTGATTTACCTGATAGTGACCCGAAAACCAATTGGAGTCATTTAACAAAGGTTTTTCCGGATTGGCGATATATCCCTTTAACGAAGGGATCCTGATGAAATTAAAGTTGTTATACACCATGTGTATGAACATGATAACAAAGGTCATTATCAAAAGTATTTTTTTTAATATGTCAGACCTGCTATTCATCAAAATCTAAAATATATAAATGGATTAAAACCCGAGGATGTAATTGAACTAATAGATAAACCAAACAATGCTATTGAAATGCACCAGACCAATGCATGCTTTCTGCCTGAGTAAACATTAAAATAAATTGAATTTTGTATTTTTGTTCCGAAGCTACCAATTGCGAAAAAAGAAAATAAACCCGCTAATAAAAAGTAAAACAAAAATTCAGGATCAATGGTTTTATGCGCATGAAGATCAAAAACAAACATTCGTTTTAAATATAAAAATGCTGATTCAATTTTTTCGATCCTAAAAAACAGCCAGCCAATATTTACAATTAAAAACGTAATTAATATGCTTGGCAGCCTTCCAATTTTAGAAAGTATATTTCCAAAAAAAGCGCGCTCTATCACTAAAAAGAAACCATGAAAAGCGCCCCAGAAAATAAAACTCCAGCTGGCTCCGTGCCAAAGACCCGAAGCCAAAAAAATCAACCATAAATTAAAATACAATCTACCCGTGCTTACTTTATTTCCACCAAGAGGGATGTATAAATAATTTTTCATCCAACTTCCCAAGGTAATATGCCAACGGCGCCAGAATTCGGTAATGCTTTGCGAGATATAAGGATTATTAAAATTTTCAGGAAATTTAAAACCCAGCATTTTAGCTAAACCAATGGCCATATCGCTATAACCACTAAAATCAAAATAGATTTGAAAAGTATAAGCAAGGCTGCCAATCCACGCTGTTAAAGTATCCAGATTTGCATAATTTAAACCGAAGATCTCATCTGCCACAGCGCCCATTTGGTTTGCGATGAGAACTTTTTTTGCAAGACCAAAAACAAACCGGTAAAAACCTGTTAACCGGTCATCCAATGTTTCCTTACGTTCAGATATCTGAACGGCCAATTCGTGATATCGGATAATTGGGCCTGCAATTAGTTTTGGAAAGAGGATGATATACAATTGATAATCCCAAAATTTAGTTAACGGTTTATGCACCTTTCTGTAAACGTCCACAACATAAGTGATGGTCTCAAAGGTGTAAAACGAGATACCAATTGGCAAAATTAATTTGGTCCAATGTATTTGCCCACCGCCAAAAACAGAGAGAGCGGCATTTACATTCTCAATAAAAAAATTAGAATATTTAAAATAAACCAACAAACCCAGATTGACAGTAATAGAAATACAGAGCAATAACTTCCGGTGTTTTGCATTGCTCACCCTGTCCATCCAACCCACCAGGTAAAAATCGAGCAACGTGGTACATAAAATCACAAAAATAAATTTTGGGGCACCCCAGGCGTAAAAAAAAATACTACCTATAAGAATAACACTGTTCTTGTAACGTTTATTAACTAAAAAATAAACCAGTAAAAAAACCGGCAGAAAATAAAGTAAAAATATAATACTGCTAAAGGCCATTACTATCGAGAAGCTAAGATAAACTTATTTTGTTAATGAAAATGAGAGAATACTCTTTATTTAAGCCATAAAAAATACTATTTTTGGCTCTTCAAACTTTAAATTTTTAATTTCTAATGAGCAATATTAAACCCGAAGATTTTTTTAAGAATATTATTTCTCATAGTAAAGAGTATGGCTTTATTTTTCCTAGTAGCGAAATATACGACAACGGCTTAAGCGCTGTTTACGACTACGGACAGCTTGGCGCCGAATTAAAAAAGAACATTCGCGATTATTGGTGGAAAGCCATGGTGCAAATGAACGAGAATATTGTTGGTATTGACTCTGCCATTTTTATGCACCCAACCACCTGGAAAGCCAGCGGACACGTAGATGCATTTAATGATCCTTTAATTGATAATAAAGACAGTAAGAAACGGTACCGTGCCGATGTATTGATCGAAGAACATGTTGCAAAAATTGAAGATAAAATAAATAAGGAAGTTGAAAAGGCTGCCAAACGTTTTGAGAATTTTGACGCTGCGATGTTCAGATCAACAAACACGCGTGTAAAAGAATATCAGGATAAAATTGATGCTATTAACGAGCGTTTTAAAACCGCGTTGAACGCAAATAATTTAGATGAGGTAAAACAAATTATTGTTGATCTTGAAATTGTTTGCCCTATAAGCGGAACAAAGAACTGGACTGATGTACGTCAGTTCAACTTAATGTTCAATACATCTACAGGCGCTGTTACTGACGAAACAAATATTATTTATTTACGTCCCGAAACCGCGCAGGGTATTTTTGTGAATTATTTAAACGTTCAAAAAACCGGGCGCATGAAGTTACCATTTGGTATTGCACAAACCGGTAAAGCGTTTAGAAATGAAATTGTAGCAAGACAGTTTATTTTTAGGATGCGCGAATTTGAACAAATGGAAATGCAGTTTTTTGTGAAGCCGGGAACAGAGATGGAATGGTACGAGTATTGGAAACAAACACGCTTAAAATGGCATTTATCTTTAGGCTTAGGCGCAGAAAAATACCGCTTTCATGATCATTTAAAATTAGCACATTACGCTAATGCTGCCGCAGATATTGAACATCAATTTCCTTTTGGTTTTAAAGAATTAGAAGGTATTCATAGCAGAACAGATTTTGATTTGAAACAACACGAACAATTCAGTGGAAAAAAATTACAATATTTTGATCCGGAATTAAATCAAAGTTATGTGCCTTATGTTGTAGAAACTTCGGTTGGATTAGATCGTTTGTTTTTATCAATACTTTCTTCTGCTTTAAAAGAAGAATCTTTAGAAGGTGGCGATACAAGAACTGTATTAAGCCTACCTCCTGCCCTTGCGCCATACAAAGCAGCTGTTTTTCCTTTGGTGAAAAAAGATGGACTACCTGAATTAGCAGAAAGCATTATGAAAGATCTTAAGTTTGATTTTATGATGGCCTATGATGAAAAAGATACTGTAGGAAAACGTTACCGCAGGCAAGATGCTATTGGTACACCTTTTTGCATTACGGTAGATCATCAAAGTTTAGAAGATAAAACCGTTACTATTCGCGATAGAGATACCATGAAACAGGATCGTGTAGCGATTGATAAATTGCACTCAATTTTAACTGAGAAAACAAGTTTACAAAGTTTGTTGAGGAAATTGTAATTTAAAATACTAAAAACAAAAAAGCCGCTTTAAATAAAGCGGCTTTTTTATTAGAGTATATTTTCAACTACAATCCCTGTCCGTGACAGCTCTTGTATTTTTTTCCACTTCCGCACGGGCAAGGATCATTTCTACCGATCTTTGTTTCTACACGTATT
Organism: Bacteroidia bacterium; assembly: GCA_016787785.1. Classification (GTDB taxonomy): domain Bacteria; phylum Bacteroidota; class Bacteroidia; order B-17B0; family Aurantibacillaceae; genus Aurantibacillus. The sequence goes on along the minus strand of JAEUTO010000006.1, from coordinate 175,450 downwards.
GGTTGAATTTTTGGTTTTTGTTGTGCATTCTGTTCTTCAACAATATTTTCATCACGACTCTCGGTTAACTTCTCTTTCTTTTGTTTTGGTTGTTCTTGCGTGAACTTTGCCTGAGTAACTTGTTGTTGATTGTTCTCAACCGGTAAGCCACCTTTCATTAAGAACGAAATAACTTCTTTATTACTCTTAATGATCATTTCTTTAAACAAGTTGAACGACTCCAATTTATAAATTACCAAAGGATCCTTTTGTTCTAACGAAGCATTTTGAACAGCTTGTTTTAGATCATCCAGTTCGCGTAAATGTTCTTTCCATGAATCGTCGATCATGGCCAATACAACGGATTTCTCGAAACCTAAAACCAACTCGCGACCTCTAGATTCGAATGCCTTTTTTAAATTAGCAACTACCTGTACGCCGCGAATTCCATCCGTAAATGGCGTAACAATATTTTCAAACGTATTGTTTGGATTGGTGTAAACATCTTTTACAACCGGGAAAGCCTGCTCAGCAACTAAAGCTGATTTCTGAGCGTAATGTTTTTGAACTGCATCAAATAACTGATTAGAAAGATCGTCCTCTTTGCCTGAATTAAATTGTTGGTCGGTAAACGGACTTTCTATTCCGAAATTTTTAATGCATTCTAAATTAAAACCTTCAGCATCTCTTGTTGCCTGATATTCTTCAATTATACTTCCTGCCACTTCGTAGATCATGTTGGCAATATCAATACTTAATTTATCTCCGTATAATGCATTACGACGACGTTTGTAAATAACATCACGCTGCGCATTCATTACATCATCATACTCGATCAAACGTTTACGGGTACCAAAGTTATTCTCTTCCACTTTCTTTTGCGCACGCTCAATACTTTTACTGATCATGCTGTGCTGAATAACTTCGCCTTCTTTTAATCCCATACGATCCATTAACGAAGCAATACGCTCGCTACCGAATAAACGCATTAAATTATCTTCTAACGAAACAAAAAATTGAGAGCTTCCCGGATCTCCCTGACGACCAGCACGACCACGTAACTGCCTGTCAACACGGCGAGACTCATGACGCTCTGTACCAATAATTGCTAAACCACCCGCTTCTTTAACACCGGGCCCTAGCTTAATATCCGTTCCACGACCAGCCATGTTGGTTGCAATGGTAACGGTTCCTGCCTTGCCGGCTTCGGCAACAATGTCTGCTTCTTTTGCGTGCAATTTCGCGTTCAACACGTTGTGCTTGATACCGCGTAATTTTAACATACGACTTAGTAATTCAGAGATCTCAACCGTTGTAGTACCAATAAGTACAGGTCTTCCGGCCGCTACTAATTTTACTACCTCTTCAATAACAGCGTTATATTTTTCGCGTTTTGTTTTGTAAACAAAATCCTGCTCATCTTTACGGGTCATTGGTCTGTTGGTTGGAATCTCCACTACATCCAATTTATAGATACTCCAAAACTCCTGCGCTTCTGTAGTTGCGGTACCTGTCATACCCGCTAACTTATTATACATACGGAAATAATTCTGTAACGTAATAGTAGCGTAAGTTTGTGTAGCTGCTTCAATTTTTACATTCTCTTTTGCTTCAATGGCCTGGTGTAATCCATCGCTGTAACGACGACCTTCCATGATACGGCCCGTTTGCTCATCTACAATTTTTACTTGGCCATTATCAATAACATATTCAGTATCTTTTTCAAAAACAGTGTAGGCTTTTAATAATTGGTTCATGGTGTGAATACGTTCGCTCTTTATGCTGAACTCGCGCATCACCGCTTCTTTTGCCAATAATTTTTCCTTAGGATCGATAATTGTTTTTTCTATCTCGGCAACCTCATCACCCACATTTGGAATTACGAAGAACTTAGCGTCATCTGTATTACCAGTAATAAAATCAATTCCTTTTTCAGAAAGCTCAACGTGATTGTTTTTTTCGTCGATCGTAAAATAAAGTTCTACATCAATTTTATGCATTTCCTTATTTTGATCTTGCATGTAATAGTTCTCTGTTTTTTGTAACAAGGCCCTTACACCATTCTCGCTTAAGAATTTAATTAGGGCTGTGTTTTTTGGTAAGCCCCTGTATGCTCTTAATAAAGGAATGCCCGCTTCTTTTTCTTTTCCTTCAGCAAATAATTTTTTCGCTTCGGTAATACAGGTATTTAAATATTGTTTTTGAACGTTAACCAGTTTTTCAATTCTTGGTTTGTAATCTAAAAATTCGTGCTTATCGCCCTGAGGTGTTGGTCCGCTAATGATCAACGGCGTACGCGCATCATCAATTAAAACCGAATCCACCTCATCCACAATAGCAAAATTGTGTTTACGTTGCACTAACTCATCTACACTACGCGCCATGTTATCACGCAGGTAATCAAAACCAAATTCGTTATTGGTACCATATGTAATATCAGAGTTATAAGCTTTACGACGCTCATCTGTATTTGGCTCGTGCTTGTCAATACAATCAACCGTTAAACCATGGAAATAAAATAATGGTGCGTTCCATTCGCTATCACGTTTTGCTAAGTAATTATTTACAGTAACTACGTGAACACCACGACCTGATAACGCATTTAAGAACACCGGTAAAGTAGACACTAACGTTTTACCTTCACCAGTTGCCATCTCGGAAATTTTTCCAGAGTGCAAAACCATACCACCAATTAGCTGCACGTTATAATGCACCATATCCCAGGTTATCTCATTTCCAGCAGCTAGCCATTTGTTTTTGTAAGACGCTTTTGATCCGTTTATCTGAACATTGGAATGTTCTTTTGCTAACTCTCTATCAACATCAGTTGCAGTAACTTCAATACTTTCATTTTCTTTAAAACGACGGGCGGTTTCTTTTAAGATCGCAAAAGCCTCGGGTAAAATATCATTTAAAACCTCTTCAATTTTTTTGGTGATCTCTTTATCGATCTCGTCAATTTTTTTGTAAGACTCTTCTTTGGCATTTACGTCAATATCAGGATTTGAATCTACCTGTGCTTTAATAGCCGCTATCTCATCGTTTTGCGGTTTGATGGCAGTTTGTATCTTTGCTTTTAAAGCCGCAGACTTTGCTCTGAGCTCATCGTGTGAAATAGAATTTAAAGAAGTATAGATGGTATTTATTTCTTCAACTTTTGATTCAAGGTTTTTAACATCCTTCTCGCTTTTGGTACCCAACAGCTTTTTTAGAAAATCGAACATGTATTTATAAATTTTAAGCCAATAAAGGTAGCAAAATTTCAGAGTTCTCAGGTACTTAATTTTGATTTGTTAACAGAATTCTTTGTTTGCGCTTTTGCCAAATAATTCAACAAGCCGTTCTTTAGACATAGTTTTGTAAATCAATATTTTAATCGTTAGATTTGAGATGCAAAAAACAAAATTCATGAAAAAAACAGCTGCACTTTTTTTAGGTTTATGTTCCATTCAAATTTCTTTAGCTCAAGCTCTGCCAAAAGGCTGGGCCGAAGGCGAAAAAGAAAAAATGCCCGCCTATCTGGAGCTGGCCAAAAAAAGCAATAGTGCAGGCAAATCTTTGTTCACAACGCCTCCGCCCTACACACGCATAAGAACTGCTGCAGAATGGGAAGAAATACAAACCCTGGTAATTACCTGGACCTCTTTTACAGCCATACACCGCGAGATAATTAAAGCGGCACAACTCGAAACCAAGATCACCATTATTTGCTCAGACTCTAACGCGGTAAAAAGCAATTTAACCACCAATTTAGTTCCTCTCACCAATTTAAAATACATTGTTGCACCTTTTAATTCAATTTGGATCCGCGATTATTTTGGAAACTCAGCGTATGGTGCTTACGTTGATTCATTGCTCTTAGTAGACTGGGTCTATAATCGCCCGCGGCCACAGGATGATGTAGTGCCAACGGTTGTGGCCAACAACATGAATATTCCTATTTATGAAACAAAAGTATCACCAAATGATCTTGTACACACAGGTGGTAATTATATGAGTGATGGCTTTGGAACAGCATTTTCTTCCCAATTAACCGATAACGAAAACACCAATCACACAGCGGCAGATATTGATACCATTATGAAAAAATTTATGGGCATTAACCGTTATGTACGTTTCCCGGTATTGCCTTATGATGGCATTCATCATATTGATATGCATTTAAAATTACTGGATGAAGAAACACTATTGTTTGGTCAATACCCAACGGGGATAGCAGATGGTCCGCAGATAGAAGCCAACCTGCAATATATTATAGCCAACTACAACTCGGTTTTTGGAACACCTTACAAAGTGGTGCGCATCCCTATGCCAATGGATAAGAACAACAAATGGCCAAACCAAAGTGGTGGCTGGTATTGCACCTACACCAACGGTGTTTTTGTGAACAAGACCTATCTTTTTCCCACCTATTACCAACAGTACGACACAACAGCTTACCGCATATTAACGCAAAATTTACCGGGCTATAAAGTTGTAGGTATTGATTGTGATAATGGCAGTGCACCAATAATATCGCAAAGTGGCGCTATACATTGCATTACCCATTGTGTAAATGTTAATGATCCTTTATTGATCTCGCATCAGCCACGAGCGCTATCGTGTGATACCGGCAGTTACGCCATTAATGCCAAGATCATGCACAAAAGCGGCATAGCAAGCGCTAAGGTGTATTGGACAATTGATACTTTATTGGGTTATAACCAGGCAAACATGAGTCTTGTAAATGCAAGCACCGGAATGTACAGCTGCTCCCTTCCATCACAATTAGCGGGAAAAACGGTGTATTATTACATCAATGCAACTGCGGTAAATGGTAAAACCCTTACCAGGCCAATAACAGCGCCGCTTGGACGTTGGACGTTTAAGGTTCAGGCTTGCAATTCGGTTAATGGATTAAAAGAAAATTCGTTGCTTCAAATTAAGCCAATCTATCCTAATCCCGCTTCCTTTATTACTTGCATTCCTTTAAACTCTAATAGCACTCAAAATGTGAAGGTAAGTTTGCTTAATATACTTGGCCAAACCGTTGATATCATTTATGATGGCGAGATAAATGCCGGCGAAAAAAATGTATTTCTTCATGCCGAAAATTATGCCAAAGGGGTGTACTTTATTGAAGCAAAAACAGCTACCGAACGAAGCGTTCAAAAACTGTTAATTCGCTAATAAAAAGTCAGTTTCTACTTTCCTGCTCGTTGGCCAATATAATTCACTCAAAATTAACCTATTGGCAAACAATTATTTTCTCCAAAAATTGGGAAAGATGCCGTAAAATGATATATTTGCACCCTTAAATTAAAAAAAATATAAGTAGAATTTTAGATTATGCAAAACAAAGGTGCTGTTAAATTATTTGCCATTTTATTAGGCTTAGCGTGTATATTTTATTTATCATTTACATGGATAACTAAAGGAATTGAAGAAGATGCCAAGGCATATGCTGAAACTGCTGCCTCTTCTGTCAAAACAAAAAAGGCTGCAAGCGAGTATGCAAAAGGAAATGCGTCGAAGGAACTGCATTTTGTTGATTCTTTAAAAAGTTATCTGGCGGATCGTTATTTAGATTCGATGAAAAAGATAACTGTTTATGATATCTTAATTGCTGAATATACTTACGAAGAGTGTCAAAAAAATGCGATCAACTTAGGTCTTGACTTACGTGGTGGTATGAACGTTACTTTAGAAGTTTCGGTAATTGACATCATTAAGAACTTAAGTAACAATAGTGCTGATGTTCAATTCAACCAGGCATTAAATGAAACTCAAAAAAATCTGGGTGTAAAGAATAACGATGACTTTATTACTTTGTTTGAAAAAACATACAAGCAAATTGCGCCTCAAGGCCGTTTAGCACCTTTATTCCAAACTATCGAAAATAAAAGTAAACTTCCATACAATTCTACTAACGAAGAAGTGCTTAAATTTATTGATGAGCGCGTGAAAGAAGCGATCGGAAATGCTGAGAAAACTTTCCGTAGCCGTATTGACCGTTTTGGTGTAACACAACCAAACATCCAGCAATTAGAAGCCAGAGGCCGTATTTTGGTTGAATTACCGGGTGTGAAAGATAAAGCGCGTGTGCGCGAGTTATTACAAGGTACAGCTAACTTAGAGTTCTGGGAAACTTATGAGAATGCTGAGATCGCTCAACTATTTGATAAAGTAAATTATTTAGTAAGAAGTACTATTAGCCCTGAAACAATTACAGCGGCAGTTGACACAACAGCCAAAGCAGCAGGAGATACAACTAAAGTTACAGATCCTGCAATTGCTGCAAAAACTGATTCTCTTAAAAAAGCCGATTCTGCCGCAAAAGCAGCTACAACTGCTTCAGTAAATCCACAAGATACTGCGTTAAAGAATTTCATTAAACGTTATCCTTTATACTCAATGTATTCGCCATTAAAACCAAACGTTATAATGGATGAAAAAGGGCAACCAAAAAATTATGGCGAAGGTCCGGTTGTTGGTCGTTCTTATTCAAAAGCAGATACAGCTTTAGTGAATCAATATTTAAAGATCGCTAAAACAAAAAGCATTTTCCCTTCTAAATTAAAATTCATGTGGGGTTCAAAAGAAGTTGAACAAAAAAATGAAGAAGGACAAGTTGTTGCTACCTATTTTGAATTATTCGCTATTAAACAAACAGATAGTAAAGGTAAAGCTGCTTTAAGTGGCGATATTATTACTGATGCACGTAAAGATTACGATCAACGCCAGGGTGGTGTTCCATTAATTAGCATGAGCATGAACTCGGAAGCTGCACAAAAATGGGCAACCATTACTGGTGCTAACAAAGGTAAGTGTGTTGCTGTTGTAATGGATAACATGGTATTCTCTGCACCACGTGTAAATGGTGCTATTACCGGTGGTCAATCTCAAATTACAGGAAACTTTACAGATGCTGAAGCAGATGCGTTAGCAGCTATCTTAAGTGCCGGTAAATTACCAGCTCCTGCGCACATTGTTGAAGAAAGTATTGTTGGGCCAACATTAGGACAAGAAGCAATTGACTCCGGTTTAATGAGTTTTGGTATTGCTTTATTGGTGATCTTAATTTTTATGGCCGCATATTATAATAAGTCAGGTTTAGTTGCCAACGTTGCGCTGGTAGCTAATATGTTCTTTATTATGGGAATTTTAACCTCGCTTGGTGCGGTGTTAACATTACCGGGTATTGCGGGTATAGTATTAACCATTGGTTTAGCGGTGGATGCAAACATCCTAATATTTGAGCGTGTACGTGAGGAATTAGCTTTAGGCAAGGCTACGAGCCAGGCCATTAAAGAAGGTTTTAAACATGCCATGTCTTCTATCATTGACTCTAACGTTACATTAGCAATTCTTGCTGTTATCCTTTATGTGTTTGGTTCAGGTCCGGTTCAAGGTTTTGCAACTACTTTATTTATTGGTATCTGTACTTCATTATTCTCAGCTATCTTAATTACACGTGTTATTTTTGAGTGGATGCTAGAACGCAAAATGGAAATTCCATTTGACACTACGGCAACACGTAATGCATTTAAAAACATCTCTTTTGATTTTGTTGGAAGAAGAAAATTATACTATGCTATATCAACTGTGATAATAGTTTTGGGTATTGTGTTTTACTTTAAAAATGGCGGTTTAAACTTAGGTGTTGATTTTAAAGGTGGTCGTACCTACCAGGTTCAGTTTGATAAAGAAGTTAATACCGAAGATGTGAAAAAATCTTTAGCGCCTTTATTTGAGGGAGCGCCTGAGGTAAAAACAATTGGTGGAAATTCAAGTAAAGTTAAGATCACTACTACTTACCGTGTAAGCGATAATGATCCAAACGCTGATAAGGAAGTTGAAGAAAAATTACTAAGCGGTTTAAAAGAATTTGGTGCAACCAACGATAACATCGTTTCACAACAAAAAGTTGGGCCAACAATTGCAACAGATATCGTTTATGGTGCTTATGGCGCAGTATTATTCTCTTGCTTAATGATGTTCTTATACATTGTTGTACGTTTCCGTAAATGGCAATATGGTTTAGGTTCAGTTGTGGCTTTATTCCATGACGTATTAATTGTGTTATCATGCTACACTATTTTCCATGGTCTGTTCCCATCACTATTGAACTTAGAGATCGGTCAGGATTTCATCGCCGCCATTTTAACGGTTATGGGTTACACGATGACAGAAACTGTGGTTGTGTTTGACAGGATCCGTGAAAGACTTGCTGACAGTGGAAAGGCCGATGTATATGGAGAAGAGCGTAACAAGCTTATTAACTTTGCTTTAAATAGTACATTAAGTCGTACTATCTTAACATCGTTAACTGTGTTCTTCGTTCTATTAGTGATCTTCATATTTGGTGGTGATAGTATCCGTGGATTTATCTTCGCTTTATTGATAGGTCGTATCATTGGTACTTATTCATCATTATGTATCTCTACACCAATAGTTGTAGATTTCGATAAAAGAAAATAAAAAATAAACATCACAAAAAAACCTCCGTTAAAAGCGGAGGTTTTTTTATTTATAGAATTATGAATAAACCCTGGTTAGGATATTTAGGATCGTTTTTAATGCTTTTAGGAGGCGCATTAATGATTGTAGCACAGAGTTACTTGATGGGAATTGTTTTGATACTTGCAGCTATTGCCAGCGCAGTATTAAAATACATTATTGGAAAGAAGAAGCAAGATTAATCATTAGAAGAAAGTCTTTAGATAGTAGTCTAAATTACTTATTTAATGTTTCTAAATTCCTGTGCTCAGTTTTATTTAATTCGTCTTTACTTAACGATTTAAAATACTCGAAGGTAATTTTTAAACCCTCTGCCCTGTTCACTTTTGGTTCCCATCCTAAAATTTCCCTGGCCTTTGAAATATCCGGTCTGCGTTGTTTTGGGTCATCTTTTGGAAGCGGTAACGAAATTAATTTTTGTTTAGCACCGGTTAATTTTAAGATCTCTTCGCCAAATTCTTTAATGGTTATCTCGCTCGGATTACCAACGTTCACAGGCATAAAATAATCACTCATTAATAAACGATAAATCCCTTCTACAAGATCATCTACGTAGCAGAAACTGCGTGTCTGGCTGCCATCGCCAAACATAGTAAGATCTTCGCCTCTTAATGCTTGCCCTATAAATGCAGGTAATACACGGCCATCATTAAGGCGCATACGTGGGCCATAAGTATTAAATATCCTGATGATGCGTGTCTCTAAACCGTGTGTATCATGATAAGCCATTGTTAATGCTTCCATAAAACGTTTTGCTTCATCATAACAACCACGCGGGCCAACTGGGTTTACATTACCCCAATATTCTTCGGTTTGAGGATGAACGTGCGGATCGCCGTATACTTCACTTGTAGAAGCAACTAAAACCCGGGCATTTTTTACACGAGCCAGACCCAAAACATTATGCGTTCCTAACGAAGAAACCTTTAAAGTTTGAATAGGAATTTTTAAATAATCTATCGGACTTGCCGGTGAAGCAAAATGCAAAATGTAATCAATATTGCCCGGAACATGAATAAATTTTGAGACATCGTGATGATAAAATTCAAACTGTGGCAATTTAAAAAGATGTTCAATGTTCTTAAGATCGCCTGTTATCAGGTTATCCATGGCCACTACATCCATTCCTTCTTTTATGAACCTGTCGCATAAATGCGATCCTAAAAATCCGGCAGCACCCGTTATTAATATTCTTTTTTTCATTTTTAATTTGACTAGATAGTGTTGATACCAATACAATAATAACTGTATCCTAATTTTTTCATGTCCTGCGGATCAAAAATATTTCTTCCGTCGAACATTACCTTTTGTTTTAAACGCTTTCCTAATTCGTCAAATTTTGGCACTCTAAATTCAGGCCACTCGGTAACAACCAGTAAAGCATCAGCATCATTTAAGCAATCGTACATATCCGTTGCGTAGGTAATTGTTTTTCCTATCATACGCTCTGCTTCATGCATTGCCACAGGATCGTAGGCGATCACGCTTGCACCTTCATTCAATAACTTTTCTATTATCACCAACGATGGCGCTTCGCGCATATCATCTGTTTTTGGTTTAAAAGATAAACCCCAAAGTGCAAACTTCTTTCCTTTAAGATCGCCTTTAAAATGTGTTTTTACTTTATTGAACAGAACTTCTTTTTGTTTATCGTTAACTTCTTCAACAGCGTTTAAAATACGCATGTTGTAATTTTTTTCTTTTGCTGTTTTTATTAAAGCTTTTACATCTTTAGGAAAACAACTTCCGCCATAGCCAACGCCCGGATAAATAAATTTAGTACCAATACGTGCATCGCTGCCAATACCTTTACGTACCATGTTTACATCAGCTCCCATAATTTCGCAAAGGTTTGCAACATCGTTCATAAAACTAATTTTAGTAGCTAACATTGCATTTGCAGCATACTTCGTCATTTCTGCCGATGGAATATCCATAAAAATGATCGGATGTCCGTTCATTAAAAATGGTTTATACAACTTACGCATAATTTCTTCTGCCTCGGGTCTATCTGTACCCACAACAATTCTGTCGGGTTTCATAAAATCCTCAATAGCTGCGCCTTCTTTTAAAAATTCAGGATTGGAAGCTACGTAAAAATCAATTTTCGCACCGCGTTTATCTAATTCTGTTTGTACTGCTTTTCTAACTTTTTCGGCGGTAGTTACGGGCACGGTAGATTTTGTAACAACCACTAAAGGTTTTTCCATATGCTGACCAATTGACGCGGCAACCGCTAAAACATATTTAAGATCAGCAGAACCATCTTCGTCAGGTGGCGTGCCAACCGCTATAAATGCGACTTCTACCTGTTTAATACTTTCAACTAACGAAGTAGAAAAATGCAAGCGCTGTTTTTGTGTATTACGCAAAACCATTTCTTCTAAGCCAGGTTCGTAAATTGGAAGAATGCCTTTATTTAAGTTCTCAATTTTCTTTTGATCAATGTCTACACAAGTAACATCAACACCAACCTCTGCAAAACAAGTTCCCGTAACTAATCCAACATAACCTGTTCCTATTACTGTTATCTTCATAATTTTTTATTTAACCAGTTCTAAAACTGTGTCTGTTATATATTTTAAAGTTTCATTATCTAATTCAGTGTGCATAGGAAGCGAAAGTACATTGGCACATAATTTTTCGGTAACCGGAAAATCGCCTTTCTTAAATCTATCGCTCTTAAATGCGTTTTGCATATGTAAAGGAATGGGATAGTAGATCATGGCGGGAATTCCTTTTTCCGCTAACTGTTCACGCAACTTGGTTCTATCAATTCCATTTAATTGTAAAGTGTATTGATGAAAAACGTGGTTAGATTTTTTTGTGCGTACCGGTGTTTTTAATTTTGTGCTATTCGCAAAAGCTTTGTCATAATAATCTGCTACTTTATTTCTTGCCGCAGCATATTCATCCAGATGTTTTAATTTTACTTTTAATACTGCCGCTTGTATAGTATCCAAACGCGAATTCACTCCTAAAACATCATGCACATATTGTACGCTTTGGCCATGATGCGCTACCATTTTCATTTTTTTTGCCAGCTCATCATCGTTAGTATACATGGCACCACCATCGCCATAACAACCTAAATTCTTACTTGGGAAGAACGATGTGCAGCCAATGGTACCAATGGTTCCCGCTTTTGCCTTTTTACCGTCAGAAAAAATATAATCAGCGCCAATTGCCTGGGCCACATCTTCTATTACATATAAATTGTGCTTTTTTGCCAGAGCCATTATGCGTTCCATATCGGCACACTGACCAAATAAATGTACCGGTACAATGGCCTTTGTTTTTGGAGTGATGTTGCGTTCTATCGCTTCAACATCTATATCAAACGTATCTGGATACACATCCACTAAAACCGGCGTTAACCCTAAAAGACCAATAACCTCAGCAGTAGCAACATAGGTAAAACTGGCGGTGATAACCTCATCGCCCGGTTTTAAACCAAGAGCCATCATCGCTATTTGCAGCGCATCAGTTCCATTAGCGCAGGGTATTACATGTTTTACTTTTAAGTAAGCTTCAAGATCGGCCTGGAATTCCTTTACAGCCGAACCGTTTATAAATGCGGTGGTATTAAGTACCTCCTGTATTCCTTTATCAACTTCGCTTTTTATTTTCTCATATTGACCCTTAAGGTCAACCATTTGAATTTTTTTAGTAGAGATCATAGTAAATAAATAGATGAGCGAATTTACGCAAATTTAGCTATAAACTGCTCAAAAAAATGGGTCAAATCCTTTTTGAAACCAATCGGGAATCTTGCACATTTTATTGGTTGCCTTATCCAATAATACCAGGGTAACTTTGCCGGTATTTAAAAGCTCTCCGGCAGCGTTAAAACACTCGTAATCAAAGATAAGACGCAAGCCAGTTGGGCGTTCGCGCATAGAGGTAACAACTGTTATCTCATCATCATAAAAAGCCGGTTTTTTGTAACAAATAGAGAAATCAATTACCGGCATCAAAATACCTCTTTCTTCAACTTGCTTGTAACTAAAGCCTAATTTGCGCATTGCTTCTACCCTGCCCACTTCGTAATATTGCGCATAAACACCATAATAAACGTAACCCATTTGGTCGGTTTCGCCATATCGAACGCGAATCTTAGTTTCAGCTTTTATCATGTTAATGTTAAATTTTTACAAGCATTAAAATATAATAAAACAAGGCTGCTTTAAAATATTATTTTTACAAAAATAAGTTTTTTAATGAAAGGCAGGATCTTATATCTTTTTTTATCTCTATTAATTTTCAGTTCCTGTTCTAAAACCTATTTAAAACAAAAAGCAGATTTTACACATTATTCTTTAAAAGAAAATACCGAAAGCGAAAATGCAAAGATCGCTATTGCAGAATATAAAGTAAAAGTAAATGCCGAGACAGAAAAAGTAATTGGTAGTACAACCGATGCGCTTGTAAAAGATGGAGACGAATCTACTCTTGGAAATTTTGTTTGCGATGCTTTAAAATATTCTGCAGAAAAAGAATTTAAGAATCTACCCATCGATATAGTAATAATTAATCGCGGCGGACTTCGTGTCAATTTACCTAAAGGTAATATTAAGATCAAAAACATTTTTGAATTGATGCCCTTTGAAAATGACCTTGTGCTAGTTAAAATTTCTGGTGAAAAATTATTGGAAGGAGTGCAACTTATTATAGAAAAAAAGCATTCGTTCATGGGTTTGAAGATTAAAGCAGAAAATAATAAGGTTACAGAAACTGCTATTAACGGTAGCACAATTGATAAAGAAAAAAATTACACAATTATTACCAGCGATTATTTAGCTTATGGCGGCGATAATTTTACTTTTTTGAAAGAACCTTTTGCAATGGAAAAAAGTAATTTAAAGATACGCGATGCCATTATCAAGTATTGTTATTTTTTAACAGAAAATAAAAAACAGATCATTCCGTACACCGATGGGCGACTTCAAATCTCAAAATAGGCGCGAATTTTTAAAATTCACTTTAGGTGCGGCAGCCACTGTTTATGGGTTAAACAGCTATGCCCAAAATAATTTGTTGTTAGAAAAAGGGTTTACCAAACTCACGATTCTGTATACAAACGATCAGCATAGCAGAATAGAACCTTTTCCTGAGAACGATGCAAAATATGCAGGCGAAGGTGGTTTTGCAAAACGGGCTTCACTGATCGAAAAAATAAGAACTGAAGACAAAAATGTTTTGCTCTTAGATGCCGGAGATATTTTCCAGGGTACACCGTATTTTAATTATTATCACGGCGAAATAGAATACAAATTAATGACCTTAATGCAATACGACGCTGTAACATTTGGTAATCATGATTTTGACTTGGGATGCGAAAATATTGTGACACAAATGCCACACGCTGGCTTTGATTTTATAAACTGTAATTATGGTTTTGAAGATACGGCGCTTGCTAAAAATAAAAAGATATCGCCTTACAAAATTTATAAAAAAGGTCCATTAAAAATTGGTGTTTTGGGTGTTGGTATTGACCTTGAAAATTTGGTAGATATAAAATATACCAAAGGACTAATTTACAATGACCCTATTGTAAAAGCCAATGAAATTGCCGCTACGCTCAAGAACGACGAAAAGTGTGACTACGTGATTTGCCTTTCGCACCTTGGATATAAATACGATACAAATAAAGTTTCAGATATGACTTTAGCCGAACGATCTGCAAATATTGATCTTATTATTGGCGGCCACACACATACGTTTCTGGAAACGCCGCAAATAGCTTTAAATAGCATTGGTAAAGAAGTTCAAATTACGCAGGTTGGCTGGGCAGGAATCTGGCTTGGCAAAATAGAAGTTTTCTTCTCTTCATATAACAAAAAAACCTTACAAAACAACAAAAATATGAGGATTTAGAAGGCCATGTAAAAAAAAACTAATCCTGCAAGTTTTAGGCTAAAATTTTCTTAAATTTTTTTTTCGGTTTTTTTGTTGCAAAGACAAATAATCCCATTATATTTACAAACACGAATAAGTTAATTACTTTTACAATAACATAATATTTAAATATTTTTATAATGATGAAGGAGAAAACTGCAGAACAGATTTGGAATGGATGTCTCGAGATAATAAAAGACAATGTTAGCCCTCAAAATTTTAAAACATGGTTTGACCCGATTAAACCAATTAAATTAATAAATAACGTTTTAACCATCCAAGTTCCATCACAGTTTTTTTATGAATGGATCGAGGAGCATTATATTACTTTAATTAAAAAAGTAATTAAAAAAGAATTAGGCGCTGAAGGTAGATTAGAATATAATATCATCATGGATAATGCTTCAGGTAAAACTGAAACACCAATTACATTTAAATTACCAAACATTAATACCAACCTAAAAAATCCATCAGTATCAATGCCAATTGATATTGGTTCAAACCCTATTAAAAATCCATTTGTAATTCCGGGTTTAAAAAAGGTTCAGGTAGAATCGCAATTAAACCCTAACTACAGTTTTGAAAATTCGGTAGAAGGTGATTGTAACCGTTTAGCACGCAGTGCCGGGTTTGCAGTTGCACAAAAACCGGGTGGAAATGCTTTTAACCCATTATTGCTTTACGGCGGTGTTGGTTTAGGTAAAACTCACTTAGCGCAAGCTATTGGTATCGAGGTAAAAAAGAACTTCCCTAACAAAACCGTTCTATATGTTCAGTCAGAAAAATTCATTACTCAATTTATTGAGTCTATAAAAAACAACAACCAAAACGATTTCGTTCATTTTTACCAAATGATAGATGTTTTGATCATTGATGACGTGCAGTACTTTGCAGGTAAAGAAAAAACACAGGATGTGTTCTTCCATATCTTTAACCACTTACACCAATTAGGAAAACAGATCGTTTTAACGTCCGATCGTCCTCCGGTTGATATTCAGGGAATTGAACAACGTTTGTTATCTCGTTTCAAATGGGGGCTTAGCGCTGATCTTCAGGCTCCGGGCTTAGAAACCAGAATTGCTATCCTTGAGAAGAAAGTTTACAACGAAGGTATCCAGCTTCCAAAAGAAGTTATTGAATATTTAGCTTACAGCATTACCTCAAACGTGCGCGAATTAGAAGGTGCTTTAATTTCATTATTAGCACAATCTAGCTTAAACAAAAAAACGATCACTTTGGAATTAGCCAAAACCATGATCGACAAATTTGTGAAGAGCACTGCCCGCGAGGTTTCTATCGATTATATACAAAAAGTGGTTTGCGATTATTTTGATCTTGCGATAGACACTATGAAGTCTAAGACCCGCAAACGCGAAGTTGTTCAGGCCCGTCAAATTGCTATGTACTTTGCAAAAAGTATGACCAAATCTTCATTAGCTACCATTGGTATGCACTGCGGTGGTAAAGATCATGCAACTGTTTTACATGCTTGCCGCACGGTAAACAATTTAATGGATACAGATAAGCGTTTTAAAGCTTATATCGAAGAACTTGAAAAAAAGATTAGCATTAGCAACTAATTCTATAAAATAATAAAAACCTCAAATCCTAAATTTGAGGTTTTATTTTATAAAGGCAAATGTTTAAAATTTTCTTTGTTTAAACCAAAATTCTAAGCTAGATTTAGTCTTCAAATATTAAACGACAGAACCTCAAATTATCTAAATACATTTAGTTTAGCTTAGTTGAAATAATAAAAGAATAAGAACGAAAAAATAATCTTACAATGAAAAATATAACGGTAATAGGAAGCGGCACAATGGGAAATGGAATTGCCCACGCGTTTGCGCAATGCGATTATAAAGTAAACTTAGTAGATATTAATGAAGCAGCTCTTCAAAAAGCATTAGCTACTATTACTAAGAACTTAGACCGCCAGGTTCAAAAAGGAACTATTACCGAAGAAGCAAAAAATGTTACTCTTAAAAATATAACCACTTTTACTGACCTTGCAGCCGGAGCAAAAAATGCTGACCTGGTTGTTGAAGCTGCCAGCGAAAACGTAGATATTAAATTAAAGATCTTTAAACAACTGGATGAGATCTGCTCGCCAAATACCATTTTAGCAAGTAATACCTCTTCTATCTCTATTACTCAAATTGCTGCGGCTACTAAGCGTGCCGATAAAGTAATTGGTATGCACTTTATGAATCCGGTGCCTATTATGAAGCTGGTTGAGATCATTCGCGGATACAGTACTTCTGATGAAGTAACTGAACTGATAATGGCAACTTCAAAAAAATTAAATAAAGTACCGGTAGAGGTTAATGATTTTCCTGGATTTGTGGCAAACAAAATTTTAATGCCAATGATCAACGAAGCTATTATTACATTGCAAGAGGGCGTTGCAGGCGTTGAAGAAATTGATACGGTGATGAAATTAGGAATGGCGCACCCAATGGGGCCATTACAATTAGCAGATTTTATTGGCTTAGATGTGTGCTTAAATATTTTACGTGTTTTACAAGACGGATTTGGCAACCAAAAATACGCGCCTTGTCCGCTATTGGTTAATATGGTTACTGCAGGCCACCTTGGTGTAAAATCAGGAAAAGGTTTTTACGATTATAGCGGCGGAACTAAAGATCTTGTTCTGGCTGACAGATTTAAAAAAAAAGTAGCTGAATTAGCGTAAAAAAAATTGGCCGAAGTCTATAAAAATACTCTCCCTATCGAATACCCGAACATTCCAAGTGCGGGTGTGTATTATTTTAATACAAAAAGCGCGCTTAGGTATGAAGTGAGGTTTGGCCGTTTACAAGATAATATCTTACACTCTAATATTGTATTTGGTGTTGTTAACGACGAGTTTGAAGGCGAAGAATATGTTGCCACAAACAAAGGCGAAGTTTACCAGGTAATGAATACCATCGTTGAGATCGTAAAAAATTACATGAAAGAACATCCCAAAGTAAATGTATACGAATTTAATGCCGTTGGCCGCGATAACGAAGACGATTCTATTGAGAATGGCCGCATGGTTTTATACCGCCGTTTCCTTCCTAAAATTTTCGAAAAAGGCTGGCACTTTAAAATTGAAGGCAACTTTGCTTTGGTGACGAAATTGTAATCGCCTCAATGTAGCATTATATTAGCTCTTCTAAGCTGTCATATAGAGTGTTACCTATAAATAATGAAACATATAAAGAGAAAATTTCTTTCAGAAATCAGCAAAAGTGAATTTGAAAAATTAAGTGAGGGTAAAAACGTAACATCGATTCCCAGAGGAGAAAAAACTCCACCACTCAACCCTAAATTTGCAAAAAACCATATTGGACATTTAGCAACTGAAAGTGGAATATTAATTCAGTCATTTCCTATTAAAGTTGACGGAAAACTCTTAATGATTCCAGAACCAGATCCAACGCTGATTTATTTTTCATCCGCACAAAACAATTATAGGCTATCCAAACAATATAGAGTTGAATTACTTCCTAAAATTGATGTTCAAAGTGATATCTCTGAAGAAATAATTCATGATTTTTATAATTACTTTAGTTCTACTTGCGGATCAGTAATTTTTTTATTTACATCACTTGAATCTTTTATGAATTCTTTAATTAAAGACGATTATTTTTACCGAAAAGAGCAAAATAACAGAACTGAAATATATAATAAAAAACAAATTGAACAGCACATTAGCTTCGATGAAAAAATAAAAAAAGTTATTCCTCAATTAACTGGTATTGATTTTCTCGGTTCACATCCAATTGTTAAGCAAAATATTGATAATCTTAAAGAATTCAGAGATAGCATAATTCATACAAAGTCCAATAAAGACGAATTTACTTATGATCATATTGTGAAAAAATCTTTCAATTTTGACTATGACAAAGCAATTGAGATGGTAGCAAAATATATGAATGGTTACAAATCAAATTACATACTTGAATGTCCTTGTAACGCAGATTTCTAAATTCCCAACCAACTCTTAGCACTTCCGCCTAAAATAATTTCTTTTTCTTTATCAGAAATTGGCGCTGTGCGCACTAATTCGCCCGGTACTGCTTCGCCTAAAGGAAATGGATAATCGCTGCCCTGCATTACTTTATCTACGCCCACAAGATCAATTACATATTGCAACATTTTATGATCGCACACATGGCTATCTACCCAAAATCTACCTAAGTATTCTTTCGGGTTAACTGGGTTATCAATTGCTACAAGATCAGGACGGCAATCCCAGCCATGCTCAATACGGCTTATGGTTGGTAAAAAAGAACCGCCGCCATGCGCAAAACATACTTTTAATTTTTTATATTTTTCAAATACACCACCAAAGATCATACTGCAAATAGCACGACTGATCTCAGCCGGCATACCAACTAACCATGGCAACCAATATTTGCTCATATGCTCTTGCCCCATCATTTGCCAGGGATGAACAAGAATAGCTGCATTTAAATTTTCGCAGGCGGCAAAAAATTCATCAAACTGTGGTTCGTGTAAATTTAAATTATTTACGTTACTGCCAATTTGCACACCTTTAAAACCGCTTTTCATGGCGCGTTCTAATTCCTGCACTGCCAGTTTTGTATCTTGCATTGGAATTGTTGCCAAACCAATAAATTTATCAGGGAACACATTTAATGTAGTGGCAATATCATCATTTAAAAATTTACTTACTTCTAAACAATCATTTGCTTTTGCCCAATAGCTAAACATTACAGGAATAGTGCAAATAACCTGCATATCTGCTTTATGATAATCCATTTCGCGCAAACGTGTTTCGGCATCCCAGCAATTCTCTGTAATCTCTCTAAAACGTTTATTGCCCTGCATCATCCAGGCCTTACCATGTTGATGGTGATCTAACATAATAAAATCGCCATAGCCAAATTTTTTATTAAAATCAGGGATGTGTTTTGGGATAATGTGGGTATGGGTATCTATAGTAAACATATATTATAACTTCTTAATTCAATTTTATACGTAGTACGAATTTATTACGAATATACAAATCTAATCGCCTAATCCGAATTCGTACATTCGTATGAATTCGTAATTAGTAGTTACTTTTTCTTTGCAAAAATGATCACATCCTTTTTACTTCCCCAATGGTAACCCAAATGGAACGGCAATTTTTTTACATTTAAACTATCTTTATGAAAAGCTTCCTGCAATGGCTTTTGTAAGCTTAAATAAGGAAAATCTTCAACCGGACGTGTGTATTGGCCGTATAGTTTTGTTTCGAATTTACCGCCCTCTTCAAAGAATTTATATGGTATACCGGTATCATCCTGTATTACGCTGCTTGAATTATTTAAGATCAGTGTACGCATATTGCTCATAAAACCTGCGTGTAATAAGTACGACGCACTTTTAATATAGGTAATTGCACCTTGTGTATTATCGCTAATGTATTTTCTGAATACCGTAGTATCATTAAAATTCTTATTACTTACATCATACTTAAAATAGTAAACCGATTTTTGTTTTCCTTCCTGCAAAAAATCTACACGCACACCAAAAGGTTTTTTATCAGCGCTTTTAAAATCATATGCAACCTCAGCAATGCTATCCTGCTCATAACGCACTAAATATTTAATATCTAATATTTCGTTTCCGGTTCGTTGTATAAAGAAAGTTAGAATTGGCAACAACCCATTTACTTTTTGTGCTTGAAAATCGCTTTGCATTTTACGTGTAATAAAATAACTCTTGTCAAAAATATCTCCTAATGATTTTTTAAAGTCGTTCGAGTATTCCGAAGGCTCGCCTTTTTTAAATTTATCAAGTTCCGGTAATTTACCTACAGGCTCTAAACCAAGCATAATGTATTTATCAGCATTTGGAAAAAAAGCATTTGCCGTTAAATAATCCGGTCCGCTAAAAGGGTAAAAAACAATATTGGTTTTTGCCGAAGCATCTTTAAACTCTTCCCTGCCCCAATCTTTCATGGCTTTTAAACGTTTACGTTCTAAACGACTCCAGCTGCTATCAATAAATTTTGCATGGTTACTCCAAATAACTGTATCAAATAAATAATTTAAATTATTTGCCTTGCCTTTGTAGCCCGAAAGTACGGCCGTGATATTATTGAATCGGTTATTGGTATTAAAAGTTGGTGTTGCAACAACTTCTGGTAGTGTATCTTTTGGGATCTCTGCTTTTACGGTATCTTTTTTTACAACATTTTGTTCCTTTGTTGCATCGGCAGAGTTACAGCCAAAAAGTAATGTAATGGTTAAAAATAATAAAAAGGTGTTTTTCATAGCGAAGCCAAAAGTAAGGATTTTACATCTATTTAGAACAAAAAAAACGCCCTTCCAAAAATTGAAAAGGCGTTTGATCATTAAGGGTTAAAATTGTTATTTTCCTATAGAAGCAAACCATTTCTGGAAGGCTTCGCCCATTAAAGGCAGAGGCTTTTCTTCTCCATTGATAGCAGTAACAAGGCCGAGTATCCAAAAGATAAAAAGCCCTAAAGTTATTAGTAAATTTGCGCCCCAACCTATAAAAGGAATGAACATTAGGGGTATACGAATTACGACGGTAGAAACCGCCAAAAGTATTAAGCCTAAGGATTGGCGAATGTGATATGCCCCTACCGAGGTTTTATTGCTTCCATGCATCACCAAGGCAATTATCCAGCCTATAAGGGTAATGTAAGAGATAATGGCAATAGTTTTTCCTTGCTCTGCATTTGCTTGCGGCGTATTTGTGTTTTCCATTTTGTTGAATTATGCCTCGTTATTGCCGAGATCAATAAGCTTGGCTTTGATTTCTTTAAGTTTGGCAATTACCTCTTCGTTATTGCCTTTTTTTGACGCAGGTTTATTTTTTAACTGCTCTTTAGCGCCTTGTATTGTAAAACCTTTTTGTTTTACTAATTCAACTATCTGTGCAAGATGGTCGATGTCCTTTTTTGTAAATAAACGGTTTCCCTTTTTGTTTTTGGTAGGGCTTAACATTTCAAATTCTTTTTCCCAAAAACGTATAGTACTTGCATTTAGATCAAATAACTCTGAAACTTCGCTAATTGAATAATATAGCTTTTCTGTTTCTTCTTTTTCGTTAACTGGCATAGATTAAAAATACATTAATTTGTTACAAAATCAAATTAATAGTTTTCAACAGAAAAAATAAACTGTTAATAATAGAGATAGTAAAAACGGGTCTTGTTTTTACTGAACTGAATTGCCGGAGCCGGAAATTTAAGAATATTAATAGCAGTAAAGATCTTTTTTAAGACCTTCGACTTTGTGTTTATCCTTGTCATATCTACATCCAGACTAAAGTAATAACGTCTTTCTCTGTCGTATTTTAAAACATTACCATCTACATCCTGCACCACAAAGCTATTAAAGCTACCGCCAATCATACCATATGCGCTGTAGCCAAAAGCAAAGTTTAACCACTTGGGAAATTTGTTATCTTTTTTAATAAAGGAACTTGGGTTAATACTTAGCCAATAGGTTTGTGCATTGTAATCTTTCAAAATTTGCGTGCCAAAACTTTTACCTAAGATCTCGGGATTGTACTGCGCTAAGCCACTTTGAGCATATGAAAATTTAAGTTGAATGCGTTGTTCATGCCAAAACGCTTCCTGACTTATTGCCAATGAAGTTCCTAACACATTACACAATTCATCACCAACCGAAAAGCCCCAGCCGTTGCTAAATCCATCCATACATTCAACAGCCGTCATATAACCTAAACCAATTGTGCCACCAATAAATAATTTCTTTTTTTCGCTAAAACCAGCCCAGTTAAAAGCACCCATCATTAAGCGCGACATTTGATAATTTGTAAATACATGCCCTGCTTTATCCATTTGCAACCACTCATCATTATCATTAAAAAAATGAAATTTACCCGTATTGTATTGTGCGTACCATGCATTGTTCAAATAAAAAAGAGAGCCTGTTGTTAGAACTGCTGAAGAAGTAGCTAAAACAATTTTACGCGATCTATATTTTGGTAAAACGGAATCTGTTTGCGCAAAAGAGTTTTTTGCAACTATCAAAAACAAAATAAAGATGCTGATGTACCTTGTGCGCATTTAAACAAAGATAAACCTTTTAAGCGCAAATTTTACAGCTTAAAAATCATTGTAATCAATAAGATCCTGAACAGATTGAAGGTTTATATCCTTTTTAGACTTAGGAGTGATAGGTATTTGCGGGTTACCCGCCCCCCCGTTATTATCGCCAACATCTATAGTGTTATTAAGATCCATAACATCATACATATTCCTGTCTTTATAAAAGGTGCGTGTTTTACCAAATTTAAAAACAAGTCCAAGGTTAAGAAAGATAGTTGGCCCCAAATTTTCTTTGAAAAAATAAGTGCGATAGGGCAGATTTTGTCTTGCTTTGTTTGCTTTTTCTGAATAGAAGGTGATATTATTTTTAGAACTAATGCCGCCCGCAACGTAAAAATTAAATTTATCGTTCACACGCACGTCTGCTCTAAAACCTGAATTAAGTTCATAACGGGTATAACTAAATGTAGACGCATTACTTAAATAATAGATCGAATCGTGATTAGAGAAGTTATACATACCACCTTGCGGCTTTGTATAAAAGCTCATAGTTAATTTTGGCCCCACGGGCACATTTAAATTAATACTGCGCGGGAACTGAATACTTAAATGTACTTTATCTAACCTACCAAATCTTAAACCAATAAATGGCCAGTAATTTTTATTACCCCACATAAATGATTTGGTTGCGCCTATGCGCCAGTTAAATCTTTCGCTCACATTATGGCTATAAACGATCGTACTTGCCATACGAAAATAACCCTGCGAGGTATACGTTGCATCTCTTGTAATAAATGGAGACGTGTCTACAAACCAAACGCCTTTTTTGCCTGAGTTAAAAATAAAGCGCAAACCAAAGCCCATTTTTATAAGATCGTGTTGCTTAATACCTTCAAATACCGGGCGCAGACGCATATAATTACCCGTTAATAAAATGTGCGTGTTCTTAGTTGTATGTTTAACGGTATCAACATCTGTATAACTTACTAAAGGCGTATAAAAAGATAAAGAGAATTGTTTCAGTCCATAACTTTTTAAACGTTTAGCTGTAAAATCATTTGTATCAGTAAATTTTTGATTGGCTTTGTTATAACCATCCACCACAATAACAGTTTTAAAATAATGTTTGGGCAGTTTTACTTTTAAGCTATCAACAGTAGCCTGGGCTTTTATTTGTGTACTAAATAAAAAAATGGTGCCAACACACATCAGCACCTTAACTATATTGTATTTAGTTTTCAATTAGTCGCTCTTATCTTTAATATTCTTTATTATTTCTATTTTAAAATCTTCTTCTGCCGAACGCAATTTCATGGTTTTTTTTGCTCCAATAATTGCTTTTATCTTATCTCTATACTGTTTGTAAAGTTCAAATTCTGCCTGTCTTGTTTTAAGATCTAATTGATAAAGATCTTCTGCTTCTTTATCGGACAATTCTTCAGGGGCTTTTTTAAGACTTTGACGTAAATTTTTACGAACAGCCTTTACTTTATCGTTGTATTCGTTATAAACCGGCCAAAATTTTTCAGATTCGTTGGTGGTTAATTTAAGACGTTCTGAAATAAAATTTACGCGTATAGCCTCTACCTTATCCTTATCGCCCTGCGCCAAAGAATGACCCGGGCAAAAGAACAGGCAACATAAAATAATTATTTTAAAAAGGCTTTTCATTATATCTCATCTAAAAGATCTTCCTGCGATACATTTTTTAAACTTGTATCAAGATCTTTTTTATCATCTTTATTTTCAGATTTATTCTCTGATCTATTCTTTAATTTTTCTTCCAGTTTTTTAGTGTCAACCAATTCGTATAGTTGATCATTATCCAAGGCTTCTAAATTCTTTGTTTTTACAAGATCAAATTTATCTACACAGGCTAAAGTGCCGCAATCTCTTAATTCTTCTACTTTATAATATTGGTTGTAAACCCATAATCCTAAAGTAATGGTTAACAAAGCCGCAGCAGCGTACCATATTTTTGCAGAGAACAACTTAATTACTTTTACCTCTTTTTTCTCATTTAAAACAGCAGCAGTTAATTTTTCTGATGAAGTGCTAAAATAATTTTCGTTTACTTTAAAATTATTTTGTTTTTTAATGGCGTTTAATTTCTCAAATGCTTTTAATTCATTTGCCTCATCAATTAATAAGTTAGAAAGTTGCGCGCTTTCTAATTCTTCAAAATAATTAGCAGGTGTTTTAAAATTGTTTATCCTACTTAAAGAAAATAAGGTTGGAAATTCTAGCAGTTCTAATTTACTTTCATTTTCAGTAAAATATTTTTGTGGAACAACAAAACCACTTTCTTTTTTTAACACGCTTAAAAACGGATATGCTTTATGTTCTTCCAGCCATTCAATTTTTTGAATGATAGAACCCGCCGATTTTTTAAAATAGCCTTCAGGCGTTCCAAATTTATTTGGTTCCCTGTTCAACTCGTTATTTTCGTTATTCTCAAACATTGTACTATCTATAGACGCTATTTCTCTCTTAAGGTTTAACGGGTAGTTAAAAATTCTTCTATTTTTTTTGCAGCAATATGGTAGCTGGCTTTTAGTGCCCCTACCGAGGTTTCAAGTATTTCCGACATCTGCTCGTAGGGCGTTTCGTCGTAATAACGCATGTTAAACACTATCCGTTGCTTCTCAGGAAGTGTTAAAATGGCCTGTTGTAGCTTCAATTGAACCTCATCTCCCTCAAAATAAACATCACTTTCAAGGCTTTTGCTTAATTGGTATTCTATTGGGTGGATAGAGGTGGTTTGCTTCCTTTGCTTCTGTTTTAGAAGGGTTAGGGCTTCATTGGTGGCTATTCTGTACATCCAGGTATACAACTGACTTTCTTCTTTAAAATTCTCTAAACCCTTCCAAACCTTGATATAGGTATTTTGCAGCACATCGTCGCTGTCGTCGTGATCTATTACAATTTTACGGATATGCCAGTATAAACGCTGCTGGTATTTCGAAATAAGGTGGCTCAAGGCGGTATTTCGGGTGTTTTCGTCCTTAAAAAGGTCTAAAATGGTTTTATCGTCAATCTGGGCCACAAATATTTTATTATTAGATGTAAAAATAAACTAAAAGTTTAATTTTGGCTCAAATTTTATGGAACTTCTCGATAAAATACGCAAATACGAAAGTATGCATGTTGTCTTCTGGCTTATAAAAGATACTTGCTGGATGCTGGAATTAAAATGGTTGGGAGCAATTATGATGGTTCCTACGCTACTTTTGGCAGTATATATTATTTATAAAACAAGGGGCACGTTAGACTTTTACATTAACACTGCAATCCTCTTTTGGATCATGGCCAATAGTTTTTGGATGATGATGGAATTTTTTAACGATAATGAATACCGATATTTTGCAACCATTCCCTTTGCACTTGGCTTTGTTTTTGTTGGCATTTTTTACTGGAAAACGCTAACTAAAAAGGTTAAATAACAACCATGTTTTCTATCCCAAAGAAAAAAATTTAACCACAAAGACCATAAAGTCCTTTCACAAAGATCGCGAAAGAAAAACACTTGGTGTTCTTCGTGCCTCCTTAGTGCCCTTTGCGGTTAATTAATACTGCTTAATCACTTCTTTTAGCTAAAAAAATTGAAAAAATAGCGTAAAAATGCTAGCTTTATGGCTCAATTTTACTTCTATTATGATCGAAACTGTTCCATACCAAACCAAACATAAAATTCGTATTGTTACTGCAGCTGCCTTATTCGATGGCCACGATGCTGCTATTAATATCATGCGCCGTGTAATGCAAAGCACAGGTGCTGAAATTATCCACCTGGGCCACGACCGTAGCGTGCAGGAAATTGTTGATTGCGCCATACAGGAAGATGCAAACGCTATAGCCATTACAAGTTACCAGGGTGGCCATAATGAGTATTTTAAATACATGTACGATCTTTTAAAAGAACGTGGCTGCGGACATATAAAAATATTCGGCGGCGGCGGTGGTACTATTTTGCCATCAGAAATTGAAGACCTCCATAATTATGGCATAACAAGAATTTATCATCCGGATGATGGACGTACAATGGGTTTGCAAGGCATGATAAACGATGTATTAAAACAAAGTGATTATGCAACAGGTGCAAATTTAAACGGCGAAGCAAAACATTTAAAAGAAAAAGATCATAAATCTATTGCCAAATTAATCTCTGCGGCAGAAAATTTTAATGAAGAGAGTAAAGCGGTATTAGATCCCATTCGCAAAGAAGCAAAAGCATCAAAAGTTCCGGTTATTGGTATAACAGGAACCGGTGGTGCAGGTAAATCTTCTTTGGTAGATGAATTAGTACGTCGTTTTTTATTAGATTTTCCTGAAAAGAAAATTGGCATCGTTTCTGTTGATCCAAGCAAACGTAAAACAGGCGGTGCTTTATTGGGAGATCGGATCCGCATGAACTCCATTAAAAATTCGCGGGTATACATGCGTTCCCTTGCAACACGTCAAAGTAATTTAGCATTAAGTAAATATGTGCAAGATGCTATTGATATTTTAAAAGTGTCAGGATTTGATCTGGTTATCATTGAAACTGCAGGTATAGGGCAAAGTGATACAGAAATTATTGAGCACAGTAATATGAGTCTTTACATCATGACTCCTGAATTTGGTGCTGCATCTCAATTAGAAAAAATTGACATGTTGGAGTTTGCCGATATTGTTGCCATCAATAAATTTGATAAACGTGGCGCCCTAGATGCATTGCGCGATGTAAAAAAACAATACAAGCGCAACCATAATTTGTGGGAAGCAAAAGATGAAGATCTTCCTGTTTACGGAACTATTGCTTCGCAATTTAATGATCCGGGAACAAACACCTTGTACAAAGCTTTGATGGATAAATTGGTTGATAAAACAGGCACCGATCTAAAATCAAGTTTTAAAATGACCAACGAAATGAGCGAGAAGATCTATATCATTCCGCCAAACCGTACACGTTATTTAAGTGAAATTTCTGAAGCTTCGCGTAATTATGATAAGTGGACCAACGATCAGGCCACCATTGCCATTAAGTTACAAAGTATTCGCAATACCATCGATACTT
Organism: Bacteroidia bacterium; assembly: GCA_016787785.1. Classification (GTDB taxonomy): domain Bacteria; phylum Bacteroidota; class Bacteroidia; order B-17B0; family Aurantibacillaceae; genus Aurantibacillus. Next base: position 147,971 of record JAEUTO010000006.1, on the reverse strand, counting down.
TAAAAACTTCTAAAATGGACGATAAAGATCGTATCATTAAATCATTGGAAGAACAATCTGAATTAATTCGTTTAGACCTTGATCCGCGTAATTTAAAAACTTTAGAAACATTCGAAGACAAGAAAAAACAATATCAAAACGAATATTATATTTTTAAAGTACGTGATAAAGAAATAAAAATTAAAACGCATTACGAAAGTTTATCGCATTCACAAATTCCAAAAGTATCGGTTCCAAAATATACCGGCTGGGGCGACATTTTAAAATGGAGCTTACGCGAAAATTTCCCGGGAGAGTTTCCTTACACTTCAGGTATCTACCCTTTTAAACGTGAGGGCGAAGACCCTACGCGTATGTTTGCCGGTGAAGGTGGACCCGAAAGGACCAACAAACGTTTTCACTATGTAAGTAAAGGATTGCCTGCAGCGCGTTTAAGTACCGCTTTTGACAGCGTAACACTTTATGGTAATGATCCTGATCACCGTCCGGATATTTATGGTAAGGTTGGAAACAGCGGCGTTAGTGTTTGTTGTTTAGATGATGCTAAAAAATTATACAGCGGATTTAATTTAGCAGATCCAAAGACCTCGGTTTCGATGACCATTAATGGACCGGCTGCAACCATTGCTGCATTTTTTATGAATGCTGCTATTGATCAACAATGCGAATTATACATTAAAGAAAATAAACTCGAAAAAGAGATCGAGAAAAAAATAGCAGACATTTATAAAGCTAAAGGCACAAAACGTCCGAAATATAATTTGGATGAATTACCGGAAGGCAACAATGGCTTAGGTTTAATGTTGCTGGGTGTTACCGGCGACATGGTGTTGCCAAAAGATGTGTACGAAAAAATAAAAACAAATACGCTGGCACAGGTTCGTGGAACAGTGCAGGCAGATATTTTAAAAGAAGATCAGGCGCAAAACACCTGTATATTCAGCACCGAATTTAGTTTGCGTGTGATGGGTGATGTGCAACAGTATTTTATAGATAACAACGTACGTAATTTTTATTCCGTTTCTATTAGTGGGTATCACATTGCTGAAGCGGGAGCGAATCCTATTTCACAATTGGCCTTTACTTTATCTAACGGTTTTACCTTTGTAGAATATTATTTAAGTCGCGGCATGAACATCAATGATTTTGCGCCGAACTTATCTTTCTTTTTTAGTAACGGTATAGATCCTGAGTATTCTGTTATCGGTCGCGTATCCCGTCGTATCTGGGCTAAGGCCATGAAACAAAAATACGGTGGCAACGAAAGAAGTCAGATGTTGAAGTATCATATTCAAACTTCTGGCCGCTCTTTACATGCGCAGGAAATTGATTTTAATGATATTCGCACAACCTTACAAGCATTGTATGCGATCTACGATAATTGTAATTCATTACACACAAACGCATACGACGAAGCCATTACAACACCAACAGAAGAATCTGTTCGCCGTGCAATGGCCATTCAATTAATTATTAATCGCGAATTAGGTTTAGCAAAAAATGAAAACCCTTTACAAGGCGCTTTTATTATTGAAGAATTAACTGATCTTGTTGAAGAAGCTGTGTTAAGCGAATTCGATCGCATTACAGAACGTGGTGGGGTTTTAGGCGCTATGGAAACTATGTACCAACGCAGTAAGATCCAGGAAGAAAGTTTGTATTACGAAACTTTAAAACACAATGGCGAATATCCATTGATCGGTGTAAATACATTCTTAAGTTCAAAAGGCAGTCCAACTGTTTTACCGCGCGAAGTAATTCGTTCAACCACCGAAGAAAAAGAAGATCAAATTAATACGCGTAATAATTTATGGGAAACGCATAAAGATAAAAGCGCTGCTATTTTAAAAGAGTTGCAACGTGCAGCCATACAAAACGAAAATTTATTTAACGGCTTAATGGAAGCTGTAAAATATTGTTCGTTAGGGCAAATTACCAACGCGCTTTTTGAGGTTGGTGGACAGTATAGAAGAAATATGTAATGACTAGTTTAAAAAAATATAAAATCATCTTTAAAAAAGTGCTTTTCGTAAGCACTTTTTTATTTTTGAATTTATTGCTAGGAGCTCAATCAGATACCCTTGCCGTATCTGAGAACATAGAATTGGCAAGAGAACAATTCTCTAAAAATCCGGCAGAGGGTTTAAAATTTGCAATAAAAGCACTCGACCTTGCTACACAAAGCAACAATAAAAAATTTATAGGTAAGGCTAGCAATACCTTAGGCTCTGCTTATTATTTTCTTGGCAATAATGATTCTGCAGAGGCATACCAATCTAAAGCACTTGAAATTCAATTAGAGATCGACGACCCTGAAGGTCTTGGCCGCTCTTATGCCAACCTGGGTACCATTTATTCTGAAAAAGGATTAAACGATAAAGCCATTCATTATTTTTTAAAGGCAGAAAAAAAATTTATTGCTATTAATTATCTTGTTGGTTTAAGCAAAACATACAATAGCCTTGGCATTTTATTTTATAACACTAAAGATTTTACTGACGCAGCGAGATATTACGCCAACGGATTAAAAATAGCGCGCGAGCTTAAAGACGAAACACTTTATTATAGCATTGCTGCGAACCTTGCCAACACTTTGGGCTATCAGCATAAAACCAAAGAAGCGCTTTTTATGTACATGACGGCCTATAACATTGCCAAACGCCAAAATAATTTTTCTGACCTTACCACCATTTGTAATAGTATTTGCCAACAATATCTGGCGCTAGAAAATATTCAGTCTGCAAAAAAATACAATGCAGAAGCAAGGGCGCTAATAAGTAAATATGAGTTAAGTAATTATTTTAAAATTGCGGCATTTGGAAATTATGGCATTCTACTTAAAAACGATGGTAAAACCAAAGAAGCAATTGTTTATCTGGATTCAGCACTAACCTATGCAAAAGAGAGCGGCGAACTATCAAAACAAATTGATTTGCATTTGGAAATTAGCAGGCCTCTATTAAAGGAAAAGAGATATGACGAAGCAATGGAGAATATTTATACTGCTAATGAATTAAAAGATTCGCTTTACAAATTAAACCTTGAAGATAAATTAGCTGAAGTAAATGCGGTACATAACACAGAAAAAAAGGACCAAGAGATCTCTTTATTGAACAGCCAAAGAAGAAATCAAAAAAAAGTAAATATACTTTTGATATTGATCGTAATTGTGTCTTTGATCTCCCTTGTTATTGCCATTTACAGCTATGTTAGGAAACGTAAAACAAGCGAACTTATTTCTGCTAAAAAACGGGAAGTAGAGGTGAAAAACCGGATCATTGAACACAAACAAAAAGAGATCATCGACTCGATAAAATATGCTCAACGCATCCAAAACGCACATTTACCAAAGGAAAGCTATATTACTAAAAATTTGGATCGCTTGAAAAAAGACATTTAATGTTTATCTTGCCAAAGCTCAATAGATGAAAAAAATAACCCATTACTATATCTTACTATTTTTCTTGTTATTTATAATAGGGTTTAATAAAACAGCTTTTTCACAAGATAGTTTATTAAGAAAACCTAAGCATATTATTGGTTATGCCATTCAGCGCACGCCAAATACAGCTAAATACGAAGGCCATGCTGAAAGTAGTGCCACCTACAAAACTCCCAACTACAATTTATTTTACAGATTTTTGATGCCAGTAGATACAAATTGGATGACAGCTTTCACTGCGAGTTTTGATTACCGCAGAGGGCATGGTTATAGCTATAATGGTGGTCGCGGTGGCGGCAGCTCTGTTTCTGGTGATTTTGAATTTTGCAGGTTAGGGTTGGGCGTATCTCCACAAAGACGCTATGGCAAACATAAGAATTTTGTTTTTGGCGGCGGCTTTAACCTGGGTTACCTGATATATGCCAAAGGAAACATCAAACGTCATAATTTTTCACAGGGCATTGCAACAGATTCAGAAGAAAGTGCATACAATGTAATATCTAAAATGTACGTATCATTGAACTTTGAAATTAGTCAGGCCTTTAAAATATCTTCTAAAAAATATCTTATTCTTGGTGTAAAGCAATACTTCGAATCTCCTGATTACACAGGCACCAGACTGAATTTAACCACAAGCCTCTTTCTCGCTTGTAACCTGCGCTAAAAGCCCAATTCTATTGCAATTCGATAAATTTTATTATCTTCGTTACACAAAATCAAAATGCTTTTAGGTTTCATTAATACCAGATCGATCCTCCGTCTTTTATTCGGGCTAATGGCATTTTTTTGTTGCTTTAAATTATCTGCTGATAATGGCCGTAAAATAGATTCGCTTTACACCATTATTAAAACTTCCAAAAGTGATACCATAAAAATTAACGCGCAATTAAAAATTGCCAACCTGCTTATGCAGGAGGATACCATTAAGGGCATGCACGAAATTAAAAAAGTTGTTTACGCGCTTAATTCCGTTTCAAATAACGCTTTCATTTTTAGATCGTATGATAAAGCCGGCAGAATTTGTAATGCCAATGCAATGCTTCAAAAAGCCCGAGAATTTTGGAATACAGGTTTAGCTTTAACAAAAAAAGAAAAGAACATTGAGTACCAGGCAGTTTTTTATTGCCGTATTGCCAATCTGTTACAAAGCGAAGATTTCTCAAAACAAAGCATCGCTTATTTTGATAGCGCATTAACGGTAGCTAAAACCGGTGATGAAAAATTGCTCAGCGATATCTTAATGAAAAAAGGCCGCGCGCATTATGATATTGGTGATTATAAAGTAGCGATGGATCATTATATCCAGGCGCAACGTTTGTTCGAAAAAAACAAATGGGAAACTGTAGAATACGGTCATTTGCTTCATTTTATTGGCTCTGTATTTAAACAACAAAATTTTTACGATAAAGCATTGGATTATTACGAAAAGGAATTAAAACTCTCGCGCGATATAAAAAATAAAGCATTGGAGGCTGAAGCGCTTTATTTGTGCGCCAGTATGTACGGTACAAAAGGTGATCTGGATAAAGAATTGATCTATTTAAACAATGCTATTGAACTTTTCAAAGAACAAAAGAATTTCAGAATGTTGGGTTTAATGTACAGCAACCTTTCTGCAAACCATTCAGATCGAAAAAATTATAAAGAAGCAATTGCCAGTTGCGAACGTGCACTTGATATCTTCAAAGAAATTGGTGAGGATGAAAGCAGCGCGGCAACTTTAAGGAATTTGGGAGACCTTTACTCCAAAACAGGTAATCCTAAAAAAGCCCTTGAGTATTTTAAGAAAGCCATGGAGGCGGCCTTAAAGGTTGAAACCAAACAGCTTTTAAATAAATCTGAGATCACGCAATCTATGGCCTTTGCCTACTCCGATCTTGGCGACTACAAATCTGCCTTTAATTTATTACTAGAGCATCGGAGTTTAAGCGACAGTTTGAGCAACGCCAGTAATGTAGAATATCTGCATACACTCGAAAAGCAATATGACACCGAAAAAAAGGAAAAAGAAATTGCTTTGCAAAAAGTAGAATTAGATAAAAGCAACGCTATTGTTAAACAGCAGGCAACTCAGCGTAACGCCCTGATCATTGGTTGCATTTTGGTTTTAATTATTGCCGGTATTTCTATTGTTGCCTTTATAAATAAGCGCAAAACGAGCAGACTATTGTCTAAACAAGTTGGCGAAATAAATTATCAAAACGCTGTTATAAAAGAAAAAAATAAAGATATAACAGATAGTATTCAATACGCTAAACGTTTACAGGAAGCGGTTTTTCCTGAGACAGATCTGCTAAATACTTTTTTTGCAGAATCGTTCGTTCTGTTTCGTCCAAAAGACATTGTAAGCGGCGATTTTTATTGGTTCGAAAAGGTAGCAGATAAAACAATTATTGTTGTTGGCGATTGCACCGGGCATGGTGTGCCAGGCGCTTTTATGTCTATTCTTGGACATAATTTATTAAATCAAATAATTTTAGAAGAAGGAGTAACTGCTCCGGGTAAAATATTGAACATACTGGATAAACGTGTTACCAGCGCCTTAAATAAAAGAGACAGCAAAGAAGCGAATAATGATGGAATGGATATGGTAATTTGCGTGATAGATAAAGCGCAAAATAAATTAGCATACGCCGGAGCCAACCGCCCATTGGTTATAAGGCGTAATAATGAATTGATCGAATTAAAGCCCAATAAGCATGCCATTGGCGGCATACAGGATAGCACCTGTAAGTTATTCATGCAGGAAGAAATAGATATCAAACAGGCCGACGTGTTATATATGTTCTCCGATGGATACTACGATCAGTTTGGCGGACCAAAAGGAAAAAAATTCAAGTACAAACAATTAACGGGCCATATTTTAGCAATGGCAACCAAACCGTTAGAAGAACAGAAAAAAATATTGGCCGATGCCATTATCACCTGGCAAGGGAATTTAGAGCAGGTTGACGATATTTGCGTAATTGGTGTAAAAATATAATTCAATGAACTCACTCATTATCTTAAGAGGGTTGCCCGGCTCCGGAAAAACAACGCTCGCTAATTTATTAAGTGAAAATAAATGGCCTGTATTTTCAATCGACAGTTATTTTACAGATCCCAAAACAAAAGAATATAATTTTCAGTTCGACAAGAATCATTTGGCTTATAAAAACTGTGAGGATCAAACGCGTGAGGCCATGCAAAATAAAACAGAAAAAATTTTTATTGATAATGTTTTTAGTCTTGATTGGGAAATTGAACCTTACTTTAAATTAGCTTCTGAGTTTAATTATACTGTTTTTGTTGCTACCGTAGAAAATTACCAGGGGCACAAAAACACTCATAAAATAAGTGAAGAACAGATCCAAAAAATGGCTGCCAAATACAAGGTAAAACTAATGTAACCCTTGTTATTATTGCGTTACAAGCATTTAACAAAACTTAGGTTTGGTGTTAAAAATCTAAATCAAGTTTATATAAATTTCCTGTATCTTTATACATTAAATTACTTATAGAATTTATGAGAAAATTATTATTTATCGGGTTTATTTTTAATTGCATTCTTTTCTACGGACAAACAACTGACGCTGCCGGAAAAAAACAAGGCTATTGGAAACAAAAAGACGAAAAAACAAACAAACTTGTTTTTGAAGGTGAGTTTAAAGATGACAAACCGGTTGGCGTATTTAAATACTATTACCCAAACGATTCTATTCGCGCCATTATTAACTTTAAAAAAGGTGGTAAAACTGCATACGCAAAATTATTTCACTACACGGGCAAACGTATGGGCGAAGGAAAATACAACAGCGAAGTGCTTTCTGCTTTAATTCGTGATAGCGTTTGGTTATTTTATGACGAAGCCGGGATTTTGATCTCTAAAGATAAATACGTTAACGGGAAAAAAGAAGGCGTTAGTTATGTGTATTTACCTGATGGAAAATTAGCTGAAGAAAAAAATTATAAAGCGGATGTTTTGAATGGTCCTTTTAAATTATATTTTGATGGTATTAAACTCAGAGGTCAGGGCGCTTACAAAGATGGGCTCTTAGAAGGAAAAGTAAGTTATTATTTTCCAAATGGTACCGAAGTGGCAACCGGCTCTTATATAAAAGATAGAAAAAATGGTCCGTGGATCTATAAAGAAGAGAACGGAAAAATAAAAGAAAAAGAATTGTACAAAGAAGGAAAAAAAGCAAGTCAAAAAGAAACAGACGAATTTTTTAATAAAGGAAAGAAAACAGGCGCTGCAACTACAAGCACTGTAACACCAAAAGAGGATCCGAAAAAAGGAGCAAAAAAATAAATGAGCAAAAAAGGGAAGGTTTTGGTAGCCATGAGTGGCGGTATTGATAGCAGTGTTACTGCTATGATGCTACACGAAGAAGGTTACGAAGTGATAGGAATAACCATGAAGACATGGGATTATGAAAGCTCAGGTTCAAGCAAACGTGAGACAGGCTGCTGCAGTTTAGATAGTATTAACGATGCGCGCACCATGGCGGTGCAGTTTGGTTTCCCACATTATATTTTAGATATACGGGGTGAATTTGGCAAACAGATCATTGATAATTTTGTTGAAGAATATTTAGCAGGCCGTACTCCTAACCCTTGCGTTTTATGTAATACGCACATTAAATGGGATGCACTTTTAAAACGCGCTGATATGTTGGATTGCGAATTTATTGCAACAGGGCATTACGCCCGCTTAAGAAAAGAAAATAACCGAACACTCATTCATAAAGGCGTTGATCTTACAAAAGACCAAACTTATGTATTGTGGGGTTTAGATCAGGATTGTTTGAACCGCACCATGTTTCCTTTAGGTGGCTTTAAAAAAACAGAAATAAAACAAATGGCAAAAGATGCCGGCTTTTATGACCTGGCCAACAAAAGCGAGAGTTATGATATTTGTTTTGTGCCTGATAATGATTACCGCGCTTTTTTAAATCACCGTATGCCTGATCTTGAAAAAAAAGTAGCCGGTGGCGATTTTATTTATAAAGATAAAAAAGTAGGTAAACATAAAGGCTACCCCTACTTCACAGTTGGTCAACGTAAAGGTTTAGAAATTGCCATGGGTGTACCTGTTTTTGTAAAAGAAATTATTCCTGAAACCAACACGGTTATTTTAGGCGATAAAGATGATCTTGAAGAAAACCATTTAACAGTGCGTGATTTTAATTTAATAAAATACGAAACGCTTCCGCATGATTTTGTTGGCCTAACGAAGATCCGTTATAAAGATCCGGGAACATTAGCAACCATAAATACTATTGATAATAAACTGGACGTTATTTTTCACCAACCCGTAAACGGCGTGGCCCCCGGCCAAAGTGCTGTTATTTATGAAGGCGACGATCTTGTGGGCGGAGGCTTTATTAATAGGAAAGTTTTGGTTTAATTAATTTTACTTATTACAAACAAAAAAGGCCACCATTTCGGTAGCCTTTTTTTATTTAAACATTAAACTAATTATTGAATTACAATTCTGTAGTTTGCAGAATTGGTATTGCTTATTACTTTCACAAAGTAAATTCCTTTAGCGTATTTGTTCAAGTCAATTACTTCAGAAGTATTTTTTGTTTTTAATGTAGTAATTACTTGTCCAACAGAATTCGTAATAACAACATCTTTCTCTCCTTCGAAATTAAAGTCGGCAGTTATTACGCCGCTTGAAGGATTAGGGTAAATTGAAATTAAACTACTAAATGTTGAGTTTGCTTCAACACCTGTACAGTTAGAAACGTTCTGTGTGAACGTAGCAATGTTGGTACAACTGTTAGCTGCGGTTCCTGTTACAGTATAAGATGTTGTAACCGTTGGTGAAACAGCAATTACCGAGTTAGTAGAGCTTGTATTCCATAAATAATTATTTGCGCCACTTGCAGTTAAGCTCGCTGTTTGTCCTACACAAATTAAACTTGCAGAACTTGCAACGCCAACTGATGGTACAGTATTACTTGTAATTGCAATAGAAGCAGTTCCTAAACAACCAGGACTTGTTTCTCCTGAAATAGTATAAATTGTACTTGCCGTTGGTGTTACCGAGATCAAAGCACCATTAGCACCTGTACTCCATGTGTATGTGGTAGCGCCAGTTGCACCAATGTTAACAGATGTACCCGGACAAACTGATAATTGACTTGCACCAAGTGTAATTGTAGGAGAAGAAGTAACTGTTAGTGTAACTGGAATAATTGGGCTTGAGCAACCTTGTTTTGTATAGTAAATATTGCCATTCCAGACCCTTGTTGCAATAGTTACTGCAAAATAACTTCCTCCTTTTCCTTCAAAAATACTGATGTCGCTATTTTGTGTAAATAAGTTACCTACTGCCGTTCCATTAGAATAGCCAAAACTACCACCGCCGTTTGCAGTCACGTATATTCCATAAGTTTGTCCGGCTGGAATATTAATTCCAAGATTAACACCAAAAGGTACAGGATTTCCGTTTCCGGCACCCATAACGGTTCCGGTTCCAGCTGATATCCAGCCCGTATTAGCGCTTTCAAAACCTACAAAACTACCTGGTCTGTACCAAACTTCTACCGTTGTAACTACCACAGAACTGATCATGACATCAACACTATTTATGGTAATAGCATTAAGTGCCGTTACGTCAAACATATTTCCATTCGATCCATTACCCGCGGTATAAGTAGTTGCAATACTTCCTGTAGCTGTAGAATTTGCCTGCGCATAATAGGTTGTTGTTGTGGCAGCACTGGCTGTAAATGTATTACCGGTTGCCAGAGGATTTGTTGGTGTTGATGTAGCATACCATGTTACGGGCGCAAAACCATTAGCTGTTAAAGTACCAACTGCAGTTGTGCCGCAAACCGCAGCGCCACCTGCTGTAATTGTAGGATTGTTAATGGTTACAGTTGCGAATGCTGAAACCTGACAACCGTTAGTACCGGTTCCGATCGCAGAATAAGTAGTTGTAACACTTGGTGTAATAGTAATAGATTGCGAATTTGATCCGGTGCTCCATGTATATGAAACAGCTCCTCCAACTAAACTTAACGTACCAGTTGAACTTAAACACACAAGTGTATTACCCGAAATATTAAATGCAGGACTAAGTGTTCTTATTACAGAACTTGAATTATTAAATGCATTTGGATCGCCACCCACGCTTGTAAATGCTGTGATGGTGTAAGAACCCGGTATATTCATATAAACGGTTCCTACCGTAAATACCGCGCTTGCACTGGCAGCTAATGCTGCTGTGTAAGTAGCCGTTATGGTTGTGTTTACCGGCCCATTAACAGTTGCAGTAACAGAAAAATTGCTTATTGCAGCTGTACCAAAATTGGTTACTGTAACAACAACTGGTTCATTAGTTCCCAAACAGGCATTAAGTGTTGGCGAATTGATAGCCGATACACCACCATCTGTTGCAGAAGCGTTATATAAATTAATATTGTCTAAATGAAGATAATAAGCTTCTAAGTCATCAACAGGGCCATCTTGTGCCAAAAAAGCAACAATAATATCCTGACCTGCATAAGCCCCCAAAGGAACCGTAAAATTTGTAAAGTTAGTTCCTAAATTGTTTGTTGTGTTAACTGTGAAGATCGGCACAAAAGTAACACCGCAATCTGTTGAAACCATTACACGTAATTTATCATCACTTCCCATTGTTGTTGGCGTGAAAGGAGCAGTAGTATTAAGTGTTAAAGCAGCATCAAAAGAAATTTGAGTTGTGGAAGTAGCAGTAATTTTTGGTCCAACTATCCATTCGTTAGCGGCAATAGCCGATAAAAACACTCTTGCATTTACATTTGTTGCGTTATTTAAAGCGGTTTGACTGGTCCATGATGAAGTTGTACCTGTTGGTGCGGTTGCGCCTGTAGCCTCTCTCCACAAAGGAAAGAAGGTTGGTAAATTAGCACCTGTGAAGCTAGTAAAGTCAACAGACTGTGGTAAAGGAGATGGTGCAATCACTGTGCGGTTTGTGGCACTCATAGCATCGTTTGGTGTATTGAGGTCGCCAGGTAAACTTGTAGTTGCATTAAACGAATATACACCCGCAGCGATCATATTAATTGTTCCTAAAGAAAAGTTAAAAGTTCCGCTTGGTGCAATGGTGCCCGTATAGGTTCCTGTTAATGTTTGATTAATTACACCCGAAACAACTAACGAAACGGGAATATTTGAAATTGAAGATGTACCGTAGTTCTTAATTGTCACTACAACATTTTCTGCGGCAGAATAACAACCAGTAGTTAATGGATTAATTAATGCAATAATACCTGCATCGGTAGCAACACCCGCTAAACCATCAAATTCATAAGCTCCCATGTCAGGGTTAGTATTTGGATTAATGCCCGCTAAAGGACGAACGTTTGCATTGTAGTCGATGTTTGTTCCTAATGCAGGAATTAAAACTGCACCCGATTCAATTGGTGTTATTGTGTTTGCGTTAAAATTAAGGTTAACATCTGAAATAAAAGGTGCAACTGTATTTAAGAAAGGAACTGATGCGTTATCGTTACTAGCATTATTAACTTGTGAAAATGCTTGCCATGCTGCCAGATTAGCAAGATCGTTTGTAAGAGCTGTTGTTCCGATCTTACCTACGAAGTGATCTGCATCATTTGTAACCATGTAAGCATTATTATTTAATGTTGCGTTTAAGAAGTTATACGATGCCGGAAACCAAACAGCGTAGAAGCGCGGCGTAGATGCATTAGAAGTCATTTTATTACAGAAAACATTATTTCTGATATCTAAACCTGTAACGGTAGTACTGCTTACCATAAAAGAAGCACTGTAGCAATTAGTTGCGCTACCAGCCGTTAAAGCGCCAAAAAGATTTACGCTGTTATAATAAATTTTATGTCCGGTACCTGAAGTAATTCTAATACCAAAAGCCTGGAAGGTTGTTGAAAGCGAATTATAATTAGTAGTTAAAATATCATAGATAACGTTATTGGTTAAAAGATGGTTATTACCACCAATTAAACTAATTCCGTAAGCACCCCAACCACCGGTACTTGTTGACCAGATCGAGTAAACCTTATTGCGGGAAATTGTAACTGAATTAGACGAGGCACCCGAAATTTCAATTCCGGCATTACTAACCGAAGTGTTTACTTTTAAATTAAAAAATTCGTTTTGTGTAACTGTGTTAGTTACAACGTTGGTTAACATCAAACCTCTGTTTGATAAAGTAGAACCAACTGTATTAGAACCAAACAAATTATTATTGATCAGATTATCGTTACCAACGTTAGTTGTACTAGAACCAATGTATAAACCAAAATAAGCACGGTTAAACTCGTTATTTGTGATCGTTAGATTATCGTAATTTTCACCAAGACCACCGGATGTAAGCGCAACCGCGTTTGCACCGGCGTAGATACCATAACTATTAGCAATAGTGCTGCCGCTAATACCATCATTACCAGGTGTATTACCAACAATGATACAATTTTTTACAATATTATTTGTAGCGCCCAGTCCTAATGTGGTTCTTCCAATAAAACGTATGGCTGCTGTTGCTGCAACGTTCATCGAAGAAGTACAAACGATAGAGAGATCCCTTTGAACAGGACCTCCAACAATATCACCATCAAAAGTAAAATTATCTACACCGTCTAATTCTAAAACACCTCTTCCCGTAGCAACGTCACCTGAAATTGTAGCGGTTGCAGTGGGGCGTAATACAATAGAAGTATAGTTAGCCGGACCCTGGCCACTAGCTAACAAGGGAGTAGGTAAATAACCTGTTACACCTTCGTTTGTACTAGCAGTAACACTGATGGTAATAGCACCAAAGTGCGTTCCTGCATTAATAGCGGCAAAAGCAGCGTTTACGTTAGAATAGGTTGCCGTAGAACCACCACTTACTGTAACCTGAGCTTTGGCAAATGAGCCAATTAGCACAAAGGCAATTAATAATTTGTAAAATTTTTTCATTCTTTTATTTTTTTTATTTTATTAATTAATGTTTTTAAAACATATTTTTTACCGTCGATATTTTATTTAACCTTCGGATATTGTTTTAAGAACAAACTATTCGTAACAAAGTTCTAAAACTCAATTGATAAAATTGAAGTAATTTGCACGAATAATTACCTTTTAAAAACAATATAAATATATATAATAACTTGATTATTAAATACTTAAAAATAAAATCATTACACTTCAAAGTAAATATTTAACTTCGTGTTAAAATTTAATAAATCGTGTCGCAGCAACTCATTCAGCTTATTGGATCTTTAACCCGAAATGAAAAAAGATATATTAGTTTAAACTTAAAAACCTTTTCTTCTGAAAAGGAAGTTAGTGGGCTGTTGTCTGACTTTAACAAAACCGAAAAACAAATTGGTTTAAAAAGAAAAAAAGACGATTTAAGTATTATTGGCAACTCAACCCGCTTATACTATAAGGTTATTGATATTTTATATCAGTTTCACGAAGAAGAATTACCAAATTCCGGCGACTCGTCAAAAAATTTAAAACGCGCCAAAGTCTTAATATATAAAGGTCTATATAAAGAAGGCGTGAAGCTACTTGACAAGATCGTTACCCACGCTTCAAAATATGATTACTTAATTAAAATGGAAGCTCTGGAATTAAAACTTAATAGCGCAATTGAATCGGTTGATGTAGATTATATAAATACAAATTATCTAAAAGATAAAGAGCTTTTTTCGAAATTCCACATGGAATATTATAATTTAATGGAGTATCAGAGTATGGAAGCCCTTATTAAATTAGAGTCTACTACCCTCTATTTTTACGGAGACGATCACAGTATAACTAAGAATTTTAGACAACTTTTAGAAAGTGAAACAAATGCTTATCATCCCTTGGCCAAGATCTATTTTAATAAAGCAAACGCTTTTCTTGCTATGAAAAAGGGGCAGCCGGATAAAGCCTACCCATTTGCCAAAAGAACAATTGATCTTTTTGAGGAGTATCAGGAAATAAAACAAAAGAACCTGGTCATCTATTTAAAATCGCTAAGGAATTTATGTCTTGTTCTCTTATACCTAAAAAAACACAAAGATGCGGAGGCTCTTTTAGATGAAAGCGAAAGAACACTTGTTGGTTTTAAAAAAAATTCAAATGTAGATGTACGGACAGAACTGTTTACCTTGTTTGTTTTGATAAGAACAAATATTCTCATCTCGCACGATCTGGTTAAGGATAATATTTCGAAAATAAAAACGTTTGAAAATGAATTCCAATTAAATATTGACATCTTAAAGGACGACGAAAAAGCTAACTCCTATTTAAATTTTACGATACTTAATATTTATTTAATGAATTACCGACAAGCATTAAAATATACTATACAGGCTTTAAAAATTTCAGGTAAAGTTCGAAAAGACATCTATCACATTTCGTTAATGAACGAAATAGTGATACATTATTTTTTAGGTAACACAGAGGTTATGCTTTCTAAACTTAGTGCTTACAAACGCTTTGTTTCAAAAGGTGATAGTATGTTTGGTTTCGAAAAAGATCTGCCTTCTCTTTTAACCGTTATTTTTAATAACCCACAGGAAAAGGCCCTGTACGAAAAATTATTTTTAAAGATCAATGAATCTTTAACCAACGAAGGAAAACTGGTAACCAAACCATTTATTGCGTTATTTTATTTAAAACCGCTATAATAAAAAAGGCCTCCATTCCTGAAGGCCTTTTTAAATTATTAATTACAAATTATTATTTGATTTTAAATGCAGCTTTTACTTTTGAAACGTAATCTAATTTCTCCCATGTAAACAATTCAACTTTCATAGTTTTTGTTTTTCCGTCGGGCGATTTAAATGTTTTAGTAACTGTTTCATTCTTGCGACCCATATGCCCATACGCAGCAGTTTCGCTATACATTGGTGTACGTAATTTAAAACGTTGCTCAATAAAGTATGGACGCATATCAAAAACTTTTTCAACGATCTTAGCGATTTCGCCATCGGTCATTTTTACTTTTGCAGTGCCATAAGTATCAATAAAAATACCCATTGGCTGTGCAACACCAATTGCATAAGACACCTGTACCAATACTTCAGTACAAACACCTGCAGCAACTAAATTTTTTGCAATGTGACGCGTAGCATATGCAGCAGAACGGTCAACCTTACTTGGATCTTTTCCTGAGAAAGCACCACCACCGTGAGCACCTTTTCCACCATAAGTATCTACAATAATTTTACGGCCTGTTAAACCGGTATCGCCGTGCGGACCGCCAATAACGAATTTACCCGTTGGATTAATATGGTAATTAATTTTGTTGTTGAATAGGTGTGCGTATTTTGGATATTTCTTTTTAACTCGTGGAATTAAAATATCAACGATGTCTTTTTTAATTTTGGCTAACATTTTTGGTTCAGCGTCAAAATCATCATGTTGTGTAGAAACTACAATAGCATCAATACGAACAGGTACATTATCATCGCTGTACTCTAACGTAACTTGTGATTTTGCATCAGGACGTAAATATTTTATTTCTTTATTCTCTCTGCGAAGCGCAGCAAGTTCCAATAGAATACCATGCGCAAGATCTAAAGCCAAAGGCATGTAGTTAGCAGTTTCGTTAGTTGCGTAACCAAACATCATCCCTTGATCACCAGCACCTTGTTCTTCTTTTTTCTTTTTATCAACACCTTGGTTGATATCAGATGATTGTTCGTGAATTGCAGATAAGATACCGCAAGAGTTTGCTTCGAACATATATTCTGATTTGGTGTAACCAATTTTACGAATCACTTCGCGTGCGATTTCCTGAACATCTAAATACGCTTTTGATTTTACTTCACCAGCAAGAATAACCTGACCTGTTGTAACTAATGTTTCACAAGCAACTTTACTGTTTGGATCAAACGCTAAAAAATTATCAATTAATGCATCCGAAATTTGATCGGCTACTTTATCCGGGTGTCCTTCTGACACTGACTCTGATGTAAATAAATATCCCATGTTGGATCTAAGATTTAAGAATTATGATTTTAAAATTTTAATTTGAGTTTCAAATATAAGTGAATGCTTAGAATAAACAAACTA
The DNA here is from genome assembly GCA_016787785.1 of Bacteroidia bacterium. GTDB lineage: Bacteria > Bacteroidota > Bacteroidia > B-17B0 > Aurantibacillaceae > Aurantibacillus. Next base: position 131,518 of record JAEUTO010000006.1, on the reverse strand, counting down.
TTTAGCAGAAGTTAGCTTAAATTCATAAAACTCCATAATTTGGTTACAAAGCAGCTTTTTGCAAGCCTCATCTACCTTAGCTTTTGCGGCATTTTCGTCTGCAGCGCTTATTTCTAAAGTTATGTGTTTACCAATACGAACGTTCTCTATCTCGCCCAGGTTAAGGTTCTTCATTGAGCCTGTAACGGCTTTGCCTTGTGGGTCTAGCAATGCGCGAAGCGGCATTACATCAATATCTGCAATAAATTTTGCCATTTTGTGTATGAATTTAGGTTAACAAAAGTAGGATTAAACTTTCTTTTTGAAAAATATGTTATCCACAATACTTAACAAAATATAAAGAATAATAACCAGCGGAATGCCCACAAACTGAAAGACAGCAAGAAGAAGAACAGCTAAACCAATTAGTATAAAACGCATCTTGTTATCGGCCCAGCCAAAGTTTTTGAATTTTAGAGCAATCAAGGGAAGCTCTGAAATAAGTAAAAAACTCAAAACACACGACAAAACAGTAAGAAAATAAGGGTTAAAAATTATTGAGTTGACAGGAGCACTGGTATATCCATGAAGTTGACGGATTAAAACAAAGCCTAACGACGCTATCAATAATCCGTTTGCAGGAGTCGGTAACCCAATGAAGGAATCGGATTGACGAGGGTCGTTATTAAATTTCGCCAAACGGACAGCAGAAAACACAGGAATAATGAAAGCAATAAATGCCATAAATAAAATTGGCATGGTTGTTATATTAATTTTCGATAGTTCATCCAAAGCCGGTTCCCCTATTCGAAAAAGTGAAAATATGTCAATTGCCAAATCTATATTAAAATTTAAAATAGACAGAGCTATCATTTTATACATAATAAATCCTGGTAACAAACCAAATGTTACCATATCCGCTAAACTATCTAGGTCTTTTCCAATTGGAGAACTTACCTTCAATAAGCGAGCTGTGAAACCATCGAAAAAATCCAGAACAGCAGCTATTACTAATAGATAGAATGCAACATCTAAACTGTAACTACTGGTAAACAAAATACCGAAACATCCGCACAATAAGTTACCGCAGGTAATGGCATTGGGGATATGTTTTTTGATACTCAACGTTTCTTGTTTCGGGGTTCTTGTTTCGAGTTTCAGGTTTTAGAAATAAATTCTAGGCCAACTTACCGCTCAACTCTTCCCACTTCTCCATTTCCTTCTCTAAATTACTTTTTAACTGGTTGTAATTTTCAAAGAAAGTTTTATCGTTCACTAATTTATCATATTGAGAAGCGTCGCTTAATTTAGTATCGCATTCTTTTATCTTTACTTCTAAATTAGCAATATTTTCTTCCACCTTTTTTATCTGGCTGCGAATTTGTTTTTGCTCTGCTTCGTTCGGATCAACAGTTTTGGCTGCTGCTGTCCCTTGAGCCTTGTCCTTTTTCTCTTCCTTAACTTCTGCTCTTCCTGTTTTATCAAGATCCAACTGATTCAATCGCTCAACCTTACGAATTTGCATGAACTCTTCAATATCACACAAGTACTCTTTTACTTTTCCATCGCGGAATTCAAATAAACGGTCGCAAATACCTTTCATGAAATCCCTGTCGTGACTTACCATTACAACGGTACCTTCATAATCAATTAAAGCGCGTTTTAAAATATCTTTCGAACGAATATCCAAGTGATTCGTTGGCTCATCCATTAATAATAAATTGTATGGCTCTAATAACAATTTACACAAAGCCAAACGTCCGCGTTCTCCTCCACTTAATACCTGTACTTTTTTATCAATATCTTCTCCTCTAAATAAGAACGAGCCTAGCAATCCACGCACCTGTTTACGCACCTCTCCAACAGCCGCTTCATCAATAGTTTCAAAAACAGTTTTCTTTGGATCTAATTTTTCTTCCTGATCTTGTTCAAAGTAACCCATCATTACACTATGACCTAATTGCACAGTGCCATCATGCTCCACTTTCTTGGCGATCATTTTCATCATGGTAGATTTACCTTCGCCGTTTCGCCCAACCAAACCAATCTTCTCGCCTTTTGTAATAATAAATTCTGCACCCGAAAAAATATGTTTTGGGCCGTAACTTTTTCCTGCATTTTCAACCGTTAACACAATTTTACCACTGTGCGCCGGAGCCGGAAAACGAAAGTTCATACTCATGTTATCGTCATCGTCTACCTCAACAATTTCCATACGATCTAACTTCTTGATCAACGATTGCGCAAAGGCTGCCTTACTTGCTTTAGCACGGTATTTATCAATCAACACTTCTGTTTGATTGATGATCTTTTGCTGATTTTTTGCAGCATTCTCTTGTTGCTCTTTACGTTCTTTACGTAGAACTAAATAACGTGAGTAATTTGTTTTGTAATCGTAAATTTTTTGGTTGGAGATCTCGATCGTACGGTTAGTAACGCTATCTAAAAATGTTTTATCGTGACTAATAAGCATTACCGCTCCCGGAAAAGTTTCCATAAATTCTTCCAACCACATAATAGCTTCAATATCTAAGTGATTGGTAGGCTCATCTAACAATAAAATATCAGGGCGTTGTAATAATAATTTTGCTAATTCAATACGCATTCTCCAACCGCCGCTAAACTCAGCTGTTTGGCGCTCAAAATCCTTTCTTTCAAAACCTAAACCTTTTAATATCTTCTCTATCTCTTCGTTACGGTTCCCCGCTCCCAACATATCCAAACGTGTGTAAACGTCGGTTTGTTCTTCGATCAATTTCGCGTAAGAATCGCTTTCGTAATCAGTGCGTGTTTCTAAAAGATGATTTATTTCGTTAATACGTAGCTCTAATTTTTGAATTTCCATGTAAGCCGTTTCTGTTTCTTCAAAAACAGTACGCCCGTGTTGATGGATCATATCTTGTGGCAAATAACCAATGGTACATGATTTAGGCATAGAGATCTCGCCCTTTGTTGGATTTTGTTGCCCGGATAAAATTTTAAGCAAGGTACTTTTACCCGCTCCATTTTTACCGGCCAAACCAATTCTATCTTTTGGATTTATTAAAAAGGAAATATTATCAAAAAGATTGAACCCTCCAAAACTTACTGTAACGCCATTAACCGAAATCATTATTCAAAAAATTAGTAAGCCGCAAAGATAGGCTATTTTTGAGAGATAATAAAGGGTTGAGTTATAATAAATTGTAAAATAAAACAGGCAATGGAACACTGATAAAACTGATTTAACGGGTTTACACGGATAAAATAAAAGATCAGTGAATATCCGTCAGATCATTACAATCCGTGTTCCATCACGTTAGCTGAGTTCGTAATTAATTTCCACCAGTTTATCCATTTCCAGTAAGAACGTATCGTTGATCTCGATCTTATTTTTCTTAGAAAAGAGCTTTACGTTTTGGTGCTGCTCTTCGTCTTCTACATAAAATTCAACAGAGCTTTTACCTGCATTATTGCTCATTAATTGCTCCAGTTTATTTATAAGATTGTCGTTCACTGCTGCCAACTTTACCTTCATGCGGATCAAATTAAAAGCATTTGTTTTTACATCATCCAACAATTCAATTTTGTTGATCTTAATTTCTAAACTACCGGGTTGGTTATAACGTTCCTGCACTTTCGCTTTCACAAAAACAAACAAACCCTGCACCATGTATTTGTTATACTCTACAAAATCTTTTCCGAACAACATAAGCTCCGTTGAACCGAAATAATCTTCAACAATTAATTTGCCAAAGGCGTTGCCTGTTTTGCTGGTGCGGTTTTCAAAGCCTGTAATAATACCACCAAAAACAACTTCGCGATTTTTAAATGGCTCTAAGCCTGCTTTTAATTGCGCGCAATTCGCATTGCATTTGTGTTCGATAATTAATTTATATGGATCTAAAGGATGGCCGCTGATAAAAAATCCTACTACTTCTTTTTCCCTACTCAACTGCTCCAGCGCATTCCACGGCTCAACTTTTGGCAACTGTGGTTCGCTCACTTCTACCTCATCTTCGCCGCCAAATAAACTTGCCTGAGAGGTATCGTTCCCTAAATTTTTTTGGTTGCCATAACGGATCATTTTATCTGTCAAGGTATTTCCATCCTGGTCAAGCACAAAGAACATAGAGCGTGTCACATTCTCGAAACTATCAAAGGCACCAGATAAAGCTAAACCTTCTATGCTTTTTTTGTTAACTGCTTTGCTATCTAATCTTGCTGCAAGATCAAACACATTTTTATAAGGTCCGTTAGCATTTCTATCTTCTACAATTGCGTTTACAACATTCTCGCCAACACCTTTAATACTAGCCATTCCAAAGCGAATGTCGCCATTTGGCATTACCGAGAATTTTCCAAAACCTTCGTTCACATCCGGGCCTAAAACTTTTAATCCGGCCCGTTTACATTCTTCCATAAAGAAGGCGATTGACTCTATACTTCCTGCATGATTTAATGTGGAAGCCATGTATTCGCTTGGGTAATGCGCTTTTAAATAAGCTGTTTGAAAGGCCACATAAGCATAACAAGTAGAGTGTGATTTATTGAATGCGTAGGATGCAAAGGCTTCCCAATCTTTCCAAACCTTTTCTAATACTTTTGCATCGTGTCCGTTCTTGGTTGCATTCTCAATAAATAATGGTTTTAATTTATCAAGGGTCTTTTTATCCTTCTTCCCCATTGCTTTACGCAATACGTCGGCGTCACCTTTTGTAAAATTGGCAAGCTTCTGACTTAAACGCATTACCTGTTCCTGATAAACAGTAATACCATAGGTTTCCTGAAGGAATTCATCCATCCCTTCAAGATCGTAAGTGATCTTTTCGCGCCCATGTTTACGTGCAATATAATTTGGAATGTAAGCAATTGGTCCCGGACGATACAAGGCGTTCATGGCAATAAGATCGGTAAAGCTATCGGGTTTTAATTCTTTCAATGACTTTTGCATTCCGGCACTTTCATATTGAAAAATACCATTCGTTTCACCGCGTTGAAAGAGTTCGTAGGTCTTCTCATCTTCCAACGAAATTGCGTCTATATCAAGATCAATGCCGTGATTTAATTTTACAAGCGCTACTGCATCTTTAATAATGGTAAGCGTGCGCAAACCAAGGAAGTCCATTTTTAATAATCCCGCGCTCTCTGCAACGGAGTTATCAAATTGGGTAACCAGCATATCGCTGTCTTTACCTTTTGTTACCGGCACATACTTCATCATTTCGCCAGGTGTAATAATTACACCACAGGCATGAATGCCGGTGTTACGCAAACAACCTTCTAATTCATAGGCTTGATTTAGTACATCTGCTTCAGGGCCTTTCTCTTCTGCTAATTTTCTGAAAGCGTGTGATTGTTCAATTACTTCGCGCCTGCCTTCTATCTTACCAAGATATTTCAGATCAATGCCTCCCGGTTTTAATAAGGCTTTTAATTTAGCATCCAGACTATCAGGAAATAATTTTGTTAAGCGGTTGGCGTTATCTAATGGAAGGTCTAAAACCCTTGCTGTATCTTTGATCGCGGATTTACCGCCCATTGTACCATAAGTTATAATTTGTGCTACCTGATCAGCGCCATATTTTTTAATTACATAATCAATCACAGCACCACGACCTTCATCATCAAAATCAATATCAATATCGGGCATGCTGATACGATCGGGATTTAAGAAACGCTCAAAGAGGAGATCGAACTTAATAGGATCAACATTTGTAATGCCTAAACAATAAGCAATGGCAGAGCCCGCAGCAGATCCACGACCCGGGCCAACCGAAACACCGAGCCTTCTTGCCTCACGAATAAAATCGGCAACAATTAAAAAGTAACCGGGGTAACCCATTCTCTCAATAGTCGCTAATTCAAAATCAATACGTTCTTTAATTGCAGGCGTAAGATCAGGGTAACGTTTTGCAGCGCCTTCATAAGTAAGCTCTGTCATGTAAACAAACTGTTCGGCAATAATTCTTACCTCTGCTTTTTCATGTTCAATTTGCTCTGCACTATAATTTTTTGCAGCCCAATCTTTTTCTTTAATGGCTATTATTCGCGCAAGTGATTCGTTAATAGCCTGTGTATTATTTGCAATAAAATCTTCAGCAATTTCAAACTTCGGTAGCAATACGTCGCGACCCAGTTTAAACTGCTCGATCTTATCTACAATTAAATTGGTGTTGGTGAGCGCCTCAGGAAGATCTTTAAAAAGAGCGGCCATTTCGGCCGGCGATTTAAAATAAAATTCGTCGTTAGGCATACCATACCTAAATCCACGGCCTTTACCTTTAGGGGTTTCCAGCTTCTCGTTATCTTTTACACATAATAAAATATCATGCGATTTAGAACCTTTTCTATCTATGTAATAATTACTATTTGCGGCAAAATAAGGAACGTTATGTTTTTTTGCTAATGCTAATAACTGTCCGTTAGCAAAATCCTCATCCTGATTTTTATGCTGACGATTCAACTCAACATAAAAATCTTCTCCAAATTGTTCGAGGTACCATAAAAATGCATTTTCCCCTTGTTGTTCGCCTAAGTTAATAATGCTGTAAGGCACTTCAGAATTTAAAGACCCTGTAGTTGCTATCAATCCTTCTTTATACTTTACAAGAATATCTTTGTCTATACGCGGCACATAATAGGCGCCATCAATTAAACCCAATGAGCTGATACGACAAAGGTTTTCGTAGCCTTTACGATTCTTTGCAATTAATACCTGCGTAAAACCGTTATCTTTTTTGGTCTTGTCTTTATGATCAGCACAAATATTTACTTCGCAGCCAATAATGCACTTTAATTCTGTTTTCTTCTCGCCTGTGATCTCTCCTTTTTCGAGCGCCGCATTATGTTCTTTTATTTTTTTATTCTGGCTATCAATTTCTTTCCAGAATAAAAATGCGCCGTACATATTGCCGTGATCTGTTAAGGCAACACCGGGGCTTTTAAATTCCAATGCCTTAGCTACAAGCGCTGCAACATCGCTGGTTGATTGCAATACCGAAAATTGCGTGTGATTATGAAGATGGCTGAATTTAAGATTGGCATCAACCTCTGTAATGACAGTTTCAACCGTTGCAATCTTGGCCGCATCTTCTTTTTCTTTTGCTTCTTTGGCTTTGCGATCTTTCCAGTATTGCTCGTGTTTTGTTAACTCAGTAAAATCAGGCGTTACATAATTAATAGCCGGCAACATATCTGCTGAGATCTCACGCACTTTTGTAATACCTCTTTTTATGATCTCGAAAAATACTTTTGTTGTGGCAGCCACATCAAACGCTGCGTTGTGTGCTTCGTCAAAACCGCTATTAAATAGTTTCTGGTAGAGCTCCGTTAATGTTGGCCATTTAAATTTGCCACCCCTTCCACCCGGCAAAGCACAATATTCTGTTGTTTGATCATTCTTGGTATCAATAAACGCCTTGTTTTCAAGCACATTTGGCAAACCACAACGTAATAATTCGGCGCCAATAATGTTAATATCAAACTCAATATTGTGTCCGCACAAATAAGCGGTTTCGTTAACAACATCAATAAATTTCTGTAAAGTATCTTTTAGGTTTTGTCCTTCTTCGTTAGCACGCTCGTTGGTGATACCGTGAATTTGTATGGTAGCAAAGGGAATGGTATAGCCTTCCGGCTTAATAATGATCGAGTCGTTCTGAAGCAGATTCCCATTAGCATCATGCAATTGCCAGGCTATTTGCACCATTCGCGGCCAATTGTCAAAATCGGTTAATGGCGCGTTATAATTGCGGGGTAAGCCTGTGGTTTCGGTATCAAAAATTAAAAACATGCCTGGATATGGTGATTTTAGTTAAAATTATAGGGTAAACGGACTATAAATTTACGATTTTAACGGCCTTTATTTTTGGTTGTTGAAAAATATGGAAAGCTTATTGGTAATCAGGGTTTAACAATCTTTTAAAAACCTTAAAATTTCGTTTTTCTGTTTCATTAAAACTGTTATCTTTGCCAGTCATAAAAATTTTGAACGAAATGAGTAAAGAAAAAAACATCCAGCAACAGGTTGATGCGGATAAGAAAAAGGAAAGCACCAGTATTTTAGAGAAGATCAGGAGAAGAACAGGTTTGCTTGTTGGAATTGTAGGTTTAGCCCTTGTTATTTTTATTTTAGAAAGCCTTTTAGGCTCGGGTGCCAGCATATTTGGTGGAAATGACCAAATGTCCATTGGCTCTATTCATGGTAAAAACATTGACAGGAACGACTTTCTAGCTAAAGTTGAGAACCAGTTAAATATCATCCGTCAGCAAAAACAATCTAACGATATTGATGATGCTACCCGCGGACAAGTGTTGGATTATGTTTGGCAACAATACGTTTCTGATATGGTAATTAAACCTCAGTATGCAAAAGTTGGTATTACCGTTGGTGAAGATGAAGTATATGAGCGCGTTGTAGTACATCCCGTACCAACTATCTCTCAACGTTTAACCGATCAAAAAACCGGAAAAATATATGAGCAGTTAGCTGCCGCAGATGGAAGCCTTGACCCTGCTAAATTCCGTCAGTTTGTGCAAAATGCAACAGGCGATCAGGAGATGTTCGTAAAACAAATGGAAGAAGATGTTAAGAACATGCGTTACGCTGAGAAATATGCTGCATTAATTCGTAAAGGTTTATATACAACTACTGCCGAAGCAAAAGAAGGTTTTAAAGCACAAAACAATAAGATCAGTTTTAACTACGTAATTAAACGTTTTGATTCAGTAAGCGATAGTACTGTTAAAGTTACAGATGCTGATATTCAAAAATATTATAATGACCACACTTATTTGTTTTTAAATACTGAAACAACACGTAAAATAGAATACGTTTCTTTTGATGTATTGCCAAGCCCTTCGGATATTGATACACTTTCAAAACAAGCATTTAGAATTGCACAAATGTTCAAAGAAAATAAATCTTTGAAAGAAGACAGTGCATTTATTGCAGCAGAAAGCGAAAATGGCACAGTTAACATTCAGGACATGACCAAAAAGACGATGATCGTTCGTGATTCATCTATTTACACCGCTGCCCCTGGTACTGTATTTGGTCCGTATAACGAAGGTGCTTATTTTAAGATCTATAAATTAGAGGCAGTTAATTCAATTGCAGACAGCGCGCGTGTTCGCCATATCTTAGTTGCTATTAATGACCCTCAAACGCAACAGCCAAAACGCAGTTTAGCCGGTGCCAAAAAATCTGCTGACAGTTTATTAGCTTTAATTAAAGACAAAAAAGTAAGCTTTGATACGCTTGTTAAAACTTACAGCGATGACGGCGGAAGCAAAACAAATGGTGGCGATTACGGTTGGTTTGATGAGAACAAAGGTTTTGTTGAGCCGTTTAAAAATGCCGGTTTAATGGGAACCAAAGGAAATATCTCTGTTGTAGAAACACAATTTGGTTATCATATTATTGAAGTGTTAGATTTAAGTAAAACAAAACATAACACTTATAAAGTAGCGCAGATCTTTAAAATGATAGCGCCAAGTGATGAAACTAACCAATCAATTTTTGCACAGGCAAATCAATTTGCCGGGGAAAATAACACAGGCGAATTATTTGATAAAGCGGTGGATGCTAAAAAATTAACTAAACGTATTGGCGATAATATTAAAGAAAGCGATCGTCAGTTACCTGCTTTAGATAACGCAAAAGAACTGGTAAGATGGGTTTATACCGCTAAAAAAGGGGATGTGAATATTTTCACTTTTGCAGATAAACATGTTGTTGCTAAACTTGCTGGAATAAAAAATAAAGGTGTTTTACCTTTAGAAGATGTAATGGATGAAGTAAAAACTTTAGCCATTAAAGATAAAAAAGCTCAAACGTTCTTAGCTGAATTTAACGCAAAAGCGGGCGCATCTAAAGATGTAAATGATATTGCAACAAAATTAGGATTGGAAGTTAAAAAACAAGAGAACTTACCATTAGCAAGTCATAATGTTGAAGGTTTAGGACACGATGATGTTATTATGGGAACCGCAAACGGAACAAAGGCAGGAACTACCAGCAAAGCCATTGAAGGCGACAATGGTGTGTTTGTTTTAAACGTTATAAGCATTACTGAAACGCCGGTACCAGCAGATCTTAAAATGCAAAAAATGCAAATGGATCAGGCTACTGGAGGAAGAGCCGATTACGAAGTATTTGGTGCTTTAAAAGAACTCGCAAATATCGAGGATCATAAATCCAGGGTAGAATAATAAAATTTTAAGATCCCCTCTTTACACAGAGGGGATTTTTTATTTATACACAAAACGAAAATCGTTATATGACCATTCAGGAAATAATTACAGAAATTGAAAATTTTGCCCCACTTGCATACCAGGAAGACTACGATAATTGTGGTTTAATAACGGGGCAAAAAACTCAAACTGGCACAGGTGCGTTACTAACTCTGGATTGTACCGAAGAAGTTATTGACGAAGCTATTGCCAATAAATGCAATTTAATTATTGCACACCATCCTATTTTATTTACCGGCTTAAAAAAAATAAATGGTAATAATTATGTTGAACGAACTATTATAAAAGCCATACAAAATAATATTTCCATTTATGCTGCGCACACCAATCTTGATAATGTAAAACAAGGCGTAAATAAAAAAATGGCTGATAAATTAGGCCTGAAAAATCTGCAGATATTAGCGCCTAAATCAAACCTCTTAAAAAAGCTGGTAACCTTTGTGCCGGAGAGTCACCACGAAGCCGTACAAAAGGCTTTATTTGACGCCGGAGCCGGTAACATTGGCAATTATTCTAACTGCAGTTTTAATTTGGAAGGAACGGGCACTTTTAAAGGAAACGCAGACACCAAGCCCTTTTTAGGCAAACCTAACGAGTTAAGTAAGGAAAAAGAGATAAGAATAGAGACCGTTTTTGAATTCAATAAAGAGGCGGCGATCATTGCTTCCCTCCTAAAAGCCCACCCTTACGAGGAAGTTGCCTATGATATTTATTCTATTGCCAACAAACACCTGCAAATTGGCTCTGGCATGATTGGTGAGCTGGAAAAGGAAATGAACGAGGCAGATTTTTTAGCACATGTTAAAAAAAGTTTATTAAGCGGTTGCTTAAAACACACCAAAAAACTGGAAAAATCAATCAAAAAGGTGGCAATTTGTGGCGGAAGTGGTCGTTTTTTACTCAAAAACGCCATAAATAGTAGGGTTGACGCCTTTATTACTGCGGATTTTAAATACCACGAGTTTTTTGACGCTGAAAATAAATTGTTGCTGGTAGACGCCGGGCACTTTGAAACAGAGCAATTTACCCCTGAAATTTTTTATGAGATAATTCAGAATAAATTTCCTACATTTGCAATCCGTTTATCAAAAACAAACACAAATCCGGTAAACTATTTTTAGAACATGGCTGCAAAAATTAAAGAAAAAATTGACGCTTCAGTTGAAGGAAAATTAAAGTCGCTTTATCAATTACAATTAATTGATAGCAAGATCGATCGTTTAAGAACAGTTAGAGGTGAATTACCTTTGGAGGTTAGCGATCTTGAAGACACAGTTTTAGGTTTAGAGACCCGTTTAAAGAATGTTGAAGAGGAAGTAGCTGAACTTGAAACTACATTAGCTGAAAAGAAACAAGCTATTAAGGATTTTACCGCAAATATTAAAAAATACGAGCAACAACAAGGTAAAGTTCGTAATAATCGTGAGTACGATGCCATTACAAAAGAAATTGAATTTCAGAATTTAGAGATCCAATTGGCTGAAAAACGTATGAAGGAAGCTAAAGCTAGCGTTACTATTAAAAGCGAATTGCTTGAAAAAAGTAAAATAGAATTTGAAGAAAGAAGTAAAGATCTTAAAGCGAAAAAAGGTGAGTTAGATGAGATCATTGCTGAAACTGAAAAAGAAGAAAAAGAATTAATAAAAGAAAGCGAAGCAGCAACTGCAAATATCGAAGATCGTTTATTAAATGCTTACAAGCGTATCCGTGCAAACTCTCGTAACGGTTTAGCGGTTGTAGCAGTAGAGCGTGATGCTTGCGGCGGATGTTATAATAAAATTCCACCACAACGTCAGTTAGATATTCGTTTAAATAAAAAGATCATTGTGTGTGAACATTGCGGTCGCGTGTTAGTTGACGGTATGTTGATCCCGGACGCAGGACTGGAAGATGTAAAAAAATAATTAATTATTTTTTGAATAATTAAATCTTTCCTTTACATTTGCACACCAAAAAAATTGGGAGCTTAGCTCAGCTGGTTCAGAGCATCCCGACTTAAGTCGGGAGGGTCAATAGCCCGAAAAAATTGAAATGTTGAATTAAAAATTAACCACTTTGAGAACTTGCTCAGCTGGTTCAGAAGCATCCCGACTAAAGTCGGGAGGGTCACTGATCACTGAAAGTTTTTGTTGTTTGGGAGCTTAGCTCAGCTGGTTCAGAGCACCTGCCTTACAAGCAGGGGGTCACTGGTTCGAACCCAGTAGTTCCCACATAAAACCTCGCCTTCGGCGGGGTTTTTTTATTTATAGGATGTCCCATCTTTATATATTATTCTCACCATCAAAAAATAAATACTATGTTGGTCATACAGGCGATGACCTGGTTGAAAGAATTCGTAAACATAATTCAAATCATAAAGGTTTTACAGGAGGAATTGGTGATTGGGAATTAAAGTACTCAGAAAAATATAGCACAAAAACTCAAGCTATGAAACGTGAAAAGGAAATAAAAAGTTGGAAGAGCAAGAAAATGATCGAAAAATTAATTTTAAATACTTAGCTCAGCTGGTTCAAGAGCATCCCGACTTTTAGTCGGGAGGGTCACTGGTTCGAACCCAGTAGTTCCCACATAAAACCTCGCATTCGGCGGGGTTTTTTTATTTATAGGATGTCCCATCTTTATATATTATTCTCACCATCAAAAAATAAATACTATGTTGGTCATACAGGCGATGACCTAGTTGAAAGAATTCGTAAACATAATTCAAATCATAAAGGTTTTACCGGAGGAATTGATAAGATAGAATCTTAGCGACATTTAATTGCTATATAATCACAGCATTTAATATTGATTTGCAGTAGGAGTTAGATTAATAAAAAGGCGCTAGCTTTTGGCCCAGCGATTTACAAGACATTTACAACTAGGTTTGACCACTCAAAAGACAAGTATTCATTTTTACCAACTACTGCTTGAGCCGCCCCCGCCGGAAGAACCACCACCCGACCAGGAAGATGAGTTGCTTCGGGAGGATGAGCTGCTTTGGGAGGATGAACTACTGGATGAACCACTGCTACCTGATGAAGACACTTTATAAATGCTAGCGTTGTTATAAAAAAGCTGCTGTATAAATGATTTTTCTACAGAACGTTTTATTTTACCTGCTTTAATGGACCTGATCAAAAAATAAAAAAACAATAAACACGAAATGTGAAGTAAAAATGAGTTTAAAAATCCCATGCCATAACGATCCTCTTTTGAAATTAGAAAAGAGAACCACAACATCACTAATAAAAAAACTAAAAAACGGCCACACCGTCCTTTATAAGCAGTTATCACGCATACTATTAATGCGATGAGGTAAAAAATAAATAGTATAAAGGCATTGGTTTTAGGTTTTGGTTGAGAGGTATTTTTTGCATAGGCTTGAGCATTTTTTGGATCCTGAAGAACGGATAAAACTGCCTTTACGCCTTTTAAAATTCCCAAACTCATGTTTCCATTTTTAAATGATGGAATAATATCTTGCTGTTGTATACGTTGGGTTAAGAGGTCGGGCAAAACACCTTCCAAACCATAGCCAACTTCTATACGCATTCTTCTTTCGTTAACAGCTACTAATAATAAAACGCCATTGTTTTTGTTTGCCTTACCAAGTTTTAAACGATTAAATGTTTGATGGGCATATTCCTCAATGGTTTGTCCGTTCAAGTTAGGAATAGTGAATACCATAAAAGTGTTGGATGTTTTACGGTATTCGCCCCACAACAAATCGCTTATTATTTTTTTGGTATCATCATCAATAATAGCAGCGGCATCAATAATTAGCGTAGCATTTGTATCACCACTAAAAGCTGTATAAGAAAGGTCATTTTCTTTGTAAATTGTATTACCTTCAAAAAGCGTATCGGCTTTAAACATTCCTCTTTCAATTGTTCCATCATCGTAATGCATTTCACCAATACCTTCAATTGTATTGTTTAACCATTCGCCATTGTAAAAAGCGCCCGATGTCCAATTGATCTTACCCTGGCCCTGCAAAAATCCATCCACGCAATAGCCTTCGCATATAGTTCCATCTGTCCAAACGTATTTGCCCTTTCCGGTTCTATTGTCATCTTTCCATTCGCCATCATAAGTATCACCATTTTCAAAAATGAGCAAACCTTTGCCATGCCTAAGACCTTTTTTCCATTGGCCTTTGTAAACACTTCCATCGGAGTAGTAATATTCTCCAAATCCGTGTTTTAATCCATTTTTAAATTGGCCCTGGTACCTTGATGAATCCTGAGGGTTAAAATAATTACCCGTACCATTTTTACAATTACCCGAAACACATTGTGCATGACCGACAACATCATAAATAAATAGTAACACTATAAATAAAATGTTTTTCATGCAAAAGAGTGATAGTGTTTTCTTATATCTGAATTTGCAAAAATCAATTTTATCTTCGTCCAGATTCATGGATCAAAGAAATTTACGTATTACTTTTTTTAATAACGATCTCAACCACTAAGTTGTGATCATAAACAATAGTAGCAAGTTTATCATAAATAGCAATTTCCATATCTTTCCCACTTATATCTTCTTCCCTTAAGTCTTTTATTATATTAGGATAGCCGATTAACTCAATTACTTTTGATTTTGGCATTCCTAATTTAATGCTTTGTAATTGATCGCGAGTTGATTTTGAATTACAAAATGCTAAGAGTATAGATAAGCCAATGATCAATAATGCTTTCATCATTATTTTTTCTTCAATGTAACTAATAATTTGTTTTAAAAATTGATAGCTATTTTAGTTCATTCAAGTTTCCATATAAATACCACTTTCCTTTTTCAGAGTCAAATCCTATTTTGGCATAACCACCCAAATAATCTTCGGGCGCCATATCGTTATTAACCAGCTGGTACATTTTACCATTATAGTCCTTCCCTTTTTTGCTGTTAGAAGCATTCAGTCTCAGAAAAACGCTGATGTAGATTGGCTTATTGGCAAATTGTTCTCTGAAATTGGCGGCGCTTTTATCAACATCATCTTTTCCTCTTCTTAATTCAATTTTCACATCTTCAATGGCTATACCTAGCGCGTTCCAATTTGCAATTTGTTTGGCCATGTTGCCGCTGTATTCAGAAGCTTTAGTTGCCTCAAATAAAGGCAATAGTTTTTTAGACAACTCATCCTGGTTGGTTGATTTTGAATTTAAAATAGCTGTCAGTGGTTTTATCACTTTTTCATTAATTTCAGTTTCGCTGGCAATTGGTGTAGGTATGGCGGTGGCTTTTTTGCTAAGTGTATATACCGATAATTCAGATAAAGTAGCGTAGAGGGTATCGTACGGAATTTTGGTATAGCCATCAGACTTATAAATTTCTTTTACTTCTTCTTTCTTTTCAAAGTAAAAGGGTCTTTCGTTTTCGCTATTACCAATTATTTGCCATTTGCCATTTACCATTTTTGCATTGGCCGTAATAAGAAATTTACATTCAGTAAGATTAAGTATTTTGCTTTTATCCTCATTAAATTCTGCTTCAATAGCAATACAATTAAATTGCCATTTTTCTTCAAAGGCGTTGATAGTTTTTACTCTTAATTCTTCGGCATCATATTCACTAAATTCTTTAAATTGTACAATATTCATTAAATTAGTTCCTACCACACATTTCCCATAGTCGGTATTGTTTGGGTCTTTTTCTTTTTCGTATACTACCTGTATGGCATTAAAAAACATTTTTGATCGATCTTCTAATGACAACATTTTTTTTCCTATTGCAACCGGAGCTCCTATTTCGCACCAGTAATAAGTATATGCGCCGGTATAGCTAATTACATTACCTCCCCAGGTGGCATCGTATTCATATTTACTTCTTCTGTATACAGAACTAACGGGTATTTCGTAATAACTACCATCGGTATTTTTTTTTGTGGTGATGATAAAATTGGCAGATACAAGATCGGGTGGAAATTTGTATTCATAGGGCTTGGCATAAGTACTATACACATAGGTGTAATTTTGTCCATTATATTCTGTTATTTTTACGTCAGCTTGTGACATAACTCCATACATCTTTTTTAATTCTTCCCAAGTCGAAGTACTGGCTTTTAGATTTTTTAAAGCATCGGCATAACTCGGAGGGGGTATTTTTGATTGCGCTTTTGTGTAATGGTTAACGAACAAAACAAGGAAAATGGCCAAAATAACTTTTTTCATAATTTTAGTATTTATAGATTGATGATTAAAATTAAAGCTTCACTGCCATTAAAAATTCTTTTTTGGGTAAAGCCTGCTTTTTTTTGGGTGAAACTATGGGATGTTAGAACTATTAATTATTTTTGATTAGAACTATGAGAGTTTTTTTATCCATTGTATTTATTCTTAATCTTTTTGCTACCGGAGTATCACAAAGTCGATATTTTGATTCTGTTATTGAGCATTTAAATTCAATAAAACCAGATACACTTCGACTTAAAAAAATGAGCATTGTTGCTCAGGAAGTAATGGCTACAAATTGTGATGAAGCTATTTTATTGGCCAAATTTGGCATCACTGAGAGCGAAAAACTAAAACATACCGACTTTAAACTTCAGTTTAAATCTATTTTAGGCTATAGTTACAAGGTAAAAGGTAATTTTAAAGCTTCTGTTGCGTCATTTATGGAAGTGCTTACGGAGGCGGAGTCGACAGGAAGCTTAATTCGATCAGCCTCCGCTACCAATAATTTGGGTACCACTTTTCTGGAATTAGGAAAATACAAAGAAGCAGAATATTATTTTTTAAAAGCAATTAATATTGGCTTGAAACGTTCGGACACAATACAATTAGCAAGAACGTACGCTAATTTTGGTTATTTAAAAGCTGAACTTCAGCAACACGATAGCGCCTTGATTTATTATCAAAAAGCACTACCAATTTTTATACGGGTGCGGGATTCTCTAAGGGTAGCTGATAATTATCTTAATACGGGAAGAAGTTTGCTCTCGCTTAACCAAAATTCGCTGGCCACTCTTAACTTTTCAAAGGCATTATTCATTTTTAAGCAATACGAGGACATTGACGGCCAATGCCGAACGATCTTAAACTTAGCGGATGTTGAAATTGCCAATAAGAATTACAAAGCATCATTAGATTTTAATTTCCAAGCATTAGAATTGGCTAAACTTAGTAAATCCGATTATCTAATTGATTTTTGCTATCAGGGTATATCAGATTGCTACACTTTATTAGGCGATTTTAAAAACGCTTTAAATTATTACAAGTTGCATAAAAACTTAAATGATTCGATCAACTCATTAGAGAAACATCAGCAAATTGTTGACTTACAAGAAAAATATCAAAGTAATTTAAAAGATAAAAAAATATTGGAAGGCGAAATAGAGCTTACCGAAAAAGACCGCCAACGTCAGGTTTTATTTGTTATTCTTATTGCCTCTGGTTTAATCATATCAATCTTAATTTTATTATTTTATAAATTAAAGCAATACAACTCAAAACTAGAGGTGTTAATTAAAGAAAAGGAATTTTTAATGCACGAAATTCATCATCGCGTAAAAAACAACTTACAGCTTTTAGGCAGTTTGTTCGAATTACAGATAAGAAGTACCAATGATGAAAAAACAAAACTCGCCCTTACCGATAGCCAAAATAGAGTTTCGTCTATAGCCACTTTGCACAGCAAATTGTATTCTCGCGGCAACGTAATTTCTATTCAGCTGGATCAATATATTATTGAACTTTGTAATGACCTTCGTAGAACTTTTACCAATAAACCATTCAAAATAAATTATGAATTAGACTCTTTTGAAGTTAATGTAGATAAAAGTATTATTATTGGGTTAATTGTAAATGAAATAGTAACCAATTCTATTAAGCACGCTTTTATAGACACAAATAATCCTACATTAACTATAAGTTTAAAACAAAAAGGTACACATTTAGTTTTAGAATTAAACGACAATGGGAAAGGTTTAACGGAAAACATGGATGAATTATCAAAAAAATCTTTAGGTATCAAGGTGATAACATCTCTTAGTAAACAGCTAAACGCCCAGCTGACTACTATAAATAAGAATGGCCTAGGTTATATATTAAGTTTTGAACGATAAACGTATGCGAATTGGAATTTTAGAAGACGAGGCGCTTATCGCCGAACATCTATCTTCAGTTATAGCTGATAAAGAATATGAACTGGTTTTTTTATGCGATAACGTTATTGATGCTAAGAAAGCCTTAACACTGGGTGTTGACTTAGTTTTGCTTGATATTAAAGTAAATGGAAAATTAAGCGGGTTAGATCTGGCGCAACATCTTAATGAAAACTACCATATACCGTTTATATTTATCTCATCTAATTTTGATGACCGTACCATTGAAAAAATCAAAATACTCAAACCTTATGGTTTTCTTACCAAACCTTTTAAAAACATTGATGTAGATATTGCAATTGATATAGCTATTGAAAAACACATTTCTTTAAAAGAAGCAAATTCAGTAACAAAAACCTATCTGTATGTAAAAGATAAAGGTGCATGGATTAAACTATTTTATGAAGAAATCATATATATTGAAGCGTCTGACAACTACTCTACTTTCTTTTTTAAAAACAAACCCGAATTTGTAATTACAAAAAATTTAAAGTACTTCGAGTCCCAATTGCCTTCCGAACTTTTTTTTAGAATTAATAGGTCTGTAATAGTTAATATATCCGGCATAAATTCATTAAGCAGTAAAGCTGTTATTGTAAATGAAAAAGAATTTTTATTATCTGAACATGCTAATAAAAATTTATTAAAACAGTATTTAAACTTGCTAAAATAACGCTTATCATTTTTCAGAATAATGTTATGAATGAATATATCTTCTCTAATTTGTTAGTTATAATGCGTTAAAAGCTCTTCCAGACGGCCTGTCTTCTAATGGTTTTGAAAAATCTAAGTAATTATCCATTCTCATTTCTGTACACCCATTCATGCGGATTTACAATCCCTGCATAAATTATTTCACAAACACAAACTCCACCCTCCTGTTAAAGGCTTTATTATCGCTGATAGGTTTTGAATCGCCATAACCATTGTAAGTAATGCGATTTGCTTTAATTCCTTTTGATATTAAATAATCGGTTACTGTTTTTGCTCGGTTCAACGACAAAACCTTGTTATCTTCTTTTACACCATTGTTATCAGTATGCCCATTTATCTCTACTTTTATCTTAGGATCTTTGCTTAAAAGATTAAGCACTTTATTTAATTGCGCGAAAGATTCTGCGCCTTCAATTTTATAAGAAGCCGTTTCAAAATTTATACTAAGGTTGATAGATACTGTATTACCAAGATCGTTCATGATCTTATCTCCAAATTCTTTTTTTGCCCATTGCTCAAACGAAATGAGTTTTGACGACATTATTTTAAACGATCCTGCTTCTAAAAAAATCGCCGAGTCATACAATCTGTCGCCCACATCGGCAATGGCAATTTTAATGTGATACTTTTTTCCGGGCACTACTTTTGCACCTGCATGCAACACAACTGTAAAACCATCAAACTGAAAAGTAGAGGCCATCTCTCCTCCTGCTTTATTGTTCTCAAATTTTTGCGGATTTTCTGGATCCCAGGCATAATTCCGGATAAAATATTTTTTATTTGCTATTGAATTAATGTTATCAACCGTTATTGGTATGTGCCGTTCTAATAAAGCTAGATTTCTTTTTCCCGGTGGATCTTCGCTACTCAGAAAAAAGCCGAAAATATCGTTAACATTTTTACTTACATACTCGGGATATTCTTCTGATGCAAAAAAATAATTAAAGGCAATACTGTCGTCTGCCGGTATAAAATCAAACTCTAAAATAGCTGCGTCGTACGCCGGTCCTTTTGCAATTGAGCTTAGCGAAGCATCTGTATTATTCTGCGTTTTAGAACTTCTGTCCGGTGTATCGTTAGGGCCAATAGCATGAAATACATTTCCGGTAGATAGAATAAGTCCTTTTGAAATAACTTTGTTGTGCACCATAGAGCAATTAAAAATGCCCAGTGATCTTTTATAGCCTTTATATTTTACGTTCTCAATTTTAGATCCCGCTGCGTTATCGGCAAAAATAGTTTTAACCATGTCTTCGGGAGATAAAGTTGTATCGATACTTAATTGGGCGGTTGCCAATTTTGAAATAAAAAGTAAAGTGCTAAATAAAAAGAAAGTAATAGTTTTAACCATATTCTAAAATTCTCAAGCAATATAATGCACAAAATAACAAAAGATACTGAGCAAACCTTAAAATACCTCACAAAATATTTCTGACTTTTGTTTTGCCGAGAATTTTATTAACTTTATTACGCATGATAAAAATAACCAAAGCCAACCTGGATGATGTTTACCTTATATCTGATGTGGGCAAGATCTCTTTTCTTGAGTCGCATGGCATCTCAGGTCCTGATAAAGACATAAAACAGTATATGGAACTGGCCTTTTCTTTAGAAGCCATAACGAAAGAACTGAACGATAAAAAAAATAATTATTATCTTATTTATTATAACGATCGTATTGCCGGTTATTCGAACATTATTTACAATGCAGCTAATCCAAAAATTGAAAGTCCGAATGTTACCAAACTCGACAGATTATATATCTTAAAAGAATTTCACGGACTTAAATTAGGTACCGCACTTTTTGAATTTAATATCCAACTCTCTAAAGAGAATAAACAAATTGGTTTATGGCTATATGTATGGACAGGCAATAAACCAGCGCTTTCGTTTTACCAAAAGGCCGGCATGGAAATAATTGCCAATACATCTTTTAAGATCACAGAAGATCATTCGAATCCAAATTACTGGATGTATAAGGTTTATTAATATATTGTTTTATCAGTTTACAGTTTCGCTCAATTAAGCTATTGATCTAACCCTTGGGTTATTAAACTTTTCGAAAATAACCAGAGCTTCTTTTTTTTCCCAGTTAAATTAAAATAACAATAAATTTTTTGTTTGCTAAAGAGTACCTCTTCTTGCCTGCTCGGCCTCAATTGATTCAAATAAAGCCTGGAAGTTTCCCTTTCCAAAAGACTTTGCACCTTTACGCTGAATAATTTCAAAGAATAGCGTTGGCCTGTCTTCCACTGGTTTTGTAAAAATTTGTAGTAAGTATCCATCTTCATCTCTATCCACCATAATACCCCATTTCTTTAATACTTCCATATCCTCTTCAATAATTCCTACGCGATCTTTTACAGTATCATAATAAGTTCCGGGTACGTATAAAAATTCAACGCCACGTTTACGCATTTCTGAAATTG
Source organism: Bacteroidia bacterium (assembly GCA_016787785.1). GTDB lineage: Bacteria > Bacteroidota > Bacteroidia > B-17B0 > Aurantibacillaceae > Aurantibacillus. The sequence goes on along the minus strand of JAEUTO010000006.1, from coordinate 110,077 downwards.
TGAAAACGATATCATCAGTTGCAACAGCAATATGTTGGCAACCCGGGCCATGATAGAAATCTAAATATTCTTCTACCTGTGATTTCTTTTTACCATGAGCAGGTTCGTTGATCGGAAATTTAATACGGCCATTTCCATTCGTCATAACTTTACTCATTAATGCTGTATACTCAGTTGAAATATCTTTATCATCAAACGTAACTAAGTTTGCAAAACCCATTACTTCCGCATAAAAGCCAGCCCACTTGTTCATCGCGCCTAACTCAACATTACCCACCATGTGATCTATGTATTTTAAACCCGTAGTGCCTGGCTGATATTCTGTTTGCCACTTTTCAAAACCAGGCATAAAAACACCTTTGTAATTTTTGCGCTCAATAAACATGTGAATAGTTTCTCCATAGGTGTGAATACCCGACTTTACAATTTCGCCATGTTCATCTTTGATCACTGTTGGTTCTAAAAATGATCTTGCGCCGCGCTTTGTTGTTTCTTCGTATGACTTACGAGCATCATCTACCCATAATGCAATTACTTTAACGCCATCGCCATGTTTACGAATATGATGAGAAATTTCACTTTCCGGATCGAAGGGAGAAGTTAACACTAAGCGAATTTTATCTTGTACCAATACATACGATACACGGTCACGAGAACCAGTTTCTAAACCCGCATAAGCTAATTCCTGAAACCCAAATGCTGTTTTGTAAAAATGCGCTGCTTGTTTTGCATTGCCTACATATAATTCTACATAATCTGTGCCATTTATCGGTAAAAAGTCCTGAGCTTTTTCAAAAACTTTTTCTCCACTGTAATCGTAGTTTTTTACCTTAGTTAAATCTGCTGTTGCCATACTATTTAAGATTTTAGGTTTATGAATTTTGATTTATCCTTTATTTTTTCAGATCAAATTTTGAATTCTTTAATCTGTGTTCTGACTTACTATGTTAATTGTGGTTTACTCATCCAGGATTTATAATAATCCTTTACTTCATATTTCAGTGCCTCTGTGGTAATTTTTAATGGGTTAAACGGATCGATCATTACAGCGAGCTCCTTGGTTTCTTTTTTACCAATACTGCGTTCAATTGCTCCCGGATGCGGACCATGAGGAACACCGGCAGGATGTAACGTAAACTGGCCGGCTTTAATGTTGTTGCGGCTCATAAAATCGCCATCTACATAATACAATATCTCTTCAGCATCAATATTACTATGATGATAAGGTGCAGGGATCGCATCAGGGTGATAATCATATAAACGTGGTACGAATGAACATATCACAAAGTTTCGCCCTTCAAACTGTTGATGTATTGGTGGAGGCATGTGTATCCTGCCTGTAATTGGTTCAAAATTAAAAATAGAAAAAGCATAAGGATACACATAACCATCCCAACCTATCAGATCGAACGGATGAGTTTCATATGTATACGGATAGATCATGCCACGTTTTTTGATCATAATTTTAAAATTGCCACATTCATGGTGCGTTTCAAAACTGTGCGGCAATTTAAAATCGCGTTCGCAAAAAGGAGAATGCTCTAACAACTGCCCAAATTCATTACGGTAACGCTTTGGAGTGCGGATGGGACTGTGAGACTCAACAAATAGAATTTTATTTTCTGCAGTGGCAAACTCTAATTTATAAACTACACCTCTCGGAATGATAACATAATCGCCATATTCAAAATCAACAGTACCGTACATCGTTTTACATCTACCACTTCCTTTATGAATGAATAGCATCTCATCTGAATCTGCATTCTTATAAAAATAATCCTCCATAGACTTTGCAGGGCAGGCCATACCAATTTGCATATCATCGTTAAAGAAAAATATTTTACGACTTTCTAAATAATCATTTTCAGGTTCCACATCATAGCCCATAAAACTCAAAGCTCTCAAACTCTCGTCTAAGGCTGCCTCGGGTTTAGCCCAATGCGCTTTACCAATCTCCTTAACCATTGTGGGAGGATTTAAATGATACACTAAAGAAGAAGTACTGGAAAAACCTTCAGTTCCAAATAATTCTTCATGATACAATTCGCCATTTGGCTTGCGAAATACGATGTGGCGCTTGTGAGGAACTTGTCCGTGTTTTTGGTATATTGACATATTATTTTTTTGTAAAAGAAGCGTTTTTTATTCGCTAGTAAAATGATATTACTCAGTCCTATGACTGACTATTGTCAAACTTTCGAAAATAAAAAAGCCATAACCTCCCGGTTATGGCTAAAAAATAATTACCTCAAAATTACTTTTTTAGAAATTCATAGATCGAGTCCTTTAAACCCACTCGCTTTTTACGTAGTTCGTTCAAATGTTCATCGGTTGTTGGTGTAGCTCCTGTTTCTATACTATGTATAGCATGGTCCACTTCATGGTACTCGTCAAAAAATTTCCGAAAACGGGAATCTGATGTTTTTAGCTCATGAATTTTTTCTTTCATTTCTGGAAACTCGTGTAATAGATCGTGTTTTTGCATAATAGTATATGTTTTTTTTTTGTGGTTTAAAAATTGTTTTTTTAGTGGCATTTAAAAAAGTCAAATATTTCTTTGCAGTTGTTACATTTATACAGGGCTTTGCAAGCCGTTGAACCGAACCGACTAATTAATTCAGTATGCCTTGAATTGCAACGCGGACAAAGTACCGTTTCTTCGGCAGAAAATAATTTATTACATGCCGAGTGGTTTGGAGGCGCTATGCCGTACTTTTTTAATTTTGCTTTTGCGTCTTCACTCAACCAATCGGTTGTCCATGCAGGTTCATAAGTTAATTCGACATTTATTTTATCAATACCTTTTGCAAATAATATTTCTTTGATCTGATCTTCTATCATCTTCATTGCCGGACAAGCCGTATACGTTGGTGTGATCGTCACTGTATACGTATCATTTTCCAATCTAACGTTGCGTAAAATACCAAGGTCTTTAATAGTTATTACTGGAATTTCCGGATCGGGAATTTCAGCAATAAGATCATAAACATCTTTTGTATTTAAATGAGATGTTACCATTTTGCATCCGGATAAGCTCTTTGCAAATATTGCATTTCGGATAAAATGTGGCCCAGATTTTCAGTATGAATTCCTTTCTTACTTCCGGTTTGCATATAGGTATCTTCTGGCACGGATAATGTAGCTTCGGTTAAGATCCTGTCAATTTCACTTTGCCATTTAGTTTTAAGTGCCATTGCGTCAACTGCTATGTGCTGATGCAATAAATATGTATCTATATTATCCATCTCGAATAATTCGCCAGTGTACATCCACAGATCGTTCAATGCTTTTTGCAAACGCTTATGACTTTCTGCTGTGCCATCTCCCAGGCGTAAAGTCCAATCGATGGCATGTTGCTTATGATACTTCACTTCTTTGATGGCTTTTTTTGCGATAGCCGATAACGTTTCGTCTTTACTATTTTCTAATTCAGAAAAAAACAAATATTCATAAACCGAAATAAATAATTGACGCGCAATTACATTTGCAAAATCGCCATTTGGCTGCTCTGTTATCAAATAGTTATGATAATTAATTTCTGCACGACGATAGGCTATATCATCTTCAGTATTTGCTTTACCTTCCAGTTCGGCCGCATACTTTAGCAAAGCCTGAGCTCTGCCAATCATATCTAATGCTATATTAGTTAATGCCAGATCCTCTTCTAAAATTGGGCCACGGCTGCAAAGTTCAGATAAACGATGGCCGAGTATAAGAGCGTTATCGCCAAGACGAATAACATAGTTGTAAGTTGCCTCTTTTGTTGTCATACTAATTGCAATTAAATATTTTTAGCACCTTCCGGCATCACATAAAAAGTTGGATGACGATAAATTTTATCTTTCGAAGGATCAAATAACATATCACTATCATCAGGATCAGAAGCCGAAATATATATGGAAGGAACTACCCATATACTCGTTCCCTCACCTCTACGTGTATAAATATCCCTTGCGTTTTGCATTGCCATTTTTACATCCGAAGCATGAACGCTACCCGAATGAATATAAGGTTGGCCCGATTTACTTTGAATAAATACCTCCCATAGATCTAATTGCGTATCTGTTGCCATATTATCTTCTTAAACGGTTTGTAACTCTTTTTTTGAATGCTTGATCTTATATGCCTCTGCAGCTTCTCTTACCCATGCGCCTTGTTCGTGGTATTTAATATGATGCTCTAAACGTTGTTTATTGCATGGACCATGGCCTGCAATTACTCTGTGAAACTCATCCCAATTGATAGGACTTAAGGTGTAATGGCCAGTTTTTTCGTCAAGTTTAAAATTTTTATCAGGAATAGTTAAACCAATTAACTCCGCCTGCGGAATTGTTTTATCAATAAATTTTTGACGTAATTCATCATTGGTTTCGCGTTTAATCTTCCACTTTACGGCATCGCTGCTTCTCGGCGAATCAGAATCGTGCGGCCCAAACATCATTAGTGCAGGCCACCACCACCTGTTCATTGCATCCTGAGCCATCGCCTTTTGATCTTTCGTACCACGCATCATCGTTGTCATAATTTCATACCCTTGACGCTGGTGAAAACTTTCTTCTTTACAAATGCGAACCATAGCTCTGCTGTATGGACCATAAGACGTTCTCTGCAATGAAACCTGATTAACTATTGCTGCACCATCTACTAACCATCCTATTGCACCAATATCGGCCCAATTTAAAGCGGGGTAATTAAATATACTTGAATACTTTGCTTTACCGGATTGCAATTGTTCGATTAACTCGGCTCGCGAAACGCCTAAAGTTTCAACTGCACTATAAAGATACAAACCATGACCGCCCTCATCCTGAATTTTAGCCAACAAAATTTGTTTTGCTCTTAAACTGGGTGCCCTGGTTATCCAGTTACCCTCGGGCTGCATACCAATAACTTCTGAATGTGCATGCTGAGACATTTGGCGGATCAAATGTTTACGATAGCCTTCCGGCATATAATCTTTAGCTTCAATATGTTCTCCACTGTCAATCCTCGATTGAAAATGTGCATCAGAATGTTCGTTGTGCATAATGAAATTTTTAGTAAAACTATATTAAGCCAGGCGCTACTCAAATGACTTTTGTCAATGAAACTTATGATTGTAATCAGGTTTAACAGCAATCTGAAACGATCAACTGCATTTTTTCTACAACTAAACCAGTTACAAGATTTTAGAAAAATTAGAAATAAACCGGCTCTTTTTTTTACAAAAAGGCCGGCTTGAAAATAATTGTAAATACAACTTTTAAGATCACAGAAAATAAATCGAATCCAAATTATTGAATGGATAAGCTGTATTAATTTATTGTTTGATCACTTTACATTTTTGATCACTCATTCCATTAATAGCAAAAACATAAATTCCCGGAGACAGATCTAATATTTCTATTTGCATAGTTGTATAATTTATCTCACCGGTTTTAACTACTCTACCTGTATTATCAGTTACGGCATAGTATGAACCAATCAGCTCATCCTTTAAATTTACTTTAATTACATCGGTTGCAGGGTTTGGAAATAAAGAAAAACTTGTTGCAATTTTATTTTCAACTATACCGCTAATGGCGGCTGTGTAAAGCGAAACACCATCCATAGTGCCTACCCATAAATTTCCGGCATTGTCAATAATAGAAGTATTCACTAGATCGCCAATTAAACCGTTGCTTGTATTGTAATTTGTGAAAGCACTACCATTATATTTTGAGATACCGGCTGCATTTGTACCAAACCATTTATTGTTTGATTGATCGAATGCAATGGCATGCACGTTGTTTGCCGGTAATCCATTTGTAGTAGTATAGTTTGTCCAAGCCGTTCCGTCAAACTTCTTTAAACCGGTTGATGTGCCAAACCATATGTTTCCACTCGCATCTGGCTTTACAACGTTCACATAATTTGCCTGCGAATAGGTTAACCAATTAGTTCCATCAAATTTTGATACGCCACCTCCCCAGGTTCCAAACCACAAATTGTTTGTCTGGTCTATTGCCATGGCGGGTACAATATTGTTTGCCAAACCGTTTGCTGTTGTATAAATTGTCCAGCTAACATCGTTAAATTTTGAAACACCCATGTTGGTTGCAAACCATTTATTTCCGGTGGCATCTATCTCAATTGCATATACAAGATTATTAGACAAACCTTCAAAGGTTGTGTAATTTGTCCAGGTACTACCATTAAATTTTGAAACGCCGCCATCGGTTCCTATCCAAATATTTCCTAAAGCATCAATTTTTATTGCTCTTACATAATCATTTACTAAGCCATCATTAACAGTATAGCTTGTCCAGTTAGCGCCATCAAATTTAGAAATACCACCGCCATATGTGCCAAACCATTTATTACCAAAAGCGTCTATTGCAATGGCCTGCACGTTATTATCTGCTAATCCATTTGTTTGATCATAAGAGATCCATGTTTGTGCTTTTATAAATAAACCAGCGATCATAAAAGCTAATACCAGTAGTTGTGTTTTCATTTTGTTTTAATTTTATTTTTCTAGTTATTAAATAATTTATAAAACAAAAGTCGGCTTAACAGCAATCGAAAACTTACGGAAAAATAAAAGGGTTTTTGAAAGCTTTTTGAATTTTGAAAAAAAGGATATTTTCATCAAAATCAACCCATGCTTTTTTGCATTTTTTGCAAATTTTACTTTTCAGGGCTCATTTTTTGCAAAATATACGGGCAGAAATAAGTAATTCTTGCCAAAAAAATCTTGGGCGTTTATAAACGAACACCTATAACGCAAACAATCCTTCGACTGCGCTCAGGATAAACTGACTCGTTTGTGTTATAGTCTTACCCCTATAACACAAACATTCCTTCGACTGCGCTCAGGATAAACTGACTCGTTTGTGTTATAGTCTTACCCCTATAACACAAACATCGTCCACCTGCTCCAATGGGCCTTTCCAGGCATTAAAAGCTTTTTCAAGTACTTCTTTTTGTTCGTCCATAGACTTTGAAATGTTTGCCAGGAGAATATCCTTAAGCATTTTATATTTGAATTTTTTACCTTTTGGTCCGCCAAACTGATCGGCTAAACCATCGGTAAAAAGGTAAATGGTATCACCTTTATTTAATTGGATCTTGTGCGTACTAAAAGGCTTTTCGTTAGCATATTTTCCAATGGGCTGTTTATCTCCCTTTATCTCATGTATAATTGTATTATCGGAAGAAACATACCAAATGGGATTATTAGCTCCGGCCCATTGTAATTCTTTTGTTTTAGTATTTAAACAGCAGAGACTAATATCCATTCCGTCTTTTACCTCCTCGCCACTTTTTTCGAAAGTGGAAATAACCAGTTCGCGGGTTTTGTCTAAAATTTTTCCGGGATCACTTATGCCAAACTCCAATACTGTTCTGTTTAAAGCGTTACTACAAACAACTGAAACCAATGCGCCCGGAACACCATGTCCGGTGCAATCTGCCACAGCAAACATTACCGTGTCGCCAATTTTTTCCAGCCAATAAAAATCGCCTGCAACAATATCCTTTGGTTGATAATAAAAGAATCCATTATTAAAATTCTGACTCCAAAATATCTCAGCAGGTAAAATTGCTTCTTGCAAACGCTTGGCATATGTAATAGAATCAACGATCTCTTTTTGTTTTTCTTCCACAATATTTTTTTGCTGTTCAATAACTATTTTTTGTTTTTGTGTGACCTTAAAACGATTGAACATAAATCCAGCGAATATCAATACCAATAATAAGCCGCCATACAAAGCATAACGCTGTGTCTTTTCCTGCTTTAATTTTACAGCTACTAATTTTTTTTCTTCACTTATTCTTACGCTATCAGCAGTTACCTTTCTGTCGTACTCGTATTGAAATTGTTTTTTTGTGCTCGACTTACGCGTTTCTTCGCTATTAACGCTATCTCTCATGTGCACGAACAGTTCATGCATCTCTAACGCTTTGGCGGGTTTATTTTGTTGTTTGTAGATCTTATGCAATAATTTTGCGGCACTGCTTATTAAACCCGGAAAGCCAAGCTCTTTAGACATAAGAAGTGCACTTTCTGCGTACTCTAAAGCTTTTGAATATTCCTTCCTTTTAAAATATACTGAACCTAAATTATTATAAGATCTTGCCACACCGTTTTTTTCGTTTTGAGTCATACGCAGTTCAAGCGCTCTTGAATAATATGTAAGTGAGCTATCGTAAGTTCCTGAACTCTTATCATCAATTATTTCATAAATAGCGCCAATGGCCGTAAGTGATGCCGGAATACCTTTTTTATCTGCGAGCTTAAGTCGTATAGCAAGACCTTTTCTTGCATAGTTAATCGCTTTATTTTGATCTCCCTGGTTTTGATAAATAAGCGCCATATTATTATAGGTTCCTGCAATGGCTTTCTGATCGTTTATCTTTTCTAAAACATTTAAACATTTTAAATAATTACTTAAAGCTTTTGCAGTATCGCCTTGCCCCTGGTATAAAAAAGCGATGTTATTTAAGAGATAGGCTGTGTTCTGTTTATCGCTGATCTCTTCAAATATTTTTATTGCTTTGTGATAATAATCCAAAGCCTCACTTATATCTCCAAGGCTTTGATAGATATAACCAATATTATTTAATGATTCGCCAATGCCTTCTTTAAAATTTATTTCCTGTCTGATCTTTAAGCTTTTTTTATAATACACTAATGATCTTTGAATATCACCATGGTCGTAATAAATAAAACCCATTATATGAAAACTGTGAGCAACTTCTTTTTTGTTACCAATCTCTTCAAAAATTTTCAAAGCCTTATTAAAGGCATCGAACGATCTGGTTGTATCAACACCATCGATCTCATCATACATAGTGCCAAGTCCGTTCAAAGCAAGCCCTTCGTAATATTTATACCCGCCTTTTCTTGCGTCTTTTAAAATACTATCCCAATAAGATGCTCTTACTATCGATTCTAAAATACCAATTCTACAACGCAGACCCAGTTTAACTGTATCGTGTTTTGCCAGTTTTAATGCCTTGTACAAAGGTTCCACCTGCACATCCTGCGCGGGCATTTTTATTAAAAAAAAGAAAAGAAGAAGTATTAGAAAGACTCTCATTTATCTGATAACTAATGTGATTTCTTTTCGATGGTCTTATGGATGTCGTTAATTTGCATTACCGCAGCAGAACCATACCAAGGAAGATAATCAACAGCAAATAGATTAATTTTAATGGCAGGATCTTTCTCACATAAAAGTTTAGCTTCATCAACAGTTTTTACATTAAAAATAAATATGCCTCTGTAAAGATCGTTCTTCCCAAAAGGTCCGGCAAGAGCCAACTTTCCGGCATTAGCAAGACTAATAATGTTATCCATATGTCCCCTGAAGAGAGAATCAGATTCTTTTTTGTCTTTTGCTTTATAAGTGCCCGACTTTAATAATACCATGATATAGCTTTTCATACCGTATTCATCGGCACCAAGTTTTTTTGCCAAAACAGAATCGTAAACCGGCTTTGTTTGTGCGGTTAATTGACTTAAGCTAAACAGGCCTAAAAAAAGAAATAAAATATGCTTCATGTGTTTGTTTTAATTACAGTTAAAAATACAAATATTAATCAATAATTTATATGGCTTCCTTTTTTATACGCTCCAACAAAAACTCTAAGCCGTTTAGTTTTATTTCGTATAACGTATTTAAAAGCACACCTAATTTGCCTGCAGGAAAACCCTTACGGTTAAACCATTCCAAATAAGAAACCGGTAATTCATAAAGTATTACACCTTTATAACGCCCGTAAGGCATTGGCATTTTAACCAGTTCTAATAATAATTGCGGATCGGGCTGGCCAGACATTAGTTAATTATTTTCTCGAGGTCGTTTAAATAATCGTTTTGAAGATCGGGATGCAAAGTGGTAATTAACGTATTGATCTTTTTTAATTGCTGCTCCATTAAATTTACCAGCATCTGGCTTTTGTGATAAGGAATACCCGAGTGTTTTAATTTGGCGCAAAAATAAATATACATTTCTGCAGAAAGTCCTTTGTCATCAACATACTTGGTATACTTGGTAATTATACGCAACAGTTTTCGCAGGCTTTTTTTTACATAATATAAATTGGCCTGCGTTTTTAATACCTCAAAATGTTCGTCTATCTCCAGCTTAACCTCTTTTACGAATTGCGTTTTGTTGTGTTCTTCGAATAGCAAAAAACCCAAGTACTCTTTGTTATCTTTCTTATATTTTGCTAATGCAATGCAAAGTTCCAGCAACTTCTTTGGTTCAAGAAATTCTAATTCTTTTTTTATATCACTTAAACCTGCTGGTTTCATTTCTTTAATAAAAAACCCTTCCTGTTTTTGTTTTGCAGAAAGGGTTTTAGAATAATTTAAAATATTTTATTTCATATGTTTTTGTTTCACATCGCCAAAACCAGGGAAGTTATTGTGGTGCCAGTTGGCTATTACTTTTCCATCTTTTACCAGCATTAAGCCCGGGTTACTTCGTATCATTGTTTTAAGAACAATACCATCTACTAAAGCAAAATCAAACAGCGCATTGTGTTTATGTTTGTATTCATCTATGTCTGAAGGACCGCTTGCGGTAAACGCCATAAATTTATATTTCTCAAGTGTAGCCAGTTTATAAAAATCGTTTATCTTGGCAATAAGCGAAGGATCGTCTTCTGTTTCTTTAAGATCATACATAATTAACCAGAAACTATAATTCTTATCGTTTAAAACCGAATCGGTAATTGCACCACCATCTAAATTATTTACAGTAAAGTCTGTAATTCTTGGTGCGTCCACTGCATCTTTTATCAATACATTATCAGTTGCGGCCCATTTCCAGTTAAGTGTATCCTGCCATGGATAATTCTTTAAATTAAAATGTTCTTTTTTGCCCGTCTTTAAATTCTCATAAATAAAACCTGTTTCATATTCTGCCGGTTTATAGGTTGGCAACAATTTCATATTATCTTTAATACTTTCTCCTGGTGCATAAGCTCTAAAATCTAAGGGCGGCAAATTTCTGTAAGCATAAATTGGAAAACCTATTGAGAAAACAACACCCATCAAAAACAAGGTACTGATGATCATAGGCGCAAATAATTCCTGTATATTATCTTTTCCGGCAAATAAAATGGTAATAAGGATCATTAGTGCAATGTCTTTCCAAAAACTTTCCCACGGTTTTAATTTTAAGAAGTCGCCAAAACAGCCGCAGTGCGTTACTTTGTTGAAACAGGCAGAATAAAAAGTTAAAAATGTAAAGAAAGCGATCTGCGCAAACAACAACCACAGCGTTAATTTAGTGCGGTAACCAATTAATAACATCACACCTAAAATAATTTCGCTGGCGCAAATAATAATTGCCAATGGTAATGCAATGTGCGCAAACCATTCAAAAAAGGCCATACCGGTATCGTTTTGAAATACCTCAAAATATTCTTTTAGTTTGTATGAAAACCCCAACGGATCGTTCGCTTTAATAAACCCTGAAAAAATAAACAAACCACCAACCAAAAACCTTGCTACATGGGTTATCATCGGTATTCTGGCAATATAACCTGCCCCATTAATTAAGATCATTTCAATAGCAATTAAAATAGCCAGGGTTGTTTTACTAAAACAAGGAGGGGTTATCATATAAATGATAACTGCTAAACCGGCCGACCAAATAAAACGAAAAGCGTTTGATGCGAAAAATTTTTTCATGTGTAAATTCTATTGTTTCTAAAGATATTCTGTAATCTTTACTATAAAAGTTAAATTAATTTTTTTTAACTATTTGGCAAGCTTAATTAAAGCAAACACTGAATAGTTGATCATATCCATATAATTGGCATCCACCCCTTCGCTTATAATGGTCTTTCCCTTGTTATCCTCTATCTGTTTAACTCTAAAAACCTTCATTAAGATCAAATCTGTTAAAGAGCTCAAGCGCATATCGCGCCAGGCCTCGCCGTAATCATGGTTCTTATCTTCCATTAATTGTTTGGTTTGACCAGCGTACTTAATGTATAAATTGGCTACTTCGTCGTAGGGCAGTTCAACGCGGGTATCATTCACCAATTCCAACTGTATTAGGGCAATAATGCAATAGTTAATTATGCCAATGTATTCGCCCTTAATGTCATCCACTATTTTTTGAGTGCCTTTTTCCTCTATACTCTTCACCCTCTGGGCTTTTATAAAGATCTGATCGGTTAAAGAAGTGGGTCTTAAATTGCGCCAGGCGGTGCCATAGTCTTTCATCTTCTTTAAAAAGATATCTTTGCATTGAGAAATGGCCGCGTCGTATTGTTTAGATGTAGTAGTCATATAGCGTATGGACAATAAAAATAGCGAAATTAACCCAATAGAATACACTTGCAATGGCAAAAGATTAACATTTATTAAACCGTTAATAATGGCTATTGTGAACATTACCCCCGATAGTTTTTACGACGGTGGGAAATACAGTAATGTGAACGACGTTTTACAGGATGTAGAGGAGAAAATTAACCAGGGCGCCGATATTATTGATATAGGGGCAGCTTCTTCAAGGCCCGGTGCAAAGGCAATTAGCGAGAAAGAAGAATGGGAACGATTAGAGCAGTATTTGCCTGCCATACGCAATAAATTTCCTGACATTTTTATTAGCATTGATACCTTTTACGCTTCTATTGTTAAAAAAAGTGCAGACCATGGTGCTGATATTATAAACGATATAAGCGGCGGTGATATGGACCCTAAAATGTTTGAAACCGTTACTAAACTTAACCTGCCGTATGTTTTAATGCACATGCAGGGTACACCTCAAACCATGCAGCAAGATCCAGTTTATGGAGATGTTGTAGCAGAAGTTAAAGACGCTCTTTCGAAAAAATTAGAAAAATTAAGTGCTCTGGATTTTAAAAAAATAGTTATAGATGTTGGTTTTGGTTTTGGCAAAACGCAAGAGCACAACTACCGGCTTTTAAAGAATTTACACCAGTTTAATGATTACCCCATTTTAGCAGGTTTTTCACGAAAAAGTATGGTCAATAAAATAATTGGTACCAACCCAGTAACATCTTTGAACGGTACAACTGTTTTAAACACTATTGCACTGATGAATGGGGCGTCTATCTTGCGCGTGCACGATGTTACAGAAGCAAAACAGGCAATTAATTTAGTACAATTCTACAAAAATGTTTAACTTTAAATACTAAATTTCTTTAGAGTAATGAATGTCTCTTTTTTTAAAAAAATAACTTGCCTTTTTTTAATTTTACTTTTTAGTAAAGGAAGATCTGCTTTAAAAATTGGCGACTATTATACTATTCCGCCTTACAGTTTTCAAATTGCAGTACTAAAATATAATGGCGGTGGCGACTGGTATGCGAATTTAGAAACATCTGTACCCAACCTTATTAAATTCTGTAACGATAATATAAAAACTACCATCAATCCCGAACAGGCTATTGTTGATGCCGGAAGTGTGGAGATCTATAATTATCCTTTTGTACATATGACGGGGCATGGCAATGTTATCTTCTCTAACCAGGAAGCAGAGAATTTACGCAATTATTTAATGGCGGGTGGCTTTTTACACGTAAGCGACAATTATGGGATGGATAAATTTATTCGTGTACAACTAAAAAAAGTATTTCCAGAATTAGATCTTGTTGAATTACCTTTTAATCACCCGGTGTATCACCAAAAATTTGAATTTGCAAATGGTTTACCAAAAGTACACGAGCACGAGAACGCTGCACCAAAAGGTTATGGCTTAATTTATAAAGGTCGCCTGGTTTGTTTTTACGATTTCGAGTGCGATCTTGGTGATGGCTGGGAGAGTCCGGAAATACATAAAGACAGCGAAGAGACCCGTACCAAAGCTTTAAAAATGGGTGCTAATTTAATTTCATACGCCTTTATGGGCTTCGACAAAAAATAAATTTGGTTGCGGGCTATGCATAAAAAAATATTGATCCTACTTTTTTTTGCTTGCAGCAAGTATTTAATTTCTCAACAATTTACACTCTCCGGAAAAATTACTGGTAACAACGAGAGTTTACCCTTTGCCACCATTTATTTAAAAGGTACCACCAAAGGCGTTAATAGTAACGATAACGGAAATTACTCGCTAAAGTTAGATGCAGGAAAACATATTGTTGTATTTCAATATATCGGTTATTCAAAACAAGAAATTGAAATTGATCTTACCGAAAATAAAACACTGGATGTAAATTTAAAACTGGACGGCGTGGCCTTGCAGGAAATAACTATAAAGGCCGGCGAAGACCCCGCCTACCCCATTATGCGTAAGGCCATTAAGCGTCGAAAGCTATATTCTAACCAGGTAAACGAATACACCTGTCAATCTTATATAAAAGGGCTACAACGTTTAACCAATCTACCCGATAAATTCAAAAAGCTCATAAAAATAACCAGTGGCGAAAAAATAGATTCTACTTTATATGGTGTTATTTATTTAAGTGAAAGCGAAAGCAATTATTATTTTAAAAAACCAAATAAACAAAAAGAAATTATGTTTAGCAGCCGCGTAAGCGGCGAAAGCAAAAGTTTTAGTTTTAACCAACTAGGTCAGATGAAATTTAATTTTTATGAGAATTTGGTTCCAATAAGGGGTATTAGCGACAGGCCATTTGTTTCGCCATTAAATGGAAACGCTTTTTTGTATTATAAATTCAGATTATTAGGAACTATTAATGAAGACGGAAAGATCTTTAATAAAATTGAAGTAAAACCAAAACGCAGCACCGACCCTTGTTTTACAGGCATCATTTATATCCAGGAAAATTCGTGGCGCATAACCGGGATTGATCTTAAATTATTTAAAGAAAATAAAATAAAATTTGTTGACACGCTTTCCATTACACAGCTCTATGCTCCTGTAGCCGGTGATAGTATTTGGATGCCGGTGAATCATAATTTTGGTTTTCACTTTGTGTTCTTCGGCATTTCGGGCGACGGTTATTTTAATGCCACTGTAAAAAACTACAATTTATCACCAAACATACCTGACAACTTTTTTAGCAACGAGGTATTTGTTGTAGAAGATGGTGCCAACAAAAAAGACTCCAACTACTGGAACATTAACCGCCCTGCGCCATTAACACGAGAAGAAAATAAAGATTATCGTAAAAAAGACAGCACAGAAAAAATACAGGAAACTGATCGGTATAAAGATTCGGTTGACAAACGCGGCAACAAGTTTAGAGTGAACGATATCTTTTTTGGCTACACGTATAATAAAACAAAAAAACGAATTAGCGTAGCCATACCCGGCATTGTTACAAATGGCATACAGTATAATACGGTTGAAGGCTTTAACGTAAGTTACAAATTCTCGGTAAATAAAGAATATGAAAATTTAAAAGCCCACCGCTTTAATGGACAAGTGCGTTATGGTTTTAGTAATTATTTATGGGGCGGCGAAATTGGCTACAATTATTTTTACCGACCAAAAAAATTCTCGCGGGTTGGTATTAAATTCAAATCCATTTCGGAGCAATATAACCAGTTGGATCCAATATCCCCACTGGTAAATTCATTGTATTCACTTTACTTGAATGAGAATTTTATGAAGATGTTTAAAGAGACCGGTGTTGAGACCAGTTACTTTACTGAAGTTGTTAACGGTGTTTATTTTTCATCCCTTGTAAAGTACGTTGAACGTGATGCGTTAAAGAATAGCTCTGATATTTTATTCATAGATGACAAAAAGAAATTATTTACCAGTAATGATCCCAGGAATGAATTTAATCACGACTCTTTATTCAACACCAATAATGCGTTTACGGCAGAGATAACATTTTCGTTCCGCTTTAAGCAAAAATATGTAACACTGCCTAACCAAAAAATAATTACAGGAAGTAAATATCCAAGACTAAGCGTGAGTTACAAAAAGGCATTTCCTGTGTTTAATACCACAGCAGATTATGACCTGGCAAGTGCTATGATCTATGATGAGTTAAACCTAGGTTTATTCGGACGCCTTGGTATCAGGTTAAAAGGGGGCGGCTTTGTAAACACCAAAAAATTGCTGTTTATGGATTTTAAATATTTTTTAGGGAACCAGACCTTATTTAATACCAACGATTATTTAAGCAGTTTCAGGCTCCTGCCCTATTATACCTTTAGTGCCGACAAGTGGTTTGCAGAAGCCCATGCCGAACATCATTTTAACGGTTTTATCATTAATAAGATACCGGTACTAAAAAAATTAAAGGTGCAGGAAGTAGTTGGCGGACATTTATTAATGAGCAACAAATTAAAACAGTATTACGAAATAAATTTTGGCTTCGAGAATATTTTTAACGTTCTGCGGGTTGATTATGTACTGGGCTATGGTATAAACAATAAAGTAAATTCCGGCTTTACCATAGGCATTAATACAAGTTTATAACTGGTATCGAAATGTTGTTTGCTGGCTTTTGCTTTTCTTTTTTTTGGATTATATTTACATATGCTTAAAAAGTATATATTTTTATTTTCGGTAGCTGTTAGCTCAGTATTTAGCCAAACCTCAAGTACCAGTCCTGAATTTGAAGCAATTGCTATTGGCGGAAAAGAACAAATAGAACGCGTACTGGAAACACAGTTAAATCTGCCCAAAATTCTACTAACCTCTAATTTTGATGTGGAGATAACAACATTTTTTGATCTTGATTCGGCGGGCAAAGCTGTAAATATTAAATTTGAAGGATTAAAGAACAACAATAACAATGTTTTGCGCAATGAATTGACCCGCATGTTTAATTTTTGGAAATTCAATAAAACAATACATTTACCAAACGAGAGCAGGCCTTATTTTTTGACCTTTAAATTATCTACAGAAAAATATAACCGCTACTTTAAACAAAAAAATAAACTGAATCTTAAAAAACCTTTACCGGCAGATAGTAGTTATGTGATATACACTAAAGCAGATAAATCGCCGGAATATTATAAGAATGGCGACGATGGGCTAACAGACTTTATACTTTCGCAAATTGAGTATCCAAAATTAGCGATCGAACGATCCGTTGAAGGAACTGTGGTAATTGAATTTGTTGTTGAAACAAATGGCTATATAACAGGCCTAACCGTTAAACAAGGCGTAAACACGGGTTGTACAGAAGAAGCTTTAAGACTGATAAAAGAAACAAAATGGCAACCCGCGGTACTTAATAATAAATTTGTGCGATATAAAACCACTTACCCTATTACATTTAGCCTTAGAAATATCACTAAAGATAATTCAAGTTCGTCTGGACAATTTGGGCAATAATTCTGAATTATAGAATAAAATTTATTTGTAGTAGCTGCAGCCAATTAACAAGCTCATTATTCCAAAAAAGAATACAACAACGTACAGCACTATCCCGTTGCAAAACATTACCGATTCCTGCGGATCTTTTGGGTTAACAAAAATTGAAAGTTCGTTCTCCATTTTGTCAATCACCCTTGTAGCAGCGGCCTGTGTGTGATTGGTTTGTCCTTTGATCAGTTCTACTAAATAAACTTTATCGTTTTTGTATTCACTGCCGTTGTAATTATACCTGTACTCTACGAAGATGCCATAAGGTGAATTTCTTGTAGAAATTTTTTTATGCAGCTCAACTTTTTTTGAAATAATAGTTGCATTTACTTTTTGCCAGGCATTTACTTTTAAATAAAGTAGAATTAATTTAATGCTCGACCAAAAACACACTGCGGCAATAAGAATAGAAAAGATAAGTATAAAGGTTCCCATACTAATACTTTTTTAAAGCGGCATTCTCTTTGCTTCTCATAAGCTTAGCGTCTTTCTCGCTTTTATCTTTATAACCGCATAAATGCAATACACCGTGAATGATCACCCGTTTAATTTCGGTTTCAAAATCTGTTTCAAATTTATCAGCGTTCTCTTTTACTCTTTCAACGCTTATAATAATATCGCCGTTGATCTTTTTTCCTTCACAATAATCAAAGGTAATAATGTCGGTATAGGTATTATGCTGTAAGTACTGAACGTTTGTTTTTAAGATCTCTTCATCAGAAGTAAAAACAAAATTAAGATTGCCCATTTCCTTTTTTTCGGATGCAATAATAGTTTTGATCCAGCTTTTAATTTTTATCTTTTCAGATAGTTTAAATTCTACACTTTGGTTTTGAAACGAAATAGCCATAATTATAGAGAAAGCGTGTCTTTTATGATCGTTGGCAATTGCCCGTTGTTCCTGGCTTTGATAATATCTTCCACTCCTTTTAAAGAGGTTTTAAATTCCTGCAGACTGGTATAAAATAACTGCTGTTGCTTTTGGCTTGCTTCAATTAAATTACCTGCTTCTTTCTTTTCCTGCTTAGTAAATTCAATTAATTTTTCTTCCGGGATCGATCTGTTCTTCGCATCGGTTTTTAATTTTTCTATCTGAGAGTTAATTAAATTCGTTCTTGCTTTTATTGATCTTCTGTTAACAGCAAAATTTTCCAAACTTGCGCCACTTGTGTAGAACTGTTGTGTAAAATCTGCTTCCACTTTTGTGAGTGTATCTTTTACATTTTGCTGAATAAATTGTTTGTATTGGTTAAAACGCGAAATGGCTTTTTCTAAAATAACGGTATCTGTTTTATCTACTTCTTTAGCAGAACTATTTACAGCGCCACTCAAACTATCTAAGGACTGCATTTTAACAGCGTAGATATCTACCCTGTTACAAGATTGAAATAATGCTCCTGCAAAAAATAAAATTACGAACGTATTTTTAGCAGTCTTTATCATTTTAGTTGATCATATCAAAACCGCAATACGGAACCAATACTTTTGGAATTTTAATTCCTTCAGGTGTTTGGTTGTTTTCTAATAAAGCTGCAACAATACGTGGTAAAGCCAATGCACTGCCATTTAAGCTATGCGCTAACTGTGTTTTACCATTCGCATCTTTAAATCTGCATTTTAAACGGTTAGTTTGGAAAGTTTCAAAATTACTAACGCTACTAACCTCTAACCAACGTTCCTGTGCGGCAGACCAAACTTCCATATCGTAAGTTAAAGCGCTTGCAAAACTCATATCGCCACCGCATAATTTTAAAGTACGGAAAGGCAATTCTAATTCTTTTAACAGTCCCGCAACGTACTCACGCATTTCTTCCAACGTTTCGTAACTTTTATCAGGGTGTGTAATTTGCACGATCTCTACTTTATCAAATTGGTGCAAACGATTTAATCCGCGTACATCTTTTCCGTAACTGCCTGCCTCTCTTCTAAAACAAGGCGTGTAGGCTGTATTCTTTACCGGAAGATCTGCTTCTTTTAAAATAACATCACGATAAATATTTGTAACCGGCACCTCAGCAGTTGGTATCAAGTATAAATTATCTATTGTGCAATGGTACATCTGCCCTTCTTTATCAGGTAACTGGCCGGTACCATATCCACTATCTTCATTCACAACAATTGGCGGTTGAATTTCTAAGTAACCTTTTGCTGTTGCACGATCTAAAAAGAAATTAATTAAAGCGCGTTGCAAACGAGCGCATTTGCCTTTGTATACAGGAAAACCTGCACCGGCAATTTTTACGCCCAGTTCAAAATCAATTAAATTGTATTTTGTAGTAAGGTCCCAATGTGGAACATAACCTGCGGCCAGCTTTGGTTTTTCGCCATGTTCAAAAACAACAGCGTTGTCTTCAGGTGTTTTTCCTAGCGGCACGGTTAAGTTAGGTGTGTTTGGAACCAGAACTAAAAGTTGTTGGATCTCGTCTTCAACATTTTTTAATTGTTCGTCTAATTCTTTTTCTTTTTGTTTTAATTCAGCAGTGCGCAATTTCACTTTTTCAGCTTCTTCTTTTTTACCGCCTTTCATCAGCTCACCAATTTGTTTGGCAATTTGATTCGATTCTGCTTTTATCGCATCACCTTCCTGTTGCAATGATCTACGTTGCGTATCTTTTATCAAAACCGAATTAATAATACTTTCGGCATCTTTAAAATTCTTTATAGCAAGGCGTTTTAAAACCTCGTCTTTATTTTCTCTGATATAATTTAATTGCAACATAAAGTTCTGTTTATTTTAATACAAATTTAATTTTTTAAATGGGTTAAGCGTTAAACGCTTGAAAACAAAAAAAGCCCACCAATTAAATGGAGGGCCTTATTTAATATAAAGTATTTATTACCCCTCGATAGGAACAACCGATACGTACGAACGATCGTCTCTTTTCTTTTTGAATACTACTTTTCCATCAATTAAAGCATATAAAGTATGGTCTTTTCCCATACCAACACCTTCAGCTGGATTGTGTTTAGTACCACGTTGACGAACAATAATGTTACCAGCGATACAAACCTGACCTCCGAAAATTTTAACGCCTAAACGTTTACTATGCGAATCGCGACCATTATCTGATGAACCCGCGCCTTTTTTGTGTGCCATTTTTTTATAAATTAAGAATCTAAAATTAAGAATTTAAAAGTTTTTCATTTTAAATTTTAAATTTTGAATTCGGTTATTAATCTTCTTTTTTCTTTGTTACTTTTTTTGCGGGAGCTTTTTTAACTGCCGCTTTTTTAGCAGGAGCTTTTTTCTCAACTTTTGCTTCGCTTACAACAGTCTCAGCTTTTTTTACCGGACCTTGTGTACGAACTTTACGCACTGCAGTTAATTCTGATTCTAATTTGTCGCCTTTAGCTAACACACCTTGAATAAGGATCTGAGTTAAAGATTGACGGTGATTGTTCCACTTTTGATAACCTTTACGGCGTTTCTTTTTGAAAATGATCACTTTATCTCCTCTTAAGTGGGAGATCACTGTGGCTGCTACTTTAGCGCCCTCTACGGTTGGGTTTCCAACTGAAATTTTGCCACCGTTATCTAATAAGAAAACTTTGTCAAATTCAATCTTAGCGCCCTCGTTAGCCTCTAGGCGGTGAACGTAAACTTTGTTTCCACGTTCCACTTTAAATTGTTGCCCGGCTATTTCTACAATTGCGTACATTTAATTTGGTTTAAATTGTTAATAATACCCTTAAAAAGGGGAGGCAAATATACTCAAATGATATGAATCAACAAAATTTAATCCCGGTTTATTAAATAAACACTCAAAATGATGACCACAATGCTAAAAATTTGGTAAAAATTGACCATTTCACCGTCAAAAAGTCCCCATCCAATGGCCACTACGGGTATAAGGTAGGTGCAACTGCTGGCAAAAACGGTGCCCGAGTTCTTAATTAGGATATTATAGGCGATTACCGAAATAGCACTGCCTACAATGGCCAAAATGCTAATATAGCCTAAAGACGGCAGTGCCATGGGCGAATTTGCCATATGCACCGTAAAATCCGAGAAGCCAAACAGGTAAATAAGGGAAATTGGGCCCGTTATACAAAAGGCCCAAACCGTTGCGGTAATTGAGTTTATATCGCTCAGGTACTTCTTAATACCACAAACGCTAATAGCATAAAAGAAGGTAGCAGCTACCACTAATAGGCCGTATATGATGTTCCTGGAACTGCCGCTTCCGGCATCAAATATCATTAGGCAGGCGGCACCAACAAAACCAACAATAATGCCCACAATTTGCATGGCTTTTGGCTTCACTTTTAGCCAAAACAAGCCAACTAAAACGGTAAATAAAGGCGTTAATGCGTTAAGCATGCCGGTTAAACTGCTGCTAATTTCTGTTTCGGCTTTGGTAAATAAGAAAGCAGGAATAAGATTCCCAAAAACACCCATTAAAACAAGCCCACGCCAGTATTTTTTAAGATCTATTTTATAGTATTTAATTAAAAAAGGCGCTAAAAATAAAAAGGCAATGGAAATGCGCAACGCCGCCACCTCATCACTGCTAAAGGCATCCAGGCCACGCTTCATTAAAATAAACGAGCTTCCCCAAACAACAGATAAGATAATAAGCAGCGCCCAGGCCAGCTTTTTATTTTGCATGCGCGAATTTAGAAATTAAAATTTCTAATCCTTCAAAATTTTTAAGATATAGATAAACCGTATCTTTGCATTATGATAGAAACTGGAAGAATAAACACACTAAAAGTTCTAAGAGAAACCGAAGTGGGTTTGTATTTAGGAGACGAAGAAAAGAATGACGTTCTGTTACCTGCATCTTACGTTAAAGAAAAATATAAAGTCGGACAAGAATTAGAAGTTTTTGTTTATCCCGATTCGGATGGTAAAGCAATTGCCACCACATCAAAACCTTACATACAAATAAATGAGTTTGCTTATTTACGCGTAGTTTCGGTTGGCGAAGTTGGTGCCTTTTTAGATTGGGGAATTGAGAAAGATCTTTTAGTACCCTTTAGTGAACAAAAGCATAAATTGACGGAAGATAATTTTTATGTGGTGTTCGTTTACCTGGATGAAGTAACGAACAGAATTGTTGCTTCCACTAAAATTGACAAGTTTATTGATAATGAAGATCTGGAGTTGAAAGAAACAGAAGAAGTTGATCTTATTGTTTATGAAGAATCGCCACTTGGCTTTAGTTGCATTATTAACGGGCAACATAAAGGTCTCATTTATCACAACGATATTTATAAAGATGTTGAAATAGGTGATGAAATGAAAGGCTTTGTGAAAACTATTCGTGAAGATAAACTCATTGATATCAGCTTTCAAAAAAGTGGTTTTAAAAATGTGTTAGATTCTACAGAAGTGGTGATGGAATATCTTGAAAAAAATAATGGCTTTGTCAACCTTCATGATAAAAGCACGCCAGAAGAGATCTCTATTCGTTTAAGCATGAGCAAGGCTACTTTTAAAAAAGCTATTGGTATTTTGTATCGTCACCGTAGGATCTTAATTAAGCCCGATGGTATTTACATTGCCAAAGAAGAAGATAAAGAAAGTGAAAAAGAAAATTAGAAGTTAGATTTAAGATTTTAGAATTATTATTTATTTTTATAAAAATTTATTAAAATGAAAATTGCAGTTGTTGGCGCAACCGGTTTGGTTGGCACAAAAATGTTGGAAGTTTTAGCAGAAAGAAACTTTCCGGTAAGTGAATTAATTCCTGTTGCATCGGAAAGATCGGTTGGAAAAGAAATTATTTTTAAGGGAAAGAAATATAAAGTACACTCCATGCAACAGGCAATTGATGCCAAACCCCAGATAGCATTATTTTCAGCTGGTGGCGATACGTCTAAAGAATGGGCGCCAAAATTTGCAGCAGCAGGAATTACAGTAATTGATAATTCATCGGCATGGCGAATGGATGCAACAAAAAAATTAGTTGTGCCGGAAGTGAATGCAAATGTATTAACTGCAGATGATAAAATAATTGCCAATCCAAATTGTTCTACCATCCAAATGGTGGTAGCATTAAATCCGCTTCATAAAAAATATAAAATAAAACGTGTTGTTGTTTCTACTTACCAAAGTGTAACGGGCACGGGTGTAAAAGCTGTTTCGCAATTGATGAATGAACGCAAAGATGGCAAGAGCGATGAGATGGCTTACAAATATAAAATTGATATGAACGCCATTCCGCAAATTGATGTATTTATGGATAACGGTTACACCAAAGAGGAAATGAAAATGGTGAACGAGACCCGTAAAATAATGGGCGATGATTCTATTTCATTAACCGCTACAACTGTTCGTATACCTGTAATGGGTGGCCATAGCGAAAGCGTGAACATTGAGTTTGAAACCGAATTTGATGTTAAAGATATTTTTGAGATAATGGCAAAAACACCTGGTATTATTTTACAGGATGATATAAAAAATCAAATTTATCCGATGCCAATGAACGCGCATAATAAAGATGAAGTTTTTGTTGGTAGGATAAGAAGAGATGAATCGCAGCCAAAAACATTGAACATGTGGATAGTTTCTGATAACCTGCGCAAAGGTGCTGCTACCAATGCGGTTCAGATAGCAGAACATTTGATGGCTTCAAAAATTATTGCAGAAGATAAAGTTCTGGCTTAACAATTTTGAATCTTTAATTTTAAATCTTAAATTTAGAGTATGGTAACACGTCCGTTCAATTTCAAAAAGTGGATCGAAGAAAATCGTCACTTATTAAAACCCCCAGTAAATAATAAAGTTGTTTACAAGGATGCTGAATTTATTGTTATGGTTGTTGGTGGACCAAACTCAAGAAAAGATTATCACTATAATGAGAGTGAAGAATTCTTTTACCAATTAGAAGGAGATATTATTGTTCAGATCCAGGAAGATGGAAAAGCAGTTGAAGTTCCGATAAAAGAAGGCGATATATTTTTATTACCAGCAAAGGTTCCTCATAACCCACGCCGTTTTGCTAATTCAATTGGTTTGGTAATGGAAAGAAAACGCCGCCCGGATGAAAAGGATGGACTGTTATGGTTCTGCGAAAAATGCAATCACCCATTACATGAAGTTTATTTTATGTTAACGGATATTACCTCTCAATTTCAGACAGAATTTAAACGATTTTACGAGAATAAGGACCTTAGAACATGTAAAAAATGTGGCACAGTAATGGATCCGCCGCCTGTAATTTCTTAAGCTTAGTTTTTTCTTTTTTCCAGCCTTTTTTTATAATCTAAATTTTAGATTTTTGTTTACTGGCACTAAAATTTGCTTTACGTTAAAAGCATTAAAAATACTTAGCCAATAAGGTATTTGATTGAGTGAAAAAATGGCCTTTTCTTTACATTTTTTGTAACTTTAAGCATAAAAATTTTTATAATGAAAAGATCTGTTTTTTTAACCTCAGTATTAATCTGCTTTTTGCAATTTTCTTTCTTTGCTCAAACCAACAAAAAATCAATTCCGCCAAGCGATGCTGCCAGCGGATACACTTATGATTTTGATAAGACCAATGAGCTTGTACTTGAAAGAATATCAAATCCAAATGCCTCAAACGCTGATGTTAAACCAATCGTTAATGAAACTAGTTTTCCTAAATTAAATTCGGGTGCAACGATCGATGCTGATTACAAAAAGAAAGTAGCAGATTGGATAGAAAAGCACCCTGACCTGATCATCTCTACATTTAAAAACAGAAAAGAAATTGTACATACTTTTTAATATTCTAAAAATGAAAAAAATAACACTTTTATTACTTTTTATTTCATTCTTAACTGGCAGATCGCAAACACAGGTGGTTATTGGGCCACAAAGCAGCACCTTTTCGAGTATGACGAGGGGTTATCACTTTACCTCGCCAACTGCATTTAACTTATGCGCATTATATATTCCGCAGGATGCAAGTGCAGGAACTACGCAAAGCATTTGGGTTGTAAGATTTAATGCAGCTGCTCCTCCTGCTTTTCCCGGCACAACCACCGCTTACACTACTTTGTTTTCTGCTACCAATGTAGCTGCCAATACAACAGTAAGCTGTAACGTGCCAATTAACCCGGGTGATATTATTGGTATTTATGGCTCTAGAGCTGCGGGTTGCATTAACAGTTATGATGGTGTTAATTATGTAGCTACAATTAACGCTATGCCTACAACCCTTAGCAGAAGCGGTACCCAAAATTGTATTAACGGTATTACAGGGCCAACTTTTCCAATCTGGTCGGAGGTTAACTTTAGCATTGGTCGTATTTTTATGTATTACAACTGCTGCCCAACACCAACAATTACAACTGCTGCTTCGCAAACAAATATTTGTAGCGCTGCAGGCACAAGCGTAACCATATTAGGCGGGGGTGCAACTACTTATACCTGGATGCCTGGTAACATCAATACTTCTTCTGTTAGCGTATCGCCAGCGGTTTCTACAACTTATACTTTAAGCGGTTCCACATCTGGCTGTACAAGCAGCAAAACAATTGCCATAAATGTTAGCCCTACCCCAACAATTAATACTGTTGCAAATAACGGTCCGATTTGCCAGGGCAGCACAGCAAATTTTACGTTAACTGCTGTAAGCACAGGTGTAGTTTCTTTTGCCTGGGCAGGCCCAAATACATTTAATTCAAATCTTCAAAATCCATCTTTAACCAATGCGCAAACCGTTAGTTCGGGTATGTATTCTGTTACGGTTACCAATACATTTACCAGTGGCTTACAATGCCAGGCCAGTGCAACTTCATCTTTAAACGTTGTTGCTGCAACTATAATAACCATAGCTCCAATACCCGATATGTGTACAAACGGAGCGCAGGTAACTATTAATGCTTTTCCGGTAGGTGGCACCTTTTCAAGTGGCATGGCTTCTAACGCTATTAATCCCACTACCGGTGTTATTACACCCTCTTTAGCGGCGCCTGGCACCAATACATTTGTGTATACCTATACTTCCGGCCCATGTGTTGCAACACAAACCGGCAGCTTTAATGTTTCTCAGTTTAATACCGCTGCCTTAACGGGCACACTGGCCAATATGTGCAATACATTTAATTCTTTTAATTTATCTAACATTGTGCAAACTACTGTTACCGGTGTATGGAGTGGCACAGGTGTTTCGGGTAATTCATTTAATCCTAATTTACCAACTGGTATTTACACCTTAACCTATAATACCAATTCGGTGCCAAACACAACTTTATGTCCGGATTCGCGAACAATTGCAGTATCTGTATTACATCCGCAACAGCCCACTATAACACAGGTTGGTCCATATTGCAATAATGCGCCCAGTTTCCAGCTAGCGGTTTCGCCAGCCACAGGAACATGGACAGCTACAATGTATAATACCATTGCCGGTACATTTAACCCTGCTCTTGCGCAAATTGGTGCAAATCCGGTACAATATGTTGTTGGAACAAGTACCTGTAACGTGTCTGATACCAAAACAATATCAGTTGAAGCATTTGTACCTGCTGTAATAACCGGTAGTGTACCCGATCTTTGCGTTACTTCGTCTCCTGTAAGTTTAGTACCTCTTACTACAAATAACTTAGGTGTTTGGAGCGGTTCTGGTATTAGCGGAACCACATTTAATCCTGCCAGCTCTGGCGTTGGTAATATTGTTATCAGTTATAATACTGCGTCTTCGCCAAGTGGTTTATGTCCTGCTCAGGCAACCACTGCGGTTAATGTATACTCTTTAGCTGCGCCTGCGATTACACATGTAGGACCATTCTGCAACGGAGGTCCGCCTATTCAATTACAGGTATCGCCATTGGGTGGCATGTTCACAGGTGCTAACAACGGTGCAACAACGCCTAACGGGGGCTTTAACCCTGGCTTTGCAATAATTGGTGATAACCTTATTAATTACAGCGTAACAGCCGGTCCGTGTGTGGCATTTGCGCAAACAACCATTACAGTTGAGCAATTTGTTTCGGCCGATCTTGCAAAATACGCCGGACCATATTGCCGTAACAATGCGCCTATCAATTTAAACAGCCTTGCTCAAAACCCCGGTGGTGTTTGGGGAGGACCGGGAGTTATAGGTAACATATTTACACCTGCTAATGCTAATATTGGCAACAACAATGTTATTACATATATAACCCACTCTATGCCAACGGCAAGTTTGTGTCCTGACTCAAGCGCTATACGCATACAGGTTAACGAAATACCAAATGTTTCGATTTTAAGTAATACTGAAAAAGGTTGTTCGCCAATTGAAGTTACATTTAATACACCAAGTGCAAATACCGGAACAGGTGTTTGGAACTTGGGAGACGGATCAGATCCTGTAAGTGGATTAAGCACTACTCATATATTTAATACTCCGGGATCTTACACAGTTACATTTAATTATTTTGATGAGATAGGTTGTTCAACACAAGCAACGCTTCAAAATCCGATCGTAGTATATGAAGTGCCAAATGCGGGATTTAGTTATGATCCGGATGAAATTACAATTGCAAATCCGGAAGTTAATTTTTCTAACTTAAGTACCATATTAGGTAACAACACGTATCAATGGCAGATTGGAAATCTGTATCAGTTAAATGATGTAAATCCTAAAGTTGTTTTCCCTGTTGCAGGTGATTACGAAATTACTTTAACTGCAACTACAATTCACGGTTGTAAAAGTGTAGTAAGCAAAGTTGTTCAGGTTAAAAATGATCATGGCATTTATATTCCAAATTCATTCACTCCAAACTTTGATGGTTTAAATGATATCTTCATCCCAATATTCTCTCCGTATGGATTAGAACTTAAAACATATGATATGGAAGTATTTGATCGTTGGGGCCACTCAATGTTTCATACTAAAGATTTTACTTTAGGTTGGGATGGCACGCTTAACAATAAAGGAAATGACCCTTTAAAACAAGATGTATACGTTTATAAAGTAAAGTATAAAGATATTGATGGTAAGATCCATAATAAGACCGGCCATGTTACTTTAATGAAATAAATAATTCCTTTTTATTGAAAAGCCTTACCTTTACGGTGAGGCTTTTTTTATGGAAAAAATTGATGCGTTTAAACAACAATTAAATAACGGTTACTCAACAACCGTTGGTGCTATAACACTTGGCGCGGCTCTTTTTGAAGGGCAGCCACAAAAGGATGTAACCATTAAGATCCCCTTAAAAACACTTAACAGACATGGCCTCATTGCAGGTGCAACCGGAACAGGAAAAACGGTAACCTTGCAGATCATTGCCGAAAGCATGTGCCAGGCTGGGATCCCGGTTTTGTTGATGGATCTGAAAGGCGACTTGAGTGGTATTGCAAAAGCAGCAACACTTAATCCTAAAATTGAAGAACGTCACAAATTAATTGGTATTGATTTTAATGCCAGTGCAACTACAACAGAATTTTTCACTTTATCGAAAGAGCAAGGGGTTAGATTGCGGGCTACCGTGTCGGAATTTGGACCCGTATTATTTTCAAAAATATTAGATCTTAACGATACACAAAGTGGCATTGTTGCAATACTTTTTAAGTATGCTGATGACAAGAAATTACCGCTTTTAGATCTTAAGGATTTTAAACAGTTGCTGCAATATGCTACGGGCGATGGAAAAGAAGAATTAAAAAAAGAATACGGAAATATTACCAGTACAAGCACATCAACTATTTTGAGAAAAATAATTGAATTAGAAAGTCAGGGTGCAGAATTATTTTTTGGAGAAAAAAGTTTTGAGGTTTCTGATCTTGTAAGAACAGATAACAATGGCAAAGGAATTGCCTCTGTTATTCGTTTAACGGATATACAGGATAAACCAAAATTATTCTCAACCTTTATGTTAAGCCTTTTGGCAGAAGTTTACGCTTCTTTTCCCGAGGCCGGAGATCTTGAAAAACCAAAACTTTGTATCTTTATTGATGAAGCACATTTGATATTTAACGAAGCTTCAAAAGCTTTATTGGATCAATTAGAGTCTATCATAAAATTGATACGCTCAAAAGGGGTTGGCATTTATTTTATTACGCAAAACCCTTACGACGTGCCAGATGCTGTGCTTTCGCAATTAGGCTTAAAAGTGCAACATGCGTTAAGAGCTTTTACTGAAAAAGATAGAAAAGCCATCAAAAAAACAGCAGAAAATTATCCTATCTCCGAATTTTATAAAACCGATGAGTTATTAACAAGCCTGGGAATTGGGCAAGCTCTTGTTAGCGCTTTGAACGAAAAGGGCATCCCTACTCCACTTGCGGCTGTTCATTTGAAAGCACCCGGTAGCAGAATAGGTGTTTTATCTCCCGAAGAAATTGCAGAGAACATTGCAGCCAGCAAAATTGCAGCCAAATATAATGAGGTAATTGACCGCGAAAGTGCGTATGAGATATTGACCGGGAAGATAAGTGAAGCCGAAGAAGAGAAAAAAGAAAATGCTGAAAAGCCTAAAACAAAACAAAAAGCCGAAAAATCAATAATAGAAAAAGCTTCAGAAAACACCATGGTAAGGCAGGTGGGCCGCACTGTAATGAAAGAGGTTGCTCGTGGCTTGCTTGGTGTATTAG
This sequence comes from Bacteroidia bacterium, assembly GCA_016787785.1. Taxonomy (GTDB): domain Bacteria; phylum Bacteroidota; class Bacteroidia; order B-17B0; family Aurantibacillaceae; genus Aurantibacillus. The sequence goes on along the minus strand of JAEUTO010000006.1, from coordinate 80,338 downwards.
GACTAGGCGGCGGCAGTAAGAAGAAAAAGGGCTGGTTCTAACATGTATTAACAGTATGTTAAAAACCCTTGTTTTTTAAGTTTAATTATTTGGTAATTTTGTATTCTAAACTATTTATAAAATGAAATTTGGCGTTGTAGTATTTCCCGGCTCTAATTGTGATGAAGATATGGTGTATGTTTTAAAAAATATTTTAAAACAGGAAACCGTTAAACTTTGGCACAAAAATACCGACCTTGAGGGTTGCACACATATTATTTTGCCAGGTGGATTCTCATATGGCGATTATTTAAGAAGTGGCGCCATTGCGAGATTTTCGCCTATTATGGAAAGTGTTATTAAACATGCTAATAACGGCGGCTTTTTATTTGGTGTTTGTAATGGTTTCCAGATCTTGTGCGAAAGCGGTTTATTGCCCGGCGCTCTGTTACACAACAATACGCGTAAATTTATTTGTAAAAATGTTTATATTAAAGCTGCAACTTCTAACTCATTAATTACATCTCAGGTGCCGGCAAATAAAGCTTTAAAGATACCTATTGCTCATGGCGAAGGAAAATACTTTGCTGATGCAGACACCATAAAAAAACTAATTGCGAACGACCAAATATTATTCAGGTATTGTGATGAGAATGGGAACGTAACAGATGAGGCTAATCCGAATGGCGCTACCGATAACATTGCGGGCGTTTGTAATGCCCAAAGAAATGTTTTTGGCATGATGCCACACCCTGAGCGTGCTGCAGATAAAGAGCTAAGCAATGAAGATGGAAGATTCTTATTTGAGAGTATTTTAGAAAAAACACTAGCTTAATACTGAGCGCAAGATCAACTAACAATTTTTCACCTTAAGGTTCCTTTGGTGTGTTTAAAATCCTGAAATTAAATTAGGCTTTCTAATACTGCGAATAAAAAAAAGCTACATTTACCCTATTAAAGAGGTACAAAATTGAGTATGGGCATATTAAGATTTTTATTAGCACTTTCTGTTATTGCCTCCCATGCTTCCGGCATTGGAATACCGTTTCCTGATGGAAAACCCTACAACATGTGGGCTATGAATTTGATCGAAGGAAGACAATCAGTTGCCTTGTTCTATATAATTTCAGGCTTTTATATGGCAATGGTTTTAAACACAAAATATTTAGATAAAAATTTAAAATTTTATCTGAACCGTTTTTTAAGACTTTGGCCGGCGTATATTATCGCATTCGTTTTAGCCTGCATTTTTACGCCACTTGGTGAAAATATCGTAAAAACTATAGCCGATTGCGGAATAGCAATAAAAATATATGTTTGGTTTTGCAATCTTTTTATTTTAGGAACAGATTCTTTTTGGCTCATAAGTATCGACAATTGTCAGCTACACTATCTTCCTTCATATATAAATCCAACTTCAAACGGATATGCGCTTTCAATAAATTCTCCATCGTTTAGCATTGGTATTGAAATGCTGTTTTATTTAATGGCACCATTTATTTTAAGGTCATTAAAAAGAACATGGATCTACTTTTTAATCGGTGTACTTTACACTTTTTATATTGTACTTTCGGGAAATATTAATTTTATATATCAATATCATTTATTTCCGTCCAGCTTCATTTATTTTGCTTTAGGTGCACTTTCATGGAACTATTATAAAAAAGATACCTCATTACTTCCTGAAAAGAAGCTGTTCGCTATTTTCATTTGCTGTCTTGCATTAATGTTTTGCTATACACTATTTCCAATAATAATTATACTATCTTTTACAGTAATGGTACCACGCTTATTTGAACTGACCAAGCATAGTAAAATAGACCGGTTAATCGGTGAATTGTCGTACCCGTTATACATTATACATTACCCTGTATTAATTTACTTATGGGGCAAGAATCTTCCACCTGTTTGCCTTGGCATAACTTGTTTTTCAATTACTTTATTACTCGCGTTTATAGTACATTTTTTAGTAGAAAAGCCTATTGATAGATTAAGGCAGAGATCCCTTCTCACCTAAAATGCAAAACAGTATCCATACCCAGATTACGATGGCTTCTATTCCAATAATTCTAACTATTTTTACCTTATGCTAAAACTACTCAGGATAAATCATTGGATAAAAAATCTGTATGTATTTGCTCCTATATTTTTTTCGGGTCAAATAGCTAATTCAGAAAAATTATTACAATCATTATATGCCTTCTTTATCTTTAGTTTTGCTGCAAGCTCAATCTACATCTTAAATGACATTATAGATGTAGAGGATGATAAAGCCCATCCGGAAAAGAAAGACAGGCCGATCGCTTCAGGCAAAGTTTCCAAAAACACTGCCTATATTTTATTTCTGGCTCTACTTCTTGCCTCTTTAACCTGCGCCTTTTTAATTAACCTGCAATTATTGTTGATCATTATCGGATACATAACACTAAACATACTTTATTCAATAAAGTTAAAGCAAATAGCTATTATAGATGTAAGTATCATAGCCGTTGGCTTTGTTTTAAGGGTATTTGCAGGTGGAGAAAGTTCAGGCATTTTAGTTTCGCATTGGCTAATAATTATGACCTTTTTAATTTCATTATTTTTAGCGCTGGCCAAACGAAGGGATGACCTGATCATTGAAGATGAAACCGGAACCGTGATGCGGAAATCAATAAAAGGATACAACAAGGAATTTATTCAATCCGCTATCAGTATTTTATGCGGTGCCTTAATAGTAAGTTATATTCTTTATGTTACATCTGCAGAGGTTGTTTCCAGGTTTAACAATAAGAATATTTATTACTCTACGATTTTTGTTATCTTGGGAATATTGAGATACCTCCAACTATCAATGGTAAAAAACAAAAGTGGCTCGCCCACGAAGATCATGTATAAAGATCTTTTTACCCAGTTGGTGATAGTTGGCTGGATCTTATTTTTTATTGTTTACATATACATCATGAAAAACCCCTCTGCTTAGGGGAAATAAAGCGAATAGGCCTTATCAATAAACCCCCAACCCGGCATGTCCAGATTTGTAAAAGTTGCCAGGATAAATATAACATTTGTTTTATCGATTTCCGATTTTAGATCAAGAGCGTTTGACTGATATGAATTAGGATCATTCTTTTTATAAACCGTCTTAAAATAATACCAGTATGAGTAAGTATCAAATGTATGATCAGCCATCCCAAAACTATTAAAAAGCCCATAATAGCTATCTGATATGATCATTAAATTTACCTTATTTTCACTTGTCTTTCTGACATCAAACCTGCAATCGTAAAATTTGTGCGAGAACTTATATGGAAACATTAGATTTAGGGAAGATGTGAGATCAACATCCATTTGAAGTGCAGTATCAATTTCAACATAACTAATATTTTCAATTTTTGGCAGGTCGGTATAAACCGATCTACTTTCAATATATCTCAAAATAGTGTCAAATGCCCAAGCGCCATTATGGCTAGCCCAGTGAATACCATAATCCGTATATGCTTTACGCTTGTTGCTACTTTTTTTTCCACTTAAAAAAATTGTATTAAAATCCAGGTAATCCACATTTCGCTTGTCAAAATTTTCAGTGATCTCTTCATAAAAAGATCGGCCTTCTTTTTTTGCATTATACCAATAGGGTGCTCTTTCAATATCATACGAACCTTTGCTAGGCGCAATAATGAAAAACAAAAATTTATTTAATTTCTTTAGTGTATCCTGTAGTCTGGATAATTTATAGCTCATAGTATCAAAGGCTACGTGTGGGATCCTTAACTTGCCCAAATAAGCGTCAAAATGTGTTGTGGCTTGCAAACTATTTTCTTTTCCAACAACAATATCATAGGCATGGAGTTTTTCGTACAAACTGTAATCGATTTGGTTATTCAACCTCACCAGAACATTTCTGAAACCAACAGTATCAGTTAGATACTCTTCTGCCTTCTTTTGATAATCGCCACTAAACCAATCACTATCATTTAAAACAGGTTTGGCTTTTGGAAAAAACGCACCTTTTAAACCGGCAGAATTAAAAATCTTCAACTCTGTTTCAACCAAAGGCAAAAGCAAAAGTAGTAGACTTACACCAAAAGCTATTTTCTTAAAGAACATGCTTAAAATCTAAAATAAATAAATGGATTAAAATTATCACTAACAAGTGCACCTAAACAAATTATAAAAAACAAAGCACCAGCTATTGTTTTAATAACTGTTCCAGTTGTACCGGGGTCATTAAATAATATTCGCTTTTGTAAGTTTTGCATTTCCCCTGCATACCACATAAAAGAAAATAATACCGCGTAAGATAGAGTAAATAGCACCTTTGGTTCAAAATAATAAATAAAATTGCCATTATTTTTAAAGCTAAACATCGTGTACAAATAGGTTGCAGCTTGAGAAATTGTTGCTGACCGAAAAACTACCCAACCAATTATGACGAAAATAAAGGTAACGGCAACCGAAATAAAAGAAGGGATCTTCTGCGAAAACTTCAAATAAAAAAGCTTATCCATTATTAATAATGACCCATGAAAGACACCCCAAACTATAAATGTCCAGTTGGCACCATGCCAAAAACCCGAACAAACAAAAACAAGCCATAAGTTAAAAAACAACCGTGATCTTGATTTGACCTTATTTCCTCCCAAAGGTATGTAAAGATAATTCTTCATCCAGTTACCTAAAGAAATATGCCAGCGCCTCCAAAATTCAGTAATGCTTTTTGAGATATATGGATTATTAAAATTCTCTGTTAATTTAAAACCAAAGACAAGTGCTAGACCTATAGCCATATCTGAATAACCAGAAAAATCGAAATAAATTTGAAACGTGTATAGTAGTGCCCCACTCCACGCTGTTAAAGTATCAAGATCTGAAATTGGTAGGGCAAAAATTTTATCAGCCTGCTCAGCTAAAACATTTGCTATTAGTACCTTTTTTGACAGACCAACAAAAAACCTAAAAAGGCCATTAATTTTACTATTAATATTGTCCGTGTCAAATCTGTTGGTTAGCTGTCCCTCTATTTCATGATACCTTATTATTGGTCCGGCAATTAGTTTTGGAAAAAATAAAATATATAGTAAGTAATCAAAAAAATTGTTCAATGGTTTATGCTGACCTCTATAAACATCAACACTATATGTTATACTTTCAAAAGTATAAAACGAAATACCAATAGGCAGGGCAATCTTTGCAATCGGCGCAAACTGAGATACACCAAAAAGGCCAAAAAGAGTATTTATATTGTCGACAAAAAAGTTTGAATATTTAAAATAAACCAATAAAGAAACATTCAAGCTCAACGCCAAAATTAAAAAAAGGAATTTATAGCTTTTTGATCTGTAAATTTGATTTGCAAGTACGAAATCAAATGCTGTGGTAATTAAAATAACAAATATAAATTTTGGACCACCCCAGGAATAAAAAAAAACACTTGCAATTAAAAGTACTATATTCTTAGATTTTCTGCCACTTATAAAATATAGTAGTAAAACACAGGGTAAAAAAAAACACAAAAATATAATCGAACTAAAAACCATCTCGTAATTAATATTCTATGCTTTACATCGACAATTTTATTATTCAAAAAAAAGAAAAAACGCTTAAAACATGCGATTTTCATGCAATACTGTTACCCTCCTCTATTTCAAATATAGTAATTAAATGGCGCTGAACGTCTACGAAATTTGTAGTTTATTTATATAAATTATATATATTTACATTTATGATCACGAATAAGGAAATAATAAAATTTTTAACTTCAACGACCATCAACGCTTCCTTTGTTGATAAGCTGAAGATCAAATACCGACCTATTATTTGTCCTTTCAACACACTTTTAAGTTACGCAAATGAAAACACAAGTGTGTTTGACATTGGCTGCGGCTCGGGTCAGTTTTGTGCTTTAGTTGCAAAATTTACCCCCGTAAAAAAAATAATGGGCATAGAAATATTTCAACGATTAGTAGATAATGCAAGAATTGTAAATAAACAGTTTGAAAAAAAAGAACTGAAATTTGAAGTATTTGATGGCAAGACTATTCCTGAAAACATCAATGAATACGATCTGGTTTATATGATCGATGTTTATCACCATATTCCTAAAGATTACCAGACCAAATTCATGAAGAATGTTTATGATAAGATGAAGGTTGGAAGTAAACTTATTTTTAAAGACATAGATGCCGGACACCCTTTTGTATTCTTTAACAAATTACATGATATTGTTTTTGCCGGGGAAATTGGAAATGAGATGTCTTCTACTTCAGCAAAAAAACTCTTAAGCGATTGTGGGTTTAAAATAGTTGAAGAATATAAAAAAACAAGCTTTGTTTACCCTCACTATTTTACCATTTGCCAAAAATAAATGAAAACGCTAGTCCTTTGTGATTTTGACGGAACATTATTTAAAAAAGATTCTTTCCCTTTATTTATTAAGTTTTATCATGGTGTGCTAAAACTTTGTTTTGGTTATTTATTATTTTCGCCACTAATTATTTTATATTATTTAAAAATATTTGATGGTGAAAAATTGAAAAAAAAGATGTTTAATTTTTATTTTAAAAATGCCGATAAAGCAGACTTAGAAAAAAAAGGAGAGCGGTTTCTAAACGAGGCTTTATTAAAAAATAATTTACTAAATAACGCTCTTTTAAATACCCTCAACGATCTTAAAAAGAAAGGAGCAGAAATTTGCATTGTATCTGCATCTCTTGATGTTTGGATCAAGCCGTTTGCAAATCACTTTAACTATAATTTTTTATGCACTGAGTTAAAATACATTAGTGATACTTACCAGGGCGAATTCTTAACTAAAAACTGCAATAATATTGAAAAAAAAACACGAGTAATGCAGCACTATAATCTCAGGCTTTACGATGAAATAATAGCGTTTGGAGATAGCGGTGGCGATAAGTATCTAATGGAAATTGCCACCAAAAAAAATTGGATAAAATTTTAGTTAAAAAAACTGCCGGGTAAATTTTGCTTTAACAAAAGCAGGATCAATTAAATTTTGCTTTTTCTTCCAGCCCAACTAAATAATCGGCATGAATATTAAGAACTTCGTCTACTGTTTTTTTAAGGTCAGCGGCTTGTTTTTTTATTTCTACCATCCATTCCGGTGGACGGGTATTTAACAATTGAATTTTAACCAACTCTATTTTTTTTCTTCTAACTAAAGCATAAATAACATCGTCGGCTTTAAGCCATTTAAGATCTTTTGTTTTCATGTAACCCCAGCTATAATCATCACTATAACTGGCAAATTTTGAAACGTCACAACTATCTTTACAGTATTTTCTTAGTCCCCATAGGTTTTCTTTGCTAAACATCACTTTTCGGATTTTACGATCTCTGTTAAAATAAAATACAGGGTCTTTTGGGTCTCCGAAAACGCTTGAATGATCCGTTCTGAAAGCAAAAATAACGGGGTCAGGATTGTAAAATTCGGGATAGTTATCTAATACCCATATTGCAACGTCCTTTTGATCTGATGGCTCCCAATCAAATCTATTAATTGTTTGAAAATAAAAACAAACAATAATCTGCGTCCACATGAAATTAGTTAGCAAAAATAATCTTCTATCTCCTTTAACTTCCTCTAAAAGGTAAAAAGTGTGTACAAAAACTATAGCGCCTATCCAGGTTGTATACCTATGAACAATGGTTTGGCCGGGATTCCAATTGCCCATGCTTGAAGCAATTATCGTCATACAAATACAAACAAACGGCAGCGCAAAATGAAATTTTAGCGTTTTAATATTTTTGATTAGACTATTAAAATATAATACAATGTAACTAATAAGCATCAGCGGCATTGCTAGTATCATACCTTGATTTAGATCAAAATAAAAACCAAATAATCGAGTTCCTGTAATGTATTTGTTATCTAAAAATCCCAGATCTTTAATAAGGTTGGTAGTACCAAAATGGTAGTAGTAAAAGATGAGAGGACAAGCTGCAACAAAACACGCTAAAAATGTGTACAGCATGTATTTTATGTTGAATTTTTTATCCCATACAGCCCAGGCAGCCAAAAAAGCCAATAACAACATCAGTGTTTGCGTTTGTGAAGTAGCAATTGCAATAAAAAATAAACCTAACAATCTTTTCCCTCTTAAGAAAAACACCATACCCCATATCACTAAACACGTGCTAAATATCTCTGTATGTTCCCAACCCAAATACCAATAACAGGAGCTAAAACAAAAGCACAGAGCAGAGAAAATAGAGATGTAGAGATTTTCACTAAAATAAAATAAAAGTATTAAACATGTTACAATAACTAATAAGGCATTAGTTTTATAAAATGTATGCAAAATTGGAGATCCTGCCCACTCTCCAATAATTCTCGCAGGCAAACAAAACAGAGAATATGTATAGTAGTGATAGCAATAAAATTTACCTTGTTTTGAATAAAAGAAACCATTTATGTTTTCTTTGAAGATGTGTTTTGTTTGACTTAAGTTCCAACCTACTCCATCCAAATATTCTTTTTTTGGAAACTCTTCCATTTTATACCAGTCGGAGATATTATACTTAAATGATAGCGCATCCTGTAATTGAAGATCCGGACTAAAATGGTTATAAAAAGACTCGGTCATTAATGCATATTCGAAACCATCGCCTTCGATATATGGGTATTTTTCAAACTCATACCCTGCTCTGTTCAAATAAATAGTGGCAATAAGAGATAATACCAACGCTTTTAATATAAAAATACGATGTTTAGATAACATCTGTTTTATAGTTTCGAAGCGTTTATTCATTTTAAATTTATTTGAGCTAAAATATTTGCGTTTGTATTGAACCCCTAAAGTAACAAAAATGTACCAAATTTATGATTATTCCTTATAAGTAATTCGTTAAACTGTTTTGCTTGTTATACTTTACATGACCCGTTGGAAGATCTTTCCTTTAATAGAGCTATTTCCTGAGCAAGCTTTTTAATTTGCTCGTGCTGTTTGGAATTAACCACGGATAAGTGAATTAAAAAAATAAAGATCATAAAAAAGAAAAAAATAAAGATCAGAGATGGTGCATAATAGACTCCAAAAAATTCTGCCAAAAGGTCGAGGCTTCTTCTCCACAGCGAAAACACCAAAAATATGATGCCCATTAAACCCCAAATAATAGAGTACTCTGTTCTCAACTTCCCCTTTACAATAAAACGGGCTATTAATCCTATAAAAAATGCCACTGCAATTATTGCAATAATTTGAATTTTATCCATTGGATCTCATTTTTAAATGTAAAAAAATTGAATTTAAGGAAACTTTGATCATATAATAAATAGTTGAAAATTGCCTGATCGATGAAACGCCCATAACACGCTCGTTCATTACCACCGAAACTTCTTTAATTTGCATTCCTTTGTTGGTTAAATAAACAATTGCCTCTGGTTCAGGATACTCATCAGGGTAATATTCAACGAGTTCAAATATCGCTTTCTTATTATAAGCGCGGTAGCCCGAAGTTGAATCTTTAATTGAAGCCCCAACCAAAAATTTATTTAGATGAGAGAAAAAATTGATCCCAAGTCTTCTTAGTGTTGACGATTGAAAACCTACTTTATCAATGAAACGCGAACCAATAACAACATCGGCCTCGCTATTTAAAAGAGGTTGCAATAATTTATGTAATTCTTTGGGTGGATGCTGCCCGTCTCCATCCATCTGAACTGCAAAATCAAAACCTTTTTCAAAGGCATACATAAAACCAAGCTGAACGGTGCCTCCAATACCAATATTAATAGGATTATCAAGAAATTGCACATTCATTTCCATCAATTTTTCGCAGGTTGCGTCAGTAGAGTTATCATTAATAAATAAAGGAGAAATAGAACAGCCTTCTACTTTCAGCATCTGAAGTTGGTTGTATAGCGAAGCCACATTTTCGGCTTCGTTATAGCAAGGTATAATTATTAAAACTTTATGATCGATCTTTTTTATAAGGTAGATGGCATTTTTGCAACAGACTAAATCTTTTTTGATCGCTTAATTTAGATGCTCATTTCTTTTATATCTCCCTCTACAATCAATTTTCCGGCAGTTGCATTTTTTATTTCGTCTACACTAATTCCTGGTGCGCGTTCTAATAATTTAAAACCACCTCCCGCAACAATTTCGTATACGCCAAGCTCAGTAACGATCTTTTTTACGCATCTTACACCAGTTAGAGGCAGATCGCATTTTGGCAATAATTTTGATTGACCGGCTTTGTTAACTTGCTGCATAGCCACAATAATATTTTTTGCACTGGCAACCAAGTCCATTGCACCACCCATCCCTTTTACCATTTTACCAGGTATCTTCCAGTTGGCAATATCACCATTTTCACTTACTTCCATCGCCCCAAGTATAGTAAGATTTACTTTTTGAGAACGGATCATACCAAAACTCATGGCGCTGTCAAAAATACTTGAACCTTTAAGAAGGGTAATAGTTTGTTTACCCGCATTAATAAGATCAGCATCCTCTTTTCCTTCTTCAGGAAATGGGCCCATGCCTAAAATGCCATTTTCTGATTGAAGCACAACATTAATACCCTCAGGGATATAATTTGCTACTAAAGTCGGGATACCTATTCCCAAATTAACAAACATGCCATCTTTTACTTCCATGGCTATTCTTTTCGCTATTCCGTTTTTGTCTAACATAATTAATACGCTTTTTTATATTCTTTTGAAAATTGATCTTTTAATGAATTGGCAACATTCTTAGCAATTGTCATTCTGCCTTTATAACCATAATGTTCTGTGGTCCAGGTTTGGTCTGTAAATTCGAGCCCGTTTACTAATTCCAGATTATCAACCACTTTACAATTTCCTTTATTATATCTTTTAACTAAATAATCCCTATTTTGCTTCATTAAAAATACTAATTCTTTCCCAACTAAACTATCAGCATATTCAATGTTCTCGGCAAGTAAATTAAGATATAGATTTATGTTGTTTTTTTGACACCAGCCTGCGATCTCATCAAAATCTTTTACTCTCGGATTATTCTCGGTTAAATTAAATGCATAAGCTTTAATATAATGACATGTTAAGAGTATTTTGTTTTTTTCAGGCGTGCCATCTGCCAGATCCCATCCATATTGTCCAAAAGATACATCCCATTCCCTCACCGTTTTATATTTAAAATCAAAGGGAAAAACCAGTTGTGTATTCAACCAATCGTTAAGCATATCCTGCTCACGCTGCTCATTCGTTTTATTATCAAAGGCCTGTAAAGAAAGCAAGAACCTGTTAATTAAGTTAGGATAAGGCCGCACCAACACTACCGATTCTTGCAGCTGCGTTTCCAAAACTGAGTGGATCCATGCAGCATCAAAGGAGCGCAAGTTTAACGTAACAACTATTGCTTTTGGTTTATTAACTTCTAAATTAATATTCTTTAACCACACCTTGTAAATACCTGCATGCGTTGCCGGTTTATTTATAGCAGTTAGGGTTAGTGATGGAAAGAACATGGCAGTAAGATCAGAAATGGTGCTTTGAATAGAATCCGTTTCGCGCGTGTTAAAATTAGACGATTCAGCAAAATAAAAAATATCAGTCTCTGCTTGTTTGTCTCTTATTTCAACAATTTGTTCGCATTTTTCGTTCAGGTCCTTTTCATATAATGTAAAGTTGTAAATGAAATTTAAACCGATCAGAATTATGATCAACGTCGAAACTTTTATGACAATTTTTTTGAACATTAAAATTGAAAATAAATAAAGGTAAATTTTTGAGTGCCTGATAAAGCCATTAAACAAAATAGTAAAACGGTATAAAATGCCCAGCGGTAAGGTGTTTTAAAGGTATTTAATTTCGCATCGAAGCGAGAGTTGTATAAAAAGAGATCCATCATGATCATTAACGCCGTTACTACTACAGGCATTAGCATACCTAATTGTAGTGGATAAACGTTTTGGTTACGCATTAATGCTTTAAGCATATCTTTTGCATTTTGAAAACTTTCTGCTCTAAAAAATATCCAGATAAAAGACGTAACAACAAAGGTTTTCACTGTTAAAAAAACATTTAAAGTGTTCCATTCTTTTTTGATTTCAAATTTAAAGAGCATAGAAAAATATCTCTCCAATAATAACATTATACCATGTAAAGCGCCCCATACAACAAATGTCCAGCTGGCGCCATGCCAAAGGCCGCTTATCATAAATACGATAAGTATATTTATACTCCATCTCGGAATTTTCACCCGATTACCACCCAATGGAATATATAAATAATCGCGAAACCATGTGCTAAGCGAAATGTGCCAACGCGACCAAAATTCTGAAACACTTTTTGCCAGATAGGGCGTTTTAAAATTATTCATAATGTTAATGCCTAACAATTTTGCACAACCTAACGCAATGGTAGAGTAGCCAAAAAAATCGGCATAGATCTGGAAGGAAAATAGAAAAATAGACATCAACACCTCAAAGGAACTGTATTTTAGAGGATCGAGGTAAACTTGATTAACATACGGCGCAATATTATCTGCCACTACCATTTTAATAAATAAACCAAACAGAACCAATCTAAATCCATCAGCAAAATTTTGATAAATTGGCTTATGAACTGCTTTTAATTCGTTACCTAGAGTTTCATACCTCTCTATTGGCCCAGCAACCATTTGAGGGAAGAACAGAACATAATTGGCAAAATACCCTAAATGTCTCTCGGCTTTTTGTTTACCTCTATAAACTTCAATGGTATAACTCATCGATTGAAACGTGTGGAAAGAAAGTCCGATTGGTAAAATGACACTTAAGTTTATGGGATGAAATTCTTTACCGAACAGAGAAAAAACAGACACTAAATTTTCGTTTAAAAAATTAAAGTATTTGAAAAAAGCCAGTAAGCCAATGTTTGCAGTAAGACTGGCAACGAGATAAAATAACTTCAACCGCCCTTCAACCTTCTCGATTGTGAGTGCAGCAATGTAATCTATAATAATGATCAAAAAAAGAATTAGAATATACTTTGGTACGAAGACCATGTAAAAATAACAGCTGGAAATAAAGATAAGGATCCATCGAAATTTTTGAGGCAATAAATAATATAGTCCAACAACTATTGGAAGAAAAAATAAAAAATGTATTGAATTAAATAACAATTTAAATTATTCTTTAAGTTTAAATACTTCTACGTGAGCTTTTTTATAAATAAGTTTAAAATAATTATTAATAGCTTTATAAGAGAGTTCGTTTTTTAAACTCGGATCATTAAAAACCAAATACTTCATTTTTCTTGCGACAAATGTTTTTATTATACTTGAGTCTGCAACGAATTTATCGCGAGGTACCGTATAGCCTTTTTGATCCATTAAATAAAGCGACACGTCAAAACTATCATCAGGTATACTTAGAGTAAGATCATCTCGTTTAATGCCAATAGCCCGCAGCTCAGGAGTGATGGTCTCAAGCGGTCCTATACTGCTATTATACCTCCAGTTTAAATATTTAGCCAAACCCTTGTCTTCCATAGATAAGAAAGGATACCATGCACAAAGTTTATCATCTTCTATGGTCCTCGACCGAACAACAGCGGCGGAATAAAAGGAATTTAAGATTGTCAAAACTATTACTGCGGAAGAAAAAAACGTTTTATAATTAATATTAAATTCGGTTTTAACAATGATATTTCCTACACAAAAAAACGTTACTACCGGAAATATCATTAGATTATTTAAATAATAATCATGCGCATTAAACACCTGGAAGAAAAATAACAAATAAAAAATAAACGATAAGGTCGAAAAGACCATACTGTATCTGAAAAATATATTGAGCTTTTTAAAATTGCTATATACAAATACAACTGCAATAAAAAATAAAAAGAACATTGGTTTACTAAAAAAAACAGGAAACATAACATTAAAAAGCACTTGCAGATTATTAAGTATCGCGCTTTCTGTCATCTCCCAAATAGGCAAGACCGTTAATAAAAACACGCTGTTTGCACTTTTATTATAATCTACGGCATACTTATACCAGGCTAAAACAGCTATTACAGAAAGAACTATTGTTACCGAAGGGATAGTCTTACGAGAAAACAATTTTTCTGTTTTAAATACTCTGTTAAGATTAAATATATCAATGAGAGAGAAAAATAAAAGTAAAGCAAATGGCAAAACCGCACTTGCTTTTATTAGAACAGCCAGCGTTGAAACAAACAAACACCAATAAAAAAATTTCATAGACCTAGTATGATAGAACGAGGTCAGAAAACTAAACCCCATTATAGCTAAAGATAAAGCGGGCACATCCGCAAGGTAATTAAAACTATAATAAGCCAACAAGGGAGATGTTAAGAGTAAACTTACAATAAAAAAAGAAAACATAGCCGAATTGGTGAATTTTAATAGCGTATTAAACAAAATAAATATGCAAAGGATAAACAAAAAATACTCGAGGAGTTTATAAATGAATTCATGCTCTCCAAAAACCTTCCACAGCGCGGCAACGGTATAATTTAAGATTGGGAACTCACTTACAGCTTTACCATTTAAATTACCCTGGAAATGGATCTTAGGGTTAAAAAAATCCATTCCTTCTTCATAATAGTTTTTTGTGATAGACAAACAATCTGTTTGACGCCATTGATGAACGATTGTAGGTCTTTTATTTATAACTGAATTGTACGCATTTAAAAAAAATAACACAATTACAAAACCCAGCAATAGTAAATTTATTCTCAGTTTTAATTTCCCCTTATAATTATTACCTAATATAGTTTCTTCGATCATTTATTAATGTTTAGTAATAAACCGTATGTAAATTTAATAAGGTAATTTGCAAAAAAAGATCTCTAACATTTTATTGTTTTAACTGAAGGCCAATTTGAACCTAAATTTCTATTTCTTTCTCACCGTTCTTTGCTCAATTCTCTTTTCATATTTTTGTCCCTGAAAGATCCTATGCACATAAATTCCGGGAGTATGGATGTGATCCGGATCTAATTCGCCAGCAGGCACTAGCTCTTCTACCTCAGCAATCGTAATTCTTCCTGCCATTGCCATTAGTGGATTAAAATTTCTTGCAGTGCTGTTATAAATTAAATTTCCGGCGGTATCACCTTTCCATGCTTTTACAATAGCAAAATCTGCTTCAAAAGCTTTCTCCATTAAATATTCTTTTTCTTCACCGTTAAACGTAAATTTTCTGGTCTCTTTACCAATAGCCACTTCTGTTCCAACACCTGCCGGTGTAAAAATAACCGGCATACCGTAACCTGCAGCCATACAACGTGTAGCCAAAGTTCCTTGAGGCACTAATTCAACTTCCAATTCACCACTTAACATCTGACGTTCAAATTCATCATTCTCACCCACGTAACTGGAGATCATTTTTTTGATCTGCTTGGTTTGAAGCAAGAGGCCTAATCCAAAGTCATCTACTCCGGCATTGTTACTAATGCAAGTTAAATTCTTAACACCCATCTTCACAAGCTCTGCAATACAGTTTTCCGGTATACCACACAAACCAAAGCCGCCAACCATTAAAGTATTTCCATCTTTAACATCTCTTAAAGCCTCTTCTACATTTTTTACAACTCTGTTGATCATAATTATTGGTCTTTTAAATTATCAAATTCATTTTCTTCACCAGATACCTGGTAAAGATCATTATCATATTTACTGCAATCCATTTCCAGATTCGGATCTAAATTTTTTGGACGAATAAAATCTGCCTTACTAACTTTCAATTTTGGATCAGCGTAAACTTTACTGAAAAATTTACCCCAAATAGGTAATGCCATTGTTGCACCCTGGCCTTCTACCATTGAATTAAAGTGAATACTTCTGTCCTCTCCTCCAACCCATGCGCCGGCTGCTAATTCAGGTGTTAAACCAATAAACCAACCATCGGCATTCTTTTGTGTTGTGCCGGTCTTACCTGCTATCTGGTTCATTAATTTGTGGCGAGAACGTAGCCGACTACCGGTTCCACCATCTACAACACCACGCATTAACTGTATCATTACATACGCTTTTTCTTCACTAAATACTTCATCTGTTGTAGGAATAAATTCTTCTAATACTTTTCCATTCTTATCTTCAATACGCGTTATAAATGTGGGTTGAATATATGTGCCTTTGTTTGCAAAAGTTGAGATAGCACCAACCATTTCAAATACATTTATGTCAGGCGTTCCTAAACAAATGGATGGCACCTCGGGAATTTCAGAAGTTACACCCAATCGTTTTACTAGAGTTACAACAGCATGCGGGCCGTATTGCTTCATGATCCAGGCCGTTATATAGTTAATTGAATTAGCTAACGCTTTTTTAAGCGTGATCATTTTCCCATTATTTTTATCGTTTGGCCCATCTGAATTACTTGGGCACCAATCTTTACCATCAGGCAAAGCAATGCAGGTTCTAACATTTGGCACTTGATGACAAGGCGAGAATCCTTCTTGAATAGCTAATGCATAAACAAAAGGTTTAAACGTTGAACCAACCTGCCTTCTGCTCACTTTTACGTGATCGTATTTAAAATGTTTGTGATTGATACCACCCACCCAGGCCTTAACGTAGCCAGTTTGTGGTTCCATTGCCATAAACCCTGTTTGTAAAAAGCCTTTGTAATATTTAATACTGTCAAACGGTGTCATCAACGTATCAATTTCACCACGAAGACTGTAAACAGTCATTTGAGCGGGCTTATAAAAAGTAGCTATCGCATCTGCGTCGCTCATGCCTGCTTTTTTTGCTGAACGAAATCTATCACTTCTTTTGATAGAAGAGTTCATGATATTTTCTATTTCCTGTTTATTTACATTCCAGGCAAAAGGGGCGTTCTTTTTTGTATGAAGATCTTTATCAAAGATTTTCTGCAGATCCTGCATGTGCTCAAAAACAGCTTCTTCGGCATATTTCTGCATACGCGAATCGATAGTTGTGTAAATCCTTAAACCATCCTTGTAAACATTATACGGTTTATTTGTTTCGGGATTAATATGTTTTTCGCACCAACCTTTTAAAAAATTATCGCGAATGTATTCTCTTAAATAGGGGGCTAAACCGTCGTTATGATCTTCGGGACGAAAACTAAGATCAAGAGGCAATACTTTTAAGCTGTCGTATTTTTGTTTTGTGAGGTAACCATACTTTACCATTTGATTTAAAACAACATTACGGCGGTGGAGGGTTGTATCAGGATGACGGATAGGATTGAATAAAGACGGGTTCTTTGCCATGCCGATTAACATGGCGGCTTGTTCTATCTTTAAACTATCTTGCGATCGGTTAAAATAAATTTGCGATGCTGATTTTACACCCACCGCTAAATTTAAAAAATCAAATTTATTAAGATAAAGTGCTAAAATTTCATCTTTGGTATAATATTTTTCTAAACGGGTTGCAATGATCCACTCTTTCATTTTACGAAACACCATTTGGAATTTACTCAGCTTCTCGCGCGGGAACATCATTTTAGCCAGCTGCTGTGTAATAGTACTTCCGCCGCCCTTGCTACCGCCAGTAACAGCGCCCGATAAAGCGCGCCCCAAAGCTTTAATATCAACGCCATTATGCTCATAAAATCGCGCATCCTCAGTTGCGATCAAAGCTTCTACAAGATCTTTATCTAGTTGATTGAAATTTACATTTACGCGATTTTCGCTATAATATTTTCCTAAGATCTTCATGTCACCGCTGTAAACAATGGTGGCCAAATTGTTCTTAGGATTTACCAGTTCTTCCACATTAGGCAGGGCGCCAAAAGTACCCATTCCCGTAAGCGTTACAACAACGAAAATTATTAAAACAGGACTTAAGAAAAGGATCCAGAGCCACTTAACGTATTTACTTGATTTTTGAGCCATTTTGAAAGGGTAAAAATAGCAAAAACCCTTAATCTAAAAAGTGAAATAAAGTAAAAATAGTAACAATATTATGCCTTAAAAAGGCGTTATTGTTAGTATTTCAAAGACAGGCTACTCTTTTACTAGTTTTATCAGTTTTGTTTCCCCGTATATTTTTACTCTCACAAAATATATTCCCTCAGATAATTGCCCCAGATCCGTCACAGTATGAGCATTTGCAAGATCCCTATAGAACACCAACTGCCCCACAGAATTATACATTTCAATATTTGCAGTTTCATTTATATCATTAAAGATCAAGGTTATTTCATTTGTAAAGGGATTAGGATAAATTCTAAGTTCAGAATTTTTTCCAGCAAAACTGCTATTAATTCCTGTACATAAAGAAACCGACTGTGTAATAGTTGCAGATGCAGAACAACCATTACTGCCGTTACCGGTTACTGTATATGTTGTATTTGTAGTTGGGTTAACCGTTATGCTTGGAGCTGTGCCAGTTGTATTCCAACTATAACTTAATGCGCCACTTGCCGTTAATGTTGCAGTTTCGCCAACGCAAATTATACTTGTATTTGAGGTCACAGTAACAGTTGGTGATGGAATTACTGTAATTGCAATAATTGCCGTGCCCGGACACCCTATGGCAACTCCACCTGTTACAGTATATTGCGTGCTCGTTGGCGGCATAGCTACAACCGTTGGCCCTACACACATTGTCATGACGCTTGGAGTACAAGGACTCCAGTTATAAATACTTGCGCCAATCGCATTCATTGTAAATGTTTGTCCGGCACAAATTGAAAAACTACTTTGCGTTACCTGAACATTTAAAGGAGGCCCTAAATTAATAGAAGTAGATGTTGTTATAGAACAGCCTTTATTATCAATAACCGTAACGGTATAGTTACCTACGGGAAGTCCCGCAGCGATACTTGTAGTTTGGGCAGACGGCATCCAGCTATATGAATAACCAGGAGTTCCTCCTGCAATAGTAATTGTGGCCGAACCATTCGAGCTTGGACATGCGGCGGTAGTATTTAGCGACTGAATGCCTAAAGCCGGCGGGTCTATTAATGTATACACACTATTAGTAGTACAACCTTTAATATCAACTACGAATAAAGTGTATGATCCGGCAACCAAATTACTAACTGTTGAAGTAGCTGGTAATGCTGGTGACCAGCTGATTGAATAGGTTGGGGTTCCGCCAGAAATACTCACAGCAATTTGTCCGTTTGCATAACCAAAACAAGCATTATTTACTACTGTATTTGTAGTTACTAAAAGCGGAGATGGTTGTGTAATACTAACGGTTTTGGTACTGACGCATCCGTTAGCATCGGTAACAGAACAAGTATAAATACCGGCACCAATACCTGTTAAAACAGAGTTTGTTTGCGCACTTGGCGACCATAAATAATTATATCCAGGAGCGCCACCAGAAGCCGTTATTTGTGCAGCACCGTTGAATTGGCCCGAACACGCAATATTTGTTACTGACGTTATCGAAGTTACCAAAGCTGACGATGCTTGTGTAATATTTACAGTGGCGGATGAGATACAGTTTGCCTGATCGGTAACAGTAACCGTATGCACACCGGCAGGCAAATTACTTACGTTTTGTGTTGTTTGAGAAAGGTAAGACCATAGAAAAGTTAATGGTCCAAAACCGCCACTGGCAGAAACTGTGGCTCCACCAGTAGAAGAACCAAAACAATTTGCGGGTACAGTATTTGTAACAACAATCGTTGGGCCGGCAATATCATTTATAATTGCGATGGCGGGCTGCGTACAGTTATTAGCATCTTTTACCGTTACGGTATAAGCACCCGCAACAACATTACTCATTAATGCGTTCGTATAAGTTGGTCCTGCGCTCCATAAATAAGTGTAGCCCCCTACTCCGCCGCTTACAGAAACAGATGCGCTGCCATTAGATTGATTACAATTAGTTGGCACTACGGTTGTAATATTCACAGATAAAGCGGTTGGCTGTGTAACATTTATAGTTTTAGTTATTGAGCAACCGTTGCCATCTGTAACAGTAGCAGAATGTGAACCAATACCAAGATTTGTTACAGTTGCAGTGGTTGCTAAACTTGGTTGCCATAATATCGTATAGGGTCCGCCAGAACCTGTGTAACTAATTATTGCTTGGCCATTCTGTGCATTAAAACATGAAACATTTGTGTAATTGATAATAGCATTTGAAAATCCGCTGACGGTTACGTTCAATGTTCTTGAAGGACCTGTGCCACATGAATTTGTGGCAACGACAGTAACTATGCCACTGTTACTAACGGTTGGCGCACTTACATTGGCTGTGCTTGTTCCTATCCAGCCTACAGGAAAGGTCCAGGTGTAAGATGACGCTAAAGGATCGTTTGTTACGCTGTATGTAGTTGATGTACCAGTGCAGGGATTAATATTACCTGAAATAATCGAAGGTTGTGCAGGAGGAGAACCGGCACAAACATTATATTTTGCAAAGAAAACATCATCGCTTCCTAAACTTGTAAGATTAGCTGTTGAAGCACTGAAATCGAAATCACCAGTACCTGCAAACATACCTGCTATGTATAAAGATGAGTTAACACATAATCCGTTACCTGTTGAAGAAATGGTCGGAGAAGAAAGAGACAAGAAATTTCCAGTTGAGCTGTAAGAAGCGATATACATACAACTTGATGCAGATGTCAATAAAGCAGAAGACGCGCTTGGATCAAAATCAATATTTGTGCCTTGAACTTTCCCGGTGATATAAACGTTGTTAGATCCATCCAATCCTAATCCAAAACAATAATCATTTGTTGTTCCACCTGTTCCGGTCTTCCATGTCAAATTTCCGGAAACATCATACTTTGCAACAAAGAGGTCTCCCTGCCCTGCACTTGTTAGAGAGTTAACTGTGGCTGTTGGATCAAAATCGCAGGTAGAAGAAAAAACACCTCCTAAATAAATATTTCCCAGAGCATCGGGTCTTACCTGGTAACCAATATCCACACCTATCCCGCCAATTTGTTTCGCGAACGTGTATAGACCGGCTGATGTGTACTTTGCCAGAAAAATATCCAGCTGCGTTAGGCTACTTGTAGAAAGATTTGCCGTAGCAGCGCTTGGATCAAAATCGTTTGTTGTTGCGTAAGAACCGGTTAAATAAATGTTTCCGCTTGCGTCAACATTAATATCATCACCTTCAGAATAACCGCCAGTAATTTGTTTTGCAAAAATGTATGCGCCAGTAGAAGAGTATTTTCCAATATATGCATTGTAAGTTCCTGAAACATTTAAACTCGCAGAAGAGGCTGAAGGATCCATATCGGCATTACCGCCAATAAAACCCGTTACATAAACATTTGCAGACGCATCAATAGCTATAGATGTAACTCGATCATTAACCGTGCTTCCAATTCTGTCTACCCATGATAAATTTCCGTTTACATCATACTTTGCAAAAAAACCATCACCATCTGTTCCGCCACCCAAAAACGTGATATTATTTACTCCCACATTTGGATCAAAATCTACTGTTCCTAAAAAGTTGCCGGCCAAATAGGCACCGCTCGCATCTGCAACAAGATCGTAAGGTTTTTCGGTATTTGTGCCTGCAATTTGTTTAACCCAAATAAATGCGCCGGTTGATGTATACTTTGCCAAAAAAATATCCTGACTTCCTGAAAGGCTCGTAAGATTTGCTGTTGCTGCACTTGGATCAAAATCAACCACACCTGTAAAAGCACCGGCAACATACACATTACCCGACGGATCCGACGCAATTGCCTGTCCGTATTCTGAATTAGCGGATGAGCCAACCGAGTTTGCCCATTGGTATGTTAACTGTGCTTTTGAAAATAAAATGGAGCATATAAAAAATAAAAATAAAACACTTCTTTTCATGGCTTTTAATTGAGTTGCTAAAATAGCAAATAAAACGAAGCTTATAGAAAGGAATTACCTCAAAATAAGCAACCTGTTTGAGTCTAGTTTTATGAAAATAAACAATAATATAGTAAACGACCACAGTGAAGAACCCCCGTAACTAAAGAATGGCAAGGGAATTCCAATAACCGGCATTAAACCAATGGTCATACCAATGTTTACAGCAAGGTGAAAAAACAGCACAGATGCCACACCGTAACCATAGATACGACTGAAGTCAGAACGCTGCCTTTCGGCTAAAAAAATTACTCTAAGGATGAGAAATAATTCTAAAAATATAACCACGGTGCTTCCAACAAAACCCCATTCCTCGCCAACAGTGCAAAAAATAAAATCGGTATCCTGTTCAGGCACAAAATCGTATTTAGTTTGCGTGCCTTGTAAATAACCTTTACCAATAAAACCACCACTGCCAATAGCAATTTTTGCCTGGTTAACATTGTAGCCCTCTTTTTTTAGATCAACCGTTCCTCTTCCTAACAACACGTCTATCCTAACTTTTTGATGATCTTCCAAGTGATTATAAACATAATTGGTTGTTAGTACTACTCCTGAAGCTGCAATAAAAACAATAATAACCAGCATCAAATTTTTTCTGCTTCTTCTGATAAATAAAAAAGCAGAAGCTGCAATAACAGCCATGGTAATTAAGAGACCTGAAATGCTCGTTACAATTAAAGCAACAACAAATAAAATTGCTGTTAATAATCCAAAAATTAAAAATCCTACACTTAACCCTTCGCGATACAAAACAATAATAAAAGCTATAAACACAATAGCAAGACCTGTCTCATTCTGCAACTTAATAATTAAAATTAAGGGTACAACAATAAACAATAACGCAAAAACCGTATTCTTATAATTCTTAATAAGATCTTTTAAACGCAACCTAAACTGTTGGTTGATAATAATGTTTTGGTTACTTAAGAATTTTGCGAGTGCAAGCCCGGTGGCAAACTTCATAAATTCGGCAGGCTGAATGCCGGCGCTACCAAACCTGAACCAGGAGTGGCTACCTTTAATTTCTTTTCCTAAGAACAGAACAAGAATATTCATAGCAAGAAAAAAGCCATAAAATCCATAAGCAAAGGCGGTGTAAAAATTGGCGTCTATCAATAAAATAGTAAAGGCGATCACTGCAGCGCCGCCAATCCAGATCAACTGTTTACCATACTTTTGCGTTGTATCAAAAATATTTTGATGCTCTTCATTATAAACAGCGGCATAAATATTTAACCAGCCCATAATTACCAGCAATACGTAAACAACTAATGTTACGCGGTCAACACCATAAAAGATACTATTTTCGTTACGTGCCAATTTTATTAATGATGTTTTATTTTTATTGCGTCCTTTTTATTATTCTTTGTTATGAGATCGCCTTCCAACATTCTTTTTTCAACTTCAGGTCGTTCGGTTTTTCCTTTTAAATATTTTTCTATCATCAATGTTACAATTGGCGCACTCCAGGTATTTCCAAATCCGGCATTTTCAACAATACAGGCTATTGCAATTTTGGGATTTTCACGTGGTGCAAACGCCAAAAAAACGGCATGATCATCACCATGCGGATTTTGTGCCGTACCCGTTTTACCACAAACCACAATATCTTTTAACCTGTTGGTAAATGCGGTGCCACCGGGTTCCAGAGCGCCCTGCATACCATCAATAACATTTAAATAAGCGGTTTGATCTTGCACAGCCACATAATGCTTTACCTTAAAACGTTTATCTAATTTTCTGTCTATACCAACACCTTTTATACTGTGTGGTGTAAAATAATAACCTCTGTTAGCGATAGTGGCAACAACATTTGCCATTTGCAAAGGCACCAATGTTAACTCTGCCTGTCCAATTCCCAGAGAAACGATAGTGTTGCTTCGCCAACCGTTCTTTCCAAAAACTTTGTTGTAATATTCAACAGAGGGAACGTTTCCGGGTTTATCGTATGGCAGATCGGTACCCAAACGTGTTCCCGGACCAAAAGTTTTAACTACATCACGCCAGTGATTATAGCCGTCTATAAAATTTGGGTATTTGCGTTGATCAACAATTTCGCGAAACACATATGAGTAATAAGAATTGCAAGAAGCCGCAATAGAACCTGTTAAATTTTTTCCGCCACCATGGGCGTGACATTTTGGTTTACCACCCATTGGCGGATAACCCATTTGACAAGGATAAACCGTATTACGATTTATCAATCCATCATTTTGAGCGATGAGTGCATCAATTAATTTAAAGATGGAACCTGGAGGATACATCGCTGTTAATGCTCGATTAAATAACGGGCGATTTAAACTATCATAATATAATTTTGTAAAATTCTTAGAACGTTCTTTACCACCAACTAATAAATTTGGATCGTAAGACGGACCTGAAACCAAACACAATATTTCTCCAGTAGATGGTTCGATTGCAACAATGGCTCCCTTTTTTCCTTGCATTAATTTTTCACCATACTCTTGTAAGTCCCTGTCGATAGTGCAATACAAAGCTTTACCAGCAATAGCCAAAGTATCGTATTTTCCATCCATGTAGCGACCAATAATTTTATTGTGCACATCGGTAATAGCTATTTGAGTTCCTTTTTTTCCTCTAAGTACATCTTCGTAACTTCTTTCCAAACCGGTGATTCCAATATAATCCCCTTCTTTATAATACGGATCTTTTTCTGCCTGCTCTTTCCCGATCTCACCAACGTATCCTAAAAGATGCGCGGCTATTGGCTTGGGATATCTTCTTACCGTACGTTTCTGAACAAAGAACCCTTTGAAGCGGTACAACTTTTCCTGAAGCGCCGCATAGGTTTTTGCCGACATCTGTTTTTCAAAGATACTTTCTTTACGGGGCGAGTTTGGGGCCTGACAGGCTTTTTTCATTCGCTTTAAATATTCTTGTTTTGTAATTTGCAATACTTCGCATACCCCAATTGTATCACAACCTTTTGTTTCGCGTGGAATAACCATTAGATCATAAGACGGTGCATTAAACACCAACAATTTTCCTTTACGGTCGTAAATGTAACCACGCACAGGATACTCGGTCATGTAACGGAAGGCATTTTTCTCAGCATCTAATTTATATTGCGGATCTATTACCTGAATATAAAATAAGCGGCACAAATAAATTACAATTATCAAACAAAAAAATCCGCCGATAATTAATTTTCTATTTCCCAGTTGCGAATTTGTGCTCATGATCTTTTACGCTCGGTGAAAAATAAAAACTGGATAAGGTACACCAAAATAAAAGTTCCTATACTGCTTAGCACAGCCCTGAAGAAAGTTCTAAAAAATTCGTTGAAACGAAACACTTCGAGATAAAAAAAGAAAAAATGATGAATGATGATCAATGTACCTGCGTAACTTAAGAACCAGGCTAAACCCATATCGTTAACGGTTGGCTGCACACCAATATCATAACCATCACGTGGCGAAATGAATTTTAAAACATAATATCTTCCAAAGCCCATTAAGGTACAGGCTGAAGTGTGCAACCCGGATGAATCGAAAAAATAATCGATACAAATACCTAAGAAAAAGGAGATCAACAGAACAGTTACACGTGATAATTCAAAAGGTAACAAAATAATTACCAAAACATAAGGCAACAAAATAATGTAACTGGATAAGTTAATATTTTGGATAATAAGAACCTGTACCAGGATAAGTAGTATGAAGCGAAAAATATTTTTAGCTATATCAGTCGTCAATTTGTTTTTGTGTTATGTTCTCTAATGAATCGCGCTCTGTTTTAAATTTATTTTTAATAACGTAAACGTGGTTTACTTTTTTAAGATCGGCGCTTAATTTAATTTTTGCAGTATAAAAACCTTCGTTCTGGCGGCGCTCAAAACTTTCAACTACACCAACCATAATTCCTTCAGGAAAAATACCAGATAACTCACTTGTAATTACCGTATCACCTGCTTTTATTTTTGCATGCGTTGGAATATCCGTGAGCAAACAATAACGATAATCTTTTCCGTCCCAAATTAACGGACCATAACTACCATCTTTTTTTAACTGACAATTTACGCGCACATCTTTATGCAAAATACTCATAACACTAGAAAAATTAGTTGATGCATTTGTAACGATGCCAACAATTCCTTCGCTGCTCATTACAGCCATATCCTGCCCTATGCCTTGATTTGCGCCAAGATTCAACGTTAAAAAATTACGACGTTTGTTTACTGATGAGTTAACTACCTTTGCGCTCATAAAAGAATATTGTTGTTTGTAAAGCGTATCATTTTTTTTGAACTCACGTAAAGGCAAAATAGAATAATTTGATTTTAAAAAATTTCGTAACACCGAATTTTCCAAAGCCAGTTTATCGTTCTCTTGTTTTAATGAAAAATAATCTTTTGTATTTGCTGCCGCTGTGTAAATACCTGCAACAACCTGGTTAGAAGAATTTAAAACCTGTGAGCCCTGGTACCCATTGTTGTGTACCATGAACCAAATACTTATTGTTTGTAAGAACAAAAAAATAAATATAAAGTGATGTTTTAGTACAAATGCAAGTAGGTTTCTCACGTGTTAAATTATTAGCGAGTGAAACAAAAGATCCACTACTTAAAGCTACGATGTGCTTAAGGTTTTTACTTGATGAGGAAAGGGAATTTATGAACATTTTTAAGTGCAATTCCGGTACCGCGCGCAACCGCACGAAGAGGATCTTCGCAAACGTGAACCGGCAATTTTGTTTTCATTGAGATACGTTTATCCAAACCTCTCAATAACGAACCACCACCGGCCATAAAAATACCTTTGCGATAGATATCTGCAGCCAACTCAGGCGGGGTCATCTCTAACGCATTTAAAATAGCTTCTTCAATTTTAGAAATTGATTTATCCAGACAATGTGCTATCTCCACATAACTGATATAAACTTCTTTTGGGATACCGCTCATTAAGTCGCGCCCTTGCACAGCAAAGTCTGCAGGTGGATTGTCAATCTCTGTCATAGCAGCGCCCACTTCAATTTTTACTCTTTCTGCACTACGCTCACCAATTAAAATATTATGCTGACGACGCATGTACTCTTCAATATTCGCATTAAAATCATCACCCGCAATACGGGTGGATTTATCGCAAACAATACCACCTAATGCGATAACAGCGATCTCGGAAGTACCGCCACCAATGTCGATGATCATATTTCCCATTGGCTCTTCAACGTCAATACCCATACCAATTGCAGCGGCCATAGGCTCGTGGATCATATAAACTTCTTTTGCACCGGCGTGTTCCGCGCTATCGCGAACCGCACGCTTCTCTACCTCAGTAATACCACTTGGAATACAAATTACCATACGTAATGATGGTTTAAAAAAACGATTTCCCGGATTGATCATTTTGATCATACCTTTTATCATTTCTTCAGCTGCCTGGAAATCGGCGATAACTCCATCTTTCAGCGGACGAATTGTTTTTATATTCTCATGTGTTTTACCGTGCATCATTTGTGCCTGGCGACCAACAGCTATAACTCTGCCCGTAGTTCTGTCAACTGCAACTATACTGGGTTCGTCAACAACAACTTTATCGTTATGAATAATAATTGTGTTTGCAGTTCCTAAGTCAATTGCAATATCCTGGGTTAAGAAGTCAAATAAAGCCATAAAAAATATAAAGAATAAGTTGTAAAGTTATAAAATAAGAAAGGCAGTTGCTAATGGAAAAACAGCAATTCCAAGAAAGATTTAAAGAAGAAGTTAACAAGTAAATTTCATGTTTCTCGTTCCGGGTTTCTTGTTAAACGAGAAACAAAAAACCAGAAACTTGAAACTAGTAACCTAAAATCTTCAACATGCTCTTATAACTTTGTTCTTTTGCAAAAAGACGTGTTGAGATTTCTCCGTCCTCATCCTTATCAATTAAAACATGTTTTGGAGCAGGTATCAAACAGTGCTGTGTGCCGCCGTAGCCGCTCAAAGCCTCCTGATAGGCACCGGTATGAAAGAAGCCTATGTACTGTGTTTGTTTTTGATTTTTTTCGATCTTAGGCAAGAAAACCTGATTGGTGTGCGCTTCAGTATTATAATAATCCATACTATCGCAGGTCATACCGCCCAAATTGACCGGCCCGTAAGGCTTATCCCAATTATTAATAGCCAGTAAAATAAAACGTTGATTAATGCCCCAGGTGTCTGGAAGCGTTGTTATGAAACTGCTATCAATAAAATACCAGGTCTCGCGGTCGTTCTGCTGCTTTTGATCTACTACGGAATAAAGGGTTGCACCGCTTTCTCCAACGGTATAAGAACCAAATTCTGTAAAAATATCGGGTTCAGGAATATCGTTTTGCTTACAAAATGCTTTTATCTGCTCAACTATCTCCTCGATCATGTATTCGTAATCGTATTCAAATCCTAAAGATGTGCGGATAGGCATACCACCACCAATGTTAAGCGAATCGAGCGTTGGGCAAACAGCACGCAATTCTTTGTATATCTGCAAACACTTGTTCAATTCCGTCCAGTAGTAAATAGTATCCTTGATACCTGTATTGATGAAAAAGTGAAGTAATTTTAAACTGAATTTTGGATTTGTTTTTATTTTCTCGTTATACAAATTCATTATCTCGCTGCTGCGAATACCTAAACGCGAAGTATAAAATGTAAACGATGGTTCTTCTTCGGTACTTATCCTAATTCCAATATTTACATTATCAACTTTGCTGTACTTTTTGTAATAATCAATTTCATCCAAATGATCCAGAACCGGGATAACATTAAACCCCTCATTTATTAGCTCTACTATGTTTTGTTTGTAGTTTTGGCGCTTATACCCGTTACAAATAATATATGTATCTTTGCTTAACGCTTTTTTTTGAAATTGCTCTTTGATAATATTTAGGTCAAATGCCGAGGAAGTCTCAATATGGACATCATTTTTAAGGACCTCATCCAGTACAAAACTAAAGTGTGAGCTTTTAGTGCAATAGCAGTATACATATTTGCCCTTGTAGTCTACTTTGGCCATGGCAACGTTAAATAAACGCTTCGCTTTTTGGATCTGGGAACTAATTTTTGGTAAATAGCTGATACGCAATGGAGTACCATACTGTTTAATAATATCCATTAGTGGGATATCGTTGAAATACAGTTCGTTGTCTACAACATCAAAGCCCTCCTGCGGGAAGTTAAATGTTTGGTGTATTAGGTTAGAGTATTGGTTGTTCATCTTAAATGCAAGTTAGTTACTTGGTTAAATATTATATAAAGTAAGTGATTTACTTTACGCAAAAATAAGGCTTATTATTAATAAAAAGTTAAGTTATATGATAAAACCTATTAAAATTATAGAAGTTAAGAGTGAGATCGGCGCGGGTACGCGTGGTTCAAGTATGGGGGTTGACGCCATTAAGATAGCGGCTTTAGACTTTGGTAGCGCCTTCTTTAAGCGGTATAAGTCTGTTGAGATCCCCAACGAGAACAACTTGCTTTTGGAGCCGGTAGTGCACGATTATGCTAAACGTATTAAAGGTATATTTAACCTGAATGAGCGTATTGCCAAAGAAATACAGA
This sequence comes from Bacteroidia bacterium, assembly GCA_016787785.1. Taxonomy (GTDB): domain Bacteria; phylum Bacteroidota; class Bacteroidia; order B-17B0; family Aurantibacillaceae; genus Aurantibacillus. The sequence goes on along the minus strand of JAEUTO010000006.1, from coordinate 51,074 downwards.
AAACGTTAAAGGCCGATCAGGTGCCAATTGTTTTGGCCGGCGATCATAGTTCTGCTTTAGGAACCATAAGTGGGATACGCATGGCCTACCCTGACAAGAAACTCGGGGTAATATGGATCGATGCCCATGCCGACCTTCATAGTCCTTACACCACCCCCAGCGGCAATATGCACGGGATGCCGTTATGCTGTGTGTTAGCGGAAGATAACCGAGACAGACAGATGAATAAACCGGATGATGAAACGGTTGAATATTGGGAAAAATTGAAGAATTTGGGTGGGATTTGCCCGAAAATATATTATGACGACTTGGTTTTCATTGCTTTACGGGATTTTGAGCCTGCCGAAGATCACTTGATCAAGAAAAATAAAGTAAGGGTATTTAATTTACAGGAGATACGCAAAAAGGCGGTTGAACGCGTTGCTATAGAATCTTTAAATTATCTTGATCATTGCGACATTATATATGTAAGCTTTGATGTAGATAGCATGGATTCAAGGATTTCGAGTGGAACCGGCACGCCGGTACCGAATGGAATTACCGAAAAAGAAGCGGGTAATCTCATATACTACATCATGCGTAGCAAAAAAATTGTTTGTTTTGAAATGGTAGAAATCAATCCAACATTAGATAAGGAAAACTTAATGGCCGAGAATGCTTTTGAGATCCTTCAAAAAACAACGAACCAGTTAAGTAACGATTTTTAATCGATCACAATTTTCTTTACAAGGCTTGTATTATTTAACGAAGTGATCGTTAGGAGATACAAGCCTTTTTTTAGTGGAGAAACATCGATAGAATTGTTTGTCATTTTTACTTCAAAACTCTGCCCAAGGCAATTTGTAATTAAAACAGATCTTAATTCAACTTCAGATTTAATTGTAATAAGATCTTTTGCAGGATTAGGATAAACTGAAATTTTTTGGAGTAGATCCGCTTCTTTAATTGACGCTGTGCTGCAAACCAATTTGTTTATATAATCCCACAGTACGTTATCAAATGCAGATGCCGCTAAATTAAAACCACCCGCTGTATTGCCTTGCCTTATTACAACAAGCTTTTGGCTAGGTACAACATATATTTTTTGATCGTTCTTTCCCAACGCGGCAAACATATCGGTTGGGGCATTTGGCATTAATACTCCAGGAAATACGATTTGAGAACCCGGTGTCATAAAGTCGGTTTTACCATTTAACCACCATAAATAGCCATATGCTTTATTTAAGCTTTGTGACGAGTTGGTCATATTTTTAAAATAAAGTGAATCTTTCATAATAGTATCATTTGCCCAAATTCCCTTATTTAAGTTTAACAAACCAAAACGCGCCATGCCTCTTGCTTTGCTATAATAGATCTGATCAAACCAAAAACCATCCATTCCTATTTTATTTTTTACCCAATTTGTTGTAACAGCATTATATGATTGTCCGGCTGCAGCGCTAATTACACTCTGCGTTTTTTTATACGCTCCTGTATGATAAGCCCATCTTGTGCCTGCATTTGCTTGATATATTAAACATGATTTTGCTGTATCTTCGTTATCGCACGGCGCCGGCGGCCCGTCATCTAAACCGCTGGTCATTTGTAACAAATTTTTTACAGTAATTAAATTCTCTCTTACTAAAGGTGCACTTGTCCAACCTGTGCCGATATATTGAGACACTTGATTGTTTATATTTATTAATCCCTTTTGCTGCGCAACGCCGGCTAAAAAACCGGTAAGACTTTTACCTGCCGATGCCCAATACCATGTTGAATCCATTGTATAAGTGCCAAAATATTTTTCCAACACTATCTTACCATTTTTTAAAACGATAAAAGATTTAGTGTCTTTTACTTGTAGATAATTATATAAAGAATCTATGCGTTGTTGGCACCAATTAAGGCTTTGTGGTGACATGGTGTCCCATACTGTACCGGTTAATGGTGGGAAATACAAAGACTGTGCTTTTACTAAAGAAAAGCTACATGCAAATAAAAAACTAAAGTAAATTTTTCTCATATTTATTAGACTAGTTAAAAGTAGTAAAGTTTAACAGACCATAATAATAATTTTGATTTAAGCCAATTAGTTACGTAATTTGAGTATTACAAAAATTATGGATAGTTTATTCAAAACAGAAACAAAACAGCAGTTTATTGAGCGTATCAATAAGTTAACGCCACAATCGCAGGCGCAATGGGGTAAAATGAATGTTGGTCAAATGCTAACACACGCTCAAAAACCTTTCGAGATTGCTTCCGGTAAATTAGTGCCTAAAGTAAATGCGCTTATAAAATTATTATTTGGTAAAAGTGCAAAAAGGTCTATTGTCAATGATCCTCAATTCAAAAAAAATATTCCAACTTTTGCTGAAGCAAAAATTACCGATGAACGTGTTTTTGAAACTGAAAAGCAAAAATTATTAGAATCACTGGAGTATTTTCACAACAAAGGCCCTGAGGGAATTACAAAAGCACCGCATCCTTTTTTTGGAGCAATGACCATTGAAGAATGGGATAAATTGCAAAGCAAACATCTTGATCACCATTTACGCCAATTTGGAGTTTAATTTATTTATTAAAAAAATTATGAGTTTTATTTTAAGCGAACAAAAAAACAACGTTTTAGTTATTACACTAAATCGCCCTGAAAAATTTAACAGCTTTAACCGCGAGATGGCTTTAGCTTTAATTGCAGAACTAGACAAAGCAGAAAAAGATAAAAGTGTTAGGGCAATTGTTTTAACCGCTACAGGAAAAGCCTTTTGTGCAGGACAAGATCTTGCAGAAGCAATGGACCCCAAAGGACCAGGAATAAAACGCATTGTTGATGAACATTATAATCCTATTATTTTAAGAATACGCAATATTGAAAAACCAATTATTGCAGCTGTAAATGGTGTGGCTGCTGGTGCCGGCGCAAATATTGCATTGGCCTGTGACATAGTGTTGGCAGGAAAGTCGGCTAGTTTTATACAAGCTTTTTCTAAAATTGGTTTGATACCAGATAGCGGTGGAACTTTTACGTTACCGCGCTTAGTGGGCTTTCAATTGGCAAGCGCGTTAATGATAACCGGCGATAAATTAACTGCGGAAGACGCTAAAGGTTTTGGCATGGTTTACAAATTATTTGAAGATGCCGAATTAGCAGAAAAAACATTAGAGTTTGCAACCACTATAGCGGCTATGCCAACACTGGCAATTGGTCAAACAAAACGTTTACTAAATGCCAGCGCTACAAATAATTTACAGCAACAATTATCTTTGGAAGGTGATATACAGGTTAAATGCGCCAACAGTTATGATTATAACGAAGGCGTAAAATCGTTCTTAGAAAAACGTAAACCTGAATTTAAAGGTGAATGATTTTTATTTGAACCAGCTACTGTACATTAGATAGTTGTTGGCTATCCTGTCTATTTCTCCACTAATTAATTCCTGCGAAATATCTTTTACTTTTTTTGCGGGCACGCCAGCAAAGATACAACCGCTTGGCACTATTGTTCCTTCGGTAACCACGGCGCCAGCGGCTATGATGGTATTACTGCCAATTTCGCAATTGTCCATTACAATGGCACCCATTCCAATTAACACATTATCGTGCACGGTGCAACCGTGTACAATGGCGTTGTGACCGATAGAAACATTATTACCTAAGCTTACTTTTGTTTTTTGATAAGTGCAATGCAACACCGCGCCATCCTGAATATTTACTTTATTACCAATACGAATACTGTTTACATCACCACGAACAACAGCGTTAAACCAAACACTACATTCGTTCCCCATAACTACGTCACCAACAATCGTAGCGTTGGGAGCTACAAAACAATTTTCTCCTAATTTTGGGGAGATACCTTTTACGGGTAAAATAACAGCCATAATTTATTTTTTATAAGCCAGGCAATAAACCGCCTGCTGCTTTTTTCATTTCTTCTTCATTTAATTTATCAGCAGCTTCAATAGCTTTATTAACTGTAACTGTTAATTGTTCTTCCAGTTCTTCTTTGCTACCATGTTGCAAGGCTGCGGCAATTTTTATATTCTTAATTTTTCGGTTGCCGGTAATTTCAATTTTAATATCGCCGCCCGCACCTTCAACATTTAAAATAATGCCATCGAGTTTATTTTTTATCTCATCTGCCTTTTGCTTCATTTCTTGAAGCTTACCAAGCATATCGCCCATTTTTCCGAACATATTTTTACTTAAATAAATTACCTAATCCGCCCATCATATTTCCTAAGTCGCCGGTTCCACCAATATTTTGCATTATATCCTTTAAGTCAAAACTAGAATCATTGGGGTCGTTTGTTTTATTAGTAAGACTCTCCAAAACCTTTGGTATTAAAGAAGAAGCAATGCCAGAAGCAGCGGCATTATCAATACCAAATTTTTTCACCAGATCGCCGGCCACGTTCGAATTCATGGATTCGGAAAGTTCACCAGAAGCAGAATTATTTTTAAACATATCCATTATTCCATTCAAATTTCCACCGCTAGCTTGTGATTTTAATGTGTCAAAAATGGAATTAGCTGTAGAATTAATAGCCGCATCGTTATTTTCGTTTGGAATTGCCCTGTTATTAATTATAGCATCTCCTGCATTTTCTTTTACGAGATTAATTAATTTGTCTAACATTATTCTATATTGTATTATAGGTTAATTTTTATTTTAAATTTTGTGGTATCAAACAAACAGGAATAGCATTTATTTTGTGCTTGTTTGCATTATGTCTTGAGGTGTAAATGCGTAAAACTTCTTTTTGTCTTGCATCTAATTCTGTTGTTTCTTTTTTTGCAAGATATTCCATTGCCCATTCCAATTCAGGATAGCTGGCCCCTATTTGATCTTCATCGTTTCTTCCATCATCAAACAAACCATCTGTGGGTTTTGCCTGCTGTATATTATTTACAACACCTAACTCTTTTGCCAAAGCATAAACTTCTGTTTTATACAGATCGGCTATTGGGCTAATATCCACACCGCCATCACCATACTTGGTAAAAAACCCAATCCCAAAATCCTCTACTTTATTTCCCGTACCTGCAACCAATAAACGGTTATGTCCCGCAAAAGCATAAAGCGTTGTCATTCGTAAACGTGCCCGCGTATTGGCCATAGTTAAATGATCCTGGATCTCTTTTGGAAACGTTGTTTCAAGACTTTCCAAAGTTCCCGTAAGATCTACGGTTGACGTTTCTACATTCTTAAACTTCGACATTAGCCAGTTTATATGTTCAGTGCTGCGATCAAATTCAGTTTTAAATTGTCTTATAGGTAAGTTAAGAACAATTACTTTTTTTTTCGTCATGGCGCAAAGTGTTGAAGTAAGTGCGCTATCGATGCCACCTGAAATGCCAACTACAAATCCATCCGTTCCTGATGCTTCAGAATAACTTTTTAACCAGCTAACAATATGATCAATAATGGGTTTTGCCTGCATTTTAACTAAAATATGTTTGTAAAGTTACAACTTTAGGTAAATTATTTATATTAAAGATAATTAAATTTACCGCGTGGATCCTCGAGCGCTTCAATATCAACGCAATTCGGCAATATTAAAAAAATATTTGCCGGAAGAGACCGTAGGTACTATTGCCGAGTGGATAATTGACCTGGATTTTAAATTAAAGATCACCAAAGAGCGCAAAACACGTTTGGGAGATTACATGTCGCCACATAGCGGTTTAAATCATACGATTACCATCAATCATAACTTAAATAAATACGCTTTTTTAATAACGTTGGTGCATGAAGTAGCGCATTTGGTAACGTATAACGAACATAAAAATTCTGTTAACCCACATGGTATTGAGTGGAAGAAAAATTTCCAAAAATTAATGCAGCCTTTTTTGAGTACTGATATTTTTCCTTTAGAAGTTTTTGCTGCATTACGTAAATATCTTCAAAACCCAGCAGCATCAAGCTGTAGCGACGTTCAATTATTGCGTACTTTAAAATTGCATGATGAAGATAACGGTACTATTTTTTTAGAACATTTACCTTTTAATACGTTGTTTTTATACAACCGCGAACGCATCTTTAAAAAAGGCGAACGCATACGCAAAAGATTTAAATGTATTGAATTAAAAAGCGGAACCGTTTATTTATTTAATCCCCTAACAGAAGTTGAGCTTTTTGATACGGAAACTACCGCTCAATTAGCTTTGTAGAAAGCACAATATTTGATTTGTTGGTTTGCTTTCCATCCATAATATCAAGGATCAATAACGAGGCGTTCTTCCCTATCTCTTCCACCGGCTGAGAAACAGAGATCACGGGCTTATCAATAATATTAAACAGTTCAATATCATCAAAACAGGCAATTTTTATTTTCTTACCTTTTTCTACGAATTCTTTCCTCTTTAGAACATTTAAAATAGCTGTAGCAATATTATTGTTCAATGCAAAAATAGCATCAAGATCCGGTTGTGTTTTTAATAATTCAGTTACCGCTTCGTCTACATCACTTTGAACATTTTCAAAATTAATTGGGCGTAAAAGTAATGAATCGAATTTTAATTTATTTTTTGTTAATGCGTCTTTGTAACCATTTACACGATCCTCGATAGTACTAATAAATGAAGGGGTTATAGAAAAGCAGGCGATTTTTTTACAGCCTTTTGATACTAAATGATTTATTATTTCAAGTGCGCCACCGTAATTATCAATAACCACGTAATTGGTATTGAATAATGGTAACACACGGTCAATAAATACCGTTGGAATAGAAGAATACCTTGGCTGATCGTAAAAAGAAGAATCTTTAAATGTAGAAGCAATAATTAAACCGTCAACGCCTTGTTGGTTGATCATCATTTCCACCAGGCGTTTTTCTTTTTCTTCATTTTCATCGGTACTACAAACCATCAAATTATAGTTCTTCTCAAAAAGAACACCTTCAATGTTTTTTGCAATTTTGGAATAGAAAGGGTTAGCAATATCTGCTACTATTAATCCAATAAAATTACTTTTACCCGTTCGTAATGCTTTTGCAAACTTATTTGGGGTATAGTCTAGTTTCGCAACGGCATCTAATACTTCTGCCTGCGTTTTTTTACTAATACCATATTGATTTCCTTTGCCATTTAACACCATCGAAATTAGGGTCTTTGAAAACCCAAGCTGCTTCGATAAATCTTCTAACTGCAGTCGCTTCATAATAAAAAGGCTTTAAATTTAAAAAGGTAAAAAACACATAATTAATACCTTCGATATACAAATCTAAATAAAATTTAGGATAATTAAAAGGATTTAGACGGGGGTTTGCTGGAAATAGACCATTTAGGCTAAATTAAAGTTAAGAACTAATAATTAACATATCAATATTTAAATTTGAATACTTCTAAAATAAATCTAGGTTTGTAACCTAAATTTAAAAAAACGGGAGAAAATACAGCAAAATGAAGGTTTCTAAGCTAGCAGAGAACATTATTGGGTCCGAAATTATAAAATTGGCCGGTGAGGTAAATGAGAAGATAAAACAAGGTGAAAAGATCTATAATTTAACGATTGGCGACTTTAATCCTAACGAATTCCCTATTCCAACGGAATTAAAGCAATACATTATAGAGGCTTATAACGCTAACCAAACTAACTACCCCGCTGCAGATGGTATGCTTGAATTGCGCACTGCTGTTAGTAATTTACTAAAACAGCGCGGTAATTTAGATTATAAAGCAGACGAGATCTTAATTGCCGGTGGCGCAAGGCCCATTATTTACAGCATTTTCAGGGCTTTGGTAGACGCTGATGATACAGTTATATTTGCTGTTCCGTCATGGAACAATAATCACTACACCTATTTAAATGGTGCAAAGCCCGTTATTATTGAGGCTACGCCGGGTCAAAATTTTATGCCTTTGGCAAAAGATATTAAACCACACATCTCTAAAGCAACTTTATTAGCACTGTGTTCGCCGCAAAACCCCACCGGCACTGTGTTTACAAAAGAAGGACTGGAAGAGATCTGCGACATGATCCTCGAAGAAAATAAAAAACGTGGTCCATCACAGAAACCTCTGTACCTTATGTATGACCAGATCTACTGGGCTTTAACCTTTGGAGACATTAAACATTATGATCCCGTTAGCTTAAGACCAGAGATGAAAAATTACACTGTTTTTGTTGACGGCATCTCTAAATCGCTTGCTGCTACCGGCGTGCGCGTTGGCTGGAGCATGGGACCTAAATTTATTATAGATAAAATGAAAGCTATTTTAACGCACGTAGGCGCCTGGGCACCGAAAGCAGAGCAAATGGCAACTGCAAAATATTTGTCTGACCTTAAAACTTACGATGCGTTTATTGTAGAACAAAAAGAGAGAGTAGATAAACGTTTACAAGGTTTTTATAAAGGCGTTCAGGAATTAAAAGCTGCAGGTTATAAAGTAGATGCTATTACACCACAGGCTGCCATTTACTTAACCGTACAATTTAGTTTGCACGGGCAAAAAACTGCAGACGGAAAAACATTAGCAACAACATCAGACATTACAAAATATTTATTGGATGAAGCTAAATTAGCCATCGTTCCCTTCTCAGCATTTGGCGCCTCGGCAGATTCGAGCTGGTACCGTTTATCGGTTGGCACTTGTAAAGTTGAAGATGTAAGCGGTGTGATCAGTAATTTGAAAAGTGCGTTGAGTAAATTGTCTTAAGCTATTCTTTTATTAGTTTTCTTGTTTCAGAATAATTTTCACCTTCTAGTTTAATGAGATAAAATCCTTGCGGGATCTTTTTTGTGTCAATTATTGTATCAGGTTTATTTATTTTCTCAACGTAAATTAATTTACCTGCAAGATCAAAAATAGAAATGGTATTTATTTCATTTGTTGAAGTAATATTTATTTTAGAATCGAAGGGGTTAGGAAAAATATTTGATTTTTCTGTTATAAAATTTTCATTCGTGCCTGTAAATGAGGCGCAATAGATAGAATCGCTAAATAAAATACTTTGGGAGTAAATAGATTTTGGTTTTAGTAGATTAACAACTTCCTCTAGAAACGAACAAGTATTTGAAATTATTGCAGCGGAACTGCTATTAATAGTTACAGAAGGATTTGAACATGCAGTATTGAAGTTAGTATCGAGTTTAATTATAAAAGGCATTGCTGAAACAGGATTATTATTGTATTGGATCCCTCCCAGATACATTCTATTATTCTTTCTTAAAATAGTTGGTCCCTGAGTACCGTATCCATATGCTGTATTCAAAACATGCTTTGCATCTGTTACATTCAAATTAAGGTCTAATGACATAGTAACGAATTTCGCTGGACCACCTGTAGGATTAGCTAAACAATTCATTAAGAAACCATTTGCATTATTTGGTGTAAACGACGTAAGATCATCTTCGTTATAAATGTCAAAGATCTTTGAATTTATAATAATGCCATTTGTATCAAAAGTACATGCAAAAAAATCTTGATTCGAATTTGTCGAGTTGTACATGTTGCCTGCAACGCCCAATAAATTATTAGCACATTTGGAAATAAACAAGCCATTCGGATTAAAATTAGTATTACTGAAATGATAGCGTTTAGACCATATTGAAGTTCCATTTGGCCCTATCTTAGTAATTAAAAATTCAACAAGAGTATCAAATGTATTTTGAGTATTGCCTAATAAATAAACGTTTCCATTATGTACAAATAAACTCCGACCTGATTCATTCCCGTTACCTTTAAGCAATTTCTCGAACTTTATATTGCCGTTTTTATTAAAAGCGTAGTAATATATCTCGGAACTACCTTTATAATAAGATGAAACTCCAAAAAATATACTATCGTTAAGTTCGACAACTTTTAAACCATATGTCCCTGCACTATCAATACTTGATTTTGACCACATTACATTACCCAAACTATCGGTTTTTAAAATAAAATTAAAAACACTAGTTATAGTATCCATTACATGAGAATGTCCGGTTAGATAATAACTTCCATCTTTAGATTCAATGATATCTGCTGGCTGCACGTCATCTGGATTTCTAAAAGTTTTCGAGAAAATTAAGTTTCCATCATTATCGGTTTTTAGAAATGTTGAAAAAGTATATAAACTAAAAGCATTATCAATATAAGATTTAATGGCTCCCAATACTATCTTATTACTTTTAGTAATTACGATACTTGTATTGGATTTATTGTCTGCTATCATGCTCGATAGCGTGTATGGATACTTTTTTACAAATAAAGATTGTGAGAATGATATTGAATAAACAAGAAAAATAAAAGTGAATAATAAGAAAATCTTGATCTTCATAACTGGAAGGTACCAAATTTCCTTAATAACCGCAACTTAAATGTTAGTTTTATCTTATAAAATTTATACTTTTATCTGAAGCCAAAACCGTAATATTTTTATATCTTTAACTCTTATTTTTAATACATGAAGATCTCATTCAACTGGCTTAAAACCCTTGTAAATATTGATATTTCTGCGCAGGAAACGGCAGACCTCTTAACGGCATCAGGCCTTGAAGTAGAAGCTGTTGAAAGTTTTGAAAGCCTAAAAGGCGGTTTAAAAGGTTTAGTAGTTGGCCATGTTTTAGAATGCGTTAAACATCCTGACGCTGATAAATTAAAATTAACCAAAGTAGATATAGGCGCCGCAGAACCTTTGTCAATTGTTTGCGGTGCACCAAATGTAGCAGCCGGACAAAAAGTAATTGTTGCAACCATTGGTACAAAATTATATCCAACAGAAGGCGAACCTTTCGAAATTAAAAAATCAAAAATTCGTGGTGAATTGAGCGAAGGTATGATCTGCGCAGAAGATGAATTTGGTTTAGGAAAAAGTCACGATGGTATTTTAATTTTACCTGCCGATACTAAAACCGGTTTGCCGGCAGCCGATTATTTTAAAATTGAAAGCGATACTGTTTTTGAAATTGGTTTAACACCTAACCGCAGCGATGCCGCCTCGCACCTTGGTGTAGCGCGTGATGTTGTTGCAATTGTAAATTCCGTAAAAGATACTGCCAATTACCAGTTATACTTAAGCGGTTTAAACCAATTACCTGAAGCAAATAACGCTGCTAAAGTAGATGTTGTTGTTGAAAATAAAGAAGCTTGTCCGCGTTATTCGGGTTTAATAATTAGCGGCATAAAAGTAAGCGATAGTCCTGATTGGTTAAAGAACCGTTTAAAAGCAATTGGCTTGCGCCCTATTAATAATATTGTTGACATTACTAATTTTGTTTTACATGAATTAGGACAACCCTTACACGCTTTTGATCTTGAAAAAATAAAAGGGAATAAAGTTGTTGTAAGAACGGCAAAGGAAGGCGAAACGTTTAAAACGTTGGATGGTGTTGAACGTACTTTGCGCGCAAATGATCTTATGATCTGTAACGAAAGCGAGCCCATGTGTATTGCCGGAATTTTTGGAGGGCTTGAAAGTGGCGTAACAGAAAAAACAACTTCTATATTTTTAGAGAGTGCTTATTTTGATGCAGGTTATATTCGCAAAACAGCTAAACAACACGCACTAAAAACAGATGCCTCGTTTAGATTTGAGCGCGGAACAGATCCGGATATGACAGTGATTGCATTAACGCGTGCTGCCAATTTAATTTTTGAAATTGCAGGCGGATCGTTAAGCATGAATGTAGTGGATATCTATCCTGAAGTGTTGGAACCATACCGTGTTGCTTTTTCTTATACAAATTGTAACGCTTTAATTGGAAAAGAAATAGATAGAGCTACGATAAAAAATATTATTACCAATTTAGGAATTGCAGTTGATTCGGAAGGATCGGACGGTTTACTTTTATTGGTGCCAAGATTTAAAACAGATGTTACACGCGAAGCGGATGTAATAGAAGAAGTTTTGCGGATTTACGGTTACAATAATGTAGAAGTTAGTAAAGCTATTTCGTACACCGCTTTTAACGAGGCGAAAAATAACGATGTGATCGTTGAAAATAAAACCGCGTCTTTATTGGAAGGTTTTGGCTTTAGCGAGATCATGAGTTTATCGTTAACAAAAGAAACCTATTATCCTGCAGAAAATAACAATGTAAAAGTTGTAAACCCGCTTAGCAATGATCTTAATGTTTTGCGTGGCGATATGTTATTTAGCGGGCTTGAAGCAATTGCTTATAACATTAATCGCAAGAACGCTGATCTTAAATTCTTTGAGTTTGGAAGAACTTATTCAATTGCAGATAAAGAAGCGCCAAAATACGCCGAGCAAAAACATTTAACGTTGTTTGTTACCGGAAATGCGTTTTCCGAAAATCCATTTCACTTAGATCAAAAAGCAGATCTTTCATTTTTAAAAGCTGCAGTAAATAATTTATTACAAAAATGCGGTATTACTAATTATAAGTGCATTGAAAGTACTTATCCGAATTTTGATTACGGTTTAAGTTACATTGTAAACACAAAACCATTAGTTGAATTAGGCGCCGTTTCAAAAGCACAATTAAAAGCATTTGATATTAGCCAGCCGGTTTATTATGCGGTGTTTAACTGGGAGGCTTTGGTAAAAACATTTTCAAAACAAAAAGTGGAGTTTGAAGAGATCAGCAAATTTCCATCGGTAAGACGCGATCTTGCATTATTAATTGATAAAGCTGTTAAGTATCAACAAATAGAAGAGTTGGCCTTTAACACAGAAAAAAAATTATTGAAAGAAGTAAATCTCTTTGATATTTACGAAGGTGAAAAATTAGGCAATAAAAGATCTTACGCCGTAAGCTTTACTTTATTAAATAACGAAGCCACATTAACCGATAAACAAATTGAAGCTGTAATGGAAAAATTAATTTCTAATTACAAAGAGAAGTTGGGCGCAGAACTGAGGTAACAAAAATATTTCCTGCCGTGAAAGACACTTTTAAAGATCTCAAGATAATTGAACTGGCAGCTGTACTTGCAGGCCCAAGTGTTGGTCATTTTTTTGCGGAGCTTGGGGCTAAAGTTATCAAGGTTGAAAATCCAAAAACCAAAGGCGATGTTACCCGCAGCTGGAAATTAAAAACTGAAGATCCGAAAGAAGATACGAGTGCTTATTTCTGGAGCGTTAATTCCAACAAAGAGTTTCTATCACTTGACATTTCTAGCCCAACACAGTTACAAAAGTTATACGAACTGATAAAAGATGCTGATATTATGATTGGTAATTTTAAAAGTGGCGATGATCTGAAATTAAAAATAGATTACCCTACCCTTTCAAAAATAAATCCACAGCTAATTTACGCATCTATTAATGGTTTTGGTCACGATAACCCACGTACCGCTTACGACTTAATATTGCAGGCCGAAAGTGGCTTTATGTTCATGAACGGTGAGCCAAACAGTAAACCTGTTAAAATGCCGGTAGCCTTAATTGATATTTTAGCGGGACATCAATTAAAAGAAGCTATTTTAATTGCGCTACTTAAACGCTATAAAACTAAAAAAGGTTGTCATGTTTCCGTTTCATTATTCGACAGTGCAATAGCATCGTTAGCTAATCAGGCCACCAATTGGTTAATTGCAAAACAATTGCCAAAGGCTATGGGCATTTTGCACCCAAACATCGCGCCCTATGGTGAATTGTTCGACACAAAAGATAATCAGTTAGTAACATTTGCTATTGGCAGTAATGCACAGTTTAAAAATTTGTGTGAACTGATGCAATTTCCATCTCTGGCAACAGACGTAAAATATGCTACCAATCAATTGAGGGTACAGAACAGGATACAATTATATCACATCATTTACAATTACATTAAACACTATAATTTTAAGGACCTTTACAAATTATGCTTGGAGCGTGAAATTCCGATCGGAAAAATAAGAGACCTGAAAGAAGTATTTGAATTGCCTGAAGCAAAAGCGATGGTCAATAAATTTACTTACAAAAAGAGCGAATTAAAAAATGTGTCAGGCATTGCCTTTAAATTTTTAAGTTAATGAACGTAAAACAAGCAAGCAATAATAAGGAAATTGAAGCTATCATTGATCTACGCGATAAAATCTTACGTAAACCCTGGGATCAGCCACGAGAGACCGCTACGGATACTTTAGAAGAACAAAGCATTAATGCCTTTATTGAAGATGAAAATGGGACTACAGTTGCCTGTGGCCGATTACAGGAAAATGAAAATAAAATTGGCCAGATCCGTTTTATGGCCGTGGATAATTCACAGCAAGGAAAAGGTTTAGGAAAAAAAATTGTCGAATTCCTTGAATTAAAAGGAAAAGAACTTGGCCTGAAAACGATCGAATTACAGGCAAGAGAAAACGCCGTTGAATTTTATAAAAGTAACGGATACACTGTTAAAGAAAAATCTTTTTTACTGTGGGGATTGATTCAGCATTACTTAATGACCAAAGATCTTTAAGAACTTATTCCCAAAAATTCCATTTTTGAGGCCAGTAATCTATTGTTCTAATTTCAAAATCTGTTATCATAAACTTTTCTCTCGCTTGATTCCAAATGAAGATGCCACAAGAAGATTTATCCTTTCTGTTTTTGTATTCAGTACCGCAGAAACTATCTACATAAATGTTTACCGTGGAGTCAGTCTTAACTACAAATTCAACGGCAGATTTGGCGGTAAAGATCACCTCCTCACCTCTTTTAGTTCCGGTAACTGAAATACAAGCCAACACCTCGTTGATTTTTTTACGCGATTTTAAAGTTGTTTTTAAATTTATTACCTGCCCTTCTTTTGAGGTGATCTTATTTAAAGCTACATCAGCTCCAAATGGATATTCCATTGTAGAATCAACAGCAAACATAAATGATCCATTTTCTATAGCAGGTTTTTGCTTGAATGTAAGGTCTTTTTTATCGAAATAATTAGCATGGTAAATTACGCTTTCGCCTTCTACCGTTTTAGTTTTATCTTCCGGCCTTTTAGAATAAAGTTTATAATTTATAGCCTGTGTTTGTACATTTTCTATTAAATAAGGATAATAGTCTGATGCAATGGATTGATACAATGGGTAAGCAGATGTCAACACAAGGTAATCGGTTTTAAGAGAAGCAACAAATTGAGAAAAATGTTTAACAGAAAAAGTGACTGAGTCCTGTGATCCTTTATAATCAAAGCTTCCTTTATACTTTCCAAAATAAAGTTCTTCCATTACTTTATCTGAATCAAAAAATACAGGATATACGTTAGCATCTCCAAGTGTTTTTTTATGTTCAAAAGTTCTTTCGTACTGGTATTCAAAAACTGTTTTTACACATTGGTGATAATACTCTTTTTTATAATAGGTCTTAAAGATCAATACAGCGACAATAACTGCCATTGCCATATTAAAGTATAGTTTATTTTTAAAGTCGAGCAGTGAGCTTACAAGAATTACAATGCCAACACCTGAAAATAACATTACGGAATTTTGAAAAATAGGCGCATTGAAAACAGAATACGCATACACCACTAAAAAATTTATTAAAAAAACGGTAAGTAAGTACATTTGTTTTTTACTGAACATGATCTTTTTGTTCAACACAAAACAAGCCATTATCAAGATCAGGAACACAAGGTAAGTTCTTCCTGTACCCAAAAGGATCTTAAAAAAACCAATTACAGAATTAAGTTCTGGTTTTGGCAGCCAACCTCCTTGCTCATAGCCGATCCCTCCGATGCTTAATTGATAGAGCGTTACCGGCAAATGAGGCAGATAGGCCAATACCGTTACGCATAAAGTAATGGCATAAATTTTAAAATTAGTTTTGTTTAAAAAGAATATCCCCGAAGCACAAACAGTAAATGCAAAAAGCGCGTTCACATGCTGATTAAGTCCGGAAAGCAGTGCGAAAAATCCAAGGAAAAAATAATTCTTCTTATCTGTAACATTTAAAAAAAAGATCTCGAAAAAATAATACAACAAAGCCATGCTAAAAAATACGCCAGGAATATACATACGAGCAATGGGCGCATAAAAAACAAATACTAAAGAAAAGCTAAAAATTACAGCGGCAATATTGCCAACCTGTTTTGAAAAATTGCGTATACAAAAAAAGTAGGCATAAACAATGGCACCAAAACCGCAAAGCAAAAATGGTAATTTAATTATCCAGTTAGTGTAACCAAAAAATTTAGACAGATAATAGATAAGAACCTGGATCAATGCCGGGTGAGCATCGATCTTAACACCTTTTTCAATAAGTTCAGAAAAAGAACCGAAATGCGTTCTGTCAATTCCACTTAATTCATCCAATGTAAACTGGTAATCAAATAAAGGTATTGTTCTAAGAACTATACAGGCAAATAAAATAAAAACGAAAACAAGATGTTCCTTTATAAATTTAATTACCATATGTATGAAAAAATAAAAGCTGAGTTGTGTTATCTCAGCTTTCAAATTTAATAAAATTTACTCTTTATACTTTCATCATCCAATGCAATACATCTTCAGATTTTCCTTTGCGGATCAACCTCAATGTTTCATCCACTTTGGTTGAGAACTTTCTCTCTTCTACCGGAGGTAAAACAAAGTCTTTTCCTTCAAAGCCAATACCAACTATTTGCGCAATTGTAGCGGCTGTTCCACAACCAAAAGCTTCTTTTAGGTCGCCTCTTTCATAAGCTTCAGCCACTTCTTTTAAACTCACTTTTCTTTCTTCAACTTTCATGCCCCATAGTTTTGCCAGCGCAATTACGCTATCTCGGGTTATGCCGGCTAAAATTGTGTCACTTAATGCAGGCGTTAATAATGTATCGCCAATTACAAACATTAAGTTCATTGTTCCGCTTTCTTCAACAAAATGATGAGTGGCACTATCTGTCCAGATCACTTGTTGATACCCTTTTTGTTGGGCTAATTTTGTAGGGAACAAACTTCTACCATAATTACCAGCAGCCTTTACAAAACCAACTCCGCCGTGTACAGCTCTGAAATAATCTGTCTCAACAACAACTTTAATAGGCTCGCTATAATATTTACCTGCGGGGCATGTAATAATAATAAATTTATATGTTTCGCTTGGTTTTACACCAATAGCTTCGTCAGTTGCTATTAAAAAAGGGCGGATGTATAAACTACCCGACTCACTTGTTGGCACCCAGCTAGAATCTAAGCGCAGTAACTCCAACAAACCATTCATAAATATTTCTTCCGGCACTTCCGGCATGCACATACGAACAGCACTTTTATTTAAACGCTTAAAATTTTCAAGCGGACGAAACAAAGAAACTTCACCTTTATCATTTTTATAGGCTTTCATACCTTCAAAAATTGCCTGACCATAATGCAAAGCACTCATGGCATAACTCAATGGCACATCGCCATAGGGGCAAATCGTAGAACTCTGCCATTTACCATCGGCATATTCTGCAACAAACATGTGGTCGCTAAAACATTTGCCAAAGGGTACATTATTTACATCGTAATCTGTAACCCTACTTTTCGCAATTTTATCAATGCGAATATTCGCTGTGCTTATCATAAAATATAATGTTGTTTAACAAATAACTATAAAATTTTTGAATTTGCAAATATTTTCATCAATAAATAAGGGGGTTTTGGTCGATATTTTGAGCGAGAATGTGCTTTATTCAGCAATAAAGGCTTAAAACCCGGCTATTTTTCGAATTTCTTAAGAGCTAACGTTTCGCCGTCGAACACAGCATAGGTTCTGTAATTGATCCATTCGCCCAAATTAATATACCTGGCTTTTCCATCAACATCTAAATCTAATGGTAAATGACGATGACCAAAAATAAAAAAATCTACTTTGTGATCTTTTAAATGATCTCTGCTAAAAAGAAAAAGCCACTCGTTCTCATTGCCTAAAAATTTTTCATCAGAATCGCCTGTTGTAATCCTGCTTCTTCTACTTGTAAAACGCGCAAACCAAAAAGAAAAATTAGGATGCAGGCGTGAATATAACCAATGGCATACTTTACTTGTAAAGATGATCTTTAATAATTTGTAGCCTTTATCGCCAGGCCCCAAACCATCACCGTGACCAATAAAAAAAGTTTTGTTATTATATACTTTAGTAATGGGTTGATGATGTATAACAACATTTAATTCTCTAATAAAATAATCCTGCATCCAAAGATCATGATTACCGGTAAAAAAAATAACTTTTATTCCTGAATCAGTTAACTCAGCGATCTTTCCCAGTAAACGGGTGAAACCTTTAGGAACGGTATACTTATGCTCAAACCAAAAATCAAAAAGATCACCAACCAAATAAATTTCTTCCGCATCGGCTTTAATGAAATCAAGCCAACGACAAACAGCCTTCTCACGCTCCAGGCTACTTTCTAATGTTGGAACGCCCAAATGAAGATCGGAAGCAAAATATATCTTTTTATTACTCACTTAAAAAAAGTTATCTTTTATTATATTTTTAGGGACTAATTTATGAATATTAATTGTAAATCGAACAGTTCTTATACCTCTTACGTTGTTCAACTCCAAAGTCTTTTTAATATCGCTGTTATAAAGAAATGGAATATAAACATCCACAACATCTTTTATAATGGGCGTATTTATTCCCAGATCCCATAAAAAAGGGTCTGTATTTAAAGCTCTTCCATCGCACACGGCGATATCTGCAAACACCTTAAAAGGGAAAATAAAAATGGTTGGAGATTTTATGTTGGCAGACATCAACCATTCAGGAGACTGGCCTAAAGGGGTCCAAACTTTTAGCGCTCCATCCACATCTGCAAACTGACTAAATCCAAAACCGCTATATTGGTTACGCGCCAGGAAATTTGTTTCAAATAAATAGTCCTGGTAACCGCTGTAACCACTTGCCCTAAATGCATAATAACTACGTTCGGAATAAGAGCCTGTTAAGAACGTTCCGGCAAATAATCTTATATCAACGAATTGTTTTTTTGAAAATGTTATTTGATAATTAAGTGTTGCCGAAATCTTTGCCATGCTTGCTGTATGCTGCAGATTGACATTTAAGTTAAATGGGTTTATGGTTCGTTTATTGTTTAGATTATAGTTCAACTGATTTACAAAAGAAAATGTATTCTTTTTAGTTGGCACAAATGCTGTTATCTGGGAATTATAGGATGTTTTTAAGCTATCAATAAATAAATTATTATTGGTATAAGTAATATATTGATGAATCGGACTTCGGGCATTTTTCTTTTTGATCTCGAACTGTAAATAAGGAGCAATTTTGTAAAAATTAAAAACAAGATTCTGATACTCGGTACCGTTAACCTGGTTATTTATCTCTGCATTATAAAAATCGTAAGAAAAAGATTTTCCCTTCGCTCCAAATGTTATTTGCTGAAAAATACTTTTTGGATAAAAGTTAATATTGAATTCCGCAAAACCAACAGGACTCATGGTTTTAAAAGCGTACATAGGTGTAATTGCAAATTCAAATCTGCGTTGATAAAGTCCAAAATTATGAATTGAAGCGCCTGCCATAAAACCATTATAATAGTTAGCGCCAATTACCGGTAAATAATTTATCTGAACTTTTTGTGGGTCTTCGTACTTGGTTAAAAAATTAAATTGCAATGGTTTCATTTTTTTGAACAAACCTTTTGCGCGTATGTAATTATTCCTTCTGTTAACATCCGGCATTTTATCCAAACCATCTATTTTAAAATAATCTACATCTATTGGTGGAAACTCAATTGTTTGTTCTTTTTCAAAACCGTTATACCAAATTAGACCCACAGATTTTTTGTCTTTAAATCCGTATACATTAACGGGAGTAACAATCCCCGTTTTGTTCTTAATTTTTATTCTAAAACTTCCGTCTTTATTTTTTTTAAGATTTTTTATCTTGTAGTCGATCCTATCCGTTGAAGAAATTAAATGTGAGGTGAACCAATTCAGATCAAGGCCGCTAAAAAAGTTCAATGTTTTTGAAAGGTCTTTTGGCGAGGGGTGTTTAAATTTAAATTGGTCATAATAAAACTTCATTGCCTTATCTAAATTATCCTCGCCCATGTAATCCATAAGGTAATCGAAGATCACTGGTGTTTTACTATAAACAATACTGCCATAATTAAATTCGGTAAAATCCTGCGAAGGAAGGTCCAGAGGCTGATCGGTTCTTGATTTGGCAGAGATAAAGTAAGCCATTTCCTTTTCGCGCCAGTAGGCAACTTTATTTACACCAAACAAATTTAAATTCTCATCAATGCCAATAAGGTCTGATATTTTTTTATCAGGATATTTAGCGCGCATGTAGCGCATCTCGTAAAAAGAATTCAATCCTTCATCCATACCAGGATGATCTCGTTCGTTACTTCCTAAAATACCATAGAACCAGTTATGACCTACCTCGTGTGCAATAGTAATATCCAAATCAAACTCGTTGCTCATATCGCCAATAACTGTAATGTTGGGATACTCCATGCCGCCTCCGGCCATGATGGTGCCATCTACCGCTGTTATGTGATTATATGGATAATCGCCGGTTAAATATGAATAAAAAAGTGCAGATTCGTTAACGTAAGTGATTGCGTTTTTCCAGAGATTAAAATTTTTATTGGTAAAAAAGACCCATGTATCAATCGTTCTTTTGGTTCCGGGAAGTTCTATCTGATCATGTAATACATTAAAACGTTTATCGGCAAACCAGGCAAAATCATGCACTCTGAATTGTTTAAAGCGAATGGTCTTTGTTTCAGTTGATGATGCAGGAAACTCCATATCCTCTGCCCGAAAATCGCTCCTATCCAAACGGCCGAGGGTTTGCTTTACGTTTTCATTTAAAAAATATTCTTCATCGTCTGCTTCAATTCTATCTCCTGTGGCCGATAACAGATAATTTTTTGGTAACGTTATTTTCACGTCAAAACTTCCGAACTCGCTAAAAAACTCTCCCTGATCCAGGTAAGGCATTTGGTGCCAGCCATCGTTATCAAACACGGCCGGCTTAGGGTACCATTGTGTAATAAAGTAAGCCTGGCCCGTATGTCCTAGTCTTGAAAATTTAGCATCAGGGATCTTTACAAAAAAAGGAGTTGTAATGGTTATCGTATCTAAAGATCTTAAAGGTTCATTTAATATTAGTTTACAGATATCTATATTCTCTTTATCAAACTCTAACTGTATTGCTTTGCCATTTACTTTAAAATTTAAACTATCAATAAAACCTCTTTCTTCGGGTTTAGAAAAATAAAAGTCTGTTTTCTTTTGTTGGAGTAATTGGGCGGCAAGAGCGGTTGAATGATCTTTGTACGCATTTGGCCACAGATGGAAATAAATAAAACTTAACGACTGGCTAGAATTATTAATGTATTGAATTTCTTCTGTTGCCCGCATCGTATGCGAAATATCGTTCAATGTTACATCAATTTTATAATTTACTTCCTGTTGAAAATAGGTTTGTTGCGAAAATAAATTATTGCCAATAACAAAAATCGCCACAAGCCATTTGTAGCGATCAAAGTTTGTTATGTTTATGAATTTATTCAACAATTATTTCGCTGCTATTGCTTTTTCAATAGCTTTTTCTAGTTCGGCACCTCTCAAATTCTTGGCTATTATTTTTCCTTCCTTGTCTAACAATACGGTGTATGGAATTCCTTCCACTGCATATAATTTAGCAGCGTAACTATCCCAGTATTTAAGGTCGCTCACCTGTGGCCATGTGATACCATCTTTTGCAATAGCATCAACCCAGCGCGTCTTATCCTGATCGAGTGAAACGCCATAGATCTCAAAACCTTTATCTTTAAATTTGGCGTAAGCTTTTACAACATTTGGCATTTCCTTTCTGCAAGGCCCGCACCAGCTCGCCCAAAAATCTACCAAAACAATTTTTCCTTTAAAAGAAGAAAGTGCTAATTCTTTATCATCCGGTGTTGGCAAAACAATTTCAGGAGCTTCTTGTCCAATAGTTGTTGCTAACATTTTATTTACTACTTCATGAAAAATTTTTACGCCTTTATCTTTAGGAAATTTCTTAGTCAAACCTTCGTCTAATTTTTTGTATACGTCAGAATATTTGTCTGGCTCCATTCCCTGTATGGCTATCATTGATGCATATTTATCATAATTCTTCATGATCTTATCTCCCATAGAAGCATTATATGCATCCATAATACTGTTAAATGGCTTTTCGAAAATACCACTTAACGAATCCATTTTTAGAGAATCCATTTTAATGGTTTGCACAATTGCCTGAAAAGCCTGATTCAATGAATCCATCTGGATATTCTTTTTCTTGGTGATCTCGTTATACTCAACAAATAATGTTGTTTCGGGCGAGCCCTCCACTTTGTAAGTGTTACCAAGATCTTTAATATTAGCTGTTACCTTAATTTTATCATTACTATCCAAAACCAACATAGCAAAATTTTGTTGATTTAATTTTATACGATAAAAGCCAATATTAGGTGTGTAGTTCATAAACTCAAAATTACCCTTCTCATCCACCACTGTGCTGTCAACCGTTACCGGTTGAGGATTGATCAACTTTTCTAAATAAATAGTTTCTCCATTTGAATTGGTTAAAGTTCCCTTTAACTCAAAATTACCGTTCTTTTTATTTTGGCCGCAAGCTGATAAAATTACTATAACTGCAATAGCGCTAATTGTTTTAAACATATTTTTATTTTTCAAGTGTTTCTTTTACTAACTGATTTAATAATTTTGGATCGGCTTTACCTTTACTTAATTTCATTACTTCGCCAACAAACATTCCGAGCAAACCAACTTTTCCATTTTTGTATTCTATTATTTTCTCAGGAAATTTTGAAAGTGCTGAATCAATTAAACCTTGTAGTTCATTGCTATTACTATTTTGTAGAAGATCCAAATCTTTTGCAATTTGTTCAGGTGTTTTATTTTGATCTTTCATTAGTTCGGGAAAAATACTTTGCGATGCTGCGGCGTTACTTACTTTTCCTTCATCAATAAGTTTAATTATATCCGCAATCTTTTTAGGATCTAATGTAAATTCAGAAATAGTTAAAGCTCTTTCGTTAAGATATGCCTTAACAGGGCCCATTACCCAGTTAGCCGCGCTTTTATAATTAGACGTATAGGTTACTAATTTATTATAATAGGTGGCAACTTCTTTCAGGTCTATTAATTGCAAAGCATCATATTCTGTAAGGGAATATTTTTTTGTATATAAATTAAAAAGCTCATCAGGCAATGTTGGCATGTTGGCTTTTATTTCATTAATATATTCTTGCGTTACAAAAACAGGTTGCAGGTCCGGTTCCGGAAAATAGCGGTAATCATTTGCATTTTCTTTACTTCTTAAAGAAAAAGTTAATCCTTTAACGGCGTCAAAACTTCTGGTTTCACCTGCAATTAATTCTCCTGCCTCTATAAGATCTATTTGTCTTTTTATTTCAAAATCTATGGCGCGTTGAACGTTCCTAAAAGAGTTCATGTTCTTAACTTCAACTTTTTTTCCGAATTCTTTGGCGCCTTTTAGCATTACAGAAATATTTGCATCGCAACGTAAAGATCCTTCTTCCATGTTTCCATCGCAGATATCTAAATAACGAACCAACTTTCTAACTTCGGTTAAATATGCATAGGCTTCTTCTCCACTTCTAAAATCAGGCTCGGTAACAATTTCCAGTAATGGCGTGCCCGCGCGGTTAAGATCTATCAATGTTTCAAAAGGATCAATATCATGTAAACTTTTTCCGGCATCCTCTTCCATGTGAATGCGGGTAAGATTGATCTTTTTTGTTGCACCATCTTTTAATTTAGCCACAATATATCCGCCGTTACAAATGGGCGTTTTATCTTGTGTTATCTGATAACCTTTAGGAAGATCGGCATAGAAATAATTTTTACGCGCAAATTGATTCTCCTCGCGGATATTTGCATTTACAGCAATACCTAATTTTACAGCAAACTCAATTGCTTTGGCATTTACCACAGGCAAAGTTCCGGGGTGACCTAATGTTACCACGCCCACATTTGTATTTGGCAGCGCGCCATATTCTGCAACATCGCTACTATACATTTTGGTTTTTGTAAGCAATTGGATGTGGCACTCTAAACCAATAACGGTTTCGTATTTATCGTAAACGCTCATAATTTTGCGCTTTAAAGATACTATTTTTACCTGTAAACAATTGCCATTAAAACAAAAAAGGCGTTCCGGATAACCGGAACGCCTTTTTAAAAATTAAGGAGTAACTTATTCTTTTATTAATTTACCTTCTTTAATAGCAACTTTAGTTGTTAAAGAAGTGATCTTATAAGTATACATACCGTTAGCTAATTCCTTAATGTTTACAGCACTTTCAGACTTGTTTAAAGTAGTTTTATAAACCACTCTTCCTGAAAGATCGTGAACCTCGAATACATAACTACCGTTACTATTCTCAATTACAACATTAATGCTTCCGCTATTTGGGTTCGGATAAATGAACGTATTGTTATCTATCACAGTGCTCTTAGCCACACCAGTACAAACAACCACAAACACAGTTACGTTTGAGTTAGTACTACAACCTGCAGTGTTTGTTGTAACAACATTATAAACAGTTGATATTGCAGGGGTAACGCTAATGGCAGCGGTAGTTTGACTACCAGGTGCCCATGTATAATTACCAGCACTTGAAACACCTGTTAATGTAGCAGTCATACCCGGACAAAGTGTAGCTGAAGGAGCTACAGATACCGAAAGTGTTGGAGATGGCTTAACGGTAATACTGATAGTTTTAGTATCAGGACAACCAGGCGCATTCTCACCAACAACAGTGTATGTTGTAGTTACCGATGGCGTAACCGAAATAGAACTTGTTTGAGCAGTTGTATTCCAAGTATAAGTAGTTGCACCCGATGCAGTTAAATTAACCGAAGCGCCATTACAAATTGTAGTTTGCGAAGCAGAAAGAACAACAGTTGGAGTTGCACATGCACCCGTAATGTTGATACAATAGTCTTCTGTTTCACCATAACCATAAGATGCACATTCAAGTATTCCAACATTACTTTCAGCGGCAATAACTCTCATACGTGTTATACCTAAAGAAGCGCTTGCAGGAATCGTAATTACAGTACTGTTTAAAGTTCCGGCAACAGCCCATAACGTACTTGGTGAAGCATAAACTTGTTCTCCAGGATCAGAGAATAAACCATTTTGGTTAAAGTCCATATAAACCGTAACACCACCTGAATAAGGAGTAGTATTACATTGTCCAACTGTTACGTCCAAAGTATAAGTAGTGTTTTGTGCAAGATTTGGCGCAGCTACTATTCCTGTGTAATTTGAATACATACTTAATGTAGATGTTGGAGCACTACCTGTTTGACTACAATTTGAAGTATTATTTAATGTACCAATAGTTACATTAAAAATTTCATCATCGGCAGTTTGTGTTGGTGCAGATGTTAAGCAATAACCGCCACACTGACAAGGACTACCGCCAACCTGAACCTGAACCGGCGTTGCGGTTGTGCTTGCAGGACCATTTGTACAAGTAATTACACATTGATAGAAAGTTGTAGTTGCAATATTTGTAGCTGTATACGCGCTAGTGGTTGCACCTGAAATAGCCGTGTAAGGACCTGAAAGAGCAGGTGCCGAGAACCATTGGTAAGTTAATCCACCAACAGTGTAAGAAGTTGCTAAACCTAAGTTAGTTGAAGCGTTAGGACAAACGTTTGTTGTTGTAGCAACTGAAGTATTAGCTCCTGGAGCTCCTGAACAAGCAGCTGCAGCAACAATGTTAATACAATAATCTTCAGTTTCACCATAACCATAGGAGGCACAAGGCGCAGCACCTGTTACAGATTCTGCTGCAATTACTCTCATGCGTGTGATACCAGGATTAGCAGTTGGAGGAATAGTAATAACAGTACTGTTTAAAGTACCGGCAACGGCCCACAATGTACTTGCAGACGCATAAACTTGTTCGCCCGGATCGGTGAACTGACCATTATTATTAAAATCCATATAAACAGTAACACCACCAGAATAAGCATTAAGGTTACATTGTCCAACGGTTACATCTAATGTATAATTAGAACCTGCGATAAGATTTGGAGCACCTACTATACCTGTATAATTTGAATATTTACTTAAGGTAGATGTTGGGGCACTTCCTGTTTGACTACAGTTGGATGTATTATTTAATGTTCCAATAGTTACATTAAAAATTTCATCATCAGCAGTTTGACTTGGTGCAGAGGTTAAGCAATAACCTGAGCATTGGCAAGGGTTACCACTAACCACCACCTGAACAGGTGTAGCTGTAGTGCTTGCCGGACCATTAGTACAAGTAATAACACAACGATAGAACGTTGTTGAAGCAACGTTTGTTGAAGTGTATACAGCTGTTGTAGCGCCAGCAATTGCTGTGTACGGACCAGCTAATGCAGATGCACTGCTCCATTGGTAAGTTAAACCACCAACAGTATAAGAAGTTGCTAAACCTAATGTTACCGTTCCGTTTGGACAAACTGTTGTTAAACTTGCTACGGCTGAATTAGCACCCGGAGTACCAGAACAGGCTGTAGCAGCGCCAATAGTTACAATATAATCTTCAGTTTCTCCTGATCCAAAATTTGTACAAGGATCGGTTGGACCATTAGGATTACCAGTACCTCTAGAACGTACACGCATACCTGTTTGACCAAGCAATGCAGTTCCAGGCACTGTAAACGTTGCAATAGTTGGTACGTTAGCAGTGGATGAAAGTGTAATTTGTGTGTGCTCATTAATATCGAAAGTTCCGCTTTGATTATAATCAATCCACACGGATTCAATATTACTTGCAGTAGTATTTACACTAATAGAATAAGTAATACCTATGTTTAGTGTAGCTGTTGTATTTGGGCCCGGAGGAAATTGTGTATATGTACCATTAGTAACATTAGAGTTACAGGTTGAATTATTATTTAACGGGGTACCTAAAATTGACACATTGGTAATATTATCACCGGTACATCCACTACCACCTAAACTTGTGTTGCAATAGCATAATGTAGCAGGGTTATTTGGATTAACGGATGTAACAGTAGTAGTAACACTTTGGGCAGAATTGGTACAAGTAATAACTAAGCGGTAATAAGTTAAAGAGGTTAAAGATGTCGTGGTTAATACTTGTGTGTTAAATCCTGAACCAGTTGTAACGTTAGTCCATGGGCCAGCAATTGCAGGCGCTTGCATCCATTGGTATGTAATACCGGTGAATGAATTTGAACTTGTATTTGAAACAACCGCAGTTGTATTGGGGCAAATACTTTGTGAAGGACTCACAACACCTGCGCTTGGCGCACCGGTACAAGCAAGTGGTGGAGTCCAACGATAGATCTGACCGTTTGAAGGAGTGGTAGTAGCATCAAAAGCAGCAGTAGCAGAGTTTACAGAGCCTGCTGTTGAAGAAGCATATGAACCTCCAGTTGCAATAGCACGGTTATTAAAATCGGCATTTGTTAAACCTTTTAAACCGATCTCACCCGTACTTAAGAAAGCATTATTTGTGCCACAGGTACCATAAACAATTTCAATTACATCAGTAGTTTGATATAATTTGATCTGTACATTATAATAGTCATCTACACCAGTAGATTGATTCCAATATCTTCCTGTTCTTCTCCATTGCACAGTAAATACCTGATTGGGAGCAACTCCTGATACCTGATAAGAGATCGATCCTCTTGGTAAAATAAGGTTACCATTTGCTGTTGCAGGCGCTGAAATCACCAAGTTTCCTGCGGAAATAGCAGAAACTGTAGCATTTAAAGGAATGCCTGTGCCTGAAATAGTATCGCCAACCGCAAAGTTATTTGCCGCAGCTGCAGGGTAAGCTAATGCAATAATGTTGCTACCCGAAGTAACTGTGCAGGTTTGACCAGGACCCATTTGAAGATCGCGTGCCCAAAAAGCTATCACATTTGTTGGTTGACCTGCTGCACTAATAGGATTGTAAGAGTTGAATGGAGGTGTTGGAGATCCCATGCTTATCCAGCCATTCACACAAAGGTCAATTGACGTATAAGATGATCCGTTAAAATTAAAATTAAAGCCAATTGGAATGTTTGTATAAACATTGTCATCCTGATTACCAACAGCAATTGCTGTAGTTGTTGGTCCGCTAATTGGTATGGCGTTATACACACCACTTAATTGTGTAAAGCTATACGCAGATACCTGCGCGCTACCTTTTACTCCCGCAAAAAGTAAGGCTAAGCTTAAGATTGATTTGTAAATTTTTGTCATTTTTTTCAATTGTTTAATAAATATTAAGTGCAGTTCACTAAATTGATTCAGTACGTCACGCAAAGATAACCAATTATTAACCTAAAAGTTTAAGAATAATCAACAAAATTTAAAAAAAACTACAAAATGCGATTCGAGGGGTTCCTAAATGTTAAAAAAGTTATTTTAGGAAATAAACCGGGTGGGCCTCGTTATATTTTCTAATATACCTAAAAATTTGTTCTTTCTGTTTTCTGCGGTTCAACTTTTTAAATTCTGTATACAGTAGCTTATCTCGGCTAAGTAGTATCTCCGCTTCATCCATTTTAAATTCAGTAATTACACCATCATAGAAATTAATTAAAAACTCCCTTACTTCCTGCCTTCTGCCCGATCCATAACCAAACATCGGATCGTAAAAACCTGCGCCAACTATTTCTACTGTGGCCACTAAATAACAAACAGATCCAAAAACTGGCACCCTGTAGAAGCTACCTTTATAATTGATGTACAGCGTTTTATTCTGAACAAAACCCCAAATCGTATTTGATTTTATTTCTGCAGTTTTTTGCCCATCAGAATAAGTGAATGTTTCCTGATCGAGATTCTTACCCACAAAATCTAATTGCTCTTTATTTAATGAGGATGAGATCTGCTCTTTTAGAACGCCTTTATTATGCCTGAAATCGAAGTAGGAAATATAAACGGCATCGGCAATGCCAAGATCAGCGGGCACAATAATACTATCGCTTTGTCCAGTTAAAAAACCTTTTAATAGTGTACAGAATAATAACGCCAATAAATTACGCCTCATCATACACAAATGTCGTGTTTTTTCAT
This sequence comes from Bacteroidia bacterium, assembly GCA_016787785.1. Taxonomy (GTDB): domain Bacteria; phylum Bacteroidota; class Bacteroidia; order B-17B0; family Aurantibacillaceae; genus Aurantibacillus. The sequence goes on along the minus strand of JAEUTO010000006.1, from coordinate 22,182 downwards.
TAATTTTAAACGAAATAACATGTAAAATGAAGCTTAAGTTTCTATTTGTCTTACTTTTTGTTCGATCTTTTTTATTTTCTCAAAACACAAACTTTAATAATGCATTGAAATTTAAAATTAATGCAGGTAATAATTTTATTCAGCATAACTTATTAGTAGAAGGAGATATCTCCAAGCTTATCTCATCACAAAAAGAATTCAACTATAAATTTAAGTATTCATCCGGCAATATTGCTTCCATCTCCTGTAATTTATCTGTTCTCTCAAAACTTATCGAGCATAAAATTATTTCGTATGCCGAATTTATTGAGCCTGGTAAACAAACCACTAACGATACAATGGTTATTAAGAACAAAATAAAACCTGTAAAACTTGGCCAGGCGCCATTAACAATGGCTTACGACGGAACAGGTATTGTTGTTGGAATAATTGATAGCGGTACAGATTTTACACATCCTGATTTTAAAGATGCTTTAGGAAATACACGCATAAAATTCTTATGGGATCAGGTGCAAATTACCGGATCAACAATTCCTCAACCTTATAATTATGGTATTGAGTGGACCGATGCACAAATAAACGCCAACCAATGTACGCACAACGATCTTCCACATTATGGTCACGGCACGCATGTGTGCGGCATTGCTACCGGCAACGGCTTAGCAAATGGAACCCACGAAGGTATCGCCTCTAAAGCTGATATTATTGTAGTTGCTTTGGATTTTAATGCAAGCGGACCAACTATTGCAGACGCTGTTCAATACATTTTTAGTAAAGCAACTTTACTTGGCAAGCCTTGTGTTATTAATGCAAGTGTTGGTAATTATTACGGAAGTCATGATGGAACTGATCTTGAAGCCAAATTAATTAAGAACATGGTTCACAATGTTCCTGGCCGTGTAATGGTTGCATCTGCGGGCAACGCAGGTAATATAAAATTCCACGTTAAAACGCAACCCCCATTAAACGATACAAGTTTTACCTGGATCAAAAAATCTACTGCCGTTTTAGATTATTGGTGTTATGCCGACACTAATAATATTAAGAATATACAAATAAGCGTTGGAGCAAACAGAGCAAATAACTTTAATCTTGGTAGAATAGGTTTTAAAAATTATAATTACGGCTTATCCTCCATACAAAGTGATACGTTAAAATTTAACGGCAATCGCATTGGTATTGTAAAAACATCAGCGAGTATTAATACTGATGGCGTGTATGAACTTTATTTACAAATTACTGCCGACACGCTTAACTTAAAATGGCGTATTGAAAGTAAAGGAGTTGGTATGCACGATGCCTGGAATTTTGATTTTGTTTCAACCGGCTTACCTTCTTCTACTTCTTATCCCTGGATAACGAAATACGCAACACCAAATTTTAACAGCACTATTGTATCAAGTTTTCAGTGTTTAGATGATGTGACTACAGTTGCCAATTATGTAAACGTGAACCAGTATTATGATGTAACTAATACTTTACAGAGTTGGGCGGCCTTAAATCCAGGTGAAAACGTAAATACCCTAGCCGCCAGCAGCAGCTGGGGCCCTACACGCACCAATAACCAAAAACCCGACATTTCTGCAACAGGCGCCGGTGTTTTTAGTGCTATGGCATTAGGGATGCAAACAAATTTAATTACTAACGCACCGCAGGTTGTAGCACAGGGCAGTTTGCATGTTCAGGGCGGAGGCACTTCTGCAGCAGCGCCGGTTGTCTCCGGTTTAGCAGCGCTGTTTCTTCAAAAATATCCAACAGCAACAAGTATACAGGTTAAAAATGCGATTACCAATTGCGCCTACCAGGATGCGTATACAGGTGCAGCCTTACCAAATTATAAATGGGGTTATGGCAAGTTAGATGGTCTGGCAGCAATGACCTGTATCGTAACAGATATCAAAGATCATTTAATAAATAGTAATGTAAACTATTTTCCAAACCCATTTTCAGATAACATTACATTTAATTTTGAAAGAAATTTAATTGGTCAGCTATACGTTTATAGCATAGATGGTAAATTAATTTATGAAGATGTTGTAGACGGTAATTCTTATAAATTATCGTCAACCCAATTAACCGAAAAAACAAACGGTTTATTATTTGTAAGAATAATAACTGCAAGTGAAAGTATGGCTTTTAAAGTTATCAAAGCAAACTAATAATGCGCGTTGCCTCTAATTCCCTTGCTCACCTTAGAGATTTTTATCATTCAGAATTATATTCTATCTATGAAAGTTCTGAAATTGATGCCATACTTAATTTGGCGTTGGAGCATTATTTAGGTTTTTCAAAAACAGATATAGTAAATAGAAGAAATGAAAACCTCAACCAAAGCGATCTTTTGAAATTATATTTTTGCTGCAAGGAATTAAAAAAAAATATTCCTATACAATATATTTTAAAAGAAGCCTGGTTCTATAATTTAAAATTCTCTGTCAACCCTTACGTTTTAATTCCCCGGCCCGAAACAGAAGAATTGGTTGATCTTATTTTAAAGGAGAACGCAGCTACAAGATCGCTTTTAGATATTGGAACAGGCAGCGGTTGTATTCCAATTGCAATAAAAAAGAAATTAAAGAACAGTTTTGTTTCCGCCTGTGATATAAGTGCTGACGCATTAAATGTAGCAAGAAAAAATGCAGACCTAAATAAAACAGAGATCCATTTTGTTGAAGTGGATATTTTGAACGAAAAAGAGAGTACAAAAAAAATTGAGACCACTTTTGATGTCATCATTAGCAACCCACCTTATATTAAAGCGGACGAAAAAACTTCTTTAAGTGAGCATGTGATTAATAACGAACCACATTTGGCTTTGTTTGTAAACGGACAAGATGATATTATATTTTACAAAAAGATAGTTGATCTTTGTGGAGAAAAATTAAACGCAAAGGGAAAATTGTATTTTGAATTAAATCCTATAACCGCTCAAAATGTTGCAGACTATGCCAATTCGAGCAAACAATTTTCTAAAGTCGAACTCATAAAAGATATGAGTGGAAAAACGAGGTTTTTGAGAGCGCTAAAATAATCACGTTTTATTAGTAAATTTATATTAATGCTACTAAACCGTTTTTTAATAATATTTTTTATTTTTGGAACAGGATTTTATAGTTCTGCTCAGAATTATATTGATTATCTGAATGCTGCAAATGAAGCGGAGCATGAATTTGTTGAAGGCAATCTTGACTCTGCAAAGAAAATTTTTGCGGCCTTGGAAAAGAAATATAATAAATTAAAAGGTAAGGACTATTTCTATACAGGCTTAATTTATTACTTCCAGCTTGACACGGTCAGTGGTAAAGAATATTTGATAAAAAGTGCTGAAACAAGATTATTGTTAACTAATGATCTAAGTAAATTTCGAAGTAAATTTCCCGAGTTAAACATCTCTGAAAGTACAATTCAACACATCAAATTAATTGAAAAAAGAAAAATTCCTGCAAAGGAATATGAAATAAGTGATTCAATTAAAGCATTCATTAGACTAGACCAAGAAGACAGAACTGTGCCAGGTAATTTCGATGAAAAAAAAGATTTTTTAGTGCAGAAACGCTTGTTAAATTTTCTACAGAGATATGGTATGCCTGATCCATATATACAAGGAGAAGAAATATATACTATTATTCTGCACGTTAGCGATACAATGCTCTATAGACTTTATACATCCTATTTATACAAGGAATTAGTAAACGGAAATGTGTCTCCCATGTATTATTGTGCGCTTGTGGACAGAACAATGTACAGAAACAATAAACAAACAAAATACTTGTCATATTATCCTTCAAAAGAAATCCCAAATTTAAGTAAAGACGAAATTCTTGAAAATCGAAAAAAAATCGGTTTAAGCCCATATTATCAAGGAACTTGTGTGTTTCCTCGAATTCGAACCAAATAAATTGTATTTTAATTTCTAGGAGTTTTTAATTCTCTTTCAATCCCCTGCCCGTTTTATTGATCTTATTATCGCGTTTTAATTCCGCAATAATTTTATCTAACACACCATTTACAAATACTTTAGAGTTGGGCGTGCTGTATTCTTTACTAATATCAATATACTCGTTTAACGATGCTTTTACCGGCACGTTTGGTATGTGCATGATCTCGGCCAAGGCCATTTGCATTAGCAACATATCCATATTGGCAATACGCTCTACTTCCCAGTTTTGCGTGTGGCGACCAATCAACTCTTCGAATTGCTGACGGTAGATAATAGTTTTTTTAAATAACAGGCTCATAAACTCCATGTCATCTTTCTCATCTTTTAGCAGCGGACTTAATTCAAAGGTGCCATTAAAATCTTCAAAATTCCTGATCACCGAATTAAATGCCACAAAAGTGTCATCTGCCCAATGCATATTTTTTTCTTCAAATAAAGAGATCAACACTTCATTTTCACTTAAATGCTCCGTAATCATAGAGATCACAAAATCTCTATCTTCAACTGTATTTGATGAAGTAGATGCCATGTAAGTTTTATACGACTCACCATTCCTGATCTCAACAAATAATTTACGCACCACATCAAAATCATTTTGCCACGAAATTTTTCTTTTTTCAAGAAGTTGTTTTAATTCTTTGTTTTCAGATATACTAATAAGCAAAGAGTTTTTTACGAATTTTAAATTGGGGTCAAGATCAGCGGAGTTTGGAATTCGCTTATTTTTATTCTCATCCATCATAACCAATGCCACATGATGAATATCGCTAACCAAACCTAAAATAGAAAGGTATAACTCGAAGATCTTATCAAGGCTCTTGAACATTTCTTTCTCGAACTGCGCCATATCAGCCTTTTCGTGCTGAAAGAACGAGTACAGAGACTGCATTACTTTTATTCTTAAGAACCTTCTATTTAGCATTTATTTATTTTTATTACGTACTAAAGTACAGCATTAATACGGGCAATTGCTTCAATGCGTTGTTCGCCCAATTTATTTGCAGCCTGGTAAGTTAAAATGTTTTCCTTTTTAGCTAATTGAAATAAATTAAAGGTTGTATCATATATCTTTTCAGCGTGTGAAAGCGCTCTCTCTCTGTTATAGCCTTCTAATTCATAATACACATTAATGATCCCACCAGCGTTCACCACAAAATCAGGAGCATATAAAATTCCTTTTTTCGCTACTAAAGCACCATGAATTTTTTCATCTGCCAATTGATTGTTTGCAGCGCCACAAATGATCTTACATTTTAATTTATTTAATGTATCGTCATTAACCGTTGCGCCTAAAGCACAAGGTGCGTACACATCAATATCAAGATCGAACATTTTATCAGCGGCAACAACTTCTGCTTTGTACTTATCGGCCACAGCTTTTAAACGCTCCTCGCTAATATCGTTGATGTAAACTTTAGCGCCTTCTTTCGTTAAATGATCAACCAACACTTCACCAACATGACCAATACCTTGCACTAAAACTTTTTTACCACTTAAACTATCACTTCCCCAGGTTTCTTTTGCACTGGCTTTCATACTCACATATACACCGTAAGCAGTAACCGGACTAGGGTCGCCGCTACCACCCATGTTTTCGGGTAAACCACTTACATAATCCGTTTCCATTTTGATGATCTCCATATCGCGACTGGTCATTGCCACATCTTCGGCAGTAATATACTTACCACCAAGGCTGTCAACAAATTTTCCAAAACGGCGCAGTAGCGCTTCGTTTTTAATTTTTTTGGCATCGCCAATTATCACGGCTTTTCCACCGCCAAGATTTAAACCCGCAACAGAAGACTTGTAGGTCATACCACGCGATAAACGCAGCACGTCATGTAACGCTTCCATTTCGTTAGCGTAGTTCCACATACGTGTACCGCCCAATGATGGACCAAGCACTGTATTATGAATTGCTATAATTGCTTTTAATCCGGTAGCGTTATCATTACAAAATAAAATTTGCTCATGATTGTGCAGGCTCATTTGGCCAATAACCGGATCTTTAGATAGATCGGAGTTTTTTAAAGTCGTGACTTCCATGGGTTTTTTTGTTGAAGTGGGGCAAAGTTAGGGTATTTTTTGGTATTCCAAACAAAAGAAAACCGTATTTATTGTAATAAAAATTACCTTTGCAGGGTGAAACATCTTAAGGTAATAAACGCCTATTTTCTTAAATACAAATGGCACTTTTTGTGCGGTCTTTTATTTGTTTCACTATCAACCATATTTAGTACCTACCAGGGTGTTATTGTAAGAAATGGCACCAATAAAATAATTGAGGTGTTTAAAAACAGCCAGTCAAACGATTCAGGTGTGTTTTTAAGTTACGGCTTTACCATTATAGTTCTTGCGCTTACCAGTGGTTTATTTTTATTCTTAATGCGGCAAACTATAATTGTAATGAGCCGGCATATTGAGTACGATCAAAAAAATGAGATCTATAATCACTACCAGGTATTGGATGCCAGTTTCTTTAAACAAAATACAACCGGCGATCTAATGAACAGGATAAGCGAAGATGTTGGAAAAGTGCGTATGTACAGTGGCCCGGCTATTATGTATTTAGCCAATACAATTGTTACTACTATTACCGTTTTAATTTTTATGCTAAGCGTAAATGCGAAGTTGACACTAATTGTTTTTTTACCCCTGCCCTTGCTCTCTTATCTTATTTACCGTGTTTCTGATATGATAAATAAACAAAGCGGGAAAGTGCAAAAGGAGCTTGGAAATTTAACCACACAGGCGCAGGAAACTTTTAGCGCTATAAGGGTAATTAAAGCTTATGCAAGGGAAACTTTTTTTGTTGGAAAAATGCAGGAGAAAAATGAGGTGTATAAAAAAACCGCATTAAAATTAACTACCATCGAATCGTACTTTGGTCCGGCCATGGTTTTAATGGTGGGATTAAGTGTTTTACTAACTGTTTGGTACGGCGGCAAACTTACCATTCAGGGAAAAATAGAGCCGGGAAATATTACTGAGTTTATTTTATATGTTTATAAATTAACCTGGCCCTTTGCCTCTTTAGGTTGGGTAACCTCTTTGATACAACGCGCCGCGGCTTCGCAGGAAAGGATTAACGAATTTTTAAACACCAAACCAAACATTACAAATGCAAACAGTAATACGTATCTAATTAATGGCGAGATCGAATTTAAAAATGTAGATTTTGTGTACCCGGAAAATAATATCCAGGCCATAAAGAATGTTTCTTTTAAATTAAAACAAGGGCAAACACTAGGTGTAACCGGAAAGGTAGGAAGCGGCAAATCAAGCATCCTTAATCTTATTACACGTCAATACGACGTTACAAAAGGCGAGATACTAATAGATGGCAAGAACATTAAACAACACAATTTGCATTTATTAAGAAAGAACATGGGCGTTGTGCCTCAGGAAGTTTTTTTATTTAGCGATACCATTGCCAATAATATCTTGTTTGGAAGTTCAGATAAAAATACAGGCAAAACAAAGGTTGAAGATGCAGCAAAACAAGCGCAGGTGCACGAAAACATTATGACCTTTCCTGCCAATTATGAAACCATTGTTGGCGAGCGCGGTGTTACATTAAGTGGTGGACAAAAACAACGTATCTCCATCGCGCGTGCATTAATAAATAAACCACAATTATTGATCTTTGATGATTGCTTAAGCGCTGTTGATACCGAGACGGAAGAATTGATCTTAAATAATTTAAACAAGGAAATGAAAAACAAGACAGCCATCATTGTAAGTCACCGTATTTCAAGTTTAAAGAATGCCGATCTCATTCTTTACATGAAAGATGGTGAGATCGTTGAAATGGGCACGCATGAAGAGCTGTTGGCCCTGAAGAAAAGTTATTTTCAACTATATCAAATGCAAAGCAATTAATTTTTATCTTTATAGTAAGTTTAAAATGAAACAAATTATATCCATACTTCTTATCTCATTACTATTTGTTCTTTCATGCAAAAAAAATAATGATTCTACACCGCAGGGCGACAATGAAGTTTGGTTATTATATAAACGCTTTAACCCTACTTTTATAGATATTAAAAAAGGAACAACACTTACATTTATCAATAAAGATAACGCCAACCATTCAATTACAGAAGTAAATAAAGCTTTTTCGAGTGGGAAAATAAAAACAGGTGATCAGTTCGAACACACCTTCAGCGATTCGGCCACATACGGCATTTATTGCAGTTATCATCCTGACAATTTACAGGAGCAGATCTCAATTAACGTAAAGTAATTTTACTCTTTTATGATACGTTTAATAACCGAATCATTATTTCCGTTGATCTTAACACTATAAATTCCTTTCGGTAAATCCGTTAGTTCTATTTTCAATTTATTAGCCTCAGTTGCGGTTTTAACATCCAATTTTTGACCCATTATTGAAAACAACTCGATCTTCAACTCCAAATTAGTTAAGCCCTCTATAAAAACTGCTTCTTTTGCCGGATTAGGATATACGTTTAAAGTGTTTATCCAGGTTCTTTCGCCAATATCTGTTGGAGAGCAGCCAAGCACGCCTAACTGTTGTTTGGCAAATATAACCTGAGATAAATTTAAGCTATCCATAAAACGCGTTCCTTCGCTGCAACTATTTTTTAAATTAAAATCTAAAAAAGGGTTTACAAAATTCATATACAATTTTAAGGCTGTTGTATTAGTTACAGTGCTTGGGCAGTTACTTGTGTTTTGGCCAAATGTGCAGTTAAAATTTGCGCCATTACCAAAATCACAATGCGTTAGATTTTTTATAATAATCTCGAATTTTTTTGTTGAAGCGGTGCTATCCCACATTTTATTTTGATTGGTTGACGCAGGTGCTACGCAATCAGCCTGACCACCAATAATTAATGTTGGTACAACCACTTGTTTTGCCGCTTGACTGGATGCTGGATTAGTTTGCGCCGCTGCAAAATTAAATAAGCAGGTTACACTTGGGTTATTTTTTGCAGCTAAAAAAGAAGAGCCTCCGCCCATGGAGTGACCAGCCAACGCTAGTTTTTGACTAACCTTTCCTACAAAAATTGTTGTTATAGTATTAGTAGCATTTAAAAGCATTACTTTATTACCAACTAAAGCTATATCCAATCCAAAATCAGAATGGCTTGGGCTAAAACCACCTTCAGTTCTTGGTAAAGCCACAATATAACCACGTTTAGAAAGTTCGGAGTAAATATTATCATAACTGGCCCAATCCATCACAAAACCATGCCCAATTACAACAACAGGAAATGAACCGCTTGCCACAGCCACATTTGAACCGGCAACTGTAGCAGGATAATAGATCTCTGTTTGAATTTGTCTGCCGGGGCCGCCGCCACTGCCAAATCCTCCGGTTCGCGCGGGGTCGTTAAAAGTAACCGTTAAGGTGCCAGTTTGAAAAGTTTGACTGCTTAAAAGTGCTGTGAAAAATAAAAGGCCAAGTAAAATTAATTTCTTCATACTATTTTCTTGTAAAAATAATCTCAAAACCAGATTATCAAAATAAAAAGGGAACTACGGCAAATTACATTTTCTAAATCAATGTAATTTAATGATAAGTGGAAATCAAAGAAATTTTTCGATAGCTTTCGGCAAATATTCAAACTCTAAAGCCTGGATCTTTTTTGCAAGCGATTGCGGTGTTTCGTTTGGATCGATAGCGCATTTAGCCTGCAAAATTATTTCACCTTTATCATATTCTTCATTGGCAAAATGCACGGTAATTCCACTTTCTTTTTCCTTATTGGCGATCACAGCTTTATGCACATTTAAACCGTACATTCCTTTACCACCATAGCTGGGAAGTAAAGCCGGATGCAGGTTAACGATCTTATTTGGAAAAGCTTTTATAAATGCTTCCGGAATTTTTATTAAAAAACCCGCCAAAATTATAAGGTCTATTTTTTCAACCTTTAAGAACTCAATAAATTTATCGGTGTAATTTTCTAAAGCGGCCTTGCTAATTATCTGCACATTTTTTTTGTGCTTTTCGGCGCGGGCAATTATTCCCGCGTCATCTTTATTAGTAACAACCAATTTTATTTTTATACGCGGGTCGTTTGCAAAATAGGTAAACAAATTCTCAGCGTTCGTACCTTCTCCACTAGCAAATATGGCTGCATTTATCATTGGCGCAAAATTAACAAAGATTTGCGATTTAATATTTAGTATTGTTAACCCTAAACAAAAAAATTATCCTTAATCCATTTTTATATTCTTATTTTTACACTCTATGATCTTAACCTACATAAACTGGAATCCAGCTCCTGAGATCTTCACAATTCCCGGTATTGACTGGCCTGTGCGCTGGTATGGATTAATGTGGGCTCTGGCTTTTATTGCCAGCCACTTTTTTATGAATCGCATCTTTAAAACCGAACTGCGTTCTGACAAAGCCCTGGACTCGTTAACACTTTACATTATCTTAGGAACCGTTTTAGGTGCGAGGTTGGGACATTGTTTATTTTACGGGCCGTGGTTTGATGAAACACTTCAAAACGGCGTTGTAATTGAAGGTTACTTATCTCACCCATTAAATATGTTAAAGATCTATGAGGGCGGCTTAGCCAGTCATGGCGGCGCACTAGGTATTTTAACTGCCATGTTGCTATATTGCCGTAAAGAAAAAGAAAATTGGTTATGGTTATTTGATCGTTTGGTGGTGGTTGTGCCGCTTGCCGCCATGTGCATTCGTTTAGGCAATTTGATAAATAGTGAAATTATTGGAAAAGTAACCGATGTGCCATGGGCATTTATTTTTGTTCAGGAAGATAATTTACCGCGCCACCCTGCTCAGTTATACGAAGCCATTTTTTGTTTGTTTTTATTTATTTTAATGTACTGGCTTTGGAAAAATAAGCGCGATAACGTTGGACCAGGTTTTATGTTTGGTGTAATGTGCGTGCTGCTTTTTACCGAACGTTTTTTTGACGAATTCTTAAAAGAGAACCAGGTTGATTTTGAGAATAACAATATTTTGAATCAAGGACAGGTGCTTAGCATTCCATTTATTTTAATTGGTGCTTTTATGATCTGGCGTTCGTTTAAATTAACGCCGGGTGCTTACAAAAAAGAAATTGCACAACAAGAGCAATAAAATTTCTTTATGTCGTGCACAATATTTAAAGAACCTTCCCGTTTTTAAATTAAATCCATAAAACTTAAAACAAAATGAAGAACTTACTTTATTGTATGCTGGTAATTGCTATTGTATTAACGCAAGCTTGCAAAAAGAAAAAAGATGCCGAACCAGAAAAAATTGAACAACCAACACCTGCAACACCTGCAGTTGAAAATTCAGCAGCATATGCTCAGCTAAAAATTGGTAATTATTGGATCTATCAGCGTGTAGATGTTGATCCGCAAGGCAATGAAACCCCAACAACAAACTATGATAGTTGTTACATCGCAAAAGACACTTTGATTCACGGTTCAACATTTTTTTGGTTGAAGAATTTTTCTCCGCTTTTTGCTTATCAGGAATTCTTGCGTGATTCTGCTAATCATATTATCAATGCTCACGGAGAAATAGTTTTTGCTGCAAATGATTTTACAACAATTTTCGCAAGCGGCATTAATGTCAACCCACCAAATGATACAATTTATAAATCTCAATATAAAATGACGGATAAAGACCTGTCCATAACCGTTCCTGCGGGTAATTTCACCACTTCTAATTTTCAAAAAAAATACAGCATTTTTCCAAATTGGGCCAATGGCGTTCCTTTAAGATACATGAATACGCGGTTTGCAAAAAACATTGGCATGATCACTCAAACACAAGCGATCTTTTTATCGCTCACTTCTACTGTTGAAAGAAGATTAGTGAGATATCATTTGAACTAAGCCCGCAAGGTTTAGTTCAAATGAATTACATTCTGATAGTTTGTTTTCTATCCGGACCAACAGAAACGATTGTGATCTTTGTATCTACAGCCTTCTCAATAAAGCGAACATACTCCATCAATTCTTTTGGAAGATCGTTCTTATTTTCAATTGCGGTAAGATCTTTGTTCCAACCTTTTAAAGGCGTTGTAATTGGTTTAAGATAATTAGGATCGATATTGTATGGTAAATAATCAATTACTTGTCCGTTATAATTGTAGTGTGTGCAAACTTCAATGGTTTCAAACTCACTTAATATATCAGCTTTCATCATCATTAATTCTGTAACACCATTTACCATTACTGCATATTTTAAAGCAGGGATGTCTAACCAACCGGTGCGACGAGGTCTACCTGTAGTGCTCCCAAATTCACGACCTATCTGGCGGATCTTTTCGCCAACTTCGTCTTCTAACTCCGTTGGAAAAGGTCCACTGCCAACACGCGTACAATAAGCTTTAAAAATTCCAATAACGTTACCAATTTTATTTGGTGCAATACCTAAACCATTACATGCGCCCGCGCAAATTGTGTTGCTGCTTGTTACAAAAGGATACGATCCAAAATCAATGTCTAATAAACTTCCCTGAGCACCTTCAGCTAAAACACGTTTACCCGAAACCATGGCAGTATTTAAATAATGTTCGGTCTCTACAAATTGTAGATCCTTTAAAGATTCAATGGCTTCAAACCAGGTTGGTTCTAGCTCTGCCAGATTATACTCGAAATTATAGAAGGATAATAACTGTTTATGTTTTTCAACTAAGGTGTTATATTTTTCTCTGAACTCATTTGTTTCAATATCACCAATACGCAAACCATTTCTGCCAGTCTTGTCCATGTAGGTTGGACCAATACCTTTTAACGTAGAACCAATTTTATTTTTGCCCTTGGCCGCTTCGCTGGCAGCGTCAATTAAACGGTGAGTAGGTAAAATTAAATGAGCACGTTTGCTAATAAGTAATTTTGACTTTACATCAACACCTAATTTTGATAAGGCATCAATTTCTTTTTTAAAGATAACCGGGTCTATTACAACACCATTACCAACTATGTTAATGGCAGTTGGATGAAAAATACCACTTGGGATAGTATGAAGCACGTGCTTAATGCCGTTAAATTCCAAGGTATGACCGGCATTTGGCCCACCCTGAAAACGGGCAATAATATCATAATCAGGAGTTAAAACATCAACTATTTTACCTTTTCCTTCATCACCCCACTGTAAACCTAAAAGTACGTCTGCTTTCATAGTATTTTTATTAAAGGGCAAATTTAAATTAAAAGCAAAAGTGAACCACCCTTTTTAATAACTTTTTAAAAGTAAAAAAATGAGACTATTGGTCAAATTCCGATAAAATGTTGATTTTTTTACAAAAAAGAAATTTGTAAATTTATAGCAGTGCAAAAGATAACAATAGCCATAGACGGGTACAGTAGTTGCGGAAAAAGCACACTGGCTAAAGCTTTGGCTCACAAATTGGGTTACAATTACATTGATACAGGCGCAATGTATCGCGCAGTTACTCTCTATGCTTTAGAGCATAAACTCATTAATGATAACGACGAAATTAATTTGAAAGCATTATTAAAAAGCCTTCCAAAAATTGAAGTTGAATTTGAAGTGAACCCCAAAACACACCATTCTGATGTGCTTTTAAATGGTGTTGATGTTGAACGCGAAATACGAACCATGAAGGTAAGTGGTCTTGTAAGTAAAGTAAGTGCTATTAAAGAAGTACGCGAAAAAATGGTTGCATTGCAGCGTTTAATGGGCAAAAAGAAAGCGGTAGTAATGGATGGACGCGATATTGGAACACATGTTTTTCCAAAAGCTGAATTAAAACTGTTTATGATCGCAGATCCCGATGTACGTGCAAAAAGAAGACAGGATGAATTTAGTAGTAAGGGTCAGTATTTTACTATTGAAGAGGTGGAGATGAGTTTATTAAAACGCGATATGGCAGATATTAGTCGAGAAGAAAGTCCTTTAACACAGGCGGATGACGCGGTGATACTTGACAATAGCGATCTTAGCAGAGAAGAACAATTAGAATTCGTTCTAAAATTAATCGCTGATCTTCAGTTCATTTCGCGGAATGAACAAGCACATCATTAATCATTGATCAAGGCATCGTTCAAGCATTACCACACAATAACACCGCATCCTTTAACCAAAAAAAAGTGCTTATTAAACACATATTATGAATAAGCTGATCAAAGCCAATCATAACAAAAAAGAAACGCATATTTTTCTCTTCCCAAAACCTTGAAGTAATTTTTGAAGTAAAAAAATCAACAATAAAATGCAATAACACGTTGATGATCCACCAACATAAAGCAAAAGAAAGTTCGCCATAATTGATAAAGAGAAATAGGAAAGTGATAAGCGAAACAAGGGAATAAGTGAGCACATGAATGCTTAACCATTTTAAACTTTTACTTTTACCTGTTGCCATTTTAGAAGACTGAAAAACAAAATCTGCTAAAAAATGTACAACAAATATTACTAAAAGTGTTACCATCATACTGCTACATTATTTTCGCGCAAAGCATCGTTCAAAGAAGTTTTAAGATCAGTGCTTTCTTTACGTTTACCAATTATTAAAGCGCAGGGTACCTGGTAATCACCTGCAGGAAAAGATTTCGTATAACTTCCTGGAATAACAACACTTCTTTCGGGCACGTACCCTTTTGTTTCAACCGGTTTATTTCCGGTAACATCAATTATTTTTGTAGACATTGTAAGCACTACATTAGCTCCCAAAACCGCTTCCTTACCTACTCTTACCCCCTCAACTACAATACTGCGCGAACCCAAAAAACAATTATCCTCTATAATAACCGGCGCAGCCTGCACAGGCTCTAATACACCCCCAATACCAACGCCGCCGCTTAAATGAACATCTTTTCCAATCTGCGCGCAACTACCTACTGTTGCCCAGGTATCAACCATGGTACCACTATCAACATAAGCGCCAATGTTTACATAACTCGGCATCATAATCACACCACTTGCCAAAAATGAGCCGTAGCGGGCAACCGCAGGTGGCACAACACGTACCCCTAATTGCGCATAGTTTGTTTTTAAAGACATTTTATCATGAAACTCGAACGGACCCACTTCAATGGTAGCCATTTTGCGGGTAGGAAAATACATGATCACGGCCTTTTTAACCCAGTCGTTCACCTGCCAGTTACCATCCTTTAATGGCTCTGCAACGCGCAGGGCTCCTTTATCTAATAATTCAATTACTTCATTAATAGCACTTAAAGTTGTTTTTTCCTTTAATAACTCTCTATTCAGCCATGCGGCTTCGATTATGTTTTGCATAGGTCTTTTAAATAAATCCTTTGCAAGGTATTAAAAAAATGTATATTTTTGCAGACGAATTTAGGGTTATGTAGCTCAACTGGATAGAGCACCTCACTACGGATGAGGAGGTTTGGGGTTCGACTCCCTACATGACCACGTTCAAAAACCAAAAAGCCCATTCGTGTTGTGAATGGGCTTTTTTTATAGATCTATATTATAAACTCAAGATGCTGCATAGGCACATGTTGAAAGGCGCCAAATGCGCCATCTTCTTTGTGTTTTTTTGCGATTATAAAATCATTCCCTTCTAGTACCTCAATCTTCTCTCCATTTTCGGTTATGTGCGGTTCTTCTTTTGTAGCCACAATTTTATATTCTTCTTTATCTACAGAAAGCCACTTAACACTATCCCCTTTTTTTAACCTAGTCATTTTTTATTTTTTTATGTTCCTATTAACATAACAAAAAACGAAGAAAAAAGTTTAAACTAAGTTAAGGTTGAATGGTTATAACTTTAAGTAATTATATGACGAGGGCGATAAAAAATGGATCTAAAAGAAAATAACAAAAAAGAAAAGCCTGAAAAGATTTTTGTAGAAAAAGATATCTTAGGTCTTGAAAAACAAACTTCAAATATTTCGAAACCCAAAACAAACCCTAATAGGATATTTATGGGGTTGGCCATTGTTATTGTTATAGCAATACTGTATTGGATCTTTAAGAAATGACCTGTTTTTGTTTACCGAAAACATATACCAGACCTAAGATCATGCAACATTGCTGAATGCTTGTTATTCGCTATTAGTTTAAGAGTGTAACATGTCCAACAAGTGTTTTAGCTAAACCACGTTGACTTCCATAAAGAAATTTATATGAGATCTTATAAATATAGGCGTCCATCTTACATTCTTGTCCTTTGTAGGTTCCATCCCAGCCTTGAGTAGGATCATTTGTTTCATAAATTTTTTCTCCCCACCTATCAAAAATAAGCATACTAAATTCATTGAAGTTAATACCTTTTACTTTAAACACATCGTTTAAACCATCTGCGTTTTTAGGTGTAAATGCGTTTGGAACAAAAATGGTTGGTATATCCTTAATCTCAATTTGCTTGGTAACAGAATCAACACAGGTATAAATATTAGATACTATAAGCGTTACATTAAAGTAACCAACATCATAGAATGTATGCGCTGGATGCGTTTGAGTGGTATAACTTCCATCGCCGAAATTCCAAACTGAAGAAGAATAGTTACCTGAAGAAGAGTTTTGAAATTCGATCTTAGGATTCATGATATCTAAATCAATTATAGATGAGTAAATAAAATCGGCTTTAGGTTTTGGGTAAACAGTTATGTAACTATTTTTTGTATTTGAATTTACACAACCACTATCTGATGTGGCAATTAACGAAATACTAAACGTTCCCGGATCATTAAAAACAATAGTGGGAGAGGCTGAATTAGATGAGTTTCCATTATTAAAATCCCATTGATAAAAACTGATATTTGGATTATTACCTGAAATATTTAAAAAGTTTACCAAAAGCGGTTGACAACCTGATGTAATAGCTGAAGTAAAATTTACAACAGGTAATTGGTTAACATTAATACTTATGGTGTCATGAATCAAACAATTATTCTTATCAGTCAACAAGGTGCTGTATTGTCCGCTGTTGGTTGGCGTTAATACAATGGCTGAAGAGCTATTTAATAAATTAGTATTGGTAATTCCCGTGCTCCAATTTAAGGTATAGGGTTTGGTGCCTCCAGCATAATTTGCATTAAGTTGTAACGTTTGGTTTCTGCAAAATGAATAATCATTTGCAGTTAAACTATGCGTTAAGATAGTGGGTTCAAAAACATTTATATCATTTAGGGTATCAGAGCAGCCCATAATATCCGTTGCAATAATGGTATATGTTCCTGCAATTAAATTCGTTTTTATTGTGTCGGTAGATACTAAAGAATTCCAGCTGTATGAATTAACCCCGTATCCTGGTGTAGCAGAAAACTGAATAACACCATTGCTTTGCCCAAAACACTTTACGCTGTCTATATTTAAAAGACCAATGTTTAATTGCCTGTATTCGCCCAAAGTAAACACGCCATAGTTGGTATTGGTAGTAACAGTTTGTTCATTCAATATTGAATTATTGATGCTTGTTATCGGTGTCCAACCGGTTGTTGAGTAATACCAGGTATTTAGTAGCGGCTCTGTTATTAAGTTGGTGCTGGACGCATTTGTGTTCCATTCATCGTCCACGTACGTTATTTTTTTTGTAACAGTTGGTAATGTGCTATAATTATTAGCATTTATAACCCAAAAACGATCTAACATTTTTATAGCATGTTCGGTACCACAATTATTAATTAGATCTGCAACGCCCGTGGGAAGTGGTCGGTTATTAACAGCAACGCTTGTAATTGTTGGATAGGTTGAAGCACTTATACTGCCTGCGCCAGTTTGCGTTCCGGCAGATGATATATTATAATAAAAAGGAATGTAAGATGCTGTTGCTGTACCAAAAGGAAATTCGTAGTTACCTGTATTATTTCCCAGATTCCATTGTATTGTTCCGTATCCGGGAACAGCCGGAGTTTCACTTAAAATATAACCCGTTGTTCTTATTATGGCAGATTGCAAAGCGTTAGTAACAAATAAAGTATTGCTGTTAAGATCTAATGTTCTTGCGGTTAGATTTAAAACGCCTGTGGTGCCGCCAACAACTGTGTTAATATTTAAGCGTTTTATATTAGTACCTAGCAAGGTTAAATTATTAAATGTAGTTGTAGTTGTTCCTGTAATTAACTGCAATGCTCCGTTTAATTCAACAAGTCCGGCGGTGGCAGTAAGTGCGGGTGATATGGAGTTATTTGTCCAGTCGCCAGATAGTGCAATCGTACCGGAATTATTTATGGTACCAATATTTACCCCATTATCCGTGTTTATCACTTCGCCCTGAACAAAAATTAAACCACCGCTTTGTACAGCAATGGAACTGCCACTATTAAAAAATTCGTTTTGAGACGATAAATTAATCGAAATAACAGAGAGCAATAATATTTTAAATAAGATCTTCACTTAATTGAATTCACATGTTTTAATACTTAATGCATGGCATTAAAGCAACGTTTCTTGGTCTGGCGGCGCTGATCATGCCCTGAGCTGTTGGACCAGCATAGACCACCCAGTTTCCTACCGGTGACGCCGAATTACCGCGCCCCCAATAAGCGTTAGGAATAGAGCCAACAGTTGCTGTAGGCCAAGCGTCAGATAGTGTGGTAGCAGCATTGTCCATTGAAAAATCCGTATCCTGCGCTGCCGCACCCGCGGTGTCATCATGAACTAATGGAGATGGGCTTTGCCATGTTCCAATAACACGTCCAGGATCAGATCCCTTACCATTATCAAAACCTCTAACAAACTCTCCTCTCAGATCAGGTAAATTAAAGGTTGTAGTACCATTACCTGGGCCGTATGTTATGCCAATAGCTGCAAATAACTCCGCGTAAGTTGTTCTGTTTACAGCCGCGCCATTGCATTCTAAATAGCCATTTGGTGCGGTGGTATTAGCAAAGTATTGAACTGTTCCGGCTGGATTATTCGCACAATCCCATTTAGTGCCATCCCAATAATAAAAACCTAATAGATTGGTATCGTAAACCTGCACGCCGGCCACCGGTGCAACAATCGCTTTTCTTTGTGCGCTTGTCATGCGAGGCATTGCAAAGCCATTTGCAGTGCTTACTACATCTAAATATGCCTGCGGGGCAGTTGTACCAACGCCAACAAATCCACCGTAAGGATTAATTGCTAAAACACCTGTGGTGGCAACATTTTCTAATGCGGCCGGTGCACTACCTGCTGGCGTGTAAAATTGTATCACTCCAGTCACATTCGCGTCAAGTGTAATATGAGAGTTAGAATTATTATCATAGATCCTTAAACTATTATCAGTATAAGGTTTTAGGTTATCTGCAAAAATAATTGTGGCAGAACGTCCAACCCCGAAATTACTGGCAGCAAAAACATTATCAGCTACATAAGCATCACCATTTAAAACATCAAATTTTCCGCGAGGGTTGTTAGTACCAACGCCCACAAATCCATTTCCTTTGGCAGCAAGCACCGGCAAACCAGCCGTTCCCTGCACTCCTGTTGAAACATCCAGTATCGTATTACTCGCATTAGTAGCTAATATCTTTACTGCTAAGCCACCGGCATTTGGCAAAACGCTTGAGTTGAAAAAAGTACCGGCATAGCCGCCATTATTAAGTCGCCATGATAGAGAAGCGCCACCACCCGCGTTGCTATTTATACCTTGCGCGTCAGAGCCAATAGTGTTTACAAAAGTGCCTTGCATGTTATGAAACAAACCTGAATTTTCAAATCGTGCCTGTTCAATATTATTTGTTCTAAATACCAACGCAACGTTATCGGTAGTGCCTAAAAAATTAGTTGCAGGAAGTGTGCCGGCATTACCCAACAGGTTCCAAAAAGTTCCATTTGTTGGGGTCCAACTTGTACCATTAAATTGTAAAATTTGCCCTGTAGTTGGCGTAACAGCAGCAACCGGTGTTGTTTGTAAACCTATCACTGTTAAAGCAGGATAAGTTCCACTTACATCATTGGTTCCCGGTGGT
Source organism: Bacteroidia bacterium (assembly GCA_016787785.1). Lineage (GTDB taxonomy): Bacteria > Bacteroidota > Bacteroidia > B-17B0 > Aurantibacillaceae > Aurantibacillus. The sequence continues at coordinate 2,405 of JAEUTO010000006.1, read as the reverse complement.
AAAGGTGGTGCGCAAAGTGATTGCCATGCAGTTAAAGCTGTATTATAAAAAAACAGGCAGTTAACTGTAATATCGTAAACTAATAAGCCATTTGCTGGCGTTGCAATAGCGGTGCGTTGGGCAGTAGTCATTCTGGGAATCAGCAAACCTCCTGTAGTAGAAACCATTTCTACCAATGCAGAAATATTTGGAGCGGCTGTTCCAATTCCAAATCTGCTGGCCGCTGTAAAACGCGCCGCTTCAATGTTATTGGTTTTAAAGATAAGGTCATTGGCATTTGTTGTTCCCAAAAAATTAGTTGCACCAATATTTGCATTGCCGTTAATAAGCCAATCTGCAGCAGTAACAACAAGGCTATCGTATATGCGCCCATTTGGAGCGGCAAATAAGTTTCTAACGGTTGGGCCGGTGTAAATTAACGTATCAGACCTTATTGCCCCGGTAACATGTAATTTTGACTGTGGGTTATTATTACCGATACCTACGTTTTGTGAAAAAACAGAAAATGACGCCAGACTTAATAAAAGAGCAAATAGAAAGGTTTTCATATAAATTAAATAGTTGCTAAAGATATGTTAAAATTAATTTATATCGGTTATCAAAAGTTTAATTCTTTAGCACATTATAAACTCTAAATCAATTTAATGTTGGTTACAAACTAAGATCAAATTGCTTCATCACAAATTTTAAACGAAAACAAAATTTTACTAAATCTTACGTCTGTGTAATTTGGAGCAAATTATGTGTTTTTGCGTGCTTTAAATATCGCATTTTTATGGAAAGAAAAGCGGCTTTGCATCTAAACAACAAAGGCATCCAAAATGACTTTTGGTTTCAAACAACTATTGATAATTAATTTTGTGATAAAATACAAATTTGCTTAATTTTAAAATCCACTTATAAAAACGATGAAGAACTATTTTAAGATCACGCTTGTTTTTTTACTTTTTTGTACAAAAATATTTTCTCAAGACTGGGTATTTGTATTCAGTAGTACAATAGAAAAAGAGGGCAAGGGCATGGGCGGTGCCAGCATTAAACTTTTAAAAGGCTCAACCGTTGTTACGGAGACAACTTCAGATGGAAGTGGTCGTTTTAAATTAGATATTCCGCCAAATGGCATTTACACAATTGTTATGAGCAGTCCCGGACTAAGTACAAAAAAAGTGGCTGTTTCAACAATGGACGTGCCGGCCGATAAAACAAGTAAGAATTTTAAATCAGCGCTTAATATCGAGTCGTTTACGTTGTTTGAACCTTTGCCGGGAATTGATTATTCTACGCTAAACCAACCTTTATTAAACATCGCCTACAACGGTTCAAAAAAGGCTTTTTCTGATGATGCGAGTTATACTGAACAGATGTTAGGTGCACTCGCTCGGATCAAAGAGGCAGAAAAAGCACTGATCCAAAAATACGATGCCGCTATTGCAGCCGGAGATGCTGCTTTTACAAAACAAGATTGGACGAACGCGAAAGCCAACTACGAAAAATCGCTTACCCTGTTGCCGGGAAAAAAATATCCAAAAGATCGTTTGGAATTAATTCAAAAAATTATAAAAGAAGAAGAAGATCTTAATAAAAAAGCAGAAGCAGATAAACAAGCTGCTGCAAAAGCGGCAGCCGAAAAAGCAGCGGCCGATAAATTAGCTGCAGAAAAAGCAGCAGCAGAAAAACTTGCGGCTGAGAACGCAGCGAAAGAAAAAGCTGCTGCAGATAAATTAGCAGCAGAAAAAGCAGCGGCAGAAAAACTTGCAGCAGAAAATGCAGCAAAGGAAAAAGCAGCGGCCGAGAAAGCAGCGGCAGAAAAAGCGGCAGCAGAAAAACTTGCTGCCGAGAACGCAGCGAAAGAAAAAGCTGCGGCTGAAAAGCTTGCAGCGGAAAATGCAGCAAAGGAAAAAGCAGCTGCAGAAGCTGCCGCTAAAGCTAAGGCAGCAGAAGAAGCCAAATTAGCAGCGGAGAAAGCGGCTGCAGAAAAACTAGCAGCCGAGGCTGCGGCTAAAGCAAAAGCAGAGAAAGAATTAGCAGAAAAACAAGCGGCAGAAAAACTAGCTGCTGAGAAAGCAGCCGCAGAAAAACTAGCAGCCGAGGCTGCGGCTAAAGCAAAAGCAGAGAAAGAATTAGCCGATAAACAAGCGGCAGAAAAACAAGCTGCTGAGAAAGCAGCAGCAGAAAAACTAGCAGCCGAAGCTGCGGCTAAAGCAAAAGCTGAAAAAGAACTGGCAGAAAAATCTGCCAAAGAAAAAGCAGATGCGGAAGCCGCTGCAAAAGCAAAGGCAGAGAAAGAAGCAGCGGATAAGATAGCTGCAGAAAATGCTGCAAAAGAAAAAGCAGCCGCTGAGGCCGCTGCAAAAGCAAAAGCTGAAAAAGAACTGGCAGAAAAATCCGCCAAAGAAAAAGCAGAT